>NZ_JBBORA010000001.1:0-1397500 GCF_038004385.1 Cytobacillus sp. FSL R5-0377
GAACTTGGATCCACTTCAGACACAAAAAGCAGGAAACCGCAGATCAGAGTCAGAACCCGGGCCAACTTCAGACACAAAAAGCAGGAAACCGCAGATCAGAGTCAGAACCCGGGCCAACTTCAGACACAAAGTGCAAGAAACCGCAGAACAGAGTCAGAACCCTGACTAACTTCGGGCATATACCGAAAAAATCCCGGAAACAAAGTCAAACCAATTGCACCTGCTGAAAAACTCAATTCAAAAAAGACGATTTTCCACATCTCCCTGGAAAATCGTCTTTCTGATTAACCGCGTTTTGTCATCACAATCCAGATATACAGAAGAATGGAAATCACAACGGATCCGGCCGCAGTCAAATAAATCGTGCTATACCCAAATAAATGAGCGATTTGCCCGAACACGATGGCCCCAATTCCAACCCCCAGGTCAAAGAAGGAGAAGAACGTGGCGTTGGCCATCCCGCGACGATTGACAGGCGCTTCTCTTACAGACCAGGCCTGAAGGGCGGGCTGAACGGATCCGAATCCGAGTCCATAGAATATGGCAGCTATGTACATAATCATGCTGCTTGGAAGCCACGCCAGCAGGAACATCGCAGCCAAAATCAGCACTGCTCCTGGTAAAAAGACAGCCTGATGGCCTCTTTGATCATATAACCTGCCTGCAAAAGTCCGCGAAATCATTAGAGCTATGGCAAACAGCAGGAAGTACCAGTGGATGCCGCCTATCCCTTTTTGGGCAGAATATATAGGTAGAAATGATGCGATGCCACCGAAGGTTACGGTGATGAAAAACAAAAGAAAAGAAGGTCTTAAAGCACTTTTTTCATAAATATCCCACCGCTTTAAGGGAACCGCTTGTTTTTCAGCCTGCTTGTAGTTGATCCTCGAAGAAAGTACCAGTGCGGCTAAACCCATCAGGGCACAAATTAAAAATAAAAGTTTGAACGAGATAACTCCGGCGAGCGCAAGTCCGAGGGTAGGGCCGAATGCCAGGGCAATGTTCCCGGAAAGCCCAAAGTATCCCATTCCTTCACCGCGACGCTTAGCAGGGATTAAATCAGTGGCAATGGTTCCCGAGGCTGTAGTTGAGAAGCCCCAGCCAAAACCCTGGATAATCCTTAACACAAATAAAAAGATTAAACTATTAATAAAACCGAATGAACCAACTGAGAGCACGAAAATAGCAAGGCCTGTTAAATAGACAAACCGCCTGCCCCTCGTCTCCAGTGTATGACCTGCATAGGGGCGCAATAACAGAGCAGAAAATGTAAAGATCCCAACTACTATCCCGATCAGCTGGTCATTTCCGCCCAACTCTTCCACAAAAAGAGGAATCGTGGGCAAGGTCATTTGAAATCCGAGAAAAATAAAAAAGTTGGACATCAAGATCAGGACAAAATCCCTGGACCAAATCTTTTCAGAAACTGCAGTCTGTGTTTTTGCTTTTCCTGTTAAAGCATCAGCCATAATATACCTCCCAACAGTGCTGTAAAATGATTAGGCAATCTAAATATTTTATTATTATAAAGGATAACAAATGGAAATTCTATTTTAAAGGAGCAGCCACATGAAGATTAGAGAAAGAGGAATCACAATTGGAACACTGAGACCTGGAAAAAAGAATTGTATTACAGATATTGATGGAGTTATGGTCGGGCAAGTCACGTTGGACTATCCGCTGGATGACCAATATGTCTGTACTGGCGTAACCGCTGTTTTGCCGCATGGAGGTAATCTATTTCGTGAAAAGGTCCCGGCAGCCTGCTATGTCATAAATGGCTTTGGAAAAACGACAGGTCTGGTGCAGATGGAAGAACTGGGTGTGATTGAATCGCCGATTATGCTGACTAATACATTTGGAGTGCCGGCAGTTACACAGGGGACTCTGGAATACTTGCTCAATATCACTCCTGAAATTGGCGACACAACTGGAACCGTAAATATCGTGACAGGAGAATGCAATGACGGGTATTTGAATTCCATTCGCACACTCCCTGTAAAACCGGAACATGCCATATCAGCCATCCAAAATGCTAAGCCGGATATAGTGGAAGAAGGTGCAGTTGGAGCTGGCAGAGGCATGGTGTGTTTTGGTTATAAAGGCGGTGTTGGTGCTTCTTCACGGGTATTCACGGAGGACCAAAGCACAACCGAATATCATATCGGATGTTTAGTTGTCTCTAATTTTGGCAATCAAGACGAATTTCCTTTCAATAAATATGGACTGTCAGATATTCCTTCGAACACAAAGGACACACCTGATGGTTCGATCATGATCATCCTCGCTACAAATGCGCCAGTAAGTGACAGGCAGCTGAAAAGGCTCGCGAAGAGATGCGGCATAGGCCTCGGAAGGACAGGGAGCCATTTCAGCAACGGCAGCGGTGACATTGTAATAGCATTCTCCACCGCTAACAAAATCCTTCATGAAAGCAGCAAAATCGTGGAAACTGCCCATTTTATCAGAGATGATCATCCAATTTTGAATCAGCTTTTTCAAGGTGCCGCCGAGGCGGCGGAGGAAGCGATTCTGAATTCGCTTTCACAGGCAAAGACCACAAAAGGGAGAAAGGGGCGAGTAGTGGAGGGGATGTTTTCATAAGACATTTATTTTCAGTTTAAAAAGTCTATCTTTTCAGTCAATTTGTTGATATAATTTGGACAAGTGAAAATAACAGGTGAAGGCGCCTTAATAGATAAGCTGATTTATGGCTTATACTGTTAAGGCGCCTTTTTGCATGGAGCGTGATGTAATCGCTTACCAGGAACGAAATTTGCTGCTGGCCGGCTCCATAGACTTAAAAGGGAGGCTATTTATGTATACGATCACTATAAAAAATGAAACATATCAATTCCGTTCTATTGCGGATGTTTTAGCAAAAGCCAGTGAGGAAAAATCAGGGGATAAAATGGCGGGTATTGCTGCAGAATCTTCACTTGAACGAATGGCTGCTAAAGTGGTGTTGAGTGAACTGTCACTAAAGGAAATTTATGAGAATCCGGTAATTGCATATGATACGGATGAAGTTACCCGTGTAATCTATGACGATCTCAATCTATTTATTTACAAAGAAATATCAAACTGGTCTGTTGGTGAATTAAGGGAATATATTTTGTCCCACCAAACAAGCACCTCGGATTTATTCAGAATCAGCAAAGGGCTGACGAGCGAAATGATTTCAGCTGCAGCAAAGCTGATGTCGAGCATGGATTTGGTGATGGCTTCACAGAAAATCCGGCCGACAGCTCATTGCAATACAACGATAGGCGAGGCTGGACGCCTGGCATTCAGGTGCCAGCCCAATCATCCCATTGACAATCCCGATGGTATACTTGCATCAATGAAAGAGGGACTTTCCTATGGATCTGGTGATGCTGTTATTGGGGTGAACCCTAACAATGATTCTGTTGAATCTGTCTCGAGAATTCTTCACATGACTCATGATTTTATACAAAAATGGGAAATACCAACACAAAACTGTGTGCTTGCCCATATTACAACACAGATGCAAGCACTCAAAAAAGGCGCTCCTATTGCACTAATGTTCCAAAGTCTTGCAGGTACACAGGCAGCAAATGATGATTTTGGGGTTTCAAAAGAAATCCTGGATGAAGCCTTTTATCTGATGGCTAAGCAAGGGACATCCACTGGGCCTAATCAGCTTTATTTCGAAACTGGGCAGGGATCTGAAGTCTCACTGGATGCCCATCTTGGCATTGATATGCAGACACTCGAAGCACGTACATATGGCTATGCCCGTCATTGGAAGCCCTTTATGGTTAATAATGTTTCCGGCTTCATCGGGCCTGAGACGATCTACGACGGGAAACAAGTGATCCGCGCAGATTTAGAAGACCTTTTTATGGGGAAAATGCATGGACTCCCAATGGGGATTGCACCTACTTATACCAACCATATGCAGGCAGATCAAAATGACCAGGAAATCGCCGGGATGTTAACTGCGTTAGCCGGAGCAAACTTTTATATGGGCGTCCCTGGAGGCGATGATGTCATGTTAAGTTATCAAGATACCAGCTATCATGATGATGCAAGTTTAAGAGAGATGCTTGGGCTCCGCCCGCTGCGTGAATTTGAGATTTGGCTGGAAAAGATGGGCATCATGGAAAATGGAAAATTGACAGAACGAGCGGGAGATCTATCCATTTTTGAATAAAGAAGGGGGGCTATATTATGGATATTCAAGCAATAGTCAAACAGGTAATAGAGGAGCTGAAGACAGAAGGACAATTAAAAATTGGAACTAGTCCAGAAAATCTTGAAATAAAAACGGAGAATGCAAAAGGACGACATATTGTTTATAAAATGGTCAAACAAATAGGTGTAGATCAGCCTGTCAGTCGAGAAGAGATCGAGAAGGTTCAATCCATCACTCCAGCAAGAATTGGGATTGGAAGGACAGGAACCCGAATGAAAACAAGGAATTACCTTGATTTCAGAATAGATCATGCGGCAGCGCAGGATGCTGTTTTCAAAGACGTTCCCGAGGATTTGCTGAAGGAATTAAAGCTGCCCGTGCTTCAATCAAAAGCTGAAACGATGGATCAATACTTAATGGATTTGGACAGCGGAAGGCGACTGAACGAAACCTCCAGAAAATGGGCTGACGAAAATCTTCCGAAGAATAGACAGGTTCAAATCATTGTATCGGATGGCCTGAGTTCAACCGGCATTGAGGCAAATATAGGAGATCTGCTGCCTGCACTTGTACAGGGCTTACAATCGAAGAATATTACCATTGGAGATCCTGTATTTATAAAACGCAGCAGAGTTTGGATTCAGGACGATGTAGCTTCCATTGTCAATTGTGATTGTGTTATTTCACTAATTGGTGAAAGGCCAGGATTGGCAACCGCAAAAAGCATTAGTGCCTACCTGATATACAAGCCCGGTGAAAATACTGTCGAAGCAGATCGCACGGTTATCAGCAATATTCATGAGGGAGGGGTCCCTCCTGTGGAGGCGGGTGCGCATCTGGCTGATTTAATAGAGACCATATTAAAACAAAAGGCAAGCGGCGTAAAATTAGCAAAGCTTCATTAATTCAGGAAGGCAGCAGGATATCCATTTTTTCCAGCTGCCTTTTCCATTATCCAGTTGAATTCCATATATGTGCCAAACTTCCTATTGAACTATTGAAAACAATATTGACATTCTTCTGCATTCCCTTTAATATTTTTATATATTCTGACACTTTTAATAAATGATTGGGAGATCTCAGCACATGCCAAACTTCTCAGTAGAAGAGTTATGCACTCTCCATACCAGTCTTTCAAAAATGGATGTTGAAAGGATTAAAGAGGTCTCTGCCAATCTTTCATTGATCGCGGACCTGAACCAGGCAAATGTTTTTGTAGACTGCCTTACGAAAGAAGGAAAACATGCGATTGTGCTGGCTGAAGCTGCACCAAGCACAGCTAAATCTGTTTATCAGAAGCCAGTTGCAGGCAAGTTCGCATACGAAGCGTTTGAACCCGCCGTTATGTATACCCTGAGGACCGGGAAAAATATGTTTCTCAACCGTGCACTGACACAGGAAGGCAAGACCGTTGAACAAAGTGTTGTGCCGATTATGGGATTACAGGACCGGGTCATAGGAGCACTGATTATGGAAAAGGACATCAGTGAGAAGCTCCAGCGTCAGCGGGAATTGGAAGCGTTATCAGAAGCGACAAAAACGTTAAGCGGGATACTCATTGGGATGGCAGAGGATCGGCCGATTATTCCAGAGGTGATTGAGGAAGCATTGTTCTTTATTGATCATGAAAATAAGGTAGTTTATAACAATCCATCGGCTACGAATCTCATTCACGAAATTGGGAAGGCAGGCATCAGGCCCGGTACTCCTCTTATTGATTGCTTACCATGTATACAACAGATACTAAATGATCCGGAAGAGCTTCTTGTTAAAGAATTGAAAATGATGAAGAAGGTTTTCCGTGTGAAAAAAATTAGTCTCCACGTAGAAGGAAAGTCGAATGGAACCTTCATTATCCTTAAAGATCTGACAGAGCTCAGGGAAAAGGAAAGAGAGATTGCTGTTAAATCCGTGGCCATAAGGGAAATCCATCACCGTGTTAAAAATAATCTGCAGACTGTTGCCAGCCTTTTAAGGCTTCAGATGAGAAGGGGTGTTCCGGAAGAGAGCAAGGTGCATTTCGTGGAAAGTCTGAACCGCATCTCAAGCATTGCTTCAGTATATGAGATCATTCTCTCAAGCTCTGGTGTGGATGAAGTGGATATTTACAGTTTAATAGAGAAAATTGGAAATATGCTGGTGTATGAAGCAAAGCATGAGCAGAAAAAAATACATATACAGTATAGGGGGCCAAGGCTTTTAATCGACTCGGAAAAAGCTGTCTCCCTGTCTCTGGTCATCAATGAGCTTATCCAAAATTGTGTAAAGCACGCATTTAAACAAATGCATGAAGGGAAAATCGAGGTTTGTTTCGATTATTCCAATGATGAAGTTAAGGTTGAGGTCATTGATGATGGTGAAGGGTATTCCCCGGAGGCAAAACCTTCTCTAGGCTTAGATATTGTGAAAATGATGATCGAGCATGATCTATCCGGTCATTTTTTTATCGAACGGGCTGAAACAGGGACCATTGCTGCTGTGCAATTTCCCTTTGAAAGGAAGGTGGAATAGCTGTGAAAAAAAGAATTATGGTTGTGGAGGATGAATCCATTGTCCGCATGGACTTAAGCCTGATGCTAAAGGATGCTGGCTATGAAGTGGTTGCTGAGGCAGGTGATGGTGAAAGAGCGGTCGAGCTTGCCTTTAAATTAAAGCCTGATTTAATCCTTATGGATATTAAGATGCCAAATTTGAATGGGTTAAAAGCAAGTGAAATCATATCCAATAAAATTAATACACCAATCCTGATCCTTACAGCATACAGCCAGCGGGAATATATTGATAAAGCCAAACAGGCTAATATACTCGGCTATCTTGTTAAGCCTGTTAATGAAGCCAGTCTGATTCCTGCGGTAGAGATTGCGCTCAGGCAGGCAGAGAACGCCAATGCCATTCGGGAACAAGTGGAAACCATGAACCAGAAATTAAATGAAAGAAAGATAGTTGAAAAAGCAAAAGGCATTTTAATGCAAAAGTTTAACATGCCTGAAGAAGATGCTTTTCGAAAAATGCGAAAGATCAGCATGAATAAACAGGTTACACTGGAAAATGTGGCAAAGCGTATCATTGTAAAATATAACGCATAACATCTTTAACAAGTGGATAGGACAGGCAAGGGTGCCATGCGTCAGACAAAAGCTGACGTACGGCACCTTTTTGTCTTTTTACTTAATCTTTTACTATCAAGCTGCTATCTTATCCTATTTTTCTTGTAAAGAGGCTGCATTGATTCCGTTAACATATAAAACTTTTTAGGGAGGGATTTATGATGGAAATGGTGGGTAAGATTGTGATTTACATTATCATGGCTTGTGCGGTAGCAGGTGCCTTTGCTGCCATCCGCAACAGTGATGAGGGATTAGGAAAGCAATTTATGGAGGGGCTTCATGCTGTTGGCCATATCTTTGTTCCGGCTGCCGGCATAATGGCTTCCATTCCGTTTTTATCATGGTTTATCGATAAGGTCTGTGGTCCTTTTTTTGCTGCCATCGGGGCAGATCCAGCCATAGCTGCCACTGCCATATTGGCAACCGATATGGGGGGCTACCAGTTAGCTGAAGTGTTAAAGCAGACACAGGAAGGCTGGATAATGGCGATGATAGTCGGTTTTATGGCGGGAGCAACGATTGTTTTCTCCATCCCGATGGGCCTGGCTATGCTTGATAAGAGAGACCATAAATATATGGCTCTTGGTGTAATGTCAGGCGTTCTGACGATTCCAATTGGCGCTTTCATTTCAAGTGTGATTATTGCGGTTTCAAGCTCAAGTTTCAGGGATTTCATTTCCACATCCGGAGAGGCTAAATATCAGTTCGCACTCGGTTTGGGACAAATATTGCTGAATTTAAGTCCGCTCTTAATCTTTGTTGTACTGATTGCACTGGGGTTATATTTCCTTCCGGATTTAATGATCAACGGGTTCATGTGGTTTGGACGCATTTTGGATGCGGGCATTAAGCTGGTTTTAGTCTTTTCAATCGTGGAAATTTTCACCGGATTATTCACAACTGTCTTTGGAAGCTGGGGCTTCCATCCAATCATGGCAGATGCAGAAGATCAGTTCCGGGCACTTGAGACTGCAGGATATATTGGCATTATGCTGGCAGGGGCATTTCCAATGGTTTATCTTCTTCAAAAGTATGCCGGAGGCCCGCTCGAGTCTCTTGGCCGAAAAGTGGGATTAAGCAAGGAAGGCAGCGCGGGAATAGTTGCCACGATCGCCAACATCCTGGCCATGTTTAAATTGGTCAGAACCATGCCGCCTAAAGATAAAGTCATTAATATTTCTTTTGCTGTCTGTGCGGCCTTCCTGCTTGGTGACCATTTATCGTTTACAGCAAATTTTCAGCCAACACTCATCCTTCCAATTATAGCCGGTAAAATTTCTGCAGGGATCATTGGAATTGGTTTAGCATACTGGCTTTCAGTGCCTAAGGCTCTGGAATTGGAGAAAAAGGACCGTGAAGCCGGCATTATCGGAAAAGATGAATATTTACCGAAAGAAGATAAAGTAAAAAAAGCAATATAAGCAGCAGTCACCTGGGGAGGCCAAAGCAATGAATGAAGAAAAACAACGATTTATTCAAGAATTTGTACCGGGAAAACAAGTAACACTCAGCCATTTAATCGCAAATCCTGATCCCGATATGTTTGAAAAACTGGGAATCCAGCAGGCAGGAGCGTTAGGGATCTTAACACTGACACCAAGTGAAACGGTTATCATTGCAGGAGACCTCGCAACAAAAGCTGCAGACGTGCAGATCGGTTTCCTGGACCGGTTCACAGGCAGCCTTGTCATTGTAGGTACCGTTTCAGCTGTGCAAATGGCCATGGAGGAAATCAACCGTTTTCTATCTGAAACACTGAGGTACACTCCTTCGGAAATAACTAAATCATAAGGAGCTGTATTTAATGTCCAATATGAACAGAGCGATGCTGATCGGTTCCATCGGGGCTGGAAAGTCGACTTTAACAAATGCTCTTCTGGGCCGCAAAGCGGAGGCGGTTAAAACTCAGGCACTGAACTATTATGATTGGATTGTGGATACGCCGGGGGAATACACGGAAAATCCATTTTTCTATAAAAATATCATGGCTACGGCACTGGAAGTGACACATGTCTTATATGTGCAGGATTGTACAAAACGGAAAACCATTTTTCCGCCGGGTTTCAGCACCGGGTTTAATAAGCTCCCAATAGGGGTCGTGACAAAAAGCGATTCTGCCCAGGCGGATGTTAATACGGCAATCAGGCAGCTTAGAAATGCTGTTCCAAAAGGACCCATTGTCATTTCTTCTTCTATTTCCGGAAAAGGAATAGAAGAAATACGCGGCCTGGTAAAATGCCATTCTTTTCAGGAAATGAAGGATTATGCAGATTCTTTGCCGGATGATGTCGTAATTTTCAAATGAAACCCTTTACAAAATGAAGAAAATAGAATATATTCTAATTATACAAAATAATAGATCAGGCAAAGGCGCCTCATGTGAACAATCAATTATTGGTTGCTCATATGGGGTGCTTTTTTATTTTCCTTAATTCATGCAGTAAGGCGGGGATCATGTTGAAGCGTTACGATGCACAAAAAGAATATATAATCAGCGCTGGAATCGACATCGGAACGAGCACGACCAAACTCGTCATCAGCAGATTTTCACTTATGAATATGGCTGGCGGAACCCACATGCCGAGAATTGAAATTATAGAAAAAGAAGTGCTCTACCGAAGCCCGATTTACCGCACTCCTCTCTTGTCAGCATCAGCAATAGATATTGAAGGTGTTGAGAGACTTGTCAGTGAGGAATATATCTCTGCGGGAATCGAGCCTGTTGATATCAAAACAGGTGCTGTCATTATAACAGGAGAAACGGCAACTAAACAAAATGCCGAAGAAATGGTCCATTATTTATCTGATCATGCAGGTGATTTTCTCGTCGCAACTGCCGGTCCTGATTTAGAAGGAATCATTGCGGCAAAAGGTTCAGGTGCTTATGAATTATCCAGGAGGACTGGCAAAACTGTCGCTAATATCGACATTGGCGGAGGCACTGCCAATGCTGCAGTTTATCGTTCAGGAAGGCTCTGCGGAACATGCACGCTCCACATCGGCGGAAGACTGATTGAATTTACAGATGGCAAAATAAAAAGCATTTCACCTCCTGTCCAGGAAATCCTTCGGCAATGGGGGGCTGATTTAAAAATAGGGGACAGCAGAAATCACCCCATCATCGGAAAGCTGACAGACCACATGGCAGAAGTAATTGGCCGAATGCTTAGGAAGGATCTTCTTAAGGAAGATTCCCCTCTTCATTTGGGACATGACCCCAATTGGATAGAGGAGATAGATTACATCATGTTTTCAGGCGGAATCAGTGAATGTTTGTACCGCTTTGAGAGTGCTGAATCCTCGCCTGCTCAGTATGACGATATTGGAAAAATGCTGGCACAGTCCTTAAGAAATTGCCGTGAACTGGCCGCCTTTAAATGGGTGGAACCGGATGAAACGGTCAGGGCAACCGTTCTTGGAGCAGGAACTCAAACCACCGAAATCAGCGGGGCAACCATCCATGCGGAAGCACATGAATTGCCAATTCGAAATTTGCCAGTCTATCAGATCGGATTTGATGACAATCTGGAAAAAGGACTAAGCCGTATTCAAGAGGCAGTAAAGAAATCAGTGGAAATTTATGATCCACAGCAGGAGGGTCAAAATTTTGCACTGTATTTAACGGATATGCCTTATTTAGGCTTTCGGGATATCCAGCAGTTATCTGCAGTCCTGTTAAAATCTCTGCAGGCAAAGCCGAAACCGGAACAGCCGCTTGTTGTTGTTTTAGAAAGCGACCACGCCAAAGTTCTGGGACAGACACTAAAAACTCAGCAAGAAAAGCAAAGTATCATATGCATCGATCAGATTAAGGCAGAGCACGGCGATTACATAGATATTGGCCATCTGCTGCAAAGCAATGTAGTCCCTGTTGTCATTAAAACTTTGACCTTACATCAGTAAGAAAGGAGGAATCTTTTATGAAGCTGAAAACCAATCATTTGGGAAATGTATATCAGTTTACTAATCTGAAAGATTTATTCGCTAAAGCAAATGAAGAAAAGTCAGGGGACCGCCTCGCGGGCATTGCAGCAGAAACCGTCCAGGAAAGAATCGCAGCCAAATTGGTTCTAAGTCATTTAACACTGTCTGATATCCGTGAAAACCCTATGCTTTCACCTGAAGAGGATGAGGTTTCGAGAATTATAGAAAGCGGAATAAATGAACCTGTCTATCAAAGCATAAAAAATTGGTCAGTTGCTGAACTCCGTGAGTATATCCTGGACGATGACACGACAGGAGAAGATCTAAAAAGAATCAGCAGGGGATTAAACAGCGAGATGATCGCCGCCGCCGCTAAAATTATGTCAAATTTAGATTTGGTTCACGCGGCAAACAAAATCGAAATACTGACCAAATGCAATATTACGATTGGATATAAAGGGACCCTGGCTTCGCGGCTGCAGCCTAACCATCCAACTGATAATGTGGATGGGATGATCGCATCCCTGAAAGAAGGTTTATCCTACGGCATAGGGGATGCAGTAGTTGGCATTAATCCAGTGGATGATTCGGTTGAGAGTGTAAAGAGATTGCTCCATGCCACACATTCTTTTATAAAGGACTGGGAAATCCCGGCACAAAACTGTGTTCTTGCGCACGTGACAGCTCAAATGAAAGCAATCGAACAGGGAGCACCTGCCGATATGATCTTCCAGAGCATAGCAGGAACAGAGGCTGCCAACAGGTCATTTGGAATTACAGCGTCACTTCTTGAGGAAGCAAATGACATGGCAAAAACTCTTGGCACTGGCACCGGGCCACAGCGTTTATATTTTGAAACGGGCCAGGGTTCAGAGCTTTCGGCAGAAGCACATTTTGGAATAGATCAGATGACACTGGAATCAAGAAATTATGGATTTGCCCGGCATTATGATCCTTTTATCGTAAATACAGTAGTTGGTTTCATCGGACCAGAATACTTGTACAACAATAAACAGGTCATCAGAGCCGGGCTTGAAGACCATTTCATGGGAAAAATGCATGGCATTCCAATGGGAGTTGATATTTGCTACACGAACCAT
This sequence comes from Cytobacillus sp. FSL R5-0377, assembly GCF_038004385.1. Taxonomy (NCBI): domain Bacteria; kingdom Bacillati; phylum Bacillota; class Bacilli; order Caryophanales; family Bacillaceae; genus Cytobacillus; species Cytobacillus sp. FSL R5-0377. The sequence continues at coordinate 12,291 of NZ_JBBORA010000001.1, forward strand.
ATCAAGGCTGATCAAAATGATATCGAGGACCTTGGTGTGCTGCTGACAGCAGCTGGAGTGAATTTTATTATCGCTGCCCCAATGGGGGATGATTGCATGCTCAATTACCAATCCATGAGTTATCACGACGTTGCCACTCTTAGGCAGACAATGAATAAGCAGCCATCTCCAGTATTCAGAGATTGGCTTGAGAAAATGGGGATATTCGAAAATGGAAAGCTAAGCAAAATCGCAGGCGACCCTACCATTTTTTCACGATAGGAGTTGAAATGAATGAATCCTGAATTGATTGAAAAAGTAACGCGCCTTGTAGTGGAAAAACTTCAATCGCAGCAAACCACTGATGTCAAAGGTCGGGAAGATAGTGTTGGAGTAAAATTTTGGAACCATACATCAAGTCCCGTCAAGAAAACAGCCAAGGTGGCAGTTGAGGTTATAGAGACAGGAAAACAGGATAAAAACGAGTTAATTAAAATAAATAGCTATCAGCATGCAAACAATCAATCAGATAAAACCAATCATGAAGAGGCCAAAAGCTATTCAGAAATGACAGGCATTGATCATCCGGCAGATCCGGTTGAGCTCGAGGCGCTTAAGAGCAAAACACCTGCAAGAATCGGGGTGGGAAGAGCAGGTACGAGACCAAAGACAGACACATGGCTGAAATTCCGTTTTGACCATGCAGCTGCAGTTGATGCCGTCTATGGAGATGTAAATGACGACCTGATAAACCGTCTTGGGCTTTTCAAAGTCACAACGATGGTGAATGAAAAAGAAGTGTACATCCGCAGGCCCGATTATGGCAGGAAGCTTTCAGAAGAAGCCAAAAATACCATTCTTGCTAAATGCCAAAAGGAACCTGTTGTTCAAATCATTCTGTCTGACGGGCTGAGCTCAAGTGCCATTGAAGAAAATGCTGAGGATGTATACCTATCCCTTCAGCAATCCTTGAAAAGTTTAGGACTCGAAATGGGGACCCCTTTTTATATCGAAAAAGGCAGGGTGGCTGTAATGGATGAAGTGGGAGAACTGCTGAAGCCTAAAGTAGTTGTGTTATTGATTGGCGAACGTCCTGGTCTGGTCAGTGCTGAATCACTAAGTGCCTACCTTTGCTATGAACCCCGTAAAGGAACGATCGAAGCTGATCGGATGGTTATTTCCAATATACATAAAGGCGGTATTCCTCCTGCAGAGGCCGGAGCTTATCTCGGGACCGTCATCCAAAAGGTTATAAAGTATGAAGCAAGTGGAGTATCGCTCGTGAAAAAGGAAGGGTAGGTGGCAGAATCAATGGGATTAGAACGCATTCACGCCGATATACTGGCTGTTCGGGTGATACCTAATGTGGACCAGGAGCTTGCAAAGCAGTTTCAGCTTAAGCCTTATCACCGAAGCCTGGCCATTTTCACCTCTACAGTCGATGACGTAGGCTATACTGCACTCGATGAAGCCACAAAAAGAGCAGATGTCGAAGTGGTTTACGCCAGGTCCTTTTATGCGGGCGCTGCTCATGCTTCCGGGCCATTATCAGGTGAAATGATTGGAATTATCGCAGGGCCATCCCCCGATGAAGTTAAAAGCGGTATGGAGGCTGTCCTTCAGACAGCCGAATATGATGCCTATTTTGAAGCGCTTGATCAGGAAACAACACATGCCATTTATGCACATGTTGTTTCCAGAACAGGGTCCTATCTGTCAAAAGAAGCAGGCATCAATATCGGAGAGCCCCTTGCATATCTGATTGCTCCGCCATTGGAAGCCGTTTATGGGCTCGATGCTGCTTTAAAGGCAGCAGATGTAGAAATGGTGAAATTTTTCGGGCCGCCTTCTGAAACGAATTTTGGCGGCGGGCTTTTGACTGGCTCCCAATCAGCCTGCCAGGCTGCAGCTGATGCATTCCGGGATGCTATTATCGAAATTTCTCAGAATCCTATTAAGTACTAAACCTTTAAAAATCCTGAAAGGAGTGTGAAAAGCTTGCATTTCGATCATGATCTTCAATCCATGCAGGAAATGCGGAATGCTGTAAAGCGTGCAAAGGAAGCGCAGCTGCAATATATGTCCTTTACGCAGGATCAGGTTGACGCGATCGTCAAACAAGCCGCAGATGCTGCCTATGCCAAGTCACTTTCCCTTGCCCGTATGGCTGTAGAGGAAACCGGAATGGGCATAGTCGAGCATAAAAAAATAAAAAATGAAGTTGGCTCAAAGGCAGTCTATGAGTCTATCAAAGATAAAAAGACAGTAGGCATCATTCGTGTAGACCAGGTAAATAAAGTAACGGAAATTGCTTATCCTTACGGTGTTATTGCAGGCATCATTCCAACAACTAACCCTACTTCTACAGCCATATTTAAAGCGCTTATTGCGCTGAAAACAAGAAATGCAATAGTCGTAAGCCCTCATCCAAGAGCAGTGAAATGTACTGTTGAAGCATTAAAAATTGTGAATGAAGCAGCTGTACAGGCAGGTGCACCTGAAGGATTGATTGGCTGGATCTCTAAGCCTTCCATGAGTGCAACAAACGAATTAATGAAGCATCGCGACATCAATCTTATTTTGGCAACAGGAGGCGGGGGATTGGTCAGGGCGGCGTACAGCTCAGGCAAACCTGCCTATGGAGTAGGGCCCGGTAATGTGCCATGCTATATTGAAAAAACCGCGAAGGTCGCCCAGTCCGTTAGGATGATTATTGACAGTAAATCATTTGATAATGGAACCATATGCGCTACTGAACAATCAATTGTAGTCGATCGCAACATTAAAGAGATGACCATGAGAGAACTCAAAAACAATGGAGCTTATCTCTTAAACAACCGGGAAAAGGCGGCACTGGAAAAAGTTATTTCACCTTCGCCGGGAAAGCTGAATCCGGATATCGTCGGCCAGAGTGCTGTTAAAATCGCAAGCATGGCTGGAATTCAAGTCCCTGATGACACAAGAGTTTTAATTGCTGAAGAAACTGGAATAGGCAAAGACATCCCATTTTCAATTGAAAAATTATCTCCGGTTTTTGCTCTTTATACAGCTGAAAGCTTCCAGGAGGCAAAAGAAATGTGCCTGCAGCTCCTCAACTTAGGAGGCAGGGGACACAGTCTTTCTCTTCATACAAATAATCATGAAGTGGCAAAGGAATTTGCCCTGGAAATGCCTGTTTCAAGAATGATGGTCAATACGCTCTCTTCGATTGGGGCTGTTGGAGCAACTACAGGATTGATGCCATCCCTGACTTTGGGATGCGGTTCATTCGGCGGCAACATAACTTCTGATAATGTGACTGCAAGCCACCTGATCAACATTAAAAGAATGGCTTACGGAACGAAAGAAGTCACCATCCCAAAACCGGCATCAACTTCTTCGATAGCTGAAAAAGAACAAGCCGGCAGCCGGGATGTTGATCATATTGTCAGTCAAGTGCTGCAGCATGTATCGCCGGATGGTGAAGTAGATGCAAAGATGATTGCCGACATGGTTAATCAAGTAATGAAAAAATATCAAACTAACTAATTAGGAGGAAATAAAAATGGCTAGAGAATTAACTGCATTAGGAATGATTGAAACAAAAGGGCTGGTTGCTTCAGTGGAAGCTGCTGACGCGATGGTTAAGGCAGCGAACGTTCATTTGGTTGGAAAGGTGCATGTTGGGGGCGGAATTGTAACGGTCCTTGTGCGCGGTGATGTAGGTGCTGTTAAAGCGGCAACAGATGCGGGTGCTGCAGCAGCACAGCGTGTTGGGGAATTGAAATCTGTTCATGTTATTCCTCGTCCTCATAACGAATTGGAGAGCATTCTTCCAAAAATCGATATTGAGCTTTAATACAGTATTACTAGGTTAGGAGTTTAAACCATGAACGAGCAAGCCCTTCAATCGATTGTAGAGGAAATCGTTTCAAAGCTAAAAGATTCCTCAATCCAAGACCATTCCATTCCAATGGCTGTCTCAGCCCGGCACTGTCATGTAAGTCAAAAAGATTTGGAGATTCTATTTGGTACAGGCTATCAGCTTACAAAAAAAGCGGATTTATCTCAGCCCGGCCAATTCGCTGCTAATGAAACCATAACCATTGCAGGACCAAGAGGAAGCCTTGAAAAAGTGCGCATTCTCGGACCTGCCCGTAATATGACTCAGGTAGAAGTCAGCCGTACAGATTCGTTCAAGCTGGGATTGAAGCCCCCGCTTCGCGAATCCGGGAATATTGAAGGTTCTTCTCCAGTAACTTTGATTGGACCTAAAGGCAGTCTATACAAAAAAGAGGGTCTGATTATAGCGCAGGCACACATTCATATGAATCCGGAAGATGCTGAAGCTTTCGGAGTGAAAAATGGGGAATACGTCAAAGTTGAGATAGAGGGAGAACGTCCCATTTCCTTTGAAAAGGTGTTAATCAGGATTTCACCACGGTATAGACTTGAAATGCATATTGATACGGATGAAGCCAATGCAGGACTGATAGCCGGAAAAACAGCCGGCAGGTTAGTCAGGCAAGAGGAAAGCTTATGATAGACCGGCAACTAATAGAGCAAATAGTTGAAGAAGTAGTAAAAAGTTTAGCAGGTGCCAAATCTGCCCCAAATACAGCAATGAAACATAATATTCTTGCAGTCGGGGATCTGGATAGAACCGATCCTGCTATATTACAAGCTTTAGAGAAAGACTGGAATGTACTTCCTTATGACTTTACTGAAGAAGCACAGCTTCATACCGTTATGAAGGCCGTATTTCTTGATGCTTCACAGGATCTGCTGGTCAAAGGGGCACTGGGCATTTGCGACACACCGGAAACCGAGCTTCTCTCAGCCTGTATTATTGATTATGTTCCAGTAACCTTAATTCCCAAACCAAATCTTTATAAAATCCTCAGTGGAGAGAAGAAAACCAATGGGGAGTATTTTTCAAGTTTAATGGAATATAAGGAAAAGCTCCTAAAGTTCGGGGTGGAAATCAGCAGTCTGGAGGATCTTACATCGCCTAAGCCAATTAATACAGCACAGCCAGAAATAAAGAAGCTGATTACACAAAGAGATGTCCAAGAATGCAAGAAGAATGAAATTTTCGCAGATAAACAGACCATCATTACTCCTTTAGCACGTGATACAGCACGGGAATTAGGAAAAAGCATCATTGTAATGGATACAAAAGGGGCTGAAAGCGCATGGAAATGGGAATGGTAGTCGGCAATGTATGGGCCACAAGAAAAGAGGATGATTTAACAGGTCTGAAATTTTTGGTTGTTGAGCCTCATGGACCTGCAGCAGAAAAATCATTCGTTGCGGTTGACCGCATTGGAGCAGGTGTCGGTGATCAAGTTCTCGTTACGCGTGGAAGCTCGGCATCAAATATGTCCGGGGATATAAGACTGCCCATTGATGCATTGATAATTGGCATTATCGATTCTGTTGATGTTGAAAAGAAAGAGGTGAAATAGTATGGCGAGAGCACTTGGCATGATTGAAACAAGAGGGCTGATTGGGTCCATTGAAGCAGCAGATGCCATGCTGAAAGCAGCCGATGTTACTTTGGTGAAGCAAGAAAAAGTGGACGCCGCCTTAGTAACGGTTTTGGTTCAGGGGGATGTCAGCGCTGTTCAGGCTGCAGTAGATGCAGGAAAGGAAGCAGCAGCCAGAGTGGGTGAACTCGTGTCAGCGCATGTTATTCCTCATCCGGATGAAGATATCAAGAAAGCTTTATTGGATGACAGAAAACCTAAGGAACTGAAACAAGAACCTCCTCCTGTAAAAAAGGGAGGAAGCAAAAATAAACAGATGCCTGCTGAGGAACAAGGCAGTGCTGAAGATAAATAGAGTACTCCACTGGCAGGATGAAATGGAGGTACAGCCATGACTTTTAAAAGAAGAAAGCTTGCCGTTATCGGGTCAGGCTTTACGGGTGCGACAGCGGCATTGATGCTCGCCCAAAAGGAATTGGGAGACATCATCTTAGTAGACGTCCCTTCACAGGCAAACCCGACAAAAGGGAAGGCTCTTGATATGCTTGAAGCTGGACCGGTCCAGCGCTTTAATAGCAATATAACCGGCACTTCAAGCTATGAAGACATTCAAGATGCAGATTTAGTATTGATTACGGCCGGAATGCCAAGAAAACCGGGGATGAGCCGGGACGATCTTGTCGCTGTAAATGAGAAGATTATGATCGAAGTATCTCAAAATATAAAAACATACGCACCGGATAGCTATATCATTGTATTAAGCAATCCTGTCGATGCTATGACCTATGTTTGCTATAATACCACTGGTTTCCCGAAGAATCGGGTAATCGGCCAATCGGGAGTATTGGACACAGCCCGATTTAATACATTTGTGGCGCAAGAGCTGGGTGTTTCCATAGAAGATATTTCAGGTTTTGTCCTGGGCGGTCATGGAGATGATATGGTTCCGCTCGTCAGGTATTCGTATGCTGGCGGCATTCCGCTGGAGAAAATTCTGCCTGCCGACCGAATCGAAGCGATTGTGGAAAGAACCAGAAAAGGCGGAGGAGAAATAGTCAATCTGCTTGGCCAGGGAAGCGCCTATTATGCTCCTGCAGCTTCAATGGTTGAAATGGCAGAAGCGATACTGAAAGATAAAAAAAGAATACTGCCTTCAATCGCCTATTTGGAAGGTGAGTATGGATACAGTAACATCTATTTGGGAGTACCTGCAATTCTCGGTGGAAATGGGATAGAAAGTGTCATTGAAATTCCACTGACTGCCGAAGAGAAAAATGGACTGGATCAATCTGTTAAATCTGTACAAAATGTTATGAGCATACTTGAAACTGCAAAAAAGTAAGAGGGCTGGCTTATGAGGACTGATCTCCTCATTGGTCAGCTTTTTTGCATGTTGTTTAAATTGTACAAATCCCGGGTACATTATAATTAACAAGCTTAGCAGCTGCTAACAAAATTTCCAGTAAATAATGATTTGAATAATCTGAAAACTTCTGTTACAATAGAAAAAAGGTCAAGGGGTTGATTACAAATGGAAAAACGTCTACTTAACTCGCCGCAACAGTCTGAGGAAAACGTGTCATTGTTAGCAGAACAAGTCCTGAATCAAGCTCTTAAGGAATACCGAATAGAAAAACTGCGCAAAAAAATTGATGATTCTCTCACTAGCCGAAACAAAAAAGAATTCATGCGCCTTACTGAAGAATTAAAGCAAATTTCGTAGCAATCTCATAATTAAATGTAAAAAAGGCAGCCTGTTCGAAAGAATGGGGCTGTCTTTTGTTGTTTATTGGTCTTTATCAGTCGGATTAGTGCCTAAAACCAGGTGAGAGCAGGGGAGAAAGGTACTTAAGCGGGTAGTTTCACTACGGAAATCTGGGTAGATCAGATTTTTAATTAGAAGGATTAGTGACCAAAATTGGAAGAGAGCCGAAGAAATGGTAGTTAATCAGAGGAATTAGTGACCAAAACCGGAAGAGTGCAGAGGAAATGGTAGTTAATAAGAAGGATTGCTTACCAGAATCAGAGCAAGCAGCAAAAAATGGTCGCCATAAACGCTTCATGAAGACCAAATTACAAAGCAACCGTAGAAAATGGTCGCCATAAACGCTTCATGAAGCCCAAAATCCAGAGCAACCCCAGAAAATGGTCGCCATAAACGCTTCATGAAGCCCAAAATCCAGAGCAGCTACAGAAAAAGGGCATCATAACAGCTCCATGAAGCCCAAAATCCAGAGCAACAGCAGAAGAAAGTCGCCATAAACGCTTCATGAAGACCAAAATACAAAACAGCCGCAGAAAAAGGTCGCCATAAACGCTTCATGAAGACCAAAATCCAAAGCAGCCACAGAAAAAGGTCGCCATAAATGTTTCATGAAGCCCAAAAACCAAAGCGACCGCAGAAAAAGGTCGCCATAAACGCTTCATGAAGCCCAAAATCCAAAACAGCCGCAGAAAAAGGTCGCCATTACAGCTCCATGAAGCCCAAAATCCAGAGCAACAGCAGAAGAAAGTCGCCATAAACGCTTCATGAAGACCAAAATCCAAAACAGCCGCAGAAAAAGGTCGCCATAAACGCTTCATGAAGCCCAAAATCCAAAGCAGCCGCAGAAAAAGGTCGCCATAAACGCTTCATGAAGCCCAAAATCCAAAGCAGCCACAGAAAAAGGTCGCCATAACAGCTCCTTGAAGCCCAAAATACAAAGCAGCCACAGAAAAAGGTCGCCATAACAGCTCCTTGAAGACCAAAATCCAGAGCAACCACAGAAAAAGGTCGCCATAAACGCTTCATGAAGACCAAAATCCAAAGCAGCCACAGAAAAAGGTCGCCATAACAGCTCCTTGAAGCCCAAAATCCAAAGCAGCCACAGAAAATGGTCGCCATAAACGTTTCATGAAGCCTAAAATCCAAAGCAGCCGTAGAAAAAGGTCGCCATAACAGCTTAATGAAGCCCCAAATCCAGAGCAACCCCAGAAAATGGTCGCCATAAACGCTTCATGAAGACCAAAATCCAAAGCTGCCACAGAAAAAGGTCGCCATAAACGCTTCATGAAGCCCCAAATCCAGAGCAACCCCAGAAAATGGTCGCCATAAACGCTTCATGAAGACCAAAATCCAGAGCAACCACAGAAAATGGTCGCCATAAACGCTTCATGAAGACCAAAATCCAGAGCAACCCCAGAAAAAGGTCGGCATTACAGCTCCTTGAAGCCCAAAATACAAAGCTGCCACAGAAAAAGGTCGCCATAACAACTCCATGAAGCCCAAAATCCAGAGCAACCCCAGAAAATGGTCGCCATAAACGCTTCATGAAGCCCCAAATCCAGAGCAACCCCAGAAAATGGTCGCCATAAACGCTTCATGAAGCCCAAAATCCAGAGCAGCTACAGAAAAAGGTCATCATAACAACTCCCCAAAATCCAGAGCAACCCCAGAAAAAGGTCATCATAACAGCTCCCCAAAATCCAAGAAACCAAAAATACCCCTCTCTTAACTCAACCACCCCCCGCACAAAATCTTACAAACATAAACATCTCACATCCCCAACCGTTTCACTAAACCGTTCCACATCGTTTCAAAACGAAACACTGAAACAATCCCCAAATACATCAAGCCTTAGTACAAAGGGTAATACCACATTGGCACAATATTTGCATCTAAGCTTTATAAGCAAAAATGAAATAAGAAGCGCAAAGGGGAGAAAGCGATGTTTGAAGAAAAATTGGATTTAAGATTGCCTGGTCCTGTGCAGGTTCCAAAAGAAATACAGCGTGCCATGCTGAGGAGTTTCGATCATCCCATGATGGATTACCGGAATCCAGCCTTCCAGGATGTACTTCAGGAAACGACGGAAAAAGCCAAAATGATTTTCCAGACTGAAAACCTGGTCATCCCGCTTACCTCAAGCGGAGCGTCCGCTCTTGAAACAGCCATTATTAATACCGTTGGCCCTAGTGATACAATCATCCTTTGCGTAGTCGGTTATTTTGGGGAGTACCTGCAGGGGATTACGAATCATATCGGCTGTAAAACCGTCAGGGTAGATGCGGAATGGGGAAATATTGTCGATCCTGAAGATGTAAGAAAAGCATTGAAGGAAAATCCGGAGGCAAAAGCGGTTTTTGCCACACACTGTGAAACATCCACTTCTGCAATCAACAATATTAAAGACATTGCGGCCGTTGTAAAAGAAACAGACGCCCTATTTCTTGTTGATGCGGTGAGCTCGATAGTCGGGACTCCTCTTTATATGGACGAATGGGGCATTGATATAGTGGCAACAGGAGGGCAGAAAGCGTTAATGCTGCCTCCGGGACTTGCATTGATTACATTGAGTGAAAAAGCCTGGAATACAGTGAATCATCATCAGTGCCCTTCCTTTTATTTTGACCTTAAAATGTACAAAAAAGGCCTTGAATCTGGAACGGGAACCCCTTATACGCCGAATATATCACTTGTGTGCGGACTGCTTGAGGCCTGCAATATGATAGAAAAAAGCGGCGGGATTGAATCAGAATATAAAAGGCATGCGGCACTTCGCGATATGACCAGAGCGGGAGTCCGGGCATTGGGGCTTGAATTGCTGGTGGATGATTCAGCTGCCAGTCCTACGCTTACCGCAGTAAAATTGAAAAATGCTGATGACTTCAGAAAGATGATGCGGGATGAATTCCATATCGCTTTAGGAGGCGGACTTGGGAAGGTGAAAAATCAGATCTTGCGTCTCGGCCATATGGGGTATACAGATGCGGCAGATATGCTGAAGATGTTCGCAGCAATGGAGCTTGCTTTAAAGAAAAGCGGATATGAAGTGGAATTAGGGGCGGGAGTTTCCGCGGCACAGCGGCATTGGCTTGAACACCCCGACTGTTGACTAACTTGTTCCAAGGAGACGTGAGCCAGAGTGAATCTTATCGAAAAACGACTCGCAGAACTGGCAAGCCTGCCTGCAGTTACCCCTGGAGATCGGATTGAATTAACTCCAGATTGGAAACTTATCAGCGGCAAGAATTCACATTCTGTCTTTAAAGCGTTTTGGGAGCAAGGCTATAAAAAAGTGACCAATCCAGAGACAGTCTTGTTTTCGGCTGCAGGAGAAAAAGAGGATTACCTCCTTACATTCTGTAAAGACAGCGGGATTAGTTTAATAGATTGTGAGCCTGAAGATTATTTTTGTAAAGCAGGTATTAAGCAGGATAGTGCCGTCCTTGCCGGGATTAACCAGCAGATTAAGCAAATGGGTGGCAGCGGATCTATTCCCATTGTAATTTCTCCAGCTGCAATGGCAGATTGCCTGGCAACTTCGTCCTTCGGCATGGTTATACCCGACACCATTTATATCGAATTAATCGGAGCAGCAAATCAGCAATATAGCGGAGAAGCACTCTGCAGCTATTTGCTCGAAACATTTCATGACAGCTTAATAGGCAATGCCGTCATTTTAGGAGGAGCGCTCCTGGAGCAGTTAACCAAACAGGAACGAAGAAATTTGTCACACTTTATTCCTCTTTCCGGCGCTGCGGTTGGGGTATTATCTGCTGATGGACCATTAGGGCAGGTTGAGAGCGTCATTAAAATAAAATTATAACTCTATGAAGACTGATTATTTAGAAAATTCACCGACATTTCTCTTGGCATTTGGTAAGATTAATTTAAAATCATCTTAAAGTTGACAAGAGAAGGAAAAATGAGGTGAAGTGATGTCTGAAATGGCCATTCTGACTCCTATTGACGGACTGATACAGGTTTCAAGGGAAGCCGCAAAGAAAACGGGAGAAGAAGTTGCAATTAAGAAAGTCAGTTTCAGGAATGCAGTAGAATCTGCAAAGGAACTTGAAAAAAACGGGACTGAAGTAATCATTAGCAGAGGGACCATGGCATTAAAGCTAATAGAATCTGACATCGATTTGCCGGTTGTCCAGATCCCGATAACTGGCTATGATTTGCTTCGAACCATTAAGGAAGCACAAAAGCTGGGAGAAAAAATTGGGATCGCAGACACAGAGGAAGTTTTGCAGGGAATCGAAACAATTGAATCTGTGCTGGGCTTATCGATTGAAAAGCACTGTGTATCACTCCCTGAGGAAGCTGAAGCAGCAGTTGAGTCACTCTGCCAAAAACAGATTGATGTTCTAATAGGCAAAAGCATTTTTACTAACAAAGTAAAGGAAGAAACGATAAAAACAGTGATTTTAACGTCCGGTGTGGAATCGGTTATTCAGGCAATAAACGAGGCAAGGAGCCTAATCAATGTCAGACGTTCAGAAATAAAAAGGACCAAAGAACTTCAGGCCATTCTTGATTTTATTGCAGATGGTGTTATAGCAGTGGATGAAAAAGGGGTAATTACCGTTTGCAACCCTTCCGTCTACAGCATACTAAATCTGCCTTATGATTCAGTAATCGGCAAGTCCATAGATGATATTCTCGTTCATTCGCGCATGAGCAAAGTTCTGTCGACTGGAAAAGAGGAGCTCAACCGAATACAGGATGAAAACGGAGTGAAAGTAGTTGCAAACCGAATACCCATTCGGCACGAGAACAAAGTGCTTGGAGCCGTCTGTACCTTCCAGGAGATTAATAGAATTCAGCAGCAGGAACAGGAGATCCGCAAAAAACTGCTTCACAGGGGGCACGTAACGAAATACGGTTTACACAATATTGTCGGTGAAAGCGAAATGTATCAAAAAGCGATTCAAAAGGTGAAGAAGTACTCACAAGTGGATTCCACCATTCTTCTAACAGGGGAAACAGGTGTGGGGAAAGAGGTCTTTGCCCATTTGATCCATAGCTTCAGCAAGCGGTCGGAAGGACCATTTGTTGCAGTGAATTGCGCAGCTATTCCTGAAAACTTATTGGAGAGCGAATTATTTGGGTATGTTGAAGGAGCTTTCACCGGTGCGAAAAAGGGTGGTAAAACCGGTTTGTTCGAATTAGCGCACCAGGGAACAATTTTTCTGGATGAGATTGGCGAATTGGCTGAATCACTGCAGGCACAGCTTCTGAGGGTCCTTCAGGAGGGAGAGGTGATGCGGCTTGGAGATGAAAGGGTCATCCCTATCAATATCCGGGTAATTGCTGCCTCAAACCGTGAACTCGAAGAGATGGTAGAAGAAGGTAAATTCCGGGCCGACCTGTATTATCGCCTTAATATCCTTGATATACCAATCCCGTCATTGCGTGAACGAATTGCGGATATACCGCTGTTATGCGATTTTTTTATAAAAGAACTGAAACCTGGAATCCGAAGAAATATTAAAGGATTTACTGCTGAAGCGACAAAAGTCCTGCAAAGCTATCATTGGCCAGGAAATATACGCCAGCTTAGAAACATTGTCGAAAGAGCTATGATTCTTTCTCCCGAAGAAGCGATTGATTCTGAAACGGTGCTGGCAGCTGGGGGAAAAGACTTTTTAGAACTGAGGGACATAAAGCCGCCTCAGGATAGCGCAGAGGAAGAGGATGAAACGAAGCTTCAGCACATTGAGAAAGAATATATCCTTGATGTCCTCAGACAGGTTAACGGCAATAAAACAAAAGCTGCCAAGATCCTCGGGATTGGCAGGACGACTCTGTGGAGAAAAATGAACAGTTAGTCAGGAGGAGATTGAATGAATGAAACAAAAACGCCGCCTCCGTTGAATGAAAACATTCTATCTCAATTAATAGATATCTTCGGAGAAGACAGGATTTTAACCAATTACACTGATATGATGACATACTCTTATGATGCTTCCTTTGAAACGCAGCTTAACCCGAAACAGCCTCAAGTCGCAGTCATTGCCTTAACGACGGAAGAGGTAAGTTCTTGTGTTAAGCTTGCCAATAAATACAGCATTCCTTTATATCCAAGAGGGGCTGCAACTGGCCAGACAGGGGGCGCTGTTCCGGTAAAAGGCGGCATCATGCTGGATTTATCAAAAATGAACCGGATCCTCGAAATAGATCATCGGAATATGCAGGCTATTATTGAGCCAGGAGTAATCCAAAATGATTTAAATGAGGCTTTAAAGCCTTATGGACTGAGGTTTCCTCCAGATCCAGGCAGCGCCAATATGTGTACCATCGGCGGGATGGTATCCAACAATTCAAGCGGTCTGAGAGCAGTCAAATATGGAGTCACCCGCCATTACGTACTCGGAATGGAAGTTGTGCTTCCAACAGGTGATGTGATTGTTACAGGCGGAGCTAATTCGAAAGCGCTGAAGTCGGTTTCAGGCTATGACCTTGCTCACTTAATGATTGGTTCTGAGGGGACCCTTGGAATTATCACCCGTCTTCGCCTGAAATTATTGCCTCTGCCAGTCACCAGAGGAATCGTCCTATGTTCATTTGCACGGCTTGAAGAAGCAGGGGAGGCTGTTAATGCGGTTTTTTCTTCCGGGCTGCAGCCATCTGCGATCGAAATTATGGACTATAATTGTACAAAAGCAGTCAATATGATGAAGCCGGAGCTTAATCTTCCGCTTGAAAATGAAGCCATTCTCGTATTTGAAGTGGATGGAGCCAAGGAAGAGGTTACTTCACAGGTTAACCGCTTAAAAGCTGTGGTTGAAAAGTATACAGATTATATAAAGTTTAGCGATGAACCGGAGGAATGTGAAAAGCTTTGGCAGGCCAGAAAGCTTGTTGGCGCTGCTGTTGGCCTATTGAAACCAGGCGGGTTCAGGGTATATGGCGGAGAAGATATATGCGTGCCAATATCAAGACTTCCTGAAACGCTGCGGGAAATTCACAATATTGCTGACCGGTATAACATCATCTGCGGCATTTATGGCCATGTTGGCGATGGGAATATGCATACAGGGCCTGTCGTTAACATGAATAATCAGCTGGAAATGGAAAATGTGCAAAAAATGATTGGCGATATCCATGAACTGGCAATCAAAATGGAAGGAACCACCACAGCAGAGCATGGAGTAGGCATCGTCAGGGCCAAGTATATGGATGTTGAACATGGACCTGCTATGGAAGTAATGAGGGCGATTAAACGGACTCTGGATCCTAACAATATTTTGAACCCGGGGAAAATGGCACTGCCTAACTAGGATGGAGGTGATGAGAAGGTGAAGCTTCTTACCGCGGAAGAATCTATGCGTACGTGCGTGCGCTGCGGGGCCTGCCGCAATGTATGTCCCACATTAAATATCACAGGAAGAGAAGCGGACGGGCCAAGAGGAAGAGTATTAATGGCAAGGAGTCTGCTTGAAGGAGATATCCCTGTAAACCAGGAGATAAAAGATCAGCTGGATCGGTGCCTGCTTTGTTCGGCATGTGTGGATGCATGCCCTATTGATGTCCAGGTGCCTGATATTGTCATGCTCGCCAAAGAGAGAATAGCAGCAGCTGTTGAAGAAGCACCCGTGCAGAATTCCTTGCCTGTTCAAACGGATATTAAAAAACCGGCCAAAACTGCGCGCACTTTCAAAGACTTCTTTTTTGACCATATTCTTGCTGATCAGAATAGGCTTAATACGGTTGGAAACTTGCTGTGGTTTTATCAAAAAAGCGGCATGCAGTCTCTAACAAGAAAACTGGGTTTATTGAAATTATTCCCGGATCAGATGAGGCAGATGGAACGAATAACACCAGAAATTCTCCCGCCTTCAAAGAGAAAAGAGCACCAGGAGTTTACATCCAGGGCACAGGAAGAAAAGAATGGAAATGGCCGGGTGGCATTTTTCCATGGATGCATTATGGATGTTATGTTCAGAGAAACCAATGATAATTCAATTAATCTGCTATCAAAGGCAGGGTTTGATGTGGTCACTCCGAGGTCTCAGGTTTGCTGTGGAGCTCTGCACCACCATAGCGGGAGAAAAGATAAAACAATTGAATTGGCAAAAGCGAACATACAGGCTTTTGAAGAAGCAGATGTTGACTATATCATCACAAATGCGGGGGGATGCGGAGCAGCACTTGCTGAATATGCCGATTTGTTTCGTGATGATCCAGTATGGCTGGAACAGGCAAAAGTCTTCTCCTCTAAAATAAAAGATATTAGCGAAATTATTTATGAAAAAGGCAGGCTACCTGCCGCAGCAGGAAGCGGTGAAAGAGTCACATATCAGCCTTCCTGTCACCTTCAGTACGTGATGAAAGTAAAGGATGCTCCTGCAAAATTGGTAAAACAGATTCCGAACGCTGAGTATGTAGAGCTTCCTGAGAAAAAGTACTGCTGCGGCTCTGCCGGTATTTATAATTTATTGCAGCCAAAACTTGCTAATGAAATATTGGACAAAAAAATGACGAATGTGAAAAAAACGAAACCAGCTGTATTAATTACAGCCAATCCAGGATGCTATCTTCAAATGAAGCTTGGTGTTTACCGGGAAGGCATGGAAGAAGTAATTGAATCGAAACATGTGGTTGATTATCTGATGGAATCAATTGAAAGGGCAGAAGCTGAAGCGGCCAAAAAATAGTTTCATAATGATACGGATTAGAAAGACAGATTGTTTCAAAAGAGAACGATAACCAGGCAATTGTCCAATAAAAAGGAATGAGTGCTGCAGACAAACTAAAACAGAGAATGTCCGAATTTTATTGAAAAGGCTTACATTTAATTATCCTAATCTGAAAATTTAGCATTTTTTAATCCCCCCTTTTGGCAACTCGGCACGAAAATTGCATCTTGCTATATGAATAAAGACACATATTGGGGAGGTGACATGACGGCTGCGGCAAGGTAAGAAAATGGAAATGGTTCTGCATCCTGTTTGATAAGTGATTACTTACAAGCAAGAAAAATTTCAGAAATTTAAAATTTTTCTTAACACGGGGGAATGTGTATGAAATTAAAGAAGTTTTCGTTTTTGTCTCTTGTCATTGCATTACTATTCATGTTGCAGGCATGCAGTTCGTCACCTAAAGAAGCAAGTTCGGAAGAAAAGGGAAGCGGCAATTATCCTGAAAGGCAAATTGAAATTGTGGTTGGCTTTGGTGCAGGCGGCGGCAGCGATAATTTTGCAAGGGCTATTGCCAAAGAGCTTAAAGACATACTAGGTGTCAATATCAATGTTGTGAACATGCCTGGAGCATCTGGAATCAACTCTGCTGACCATGTGGCAAGGCAGCCGGCTGATGGTTATACAATCTGGTCTGCTACATCCAATCACCCGGTGAATATTGCGGCAGGTGCAGAAAAAAATGACTTAAGCAAATTAACAGCTGTTGGCAGGGTTCAAAATGACACGATGACGCTTCAAGTAAAGAACGGCGGGAAGTTTAAAGACATCGATGACTTAATTGCACAGGCGAAAGAAAAGCCAGGAGAAATCACGATTGGCGGCACAGGTTCCGCAGGGTTTGACGAACTGGTGGTTAAGCAATTTGAAAAAGCCACTGGAACCAAATTTAACTATATCTCTTTTGAAGGTTCAGGCGAAATGACAGCGGCCCTTCTTGGAGGACATATTGATGTCATTGCAGAGGAGCCCGGACCTTCCATCGCACAGCTGGAAAGCGGTGATATCAAGATGCTAATTGCCTTTACCGAAGAAAAGATGAAAGGATTTGAAGATGTGCCAACCTCTACTGAGATGGGCATCGATGTAACAGATGGACAGGGCAGAGGATTTATGGTTCATGCGGATACACCTCCTGAAATAATAGAGGTGCTGGAAAATGCACTTAAAGAAGCAAAAGACCGGGCAGGATACAAAGAATATGAAAAAGCAAGTTACTTGCATTTGCGTGATGGCTGGTTAGGTGCGGATGATTACAATGCTGAACTGGAGAAATTAATTGATACTTACGGCAACCTCTTAAATGATATGAACTAACCCAAAACAGCAGAAAGGCAGGAACGCAGCCTTTCTGCTGTTTCATGAGGAAAATCGGCTGCAGAGTGTGACAGGCCCAAGGACAGTGTCGAAATTTGACTAGTTTTACATAACTGTGAAAATTTTATTTGTAATATTGACACTTTTCAGAATATTATTTATCATCAACATAGACACTGTATCCTGGATACAGCATTCAGCAACAAAACCCGTTCTGAAATTTAGGGGAATTTGAAAGGAGGAGAATATTTAAATGGTGCAAAGCCTGCAATTTTCACAGCCGCTTTACCAGCAAATCTATGACATTATTAAAAGATCGATCCTGGCAGGTGAATTGAAACCAGGTGAGAAAGTCAATGTTTCACAGTTAGCAGAGAAATATAACATTAGCCGGACCCCGTTAAGAGAAGCTCTGCGCCAGCTGCAAATTGAGGGGTTATTGGTCCAGGACCATCTGGGGCTAAGTGTCGTCAAGCTGGAAGAAAGTGATTTTAATGATTTATATGAATGCCGGCTGATGCTCGAGCCCACAATAACGCGCTTAATTTTGAAAACGATTACAGACAAGGAACTGGAAGAGATTAAGATTATTCTTCTGGATGCAGAAAGGGCATTTGAAGAGGGGAATCACCTTCAATTATTAGAGCTAAATGCACAATTTCATGATCGTCTTTTAGAAGCCAGTCCGAATAAACGGGCATTACACCTGCTTCAGCAGGTTCGTTCATTTCTATTGCTCTACCGTGCCAATATCCTCAAAAATAATGAGCACAACAGAGAAATCCTTAAGGAACATCGCCAAATCCTTAATGCTCTAATAGCTCGTGATGAGGAATCGGTTATACAAAACGTAAAAGTTCATCTGCGGAATGATTTAGAACGCGGAACCAATATGATCCGCGAGTAATAAAAAAGGGGAACATCTCCACTCGCCAAAATAGAAATGTTCCACCCATAATAAATAAATCGACCTTAATTATACCATATAAAGATAAAAATTGTATAGAAATGAACAACTGCCGGTTCGATCGGGCTCGCTTCAGACACACAAATTAAAGATGGGGTGTTTGGAATGGGACCTTTACAAGGAATGAAAGTCCTTGATGCTTCTCAAATAATGGCTGGACCATACTGTACGATGGTTTTAGCTGATTTAGGAGCAGATGTCATGAAAGTAGAAAAAGTCAACGGCGGTGATGATTCCCGGCAAATGGGGCCATATGTGAATGGGGAATCCACTTGTTTTTTTCAGATCAACCGCAACAAACAAAGCATTGCACTTAATCTTAAAAGTGAAGAAGGCAAGGAGATTTTCTATAAGCTCGCAAAAGAAGCGGACGTTGTTGTAGAAAATTACCGTCCCGGGGTTACGAAGTCGCTCGGAATTGATTATGAAAGCTTGAAGAAAATTAACCCAGCTCTTGTCTATTGTTCCATTTCAGGTTATGGACAGACTGGTCCCTATTCCCATAAAGGCGGATTCGATCTTGTTGCCCAAGGGATGACAGGTTTAATGAGCATGACAGGGGAAAAAGGGATGAGGCCCATGAAGTCTGGAATAGCTGTTTATGATATAGGTGCAGGGATTACAGCTGCCTACTCCATTCTTGCAGCCTATATTCATAAAATGAAAACAGGCAAAGGGCAGCATCTGGATATAGCTCTTGCCGAAATAGGACTGCCTTGGTTTACATGGGAAGCAGGTGCTTATTTTGCTGAAGGCACGATTCCGCAAGCGACTGGGTGGCGGCACAGAGTCTCTGCTCCATATCAGGCTGTTAAAACAAAATCAGGCTATATGATGCTTGGATGTGCAAATCAAAGAACATGGGAAAAGTTTTGCATAGAGGTTGCTGAAAAGCCCGAATGGATTACCGACCCGCGATATAAAACGAATTTATTAAGAAATAAGCATGTCTTAGAACTTGAAGAAGATATTGAAGAAGTATTAATGCGTCACGAAACGAAGTATTGGATTGATCGCTGTGAAAAAGCAGGAGTTCCAGCAGGGCCAATCAATAATTTTGCAGAAGCTGTGCAGGATCCCCACTACGATGCAAGAGGGATGATTGAAGAAGTTGAGCATCCGGTTATCGGAAAAATGAAGATGATCGGCATTCCAACGAAATTCTCAGAAACACCGGGCAAAGTACGAACGGCGTCCCCTCTTTTCGGACAGGATACCGTGGCCGTGCTGGAAAAACTGGGCTACGACCAAGATGATATTACTAAGCTTACAGAGTCAGGTGCGGTGAAAACTATGGAAGATACGAATTTAATGAAAAAAAATGAAGAGAAAGGTTGTAGAAACCATGTCTAAAAACCTTGAAGCCATAAATGAAGAAAAAACATGCCGCGACCCGGTTTTTTTGGAAAAAGAAGGTGAAATCGCATACATTTGTTTCAACCGTCCGGAAAAACGGAATGCGTTAAGCTTTGATATATGGACAAAAATTCCTGAGCTCATGGAAGAATGTGAACAGGATTCCAACATAAAAGTGATTATCTTTAAAGGAAAAGGATCAGTCGCCTTTTCTGCAGGGGCAGATATCGATGAATTTAAAACGCTGAGATATACGGCTGAGGGAGCAGAAAAATATAACGAAGCTACCATGATAGCTGAAAAAGCTATTATGAATGCCTCTAAGCCAACGATTGCCATGATTCGGGGTTTTTGTGTAGGGGGAGGCTGTGAAATTGCGGTGGCCTGTGATTTCAGGTTTTCAGATGAAAACGGGAAGTTTGGCATAACCCCTGCAAAGCTTGGATTGGTATACAATACGCCGGGAACCAAAAACGTTGTAGACTTAGTTGGCCCATCCAAAGCGAAAGATATTCTCTACACCGGACGATTACTGGATGCTGAAGAAGCTTTACAGATTGGCCTGATTGACCGGATCATCCCTTCCGTATCCATTAAGGAGGAAACTCTCTCTTATGCGGAGTTAATTTGCAGAAATGCTCAAGCCTCCGTCAGAGGGTCGAAGAAAATAATCAATGAAGTACTGTCTGGTGCCCAGGAGGATTCACCTGAAGCATCAAAGCTGATCATTGAATCCTTTCTCTCTGAGGATTATAAAGAAGGAGTCCGATCTTTCCTGGAAAAACGGAAACCAAATTTCAAATATTCATAGAAATCAACCGGTTAACCTTCAGTCAGCAGAGGTAAGTCTTAAGGGCAGAGCAGGAAATTTATGGAGGAACTGCAATGGTTCCAACTAATAAAAAAGGATGGAGAATACATGAAAATGAGCAAGTTCTCACTATTATCGCTGCTTACCATACTGCTTTTGGTCCTGCAAGGCTGCAGTTCAGGGACAAGTGCCAATTCAGATGGAAAAAACAGTACAGGCAAGTATCCTGAAAGAGATATCGAAATTGTTGTCGGATGGGGTGCCGGCGGAGGAACCGATACCTTTGCGCGCTCAATCGCCAAAGAAATGAGCGATACACTTGATGTTAATATAAATGTGGTCAATTTACCTGGTGCCTCAGGTGCTAACGCCGGCGACCATACAGCGAGACAGCCTGCGGATGGCTATACTATCTGGGCGATTTCTTCCAACTATCCGATCAATGTTGCCCGAAAAACCACTCCGCATGATTTGAGGCAATATAAAGCGATAGGACGTGTTCAGCAGGATACCATGTCCCTCCAGGTACTTAAAGGAAAAAAGTTCACTGACTATGAAGATTTTATTAAACAGGCTAAGGGGAGCCCAGGCAAAATTTCTGTAGGAGGAACAGGAGCTGTAGGGTTTGATGAATTGGTTCTGCGGCAGTTTGAAGAAAAGGCCGGGATCAAACTTAATTATATTTCCTATGAAGATGCAGGGGAGATGCATGCAGCCTTGTTAGGCGGACATATTGATGGGATGCTTGAAGAAATCGGTCCCAGCATTGCCCAAATTGAAGATAGGTCTGTTGAAATGCTGCTGGCATTTACAGACAAGAAATTAGAAGGCTTTGAAGAGACACCTATTTCTACGGAAAAAGGAATTGACCTGACAGAAGGACAAGAACGCGGATTGCTGGTGCACGCCGATACTCCAGATGAGATTGTTGACGCACTTCAGCAGGCATTAGAGAAAGCAAAAGACAGTGAAGAATATATGAAGTATGAGAAAGACAGTTATCTGCATTTACGTGACGGCTGGCTGAATGGGGAGGACTTTAAAAAGAATCTTGAGAACAAAATAAAAACATACGAATCGATTGTAGAGGGCCTTTAAGCAGAAACAAGTCATCGGGAGAACGCATTTTCCCGATGACTTTTAAAAAGTCAGGGGGGTAAAATATGACTTTAGAACGCAACCTTTCAATAATAATGATTGTTTTTTCATCTTTTTTTCTGGTGATGTCCTTACAAATTGAAAATAGGACAGGAAACTTTATTGCACCTGGAGCCTGGCCTGCAGCCCTAATGCTTTTAATGCTCATCTTGTCTGTTTTCTTATTGATTAGGACGTTTAAGGTTAAAAATAATCAGAATATACAGAAAAGTGATTCGGAAAATGAAGCTGATGATGAAAAACTTGTTTATCCAAAAAGGTTCTTCCTTATGCTGGTGATTCTTGCCGTCTATACATTCGTTTTGGGTTATGTTGGTTTTATTGTCTCCACTATCTTTGGGGTTTTTGCTTTAGCTATTCTCTTCGGCATGAAAGGCAGGGTGCGTCCGTTTTTAACCGGTGTCCTTTCAACCGCAGGGTCCATTGTACTGTTTCCAATTCTGCTGAACTTGCCTTTCCCAAGGGGAATAGGGATTTTCCAGGTGTTCAGTTTGATGTTTTATTAACGGCCATTCTAATAAAAGAGGTGATTCACATTGGTTGAAGGACTTTTAGGCGGTTTTGGGAATCTTTTCGAACCATTCAATCTGTTCATACTATTGATCGGTGTCCTGCTTGGATTTATAGGAGGCGGCATACCTGGAATCAGCGGAACCATGCTCGTTATTATCCTCCTGCCGGTCAGCTATGCAATGGACCCGACTGCGGCCTTTTTGCTGCTGACTTCCATCTATGCTACTTCGGTATTTTCCGGTTCTATCAGCGCTATTTTATTCCGGACTCCCGGGACACCCGAAGCTGTGGCTACCATATTTGACGGATACCCTATGGCTAAAAAAGGCGAAGGGGGGAAAGCACTCGGCATCTCCATATTCAGCTCTGCCACTGGAGGTGTATTTGGTACGATTGTCTTGATTTTTCTAACACCTCTTCTTGCATCATTTGCTCTTAAGTTTTCTTCTCCTGAATACTTTGCTCTGGCACTGATGGGGCTTACCGTAGTAGCTTCCCTAAGTGCCGGAAATCTTGTGAAAGGATTCATTGGCGTTTCATTTGGTTTGTTCATTGCAACGATTGGAATCGATACGATGACTGGGGTCCCCCGATTTACTTTCGGTTCTGGCCAATTAATGTCAGGAATTGATTTCATTCCTGTCCTGATTGGATTATTCGCCATTTCTGAAGTGCTGCGGCGAGTGCAGCAGGTCCATAAAGTCAATTCAAAGCAAAAGGTCAGATCTGAACTCCCTAACTGGAATATTATGAAACGGATATCCGGTGTCATTGGGCGTTCATCAATATTAGGTGTTTTTATCGGCATTTTGCCGGGAATTGGGGCAACGACTGCTGCCATGCTGAGCTATAGTGAAGCAGCCCGCTGGTCTAAAAATTCCAAAGATTTCGGAACTGGCATACCAGAGGGGATTGCTGCCCCTGAATCAGCCAATAATGCAGCAGCTATGGGAGCTATGGTTCCATTGCTGTCTCTTGGAATTCCCGGGAGTGCTACAACCGCCATCTTACTGGGGGCCTTTATTCTTCACGGAATACAGCCAGGTCCACTCATGTTTTCAACACAGGGATCTTTGATTTATACCATTTTAATGGGTCTTCTTGTTGCTAATCTATTAATCATTGTCATTGCAAAACCGTTTATTTCTGTGTTCTCCAAGATTCTTCAGGTTCCGTATACAGTGATAGGGCCATTAATCGTGCTGTTTTGTATAGTGGGAACCTTTGCTGTTCGAAACTCCATCTTTGATGTTGGCATGATGCTTCTGTTCGGCATTATTGGCTACTACCTGGAAAATGCTAAATTCCCTTTGGCTCCGATTGTTTTAGGAGTGGTACTTGGCCCAATTGCCGAAGATCAATTTAGAAGAGCGATGCAAATGTCCAATAATGATATATCCATCTTCTTTACCAGGCCTATCGCGTTAACATTTATCATCCTATCAATCATCAGTATATTGTATCCGCTTCTAAATAAATGGGTTAAGAACAGGAAAAACCGTTTAAATGATTCAGGCAATACAATCGCCTCATAAAAAAGAATAGGAGCTGTTTTGAATGATCTATGAATTTGAAGGCATGAAACCTGCTGTCCATGAATCTGTATACTTGGCCCCAAATACGTATGTGATCGGGAATGTTAAGCTGGAAGCTGATGTATCCATATGGTTTAATACTGTGCTAAGAGGGGACAATGACTCTATTAAAATCGGAAGGGGTACAAATGTTCAGGAAGGAACCATGATTCATGTGGATGAAGGGTATCCCGTCAGCATAGGAAAAAACGTAACCATTGGACATAACTGTGTTATTCATGGCTGCACAATCGAAGATGGAGCTCTTATAGGCATGGGAGCGATTGTCTTAAACGGAGCACATATCAAAGAAGGGGCCGTTGTCGCCGCTGGTGCCGTTGTAGGAGAACATAAAGTAATCGAAAATCATACCCTTGCTGCAGGTGTTCCTGCAAAGCCTCTAAAACCAGTGAATGAGGAATTAAAAGGACGTATCCTGGAAGGGGCAAAATTCTATCAGAAAAACGGGGTAAAATTTCGCCGCAATGGAATCGTTTCCGAGCTAACCAGTTCCTTTTAGACGGAAGATTAGCCTAAATCTGAAAATGATGAGCTGATACACAGGATTTCCTGTATCCTTTATGGAAATCAATTTATAGTGTCTTTCAGCTCTCTTTTTATTTTATTCTATAAAGTTCGCATTATTTTTAAGATAGGAGGATCATGATGAGCCATACACAATGCAGCAGTGTCATTTCTCTCGAGCAAATCAGCTGGAAAAGAAACGGAAAGAACATTCTTGATCATGTATCCTGGGAGGTGCAGAAAGGAGAGCATTGGGCACTCCTTGGATTAAACGGATCTGGAAAAACCACCATCCTGAATATGATTACCGGCTATAAATGGCCTAACGGCGGAAGTGTTTCAGTACTGGGCAATGTTTTCGGAAAAACCAATATCCCGGAACTAAGAAGATCCATTGGTTGGGTCAGCACATCGCTGGATGACAAATTTCAGTTCCGTCCGGCTGATACGGCACTTGAGATTGTATTAAGCGGTAAATTTGCGTCTATTGGGCTGTATGAGGAGATTACGCAGCAAGATTTAGAACAGGCAAAAGAATTAATGAAGCAATTTGGCATCAGCCATGTTGAAAACCAGACGCTTACCTCACTTTCTCAAGGAGAGAAACGAAAGGCAATGATTGCGAGAGCGATGATGTCTTCCCCCCGTTTATTAATATTGGATGAACCATGTAATGGCCTTGACATCTATTCCAAAGAAGAATTGCTGTCCTCTATAGAGAAGATGATGTCCATTCCAGATGGTCCCACCGTCATTTATGTGACTCATCATATTGAAGAAATCGTTCCATCCATTTCCCATGTAATGCTCCTGAAATCAGGCAAAGTTGTGGCGCAGGGTGAGAAACATACTGTCGTGACAGAGCGGAAACTGGAGGAAACATTCCGTGTTCCTTTATCAGTAGAGTGGGAAAACGGCCGTGCCTGGATTCGTGTTAAATCTTCACAGCCCGTTATAAGCGGAGGCAAGCAGCTAATGTAAGGAGGAATGGTACCTTGGAAATTAAATTGGC
Organism: Cytobacillus sp. FSL R5-0377; assembly: GCF_038004385.1. Taxonomy (NCBI): domain Bacteria; kingdom Bacillati; phylum Bacillota; class Bacilli; order Caryophanales; family Bacillaceae; genus Cytobacillus; species Cytobacillus sp. FSL R5-0377. Next base: position 37,438 of record NZ_JBBORA010000001.1, read on the forward strand.
ATATGGGAAAGAAGGACTTCTGGTCAATCTTCCCGATCATACAGAAGTAATTGAACCTGTCCATATTCCCGGCTTGGATGACGAAAAACAAAAAGCAGTTAAAGCCATGAGAAATCCCATTGGGACAAAGCCATTAAAAGAAATGGTAAAAAGCACGGATACGGTTTCAATTGTCATTAGCGATATGACAAGACCCACACCAAATTATAAGCTGGTTCCGTGGATAATGGAAGAATTAAGCCATGTCCCGGCTGACCAATTTATCATCATTAATGGCACAGGCAGTCACCGTGACAATACAAGAGAAGAGCTTATTCAAATGCTTGGGGAGGACATTGTGAAACGTGTGCGGGTCATTAATAATAATGCATTCGATCGGACCACACAGACCTACCTGGGCACAACCTCATACGGGGGTGAGGTTTACTTTAATAGTGAATATTGCCAAAGTGATTTTAAAATTGTTACAGGCTTTATTGAACCGCACTTTTTTGCTGGGTTCAGCGGGGGGCCAAAGGGTATAATGCCTGGCATTGCCGGGATTGATACCATTATGCATTTTCATAATGCCAGAATGATCGGAGATAAAGACAGTACCTGGGGTAAAATTGAAGGCAACCCGGTTCAAGGGGAAGCAACAGAAGCAGCCCTTATGGCCAAACCGGATTTTATGCTGAATGTAACGCTGAACGGAGATAAAGAGATTACCAACTTTTTTGCAGGCGATGTTATTTTGGCTCATAGAACGGGATGTGAATATGTCAAAGAACATTCAATGGTGGCATGCGAAGAGCCATTCGATATTGTGATTACAAGCAATAGCGGGTATCCTTTGGACCAGAATTTATATCAGGCTGTTAAAGGGATGAGCGCTGCACAAAAAATTGTAAAAAAGGGCGGCGCCATTATCTGCGCTTCCGAATGCAGCGACGGCCTGCCAAACCACGGAAATTACGCGGAAATTCTAAAAATGAAAGCAACTCCGCAAGAAATATTAGACATGATCGAGGATCCGGCCTTTTCAATTTTTGACCAATGGCAAGTTCAAAAACAGGCCATTATTCAAGTGTGGGCTGATGTGTATGTATATTCAAGCCTATCAAATGAAGATATTAAGAATGCTATGTTCCTCCCGTCTTCCTCTATTGAAAAAACAGTGAAAGAACTGCAGCAAAAGCATGGAAAAGATTTAAGGATTGCGGTTATGCCGCTTGGGCCCTTAACCATTCCATACATTAAGGAATCTGTTAAAAGCTGAATATGAGAAACCAATCACAAAAAATTTTGGATTCGTTCAATTTATCCTATGATGAAAAGGAATGATAGTTAAGGCTGGGAAAATCCTTGCAATTTCTTTCATTTTCATTAAGAATGAGAGAATAATGATCCCATAGGAGATATTGGAGGAATAGAATTGGTTCGTTTCGGTATAGTAGGCACAAATTGGATTACAGAAAGATTTTTAAAAGCGGCATTGCAGGCTGAAGATTTCCAACTCTCAGCTGTATATTCCCGCACGGATGAAAAAGTAAAAGAATTTGCAGGCAAATATGGAGTAGAGAAGACTTTTACTGATCTGCAGACTATGGCTGCAAGCGGAGAAATTGATGCTGTTTATATTGCAAGTCCGAATTCCCTGCATGCAGAGCAGGCAACTATTTTTATGAATAACCATGTTCATGTTCTATGCGAAAAGCCAATCGCTTCAAATGCAAAGGAACTGCAGAAGATGATCAACGCTGCAAAAGAAAATAAGGTTCTGCTCATGGAAGCACTTAAATCTACCTTAATGCCTAATTTCTTGGCGGTAAAAGAAAACCTATCTAAAATCGGACAGGTTCGCAGGTATTTTGCAAACTATTGCCAGTACTCTTCCAGGTATGATGCCTACAGGGAGGGAACAGTGCTGAATGCATTCAAACCCGAATTTTCGAATGGTTCATTAATGGACATCGGTATTTACTGCATTTATCCCCTTGTGGCTTTATTCGGTAAACCGGAGGAAATTAAAGCTGCCGGCTTTAAATTGGAGTCCGGGGTCGATGGGGAAGGAAGCATGGTTCTTAAATACCCTGATATGGATGCAGTGATCATGTTCAGTAAAATAACCGACTCAAGTCTCCCTTCCGAAATACAAGGAGAAGACGGAAATCTCGTTATAGACAGAATAAGCAATCCTGAAAAAGTGGAACTGCATTATCGGAACGGAGAGAGGGAGGACCTCACCCGGGATCAATTAAGCGATACCATGTATTACGAAGCAGTAGAATTCATAAATCTGATTCAGTCCGGCAAAACCGAATCAGAAGTGAACTCGTTTGCAAACTCCATAGCAACGATGGAAATTCTGGATGAAGCACGCAGGCAAATCGGTGTGATTTATCCAGCTGACCAGAAATAATCGAAAGGACCGAACAATTGCTGTTCGGTCCTTTTTAGTTCTATTGACACTTTATAGTATAGATATTTTTTGTCATTATCACTCAATTGGTAAAATTGGAGTAATTTTACAAGAGTTAAAGCTTTTAAACTACTCTATTAGTACTTATTTCGCTACACGAAATTTGTCTAAAGAATAGGTAGCATACTCTATTAACTCACTATAGCTTCTCTACTAGAATTAATAGTGTAAGTTAATCTATCAATTCTGGGGGAATGAATTTCATGACATTAAAGAAAAAAGTTCTATCAGTATCACTGACAGGTTTAATGGCGTTGGGTGCTGTTACAGCAGTGGGCATGCCTGCAGGTGCAGTAGGAAATGGGCCGGGCACAGGAAACGGGTCCATCCAGACTTCTATACTGCATACATATGCCAGTTTAACAGATTATTTGAAAACACAGGATGCCAAGCAGGAAGCCATGCAGCTTGAAGTTATCGGCCAGACGGTTAAAGGCCGTGATATTCATATGGCAAAATACATATCCAACCCTGAAAATCCAACTATTCTCTTTCTGACTCAGCAGCACGGAAATGAGCAGCTGACAACGGAAGGAGCCTTGGAGTTTATCAAACACCTTGGCACCGGGAAATCAAGCGGAGTCCTAAAAGATGTCAATATTCTCGTCATCCCAATGCTTAACGCAGATGGAGCCATGGGGGATGTGGACTTCTCACTTGACGATTACCTTGCCGATGGCGACCGCCATTTAACCCGCTATAATGCCAATCGTGTGGATTTGAATCGGGAACATGATAAAGAACCAAGCGAAATGGAGCCTGAAGCGCGTGCTCTACATGAAAATGTGTTCCAGAAATATAATATCGATTACATGATCGATCTTCACCATCAGGGCACTTTAAGTGAAACGGAAGGAAAGCTTGTATCCGGAAGCATTCTTTATCCGACCAACAGCAATGTAAAGCCGGAGGTTCTTGAAAAATCTAAAAAGCTTGGATCTGTTGTGTTTAACACGCTTCACAATACAGGCTGGGGCCACATTGGCAAATATGTCGGCGGCACAGGTGAAAACATTGGCCGAAACGGCGCTGCAGTCCGCTACGACATTTCCACCCTTCTTTTTGAAATGCGCGGAATGTCCGACCACAACTACGAGCCATACGCCCTTGGACAAAAGAGCAACGGCTACCTCATCAAGCAGACAATTAACACACTGGATGCGACAGTAAGAGCAATTGCAGACGGATCAATCAATTCTGCTGACATCAGCTTCTGGGATACCCTGCCTGAGCAGACAACAAGGCAAAACGGAGAAAGTGACGAATAGAATTTCTGCATCCCCGGTTATCATGCCGGGGGTGTTTTTTGTTGGGAAAACAGCTATGTGTTGAAGACCTGGTTGTCCTCTTCTGGGCAAGGTAATGGCAACCAGTGATGACCTTAAGCATTTTACACCATATATTTTGAAAAAGAGAAATAAGATGCCTCAAAGAGCAGGATAGATGTCTCTGTTTCAGCAAAAGGGAATATAAGCAGCTTCCACCCGTCAGATTAACTTGACGTTACCGCCAAAAATCAAAACAAGCTGCACCACTCCCAACCAAACCTCACATTAAAAGCAAAAACCTTGGATCCAGCATAATCTTCAATAACAAAACACAAACCCATAGGCTAATTTAACGTAAATTAAGACAAACAAGATCTGGTACTTTACTAACGGTTTTCCGTGAAGAAAAGCCCATTTATAAGATTTTTATAATTTTCTTTTAATAAGTTGTTGACAATTCCTATGGGTATGGTAGGATTAATCTCAACATCACAAAAAAAACCAAAAAACGTATCCTTTCCTTAACAAAAAAAAGGAGGCGAGCCTCACTGAAACAGGCTGACTGGGAAGAGTTATCTGCTCATTTAAAGCAGATGCTTCAGAACATTAAATTCGGATCGATTACGCTGGTCGTCCAGGATGGCAAGGTTATACAACTTGAGAAGAACGAAAAGGTTCGTCTTCAATCAAATAAGCGCGCTGACTAGAAAAACTAGAGGCGGTCTTTTCAACTGAAGGATTTTCTTCAGTCGGGAAGACGGCCTTTTTTGATTGAATAAGAACACACAGGAACATGAAAGGAGTACTGCAAGATGAGCACTGCAGTAACATATGAAAATTGGAATCAATTATCTGATGCATTCCCAATTGACAATAAATTAAAAGGCGCATCCACTGTATTGAAATGGGCTTATGAACATTATCCTGAAGATAAAATTGTTTATGCGTCGAGCTTTGGGGCAGAAGCCATTGTCCTAATTGACCTTATTCAGCAAATTAAGCCTGATGCCCATATTGTCTTTTTAGACACAGGGCTTCATTTTCCGGAAACCTATGAAGTGATTGATAAAATAGAAGCCCGTTTTCCGACTCTAAGGATTGAACGGAAGGAACCGAAGCTGACACTCGATCAGCAGGCTGCAGAGTTCGGTACTGCCCTTTGGAAAAGGGAGCCGAATTCATGCTGCCAGATCCGCAAAGTGATTCCTTTAAGAGAAGCGCTGACACCAAAGCAGGCTTGGATTTCCGGCCTTCGCCGCGAGCAGTCACCGACAAGAGCGAACACGCAGTTCCTGAACAGGGATGAAAAATTCAAAAATATTAAAATCTGCCCGCTGATTCACTGGACATGGGATGAAGTTTGGGCCTATATCAAGGAAAAAGACCTGCCGTACAACTCTTTGCATGACCATGGCTATCCAAGCATCGGCTGCTTTCCTTGTACACAGGCAGTCGGTGAAAATGGCGATTCCCGTGCGGGCCGGTGGTCAGGCACAGGCAAAACTGAATGCGGCCTCCATACGAGCTAAAAGGGGGATGATACCATGCTTACGATTATAGCGGTCACAGTCGGTTTATTTTTCGCCATGAATATCGGGGCAAGCGGAGCAGCAGCATCCATGGGAATTGCGTATGGCTCAGGTGTCCTGAAAAACCGCATGATAGCTCTCATGCTTTGCGGGATGGCCGTTTTCTTCGGGGCATGGCTTGGCGGAGGAGAAGTGGTAAAAACAATGGGCAGCGGTATTGTCCCTAAAGAGACTTTCACAGTTGCCATCGCGCTGATTGTGATTGCATCTGCGGCCCTTTCACTGTTTCTGGCAAATGTATTCGGCATCCCGCTGTCCACCAGTGAGGTGACGGTCGGCTCTGTTGTTGGTGCCGGCATCGTCTACCAATCCGTATTTGCCGGAAAGCTTGTCTGGATCGTCATGTTCTGGCTGATAACACCGTTTGCCGCTTTTTTAATTGCCATAGCGGCGGCCGCATTATTAAAGAGAAATTTTGTACAGAAACTGATTAAAAAGCCCAAGGCTGCTCCAATTTTAGCCTTACTAGTCGTTTTTATGGGCGTGTTTGAAGCTTTCTCTGCTGGCATGAACAATGTCGCAAATGCAGTTGGGCCACTTGTTGGTGCCGGCATTATGAGCACAGGCAGCGGGATTTTCTGGGGCGGCTTGTTTGTCGCTTTAGGAGCAGTTCTCTTGGGAAAAAAAGTCCTCGAGACAAATGGCAAAAAGATTACCAAAATCCGTCTTGAAGAAGGCTGCGTCATCTCAGGGACTGGAGCAGGTATTGTTACAATCGCTTCCGTCTTTGGAATCCCTGTCCCTTTAACGCAAATTACCACATCGTCCATTATCGGCATCGGATTTGTAAAGCAGGGACGTTCAGTCTTCAAGAAGGATATTGTCGTACAGCTATTGGTCGTATGGGTAGTTTCACCAGTTTTATCGATGGTCCTATCCTATACGCTCATCCAGCTGCTCATTGAACATAATGTATATCCGGTGATTGCAATGGCCGGTGTCCTTATCTCCGTTTTTGGAGTGAAATTCTTAATGAATCAGGCACCAGCCAATGTGAGCCCAATAACTGAAAAAAAGTAAAAATGAAAAAGAAAGGTTGATGTAAAATGGCTCTGCCGAAACCTCATGGAGGAAAATTAATTCAAAACTATAATCCCAATTATGACCTGACAGGAATTGAAAAAGAAATTTTAATAGACGCCATCGCATTGAGTGATCTGGAACTTATCGGTGTTGGCTTATTCAGCCCTCTTACTGGTTTCATCGGAAAAGCAGACTATGAATCTGTTGTTGAAAAAATGAGACTCGCAGACGGAACGGTTTGGTCCATTCCGGTTACACTTCCGGTATCAGCGGAAAAAGCAAAAGAGCTTGCAGCCGGTGAAAAATTTAAGCTGGTTCACGAAGGCGAAGTATATGGAGTCATCGCTGTATCAGAATGGTATGAGCCGGACCTTAGCAAAGAAGCGCGTGAAGTTTATAAAACGGAGGAGCTGGCGCACCCAGGCGTAAAAAGACTTTTTGAACGCGGTCCAGTTTATGTTGCCGGCGAGGTTACACTGATTAAAAAACCTGGTAAAGGTGTTGCAGAAGATGTTTGGTTTGAGCCAAAAGATACACGGGCGCTGTTTGAAGAAAAAGGCTGGAAAACAGTTGTTGGCTTCCAGACAAGGAATCCTGTGCACCGGGCACACGAGTACATCCAGAAAGCAGCTTTGGAAACGGTGGATGGATTGTTCTTGAACCCGCTTGTGGGTGAAACAAAGTCAGATGATATCCCTGCAGACGTCCGACTTAGAAGCTACCGGGTTCTGCTTGAAAATTACTACCCAAAAGAGCGCACACAGCTTGCTGTTTATCCAGCAGCCATGAGATATGCGGGACCGCGTGAGGCGATCTTCCATGCCATAGCAAGGAAAAACTTCGGCTGCACACACTTCATCGTTGGAAGAGATCATGCCGGTGTCGGCAATTATTATGGCACATACGATGCACAGCATATTTTCAGCAACTTTACAGAAGAAGAGCTTGGCATCAAGCCGCTGTTCTTTGAGCACAGCTTTTACTGCAATAAGTGCGAAGGCATGGCATCTGATAAAACCTGCCCGCACAGCAAGGAAGACCGCGTCATTCTATCCGGCACCAAAGTAAGAGAAATGCTCCGCAACGGGGAGCTGCCGCCTTCCACCTTCAGCCGCAAAGAGGTAGTCGAAGTGTTAATTGAAGGCATGAGAGAAAAAGAAACGGTATAAGGGGCGGTTAAAATGACTAAAGCGACAAACATCACCTGGCATGAAGCTGCAATTACAAAAGAAGACAGACGGGCACAGAACGGCCATGGAAGTGTGGTCCTCTGGTTTACCGGGCTTTCAGGCTCAGGTAAATCAACGATTGCGAATGCTGTATCCCACGAACTGTTTCGCCAGGGCATCAATGAATATGTTCTGGATGGGGACAATGTCAGACACGGCTTAAATAAAGATCTAGGTTTTTCAGAAGCCGACAGAAATGAAAATATCAGACGCATTGGGGAAGTGGCAAAGCTGTTTGTGGACAGCGGCAAGATTGTTACAACTGCTTTTATCTCTCCATTCCGGTCAGACAGGGAAACAGTCAGGGCGCTGTTTGAAGAGGGAGAATTTATTGAAGTTTTCATCGACTGTCCGCTCGAAGAATGCGAACGGCGGGATCCAAAGCAGTTATATGCCAAGGCCAGGCGCGGAGAAATTAAGGACTTTACAGGAATTGATTCCCCATATGAAGCACCGGAACAGCCTGAAATTACGGTACGATCTGATCAGTACACAGTAGAAGAAGCAGTCGGGCAAATATTAACACATTTGCGTGAAAAGAATATCTTATAAAGTGAAACTTCAATCAGTGGTGTTTTTCCCGCTGATTGATAGATGAACCAATCTGGCCTTTACGGGCAGTTAGACCCCACTTATCCTCAATTGATTCCTCTGAGTCTTGAAGTGGGGATCTTACTGCCCGTTAAACTGCGATAAAAACGGGAGTCTCTTTCTATAGGAGACTCCTTTTCTGAAAAAACAATTCCTACTATTTCACCCCGAAAAATGGTATTATAGAAAACAATTAGATTATTTGCTTAGGAAAAGCATTAATGTGCATATATTATAAGACATTACAGAAAGGGCGGGCATGAGAATGACGGGAAAAGTTTATTTGGTAGGTGCCGGACCGGGAGACCCGGACCTGATGACTGTTAAGGGAATGCGATGCCTGCAGGAGGCGGATGTTGTTCTGTATGATCGCCTTGTAAACCGTGAACTATTAAACTATGCGAAAAAAGAAGCCCAGCTTGTGTATTGCGGCAAGCTCCCCAATCACCACGTCATGAAGCAGGAAACGATTAATCATCTTCTTGTAAAATATGCAAAAAAAGGGCTGCTGGTTTGCCGGCTAAAAGGCGGAGATCCGTTTGTCTTCGGCAGGGGCGGGGAAGAGGCAGAAGAATGTGCCAATCATGATGTGCCATTTGAAATTGTGCCTGGAGTCACTGCAGGAATTGCGGCTTCTGCCTACGCAGGAATACCGGTCACACACCGAACATTGAGTAAAAGTTTTGCCTTTGTCACAGGTCATCAGGCCGGAAACGAAGAGGCCGAGCACCAGTGGGCGCATTTGGCTCATGCTGTAGATACGATTTGCGTATATATGGGTGTATCTCATTTGCCTAATATTATAAATAACCTCATTCAAAACGGAAAATCACCTCAAACGCCGATTGCCCTCGTGCACTGGGGAACACTTTCAGATCAGCGGACCGTTACAGGCACGCTTGCTACGATTGAAAACAAAGTGAAAGAATCAAACATCACGAATCCAAGCATGATCGTTATTGGAGATGTTGTCGCCATGCACCATAAGATTAATTGGTTCGAAGAGGAAATTGTCCCGCATCTGCCTGCTGTCCAAGGGTAGGCTTCGGTTTGATAGAAAAGGAGGGGGCCATATGAAAGCGGTCCTATACATCGGTCATGGCACACGCTCAAAAAAAGGGGCTGCTGAAGCAAACCTTTTTATCGAGAGTGTCATGAAAAAAGTCAACTCACCTATACAAAAGCTCTGCTTCCTTGAATTAACAGAACCGGACATAAAGGCAGGCTTTGAATATTGTGTCCGGGAAGGAGCCTCTGAAATTACCGTTGTGCCATTATTTTTACTTGCCGCCGGGCATATCAAGGAGGATATTCCTGAAGCACTTGGCCCGTTAATAAAAAACAATCCTGGCATCACTGTAAAAATGGCAGATCCGTTTGGAGTACAGGAAAGTATTCTTGATGCCATTTCAGAGCTGGTTACAGCAGAAGCGCAGCCAATCAGCGTGGATGATTCTATTTTAATCGTGGGAAGAGGCAGCAGCGACTCTTCCATCCTCCAAGCCTTTAAATCTATTAAAAACGGAATCAGCCAGCGCCTTGGCGTGAAAAATGTGCAGGTCTGCTATTTGGCTGCAGCTGCTCCGTCCTTTCAGAATGGTCTTGATTCCATATGCCAGCAGGCAAGCGGCAAAGTCATTGTTATTCCTTATTTATTATTCTCAGGGCTTCTGCTAAGTGAGGTAATTAGAGAGGTAAATAAGAAAGGTAAGGCCGGCTGCTCCATGATTCTGACTGATACACTGGGAAAACATGAGGTGATCCATAATCTGGTCGCTGAAAAAGCAAATGGAGAGGTGAATGTAAATGCAGCCGTTATTCATTGATTTAACAGGCAAAAAAGTCGTCATTGCCGGCGGCGGCAGAATTGCGTTTCGAAAAGCGAGAACACTTGAAGGTGAACGAGCCCATATCACATTTGTTTCTCTTGATTTTTCAGATGACCTCATTCATTTCGCTCAAGAAAAAGGATATGACCTCATTCAGCGAGAAGCGCAGCCTGCTGATTTTAAGGATGCTTTTTTATCCATACTGGCCACCAATGACCGTGAAGCAAACCATGCATTGGCTCAATCGCTGGATTCAGGGCAGCTTGTCTGTGTTGTCGATGAAGCTGATGAAGGAAATGTGGTTTTTCCGGCAGCTGTAAGGCGCGGTCCGCTGCAGATTGCCATCACCTCCAATGGCGCGAGCCCGAAGCTGACCCGGATGCTAAAAAAACAGCTTGACGAACAATTTGATGAAAGCTGGACCGCATATTCAGAATTTCTGGGAAAATGCCGCGATCAAATAAAAAAGCTTTCTATCCCTCCTTCAGAAAAAAACGGGCTGCTTGCAGAACTTCTGGATGACCGCTTCCGCCTTTCAAAGGATGAGAGAGCGCGCAAATGGTCATATCTGCAATCCTTATCATAAACAACCGTGTAATTCACACACGGTTGTTTTATTTAGTTTATTGTGCAAATTCACTATGGTACATTGTAAGTAATGAATCAGGAAGGCGGCGTGAATGGTGCATTTTTTATCCTATGAACTCGCTCAGGAAATAGTGGAGCGCACGATGAAAATTCTTAATAAAAACATTAATGTTATGAATGAAGAAGGCATTATTATCGGATCTGGTGAAAAGGAAAGGATCAATCAGGTTCATGACGGCGCTCTGCTGGTCCTGAAGAAAGGCGAAAGCGTGGAAATTGATGAAAAAAATGCTTCCGGACTAAAAGGAGCTAAACCCGGGATCAATCTGCCCATCCAGTTTAACAATCAAATTATCGGTGTAGTCGGCATCACGGGGGAACCGGAGCAAATCCGGAATTATGCGGAACTGGTTAAAATGGCAGCTGAACTCGTTTTGGAACAGTCCTTTTTAATGGAAAGAGTACAGTGGAAGCAGCGTCTTCAGGGCGAAATTGTAAACCTGCTTATTTCTGAAGAGTCCATAAATGAATCCTGGTTAGAGGAAAGGGCCGGATTTTTGGGATATGAACTTAATATCCCGCGTACAGCCATTGTGCTGAAGCTGCCGGAAGAACTGGGGAACGACTATCAAAAGCTAATCAATACGATCCATTTTGAGTTGGGAAACCAGGATTTAACAGGGGTAACGTTCAACAATGAAATCGTAATTTTAAAAGCAGGGGGGCGCTCTGAACTGATCTCCTCTATAAAGAGGATTGTCAGCCTATCAAAAAGGAAAGCGGTTATTGGAATTGGGAGCACTTCTGAAAAATCAAACGGATTGAAAACATCTTTTCGGCACGCACGGCAGCTTACCCTAATTGGACCGGATATTCAGCCTGGCGCAGACTATTACAGTTATGATCAGTACTGGCTCGAAGCTGAAATATCCATGCTATCTTTAAAGGAAACGGACACCCTGTCCTTCTATGACCGGCTCAGGAAACAGGACAAAAAGGGTGAAATGGCTCAAACACTGGATGTCTTCATGAAAGAAGGCGGGGATCTTGGCAAAACCGCAGACCGATTATACATCCACCGCAACACCTTAAGATACCGCCTGGATAAGATAACTGAATTAACTGGAAAGGATCCGCGGAATGTAAAGATGATGTTTGAATTATATGTTGCCAAATTAATTAAAAGGCATTAATGATTGTGCAGTTGCACAATCATTATAATATTTTAACCGTTTATTTTCATCAGCATTCCCAATGATTCAGACCGCGCAAACGCTTACAATAGATACATAAGCAAACATCACGGGAGGACTCATAATGGATGTAACTGTAAGCGCTTTAGGAGCTGTAACAGCCTTAGTCATTGCCATACTATTAATCTTGAAAAAAGTTCCGCCCGCGTACGGAATGGTCGCAGGTGCTTTAATAGGCGGCTTAGTCGGCGGAGCAGATATCACGAACACGGTGAATTTAATGATGGAAGGAGCCAAGGATATCATACCGGCGGTGCTCAGAATCCTTGCTGCCGGCATATTAGCCGGTGTCCTGATTGAATCTGGCGCCGCTTCCTCCATTGCCGAAACCATTGTAAAAAAATTCGGAGAGACCCGGGCGCTTCTAGCCTTAGCGGTGGCAACAATGATCCTGACAACTGTCGGTGTATTTGTTGATGTAGCCGTCATCACTGTATCACCGATTGCCCTGGCGATTGCCAAAAGAGCGAAACTGTCCAAAACAGCCATTTTGCTGGCGATGATTGGCGGAGGGAAAGCAGGAAACATCATGTCCCCTAATCCAAATGCCATTGCTGCTTCAGATGCTTTTGGTGTTCCCCTTACATCGGTCATGGCCGCTGGAATCATCCCGGCTATCTTTGGACTGGCAGTCACCTATATCATTGCTAAAAAATTGGTCAATAAAGGTTCTGCAATTTCTGATGGGGAAGTAGAAGTGGACAGCCAGACAAAGCTGCCATTATTTATCACTTCCATGGTCGCGCCACTTGTAACAATCATTTTATTGGCCCTGCGTCCTTTATTGGATATCAGCATTGATCCGATGATCGCACTGCCGGCCGGAGGAATCATCGGGGCTATTGCGATGAAAAAGACGAGGAAAATCAATGAATATGCTATTTCCGGCTTAAATAAAATGTCAGGCGTCGCCATTATGCTTCTTGGGACAGGGACATTGGCTGGAATCATCGCAAACTCAAGCTTAAAAGATGTAATCATTAATGCGTTAACATCTTCAGGTCTGCCAGCATATCTGCTGGCGCCGGTTTCAGGTATTTTCATGTCTGCTGCAACAGCATCCACAACAGCCGGGACCGCCGTCGCAAGCGGTGTCTTCGGCAGCACGATCTTAGGATTGGGCATTTCAGCATTGGCAGGTGCCGCCATGATTCACGCAGGGGCAACCGTACTCGACCATCTGCCGCACGGAAGCTTTTTCCATGCGACCGCAGGAAGTGTGAATATGGACATGAAAGAACGCTTAAAGCTAATGCCATATGAGTCGCTAATTGGTCTCATACTTGCCGTCATTTCAACTTTGATATTTGGGGTTTTTCAGATATTTGGGTAATGCACGAGTGATGTCCGGTAAATGTGGATTTACTGGACATCGCCCGAATACACCTAATCAGGCTAATTGTAATTAAGCTGCGGAACTAAAAGATAGACACCTACCATTAATTGGGCGAAAGAAAACAACCTCCGTCTAAATACAAGATAGATACCTTTTATTGGAAAAAAGCCAAAACAAGCGGCGTCAAAGCTAAAAAAAATACCACTCATCAAAAAAAAGCAAATCAAAATACCGAAATAACAAAAAGGGGAGAGGTCAAGCATGAAAGTCGTCATCGCACCAGATTCATTTAAGGAAAGTTTGTCTGCACTTGAGGCAGCGAATGCCATTGAGCGAGGATTTAAAGCGATTTTTCCAGATGCGCAATACAAAAAACTGCCCATGGCGGATGGCGGAGAGGGAACGGTTCAATCGCTGGCAGATGCAACTGGAGGAAAAATTATAGAGTGTACGGTCACTGGTCCGCTTGGAGAGCCGGCAAAAGCTTTCTTCGGCCTGATGGGGGATGGAAAGACAGCTGTCATTGAGATGGCTGCTGCTTCTGGCTTGCATTTAGTTCCCACAGAAAAACGGAACCCCTTGCTGACTTCAACGAGGGGAACAGGTGAATTAATCGCTGCAGCAATAGATACAGGAGTTCAGCACATCATTATTGGAATTGGGGGCAGTGCAACAAATGATGCTGGAGCTGGGATGATTCAGGCATTAGGGGGAAAGCTTCTTGACAAAACTGGCACCGAAATCGGCCCGGGCGGAGGGTCGCTTGCTGAGCTGTCATCCATTGACATGTCAAACCTCGACTCAAGGCTTCAGGATGTCCATATTGAAGTGGCCTGTGACGTTGATAACCCATTAACTGGTCCAAGAGGTGCTTCCGCTATCTTTGGTCCGCAAAAAGGGGCCACTCCTGAAATGGTTGGGCTGCTGGATCAGAATCTGGGCCACTTTGCAGATGTGGTTGAACACGAACTTGGCAAACCGTTCCGGGATATTGAGGGGGCAGGCGCTGCTGGAGGGGTTGGCGGAACTTTGCTAGCATTCTTGAATACTGATTTAAAAAGAGGAATTGATATCGTCCTTGAAGCGGTTAACTTTGAGGAAGAAGTAAAAGATGCCGACCTTGTCATCACTGGCGAAGGAAGAATTGACAGCCAGACGATTTTTGGGAAAACGCCGATTGGGGTAGCGAAAGCAGCCAAGAAACATGGAATACCTGTCATTGGTCTTGCAGGTTCATTAACTGACGACAGTCATATCGTCCATGAGCATGGAATCGAAGCACTATTCAGTATTGTTCCAGGAGTTATTTCGCTGCCAGATGCCTTTAAGGATGCAGGGGTATATATGGAAAGATCAGCGAGGAACATAGCTGCCATTATAAAAATGAATAGGAGTATTAAATGAGAAGCTGGAAAATGCAGCTTCTTTTTAAGTGAATTATAATAATGTTATGTAAACTAAGTAACCAAAACAAAAAAGGACTGCAAGCAGCCCTTATCCAATCCCAGAAAATAAAATAAACACAAAATAACCAATCATAGTGACCAGCCCAAAAGGAACTCCGAATACGGCCCATTCTTTACTCGTAATCTGCAATTTTCCCGCAGCAATGATATTGGGAATATTCCCTGGGATCAGCATTCCGCCGCTGATCAGGAGTCCAAGCAGAATTGATTCCACTGTAAAATGATCCATCGATGGACTGATTTCAGCAGCGGCAAGCGTTGCGTTGTCCAGTACAGCTGAAATCATATTGATCCAATAGAGCAGAAGCGGATTCATACCAATTAAAAAGTGGTTGATCAGCGGTTCGAAACCGGCACCAAGCATTGTAAGGCCCATGACAAAGAAATAAATCTTCAAAGCTCTGACAAAAATTTCTTCAAAGCTTTCACTAGCAGGCTTCTTGCTAAACGATGCTCTTCCCGAAACAGGCGGCTTAACTGCGATTGCTGCCATTACTCCAAAAAATACGAGGGCAATCAGGATTTGCGGTCCAACTAATTCAATTAGAAAGAAAAAGTTTTCTTTCATTTTACTGATTGCAATGGTGGAAAGTGGTTCGCCAATAGGCGTCAATGCAGCGCCAAGGCCAATCGAAAAGCAGGCGAGTATCGTCAATCTGACTTCAGAAGCCCTGTCCAGCCTTAGGGCACTGATAATTAGCACAAGTACCAGCGCAGCGATTATCGCGGTAATGACACTTGAAACTAATCCAAGGAAAATGACAATCAAAGCTGCAAACATTCGAAACGGCATGCGCCTGCTTACTGAAAGGATGCTTTTTTCCAGATTTGTCTGAAACCATTTAAACAAGAGGCCCGCAATAAACACCGCAAGCGTAATTTTAACTGGCTCCTGTGCCGCTTGTACAAAAAGACCGGCATTCAGGACTCCGCTTGCCAAAGCTGCTGAAAGTCCCATTACAAATAAGAACATCTCCAGGTTTTTTTCCACAAACTCAGAAAGAAAAGGCATGACAAGTACAATAATGAAAATAACCATTAATAAATAAATCATGAATCCTTCTCCATTAGGTTATTTTCCAAGCTGATAAACAAGGAATATTACATGCATATGCGTCCCCTAGGACAAACTTGCCATAAAAAATCCCTGCTAAGAGACCCGCAGGGATTATCTATTAATTATAGTCGTTTAATACAGTTCCAGTCAGATCAAATTCAGGTTCCATATTTTTGATGGCATTTGTGTCATTAGGAGTTGTACCGGCAGTCTGTATTTCTTCAATTACAGGCGGATTAAGCGGGGATAAATTATGCCCTTTTTTTGCTTGATTGTCCAACAAATGAATCAACTCCTTTACAGTATTTGTTATTTACATTCCTATTTTACTGTTATATTCAAACATGTAATTTCTGGAAGTTGTCTTAGGGAGGTATTCTTATTTTTCCCCAAACAATAAATATTATTTACAAAATAACATTTATTGTTTTTAGACTATTCAATCCTTTGAGCGTACACGGTCAGGTATGTTAAGATGTTATTTTATTGAAATTAACATATTCGCTAGGTTACTGGAGAGGAAGTTCAGGTTGGATAAACGCATCTATTTATTGGCAATCATCTCATTTGTTGTTGGAATGGTGGAATTGATTATAGGCGGGCTGCTTGATCTTGTTGCTTTAGATCTTGATGTCGGTCTGGGGCAGGCAGGGCTGTTAATTACCGTATTCTCGCTCGCTTTTGCTATCGCGGCACCTGTTTTGCTTACACTCACAGTGAAAATGGAACGCAGCCGTTTAATGATGATTTCATTAGCTGTATTTTTGGCAGGTAATATTGTGGCTGTATTCAGCCCGTTTTATGGTGTTTTATTAGTCGGCCGGATTTTGTCGGCAGCAAGCGGCTCATTGCTCATTGCGTTATGCATGACAATGGCTTCTTACATCGTTTCAGAAGAATATCGTGCACGTGCGATCGGTATCGTTTTTATGGGAATCAGTGCATCACTTGTACTTGGAGTTCCCATTGGATTAATGCTTGGAAATGCTTTTGGCTGGCGAGCCCCATTCGTGCTGATTTCAGCACTGACACTCTTGTCAATGGCCGGGGTTTACTTCTTTCTGGGAAAGGTTGCTCCAAAGCCAGCTGTGCCGATTGGCGTTCAGCTTAAAACGCTGAAAAGCAGGAAAATAGCCCTGATACAGATAACATCCTTTTTATTAATGACCGGCCACTTGGCTTTTTACGGATACCTGACACCTTTCTTGAAGATGAAGATGGGTCTTGATGGTAACTGGGTCAGTATCGTGTACCTGATTTTCGGGATCGCAGCGGTGATCGGAGGGGGCCTGGGTGGTCACCTGGCAGATCGATTTGGTGCAAAATCAGTCATTCTAACGCTGGTTGCCATGTTTGGAATAACTCTTTTCGCATTGCCTTTTGCCGCTTTTTCCCTTCCGGTTTTCCTTGTCACAGTAGTTATTTGGAGCATGCTCAGCTGGGCGGTCACACCCGCTATACACAGCTACTTAATTGAAGTAACACCTGAAACGTCTGATATTCAGCAGACATTGAACAACTCAGCAGTTCACATGGGAATGGCATTTGGCAGCATGATCGGTGGAATCATGATTGAGACAACCTCCGTTGAATACAATGCAGCTGCAGGAAGTATTTTTATTATCTTGGCTCTTGGTACAGCAGCCCTTTCCATGGCAAAAAAAGTGACAAGGACTGCTGCAGCAGAATAAATTTTGTATATGCCGGCTTCTATGGAGGCGGGCATTTTTTTAGCATTAAATGCCTGACTATTTAAATTATTTTAAAAATAAATCCTCAAAATATATTGATATATCTTCCATTTTTCTAATATAATCAATTTGTCTCTTGATATTACATGATTATAGAGGGGGAAAAAGGAATTAATTATTATGAAATAATAATAAAGGAGTCTATTTCATGAGTCAGCTTAGCTATATTCTTCGTACTTTAATCGTTATTATTCCTGCCGTATTGGTCATCAGCATTGCCGTATGTGTTGGCAATGGGCTTGATGGCCGAGCTTTTTGGACCACCTCTGGATTTATTTTCATTCTTGGTTCGCTGGCGGGAATATTATCCGCATTCATGAATTACCGTAAATTTATAGCACCCATCAGCAAAATTAATAGGTTTATCGAAGAACTTGCAGATGGAAATATGTCTGCGAGACTGGATGAAAAATCAGTGGGGCAGCTTGGTTCTATAGCTTCAGCACTGAATCATACCGCCTCTGCTTGGCAGAAGGTGCTGAATAAAGTGGTTCTGGCTTCAGACGAAGTCACACAATACGCACAGCAGCTTTCATCAGGCGCCCAGCAGACAAATATGGCCACAAACCATATTGCTGAAGTGATTGAGGCGGTTGCAGCTGGTGCCGACAATCAGGTCAAAGGAGTCGGAACAGCTTCCAATGTCATTATGCAGATGTCTGAAACCCTGACACAGGTGGCGGCAAACTCAGAACATGTGACAGACCAAATCAATGATTCTTTGGAAAAAGCCATTCATGGCGATGCATCCATTTCAACAGCAGGCTGCCAAATGAATTCGATTCATGTAAATGTACAGGATTTATCAAGGGTGGTAAAAGGACTTGGCCAGCGTTCACAAGAGATTGGGAAGATTATTGAAGTGATCTCAGGAATTGCCGCTCAAACCAACCTGCTTGCATTAAATGCTGCCATTGAAGCTGCCCGTGCAGGGGAACAGGGCAAAGGCTTTGCTGTGGTAGCGAACGAGGTTAGAAATCTCGCCGAAAAATCGGCGGAATCCACCCTTCAGATCAGCCAGCTGATCTCCAAAATTCAGGAAGAAACCCATCAGGTTGTCCAAACCATGGATACGGTAAACCATGAAGTAACAGAAGGCATGGAAGTCATGAAGGGGGCAGGGGATTCTTTCAAGCAAATCCGTCAGTCTGTCAGCATGGTGACCAATCAAATGCACGAAGTCGCTTCAGCCATTCAGCAAATGTCTGCCGGTTCCCAGCAAATGGTCCAGTCCATGGATGAGATAACCCATGTGGCTAATGAATCTGCCATGGCCACACAAAGTGTACTGGCATCGACTGAAGAACAGGCTGCATCAATGGAGGAAATATCACTATCTGCTGACCGCCTTACGGGCATGGCCGAGGATTTAAAAGGGCTGATCAGCAGGTTTAAAGTATAGAGCTTAGGTTTTAAAAACCTAAACTTTTATTCATCAAACAAAAAAGCCATCCCACAGATGGCTTTCCCCGTAATTAAGCTATTCCCGCTTTCATTAACATCCCATCGAGCGGCCGTTCCATCACTGTTTCCATCCACCTGGCTGTTTCGAGGACGGAAGGAAGATCAGTCCCAGTTTTCACACCCATTTCATGGAACATATTGATCATATCTTCTGTACAAACATTTCCGACTGCTTTAGGTGCGAATGGACATCCGCCAAGTCCGGCAATGGAGGAATCAAAGCGGCGTACACCTGCCTGATATCCAGCCAATACATTTGCCAATCCCAATCCCCGGGTATTATGGAAGTGAAGACCAAGTGAAAGATCTCCTCCAAACGCAGAAAAAAATGAATCTGCAAGCTTCTTAACCTGTATAGGATTCGCCATGCCCGTAGTATCTGCCAGGGTGATCTCTGTACAGCCGGCTTCCATAAATCTCTCTGCTGTTTTCAATACGTTTTCTAATGGAACTTCTCCTTCAAACGGACATCCAAATGAGGTCCCTAATACTCCCGCCACACCTTTGCCGGCAGCGGCGCCTTCTTGTATGACCACACAAAGCTCTTCTACAGCCTGCTCGACAGTCCTTTTTGCATTTCGTAAATTGAATGAATCACTTGTAGTGGTTACAACATGAAGAAAATTCACATCTGTCTTTAGGGCACGTTCCAGCCCGGATCGGCTTAAAACGAGGCCCCCATATCTGACCCCACTTCTTTTAGGCAGTGAGTGCAGGACTTCTTCTGCATCTGCCATCTGGGGAACAACCTTCGGATTGACAAAAGAAACAGCTTCAATATTGCGAATGCCGGAATCAAGTAACTTTGTAATCAATTCAACTTTTGAACTGGTTGAGACCCTTTTGCATTCATTCTGCAACCCATCCCGGGGGCCGACTTCACAAATTTCAATCATTTTCCTTCCTCCTTCAGCAGATGAATATTTTTGATTTGCTCCAAATGCTTTAATACATGATCACGACCCTGGTAGATATGTTCGTGCATTCCAATTCGGGCACGTTCAGGTTCCCGATTTTTAATCGCTTCCAGGATGGTTTTATGTACCTCAAGAGATTGTTTAAGCTGAAAGCTGTTATACCAATAGAAGGACCGGAACACGATCGGAACAACCACAACCTTGGAAATATGGAAATGAATATGCTCATTTTTGGAAGCCGTAACTATGGCTTCATGAAATTTCTGGTTTACTCTAACAATATCTTTCAGACTATCCATATCGGATTCCACATGCTGGCTAATAGCTTCTTCATATAAAATATTGGCTTTTTCCATTTCCACTAGATCACTATCTGTCCGGTGTATGGCAGCCTGACTGGCAGCGTACCCTTCAAGCAGAGTGCGCAGGTCATAGATTTGCCTTATATCATCTTTCGTAAAATGTCTTACGCTGACCCCGCGTTTAAGAGGAATGACCAGACCTTCCGCTTCAAGCTGTCTTATGGCCTCTCTAATGGGAGTGCGGCTAAGTTTCATTTCCTTGGCCAATGACTCTTCAGCAAGACGCATGCCTGGGACAAATTTACCTTCGATAATGGCATCCTTAATAAATTCGTATGCATCCATATCAACACCTCGGCTTTATTGTATACAAACGGGTAAAATATTACAACAAATATTCTGAAAACTTTTGGCTTAATGTATTAAATAAAGGCTTTTCTACTAAATTCAGAAAAATTTTAAAATTCTCATTGACTTATTGTATACAAACGATTAGATTTGTATACAAGATTACGAAAATTCAAGTATTAAAGTGCATTCAAGAAATAACAGGAGGGAATCACATGTCAGAAAAACAGCTTCCATTGGAGGATATTAGAGTTATTGAGCTTGGTACACTATTAGCCGGACCATTTTCTGGACGTCTCCTTGGTGATTTTGGTGCTGAAATCATCAAGGTCGAGCCTCCAGGAAAATCAGATCCCATGAGAAACTGGGGGAAGTCAAAGGATGGCGTTGGGCTTTGGTGGCCTATTCAATCACGAAATAAAAAATCTATCACATTAAACCTGCGGGAAGAAGAAGGACAGCAGGTTTTAAGAGAACTTGTAAAAGAAGCTGATGTAATCATTGAGAATTTCCGCCCGGGCACAATGGAAAAATGGAATCTTTCCTATGCAACATTGTCGGAAATAAACCCCAAATTGATTATGGTCCGTACTTCGGGTTATGGACAGACAGGGCCTTATAAGCATCGTGCCGGCTTTGGCAGTGTGGGCGAAGCAATGGGCGGGCTAAGAAATGTAACCGGTTTCCCAGACAGGCCGCCATCACGAATTGGTGTATCAATTGGTGATACATTGGCAGCACTCTTTGCTACAATTGGGTGCCTGGTTGCTTTACATGAGAGGGAGCGTTCAGGAAAGGGACAGGTAGTCGATACAGCCCTCTATGAATCTGTATTCTCCGTGATGGAAAGCATAATTCCGGATTATCTCTTAGCAGGATACATAAGGGAAAGGATGGGCAACATCCTTCCAGGTGTGGCTCCATCCAATATTTATTTTACACAGGATAAAACCTATATTGTGATCGGCGCCAATGCGGATGGAGTTTTTAGAAGATTATGCGAGGCAATGGAGCAGCCGGAATTGGCGGATGACCCGAGATTTTCAACACACCATGCCAGAGGGGAGAATATGAAGCTTCTGGACTCGATGATTGAAGAATGGACAAAGACTCTACCTGCTAAAGAAGCTCTTAAAATCCTTGAAGATAAAGGAGTGCCATCTGGCCTGATCTATTCAGCCAAAGACATCCTGGAAGATCCGCATTATAAAGAACGCGACATGATCATTAATGTTGATCATCCTCAGCTGGGGGAATTTCCGATGCCCGGAATTGTTCCAAAATTAAGCAGAACACCAGGAGAAGTGAAGCATGCCGGTCCTGAAGTAATGGGTAAGCATAATGATGATATATACGCAGGCCTTCTTGGTTTCGATGAAGATAGATTAGAAGAATTGAAGAAAAAAAATATCATTTAGGAGGGCTTCATTATGGGGCGGACTCTTTATGAAAAAATATGGGATAAGCACACAGTCGTAGAGGAACAGAATAAGCCTTCTATTTTATACATTGATCTGCATTTAGTACATGAAGTCACATCACCTCAGGCATTTGAAGGCTTAAGAATTAAGAATCGTAAGGTGAGAAGGCCGGATTTGACGGTAGCTACTATGGATCACAGCATTCCAACAACCGTTCGATCTCTTCCTTTTAATGACCCAATCGCCAAAAAACAAGTCGACGCTCTCGCAAAAAACTGCAGCGAGTTCGGCATACAGCTTTTTGACCTGGAAAGCCGCTATCAGGGAATTGTACATGTTATTGCACCGGAGCTTGGCTTAACTCAGCCCGGGATGACCATTGTTTGCGGAGACAGCCATACATCTACACATGGAGCTTTTGGCGCACTGGCCTTTGGCATTGGCACAAGTGAAGTAGAACATGTTCTGGCTACCCAGACATTAAAGCAATTTAAATCCAAAACATTAGCCATAAATATACAGGGCAATTTGCCGCAAGGATCGACAGCTAAAGATTTGATCCTATCAATCATTGGCAAATATGGCCATGATTTTGCAACAGGCTATGTTGTGGAGTACCGCGGTGAAGCGATTCGAAATTTAACAATGGAAGAGCGAATGACCATATGCAATATGAGCATTGAAATGGGAGCAAGAGCGGGATTGATTCAGCCTGACGAAAAAACCTTCCATTATTTGAAAGGGAAACAAGCTGTACCTGATGGAGTGGAGTGGGAAGAGGCACTCGCAGAATGGAAACAATATTTTTCAGATGAAGATGCCGAGTTTGATCTGACTGCTGACTTTAATGCAGCTGAAGTAATCCCGCAGGTTACCTGGGGTACAAATCCAGGCCAGTCAGCAGGGATTACAGAAGATATTCCGCTGTTGGAAGATTTGCCGGCAGATCAAATAGGACCAGCTAAAAAAGCATTGAAGTACATGGACCTTCAGCCAGGAACACCCATCACAGAAATAAAAATCAATAAAGTGTTCATCGGCTCCTGCACGAACAGCCGAATAGAAGATCTCCGAAAAGCGGCCAAAATCGTAAACGGTTACAAAGTTGCTGAAAAGGTAGAAGCACTAGTTGTTCCTGGTTCACAGCTTGTAAAAATGCAGGCAGAAGCTGAGGGACTCAACCAGATTTTTATCAATGCCGGTTTTCAATGGAGAGAAGCGGGCTGCAGCATGTGCCTCGGTATGAATGAGGACTTGGTTCTTCCGGAAGAACGCTGTGCATCGACCTCTAACCGAAACTTTGAAGGCAGGCAGGGAAGAAATGCGAGGACCCATTTGGTCAGTCCTGAAATGGCTGCTGCTGCAGCGATTGCCGGCCGGTTCATAGATGTAAGGGAGTGGCCTGTTAAGAATAGCAAGGAGGTCAGTGTACAATGAAGTCTTTTAACAGATTTACTGGCATAGTTGCTCCGCTTGATGCTGCAAATGTTGACACAGATGCTATTATTCCAAAACAGTTTTTAAAAAGAATTGAAAGGACTGGGTTTGGAGAATTCCTCTTCTACGAATGGCGATACGAAAATGGCAGGGAAAGACAGGATTTCATTCTAAATCAGGAACCTTACAGTAAAGCGCCCATTCTGCTGGCCAGGAAAAACTTTGGCTGTGGTTCATCCAGAGAGCATGCACCATGGGCCATTGCAGAATATGGGATTAGAGTGATCCTCGCACCATCATTCGCCGATATTTTTTATAATAATTGCTTTAAAAATGGCATCCTGCCAATAGTTCTGCCTGAAAGGGATATTGAAATTCTGTTTCAAAAAAGCAGGGAATCACCTGGTTATCAGCTGAGGGTGGATTTAGAGAATCAAAGAATCGAAGACTCTTTCGGCTATATGGTCGAATTTGAAATCGTTTCTTATCGGAAAGATCAGCTGCTGAAAGGGCTGGATGAAATCGGAGCAACTCTGGAATCAGCTGAATTAATAGACTCCTTTGAATCGGCACATAAGATTTTCTATAAGCTGGAAGTTTAAATTCCAATAAAAGGGAGGAAGCCATATGGAAAACAGATCGATAAAAGAACCTATTCGAAAAAAATGGATTTGGATAGTCCTCGTCATCATAACACTTGGCGTAGTACCCTGGTATTTTCCTGATGCGGCAGCAGAACCCTATATTCTCGGGTTTCCGTTATGGGCATTTATCTCGACAGCTTTTTCAATCATCATGTGCGGTTATTTAAGCTGGCTTTGTGTAAATGAATGGAATATCGTAGAGGACCAGGAAGAAGCCGAAAAAGCAAGGGGGGATAAAGCATGAATGATTTAGCATTTGCAGGCACAGATGGAATCATTATATTATCAGCCTTTGCCATAATCATGCTTCTAATTGGTTACCTTTCCGGTAGAGGCGAGAAAAACCTTCATCACAGTCTTTCAGGGTACTACCTTGCCGGAAGGAACCTCGGTTTCATTGCACTCTTTTTCACCCTGTATGCGACGCAATATAGCGGAAATACCATTGTCGGCTATGCACCGACAGCTTATCGGACAGGTTTTTCATGGATTCAGTCCATATCGTTCATGACAATTATTATAGGAATCTACTTACTGTTTGCTCCAAGATTATATGTGATTGCAAAAAAAAGAAACTTTGTTACACCTACTGACTGGATAGATCACCGCTTTAAATCTAAGGCAGTCACACTGCTTAGTATTTTTCTCATGCTTTGGGGGCTTGGAAACTATCTTTTAGAACAGCTTGTTGCAATTGGCCAGGCTGTGTCAGGAATGACAGGCGGCACGATCCCTTACCAAATCGCTGTTATCGTTTTTGTAGCTGTTATGCTTGCCTATGAGTGGATGGGCGGAATGAAGGCAGTTGCTTTTACAGACGTTATGCAAGGCATTGTTCTTATGATAGGAATCATTGTCTTCCTTATCGGTGGATTATACCTGGTAGGCGGAAGTTTCTCAGAGGTTACCAGCTATGTTGCGCAAATGGAGCCTGCAAAAACGGCGGTTCCTCCAATGGAAGTGAATATCAACTGGCTGAGTATGCTCCTGCTTGTTGGACTTGGTGCAAGTATTTATCCGCATGCTGTTCAAAGAATATATTCAGCACAAAGCGAGAAAACACTGAAAAAATCCTTTGCCCGCATGGCATGGATGCCGCCCATTACAACGGGTCTTGTATTTATGGTAGGGATTATTGGAATCATGCTTTTTCCGGGGCTGGATAAGACAGGATCTGAACAGCTAGTAGGTCTGATGGCCAATGAGATTGCCGCCATTAATCCATTTTACTATTGGGTTATGATCATCTTCTTTGGAGGAATTGTTGCTGCTATTATTTCTACAGCCGACTCTGTTCTGCTCAGCTTTTCATCCATGCTTTCTAATGACGTATACGGGAAATTTATCAATCCAAAGGCATCTGAACATAAGAAGGTTATGGTCGGGAAAGTATGCGGAATCATTGCCATCATCTTTCTTCTGTGGATTGCCTGGAATCCTCCGGGAACACTTTATGAAATTTTCGTCTTAAAATTCGAATTGCTTGTTCAGGTATTCCCGGCTTTTGTACTGGGTTTATATTGGAAGCGCTTATCTGGAAAAGCTGTCTTCTGGGGAATGCTTGCAGGAGCCATATTAGCAGGATTGCTTACTCTTACAGGCTATAAAACCATCTATGGAATTCACGGCGGAGTTATTGGGTTAGGACTGAACTTCTTTATCTGTATTGCAGGTTCTCTATTAGCTCCAGCTGTTTCAAAGAGCACAGTTCTGGAGGAAGATATGACAGCAATCAATTTAAAGGCTTAATAGCCAAAAAAGAGATGATTAATTATGAGTAATTCACTGGCAGAAAAGCAATTTGCCATAAAAGAAAATCCATGGAAAATGCTATTATTTCTTCTGCTCGCACAGCTGATGGTAGCCTTTGTCGGCAGAAGCATTGGACCGCTGGGTGTTTTAATCGGGGAGGACCTTTCCTTGACCAAATCGCAAATCGGTATGCTCCCCGCGGCACTCTTTTTGGGCCAGGCCATTATCTCTGTGCCTGCAGGCTTTCTGACTGACGTGGCAGGATCCCGAAGATTGCTGGTTCTGGCATCAGCTTTAATGGGGCTAGGTTATCTTTTCATGAGTATGCTCCATGAATTTTGGCTTGTCCTGTTACTGATTGTTATCGGAGGTATAGGATATGGATCCATGCATCCGGTAACAAACAGGGGCATTATTTATTGGTTTCCGCTTAAACAGCGGGGGACCGCAATGGGAATTAAGCAAACTGGCATCACGGCAGGTTCGGCTCTGGCAAGCTTGATCCTGCTTCCCCTTAGTGTCTCTTTCGGATGGAGATTTGTCTTGCTGATTGCTTGCCTTCTTTTATTGGCAGGAGGGTTTGTCTCCTATCACTTTTACCGTGATCCGCCAGAACTGGAACAGGCAAAAACCAGGGACACGAATTTACTTCAATTTTACAAATCAATGTTCAAGATGGTACAAAATAAAGCATTAATGCTTATCAGCTTCAGTGCTATGGGCTTGAATGGTACACAAATGTGCTTAAATACGTATATCGTCTTATTTGCGTATGAACAGCTGAAGATTCCAATCATTTTATCCGGATTGCTTTTAGTTATATCAGAAGTATTCGGAACGATCGGAAGGCTTGCATGGGGTATAATCAGTGACCGGCTGTTTGATGGCAGGCGCGTTATCATTCTAATGATCATCACTATTATTACAGCATTTGCCAGCGCGTCAGCGGCTATCATCAGCTCAGCCCCATTTTGGGTAATCGCGCCTATTACGGCTCTGTTTGGATTTGCTGCTTCGGGCTTCAATGGCATCTGGATGAACCTTGCAAGTGAATTGGTGCCAAAAGAACAAGCAGGCATCTCAAGCGGAATTAGTATAACACTGGGGTCGGCCGGGGCCATAATCATACCCCCGCTATTTGGTTTTATAGTGGATCAGACCGGTCAATTCTCGTCAGGCTGGCTGCTAATTACGGGCATGATGGCTATTGTGTTTACCCTGCTGACCACTTTAACTATTATGAATAAAAAGAATAACATTATCATTTAACGGAAGAAAGGAGTGATTCCAAGTGGAATTTACACCGTCAGAACTTGGAGAAAAAGATGTCTATAAATTATTAACCGGATCGGTTGTGCCGAGACCAATTGCCTGGGTATCCACTGTGTCGGAGGAAGGAGACCTGAATCTCGCGCCTTTTAGTTTCTTTACAGTAGCCTCCAGGAATCCTCCCATGCTCTGTATTTCAATTGGTCCTGGTGTCGGTGACCGCGAAGGTACAGAAAAAGATACACTGGTCAACATCCGGAAGACAAAAGAGTTTGTCATCAATGTGGTTCCTGCCCCATTGGGCAACCAAATGCATAAAAGTGCAGAGAACCTCCCAAGTGATGCAAATGAGTTTACTTTAGCAGAACTTACGCCTGCAGAAAGCCATTCAGTGGTGCCTAAAAGAGTCAAGCAAGCACCGATTCATATGGAGTGTAAACTTGAACAAATTATACAGCTTGGAAGTGATCACCTGGTTATAGGCCGAATGGTTCATTATCACATAGAAGACGATTACTACCTTGGGAATTATAAGGTGGATCTGGAAAAGCTGCAGCCGCTTGGCAGATTGGCAGGCAACTATACTGAAAGCAGGGAATTTTTTAAATTGCCCAGATAATCATCCAGTGCCGGACCCAGCGTTCGGCACTCTTTTTATTGATCAGCTTCATTTAAATGCTATTCCACCATCATAGAAAGGTTTAAGAAATGAAAAGACGAATCAAACCGATAGCAGGCAGTAGAAAGAAAACTGGATGTGGTCCGTGAGATTGAAAAGGAATTAATCTTTGGCACCCTCATCGCATCTTCCGGATTCTGCTGAGCATCTCGGAGGGAACAGCGGGACCAATCTATTTGTAAAGCTTGCACCCTAATGTTTTTATAATCAATACATACCTATTAATGTATTTACCTCCGCCAAAATGATAATATATCCATAAATAACCCCATTTGGAGGTATCCATGGAAAATTACGGCGATCTCATACAGAAACAAAGAAGATTTTTCACCGAAGGTAAAACAAAGGATGTCTCATTCAGAATGGAAGCACTCAGCAAGCTGCGCTCAGTCATAAAGCAGCATGAACAGGAATTAATGGATGCTTTAAAGGCGGATCTTAATAAAAGTGAGTTTGACGCATACCTGACAGAGATTGGAATCCTGCTAGAGGAAATCCGCTTTACAATGAAACACTTAAAAAAGTGGGCAAAGCCTAGGAAAGTAAAATCCACCATTGCACAGATCGGTTCCAAAAGCTATATCTACCCCGAGCCTTATGGAGTTTCACTAATAATAGCGCCATGGAATTATCCTTTCCAGCTCGCCATTGCACCGCTGATTGGAGCGATAGCCGCAGGAAATTGCGCCATTTTGAAGCCTTCAGAATTAACGCCGCAAACATCAGCATTGCTGTCAAAATTAATCAGCAATCATTTTCCAGAAGAGTATATTGCAGCAGTTGAAGGTGATGCAGAAACAAGTACGGCGCTTTTAAATGAAAAGCTTGACTATATTTTCTTCACAGGCAGTGTCCCTGTTGGAAAGATCATTATGGAAGCCGCAGCGAAAAACCTTACACCTGTAACCCTTGAACTGGGCGGGAAGAGTCCGTGCATCATCCATGAAGATGCCAATCTGAAGCTTGCTGCCAAAAGAATTGCCTGGGGAAAATACATTAACGCCGGCCAAACATGTGTGGCTCCCGATTATCTTTATGTCCACAGCAGAGTAAAAGAAGAATTCCTCAAAGAATTAAAACAGGCCATACTTGAGCTTTATGGAGAAGATCCGATTGCATCCGGCAGCTTTACGCGAATCGTCAGTGAAAAACACTTCAGCCGCCTAAGCAAGTTTTTGGCCGATGGAACGGTTATTCACGGGGGAAGGTATGATTCAACCGCACTAAGCATCGAACCGACTGTTCTAAGTGATATTACCTGGAATGATAAGGTCATGGAGGATGAAATATTCGGACCGATTCTGCCGGTGCTTGAATACGAGGACTTGTCCATGATGATCGGTGAGGTGACCGCACGTCCGAAGCCTTTGGCGCTTTATATTTTCACAGAAAGCGAAGGAGTACAAAAACAGATTCTATCCAGCATATCCTTTGGTGGGGGATGTATTAACGATACCGTTTATCATTTGAGTTCACCGTATCTGCCTTTCGGCGGAGTAGGGGAGAGCGGAATTGGCGCTTATCACGGAAAGGGAAGCTTTGATGTGTTTTCACATGAAAAAAGCATACTGAAACAAACCACCAGATTTGATCTGCCTTTCCGTTATCCGACGACAAAGAATGCATTAAAAAAGGTGAAGTTTTTTATAAAATAACCGTCTTCCTGCAAGGCGGTTTTTTCAAGCATTATTTTTTGGAGGTTTGAACTCTTTATTTGAATCCTGTATAGCGGCCTCTGTTTTTTTGGACAGGTTTTTGGTGTAGGGTGAAACAGAGAAGGAGGGGAAGTTAATATTTTTCACTTTCTTGGTCATTTTTTTCATTGGAATCAGCCCTTTTTATCTTTATTATATGTCCCCATCATTTGAACATGAATAGGGCGCGGAAGAAATTTCCTCCCACGCCACATAATATGCTTAAGCCTTCGTTTTGGTATAAACGCTTATCAGCCTTTTGTTCTTATTTAATATCCTTTCAGTGTGGGGACTTACCTCAAAACCGGGCAGGCTGACCCGTGATTTCTTTTTGAGCGTTTTCATCGTGTTTTTAGCATGTATTTCCTGTTTCTCTGTTTTTTTATCCGCTGGTTCCTTCATGGTCTTCGTCCTCCTGTTCGGCAGGGAGCATTAGATCGTATATTGATATGAGTGAAGTGAATAGCAAATAGTCGAATTCGGTTACGAATTGGTCGGAGGTAAGTTTAATAACATAGTCATCTTCCAATATGGAAAACGGGATCAGCGCCAGCTTTTCTTCCGCGTCATAATATACTTCCCGGCGGTCCAGGCGGCTATAAATCAGCGCTTTATCGGTGTAGTGCTCAAGAAGATATTCCTTTTCCTCTTCGGTAGAGTATTTGCATAAGGATATCTTCATATCCACTTTCTCAGCAAAGTCTGCCAGCAGCTTTTCGATGCCGGCAAGATACGCTTCCTTGTTTCCATAATAAATGTCTATGGGATCATTTTTCAATAAATATTGAAATGATTTAAGCTTGTTCATGTGCGAGTTCAGCAAATCACTATTTTCTTCAAGCAGCTCCCTTGTATCTGTTTCCAGTTCATTATTTCCAACTCTCTTCAGATAGGATCCAAGGAAAATAAAGGCATCAACAAGGGCAAATATAACCCCGACAATCAGATAGTTCTGCCAGTCAGTAAAAATGGACTCCGGTTTGCCGGTCCAATAAATAACGGCACCAAGCACATAAAGAATATACCAGGTTTTCCTTATGACAGACATTCTTTCTTTTACTTTCTTTTCCCATAACCAGACTGAAAAAACATAAAAACCGAGACAAGCAACAATAATCCAAACTGCAACCTTGAAGAATATCAGCAATAATATCGCCTCGTCCATCCATGGAATTAAATTCAGAAAATTTGTTGAATTTATTTGTAATTTCATTATAACAGAGATTATGTCAGAAATTTGAAAATAAATGAAGCTCGGGGAAAAATATGAGTAAATACCTATATTATTGCTGGATCATATTTTCATTTGTAAGCTGCTATAGTAACAGCAAAGTCAGGAGCTCATTTGGACAAATGATCACTGGCGACTGAGTATCATCTACGGCAATGAATATAGAAGCTTTCGAGAAGATACTCTTTTGATAATACATTAGGAAGCCCGATAATCATTGACAGTTTAATAAACATTAAAAAACAGCGAAAACTCTTATAGGCCATGGGACAGCCATTCCACGATCTCCTGCATATAATAAATGGAATATTTTGAAGAAGGGAGAATACCAAACCGTGACTTGGAATTCAAAGGCTGAAAAATGGCTTTCCCAAAAAAATTTAGATCCGGAATTAAAGAACTTACTGTTGAATATGGACCAGCATAAATTAGAGGATTGCTTCTATAAGGATTTAGAATTTGGTACCGGAGGCATCAGGGGAGAATTGGGACCGGGTACAAACAGAATGAATATATACACTGTCCGTAAGGCAGCAAAAGGCCTTGCCGATTATATTGAGAAAAAAGGAGAAACTGCCAAAAAACGCGGCATTGTGATCGCATATGATTGCCGCCGCCAATCAGCAGAGTTTGCAATGGAAGCTGCAAAGACAGCAGGCATGCAGGGGATAAAGGTATATCTTTTCCAGGAGCTGAGACCCACACCTGAATTATCGTTTGCCGTCCGTCACTTAAATGCATCCGCAGGCATCATGATTACTGCGAGCCATAATCCGCCTGAATATAACGGCTTTAAAGTATACGGGGAGGATGGGGGACAGATCATTCCTTCTGATGCTGAAAAGATTACGAGTTACATCAACAGGGTGGAAGATGAATTAACTGTTCAGGTGATGAATGAAGAAGACCTGATTAGGAAGGGGCTTCTAACATTCATAGGGGAAGAAATCGATCATGCATACCTGGAAAGATTAAAAACGATACAAGTAGATCAAAACATTGCCAGAAAAGAAGGCACGAACTTAAAAATCGTCTTTTCACCTCTTCATGGAACAGCTGAAAAACTTGTTTGTGAAGGATTGAAAGCCTTTGGCTTTCTTAACATCACACTCGTAACAGAGCAGGCTGAACCTGATCCTGATTTCAGTACAGTAGAATCGCCAAATCCTGAAGAGCATGCAGCCTTTAAAATGGCCATTCAATACGGAAAGAGAATGGATGCAGATATCTTAATGGCCACAGACCCGGATGCAGACAGATTGGGAGTGGCTGCAAAAAATGAAAACGGAGATTACGAGATATTATCAGGGAATCAGCTCGGGGCTATAATGCTTCATTACTTATTATCCCAAAAGGAGAAGCAGGGGAAACTTCCTAAAAATGGTGCGGTTATCAAAACAATCGTAACGTCAGATATTGGGAGAGCCATTGCAGAGGATTTTGGCCTAACAGTAATCGACACACTGACGGGGTTTAAATATATTGGCGAAAAAATCAAAGAGTTTGAAGGAAATAGAGAGTATCTATTTCAATTCGGGTACGAAGAAAGCTACGGGTATTTAATTGGCGATTTTGTGAGGGATAAAGATGCTGTACAAGCTGCGGTGTTTGCTGCAGAAGTGGCGGCTTATTATAAATCAAAAGGCAAGACATTGTTTGATGCTTTGTATGAACTATATGCTCGTTACGGGTATTACCAGGAGTCCCTTAAATCTCTAACTTTAAAAGGAAAAGAGGGCACAGAAAAAATCGCGCGCATTCTTAATGAGTTCAGAAAAAACCCGCCTGAAGAAATAGCTGGTGTTAAGGTTGCCACATTTGAAGATTTTCAAATAAGTAAGAGACTTCAATTCCTGACAGGGCATGAAGAGTATATTAATCTGCCAAAATCCAATGTCATTAAATTTAGTCTGAAGGATAATTCCTGGATCTCCATTCGGCCTTCTGGCACTGAACCTAAAGTAAAATTTTACTTCTCTGTAAACAGTTATACTAAAGATATGAGTGAAAGAATATTAAAACAACTCGAATATAGTTTAATGCAAAAAGTAGAGGAGCTGTTAATCAATTGAATTTAAGAGAAATAATTAAGAGAGGGAATTTTGATCTTCACATGCATACTACTGCATCAGATGGAGTACTTTCACCAGCTGAAATTGTGAAAATGGCGGTTTCCAAAGGGATCGAATCAATTGCTATCACTGATCATGATACGCTGCAGGGCATTAACGAGGCAGTAGAAACAGGAAAAAAATATGGATTGAATGTTATTTCTGGAATAGAATTAAGCACGAAATACAAAGGGAAAAATATAGATATTCTTGGATATGGAATAGAGGAATCCAACCAATTGCAGGAAACGCTGCAGGAAATACGTGATCATCGTGAAAACCGGGCCCATCTAATCCTGAAGAAATTTGCTGAATTAGGAATAAATATCTCTGAAAAAGATATTAAACAGCATAGCGACGGTGACGTAATTGCACGGCCTCATATAGCTAAAGCTGTTGTAGATAGAGGATATGCACAAAATGTCCAGGAGGTATTTGATCTTTATTTGGCTGATGGAAAACCATGTGCTGTGGACAAAATGGTATTATCACCAGAGGAGGGAATTTCGTTAATTCACGAATCAGGTGGTTTGGCAGTCCTTGCACATCCGCTCCTAATTAGAGACGATACAATTGTTGAAGAACTATTAAATCTTTCGCTGGATGGAATTGAAGTGTGGCACCGGAAGCATTCATTAGAAGATTCTAACCGTTATAAAACATTGGCCGAAAAATATAATAAAATAATGACCGGCGGTTCTGACTATCACTTTGAAGAGCATGCTTTAGGAGAGTTTGGATATAAACCATAAAAGGAGCTGTTCAGATTTTGAACAGCTCCTTTTATGATTGTTTTAAACCCTTAATTAATATATCAGCTACTTCAGGTCGAGTAAATTGCGGAGGAGGGGTGACCCCATTTCTCAACATTTCCCTTACCTTTGTACCCGAGAGATGCAGATGGTCTTCCTTGCCATGCGGACAAGTTTTACTTGAAGCCATATTCTCGCATTTTCTGCAAAAAAAGCTGTGTTCAAATGGCAGGATAGTAATGCCCAGTTCATCTGCTTTGAATTGCGTAAAGATTCTTTGTGCGTCATATGTGCCATAATAATCTCCAACACCTGCATGGTCCCGGCCAACAATAAAATGGGTACAGCCATAGTTTTTTCGGACAAGCGCATGGAAGATCGCTTCCTTTGGTCCTGCATATCTCATAGCAGCGGGAAAAACGGCTAAATACACTCTATCACTTGGGTAATAACTCTTTAATAATGCTTCATAGCTTTGCATCCGAATATCGGCAGGTATATCATCTGATTTTGTTTCGCCTACTAAGGGGTTTAGGAACAATCCGTCCACGGTTTCAAGTGCTGTTTTTTGTATATACTCATGTGCGCGGTGAACAGGATTTCTTGTTTGGAACCCTACAACCGTTTCCCAGTTATTTTCATTAAATTGCTTTCGGGTTTCAAGTGGTGTTTTATGATATTGGGCAAAATGCGGGCTTTTTGGTGGTATCTTCGTTAATAAAATCGGTCCTGCCAAATATACTTTTGGACGTTCTAATAGTTTTTTTACTCCAGGATGGGCTGTTTCAAAGGTTTGGTAAACCAGGTGAGATTCAAGCATTTTATCTGGAATATACTTCTGTTTAAGCTCCAATATTCCATAACATACGCCATTATAGTTCAGTTTTATTTTTTCCCCAATTATGAGACGGTCCGCTGACTCTTCAGTGACAGGAAGAGTAATAGGAATACTCCAAACGATACCATTTGATAACCTCATATGATGGAGCACAGACTCATAATCTTTTTGCTCAAGAAATCCAGTTAGAGGACTATAAGCTCCATTCGCAATCAATTCAAGATCAGAGAGGGCTGTTGCATCTATATCCATTTCAGACTTAATACATGTAATATCATAATTTAAATCTATCCGGTTAACTAATTTTCCGCCATGGGGAATACTTAATGTCATTTTTCTTCACTCCTTTTTAAAGGAAGTTTTTTATCAAGATATTTAAGAAGAGCAGTCACCGCTTCATCCACAGAAAGCTCGCTTGTATCAATCGTGATTTCCGGATTGATTGGCTCTTCATAGGGCTGATCGATCCCAGTAAATTGCTTAATCTCCCCCTTCCTTGCCTTTTTATAAAGGCCTTTTGGATCACGGTATTCACACTCTTGTATTGGACATTTTACATAAACTTCAATAAATTCATCAGCCCCAACTATATTTCTTGCGCTCTGTCGATCTTGTTCAAAAGGAGAAATTAGAGCAGCAAACACAACAATGCCTGCATCGACAAAAAGCTTTCCTACTTCGGCAGTTCTTCTGATATTTTCCTTTCGGTCATTTTCAGTAAAAGACAGGTTTTTATTAATGCCATGGCGAAGATTGTCTCCATCTAACAAATAAACGCTTATTCCTCTTTTAAATAATTCATACTGGAGAGCATTGGCAATAGTTGATTTCCCAGATCCTGAAAGCCCAGTAAACCAAACCATGAAGCTTCTATGTCCTTGAAGCTTTTGTCTATCTTCTTTTGTAATAACAGAATCATGCCAGACAATGTTTTTGTTTTCCTGGTTATCCAATTTGTGATTCTCCTTTCCAATTTAAAGCCATTTAAGAATTATTAAAGAAATGGTGATGATCATGCAAATTAAGCTTAAAGGCAGCCCAACTTTTAAATAATCGGTAAACTTGTAGCCTCCTGGTCCATACACCAATAAGTTTGTTTGGTAGCCGATAGGTGTCAAAAAACTGCAGGATGCAGCAATAGCTGTAACCATAGCGAACATCATTGGATCTAAATCAAGCTGAGTGGAAATAGAGTAGCCAATAGGAAACATAAAGGCTGCAGTTGCGAGGTTATTTAAGATTTCTGTTAATACTAAAGTAATGATGTAAAATAGAATCAAAATTCCAATGACACCCAAACTGGACTGGAATAGGGTTAATAACTGAGCTGCTATTTTTGCCAGTCCAGTTGATTCAATTGCATTCCCAATCCCAATCGAGCTTCCCATTAGTATGAGCACATTCCAATTAATTGACTTAATAGCAGCAGATGCCGTTATAGTTTTAGAGATTATTAAAAATACAGATGCAATTAATGTTAGTTTATAGATTGACAGTAATTGCAGTGATGAACATATTAGAATGCCTGTAATGATGAACATCATGATGAATTTGTCTAGTGTTGATGGCTTCTTTTTATGAATGGAATTAGTAAGAAAATAAAAATCTTCGGAATCTGACCAGGACTCTGAAAAGTCATTCTTAGCAAGCAGCAATAAAGTGTCCCCAGGTTTAACTACTAAGTTGCCTATTCCTGTTGTAATCTTCGTTCCTCTTCTTTTTACCGCAACTATTACGGCATTATATTTGGATCGGAAGTAACTTTCCTTAATTTTTTTATTTATGAGAGGAGAATTTCCCAATATTCCAACCTCGAACAGAGTTGTATTTTTACTATTTTCTGATGATGTATCTATAGGTGTATACCTGTCTAACCCAAGAAGATCATTGATTTTCATAAATTCACTTGGATTTCCTGAGAAAACTAGAATGTCACAGGCTTGAATGACATCCTCATTTGGATCGGGGATGATGGTTTTTCCTTTCCTGATAATCTCTATCAGAAACAAATTATTTAAGTTCCTGAGCATGGCTTCCTTAATAGTTTTTCCCACCAAGGAAGAATCGTCCCTCACTTTAAATTTAAATATAAACTCCTTCTTCCCATCTTCAAACATTTTTATGGAGTGGGCCCTCTCAGGCAATAGTCTGTGTCCTGCCAGAACAAAATAAAGGATGCCTGCCAGAACTAAGGGGATTCCAATAAAGGAAAAATCGAATAAATGAAAACCCTCGAGCCCTTTGTCCAATAAAAGACCCTGTACGACAAGGTTTGTTGATGTTCCTATTAATGTAATTGTTCCTCCCAAAATGGCTGCATATGAGAGAGGGATGAGTAGTTTTGAAGGTTTTATATTGTGAGTAATCGCCCAATTCTGCACGGTTGGAATAAGCATTGTAACAATTGGTGTGTTGTTCATAAATGCAGAAAGGGATGATACCGGTAACATCAATCGGATAATATTCTGAGGGATATTTTTATTTATTGTTAAAATCCTTTTTATAAAATCATCGAGTATTCCGGTATTTGACACAGCGGCCCCTAAAATAAACAAAAAAGCTACGGTGTGTACTCCAGGGTTTGAGAATCCGGCTAAAGCTTCATTTGGTGTCAAAATCTCTGCTAAAATAAGAGATCCCAAAGCGAAAAACACTGTAAGCTCAGGCAATAGCCATTCCTTTATTAAAACAATAAACATGCATGTTAAGATGAAGCAAAGAAAAATTGCCTCATGGTTCATAGGTGATCTCTCCAGACTGTTAGTAACTTTTTGTCTTTATCATGTTTATGTTCATTTCGATGACTTGTACATAATATTTGCCTGTTTTTTATTATTTTGCATTATTAAAAAAATTCTTATCCAAGACTTGCATGGTGTTCGTATTGTAGAGCATCGGATAAAATAGTCCTGCAGTAATTTAATGTTTAACATTCTCTTGATGTTCTAAGGCTTGGTCAAATTAATCATCTTTTAGGTTCATTATGAATTTTTGTTTCATTAAGATTGTATGAACATATAGTATAAAGAGTTTTAAATCAAAATAAAGCCGGTATTTTGTTACTTCAAATTGTAAAATTGAAAGGAGTTCTTGCATGAAAGGAGTTATTCTTGCTGGCGGTTCAGGTACCCGGCTGAAGCCGTTAACTCAAATAATGAATAAACACCTATTGCCTGTAGGTCGTTCTCCAATGATTTTTTGGCCAATACTAAAATTAAAGGAGGCTGGAATTAAAGAAATACTAATAGTTACAAATGACGAGCATCTTCATTCGTTCAAAAAAGTCTTGGGGAATGGGGAGGAGTTCAATGTAAATCTAAAATTCCAAACACAGGTAAATGAGGGAGGCGGAATTGCTGATGCCCTTATGTGTGCTCAAAATTTTATAAACGAGGAAAAGTTTGTTGTTATACTTGGTGATAATGTCTTTGAAGATTCATTAAGTCCCTACGTAACAGCATTTATTGCTCAGGACTCAGGTGCAAGGGTTCTTCTGAAAGAAGTAAAAGATCCGACTAGATATGGTGTTCCTCAAATTGATAGAGAAGGCCAAAGGATTTTGTCTATTATAGAAAAACCTAGTAATCCTCCTTCATCCTATTGTGTTACAGGGATATACATGTATGACAAAAGTGTATTTAATTATATAAATTCTATTAAACCATCAAATCGAAATGAGCTTGAAATCACTGATGTAAACAATTTATATATACAAAATGACCTGCTGCAATTTGATATTTTAAAAGGATGGTGGATTGATGCAGGTACACATGAATCTCTGTATCAAGCCAATCAATATTCATTTCAAAGTTTTAAAAAGGGTGGGGACCAATGAGCAAACACCTATTAATTACAGGCGGTGCAGGGTTTATCGGTTCTAATTTTATATCCCATATGCTTAATAACTCTAGCTATCACATTACAAACATCGATGCACTTACCTATGCTGGAAATTATGAAAATATAAAGCACTTGGAAAATTCAAATCGATACCGTTTTATTAAATGTGATATTAACAATGAAGCTGATCTCAAAGCAGTTTTTGATCAAAAATATGAGGCAATTATCAATTTTGCTGCTGAATCACATGTGGACCGCAGTATTCAGGACGCAACTCCATTTATCCAAACAAACATCAAGGGAACATTCAACTTACTCCAATCTGTATTATCAGGAAAAGCAAATAAAATGATTCAAATTTCCACAGACGAAGTATATGGGTCCCTTAAGCCATCAGATTCACCATTTACTGAAGAAAATCCCCTAGTGCCCAATAATCCTTATTCAGCAAGCAAAGCTTCTGCAGATCTGCTCGTCAGATCTTATTTCAAAACACATCAGCTTCCACTCATCATAACACGTTGCAGCAATAACTTCGGACCAATGCAGCATACCGAAAAATTTATTCCAAAAACGATCTTTAATGCAATTCAAAATAAATCAATTCCTTTATATGGAGATGGCATGAATATTCGTGACTGGATTTATGTAACCGATCATTGCCGTGCCGTTCAAATGGTTTTAGAAAAAGGTGTTCCAGGTCAAGTTTATAATATTGGCGGATCCGAGGAAAAAACCAATCGCGAAGTAATTGAAATTATTTTGAATTGTCTTGGTAAAAGTACAGATTTAATAGAAATGGTGGAAGATCGGCCAGGGCATGATAGAAGGTATGCAATGGATTCTTCTAAAATAACAAGAGAATTGGGATGGATTCCTCTCTTCACTTTTACTGAAGGGATTCAAAAAACAATAGATTGGTATAAGCGCCAAAATTAAAAAGGCTGGTGGTGGTATGAAGATTCTAATTACCGGAGCAGAAGGCCAATTGGGAAAACAACTGGTAAGGAAGTTATCGGAAACCCATTCAGTGATTCCTTATGGAAAAAAAGAATTAGACATTACCAATAAAAAAGAAGCTGAAACAAAAATTAATCAAACAAAGCCAGAGATTATCATCCACGCTGCTGCTTATACAGCAGTGGATCATTGTGAAAAAAATCAAAAGAAGGCTTTTGAAGTGAATGGAATAGGTGCTGGCAATATTGCACAGGCAGCCAGTCGAGTTGGTGCCCGTATGTTCTATATTAGTTCAGATTATGTTTTTGATGGTAATAAGCAATTGCCTTATACGGAAGAAGAGGAAACAAATCCACAATCCATTTATGGCTTAAGCAAGTGGCTGGGAGAAAAGATGGTACAGGATTATCATAATGGCACAATTATACGTACTTCTTGGCTTTACGGACATGACGGAAAGAATTTTGTAAAAACAATGATAGAGCTCGGTAAAAAAGGAAAGGAAATAAAGGTAGTTAATGATCAAATAGGATCTCCGACGTATGTAAATGACCTTGTTGAGACAATAGTACAGCTATTTGATAAAAAAAGTGGTACGTATCATATTAGTAACTCAGGATCTTGCAGCTGGTTTGAGTTTGCAAGGGCCATATTTATGGAGGCTGGATTTAACCCTGAAACAATTCAGCCAATCACTACAAAAGAATATGGTGCATTAGCACCTAGACCCTGCAGCTCCATTCTAGGACACACTGCATTATTAAAAGAGAATATACCTTCCCCTAGAAAGTGGGAGGATGCGTTAAAAGAATTTATACGGAAGGAGATTATTTTGTGATAGAAGGAGTAAAGGTAAAAAAGCTGGTAAAGTATTGTGATGACCGGGGCTTCTTTTCAGAACTCGTACGGGATGATGAGCCTCATCTTTTATCCAAATTTGGCCAAGCATCATGGTCAATGAGTTATCCTGGTGTAATTAAAGCATTCCATTATCACGAAAAGCAGGATGATTTGTGGTTTTTTCCTTCTGGGAATGCTCAAGTAGTGCTGTATGATCTTCGTAAGGACTCCAGTACTCATGGGAAAACGGATGTTTATTATATGGGTGAGGAAAATCCAATAATGCTGCTTATACCAAAAGGAGTTGCACATGGATATAGGGTTCTGGGTCAAAAACCTGCTACCATCATATATTTTACCACTGAATCCTACAATCCAAATGCACCAGACGAAAAACGATTAGCGTGGGATGACGCAGGCATTAATTTTAATTGGGAAACTAGTTTTAGATAGTTCAAAATAAAAATTAAAATCGCCATTCAAAGAGCATTTGATGGATAGACGTCAAATGCTTTTTGAACACTCATAAGATACTAACAAACAAATTTGACTAAATATAGGAATTAAATTGCTTTCCTAATTGGTTAATAATAATTGTTATTACTTTTATACTAAGAAGATTATATTTTAAATCTAATCTATATTAATTATTAATAATTAAAATTTTTAAGGTTCGTCCAATCACTATAAATCCTTTTGAATAGTCTGTATTAACGAAATAAGGAGGTTAATAAGGTGGTTTAAAGGAGGAGTGATTATGAATAACCTAACTGAAGAAGATAAATTAAAAACCCTTTCGATTATATTTGTAAAATCGGGATTAAAAGTAGGGACTTATTGGCCATTAGAAAATGGAATCTTGGAAAGTCTGAAAAAGACGGCGCAAAAAGTATATATAGCATTACCAAATCAAGATTTATCAAACCTCGTCAGAAAAGTGAAGCCAGACCTTGTTCTTGTTTTTAATGGATTTAAATTACCTATAATTGAAATAAAGGAATTAACAAAGAGTGGGGTAAAGACAGCAATTTGGATGACAGATGATCCTTACTACTCTAATATTACGAAAAGAATTGCCCCCTATTTTGATTTTGTTTTTACACAAGAAATTAATTGCCTTTCCTTTTATAAATCATTAGGTTGCAGGAACGTCCACTTTCTACCGCTTGCTGTGAATCCCAAAATATACCGCCCTAAAATTGTAGACTCTAAGTATCAAAAGGATATTC
Source organism: Cytobacillus sp. FSL R5-0377 (assembly GCF_038004385.1). Classification (NCBI taxonomy): domain Bacteria; kingdom Bacillati; phylum Bacillota; class Bacilli; order Caryophanales; family Bacillaceae; genus Cytobacillus; species Cytobacillus sp. FSL R5-0377. The sequence goes on from NZ_JBBORA010000001.1 coordinate 78,607, forward strand.
TATTTGTAGGTAATGCATTTGGGAATCGCATCGAATTTTTCGATAAGTTGTCACATTATTTGTCTAGTAAAAATGTTCTAATTTCTGGTCTGGGTTGGGACCGCCTTTCAAACTATCAACTGTTAAAGGACAAGATTAAAACAACTTGGCTGCATCCAAAAGAGGTTGTTAATTACTACAACGGATCAAAAATAATCATTAATATGCATCGTTCACATAACGATCAAAGCTTTAAAGCCAATAACAGCATGAATATACAGGCATTTTCTCCTAATCCGAGAACATTTGAGATATCTGCATGTAGAGCCTTTCAATTGACTGATATTCGGAAGGATTTAAGCAGCTTTTATACACCTGGATATGATATTGCCGTATACGAATCCCCTTCAGAACTTATTAAGAAAATAGAATATTATCTCACTCATGAAAAGGAAAGAATGAAGGTGGCGTCGCGAGCGTTTAAAAAAATTAGGAATGAACATACTTTTACACACAGAATCTCAAAATTATTTGATATAGTTTTTGCTTAAACAGTATTTTACCATAGTCGCGTGTTTAATAATTGGGCGTTTTCCGTATAAACTGCAACTTATGAGAGGAAAATATAATTGAGTAAAGTACTCTAGGTATACTGTCCAGTCATTTTTGTTTCAATTGAATTATATATCAGTAGAGTAATCATCCGAAAGGAGAGGACGTGAACGAAGTGGTGGTATCGATTAACTTCCTATTCGCTCATGCTAGGAAGTCAATGGATAAGGGAGGGATTTTGTTTGAACAAAAGCAAATTGTTTCTTGTGCTTTGCCTACATCGTTCTGGATCAAGCGCCACAGCCGGCGTGATGCATCATATGGGAATTCATATGGGCGACCATCTATTTGAACCTGATCAAGCTAACCCCAAGGGCTATTTTGAAAATAGTAAATTCGTTAATTTAAATAATTCTATCATGAAAGAGTGTGGTGGTGATGTTTTCAACCCGCCAGCTAGAGCAAGAATTTTGAGATACGTTTTTCCTGAAAAGGATGTTCAAAATTTTTTAAGTGCCCATGTTAAACCCATATGGGGATTAAAAGATCCCAGAACGGTCATTACCTTCGAAGTCTGGAATCCTATTTTTCTAAATATATCTGACATTACGTATATATTTGTGCATCGTGATTTAAATTCTTCCATTCGCTCTATGGCTAATCGGGACGGGATAAGTCTGGAAAAAGCAGAAAAAGTATTGAAACCTTACCTTATAAATTTTATTTTCTACCGTCATATGTTAGCTAAAAGAAAGTCTGATATCATTGATGTCCATTATGAACAACTATTAAAAAAACCGGATTTGTTTGTTAAGAACATCAATCAGAGAATAGGAAGAAAGCCGAATGAAAATTTAGAAAAAGTAAAATCCTTTTTGGATATCCACTTGAAGCATTTTTAATTAAAGTAGAAAAACATGTTCTTTTAGAAAACATTATCAAAGGACAATCCCTGAATTTGAAAAATGAGATAAATGATAGAGGAGTGAAAGAATGAAGATTATTGCTTTCTACTTGCCTCAATTCCATTGCATACCTGAAAACGATCGATGGTGGGGGAAAGGATTTACAGAATGGACTAATACACGAAAGGCTAAACCACTATTTTCTGGACATAATCAGCCAAGGGAGCCATATTTGAATAATTATTATGATTTAACTGATTCATCAGCTAGAAAATGGCAAGCGGAAATAGCAAGAAAATACGGGATATACGGTTTCTGTTATTATCATTACTGGTTTAAGGGAAAAAGGCTTTTGGAGAAACCTTTTAATGAAGTTCTTCAAACAGGCGAACCGGACTTTCCGTTTTGTCTTTCATGGGCAAATGAGGCTTGGACTCGCATTTGGGATGGTGGAAAAAACCATGTATTAATGCCTCAAACATACGGAAATAAAAAAGATTGGAAAGAACACTTCGATTATTTGTTAAAAGCTTTTTTGGATAAAAGGTACATTAGGATTAACAATAAGCCAATTTTTCTAATTTACCGACCGGAAAGTATCGATTGTTGTGAAGAGATGCTTTCGTTTTGGGACCAATTGGCAATTGAAGCAGGTTTAGACGGAATTTATTTTATAAAGACATTAAATGGTTTTTGGAATAAAGAACAAAAGGGTTTTCATGCATGTGTGGAATTTGAACCCATGTATACCTTACGCCATGATTATCCGAAAAACCCATCACTATTGGATCGTAGACCTTACCCCTTGGTAGATTATGATTATGTATGGCGTCGAATTATAAATAGAAAGCAATCTACGAAATATAATATACCAGTTATACCAGGATCATTTGTAGATTGGGATAATTCACCTAGATTAGGGAAAAAAGGACTAATATTTAAGGGTGTATCTCCGGAAAAATTCGGAAAATATCTACATTTGCAAATTCAAAGGACGAAATCCGTAAACAATAGTGATTTTTTGTTTATAAACGCCTGGAATGAGTGGGCGGAAGGTACTTATTTAGAACCCGATAAACGTAATAAATTTCGGTATTTGGAGGAAGTAAAGAAAGCACTGGATGATAGTTAGTGCTTAATAGATTAAATTGAATGTAAAAGCGTACTATTAGATGAATAGTATTAGCCCGAATACCATTTACAAGCGTAAGATAAAAGCATTGAGGGATGTGATTATATGAATAAAAACAAGAATAATTTGTTAATCTTTCTCCATATTCCTAAAACCGCAGGAACCTCTCTGCGTAAAATAGTAGAACGTCAGTATAGTCCAAATGAAATAGTGTCATTATACGGTTTTGATTCTTTGGAAAAACAGATAGGTAAATATACCAGTAATGATTTGCGAAGAAAAAAATGCGTTTTAGGACATTTTCAGTATGGTGTTCACTCTCATTTTTCTAGACCATGTAACTATGTTACTATGTTACGGGACCCGATCGATTCATTAATATCTCTATATTATTTTGTTCTTCAAAATCCTAACTTGCCGATGTATGAACAAGTTAAAAATAAGACATTTGAAGAGTTTATTAGTAATGAAAATGTTCATAATCGATTAACATGGTATTTAGCAGGTGAAGATTTACCTAATTTACAAAAGGCAAAAGAAAATCTAAAGGATTTTCAATTTGTAGGAGTTACTGAAATGTTTGATGAATCAGTTTTCTTAATGAAGGAAAAGTTAGGGTGGGGAAATGTTAACTATAAAAAGCTTAATGTCACTAAAAATCGTCCAAAAATTAAGGAAATTCCTAATGATGTAATAGAAAAAGTAATGGAAAAAAATCAAATGGATTTAGAACTATATCAATACGTTAAGAATTCATTAAAGAATGAGATTAACGCCTTAGGGCATGAATCAACTAAGGCTTTAAAAGCTTTTAAAACTTCAATGCAAAAGCGTTGATATAGGGAGATTACAATATTCGTCCGTAAACTAATAGTAAAGTTACAATAAGGATTAAAGTTTTTGATATTTTTAAAAAATACAAAAAATGAATAAATACACAAAGAGATAGTGGAGGGATTGAGATTGAAAATAATAGCCTTCTACCTACCCCAATTTCATCAAATTCCAGAAAATGATAAGTGGTGGGGAAAAGGATTTACAGAATGGACAAATACACGGAAAGCTAAACCGTTATTCCCAGGTCATTACCAACCAAGAGAACCATTTCAGAATAATTATTATAATTTAACAGATCCAAAAGCGAGAAAATGGCAGGCGGAAATTGCAAAAAAATACGGCATATATGGATTTTGCTACTATCATTATTGGTTTAAAGGAAAAATGCTGCTAGAGAGGCCTTTTAAAGAGGTTCTCAAGACCGGAGAACCGGATTTTCCATTCTGTCTCTCATGGGCTAATGAACCATGGACTAGGAGATGGGATGGATTGGATCATCACGTATTGATGCCTCAAGACTATGGTAGTAAAGAAGATTGGAAACAGCATTTTGATTATTTATTACCGGCTTTTCTGGACCGCAGATATATACGTGTCAATGGTAAACCTTTATTTATTATTTATCGACCAGGTCACATTCCTTTTTGCGAGGAAATGCTAAAATACTGGGATAACTTAGCCAAGCAAAATGGTTTAAAAGGGATTTTTTTTGTCGAGACATTAAATAGTTTTCCTAATTCCAATGTAAAAGGATTTCATGCAAGGGTTGAGTTTGAACCTCTTTACACAACCTATCACGGAGAATGTCAAAATTTATCGAAAACAGTTGGTGGGTTTCAGGGAGATCGTCATGTAAAGGATTATGATCGAGTCTGGTCATGTATCCTGAGAAGAAAACCTGATAAAAACAAAAAAACATTTCCAGGTGCTTTTGTTGACTGGGACAATACAGCCCGAAAAGGGGATGAGGCTGGAATTTTTGCCGGTGCTAGTCCAGAAAAATTTTCGAAATATTTAACCCGGCAAATTCATAGAGCTGTATCCCTTTATAAAAGTGACTTTCTTTTTATTAATGCATGGAATGAGTGGGCAGAAGGTGCATACTTGGAACCGGATAAGAAGTACGGATTTCAATATTTGAAAGCCTTAAAAAAAGCGCTGAGGAATAATGGTTTTAAATAATGCATTATATGATGACTTATGAAGTTTTTTATGGAGGGAATATTAGTGGATAACCATGAGAATCGGTTATTAATTTTTGTCCATATCCTCAAAACAGGGGGAACCACTCTTGAGAAGATACTCCAAGGACAATATAATAATATCTTTTTAACAAACAGAACGGGTAAAATGTACACACAAGAATCTATAAAGCAATTATTTTCAGAAAATATGAAAAAAAATCTAAATTGTGTATCTGGTCACTTTCCTTTTGGGATCCATCAACTTTTTCCACGGCCATTTACTTACATGACTATATTGCGAGAGCCAATTGATAGGGTAATATCTCTTTATTTTTTTATTCTTAACAATCCTAGGCATTCTATGCACCGAATTATAAAAAATATGAGTTTTAAGGATTTCATATTTAATAATAGATATAAACACCTATATGTTAATCATCAAACTTTTTGGGTTTCTGGTGGAAAAGAGCCTGACTTAAGCAAAGCAAAAGAGAATCTGGAACAGTACTTTTCAATAGTTGGAATAACAGAGTTATTTAATGAATCTATTTTTATAATGAAGGAAACCCTAGGATGGTCAAACCTTGTTGTTGATTATAAGAGGTATAATGTTAATAATAATCGACCTTCTAAGAAACAAATACCAAAAGAATTAATAGAAAAGCTCGTATCGGATAACCGATTAGATTTGGAATTGTACGATTATGCTAAAAAATTGCTGCAAAAAAAAATTGAAAATTTGGAACCGCATCAAAAAAAGGAACTCCAGGTCTTTAAGACAAAAAATGGCAATGTATAACTGGCTCGAATCTAAGCTCTTGGATTATCAAATGATGTATTAAGTTTTTTCAAATATAAAAAGCCCCGATTGGTTCAATGTTTATAAAAATGTTTTATCGTTCTCAATGTCCTCAAATTATCAATTAAGTTTAAATTTTATCCTCAACTTTTTCGATCTATAGATTTTTTTCTCCTTCACAACATAATTTTAATATTTTTATCTGTGAATTTAAATTTTTGTTGGTAACAAAGTTAAGCAGGTAAAATTATTAATTAAAACAATCTTTAAAATAAATCCTGTGGTCCTTAGGCAAGACAGAGGAACAAAGTAGTTGTGAATTGACTATGGTATTTACTCGTAAGTTGTTTTTGGCAAGTAAGGACTGTATGATATTGATTTAAAAACCTAAGCCGGAGGGATCATTGAGTTGTGGAATAAATATTACCGTTTATACCTTACAGATTAGAATGTCCTGAGGGAGAGCCATCAAAATCAATTGGCGGCATGTGGAAAGAAATTGGTGAATTGCAGTTGAAGTTTATGAAAGAGCAGGGATTGCAGCCTAACGAGATGCTAAAAATTGGGTGCGGCAGTTTACGTGGAGGAATTTTCTTTATCAAGTATTTAAATAAAGGAAAGTACACTGGACTCGATCTTAATTCTTCTTTATAGAAGCCGGAAAAAAATTGAAATTAAAAAGGCTGGGTTAATGTCAAAGAAACCAACGTTATTAGTAAACGACAGCATTCAATTTAATTTGTTAACAAGAAATTCGACTACGCAATTGCCCAGTCGGTGTTTGCACATCTTCCAGCAGTGTGAATGAAAGGTGCTTGATTAACATTGGACATGTCCTTAAACCTGGAGGGAAGTTTTATGCAATCTTTTTCGAGACGGAAAGCAAGTTTCAAGTTGACCGGTGAACCAGGTGAATTCAGGTGGTATTGTCACAAATATTGACAGTAACCCGTACCATTACCATATTTCCTTGTTTAAATATTTAATTGAAGGCAGTTCATTGCAGATGGACTATATCGGAGATTGGGGGCATCCTCGAAATCAAAAAATGATGAGGTTTAGCAATTTATGAATTCTAAATTTTTTTAAGAAAAGACATGAATATGTGAATTAGAATTTAAGGAAACAAAATTCCTTGGATTTCCTTTTAATCTAGGTACTTATCAATGATGTTATTGGTGACTGATCTGTGCTAAAGATTTGTAAAAATCTATCAAAAAAAATAATAAACAGGAAAAGCATGTACAAAAGCACAAACTATATACAAGCTTATTCATAAAATATTAATAGAAAGTGAGGTGTTCCTATGTGTCTTTGTAAAAAAGTAAATAAATATTATTTAGGAAGTGATCCGAATTACGGAAAAGCGGTTAAACTCACAGCAAACAATTATAAAATGCCTGTGGTGAAGGGGACAAAAGCTGGTTACTCTACAAAAAAATATGTTAACGGAAAGCTTCAGACTTATTAAGTGACCTATGAAGAGTCCAGCGAGAATCAGTGCGAATAAAAGGCGGTGAGACTATGTGCTTTTGCCATGAAGTTAATAAAAAGATTTCCTCCAATGCATCGTATCAAGGCAGAAAAATGCCATCTGCCAAAAGAATCATTAATGTAAAGTCTTCAAATGGCATCCTGAAACCATTACAGCCTAACTACAAAATTAAAAAATAATGAAACACCGAACCTCTTAAAAGAGAGCTAAGTCCATCAATTAGTGAATAAATTAATTGTATCGGCAATTTATTTAGCTATTCAGCAGTAAGGGAGGTGTATTATTTGTTGGTCGTAGATCAAATCTTTGCAGAAGTCATAAAGGGAAAATTCCCCAGAAGAAAAAACAGAGGAATAACTCCTCAACCATCTTTAAGGCAAACCAAAGCCCTATTGAAGAAAACCAGCTCAGAAAATGATATAAGCCAGGTGAAAAAATTGTCTACAGCCACCAAAAATAAACCTAACCTTAAAATAAGCTGTATTTTAACAAGCTATAATCGCCCTCAAAGAGTCCGTGAGGCCATTGCAAGTGTTCAGCAGCAAACTTATTCTAATTGGGAGCTCATTATTGTTGATGACAATTCAAATGCAAAAACTCAAAATGTGCTAAAGGAAATTGCTGATAAAGATCCGAGGATCACATTAATTCAGACAGGAGTACGTCAAGTGGATCGACCCAAAACAACCAGATATGCAACTTGCATTAATTTGGCACTCGAAAGGATCACGGGAGATTTAGTAACCTATTTAACGGATGATGATATATACTATCCAACCCGATTCGAGAAAATGGCAATGGCGTTTCATATGAATCCCAAAATTCATGTCTTATATGGCAGACAAAAAGTCATTGTGTATACGGGGAATAGGATTACAAGGACTTTTATACGCCCCTTGGTTGGAGTTACACGGTATCCAATGGGAAGGGTTGACCACAATTCTTTTATGCACAGGAGAGCTTGTTTAGAGGTAGTGAAAGGGTGGGATGACCACCCTGACAATTGGAAGGCCGGTGACGCAGCTTTTTTTAAAAAGCTTGTAAGGCATTGGGATTTTTATCCCATAAATGTATTAACTGATGAACATCGGGTACATGACAAAGGGGTTCAGAGAAAACTGCATCGCGGAACAAAACCATGGAATAGTGAAGATGCGGAGTAGGTTAATTGCCAATGATAAATTGATGGTTTAATACTGAAAGTAATTCTATCTATTATCATTGGAACTTACTCAGCATGTCTTCCATCCTTTTTTCAAATGTGTGCTCTTTTAGGACACGCTTAGAGGCGAGTTCCGAAATTTCCTGGCGCTTTTCTTCAAGTTTAATATAATAATTAATTTTTTGAAGCAGTTCTTCTTCCTTTTTAAATGATACGATTTCCTTGTCTTCGATAAAGTGGATTGGCAAATCTTCTTTGTACTCTATTAACTGAAAAGCCCCGCAAGCAGCTACATCAAAGGTTCTATTATTTATGCTATTGCCTTTAATGCCAATCCGATTTTTGTTTTGATGTAAGTTGTAAGGCCTGTGCGTATTTAATACAATTTTTGCTCCGTTATAATACTGAGCCGCAATCGATGGTTCCACCCAAATATCATGAATTCTCAATCTGGGATGATTTTGCAGCCGGATTAATTTATTTCTCCATTTGCCAATTACCTTAATTTTATAAGGTGTTTTTTGGAGAAGATCCTGAACCAGCTTTACCCTATCGGGATATGGATAACCCAGGAGACATATATCGCTTATAAAAGCTGGTCCCGCGTGAATAGGCTTGAATATCTCTGTAGAAGTACCTAATGGCAGGTGGAAGGTTTGCTGGTGACCTTTTTGAATATAGTATTCTTTGGCTGCCGTATCGATCGTAAATATATAATCATAATGAGGTATTAGCACTTCCGTTTTGTCCATGTAATAAGGGTCTTCCGTAAGCCAGACTGCCGTCTTAATCTTTTGAACCTTTAGCCATTGGATTAATTTTAAAGGGACCTTAAAGCCAAGAAGGACAATGACAATGTCTGGTTTAAACTGATTTACCGTGGTTTTTAGCTTTCCAATGCCAGTTAGGGGATCAAATTGTTTAACAGTGGTCACCTTTTGAAGCTCTCTCATAATCCATTGTTCGAAAAATTTATATATCCCTGTATAACCTGATGAAATAAATAATATTCTCATAGCATTCACCTAAAAATTAATCGAGATGCTGTTTAAGGCACTGATTCCATCTTTTTGTTCATCACAATAAAAAAAACCTTCCACAAGAACGAATCTATCTTTTTTCTTAGAAGAAACCTGCAGCTCATAACCAAAATTTAAATTTGTTCCTTGCTCAAGCGCCTTGGATTTACTTGGCTTTAACCAATGTTCACCGCTCGATAATGCTTTTTCCTTCCAGTCATCATCTATATATACCCAGGCTTCTGTATTTGAACCATCAATCATGAGAGCGGTATGATTTACTGAACCGATTTTTCCGCCAAGCCGCACATTTTCAGAAGGCTTCGTCCTCAGGCAAATAAGGGGATTATTTAATGCAGCTGTACCGATATTGCTTATATTCAGGTTTCCAACTGCCATAATATCCTCTTCATCCTCCTCCTTTTCAGGAAGCATAATGGAATAACTGAACCAGGCGATACTTTTAACAATTTCAGGTTCCTTCTTTTTCCAAAACAAGGTATCACTCCTATTCCATTACAAAATGTTTTCTTTATACTTTATGACTTAAAGCAAGGGTAAATGTTAGTGTTTCTGAAGGTAAGAGCTAAGTAAAAATATAAAATTTTATCAAACAGCGCCTTTAAATGTAAAAAAAGAGGAGCGGGCACTCCTCTTAGATCTAATTTTAATGAACTATTAAGCTGGTGATGGTCCAGGACCAGGGAAAACAGTCGGGCACTGAGGCGGGAATGCAAGCGGCGGACAAACGAATGGCATGTCAGGACGCGGCTGGCAGAACTCAGCAGTAATTTCAAGTTTTACCAATGCTTCCATCTGTACGTTTTGGCATAGGTTAATGGAAACATCAAGCTGCTGGAACTCGAATTCACCAGGTGTTGCTGTAGCGCGGCAGATCAAGTTAGCATCGCACTCAAAGTCTGTGATTTCACATTGCAGGAATGTTCCTGGAGGTGCACATAAGAAGAATTTCTCAGATACAGCCCAAGGAATAGGTCCAGTTGTACAAGACAAACCATTTGGATTCGTTACACGTACAACGACAAACCCTTTCTTCAGAACTTTTACCTTTTGCAAAGTAACTGTTGATCCATCAGGCAACTGGAACTGTCCGCTCGCACGGCCATCTGGCTGAGGAATTTCCTGGCATAGAATGGATCCAGGTGCTAAGGGATCAACAGGTGTACCGTTTTCATCTGTTGCAAAGCACTCTACTGTGTAGTTCCCCCCTAGAACTGCACATGGATCAGTATCTGGCGTAACACCGCCATTTTCACAGTCAAACTCAATTGTGCCAGCTGCTAAATCACTAGCATTAAAGGCAAGTAGTGGAACATCTACTTGGCGGGTTACCCAGTCATATACTTTATTTACTTTTATACATAAGGTCTCCTGTCCGCCGTTAATTGACTTAAAATCCATTAACTGATCATCCTCTCACTTTATTGTATTAGGGTTAAACCTACTTGTATGTTATGCTGCTTCTCCTGCTATGTGTATGGGCTTTTGCGTAAATTCAGCCATCATTTCTGATTGCCCAAACCAGAAAGTATAAGTCCAATAAACCTTTAACCCACTTTTAATATATTCCGATTGCGAAGCAGTGTGCTCACAATAGTTAACCGGGTCAAGCCTAAAATAATTGAACCGTTATTTCCTATGGTTTGGACGATAATCCAAGCCATCAATAATAAGATGAATACTATATTTTGTACTGGAATTTTTGGAGGGCAAAGATGTGAGCAGACATTACATGAAGGTAATTCCGTATCGGAATATATGTGCGGCTAAAGACTTTAAGGATTTTAAACTAGGAATATTACCGGAGAATACTCTATATCATTTAAGTGATTCAGAAAGGACTCAAATCGTTCCACCCGTGCGGCCTTTTCCAGGTATAAGCTTGCCGGATGAATGTGTCACACAGGAATTTTATGTTGCAAGTCTTAGAAATACTTTATGCATAAGAAACCAAACTATTATCCACAACAGAAGATTCATCCTTCCTGATAGCTTCAGACATTACGATTTTAATGCCTCAACTAACCATCTAACCTATAATCAGAGATTAAATCGATTTTCACTGAAGATAAATATCGGAAGTGTTAAGCACCAGAAAGGTGATTGTATTTTTTTAAGCGGAGAAAAAAGCGGCTTCGGCCATTTTTTATTAGAGGTTATCTCCCGATTATGGATTACTCAGTATATTGATGTTAAAAAGGTAAAATTCATTATGAATCCAGAAGATCGAACGGGCTGGAAGCTTGATCTTCTTAAACCATTCGGAATTAGCACGAATCAAATTGTATATCTGGATAATCCAATCGTATGTGAAAGACTTCATATACCAGTTCAGTCCTTTTGTTTGAGAAAATACACCTCATCTTTTGCCTATAAAACTTGGAAAACAATCGGTGACTACTATGATAGGGGGACAGGGCCTGAAAAGATTTATGTCTCCAGATTAAAGTTGAAAAATCAGAGGAGAGTCTTGCTGAATGAGAAAGCTGTTGAAAGGATTTTTTCTTTAAACGGCTACAAAATTATACATCCTCAGGAACTAAAAATTTCAGAGCAAATCAATTTATTCCGCAATGCAAAAGTCATAGCAGGCACTTCAGGGTCAGGAATGTATAACAGTGTCTTTCAGCAAAATCATCCCAAAGTTCTAATCCTTGCTTCTAATTCATTTTTTAAAATGAGTGATATATTGGTGAATACATCAACTGGCGGCAAGCTGCATTATTTTGTCGGTCAATCAGCAGAGGTAAATTCTCCTGGCAATAAAGCAAACTGGATACTGAACACAGAGCATTTGCACCATTTTATAAAAACATTTTGACCAAATGCTGTAATGAATAATAATGAATTACGGGGGATGAAAAGGTGATAATATTTATCCACATACCAAAAACAGCTGGTACCTCCATGAGGAAAATAATAGAAAAGCAGTATACTATTCGTCAAATCCGTTCATTTTATGCTGGATATGAGGACGCTTATAACAAGCTAAAGGGAACACCTAACTCGAGACTCTCTTCAGTTAAGTGGGTACAGGGCCATTTTCAATTTGGCCTTCATGAAGTTTTACCGCAGCCTGCTCAGTATATCGCAATGCTCCGTCATCCTGTAGACCGTGTCATTTCCTTTTATTACTTTCTAAGGGAAAGCCCTCGGCACCCTTTAAATAAAAAAGCTATGTCGTTAACTTTAAAGGAGTTTATTATGTGTGAGGATAGCGATATTCAAAGCCAAATATATAATTTACAAACGAAAATGATTTCCGGTGATGGTACTCCATCATTAGAAAAAGCTAAAAAAAATATAGAACAACACTTTTTGATGGTTGGAATAACGGAACGTTTCAATGAGTCCATGGCTGTTATGAGAAAGAAACTTGGATGGAATGTCCCTTATAATTATAAGCACAATGTAACTAAAAGACGCCCGAAAATGGAGCAGGTTCCAGCAGAAATCAGAAAACTGATCGAACAGAAAAATGAAATTGACTTTCAGTTGTATGAGTACGGAAAAGCGTTATTACAGAAAGAAATAAATTCTTTGAAATGATTGGGCGAAAATGGGGCCCAAAGCGAAAAATAATGAAAAGGCTAACTCGAATGATCGATGTAATCGAAACTTTGAGTTAGCTTTTTTTATGCCTGCAAATGCGAATAAATTTATTCCGTACTGAAGAGGCTTGTTTGAATTGGCATTAATTGATTCTTGGATAATTTACCTATTCTTCTTGAATACATATATGTTAGAAACAAGTTTTTTATTTGTATAGCCATCCAGCCAAAGTTTGTCTTAGATAAATTTATTGGTTCTGCATTATTACACGTTTTTAGCTGAAAGGCATAAACTAGTAGATAAAGGAATGGGTATCTGCCTAAAGGAGAGGAAAAAGATGCTAAGAAGGAGCAGAGTTGAAAGACTGACTTATGTTCAGCTGCAGCAGAAAGTAATACATCTTGAATCGGAGCTTTCATACTTCCGGGCTAATCATGATGGAGCTGTCCAAAATTATATTGAGCAATTAAACCAAGTGAAATATGAAAATGATGTTCTGAAGAGGGATATGCAGAGACTTATTAAAGAAAATGAGCGGCTCATGCAAAGTGAACTCAATCCAAAATTGATTTCCAAACAGGAAAGGGAGAGAACTGCAAAACACTTAGAAGAGAAAAAACAGCTGGAAAAAGAAATCAGCAGCCTGAAAGAAAAGATATCGTACCTTAATGAAGACATAAAGGATCAGGATCAGCAATTTGAGGAACTCCAAGCATTTCTCGAAGCTAAAACGGCAGCTCTGGAGGAAGCGGAAGCAGAAAAGAAACATAATTATCAGGAGCTCATAACCATGAGAGAAAATGTTAATGAGCTGAAATTGCTGTTAAGCGAGCATGAGAAAAACAAAGACGAATCAAAAACGAGAGAAAATCAATTAGCATCACAGCTAAAGAAGGCTACTGAAGAGAAAAAGCAATTATTACAAAACATCCAGTCAGCTGAAAAAGATTACGAATCCATCAAAGCGGCTCTGGCAAAAAAGACGACTGAACTGGAACAGCTGGAGAACAAACATAAACAAATACAGCAGCGAAATCAAACTGCCGAACTAACGCATCAGCAATTGGAGAAGGAACTCGCTGATAAAACAGAACAGCTGGAGCTCTTGGTGAAGGAACATAAACACTTAAAACAGCAGACCCAAACTGCTGAACAAAATCAGCAGGACCTGGAGAAGGAACTTGCTGATAAAACGGCACAGCTCCAACTCTTGGAGAAAGAACATAAACACTTAAAGCAGCATATCAAAACTGATGAACAGAACAATCAGGAACTAGAGAAGGAACTCGCTGATAAAACGGCACAGCTCCAACTCTTGGAGGAGGAGCATGAACAATTAAAGCAGCAGATCCAGACTTCAGAACTGGCCCATCAGAACCTGGAGAAGGAACTTGCTGATAAAACAGCACAGCTCCAACTCTTGGAGAAAGAACTTCAACATTTACAGCAGCACATCCAGACTGCTGAACAGTCCCAGCAGGAGCTGAAGCAGGAACTTACTGATAAAACTTCACAGCTGCAACTCTTGGAAGAAGAACATAAACACCTAAAGCAGCAGATCCAAACCGCTGAACATACCCATCAGGAACTTCAGAAGGACCTCGCTGATAAAACGGCACAGCTGAAGCAACTGGAGGAGAACCAAAAAGACTTACTCCAGCAAAACCGAAAATTAGAGAAGGAATTTGCTAATAAAGCATTAGAATTGGAAAAATTACGCGAGGAAAAAATTGAAGATAAGGCAATAATTGAATCTCTACAAAATGAATTGCAGCCAATTGGCCAGAAGCTGAAAGAGGCTGAACAGAAAATCAGCATTCTTAAAGCAAAAGCAAGTGAAATGGAAACAGAGAATCAGCATTATCACAGTGAATTGTCAGAGGCAACTCAAAAAAGGCTCCAGGCTGAGGAAAATGCCAAAGATTTGGAGGAGCAAATTAAGAAATTATCAGATGAAGCAGCAGCAAAAATCAAAGAAAACGAAAAAATGGGCCAAGAATTACGGGATTTACTCCAAAATCAGGAACAATTAAAACAAACAAACGTATCTTATCTACAAAAGATAACCCAATTGGAGTCTGAAAAAAATAATTCAGTAGAGTCAGTCAGTCATCTTAAGTCAGAAGTAGAAGCTTTTAAGGCAGAATTAAAACAAAAAGAGAAAGAAAAGCTGGAAGTGCTTAACCGTCTGGAAGAACGCGAGAGTGAATTGGGCAAGTTAAAAGAAGAGACCAGCAGTTTTGAAAAAGAAAAAATCGATCTTCTAGAAAAGCTTGCTAAACTGGAAAAGGAAAATGCTGAATTTAATGAGAATTTCTCAGTCCTTTCTTCTCATCGCAAGTCAGACGAAAAACGCATGGATTTAATTACATCAAATTTAAACCAGGTATTTACAGAAATGAAACAATTAGTACGGATGACTTCCTCATTAAAACACCAATTGGAATCAAAGAATATAGAGCTTAATCAAATTAAAAAGGAGAAGGGTGTGCTTATGGAGGAGCTAGTAAAGATTAAGGAAGACTATGAGAAGTCAGAAGCAAGAAAGGATGAGTTGGAGAATCAGATTGAGATAATGAGAACCGAGCTGCAAAAGGCTCAAACTTCACTCACACGTCTGGAACAATTTGAATCTGAAAAACTCAGACTTAAAGAAGATCTTGAGACAAAAATAGAGGAGTTTAATTCATTAACGGATCACTATAAACGTGAAAAAGATTCTTATCTTCAGGTCCTCGAGCATGTTCAGGATCAGGTAAATGTATATAAAGAAAAATCTGACCAGTTTGATGCAGAAAAAGGTTCCTGGTCCAAACAAATTGACGAGTTAAAAAGTGAGCTTAAGAGAACAAAAGCAACTGTTGAAAAAATGGAAGAGCTTGAAAAGATGAATGCCCAGCTGGCTTCAGAATTACAGGCGAAGGACATTGAAATCTATAAGGTTAAAAAAGATAGCGAACGTGCCCTGCACCAGCAATTAGAACAGTTCAAAGCAGATATGAAGCAGTATCAGGATAAAATCTCACAATATGAAAAGGACAGGGAAATCTGGGAAAAACAAATGAAGCAAATGAAGGCTCAATTTACTGCATTGGAATCAAGCCTTGAGGAAAAGGAGAACTTTATTAAACAGTATATCAAGCAGCCGCTATCACCATATAACACTTCATTACTTCAAAATACTTCCGATCAAAGTTCACCCCAAGAGGAACAGCAGGTACAAAACCAGCCGCAGGAAAACCAATACCAGGCTGGACAGCAGCAAAGCCAGCAACCCTCCGGATTTTTCCAAAGAATGCTGTCTCAGCAGCAAGGAGGCAGCGCACGTCCCCAAAGCTTTCAGGGGCAATACCATCCCAGTCAAGGGCAATTTCAGCAGGTCCCAAAACAAACTGCCGCACCAGCAATGGACTTTTTCACATTGCGGAACAAAACGACACAGCAAGCCCATCCAGGGAACGGGAACCAATGGAAAGAGGATTAGCGAAAAGTACATGAAAAATGAAGATATTTTGATTAAGAAAAAGATTTATGAAGATATGATAAGCTATTGCAGCAGCAAATTACCGTATGAAGCCTGCGGCCTGCTCTCAGGGGCACATGGCCGATGTACAGCTATGTGGAAAATAAAGAATGAATCTCAAAAATTGAACCGGTTTATGATGTCCTCTGAATCCATCAAAGATGCCGTTCAGGAAATGGAACAATTGAGTGAAGATCTAACTGGAATTTTCCACTCACATCCTAATTCACCAGCCGTTCCATCAACACACGATATTAATAATAATTCCTACCCTGAAATACCTTATTTTATTGTTTCCTTTTATAGAGGAAAAACAGAAGTTAAAGTCTATAAAATAGAAGGAAAGAAGTACTATCCGCTAAATCTAAAAATTATTGATTCGTCCACTTAACCCGGTACCGATTAGGCGCCGGTTATTCTTTTTAGCTATTTAGCCATTGAGGCAGGAAATTACCATTTTTCGGACTGTATATATTTTTTAAGCTGCTGAAAAACTGATATGGTCTTTTCTGCTGAAAATACCAACTTAATATCTATGTTTATCAGCATCATTTACTGCAAGCAGACTTACCGGGCATCCGCCTGGCCTGGTCCAGTTAAATTGGGTATTCGCCTGAACACGTTGCAGCTAAATGTCTCATAGGATATATTGTGGTGGATTTATTTGTTAGGAGGAATTCATTTGTATAAAAAACGGGAGATGCCAAAGAGTTATCAAACAGGTAATCCACAGATAAAAGAAGATAAAATTTACATGGGTAATTCAATAAAGGGAGCGGGCTATAAGAAAAAAAGATCTGGAAATGGAGACTGCGGCTGCGGATCGAATGTAAAGAAATTACGCGCTAAGAAGGCATAAGAATTTTGCTATCTATTAGTATCCCGTGTTCTTTAAGCCGCAATTTAAACAAGGGGGGCAAATAGAATGCTCCCCTTAAAAATCTTAATCTATTAATATGTTATTTTACAAAATACGCGATATATATATCAAGATTATAAGAGTTTTATCTCCAATTCGTCCTTATAGCAGCAAAACTTAAACTTCTTGCCTTTGCCACAGGGACAGGGATCATATAATTTATCCTTCATTTTTGTTTTTAATGCTTTTTTCAGCTGAGATATATCCACATATGGCTTCAGCTTGATAACCGATTGAATACCATAATCCTGGCAAATTTTCGTCACCTGTGCTGCCTGGAGTTCAGTTACGACAGAACAATAAATCAGGTTTTCTTTTCGAAGGTTTGTATTTGACAAAATCAATTCTCCCTCCAATTTTTAAAAGTTAGTTTATCATACGCATTTAAGCTGATTTCGGAACGTTAATTAATTCAAAAAATGGGGGAACTGTCATTTCAAAAAACTCAGATTGATTTGATCTTAAAAATTGGATGTCCAAAAATTGTTCCACCATATTATAAATGTCCATGCCATCCTTGTCTTCTATACATATATAAATAGTAAGTCAAAAGAAAGAGATTCCCTCATCATGTTCTTATGTACTCTTTCTGTTTTGATTAATATCTATAAGGAGTGAAATTGTATGAAGAAAAATACGGGGTGCGGCAACAATGGGCATAGCGGATCCTGCGACGTCTCGAGAACTAAGACAGTTGACTGTTTTACCAGATCTTTTGCCCCTATTGCAGACATTCAAAATGTTCCTGTCTATGACATTCCTGTCGTATTGGCAGAGGTAGAGCTCCAGGCGGATGTTGAAGCCGATATTAAGCTTCCTACACCTGCAAGAGAGATTAAATGGATTCGCAAGAATGTCTCCCTCAAGCAGTGTAAAGCAATTCCGTCCATTCAAAACCCTGGGTATGTTAAGTTATTCGTTACCGGTGTCGTGCACAAGAATATTCAATATGTTGAAGAATGCAGCGGGTATATTACGGACTTTAGCACTGACATTGATTTCAGCTGTAATCAGCAAGTTAAGGTTTTTAATACACCATTAGAATTTCCAAGCAGAAAATCATCTGTGGATGAGAGAAGATTTCTCGATAAAACGGGACATGGTGCTGACCACACAACTGGAGGTTCAAGAACCTTCGAATTTTATAATGATCCGATTGACTGCAAATTAATTTTCTCAGAAGTTAATGACCTTGACCTTTTTAAGGAATTCAACCGGTTTGGGCAGTTCGAAAAGATTACAGAAAAAATGGAAATAACTCTATTCTTTAAATTATTGCAAAACCAGCAATTTAATCCTAAGTTCGTCCAGCCCCCGAAAAAGGGAGCCTGCAATCTTCCATGGCCTGCTCAAAAGGTACAGCCTCAAGCAACGGCTCGTGAGAAATTTGTTGAGAAAATTCAAGGTATGTATCGCATCAGATAAGTCTGTAATAAAAGAGTTTAACTCTTTTTAAGTTAATCACCCTGTATTTGCTGATTGCTCATTCTGAGTCTGTTACAGACTCAGAATGGTTTTTGAATAGTTTATTAATAAAATAAGTACATAAAAAACTTGAATTTAATTAAGGTCATTAATATTAGTAATATTAATGTTGATCTAAGGAATTATACTTTGTCTGGATTTTCACCGATATGCTGGACCCGCGGACTGGTATTTTGAAGGTTTAATAACTTGTGGAAAATAATAAAGCATTACCTTGGGGCATTTTGTCCTAAAATGGCCCCAAGATAATGCAATAATTTAACCGTTTTAATTTTTAGAGGAAGGAAGATTATAAAACATTCACACGAACCTGCTGATTTTGCAGGACTTTAATTGTGAATTCCAGGAACATTTTTTCAACGATTGTTTGGAAAGTTCCCTCACCAAAAGCATTGTGGTTCGGCAGCGGGTGACGATCTATGGCTTCATCATATTCAACAATTCTGCTTGCGAGCAATTCACAGAAAGGAAATTGGTTATAGAATTGTCGGCTTTCCTGATGAAACTGGGAAAGATCGCTTGAAAGGAGATGGTCCTTTTCAGGAAACTCTTTTCCTAACTCTTGGGATCTAAAGAAATCAAATTCTCCTTCAGAATTAAACATCGGGCGCTGTGGCGGGTTCAAAAAGTCTTCTGGAGCGATCGTAGTAGAACATTCAAATGGTGTATCTACAGTTAATGACTTTATTTCTGATGAAACACATGAACTGCCATAGGAATATGCGCATGGAGTAGCGTACTGGATGTTTTTGCGGACAAAACCTCTTATAAATAAAGGAATTGGCGTTGATGAAGGTGCAAAAGGATCAAAACCCGAAGCTCCTGGTAGAAGCAGTGTACATTGGACAATTTTAACCCTCTTTTTAATAGCCTTGATTTCCAGCACTGGTTCAGGGAAATGAATATTTGCGGATATGTTTGTCCTAACATTCAGCTCGGCAAGAGTTACAGGAACTTTTAGAATCGCTTCTCCTCCAGGAGTTGCTCCTCCAGGTGTTGTAATCGGAGTTGACGGCAAACTCTCGCACTGCTCTACAGATGCGGATTGGTTAGTACTGATACAGTTGTTATCTTTTTTCAAAATTATTCCTCCTTTGTTAAATATGCTCAAATTATCATATGCAAAAAGTAAGACAAACTATAGATGAATGAAGTAGTACATTAGTGGATTTTTGAAGGGGGACTTATCTTTAGGATTTGCATAGTTAACAGGAGAGGAGCTAATCCAAACTATCGTTTAATTAGGCAGTACCTTGTTTGGATGAGTGAGGTTAAATTGCTGAACGCAAATCCAAAATAAGTGGAAGTATTATGGGTTTTTGACAGGTTCGAAATGATTGACTCAGTATGTATAGCACTTGCCTTCTAAGTTAATACAAAAAGAGGATACCCTTTAAAAGATACCCTCACGTTATAGTTTTACATATTGCTCTTGGAAAAAGTCCAAACTTAATATAGCATTCCCTTGGATTTCCAGAATAGGCCCGGATCCGAGAGTATCATGCCAGACAACATGGATTTTTTTAAGCTCGCAGCAGATTTCTTCTGAAAATTGCTGAAAGAATTCACGATGAGCATTACTTCCACTTTCAGCTTGAAACATGTATTCATTTTGGCTGACAGCCTCTGGAAGCACCGGAGGGGATAGCCAGCATAATTCCAGCGTATGTTCAATAGGAATTGCTATCTTCGCCAATTGCAGGGTATCATTATTTTCATAAATTATTTCTGCAAAAATCATCGCTCTTATAAATGCAATGTTTGATGGCAGCATAACCCGGCAGCGCAGTGAATCAACTGACCATTCGATTTTTTTTATTTCTTTGACCATAAATTCAACAGGGAGGCATTCAAATAGATTCATTTCTAATTCTGACTTTGCAACTATTACAGGTACTTTAATGATTGGTCCTGTCCGGCAGGGAGGGGCGACTTGCTGCTCGAAAACGCAATATTCACTTTTCTCATTCATTTCCTCTTCAGTGTTATCACACATACTGGATGACTCGCTATTAGAAAGGGGCATTTCTTCCACAGTATCTGATGAATCAAGCTCTGACTTGAACTTTTCAATAAGATTGCGGCTTTTATCGTCATTAATGTCATCATTCGCTTCACCTGGCGCAGCATCCCCATCTTCAACAATAGAAGGAGCCATTTCATCCTCAGTATCAGATGATTCAAGCTCTGACGTGAACTTATCGATTAGATTGCTGCTTCTATCGTTACTAATATCATCATCCACTTCACCCATATCAGCGTCTCCATCTTGAAAAATAGAAGGCTCCATTTCATCCTCAGTATCAGGTGAATCAAGCTCTGACGTGAACTTTTCAATAAGATTGCGGCTTTCATCGTTATTACCTTCATCATCCGCTTCACCTGAAGCAGTGTCTCCATCTTCAACAATAGAAGGGGGCATTTCATCTACACTATCAGGTGAATCAAGCTCTGACTTGAACTTTTCAATAAGATTGCTTCCTTTGTCATTTAGTAGTTCAACATCCATTTCACTTTGAGCAGCATCTCCATCTTCACTGTCAGTAAGGGCCATTTTATCCACGGTTTCAGGAGAATCACCCTCTGACGTGAACTTATCCATAAGATTTTTTTCATTTAAAACATTATCTTTTTCTACACCTTGAGCTTCTCCGTCATTAATGTAGTCATTTTCCTCCATCATGGAAGAAAAATCATTTAACAAGACCGATATCTTATGATACTTTTCATTTTCAGCATCTGCTCTATACTTTCGATATGAAATACCTTCCTCACTTATAATGGATGAAACCTGGTCACTTATATAAGATAATTCCTCCATTAACGAGAATAATTTTTCCTGAAGTGGAAGGAAAGAAGTATTTTTCGTTTCAGCTGGTAAATCACATTTTCGGGAGGAGCATTCTTGAGAGCCGTCCTGATCAAAATCATTAAGAATTTCTTTTTTTTCATCGGAGGATTCATGAACTCCAAAACAATAATCCATTTCCTGCACCGAAGAGGATGATTCTTCAAATTCAGCATATTTATCATAGTATTTTTCCATCATAAAGGAACTGGACTCACTACGGCCAAATGAATTATCAGCTTCGACTGAAAATAATTGATCCGGTTTAGATGGATCAATGTCCGATTCTGAAGAAGACGATTCCTCCAGCATTGAAACAAATTCACTCTCCAGTGAACGATCGTTATTTACTTTGGGATCATTATTAGAGTCTAGGGATTCATCAAACTGAACATTTTTATCCTGACTTTCTTCATTAAGTAATAAGCCTTTTTCCAAAGATAATTGAAATTCATTTATAGGTTCTTGCGGGTCCATTTTCCTTGAATTTGGATCATCTATATTAGTTAATGTTATTTCTTTATTAGGAACGTCAATGTTTGTTTGGTTAGAAGTTTCAAGGATTGCTGTAAACTCTTCTACCAAATCCACTACTTCATACTGGCTTGAACTGGTCTTTAAATCCAGCTGCTTTTCATGCTGAAGGAAAGAGGTATCCCTTTTGTCTTCATCGAAAGCACTTGTTCTTTTTTCAAATAGGGATATTTCTGCCTTATCTAATGCATTAATGCTGTTCTGGATTGGCAGAGTATTTTCTTTAGAGTAATGATCATAGCCAGGTTGGCCATTTTTTTCGATATCCTTATACCCAGTTTTATTTGTAAATTTACTTGGTAAGGAGGGAGACCAGCTGAGCATTGGAGAAAAAGGAGTCAGCATAGTCATTAAGCTTTTTGGAATACTTACACTTTTTTTATCGAGTATCTGACCATTTTCTTTTTTAGGTTTCGGCTGTGCAATCAATCCATCATCTAAAATTGAGTCTAAGGGATTTCTTTTATTACGGCTGACTTGCCTGTCTTCTAATTTTGGAGGTGTAAAAATAAATGGTGCTGAATCTCCTTTTGGCGAAAACAAAGGCTTTAGCTTCTTTACCTGTTTCCCTTCAGGCTTAGACTTCTTAGACTCACTTTCAATCATTTTGCTGTCCGGTTTCCCTTGCCCAGAATAATAATACATTTGCTGGGCAGTCTGCTTATTCATTCCTCTTTTAATATTATTAATTGGAGTATTGTCATTTCTCATGGTTCCAGGAAGGGGTGCTGTCTATAAAAGCAACCTCTCCAATCCCCTCCTTACCTTCAAGATTAATCATCTTCAAAGCGTTAATCGCAATGATCAAAACAATCATCATCATTAGTTGTGGAAGATACGCGGATCTGCTGTTTTTGCAGTACTTTTAAGGTTAAATCCAAAACCATTTTCTCCTCAACCTTTGTAAAAACACCTTCTCCTAATGGTGAGCAGTTGGGAAGTGGAGACCGGTCGATGGCTTCATCCCATTCTATTATTCTGCTTGAAATTAGTTCACAGAATGGAAGCTCGTTATAATGCTGGATACTTTCCTGGTGGAACTGGGAAAGGTCCTTTGTCTGCAGCTTATCTTTCTCGGGATGGCCTGTTGGCAAAGGTTTAGAAATAAGGAAGTCAAATTCCAATCTATTATTCATTTCCGGCATTTGAGGCTTTGTTAAGAATTTTTTAATCTCACTCACACAATGAAAGGGGATATCCACAGTGTATGAATGTATATCAGAAGCAATGCTTTTCCCCGTGTGCATTTCAATATCAGGGGATGGACTGGCATATTGAATGTTTTTCCGCACAAATCCTTTAATAAATAATTTATTTGTAGGCAGTAATAGTCTGCATTGTGTTAATTTAACTGTTTTCTTAATGTCCTTTATTTCCAGAACCGGCTCTGGAAACGTCAGTAAGGCATCTATATTTATTTGTAAGGTTAGCTCAGCCAGCACCACGGGTACCTTTGTAACAATTTTGCCAATGTTTACATGGGGATGATGTTCGATGCAGCTTTCACATTCACAATTATGAGTAATTGCCCAGCATGCATTCTCATGTTTATCTTTATGCGGTTCAGACATATTGGGGCCTCCTGAAGTCAAGATATAGCATAGTATGCGTGATAAATGACTATGTATGGGCACCTGCCCTATAGAAAAAAAGAGCCTTTAAAACTGAAGGAGAAATTTTTTTAAAAAAAAGACGGGCACAACTGGACTCCTAACCCGCATAAGATTCAAGGAGGAGTGAGGGAAAATGGATAGAAGAAATTTTCTTGCGGTTGATATAGGGAACAGCTGGTATAAAGCAATGGCATCAGATAGCGGACAAATATCCGAGTACCAGCTTCCAAATGCAATTGCGCTTTTTGACAGCGAATTTTATGAAAAACCATATGATGATGAGGATACTATCCTTGAAGAGAATTTGATCGTTGAAGTAAAAAGCAGGGCCGTTAAGGAAAAAAGAGAAATATATTATATTGGATTGGGAGCTGCCAGACAAAAGGATGTTAGCTTAACTTCCTTCAATAATCAAAAAGTTGATGAGGATCGAACGTATGTTTTACTTTTCGGATTAGCAGCATATCATGCAGCCATTCAAACTCCTGATGAGCTGGAAATAAGCTATTCTGTCGATCAATTAGCTGTATCTCTGCCGACAACGCAATACAAAGAGCGTAAATCAGTATTTAAAGAGAAATTAGTCGGTTCACATACAATTATTTTACACAAAGTGCCTGGATTGGCTGATCCAAAAGAGCTGGAAGTTAAACTTAATATCAGAGATGTAATTATAGGGGCAGAAGGAGCCTGTGCCTACCTGGGTTTAACCAGGGATCAGGACACTCTGGGAATTAAAAACCATGAACTGGTTAAAGAATCCGAAAAAGGAATCATCATTGGAGATTTGGGCGGAGATTCTGTTGATTTTGTAGGAATAAAGCATAATAAACCGGTTGCTTCCATAGAAGGGGAACCTTTTGGAATAAATCAGTTTCTTGACCATATTATCCAGAAGGTTAGCAAAAATGAGCTATATCGTTTCGATTCACGGGCAGAGCTTGAAGAAAAATTGGCAGCGGGGATCTCAGAATGGTATGTGGAGCCCTTTGCAGGAGTAAAAAAGGACATCAGCAAATATATTATACCGCAGCTAAAATCTATGGCTGCAAAATACTTGGAGCATTTTGACAGGGTGCGGAGCAGTTCGAGGGAGATTAAAGGGGCAGTCAAGTATATTGCAGTGGGTGGTGCAGCCAAACTGGCCCAAAAGCAGATACTCGAAGCTGCAGTGAAATGGTCTGATAGAGGCCGGCCAATTGTGCTAATGTTTCCTGAAGAAATGGAAAAGCTTAATGTTCAGGGTTTGATGATTCTGGCGAAAATGAATCAAATAAAAAAAGAAAAAGGAAATAGCACTGCCATTTCCGTAAATAGTTAGGGATGAAGCTAATGTCCAAAACATATACGGATTCTCTTAATAAAACTGCTATAACGATTTCCGAATCCTTCATAGATGTAAAAACGGGAAATACTATTACTGTATCCCCAAAAGTGGTGGAACAAATTAAATACCATTCAGCAAATCAGACTTTAATGCATCTGCTTTTATCAGCACTTCATAACTATCTGCATCCTAAATCAGCAGGCAGCAGCAGTGAAGTGATTTTAGCTGAAATAGCAGAATTAAAAAGGCTTATAGAGGGCGGGTCCATCACTTTGAATAGGAAAGAAAATCAGGAATATACAGTTAAGAATCAGACAGATGATGCAGATTTAGATTTAAAAGAAGTAGTCAACGTTCTGGAGGCTTTCGGGGGATAAAAGTAAAAAGGTGCACCTAATGAGGTACACCTTTTTTGTTTCAGTTTTTACTCTAGTTCCATCACAAGAAAAATACCTACAAGTCACTAAATGCGGACAGCAGGCAAGCAGGTTACGGCACAGAAGCATGAGAGATCCACGTTGATACAAATACCTGTACCAGCCAGGTCTTCAATATTTTCATGATCAATTTGGCTGCATGGAGAGCAAAAATCCTTTGAAGCGTGTTTGAAGGGATCTCTTGATGATTTGCAGTGCTTGAACGTTAATAATTCAAGAACTGCGCATTGACCATCAAATTCTTTTATTTTAAAAATAAAAGACGTAATACATGCAAACTTTTTCTCTTTTGAATGATGAGTAAATGCAGTCACTCCTGTGGCCTTAAATGGTTCACAGTCCCCACAATAGAGGATAAATGGGATCGTATTTTTCTTCGGCTTTTTGGATCCTGCCATGAGCCGATCAATGGAATCCTTACAGGATGTCTTGCAATCGTCCTCATCTCTTACCTTTCTCTGAGCTTTATCAATGGCTTCCAACACCTCTTCTACACAGTTTCTATGAAAATGGTGATGGAATTTATGATTATCACTATTTTTCTCCGGTTTCCAATGGCAATCGCAGTCGTATTCATGTTCATCGCAAAAATCATCGTGCTTTTCATGACCCTTATGATATTTCTTGCCGCACAAACCCATGAATTTTTCACTCCCCTAAAAATTATCTTCATCATTAGCATACGGCTGGAATGAATATATCGAGTGAGAATCTAGCCTATATAGCGGGAAAAAAATTTGATAAACAACTAATATTATAGAAATTTTAATAAAAACAATTGAACTAAAACTGAATAACAGGTCCAATCCCTTTTATTTCTAACAAACATATATTAATCGTAAATAAAACTAATTTAGAGGGGACTTGTGGAGAAGCAAATATGATAAGCAATTACCTATGACTCTGCAATTACGAAAGAATAGACGAAAATGGCAAGAACTGCGAACTTCATTTGAGACAGGGTATTGAAGTAACTACTGTTCCTCACCATTTGTCCGAACTTCAGCCGAAGTATGTACAAAAGGCAGGGATTATTTTATAAAATACTTGGAAACTGAAAACTACACTGTATTCAAATGGGAAATCCAAGACAGTGCCGAGATGAAAAAAGAAGTACCTTTTATACAATCTGAAAAAAGGGCACCACCACCTTATCCTGCTGGCCACGATGTCGATTTATTAACTTAAAGATGAGAATTTTAGGCTATTGTTTTACACGCTTAATATTAGTCCTGTTTTAACCGGTAAGAAAGCCCAAACCAGGCTTGCTGTTATGTACATAAAAACATGGTCTATCATCTTAAAAATTTGCTGGGCCTGACTAATGATAGAAATAGGTCATGTGTACAAGCCATATATGCTGTCTAACATATACTATTATTAGCAAGTATACTTGCTATGTTAGATTCATAAATTGGGATGCTCCAAAATTTTTAGCTATTGCACATAACTAATAAAAGGAGTGGAGACCATGAAGCTATATTTAGACCCTGGACACGGAGGTACAGACCCAGGCGCACAGGGGAACGGCATAAAAGAAAAGGATATTACACTTGATATCGCAAAAAATATAAAAAACATCTTACTTACTGTTTATCAGAATGTAGAAGTAAAGATGAGCCGTGAAAATGATGCGACTAAAAGTCTGAACCAAAGGACAACTGAAGCCAATAGCTGGGGGGCTGATTTTTACCTTTCTATTCACTGTAACGCTGCAAATGGAGCAGCGAGGGGGTATGAAGATTATATTCATAGCAGCTTAAGCAGCTCCTCGCAGACTGCCACTTACCAGAATATCATCCATGCGGAAGTCACCAAATTGAATAACCTCACTGATAGAGGTAAAAAGAAGGCAGATTTTCATGTGCTGCGTGAGTCGGCCATGCCTGCCCTATTATCTGAAAATGGTTTTATTGATAATCCGGCAGATGCCGCTCTAATGAAGGACCCGCTGTGGAGACAAAAAGTGGCGCAGGGCCATGTGAATGGAATCGTGAAAGCCTTCAACCTTAAAGCGAAAACAGCCGTTCCTCCAAATCCCCCAAAGCCAGCTGACCCAAGTAATCTGTACAGAGTTATAGCCGGTTCTTTTACTGATAGAAAAAATGCTGAGGAAAGGGCAGCCTCCCTCAAAAGCAAAGGCATTGAATCTGTTATAGCGGCTGCACAAATATCAGGAAAGGTCTGGTATCGGGTACAGGCAGGGGCTTTCAGTTCAAGGGAAAATGCAGAAAAACAGCTGGCAGCAGTGAAGAAGGCAGGAATATCAGATGCCTATATACAGTCTGACGCTCCACCGGCAGTCCCTTCTGAACCGGCAGGCTATTCCACTCTGGGAGTAACTCATTTATCACCAGAACATATGAACCAATATGCAAAACAGATAAATCCGAATGCCCCCAATTTAGGTTCATTCTATTCATCTCTCGGTGAGTATTATGGAATCAGAGGGGACGTGGCATTTGCACAGGCGATGCACGAAACCAACTTTCTCCGATTTACCGGTGATGTTAAACCCGGCCAGAATAATTTCGCCGGAATTGGTGCAACAGGGAATGGTGCGGCAGGAGCAAGCTTCTCCACACAAGAAGAAGGCGTTTTGGCACATTTACAGCATTTATATGCTTACGCAAGCACACAGCCTCTGCCAACGAAATACCCTCTGGTGGATCCGCGTTTCAGCTTAGTAAAAAGAGGTTCGGCAAAGATGTGGAGGGAACTGAATGGCAAATGGGCCGTACCTGGAACAAATTATGCTGAATCTATTATGAACATTTACAAAAATATGGTCCGATTTTCGGATCAAAAATTAGAAGCTGTTTTGAAGGAAATAGAAGGAATCTAATTAAAAAAGCGGACTGTACAGTGTCCGCTTTTTTTCTATTGATTAAATTACATACATGAACACACAAAGAAAATGAGCCATGCTTCCCATCAGGATGAAGATATGAAAGATCTCATGAAATCCCATATGATGGAATTCAAGAAATTTTGGCTTAATAGCATAAATTACTCCGCCGATCGTGTAAAGGATGCCTCCCAGCAAAAGAAGCAGAACACCCGACAAGCGTAATGACTCAGAAAGAGGAGAAAAGGCGAACACGATAATCCATCCCATGGCAATGTATAATGCTGTTGAAAGCCAGCGCGGGCAGTTAAACCAGATCATTTTAAACAAAATGCCCGATAATGCAATAGCTGTAACAATTCCAAAAAGAACCCAGCCCGTTACACCATTTAAGGTGATCAGGCAAAATGGTGTATACGAACCTGCAATTAATACATAAATCATGGAATGATCAAGCTTTCGTAAAAATGCTATGACTTTATCTTTAGCGATGACCATATGATAGGCAGCTGATGCTGAATAAAGAAGCATCAAACTAATTCCAAAAATAACAACAGAGGCAATGGCAATCGGTGAAGAACTTGTTAATGAGGCTTTGATTACCATGGCAAGCAATCCGGCAAAGGATAAAATGGCTCCTGCTAAATGGGTTAGTCCGTTTATGGGCTCCCGGATGTATGAATTCATAAAATCTCCTCCTTATGTATCTTCATGTAGTTTTTATAACTACTTAATATAATATATACAAAACATCATCTGGTCAACATTTACATTCTGCGTTCATTTAAGTAAAATTTACATAACGATAAATGAAAGGTTTGAGGGATACCTATGGAATTGGAAAAACTTATTGCGGATAACCAAATTGAATTGGAAGATATCCCGCAGATAGATTTATACATGGACCAGGTAATTCAGCTGTTTGAAAACACCTTTGGCAGCACGAAGAGAAATGATGAGGAAAAAGTGCTTACTAAGACAATGATAAATAACTATGCAAAAGGGAAATTGTTTTTTCCTGTTAAAAACAAAAAATATTCCAAGGAGCACCTTATCTTAATTGCTTTTATCTATCAGCTAAAAGGGGCATTATCTATAAGCGACATTAAAAGCCTGCTAAATGACGTCAGCAGCAGGACTGCAAATGGAGAGATGAATCTGGACCATTTTTATCAGCTTTACCTGGATTTGGCGAAACTTAATGCCAATACCTTTGCGAAGGATTTGGAAAACCAGGCGAGCAGGTCGGCAGATCTAAATGAAGGGCAGCCAGCCAAGCTCGAAAAAGTTCTGCTGGCAGCTTCCATGGTGCACATGAGCAACTTATACCGAAAAGCAGCCGAACGCATTGTTGATGAGGTAAAGGATGAAGCGGATGATAAATAAGAAGTTGTGAAAACGAGGGCGGCTGGGAGATATTCTGGAAAAAATCCTCGGTTTTAGAAATTTCTCATTCGGGTTGTATTGAGGAGCCCTAGGTTAATGATTAGCTTTATTAAAAAACTATTTTTATCTTGAAATTGATAGGGGGACCAGTCCACGGTGTTTGAAGGTGATGCAGTTGGTTTGGACAAAGAGAGCTTGAAAAGGGGGATTTGAGTTGGAACTTGGGGTAACTTCGGACACCATAAGAGAGAATCCAGGGTTTTGTGTCAGAACCTGGGGGCATTTAGGACACAAAAAGGGAGATTTCTCGGTTTTGTGTCCGAACCTTGAGCCACTTCTGACACTAAAAGGGCGAATCCTGGGCCTTTGTCAGAACCCGTGGTCACTTCCGACACAAAAAGGGCGATTCCTTGGTTCTCTGTCAGAACCTTGAGCTACTTCTGACACTAAAAGGGATAATCCTCGGTATTGCGTCAGAACCTTGAGCCACTTTGGACACAAAAAGGGCGATTCCTCGGTTTAGAGTCAGAACCTAGGCCCACTTCGGACACAATAAGGGAGATTCCTCGGTTTTGTGTCAGAACCTTGAGCTACTTCGGACACTAAAAGGGATAATCCTCGGTTTTGAGTCAGAACCTTGAGACACTTCGGACACAAAAAGGGCGATTCCTCGGTTTTGTGTCCGAACCTAGGCCCACTTCGGACACAATAAGGGCGATTCCTCGGTTTTGTGTCAGAACCTAGGCCCACTTTGGACATAATAAGGGCGATTCCTCGGTTTTGTGTCAGAACCCAGGCCCACTTTGGACATAATAAGGGCGATTCCTCGGTTTTGTGTCAGAACCTTGAGCTACTTCGGACACTAAAAGGGAAAATACTCGGTATAGAGTCAGAACCTTGAGACACTTCGGACACAAAAAGGGCGATTCCTCGGTTTTGTGTCCGAACCTAGGCCCACTTCGGACACAATAAGGGAAAATACTGGGTTTTGAGTCAGAACCTTGAGACACTTCGGACACAAAAAGGGCGATTCCTCGGTTTTGTGTCAGAACCTAGGCCCACTTCTGACACAAAAAGGGCGATTCCTCGGTTTTGAGTCAGAACCTAGGCCCACTTTGGACACAATAAGGGCGATTCCTCGGTTTTGTGTCCGATTTATGGAGCAACTTCACACACAAAAAGAATTGTATCTTACCCCAGACCAACTTCTGACACAAAAACCTGAAAACTTCATGTTCGGGTCAGAATTTAGAGCCGCCTCTAACAAAAAATAAAGGATCGAACAAATGCCTTTTTCTCAAAAATCCAAAACCTCTGTTTTCAAATCCAAATCATCCTCTCACCTAAATAAACCAATAAAAACCCCATAAGCAATTAACCGCTCCATATGACCAAAAAAACAAAAAACCCGGACCACCAAAGTCCGGGTTCATTTTTATAAAAATACGAAATAGATAACCCCAGCCAATACAATCCTGTAAATAGCAAAAGGAACTAGTTTAATCTTGCCGATAATTTTCAAGAAGAATCGGATTGAAATTAAGGCAAAAACAAAGGCACTGATGAAGCCTGCAATAAAGAACGGAAGCGCCTCAACTGAAAAGTATTCGAGATTCTTTATTAATGAAAGGAAACTTGCACCGGCCATGATCGGCACAGCCATAATAAAAGTAAAATCAGCTGCAGCCCGGTGTGAAAGGCCCAGCAGCACGCCGCCGGAAATGGTGGAACCTGAACGGGAGAATCCCGGCCAAAGGGAGAAACACTGAATCAGCCCAATGGATAAGGCCTGTTTATAGGTGATTTGGTCAACCGATGTTGTTTTCGGGTCCTTGCTTCCAAAAATATCTGCAAAAATCATCAAAAATGCGCCAATAACCAAACCAATCAGTACAGTCTCTGTTGAAAACAGGTGTTCATCAATATAATCCTCAAACAAAACGCCAAGAATCCCTGCTGGAATTAACCCGACAATTACTTGAGACAGTTTCAGGCGATTTTGTTTTTCTGCAGAGCTTTTAGCCCGTTTTCCAAGACCGAGCATTTCAATGAACCGGTCTCTAAAAATGATCACAACCGCTAAAATAGAACCGAGCTGAATAACTACTTTAAAGGTATTGGCTTCATATTTGGATAAAAACTCCTTTGTATTAAGCCACATATCATCCACAATAATCATATGTCCTGTCGATGACACTGGGGCAAACTCTGTCATACCTTCAACAAACCCCAATATAATTGCTTTCAAAATCATAATAAATTCCATAACTATTAAATTCTCCTTTTAATCTGATGCAATAAACTACATTTAATGATTATAAACCATTTGAGGCAGATAGGAACACTATTTTACATTGTAATATAAATGTAAGTCTCTATTAAATTGACGCAGAATTGGTTGCAGACCGAAGAATGACAGAGAGGAAGCGCCATTCAAAGGCTTCGATCACTTATTCACAAACTCTTCACAGAATTCCTAAGTCTTGTGAGAAAAATCACCAATTTTAGACCAAGTTTACCATATGATTAAAGCAGATAAACCAATCATAGTTAAGGAGGAAAACAAGATAAAAAAAGGGGTAAAATATCTGCTAACTTCAGCTATAGGCATAGGTTTACTAACCGGCTGCAGCCAGGGGGGAACACCGCAAAATTCCCTTCAGCCCGAGGAAAAAGTTCTGGCAGCAGAAACAGCTCAGCCTGAGGCAATTGCTCCGCACAAAAATTTAAATCAGGAACCTGTTCCCTTGAAGATTGAAAGAGTCGGGGCGAAAGAAGTGAATGTCGAAATGACTTCCCAAATCACAGATGTAGAAATCGACAAAGGGAAATTCTATAAAGCATGGACATTTAACGGGGAAGCACCTGGGCCGGTAGTTGTTGTCAAAGAAGGGGATATAATCAATTTCACTTTAAAAAACATGGATCCGGCAATACCGCATAGTATGGATTTTCACGCTGTACATGCAGCACCTTCAGAGGACTTTTCGAACGTCAAACCTGATGAAACGGGCACATTCAGGTACCCTGCAAATAAGCCTGGTGTGTTTATGTATCACTGTGGTACTTCACCGGTTTTATCACATATCGCAAATGGAATGCACGGAACGATCATTGTAAAACCCAAAGACGGCTATCCGACAGATAAAGAGGTTGATAGAGAATATACTCTTATTCAAAACGAATGGTATAAATACAACGATCTTGATGATTTTACAAATGGTGTTCCAACTCATGTAGTTTTTTCTGCAAAGGCATTAAAAGCGGGAGACCCTAATACAAATGGGGATACGTTCACACTTAAGGACAATCCGCTTCTCGCTAAAGTAGGGGACAAAGTGAGGATCTATGTAAATAATGTGGGGCCAAATGAAGTGAGCTCTTTCCATGTGGTTGGCACGGTGTTTGACGACGTATACATTGACGGCAATCCTTATAACCATTACAAAGGTCTCCAAACGGTTTTGCTCCCGGCGAGCGGCGGAGCTATTGTGGAATTTACCGTTACGAAGGAAGGCAGCTACCCAATAGTGACGCATCAATTTAACCACGCACAAAAAGGAGCCGTCGCCATTCTAAAGGTAACTGAGACCGGTGAAGACGACGGCGAGGCTACAATGAGCCATTAAATATAAATAAAAAACTCAACTTAATCTAAATTATACAAGAGAAAAATCAAAAATGGAAGGAGGTCTTCTGAGAAGATACCAGAACGGATAAATCCTGCTGGGTATTCAGCAGCAATAAATAGATGAATGAGACCATGCCAACCTGATCTGGTTTTCAAACAGTAAAAATATACCTTTTTGGCTAACAATAAAATGATTTGAACTGAATGGAACACCATCCGGACAGAAAAACGATTCCATTTAGGAACCGCTTTTCTGTCCATTGTTTTCATAAAATGAATATTGTTCTACATCCTTTGCCCATAGCTTCGGTTTTTCCCCACTAAGCTCAGCAAGCCATATATCGCCTTTTTGCTCTGCCAGTTTTTTTCTGATCCATGTCAGCTTGCCAGCGGTCTTTAAATAAAAAGGGTTATAATCTCCATTTGAATTTTTAGGATTAGTGATTCTCGTCTGCTGGGTATCGCCGAGGTGGATTAGAAAGAGTGATGGTTCGGGGCGTTTTTGAGGATCATTTGACCATTCACTTTCTTCCACACGTGAGGCAACCAGCCTTTCATTATCCACCCAGGTAAAGCCCATTTCTGCAAATTTAGCAGGGGTAAGATTTAGGGTCTTGAATGCAGGCAATTCAGCCACCTTCAATTTTTTATTTTTGAATCCCATGACAATTCTGCCCCCGCCTGCAATGTAGCCCAATAGATTCCTGCCGGGCGCCCATTTAGGGACGTCCAAATGAAGGATCATCTCATCAAGAACTTCGAAATTCTTCCCATCACTTGAAATGACGCAGACCATATTACTATCCATGGCCAGCGAAGCAGTTGGACTCACAATAAAAGAGATCCATCTGCCATCTGGAGAGAACTTAAATGACATTGCATTGATGGAC
This sequence comes from Cytobacillus sp. FSL R5-0377, assembly GCF_038004385.1. Lineage (NCBI taxonomy): Bacteria > Bacillati > Bacillota > Bacilli > Caryophanales > Bacillaceae > Cytobacillus > Cytobacillus sp. FSL R5-0377. The sequence goes on from NZ_JBBORA010000001.1 coordinate 112,685, forward strand.
ATAATGGAAGCTTTGCCATAGCCTATTTCCTTAGGGATTGGGAAAAGGGGTTTCACATGCTGGGTTAAATTCATATTTTCAAGTTTTTCCGGCAGCTGAACCTTATATAGAATGGGACTGGTCCAGCCATCCGGCCTTAAAACGGCGCTGGAAGACACAATGAACCCTTTTCCGTCAGGATCCCAATTATAATCACTTACTCCTAAAGCAATATTATAGAACCGATCTAGGTCAGATATGTTTAGGACACCACCATTGCTCGTAAAAGCAATTCTATAATCGGAAGGTGCCCATTTGGCATTCCCGCCACCTTTAAAAATCCTCTTATGTGTCTGTGACTTTACATGATATACCCATATCTCAGTTTCAGCCGAATCGGATTCCTTCACTTCTTTTTCATAGAGAAGCCATTGGCCATCATAGGACCATTTTGGCGGACTTGTGAACGTGCCAGGTTCTGCCGTAATTCGTTCTTCCAGTTTTCCTGTCTTAATCCATACATGCATATTTCGTATAAAAGCTGCCTGTACCTGATTATCCGCCGTATTTCCCCATACTGCTGATGGGCTAATAAGCAGGAAACAGCACAGAAGCATAATCATCCTGTTCATAACTATTTCATCTTCTTTCAATTTTTATCATGATTATTATGAGCAAAGAGTGATTTTTTATTGAAAGTATAAAAAAGAGAACAGTGAAGGAAGCCTTATATTTTCGATAAAATTGCTTTTACTTTATAATAATGGTTTAACAGACAAAATTGCCCAGCACTGTTTTTTTGGGTGCTGATTGGGTAAAAACAAATACAAATGATTAACATTGGAGGAAATCAACCTTGTTTATTGCTATTTTGTTCTTTATGTTCATGTCCTTTTTCCTGTCGGGAAGTGAGACGGCATTAACTGCAGTTAACAAAATGAAATTAAAATCCAGAGCAGACAATAATGATAAGAAATCACAACGAATTTTAGATATGGTTTCAAAGCCTGATGAGATGATTACTTCCATATTGATTGGCAACAATATTGCTAATATCATGCTGCCTACATTGGTAACCATTATTGCCCTTGATTATAATTTCAGTGTAGGGCTGGCAACAGGTTTTCTGACGGTTGCGCTAATCTTATTTGCTGAAGTTCTGCCAAAATCCATAGCAGCAACCTTTGCAGATAAAATTGCTTATATTGTTTTTCCAGTCATTCGATTTCTTATGCTGGTTCTGAAGCCTGTGACCTTTCTAATATCGAAATTTACGAGGGGAATAATTAAATTTCTTTCCAAAAATGATGGGGATTCTGTTTCAGTATCCAAAGAAGAGCTCATTACCATGGTCGATATAGCCACAAGTGAAGGAACGTTCCATGAAGAAGAAACTCAGCGGATTAAAGGAATCATTGATTTTTATAATTTAGATGTCAGTGACGCACTTAAAACGCCGCGAATGGACATTGAAGGTATTCCCTATGAAGCCACAATGGAAGAAGCAAAGAAGATCGTGCTGGATAATCATTTTACAAGGTATCCGGTGTATAAAGATAATATGGATAATATTGTGGGCGTATTCCATGCTAAAGGTCTGCTCTTCTGGTCTAATCAGCCTGAGAAAGCCTTGCATGATTTTACTGACTTAGAGCCTTTATTTGTATACGAATTTCATAGCATTGACAAGGTATTCAAAATGATGATGAAAGAAAGGAAGCACCTTGCCATTGTTTTGGATGAATATGGCGGGACTAAAGGAATCATCACTCATGAGGATATTCTTGAAGCAATGCTTGGCCAGGAAATCGAAGATGAATTAGATGACAACACTGAGGTGCTGATTGATGAATTAACGGAGAATCATATTATTGTTCATGGCAAACTGGCCATCCGCAGGATCAATGAAGTCTTCAAAACAAAAATTCCCGAGGATGAGGATATCCTTGCAGGATTCCTGCTAAAAGAACTGGGCCATTTTCCAGCTGAAGGGGAAACATTTGAATACCATCATCTGCACTTTGAAATAAAATCGATTGAAGACAACCGGATAAAACTGGTTGAAATCAAGAAAAAAACACCTTGAAGCTGAAGAGCATTCATTCCCAATACGGAATAATGCTCTTTTTTTGATCTATAATATCCGGATATAGTCGCCATTAAAACGGAACAATAGTTACAGGAAGATAAATAAATATTTTTTATTTTTTCTGAAAAAATAGGTCTTTTTTAGTGTATAATTAAGTAATAAAAATAAAAAAGAGGTGAATTTTTCATGGAAAATAAACCATTCCACTATGATGGAAGCGTACAAATGAACTATGAAAAGGACGGAGAAGCAAGCTCGAGCATTCCTTTTGAACTAACAGATGAAATGAGAAAAAATATTGGAACTAATCCATATTCACCTAAAGAAAAGGAATAATAAGACCCGATCCTGGGTCTTTTTTTTGCCCATTTCCGTCAAGGGTTGGAATGATCTCCGCATGGATGGAGGGGGGGGCAGTTCAAGAAATCCCGTTAAACAAGGGGAGATAACCATTCTTTTGAGGAATATCCATCAGATCTTTTTGATAAAAAAAATATCCTGAGCAAATCATTTGTAATTCTCTTTTATTTTGAATATGATTATCTCGGATTAAGAATAAAAATGATCATACTGCAGGATGAATACATATTTTACTTCTGATTCAAACTAAATTGACTCAATTCAAAATAGAAAGGTGATAAGATTATGGCTCAAGTTTTATACATTACTGCACACCCTCATGATGACAAGGTTTCATACAGTATGGCAGCAGGGAAGGCATTTATTGATTCCTACAAAGAAGCTAATCCAAATGACGAAATCGTTCATATTGACCTATATAAGGAAAATATTCCGGCAATTGATGTGGATGTTTTCAGCGGATGGGGCAAGCTTCAGTCAGGCAAAGGTTTTGAAGAACTGACAGAAGAAGAAAAGTCAAAAGTAGGCCGTTTATCCGAGCTAAGCGAGCAGTTTATTGCAGCTGATAAATATGTGCTTGTTACACCGCTTTGGAACTTCTCGTTCCCACCAGTAATGAAAGCGTATCTTGACTCAGTGGCTGTAGCCGGCAAGACATTTAAGTATACGGCGGAAGGCCCAATCGGGTTATTGACAGATAAAAAAGCGATTCACATCCAGGCTCGCGGAGGCATCTATTCGGAAGGTCCAGCAGCAGAGATGGAAATGGGTCACCGCTATTTAACAGTATTAATGCAATTCTTCGGAGTCCCTTCATTCGAAGGCCTGTTTGTGGAAGGGCACAATGCTATGCCGGATAAAGCAGAAGAAATTAAAGCAGATGCCATTGCCCGGGCAAAAGACAAAGCAAAAACATTCTAAACGAAAGCAGCGGATTTCCGCTGCTTTTTCTTTGAATTAGGCAAATATACGTTGAACTCATGTCCTGGAGGAATAGTATAATACAGGAAGGGAATAAGCTGGGAACGAAAGGGGGAAGTTTTGTGAAAATCTCGGAATTCAGCCCCAGCCAGTTAAATGAAGATGACGTCACGAAGCTGCTTTATGATGGGATTGAAGATAATCTGCAAAAGGGGGATTTTATTTTTGTGCCTGGCAGCAGTAAAGCAGCAGAATATCGATTGCCTGAAGCTATAAGACTTCATAAGGAGGGAAGGGCAAAAAAGCTGCTTTTCTCCGGTGGTGTAAAATGGCCGGGCAATGAATTAACTGAAGCAGAAAAATTAATGAAAAAAGCAATCTTGTACGGAATCCCTTCGTCTGATCTTTTTATTGAGAATACATCTCTTCATACAAAAGAAAATGTGCTTGCCTCTATGCTGGTTATGGATAGGATGTGCGGTATGGAGAATATTTCAAATATCATTCTCGTGACTGCTCCATTCCACATGAGAAGGCTTCACTTGACTTTTAAGACCTATATGCCTGGCTGGATAAACTATTCTCTTGTATCTTCCAATGATGGTGCAACAGGGAAAAGCCATTGGAAGCAGCATCCAAGCGGGAGAAAAAGAGCGTTCGATGAAGCAAAGAAAATAATAATTTACGTAAAAAAGGGAATTCTGATGGACATGGAAATTTAGTGATTAAGAAAATCCCCGCCAGTATCCAATTGGCAGGGATTCTTTTAAAATGTATTATAAACATTCTCGCATTCTTCCGCTGTAGGCTCGTAAAAGCAATGCAGTTTAAATCTTCCTGCCAAGGGCTGATCGTACCAGGTGGGCGGACATTCGCCAGGCGGCCGGAAATACCATAAAGCAAATTTGGATGGCCAGATCCGTTCACCTCTTACGGCCCTCCGTGCAAGCCGTCTCTCCACTTCTCTTGGACGCTGATAAAAATAGCTTTTCTGTACTGCTTCAAAAGCATGTGGCTGGTAAATCATTTGCGGTATCGTGCGAATGCCTTTGAAATCAGAACAATTTCCTCTGATCCGGTTAATCCCCACATTCCCTACCATTAGCATGCCCTGCTGGCCTTCGCCTTCGGCCTCTGCCCGAAGAAGACGGGCAAGCAAATCTATATCCTGATCTCGTGCCTTTACTACTGCCATTCTACTCACCCCAATTGCTCAAATATTAAATAGGCTGATATAGGGTATGCATAAAAAAAGAGAATGTGATTTTTACCATCACAAAAAAAGCTCCGGCAGAAGCAGGAGCTTTTAGTTGGCATAAAAATTTTCCGTATAATAAGGCTGTGATTTCGAATTAAAAGCGACACCCACACCCATAAATTCATAATCCGCACGCAGAATATTTTTTCGGTGGCCAAGTGAATTCATTAACCCTTCGTGGGCAAAGATACTGCTGAATTGACCGGAAGCAAGGTTTTCCCCGGCTAATGTGAAGGAAACCTCATCTGCCTGCATTCTGTCAAAAGGGGAAAGGCCCTGCAGATTGGTATGGTCAAAATAGTTGTTTTCCGCCATATCGCTGCTGTGCTTTCTTGCCGTTTCCTTAACAGCATCATCCCATTTTAGTACAGACACACCGTGAGCCACTCTTTCAGCGTTTGTAATATCAAAAAGCTGTAATTCAAATCCTTCTTTTAAAGCAGTGCTGGCATTTGCATAAAACGCATCTTTTTGTTCTTCAAGTGCTTTACTTACTATCTGGATGGATGTTACCGTATTGTCACGATGCTTATCATAAAAAATGGTTACATAATTCCCATCAAGTTCGTATAAATCGTAATCTCTATCCTTTTCTAGCTGGAAAATGACAAAGCCCTTCCTCATTTGGTCAAGCGGTTCTCCAAGCTGATGCGCAACGGAAGACTTTGGCGTTCCATAGGAAATCTCTTTTGCAGAAGAAATCAAATCCTGATTTGTATAGATGCCGGCAGCTTTATCCTGCTTGTCATATGCCACCATTACGAAATTTTGATATTGATCATGATATGCATGCCAGTCTGATCCATATTCATTTGCGGAGATGCGGTCTGCGGAACCGAGATTCTTTTCGATTTCCGCCTTATCATCGCCGATTTCTATGTTATGAATAGAAAAGATTTGTTCCTCAGGGGCTTCCAGAACAGGTTTTTCCGCTTTTTCCTTAGGAGAAGGATTTTTTTCCCCGGTGAATTCCCCGATAGTCAGAAGAAATTTATCTGCCCAGTTTTGCGCTTCCTCCATCACACCGGTAATTATATTCTGCAGGTCCTTATTATCTTTAAAAAGCTGAATATCTGTTTTTATATTATCCATTACAGTTCCTGATTTAGGATCATCGGCTGATTTCTCATCCGGCTGTGAAAAGGCAAAACCGAGAAACAGCAGGACAAATATAAATAAAAACTTCCTCAAATAATCTCCTCCCATGCACCTTTCAACCCATTATCAAAGGTATGCCCATTCATTATAAGATTTAAAAATCCGGAAATGCAAAACATTGCTGTCTTCCTTTTTTTTCTACCCTTTTTGGCAGTCTCTTTAACCGTGATTCGATATTTTACCGTTTTTAAAAGAAAAGTTTGGGTAACATAAATATAAAAATGAACAGATAGTGCAAAGGGGGAAGCATGTTGAAACTTACTCCGGAACAACGAATAGAGCTGCATGGGTTTAATAATTTGACTAAATCACTCAGCTTTAATATGTACGATGTTTGCTACACAAAGACCCGGGAAGAGCGTGAAGCATATATAGATTATATTGACGAGGAATATAGTGCGGAGCGCCTGACAAAAATTTTAACGAATGTTTCCGAAATTATTGGCGCCCATGTCCTGAATGTGGCACAGCAGGATTATGTGCCGCAGGGTGCAAGTGTAACGGTTCTTGTATCCGAAGGGCCAGTGGTAGAGGTGCCGGCAGAATCGTATGATGAATCTCCCGGTCCGCTGCCTGATAATGTAGTCATGCAGCTGGATAAAAGCCATATTACCGTGCATACCTATCCTGAATATCATCCGGACGAAGGAATCAGCACATTCAGGGCAGATATTGATGTATCCACCTGCGGAGAAATTTCCCCGCTGAAAGCCCTAAATTACCTTATTCATTCCTTTGATACGGACATCATGACCATCGATTACAGAGTCAGGGGTTTTACACGGGACAAGGACGGAAAAAAATTATATATTGATCATGATATCAGTTCGATTCAAAACTATATACCGGATGAAGTAAAAGAAGATTTTGATATGATCGACGTAAATATTTATCAGGCACACACCTTTCATACCAAATGTAAAATCAGGGATTTTGATTTGGATAATTATTTATTTGGATATACTAAGGACAAGCTTGATCTAAAGGAAGCTGAAGAGATTACTGAGCGGCTTACTACAGAGATGGACGAGATCTTTTACGGCAAAAATATTAAACCCGGTTCTTTATCAGAGTAAACTTGAGGCTCCCATACAGGGAGTCTTTTTTCATAATCCCTTAAAAACAGGAAATAATAAAGATAACGATAACTAGGGGGATTTTGGAATGGAAGAAAAGAAGGTACATTTGACATCAGGTGAAATGGCCGTTTTATGGACGGGATACCAGAATGATAGCATGTCACTGCCTCTTCTGGAGTATTTTGTTAAGACCGTAGAGGATGATGAAATTAAACCTGTAATCGAATTCGCCCGTCAATTATCAGAAGGGCACATCAAGTTCTTGACTGCATTTTTCCAGAATGAAAAGTTTCCGATCCCTGCAGGCTTTTCATCTAAGGATGTTAACCTCAATGCCCAAAAATTATACACGGATCCATTTATGCTGGAATTTATTATACTGATGGCCAAATCCGGTCTGGTTGCGTATGGCAGCTCCTTGGGCATGTGTACCAGGAAAGATATACGAGCCTTCTTTATTAATTGCATCGATCAAACTATGGAATTATATGAAAAAGTAACGGATATCGCCTTAGAGAAGGGAATTTATCTCAGAAGGCCGTTCATAGATCTTCCGCCGGAACCGGACATGATTGATGATAAAAGTTATTTAAGCGGATTAAATCCATTAAAGAAGCCGAGGCCATTAAATGCCATTGAGATTGCACATTTATCCTTTAATCTTGAAACCAACATGGTTGGTACTATGCTTGCTCTCAGCTTTTCACAGGCTGCCAAATCAAAAGAGATTATCAGGTACATGGAACGGGGGAAGGACATTTCCAAAAAACATGTGAAGATTCTTAGTGCGACATTACTTGACAATGATATACAAGCCCCTAATTCCGCTGATTATGCTGTTAAGGGCAGCGGCGAAGCACCATTCACCGAACGGCTGATGATGCAGCTAATGGCTTTTCTGACTACATTGGGATTAGGGAACTATGCAGCAGCAGCTTCCGCAAGCCAAAGGAGTGATTTAATTCTGAATTATGAACGTCTTTCCCTTGAGATTGCCCAGTTTGCCAAGGACGGAGCAGACCTTATGATCAAGCACAAATGGCTGGAACAGCCGCCAGGATCACCGAACCGGAAGGTCTTAGCCAAAAAGCAAAGTTAGAACCAGGGGAATAAGAGTCTCCTGGTTCTTTTCATACGCCAATCCTATTTCCAGAATTTCCACCATTTTTTTTCAGTTTCCTGTGCAGCGGCTGCGTTTCGGAAGGAAACAATCATGTCCTGAAAAACGTCTTCCCGCTGCTTTACCTCATGCCAATATTGCTCCCGCTCTTTATTAATGGTTTCGATATAAATTTCCCTGTCTGTATTTAACGTTTCGATCAGTGAGCTGATTTCGGTGCTGGTCACCTCGGCAGAAGAGGAGATGTAATGGATCATGGTTTTGAATTCTTCAGAAGATGCTTCCGAGGATTCGGTCAGTTTATTTGTCAGTTGATGAATTTGATCGGAAGTGCGTTTCGAACTCTTCGCAACCCTCTTAGAAAGAGTTCCGACCGCTTCGGAAGTTTCTTCCGAAGTCAGCTCAATCTTCGCTGTCAGTGACTCGATTTCCGCTTTTGTTTTTTCGCCGGATTTATAAATTGAATCCGACAGGCTTTTAACAGTATGCAAAGACCCTTTGCTAATCTCTTTTTTCACTTCATCCAAAACCTCCTTTCGAACGCCGCTGCGAATTTCATTTCTGATATCTGTAAGTAAACTGTCCTTGAAGTTTTCCATCAAAGCCATGAACTGTTCTGCATCCATAACTGAATCAGGCTCTTTATGTATGGCTGTTTCCTGTTCTACTGCCGCCAAAGCGTTTTCATTTGACGATGAATCCGTTTCAGGAGCATATTCCATATGTTTTTGCATTAATTCCCGGATCATTTCCTTGCTCAGATTTTTATCGCGCATTTGCTTCACTTTATCTAGCAAGGCAATTTCATGGTCTGTATAAAAACGGGCTCCTTGTTTGGAACGGGGAATCAGCAAAAGTCCATTTAAATCCTTTTCCCATTGCCTTAAGGTCCCGGGTGGCACATTCAGCATTTTTGAAACCTCTTTTATTGTATAAGCTTTCATATATTGCGTATCCATTTAACTCAGCCCTTTCCAAAATAGATTCTGAATCATTCGGAATCGGGTTCCGAATCAATTTCCACTTAACCTATTCAGCATGATATCCCTCTTTTTCCTGCCGCATGACAAAAGCTATCAAAACAAGACGATATTCATCAGAAAAAAGCAAAAAACAGCGATTTTGACAAATATTCTAAAAAAAATTGCCAATCATCAGCGTATTTGTAATATCCGGGCGTGTATGGCACAATGGTACCGGAGTTAGCAAACTAGAATATTATATAACAGCGAAATGATGAGGGAGCATGATCAATTGGGTAATAGAATTCTCGCCATGTCTTTAGCAGCCGGGGTTGGATTATCTCTGACTGTGGGAAGCATAAAGATAGGGAGCCATGAACATTCAAAACACAAAGAAATTTACTATGCAGCTGTTCCGCATGGGGAGGCAAAGCATGAACCGCCTGTTAAGCAGGAGGTCCAGAAGAAATCGGTGCTTCTGGATGTGCCATTGTATAACCAAATGGATCATCCGCGATTATATAATGGTTGTGAGATTACCAGTTTAGCAATGATATTAAGCTATGAAGGCATGAAAGTATCAAAGAATGATTTGGCACAGGAAATTAACCGTGTGCCTCTGAGGTATAGCGGAGGGGAATACGGAAACCCCAATGCCGGATTTGTCGGCAATATGGAGGATGGTCCGGGACTGGGCGTTTATGAGGGGCCGATTTTCGAACTCGCCAAAAAGTATTTCCCTGATCGTACTGAGAATCTGACTGGCAAGCCGTTTGATGTGCTGCTTGATAAAATTGCAGAAGGGTCGCCGGTCTGGATTATTACGACGGCAAGCCTTTCTCCCGCAGCATCCTTTGAAACCTGGAATACACCAGGCGGACCTGTAGAAGTATCGTTCCAGATGCATAGTGTGGCGATAACCGGATATGATGAGGAAAATATCTATGTTAACGATCCATATGGCACAAAAAATAAAAAGGTGCCAAAACAGCAGTTTATAGAAGCCTGGGAGCTAATGGGGTCACAGGCTATAGTAATTAACTAACATAATAGCAAAAGAAGGGGCTGCAGCTGCAGTCCCTTCTTTATTCGCTTGAGGTTCCCAATCTCTTAAACTTCAAAAACAGCCATTTTAAAAACGGCGGCACCACAAAAAAGATAAAGAATAAGCGAAAAAGCTGATATCCTGTTACGATGGCCAGGTCTGCACCGGTTTCATGGGCCATGATAGCCATTTGGTCCATCCCTCCCGGCGCAAGGCTCAGTAATCCGGTAGCAGGGGAAATGTGAAAAGCGTGCATAACCCAAAAACTAAGCAGAACCGAACACACCATTAGAATCAGACCGCTTAAGGCAGCAAGTGAAATCGTTTTAACCTTATGATCCAGTTTTTCAGGCCTCATCATCATGCCGATATGTGCTCCAATTAATAGCTGTGATAGGTCCAGAACAGAGGAAGGAAGCTCGGGCCCATTAATGCCGGAAATAACAAGGGCAGCTGTTCCCATAATCGGACCGAGAAGGGGTGCGGTAGGGAGCTTTAGTCGTTTGCTAAGGATAATGCCGGCAAAGGAAGCCAGTGCGAAGAGAAAAATATCAGGGAATAAATCTCCCCATAATGGTTCTGCAGCTATATAACCAGATCCTCCTGTAATGTTCATCCAAGGTCCGAAAACCAAAGCAGGGACAGTGAAAATAATTATGAACAGCCTTGCAACCTGCATAAAGGTAACCACAGTGATATCGATTCCTTTGACTTCCTCTGCCAGAAGGATCATTTGTGAAAGACCTCCGGGAATACTGCCAATCAGAACTGTTGGATAATCGATGCCCATTAATCTGGAAATGAGAAGTGCAGAGAGGGCACAGAAGAGAATAAGGCAAATCGTTATTAGCATAATAAAAGGCAGCTTCTTAAGAATTAACAGGACCGCATCCTGTGTAAAGGAAAGGCCAATGCTGTAGCCGACAATGATGATTCCGGCATCGCGAAATGCGGCTGGCCAGTAAAAGGGAATTCTGCTAAGCCGGCTTCCAATCATTACAGCAGTCAAGGCACCAAGTAAAAAGGCGACCGGAACATTCAATAAAGAAAATAAGCCTGCACCTGCAGCGGCAGCACAAAAGGTGATAAAAATATTTTTTTTCACGCAAAAACCTTCTTTTCTTTTGATTACCTAAAGATATTTATACCATATGTTAACAATCAATGAATTACAAGTTTTATGTAATGATATATTTTCATACATTTATAAAAAAGGCGGGCTTTCTAAAAGGGGGACTAACCATGCCGGAAAAATTAAGCCATCTGGTTTTCATTTTATCTTTTGTATGCCTCGGTTTATTTTTGCTGCTGGGTTTTTCGCCTCTGTATGATCTTTATCTGAACAAAATCGGCCATCGGCCATTTTCTGTCCTTCTACTGCTGACAGTTCTTGTCTTCGTCGTAAGCATCAATGTCTTAAAGAAAGTCCAAAATTGGCAGGCGGGCTTTCATGTCCTATTTTCCATTATCCTCACGCTTTTTCTTTCATCGGTCCTCGCGATCATTGTTTTCTTTGGAGGCCAATTCAGATAAAAGGAAAGAGCCTGCACCATAATTGGTACAAGCTGGATCATTTACTGGATTGGCATCCAGTTTACTTTCCATATTCCATCGCTGTTCCTGCTTAGTCCGAATCCAAAGATAAAGTCTGTTCTTCTGGTATAGAAGCTGACTGGTTGATCCCATTGGGATAAGCATTTAGATCAGGAAATGGCTTTTCGACATGCGGGTCATGGTTAAACAGGACATATTGAGTATAAAAGTCCTTAACTTCCTCCGCAAACAGATATAGCTGGAATACTTCTGCCGGCCTTAAACCCTTTAGGATCTCATCTGTTCGTTTTAAAGATAATTCTTTATATACATGATTTAATGGCTCTGGAAGGATGATTTTCATTGCTTAGGGACAGCTTGAATGGACGAGCCTCATTATGCAGTTCTTCATGCATAACCACCTCAACATCTTCTGCCTGATGGACAGTACCTTCTGCAGCACGATATTTGTTAATAATTAACGAAACCTTTTCATCTTCAATCGGCATATTTACGCTATTTTCCAGCTTTTCAAACACACAGTAATATAAGTATCCTGTGTCAGATCGCTTGCAGTATTCCAGTCTTTCACATAGCTGTATATTAATCGTTTCAGAACGGTGCCATACTCATCCATAAACATCTCAAGAACGAGAGCACGGTCCGCTTGATCCGTTATTGACCGTTATATATACTCTTCAATGCTCACATGTTTGCCTCCCAGCTTAAATGCCAGCCTGCCGATACCGGCTGACTTTTATTTGACTGACAGTTAGACGACAGATAGAAGCAAATCGCTTCATTTTTTTGGCATGTATTAAGAGTATACACAAAAAGCGCAAACCATTTGGTCTGCGCTAAATTATTTATTTGTTTTTTTCCTAATTAAATAAAACCACATCGATGCATAGGTTGCGAACAGAAGGAGCAAAAATAAGAAAACAGACAAATCGTTCTGAATAATCATTCCAGTACACCTCGCTTTATGTATGCATTTATTTTAGGCTGTCCAATGGAACAGGGAATAATAAATAGAATACCACCGCAGCAGGCAGGGAAATCAGCATGGCAACCGCCGGTCTTCGATAGTGGATTCGCAATACAGCAAATAAAGCGATATTCAGCCAAATATTATGCCAGCTGTTCCAGCCGTTATCGTACACATACATTCCTTTGTGGGCAAACAGTGATTGAATAATCGTAAAAAAGCCAATCCATACAGCAGAGTATATGTATCCCTGTTTTTTATATTCAGGGTAGCGCTGCAGATAAATGATCAGAGCCATAGGTGTAATAAAAAAAGTGAAGGCTAAGTTAATAATTGAATGATTCAGCCATTCCGCCGTAATGCCTCTAAAAGCCCATAGTGTATGATTAAAATAGAGCATATTGTAGGTCAGGTTGATTGCAATAAAAAATAAAACAGTCGGATATTGCTTTCTCCACTGCGACCAGTCAATAAAGCGGTAAGCGAACAAAATCCATACGATCATCACAAGTGCGAGATACATAGTAACATCACCTTTAATATTTAATACATACAGGTATTTCCATTTTCCTTAAAAGTATTCATCTGGAATGCGCCTTCTTTGAAGGAAAGCCGGCTTACCTATATAATGGCTTTATTGTGTTAATAGAAGAAAGGAAGAGGATTATGAAAGATTCTAAAATTCCACCGCAAATTAAATTAATCGCCCTTGATATGGATGGAACATTACTGAATTCCAAAGGAGAAATTCCTGAAGAGAACCGTGCAGCTATAAAAGAGGCAAAGGAGAAAGGCATCGAAGTTATTTTGAGCACTGGCAGATCCAGATTAACGGCAGGCGATCATGCTGATTCTCTTGAATTAAATTCTTATTTGATCACGGTAAATGGCAGCGAAATATTTGGACCTGATGGTGAATCCATTTTAAGAGCTCCAGTGGATTCTAAAGTAATGGAATGGATGTGGAATCTGTCTCAGACACACAAGACCAATTTCTGGGCAACCAGCTGTGAACGGGTGTGGATGAACGAAATGCCGGAAAATATCCATGACCATGAATGGCTTAAATTTGGGTTTGATATTTCAGATGATGCGATCAGGGAACTGATCCATAAGGAACTTCGATCAAAGGGCGATCTCGAAATTACCAACTCAAGCTTAACCAATATTGAAGTCAATGCTTTAGGCATCAACAAAGCCATAGGAATCCTCAAAGTAACCGAACTCCTTGGTATTTCAATGGAAAATGTAATGGCCATGGGAGACAGCTTGAACGATATTGCCATGATTGAGGAATCAGGCTGGGGAGTAGCGATGGGAAATGCACAGGACATTGTTAAAGAAACAGCCGATGCTGTAACAGGAACGAATGATGAAGCCGGCGTTGCACTGGCCATCCGTAAATGGGCTCTTTAATCTGAACGAAACACCGGCTATCCTGCCGGTGTTTCGTTTGTTTTATTATTGCGGATGGTTTCCTGTACTTCGACTTCCACATTTCCTTTAATGGCCCTTGAGATCATACAGGATGCTTCCGCTTTTTGCGCCAGCTTCTTAGCAAGTGTATAGTCCTTTCCATCGGCGTCTGCCTTCAGCACGATAACTGGACGATGAATAATCTTTTTGTACGTAATCACACCTTTTGTGACATCCACAATTCCGACTGACTCCATCGTGAGGTCCTCTTTATCGAGCCGGCTGCGTTCCATCATGGCTGCAAGGGTAATAATATAACAAGCAGCCGCCGCCCCAAGCAGCATTTCATCCGGATTCGTTCCGATTCCGGGACCGTCCATTTCCGGTGGAATGGATACCTTTGTTCTCAAGCCGCCTGTTTCTATTTCCCCCACATCATTGCGAAGACCAGGCCAATGTGCTTTCAAGTAAAAATGGTGTTCAGCCATATCTGAATCCTCCAAGCTATGTATTCTTACTTACACCTTAAAGAGGAAGCGGCAGAATTGCAAGCTTTACAGATTTCACGATTCAGGCTAAGATAAAAACAGCCAACTTAATAGTTTTACTGCTAGGGGTGCCCGATGCTCGCGGGCTGAGAAAGAAACCGGACTGTTTTTTACCCTTCGGACCTGATCTGGATTATACCAGCGTAGGAAAGTAGTAATTGCGGAGAACCAAATGACTCTCTACAGATTATTCAGCCAGGTCCATATATGGGATCTGGCTTTTTGTGTTCCCTTAAGAAACTATTAAGCAGCATTTGCAGAGGAGGAATAGATGTGAACATTCAAGAAATTACCAGCCTATTGGAGAAAGTAAGAGAGATAAATCCATTAGTACATAATATCACCAATGTAGTAGTAACCAATTTCACTGCCAATGGCCTGCTGGCTATTGGAGCATCACCTGTCATGGCCTATGCGCATGAAGAGGCGGGTGATATGGCTAAAATCGCCGGGGCACTGGTTCTGAATATGGGAACACTGTCTGAAAAAGAAGTGAAAAGTATGCTTATCGCAGGAAAATCAGCCAATCAGCATGGGGTGCCGGTTATTTTTGATCCTGTTGGCGCCGGCGCCACTGCCTACCGCACAGAAACTGCCAATCGAATAATGAAAGAATTAGATATTAGCATCATAAGAGGCAATGCGGCAGAAATCGCCAATGCCGCAGGACAGCAATGGAATATTAAGGGCGTCGATGCAGGAGAAGCAGAAGGAAACACATTAGAGCTTGCCAAATCTGCAGCAAATAAACTTGGTTCAGTCACCGTCATAACAGGCAAACAGGACATTGTTACAGATGGACATACTACATTTACCATCCGCAATGGACATTCCCTATTAACGAAGGTAACGGGTGCCGGATGTCTTTTGACTTCTGTCGTAGGAGCTTTCGCAGCAGTTGAAAAAGATCCTGTAATAGCGGCAGCTGCTGCTCTGGTCGTATATGGCTCTGCCGCCGAAATCGCAGCAGAAAAAACAGATGGCAGGGGCCCGGGCACTTTCCAGATAGAGTTTTTGAACAGCTTATATAATATTTCAGCTGAAGATGTTGAAATGCGCGGTTCAATTGAAAAAACGGAAGGATAGGAGGCAATACATATGAAAGTGAACAAAGCATTAACTATAGCGGGATCAGACAGCGGAGGAGGTGCAGGTATTCAGGCAGACTTAAAAACCTTTCAGGAACTGGGTGTATTCGGCATGTCAGCTTTAACTGCCGTAACCGCCCAAAACACCAGAGGAGTACAGGGAGTTTTTCCAATGACCGCAGATGCGGTTGCATCCCAAATACAATCCATAGGAGAAGATTTAAGTCCGGATGCAGTCAAAACTGGAATGCTGTTCAGTGCTGAGATCATTGAAACTGTTTCAAAGGAGATGGCAAATTACGGCTGGAAAAATATCGTCATTGATCCTGTGATGATTGCTAAGGGCGGAGCAAGCCTTCTTCAGACTGAAGCTATTTTAGCAATGAAAAAGCATTTGATTCCGCTTTCCATGGTGATTACACCCAATATTCCAGAAGCAGAGGTATTAACGGATACTATCATCCGGTCTATGGATGATAAAAAGAAGGCTGCTTATGAATTGCACAGGCTTGGAGCAAGACATGTCATCATAAAGGGCGGCCATGAGGAGGGAAAAATGGCTGCGGATCTATTATTTGATGGAGAATGTTTTACCGAATTCAAGAGTAATAGAATCGAAACAGTGAACACGCACGGCACAGGCTGCACTTTTTCGGCTGCCATCACAGCTGGCCTCGCTGACGGCCTATCTGTACCCCTGGCTGCAGATCGCGCTAAGCAATTTATCCAGGCAGCAATTGAAAATGACTTAAAAATTGGCAGCGGCCATGGGCCAACCAATCATTGGGCCTTTAATGCCAAGAAAAAGGAGAGCCTCATACATGGAAGTCAATACTAAACAAATGAGAGACTGGCTAAAGGTATATTTCATCATGGGAAGCGTTAATTGCCATCAAGATCCTGAAGAAATTCTCCGATCAGCGATTCAAGGGGGCATCACCCTGTTTCAATTCCGTGAAAAAGGAGCAGGATGCCTGCATGGCAATGAGAAGGAACGCCTTGCAAAAAAACTTCAGGCAATCTGCAGAGAGAGCAGTATTCCTTTTATTGTTAATGACGATATCGAATTGGCTATTCGCCTAAATGCAGATGGTGTCCATATTGGCCAGGAGGATGAACCGGCAGATGTGGTCCGCAGGATAATTGGCAGCAAAATTCTTGGTGTCTCCGTTCATAATATGATGGAAGCAGAAGCAGCGATCAGGCAGGGGGCCGACTACCTAGGCATTGGCCCTATTTATCCGACAAGCACAAAGAAGGATGCCAAAGCTGTGCAGGGGCTTACGTTTTTAAAAGAATTGAGATCTGCTTCCATCGAGATTCCTGTGGTGGGTATCGGGGGAATAAATGCTAAAAATACACCTCCGATAATGGATGCTGGCGCAGACGGCGTTTCAGTCATTACGGCAATCAGCCTAGCGGAATCCCCGGAAAAATCAGCAGGAGAGCTCAAAGAAGCCGTACAGAAAAGTGTTCAATAATATGGGCTTTATTTGTAAGCCGCCCTGCTCATCAAGCACCGGAGTCTTCTAGTTAGAAAAATTTTTATTGTCTTATTGGCCAAAAGGCATAGAGGCAAAGATGTGCAAATTCAGAATTAATGGCAGTAAGTTTGTTATATTTATCACACCGCTTTCTTTAGACTATTTTAGCTGGCTTTAGCAAGATTAATGAAGCAGGGAATTGCGTTGATTTCATGCAAAGAAGATCAGCCAATATCCAGGAACTATTAGTATTGCCGGCTGCCCTTCAAACATCAGTGCTTTAACAGTGCAGAACATGACGGTCCATGGTAATGTTGTACTCAGGTATATTTTTTACATAAGGAGATTTATAAGCAATGAAACTTGTATCATGGAATGTGAATGGCATTAGAGCCTGTGTGAAAAAGGGCTTCATCGATTACTTTAAAGAGGTGGATGCAGACATCTTTTGCATCCAGGAGTCCAAATTGCAGGAAGGACAGATTGAGCTCATCTTGGAAGGCTATCATCAATATTGGAATTATGCACTGAAAAAAGGGTATTCCGGGACAGCCGTATTTACGAAAAAAGAACCGATATCAGTCCGATATGGATTGGGCAATGACGATACAGAACCAGAAGGCAGAATTCTCACACTGGAGTATGAAGAGTTTTACCTCGTGAATGTGTATACGCCGAATTCTCAGCGGGACCTGGCCCGTCTGCCATACCGGCTTAACTGGGAAGAGCGGATTCTGGAGCATTTACTGGAGCTGGATGCGATGAAACCCGTGATCATGACCGGCGACCTAAACGTGGCACATTCTGAACGGGATCTAAAGAATGCAAAATCAAATCGCGGGAATTCCGGGTTTACCGATGAAGAACGTGATAGAATGTCCAGATTGCTTGGTTCTGGGTTTGTGGATGCCTTCCGCTATAAATACCCGGAAGCCGAGGGAGCCTATACATGGTGGTCGTATATGGCAAAAGTAAGAGAGCGGAATATCGGCTGGCGCATTGATTATTTTATTGTGTCGGAAAAGCTTCAGGAAAAAATAATAGATTCACAAATTCATTGTGACATTATGGGCAGCGACCATTGTCCGATCGCACTTGAACTTAATATATAGAATGGAACCTCTGCTGTTGTGCAGGGGTTTTGTTTTTGAAAAACGGGCAATAATTGAATTAAGATTATCTAAAGGAATGGTTATATGAACAAAACAGAAATGCTGAAGCTTTTTGTTCTTATTGAAAGAGTGTATCCGCCTTTCCGGATCAAAAATGAAATTGTTCATCGTTATTTTGATCACTGTCTGGAATTCGATTATGACACAGCCTTCAACAGCATAAAAGAGCATATCAGGAGTAGCCCTTATCCTCCGCCAATCAGTCAAATCAGCGGCTTAGCTGATCTGGCAGACTGCCGGCATTGGGAAAAAGAATATGTCCTTGCAGATCATTTGAACTGATTTGGATGGAAAATGATCATATAATCTGTTATAATGCCTGTAAATCTAATATAAAAGGTTTTCTAGGGTTCCGCAGCAGAAGCTGGGCTGGTCCGAGAGAAAACTCATAGCTATTATTGCTATGCCACGGAGGGATAAAAGCCTGGGAGATACTGATTATCAGATATCTTCCGGGTTTTTTCTTTTTCCAGGAGAGATTATTTGTTGAAGGGGCTGATTTCATGCAGTGGCTGAAGGTTTTTATTGCTGCATTTTTTGAAGTTTTCTGGGTCATTGGCTTAAAACATGCAGATGATCCATTAACATGGGCAGGGACCATCATCAGCATAACCGTTAGTTTTTATCTGATGATCATGGCGGGAAGGGTGCTGCCAGTGGGAACTGTTTATGCCGTCTTTGTTGGCATGGGCACCGCCGGGACAGTTCTATCTGAAATTATATTCTTCGGCGAACCGCTGAAATTTTCTAAGATCATTCTAGTTCTTGTTTTACTAATAGGAGTCCTCGGTTTAAAGCTGGTGACAAACGAGGACGAATCAAAAGGAGCTGAAAGTTCATGAGCTGGGTGTACCTGATACTTGCCGGGTTATTTGAAATGACCGGTGTCACGATGATAAACAGCTGGCACCAGAAACGCAACTGGCAATCATTTCTCCTACTGGCTGGCGGGTTTGGCGCAAGCTTTCTGTTCCTGTCTCTGGCTATGAAAGAGCTTCCGATGGGCACAGCGTATGCGGTTTGGACCGGAATCGGCGCCGCAGGTGGAGCGATTCTTGGCATGATCCTGTACGGAGAACCGAAGGATGCCAAACGGATATTTTTTATTGCGATGGTATTAAGTGCAGCCATTGGGCTTAAACTTGTTTCTTAGAAGATTATTGGTGAAATGGTGCCATGCGGCTTTCATGACTACGAAAAGGCAGGGGCATATTCAAAAACGGGCGCCATGGAGGCTTTATGACGACGAAAAGGCTATGACACATGCTAAAACGGGCGCCATGGGGCTTTATGACTACGAAAAGGCTGTGACACATGCAAAAACAGGCGCCATAGAGCCTTTATGGCTACCATAAGGCTGTGACACATGCAAAATCGGGCGCCATAGAGCCTTAATGACGACCATAAGGCTGTGACACATGCAAAAACGGACGCCATAGGGCTTTCATGACGACGAAAAGGCTACGACACATGCAAAAACAGGCGCCATGGGCTTTCATGCTACCAAAAGGCTGTGACACATGCTAAAACAGGCGCCATAGAGCTTTCATGATGACCAAAATCCTGTGTTCCTCTCAATAACGGGCGCCATAGAGATTTTATGATAACCATAAGGCTGTGACACATGCAAAATCGGGCGCCATAGAGATTTTATGACGACCAAAAGGTTGTGACACATGCAAAAACGGACGCCATAGAGCCTTTATGACGACCAAAAGGCTTTGACACATGCAAAAACGGGCGCCATAGAGCTTTTATACAGACCCAAAGGCTGTGACACATGCAAAAACAGGTGCCATACGGCTTCCATGACCGCAAAAAACCCTGGTTTAATACTCCTTCCGCAAAGACAAACAGCAAATAAAACTGTTTGTTTTTCTTTCTATGCCTTACAATAGATCTTGAATTCTAAATATTGCGAAGGTAAATCCATGGATACAAAATTAATATTAATCGAGGGTCTGCCTGGTTCAGGCAAATCCACTACGGCAGCACTGGCCTATGAGGTGCTTCGGCAACAAGGGATCGATGCAGAAGTATATTTCGAAGGGGATCTAAGCCACCCGGCAGATTTTGAAAGTGTCGCTTATTTAACTAATGAAGAGTGGCAGCATTTATTAGAGGAATTTTATACTTTCAGAGAGCTAATTTTACAGAAAAGCATTTTAGAAGATGATGGCTTTTTGCTGCCTTATAAGAAGCTTGGGTCTAATATGCCGGATTCATTTTATGACAGAGTATTTAAACATGATATCTATGAGCTTCCGCTGGACCAAAATATGAAACTCATCACTCAAAAGTGGGCAAGTTTTGCCAGGCATGCTGAAAGCAGCAATAAAGTCCATATTTTTGAATGCTGTTTTATCCAGAATCCGGTTACGGTCGGAATGATTAAGTATGGGGCTCCTAAATCAAAGATACAGGATTATGTTTTAGCGCTGGAAAGTTCGGTGAAAAAGCTTAATCCATTACTAATTTATATCAATCAGGATGACTTAGACTACTCGTTTAATAGAGCAATAAAAGAGCGGCCGAAAAGCTGGTCAGAGGGTTTTATGCATTATTATACCCAGCAGGGATATGGATTGAAGAATAATCTGAGCGGGGAAGAAGGCACTATTAAGGTTCTTAAAGCAAGGAGACAGGCAGAAGAAGAAATCCTCAATAGCCTGTCTATCCAAAAGGCCGTACTCAATAACTCTGGATATGATAAATCTTCCCATAGAGCTGCATTAGAGAAGTTACTCATAAACTGCCAAGAAAGGAATCCATGAAAATGACACATCAGAAAGCTTGTCCTTTTTGCAGCCCTCACACGGATCCACACCAGAATATCATTTTTGAAAATCGCACCTGTTATTTCCTTCAGCACGATAAAGAGCAGGACGTTTTGGAGGGATGTGGGGTCATTGTGCCAAAGGCTCATCATTCAGATGCCTTTCACCTAACTGCAGAAGAGTGGAAAGATACATATGCGCTTCTCCAAAAAGCGAAGCATTATTTGGATAAAAAGTTTTCACCGGATGGATACACCCTTGGATGGAATGTCGGTGAAGCTTCAAATCAAACTATTCTTCACAGCCATCTGCACATCATTCCCAGATATAATGATGAACCATATGCAGGAAAAGGGCTCAGGCATTGGCTGAAGCAGCCTGATAATAAAAGGGGAGTAGTGAACAAATAAAAAACACACAGCGCGACTGTGTGTTTTTTAAGTTATTGTATTTTTGGCGGATTGCTCTTGACCTCAAGGACATCCAGAAGAAATACAAATACCGGAATACCGACGATAAGGCCCCAAACACCGAAGAAATGCTCTGAGAAAATCAGAACGATGAACGTATAAAATACAGGCAAATCCGTTTTGGAAGACATAAGCTTCGGGTTTAAAATATAGGCTTCTATCGCATGGATCACCATTATCAACAGAAGGATATAAAACACCTGGATAAAGCCGCCGAGAGAATAAGCGATTGTACACAAAGGAACCAGGGAAATAATCACGCCTGCCACCGGGATTAGACCAAGCAGGAAGATAAGTATAGACAAGCCCATCAGGTGTGGGAAGTCCATGATCCATAGGGCAAGTGTAGTCAAGATGCAATTTACTGTGGCTATGACCACCTGTGCTTCAATTACTTTTCCAAATGTTTGCACAAACTTACCGCCAAAATAGGAAATCTCATTATAAAATGCAGCCATTTTGCTGTGTTTGAACTTTAAAGTAAACTCTGTCAATTTAGGCTTTTCAAGCAGGAAGAACAAACTAAGGATCAGGGACAGCAATACTTGAATCGCAATATGGCTAATATCGGAGAAATATTGAAGCAGGAAAGCAAAGCCCTGTTCGAGATACTTTGTAATTTCATTTGTTTCGAGCATTTGCACAATGTATGTGATGACAATATTGTCATGCTTCTGAGTATAAAAGCTCTCAACCTGCTTAAACAGCTGTGAAATTTCAGATATTATTAAAGGAAGGTACTTAATTATCCCGATGGATAACAGGCCGATAATGCCTATATAAAGGATTACAACTGTCAGTTTTCTATTCAGTTTAAATCTCGATAGGACCAGTTTCACGAGCCTATCCATCAAGAAAGAAAAAATAAAAGTAATCAGGATTAAATTAATCATGCTCCTCGACAAATAAAGAGCCAGAACTATAATTCCAAAAATGACGAAGCGTTTAAAGCCATTATTATTAAGTAGTGATTTAATCGTTTCCAATCTCATTCCTCCACACTTTAGTAAGATTCTTCAAGGTTTCATTAAATGCGGAGATAATTACTCTGAAACATGTAAGGGGTCATGTATTCATTGCTTCTCTCGAATGCAATCGATTTTAGATTCTGAAAATACATGCGACGTTCTTTAAATTTAGTTGTTTTTGCGGTTGTTTTGACTGCAGTTATCAGTGTGCTGCAAAAAGCAGGGTTTTTTAGGGCTGGTGAATCAATGACAATGGCATCTCTTCCCGGGTCATTGAAATTAATCGGCTCCTGGCTTTGCTGCACTGCCGGAATCAAACCGGATAATAGCAGAAAAATGCTGATAAATATTTGAGCCACCTTGTTCATCCTCTTATTATCAATATATTTATTATTTTATAATACTTTTACACTTAATTATATATCTATTTACATTTAAAACAAAAAATTCAGCCCAGAGAAAGGATGAAAGTATTTGAATAGGAAATATGCCCTCATTACCGGCTGTTCCAGCGGGTTTGGAATATTAATGGCCATTGAGCTTGCAAAAAATGATTTTCACGTTCTTGCAACCATGAGGAATTTGGATAAACGCCAAATCTTATTGGAGAAAGCTGATAAAGAGGGAGTGCTTAAGCAGATTTTCATTCACGAATTAGATGTCACTTCATCAGCTTCTATTGAAAATTTAAAAAGCCAGCTGCTTCAATTGCCTTCTATAGATGTTTTAATAAATAATGCAGGCTACGCAGGTGCAGGATTTGCAGAAGAAATTACACTGGATGAGTATAGAGCGCAATTTGAAACAAACGTCTTCGGAACGATTGCTGTGACCCAGGCAGTTCTGCCATTCATGCGGGAACAGGGAGCGGGAACCATCATTAACATCAGCTCCATCAGCGGAAGAATAGGTTTTCCGGGCTTATCGCCATATGCAGCCTCAAAGTTTGCGTTAGAAGGCTGGAGTGAATCTCTTAGGCTTGAAGTCAAGCCGTTTGGAGTAAATGTGGTGCTCATTGAGCCGGGATCTTTCAAAACAGGCATTTGGACAACTGGGAAGAAGATAGCGGAGCCATCATTAAAGAAAGACTCGCCATATTATACCTATATGACAAAAATACAGCGGTACCTTGATCAAGGGGAGCCATCATATGAAGATCCGATAATCGTTGCAAAAAAAGCAGTGGACATTATTAGGGAAAGAGAACCCAGACTCAGATACCCCGTCGGAAACGGTGTCGGAACAAGAATTCGCCTGAAACATCTTCTAAGCTGGAAAAATTGGGAGAAAATCATAATGAAAACACTTTATAAAGACTGAGTACTAAACAAATAACCAGTAATGATTAACCCAACGATAAAAAAAGCAAAAGTTCCGGCTAAAAAGGGATTAAGATTAATGAAGAAATTTGCTCTTTCTTCTGTATTCATATGTGTCGCCATGTTTATTTTTGATTTGGCAATTACATTATTTGTCCAGGCATCGCCATGAGAAAATGAAAATAAGCTCAATGCAAATAGGAGAAAACTGCTGTAGGCTAGGGTATCAAGCAGAGGAAAATTAAGTAAAAATGACACGGCGGCTGCTAAAATGGTTTCTAAAATAAAAAATAATATGGCCCAAATCCAAAACTTCCTGTGCATGAGCATAGAAGAACCCCCTCGATTCGTATTTCATTTTATACGTGATATAGGAAAAAATGTTTCAAAATTTTCCTTTTTTTCTTCTTTTTTCTTAAGTCCCCAATCTCTGATTAATTTTCTTGCATCTAGAGAAAATAAGAAAACTAATCTTTGATCGTCTGGGGGAGTTGGAATGAAAAAGGGAATGAAAAAATATACTATCTCACTGATATCATTCATAGCCCTGCTGCTTGTCTGGAACCAGACGGAAGCTGAAGTATCCGGACCGCCAACCATCCATCTGCGCCTGATGGAAACCACTGATCTCCATGGAAACATGATTGGTTATGATTACGAAGACCGCAGGAAAACAGTAGAATTTGGGCTTTCCAGAACAGCCAGCCTGATCAAACAGGCAAGAAATGAGTCTCCTAACTCCCTTTTATTCGATAACGGGGACATTCTGGAAGGCAATGGGCTTGATGAATATGCCTATAGAAGCCATCCACTGGACCTGGCGAATGTCCATCCTGTTTTTAAGGCTATGAATACACTTCTTTATGATGCTGCAACAGTGGGAAATCATGAATTTAATTACGGAATCGATTTTATGGAAGAAAGCCTGAGAGGAGCTAACTTTCCTTATGTGAATGCCAATATCTATGTAGAAGACAGCAACCAGCTTGAGGAGGATGACCTCAATTATTTTAACCCCTACACCATCATAGAGAAGGAAGTAACAGATACATCCGGAGAAAAGCACAAATTGAATGTCGGAGTTATTGGCTTTATTACACCGATTGTTGCTGAGTGGAATAGGGAGTATTTTCGCGGGAACCTAAAAGTAAAAAATATTAAAGAAACAGCCGAGCACTTTATCCCCATTATGAAAAGCAAAGGTGCGGATATCATTGTTGCCCTTGCACACACCGGCCTGCAATCCGATAAAGGGCTGAAGGAGAAAAAAGGCAATTCAGTTCAGGCACTCAGTAAAGTTAAAGGAATAGATGCCATTTTATTCGGACACAGCCACTCTGTTTTTCCTGTTAAAGAAGAGCTGCAGGAGGTGCCGGGAATCGATTTGAAGACCGGAACAATAAATGGAACAGCTGCTGTTCAAGCTGGCTACTGGGGCAATCATCTCGGTCTCATCGATTTAAAATTAGTCTCTGAGGAAGGAGAATGGAAAGTAAAAAGCAGTCTTTCCTCTATAAGGCCTGTATTCAGGACAATCAAAAACAAAAAGAAGGAAGTCATCCCGGCTGATCCGTTGATAGAGCAGATTATGAAAAAAGATCATCAGGAAGCACTGGATTTTTTAAAACACAAAAAATAAAAGGCGCCCAATGGACGCCTTTTTCCTATAAAATCGAGAACTCGTCATTTTTTAAATCAGTAATAAACATATGTCCCGGTGCATGTGTAATCATAATCTCCGGCTTCACATGCATGGCAACTGCCTGGGGAGTTACGCCGCAGGCCCAAAAGACCGGCACCTCTCCATCTTTAATCGTCACGGCATCGCCAAAATCCGGCTTATGTATGTTACTAATTCCGATTGCTTCGGGGTTTCCAATATGGACAGGAGCCCCATGGACAGAAGGGAAGCGGCTAGTCACCTGTACTGCCCGAATAGCTTCCTTCTCTGTCATCGGCCGCATACTGACAACCATTGGCCCTTCAAACCGGCCAGCCTTAACACACTGAATATTGGTTTTGAACATCGGAACATTCCGATTTTCCTCAATATGGCGGATAGGGATGTTATTTTTCAGCAATGCTTCTTCAAATGTAAAGCTGCATCCAATCAGAAATGCCACCATATCATCATTCCAATAAGAATTGATGTCTGTTTGCTCTTCAGTTAACACTCCGTTTTTATATACCCTGTACTTTGGGAGATCAGTTCTGATATCAGCATTAGGTGCAGAGAGCAGAGGAACAGGAGAACCAGGTTCTGTCACATCAATAATCGGGCAGGATTTCGGATTCCTTTGACTGAAAAGGAGAAACTCAAAAGCCAATTCCTTTGGCAGTATGGCAAGGTTAGCCTGGATGAAGCCGTTTGCCATACCAGCTGTCGGCTTATCCCATGCCTTGCTTCGGATCAATTGCCGTGCCTCATCAGGATTAAATTGAGAAGGGGAGTTCATATAAATATCTCCTTTCATACTTATTTAAACAGCTCAGGGATTCCATTAATTAACGAGTAACCACCCATGTAAGCCATGGCAATAACAATTATGACTCCGAAAATCGTCATCCAGAGCGGATGTTTATAATCGCCGACAATTTTGGTTTTATGAGCCGCAATCAGCATAACCCCTAAAGCAATTGGCAGGATAAGACCGTTTAACGAACCAACTAAAACCAGAATTTTGACCGGTTTTCCAATTAAGACAAAGACAAAAGTAGAAATGGCGATAAAACCGACAATCACCCATTTATGATATTTCTCGACGTTAGTGCTCAATGTCCGAATGAATGAGACTGAAGTATAAGCTGCACCGACAACTGAAGTTATGGCAGCTGCCCACATAACGACCCCAAATATCTTATACCCAATATTGCCCGCAGCAAGCTGGAAGACAGAAGCAGGAGGGTTGGATGGATCGAGTGCCAGCCCTTGTGAAATAACGCCCAGCGCGGCAAGGAAGAGGAAGATTCGCATGATAGAAGCGATCCCGATTGCACTTACAGAGCTCTTTGTGACTTCCGGAAGGGCCGCTTTCCCTTTAACACCCGCATCAATTAAGCGGTGGCCGCCGGCAAAAGTAATATAACCGCCGACTGTACCCCCGACAAGTGTGATGATGGCAAGGATATCAATTTTATCCGGAACAAACGTTTTGACTACAGCTTCACCAACAGGAGGCTGTGCTGTAAACATGACATAAAGAGTTAACCCGATCATGACAAATCCTAAAATCTGTGTGAAACGGTCCATTAATCTGCCAGCTTCTTTTACAAGAAAAATGCCAATTGCCAGAATTCCGCTTAAAAGGGCGCCTAATTCAGGCGAAATGCCGAAAATAACATTGGTACCTAACCCGGCACCGGCAATATTTCCGATATTAAAAGCCAGTCCGCCCATGACAATGAGGGCAGCAAGAAAATACCCCAGACCTGGAAGTACATCATTGGCAATATCCTGTGCGCGTTTTTCAGATACAGCGATGATTCGCCAGATATTCATCTGTGCACCAATATCAATAATAATAGAAATTAAAATGACAAACCCGAAGCTCGCAAGCAGGGTTTCTGTAAATACAGTCGTCTGAGTCAGGAAGCCCGGGCCAATGGCTGACGTAGCCATTAAGAAGGCGGCGCCAAGCAATAGACTGGCATTAGATTGCTTTTTCATTCGTTTTCCCCCAATATTTCAATTTGTCTACTTAGTTTATAGTGCAATAAGGCCTGATGGGTGCTATTTATGCTGGCGGGTAGGTTATGAATGGTAATAGTCTGCTTGATGCAATTCCGCCATGAACGGTACTATTCGGCTCGATTAAAGCCATTCGCGCTGACCATACCGCCACAAACGGCACTTTTCGGCTCGATTAAGGCCGTTCGGGCTGACCATACCGCCACAAACGGCATCAATCCGCTCCCTTATGTGCCGTTCAAGCTATCTAACTAACCAAATAAAGTCCATTCACGCTCGGCAAGTCACCAATTCTTCATAAAACTAATTTCATTTCAAAAACTCACTAATTTTCGCCACCTGGATTCCCGCTTCACTAAGTGCCTTCGGAATATATTGGGCAAACTCCAGAGCGCTTTCCCCGTCACCGTGGATACAGATCGTATTGGCCTCGATAGAAACATCGGTGCCCTGTACACAGTGAACTTTTCCTTCTTTAACCATGCGGATTACCTGTTGAGCAGCAGCGCTGTGATCGGTAATAAGGGCATTGCTTTCCCGTCTGGAAGTCAGCGTTCCGTCCTCCTGGTAAGTTCGGTCTGAAAATACTTCATTGGCAGAACGGAGGCCGATTTTCCTGCCGGCTTTAACCAATTCGCCACCAGAGAGACCGAATAGAATGAGTTCCGGATCCACTTTGTATACTGCTTCTGCGATTGCTTCCGATAACGGCGCGCTTTTTGAGGCCATGTTGAACAATGCTCCATGCGGTTTTACATGCTGAAGCCTGCCGCCTTCTGATTTAACAAATGCATATAAAGCGCCAATTTGGTAGACCACCAGGTCATAGGCTTCCTGAGGGGTAATATTCATATCCCTGCGGCCGAACCCGTGTAAATCCTGAAGTCCGGGATGGACACCCAGGCCGACATTTTTCTCAAGCGCCATCCTGACTGTTTTTCGCATTGTCGCCGGGTCGCCAGCATGGAAGCCGCAGGCAATATTGGCTGAGGTAATGTGGTCCAGGATTTCCTCATCGCGACCCATCCTGTAAGAACCAAAGCTTTCTCCCATATCACAGTTAATGTCTACAATGTGCATGTTAATTTCCTCCTCTGATTTTTAATAATATTCCTTGTTTTAATTCCTTCAATTCTATTTCTCTCTTAATTAGCAGCTGCTGAGCCTGTTCACTTGTTATTTCTGTAAATTGCAAAGCATCTCCGGGTTTCGCCTGCGCGAGAAGGGGGAGGTCAACCGCAGCAACCTGCCCAATTTTCGGGTAGCCGCCGGTTGTTTGCCTGTCAGCCAGCAGGACAATCGGATTTCCGTCTGGAGGAACCTGAATGGACCCAAAATTGACAGCCTCAGATATTTGTTCAGCATGCTCTGACAGTGCAAGTGAAAGACCCTTCAATCTATATCCCATCCTGTCCGATTGTGCCGTCACTTCAAAAACATCATTAAACAGCTGGATCCTGCTTTCATGGGAAAATAATTCAAATTGCCGTCCTCTGGTGATTCTGATTTCCGGATTCCCCACATATTCCGGAATGAGTTTTGAGGAAATGCCCCAATCGTTTTCAACGAAATTTTTATCAAGGAGCTGTTTTGACAAGTATCCCGTCATTTTCAAAGACAGAAGAGAAGGTTTGCCTGTTTCCAGCACATCTCCAGACTTTAATGCTCTTCCTTTAAATCCGCCAAGACCCGCACGCAGATAAGTAGATTTACTGTTCATTATTTCTGGTACGGCAAAGCCGCCGGCTGCAGCCAAATAGGCTCTGCATCCTTTTTTGCAGCCCCCGAATTTAAGTTCACTGCCTTTTTTCACAAAAACGGACCGCCATGTCCGAATAGGCTGGCCATTGATCGAAGGGGAAAGGTCTCCGCCGCAGATTGAAATTAATGTATCTTCCTCAAATGCCAGGACAGGACCCATCATCGTTATTTCCATTGTAGGCTCATTTTCTTCGTTGCCGGCCAGCAGATTGGCCATTCGATGTGAAAAAGGATCCATGGCCCCGCTGGCTATGATGCCAAACTTCTGATAGCCGGTTCTCCCAAGATCCTGAATGCTTGAAAGGAGTCCAGGCTTTAGCACTTTAATCATTGCTCCGTCTCCTCCCAATGATGGTATTCTTCCAGACTGATTGGCCTGAATTTAATTTTATCTCCAGCTTTTAAAAGGGTGGGGGATTCATCCATTGGACGAAACAGTTTTACAGGAGTACGCCCGATCAGCTGCCAGCCTCCTGGCGTCTCAATGGGGTAGATCCCAGTCTGCATCCCGGCAATTCCCACTGTTCGCTCAGGTATTTTCAAACGGGGGGTATCCCGTCGGGGTGCGGCAATTTGCTCTGACATCCCGCCGATAAAAGGGAAGCCTGGCGCAAAGCCAATCATATAGACCAGGTAACTGCCTGAAGAGTGAATGTTTATTACTTCATCAGGGGTAAGGCCGTTATGTTCGGCAACATAGTCAAGATCCGGCCCGAATTCTCCTTCATAGCAAACCGGGATTTCGACAATCCTTGCTTCCATTGGCTTTTTTTCTCCCAGTTCTTCCATTAGCGGTTTTATGAGAGAACATATGAAATCAAATGGAAGCTGGCCGCCGGAAAGCTGATATATCTCATATGGATTGTAAAAAATGGTGACTGTGGTATAAGCGGGGATGTATTCTATCATCCAATCTGGAGGATGTTTCTCGAGAAAGGATGTCAGTGTCTGCACTTTTTGATGTGCATCCTCACTGATTTCATTCCCAAGTTCAATAAGAACTGCATTATCTCCTAAAGGATGTACAGTGTATTCCATATTTTCACCGGCTTTCGCTTCAAATATAGTGAGCTGAAGATTCAAAAAAATTATTCAGTAATAATAAATATCCATTTCCAAAGAGACAAAATACACACTTTATTTCTTCCTAAAATAAGGAAAGTCTAGGTTTAATAAGGTTAGAAGGAAAAGGATTATTAGTAGATTTATATATTTATGCAACTTCTTCAGCTAAAGAATATAATATCATATAATAGACTGAAAATTCTATGTGTGCAAATTATTCTGCCGGAAATTGACCCAGATTCTTCAAAGTTTATATCGTCCGCTAATATGGGAATAAAGAAGGATATTATGAATTAGGGAGAGATCACCATGGGAGCAGAACCGGAAATGAACTTATCTGAAAGATTTGAGGCTGCCTTTAACCGAATTCACAAAGCCTTGAAACAATCTGCTAAACAAGCCAGAACAGATAAATTTTATAAACTGATAGAAATACAGAAAAACCATTCGCTGATTCGATTATATGAGGATGATTTACATCAGTTTGCCAAGCTGAGGAATGCTATTGTCCATGAAAAAATTGATCTGGATTATTATATTGCGGAACCTCACCTGGAAACGGTGGAAAAAATCGAACGGATTGCCGGCCATTTTGAAAAGCCCAAAACGGCGATTTCCATAGCTGCGACACCTGTATTTTATTTTTATGAAGATGGAAAGCTTTCAGATGTACTGGCCATAATCAATAAATTCTCTCATTCGCAGTTTCCCATCTACTCAAGGGAAGAGGAATATTCCTGGCTGCTAACCTCAGCAGATATTGTCAAATGGATGGCAGAGCATTTTACTGAAGAGACGATCCAGCTGAAAAAAGTGAAAATCAAAGAGCTCTTCAACAAAAAATCCAAGCATCAAATCGCATTTGCCGGCACGAATACTTCAATATTTGATTTAGAGGATATGTTTGAGGAATCCAGAAATAAAAATGAAAAGCTTGAGGGAATCATTGTTACTGATACTGGAAAGCCGACTGAAAAACCAAAAGGCTTTATTACAGCCTGGGACCTGCTGGAGGCCGATTCAGAAAATTAATACGAAAAAAAGGTGCAGGCAATAGCTGCACCTTTTTTTACAGGTTCCGATTATTGCAGCAATCCCAAACGCATAAGAGTGGACCTGTCCTGAATATGGATCCCTGAAGTCCTTCTTGCAAATGTCCCTTTTTTCGCAATGCCAAAGGAATAGCGTGATGACGATGTAAATCTGATCATGCTTCAATCCCTCCTTATGAAATGGCGATGCATTATTACTTTTCCACGATTTTGAATAATAAAACTTTTTGTTTGAACACAAGTAATACCTTCTAAAACCTTGAAAAAGATGATAATATAAACTGATAGTTCAATAGAAAATCCGTGTAAACGGTAGAGGTTCTAGCTACCCTCTTTAAAAAACTAAGGAAAACAGGTCTGCTTTCTTAGTGGTCCTGTTTTTCTATTTAAAGGAGAATTTTAATATGAAAAATGATAAAGCACTCGTTGTATTCAGCGGCGGACAAGATAGTACTACCTGCTTATTCTGGGCAAAAGAACGTTTTGCCGAGGTGGAAGCAGTTACTTTTAATTATAATCAGCGGCACAAGCTTGAAATTGATTGTGCCCGCCAAATAGCAGAAGATTTGGGAATCAGGCATCATATCCTTGATATGTCCTTATTGAATCAGCTTGCACCAAACGCTCTGACCCGTGATGACATAGAAGTAAAGGATGGAGAGGAAGGCGGGCTTCCATCGACATTTGTGCCTGGAAGAAACCTTTTATTCATGTCCTTTGCCGGTGTGCTTGCCAGTCAGATCGATGCCAAGCATATTGTTACCGGGGTGTGTGAGACAGATTTCAGCGGCTACCCTGATTGCAGAGATATTTTTATCAAATCACTGAATGTCACACTGAATCTCTCGATGGATGGGCAGTTTGTGATTCATACACCTTTAATGTGGCTCAATAAAGCGGAGACATGGAAATTGGCAGATGACTTGGATGCTCTTGATTATGTGCGCAACAGCACACTGACATGCTATAACGGCATTCCTGCCGATGGCTGCGGTGAGTGTCCTGCCTGCCATTTAAGACAAAAGGGCCTTGAAGAATACCTCAGCGAAAAGGGGGGGCTTTAAGCCATGTATGGATTTAGGATTGTTGATAAACTCCAGAAGATTAATGAAGACATTAAACCGGATCAGTTGAAATACCATCACAAGCGTGTAATGGTCAGCAAGGAATTCACGTTTGATTCAGCCCATCATCTGCATTGCTATGAAGGTAAGTGCAAAAACCTGCATGGACACACCTATAAGGTGATTTTCGGCTTAAGCGGGTTTGTGGATAACAGAGGGTTAATGATCGATTTCGGGGATATAAAAGAAATCTGGAAAAAAGAGATTGAGATTTTTCTCGATCACAAGTACCTGAATGAAACGCTGCCACCTATGAATACGACAGCCGAGAATATGGTTGTGTGGATTTATGAAAAAATGGCGGAAAGCCTGCAAAACAGAAAAGAGCAATATGACGGGGCCAGAGTAGAATTTGTGCGCCTTTTTGAAACTCCTACAAGCTATGCGGAAGCCAGAAGGGAGTGGATGGAGGTTGAGTAAGATACCAGTACTGGAAATATTTGGTCCGACCATTCAGGGTGAAGGCATGGTCATCGGCCAAAAGACTATGTTTGTCCGCACTGCAGGCTGTGATTATTCCTGCAGCTGGTGTGATTCCTCTTTTACCTGGGATGGAAGTGCGAAAGACAGCATCCGTCAAATGGACCCGGATGAAATTTGGAAAGAGCTTAAAGAACTGGGAGGAGACGGGTTTTCATTCGTAACCATTTCAGGCGGCAATCCCGCTCTTCTTAAAAATTTGGGTAAGTTCATTTCTCTTCTTAAAGCTGAACAAATTAAGCTCTGCCTGGAAACACAGGGAAGCCGCTGGCAGGATTGGTTTTATGATATTGATGAACTCACACTCTCCCCAAAGCCGCCAAGTTCAGGCATGAATACGGACTTCGATGTGCTCGATCTGATCGTGAACAAACTGCAGGGCAGCAGAAGGGAAGAACAGCAGTTTTCACTTAAGATTGTTGTTTTTAATGATGAGGATTATGAATATGCCAAAAATGTTTATCAGCGCTATCCAGGAGTTCCGTTTTATCTGCAGGTGGGAAATGATGACACCGTAACAGCAGACGACCGGAATTTACTGCAAAGACTGCTTGATAAATATGATTGGCTTATCGAAAAAACGATTCAGGACAATGAGCTGAAAGATGTTAAAGTGCTTCCGCAGCTGCATACCTATGTATGGGGGAATAAGCGGGGAGTATAGCATCCGAAAATCCCGCATTCAAGGTGCGGGGTTATTTTTGTTTTTGAATTTTGTAACAGATTATTGGAAATCTATGATATTATACGTTTGAACTTGACAATACATATTTCACATATTTCCTGTAAATTTCTATAGATAGGGAGAGTTAGATGACAGATAACACCATTATCCGATTTAAATCGGTGACAAAAAAATATGATAATGACCCGCCTGTATTAAAAAATGTCAGCTTTGAAATTGAGCGCGGAAAGTTTTATACCCTTTTAGGTCCATCGGGCTGCGGAAAAACGACGATATTGCGGCTGATTGCCGGCTTTACTGAACCTTCTGAAGGGGATATCTATTTTAGTGGAAAAGTCATTAATCATGTTCCCGCAAACAAACGGCAAGTAAATACTGTTTTTCAGGATTATGCCCTGTTTCCTCATTTGAATGTATTTGAAAACATTGCATTTGGCCTAAAAATAAAAAAATTAAAGAAAACGGAGATCGAAAGGAAAGTAAAAGAAGCGCTAAGGTTTGTAAACCTTGAAGGATACGAAAACCGGGAAATTAAAGATATGTCAGGCGGGCAGCGCCAGCGTGTTGCCATCGCGAGAGCCATTGTCAATGAGCCTGAGGTCATTCTCCTGGATGAACCATTATCCGCACTTGACCTGAAGCTGCGCACCGAAATGCAGTATGAGCTAAGGGAGCTGCAGCGAAATCTTGGCATTACGTTTATTTTTGTCACACATGATCAGGAAGAAGCATTGGCCATGTCAGACGAAATTTTCGTGATTAACAGCGGAAGGATTGAGCAGAGTGGAACGCCTACTGATATTTATGATGAACCGATTAACCGCTTTGTAGCTGATTTTATCGGGGAATCCAATATTGTTGCAGGTACGATGATCAAGGATTATGAAGTTCGGTTTGCCGGGAAGTTATTTGAATGTGTTGACGGAGGCTTTGAGCCGAATGAAGAGGTTGAGATTGTGATCCGCCCGGAAGATCTCGCTATTACAGCCCCTGATGATGGGAAGCTGAAGGTTAAAGTTGACTCCCAGCTATTTAGGGGTGTCCATTATGAGATCAGCTGCTATGATAGCGACGGCAATGAGTGGCTCGTCCATTCAACTAAAAAGGCGACTGTCGGGGATGATATTGGCCTCCACTTCGACCCTGAAGCAATTCATGTCATGAGGCACGGGGAGACCGAAGAAGAATTTGATAAGCGCCTGGAAGCCTATGAAGAGGGAAGCCATGAGAACTAATTCCCGCAATTTTTATTTAATTCCTTATGTTCTTTGGATTGTGCTATTTGTTGTCACGCCTTTGCTGCTTGTCCTGTATTATTCGTTCTTTGATATTGAAGGGCACTTCACAATGGAGAATTATCGGAAGTTCTTTACGCCTGTTTATTTAAAAATGTCTCTAAGCTCCTTTTGGTATGCCTTTTTAATTACGTTATTTTCATTGCTGATCGCATATCCGACAGCGTATTTGCTTACGAAAACGAAGCATAAGCAGCTGTGGCTATTATTGATCATCCTGCCATCCTGGATTAATCTGCTTTTGAAGGCTTATGCTTTCCTTGGCATTTTCGGTACATATGGCGCTGCGAACAGCTTTCTGGAAGTGATGGGAATCGGCGGCAGACAGATTCTGTTTACTGATTTCAGTTTTATCTTTGTGTCGGTCTATATCTTTCTTCCTTTTATGATATTGCCGATATTTAATTCCTTAGATGAGCTGAATCCAACGCTTTTGGATGCTTCCAATGATTTGGGCGGTTCTTCCTGGGTAACATTCAAGCGTGTTATTTTTCCTTTGACACTGGATGGCGTGAAAGCAGGATGCCAGATTGTCTTTATCCCGGCATTATCATTATTCATGCTGACAAGACTGATTGCAGGGAACCGTGTCATTACACTTGGAACTGCGATTGAGCAGCATTTCCTTGTAACACAGGACTGGGGAATGGGCTCTACCATTGCCGTCTTCCTGATTATCGCCATGGTACTGATTATGGTGCTGACAGGCAGAAGAAAGCGGGGGATCCTATAATGAAAAAGAACAGGAAATGGCCGGCGTTTTATTTGGCTCTTATCTTTGTCATTCTATACGCCCCGATCTTTTATTTGATCTTTTATTCTTTTAACAGCGGAGGGACTATGTATCAGTTCGAAGGATTTACTTTGGATTGGTACCGGGAGCTGTTTAGTGATACACGATTGCTCATCATTGTTTTGAACACGGTTATTATTGCCCTTTTATCAGCAGCCATATCAACGATTGTTGGAGTCGCTGGGGCACTTGCCATTGCTTATGCACGAAAACGCAGAGTGAAAAACACGCTGCTCTCATTAAATAATGTGCTGATTGTCAGTCCGGATGTTATTATCGGTGCGTCGTTTTTAATTCTTTTTACGATGATCGGACTTAAGCTTGGCTTTATCTCTGTTTTACTGGCACACATCGCCTTTAGTGTTCCGATCGTTGTCCTGATGGTTTTGCCTAAAATTGAAGAGATGAGCACATCCATGATATATGCAGCCATGGATCTTGGGGCCAGCAGATTGGATGTACTGACAAAGGTCATTCTCCCTTATATCACTCCAGGGATATTCGCCGGCTTTTTTATGGCCCTGACCTATTCTCTCGATGATTTTGCCGTCACTTTCTTTGTTACAGGCAATGGCTTTACCACTTTGTCTGTTGAGATTTATTCTCTGGCAAGAAGGGGAGTTTCACTGAATATCAACGCTTTATCCGCCTTGCTATTCCTATTTACCATCATCCTGGTTACAGGCTATTACTTTATTACAAAGCGAAATGAGAAGCCGAATGGAATGGGGGTAAGGCAATGAAAAAGCTTATTCAGGCACTAGCGGCCGTATTAATCGTTTCAATCGCATTGCTGTACTTCGTTTCCAGTCTGAATTCCTCCCAGGGCTATACAAGCGGCAATACGCTGACCATTTTTAATTGGGGCGATTACATTGATGCAGACCTGGTGGATAAGTTCGAACAGGAAACAGGCATTAAAGTCATCTATGAAACCTTCGATTCCAATGAAGCGATGATGACGAAAATTGAACAGGGCGGCACAGCTTATGACATTGCTGTTCCTTCAGAATATGCTATTGAAAAAATGAAGGAAGAAGATCTGCTATTGCCGGTGGATCATACGAAAATTCCAAACCTGAAATATATTGATCCCCGTTTCATGGACCTGCCTTTTGATCCTAAGAATGAGTATTCGATTCCCTATTTCTGGGGCACAGTCGGCATTCTTTATAACACCGATATATTAGGTGATATAAAAATCACGAGCTGGAATGATTTATGGGACCCTGAATTAGAAAACCAGATTCTGCTGATTGATGGGGCACGAGAGGTAATGGGCATGGGGCTAAATAGTCTGCATTATTCTCTTAATGACAAAAATAAAGACCATTTAGTCGAGGCGAAAGAAAAGCTCGATCGTCTTACACCTAACATTAAAGCCATTGTTGGAGATGAAATCAGAATGCTGATGGAAAATGATGAAGCCGGAATTGGCGTAGTCTGGTCCGGTACAGCACAGGAGCTCATGTGGGAGAAGGATAATCTCGAATATGTTGTTCCGGAAGAAGGCTCCAATCTGTGGTTTGATAATATGGTCATCCCTAAGACTGCGAGAAACCCGGAAGCCGCACATAAGTTCATGAATTTCATCCTTGACCCGGAAAATGCGGCACAAAATACAGAATATGTTGGATATTCAACGCCAAATAAAGAGGCGCTGAAATATATGGATAAAGAAACCATTTCTGATGAACGTTTTTATCCTGATGAAGAAATGACAGCCCGTCTGGAGGTTTATGAAAACCTGGGAAAAAGAATGCTCGCTTATTATAATGAGCTTTTCCTTGAGTTTAAAATGCATAAAAAATAAAGTGAAACCTCGGGTCATCGGGGGTTTACTGACCGTTAGACTGCCAGGATATGCTCCTGGCATTTTTTTCATTGGAGTAAATTTAGGATACAGTATGGACGATGAGCCATAAATTAAAAGCTGCAATACCTATGCGGCTTGCAGCTTAAATGGTGTGTGTGAAAGTGGTCTAGTAGTGGTATAGGTGCCTGTCACCTATACAGGAGGCCGCCCACATTCCGGTCTGGTTAGTCCCGCAACGAAGCGATGTTAGAAGAGGTGGGCGGCCGTGAATATAGTATATGCAATGATCGAAAAATGGATGCAAACAAATAGTGCTTGAATTACGGAAGGCTTTGTTGAATTTTATTTTGCTTTTGCAGAATGGGTGTCCTGAACGTTTTTAACTGCCAGTTCATGGTTGAATGGGCATTCCACTTTATTAAAAGAGAGCCCGGAAGAAGTGCGGCATAATAAAATACTTCCTGAATAAAAATAGGGATCCCTTGCAAAACCTAACATTGTAACGGCGATAAAAAGTACGGCAATGTTTTTTCTTTTTACATTAAGGGTATTTATATTGTAAAAACGACAGGAAGGAAGGAAAGGCATGCTTTGGACTATTGCAGGTATTCTGCTTGTATTATGGATTCTGGGATTAATGTTTAAAATTGCAGGAGGCATCATTCATATACTGCTGGTAATCGCAGCGATTATCATTGTAGTAAACTTTATAAGAGGCCGTGCATCCGGCAGGGGATAAATGAAAAAAGCCTTCATTTTTATGGAGGCTTTTTTCATTGGTTTATTATTAAGTTTTGGGGTTTAGTTTTCCTTTATATGCTGTCTTTCAGTTCCGTTATGGAATGAAGGGCTCAGAACCTCTTCAGAAGAGTAAAATAAAGGAAGGGAAATCGTAAAGGTTGTTCCTTTGCCCGGTGTACTATCGATTAAATATTTTCCTTTCAATCGATTGATAATATCAAACGTTATCATCAGCCCTAAGCCAGTTCCTTTTGTTTTTGTCGAATAATAGGGCTGTCCGAGCATTTGAAGTGTTTCATTAGACATTCCGACACCTTCATCTTTAATTTGTATATCTGCAGTTGTATTTTTCTTGTAGGCTGAAATCTCCAGGATTCCTCCGCCAGGCATGGCTTCAATACTATTCTTCAATAAATTGATAAATAATTGTTTCATTTCATTTGGGTTACCAACAATATAGATGCCTTCAAAAATGCTTGCCTTTATTTCAACCTTTGTCATTAATGCATAAGGCCTCATAAAATCAGCCACTTCCAATAATAATTCTGAAAGATAAACCTTCCTTGCAGCTGCAGTATCCGGGCGTGCAAGTGAAAGAAAATCACTTATTATATGATTAGTTCTGTCAAGCTCTTCCAAAGAGACTTTAATAAACGTCTTTTGATTCGCAGTAAGATTTTTTTCATCCTTCATCATTTGCAAAAACCCTTTTACAGTGGTCATCGGATTTCTGATTTCATGGGCGACAGAAGCGGCCAGCTGACTGATTGCATTGATTTTTTCCGCATTTTTCACCTTTTGCATTATTTGTTCCTGAAGCAGATTCATTTCAACCAGATAAATGATCATGGAAAGAGTTATGATCGAAACTGCAGAAAACAATAATAAATAAACAGCGTCTTCGTTTATATCCCTTTGGAGGAAAATAACAAACCTCGTAATGGTGATGGGAAGATAGAATAATGCAGCTATACTGACTTTTTGTCCAAATGTACGGTTCTTATAAAATTTTCCCGCATAGAAAAAGAGAACGGAAATAATAGTGTAATTTATTAGCGCTATCCAGATATCTTCAGGTGAAAGGAACCCCTTTAAAGTAATTAATACAAATATTGTAAAAAATCCTGCAAACGAGCTAATATAAAAAAATGCGACAAAAATAGGAATAAATTTCAGATTAAAAAATTGGCCGCCCGTAATTTCTACTGGAAAAGTCATTGTCAGGAAAAGGGCCATTATTAAAACAGAT
Organism: Cytobacillus sp. FSL R5-0377; assembly: GCF_038004385.1. Lineage (NCBI taxonomy): Bacteria > Bacillati > Bacillota > Bacilli > Caryophanales > Bacillaceae > Cytobacillus > Cytobacillus sp. FSL R5-0377. The sequence goes on from NZ_JBBORA010000001.1 coordinate 152,168, forward strand.
AAAAACGGTACAGAAGTCTTCCATCGTCCACTCCACTGAGAAGAGATTTTATGAATAAAAGGAATCAGCATCATAATCAGAAAGTGAAATATCAGGTCAGCAATAAAATCATACAAAAGTACCATTCCTCCATTTTTTATCTATATTAATAATTAAACAAAAGAGAGGAAGAATCCTTTATATAAAAGCATTTATTTACTTTTGTATTCAAAATAATTGGCATCCTTAACATTACCCTAATATATTTCCGATGTCCTATTATCATAAAAAAACCGGCCCTCAGAGGACCGGTTTCACATTACGCTATGACCAATTCAGTTTTTAATTCTCCTGCAATTTCCTGTACTTCACTGCCTTCGAGTGTTTCCTTCTCAAGAAGGGCCTCTACCAGGACTTTAAATTGCGGCTGGTGATTCGCAATAATTAACTCGCATCTTTCCAATGCTTTCTGGAAAAGATCCTGCATTTTGGCTTCTTTTTGGCCTTTGTTGAAAGTAAGCTCAAATCCGTTATCAAGTAACCCCGTATCAACCATTTGCTCGATGATATGCTTCGCTTGTTTAACATCGCCGCTTACCCCAATGCTGTGTTCGCCAAGTATCATTCGTTCTGCTACCCCGCCAGCGAGAATCATGGCTACCTGGTCAAGAAGTTCACTTGTTGTTGATAAATGAAGTTCTTTTTGAATAGGAGCTACATACCCAAGTGCTTCGCCACGCGGAATGATGGTTGCTTTCCGGACGGAACCCGGTTTTGTTAAAGCAGCCACTAAAGCATGGCCAGCTTCATGAATGGCAACCCGCTGCTTCGTTCCGGCATCCTGTAAAGCCCGGGTGGTGGTTCCCAGGATAGTGCGGTCAAGCGCATAATCCAAATCTTCTTTTGAGATAATCTCCTGGCCGTTCCGGACAGCTCTGCGGCTTGCCGTTTCGAACAGGGAATGAAGATCAGCACCTGAAAAACCGGAAGTGCTTTCTGCCAGATCGCCAAGAGTTGTCATGACATCTTCAGCCAGCAGCCTATTTCGTGTATGAATATTTATGATCTCTCTCCGGCCCTTAGTATCAGGAAGAGGGACATTGAAAGAAAAGTCAATCCGTCCAGGACGAAGGAAGGCTTCGTCAAGCATATCCTTCCGGTTCGTGGCGGCAATAAATAATATTCCGTCATTGGAGTGTCCGCCGTCCAGCTGGACCAGCAGTTCAGTTAACGTTTTTTCACTTTCTTCTCCGCCATGCTGCTTTCTTCGTCCTGCAAGTGCATCTACTTCGTCAATAAAGACGACAGCAGGAGAATACTTCCTGGCATTTTGGAAAAGGTTTCTGACTCGGGATGCTCCTACACCGACAAATAATTCATTAAACCCGGAACCGCTTGTTGAGAAAAATGTGGCTCCCAATTCCTTGGCGATTGCCTGAGCCAGCAATGTTTTTCCCGTTCCGGGAGGTCCGTATAAAAGAATCCCTTTCGGAGGCTTAATGCCCATTTTTAATGAGCGCTCCGGTTCTTTTAAAATCGAAAGAGTCTGCATAATTTCCTCTTTCATTTCATCTTGAATTCCGCCTACATCTTCAAGCGAAATGGCAGGAAGGGCTTTAGGCTTGGATACACTTTGCTTCATTGTATTTGTTGCGCCCATTCCGCCTTTTCCTGACTTAAACAGGTAAATTCCTATGGCAATGAACAAAAGGACTATGCCGCCAAGTATCCAAGGTGTATAGGGCCCTGTGGCTGCGAATGTATATTGAATATTATAGGTTTCTACTAATTTATCAACCATATCACTGTTGGGAGGCACATGAGAGATGTACTCGCCATCAGGAGCTGTGATCAGCAGTTTCCCATTTTTATATTCCTGTACTGTAACAATCTTTCCATCCTGGGAGGCAATAATTTTTTCCACAGAAGAAAACGGGACTGTCACATCCTTATTTCCTGCTTGTACGGTCCAAATAACCGCCGCCAAAATCACCGTGACTACCAATGCAATAGTTATAATCGTCGAAGGCTTCTTTAAAAGTGATTTCAACCAATTCCCTCCTCATTGAACATACCTACATTATAAGAAATTAAAATTGTTAATAAAAGGGCTTAACTCTTTTTAAACATTGTAAATTATGGAAAAATAATATCCTTCATTAGAAAGTGTGCTACAACAGCGTTCATAGGGTTAATAAATGTGAAAGATATGTGACAGGGGGGAAGTCTAGTACAAACCATTTTATTGGAAACTGAATGTGAAATAGTGAATAATAAAAGCGGATAAGCGATTTCTGTTGATAAAAATATTGAAATATATAGGGGAAAAAGGTGTTAAAATGGCTCAGCAGGACTTTACAAAAGGAAATATTTTTAAACAGCTCTTGTTGTTCTCAACTCCCATAATGCTCACTAATCTCCTGCAGGTTTCCTATCAATTTATTGATAGTCTGTGGGTTGGGAATCTGCTGGGAGCTGATGCATTGGGGGCTGTTGCAATTTCAGGCACTGTAATCTTTACAGTACTTTCATTTATCATTGGAATAAACAATGCGGCATTAACGATTCTATCCCAGCAAAAAGGCGGAGATCAGGCAGAGGGGCTTAAGCGTTATTTAAATGCCTTTACCGTCATACAGACCATTTTGTCGGTTGTTCTTGGAATAGCCGGATTCCTGCTTGCGGAAAGAATTCTGGCCTTCATGGGCACACCTGCCGTAATGGCCGGAGAGGCTGCATCGTATTTGCAGATTAACTTCATTGGTATTTTGTTTTTATTCGGGTATAACTTTATAGGAACTGTACTAAGAGCACTCGGAGACAGCAAAAGCCCCCTGTACTTTGTGCTGATAGCTGTCGTGTTAAATGCAATTCTCGATCCTCTTTTTATATCAGTATTTCAGCTTGGCATTGATGGGGCCGCCTATGCAACCATCCTTTCACAGGGAGTCGCCTTTTTGATCGGCATGATATTCATACTCCGCAAAAAGCTGGCGCCATTTACAATTCCATCTTGGCCTCACAAAGAGGAGGCCGTGCTGATCTTCAAGCTTGGCATTCCTTCAGGACTCCAAATGACTGTCATATCGGCTGGCGTTATGGCTATTATGTCTGTCGTTACTTCTTTTGGGAGTGACGTCGTTGCAGGGTTTGGTGCAGCACAGCGGATCGACAGTATCATAATGCTTCCTGCCATGGCATTGGGGACTGCAGTCAATAGTATGGCTGGTCAAAATATAGGAGGAAATCGATGGGAACGGGTACATCAAATAGCGTTGTACGGAGTCCTCTACAATCTTGCCATCATGTTTATCATTGCTTTGGGGACGTTCCTATTTGCAGAGTATGGGGTGCACCTGTTTATACAGGATAAAGAATCAGTACACTATGGCACTGAATATTTGAAAATCATTGCTTTTTTCTATCCTCTCCTGGGCATTAATTTTGTATTGAATGGTGTGGTAAGAGCCTCAGGCGCCATGTTTCAAGTTCTTATCCTCAATATCATTTCATTCTGGATCCTCCGATATCCTTTAACTTATCTATTTTCAAAGTATATAGGGGATAAGGGAATTGCAGCAGGAATGGGGATCAGTTTTGGCATTAGCAGTGTTATTGCCTTTATGTATTATCGAAAAGGCAAGTGGGATAAACAAAATATTTTTGGAGAGGAGGAGTAATTTCTTTTCACCATTAATTCTTTCATATATACTAAAAGCGAATAATTCAATAACGTGCCACAAGGGGAGCATATCGCTGAGAGTGAACAGCCCGCTGTTCTGACCCTTTGAACCTGTTAGTTAATGCTAGCGCAGGAATGTGGAATAAAAGGCAGTTGCACTATTCTGTCTGCTTATTCTCCCTTGGGGTATCGTCTCGAGACTAAAGGGGGATTTTTTTATGAAGAAATTAAGCTTAATCGCAATGATAGAGGCTTCATTTTTTGCAGCATTCGCTATCATTCTTGATCTTCTGCCATCTATCAAGCTGTCGCCATCCATTTCTATATCTGTGGCGATGATTCCGATTTTTATTCTGGCCTTTAGAAGAGGATTTAAAGTCAGCTTTATTGCAGGACTCTTATGGGGGATACTGCAGATCGCCATGGGAGATGCCTGGATTGCCACTCCGCTTCAGGCATTTATTGAGTATTTTGTTGCATTTGCTTGTATCGGTTTTGCCGGCTTGTTTTATCGTGTTATTCAAAATCAGCTGCGCACCGGCAGCAGGAAGAAAGCGCTTGGCTGGGTAGTCGTGGCAGTATTTATCGGAAGCTTCGCCCGGTATTTCTGGCATTTTATAGCAGGTGTTCTTTTCTTCGGAAGCTATGCGCCAAAAGGGATGTCGCCGGTTCTTTTTTCCTTCCTGGCTAACGGGGCTACCATGCTTGGAGCGGCCATTCTCTGCTCAATCGCGGCCGTGTTCATTATTTCGTCGGCACCAAGATTAATTATTCAAAAATCGGATGAAGGCCTTCAATCTCACAAAAGTGCCTCCTGATAACTCCTTTGATATATTTCCACGAATTCGATAAGAGCTTTATTCAGCAGACTAATTTACATAGTGATTGGTCTGCTTTTTTATTGTCAAATGGATTAAACTTTCCAATTCAAGATATTTGGAAAATTCATGTAATATTATAGTTTGTGAGTGAGATTCTTTATAAGGGAGTAAATAAAATGAAAAAAAGACCTGAACCAATAGAAGCTGCCGTCCAATTTGTTGAAAGACATTTTCCAAATTGTCAGGGAGCTTTATTGGCTGGGAGTGTTGTTCGTGGACAAGCAACTGAAACATCTGATTTAGATCTTGTCATTTTTGATGATAATTTAGTTTCTTCTTATCGTGAATCGGTCATTGAGTTTGGCTGGAATATTGAACTATTTGTACATAATTTAACGTCTTATCGTTTCTTTTTTGAAAGTGATTGTAAAGAAGCAAAACCTTCTATGCCAAGAATGGTTAGTGAAGGGAAGATACTAAAAGATACAGGTCTTATAGCAGGCATAAAGAAAGAAGCGAAAGAACTGCTGGAACAAGGACCAAAAGCATGATCAAAAAAAACCATCGATTTGAAGAGATATTTCATCACAGATGCACTAGATGATTTAATCGGATGCCAAAACAGAGGAGAAGGAATTTTTATTGCAAGTAAACTCGGGGAGTTAGTGGGTGAGTTCATACTTCGCAGTAATCGTAAATGGATTGGATCATCTAAATGGCTTGTTCGTTCATTAGTTCACCACGACAAAGAACTTGCAGACGAATTCGTTGAAGCATTTGATTCGTTTTATAAAACAAATAACATTGAAAAGATAGTTATCCTGATTGATAAAGTGCTTGAACCCTTTGGCGGGAGGCTATTTGAAGGGTTTACTTTAGGTAAAAAGTAAATCTGATTACTATGCTGCAGAATATAATTATAATTAAATGATATTTCCAAAGTTTTTTTGATATATTAGGAAATTGCTTCTGAATAATGGGTATATTACTCAAAAAAGGGGAGTGAAGACCTTGTCCAATACTTTGCAGGGAAATATCATAACTGGCGTATTTGATGCGGAAACCAGTGCTTTTGAGATTCAAAAAGTAAAAAGCTTCAATACCCAGTCGGTCCTCAACAAACATCAATGTGAAACTCTGTATAATTATCTTACCCTTCATGAAGAAGATGAGGGAGGGCAAATAATTACACTTTACGATCAAATGCCGCTTATGCTGACCCGTCAGGAAATTTGCAGTCTAAAGGAAGATTTGGAGAACATTAAAAACCTATATCAGTAGAAAAACGCTCTGCAGCCTATGCAGGGCGTTTTTTATTGAAAAATAATTTTGACAAATTCGTGACAAAAAGTTTGACAAATTTGTGAACATAGTTAGAATATTAAATAAAAGGGGATGAAAATATGACAATTCAACAGCAGCGCGTTTTGCATTTTTTCCGAAATAGTACAGCAGCAGGTATTGTAATAGGATTTATTGTTTTTATTTCAAGCTTTTTTGTAAGCGGTATCACTGGTGAGTATGTATTATCCATCGGTTTAAGTATTATGGTTTCGTCTATGCTGCTGTTCGGATTCGGGTTTTTTATCAATGTGATGGAAGAAATGACAAAGGGAAGCAAGGGAATCAGACAATACAAATAAAACCGGCCTCCAACGGGGAGACCGGTTTTTTTGTACTGTCTTGCTCCAGCGCCTGCACCCTCGAGGTAAAGGTGCTTTGGGAGGATGGGCATGTGCTGATTTAATGTGCAGCGTGTCCAGAAGTTAAGACCCAGATAGAACCCACTACAATAACAATAACCATAAATACCGCATAAATCATATTGACTAAGTTTGTCTTGCCGTCTTCACCTTCTCTTAAGTGCATGAACATGAACAGCTGCATTCCTGCCTGAACGACAGCCAGGGAGCCAATGATCCACATAATCACTTTAAAAGAGAGGTTTGTATATAAAGCAATTCCTGCTGCTGCAAAAGTCAGCACAAGAGAAACAATAAATCCAATGACATGGCTTATCGGGAAGCTTTTTGATTGATGATGTTCCATTTAAGCCACCAGTCCTTTCAGATAAACAAATGTGAAGATAAAGATCCAGACTACATCAAGGAAATGCCAGTAAAGGCCGATAATAAACGTTTTTCTTGCTGTAGTAGGGGTAAGGCCTCTTTTTAAAAGCTGGATAATAACCATAGTAGCCCAGCCAATACCCAATGTAACGTGGGCACCGTGTGTTCCAAGCAAAACGAATAAGCTCGAAAGGAACGCACTAGTTTGCATCGTTGCGCCTTCATGGGCATAATGGACAAATTCATTGATTTCCATGAACAGGAAGCCTGCGCCAAGAGCAAGGGTAATCACCAGCCAGGTGATTAGCCCTTTCAGGTTATGGCGGCGCATTTCAAAAATGGCGATGCCCATTGTAAAGCTGCTTGTTAAAAGGAGGACTGTCTGAATCATGACATCCTTGATGACAAAGATATCCTTATGTGTTGGTCCTCCAGCAAAGCGTTCATATAATACACCGTATACTCCGAACAGAGTGGCAAATAGAACGATTTCAGCGCCAAGGAAAACCCAGAAGCCGAGAATATTCATGCGGTCCTGCTCAGTCTGATATTCAAGGGGCAGGGAAGTATCCACTTTAGCTGACATGATCGTGCACCTCTCCTTCTGTTTTTCTCCACGCATTTTCAATTCGATGGATTTCATCTTTTTTAACATGGAAGCCTTCATTGTAATCGAATGAACGGATGATTAAACCGGCGAAAATGCCGATCGCAGCGACTGCTGCACCAATGTGCCATTCAAATACAAGGAGGAAGCCTGCGATGCCAAAGATGACACCCATATAAATCGGCAGCCAAGAATTGCTTGGCATATGAATCTCTTCAATTTCACTGTCATATAACGTTAAGCCTTCATTCTTTTTCTTCATGTGCCAGAATGGATCAAGGGATTTGACTTCCGGCAGTTTAGCAAAGTTATAGAATTGAACAGGCGATGCAGTAGACCATTCTAATGTTCTAGCATCCCATGGGTCGCTTGAAATATTTCTGTCTGCATAGCGGATGCTCCAGTAAATGTTGTAGCAGAATACCGCGAATCCGGCTGCCAGAACGATTGAACCAATGGCTGAAAGCATGAATAGAGGTGCAAAACCAGACTCGGCAGAGTACGTGTATGCACGTCTTACAGCTCCGTTTAAACCAAGGAAGAACATAGGCATGAATGTTACGTTAAAGCCGATTACAAACAGCCAGAAATGCCATTTGCCGATTCTTTCATTCAGCATGAAGCCGAACATTTTTGGCCACCAGTAGTAAAGACCGGCGAATACCGCAAATACTACACCCGGAATTAATACATAGTGGAAGTGGGCAACAAGGAATAATGTATTGTGATACTGGTAATCTGCTGCACCCATTGCCAGCATGACACCGGTAACCCCGCCGATAACGAAGCATGGGACAAATGCAAGTGCCCAAAGCATGGCAGAAGTAATTTTAATGCGGCCTTTCCGCATCGTAAACAGCCAGTTGAACATCTTAACTCCGGTCGGTATGGCTATTGCCATTGTCGTGATGGAGAAGAATGAGTTAACCGCAGGTCCTGATCCCATTGTATAGAAATGGTGGACCCATACAACCATACTTAGAAGCGCAATTCCAAGGATGGAAAATACCATTGACTTGTAGCCAAACAATGATTTTCTTGAGAAGGTCGCAATAACCTCTGAAAAAATCCCGAAAGCAGGAAGGGCAACAATATATACCTCTGGATGGCCCCATAGCCAGAACAGGTTAGCCCAAAGCATATCCATGCCTCCGCCGGATACCGTGAAGAAATGTGTTCCATACAGACGGTCGAATGTCATCAATGCCAATGCGACTGTGAAAATAGGGAACGCAGCCACAATCAGAATTGATGTAACAAAAGTAGTCCACGTGAACATCGGCATTTTCATCAGTGTCATGCCTTTTGTTCTCATTTTCAGTATCGTAACGATAAAGTTTATACCTGTCATTAATGTACCGATACCGGCAATCTGCAGGGCGACGGCGTAAAAGTTATTGCCGATTCCCGGACTGAACTCCTTGCCTGCAAGAGGGAAGTAGGAAGTCCAGCCTGCATCAGGCGATCCTCCAATGACAAAGGAAATATTGAATAACATAGCTCCGCTGAAAAACAGCCAGAAGCTTAGAGCATTCAGCTGTGGAAAGGCAACGTCACGTGCACCAATCTGCAGCGGAATGACAACGTTCATTAATCCAATCAAGAACGGCATAGCCATGAAGAGAATCATGATAACGCCGTGTGTTGTAAAGATTTCATTATAGTGCTGGGAATTCAAAAATTCCATTTCAGGCCGCGCAGTCTGAGCTTTCATCAGCAGGCCGTCCATCCCGCCGCGGAAAAACATTAATACCGCGGAGATGATATACATAATACCTATTTTTTTATGATCAACAGTAGTCAGCCATTCTGTCCACAGATACTTCCATTTTTTCAAATAGGTAATCCCTGCCACTGCACCAATCATTGTCAGCAAAATGGCAATCTGGGAACCTAGTATAAGGGGATCTCCGGTAATAAAAAACTCATCCCATTTAATGCCCACTATGGCCACCTCCATGGTTTTCTTCACTGTCATCATGGCCGCTGTCTTTGCCATGACCTTCAATTACATTCGGGTTCTCATTTTTGTAATTATCGTCTTCTTCAAATGTCTTGCCCTGGTATCCATGGCCTCTGTAAAGTTCAGGGTTTGTATAAGCCTTAGAGTGAGGATCAGCATGATTTACCCATTCTAAATGAGTATTTGAATATGTCAGTCTTCCTAAATGAGTAGGCTTCAGCAGTCCTTCATACTCTTTCTCTGTCAATTTAGGTGCTGTATCCTTAACATCTTCAACCCATTGGTCAAAATCTTCCTGTGTTTGGGCAAGCACTTCAAATTTCATATCCGCATATCCGCGGCCGTTAAAGTTCGTGTTCTGGCCTTCGTATGATCCAGGGTTATCTGCAACAAGATACAATTCTGTTTCCATCTTCGGCATGGTGTACTTCTGTCCGCCAAGTGCAGGCACCCAAAAAGATTGCATGGTACTTGCGGAAGTCATTTTGAAGAGTACTGGCCTATCTTCGGGAATATTGACATAGTTCACTGTCTCAATGCCTTCTTCGGGATAACTGAAAATCCATTTCCAGTCAGCAGATGTAACATGTATGGTAATAGGCTCTTTTTCTTCATAGCCCTTTGGTGTTTCTTCCAGCGCATAAAGGGTTTTAACGGTCGGGATCGTTAACGCAATGACGATTAAGATCGGAATCCCGGTCCAGATAATTTCAAGGAGTGTACTCCCATGCTCCTCGGGTGGTTCATAATCCTTATTCTCAGGTTTTTCACGGTATTTCCAAACAATGTAGCCGAATAATCCAAATACGACTGCAACAACAAGAAGCATCCAGATCAGGGACCAGTTAATTAATTCAGTAATGCTTCTGGCTACAGGACCCTGCGGTTCAAAAACAACCATATTACAGCCGCTGAGCAAAAGCATCGGCAATATAGCTGTTAGAGAGAGCAGCATTTTTTTCATCTGATGTTTCATCTCCTTTAAACAAAACTATTGTTAAATAATTCACAAATAATGTGCGCAATTTCACAAAGATGTCAAAAAAATATATTGCTGGCAAAATTGCACATCCCTGAAACCTTTATTTAACTTAGTTATCACTGTGTAAATGATATTAACATAAGCAAATGTGAAAAGTTGTGACAAATATCAAAAGGAAATATATGTAAGAACTTTGAACCGCTTTTTATTTTCTATAAATAGCAATATAACAACGGTTCTGCTGCATTATCGAACTTTTGAACAACTTTTGAACTTTTTTTATGAAATTTTCACCATGGCTGTTTTCGTATATTTTGTTGCTATTTGTATTATAATTACTGAGATAATTAGAGCGGGGGTAGCGGGCCAGGTGAGGCCCCGCAGACGCGCAGCGCCGAGGAGCCTTAGGCGCAAGCCTCGCGGAAAAGGAGCATCCTTAGCGGCCAACAACGGACAACACTATAAGCAGAAAACAAAAATTAATACGAAAAGAAAAGAGCCTTCAATAATAAAGGAAGATATACAAAAAAGGTGACTCTTCGGACAGAAAAGGATTTTTCATAACAGGAAAATGATTTTGATTAAAAGCCTGTAAGTGCTCTTTCTTATTTATTGAAAAATACAGAATACTGCAGTAACATAAAGTAAAATTAGATAGAGACAGGGTGAGGACATGATTGATTTAAGAAGCGATACAGTCACAAAGCCGACTGAAGCAATGAGAAAAGCGGCTTATGAAGCTGAAGTTGGAGATGATGTTTATGGAGAGGACCCTTCAATAAATATACTGGAGGAAAAAGCTGCTGAAGTGCTTGGAAAAGAAGCGGCACTTTTCGTAACAAGCGGAACACAAGGAAACCAGATTGCCATATTAACACATTGCCGTCCTGGCAATGAAATAATCCTCGAGGCAGAAAGCCATATATTTTACTATGAAAGCGGAGCTCCATCTGCATTCGCCGGTGTACAGACCAGAACGTTAAACGGGACAAGAGGGGCCATGAATCCCGCTGACTTGGAGTTTGCCATCAGGGGAGAGGATCAGCATTTTCCTGAAACTGGCTTAATTTGCCTTGAAAATACCCATAATCGAGCAGGCGGTGCCGTGATTCCCATTGATAATATGAAAGATATTCATCGTATCGCAAATTCCAATGACATTCCCGTACATATAGATGGAGCACGATTATTCAATGCCGCTGCAGCACTGAACCTCCCGGCTTCTGAATTAGCAAAGCATTGCGACACTGTCCAGGTATGCCTATCCAAAGGGCTGGGTGCTCCGGTCGGATCCATACTGGCAGGAAACAGAGATTTTATAACAGCCGCGAGAAAATGGCGCAAAAGACTTGGCGGGGGACTAAGGCAGGCTGGCATCATAGCGGCTCCCGGAATTATTGCTTTAACACAAATGAGAGAACGTTTGGCTGAGGACCATGAAAATGCCCAATATCTTGCACAGCAACTAGGCCAAATCAATGGGATTGAAATCGTAAATCAGGTAGATACAAATATCATTGTGGCCGATGTAAAAAACCTTAAGATGAATTCATCGGAATTTGTTGAAAAATTAAAAGCCCAAGGAGTTCTATCTGGAACTTTTGGACCTAGTTATGTGCGTTTCGTTACTCACTATGATGTGAACAGAAACCAGCTTGAACAAGCAATAACAGCCATTCAAAAAACAGCAGCACAAACTGTTTAATATGACAAACGCATGTCTTCCGGCATGCGTTTTTTTATTTCTGCACACGTGATAATTGGAGCAGGGGGGCAAGAGAACCATTTGTATTTTTTTTACTCAAATCAGGAGTGCTGACCCGAAGATGAAAACAAGGAGAAGACCCATCCATTAGACTGCCTTGATCTGATAACCACAAAGCTTAACGAAACTTGATTTAATAATATCCCTGCTGAGTAACAACAATGTAATGTCCGGTGTGCAAATGACTCTGATGCCAAACACTGTGAAAGGGGTATCCCTGATGGATAGCCTGCCACCAGGGCCCATATTGGATCTGCGGATATCCGTAGTAATGCGCACCATTCATGCCTGTAATGATATATTGCCTCAAAGCTGTTTCCTCCTTGTCATTTTTAAAAATAATCTATGCAAAAGCTTTTAATGTGGCTCTTGAAGATTTCTCTAATTTTCCACCTATACTTTAGGTCTTAATCCGTATGATAAAAAAGTAAAACTAACACTTTTTAAAGGAGAATAAGACCATGCTATTAAAGAAAAGTTTCTTTATTGGTGCTTTCCTGATTCTAACTCTTGCAGCATGTAATAATTCGCAGCAGGGAATGGATACAGGGGAGTTAACCGGGGATGACCTTCAAGAAATTAGCCAGCCTAATAATGTGAATGTGGATAGGGAAAGACGGGGAACAGCTCCGCTTGAACTGCAAAAAGTAAATAATGGGTACCTCACAATTGACCCGAACTCTTACAGTACTTCCACTCCAAGCGGGGAATTTCCTCATAGTCAAGTAACAGAAGATGGCGGAATGCCACTCATTCAGTTTGGAGAAGGCAATCAGCAAAATGAAGGAATACAAGGCGGACCGGCTGGGGATCAACCTGCACAGCCATTTAACCAAGAGGGCCAGCAGCCTCAGGCACCTGGAGAACCCCCCCCACAGGAAGGGACCGGACAGGCTCCTCAAGGACAAAATGAACAGGCACCAGCAGCTCAAAATGATGAGGTAAACAATTTTGAATCAAAAGTAATTCAATTAACCAATGCAGAACGGGAGAAGAATGGCCTAAAAGCTTTAAAGGCAGATAAACCCCTAAGCGGTGTTGCACAGGCGAAATCAAACGATATGCAGCAGAAAAATTACTTTTCCCATACAAGTCCTACTTATGGTTCACCATTTGATATGATGAGGGATTTTGGGGTAAACTATAGCACCGCCGGTGAAAACATTGCGATGGGACAGCAGAGTCCCGAACAAGTGGTTCAAGCATGGATGGAAAGTGAAGGGCATCGGAAAAATATTTTAAACGGCAGCTTTACACATATTGGCGTAGGTTATACAGAGGACGGATCTTATTGGACACAAATGTTCACAGCAAAATAAAGGAAATCGGCTTATTAGCCGATTTCCTTTTTATTGATTATAGGTTCAAGCTGACTCTTTATATCATCAAGCAGTTGATGGATGGTCATTTCTGTATCAGTTTGCCCTTTATCAAGGGCAGATTCCAATAGCTTTTCAAAATCACTAAAGTTAGATTTCATAATAGACACCTTCAAGCAGCAATGTATTTTATGACTCTATACCCTTTTAAGATTTTTTAAAACTCACTATATCCTATTATCCTGCCAGCTGAGGCGTGAGAAAAATGAACAATCATTCAATTACTTTTTGTCTAAATGATTGATATCCCGTAAAGCCGGGTATTTATAATTAATAATATTTCTCAACTGCCCCCATACCTGTCAACTGAACAGCGAATAGTATATCAGGAAAGAAATCATAGATTGCTATATTGGAGGGTCTGGTTATGAGATTGGTGCAAATGGATATTGATCAGCTATTGGAAGCCACATCGGAAATTGCCGAAGAAGATCTTGGCCATATGATCAGACAGGTGGAAATTGATCATTTATTAGAACGTACCCAGGATTGGTAATATATATGGAACTCCCCCAAGCCAGGAGCTGAGGGGGAGTTTTTATGCTGAAAAATTATTTTTTTGTGAATGATTCTTTAACCGAAAAGACTTCCTGGAAGATAGGACTACGCCGATAATCACAATTCCACCGCCAATTACCTGATAAAAATACAATTTTTCCTGTGTAAACCCCAGCGCGAAGATAATTGCAAAAACAGGAAGAAGATTCAGAAATACCCCTGCTTTAGCCGCTCCGATTATTCGAACTCCAAAATTCCACGATAGAAAAGCCATAATGGAAGCTAAAAACCCAACATACAGCAAGATTCCTATGGAGGAAAGAGTGAAGACTGGTTTTGCCGCTTCCATCCAAATGTATTCAAACATGCTTATAGGTGCCAAAAGTAAAATACCAAGAAATACGGTTACATAAAAAGCCGACAGCAAAGGCAAGATGTCTGCATATTTTTTGCCGATCACAGAATACAATGCCCACAGAAAAACCGCTGCCAAAACGTAAAAATCACCGGCATTTATTTTCCATGAAAGAAACACATCAATTGACCCCTTTGAAATGACAAATAAAATGCCAAAGACGGACAGGATGATTCCGGCTGCCTGATGTGCCAGAAGCTTTTCTCTTAAAATAAATACAGCCAGCAGCGCGATACATAAGGGGCTTGTACTATTGACCACCGACGCATTAATCGAGGTGGTGTACTGCAGTGCAAAATAGATGATCGTATTGTAGCCGGCAACACCCGTCACAGCTAAAAGCAGCAGGATTCGCTTATGTTTTTTTAAAATAGCCAAATCATGCTTAAGCTGCTTTATCATAAAAGGGGTTAACACCAGAAAGGCAATGATCCAGCGCATAAGGGAAAAGAAAACAGGCGGGAAATAATCGACACCCATTCTCCCTATAACAAAATTACCTCCCCATATCATATTCGCTAATATCAGCAATAGAAAACCGTTCATTTTGTTTCTCTCATCCAGCAACCATGAAAACCTTCTTCCTTAATTGTAATAAATAAAATTTTACCCTTATCATCAAGAAAATTCATTCATTTCGGAAAAGTTTTTCTTGAAAAATTTGTAACTATTGGAAAAGGCAACGCGTCAACTTACTTAAAAAGGGGTGTCAATTATGAAAAATAAATGGCTTCTGTTTGGCGGCATCACAATAACATTACTAATCCTGACGTCGTTTCCTTTCTTTAACAGATTAACAATAGTCAGTTCTTTGGCAGAAAGTAAGGAAGAATTAATTGTTTTATCCAATAAAGTATGGGAGGTAACGTTTTCAAAGGAACTTGATCCAGAAAGTGTTAGCAGTGCTTCAGTTTATGTTCTGAATGACGAGGGAGAAAAAGAGAAGGTAAAAATTTTACTCAAAAACAGTCTTAAATCCATAGAAGTTCAGCCGCCCGATGAAGGATATAACCTTCATTCACCGCATTATACATTGGTCATCACAAATCATATTAAAACAAAGAGAGGACAAAATCTAAATGGATCAGTAAAAACAGCCTTTAAAGTAATAAATACATTGCCGGCAATCGGTTCAAAAGATGAATTGAACAGGTTTTTTTCAAAAATGCTTAAAGAAGAAAGGACTTTCCTATTAGACAGGGAAGTGGCAATAAGTGAGGATAGCAGTGCAAAGAGTTCAGCAGAGTCCGCAGGGACAGATTATTCGGGAACAAATGTGCAGGTTTCAGGTATCGATGAAGCCGATTTACTAAAAACAGACGGAACCCACATCTACAAAATCTCCGAAAATAAAGTTCAGATTATCAAAGCTGTTCCGGCAGATAAAATGGAAATGGAATCTCAGTTAACCTTCAGTGAGGATTTTACTCCCTTTCAGTTATTTATTGAAGACAATCAATTAATCGTTATGGGCCACAGTTATAAAGATGTTCGAAAACACATTAGAAATGTGCCTTCAGAAAAAATGATTGCACCTGCATACCAATCCACCAAAACAATTGTTTATAATATCGAAAATAAACAAAAGCCAAAACAAATCAGAGAGGCAGAGGTTGAGGGCAGCCTGCTTGCTTCGAGGCTAATGGATGGAAAAGTATATTTAATTACAAGCTATTATCCCGAATATTGGATATTGGAGAAACATAAAAATGCAGACCTGCGCCCCCGCTACTATGATACTGCCCAAAGCATGGAAGAGCAGTTTGTAGATTACAATAAGATAAAATATTTTCCCGATTCCCATCAAGCAAATTATATTAATATAGCTGTGATGAATGTAAGAGCCAACAGGGAGCCATTATCTGTCTCTAGCTATTTAGGCAGCGGAAATGAATTTTATATGTCCAAACATAATCTATATTTAGCAGCCACCCATTACAATGAAGAGATTGCAGACAGAAAGATGCCGCATCCGGATACGAGCATATATAAGTTCAATCTAAAAGACGGAAAGGTAGAATTCCAGACTTCTGCGGAAATAAAAGGAACCGTTTTAAATCAGTTTTCAATGGATGAATATAAAGGAAACTTCAGGGTCGTAACAACTAAAGGGGAAGCCTGGGATGTCAGAAACCCTTCATCCAATAGCCTTTACATTTTGGATAAGAATTTAAAACAGATCGGCCAGCTTGAAGACCTGGCAAAAGGGGAGAGAATTTATTCTGCAAGATTTATGAATGAGCGGATTTATATGGTGACATTCAAGGAAACCGATCCTCTCTTTGTTATTGATGGCTCAAATCCGGAAAAACCTTCTATTCTCGGAGAATTAAAAATTCCGGGCTTCAGCAATTACCTGCACCCCCTGGATGAAAACCATCTCATAGGCTTTGGACATGATACAAAAATTGCCGGAGGAAAAGCAGCTGGCGGCCAGCCTGTAATTACCACGGACGGTATTAAAATCTCTTTATTCGATGTAAGTGATACTAGTAATCCTGTCGAAAAAGATAACGAAATCATCGGGGGACGCGGTACCTATTCCCCTTTAAATTACGATCACAAAGCGCTGCTTGTGGATAAAAAGAAAAATCTATATGGACTCCCCATTTCGATCTATCAAAATAAAAAAGGCAGCCAGTTTGAATCCACATTTGACTTCCAGGGTGCGTTAATATACAAAATTACTGTCGAGAACGGGATCGAGCTCCAAAGTAAAATTACCCATCAGACAGAAGAAACAATCTATGAAGAATGGGAAAATGCAATCGAAAGGCTTATTTATATCGGTGACTACATTTATAGCATATCTCCTGGAAAAATTAATGCCTATCATACAGATGCTTTCCAAAAAGCAGGAGAACTGAAGTTAAATTAAACTAAGAGAACTGGCCTTACGGCTGGTTCTTTTTCTGATTGATTGCAGAGGAAGGCAGGAGATCCTCGAATATACATACACATTTTATTTAGGAGGGAGACACCTTATATATAGCGAAAATCTGAAAAAGTTGATTCAATCCACATGAAAGACGCCTCTTCTTCAAACAATCTGCTCCAATACACATAATATTGAAAGGTAAAGAACAGCACTTTATACAAAAAAAGCTTTTCATATATAGAAATTAATACCGGAAAACCATTTCCATATTTTTGAATAACTTTATAATTAAACGGCTATTATAAAGTTTATAGTATATAAATATAATTTTCCTAAATGGCTGGTGAGTTTATGAACGGCAGCAGTATTCCTAAATTAATATCGTCCGAAATGGCCATGCTTTGGAATACCTATATAGCAGATACAGCAGCAGTCTGTTGTATAAAGCACTACATTAAAACAAATGAAGACCCGGATGTCCTGCCGGTATTGAACTACGCGCTAACTATCGCGAAGGATCACATAGACGAAATTGCCTCACTCTTTAAGATGGAGGAATTTCCCTTACCTGATGGATTTAATGAGGAAGACCTGTACATTGACGCTCCTAAATTATTCTCAGACATAACCTATCTAAGATTCATGCATCATTTAGGAAGAACCGGATTGAATGCCTACTCACTTGCTAAATCAGTCTCCGCTAGAGAAGACGTGCGCAGCATGTTTAAAAAATACTATGAACAAACCGAAAAATTATTTGATATGGCGTCTGAAGCTATGCAGGAAAAGGGCTTCTTCATTCGATCACCCTATATTGAATATCCTAAGAAGGTAAAGTATGTTTCAGACCATCAATTCCTTGGTGGAATTATTGGAAAGAAGCGTCAGCTGCTGGCCATCGAAATTGCCCACCTGGGCACGAATATTGAGCTCTCGAATATTGCCAAAACCATGCTTTTAGCTTTCAGCCAGGTAGCTCAGGAAAAAATGATAAGCAATTACTTCAAAAAAGGCTATGACATGAGCCTGGAGCATGTTGAATATTTCCTCCACGTGTTAAAAAATGACGATGTATCCTATCCAAGCACATGGGATGGGTCGATTACAGACTCTACGAAGGCACCTTTTTCGGATAAATTAATGATGTTTCTCATTTCAAGTATAACAGCGGTAGGGGTAATGGACTTCGGAATAGCCATCGGCGCAAGTGTCCGAAAAGACCTGGCTATCCAATATGCTAAAATGATGATCAAGGCCGGTAATTTTGCTGACGATGGAGCAAAATTGATGATCGACAACGGCTGGCTGGAAAAACCGCCTCAATCCCTTAATAGGGAAGAACTCAGAAATAAATAAGGATGAAGCATTCTTTCCTAAGGAATGCTTCTTTTTTATGAGTGCCTGCTGGAAAATTGGGGTAATAGAATACTAGCTTACAAAATAAAGAAGGAGATGAAACTGAATGTGTAAATGGATGCTTGCTTTTACCGCATGCATGATGCTGACAGCCTGCAGCGGGGGAGAAGAGAAAAAAGATGAAGCCGCAAAGAAAGAAAACAGCAGCCAGGAATATAATGAAGCTACTAACACCGAAGGGGAAAAAAAGCCACTCTCAATTGCCGAGCTGGATGAACGTATTGATGAGGGTATGAATATAGATACCTACTCTGCGGAAGTACAGTCATGGTCTGAAAAGGGCCAGCTGGAAATGAAAGAAACAGTAGTCGTTGAAGATGAAAATACCTCATCAGCAGATATTCTTCAGCTTGCTGATGGATTTTTAGGTGTTGCATATGATGAAAAAGAAGTGACAAAAGTAAAAATGTTCCAGTCAGCAGAGCATGCAAAAGAATATTTTGAATCACTTTAATAAATGTGGGACCTTCCGGACGGAAGGTCCTTTTTTCATTCTGGACTGTTTACCATAATTGCTGCAACCTGCATTAATCGATCATAGAAAAGGACAGAAGCAGGATTTTGTTCAAGACCAGTCGCCTTAAAGGCCTCCTTCATACAGGCAAGCCATCTTTGCGCTCTTAATGAGGTAATTTCAAATGGAAGATGTCTTTGCTTCATGGCCGGCGGACCGAACTCCTGGCTGTAAAGTGGCGGTCCTCCAAGAAATTGGGTTAGAAACATTTTTTGTTTTCGCTTAATTTCCTCTATGTCTCCTTCAAATAGGGGACTTAAAACGGGATCTGCATACACACGCGGATAAAACGCCTCAACAAGTTTGTCTATAGTTTCAGTTCCGCCTAATTCTTCAAATAGTGTTTTAAACTCTTGCACGTTTTTTCACCTGCTCGTAATCCATTATTTTAATACAAGTATATACTACTTACCTTACATAAAATGTGATATAAATCACAGTAAAATTTTATTGAAACCTTGTTTCGATTAGCACGTATATATTAAGAAAGCATTTGAAAGGGTGAAGGTATGGAAAGAAAAGGGTGTATCAAGTGCGGAAGCAGTGACGCCGGCCAAAAAGAAGTTGCCATGACTGGTACTGGACTTTCCAAAATGTTTGATGTTCAGCATAACCGATTTCTGGTCGTTTACTGTAAAAACTGCGGGTATTCAGAATTTTATAATAAAAACTCTTCCACTGCCGGAAATGTTCTGGACTTTTTCTTCGGAGGCTAAATATATTTATCAAGCATTGCCCTCATACGGCAATGTTTTTTTTTAAAGCAAAAAATTTTGTTAACCGAAAGAAATGTGAGAAAATTATCCAGTACCCAATTTTATAAAAGAGGTGAAAGAATGGAAAATTTACAATCTGCTGCATCATTACATAACGGTGTCAAAATGCCTTGGCTGGGACTGGGTGTTTTTAAGGTTGAGAACGGAGACGAAGTTGTCCAGTCAGTTAAATCAGCTATTAAAGCAGGATATAAAAGCATTGATACGGCAGCGGTCTATCAGAATGAAGAGGGCGTAGGCCAGGCAATTAAGGAAGCTGGCGTACCTCGGGAAGAGCTTTTTATTACCACGAAGGTCTGGAATTCTGACCAGGGCTATGATTCCACAATCAATGCATTTGAAACCAGCCTTGAAAAGCTGGGTCTTAAGTATATCGACCTTTACCTGATTCACTGGCCTGTGAAAGGGAAATATAAAGAAACATGGAAAGCCCTTGAAACTCTATATAAAGAGAAGAGAGTAAAGGCAATTGGTGTGAGCAACTTCCATATTCATCATCTGGAAGATCTATTGAAGGATGCTGAGATAAAGCCAATGGTCAATCAGGTAGAGCTTCACCCTTTACTCAGTCAGTCTGAGCTTAGGGACTTCTGCAGGAATCATGACATTCAGATAGAAGCATGGTCACCGCTCGCACAGGGAGAGCTTCTTGAAAATGCAGCATTGAAGGAAATTGGCCAAAAGTACGGCAAATCAGTTGCACAGGTAATCTTAAGATGGGATCTGCAGAATGAAATTGTGACAATCCCCAAATCTGTAAAAGAACATCGCATCATTGAAAATGCTGATGTATTTGACTTTGAGCTTTCTTCAGAGGATATGGACAAAATCAGCAGCTTAAATGAAAATAGACGAATAGGTCCGGACCCCGACAACTTCAATTTTTAAATACGAGAAACCGGCAGGCACACAAGCCTGCCGGTTTCCTTTTATTCTTCAAAATACTCTCGAAAGTCTTCTGAATCGTTTTCGGTTTTATTCTTGTAGTAGGGATTATCTTCAGTTGAATTATCCGGGTCAAGATTGGTCTTTATTACCAGTGTCGGCCCAGAAGTATGTTTTGCAATCATTCGATCATCCAGTTCTTTAAAATCCGGCAGTTTTTGGCTTCCTGGTTTTAGTGGATCCATGGCTGCACCTCCTGATTCATAGCGTGCAATGAGCAGGCATCATTTATTCACTATCCCCTATAGTTCCTCAAAATGTTTGTACAGGCGAAAAAAAGGATATTAAGGAAGAAAACATTCTTTCGTACATAAATCCACACTGCTTTTCAATGGAGGAACACACAATGAGCATTTTTGAGAATATTTTGGACATCCTGGAGAAAAAGGGGGCTATATCAATCCCTTCTTTGCTGGATGAAATGAACAGGCAAAATAATTATCAGAGAGCCAGCACGAAACCTGTTGAATTATCACATGTAAAATCAGTGATCAGCAGGAAAAGAGAGCTCTTTCATATTAAAAATAATATAGTTACGATTGACCCTGATAAAGATCCAATTCTTTTAAGTGTAAGTATCGGGGGCTATCCAGGGCCATGGTACAAGATTGAAGTGGATTTCATTAACGGCCGTTTTGTTTACTTTGAATGGCATTTAAGTTCGTTCTCATCAAGAAATGAGCTGCCGGCAGTGTCAGGGAGCATTGAAGAATTTAAGAAAGAATTATATCGGCTGAAAATTTGGAAGTGGCAGGAGGAATACAAAAATCCGGGAATAATTTTGGATAGTGTGACATGGTCCGTAAAGCTGGTTACAAAGGAAAATATCTTTGAGAGTCAGGGGATTCAGGCTTTTCCTAATGGATGGGAAAAGTTTTGCATAGCACTTACGAAATTAACGGGAAAAGATATCTGCTAAAAGCTGCTGCTGGGAAACTGGCCGCAGCTTTTTAGTCTTCTGTTATCATCTTAAGGATAAAACTTTCATCTTCTTCATCAATATAAAGGCAATATTCTTCCTCCTCTGTTATTTCCAGCAGCTGCTGAAGCTCTTTTGGGATATGGATGGAGCCGTTGTCAGAAATAAGTCTTTTATTGTGGGTTGAATCCAAATTGGCTTTTTCAATAATAATTTGGTCATGATCGAAGCGTAATTCCGCCAGTTTTCCCGGCAAAAGCCCAAATTGGCTGCGCCACTTGCTGGGGAGCAGAACTTTGCCGGTTTTATTGAAGTTTTTACACTTGTACATGGTTAGCATGCAGATCAGCTCCTTCTATGCTTGTTAATCTATTACACATATCGGAACTTTCAAAACACGATTTTCAGCCAATTTCTAAAAAAGTTCATTAGACAAGGCAGAAAGGATGAATAAATTCCCTCTAAATACAAAACCTTTAAAAAAAGGTGGGGTAAGATGAAAAAGAAGCTGTTTTTGGTGCTTATTATTATCCTTTCCTGGCTGACTGTTCCATTTATAGGCAAGAAGGATTTTAAACGATTTTATCCGGCAGCAACCTTTATGGGGTTATATGTATTGATAGAAGGAATTATTGCTGAAAAGAACAAATGGTGGACAATTAAAACTCGTTTGCACTCAAAGCTCAGCGGTGAATTTCCATTGGTTTTAGGACCATTTTTTGCAGGGTCCATCTGGATTTTAAAACTGACTTATGGAAGGCCATTGATGTATATTCTTTTGAATGCTGTGGTTGATGCTTTTTTTGCCTATTTTATACTTGGTTCAAAAAGATGGGGATTTGGAAGCTTCTCCGTTTTTCACAGCTGCAGCTATTTATGCTGTTCATTATTAAGTCAATATTAATGTATGTTTTTCATTTGGCATTTTTGGATAAAAAGGTGTTATCTGCGTCAGCTGAAGCCATTAAAAACTCATTCAGTAAATCCACCTACAATGAAAGCGAGGAGTGAAGTAATGGAAAAAAGAAAAGACGTTTCCTGTACGGATGATAAAGATATTCTCCACCATCTTATGGAAGAGCAAATTGCTTATATTTGTGTAGAAGAAGAGGAAGAACGAATGAAGGAAGAAACTATGAATAACATCAATAGCGATTAGAAGCTTTCCGAAAAGAGGTTTAAGATGAAGAAATTAATGATCAGTCTTATGGTATTAATGCTTGTAACAGAATACATTCCCATACGGGCATTGACCGGAGAAGCCTATGCAGAGAGACCGGAACCAGCATATGCAAAATGGGGCAGACTGGCTATGGAGACAGCGAAAGAGAAATACCCAAGGGCTAAAATCCTTGATTATTTGCATATTGGCAGAGAAAAGAGGCAGACGACAGAGATCGAAAAGTTCAAGCTGTGGATAGAGGATGGCGGCAAAGAGTTCGGTTTGTATATTGATATTGAATTTGATTCAAAAACAGAAAGAGTTATCAGGATTAATACTCGAAAATCGGCCAATTAAACCTGCCCTCAGAATATAACCAGGGACTTCTTCAATGAGAAGTCCCTGGTTTTTTAATTCTCAAATTCAAATTTTGAATAACAATCAATGGAGAAGTCTGCATAAGGGTTCGGATTGCGGAACGCACAGGTTTTTATGCCGATTTGTCTGGCAGGAATTAAATCTGTATCCTGGTCGCCAATGGCCAAATCAATATGATAACGCCGGTGAAGATATTCATAAGATTCCGGATGCGGCTTTAAGGAAAAACCATCATACTCCGGACAGATCACTTTTTCAAAATAGGCTGTGAGATTCCAATACTCCAACAGCTCCTCTGTGGAATGACGGTTTCGATGGGTAACGAGCACGTTTACGTTATTTCGTTCTAATATACCTCTTACATATGGGAATAATGGCTTCTCATTATGCTTAATAGCTGCTTCCAATTTACGAAAATCTTTAATTTTTTCAGGAGGAACATCAAATCTTTGATAAGCTGTCCCGTTTTTAAGGGGCAAGAGAACTTCCTCGGGTTTGAGTTCTTTGCCGGAAATGCCGATAAAAGCCTGAACCAAAGTAGGCCAAGTATCCAGAATCGTGCCATCTAAATCCCAAAGAACATTCATAAAAATCAACCTCCTTGCTATGTATACATTGTAAAGTCTGAGAAAGGGCAAAGGCAAATACCCGGCAATTTTTTGCCGGGTATCCCATTATCTCAATACATTAAAATATCTGGCTTCCGGATGGGCAAATACCATCGCAGATACCGAGGCTTCAGGCTCCATCATACATTCTTCAGTAAGCTGAACACCTATATCCTCAGGGCTAATAAGCTTAAACAGCTTTTTTTGGTCCTCAAGCTCAGGACATGCAGGATAGCCATACGAAAAGCGCTGCCCCTGGTATTTCGCTGCAAAACGGTCTTTCATCGTCATTTCAACCGGATCTGGGAAACCCCAGCGATCACGGATCTGGCGATGGATCAGCTCAGCAAGACCTTCGGCCGTCTCTAAAGCCAGGGACTGCAGGGCATGGCTTTCCAGGAATCGGCCTTCAGCTTTTAATCGATCTGCTATATTGCGGATCCCTTTCCCGGCTGTCACAGTAAAGAACGATACATAATCCATTTGACCGCTCTCTTTTGATTTAAGGAAATCTGCCAGACATAAGAATGGCTCTGTTTCCTGGCGCGGAAACTCAAATGTTTCGATGACCGTTTTTTCATCCTCTGCATAAATAAGAACCTTATCGCCATCAGACTGGGCAGGGAAGAACTGATAAACGGCTTTTGGCTCTATCCAGTTGTTTTCTTTAGCTTCAGCAATCAATTCATCAACCATTGTGTTAATTTTAATGGCTTTTTCATCTTTTTGAGCAAGCAGCTTTTGCAGGTTTCCTTTTAAGCCAAGGTGATGGCCAATCAGCATTTGCTTATTAATATAGGGCTCGATATGCGAAAGGGAGTATGCTTTCAGCAGATGCCGCTTTAAATCCTTTGGAACAAAAACCGGCACCTTTGTGCTGACAGTTGGTTTAGGCCTTACTGCAACTGCAACCGATCCCCGGTCAAAAGGTACTGCATTCAGCAGGGCTGCCTGTTTTTCAGCCTGCTCGCTTCGCAGTTTCTCCGCCTCTTCGGGCTCCTGAAGCTGATTGGCTAATGAGAGCCCGTTCATGGCATCCTTTGCATACAGGACAAGCCCATCGTATTCCTTGGAGATTTTTGTATCTGTGAATTTTCTTGAGAGTGCAGCCCCCCCAACTAAAATCGGAATATCAATTCCAGCCTGCTTCATGTCATGTGCCGTAATGACCATCTGCTGAGCAGATTTAACAAGCAAACCTGAAAGGCCGACCATATCCGGATTCTCGCGCCTGATGTTTTCAATAAGTTCAGCAGGAGTTACCTTAATTCCCAGGTCTATCACTTCATAACCATTATTGCTGAGAATGATATCAACTAAGTTTTTACCGATATCATGGACATCTCCTTTAACGGTTGCAAGGATGATTTTACCCTTTGACGAAGATTGTGCAGCATCTTTTTCCATATGCGGCTCCAGATAAGCAACAGAAGCTTTCATTACCTCTGCACTTTGAAGAACCTCTGCAACAATCAGCTGGTTATCATTGAACAATCTTCCTACTTCCTTCATGCCATTCATTAAAGGCCCATTAATGATATCCAGAGGAGCAGGGTATGCTTCCAGTGCCAAATCAAGGTCAGGCAGGAGCCCTTCTTTAGTTCCTTCGAGAATATAATAGGCGAGTCGTTCCTCCAATGTCATATCCGGCAGAACACTCTTGCTTTCTTTTTTCTTATCACGATAAAAATCAGTAAAGACAGCAAGTGATTCATCCGTAGTCTCAAAAAGAAGTTTTTCGGCCATTAAAACCTCTTCCTTGGAAATGGAAGCAAATCGTTCAAGCTTTTCCGTATTCACTATCGCATAATCCAGTCCCGCCTGGGTGCAGTGATATAGAAATACCGAATTCAATATCTCTCTGCCGACAGGAGGGAGGCCGAATGATACATTACTGATACCCAGAATGGTTTGTACCTCCGGAAGAGCCTCTTTAATAAGTCTGATTCCATCTACCGTTGCCTTAGCAGACCCGATGTATTGTTCATCTCCTGTGCCGACAGGGAAGACGAGAGGGTCAAAAATTAGATCCTGGGGCGGGATATGATATTTATTTACAAGCAGATCATAGGAACGCTTTGCAATTTCGAGTTTGCGTTCCGCCGAAACACCCATTCCTTCTTCATCAATTGTTCCTACCACTACAGCCGCACCATAGCGTTGGATAAGCGGTGCGATTGCCTCGAATCTTTCCTCGCCATCCTCGAGGTTAATCGAATTTATGATGGCTTTTCCCTGTGAATAGGTGAGTGCCTTCTCGATAACTGCCTCGTCAGTTGAATCAATGACAAGAGGGACTTTAATTTTCTTTACTAATTCCTTGATAAAGTTTTCAACATCCTGCATTTCATCACGATCAGGATCTGCCAGGCAAATATCAATAACATGGGCTCCGCCTTTAACCTGGGCTCGGCCTATCTCAGCCGCTTCCTCGAACTTTCCTTCAGCAATCAGCCTTTTAAACTTGCGTGAGCCAATAACATTTGTACGCTCTCCGACCATAATGGGCCTTAAGGTCGGGTCGTCATAAATCAGAGGTTCGATTCCGGACACTTTATGAAGGGAATTGCCCTCATAATTACGTGGTTTATAATTTTTTACCGACTCAGCAATTGACTGAATATGTTCCGGGGTGGTACCGCAGCAGCCGCCGACAATATTCAGCCAGCCTTCCTTGGCAAACCCCTCAAGCTTGCTCGCCAATGATTCGGGTGTTTCATGGTACTGTCCTTCTTCATCAGGCAATCCGGCATTTGGATAGCAGCTGACAGCTGTAGAAGCCAATCCTGACAAGGAACGAATATGGTCCTGCATGAACTCGGGTCCTGTCGCACAGTTGAGTCCAACTGCCAGCGGCTGCATATGTTCAAGCGAAATATAAAAGGCTTCAATCGATTGGCCTGCAAGGGTTGTGCCCATCGGTTCAATCGTTCCGGAAACGATCAGAGGAAGTTTAATTCCTGTCTTTTCTGATGCCTTTTCGATGCCGATAAATCCAGCTTTTACATTCAGCATATCCTGGCTGGTTTCCAGGAGGAGAAGGTCTGCACCGCCTTCGATTAATCCTCTGGCCTGCTCCTCGTAAGCTGCTATCATGTCTTCAAATGTAGAACCGCCTGTTACACTCAGCGTTTTCGTCGTAGGTCCCATGGCGCCAGCAACATATCTCGGCCATTCAGGAGTTGACATGCGGTCTGTGGCTTCTCTGGCAATTTCTACAGCAATTTTATTCAATTCATATGCTTTTTCTTCCAGATCATAATCTGCGAGAACAATGCTGGTTGCACCGAAAGTATTGGTTTCAATAATGTCTGCACCAGCTTTTAAATATTCTAGATGAATATGTTCAATCACAGAGGGTGCCGTTACGTTTAAATACTCGTTGCAGCCTTCATATTCCTCGCCGCCGAAATCATCTGCCGAAAGATTGGCTCTCTGAAGCATGGTGCCCATTGCTCCGTCCATAATCAGGATTTTCTTTTTTAACTGCTCCTGCAGTGATGGTTTACGCATGTTGTTTCCTCCTTGAAAGCCGTTCGGTTGTCTCACGGGCATAGTTTGATAGCTCGACAGTCATTTCATAGCGCATAAATGGAGTGATAAGGTAAATGCCATTAAACAGCTCTGCCGCAGCATCGATAAGCGACTTGGCAATGGCAATGCCTTCAGCGCCGGCTTTTGCAGGATCATCCTTTAAAGAGGCCATTCTGTTTCTAATACTGTCTGAGATCTTGATTCCCGGAACTTCATTATGAAGAAACTCCGCATTACGGCTGCCGGTAAGAGGCATTAAGCCTATATAAACAGGTGCTTTTAAATCTTTCACAGCTTCATGAACCTCAAGCAGCTTCTCTTCAGAAAAAACAGGCTGTGAAATGAAATAATCTGCACCGTGTTCAATTTTCTTTTCCAGCCTTCCAACAGCTTTTTCCAATGAACGGACATTGGGGTTAAATGCACCCGCAACAGAAAAGGCTGCTTTCTGGCCTAAGTCTTTCCCTGAAAAAGATAATCCTTCATTTAACTGCTTGATCATATTAATCAATTCAAATGAAGATACATCATACACGGAAGAGGCTCCCGGAAAATCACCGACACGGGCCGGGTCTCCTGTTACAGCAAGAATATCATTTAAACCAAGGGCATGCAGTCCCATTAAATGGGATTGAAGCCCGATAATGTTTCGATCTCTGCAGGTTACATGCACAAGAGGGCGCAATCCTGTCTGCTGTTTGACAAGATAGCCAAGTGCAGAGTTGCATACCCTTGGGGAAGCAAGAGAATTATCCGCAAGAGTAATAGAATCAATACCAGCTTCCTTCAATGCTTTGGCACCTTCAAAAAAGCGGGCAGTATCAAGCTTCCTTGGCGGATCGAGCTCAACAATCACCGATGGCCTTTCTCTGACAATATCCTGAAGGGGAGGGAGCTCTCTTGATGATTCCGTTTTTTCTGAAACGATAACCTTATTAACTGCTTTGATCTCTTTTTCCTCGATTGGCGGAAGTCCTTTTAGAACATCAGCAAATGCCTTGATATGATCAGGTGTTGTTCCGCAGCAGCCCCCAAGCAGGCGGACGCCCTGATTCCGAAATTCAATTGCAGACTGCCGGAAATATTCTGCATCACCTTCATAATGGAATTTGCCGTCCGTATAAGCAGGAATACTGGCATTTGGATATGCAGACAGATAGGCATGCTTTGGCAAAGGTACACTTTCGAGTGTTTTCAGCATATGATGGGGACCAAGCCGGCAATTGATTCCCACTACATCCGCGCCAATGCCGTCGAGCCTTGCCAGCGCATCAGAAATGGAAGTCTGGTTCTGCAGGACACCTGCTTCCTGAAGAGAAACCTGTGCGATAATCGGCAAATCGGTTTCTTTTCTGGCAATAGCCAGAACCGTCTCAAGTTCTTCAAGATCATAATACGTTTCCAGCAAGATGCTGTCCACACCTTCCAGCAGCAGACAATAAAGCTGCTCACGGAAGCTTCTTTTTATTTCCTCCAGTGTGATCATGTTTGGCTTAAACCCTCTTATCCCGCCAATTGTACCTGCAACATACGCGCGGCCACCGGCAGCTTTTTTGGCGATCCGGGCAGCAGCACCGTTTATTTCTTTCACAGAGTCTTCAAGGCCATATCGCTGCAGTTTAAGATAATTGGCCGCATACGTATTGGTTTGGATCAAATCAGCCCCCGCGCCTATGTACGCTTCATGGATATGCTGAATTTGTTCTGATTGAGAAAGATTCAATTCTTCAAAACAGCTGTCTGTGCCATAGGAGTAGAGGAGAGTTCCCATCGCGCCATCTGCTATGATGATTTCATTCTTTAATTTATCCAGGAAACTCATCATATCACCCCCGCTGTAAAATCGATTGTTTTGATTGTTCTGCAGCAGATAACGCTGCCTTGAAATCTTCTATAATATCATCTGCGCTCTCCAGTCCAACAGACAGACGGAGAAGACTGTCTGTAATTCCGCGCTGTTCTCTTTCAGGTGCAGGCATGGCTGCATGCGACATTTTGGCAGGGTAGGAGAGGATGGATTCAACTGCTCCCAGACTTACTGCAAAAACAGGAATTTTTGCATTTCCCACAAATGCTCTCATTGCCTGTTCATCTTCAAGTTCAAATGAAAGAACAGCACCTGCATTCACAGCCTGTTTTTTCTGGATTTCATAGCCGGGATGCTCGGCAAAGCCCGGGTAATGAACTTTCTTTACTTCCGGATGATCATGAAGGAAACGGGCAATTTTCTTAGCTGATTTCACAGACTGGTCAAGCCTTACCTGGAGCGTTTTAATGCCTCTTAAGACAAGCCAGGCATCCTGAACACCCAGAACAGCTCCAAAGGAATTCTGGAGGAAGGAAAGTCTTGCTCCTAATTCCGGGTCTTTCACAACCGCCAGGCCTGCCACGACGTCGCTATGTCCGGATAAAAATTTGGTAGCGCTGTGAAGCACGATATCTGCACCTAAAGAGAGCGGTTTTTGCAGGGCAGGGGTCAGAAAGGTATTATCCACAAATGTCAGGGCTCCATGCTGCTTGGCAAGTTGGCTGATGGCCTGTATATCAGTTACTTTCAGCAGGGGATTGGAAGGAGTCTCAACATAGAAAACCTTTGTGTTGGGACGGATGGCTTCCTTCACTTCCTCCAGGTTTGTCATATCAACAAATGTGTGCTCAATGCCAAAACGGGACAGGACTTCGGTAGTCATGCGATAGGTCCCGCCATATACGTCTTCTGTTATGACAACATGATCTCCCTGTGATAAGAGGAGAAAAGCCGTAGAAATGGCAGCCATTCCTGAAGAGAAGGCAAATCCTCTGACTCCTTCTTCAAGCTCCGCAATGACCTCTTCAAGAGCTTCCCTTGTTGGATTCAGACTGCGGCTGTAATCATATTTTCCAAATACATCAATATCTTTTTGATGAAAGGTGGAGGCATGCTGGATCGGTACACTGACAGCTCCTGTTTCCGGATCGAATTTATGATTATTGTGAAGCAATTTCGTTTGGAATGTATAGTTTGAGCTCATCGCACTGCCTCCTTTACAACCTTTGCAAAAGCATGTTCTAGATCTGCCTTCAAATCTTCTGCATTTTCGATTCCAACCGAGAAACGCAGAAGCCTGTTACAGACACCTGTTTCCTTGCGGATTTCTTCAGGGATGTCCGCATGCGTCTGTGTTGCGGGATAGGTGATAAAACTCTCGACTCCGCCAAGGCTTTCAGCAAAGGAGATAAGGGAGAGGCTCTGCAGAAAAGGATTCACCCAGGATTCATCCTGTACCCGGAACGAAATCATGCCGCCTTTGCCTGGATATAGAACATCCGTAACGGATTCATGTCCTGATAAGAAAGCCGCCAGTTCCCTGGCATTTTTCTCATGCCGTTCCATGCGAAGAGAAAGTGTCTTCATGCCTCTGATTAAAAGCCATGAATCAAATGGGCTAAGGACTGCACCAGCAGCGTTATGGTTCATAGCAAGCTCCTCACATAGCTGCTTGCCTTTTGCGACAATTAACCCAGCAAGGACATCATTATGGCCGCCAAGGTATTTTGTAGCACTATGGATGACAATATCAGCTCCAAGCTTTAGCGGCTGCTGAAGAAGGGGGGTATAAAATGTGTTATCCACGATCAGGAGAACATTATGCCGTTTTGCGATGTCAGCTATCAGCCCAATATCTGTCTCTTCCATCAAGGGATTAGTTGGGGTTTCCAGAAATATAGCTTTTGTTTTTTCAGTGATAAGCTCTTCAACAACTTCAGGATTGCTGGTATTCACATATTTGCTTTCCAGTCCCCACTTTTTGAAGCCCTGTTCAAGCAAGCGGTAGGTACCACCGTATAGATCTTTGGATACAATCCATTCATCACCTGATTGAAAGAGTGAGAGAATAGTAAGTATAGCCGCCATTCCTGAACTGCAGGCATATCCTTGATCGCCTTTTTCCAAATCGGCGATTGCCTGTTCAAGCAGCTGGCGGGTCGGATTGCCTGTTCGGCTATAGTCGAAGCCAGTAGACTGGCCAATGCCTTCATGGCGGTAAGCGGTGGAAAAGTAAACAGGCGGATTGACTGCACCTGTTGCGGATTCGCTTCTGTTTCCAATTTGCGCTAATTTGGTGTCAATATTATACATGCTCATAAACACTCCTTCGTCATAATAAAAAAAAGCCTTCTATAAGAAGAAGACTTTTTAATGTGAACAGCCATTCTTCTTATCTTTCAAGTTTTTGAAAACTTGCAGGAATTAGCACCTTTTCAATCAAAAAAATGATTGAAGGTTGCTGAGGCGTCGTCGGGCCTTACCCTCGACCTCTCTGGATAAGAAATCAATTATTAAATTTTCTCTAAACTTTACTACAGTAAACCGTTAACAGTCAATACTTTTTTGAATATTTCATGTTATAAAAAATATTCAGCAAGAGTCCAGGGGGGTAAGCAAAGTCCTGGACTAAAAAAACTTTCCTTAACAGATCGGAAAGTTTTTTTAGGCTATTCATTCTTCAATTAAATCGTTAACCGGCACATCCATTTCTTTTTCAGAATCTGCTTTAGTGTAAATGCGTGCTGTCTTAGTCTGCTCATCTACATGCTGAATGATGATCGGAACTCCATTTAAAGTAACATTGTGCATTTCAGCAGACTCAGCAATCTCTTTGGCTCTGCCAATGTTCATGGAAAAACCTCCTGAATTTGAATAACTTTAATGTGTCTAAAAAAGATACAAATTATTCTTTTTATCTGGCATAAACTGTTATAGGTAGATCGCTTTAAAGTTCAGAATATTTGTTTTATAATGGAACAAATGACATTTTTCTTGGAGGGAAGCTAATATGCGCGAACATAGCCACTGCCGCCACCGGTTTGCCGAATCCGAAGGTCCTGCAGTTTTCCAGACCCTGGATGGCATTGAAGTAAATGTTTCTGGTTCAATGTTTGAAAAATGTACAACTTGCGGCCATTTTGATTTTCCTGTGGAAACGAGAGAAGCAATTGAATCTTCCCTAAAAGAAAACAGAAAAAAAGCAAATGCAGCAAAACAAATTTACATTAACTTAGTTGAGACTTTTTAAGCCGGACGCCATGTCGGCTTTTTTATTTTGGCTTCAGTTAGTAATTGGTATTGAATGGCACTTGACCCTATAAAAAGCATTGGATATCTTAGCGGGATGTCTTATAAGCTTATTCAATGTTCTGCAGGAAAAGAGGGAGCAGAAGACTCTGAAAGCAAAGCTTAAGGAGCTAAGATTCTTCCCACTTAAAGCAGATGGTTGCTTTTTAAATCAGCGTGGACTATTTTAAGGAAAGGCTGTTTTCTTAAAGTTTGTTGCTTTTGCATAACTTAGTATAATTTGCTGAGTTGATCTTCGCTGTGGGCACTTGATCCTCGAAAATGCTGACGCATTTCCTTCGTGCGTTGTTGATTCGAAGAAGCTTGTTCAATGTCCTGCGGGAGGAGAGGGAAGTGTGAGACCCCGGAGGCGCAGCCGAGGAGGCTCACATTCCTCCCCGCGGAAAGCAAGTGACTGGAGTGGAAATCAACGGGCAGAATTCATAAACAAAAAACAACAATTTTTGAAAAAAGAGCCTAAACAAATAAATGAACTCCAAAAATCAAAAAGCCACCCGGTTATTTCATATTTATAAAGGTGTAACCTTTTACAAATTATTTTTTTAGAATAAGTAATTGCTAAAAAAATTTTTTAATAGTTTTCCACTATATTCATGTTTTTATCTTTGTACAAGTAGATTTTCCGTGTTAGAATAACTATGGAAACGTTTTATCCTCTGAAAAATATTATTATTCGTAAAAATGAATTGTTAATGCGTTCAAATGATGGGTATTGTATTTTTAGGAAGAAAAAACGTATTAAATTATTTACTTACAAAACAGTTATGGAGGTAATTTTCCATGAAAAAGCCAACGAATGGTGAGGGACCTTTTGAACAGGGATTTCATGGCCCGAACCTTGGCTACGTTATTGAGCTTTATGAAAGATATTTAGAGGATCCGTCGTCGATTGATCCTGAAATGAAAGAGTACTTTGAAAAAAACGGTTCCCCTCTTATGAGCGAAGAAACCGCACCACTGGCTTCATCAGCAAATCAGCAAATGAATGCCGGACAGATTGAAAAAACACTAGCTGCTATTCGCCTGGCTGATAATATTCGTACATATGGCCACTTGGCTGCCGATATTTATCCGCTGGGAAACAATAAATCAGAAACTGCTTTATTTGAATTAAGCAAATATGGCTTAACTGAAAATGACTTAAAAGAGATCCCTGCTGGTGTCATAACTAAAGATGCCACATATCCTTTACGCAACGGACTTGAAGCAATCGAATTCCTGAAGAGCGCTTATATGGGACCCATTGCTTTTGAATTCCAGCATATATTTGATGAAAACGAAAAAGACTGGCTTCGCCGCAAAATAGGCGCCAACAGCCACAAGCTGTCTATGCCAAAAGCGGAAAAGCTAAAAGTATTAAAAAGACTGACAGAAGTGGAGGAATTTGAAAAGTTTCTTCATAAAACTTTTGTCGGTCAGAAAAGATTCTCCATTGAGGGCCTTGATACAATGGTTCCGCTGCTGGATGAAATTGTTTCTGAATCCGTTTCTGACGGTGCGAAAACAATTAACATCGGCATGGCTCACCGAGGCAGGCTGAATGTTCTTGCCCATGTGCTTGGAAAGCCTTATGAAATGATTTTTGCGGAATTCCAGCATGCGCCAAATAAGGAACTGGTTCCTTCTGAAGGATCCATTGGAATCAATTACGGCTGGACAGGTGACGTTAAATACCATCTGGGTCTTGATAAACAAATCAAAGATGAGAATACAACCATAGCCAGACTGACATTAGCTAACAATCCAAGCCACCTTGAATTTGTAGGCTCCCTTGTTGAAGGATATACAAGAGCTTCACAGGACAACAGAACAAAGGCCGGTTACCCGGAGGTAGATCCAAAAGCTGCTCTATCCATTATTATTCATGGAGACGCAGCATTCCCAGGGCAGGGTATTGTAGCTGAAACACTTAATCTCGGACAGCTGACCGGGTATAACACAGGCGGTTCGATTCACATCATTGCCAATAATACAATCGGCTTCACTACAGAATCTCATGATTCACGCTCTACCAGATATGCAAGTGATCTGGCCAAGGGATATGAAATGCCAATTATGCATGTAAATGCTGACGAACCAGAAGCAGTCGTTGCAGCGGCAAGAATTGCCTGCGAGTATCGTGCTAAATTCCAGAAAGATATCCTGATCGATTTAATCGGATACCGCCGTTTTGGACACAACGAGATGGACGAGCCAATGACGACGAATCCGCTTATGTATAATATTGTACGCAAGAGACCAACCGTGAAAGCGCTGTATGCTGATAAGCTTCTAAATGAGAAGATCATCAGCAAAGAGGAAGCTGAAAGCGTTCAAAACGAAGTTCTGGAAAGAATGAAGGCTGCCTATGAAAAAGTGCCAAAAGAAAAGAAGCAGGCTGAGTTAACCGATCCTCCTGAAACTGTCGAAAAAGGCCTGCCAAAAATTAATACAGCAGTGCCAATTGATAAACTAAAGCAAATTAATGAAGAATTGTTAAAATGGCCGGAGGATTTCAAGGTATTTGATAAACTCGGCAAAATTCTGAAGCGCAGACTGGAAGCGCTTGAAGGGGACGGCAAGATTGACTGGGGCCTTGCAGAGACGCTGGCATTTGCAACCATTTTATCTGACGGTACACCTGTCAGACTGACTGGCCAGGATTCTGAGAGAGGAACATTTGCTCAAAGAAATGTTGTTCTGCATGATCATACAACCGGTAAAGCGTATTCACCTTTGCATAAACTTTCAACTGCTAAGGCTTCATTCGCTGTCCATAATAGTCCCTTATCTGAAGCGGCTGTTGTAGGCTTTGAATATGGATATAATGTTTTTGCTCCTGAAACGCTTGTTTTATGGGAAGCTCAATATGGTGACTTTGCCAATGCAGCGCAGGTAATGTTTGACCAGTTTATTGCTGCCGGCCGTGCCAAATGGGGACAGAAATCAGGTCTTGTCATGCTCCTTCCGCACGGATATGAAGGACAGGGACCTGAACACTCAAGTGCGCGTCTGGAACGATTCCTGACTCTTGCAGCTGAAAATAACTGGACTGTTGCTAATCTTTCTTCATCAGCTCAGTACTTCCATATTCTAAGAAGACAGGCTGCCATACTTGGCAAAGAGGAAGTTCGTCCGTTAGTGATCATGTCACCGAAGAGCCTGCTGCGCAATCCGACTGTGGCATCAAATGGACTGGAATTGAGCGAAGGAGAATTCCGATCCGTAATTGAACAGCCT
This sequence comes from Cytobacillus sp. FSL R5-0377, assembly GCF_038004385.1. Classification (NCBI taxonomy): domain Bacteria; kingdom Bacillati; phylum Bacillota; class Bacilli; order Caryophanales; family Bacillaceae; genus Cytobacillus; species Cytobacillus sp. FSL R5-0377. The sequence continues at coordinate 187,793 of NZ_JBBORA010000001.1, forward strand.
GGATTAGGCCAAAATCATGAAAAAGTGAAACGCATAATTCTTGGAACAGGCAAGATCACAATTGATCTAGCTGAAAATCTGAAAAACTACCCGGAGCAGGACTGGTTCCATATTTTACGTGTAGAAGAAATCTATCCGTTCCCTATGGATCAGATTAAAGAAATTTTAACCCGTTATCCGAATGTGGAAGAAATGGTTTGGGTACAGGAAGAACCTAAGAATATGGGTGCATGGAATTTCATTGAACCTAGACTGAAAGAAATTGCAGGCAGTGATATCGAGGTCAGCTACATCGGCAGAAGACGCCGATCCAGCCCGGCAGAGGGTGACCCGACTGTTCATAAGAAAGAACAAGCACGCATAATTGATGAAACATTATCGAAGCTTAACGGGCAGATAGCTTCCCAAATTAATACTCAAACAATTGAATCGAAATAGAATTAGCGGGAATCAGCATCCCGTATGGGCCCGATTGGTGAGATAAAGTAAGACTTGCCAATGCCGAGCAGCAGCTTAGTTGAGCCAATCGGGTTTTTAGCTTTGATTAATCGAAGCGCTGGCAGAGATCTAGCGACACGAGAACGCGATGACAAACTGCGGGAAAAACCCCCGCTGATTGACTTTCACTTTGACATGCAAGCAAGAAGGAGGAAATTAAGGTGGCAGAAATCAAAGTTCCAGAATTGGCAGAATCCATTACAGAAGGTACGGTGGCACAATGGCTGAAACAGCCTGGCGACACAGTTACTAAAGGTGACTATGTTGTCGAACTTGAAACGGATAAAGTAAATGTTGAAATTATTTCTGAACACAGCGGAGTTTTACAGGAAATTAAAGCCCAGGAAGGCGACACAGTGAATGTTGGTGAAACCATCGCTGTCGTTAACGAAAGCGGACAAGCTGCACCTGCACCGGAAAAAGCGGAAGAAAAGCCTGAAGCGCCAAAGGCCGAAGAACCGAAGGCAGAGGAGCAGCCAGCAGAGCCAGCTGCTGAAGAAAAAACAGGTGGACAGCGTCCAATCGCCTCACCTGCAGCACGCAAGTTGGCAAGAGAAAAGGGCATTGACCTGAGCCAGGTTCCGACAGCAGATCCACTGGGCCGTATCAGAACTCAGGATGTAGAATCCTTCAATCCAAATCAGGCAAAACAGCAGGCTCCAGCACCAAAACCGGCAGCAGCATCCAAACCTGCTGAACAGTCTTCAGGCGGAAAAGAAGTGGAACGTATCAAAATGTCCCGCAGACGCCAGACTATCGCAAATCGCCTGGTAGAAGTTCAGCAAACGGCAGCCATGCTGACAACATTCAATGAAGTGGACATGACTAATGTTATGAACCTTCGCAAGAAGCGGAAAGATAAATTCTTTGAAGAAAATGATGTTAAGCTTGGCTTCATGTCATTTTTCACAAAAGCAGTCGTTGCAGCGCTTAAGAAAAATCCTTACTTAAATGCTGAAATTCAAGGCAATGAGATCGTACTGAAAAAATTCTATGACATTGGAATTGCCGTTTCAGCTCCTGAAGGTCTTGTCGTTCCGGTTGTCCGTGACGCAGACCGCAAGAACTTTGCTGAAATCGAAAAAGATATCATGGACCTTGCTGTTAAGGCAAGAGACAATAAGCTTGCCCTTTCAGATCTTCAGGGAGGAAGCTTTACCATCACAAATGGCGGTGTATTTGGCTCCATGATGTCAACGCCTATTCTGAATGGGCCTCAGGTTGGTATTCTTGGAATGCATTCCATCCAGCTGCGTCCGGTTGCAATCGATGCTGAAAGAATGGAAAACCGTCCAATGATGTATATCGCATTATCATATGACCACCGTATTGTTGATGGAAAAGAAGCAGTTACATTCCTGAAACGTGTTAAGGAACTGATTGAAGATCCGGAAAGCCTTCTATTCGAAGCATAAAATATTAAACCAGAGCGGAGTCACGCTCTGGTTTTTTTGTACAGATATCAATATGTAGGGTGAAGCAGCATTAATATCAGCCGGCTAACTGCAGCGGACCAGTTTGTGGAAGACTTCGCTTTTTACTATGGAAAATTATTTGCATTAAGGAAACAAAGTACAGGTTATGAATAGTATATTAAAAAGCGGGTGATAAACTTGACAAGAAGGCAGATGAAAATACTGCAGTATAGTACGGTGCTGAAAAAATTAGGGGTGTTGAGTGAACAAGACTATGAAAATATAAAGAAAGCAAATAAACTTTCAGCATACATCCGAAGATAATAAAAAAAGCGGGAATAGCTCCCGCTCTACATATACACTAAGTATTTGGCAAACTAATATGGAATTTGAGATTTACTCTTTAAACGGTCTTAAACCCCGTTTTTGAATCTCCGTTTTTAATATCCTAATCCATTCCTTTTCAGACCCCGATTTCAATGCATCACGATACGAGACGACCAGCTGTTCATTACTCATAATTTTCATTATGCATACCTCCTGGTTAAATGGATTGAATATTCTATTTTTTATTATTGTAAAGCTTAATTAAGATTTTGTGAACCCCTTGTAAAGAAAAGATTTATTACATTCTGATGACATTTTTCTGCAAATTCTTTTCTTAACTGCTGAGAGTAGACTGTGTTTTCCCATAGAGGTAAAATTTATTATAACTTTGAACAAAGGGAGAAACTGCATATGAATCTGACGCTTGATCATATTGTGCATTTTATAAAGGGTGAGCCGGCTGCTGCTGCTGAAAAATGGAGGGATTATGGATATATGGCAATCCCCGGGGGAAGCCATGAAAACTGGGGGACTTATAATAGTCTTTTGTACATTGGTCATTCATACCTTGAGTTTTTATCAATTGAAAAGAATGATATTGCCTCAAGAACGGATAATCCGCTTATTAAACAGCTATTTGAAGAAATCCCGAATGGAGAAGGGATCGGCCAAATTTGTTTTCGAACCAATAATATTGAAAAGCTTCAGGCTGAATTAACGGAAAAGGGCATTGAGACGCTTCCAATCTTTGATGGAAGCAGAAAGAGAGGGGACGGAAGCATCCTTTCTTGGAAAATGCTCTTCATTAAGAAAAATCACGATTATAAATACCCTTTCTTCATTGACTGGGGCATGGAAGATGATAAACGATTTGAAGAACTGAGACAACTCGGTCTCATTGATGAGAAGCTTGGCAATAAAAAAATATCAGCCGTTTATATCGCTTCACATGACTGTGAAAAATCTGCATCAGGATGGCAGGACATCCTTCCTGCTTCCAAAGCTGATGTTTACATTAGCAGTGACGGAAAAGAAAAAAGAGCCTCCATTCTTATTGGTTCAGTAAATATGATATTTTGCCAGCCATTATCCGGGGTCGGAAGGACAAGCGAGGTCCTTTTAAAAAGGGGTGAAAAGCCCTTTGCTGTTCAATTAGCTCCAGGCCTTGGCAAGGAAATATCGCTATATAATGGGCTTTATTTTTAATACTGAGAGCGAAGTCTCTGCTTTAACCTGCTGCTCCTTAATGAAGGGCAGTTTTTTTGATTTCAGGTTATAAAAAATTATAAAATCTAACTATATGAAAATATTGAATATTCAGCAATATATGATAACATAAAATGAAAGCGTTTTATATCAGCATCTTAGAGGAATCTTTTGCAGAATGATTTTATCATATACCAAGGAGGATTTCTGGATGACGGAATTATTGAATCTAACAGTAGGGAAGCTCCTGGAGGAGAAAGCAGCCCTTCACCCTGATCATGAAGCAGTTGTTTATGCCGATCGCGGGCTCCGCATGAGTTATAAAGAATTTAATGACTATTGCAGACTCGCTGCCAAAGGGTTTATGAAGCTGGGCCTTGAAAAAGGGGAGCATATTGCCGCATGGTCAACAAACACGCCAGAATGGCTCACATGCCAGTTTTCAACAGGCAAAATGGGGGCTGTCCTTGTAACTGTAAATACAAATTATCAAGCTGCTGAACTGGAATATCTGTTGAAGCAATCCGACAGTACGACGATTGTTTTGATGGAAAAATTCAGAGACACCTCTTACATAGAAATGCTGTACAGTATCGTACCGGAACTGAAGGATTCCGAGCCTGGGCAGCTGAAAAGCAAAAGACTTCCTTTCTTAAAAAATGTTATTGTCATGGGGGAAAAACGCTTTCCGGGAACCTACAGCTGGGAAGATATTATCCGGATGGGTGAATCAGTTTCAGACATAGAACTTGATGAGCGGCTGGAAAGCCTGGACCCTGACGATGCCATAAATATGCAATATACATCAGGAACGACAGGATTCCCAAAAGGGGTAATGCTGACCCACAATAACATAGTTAACAATGGATATAATATCGCAAATTGTATGCGATTAACTACAGATGACCGCCTATGCATTCCTGTTCCATTCTTCCATTGCTTCGGCTGTGTGCTGGGAACGATGGCATGCATATCTGTTGGCGCCACCATTTTACCAGTGCAGGAATTCAGTCCTAAAGCTGTTCTGCAGACGGTCCAGGATGAAAAATGTACAGGCCTTCATGGAGTGCCGACAATGTTTATCGCAGAATTGAATGATCCTGATTTCAGCAAATATGATCTGTCCACTCTGCGGACGGGCATCATGGCCGGCTCCAATTGTCCTATTGAGGTTATGAAAGGTGTTATTGAAAAGATGGGAGCAAGTGAAATAACCATTGCCTATGGACAAACAGAGTCATCACCAGTCATTACCCAGACTCGGACAGATGATCCTATTGAGCTGAGAGTAGAGTCAGTCGGCAGGGCTTTGCCAAATGTGGAAGTGAAAATTGTAGCACCGGGCACCAATAACGAGGTTCCTTTTGGCGTACAGGGGGAATTGTGTACGAGGGGATACCATGTCATGAAGGGGTATTATAAAAATCCGGATGCTACCAAAGAAGCCATTGATGAGGATGGCTGGCTCCATACTGGGGATCTTGCTGTAATGGATGAAAACGGGTACTGTAAAATCACAGGCAGATTAAAAGATATGATCATCCGCGGCGGAGAAAATATCTATCCGCGTGAAATAGAAGAATTCCTTTATACACATCCGCAGATTTTGGATGTTCAGGTGGTTGGGGTACCAGATGCTGTGTATGGGGAAGAAGTGGTCGCCTGGGTAATCGCTAAAGAAGGATCTGACTTAACAGCAGAGGAACTTCGCAATTATTGCAAAGGGAAAATCTCTCGCCATAAAATCCCACGCTATATAGAATTTACAAAAGAATATCCAATGACAGCTTCAGGCAAAATCCAGAAGTTCAGATTGCGTGAACAAGCTAAAGAAGTTATTGAGAATGCTAATACATTAAAATAATAGCTGTATGTAACCTGCGGGGAATCCTCCCGCAGGTTTTTTGATTTCCATCTTCTTTCATTCAAAAGGCTCAAAATATCTCCTCCTCATAGCCAATGTGATAAAGCTTAAGGGAAACTAAAATGATATTAAAGATAGTCGAAAAGGAGAGAGAGTATATGTATGATGAAATGTATGTAACGGAAGTTTTATTAAAGGATAAACAGAGGGGATTGGATTCAATAACGCCACATCCTAAAAGCTCAAAAACTAAACCAATTTGCTGCAGGCTTCCGGTAATTAAAAAATTGGATGCCTGCCAATGCCAAGGATGACGGAGATGTTCTCCGTCTTTTTTTCGGCTTGTTCGCAGAGTTTGTTGCTTTCTGAGTTGATGTTCATTATCCAGGATGGAGGTGAGAACACGCCAGACACACAGCGCCAATGAGACTTACCGCCCCGCCCAGTACGCTTAGCAGCCTGGATGGAAATCAACGGGCAATATTGATAGACTAAAAAAAAATACGAAATAATACTTTTGGAAAGAATCTTCAGAAAAATGTTATTATAATAGAAAAAAGCTGTTTTCGTAATGTTTGATGCTATTTGTATTATATCTACAGAGCTGATTGGAGCGGAAGGTGCGAGATCCTCGAAAATGCATGCGCATTTTCTTCGTGCGGTGTGTACTCAAGGAAGCTTAATCAATGTCCTGCGGGAGTAGCGGGACAGGTGAGAACCCGCAGACGCGCAGCGTCGAGGAGGCTCGGGCGCCCGCTCCGCGGAAAGCTTGAGCCTCCCTTCGCTGCAATCAATAGACAACATTGATAAGTGAAAAAAAACATTTTTATACGGAAGCCTAGAAAAAAAAAGAGAATTTAGGGGGAATATGTGCAAATGAATTCACAAAAATTGTTTGTTTATGGAACCTTAAGAATGCATGAATCAAATCACTTTGTACTAAAAGGAAGTCCCTGCATTGCCGAGCAAGCATGGGTATACGGTGAATTATTTGATACTGGACTTGGCTATCCCTCCATGAAGCCATCTCTGGAACAAAAAGTGTATGGGGAGCTTTATGAAGTCCATTTGGATCATTTTTCCGATCTGGATGAATTGGAGGATTATATTCCTGGCAGAAAAGACAATTTGTACGATCGGGCAGAACAGACTGTCCATACGGATAAAGGAGAAGTAAATGCCCTTGTCTATATTTCGTCACGGGATGACCTGCTGGCTGAACCAATTCTTCACGGAGATTGGAAGCTTTACCGCCTAATGAAGGATAAACCGGAGAAGACCTATTATTTTGCTTATGGGTCCTGCATGGATGATGAACGGTTTTGCCTGGCAAAGGTAGATCACCATTTCAAAACGATTATCGGCGGTGGTGTGCTGGAAGGTTATTCAATGCAATACCTGTTCTCCAGGGATGATGGAGGAAGGGCAGACATTATAGAAAATGGCGGAGTCACGGAAGGGGTATTATATGAACTTCCCTATGAAGCTGTTGAATACCTGTTCCAAAGGGAAGGCTTTTACGGGCAATGGTACCGTCCTGCCTTTGTAAATGTCCGGGCAGGGGATAAATGGTACAAAGATGTCCTGACTTTCCATGTCTATAATAAAAAAGGGGAGCTGCCACCCCCAGACCATTACGCTCTTGAAATTCTCCGCGGCGCAAGAGGCAGAGTAAGTGATGAATATTACAAAAAGCTAGAACTGCAGCTGGAAAAACTGGGAGTTAAGATTTCGTTGGATGCATAATAGTGTAAGACTTAAGGATGAGCACAAGTTCATCCTTTTTTCTGTATGGCAGGGTTTTCATATTTAATACAATAAAGTCAGATTAAATATGAATGGGAGGACCTTACGATGCAGGGTGCAAAATTATATGAAGCACATCTCAACTCAGGAAATCTGGAAAGAAGCATCAAGTTTTATGAAAAAATCGGCTTTAAATTAGCGCATACAATTGGAGACAGAAAAGCAGCATTTTTCTTTCTTGGCGAAAACAAAGAGAACATGCTGGGGATCTGGGAAACTAAAAACACCCCAATAAGGAAAATTCATATTGCCTTTTCTGTTTCAGCTGAAAGGCTGCGGGAAGTTATTCCGTTTTTAACGGAAAAAGGCATCCTAGTCAGGGAAAGCTTTGGCCTATCACCGGAAGAACCGATAGTCCATACATGGATGCCGGCTGCCTCAGTCTACTTTTATGATCCGGACGGCCACTCATTAGAATATATCGCTGTATTGGAGGGGAAGGCAAAACCTTACTTAAATCCAATGCACCTGAGTAAATGGGAAAAAATAAGCTAAATCGTGCAAAACTGTATTTGGTGGTTTGAAACAGGCTAAGCGGGTGGTATATAACCTTTGCCATCATCTTAGAAAGAGGGTCATCAAAATGGAAATTTTAGCAGATAATGGCTTTTATGAAGTGGAATATGGTAATGACCATTATGATCATTTAGAATTTGTACGAATAGACCAAATCTGTGAAATTAACTATGTAACAATGAAAAACTCGCTAACTGGTGAAGTTTATACATTTGAGACAGATAAAATCAAGCAATATAGAAAAATAATGAAAATAATGCCAGCTGCTAACGATAATCCGGTTGCAGACAACCGCTCCTATTCATTATAATAAAAACTAAACATATAAGTAATGCAGACTTTGAAGGAGTGGCAACGGTGATTCATTTAAACTGGCAGGAACGTGAAACATTAAAAAAGGTAAAATGTGTGCACACAGATGCAGCGAAATACATTGTAAACCGGGCTTTAACAGCAGGGAATATTTATGATGTGAAAAATGAAACGGAAGAATTTTATTTCATAGTAGATAATTCAGGAAAAGTAAGCGGTTTTTATAAAGACTACTTCCAAGATGCTTAAGCACATAAAGAAAACGGCCTGTAATGGGCCGTTTTCTTTTTACCTTTGTGTCGGGAAGATTCGGCGGACAGTTTCTATAAATTCATCAAAAAACCCTTCTACAGGCTGACCGGCCCGAATGTCCTCTGAATATCCTGCCATTCGGTCATAAAAGTCAGGATTAACAGAAACATATACATTATCAATATCCTGATCGACTGCTTTCACCTGATCAGAAATCTTCTTTTCAATATCCTTTGTCAATTCTCCATTTCCATCATTTAAGCGTGCGGCAACATAGCCATTATTGTCTGTCACGATAACATTCGCAGACTCGATCTCTGGTATAGCAGTAATTTTATCGGCAGCTTTATCAGCAACCTTCATTCTCGGAGAATCATTTTGATTATCATTGCCGGTCCGGGTACGGGTAAGATCAATTCCCGGTTCGGTTGTGCGTCCGTTTTCGCCATAGTTGCTGTCGTTCACCTTCGTCGGCTCTGTCAGGTCTCTGTTTCTCTGAGCAGTTTCATCCATATCCGTGTCATTCGTGGCACAGCCTCCAAGTAATACTGCTGACAGTGCGCCTGCGATTAGTAATTTACGCTTAATCATCCACTTACCTCCTTATCATTTTCACCCTTATCTTTCCAAGAAGAGGCACTGTTATTCACAATTATTTAAACAAAAAGGGAGCATGGCATTAAGCCCGCTCCCTGTGTATTTATGACTCTGACATAAACTGCACATTATCCGTTTTTTCTTTTGAATATAATCTCTTGCCAAGCCATGATTGAAAAACTAAGAAGATTCCACCTGCAGTCCAATATAGCGGCAAAGCTGCCGGGGCATTTAAAGAAACCAGCATAATCATTACTGGAGATAATAGACCCATAAATTTCATTTGCTTCGGTGATTGTGCAGTCATATTGCTTAGCGTAAACCGGTACTGAAGATAGTACACTATGCCTGCAATGATTGTGATCCAAATGTCTGAATGACCCAGATTAAACCAGAGAAATGAATGTGCCGCAATTTCCTGATTTCCTCTTATAGCATAATAGAACCCCATTAAAATGGGCATTTGAATCAAAATTGGCAGACATCCCGCAGCATTTAAAGGATTCACTCCATGCGACTGATACAAGCCAAACATTTCCTGCTGCAGCTTTTGCTGCTCCTCTGGTTTTTTCGCTGTTTTCAGCTTTTGCTGTATTTTATCAAGTTCCGGTTTTAGCATATCCATTTTTTCTTTCATAACACTTTGATTTTTATATTGTTTAAGCATTAATGGCATTAATACCAGTCTAATCATAATGGTAATGAAGATAATGGCCAAACCAAAATTTCCATGGAAGTAGACAGCTGTTCCATGTATGGCCAGTGCAAACGGACTGACAAAATAATGATGGAAAAAGCTTGTTCCTTGTCCTCCTTGAGCCTGACAGGCAGATAAGAATACTGGCAATACGGTGATCATGGCAATGGCCAGCAACAGTTTATATTTTTTCATTAAGAGCAAACCTCCCGCTATTTTTTCTTTAAAAAATAGGAGAGAGACCTTCCGGCTCATCACTTTGATCGCCTTTTTTCAGGATCAGTTTTGCCATCCACGACTGAATCGAATCGCATACTAAAGGCCGGTTCATGCAAAACTTCGGAAGTTTTTCAAATTCCTTTTGCTCATTTCCAAAATATCCGGGATTATAGAATGCAGACTTAATTTTCCATATGATTAACAGTTTTGCAGCTAAACCAATGATATAGGTTAAATAAAGAGTATAGTCTGATGAAATAAAAGACGATTCAATTACTAATTCAAAGATGTAAGTTCACCTCTATTCACATAAATAAGTATAATTGAACGCTGTATTGTTAACAATCACAGATACCGAACTATTTATAAAAACTTAATTCTTGTCCATTCTATTGTCACCAAATAGGAATATAATAGTAAAAAAGTATATATATTAAGCTTTTATATGATACACTCTATCAGGGAGATTAAATTATCTCTAGTTCTCTAAATGAATGGTGGGGTATTTTGTCCTTGTTCAAACAAAAAACAATGATTACGCTGGCCAAACTCCTTGTACCCTTATTCATTTTGCTGTTTGTTATGCTTGAAGCAAAAGGGATTTTCACTGATTTTAATTGGGCTCTCCTTGAGCTATATGTTGACCGGCTAACGGTGCGCAAAATATTTTTGATCCTTCTATTAGGGCTCGTTGCCCTTTTTCCAATGTATTTTTATGATGAAATATTGCAAAGGCTTTTCAGAATTAGAGTTCCTAAAAAAAAGCTTTTATTTTATTCACTATCTGCAAACGCATTCTCTAACTTTATCGGACTGGGAGGTGTGGCAGGAGCTACACTCAGGTCCTATTTTTATAAAGATTACCTGACAGGCAGTACACCCTATATAAAAGTAATTGCCAAGCTGTCACTGTTTTACCTAACAGGCTTGTCCATATTATCATGGGTCGTTTTATTTACCGATTTACATTTATACGATGACGTAAAACTAATAAAATTCGCAGTATGGGCTGTCGCTGCTTACACACCGCTGCTGCTTGGCGTCTACTTCTTTAAGCCGTCTTTTTGGAATACGAAGCACATCAAAAAGGGGTTTGCAGGGGAACTTCTGACGGTTTCATTGCTGGAGTGGCTATTTATTATCATATGTATCTGGGGAATCGCCAGAGCCCTGGAAGTATCGATTCCATTTTTGGTTTTATTCCCGATTGTCATCATCTCTGCTTGTGCTGGAATTGCAAGTATGATCCCCGGGGGAATAGGATCCTTTGACTTTGTATTTTTGATAGGGCTGGAATCTCAGGGAGTCCCATCAGAACTGGGTCTTCTAATTCTCATGTTCTACCGGCTCAGCTATTATATCGTTCCAGTGTTTATCGGCACGCCGTTTATCATGAATCAGTTTTGGAATAACGGGATGCTAAAGAACAGCTTTAAACTATAAAAGAGCCTAAAGGGGCTCTTTTTTATTTACCAAAGAATATCTAAAATGTCTTTGTTGAATAAGTTTGTATCAATATTGCATGCCTTTGCTTCAATTCCATACTGCCAGCCTGCAATAAGTGAGTTTTCCGGAGCTTCAGGTTTATACTCAGGTGCCTGTGTCTGGGCGGTGATTCCTTTATTCGGTGCAGCAGTCCATATGAGTGTATTTTCAAGAAGGGGAGAGTTTCCGGCTGCAGCCTGGTCGAAAGCTTTTCTCAAGGCCTTTTCCTTTTCAAAAACTCCATAAATGCCAGGCTCATAAGGTGATTCCGACATGGCTTGATACCAGCCTTTTATAAAAGAAGCGTCTACAGAATAATCAGGCTCGATATCCGCAAAAACTGCGACACCCTCAGGGATTCCCAGCTCCTTTGCCAATTGAACAGCTGCTCTTGCTTCACTCTGTCCATTTTCAAGCCCTGTGGCATCATTAAATCGATTCCATATCACAAGTAATTTAATATCATTCTCCTTCAGCAGTTCAGCCTCTTCAGGTGTAATACCTGCTGATACGCCTTCTTTTTCACCTAAATAACGTCCCCATACTTTAGGAGATCCAAAGTTTTCACGAACACAAGAAAGCAAGTCGCTTGTAGTGAGACTTGCGGAGTCTACACCCCAAACGACTTCATCATCTCCAGACTGGCCGTTTCGGTCATTTTCCTTACTCTTTTCGCTGCTGCTGGTTTCCTTTTCATTTCCTTTTTGACTGGAGTCCTGATTTTTATCAGCCTTATTTTTTATCGTATTTGTTACATTAACATCCACATTGACTTCAATATCATTCGTCACATTATTATCGATTTGGCTATCTTCGCCATTATTTAAATCGTTGTCGATTGAGTTATTAATATTAGCTTTATTGCCTTTGATATTATTTTTTACTTCATTCGAAATATCACTGTCATGGCTTTTGCTTTGGACATCCGGAATGGTTTCTGATTTTTGCGTCTTTGCATCCTTTGAATCCATTAGCGAAAAAGCAAAGAGAGAAATCATTACGGCAAAAAATGCGGTCACAACGAAAGGCAACAGGCCCCGTCTTTCCATATCTCACAGCCCTCCTTGTCAATTCATGACATCTTATGCGGAGGGCGGAGGGATGGTGATTGGCATCAAAAGGGGAGTGTTGAATGGTATCTTATTTTAATATAACACTGAAGCAGGTGACCCTCGGGAAATAATTCTTGAGTGTTATAACAGGATAATATCAGTAGTTCTATAAAACGAACGGCGATTGGAGAATGTGTAAAAAAGGTAAATATCCGTATATATTCAGGCTGAAAAATTTGCTTAAGGCTATGAACTTCACTACTATTAAAATAATAGGCAAATTTTTCAGCCATTTAAGTTGAGAAATGTGTGAATAGGGGATATTAAATAGTAAAAGGAAATTTTTCAGGATGTTTTGTCACAGGAGGTTGCGATTATGCACACGGAATTTGCAGATGATAGCATAGCTTTACATACTGATTTGTACCAGATAAATATGGCTCAGACTTATTGGGAAGACAAGATACATAATCGAAAAGCGGTCTTTGAAGTTTATTTTAGGAAGCTCCCTTTTGGGAATGGATATGGTGTTTTTGCGGGCCTCGAACGGGTAATCGAGTATATTGAGAATTTCAGATTCACCGAAAGTGACCTGCTGTACTTAAAAAACGAGATGCATTATGCTGATGATTTCCTTGATTATCTGAAAAACATGACTTTTTCAGGAACCCTTAAATCAATGGAAGAAGGAGAGCTTGTCTTCGGCAATGAGCCAATTATGCGTGTAGAAGCTCCGCTGGCAGAAGCTCAGATCATTGAAACAGCACTATTAAATATAATAAATTACCAAACTTTGATCGCCACAAAAGCCACACGAATAAAAGAAGTCATTGGCGATGGGACAGCAATGGAATTTGGCTCCAGAAGGGCTCAGGAAATGGACGCTGCCATCTGGGGAACAAGAGCAGCATACATTGGCGGCTTTGATGCCACATCAAACGTAAGAGCGGGCAAAAAATTTGGGATTCCAGCTGCAGGAACCCATGCCCATTCTTTTGTACAGGCATATAAGGACGAGTATATTGCTTTTATGAAATACGCCCAGACACATAAAGACTGTGTTTTTCTCGTCGATACGTATGACACGCTCAAATCCGGAGTCCCGAACGCCATTAAAGTGGCACAGGAAATGGGAGATCAAATTAACTTTAAAGGCATAAGACTGGATAGCGGGGACTTGGCATATTTGTCCAAAGAAGCAAGAAAAATGCTGGATGCTGCAGGTTTCCCTGATACTAAGATCATCGCATCGAATGATTTAGATGAATACACCATCATTAACCTTAAAGCACAAGGAGCGAAAATTGATATTTGGGGCATAGGTACGAAATTGATCACGGCTTATGAGCAGCCTGCATTAGGAGCTGTTTATAAACTCGTCTCAATAGAAGATGAGGACGGCAAGATGGCTGATACAATAAAAATCAGCGGAAATCCGGAAAAAGTGACCACCCCCGGCCTGAAGAGAGTGTATCGGATTATCAATAAAGACAACCACAAATCAGAGGGAGACTATATTGCACTCGATCATGAGAATCCTCAAGCAGAGCCAAGGCTTAAGATGTTCCATCCGGTTCATACGTTTGTAAGCAAATTTGTTACAAATTTCGAAGCGAGAGAACTGCATAAAGTGATTTTTCAGGAAGGGAAGCTTATCTATAAAGTTCCATCCTTAAAAGAGATGCAGAATTTTGCTAAAGAAAATCTTAATGTCTTATGGGATGAGTACCGCCGTTCTCTAAATCCGGAGGAATACCCGGTCGACCTGAGCCAGGAGTGCTGGGATAATAAAATGAACATGATCAGCCAGGTAAAACAAAATTTAAAGAACTGAAGCTTTAAGAAGAGGGAGGAACCTGCAATGAACAGACAAAAAGAAATTATGGAAGCTTTAAATGTAAATCCAGTGATCAACCCAAAAGAAGAAATCCAAAAAAGAATCCAGTTTTTAAAAGATTACCTTGTCAAAACGAATGCCAAAGGTTATGTACTAGGCATAAGCGGAGGGCAGGATTCCACTCTTGCTGGAAGACTTGCGCAGCTTGCCGTTGAAGAGCTGCGAAATGAAGGCAAAGAGGCAACTTTCATGGCAGTCCGCCTGCCCTATGGTGTACAGCAGGATGAAGAGGATGCACAGGTGGCGCTCTCTTTTATCCAGGCTGACCGTGAAGTTGTATTTAACATTAAAAATGCAGTTGATGAGGTAAAAACTGAATATGATCGCATATTACCGGAAGAACCGTTAAAGGACTATCACAAAGGTAATGTAAAAGCCCGCATGAGAATGATCGCCCAATATGCAATCGGCGGCCAATACGGCTTGCTGGTCATCGGAACAGATCATGCAGCAGAAGCAGTGACAGGATTCTATACAAAATATGGCGATGGCGGAGCAGATGTCCTGCCATTGGCCGGCCTGACTAAAAGACAGGGAAAGGCTCTTCTAAAAGAGCTTGGGGCAGAAGAAAGACTTTACTTAAAAGTGCCAACTGCCGATCTTCTCGACCAGAAGCCCGGACAGGCTGATGAAACGGAACTGGGTATTTCATATGATGAATTGGATGACTACCTCGAAGGCAAAACAGTAAGCCCGGAAGCCGCAGAAAAAATTGAAAAACGTTACATCGTTTCCGAACATAAGCGCCAGATGCCTGCATCCATGCACGATGACTGGTGGAAATAAGCCTATGCAAAAAGGAAAATCCTCAGGGATTTTCCTTTTACTTTTGAGCAAATTTGTTTGAAACTTCCTGAAAAAATTTCTCAGGTTCATCCACATTTAAAACAATGCGGCTTGCCTTTCTTTTTATTCCGTACATCAGCTCATATTCTGCCGGCCCCTTCAGCACAATCTCGAACAATGGCTTTTCCTGAATAAGATCTGGAACTCTGGCATCAAATATCTCATTCATTTCTTGTCTGCTAAACTTTTCAGGACCATCATAATAGCTGATTTCTTTAATATCTTCCAATGGAAGATACATGCTTTTTGAGAACCCTGTCTGGAGCAGCAAATGAGAATCAGAAAGTACGAATGGGGTTAAGCGGGTGGCGTTTATCTCTGCCAAAAAGTACAAAATGCCATAAATATTAGCCAGTAAGATGAGATAAGCCACAATGGCATTCCACGAATGCAGCCAATAATGAAGTCCGATGGATTCAATGGCTATCGCATGGATCAGCATAATGTACACAGCATTTACACTTGTTTTTTGATGATAGGTGAAACAATCTCCATTCTTTATAGACAGCTTCTTTTTCCATGAAAACAAGGCGTATTTAAACATCACGAGCTCAGTGATTAATACAGTTCCCAACCTATTATTTGGAAAATGCGATTCGGCTGCCTTCTTAACATTAAAGAGGAATAGAGAATTTATACCGTTTAGCCTCCGGTATTCTTTTAATAGTACAGGCAGCTTGGTAAGTATCTTATAGGCAATAAACAGCTCCAGTCCAATAAAAAGCGCTTCGGATACAACAATTACATATGGCAGAAAGGCAAACTGCGAAAAATGACTGGAAGGGATAATAAAATAAGCAGCTGCGTATCCTGCTAAAATAACTGCCCCTACATACTTAAGCGAATACCTTTTGCGAAGGATAAAGAAATACGTCAACAGCGGGACAACAACCAGCAAATCAAACAGGGAGCCAACCGCCGCTCCGTCCGGCACCGGACCAAAGAGCGTGGTCCTGTACAGAATGTAGTTGGAAAATAGAATCATAGATAAAAGGACACCAAACACTAGCCACTTTGGCCTTTTCAAAGCATTTGTCATAATTATCCACCTCGGTTTAATTATAGCTTAAATGAGGGTGGAGTGATATGGAAATCAGGTTGAATTAATGCCTGCTTCTGACTCCAAATGAAGCGAGGCGCCGTTTTATGCCTTAACATTGGGCAACTTCGGACACTGAATGCAGCAGGTCGCTGTTTTGTGTCAGAACCTCGGGCTACTTTGGACACAAAATGTCTCAGGGCCCCGTTTTGTGTCTGAACCTCGGGCTACTTTGGACACAAAATGACTCAGGGCCCCGTTTTGTGTCAGAACCCTAGGTAACTTCTGACACAAAATGCCTAGGGGCCCCGTTTTGCGTCTGAACCTTGGGTAACTTCTGACACAAAAGACCTCGGGGCCCCGTTTTGTGTCTGAACCTCGGGCCACTTTGGACACAAAATGACTCAGAGCGCCGTTTTGTGTCAGAACCCTAGGTAACTTCTGACACAAAATGCCTAGGGGCCCCGTTTTGTGTCAGAACCTCGGGCTACTTTGGACACAAAATGACTCAGGGCCCCGTTTTGTGTCAGAACCTCGGGCTACTTTGGACACAAAATGACTTGGGGCCCCGTTTTGTGTCAGAACCTCGGGCCACTTTGGACACAAAATGACTCAGAGCGCCGTTTTGTGTCAGAACCTTGGGTAACTTCTGACACAAAAGACCTCGGGGCCCCGTTTTGTGTCAGAACCTCGGGCTACTTTGGACACAAAATGACTCAGAGCGCCGTTTTGTGTCAGAACCTCGGGCCACTTTGGACACAAAATGACTCAGAGCGCCGTTTTGTGTCAGAACCCTAGGTAACTTCTGACACAAAAGACCTCGGGGCCCCGTTTTGCGTCTGAACCTTGGGTAACTTCTGACACAAAAGACCTCGGGGCCCCGTTTTGTGTCAGAACCTCGGGCTACTTTGGACACAAAATAACTCAGGGCCCCGTTTTGTGTCAGAACCTCGGGCCACTTTGGACACAAAATGACTCAGAGCGCCGTTTTGTGTCAGAACCCTAGGTAACTTCTGACACAAAATGCCTCGGGGCCCCGTTTTGCGTCTGAACCTTGGGTAACTTCGTACTCTAAATGCCTCGGGTTGCCGTTTTGTGTCTGAACATTGGGCAACTTCGGACTCTAAATGCGGCAGATGGCTAGTTTGTGTTTGAACCTCGGCACACTTTTAACTCAAAATGAAGCAGATCGCAGATTTGTGTCAGAACCCAGTCCAACATAAGACTACGAGTACCAGTTTGCGGCTTCACGTCAGAACCAAAGCCATCTTAATACTCAAACATACACCTCTTTACGGTATTGTGTATAACCGCACACACGTTAAACCGATTCACTTGGAATTGTTTTCGCATCAAAAACATACACTATGAAATTCTTACATTCCGCCCCAACAATTACCTGTTTAATAGAACAGGAGTTTCTGATTAAATATAAATATGAAAACACTATCAAAACTTTCATTCATTTTAATGTTGTCTGTCGCACTTGTCTTTGGATTCAATTTCGATGCAAAAGCATCAACAGTACATACGGTTCAGTCAGGGGATACGATGTGGAAGATTGCCATGAAGTATCAGGTTGGGGTTCCTGAAATCATCAATGCCAATGGGCAGATTTCAAATCCGAACTTCATCTATCCAGGGCAAAAGGTGAATATCCCTACTCTTTCAAAAGCCACAACAGGTGTTGAAGAGCAGGTGGTTCAGCTTGTTAACCAGGAAAGAGCAAAGTACGGATTAAAGCCGCTTAAATCAAATTGGGAGCTTGCGAGAGTAGCAAGATACAAATCTCAGGATATGATTAATAAGAGATATTTTGATCATAACTCTCCTACATACGGAAGCCCGTTTGATATGATGAGGAGCTTTGGAATTACATACAGAACTGCTGGAGAAAACATTGCTGCAGGTCAAAAAACACCTCAGGAAGTTGTAACGGCATGGATGAACAGCGAAGGTCACCGCAAGAACATCCTTTCCGCCAATTTCACAGAAATCGGTGTGGGATATGCACAGGGCGGAAGTTATGGCCACTATTGGACACAGATGTTTATAGGGAGGTAAATAATAAAGCACCGGAAGAATATCCGGTGCTTTTTTGTGCATTAATCTACCACAATATAAGCAATCATAGGCCCGCTATTATCCTTATCCGGATGAGTAAGGCAAATCAGCCGGTATATACCTTTTTTATCAAATTGAAGTGGGACTACTGTTTCCTCAGCTTTCTTTACAACACCCTTGATATCAGTTCCTTCGATAATATAAGGGTGCTCCATTCCATTGACTCCCCAAATTTTCAGGTTTACCTTTTCACCTTTCTTGAGAAAAATGGTTCCCGGATCCCAGCGGTAGGCTTCAATTTCCTTTCCATCAGGCAGCTTGGCTTTAAATTCTCCTGTCACCATATGAATTTCCCGGACTTTTTCAGTTTCATTCTGGTTGAATACCGTCATACTGTCAGACTTTGAAAAATACCATACAGATGCAGAAACAATGACTGAAAATATGATGACAAATGCAATGATGCTTCGTTTCTTTAATACAAGAAAAGGCATGCTCATGCTCCTTCCAAAAATAGTTGTCCATATATAGATATGCAGGAAGGGCATCATAACTTGTCTACTATTTGAAGGATTTTTCCGATTTATTCTTTACAGCTGCTGAAATATTATTTCATAATAGATTAAAAAAGGATGTGGCAGCATGTACAAAGTACTTGTGGCCAATCGGGATGAGTATGATACAAAGGGTATAGAGTGGCTGTTGAAATCTTCAATGAACGCATGGGAATTGGAGTCTGCAGAAGATGAAGCAGGGCTTATTAAAAAGCTCGAAACGTTTCAGCCCGATCTGCTGATTTTTGAACTTGATCTGATAAAGGAAGATGGTTATAGCTCTTTCTTAAAAACGATTCAAATTATAGGGCCTGATCTTATTGCACTAACAATGGAAGCGACCTTTTCACAGGCAAAGAGAGCTATTGACATGGGTGTAGCAGATTTAATACTTAAGCCCATTTCAGCGGATATTTTATTAAAATCTGCAAGAAACATTTATAGGCGTCAAATGATGAAAAGTGCAGCTGCTGTAAATAACTCCACCATAGTTACGGAAAAAACCTTTAATTATCAGGATATATTTTTAGAATCACCGGAACCGGAAGAGCCTTTTCTGTCAATAGGAATAAAAACGGAGAATATATTCGAGCTTCCAAAGTTATATGATTTCCTGGAAAGCTATGCTTTCCATAAACAGGTCGATTATTTTATTTTAAGTGACATGGTACTGATCATTGCTGAAAACTCGGACGTATCCTGGAAAGAGGAGAGCGTCAGATTTATGAGGAATTGGCAGGAAACCTCTGCAGAACCAATTGCCCTCAGCATTTATACAGCTCAGGAAGGGCCGAATACGCTCAAAAGCCATTATGATGCGAATCGAAAACTGATGGAGTTAACTTTTTTCAGAGGGTTCAATCAGGTAATTGAGGAAGCCGCTATACCTAAATGGCTATCGATAGATCCGTTCTTAACTCCCGAGGAACAGAGCAGCTGGATTGATTTCCTGAATCAGGCTGATCTGGAAACGATCAAATCATGGTTTTCCAAAGAGTTTCTTATTTTGGAAGATCCGTACCCGGAACCAGGCCTTATCAGAATTCGGCTGACCAGTATTCTCGCACAGATCCGCAGGCATATGAAGACATTTCGGCTTGCCGACGGAGAAATGGAGGAAGAATACCTTCGTTTATTCCAGACGATCCTGTATTCACCATTGATTTACCGGATTATTAACGAAATGATCAGCTTCATTTCTTATATTTTTGAAAGTATTCGATCTGATAAGAAGCTGAAGATGGATCTATCTGACAGAGTCCAATTTTTTATAGAGACAAATTACTGGGATTCTTCAGTCACCCTTGAAAGGGCAGCTGAATACGCAGATCGAAACCCCAATTATATTAGCTCAATACTTGCAAAAAAATGCGGCAAGTCATTTCGGGAGCTTCTCAATGAAACCCGAATCAGGCAATCTGCCAAGCTGCTGTTGGAATCAGAAATGAGTATAAAAGAAATCTCAGCCGTCTGCGGTTTTCGAAATCAGCAATATTTCAATAAAGTGTTCAGTAAAATTAAAGGTATGCCGCCTAATCAATTTAGGAAAAGCCTGCATAAGACCTCCTTGTAAAGGGAGGTTATTATTTTTGTATTAATTTATAAAAACACCAATATAAGTATAAAAAATATTAAAATCAACTGCCAAAATCTTATATTTTTATAAAAAATCAAACCTAATTATCCTACTTTTCAGATAGTTCTCATTATAAAATCTAAATATGAGATAACATTGGAGGGATAACAATGAAAGCGGAAACAAAAAGAGAAATTAAAAATTATCAAGGCAGTGAGCTTCATGCAAAGGGCTGGATCCAAGAAGCGGCACTCCGCATGTTAATGAATAACTTAAACAAAGAGGTTGCAGAGATTCCGGAAGAACTGGTTGTTTACGGAGGCATTGGGAAGGCTGCCCGTAATTGGGATTGCTATGATGCGATTGTGAAAACTCTGCATGAATTAGAGGACGATGAAACACTTCTGGTTCAATCCGGAAAGCCGGTTGCCGTCTTTAAATCACATAAAGATGCACCAAAAGTATTGATTGCCAATTCAAATCTGGTGCCTGCCTGGGCAAACTGGGATACCTTCCATGAGCTTGATAAGAAAGGCCTTATGATGTATGGGCAAATGACAGCCGGAAGCTGGATTTACATCGGAAGCCAAGGGATCGTTCAGGGAACATATGAAACTTTTGCAGAGCTTGGCAGACAGCACTTCACCGGCTCACTGAAACAAACGATAACTTTGACAGCAGGCCTTGGCGGAATGGGCGGAGCTCAGCCGCTTGCAGTGACCATGAATGATGGTGTCTGCATTGCCATTGATGTGGATGAATACCGCATTGACCGCAGGCTAGAAACTAAATATCTGGATACAAAGGTTTATACAATTGAAGAAGCTATTAAATTGGCAACAGAGGCAAAGCAGGAAGGCCGTCCGCTTTCTATTGGTCTATTAGGAAATGCAGCTGAAATTCTTCCAAAAATGCTTAAAATGAACTTCATTCCTGATGTCCTGACTGACCAGACTTCTGCACATGATCCTTTAAATGGCTATGTTCCAATTGGCTATTCTTTAGAGGAGGCAGCTGTTCTGCGGAAGGAGGATGCTGCTGAATATGTTCAGAAATCAAAAGCCAGCATGGCTGTCCATGTTCAGGCTATGCTGGATATGCAGAAGAAGGGCGCCGTTACATTTGACTACGGCAACAATATCCGTCAGGTCGCAAAAGATGAAGGCATCGAGAATGCTTTTGATTTTCCTGGATTCGTGCCTGCCTATATCCGTCCACTATTCTGCGAAGGAAAAGGGCCTTTCCGCTGGGTAGCATTATCTGGAGACCCTGAGGATATCTATAAAACAGATGAAGTAATCCTGCGTGAATTTGCGGATAACGAACACCTTTGCAAATGGATCAAAATGGCACGTGAGAAAATCCAATTCCAGGGACTTCCTTCCAGAATTTGCTGGCTTGGTTATGGGGAGCGCGCAAGATTTGGAAAAATCATCAATGATATGGTAGCTCGCGGAGAACTTAAAGCACCGATTGTTATCGGCCGTGATCATCTGGATTCTGGTTCAGTTGCCTCTCCAAACCGTGAGACAGAAGCCATGAAGGACGGCAGTGATGCAGTGGCAGACTGGCCAATCCTGAATGCGCTGATCAATGCAGTCGGCGGTGCAAGCTGGGTTTCCGTCCACCATGGAGGCGGCGTAGGAATGGGCTATTCCCTTCATGCAGGAATGGTTATTGTGGCAGACGGCACAAAGGAAGCAGAGCAGCGTCTTGAACGTGTCCTCACTACTGACCCTGGAATGGGAATCGTACGACATGTAGATGCAGGCTATGATCTCGCTATTAAAACGGCCAAAGAAAAAGGCGTAAACATTCCAATGATGAAATAAAGCTCTAACACTAGCAAATACGACATAATTTATTCGATGAGGAAGCTCTCCAATCCAATATTTGTGCGGATTGGATCTTCCATTTTTTAAGGAGGCACTACAAAAATGCACTCAAAACCTATTTTTATCAAACAGGCAAATCAAATGATTACTATGAAAGGCAGCTCCAAACAGCCGCTGACTAAAGAAAAAATGAGTGAGCTTTTTATTATTGAAGATGGGGCGGTATGGGTTGAAGAAGGAAGAATCAAATCCGCAGGGACAACTGCTGAACTTGAAGCAGAATATCAAAACAGGCTTAACGAAGCTGAAATCATTAACGCCAAAGGGAAAATCCTCCTTCCAGGATTAGTTGATCCGCATACACACCTTGTTTATGCAGGCAGCAGAGAAGAGGAATTCAATATGCGCCTGAACGGGGCGACGTATATGGAAATTATGAATAATGGCGGAGGTATCCATGCCACCACTTCTATGACCAGAACTGCATCTGAAGAAGAATTAGTAGATGCAAGTCTTGTACGCCTTGATCGCTTTCTAAAGCACGGAGTTACCACGATTGAAGCAAAAAGCGGATACGGATTAGATTGGGAAACAGAGCGAAAACAATTGACAGCAGCCCGGAAAGCGGATGAGCTGCATCCGGTGGAGGTTGTCCGCACCTTTATGGGGGCACATGCGGTACCTGCAGAATACAAAGAAAATCCTGATGCTTTTATTAACTTGGTCATTGAAGAAATGCTGCCAAAAGTCGCGGAAGAAAAGCTTGCTGAATTCAACGATATTTTCTGCGAAAGAGGCGTGTTTACACCTGAACAGTCAAGAAAACTTCTTGAAGCAGGAAAGAAGTACGGCCTGACTCCGAAAATCCATGCGGATGAAATCGAACCTTATGAGGGGGCAGAGCTTGCCGCTGAAGTTGGAGCCATCTCTGCAGATCATTTGCTTAGAGCATCGGATAAAGGCATGGAAATGATGGCTGAAAAAGGAGTAATCGGTGTGCTGCTTCCAGGCACAGCATTTTTTCTAATGGCTGAAGCTGCCAGGGGACGCCGCATGATTGATAAGGGCGTGCCAGTTGCATTATCAACAGATTGCAACCCAGGCTCTTCGCCAACCTGCTCCATGCCTTTTATGATGAATCTTGCATGTATGCATATGGGGTTAACACCGGCTGAAGCCATTACGGCCGCTACCATTAATGCAGCACATGCGATCAATCGTGCCGAAGAAGTGGGTAGCATAGAGCCCGGCAAAAAGGCTGATCTGCTTTTGCTCAATGTACCGAACTACATGCAAATGCAATATCACTACGGCATGAACCATACGGACACTGTGATAAAAAATGGGGAAGTAGTGGTTAAGGGAGGAAGTTTATGCTACCAACAATAAATCCTCCCGGGTTTTTTTGGCCCCAATCCGAATTAGGAACCGACGTAAAAGTGAATGAATGGATACGCCAAATCCAGCGGGAAGGTGATTTGAAGGCAGAAAACTGGGATGTCGTGCTTTTCGGTGTCCCTCTTTCCCGCTCATCGATAAGCGCATCAGGAGCATCTGAATTCCCTGAATCCTTCAGGAGGTCCTGGAAAGGCTTTTCCACATATAATTTGGATTTTGAAAGTGATCTTCAAGAACTGAAGGTGGCTGATCTTGGTGACGTGAAAATGCATTTCACGGATATTCCGCAATGCCATGCCAATATTAAGCAAACGATGAAAGACGTAAGGACTCAATTTCCAGATTCATTTCCTATTGCGATCGGGGGAGATCACTCCATCACAGCCATGCTTGTCAGCGGCCTGAAGGAACTGGAGCCTGAAAAAGAAATCGGCATTCTCCAGCTGGATACGCATCTTGATCTCCGGAGTCTTGAAGACCATGGACCGACCAATGGGACTCCTATCCGAAATTTGATTCAGAATAATAAGATCAAAGGGGAAAATGTCTACAATATAGGCCTGCATGGCTTTTTCAACACCCAGTCGCTCGTCCACTATGCTAAAGAGCACAAGCTCAATTATATTACCCTTAAGGAAGCCAGAAGACGGGGAATGGAAGAAACGGTTAAAGAATCACTCCGGCAGCTGGAAACAAAAGTGGATAAAATTTATGTCACGATTGATATGGATGTGCTGGATATTGGTTTTGCGCCAGGGGTACCCGCATCTACACCAGGCGGCATGACTACTGAAGAACTATTTACAGCCGTTTACACTGCGGGACTTTCCTCTAAAACGGAAGCCATGGATATTGTCTGCCTTGACCCAACAAGAGATCACCAGGCACAGCCAACCGTGAAAGCAGGCACATACACATTTCTGACCTTTTTGACTGCCTTATTGAACAGAAGGTAAGGGGCACACACTGCTCCTTGCCTTTAAACTGAAGAGGGGGAATGAGAATGGAAAAAGAAACAATGTTAAGGCAATCTCAACAGCCGGCACTAAATCACAACGCCACTTTTAAAAACAAAGTTAAGTTTTTTCTTTTCAGCTCCATTGGCCTATTTATGTTTTTTGTTCCCGTTACCATTGATGATAAATCCTCTATCATGCTGGACCATTTCGTCACTGCCATTCAAACTTTCATACCATCTGCAATTCCTTACTATGCTTTGCTTGTCATACTGCTTGGCGCCATTTATCCTTTCTGGACAAAAACCTGGCACAAAAACAAGGTAAACATCGTATTCTCCATTTTTAAAGTGATCGGATTTATTACCGCCTTCATGATTGTTTTCGGTTTTGGTCCTGCCTGGCTATTTGACCCGAGCATGGGACCCTTTTTGTTTGACAAACTCGTTATCTCTGTAGGACTGCTTGTTCCCATCGGATCTGTATTTCTTGCACTGCTTGTTGGGTATGGATTACTCGAATTTTTCGGTGTCATCATGCAGCCGATCATGAAGCCGATCTGGAAAACACCCGGAAAATCAGCGATTGATGCAGTTGCTTCTTTTGTTGGAAGCTATTCAATCGGACTGCTCATAACCAACAGGGTATTCAAAGAAGGAAAATATACTATCAAAGAAGCAGCCATTATTGCTACAGGATTCTCTACGGTTTCCGCAACGTTTATGATTGTTGTGGCCAAAACACTGGGGTTGATGGAAATCTGGAATACCTATTTTTGGACAACGTTTGCTGTCACTTTCATCGTTACAGCTATAACCGTTAGGATTTGGCCACTAAAATCTATGAGCGAAGAATATTACAATGGCCAGGAGCCTCCAGTTGAATCCTTCACGGGGAGCCGTCTGCAGGCAGCCTGGAAAGAAGCGATGGATACAGCTGCCCAGTCACCTTCATTATGGAAAAACATCATGGATAATCTAAAAGACGGCTTTGTTATGACAATGTCCATTTTGCCTTCCATTATGTCTGTCGGTTTATTCGGCCTCGTTCTTGCTGAATTTACCCCTGTGTTTGATTGGCTGGGATATATTTTTTATCCTTTTACGGCTCTGGTACAACTCCCCGAACCATTATTGGCAGCCAAGGCAAGTGCAGTGGGAATTGCTGAGATGTTTCTCCCAGCCTTGCTGGCAGCTGAGGCTGCAATGGTCACTAAATTTGTAATCGGAGTTGTTTCTGTATCAGCCATAATATTCTTTTCAGCACTTGTTCCGTGTATTTTATCAACAGAAATTTCTATAACCATTCCGCAGCTCCTTGTCATCTGGACAGAGAGAACCATTCTGACCATACTGATTACTGCTCCACTAGCCTATTTGCTGCTTTAACTGGAAATCCCCGCTCACTTCAGCGGGGATTTTTCGCATAGAATTTTCCTCCACAACCAAACTAACAGAGGAATGAGTCTAAGAATAGCAGGTGATGGAATTTGTACAGGCTGTATACACATAATGACCTTGATGGCGTCGGCTGCGGCATAGTGGCCAAGATCGCGTTTGGAAAAGATGTTGAGGTACGCTATAACTCTGTAATGGGACTTGATTATCAGATTGAAAAATTACTGGAAAACGAAAAAAATATAAAAGATGATTTCTTAATTATCACGGATTTATCTGTTAATGACGAAAATTTGATCCGGCTTGATGATCTGGCAAAAAGCGGGGGAAAAGTCAGATTGATTGACCATCACAAAACAGCTCTTCACTTTAATGATTACAGCTGGGGGAGAGTGAAGGTGCAATATGAAGATGGCAGGCTCACGGCTGCCACTTCTTTGTTGTATGAGTATCTTCAGGAGCATGAACTGATTGAGCCATCGCAGGCCCTCGATGAATTTGTCGAGCTTGTGCGGCAGTATGACACTTGGGAATGGGACCAAAATGATAATTTGAAGGCAAAAAATTTGAATGATTTGTTTTTCATGGTTTCCATTGATGAATTTGAGGAAAAAATGACCGATAGAATCATGAACTCTGATACTTTCGAATTTGATGATTTTGAACAAAAACTGCTTGAAATGGAAGAGGAAAAGATTGAGCGTTACGTAAGACGGAAGAAGCGGGAACTTGTACAAACGTTCATCGGAGAACATTGCGCAGGAGTTGTCCATGCAGAGTCTTATCATTCAGAACTGGGAAATGAACTTGGTAAAGAGTATCCGCATCTGGACTACATTGCAATCTTAAACCTCGGAGGCAAAAAAATCAGCTTCAGAACAATCCATGACCATGTTGATGTATCTGCCGTGGCAGGAAAATATGGAGGGGGAGGACATGCCAAAGCATCGGGCTGTTCAATGGGAAAGGATGCTTTTAAACTATTTGTTCAAGACATATTTCCCCTGGACCCTTTGAGACAGGATGCATTCAAAAACAAATACAATAATAAAAACGCCAAGCAGGGCTCACTATACGAAAATAAGAAAGGAGACAAATTTTTTATTTTTGCTGAAAT
This sequence comes from Cytobacillus sp. FSL R5-0377, assembly GCF_038004385.1. NCBI lineage: Bacteria > Bacillati > Bacillota > Bacilli > Caryophanales > Bacillaceae > Cytobacillus > Cytobacillus sp. FSL R5-0377. Next base: position 214,718 of record NZ_JBBORA010000001.1, read on the forward strand.
GGACAACAAATGGATCCTTGAATTGAATGGAAAGCCAATGCAGGAACCTTACCCGGATTTCCAGACAGCAGAAAATTACATTAAAAGAAAATACCAGGCATGGCTGGTTCATGATGATATTTATGTTGAATTCTTGAAGCGTTTTTATATGAAGGAAAAAAAGCAGCAAAAATAGCAGTCCGTTTGGATTGCTTTTTTTTGTAGATTCAGTCATTTTTCTTGAAGACCCGGTAATTAGTTTCAATTAACTGCCATTTTTCGTTGATGCCCGCTTTTTGGGCGTTATTCCTCCCGGTTAGTTAGTTACCATTTTCCTTGAGACCCCGCCAGTCTGGCGTTATTCTCCCGATTAATTACCTATACCCTTGAGAGCCCGCCTGTATAGGCGTTATCACCCCCGATCAACTACCATTTCCACTTAAAAAATTTCCTTTCATTATCAAACTTCTCAAATTCCGGCATAAAATTTTCAATTATGTAACAATTTATAAATATGATAGGGCTATGCATCTATTGTTTGATACAATCAGTATGGATTTATTATCGGCTTGAATTGGATGTGTATTTATGAGAAAACTCCTTGCTTTTATACTGCTTTTTCTATGTTATCCAACTTCATATACTGCTGCTGAAGAAACAGCAGAACCTGAAATTATCAGTGAAGCGGCCATTGTTACAGATTCTGAATCAGGAGCTGTTTTATATGGCAAAAACGCAGATAAAAAGATGTACCCGGCCAGTTTGACAAAAATAGCAACAGCCATTTATGCCATTGAAAATGGCGATCTGAATGATATGGTGACAATCAGCAAAAAAGCTGCAGAGACTGAAGGAACACGAGTGTATTTGGAGGAAGGGGAGCAGGTTCCCTTAAAAAAACTCATTCAGGGCATGCTTATTAATTCAGGGAATGATGCTGCCTGGGGGATTGCTGAGCATCTTGACGGCAATATTCAAACCTACTCAGAGAATCTCAATCGCTATCTGGAAGAAAAGGCAGGTTTAAAAAATACCCACTTTATTAATCCGCACGGTTTGTATGATGACAACCATTATACAACCGCAGCAGACCTTGCGAATTTGACTAATTATGCCCTAAAGAATGAAACCTTTAGAAAGATCTACGGAACAAAGGAATTGAAGTGGACAGGAAAGTCGTGGGATACCACCATTTTTACTCATCACAGAATGCTTAAAGGGGAGGTACCATTCGAGGGAGTGACAGGGGGAAAGACCGGTTTTGTGGATGAAGCCAAACAGACTCTTGCTACCTCTGCTGAAAATGATTCAATCAAGTTAACCGCCATTGTGTTAAAAGCTGATTACAAGCGGGATATTTATAATGATACGAAAAACCTTTTGAATTATGGATACAGCAACTTTGAAACTGCGGCACTGAGCAGCACTGAGGTTTTTCCCTCTGATGGAAAAACCTATACGACAGGCGGTGAGACTATACCCATCACTTTGCCTAAAGGGGACTACGAGGAAAACATTACAGCAAAAGGAAAGCTGCAGATAAAGGATGAGACCGGGAGGATTATTCAGTCTGTAAAGCTTGTAGAGGACAAACAGGATGAAGTGGTTTCAAGTCAGCTGAATAATACAGCTGATGAGCCTGAAAAAGAAACCACTGGGTATTATGGAAAAGCAGGATTAACCCTATTTTTATTTGGGGTCTTTATCCTTGTTTTAAGGAAAAACCTTAAAGAAAAAGCAAGAAGAAGGAGAAGACGGGTATAAAGCCCGTCTTTTTTAATTGAAGGCACCATTGAAAAAGACTAAAGAATATTTCTTTAGTCTTTGGATCACCCGTTATTGCATTCTTTGCTCAACCTGGCTGCATACCTCTTCCGCTGACAGGCCGCTGGCTTCAATAACAGAAGCCTTTGTAGAAACATCCTGCATACCCATTACATTTGAATCAACACCGCTCACTACACAGCATGTGCAGTTCTCAGCATCATGCGCCGACTTCAAGTCAACCACATCATATCCTTTTTGGCGAAGCGCTTCAGAAACATTTGTTAAGGATTGTTCAACAGCTACTCTTTTCGTCAATGTTAACACCTCCTCCGTTTGTTAGATTGGCTTTTGCACCCGATTTTTATTCCATGGATAAAAATCGCCTGAACACGAAAAAGTAAGAAAGGAGGTGTTTAACGATGAGCAAACGAAAAAAAGACCCTTCAAATGCTGGATTGAGTTCTCCAAACGTTGAAGGGCAGGGGACAACCAATATGGAAACAGGCAGCAGAAAGGCTTCCTCTGCACGCCATAAAAACAAAAAACAGGACTTTTGACAAACTTAAAAGCAGGAGGCTATTCCTCCTGCTTTTACAGTTTACTGATACATTTCAGCTACTTGTTTCTGAATGGCTGAGTCTTCTAAATACTCATCATAAGTCATTTGCTTATCGACAATGCCAGCAGGTGTAATTTCAATAATGCGGTTGGCAATGGTTTGAATGAATTGATGGTCATGTGATGCAAAAATCAAAGAGCCTTTGAAATTAATCAGTCCATTATTCAATGCCGTAATGGATTCCAAATCAAGGTGGTTGGTCGGCTCATCGAGAAGAAGCACATTTGCACCGCTAAGCATCATTTTAGAAAGCATGCAGCGGACTTTTTCTCCACCGGAAAGTACGCTTGCTTTTTTTAGAACTTCCTCACCGGAAAACAGCATTCTTCCAAGGAAACCCCTCAGGAAGCTTTCACTGTCATCAGCAGGTGAGAATTGGCGCAGCCAATCAACAAGGTTCAGATCAGAGTTCTCGAAAAACTCCGAGTTATCTTTCGGGAAATAGGACTGGGAGGTAGTAACACCCCACTTATATGTGCCTTCATCAGGCTCCATTTCACCAGTCAATATTTTAAATAGGGTAGTTTTCGCTAATTCGTTCGTGCCAACTAGCGCAATTTTATCATCTTTATTCATGATGAAGCTGACATTATTCAAGACTTTAACGCCATCAATCGTCTTGCTGATTCCATCCACCCGGAGCAGGTCATTCCCGATCTCACGGTCAGGTGAAAAGCCGACATATGGATATTTTCTGGAGGACGGTTTAATGTCATCCAATGAAATCTTGTCAAGAAGCTTTTTACGTGAAGTTGCCTGCTTGGATTTTGACGCGTTTGCACTAAAGCGGGCAATAAAGCTTTGCAGCTCCTTGATTTTTTCTTCCTTTTTCTTATTGGCATCCTGAGCCATCCTTTGTGCTAGCTGGCTTGACTCATACCAGAAGTCATAGTTACCCACATAGATTTGGATCTTTCCAAAGTCAAGATCCGCAATATGGGTACATACTTTGTTTAAGAAATGACGGTCATGGGATACAACAATAACCGTATTCTCAAAGTTGATTAAAAATTCTTCAAGCCATTGGATTGCTTTGATATCCAAGTGGTTAGTCGGCTCATCCAGCAAAAGAACATCCGGCTTGCCAAAAAGGGCCTGTGCAAGTAAAACCTTTACTTTTTCAGAACCGGAAATATCAGCCATTTTTTTGTCATGAAGCTCTTCTTCGATTCCAAGTCCCTTCAGCAAAATAGCTGCTTCAGATTCTGCTTCCCATCCATTTAACTCTGCAAATTCACCTTCAAGTTCGGCAGCTTTCATGCCATCTTCATCAGTGAAGTCAGCCTTCATATAAATGGCATCTTTCTCCTGCATTACTTCATAAAGGCGGGCATGTCCCATAATGACTACTTTTAATACTTCAAACTCCTCGTATTCAAAATGGTTCTGCTTCAGGACAGCCAGACGCTCACCAGGTCCTAAGTGAACACTGCCTGATTGCGCCTCAATCTCACCTGATAAAATTTTAAGAAAAGTTGATTTGCCTGCACCATTTGCTCCAATCAAGCCATAGCAATTCCCAGGTGTGAATTTAATATTAACATCTTCGAAAAGTTTGCGGTCACCGTATCGAAGACCTACATTACTGACAGTTATCATATTATTTTTATTCCTCCAAATACATAATCCTTAAAATTATACCACTTTCAGCGCGTAATCGCGAATCCTTCTTCCTAATATCGCGTAACGACTTAAATAAAGTTTTGAGAATTAACAGGAAGCCGATGAAAAAAGTCGAATACATAAAGATTATAAAAAACGAGAGGACGTGCATTATTTATGGAATCTCTTTTAAAAACTGATGTAAAGTTAAAGCCTTTCAGTTTCACAATTGAAAGGGGGAAAATCAGGGAATTTGCAATTGCCATTGGAGACAGCAATCCTATTTATTATGATGCCGGCGCTGCCAGAAAAGAGGGGTACCGGGATATTCCCATTCCTCCTACATTTCCGACAGCCATCGAGATGTGGGGAGGCTTAGACTTCGAAACCTTAATTGAGCTTTTCGGACTGGACCCGCTTAAGGTGCTGCACGGCGGTCAGGAATACCGCTATTTAGGGGAAATGTATGCTGGCGATACAGTAACTGCGACCCCTCAATTAATATCTTCTTTTGAAAAAAGGAAGCTTCGGTTTATCACAATCGGTATTCATTACAAAAACAGTGATGGAAGGGATGTTCTATATTCAGAATCTACCATTATAGAAAGAGGGGAAAACAAAAATGAGTGAGCTTAAAAAAATTCAAAAACCCATAATCACACATACACAGCTAGTCAAGTATGCCGGGGCATCCGGAGATTTTAATCCGATTCATACAGTAGTTCCGGTAGGAGAAAAAGCGGGATTGGATGGAGTCATTGCCCATGGGATGCTCATCATGGGAATGGCAGGTGAAGCACTGGCTGAGTGGTTTCCAAGAAAAGACCTGAGAAAATTTAAAGTGCGCTTCAGCAAAATGACACGCCCCGGCGAGAAGCTGACAATTGAAGGCAAATTGACCGGCGAAAGATGGGAGGAGGACGAAAAAAGAGTGACAGGAGAAGTATCAGTAAAAAATGAAGCTGGTGAGCAAAAGCTTTCCGGCCGGTTCGAAGTAAAAATTTAATAAAAGGGAAGGAATGTATATGGAAGGCAAAATCAGTGTCCAGCACCAGCCAAAATCAAAGTGGAAGAAATACTCGCTGTGGAGCATTGCAATCATATTCGTTGTATTGGCTGCAGCCTTTTTCATTACCTATGGGTTCTTGTCCCGTTCTCTGCCTAAGATAGAGGGTGAAATCAGAATAGGTTCTATTTCTAATCAAGTAACAGTCAATCGCGATGACAACGGGGTCCCGCACATACTTGCTGCAAATGAAAGGGATCTTTTTATTGCACAGGGGTATGTGCAGGCTCAGGATCGCCTTTTTCAGATGGATTTAAGCAGGCGCCAGGCATCGGGAAGGCTGAGCGAAGTAATCGGAGAGGCTACAGTAGATAATGATAAATACTTCAGGACCCTTGGGCTTAGAAGAGCTGCAGAAGCATCCTATGAGGCATACTCTCCCGATGCCAAAAAGATTTTAAGCTGGTATGCGGAAGGAGTTAACCTTTTTATTAATGAAGCTGCCGAAAACGGAAAATTACCTGTTGAATTTTCCATACTTGGCTATAATCCCGAACCATGGACTCCAGTGGATTCGCTCACTATTGGCAAATACATGGCATATGATCTTGGCGGACATTGGGAGAGCCAGGCATTCCGCTATTATCTCCTTCAGCATTTTCCGGAAGATAAAGCATATGAATTATTTCCCTCCTATCCGGAAGAAGCCCCTTACATAATTGGAAAACAAAATTTAAATATCGAAGAAAGCTTTGCATCTGTCACCACACCTCCAGAATTCAACGGAAGCAATAACTGGGTGGCAGCCGGCAGTAAAACGGCATCCGGAAAGCCAATTTTGGCGGACGACCCTCATTTATCACTCAGCACACCTTCCATTTGGTATCAAATGCATCTGCAGTCCCCGGAAATGAACGTCAGCGGCGTTATTTTTGCCGGCATTCCAGGTATCATCCTAGGCCACAATAAAGATATTTCATGGGGAGTTACCAATACAGGACCTGATGTTCAGGATTTATATATTGAAAAAAGGAATCCTGACAATAAAAATGAGTTTCTTTTTAATGGAAAATGGGAAAAGGCTGAAGTAATACAAGAACCAATTAAGGTAAAAGGAAATGAGACAATCAGGTACAAAGTAACGATTACCCGCCATGGACCTGTCATTTCAGAATTTGCTGCAGACAGCGGCAAGGATACCGTACTTTCTTTGCAATGGACGGCACTTCAGCCTTCAAAAGAGCTCGAAGCTATTCTGAAAATGAACAAAGCCTCAGACTGGAATCAGTTTGAGGAAGCTTTGGAGAATTTTCATACTCCCGCCCAAAACTTTGTTTTTGCTTCACCGGATGGAACAATAGCGTATAAAGCCAATGGTAAAATCCCCATCAGAAAGAAAGGAGACGGATTACTTCCAGTGCCTGGCTGGACGGATGAATATGGATGGAAAGGCTATATCCCCTATGATCAGCTGCCTAAAGTGATCAATCCCAAAGAAGGATTTATCTCAACGGCAAACAATAAGGTTACGGGTGACAGCTATCCTTACCATATCAGTCATGATTGGGCCCAGCCATTTCGGCAAATGCGCATTCAGGAATATCTAAAAAGCAAAGATGATCTTTCAGCTGAAGACATGATGGCTCTGCAAATGGATCTGAAAAACCTGCAGGCAGAGGAATTTATCCCGATGTTTCTTTCTGTATTGAAAGAACCCTCAACAGCTATTGAAGAAGAGGCTTTATTCATCCTCAGTAAATGGGATTATTATGACAGCAAGGATGAAGCAGCCCCTCTCATTTTCAATCTTTGGATGAAAAGCATATCCGATATTCTTTTTGAAAAAGAGATTTCATCGGACATGAGGAAGCTCTTTAAAGGGCAAAAACAGGCAGTGGATGAATTATTGAGAAATGAAGCAAATGGCAGGGAAAGCATCTGGATTGAAGAGAAGGGGGGACTTAAGAAAGTCCTGTCTCTATCATTGAGTAATGCGGTTAAGGAAGCCGTAAAGCTGCAAGGTAACAGCCCGTCTAAGTGGAAATGGGGTAACTATCATCAATTAGCTTTTTCCCATCCTCTTTCAAGTGTCAAACCTTTAAACTACTTGTTTAATAGAGAGGGCCGGATTCCTGTTGGCGGCAGCTCAGTCACTGTCCAGGCAGCAGCCAATAAAGATGATGGCACTGTGAATCATGGAGGATCCTGGAGATTTGTGATTGATACACAAAATATGAGTACTGCCTTTCACCTGGTGGGACCAGGGCAATCAGGGCATCCTTTAAGTCAGTGGTACCACGATCAGATGACCGACTGGGCAGAAGGTTCTTATCATAAAACATCTCTCGCCGAAGAAAAAGCCAGGCATACACTTTTGCTAAAACCTTGAAAAAACACCCAAATATCATAAAATGTTTCTTTTTGTTCATAGTTTTTTCATAAATTTCATGTACAATAATAAACATACAGGCAGGGAAAAAGGAGTTTTTTAGATGGCTAAAAAACAGCTGGTTGATTTAGTAAACCGATTAAAGAAATCCGGTATTAAAGTAAGCTTTTCAAAGCCAAGATCCAAAACTTTAATGCTCATTGACCAAAACAAAAATTTATCTTCTTCTGCGAACTAGGTTTAAAAAAATGGCGGATCTAAAATCCGCCATTTTTTCTATATTTGCTTCATGATTTTTTTGAAAACTTCTTTCCTGTTAAAATCTTCTCCCATAGGGAATTTCTTGATAAATTTATTATTTTCGTCAAGCAAATACACAAAAGTGCTATGAACATAGAAACCGTCACCGGGATCACGATATTGAAATTGGAAAGTGTTTGCGAGCTCTTTAATTTCTGCCTGATCTTTTTTTAGTGTATCTGGATTGGCAGTAAGAAAGAGCCAATTTTCATCATTTTCGATTTCAAAGGCTTTTCTATATTTTTTTAAAACATCTGTGGTGTCCCTATAAGGGTCGATCGTTACTGTAATGAATTGCACTTTCTCCCCGAATACCCCCTCATTAATAAGATCACTTTTCAGGAGATTCATTCTTTGGGTAGTTGTCGGACATATATCCGGACAGTGGGTATAAATAAATTCAACAAGCTTCAGTTTATCCTCAGATTCTGCAAAGTTGAATGCCTTTTCATCATCTGTTAAAAGAGTGATATGATCAGGTATTTTTGCTGTCATATCACGTATAAGAAAAAAAGAAATGCCTGCAGCAATGCCTAATATTACGATAATAGCGGAAACCATGTAAACTTTTTTCATTATTTCCCCTCCTAATATAAGGATAAATAATATCCATCAAAAATCCTATGGATAATCTGTGAACTTATACTTATTAAAGGGAAAAGGAGATGCAATTAAAAAAGGAACCCCGCGGGGTTCCTTTTTTGAATCAGCTATTATTTCATTGAGATCCAAACACTCTTTACTTCTGTATAGTTATCCAGAGCGTATGATCCCATTTCACGGCCAATACCGGATTGTTTGTATCCGCCAAATGGAGAAGCAGCATCAAACGCGTTGTAGCAGTTCACCCAAACTGTACCAGCGCGGAGTTTATTTGCTACATAGTGTGCATTTGCCACATCACGAGTCCAAACTCCTGCAGCTAAACCATATTCGCTGTTATTGGCACGGTTAATTAATTCGTCAATATCATCATAAGGCATAGCCGAAATGACCGGTCCAAAGATTTCTTCTTTTGCAATTGTCATGTCATCATTAACATCAGCAAAGATAGTAGGGGAGACGAAGTAGCCTTGCTCCTGCGGCTTATCTCCTCCGGCTACAAGCTGAGCACCTTCACTCAGGCCTTTTTCAATGTATCCGAGAACTCTGTTTTGCTGCTCAGCAGACACAAGTGGTCCAATTTCTGTGTCAGCATGAAGTCCGGCACCTTGCTTGATTTTCTTAGCATGTGAAGCCATGTCAGCTACAACATTGTCAAACTGCTTCTTTTGAATGAAAACACGGGAGCCGGCACAGCAAACCTGTCCCTGGTTGAACATAACACCGTTAAGAGCTCCAGGGATTGCCTTTGATAAATCAGCATCTGGCAGGATAATGTTTGGAGACTTACCGCCAAGCTCTAGCGTAACACGCTTTAATGTTTTAGAAGCATTGGACATGATCAGTTTTCCGACTTCAGTAGAACCAGTAAATGCAATCTTATCTACTAACGGGTGATCAACAAGCGGCTGGCCTGCTGTTTCTCCGAAGCCTGGAACGATATTAACAACTCCAGGAGGGAAGCCGGCTTCATCCATTAATTCGGCAAGATATAAAGCAGAAAGTGGTGTCTGCTCAGCTGGTTTAAGAACAACCGTACATCCCGTTGCAAGGGCAGCACCCAGCTTCCACATTGCCATAAGAAGAGGGAAGTTCCAAGGGATGATTTGTCCCACAACCCCAACAGCTTCATGGCGGGTATAGTTGAAGAATGGCCCGCTGACAGGAATAGTCTGTCCGACAATCTTCGTAGACCAGCCTGCATAGTAGCGCATATGCTCAATAGCCAGAGGAATATCAGCATTTGTTGTTTCACGGATTGGCTTACCATTATCCAGTGTCTCAAGCTGTGCTAATTCTTCACTGTTTTCTTCCATAAGATCAGCAAGCTTGTACATCAGACGGCTGCGCTTAGAAGCGCTCATTTTAGACCATTTGCCTTCATCAAAAGCCTTTCGGGCTGCTTTTACTGCCAGGTCAATATCTTCTGCACCAGCTTCATAAACAGAAGCAAGAACTTCTCCTGTAGCCGGATTGTACGTATCGAATGTTTTCTGTGATTTGCTTTCAACAAATTCACCATTGATATATAATTTCTTCTTTCCGCTTAAGAACTTTTCTACCTTTTCTTTTAACCCTGCAGTTAACTGACTCATATAATTCCTCCTCAAAATAGTAGTCTATGTATTTCATGCTGCAAAACTTTAGAAGAATACTATTGATAACGCTTACATCACTACTTTAACATTAATAAAAATATAAAATCAACTCTGAATTAAAGTAATTTTCAGATAATGTTCGACAATTCTCGCCTTATACCAAAAAAATAGCATACTGATTTTATCCAGTATGCTATCAGACTATTAAATTAACATTCCTGCAATCGCTGCACTTAATAGAGAAGCAAGCGCTCCAGCAATTACAGCGCGGATTCCCAGCTTGGCAATATCATTCCTGCGGTCAGGCGCCAGATTGCCGAGACCTCCAAGCAGGATGGCCATAGAGGAGACATTCGCAAATCCGCAAAGCGCGAAGCTTACTACTGCAACAGTCTTAGGAGAAAGATTGCTGATTTCAGGAGCAAATGCTGAGTATGCAACAAATTCATTCAAAACAAGCTTTTGGCCGATATATCCGCCAGCTTGTACAGCTTCTGCCCATGGAACTCCAACTGCAAATGCAATTGGGGAGAAAATAAAGCCAAGGATCATTTCAAGTGTCAGGTTTTCCAGTCCAAAAAGTCCGCCTGCAAAACCGATAATGCCATTAATTAGAGCAACCAGCGCGATGAAAGCGAGAAGCATGGCACCGATATTTAAGGCAAGCATTAAACCATCACTTGCACCACGGGCAGCAGCATCTACGATATTGACAGATTGTGTATCCTTTTCAATGCTGATATCATCAGTTGTTTCAGATTTCTCAGTTTCAGGCATCATCATTTTAGCCATAACAAGTCCGGCAGGAGCTGCCATAAAGCTTGCTGCAAGCAAGTATTCCAACGGAACACCAAGCAGTGAATATCCAATCAGAACAGAACCGGCTACGGAAGCTAAACCGCCGGTCATGATAGCGAATAATTCCGACTTTGTCATTTTGCTGATGAAAGGGCGAACGATTAGAGGCGCCTCAGTCTGTCCGACAAAAATATTGGCAGCTGCAGAAATGGATTCTGCCTTGCTTGTCCCAAGCAGCTTAGCAAGGGCTCCGCCAATCACCTTAATAATGATTTGCATGATCCCTGTATAGTATAGAACAGAGATAAGGGAAGAGAAGAAAATGACAACTGTCAGGACCTGAAATGCAAATACAAACCCAACACCTGAACCTTCCTGGAATAATCCTCCGAATAGAAAGTTAACACCTTCATTGGCGTAACTTACAATATCATTTACTGCAAAAGTTAATTTTTCCAGTGCCTTTTTCCCAAGATCCCATTTTAGTACAGCAAAAGCAAAGGCAAACTGTATGGCAAGACCGCCAAGAATTGTACGCAGATTAATCGCTTTACGATTTGATGAAAGTAGAAAAGCAATACCCAGTACAGTAAAAATACCGAATAAACCCCAGATAAAATTCATGTTGACACCTCATTTGTTGATTTTAGATTAATGAAAACGTTTTTACGAAACATCAAAAATATAGACCTCTGCAGAAAGAGGTTTGTGAATAGACGTCAGACATCTAACTTGGTATATGTCCATTTTAACATGAATCCGTTTGCAGTAAAGAGTTTTTTTCATTCCAAATTTGTTTGCATGATAAATCTCCCATTTTTGTTCACAATTTCAGCTATTTAACGTTCTTCCCAAATCATTTCTTCATTCCGCAAAGTAAAAGATTTTCGGTTTTATTTTATTCCTCTGTTACAACTGCCCATTCGGGACAAACATCATGTTCATACACTGTCACTAGATGTCAGGAGGTGTTGGAATGGGTGCAGGTGCAGGATGCGGCGGCGGTTTTGCTTTAATCGTTGTCCTGTTTATACTTCTAATCATTGTAGGTGCTGCTTACGTCGGCTGGGGATATTAATGGATAATGACCATGTAAAATAAAATTGCTTAAAATCTGCCTTTATAAGGGCAGATTTTTTGTTTTCTGGCAATCAGTTTAATTTGAATCGTATGATAATCGGTTTAATGTCCAAAATAAGGACAGTTCTTATTTTAGAAGGAGGGATCTTGCATGACTAAAAAAGACAATAACGATGGAACAAATATTGCAGGCAGATATTATGAGGCTGAGGATTATAAAAGAAATGATCAGCTTTCATCCGGACTCGCAACAACTCATGAGCAGGTAAGTGACACCTATATGGAAGGCCAGGCGGATGCGGTAATTGAGGATGTAGTTGGGGTGGATATTTCCATTCCCCGTAAAGGGTATGATGAAGAATAGAAAGGAGGCATTTCTTTGACGCCGAGAGATGCTCAAGATGATCTGAGTCAGTACAAAATGCCGGAAGTTCTTCGAAAAAAGAGGACTTCTTCTTACCGGGTGGGTTATCAGGCTACAACAGGCAATCAGACACCTGGTGAACCCGAAGCAGGAAAGAGGACGGATGAAGAAAATTAATCTGCACCGCTAATTGAATTGGAAAAGAGAAGATGTAAAACATCTTCTCAGGCTGTCGAGAAACTCTCGACAGCTTTTATTTTTATCATTAACCTTATTAATTCACCGCGTTAATTTGATATAATATAATTAATTTTACTTAGGATGGTGGATGGCATGTTCAAACCGAAAAGAGAATCACAAAATGAAGCGGAATTTGTTTTTATTGAAGATTTAGTCCCTGAAGATCATCTTTTAAGAAAAGTTGATAAGTACATAGATTTTTCTTTTATCGGGGAGAAAGTCCGTCCCTTCTATTCAGAGAATAACGGGCGTCCTTCGGACCCCATTATGCTTTTTAAGATGATGTTCATTGGTTACTTTTATGGCATCCGTTCAGAACGACAATTAGAACGGGAAGTACAGATGAATGTGGCGTACCGATGGTTCCTTGGCTTGAAGCTCAATGATCCTGTTCCGGACCATTCAACCATCAGTTGGAACCGGCGAACTCGTTTTAAAGATACAAATATTTTTCAAGAGATCTTTGATGAAATTGTCCATCAAGCCATTAGTCATAAAATGGTCGGTGGAAGAGTTTTATTTACTGACTCCACTCACCTTAAAGCGAATGCAAACAAGCACAAATTCACTCGTGAAGAAGTAGAAATTGAAACTCGGGAATATATAGATGAACTTAATAAAGCTATTGAGGAAGACAGGTCAAACCACGGAAAAAAGCGCTAAAAGAAAGAGAGGAGGTGACAGAGACCAAGGAAATCCGAAAAAGTACAACCGATCCAGATTGCGGATTCATGTCCAGGGAAAATAAGCAGGAAATGTTCTGTTACTTAGACCACCGAACAACGGATATGAAGTTCAATATCATAACGGATGCCTATGTTACTCCTGGAAATGTCCATGACTCTATCCCTTATCTTTCTAGATTGGATCGTCAGATCGATCGTTTTGGATTTAAAGTAGAAGCAGTGGCACTCGACTCAGGTTATTTAACGAATCCCATTTGTAAAGGGCTTCACGACAGAAGCATTTTTGGTGTAATTGCCCATCGGAGATATCAGCCGACCAAAGGATTATTTCCAAAATGGAAGTTTACCTATCATAAAGAACAAGATATCTATGTTTGTCCAAATGGCCAGAAGCTAGTTTATCGCACAACAACAAGAGAAGGGTACAGAGAGTACAAGTCTGATTCTAAAAAGTGTTCAGAATGCCCACTCCTGAAGGAGTGCACAAGGTCAAAGAACAAACAAAAGGTCCTAACACGCCATGTGTGGGAAGAATTTAAAGAGAAAGTGCGCCTAAACAGACTCTCCCTCTCCGGAAAAATTCTTTATAAATATAGAAAAGAGAAAGTTGAGCGAAGCTTCGCAGATTCAAAAGAACTGCATGGGCTTCGCTATTGCCGGTTACGGGGATTGCACAATGCGAGTGAGCAAGTATTACTCACCGCAGCGTGCCAGAATATGAAAAAGATCGCCACTCACCTAGCCAAGCTAGGATAATTGTGGCGATCTATTGTTTTTCCATAAAAAAAGCCTATTTTTAAGTCAGTAATTGAGAAAATAAAAAAAGCTTGTGGAAAAATCATACCTTTCTCCACAAGCTGAGAAGATGTAAAACATCTTCTCTTTTTGTATATATGGGATTTTGTATAGAAAAACGGATTATTTCACTTGAACTTTTATTTTTTGAACACCATTATATCCATATCCCATTCTGTTCCAGTAAGGATTTTTGGGCTGAATATTCCCCTCTGAATCAGCGGCCCGCACAAGAATAGTATATGCACCTTTATTTGCCTCCCAATTAAAATACCACCTCACCCAGGAATATTTTTCGTTTTCTCTGTATTTAAGCGTCGCTTTTCTCCATGTTTCCCCGTGATCAAAGCTTATTGCCACTTCAGTAATTGTGCCAGTTCCAGTCCAGGCAATACCTTTTATAACATGCAATCCTTCATCAACAATGGAATAATCCAAGGGATACTGAATTGTGCTGTTAACATTTATGGCGGTAACAGGCTTTTTATCAAAGTCATTATCTTTATTAGGATAGTAAACGTAATCTTTTGTTTGAAAAGGGCCATTAAATGTATGCTGAATAATAAAAATATTACTGAGCCACTTAACGGAAGCCATTCCGTACCATTGAGGGATGATTAGCCTAAAAGGAAAACCATGCTTATAAGGTATGTGCTTGCCGTTATATTCATAAGCTACGAGCGTATCTTCATGAAGTGCCTTTTCAATTGGTAAGCTTCTTGCATAGTAAAAGGAATCTTTAAAATCTTTTCGCACACCGAAATCCTTTCCCACAAATACAGCTTCTTTACTCCCATCCAAAAGTCCCGCTTTATCCAGCAGCTCTTTCAAAGGCACTCCTTTCCATTTCCCCTGACTGACTGCTCCTTCTTCCCATTGCTCACCAAAAACCTTTGGCTTAAATTTCGCTCTATTATTGCCGGCACATTCCAGCGTGACCAACATTTCTTTGGAAGGAAAGCGGGTAAGTTCATGAAATGATATTACCATCGGTTTCTGAACGTTCCCGGTAATGGACAAAGCTGCATTCTGAGCATTAACTAGCGGGTATGGAAAATGGTTTCTTAGATAGAAGTAATCCTGAGGGGTTTTCCAATTCTCCAGAAAATGAATGGGAGACTCCTGATTTTCCGGAGACAGACTGAGCGTTCTCAGATAGGGTACTGCTAGATGCCTATTCATGACCATCACCTCTCTTAATAAATACAAGGCAATGCAAAAGCTTAGAACTATAGACTATTTGAAATGCATTTATACCTCCTGAGTTTAATGCCTGCATTTTGAAGGAATAATCGTTAATAAAAAAGGCTGTTTTCGAAAAGATTGTTGCCTTTTCATAATCTAGTTTAATATGCTGAGTTGATCTTCGCTGGGGTACTTGATCCTCGAAAATGCTGACGCATTTTCTTCGTGCGGTGTCTATTCGAGGAAGCTCATTCAATGTCCTGAGGGAGGAGAGGGAAGTGTGAGACCCCGCAGGCGAAACCGAGGAGGCTCGCATACCTCCCCGCGGGTCCACTGCGTGCCTTTCGCTGCAATCAACGGGCAGAATTTATAATCAAAAAACATCAATGTTTTAGAAAAGAGCCATAAAAAAGATGAAAGGCGGTAAAAGCATGAAGGAAGAATTACAGATAACAGGGCATAGACCATTTCCGCTGCCTGATAAACCCTGGGTGATGGAGCAAATATGGAATGATGTCCTGTTTGCTCATTGGCCTGTGCCTGCAAAAATAATGAAAAAACACATTCCTTCTCAGCTAACGTTAGATACATTTAACGGACATGCCTGGATCGGAATAGTTCCTTTCTGGATAAGCAGAATGAGAGTCCGCGGCTTGCCGCCGCTGCCAATGATGAAAACAATGAATGAATTAAATGTAAGAACTTATGTAGAGTATGGGGGAAGGAAAGGGGTGTATTTTTTCAGTTTGGATGCCGACAATTTTTTAGCTGTAGCAGGGGCCAGAATGCTGTATTTCCTTCCCTATATGAATGCCGAAATGCAAGTTGATCAGGAAGAGGGGATTATTAAGTATGAGAGCATGCGGAAAAGTGCACATCAAGAGAGAGGACAATTCAAAGCTCACTCTAAGCCGGAATCCAGCCCATTTAATTCACAGCCGGGGTCCCTTGATGAATGGCTGACTGAAAGGTATTGCCTATGGGTAACAAAAAGTGAAAAGGTTTATCGCGGGGATATCCACCATACCAAATGGCAGCTTCATAAAGTATCTGTTTCGATACACGAAAATACGATGACATCATTTTTGCCTGACAAGTACTTAAAGGGGGAACCAGTTTTACACTATTCTCCTCAAAAGCATGCCTATTTTTGGCCACTAATAAGGGAGGCAGCCCCCTAAATTATGTTTCATTTCTTTAAATAATTTTCTGCCAGTCTTCTTTTTACCTCGTTATAAGATAATCCAGACTGGCTATTCAGCCTTTTTACCTCATCAATATCAGTTCCTGCGACAGTAAGGTTCTTTTTCTTCTGTTGGATGACCATAAAAAATCCTCCTCTTTATATTTGTTTTTAACATTTTCAATAATTTTCCCGATTCTTGTCCATACTAAGAAAAAAAGGGGGCGTTTCCAATTTTTTTCAATAAAAAAGGCCATGATGATAAGCCAGAGGTTGTAATGCTCGACACAGAGGTGTTTTCCTGTAACAGCTGCAATGGCTGGATGAGAAAAGATTTTGCCTCTTCCGATTTAAGATGTCCATTATGCGGTGATGAAACAACTGCCGAAATGAGGGAATTACCGCAAATCTTATAATCAGCATATAAAGAAAGACTGTTGTTGCATAACAGTCTTTCTTTATTGGGCTTCAGTAATCTCCATATAATTCCTGAAATGCCTCTTCTGCATCCTTCTCAGAAGTAAACAGAGCATCATCTTCTTCTATTAAATGGAACGACTCATTAAGAAAGAGGGCTACTGCATTAGGATCCTTTGGATGAGGAACAATTTCAGCAGGCCTTACGTTTGCTACACTGGGAGTGTGAGGATTATGGTAAATGACATAAACCTCATCTCCTGCTTTTACTTCTTTAGGATCTATAGTTTCCATTTGTTTTCACTCCCCATTTATAGGTTTTCATTTTGCTGGCCGATTTCTTTTGCCCCCAAAATAGCATTTGCCTTCTCCAATTGTTCATGTCCATTTACAGAGTCCCCGACTGTATTTTTCAGATTTGGAAATTTGCCGTCATTTTCAATGGTAACCATATTTTCCTTCGGCGCAGATGTGAGGTATTTTTCATCCATTTTTTTCATATTTCCCTAACCCCTTCTTATAGATATTCGAACAGCTTTCTTTAAAGTTTTCTCTCAGCAGTGAGCTAATATTCAGCCATATAATCCTAATTCAATGGGCAAGGCTATATTGAGGTGAAAAAATGAATGCTAATCAAAAGGTGATCTCAGCTATTCAGTCGGAAGCTGGCTCTCTTAGTGATCCATCCTGGTTTGAGCGCATTATTGAAGCGGCCGGGAATGCGAAATTTGTTTTATTGGGAGAATCTTCCCACGGAACATCAGAATTTTATACGATAAGAGCTGAGATATCCAAGAGGCTGATTGAAAATAAAGGGTTTAATTGTATCGCAGTAGAAGGGGACTGGCCTTCCTGCTTTACTGTTAACAGGTATGTTAAAGGCTACGCACCTATGAACCCGCTTGATGCACTGAAAGATTTTAACAGGTGGCCGACATGGATGTGGGCCAATGAGGAAATAAAACAGCTGATAACCTGGATGCATGATTATAACCAGGACCTTAAAGATCAGAGCCAAATGGCAGGTTTTTATGGCATCGACATATATAGCTTATGGGAATCTATGGATGAGATCATAAAACTTTTGGAGTCGAAGGGGGCTGCCGAACTGGAAGCTGCTAAAAAGGCATTTGCCTGCTTCGAGCCATTTCACAGGAAGCCGGAAAATTATGCAGTAGCAGCAGAATTTTATGGAGATGCATGCGAAAAAGAGTTGGCCGACCTCTTTCTGAAAATAAAAAATAAGTGGGAGGAAACCAGCCATTTTGAAGAGGAATCACTGAACCTATTGGTAAATAGCCTTGTTGCCCTGAATGCAGAAAACTATTATCGCGCAATGGTAAAAGGCGGTCCTGATGATTGGAATATCAGAGATCATCACATGGTAAATGCATTGGAGGAAGTGTCTCAGTTTTACGGAGAAAATGCAAAGGTTATCGTTTGGGAACACAACACTCATATTGGTGATGCAAGGGCAACAGATATGAAAGAGGCAGGGCTTGTTAATGTTGGGCAGATCCTCCGTGAAAAATATGGGGAAGATCAGGTTTTTGCATTAGGTTTTGGCACTCACTCCGGCACCGTTATTGCTGCCGAACAATGGGGCAGTGAAATGCAGGTTATGGAGGTCCCGCCTGCACTGGAAGGAAGCTTTGAGGATACTCTTCAAAAGGCTGGTCCTGGTGATAAGGTACTGCTGTTCACCGATGAAAACAAACATTTATTTAAAGATTCTTTCGGACACAGGGCTATCGGAGTTGTATATAATCCTGAATATGAACAGTACGGGAATTATGTTCCCACTAAAATTTCTCAAAGGTATGACGGCTTTGTTTTTTTAGAGAAAACCCATAGCTTAAATCCGCTTAACATCCCTGTCAGATCACAATAAAACAACCAGAGGCTAAATAAAAATCCCCCTCCTTAAATCGGAGGGGGTTCCTGTTAACTATAACTCTTTTCCAATTCGTCCACCAGCGTTCCAACATAGCTAACTGCTTTTCGAATCGGCTCTGGCTTTGACATATCAATGCCCGCACTCTTAAGCAGTTCAAGAGGCTTCTTCGTTCCTCCTGCTTTTAGGACATCAAGCCAGCGCTTTACAGCAGGCTGGCCTTCCTCCTGAATGCTTTGTGCCATAGCTGTTGAAGCAGTCAAACCAGCTGAATAGGTATACGGGTAAAGTCCCATGTAATAATGAGGCTGTCTCATCCAGGTTAAAGCAGCTTTTTCATCCAATTCAACCGAATCTCCCCAGAATGCAGAAAGTGTGTCAAATTTTTGGGCAGAGAGTGTTTTTGCCGTTAAAGGAACACCCTTTTCAGCCAGCTGATATACTCTGCGCTGATACTCTCCTTCGAGAAGATGTGTGACAAAGTTGTGATAATACGTTCCAAGCATCTGCAGAATAACCCAGCGCTTCATTCTTTTATCTTCAGTACCTGCCATTAAATGCTGCCCAAGTAGCATTTCATTTAATGTGGAAGGTGCCTCGACAAAATAAGTTGAAGGACGGGTATTCATTATGCGCTGATATTTATTGGCCAAATAAAAATGACCCGCATGTCCAAGTTCATGAGCCAGAACAAAAGCACCGCGCATCGTGTCCGTCCATGTAATCAGGATGAACGGATGGGATCCGTACGGACTTGAGCAAAATGCGCCAGTTGATTTACCGATGTTATCTGCTAAATCAACCCAGCGTTCAGTCAGACCTTTCTTTATAATATCCGTATATTCCGGGCCCATCACATTGAGAGCTTCCAAAATAACATCGGATGCTTTTTCAAAAGTTATTTCCGGATTGAACTCCGTGTCAAGAGGAGCCTTCAGGTCACAAAATAGCATTTTATCTAATCCCAGGATCCTTTTCTTCAGCTGTGCATATCTGCGCATGTGGGGGGCAAGCTCCTTCTGGATAATATCGAGCTGATTGTTGTACATTTCCTCTGTTACATGCTGAGAATCAAGAAGCATTTCTGTAACTGAGCTGTATTTTCTAAGCCTCGATAATGTTACCTGCTTTTTCACTTCAGCAGAATACGCAGAGGCAAATGTGTTTTTGTAGTTCTCCAATGACTCAGTAAACGAGGCAAAGGCATTGCGTCTGACAGTGGTATCCGGGGAAAACTCATAGCTATCTTCGTACAGAGCAAAAGAGTTTGGCAACTCGTTTCCTTCACTGTCATTAAATGAAGCAAATGGCATGTCAGCAAGTTTTGCAGACTGATAGATATTATAAGGAGCACCAAATACTTCTCCCAATGCAGCCAGGGCTTCTTCCGTTTCCTGAGAAAGCCTGTGCCTCTTTGTTTCCAGTAGTTGAGTCAGCACATTTTTGAACGGTTCCAGGCCGCTTTCTTCGTTAATGTACCTTTCAACTGTACCATCAGGCAGAGACAATAATTCTGAATCAATAAACGAAAGGGCGGAAGCTGCTTTTGCCCTTAAAGAGGCCATCAATGATGAGTTTGCCTGATTGTCCGGATTTGTGCCGTCTTCGGATTGGCGTAAGCTTGCATATGTACCGGCCTGAACAAGACGGATCGAAAGCTTTTCTTGAGCAGAAAGGCAGGCAAGTAATACCTGCGGTCCTTCATGGAATTTTCCTTTGAATTGATCAAAAACTGCAAGATCCTCTTCAATACTTCTGATCTCCTGCTGCCAATCTTCCTCCAATGCAAATAAATCCTCCACGCTCCATTTGCGCTCTTTCGGCACCTCATGACGATTTAATCTCGTTATTGCTGTTTGAACCATGTAATGATCCCTCCTATTTCGATTCTCTAAGTAAAGAGATTATGGAACAATTATACAGGAAGCTCCACTTAATTTATAGACTTTTCAAATAATTTAACGTGTACTGTAACAGCTGGGGGTTGTAAAAATCTCATTAAAAAGAGGAAGGACCTGTGGCCTTCCTCTAATAGTGTGCTATTCCATTTTCTTTGACAAGCAGCGATCACATTCCATCAAATATGATTCAGCTTGTTCCTTTACTGTTTGGCCACACTCTGGACATACCTTTTTGGGAAGCGTTCTGAAGAATTCAACCGGACTTTTCATCATCATTATTTCCTCCTTCTTATAATACAGTTTACATTATTTACTTCTGTTGTAGTACAGTATATACCAAACTTATATAAAAGTGAAGTGCTTTTGCTAAATTTTTTAAAAATTTCATTAATTATAATTCAAGGTACAAAAGAGGGCTGAAATTTTTTATTAAGCTGTCAGTTTTAACCGAACTGCAGACTTTATTTCGTCCAGCCTCTTCCATGGCATTATTGATTCCATTACAATCATATTGAATAAAGTAAAAATGAGGGGGCTAAAAGCCTGCGATGACTGAGATAATCGAATCTTTTAATCCGATATTAATCTTTGCGGGATTTCTAATTCTAAGCGGCCTCATTTCTTCCGGAGTCCTAGTCACCAAGCGGCTGAAAGTAAGCCGCACCCGCTTGCATGATATTCAGGCTGCACTGGATGAATCTACTATTGTGGCTATTACTGATCCAAAGGGGATTATCACTTATGTGAATGACAAATTTGTTGAAATATCGAAATATGAAGAAGATGAATTGCTGGGAAGGAATCATAATATCTTAAATTCAGGTTATCATCCGCCGGAATTTTTTCGAAACCTATGGAAAACAATTGGATCAGGGGAAATATGGAAGGGGGAAATCCGCAATAAAGCGAAGAATGGAAGCTTTTATTGGGTGGAAACTACAATAGTGCCTTTCCTCAATAATAAAAATAAACCCTATCAGTATGTTTCCATCAGGACAGATATAACCGCTTTAAAAACGACTGAAGCTAAACTGAAAAGTTCCCTGAAAGAGGTTAAAGATATTAAATTTGCACTTGATCAATCTGCTATTGTTGCCGTAACTGATGAAAAAGGGATCATAACTAATGTAAATGATAGATTTTGTGAAATTTCCCAGTACAGCAGGAAAGAACTGGCAGGGCGTAATCATTCTATATTAAATTCAAATCTGCACTCTAAAGAATTTTTTAAGAATTTATGGAAAACAATTGTCCGTGGCCATGTGTGGAAGGGGGAAATCCGCAATAAAGCAAAGGACGGGTCTTATTACTGGGTTCATACAACAATTGTGCCGTTCTTAAACGCAGACGGAAAACCTTATCAATACTTGTCCATAAGAAACGATATAACAGAGAGGAAGAAAACAGAGGAAGTGCTGCATCGGCAGGATAAACTTGCAGCAGTGGGCCAGCTTGCTGCAGGGGTTGCACATGAAATTCGCAATCCGCTGACAACAAT
The DNA here is from genome assembly GCF_038004385.1 of Cytobacillus sp. FSL R5-0377. Classification (NCBI taxonomy): domain Bacteria; kingdom Bacillati; phylum Bacillota; class Bacilli; order Caryophanales; family Bacillaceae; genus Cytobacillus; species Cytobacillus sp. FSL R5-0377. The sequence continues at coordinate 236,622 of NZ_JBBORA010000001.1, forward strand.
GAGAGGATATGCAGAGTTCCTTCAGCTGGATGAAACGAATGAAGAGAGCCAGGAATACTTAAGAATCATTTTAGATGAAATTAACCGGGTAAATGATATCGCAGAAGATTTTATGGTTCTTGCTAAGCCGAAAGCGGCAGAACTGGAAGAAAAAGATATTATACATATCTTAAAAAATGTCATTTCTTTATTGGAATTTGAAGCCCGAAACCTCTCGGTGAAGATTCGTTTCGAATTTGTACAGGATATTATCCAAATCGAATGTGACGAAAACCGCCTAAAACAAGTCTTCCATAATTTAATCAAAAATGGAATTGAAGCAATGCCTGAAGGGGGAGAATTAACAATCAGAGCAGCACTCATACATAACGAGGTGCAGATTGCTATACAGGATACAGGTGTGGGAATTCCGCAGGAACAGCTAAAAAGTATAGGCGAACCTTTTTTTACAACAAAAAAAAATGGAAATGGCTTAGGCTTGATGGTCAGCTTTAAAATAATAGAAAGCCATAATGGAAAAGTATTTATCCAGAGCGAATTAAATAAAGGTACGACATTTAATATTGTTTTGCCTGGCAAATCTAAATAGAAATTAATTCCTTTTCTGCTTAAAAATAGACTTTCCCAGCATATGGATAAATTAGAATAACATTGGCTGGAATCCCATTAGATAAGGAAAACCAGCACTTTAGGTTTAAACAGACCCTTCGCTTTGAAATATGTTTGTTATGATGCTGTTATCTCCGTAACAGGATTTTTACCTGTTTGTTCTTTTTTAGTAAAGATTACATGTTATAGTTATCCCCGTTAGCTAAAAACGAGCTATACGGGAGGTTTTACACATGAAAAAATCTATTTTAACTTTTGTAGCCGCTGCAGCAATTACAGGAACAGCAGGTGCAAATGTACAAGCAGAAGAAGTAACAGTAAAAAAAGGCGATACTTTATGGGATTTCTCCCAGTCATATAATGCACCAGTTGAGATGATAAAAGAATGGAACGGGCTGTCTTCAAATATCATCCATCCGGAGGAGGTATTAAATGTATACCCGGAAAAGAAATACATAGTATCAAAAGGTGATACTTTATGGGATATAGCAAGAGAGCACAATATCACAGCTGAGGCAATTAAAGAATGGAACAGCTTGAGCTCTGATTTAATCCGTCCGGACGATGAATTAATTCTTTATCCTGAAGCGAAAGCTGTTAATGCTGCAGCTGCTCCGGCAAAGTCCGATCAGCCTGCAGAAACAGTATCAGCTTCAAACCAAAAGTCTGAACAGCCGGCAGCAAAACAAACTCAGCCAGCCGAAAAGTCAGAACCGGCTCCAGAAGCAAAGCCAAAGGCAGAGTCAAATCCTGAACCAGCACAGCCGGCTGTGGAATCAAAGCCTGCAGCTGAGCCTGCCAAGCCTGCAGCGGAATCCAAACCAGCTGCAGAAAAACCTGCAGAAACTGCAAATGACGAAGCATCTCAAAAAGTGCTGAATATGGAAGCAACAGCCTACACAGCTGATTGTGAAGGCTGCTCAGGCATTACTGCAACAGGGATTAATTTAAAAGAAAATCCTGATCAAAAAGTAATCTCCGTAGATCCGGATGTGATACCGCTCGGAACTAAAGTCCATGTTGAAGGGTATGGTAATGCTGTCGCAGGAGACACAGGCGGAGCGATTAAAGGCAACAAGATTGATATCTTTATGCCATCTCAGGAAGATGCCATCAATTTTGGCAGAAAAACAGTTAAAGTTACAATTCTTGATTAATACTGGGAAAGCCGAATGCCTCAGTTTAGACAAGAAGGCACTATTCAATTAACCTGGTTCTCCACTTTGAGAGAAAACAAGATAGATAGTCAAAAGACAGACCAATCAGCAATTAATCGGTCTGTCTTTTTTGCTGTAAAGAACCGCTACAGGGTGTAATACTAAGTCCCTGTGCTAACTAGCGTATTTAAAGCTCTCTAAAATAATCCAAGATCATTTTGTTTCGGGCTAGTGCCGGATTTGATTAAAATGATAAAGGCTGATGATGAGGGTTTGTATTAGTGATGGTGGAGATATAGGCAGTGGTACAGCTAATATTGTCAACCATGTGTAAATGTTGGGAAGGCAACACATACAATCATAGAAGAATTAAAGAACAACAATTTACTAGAGGGAGTGAACATAACTTACTTAAATCCTGAAGACGAGGAGTACATCACCTTAAATCCATAAAGAGCCGATTTCAACCTAATGTAAAAGAGCATTGAGACATCCCAATGCTCTTATTTACTGTGTTATTTAAATTAACCTGCCTCCAACAGGAGAATCCTTTATTATCACAGTCTCTTTCTTTACTCTTTATTTTTGCCTTCCTTTGCCTTTTCTTCCTGATTGACAAAGAAGCTGTGGACCGGTTTTGCCAGCTGTTTTAAGCTTTTTTCAAAGCGTTCAGAAAGGTGGGAGGCACGCTCATAAACAATTGACTTTAAATGATCTAATTGCCTGCTGATTTTTTCGGTGTTTGCCTCCTGGCTGTGCAAGCGTTCCATTATCGACCTGCTGGCCTGTTCCTGTTCGAGAAGCTTCATATTTAATTCTTCTTTCAATTGCTCCTGCGACTTAAGCTTTTTCTCAGCTTCCTCTGAAAAGGATGCGAACTGCTGGTCTAAACGCTCCATTACTGTATTGTGGAATACTTCCTGGACATCAAGGCTTTTGCTTAATTCTGCTTTCATTTCTTCCTGAGCTTTAAAATTTGATACGGCTTCTTCAGAAAATGCCTCGAACTTATCAAATTTACGGGAAAGTGCCTGTGTTGCCGCTTCCTGACAGGAAATTTGTTCAAGTATCTCCTGTTTTAACGGCTCTTCATTTTCAATAATTTCGAGAATTTCCTTATTTATTCCCTCCAAGGCAGCAAGTCTGTTATACAATAAATCATTTTCCTTTTCACGCTCATGCAGCATTTCCAGAAAACTGGCCAAAAAAGAATCCTGCTTTTCAAGCTTAGCTGATAGATGCCCAATATGATTACTGTGTTTGCCAGCAGCACTTTTTACAAGCCTTTTCATATCAAAGAACGAATCTTCAAGCTGAGTCTTCATCTCTTCATAGGTATCAGATAATCGGGTGTTTACCGTCTGCTGCTCTTTTATTATCTCCTGGAGGAAGTTGAGACGGTAAGTACCCTGATTAGTGTCAGGATGTGAATCGCTCAGAAAAAGCTTAGGCTTTACATCCCCATTTGATTTTTGTGACATAGGAACACTCCTCAGTTTTATATTTTTAATAGCCTATGCCAGAACTTTTTTTGACGGATGGGCACTCTCCCATAAAAGCCTAAACATTTTTCAGTTCTACACAGCATAATTCATAAAAACATTTCGAAAACCATAATTAAAAGGGTTGAAAAAAATCAAAAAAATATGTAAATTATTAATTGCCAGTTAATTGGCAATGTAATTACATATGAAGTCAATCAAAACTACCTCTGAACAATCGAAGGAGAGGACAAAAGCATGAAGAAATTATCTTTCTTGCTTTCAGCAGCTGTACTGACACTAATGCTGGGAGCATGCTCAAACGAAGAAGCTTCTAAAGTGGAAGAAAATGAAAAGGAGGCAGCTGAAGCGACAGAATCTGCTGAAGAATCCAAAGAAGTGCGCTCGGCTCTGCTGAACTATCAGGGAGAAGTGACAAAAATAATCCGAAGCACAGATGCCAACTTAACTGCTGAAGGTCAGGATCCGGCTGAAGCAGCTGCAGCATTCGAAAAGGAAGCGAAAGCCGTGTCTGTACCGGAGGAAATAACAGACTATACTAAGGATATTGAAGCCGCGATTGATAGCTTATCCCAATACTATGCTAAAAAAGCCGAGCTTGTAAAAGCAGGCTCAAAAGATATGGCGGAAGCAGAGCCATTTAAAGAAGAATATATCAATGCCATGACTAAAGTTTTTGAAGAGGTAGAATTATCTCCTCCTGCTTTTAAAAGTGTTTTTCAGTAATATGTAAAAAACAGCCCATTTAATAAATTGGGCTGTTTTCTTTATTAAGGGACATCATGCCCCAGTGAACTTTGATAAATTTCGAACCACTGATCCCGGTTAAGGTTATAAGATAATGCACCCACAGCACGTTCAATTCTTTCGATCCTGCTGGAACCAACAATCGGCATGATTCGGGCAGGGTGATTTAAGAGCCATGCAAATAACACTTGGTCAATATCAATTGCCCCGATGTCTTCAGCGACTTTAAGCAATGCGTTTCTTAGACGCACTGGTTTTTCTCCGGTACCGCTGAAGACTTCTCCGCCAGCCAAAGGAGACCAGGCCATCGGAGCAATTCTTTTCTCTTGGCACAAATTTAATGTGCCATCCTCGAAATTCTCCAGCTGATAGGCAGACAGCTCAATTTGATTAGTAATCAGATCCATGTCAAGATATGACTGAAGCATTGTAAATTGATGGCTTTTAAAATTCGAAACACCAAAATGCCTTACCTTGCCGGCTGTCTTTAGGGATGAAAATGCATCAGCCACTTCTTCCGGATCCATAAAAGGGTCAGGACGATGGATGAGCAGGGTATCTATGTAATCTGTTTTCAAATTTTGCAATGATCTCTCGACAGAAGCAATAATATGTTCTTTCCCGGTATTGTAATGATGGGATTTATGCTCTGGCCGGTTTGGTGACTCCAGCACAATCCCGCATTTCGTAACAATTTCTATTTTTTCACGGAGTTCCGGTTTTTTCGCCAGAGCCCTTCCAAACAGGCTTTCACAGGTATAGCTTCCATAAATATCAGCATGATCGAATGTCGTTATGCCGAGCTCCAGACAATGCTCTATTAATGTAATTAACTCTTCATCTAAAAATTTCCAGTCAGCCAGTCTCCAAAGTCCATGGACAATTCTTGAAAACGACAGGTCCTCTGCCATCTGCACTCTATCCAAACGTATCATCTCCCCGTGTTTAGTATTGTCATTATCTCTGAAATTGTTGAGAATACCAAGCAAAACGTTGGCAAAACACAAAAAAGAGGCAACTGTTATGTCACCTCCAAGTTAAACGCATATTTTCTCCAGCGGGTTAACCATTTGCTCATGCAGTATCATTATTTTTGATGTGTAAGAACAATGTTCCCTGTAGGCGGTCTGAAGTTCCTTATAAAAGTTGATTAATTCTTCAACAGCGGCTATCAGTTCACCCTCAAAAATGCCAGAACGATTTATCAGGATATTCTCATATTTTTCAACAAGCTTCTTAGTTCTTTTTATTAATTTCCAGGCATCTTTCATGCGCAAAGTATCATTTATACTGGAGTAGAATCCAGCCAGATCTTCATGAAGTACATGCTTAATTTCCTGGTTGAGTTTGTCATCAGGAGGGAGTTCTCCCTCTTGTAAGATAAATTGCTCCACCATAATTAAATCTGTTTTTACCAATTTCTCTTTGAATGACTGATAAATCCTCAGCGTATTATAAGCATCATACATAGGATGGTGGGGCTCACCAATAAAAGAGAGTCCATAGAATGACAAAGCTTTTTCAACAGAAGCTGAAGTACGGGAAGCTCTTTTTGTAAAAACAGCTTGAAAATCAACGTATCTATTAGTAATTTTTTCAATCGTTGTCTGGGGAAGATTATGCCTTAAAGCATCAGCTTTCAATCTTAAGATATCACTGGATGACCACGAGTAGAATTTAGCTTTTATCACTCCGCCGACCCAAAAAAGAAAATCTTTAAACACCTCAGGAAAGGTATCCGCAAATTCCAGGTCAGAGTCAGATATACCGGTTAATTCTTTACAGAAAGAACTTAAAGGCGAGGTCTGCTGCGGGCGAATGAATCTGTCAAATTCACTGACCCTGCCTGATGCAACATCCACTTTTACAGCACCAAGACGAATGGCCTCCATATCTTCAAACATCATGCCATTTTTGCTGCATAGCATTTCAAAATCAAAGAAAATCAGCTGCCTTAGCTCGGCCATACGCCATCACCCTTTCTATACCTGACTTCCCAACAAGACATTATAAAGAATAAGGGGTAAAAAAGGAAGGCACAGAATTATCCATCGACCTATGTGATAAAAAGAACTTTTTCCCAGCTCAGGCAGCAAATCGGTTTACGATTTCATTTGAAACGTTTACACTTAAGGTGTACATAGTTTTCAGCCGCAGCGTTGAGTGGGGCTGCTTATAAAATTTTGAATTTGAAAGGATGGATGAACATTGGGTATTTCATTATCGAAAGGGCAAAAAATCGATTTAACGAAAACGAATCCCGGGTTGTCTAAGGTAATCGTTGGACTTGGCTGGGATACGAATAAATATGATGGCGGCTTGGACTTTGACCTTGATGCCAGTGTTTTCTTATTAGATGCGAATGGCAAATGCGCATCAGATAAGGATTTTATTTTCTACAACCAGCTTGAAGGCGGCAATGGCTCAGTCGTACATACTGGAGACAACAGAACAGGTGAGGGAGACGGCGATGACGAGCAGGTCAAAGTTAATCTTAGCGCTGTTCCTGCTTCCATTGAGAAGATTTCTTTCGTTATTACTATCCATGATGGCGAAGGCCGCGGCCAAAACTTTGGACAGGTTTCCAACGCATTTGCGCGAATCATTAACGAAGAAACTAATGAAGAGTTAATCCGCTATGATCTGGGCGAAGATTTCTCTATCGAAACTGCCATTGTTGTAGGTGAATTATACCGTCATAATGGAGAATGGAAATTCTCTGCTGTCGGTTCAGGCTACCAGGGCGGACTTGCCCGCATCGCAACCGACTTCGGTTTGCAGGTAGGTTAAGACCTTTTTTTGCCAGGCAGAGCATCAGCTTTTCCTGGCTTTCTCATTAGATGAGCTTATTTATGCAGATGATCTGTCATCAAAAACAGATTTGGGTTATGAAGGAGTGAATATCTTGGGTATTCAATTATCAAAAGGGCAAAGAATTGATCTGACTAAAACGAATCCCGGCCTGACAAAAGCTATAATCGGCCTGGGCTGGGACACAAACAAATATAGCGGAGGCCATGATTTTGACCTTGACGCATCAGCATTTCTGGCTGATGAAAACAGTAAATGTACAAATGATCATGATTTTATTTTCTACAATAATCTGCAGCATCCAAGCGGGGCAGTAATTCACACAGGTGACAACCGTACAGGTGAAGGGGACGGTGATGATGAGCAGCTTGTTGTTGATTTTACTAAAATACCATCACACGTCCATCGCATTGGCATAACGGTTACAATCCATGATGCAGAACTAAGGCAGCAAAATTTCGGCCAGGTTTCCAATGCATTTGTTCGATTAGTGGATGAATCCAATGATCAGGAGCTGCTTCGCTTTGATCTTGGAGAAGATTTTTCAATTGAAACAGCGGTTGTTTTCTGTGAGCTATACCGCCATGGAAACGACTGGAAGTTCAATGCCATTGGCAGCGGATTCTCAGGTGGTTTGGCAGCTCTTTGCCGCAATTACGGGCTGCAAGTTTAATTTATAGGGATTTCGCAGGTTTTTTACTTGGTTAACTGTATGTAGCGGTAAAGGTGAGACCCGCGCATGCGCAGCGTTGATGATGTTTTTCGCCCATCCGAGCGAATGCGCATTTATTCAGCAAAAAGGAAATTAGCAGTTTCAGCATGAAGTGGAAATCAACAGGCTGCATTTAGAGGCGAAAAAAAACAGCCTTTGCGAAACGAACAATTTATTTTATTTCAAGCACCCGACATATCGGGTGCTTTTTTAGTGAAGTCTCTCAGCAAATTCTATTGGATATTAATGCCACACTTGAAAAAACGGCAATCGGGAAAAATAGGTTTGAGAAAAACCTTGAGAGGAAGGTATGCAGTATGTCACTAGAATGGTTTGACAGGGTAAGCGGTGAACTGCAGGATCATCTTGAATCAATTTGCAGTAAATATGATCAGATTGGCCATATGTCGGTTGACCGGGGTGCCAAGCATCCCAGAATGGAATTTTTTATTGAAACCGAGGACAATGACAGAGAGTATTTTTGCACACTTTTCTTTGATCCGCATAATGAGGAATTTTATGTAGAAGACTTTGACTTTGAACTTGGCCATACCTCTAAAACAATGCTTTTTGACATTGAAGATATCATCGATACCGTTCACGAAAGTCTTCATGACTACATGAATGGCACAGAAGATGAAGAATTTGGGTTTGAGGAGAATGAAGAAATTTATGTCGAGGAAGACGATGATATCGTTATCGCCGATGAATATGATTTCGGAGATGAAGGAGATATCTTCGAGGAAGTAGACGTAGAGTGGGAAACTCCTGAAGTTACTGCCTTTTTCAAGGAAGACGAAGTAGAGGTATCCTATCAGTTTGGAGTGGTCCAGGAAACAGGTGATGGCGTCCTGCGCAGAGTTAATCGCATTTGGACTGATGATGAGGATATGATAAAGGATGAAGATCACTTTATCTTCAGCAAAGAAGAGGCGAGCACAATCATTGCAATGATTGCCAGCCACATGGATTCACTCGGCGGGCATGAAGCAGATTATCTGTAATTTAAAAATATGTAAAAGTGGCTGTCAAGAATCCTTGAAGCCACTTTTTTGCGAGTGGGCACTTGCCAAAGCACGTAAACAGCAATCCCTCATTACCAAAACACCCCGGTTCACCAGGGTATATAAACACTTTGAGAATGCTTATTGGTCACTTAGTACTATTTAGGCCTGCCTCTCCCATAAACTAACTTAAAAGCAAGTGAAGTGAGGTGCATTATGGGGATTCACATCGTTCAGGCAGGCGATAGTCTTTGGAGCATATCTCAAAGGTTTAATATTCCTATCCTAAACATAATAGAGGCAAACGGCCTTGAAAGTGCACCTGCCATCATTCCTGGTTTAGCTCTATATATACCGGAGAATGAACCTGTTATCCGATCGTATCTGGTAAAGCAGGGTGACACACTTTGGACCATTTCCCAGCGTTTCCAGAGCTCAATTAATGCAATTCTGTCAGCAAACCCGGGAATTAGGCCAGAAAGACTGTATATCGGTCAGAAATTAAACATCCCATCATTACGCAAGTTAGCTATGAGAACGCTGGGTTTCATTGTCCCTTATTCCCCTGAAACCTTTTTACCCGCTTTCAGGGAAACAGCAAAGCATTTAACCTACATTGCCATTTCCTCTTATTCGCTGACAAAAGAAGGGTATGCCTACATCGAGCTGGACGATACAGCCATATTGGCAGAAAGCAGGCGTTTGAATGTCATCCCTTTGCTGATGATCCGAAATCTTGCCGAAGGAGACTTTAACGCTGAATTAATCGGTGGAGTACTCGAAAGGCCAGCTTATAGAAGGAACTTGATCTTAAGCCTGATGAATTTTGTCAGCCAAAAAGGGTACGGAGGCATCAGTCTCGATTTTGAATTTATCCCTCCGCAAAGGCGCCAGGATTTCAATTTATTCATAAAGGAACTAAAAAATGCCTTAGGACAAAAAATTCTTCATGTCAATGTTCATGCCAAGACGGAGGATATTCCGGGAAACCGGATAATAGGGGCATATGATTATAAAGCCATTGGAGAAGGTGCAGATATTGTTGCGGTCATGACCATGGATTACGGTTATCCTACAGGTCCTCCCAATCCAATCGCTCCATTATGGTGGGTCGAGGAGGTTATAAAATATTCGGCCACACAAATTGATACGAAAAAACTGCAAATTGCTTTGCCGTTATATGGCTATGACTGGAGAACAGCGGATAATCAAACCCGCTCGTTTTCCATGCAGGGCATTCAAAATTTGGCTTTAAGCAGAGGTGCAATTATTCAATACGATGGGTATGCAGCATCCCCATGGTTCAGGTACTGGAATGGAGCAGAAGAACATGTTGTCTGGTTCGAGGATATCCGCAGCATAACTGAAAAATATAAATTAATTGACCAGTATAATCTATTAGGGATGACATACTGGCAATTGAGCTTGCGTTTTCCGCAAAACTGGGCATTTATGGAGAGAAATTTTACAATTCTATAGCCTATTTCTAAAGTATTTCTTTCATTTCTTCTTCGAAATAAAACATTTTCGGATTTTCTTTAATTGTATATGTGTATTTCTTCATTTTCGCCACATAACATGTTTTGTTGATTGTCACTTTTTCTCCTGTATCAACCAGAATCACTACATCATTATGATCAAATTTATTTCTGCGCTTCACGCTGATCCCTCTTTCGTTCATTCGATTAGGTGTTATTTTCATTATCTCATACTTCGGGAGAATTAACCTTAGATATAATTAAACATTCATTTTTTCTTTTGCATATTGGCAAGTAAATGATATATTAGTCTAATTGAATATTTTAGTGGACAAAGGACGATAAAAATGACATCAACACTTGGACTTATAAGGGCTTGGCAAAAAGCCATCCAGGCTGAGATTTTACACTTAAAAAAATACGGGAGCTCCCGCTGGCTAATTCTTAATGGGCGTCTGCTTTCAAAATCAGATGCCTATATGTATTTTTTCGATACACCTTCAGCAATAAAAATACCAACTGGCTCAGCCATAAAAATAGACTGGGGAAGTAAGAGGATAGAGGGAAGAATCCTTTCTGCGGAAGGAAATAATGTGATTTTGGCCCTAAAAGAGGATATTGGCAGCGATTTATCTGAGGCCTATTTGCTTCATGACCCATGGGAGCTATTGGATCAGCTTTTTCAGCGCTTAGAGGACATAAAAGGCAGCAAAAGAAAAAGGGCGAGAATAAAAAAATTAATGGATCCTTCAATGCCCCCCAAACATCCTGCTGATAAAGTAAAAAGCAGTACCCATGAACTGATATTGCGCTCTAAATATAATCCGGCCACATATGTCTGGGGACCGCCAGGCACGGGAAAAACCTACACACTGGCACGAGTAGCTGCCAATAAATATTTTAAAGGACAAAATGTTCTCATTCTTGCACACTCCAATCAAGCAATCGATGTCCTTATGGCAGAGATTTCAACCTTTGCATCCCACAAAAGAACGATCGCTGATGGTGATTTGCTTCGCTACGGGTCACAAATCGGCCCGGCATTAATTGATCATCAATCATTAAATGCTGAATTTCTATTAACTAAGCAGCACTCTAATCTCTCAGAGCAAAAAGCAGCTCTAATTGAGGACCGACGCCTGATTAAACAGGATTTATCAAGGTCGTTCAGCCAAAGAGATTCCGGCCAGCTAATTGAAATAGAAAAGAAGCTGTCCGGAGTGCTTGAAAAAATCAGGCAAAAGGAAATCGAGTTTGTAAAAAACGCTTCGATTATCGGAACAACACTCGCAAAAGCTGCAAGTGACCCGGCAATTTACGAGAAAAACTTTGATTTGGTCATCATCGATGAAGCCAGTATGGCTTATGTTCCACAGGCTGCCTTTGCAGCTTCGCTTGGAAGAAGGGTAATTATTTGCGGGGATTTTAAACAGCTTCCTCCAATTGCTGCCTCAAAACATAAGCTTTCGGAAAAATGGCTGAGGGAGGATATCTTTCACCACTCAGGCGTGTCTGATGCAGTCAAGGATGGACACTTGCATCCGCACCTTTTTCTTTTAAAAGAACAGCGCCGAATGCACCCGGACATATCCGCTTTTTCCAATAAACATATTTATCATGCACTTGTAGGTGACCACCCCGATGTATTGGCCGCTAGAGCTCCTATTGCAGCCTGCACACCTTTTCCCGGAAACGCCTCTATCCTGATCAATACAAATGGATCAGGAGAATATGGCATAAAAGATGGCAGCTCAAATTCAAGAATCAATCTATGGAATCTGCTGCTAGGGTTTCAGCTGATACAGGAGGCTTATATTGGGGGAAGCCGGTCAATAGGGTATGTTACTCCTTATCGTGCACAGGCCTTATTAATGGAACAGCTTCTCAGCGAGATATATGATGAAGAAAGAGCTTCTGCTGATATCATTGCTGCGACAGTTCACCGTTTTCAGGGAAGTGAACGGGATGTTATGATTTTTGATTCTGCAGATGCCGCTCCCCATGACAGAGCTGGAATGCTCTTGACTGGGAAAGATAGCGAAAGGCTTTTGAATGTTGCCATAACAAGAACCAAGGGAAAATTCATCCATATATGCGATTTGCAATTTATACAAAAGAAGGTTTTCAAAAACAAAACATGGCGGAAGCTGGCAGATCATCAGCTGGAAAATGGACAGGCTTTGCATCCTGAGCATATTGGCAGATGGATTAAAAATCAGCATCCTCATCTGCAGTGGATGCATGCAAAAAAATGGGAGAAAGTGCTTGAGGATATTTCTAAAGCGAAAAAGGAGATTATCATGTCCCTTCCTGATGGCCAGGGATTAGGGGAAGCGTGGGGGCAGGCAATTTCCAGAAGGTCACCAAAAACAAAGCTGACCCTGCTTGCAGAGCATTCTGTTCCTTTCGTTACCCCTGATGAGATATCGGAAAAATGCCTCCCGTTCCCATTCCTCTTAATTGACAGAAACGTCTTATGGCTGGGTATGCCGGCAGAGGCCCATAAAAACGCATGCCCGCCATACGTAGCAGCCAGGCTCCGGTCAGCAGCTATGGGCTCATATCTTACATCTTTAATCAAATAAAAAAGACGCCCCATAAGGGCGTCTTTTTCTACGTATTGCGGCGACACGACTGCACTCCACATAGTGCATTGCCAAGAAAGGCTTGTCTGTCGTCTTATGCAATTAGCTCATCGCTTAATCAATATAGCATTATTCCAAAAAGAAAACAAGCATTTTTTGTGAGCAGCCCCTTAAGCCGAACTTGAAACTTTTTATACTGTTTATTCGTTTAATATATAATAAGAGGAAATAATAAAGAAACTGAAAGAAATAGCGAAGGAGTCACCATGGAAAAATTACAGCGTTTCAAAGAAGCTTTTGCAGGATTTTGGCGCAAAAAGCATTTAACCCAAATTCTGCTGCTTTTATCACTGACTATATTACTGCTAACCATTCTATTTTTTGCTTTTCTCGCAGCTACAGCTAACGTTGAAACTCTGAAAGATGGATTAAGGCAGTCAACGGTAATCTATGATAAAGACGGCGATGCTGCTGCAAGACTTGCGGAAAACAGGGCAGAGGGGGCTAATATTGAGGAATTGCCTGAACATGTTGCCAATGCTGTTATTGCAATTGAAGATGAACGCTTTTACAAGCATAACGGATTTGATATAAAAGGCATTGCCAGAGCATTTTTTGGCAACTTATTTGCAGGGAGCATAACCGGCGGAGGAAGTACCATTACTCAGCAGCTCGCTAAGAACGCCCTGCTTTCACCTGAACAAACATACAAGCGAAAAGCTGAAGAACTGTTCCTGGCAGTAGAAATCGAAAAAAATTACAAAAAAGATGAAATCCTTCAAATGTATTTAAATCAGGTATACTTCGGAAGCGGCTCATGGGGAATCGAGCAGGCATCCAATAAGTATTTCAGCAAAACACCAAAGCAATTAAGCATCAGCGAAAGTGCATTGCTTGCAGGATTGCTTCAATCTCCTTCTGCTCTCGATCCATACAATCATTACGAACGGGCAATCAAAAGAAGGAATGTTGTCCTTGGGAAGATGAAAGAGCACAAAATGATTTCATCAGAAGAATATGAGATAGCTGTAAATGAAAAGATTCAATTACAGGAAGGTACCCGAAGCAAGAAGGAAAGGAAATACCCTTACTATGTTGATGCCGTCCTGGATGAAGCAATTAATACCTATGGATTAACCCAGGAGGAGATATTTACCAGAGGGTATAAAATTTACACAGAAATGGATCAAAACCTGCAATCAAGCCTGGAAAATGTATATCAAAAAGACTCCATTTTTCCAGCTGGAATGAATGGTCAAATTGTCCAGAGCGGTGCTGTGCTTCTTGATCCGGCGACAGGAGGAGTCAGGGGGCTGGTCGGCGGAAGAGGTGAGCATGTTTTCAGAGGATTCAACAGGGCCACACACATCAAGGCTCAGCCTGGATCTACACTAAAGCCTTTAGCCGTTTACACACCTGCCCTTGAAGAAGGATACTCACCAACCTCAATGCTGAAGGATGAACCCGGAACATACGGAGATTACTCACCGGCCAACGCTTCAGGACAATATGCAGGTGAAGTATCTATGTATAAAGCTGTGGAAGACTCCATCAATGTACCGGCCGTATGGCTGCTTAATGAAATTGGACTGGATAAAGGGCTGGATGCACTTGAGAGGTTCGGCATTCCACTCGAAAAAGAAGATGAATATCTCGGAATTGCCTTGGGCGGGATGCGAAAGGGTATTTCACCGTTAAAGCTCGCCGAAGCATATGCAGCTTTTCCTAATGGCGGTAAACGCAACGATGCCCATTTAATTACGAAAGTCGTAGGTCCGACCGGAAGCATTATTGCTGAGCGAGATAAAAAATCAGTTAAAGCAACGACAAAAACGGTATCTAACCAAATGACTTCCATGCTTTTAAATGTAGTTGAAACCGGCACAGGGAGCGCAACGAAGATAGAAGGACTTCAAATTGCCGGCAAGACAGGTTCGACCCAGCTCCCATATAAAGATATTAACGGAACAAAAGATCAATGGTTTGTAGGCTATACCCCGAATTTAGTGGGCGCCGTATGGCTGGGGTATGATAAGACTGACAGGGACCATTATCTGTCAACAAGCAGTTCTCAAACAGTAGTCCCTGTATTCCGATCGATAATGGAGGCAAGCCTGCCATACATGCAGGAAGGGGAATTTGCTACTAAATCGGTTAATGAAAAGCTCGAGAAAAAAGAATTAACAGAAGAAATTGGACAAACGATTAAAGAACAAGCTGAAAAATTCGAAGGCAAACTGAGAGAGGATCTCCCAATATGGAAGGAAAAATTAAGAGAAGGAAAACAGGAACTTGAAGATTTCGGCAGATTCCTGAAGGACAAATGGGATCAATTCAGCAAATAGCGTTAATGAGAGAATGGCTAACATAGCTGTTCTCTTTTTCATATTCCATTAATCTTTATACTGGAATAATTCAGCAAAACAGTGTAATCTAAATATTTATAGCACCTACTAACAAATCGACAGCATTCGCTATCATGTTGCTAGCTCTTAGATATTAATTGCCAGGAGGATTACAATGAGTGGAGAAACCCGTATTCAGCTTAATGTCCGCATATCAAAAGAAACGTCAAATAAGCTAGATGAAATTGTTGATTATTATCAGGAAAACACGAAACTCGGCAGGATTTATAAAGGCGACGTATTAACAGATATTATTGAAAAATCATATGAAGTAATGAATAAGCAAAAAATCCTCAATAAAAAATTCTAATAGTTAATGGAGGGAGATTACATGAGGGATGTTAAACTGACCGATATTTATCAGCATCGGATCGCACAAAAATATATAACTCGCTCCGGCATCGCTCATGCTATTGCCGTTGCCTATCACGCATTTCAAATTGCCAAAGAATTGGGAGAAGATGTTGATTCAGCAGCCAAAGCAGGATTTATGCATGACATCGGCCATTATACGTGGTACAAAAATGGCAAGTGGGATTACGAACTTTACAAGCAGAATGACATTCATGCCATTAAAGGTGCTGAGCGTGCACATAAACTGCTGATAAGAATTGGAGAGAACCCGATCAAAGCAAAGGAAATTGCTTTGGCTATCCTTTTTCATACGGATTCATTTCTGCCTGGCGGCGAGGTTGTCAGAACCCCGCTGCAATCCCTTGTCAAACTGGCAGATGAGAAAGACGAAGAACCCGGCGGTGCCCATCACTATCGTGAACTTGATTTTGAGCGTGCCATGATAAGCTTGAAAATCCTCGATAATAAGATTGATCATTATCTTGAGAAAAAAGAGGAATAACATAAATATCTGTCATGTTATGCGCTTCCCCAGGAAATTCAGTTTTTATTTTTGGCTGTTTTCGTAAAGTTTGTTGCGTTTTCATAACCTAGTTTTATTTGCTGAGATGATCTTCGCTGTGGGCACTGGATCCTCGAGAATGCTGTCGCATTTCCTTCGTGCGGCGTATATTTGAGGAAGTTATTCAATGTCCGGCGGGAGGAGAGGGAAGTATGATACCCCATAGGCGAAACCGAGGTGGCTCACATTCCTCCCCGCGGAAAGCTAGTGCCTTTCGCTGCAATCAAAGGGTACAATTCATAAACAAAACAACAATCTTTTAGAAAAGAACCTTATTTTTTGAAGGGAAGCGCATGTTTCATGAAGAATAATAATTCATGCCGATGATCAGATGATCAAATTTTATGTGCGAGGATGGTGTTGCTGCAGTGAGGGCAAGGACTCGAAGACAACAGTCAATTAATATAGAAGAAATCAAATTCAGATTAACAACTGTATTTCTGCATCTATCTTTCTACGCAACTATTATATTTATCTTAATCTTATTTTTGGAGTTATTTGGTTAATATACATAATAAAATCCCGGATAAGCCAGCTTCTTTCCCGGGATTTTCTCTAGGATTATGACAAAATGCCTTTTTCAGATAAATACTCCTCTACTTCAGTAAATTCATTTACTGGAACAAACGATATGCCCTTTTCCCTAAGCAGATCCTGCAGCCCATTTTTGGCAAAGGTGATATCAGCATGCTCTGCCGGGTGGGAATCCGGTTCACTGTCCCCTATAAAAAACACAGTTTCATATTCGTTTTTTAAGTCCTTAATAACCTTCGATTTATCAATGCCATATTGTTCATGATAATGCTGATGATTCTTATCAATATTCATGTGGACATTTTTCTCATGGTAATAACCTTCATTTGAAAAAACCTTAACATCTTTGACTCCATACTTTTTTAAGATGTGATGGATATAATAGTCTGTGCCGGCACTTAAAATGAAAAAATCTCCGCCATTCTGCTGAATCCTATCAATAAAATCAGGTACATGTTCATCTATTTCAATGGAATAAATATCGCTGATTATTTGTTCTTCATCCTGATTGATTGAAGTGAAGACTTTATTCAAGAAGTCTATATCCTTTATCTCACCAGATTTCCATTTGGGCATCAGGCTGTGCCCCTCCGGAAAATATTTATCCATCATAATCAAATAAAAGTCTCTTTTTGAAATGGTTCCATCAAAATCTGAAACAAATGCCCATTTTTTCATACTGCAAACCTCCAATAAGTCGTATCTGCATTTTATCCTGTATAGCTATCATAACTTTACCCTTTGTTTATCATGTTCAATCAGCAAAAAAACGCCTTTTGATTTTATTCCTGAAGAGATTAATGGTATTATTAATTTGATTTTTACATAAGGAGATGATTAGTATGGCAGAAAAAGGATACATATTAATGAAAAACGGTGAAAAGGTTGAATTTGAACTATACCCTGAAGCAGCACCAGGTACAGTTGAAAATTTCAAAAAGCTTGCTAAAGAAGGATTTTATAATGGCTTGAACTTCCATCGTGTAATACCTGGGTTTGTAAGTCAGGGAGGCTGCCCAAACGGAACAGGAACTGGCGGGCCTGGTTACACAATCAAATGTGAAACAGAAGGAAACCCTCATAAGCATGTAGAAGGATCTCTATCTATGGCTCATGCAGGCCGCGATACAGGCGGAAGCCAATTCTTTATCGTTCATGAGCCACAGCCTCACCTAAACGGTGTTCATACTGTCTTTGGAAAAGTTACTTCCGGGATGGAAGCCGTTAAAGCAATGAGAAATGGCGATGTTATGGAGAAAGTTGAAATTCTTGAAGGATAATTAGTTTAGAAAAAAGAGCCTTAGAGGGCTCTTCAGGCTGTCGAGAAACTCTCGACAGCTTTTATTTTTATCATTAACTTTATTAATTCACCGCGTTAATTTGATATAATATAATTAATTTTACTTAGGATGGTGGATGGCATGTTCAAACCGAAAAGAGAATCACAAAATGAAGCGGAATTTGTTTTTATTGAAGATTTAGTCCCTGAAGATCATCTTTTAAGAAAAGTTGATAAGTACATAGATTTTTCTTTTATCGGGGAGAAAGTCCGTCCCTTCTATTCAGAGAATAACGGGCGTCCTTCGGACCCCATTATGCTTTTTAAGATGATGTTCATTGGTTACTTTTATGGCATCCGTTCAGAACGACAATTAGAACGGGAAGTACAGATGAATGTGGCGTACCGATGGTTCCTTGGCTTGAAGCTCAATGATCCTGTTCCGGACCATTCAACCATCAGTTGGAACCGGCGAACTCGTTTTAAAGATACAAATATTTTTCAAGAGATCTTTGATGAAATTGTCCATCAAGCCATTAGTCATAAAATGGTCGGTGGAAGAGTTTTATTTACTGACTCCACTCACCTTAAAGCGAATGCAAACAAGCACAAATTCACTCGTGAAGAAGTAGAAATTGAAACTCGGGAATATATAGATGAACTTAATAAAGCTATTGAGGAAGACAGGTCAAACCACGGAAAAAAGCGCTAAAAGAAAGAGAGGAGGTGACAGAGACCAAGGAAATCCGAAAAAGTACAACCGATCCAGATTGCGGATTCATGTCCAGGGAAAATAAGCAGGAAATGTTCTGTTACTTAGACCACCGAACAACGGATATGAAGTTCAATATCATAACGGATGCCTATGTTACTCCTGGAAATGTCCATGACTCTATCCCTTATCTTTCTAGATTGGATCGTCAGATCGATCGTTTTGGATTTAAAGTAGAGGCAGTGGCACTCGACTCAGGTTATTTAACGAATCCCATTTGTAAAGGGCTTCACGACAGAAGCATTTTTGGTGTAATTGCCCATCGGAGATATCAGCCGACCAAAGGATTATTTCCAAAATGGAAGTTTACCTATCATAAAGAACAAGATATCTATGTTTGTCCAAATGGCCAGAAGCTAGTTTATCGCACAACAACAAGAGAAGGGTACAGAGAGTACAAGTCTGATTCTAAAAAGTGTTCAGAATGCCCACTCCTGAAGGAGTGCACAAGGTCAAAGAACAAACAAAAGGTCCTAACACGCCATGTGTGGGAAGAATTTAAAGAGAAAGTGCGCCTAAACAGACTCTCCCTCTCCGGAAAAATTCTTTATAAATATAGAAAAGAGAAAGTTGAGCGAAGCTTCGCAGATTCAAAAGAACTGCATGGGCTTCGCTATTGCCGGTTACGGGGATTGCACAATGCGAGTGAGCAAGTATTACTCACCGCAGCGTGCCAGAATATGAAAAAGATCGCCACTCACCTAGCCAAGCTAGGATAATTGTGGCGATCTATTGTTTTTCCATAAAAAAAGCCTATTTTTAAGTCAGTAATTGAGAAAATAAAAAAAGCTTGTGGAAAAATCATACCTTTCTCCACAAGCTGAAGAGCCTTAGAGGGCTCTTTTTTGTTTTGTTTAGCATCCCGTTTTAGGTAAAATAATCAGTAGCTTCCAAAATCGAAAGGATGGTTCTATGGGGCCTATTAAAGATTACTTAAAAGAAAACCTTGATTTACTTTTTGTCGGCTTCAATCCAAGTATTCGATCTGGAGAGACGGGTCACCATTTTGCAAACCCAAATAACCGCTTTTGGAAAATTCTTCATGAATCAGGCATAACTCCCCGTAAATACAATGCAGCAGAAGATTATAAATTATTGGATCTGGGCTATGGAATGACAAATATCGTAGCAAGGCCTACTAAAGCAGCTGATGAAATAACCAGGGAAGAATATAAAGAAGGAAGAGCAGAGCTGATAAATAAAATTTCTGAACTTAAGCCAAAAGTCGTTTGCTTTGTTGGAAAAGGCGTATATCAGGAATACAGCCGCAAAAAAAAGCTGCCATGGGGAATTCAGGAGGAATCTGTAGTTCCCGGCACTATTGACTTTGTTGCACCTTCCTCTTCAGGACTTGTGAGAATGAAAATCGATGAAATCATTCAAATCTATGCTGAGATCCCGAAGCTGTTAAAAACTCTGAGATAGCGATTTGATATAAAACCGACTGCCATTTATAGTCCATATTTCACAAATTCTACCTTTTTATTATTACAAATTCTATTAAATATCACTACCATTGATACTGTTATTAAGTAGTCAGAATTGTTAAAATGTAATTAGCATCAGGAACCGGCTTTAATTAATCTCTTAAGGAGGGAAAGAAATGGAGCAATCTGTTCGTGTCATTCCTTATAAGGTGATTCAGCAGGAAGAGGATGTTAATGAAGTTCCAAGTGGCGTGGAGTTGATTCAAGCGCCGAAGGTTTGGAGCGAATCAAAAGGAAAAGGAATCAAAGTAGCTGTACTGGA
The DNA here is from genome assembly GCF_038004385.1 of Cytobacillus sp. FSL R5-0377. NCBI lineage: Bacteria > Bacillati > Bacillota > Bacilli > Caryophanales > Bacillaceae > Cytobacillus > Cytobacillus sp. FSL R5-0377. Next base: position 256,882 of record NZ_JBBORA010000001.1, read on the forward strand.
CACGGGGTGCGACATTAGCCATCCTGATCTGAAAGACCGTGTAGTAGGCGGCCGTAACTTTACTGACGATGATAACAGCGATCCGAATAGTTTCAAGGACTATAACGGCCACGGAACACATGTGGCAGGGACTATTGCTGCACATGAAAATGATGCCGGTGTTATTGGGGTGGCTCCTGAAGCTGATCTTCTTATTGTAAAAGTCTTAAATAAAGATGGTTCTGGACAATACGAATGGATTATCAATGGCATCCATTATGCTATCGAGCAAAATGCAGATATCATCTCCATGTCCCTAGGCGGCCCAGCTGATGTTCCTGAACTCCATGATGCGATTAAAGCTGCTGTAGATAAGAATATCCTAGTAGTATGTGCAGCAGGAAATGAAGGGGATGGGGACGACTCTACCGACGAGTTTGCTTATCCAGGCTGCTATAACGAAGTGATTAGTGTAGGCGCTGTGAACCTCAAAAGGGATTCTTCCGAATTTACAAACTCTCATAATGAAATAGATTTAGTGGCGCCGGGAGAAGGGATACTATCCACCTTTCTGGACGGCAAGTACGCAACCCTCAGCGGTACGTCAATGGCCGCTCCGCATGTTTCTGGGGCTTTGGCCTTAATCAAGGAATTTGCAAACAAGCAGTTTGAAAGAAAGCTTACAGAACCCGAGCTTTATGCCCAATTGATCAGAAGGACGGTTCCGCTTGGCAACTCTCCAAAACTTGAAGGAAACGGACTCGTTTATTTAACCGTTCCAGAGCATTTAGCCGGAATTTTTGAGCAGGAGTTCAATTCAACTGCTCTTAATGCCATATGAGCAAAGTGAATAGTATAACTGCGGAATGGGCAGAGGCTCAGTCAAGGTATATTGAAAGTGTACAGAATGAACCCTATTATAATGCTGAAGAGGATATTATTAATCAAGAGAATTACTATGGCACCCTAGATTTTGAGAAAGAGGATCTTCCGTTAAAGGTTCACGATCTGCTGGTTCGCACCCATGACCGGCACTTGGATTACTCACCTCACCAATACGTATATCCCTGGGTGGACCTGCAGGAGAACCTGAAGCTTAAAAGTTTGTATTCAGGTAAGGGGATGGACCCTCTCAAAGCCATAGACCAGGATCTCAAGCTTCTGCAGACGATTCGTGAAAGAGGCTTACACAGCAATGGAAGAGAACTATTTAACACCGAGCATGTCGTCCCGCAATCATGGTTTGAAGAAAGACAGCCAATGAAAGGGGATCTCCATCATCTTTTTGCCTGTGAGCCGGCATGCAATAGTATGAGAAGCAATTTTCCCTACTTTGACTTTGAAGCCTATGTCCCGGAAATAGGGGCGGCGGGAGTCAGAAGCGGATGCGGAATGGCAGAACAGGAGAAGTTTGAGCCGGAATATGGAAAGGGGATTGCCTCAAGAGCTGTATTCTATTTTGCTGTCAGATATAAAAAAGAACTTTTATTGGACGAGAAGATGGATATGCAAACTTTGCTGAAATGGCATGAAGAAAATCCGGTGACTATATATGAAAAGCATCGAAATGCTGCCATTCAAGCTCTCCAGGGGAACAGAAACCCATTTATTGATTTTCCTGAGCATGCAAAGAAAATGCTAGGATAGTGAACAAACCCGTCTGAACAAAGGCGGGTTTGTTTTCTATTTGAAAACTCTATTCAAATTAGCACCCTGACAAAATTTGGTGATTTATGTTACGATTAGGTTAACTAAATCCCACAATTACTTCATTAAATATTAATAGCGAGGTGTCAAAAGTGTCTAAAGAAATAATGTATATCTTAGTTATGGTATCTATGGCTATATGGATCACCGTATCTAGAGAAGCTGTAAAACCCTCAAAAGAGATAAATTGGCGGAAAATGATTACATTACTGTCAGCAGGGTCTTTATCAGCATTAATTATTACTATAACGCTTTTTCAAAGCCTGCCGTTCTGATGCAGCAGATGAACTCTTCAATAAACCCCAACAGAGCAGAATAGAAACAATAAGAGGAGCTTTCACATGCAGCCATTTACAGAAAAAGTAATTAACATCATTCAAAACATCCCAACAGGAAAAGTCATGACCTACGGACAAATTGCAAGGCTGGCCGGGAGTCCGCGAGGAGCAAGACAGGTGGTCCGGATTCTTCATACCCAAAGTGAAAAGCATCAACTTCCATGGCATCGGGTTGTGAACGGGAAAGGGGAAATTGGATTCAAAGACGAAGAGTTGCATAACAGGCAGAGAGATCTGCTAGAAAATGAAGGAATATACTTTCAGCTAAATGGATCGCTTGATTTAAAGACGTTTGTCCATGAACCATCAAATCAAAGTTAAAAACGTGCATTCATGGAATACACGTTTCAATATGAGAAAAAGCACCTATTTAGTTTTTAATGCGTATTCCTCAATCATATCAGCTGTTACATACTTTCTTGCAGGTATTATGCCCTGTTTGGATAATTCATTAATCTCAGCAGTTACTTCATTTATCTTATCCGCCGTAAAAGGAAGACCTCTTCTGCAAAGATCCAAAGCTTGTTCGATATAATACTCTCGCTGTTCATCCAAGGCAGCAAACCTCGTGATGATCTTATTCTGCTTTCCCACATGTTCAGATATTGCTTTATGTACACTCATTTGTTCCACCCCTTATAAAATTCACGTAATATTATCATACCATTTTTTCTGCTAGATTTTTAAGAATAAATATTCTTACTTGAATAATATTTAATATAGAAAAAAATAGGAAATATCAGCTATCCCACATAACTTATCCTAAGGAGAATAAAATAGGTAAATAATCAAAAAAATGATTCTTTTTCCTCATTATGGAAATAAAGGGAACTCACCTTTCTTAGAAGAAAAGGTAATGAAACAAAATGGAAGGTGGTTTAACACAGATGAAAAAGAGTGTAAAAATACATATCAGTTTATTGCTGGTATTTATGCTGGCACTTGTCCCTCTAACCCAGCCCGAATCTCCTCAGGTTCAGGCAACAGAAGAAGGAAGCGATCTTGTCCAGCAGCTGAATCAAATGCTTAATAATGATCCAATTCTAAAGGGGGGACTTGCAGGAGTCAGCATCCGCAATGCAGAAACCGGTGAGCTTGTATATGACCATATTGGGGATGTTCGTCTAAGACCGGCTTCTAATATGAAGCTTCTAACAGCAGCTGCGGCTTTAGAAACACTGGGAGAGAATTATCAGTTTACAACAGAACTTCTTCACACAGGTTCAATAAAAGGAAAAGCACTGCAGGGTGATTTGATCTTAAAAGGGAAAGGCGACCCAACTCTTTTAAAGAAAGATTTTGATTCATTTGCTGTTAAGGTGAAGGAAGCAGGCATCAAAGTTATTCATGGGAGCCTGATCGGTGATGATACCTGGTATGATGATGAACGCTACTCAACCGATTTGTCATGGAGCGACGAATCCTGGTATTATGGCGGGCAGGTCTCAGCACTTACTGCCTCTCCAAATGAGGATTATGACGCAGGCACAGTTATTGTGGAGGTTTATCCCGGAGAAAAAGCCGGACAGGAGCCGGTTGTAAAAATGGTGCCGGAAACAGACTACATAAAAATCGTCAATAAGGCGAAAACCGTCTCTAAAGGAGAAAAGAAAGATATTCATATAGAAAGGGAGCATGGAACCAACACCGTTACAATCGAAGGAAATATTCCAGTTGAAGGAAGCCGTTCAAGGGAATGGATTGCAGTATGGGAGCCGACTGGCTATGCATTGGATCTATTAAAGCATTCTCTCGCTGAACAAGGCATTAAATTAAAAGGGCAGACAAAAGCAGGCACTGCCCATGAAGGAGCAAAGCTGTTGCTTGAGCATAAATCCATGCCCATTAAAGAGCTTCTCATTCCATTTATGAAATTAAGCAATAATGGCCATGCTGAAACGTTAATCAAGGAAATGGGCAAGGCAGTCAAAGGGGAAGGCAGCTGGGAAAAAGGATTAGAAGTGTTGGAAGAACAGGTGAAAGCCTTTGGCATCAATAATGAAACTCTCGTGCTTCGTGACGGATCAGGGATTTCACATGTAAACTTAATTCCGGCAAATGAAATCTCCAAGCTGCTTTTTGAAGCCCAGGACAAAGAATGGTTCTCCTCTTATTTAAAGTCATTGCCGATTGCCGGAGAGACAGACCGGATGGTAGGGGGAACTCTGAGAAATCGCATGAAAAACTCCAATGCAGCCGGGAACGTCAAAGCAAAAACAGGTTCCATCTCCACAGTCAGTTCGTTATCAGGTTATGTTAAGACAGCAAGCGGGGAAGAGCTCATTTTTTCCATTATCCTGAACAACTTAACCGATGGCGATGAAGGAAAGGTTATAGAAGATCGAATTGCCACGCTGCTGGCAGATCAATAAACTGCAAAAAGGGCAATATACCGTTTCAATGGTATATTGCCCTTTTTATATGACTTACTCTGCTTTTGCTGCCTGTATTTGAAGATCGATTTTAACTTTATCTCCTACAAGGACACCCCCAGTTTCAAGTGCAGAATTCCAGGTTAAGCCGTAATCGCTTCGTTTAATGGCCCCAGCAGCTGTAAAGCCGACTTTTTCGTTGCCCCATGGATCTTTGCCTGATCCTTCATATGTGACAGCAAAGGTTTCCAATTTTGTTACTCCATGAATCGTAAGATCGCCTGATACTTCATATTCATCGTCACCCTTGCTGATAATGTTTGTTGAAGTGAATGTCATTTTCGGGTGATTTTCAACATCAAAGAAGTCTGCAGAACGAAGGTGATTATCACGGTCTTCGTTTCGTGTATCCACACTTGAAAGTGCAACATTGAATGTTATATCAGCTGTTGTCAAATCTGCAGGATCTGCTGTAATTTCAGCATCAAAGCTATTAAAGCTGCCTTTCACGTTTGCAATCATCATATGCTTGATAGAAAAATCCACACTGCTGTGTGCCGGATCAACTGCCCATTTTATATTTGCCATTTCTTTCTCCTCCTAAGTTCGCAACTTGTCTTGAATTCAAGATGTTTTAATTCTAAACAAATTATATGCCGCTTCGAGTTTTATGTCAATGATATTTTTTGAAAAGATGGTAAAATGAAGACTACTTAAATTTTCAACATCATACATAACCTAAGTCATAATGATTACATCATTTATCAATGATGTTTAAAGGGGAACGGATCATGAATCAGCTTGAACATATATACAATAATGCTGAAGAGCATACAAAAATAAAAATTCTCGAGGATGTCGACCGTTATCTGGGCAGTCAGGAATCGATGCCCTCTTATAAGGAATATCTTTCGGAAAGATTTCATTATATTGATCAAATCTGGGTGAATGTGTGGCTGAATAAAATCACCGCCAAAATATCCAAGCAGGAAAAAAAGAAATATTTAAATGAGAAAGGGTACGACACCGAAAATGTTGACAGGAAAATAATCAATCACCTGTTCCGGACTGAAATGAGGGACTACCAGCCTTTTAACAGCTTGGAATGGCTTAATGACTTATTTGAAAGTAATGATGAGGCTTGGTCTGAGCGCTATGAAAAGGCAAGAGCTCATTATCTGCAGAAAGCAGAAGAAGAGCTTCTTCAGCGAAAAAAATACTTAATTCGTGACAATATCGAAAAGAGCATAGATGCAATTATTGAAAAAGATTATAGCCTTCTTTATCTTCATGTGAGATATTTGGCATCAAAGCAGCTGGTCTCAGATATGAAAAATAAAATAAGGTATCATAAGGTGGATACCTTCGCGCTTGAAGAAAAGCTTGAGGAAACTGGCTGTTTTAATGCTGAAGATTATACTGTTTTGGGAGAATTTTTCGAGGAGCTGACAGGGAATATTCATAAAGCCTTGCATTGGGGAAAAGGCTACTTTGAATATGAAACATATTACTATGTTTATAAAACCCATATATCAGGATTTATTTCTGACTCTCTGCAGACACTCATCCTGCAGAACCTTCCGCAGCATCTATTCGAAGAATATGAAGATGCATATAATAAACCCCTGACTGGGAAGTCTGTGAAAAAGCTGATTGCCCATACTCTTCAGAATCTTAATGATAGCTTTTTTGAAACCATTCAGGAGGAATATGTTGAAGATTTATTTAAGCTTGCCGATATTCCATTTGATCCTGAAGTGCATCAGGAACAACTAGAGAAGGATATTGCAGACCGGGAAAGAAAAAGAGCAGAGGAACTGGCTGAACAGCAGCGGAAGAAAGAGGAAGAAGAACGCATGCTCGAATATATTTTCAGGCAGGAATATAGTCCTTCAGTGGAACGGGCCACAAAATATGTTCTTCATATTGGAGAAACCAATACCGGGAAAACCCATCACGCCCTTGAAGGCATGAAATCTGCCAGCAGCGGACTGTATCTGGCGCCTTTAAGGCTTTTGGCACTCGAAGTATATGATAAATTGAACCGCGATGGTGTGCCCTGTTCCTTAAAGACCGGGGAAGAGGAGAAGACAGTTGCCGGTTCACATCATCTATCGAGCACGGTAGAGATGTTCTACGAAAAGGATCATTATGACGTCATTGTTATCGATGAATCACAGATGATTACGGATAAAGACAGAGGATATTCCTGGTATAAAGCCATAACTAAGGCAAATGCCAATGAGGTCCATATTATTGGAAGCCGAAGTGCCAAAAGCATGATGCTGCAGCTTCTTGGCGACGCAGATATTGAACTGAATGAATACAGCCGGGATATTCCTCTTGAAGTTGAAGCAAAGGAATTTAAATTTAACCATGTCCGAAAGGGAGATGCCCTTATCTGTTTTTCAAGAAAAAGAGTGCTTGAAACCGCCTCAAGGCTTCAGCAGGAAGGGCATTCCGTCAGCATGATATATGGAGCAATGCCTCCAGAAACCAGAAAAAAACAAGTTCAGCGTTTTATTAATGGGGAAACTTCCGTCATCGTTTCTACAGATGCCATTGGTATGGGACTTAACCTGCCTATCCGGAGAATAGTGTTTCTGGAGAATGATAAATTTGACGGAACGAAAAGAAGGACCCTTACATCCCAGGAAGTGAAGCAAATTGCCGGGAGAGCAGGACGAAAGGGTCTTTACAATATTGGAAAGGTTGCTTTTACAAAAGATATCAAAAGAATGAAAGCCCTGCTTGAAATGGAAGATGCACCAGTACACAGCTTTGCCATAGCCCCAACCAATACCGTATTTGAAAGGTTTCAAAGGTATTTCAGGGATCTTGGGACATTCTTTGAGCTCTGGGATAAGTTTGAGAGCCCAAGAGGAACAAAAAAAGCGGCATTAACAGAGGAGAGGGAACTATATGAAAGGATAAGGGGCACAGAAATTGAAGCCAAGCTTGGCTTAATGGATCTGTATGGCTTTCTCCACCTGCCTTTCTCTAAAAAAGAAAATGATCTTGTCCGCCAATGGGAAGAATCGATGTATGCCATTATTTACGGGGAGGAGCTTCCAGAGCCTAGAATCAAGAACCGGAACCTCGAAGAGCTGGAATTGACCTACAAGGCGATAGGCCTACATTTGCTGTTCCTGTATCGGCTAGAGCAGAGAACCGAAGCATTATATTGGGAACGATTAAGGGAAGAAATCAGCGACCATGTTCACGAAAGATTAAAGACCGATATTAAAGAGCTCTCAAGAAAATGCAGAAAGTGCGGCAAGAAGCTGCCATGGGAACACGAATACCAGATCTGTGATGAATGTCATTCTTCGCGTTCCAGAAGAAGATACAGTTATTATAGAAGGTAATAAAACGGATGGGATATGGATGTTATTTGGCTGTCATGTAAGCATAAGGAATGGTTATTTAGGAGCGGGCAAGGCTGCAAAGGCCATGAATGCGTCTGCCTTTCAGTACTTTCCAAAGAATCCAAGAAGCTTGATTGTAAAGGACTTTAATCAAGAGGATGCAGCTCTTTGCAAGGCTTACTGCAAAGAGCATGACATCTTTTCGATTGCACATACTCCATACCCAACCAGCCTGACACCCAAGCCGGAGAAGCAGGAACTGACGGTAAAGTCTCTGCTGAATGACCTTGAAATTGCCAATGCATGCGGCTCGGCAGGAGTGGTTGTCCATTTCGGAAACCCAATCAGCAGCAAGGATCCGCTTGCAGGCTATCAATTAATGATCGAAATGCTTAATCAAATCCTTTCCCGCAGTGAAGAACAATGCCTAATCCTCCTTGAGAACACTGCTGGCTATCCTGGGTCAATGGGTACCACAATGGAGGAGCTTGTACAGGTTCGGAACCTGTGTGAACACCCTGACCGGATTGGCTTTTGCCTGGATACTTGCCACGCCTTTTCAAGCAATCTCTGGAATGGAGAAAATCTTAAAGAATTTCTAAAAAAAGGGGAAGAGCTTGGCTACTTCGAGCATCTTAAAGCCATTCACTTTAATAATTCCAAATTTCCGGCAGGCTCCGGCAAGGATAGACACGCCAATATTTTGAACAATGGCTTTATTACAGAGAAACAATTTGATCAGTTTGTCAAAGCTGATCCCTTTCGAAAAATGCCTTTCATCCTGGAAACACCTTCGGACGAAGGACTTGAACATCATGAAGAAATAGAACTTCTCATTCATAAATGGGGAATTCTGCAATAAACGAAGGAGCCTGCTGTTTAACAGCAGGCTTTAATGATGCCGGTATTAATGCCATACAGCAGTCTTCATGTTCATTGAACTTTTTCTTATGAAGAATAATATCTTTCGAATTAAATTCTACTCACTTATCAAATTCGATGCTTGTTAAATGGCGGAGAATTAAAATGGCGAAAGAGGGTATAAACAGTGAAACTAAGCATTTTAGACCAGTCACCCATTTCCTCGGGATACTCAGCCAAAGAAGCACTGGAAGCTTCAGCAGAGCTTGCACAAACAGCAGAGAAGCTGGGCTTCACAAGATATTGGATTGCAGAACATCATCATTTATCCGGCTTTGCCAGTTCTGCTCCGGAAATCATGCTGAGTTATATCGGTGCAAAGACCAAAAAAATACGGATTGGTTCAGGTGCCATATTGCTGCCATATTATAAGCCATACAAAATCGCGGAATTGTTCAATATGCTTGCTGCCTTGTTTCCCGGAAGAGTGGACCTGGGAATCGGACGAGCACCAGGAGGATCGGCAGAAGCGTCCATGGCACTCTCAGATAATTTCCTAGAAGGTGTACGCCAAATGCCTGAAAAGGTGAAGGAGCTTCTTCAATTTTTAAATAATGACTTTCCTGATAACCATATGTTTGCAAAAATATCAGCTTCACCTCTGCCGGAAATCCGCCCGGAACCCTGGTTACTGGGAACAAGCCTGAAAAGTGCTTTAATGGCTGCAGAATGTGGAACTGCTTATGTATTTGGCCATTTTATGAGTGAAAAAGATGGAGAAGATATCATAAAGCAATATAGGAAGAATTTCATTGCTCGGGGAACTTTACAGACACCAAAAGTTATATTGACTGTCTCGGCAATATGCGCTGAAACAACACAGAAAGCTGAAGAGCTGGCACTCAGCAGTATACTTTGGAAAATAAAAGCAGAAAACAATGAAGGCACTGAGGGGATTCCTTCGATTGAAGAAGCAAAGAACCATTTTAGCAGGCTGGGTATGGAGCCAATTATCAATAGAAAGCACGATATCATTGGTAGTCCTAAAGAGGTTACCGAGCAGCTGAAGGATATGAAGCACAGGTACCAAGCAGATGAAATCATGATTGTAACCCTTGTTCACCAATATGAGGACCGTTTGCGTTCATATGAGCTTATCGCCAAAGAATTAATTAAATAAACTAAAAAATAATGAATCTCCCCTGGTTCGTTTGAATACATATTCATGGAAACCAACTTATGAAATTTACAAAAGGGGCGGTAACATGGCAAGCTGCATACATCAGGCAGAAGTAAACATTCCGATATCGGCAATATGGAACTTTGTCAGCAATATCGGAAACTGGGCACCATTAGTGCCTGGATATATTGCTCATGAGGTACTGAATGACAAAGAGTCGACGTGGAGCTTTAAAACCGATATGGGGATCATTAAGAAGAAAATTGAATTAAAGGTAGATATAACAAGCTGGCAGGAGCCAACAAAGGTTACCTTTCAATTAACGGGACTGAATGAGAAGTTTTCAGGTCATGGTTATTTTCTTGCAGAGAAGAGCGGGAATAAGAAGAATATTATAACAGGATCACTTGAGATATCAGCAGAGGGCATGATGGCTAAAGTAGCTAACTCTTTGCTTAATACATCACTTCCTGAAATTACTGCGGAACTGACAGAGGCTGTGGCATTAAAGGCCGAGCAGGAATACAGGGAGCATGCTGGAGTATAATTTGCCTAATAAAAAGAACTCATTTGCCTTGAGTTCTTTTATTTCGTATATCGATTTGCGTAGCTGGAGGCGACGAATGCTTCCGGCTTTATTTTTGGCTCGAGACCGATTGATTGGATCCTCGACACCATTTCTTTCACAAATTCCCTTGTTTTATTTCGTTTTCCAGAGCCGATGTCCATATGCCCTTCCATCGAAAATGATCCGCCTTTATAAAGGAACGGCAGAACTATTTCAATCATTTTGTCTTTGCAATCATCTGTAAACAGCGAGACCACTTCTTCTGTCAGGGAGGTTTCATAGGAGATTCTCTCATGAAGATGCAGCATTTTCCTTGGTATTACCGTTTTTCGAATACATGCCCAGGCGCCTTTTCGCTGATTTTGTATGACAATACCGGTTATAAAAACGGTGCGATTGTAATGCACCTGTGAATCTGTTCCAATCATCAATCTGAAGTTTCCATCAGGATTCCTCTTCATAAAGAGTAAAATACGGTTGAATACCTGCTCAAATGTCATATTCCTCTCCTGAAGATTTTGAAATGTATATTCAGCATTCACCTATTATCACCACATTAAGTATTTTGTCTCGGAGTAACACTCTTCCACAACCTTTAACAATAATGTAATCCTAGTTACTGCCATTATATTGCCGGACACTGAACAAGTTGTTTACTTTTTTGAAAAATTTTGTATTAGTCCCGGTGAACAGAAAATGAATGGGAAACACCATGTTGATAAATGCTAAAGAAAAGGAGGAGGTGTTCCTATGAACAATACACTTATTTTAATACTTAAACTGGCATCTGCCCTGATTGCCTTTGCCATTGCGCTTGATTTATTTTTCGATGCGACATTCGCCGAAATTCTCTCTTTCAGTATTCTGGTAACAGCTATGTCGTATTTGCTTGGAGACCGCATTATCCTCCCGCGGGTTGGAAACCGGAATGCCCTTATTGCTGACTTTTTCTTAGTTTATGCATCCGTTTGGGTGTTTGGGAGTGTGCTGCTTAACAATTACTTGCAAATCGCATGGGGGAGCATCATTTCAGCAGGTATAATCACCCTTTCCGAAGTTTTTGTACACAGATTCCTTGTAAACAAAATGGAAATTAGAGAAGAGCAAGGGGGCGGCCAATCTGCTCTCAATTCGCGCCTGGCATACGGGATGGAAATGGCCGAAGAGAGAGAGCCTACAAAGGACTGGGAATAATTTTCTGTATGTTATGAAAGCCCGCTGAAGGCCTTTTGGCCTGAAATGGGCTTTTTATTTTGAAATAGCCTTTTTTAAAATTTCGCCTATAGAATGCTTGCTATTTTGCGGCTAAACACACAATATAAGTAAGGGCATAATTAATACAGAACTAGAAAAGAAAGTAGGGTTATACTTGCAGGAATTTATAAAACTTGGCATTTCAGAAGAGCTAACCGGCGTCCTCATGCAAAATGGAATAGCCAAGCCAACACCTATTCAGGCTCAGGCGATCCCAGCTGTTATGGAAGGAAAGGATGTAATCGCCCAGGCTCAGACAGGAACAGGCAAGACATTGGCATTTATTCTGCCTATACTCGAGAAAGCGGAATCGGATGCCGGCCATATTCAGGCTCTGATTGTCACACCAACAAGAGAACTGGCATTACAAATAACGGACGAGGTACTGAAGCTGACGAAAGACAGTGATCTGGAAGTCTTAGCTGTCTATGGAGGACAGGATGTAGATAAACAGCTGAAAAGGCTGAAAAAGAATATCCAGATTGTGGTGGGGACACCCGGCCGGCTGCTGGACCATATTAAACGAAAGACGATTGATTTATCAGAAGTGAATTTTTTAGTTCTGGATGAAGCCGATCAAATGCTGCATATAGGCTTTCTAGATGAAGTTGAGAGAATCATTAAAGAAACGCCTGACAAAAGGCAGACAATGCTTTTTTCAGCAACAATGCCGGCAGAAATAAGAAAACTGGCAAACAAACATATGAAAGAGCCTCAGTATATCCAAATTGAGAAAACACAGGGGCCAGCCCATTCAGTTAAACAAATAGCAATACATACTGTCGACCGCGCCAAACAGGGTACGCTGATACAGCTGATCCAAACCCATAGACCATTTTTAGCCGTGATCTTCTGCCGTACAAAACGAAGAGTAACTAAATTATATGAAGTGCTGAAAGCGAATGGTTTTGATTGCGATCAGCTTCATGGGGATATATCACAATCAAAACGCGAACAAGTAATGAAGCGATTCAGGGATGCGGAGATACAGCTGCTGATTGCTACGGATGTAGCTGCTAGAGGGCTGGATGTTGAAGGGGTCACACATGTGTTTAATTATGATATTCCACTCGATCCTGAAAGCTATGTGCACCGCATCGGGAGAACCGGCCGGGCGGGCATGAAGGGGCTTGCCATCACGTTTTATTCTTCTGCAGACAAGCCGCTCCTTGAAGAAATCGAAAATGGGCTGAAAATAAAAATCCCTAAGCAAAACATTGGCAATAGCAACGACGATCAACAACCTGACGCAGCACCTAAAAATAAGAGGCATGATCCCAAACGACAAACTTCCGCTGGCAAAAGAAATGACAGAAGAAAAGGCAGACAATCACAATCAAGGGATGATAAGTTTTCCCCTAAAAAGGGGAAAAGAGGGGAAAGCAGTTCATCTCGAACAGGCCGCACAAAAACCCAAGGGAAAAAGAAGCACTCTCCCAATGCTTCAAGAAATTCATCAAAGAATCGGGGAAGGTAAATATACTATAGGAGGAGAGCAATTTGTTAAAAGAACGGATGAGAAAGCACTTGCTAGAACAGCCTGCCGAGCTTTATAAAGAAGAAAAGGAATATGCCCAAAAGCTTAGTCTGCTGCAGAATGATGCATCAGAAATTAAAAATCCGGGAGATCGTTTTAAGGATGCTTATATTGAAAGAGGAGATAAAGAAACAGAGGAAGTTCTCGGACAGGAACCGGCCAGCTTTTTGGATCAGCCAATAAGCTACTTCAAAAATCATATAAATGAATTTTTGTACTTGGAGTCGAAGTGGTTTGACCTGATCGGAGCGGATGCTGTTTCCTTTGAAACAGATGATGTTTTTGGCAACTATGAAATAATGCTGGGACTGAAGCTGCCAAAAAAAGCGGAATCAGCTATAAAAGCATTTATAAATGAAAATACTCTTACTAGTACACCAAAATTCAGCCTGATGTTCAGCCCTCAGGATGGGCTATGGGATTTTAATTTTTCATTGAATGACCTTCAAGGCTTTAAAGAGGAACTAACTATACAAGATGCCTATCTGTTGGTCTATAACTTCCTTTTTAACCTTGTGTCAGAAGTGGAAGATACCCGCAATAAATAAATTTTTGTAGCCAGTTATTAGGATGAGCTCTTAATTTTTTGTCCAAACCATGATAAATGTCATGGTTTGGCCATGACACCTATGTCTACACACTAATCTGCAAACCCTTTATTATTAAATTAACGTCATGATGAAGGGAATTAACAAATGACTTCTAAACAAAAACAACTCAACTTAAAAAAACAAATGGCACCTTATGAAAAATCGGATTTATCAAAAAGCATTATGCAGCTGGTCAATACGCTGGGACCTTTTTTCCTGCTCTGGTTCCTTGCTTATAAGAGCTTGAGCATTTCTTACTTGCTGACACTTGGCATATCTGTCGTTGCTGCAGGTTTCCTGGTCAGGATCTTCATTATTTTCCATGATTGCTGCCACCATTCCTTTTTCAAAAATCGCCAAGCAAACAAGATTATTGGCACAATCACAGGAATACTGACCGTTTTTCCTTATCACCAGTGGCAGCATGACCACAATGTTCACCATGCAACCAGCGGGAATCTGGACAAGCGCGGAACAGGTGACATCTGGACTTTAACAGTGAAAGAATACCAGGATGCGTCATGGTCAACTCGCGCAGCATACCGCATCTATCGTAATCCGTTCGTTATGCTGGGATTAGGCCCTATTTATGTATTTCTGTTAAAAAACCGTTTTAACAGAAAAGGGGCTAGAAAGAATGAACGCATTAATACGCACCTTACAAATGCGGCCATCGCTGGTTTGTATGCGTTCATGTGCCTGGCAATCGGCTGGGAAGCTTTCCTGATGGTACAGGGTCCGATCTTCCTGATTTCAGGAGCAGCAGGGATTTGGCTTTTCTATGTACAGCATACATTTGAAGATTCCTATTTTGAAGAAGATGATAAGTGGGAGTATGTCAAAGCTGCTGTAGAAGGAAGCTCTTTCTACAAGCTGCCAAAAGTGCTTCAGTGGCTTACAGGGAACATCGGCTTCCATCATATTCATCACTTAAGCCCGCGCGTTCCTAACTATAACCTTGAAAGCGCCCATTATAATACAGCTGAACTTAAGAATGTACCGACGATTACTCTTTCTACCAGCCTGAAGTCACTTCGATTCCGCTTATGGGATGAAGAAGCCCAGGACTTCACAGGGTATGGAGCAGCAAAGCAGCCTGCCATCAGCAAAAAACAAAGCAGAGCTAAAACGGCATCTGTTAAGCCGTAAACTGAATGTATAAGCTGAATAACAGCTCCTTTGTGGTATGATTGCAAAGGAGCTGTTTATTATTCCAAGAATAAAAAGAGGGTACCTCATATGTTTAATAAATATATAACTGCATTAAAAAGTTCAGGCATTTCTCCATATATATGGAGTGTATTCAGCATTCTTCCGTTTTATTTCATCTTCAGATCCACATCCAAAATTGAAATTGCAGTTGGTATAATACTGACTATATTCTTCTTTATATCGCTGCGTTTTGCTTTTATATCCCGGAAATGGCCTGTCTATTTATGGACTGGCATCTTAATCAGCATATCAATTACAATGACCATTCTTTTTTCTTTTATTTACTTTGCATTTTATATTGCTTATTACAATGGCCATATCAAAAACAGAATTGCCTTTTTAACGCTCTATGTCATCCACCTGGTCGCAACCACCATATCCATAAATGTTAATTTTGTCACCCAGAAGCCATTATTTCTTCAGCAGATCCCATTTATTATCATCATCTGGATCAGTGTGATCCTGCTTCCTTTTAACATTTACAATAAGAAAAAGCAGGAAAAGCTTGAGGAACAGCTTGAGGATGCCAACAAAAGGATTGCGGACCTGGTCAAGCAGGAGGAGAGGCAGCGGATTGCACGGGATCTTCATGATACACTCGGACAAAAATTGTCTCTTATCGGGTTAAAAAGCGATCTGGCCAGGAAGCTCATCAATAAAGATCCTGATCAGGCAAAAGAAGAGCTTGTAGATGTTCAGCAAACAGCCAGAACAGCATTAAATGAAGTTAGAAAAATGGTTTCCCAGATGAGGGGAATCAGGCTGAAGGAAGAAATTATCCTTGTTAAGCAAATTTTAAAGGCTGCTTCTATCGAATTCATCGGGGAAGAAGATATCAAATTAAAGAATGTATCCCTGTTCCTTGAGAATATTTTAAGCATGTGCATGAAAGAGGCTATAACAAATGTAGTAAAACACAGCAAGGCGACAGAATGCCGCATCAATATCGAACAAACCTGGAATGAAGTCAGAATTACTGTCCAGGATAACGGAGTCGGCATGAACCCCTCTACAGATGTAGGCAAGGGATCCGGTCTTCTTGGCTTAGGGGAGCGGCTGGATTTTGTCAATGGAAGCCTTGATATTGTATCTGAGAATGGAACAACGATTATAATGAGAGTACCTACAGTCGTGAAGGAACCAAACAAGGAGGAGAGGGCATGATAAAGATCGTCATAGCTGAAGATCAGCGGATGGTGCTGGGTGCTTTAGGATCTCTGCTAAATCTCGAAGATGATATGGAGGTCATTGGGAAAGCTTCGAATGGAAAAGAAGCCATATCCCTCGTCAAAACTCTTAAACCGGATGTATGCATCATGGATATTGAGATGCCGGAAAAAAGCGGCCTGGAAGCAGCTGAAGAATTAAGAGACACCGGCTGCAAAGTTATTATTCTGACAACCTTCGCGAGGTCAGGCTATTTCCAGCGGGCCCTAAAGGCTGGGGTAAGAGGGTACCTATTAAAAGACAGCCCAAGTGAGGAGCTGGCCAGCTCTATCAGAAACGTTCTCAAAGGAAAGCGCATCTATGCCCCTGAATTAATGGATGATGTCTATGGCGAAGAAAATCCTCTGACAGATCGTGAAAAAGAGGTGCTGGAGCTGATTGCTGTAGGCAAAAACACGAAAGAAATTGCCGCCCAGCTCAGCATTAAAACAGGAACTGTCCGTAACTATATCTCTGCTATTCTTGATAAGCTCGAAGTAACGAACAGGATAGAAGCCATAACCCAGTCGAAAGAGAAGGGCTGGTTTAAGTAAAATCTGCCTTATGAAAAAAGACAGCAGCCTATTAAGGCTTTAGCTGTCCTTTTTCATTTTCTTTATTTCTTCCATCACTATGAAGGCAAGATCATCATTTCCGAACAGGGATAGAACACCAAGCAGTGTCTCATCAGGCACATCGCCCGCTTCTTCTTTTGGAACAGTCAGCTCCAGCGCTTCCTGAAGCGAGATATTTTTACTTTGATCCGGATAGGCCTTTAAATAGATTTCCTCTGGATCTAAATCGTGGTTAATGCACCACTGGGCAAATACCAAGATCATCATTTTTTCTTCGCCCTGATAGTTTTGAATAATTTTTTCTTCAAGCTCTTTGCTGTTCATGATTATAAAACTCCTTATGTATTTATATATTGATTATAAATATAAACCTGCATTTTTTCATCTTTCTTTCTTTTTTATTGTGTCATAGAATTTTCAGTAATCCGAATTAATTCTAAATTTATTGTCAATTCGTATTGACAATTAAATAGGAGAATATCATAATATTAGAAAAACTTATATAATCTTTAACAAAGAACTGCACTACTGCCTTGAAGTAGAAAAGAGCGAAAGGCAACCTGAACAAAAACAGTATAGGAGTCTTTATCAATAACTTCAGCTGTTTAACATCCATATTGGTTGTTGCCGGGAAGCAAGCCCTTTCGTCCACGCTCGGAGGATGACTGGGCGTTTTTATTTACCCTCTTTTAAGAGCAGCACGTAAAGCAGGAATAAGGTTTTTAAATCATCTACAGATAGGGAGTTTTGAAAATGACAGAATTTAAAATTGAAATCAACCACACACCTGAGAAAAAACAAAAACCTGCATTTGATAACCTGGTGTTTGGCAAGAATTTTACGGATCATATGTTTGAAATGGATTATACTGCCGGACGGGGATGGCATGACCCAAGAATTGTTCCTTACCAGCCGCTTTCTCTTGATCCAGCTGCAATGATTTTCCATTATGGGCAGAGTGTCTTCGAAGGGTTAAAAGCCTATCTTACCATTGATAATGAGGTGCTGCTCTTCCGTCCCGAAAAGAATATGGAAAGACTGAATCAATCAAACTCCAGGTTATGTATTCCGGAAATTGATGAAGAGCTTGCTCTTTATGCCTTAAAAGAATTAATTTCAGTTGACCGTGACTGGATTCCGAATGTTGAAGGAACTTCACTTTATATCAGGCCATTTGTCATTTCTACAGAGCCTTATCTTGGAGTGGCCCCATCAAAGAGATACAAATTCATCATTATTCTTTCTCCTGTCGGCGCTTATTATAAAGAAGGCATCAATCCTGTTAAAATTGCTGTCCAAAACGAATATGTCCGTGCAGTAAAAGGAGGAACAGGTACAGCTAAAACTGGAGGAAACTATGCAGCGAGTCTAAAAGCACAGGAGCTTGCTGGCTTAACGGGATATTCGCAGGTTCTATGGCTGGACGGCAAAGAAAATAAATATATTGAAGAAGTGGGAAGCATGAACATTTTCTTCAAAATTAACGGAGAAGTTGTTACCCCAGAGCTAAATGGAAGTATCCTGGAAGGAATCACGCGAAATTCTGTACTTGAGTTACTTAAATACTGGAATGTGCCGGTGTCGGAAAGAAGAATTTCCATAGAAGAGATCTACCAGGCACATGCGGATGGCCAGCTGGAAGAAGCATTTGGAACAGGCACGGCTGCTGTAATTTCTCCAATTGGCGAATTTTTCTGGGACAACAAGATCATTGAAATCAATGAAGGGAAGACCGGGGAATTGTCCAAGAAAATATATGATAAACTGACAGGCATTCAAAAAGGAACTGAACCGGATCCATTTGGATGGAGTGTAAAAGTGGAAAAAAAAGAGGCAGCAGGAATTAAATAATCTCCAAAGTAAGGGTCGGCACCGTAAAGCCGATCCTTTTTCTATTTTAGGCATGAAATTCCTCTAAAACGGGAAAATATAGAAAGAACCTAATATGGAGAGGAGATTAATAAATGGACAAAATAGAAGTCGGAGAAGTTTTTACAATCAGTGATGAGAATGATCAGGAAATGGAAGTGGAGGTCCTCGCATCGGCAGAGGTTGATGGCAATCAATATGCTGCTGTCAGCTTTGTAGAAGACCTTGAGGAAGACACAGAAGAAGATATTGACGTGTTCTTCTTAAAACTGGATGAGGAAGGCGACTTTACACCCATTGATAACGACGATGAATTTAACAAAGTATCTGCCGTTTTCGATGAAATGATACAAGAGGAATAAGAGAGAAGGAAAGATCCTTCTCTCTTTTACATACGCCAATCTTCTAGAGAACGATTAGGGAAACTGCAGGTGATCCAATGAAAATATTATGCATTGATGGCGGCGGAATACGGGGTGTTTTTGCCGTAAGCATTTTGAAAGCTCTCGAAGAAGAACTGAAACAGCCTGCAGGCGACTATTTTGATATAATTGCAGGCACGAGCACCGGATCGATCATAGCCTCTTCACTGATTCTGAAAAAAGATATGAGGGAAGTCCTGAAAGGTTACGAAACATTCGGGAAAAAAGTTTTTGTCAAACAGGCTAAGGTTGGCCTTTTTAAAAGCGTATATAGTGATAAATATCTGCGGCGTTTTTTCCGGAAAGCCTTTGGCGAAATCGAGCTATCCGATATAAAAAAACCGCTTTTGATTCCAGCAGTCGATGTGACACATGGAAAGCCATTTGTCCACCGTTCCAATTACGGCGCCTCAGGCAATGAAAGCCTGTCAATGAAGCTTTGGGACGCCGTTCTTTCCTCCTGTTCGGCGCCTGTCTATTTCCCGCCAAACAACATCAGCAACAGTTATTTATCCATAGACGGAGGGCTTTGGGCAAATAATCCATCATTGGTCTGCATTACGGAAGCTATGCACCACTTTAAAGTGGAATTTGGAAAGATAAAAATCCTTTCGCTTGGAACCGGCCTCCAAAAAATTGACTTTACGATTGATGATAATAAATATTGGGGGGTCAAGCATTGGCTTCCTTTTCAGCTTCCGTCCATGAAGGTGACGCCAAAGCTATTGGACCTCGCTCTTCATTTATCCTCCGAATCTGTGACCTATCATTGCAGGCATCTCCTTGGAGAGAATTATCTGCGCATTAATGAAGAGCTTGGTGAAGAAATGCCATTTGATGAAATAAAGTTTGTAGAAGAATTGAAAATGCTTGGGGAGAAGGTCTACCAGGATAGACGTGAAGAGATTAGAGAGTTTCTGCTTTCATGAAAAGGAGCAGGGGATAATCCCTGCTCCTTTCTCATTTTGTATGAATCACAGAATAATACCTTACAGGTTCTTCTGTGTTTTGAAGAACCTCAGCAATCGTTCCAGTAAGGCTGTATTTCCCCTTTGCATCCAGGCCAGCCTCCCAGAGCATCATTCCGCCGAAACCGTGCTTTAAAGCCAGGGCAGTTTTCTTTTTCATTGTTGCGGATCCATTATAGTAATAGCTGACACCATTCATGCTGATCATATCTTTTGCTGCATTTTCAGGATTATTGTTTATAACAGCCTGATAAGATACCGGCTTAACGGCAGGATCCTCCGGCTGAGCATAAAGTGGAACACCCAGAACAAGTTTATCCTTGGGGATTCCTTGTGAATCAAAGAGGCGGCCCCAATAATTTACGATATTCTCCGTAAAGGAATAGGGAGAAAGATTTGCAGCATTGTATCCGCCATCCCATTGGCCGTCATATGCCATGATGTTCACATAATCTGCCTTTCTAAACATATCTGGCTCATACACAACATAACCGCTCTCTGTACCTGTTATACTATGAACCTTGGCATGAACCGCAACCGACAGCTGCTTGCCGTTTGCATGGAGCACTTCACTCAGCTGATTGATAAAAACAGCCAGGAATCTTGCATCATCTGTTGAACGCGGATGCTCAAAATCAATATCAATCCCGTCAAGGTTTTCCTTTTGAACCAGTCCTGAGAGTTCTGTTATCAGCCTGTTTCTTGAGGATTCATCCGTTATTGCCTGTTTAAAATAATCATAGGATTCTCCGCCATTGACATGAAACCAGCCGCCTACAGCAAGGAATGCCTTTACATTATGCTTATGAGCAATCGACACCATTCTCTCCAGATTGTTCCTTGCCGTCTCACCATTATAAGAAATGCTTCCGTCCTTCTCTGGATGAATAAAAGAAAATAGGACATGTGACAAATTTGAATAATCGATCGAAGCAGGATCGCGATAATCCTGGACGTAACCCATCAGTACTCTTTCGGGATTCTCTGAAACTTCCGGAATTTCTTTTTTGGCTGGAAGTTTATGCGAGTTTGAAACCAGTAAAGGCTGGTTAAGAGTCTGTGTCCCGTTTGTACTTTTAGTATAAAAAATGCCGGCTACAAACCCGCCGCAAAAAATAATAGCAATCATAATCAAAACTTGATATTTTCTCTTCACTGCCAGTAAACCTCCATCTTTCGATCCCTTAAAAGTGTAACAAAAAAGGGAACATGGAGGGGGTGGTAATTTATTGCTCACATTTCATTCCGGCAAAAATCAAATAACTTTTTATCAGCATATGATTCCCATCACATTACGAACTTTTCCAGCATGATACATTCCTTATAAGCACTAGTAAAAGCCTTGAATAAGGAATGAAGGAGGAGGAATTCTACAGTGAGCGAATTAATTAATAACCGTGAGATTCCGGATCAGCACAGCCATTCTAATCATGCTTATGATGAAGCTGATCCCCGTACTAAACCGGAAGAACAGCCGGGACATCCCATTCATACGTTCAAACGTGAAAATAAAGCAATTGATAAGCACCTGAAAGAAAATGTTAAGGTTCATCTCGTGGCATTCATCCAGAACGATGATGAAGAAAATGTATATGCATTATTAGAAGACTGCATCCTGCTTCTTGACCTTGATGAGCACTATAGCCGGAAGGAAAATCTGCTTTTTCCTTATCTGGAGAAGTACGGAATATATGGTCCAACAAATAATATGTGGAGCATCGATGACTTTATCAGGGACGGCATCAAGGAAGCCAAGAATCTTCTCACCCATTACAAGGGGGAGGAGAAGCAAAGGGTCATCCATGCAGTCCGTTTCGTTTTCAATGAAATTAGTGCCATGATTTACAGAGAGGAAAATATTCTTTTCCCTATGGCTTTAAAAAACCTTACAGAAGATGAATGGGTAAAGATTGCCCATGAAAGCGGCGAAATTGGCTTCTGTCTGGACGGCCCTGAAATGGAATGGAAGCCTGAACGGAAAGAGATTAAGGGAAATGCACTATCAAAAGGCTATATCAAAATGGAAACTGGCGTCTTGTCCTTAAAGCAGCTGGAGCTCTTATTCAATCACTTGCCTGTCGATATCACCTTTATTGATCATGATGACGTTGTCCGCTACTTCTCCCATGGTAAGGAAAGAATCTTTGCCAGGACCAAAGCCGTGATAGGGCGAACCGTACAGAATTGCCATCCGCCCCGCAGTGTCCATGTTGTGGAGGAGTTGCTGAAGGATTTCAGGGAAGGCCGGAAAAACTCTGAGGACTTCTGGATCAAGTTCAAAGATAAATATGTTTATATCCGTTATTTTGCCGTACGGGATGAAAACGGGCGCTATGCAGGAACCCTTGAATTCACACAAAACATCAGCCCAATCCAGAAAATCGAGGGAGAGAAAAGGATTCTTTCGTAATCCAAAAAAGCTAAGAGCCCTGCGCTCTTTAGCTTTTTTGGATTTTAGATGGATTATTTACCTTATATTGAACAGGTTCTTCGATAATGAATTCCTCGTCACAGTCTTTTCCTTTAGGTAATTTCTTTTTAACGATTTTCCCATCAAATTCGAGTTCATCACCTGGCTGAAGTTCAAATTTCTTTAATGTTTTTGAATGAGAGCACCAGCCTAGCCCTACCTCTATTGATTCATCCTCCTGAATGACAAGATCTTCAAGTATGATAACTTCATCATTGGCTTCATTGAAGTGATTCCAGCTCAGGGCAAGCTGCTTAACTTTAGCAGTAAAATGAACCTTATCTGCCGGCAATTCCAATGCAGGCTGTTTTTCCTTTTTGGCTTTTTTGGCTGCCGGTTTATCACTTTTGCTGGTTTCAGCAGATTTCTTTGTTATTTTTTCAGTTTTGACACTCTCTTCTTTTGTATCTTCCTTTTCAGAAGCAAGTGAGGAGATATCCCCAAAATCAGCAGCCAGTGCTTTTCCAAAGCTTGGAGACTGCATTTCTTTAAGGTAAGCAGGGTGGATACAGCTCAGATTTCCATCCTGAAACTCGATAATGAGTGTATAATAATCGCCCGTTTCGCCGTATGTCTGATAACCTTTAACGGTTACTAGACGCTGCTGTGTTTTTTCTTTATACCAGAATTCCTTTTTTACTTCCCTTGTAGTCGATAATCCCCATTCCCTAACTTTTTCTTCATAATGGGCATCGTCCTGAAACGTTTCAAAATGACCCACTGGAGGGAAATATGGAGTATTGTTTGAGTCTTCTATATGAGGCAAAGTAATGGCCAATCCGTCCACATCCTTTCATCATTATTTTAATGGCCATAAGTGATAAAATCAAAAATGTGGAAGGGTTTTTGAGATAACTTTTGAATATAGTTAATAAAAAAGGCTGTTTTTTTAAGAGAGTTGTTTGTTTTTGAGTTCTGCCCGTTGATTGCAGCGAAAGGCACGCAGTGAACCCGGGAGGAGGAATGCAAGCCTCCCGCAGGCAGGAGTAAAGTGCCCACAGCGAAAATCTACTCAGCAATTTATACTCAGTTATGTAAAAGCAACACTTCACGAGTACAGCCTAAGCCTAATAAAACAACAGTATGCTGCAAAGGAGTAATAAGATGAAGACATACAAAGACAGAAATGACATTCCGCTGTATGAAAAATGGAATCTGGAAGACATATACCCAAGCATGGAAAAATGGGAAGAAGATTACAGGCAGATTGGACAACTGGCCGATAAGCTGAAGACCTTCGATGGGCAAATCCATGATGGTCATTCCCTTTATCAATACCTTGAAAAGAAAGAAAAACTCTCTTACATATTTAATAAGCTGTATGCATATGCGATGCTGAAAACCGATGAGGACACACGGGTGACAGAATCGCAGGCCTATGTAGACAGGGCCAAGCAATTAAGCGTTAAAGTCAGTTCATCCACATCATTTTTTATGCCTTTTCTCTTAAGCCTGGATGAAGATACTCTTAAGGGCTATATTGCTGAGGAAAAGGGTTTGAAATACTTTGAGGAGGATTTGCTTGAATCCTTCCGCTATAAGCCGCACGTCCTTAATAAAGACCAAGAAGAAATCCTCTCTCAGCTTGGGGAGGCACTTTCAGTTCCCAGTCATACATTTGGAATGATGAATAATGCGGACATAAAGTTTGGCGATGTCACAAATGATGATGGCGAAAAAGTGGAACTGACACGCGGCATGTATGCGAAAATTATGGAAGAGGATGACCGGGAAAAGAGGAAAGAGGCATATAAGTCCTATTACAAGCCTTATGTGCAGCTGAAGAATTCCATTGCATCCACCCTTTCTGCCGCAATTAAAAACAATGTGACCACGGCCAGAATCCGGAATTATCCTTCAGCCCTTGAAAAGGGATTATTCGGTGATAAAGTGCCAAAGGAAGTGTATGTAAATTTAATTGAGACGACTAAAGAGAATATTGGGGCGATGCATCGGTATACTGCAATCCGCAAGGAACTGCTCGGACTTGACGAGCTGAGGCAATACGATTTGAGTGTTCCTATAGTAAAGGGAGTTAAACCTGAAATGTCCTATGATGAAGCTTATGACACAATGTGTAATGCGCTCGAGCCTCTTGGTAAAGATTATATTACTATTCTGAAGGAGTTTAAGTCAGGCCGCTATATTGATGTGCGTGAAACTCCAGGGAAGCGGTCAGGGGCATATAACCTTGGCATTTATGGAGTTCATCCTTATATCCTTCTGAATCACCGGGATGATCTGGACAGCCTTTTTACACTTGCTCATGAATGCGGGCATGGTGTCCACAGCAAGCTGAGCTCACAGCACCAGCCGCAGATTACAGCCCGTTATAGCATCTTTGTGGCGGAAGTGGCTTCAACAGTCAACGAAGTGCTCCTGATTCATTATTTGCTGGACACAGAAAAGGATAAAAGTGTCCGCAGGCATCTCCTTAATCATTTTATTGATCAGTTTAAAGGAACCTTCTTCACCCAGGTCATGTTTGCTGAGTTTGAGATGAAAACCCATGAATTAGCGGAAAAGGGAGAACCGCTTAACGCCGAAGTATTCAGCGGAATCTATGAACGTTTATTCCGCGAGTATAATGGGGATGAAATTGTTTTTGATGAAGAAGTAAAATTCGGCTGGTCCAGGATCCCTCATTTTTACCGTTCATTTTATGTGTATAAATATGCTACCGGATTTGCGTCTGCCATTCATTTAGCAGCGAAAATTCTTGAAGGGGACAAAGAAACACTGCAGAGCTATCTGGAGTTCTTAAAAAGCGGAAGCTCTGATTATCCGCTGGAGCTGTTAAAGAAGACTGGAGTGGATCTGACTTCCCCATATCCAATTGAAAACTCACTTCAGAAATTCAGAGAGCTTGTAGAAGAATTTGGAAACGAATAGAGAATGGGCCTGTTTCTTAATAAAGAAACAGGCTTTTTTACAGTTATAACTAAAAGTGCATCACCTGAAATACATTAATGGACAGGATGAAATATTCCTGCAATAATTGATGCAAACTTTAATTAACACGAAGATCGTACAAATATAATTGTGAAGGATGAAAGGATGAAAGTACTTCTGGCAAGCCCGAATTTTCATCAGGCAAGAGGAAATACCGTAACTGTGCAGCGTATATCTGATGGCCTTAATAAGTTGGGCATTGAGACTGAAATTATTAATATCACAGACAGCTGCAAATTATCCAGCCTGCCAAAAGCCGATATCGTTCATGGCTTTAATGCTTATCGGTTTGGCCATTTTATGAAAGGGCTAGGTGAAAAACCTGAAAGATATGTCGTAACCATGACCGGGACGGATTTAAATATCGACCTTCATAATCCGGAGAAGAAAGCCGAAGTCATTCAAACTATTATCAATGCGGAAGCTATTCATGTATTTGATGAAGAGGCTAAGCTAGTCCTAGCAGGTGAAATACCTGAAGCAAAAAATAAAATTAGCGTGATCCATCAGGGCACTGTAATATTTTCGAAAGCTGGAGCGGATTATAAAAAAGAACACGGCACTTTTGTATTTTTGCTGCCGGCAGGAATCCGTAAGGTGAAGAATATTCCTTTTGCCATCGAAAAGCTTAAAGTGCTATATGAAAAGAATCCCCGCATCCGTCTTTGGCTGGCGGGTCCTGTTATTGAAGAAGAAGAGGGAAATATCGTAAAGACCCTTACTGAAAGAAATAAAGAATGGGTTCAATATTTTGGCCAAATCCCGCATCACCATATGGGAGAGCTATACAGACAAGCTGATGCCGTATTGAACACATCCCATTCTGAAGGCCAGCCTGCTGCCATTTTAGAAGCAATGAATTATAAACTTCCAGTTCTTGCCGCCAATAACCTGGGAAACAGGAATATCATTTCGCATCAGGAAACCGGTTTAATCTACACTAATCCGGTCGAATTCCTTGATAATGCAGACAAACTAGTGAATAATAACGAATTGAGGATTAAATTGGGGCATGCTGCCAAACTTTACATTGAGGACAGTCATTCTTCAGAATATGAAGCCAAAATACTTCAGAAAATTTACGAAACCATCTTAGAAAAATCCCCAAGTAAACAATGAATAGGCAAGGAGAGAGAAATATGTCGAGAGAAGAAATCGTAAAACTGACTTCTTTATCAACAAAAGGCGGCTGAGGATGCAAAATTGGTCCTGAGGACCTGGCGCAGGTTCTGCGTCATTTGCCAAAGTCTGTACCTGACCCAAACCTCCTGGTAGGATTGGATACATCAGATGATGCAGGCGTATATAAAATAAATGATGAAACTGCCCTTGTGCAGACACTGGATTTCTTTACACCTATCGTTGATGATCCGTACATGTTCGGCCAAATTGCTGCAGCCAATTCGCTTAGTGATATTTACGCTATGGGCGGAAAGCCTATAACTGTCATGAATATTGTAGGTTTCCCGATCAGCAAATTGGATAAAAGTATACTTGCAGACATTCTGGCTGGTGCGTCAGACAAAGTGAAAGAATCAGGTGCTGTATTAGTAGGGGGGCACTCCATTGACGACCAGGAGCCAAAATTCGGCTTATCTGTTACTGGAACCGTACATCCTGAACGGGTGAGAACCAATGCTTCGGCCAAACCTGGTGACAAGGTGATTTTAACCAAGCCGATTGGCGTAGGCATCCTTACTCAAGCGATAAAAAGGGACATGCTGGATCAGGAAGGCATTGACTGTGTGATGGAAGTCATGGCTGCTCTAAATAAAGAGGCAGCAGAGGCTATGGATAACTACCAGGTTAATGCCTGCACAGACATTACCGGTTTTGGCCTTCTAGGACATGCCATGGAGATTGCGGAAGGAAGCGGCACAGGGATAACGATTGAAAGAAAAGCTGTTCCAATCCTTCCAAAAACAAGAGAGCTTGCTGAACAGAATATAATTCCTGGCGGTTCTAAAAAGAATCATAAATGGCTATCCGGACGAATTCAATACGAAAATATTGATGATGTTGACCAAGTGATTCTTTGTGATGCTATAACATCAGGAGGACTTTTAATAACCGTTCCTGAATCAGAAGCTGAACCACTCCTGAATGACCTTAAGTCAAAAGGAGTAGAATGGGCTTCCATCATAGGGACAGTCACAGAACAGAATCCCGGAAGGATTACTGTTATCTAAAAAAGGACTCGCAAAGAGTCCTTTTTTACCTTCACTAAAAACAAAACAAGGAAGTGCAAACATGAAAAAATTCTTAATGCTCATAACTATCTTTTCACTGATGCTTCTGTCAGCCTGCAGTGGCAATGAAACAAAAAACACAGATAAAAATGCAAAAGAACAATCGAAAGAAACCTTCACCATTGGAGTCATCCCCGTTCAAACAGAGGGATCAATGGAATCTGCCATGGAGAAACTGCAGTCAACATTATCGGAAAAACTCGATCGGAAGGTTGCTGTTGAAGTTTATCCGGATTATAACGGCGTAGTCGAAGCCATGAACTACGATAAAATTGATATGGCCTATTTCGGTCCTTTAACATATGTAGTTGCCCATGAGAAGAGCGGTGCAAAAGCCATCATTACACAGCTGATTGATGGAGAGCCATTCTATTATTCATATATCATTACCCACAAAGACAACCCTTGGAATTCACTTGAAGATTTACTTAAAAATAGCAATGAAACGGACTTTGCCTTCGGTGATATCAATTCAACTTCAGGATCTCTTATCCCTTCCATTGAATTGAAGGACCGTGAAGTGTACAAATCAGAGGATGATCACAGCTTTAAAAGCGTCCGATTTACCGGCTCACATGATGCTACTGCATTGGCAGTTCAAAATAAACAGGTGGATGCAGGTGCGGTCGACAGCGCCATTTATAATCAATTAGTGGATTCAGGAAAAGTAGACGGAGATCAAATTAAAACGATCTGGAAATCAGAGAAGCTTTTCCAATACCCTTGGGCTGTACATGAAAACACAGATGAAGAAACAATTAAAGCACTAAAAGAAGCGTTTCTTGCGATTGAAGATCCGGAAATTCTGGATGCATTCGGAGCAAGCGGATTTACAGAAGCAAGCAACAAAGATTATGAAAGCATCCGCCAGGCTGCCCTAAAAGAGGGACTTATTAAAGAATAGGGCTGATAAGATTGTGGTTTAAAAGACGCAGCATACTAACATATTTGGTGTTGGTTTTATTTGTTTATCTAAGTATGAGGCTAACGGAATTCGATTTATCGAAATTCAAGGACTTCCGGAATATGATAGACTTTCTTTCCCATTGGTTCCCGATGGATTTTTCTCTCCTTCCAAGGATCCTTGAAGACAGTCTGGAAACATTGGCTATGGCTTTTCTGGGAAGCTTTTTCGGTCTTATTATCGGACTTCCCTTAAGCTTTATGGCCGCTAAAAACACATCCGGCTCAAAATTTGTTTACCATATAACCAGAGTCGGCCTCAGCTTTGTCCGTTCCATTCCTGAAATTGTTTTTGGTTTGATTCTTTTGACGGCTTTAGGACTTGGTCCTTTTCCGGCTGTCCTGGCCATTATGTTTCATAACATTGGAGTTCTGGGAAAATTGATCTCTGAGCTCATTGAAGCCTCTGATCCCGGCCCTCAGGAAGCCATGAAGGCAGTTGGGGCAAAAAGCTGGTTTGCATCCCTGTTCAGCATCCTGCCTCAAATATGGCCAAATGTATTATCAAATTACTTTTACCGTTTTGAGGTTGCCATAAGGACTTCCCTTATCCTAGGCTTCATTGGCGGGGGAGGAATCGGCCAAAGACTTTTTAATGATTTTAAAACCTTCCAATACAATTCCGTTTCGCTCGATGTCCTGGTGATAATGATCATCGTTATTCTAGTGGACCTTTTCGGAAGCTATGTCAGAAACCGAGTGATATAAAGGAGGCAGGAAATGCTTGAGATTCGAAATATAACTGTCCGTTATCCCGGCATGAAGCATAACGCGCTTAATTCAATAAATCTGACGATACACCCTGGAGATTTTGTGTGTATCCTGGGTAAAAGCGGGGCCGGAAAATCCACTCTAATCCGCTGTTTAAATAGCCTCCAGTCACCTACGTCAGGGGAAATCATCTGGGATGGCCAATCCTTTTCCGCACTTAGTGATGAACAGCTTCGGAAAATCCGCAGGGAGATGGGAATGATCTTTCAGCATTTTAATTTAGTTCCGAGATTGACTGTCCTGCAGAATGTTCTGACAGGCATGTTCGGCTACAGAAGCAGCTTTAAGAATCTCATTGGGTGGTTTACGGAGGAAGAAAAGACTCGGGCTAAACAGGTCATTGCAGAAGTTGGCTTAGCCGACTATGCCGAACGCAGGGTTGAACAGCTTAGCGGAGGGCAGAAACAGAGAGTCGGCATTGCAAGGGCTCTCCTTCAAAAGCCAAGGTTCCTGCTGGGAGACGAGCCAGTTGCCAGCCTGGATCCGGGAACTTCAGACCGGATCTTCAGCCTGCTGAAGGAGATGCATGATCGGCATGGTCTCCAAACCATCATTAATGTCCATGATGTTCAATTGGCTAAACGCTATGCTACCAGGATTATTGCCTTAAAAGATGGGGAAGTCGTTTTTGATGGCAAACCAGAGCAGTTTACAGATGATATGTATGTATTTACATACGATGCAGAAAGTTATTACGAAAAATCATATATCCCATCAACTTAAGGAGAGGAGGCAGAAAAATGGCCAATTGTCCATGAATAGTGGATAGCTCGAACGTCGTGTACGTTTCGAACGACCCTGACATCCAATTATTTAATGCCGGTCAATCATCTAAGAAAACAGTGACGCTGACTTTTGACGATGGGCCGGCAAGAGTTCTTCCGGAAATACTGGAAATATTGAAGGCTGAAAAGGTTCCTGCTGTTTTCTTCTGGCAATCACGGCTTTTATACGCTGGACGTCCATGGAAGAGAGTCCTGGAAGAAGGACATCAGATTGGAACACACTCTTCCAAGCATTCCAATCTCGTTAAGTTAACTCCGGCTGAACAATTCCGGGATCTAAGGACAAGCAAATTAAAGATCGAATCCATCACAGGTCATGAAGTGAAGCTATTCAGGCCCCCATATGGACAGTATAATGAGCATACCATTGCTGCAGCGAAAGAGCTGGGGCTCTCCACCATATTGTGGAGAATCTCCTCGATGGACTGGGAGCTTAAAGAAGAGCCTGAACAAATAATCAGAAACGTTATTGAGAACCTGGAAGATGGAGCAATCATCCTATTGCATGAATTACCCCAGACTGCAGAAGCCCTCCCTGGTTTAATTGCTGAAATCCGGGATAAGGGCTATGAATTCACTCTGCTTTGAAAAGTATCCTTATACAGGATACTTTTTTTGCGTCTTGAAAAAAAGCAGTATTATTTAGCCAGTCAGATTGATATATATTTGAGGATATTGTACTTAAGGGGGGCGCCAGCTTGTTTACTAATATTGTGAATGCAGACGGGACTTTAAATGACCAAAATATTTTAAGAAGAGAGAATATCTATCAAGGAGTGAACGGCAGGTTTGTCGAGCGCTTTTTTATTGATGCTTAAAATAGCTATATTTTCAAGCCGCTGACAAACAATTCCCAGCTTGGAAAAGAAGTCTGGATTTTTGAAAATGTCCTGGCAGAACTCCCGCTTAAGTACCCTAAAATCCTGTCGTACTCCGTTCAGAGCAAACCAATCAGTAATTGGATTATTTTAGAGGATCTTGGCACCATTAACCATATATTTGATAATGATATTGCCCTGGAGCTGACTGCATTAATGGCCAAGTGGCATTCTTTTCCTATTGCGCGGGTTTCCAATACACAGCTGAAGGGTCCTAAACCTCCTATTCAGGAAATGGCTGACTATATACTGAAAAACAAAGAGAAGGTTTTTGCTGTTTTTAGGTTACATAATGTTTCAGCTCTCATAGGAAATATAATTTTCAACGCAATTGCCGATAAACCCTTTACCGATAAGAAGGTTCTTTGCCACGGAGATTTGCACCAGGGGAATTTCGGCTATGCGGGCGATAAAACAGTTGTTCTGGACTGGGAGCATTGCCACTTGAACACCCCTTATTGGGATTTGTATCATTTAATTGATATTTCGCATCCAGATTTCCCAAGAGAGTGCGGCCGTACATTGCGAAACATGATTTTGGACAGTTATTGCGAGGAGCTTCAAATCCCGGTCACTGAAAGGGAAAAGTTCAAACAGGAATATTATCTGTTTTCAGCTGTTTTTTCGATTTGGATGATACTGTTAATACAATCAGACCTGGACAATCAGAATTCAAAATGGAATCCAGAGCAGCTGTCCCGGCAATTAGAAGAGACCATACGCAAACTTGTGGAATGTGCCAAGGAAATCATTTAAACAAATTCATTCATCCTAATTGACATTTATTAGCTTATATGATATTAAAATATTGTTTAGCACTCTTAAGGTTCAAGTGCTAATGTATCAAAAATGTTAAGGGGAGAGACGAACATGGAAACAAAACAGTTTCAGGCAGAATCCAAGAGATTATTGGAAATGATGATTAACTCCATATACTCTCAAAGAGAGGTGTTCCTGAGGGAGCTTATTTCCAATAGCAGTGATGCGATCGATAAAATTTACTACAAAGCACTTACAGACGATTCCTTAACGTTTGAAAAAGACAGTTACTACATAAAAGTCGTTCCTGATAAAGGTGACAGGACTTTAACAATCAAAGATACCGGCATCGGCATGACAAAGGAGGAACTGGAAAACAACCTGGGTGTCATTGCCAAAAGCGGTTCTCTCGCTTTCAAGAAAGAAAATGAGATTAAAGATGGCCATGATATTATCGGCCAATTTGGAGTAGGATTTTATGCTGCTTTCATGGTAGCTGATGTGGTAACTGTAATCAGCAGGGCACTTGGCAGTGATCAGGCGTACAAATGGGAATCACATGGTGCTGACGGTTATACAATTGAACCATATGAAAAAGACACGGTCGGCACTGAGATTATTTTAAAAATCAAAGCGAACACAGAAGTTGAAAGCTATGATGAGTACCTTGAAGAATACCGTTTAAAGTCAATCATAAAAAAATACTCTGATTTCATCCGCTATCCTATTAAAATGGATGTGACCATCAGAAAACCAAAAGAAGATGCTGAAAATGAGTTTGAAGAAATAACAGAAGAGCAGACCATCAACAGCATGGTACCGATTTGGCGCAAAAATAAAAGCGAGCTGACAGACGAAGATTACGAAAAGTTCTATCAGGAGAAGCATTATGGCTTTGACAAGCCGGTAAAGCATATCCATATTAATGTGGATGGCACCATCCGCTATAATGCCATTTTATATATTCCTGAAAATATTCCATTTGATTACTACTCAAAAGAATACGAAAAAGGTCTGGAGCTTTATTCGAATGGCGTTTTAATCATGAATAAGTGCGGAGACCTTTTGCCTGATTATTTCAGTTTCGTGAAAGGGATGGTTGATTCTGAGGATTTATCCTTGAACATTTCAAGGGAAATGCTTCAGCATGACCGCCAGCTTAAGCTTATTGCCAAAAACATTAGCAAGAAGATTAAAAACGAACTCCAGCAGCTGATGAAAAATGAGCGGGAAAAATATGAACAATTTTATAAGTCATTTGGACGCCAATTAAAATATGGTGTCTACAGCGATTTCGGAACTCATAAGGAAACGCTTCAGGATTTATTGCTGTTCTATTCTTCAACAGAAAAGACCTTAACATCTCTTGATGAATATGTATCCAGAATGAAGGATGACCAGAAATATATTTATTATGCTTCCGGAGAGTCATATGAAAGAATCGAAAAGCTTCCGCAAACCGAGCTTGTGGCGGATAAGGGTTATGAAATTCTGTACTTTACAGAGGATATAGATGAGTTCGCTATTAAAATGCTCATGTCCTATAAAGAGAAGGAATTCAAGTCGGTCTCAAGCGGTGACCTCGGCATAGAGAATGAAGAAGAAAAGCCGTCAGAGGCAGAAGAAAAAGAAAATAAAGAATTGTTCAGCACCATGAAGGAAATATTATCAGGAAAAGTAACAGATGTTCGTATTTCCAAAAGACTAAAAAGCCATCCGGTGTGCCTGACTGCAGATGGGGAAGTCACCATTGAAATGGAAAAGGTGCTCAGCAGCATGCCAGATAATCAGAATGTAAAAGCGAACAAGGTCCTTGAAATCAATCCAAATCATGAAGTATTCCAAGCCTTAAAGAATTCTTTGGAAAATGATAAAGAAAAATTAGATCTATATACAAACCTCCTGTATAACCAGGCATTATTGATTGAAGGACTTCCAATCAGCGACCCTGTGGAGTTTACGAATGATATCTGCAAGGTTATGGTGTAATCTGGAAACAGCCCGAATTTTTCGGGCTGTTTTTTATTTATTGCTGTCGAAAAGTGCCTCCATAATTATATTGAGATCCAGGCTGATTATTAAATGGCTGCGGGAATGCGGTCATTTCTGGCCCGGTGAGCTGCCCCTGCATTTGATTGCAAATGTTTACAACTTCCTGGCAGCGCTGGATGGCCAGCTCGTGACTATGCAGACTTTGCTCGATTAATTGGGCAGCCTGCTTTTCACGCTGCAGAATCTGTTCAAGCATTTGGATATTCTGCTGTTCCTGCTGAAGCATCATACGGTATTGCTGGCTTCCCTGCTGGGTCTGCTGGATCAGCTGCTGTGCAAGCTGACGCGCTTGATTTGCTTGCTGTAAACCATGTTGAACTGTATGCATATAATCAGCTCCCTAATAATTTTTCATGGGACATCGCCCCTTCAATATTTTTAGCACTCCTCCTGCTAAAATTACAGAGAAAAAAATCAATAAAAGGGAACTTTTTTCATTCATTATGGAAGCTTCCGAAAATCAGCAAAGAATATTTTCTAACAATAATAACAAACTAAACAGGAAGGGAATCAATCCGGGAATGAACAACTCTGGGCAGTTTCATTTCCAAATATATAAGGTCCCTGGAATTTTACTTTGTGAATCAAAAGTTCTGAAATCTTGGGAAGGGGATTATCATGTCAGTTTTTGTTTATCAGTCTTTTCAGTTAAAGCAGGATAACTTTGTTGAAGCTCTTAAAAACCTCAGAATGATACAAAATTTCCGCAACGAAAATTACCAGCATAAAATCGAATTATTATCACCCATATCAGGCGATGATCATACATATGCTTTTCTTTCCACATATGAAGGTCTGGCCGAGATGGAGCTTCAAAATAAAAAGATGTTTGAGGATGAGGAATACAAAAAATTGATCGAGCAGTTTTTCCTTGAGGATATTGTCCAGGGGAGCATGAATACACAGTTGTTTAGATCTATTACAGGGTTAAAAAACGACACTTCCGAGAAAAAGAAATAAGAATTATGGCAAATTTCCAAGTGACACCAAAACGGAAGCCGATCATCATCTGAATCGGCTTATTTTTTTGCCAGTTTGCAACGCAAAGAGGGAGGTACATCATGGATTTTTTTCTTCCAAGCGGAAATTCCTCGAAAGAAAGTGAATCAGGTGATTTAAAGTGGTGGCAATTATCACTGATTGGTGTCGGCTGCACCATCGGGACCGGATTTTTTCTGGGGTCTGCCATTGGAATCAAGATTACCGGACCCGCTATTGTTATTTCATTTATATTAGCAGCTATTGGAACTTATATAGTCTATAATCTTTTAGCTAAGATGACAGCAGAAGACCCTCAGGAAGGATCTTTCTGCTATTATGCCAATAAAGCTTATGGGAAATGGGCAGGGTTTAGCTGCGGCTGGAATTACTGGTGCTCAAATATATTAATCATGGGAAGCCAGTTAACTGCACTTTCCATCTTAACAAGATTCTGGCTGCCACACGTCCCGCTTTGGATTTTTGCAGCTGGTTATGCCATTCTTTCAATTATTGTAGTTCTTACAGGAAGCAAAGGCTTTGATAAGGCAGAAAACCTATTTGCGGTCATTAAGACTGCTGCCATCATCATGTTCATCATCCTGGCTTTTGCTGCTTTGGCTGGTGTGATGGACGGAAATGTGAATCATCCTGGATTTCCAGGTTCTGTACAGGACTGGTTTCCAGAGGGTTTTACAGGCTTTTGGTCATCTTTAATTTATGCTTTCTATGCATACGGTGGAATTGAAGTAATCGGCCTCATGGCTACAAGATTAAAAAAGAAAGAAGACGCACCGAAAGCCGGCATTATCATGCTGATTGTTTTGGTCATCATTTATGTCATTTCTTTGGGTTTAGCCGTTTACATGGCTTCACATGGAGAATTTAATGAAAAAGAAAGTCCGTTTGTTACTGCCATGGAACATTACAACCTGGCCTTTTTCCCGCACGTTTTTAATGCAGCCATAATCATTGCCGGCTTCTCTACCATGACAGCTTCACTGTTTGGGGTAACAGCATTGCTGGTTACTTTAGCCGATGATGGTGATGCTCCAAATGTCTTTTCAAAAAAGATCAAAAAGTGGAAGGACCTGCCGCTGCCATCGCTCGCACTTGCAACAGCGGGTTTAATTGCATCCATTGTAACAGCTTTGCTTTTGCCGGGAAAAATCTATGAATACATTACCACTGCTGCAGGCATCATGATTTTATTTAATTGGTCTTTCATAATAATTTCAGCACTGAGGATATTGGAGAACAAAATATTTGGCAAGATCCTGGCCATTTTAGGATTGATCCTAATCTTGGCTGCGGTCAGCGGGACACTGCTTGAAAAATCAATCCGATTTGGATTCTTTGTAAGCTTACTATTTGTGGCATTAATAGCGGCCGCAGCTCTGATTATGCAAAAGATAGTATGGAAAAAGGAAGGGAAAGGGACATGTTAAAAAACAAACACCAAATTTCTGGTGTTTGTTTTTTGATGGACGGAGGAAAGCAGGAGGGAAGGTAAAATCACTTAAGGTACGGAGTCAGTTTCTGAATAATTTGATTCAGCTTTTCAGTATTTTTTTCATACATCTTCTGTGCACTTTTTGAATCAGTCTGCAATGAAAATACCTCCAGGTCCGCTGCACACTTCTTAATCATGGCCAGAAGCAGAGGGCGCTGTTGAGGTGCAGGAACCTTAATTGAATCATCATATACATCCACAGTTAATTCGCCAAAAGAATTAATTTGACCCCAAAAAATATTTTCCTGAGTGAGGCCTAATTTTTCGATTTCAGCTTTCAGCCATTTTTTGCTTTTTCCTGACTCGGCCAATGGATCGTTTAGAATGTTACCATCCATAATAACCGTTTGCGGTTCTTTTTCCTGAGGCAAGTTCAATTGAAGATCTTTTGGAGTGAGCGGCTGGTTTTCCTTCTTCAGCATGATGCTAAGGTCACCACGAGGCTCCAGAACTGCAAACTCAACATCAGCTGCCTTAAAGACATTTTTTTGGCGGAGCAGGGAGGAAAGATCATCAATAGAGTATCTTTCTTTTTTTAAATTGTCTTCCAGTATCTTTCCATCTTTAATAAATATTGTCCCTTTTCCTTCAAAGAAATCGCGGAAGCTTTTACTCTTTAAGGAGAGAATATCAGCAAATAATGTTACAAGACCAAAGATCATAATAGAAAGAATTCCGCTTGCCCAGTGGTTGTCTAAGCCCATAATAATTTCACCGGCTATACTCCCGATGGTGATTCCTGATACATATTCAAAAAAAGAAAGCTCTGAAATTTGTTTTTTTCCAATCAGTTTAGTAATGATAAGTAGA
Organism: Cytobacillus sp. FSL R5-0377; assembly: GCF_038004385.1. Taxonomy (NCBI): domain Bacteria; kingdom Bacillati; phylum Bacillota; class Bacilli; order Caryophanales; family Bacillaceae; genus Cytobacillus; species Cytobacillus sp. FSL R5-0377. The sequence continues at coordinate 294,068 of NZ_JBBORA010000001.1, forward strand.
ACACCTGCGTACAAAATAGAACGAGCACCAATCAGCAGCCACTCAGGCATAATTTCATCTCCATGTTTGATTAATTTGGTTTATATTGAGGCTCCTCAAACTCAATAACCTGTTTTCTGTTTTCCAAATCATTTTTTATTTCGCTTACCTCCAGCATAGATTCATGAAAAAGACGTTTAGCTTCTTCGTCCATTGAAGTTAATGCAAGGCTGGATAATTGAGCTTCGATAGAACGAATTGCTGCTAGACATTGACTGACATCAGAAGCTATGGTCATTTAGAAATTCACACCATTCATAAGAGTTTTTATATAAAACTGCGGCTGGCAAAAGCCAGCCAGTTGATTTACTGATTATATTGAGGTTCTTCTTCCTGAATCTCCTTAAGTCTTGGTTCAAGGCTATCAATGATGGATTGTGTCTGCTGGGCAGCACTTTGGTACATCTGCTTAGCATTTTGGTTGTCGGTTGCAAGAGCAAAGGTTTCAAGACTTGCCTGTGCGCTTTTTAAGCCTGCAATGGTCTGTTTTACTTGAGTTCCAACTGTCATTTTCTTACCTTCTTTCTGTACTACTATTACAAGTGTATTTTGGCTTTTTTTAATTTTTAAATGTGATTCGTCTGCTGATTATTGCTGGGTATTTGGGAAGTATTTGTTTAACTGGAGTTAATAAGACCATCAAAAAAATTGCCAGCATATTTGCATTCCCATAAGCGAAAATTAAGAAACGGAAGAGAAAACGTCTCTTTCAAAATTGGTTATAAATAAGGGAGTGCTTGCAGTTGAATAACTGGATTTCAGCGCTTTTCAATAATATGGGGAATATGCGCAGGCCAATGATGAATATGTTTGGCGTAAAAAGGAAGAGCAACTGGGGGTGGTTGTGGGGATCACTGATCAGCATAGTGCTGAGCACAGCAGCCGTTGCATTTACACGCAGCCGAAACCACAGCGCCAATACGCATCCCATGCAGCAGATCATAAACAAATCAAATTTAAACAATGCTTTTAAGAACCAAAACCTGTCAGCGCTCACTGAAATGGCAGATGAACTTGGTTTTGAGAAAAAAAAGCAGTAAAACTGAATATATAACAAATGCCCACTGTAATGTGGGCATTTGTTCATCGATGGGGGACAGCTGAAAAAATTTTGAAACTTAAACCTTCTTAACAAATTCAGATTTTAATTTCATTGCTCCAAAACCGTCAATTTTACATTCTATATCATGATCTCCGTCCACTAAACGTATATTTTTAACTTTTGTTCCTATTTTTAATACAGATGAACTTCCTTTTACTTTAAGGTCTTTGATTACAGTTACATTATCACCATCATTTAAAACATTTCCATTTGCGTCTGTAATTGTTTTTTGATTTTCACTATTTTCAGTTTCTGAGTTTAAAGACCACTCATGAGCACATTCAGGGCAGACAAATAGGCTTCGATCTTCATAAGTATATTCAGAATTACATTCATTTAATAAGTAAATTGTCAATATAATGATCTCAATGCCGGAGAAAAGCTAATTCGACATTGTCATTAAAAAAGTATATAAAAGGGTACATAACAAAAAATATTTGATAAGAAACAATCATCTAAACATTTTTGTCACTATTTTCTTTATCTTCGCATAAATGTGGATTATTTTCTAAAGGATCCACTGTATGCTTAAAGGTGTATGCTTTGGAAGTGGTTATAACACTTAAGAATAATACAACCAAAACAATTAAGACCCCAACAATTAGTAAACCCGTTAACATTTTACTCACCTGATTTCAATTATTTTTCCTAAAACCTTAACTAAGACTGTTCAGAATGATCATGATCATCATCATCATTAAACTTATCTAACATTTCTATTGTATCGACAAGATGATTGTTGAAAATTTGCCGTGCAACATGAAGCAATTCAATAATCATGGGATCTCTTAAAGAATAGATAACCCGATTTCCATTTTTCGTACCAGTGACAATGTTTTTAGCTCTTAGCACGGTTAATTGCTGAGAAACAGCAGAGCCTTCACTCCCTACAAGACTTTGAATTTCATTTACATTCTTATCTCCATCTGCTAATAATTCAAGAATCCTTATCCTTAATGGATGGGCAAGAGCTTTAAAAAATTCCGCTTTGAATTGCTGAATTTCAAGGTTCAATTACTTGGCCTCTCTTTCATTAATTAAGATACTCTGGAACACTTCTTAATTGTCCGATATCACTTTTTTGACACGATAATGCCGCGCACTCTCTAAATGCAAAATGTCTGCAACCAAAACACTGTTCTGTATTTAAGTGTTTAAGTGCGAAATTTATTGATTCACCAGTATGTTCAAAGAAATGTTCTTCTCCAATAAAGTCATATATACCAGTCTTTTTTAACATACTTTTAGGCTGTGGCTTTAAGCCGGAGATGAGTATAACTCCATGCTTTGATAACTCCTTTATGATACCAGAAAAATAATATTCCCCCGTTATATCCATAAAAGGAACTTTTCCCATTCTTAATAATATCACTCTTGGCTTATTTTGGATTGTTTTCATAATAGATTGCTCAAAGGCTTGAGCAGCCCCAAAAAACAGGGGACCTTCAACACTATAAATACTGATTTGAGGGCAGTCATGAGTATCTGTCACCATGTGAATCTGTATTTTCTCATGTTTGTTTTTAGGATCAGGCAGTGATTTAGATGTTATCAGCATATCACTCATGCGTTTGGTAAATAAGACGATGGCTAGTATGAGACCTGCTTCCACAGCAACCGTAAGATTTACAAAAATGGTTAATAAAAATGTCACGACTAAGATTAGTGAATCTTCCGTTTTAGTCCTGAGTACATGATAAAATTCTTTTCTCTCACTCATGTTCCAGGCAACAACCATTAAAATTGGGGCCATACTGGCTAAAGGGATGCTGGAAGCAAAGGGTGCAAAGACTACTAAGATTATCAAAACCACCATTCCATGAATTATCCCGGAAAAAGGCGAAACTGCACCATTCTTAATATTTGTTGCTGTTCTGGCTATTGCTCCGGTTGCAGGGATTCCGCCAAATAAAGGAGTAATCATATTCGCAATTCCCTGGCCCAATAGTTCACGATTGCTATGATGCTTACTTTTTGTCATTCCGTCCGCTACTACAGCTGATAATAAAGATTCGATGCCTCCAAGTAAAGCGATAATTAAGGCAGGCCCGATTAAGAGCTGAATTTTTTCAAAAGTGATGTCCGGAAAACCAAACTGGGGTAAGGAGTTAGGAATTTCTCCGAATGTCGAGCCTATTGTTGCTACCTGATTAGGATAAAAGAACATTGCTGCAAGGGTAGAAAACAGCAGCCCTAAAAGAGAGCCGGGAATTTTCGAGAAAAATCTGGGTGTAAGTAAGAGAGTAATCAAACATATTCCAGCTGTTAAAACACTATAAACATTAAGTGTATGAAAATGAATAAAAATTTCTCTCATATTTTTAAGAAATGATTCATGCTTTTCTACACCTGTAAGCCCCAGAAAGTTAGCTAATTGGCCGACGAAAATGATAACAGCAATTCCAGATGTAAATCCAATCGTAACTGATCTGGGAATATATTTAATTAAAATGCCGAGGCGAAAAATCCCCATTAAACATAATATAATTCCTGCCAGAAATCCTGCAATTAATAGATTTTCATAACCATATGTCATGACAATTCCAAACAAAACGGGGATAAATGCACCAGTGGGCCCGCCAATTTGGTATTTTGAACCACCGAACAGTGAAATAAGTATACCTGCAATAATGGTTGTATAAATTCCATATTCAGGTTTCACTCCGGAAGCGATAGCAAACGCCATGCCTAAAGGAATTGCAATAACACCAACAACAAGACCTGACAGAAGATCTTTTTGAAAACCCTGTAAAGAATAACCACTGAATCTCCCAGTAAAAAACCTTTTTTGCTGCATTACAAGCCTTCCTTTTTAATATTTGTTAAATTGTATATCTGATTATTTGAATATACTATGATACAAATTTACATCGTAATGTGAATTATGTCAAAAGGAAAAATGTTGATGTCTTCATAGTTAGAGGAGAGAAATTATATATTCGTTTAGAATGGTTTTTAATGGGAAGAGGGCAGGATGACCATAAAATTGTTACATAGTGACCAGAACATTTTACAAACCAGTGGTTTCACAATTCATAACTATTTTTGCTTGATGACCAAAATTGAGGAGATAATTAGTAAGGGTTATTAATATAAACAAAACAAAGCATTCAATAGTGATTTGCCCTTAAAAAGTAAAGATAAATTGAATAATTGTTTATGTATAGAGTGTAGGGAAATCCCATCAGCGGACAGTTGGGGGACTAAGTCACGTGTTTGTTTTTATTTTTTCTAGTTTACATAATATATATTATAGGAAGTTATAAGCAACAATAGAATTTCCGTCTCATTATCTAAGTATACTTAAGATAATGAGACAGAATAAAAATTTACAGTCTTATATTTATTAAAATGTTAATGTAATCTGCAAACGAAAAGTTTGGCTTTAAATAATTGCAGTTAAATGATTATGAGCTGTTTGTTTGTTTATTTCAGCTGATGCTACGAAAACATAATCGATGTTCCAGTAAATTCTTCTTAGATAACACTATTAACAGATATCCAAGCGCCCTCCTGACCATATACTTTTTTTACTCTAGTTTACATAACATTTTTATATGCAACTACCTATTCTGATCGACTTATTAATTTATTCACTATCCTGTGTAGTATTAAAAAACATCTCTTGTTGTCGTTCTTCTTTATTGTTCCTCTTACTATTGCTAGGGCTTTTGGTTTTTCCCCCCATCTCTCCATCAGATTCATAACTCAATTCAAATTCTTTATCCTGTTCATTCCTCATTATTCTATTCGCTCCTTTGCATTAATGAATAAATACAGCTTGTTTTCCAATTGCTGCTATGTTTAGGGCCATTTTTCACACCACAGAACAAATGTTCTTATACGTGTATTTTCATACTGGCTGCAATGCTGCACTTAAATATTTTCTGGGAGTTCCATAATAAATCAGCTTGCTGAATTCCGGATAAACGGATTCAAAGTAAATAAAGATTGGTGAATCAAGCAGCCATGGATAGTTGGAATAAAAAGACCGGTCTCCATAGGCCATGGCTGTTAGTGCCAGCTCCAGTTCTTTCTGGTAAATGAGAAACCTAATTTTTGCGTATTGCTTATCGAATTCCCCGCCGCTGATATATACCCTCCCGCTCAGCACATACTGCCCCATTTGAGGTATCCATTCAGCAAAAACTTCATCACGGAATTTTGGATTAACTGCATTAAAATCATAGGATCCGCCTATGGCCAAAAATAATTCTCCTGTTGCATCCGAATGTGTAAGTGTATATTTCCTGCTGTCTACGGGTCTGAATTCCGTCGCAGGAGGCAAATATTTAACAGACAGCTTAGATGGATTAAATTTGCTCATATAAAGCGACCCCCTATACAAATATCCTTATGTTCAGTATATGGAGGCCATGCTAAAACGTGACAAATGCCCAGTCTTTAACGCTTGCGGGAATTCATATTCATAACTTTCGTGTCTTTTAATACCCATTTTCCATCTTCATAAAGCCAAAAGGACTCTGCAAAGGCAATGGTATCTGCATTATATGCACCGCTTATTCTTTGAACTCCCATTAATCCCTTTTTCCCTTCTATAGGGATGATCTTCAGCGTACTATATGGATTAACCATAAGCTCCGTCGGCTCGCTTAGCTTGCCGTTTACATACAGACCGAGCCGTTCGTACTCTTCACCTCTGTCCCGTAAATCGAATGTATACGATTGTTTCGTATCCTGGATACTGATAGTAGCTTTGTAGCCATTTTCAAATTGGCTATTAATTACTAAAGGATCCGGAACAGACAGGTCAATTAGTTTAAATTCTTTTAAAGTAAATAAATAAAAATTCGACAAGCCGCCGCTTCCGCCAGTAGGAATACTTATATACATATCATTTATGGAATCATGGTTTAGATCTTCAAATTGTATTTGAGGTTCATAGCCCCCTTCAAGCTCCGCTTTATATGTTTTTCCGTCTGAAGCCTTAACTTTGAGTGATATTTCCTTTAAAAATGAAGCGCCTTCCTCATAATAAATACCCTTAAGATAGACAGTATCCGCCTTTTGATCACCGGTAACATCCACTTTATCTTTTGACAGCGTAACAGTCTTTTGGTCTTGTTCACCTGCATATACACCGGTTATGGCGGATAAAGACATAAAAAAGAACGCCGCAAACGCAAAAAGCAATTCCTTCTTCATTTATGTACCCTCCCTATTTTTTTATTATCTTGCCCAACTATGGAAATACTATGTAAAATGACAAAAAACCTCCTATCCATAGGATAAGAGGCTGTTAAATACTTATTTTGCTGCTTTTTTTAAAGCACTTTCTTTCGTTTCCCAAGATTCTATCCCTTTTAGGCCCGGAATGGAGTCAGCATAAAACACAGGGTCTTTTCCTGCCTTCCTCTGTGCCTTATAATCATTCAGAGCTGCATAGGCAACTTTAGCAAGCAATATAATCGCAATAAAGTTAATGATCGCCATTAAGCCCATAAATAAATCAGCAAGGCTCCAAACAATGGCTAAATCAACTACGGATCCGAAGACCACCATTCCGATTACAGCTATGCGATAAGTAAACAGGGCAGTGCGGCTCTCTTTAATAAATTCAATATTGGTTTCTCCGTAATAATAATTCCCAATAACCGAAGTAAAGGCAAATAAGAAAATAGCAACTGCAATAAAAATAGGTGCCCATGATCCAACATGTGTGCTAAGGGCTGCCTGAGTTAATTCTATGCCGGTAAGATCAGAGTTCGCATAATCACCTGATAGCAGGATGATAAAAGCAGTCGCAGAACAAATTAAGATCGTATCTACAAACACCCCAAGGGTTTGGATCAGTCCTTGTTTTACAGGATGGGAAACAGCTGCTGTTGCCGCAGCATTTGGTACACTACCCATACCTGCTTCATTTGAGAAAAGACCCCTTTTTATACCCATCATTACTGCTGCACCCATTGCTCCGCCTGCAGCCTGATCAATACCAAAAGCACCTTTGACTATGCTGGCAATCAGATTAGGGATTTCTGTGATGTTCATGATGACAATAATGATAGCCACAGCTAAGTATATAACCGCCATGATCGGCACAATGACTTGAGAGACATACGCAATCCGTTTAACGCCACCGAAAATGATAGCCGCCGTTAATACCGCCAATATAATTCCGATTGTTAGTCGGCTGGTGCCAAACGCTTCATTAAAGGCCAGGGAGATCGTGTTGGATTGTACAGAGTTAAAAACCAGCCCAAAGCAAAAAGTAATAATGATAGCAAAGATGATTCCCATCCAACGCTTGTTAAGGCCTTTTTCCATATAGTAGGCAGGCCCGCCGCGGAACCCATCTTTATCTTTGACTTTGTAAATCTGAGCAAGAGTACTTTCAATGAAGCTAGAAGCTCCCCCAATAAATGCGATAAGCCACATCCAAAAAACAGCGCCAGCTCCCCCTGCAGCAATCGCAGTTGCTACACCGGCAATATTACCTGTACCTACACGGGAGGCTGCACTAATAGTGAAGGCCTGAAAGGAAGAAATCCCTCTTTTGCCTTTAGCAGATACCATTGCTTTATCGCCCAATATTCTGAACATTTCACCGAAATATCTTAATTGGACAAACCTGCTTTTAAAACTAAAAAATAAACCAAGAATTATTAATGAGGCGATCAAAATGTACGTCCATAAAAGATCATTTAGAAAGCCTACGACTGTTTCTAATAAGCCCATACTTTTCCCCCTAAACATTTTTTATTATTTTGGAAAAACAACACGCTCCTTATAATCTATCAAAAGAATTTTTAATAGACAAGTCGAATATTAATTCGCCAGTGTGAATATTCTAGAAAAACCCTCATTTTAAGCCAATTATACCGGGTTTCTTCTAAAATGAATTAAATATTTTTAATCGCTTTCATATAAACTAGTATAAGTTTTTTATACAAATAGATTTTCAAAAGAATAACATTATTCAGTTTATTCAGGACTCAGTTTTACATAAAATTATATTCCAGCAGACAAATAAACCCCTGTATTCACAGGGGTCATTAATTCTATTCAGTTTTAGTGCCTTCATCCTCTTCCAGGACTTCAGCCTTCCAGATGCATTTTGCTTTGCCGCTATCGGTAACGTCAATGATAAACGATCCATTTGAATAGCGGTCATTAAAGCGGATTGCTGAAGCATTAACTGCTTCTATCTTCCCTTTTTCTGTTTCAATATATAAAACATCTTTGCTGCGGACGATTACACACCCAATGATACGATGCGGGTTTGATTTCAATTCACGAAGCATCACGACGCCTCTTTTCGCGCGCGAGGTGCGTTCGAATTCAGTCAGCTTCATTTTTTTAATGGAACCACGCTGTGTAACAATCACAACAGCCTGCTCTTTATCTTCCTCTATAAGCTGGGCGCCTGTAACAAAGTCGCCATCTTTGAGATTAATTCCTTTAACGCCGGCAGCCCTTGCCCCTACTATGCTGACCTCTTCCTCATGGAACCAGAGGCCGTATCCCTGGTGGGTCGCAAGGAAAATTTCCTTGGTGCCATCAGTTAAATAAACATCAAGTACTTCATCATCGCCCTTTACATTGACAGCAACCAGAGGTTTTGAATATCGCTGCGCCTTATATGATTTTAGCTCAGTTTTCTTTACCATGCCGTTCTTCGTCATGAACAGAAGATACTCTTTGGTCTCAAAATCCTTTACAGGAATTGCCCGGACAATCGATTCATTCCGGTCAATCGGAATGATATTGGCAATATGCTGCCCGAGATCTTTCCAGCGGATATCAGGCAGCTGATGCACAGGGCAGTACAGATAGTTGCCTTTATTCGTAAAAACAAGAAGTACATCAGTTGTATTCATATCAAGCTGAGCAATAATTCTGTCTGAATCCTTCATGCCAAAATCCTGTCCGTTAGAGGCAGCAAATGATCGTTGGCTGGTCCGCTTGACATAGCCTTCCTTCGTTACCGTTACAATTACATCTTCACTCGCTACCAGAACTTCAAGATTGATCTTGATTTCCTCGATTTCCGCTTCAATTCTGGTACGGCGTTCATCCGCAAAGCGCTTTTTGACATCCCTTAACTCTTTTTTAATAACAGAGAGAAGTTTCTTCTCGCTCTCCAGAATAGCTTTAAGCTCGCTGATGAGCTTAGCAAGCTCTTCAGCCTCCGCTCTTAAGGCAGTGATATCTGTATTGGTTAAACGGTAAAGCTGCAGGGAAACGATAGCTTCTGCCTGAGGTTCCGTGAACGCAAATTTTGCAATCAGATTATCTTTCGCATCCCGTTTATCTTTAGAAGCGCGGATTGTCGCAATCACTTCATCCAATATGGACAAAGCCTTCATTAGGCCTTCAACGATATGCTCTCTCGCCTCAGCCTTTTGCAGCTCAAACTGGGATCTCCGTGTAACAACTTCTTTACGATGGCCAATATAAGCATCCAGCAGCTCTCTTAGTCCCATTAATTTCGGATGGCGATTGTGGATGGCAACCATATTGAAGTTATATGGAATCTGCAGATCACTGTTTTTGTAGAGATAATGAAGAACGCCTTCAGGATCGGCATCTTTTTTTAATTCAATCACAATCCGTAGTCCGGTGCGGTCTGTTTCATCACGGACTTCGGCAATGCCTTCAACTTTCCGATCAAGGCGGAACTCATCAATCTTCTTCACCAGATTTGCTTTATTCACTTCATAAGGGATCTCAGTGATGACGATCTGCTTTTTCCCTCCGCGCAAATCCTCAAATTCAGCCTTTCCGCGGACAATAATTTTGCCTCTTCCTGTTTCATAAGCTTTCTTTATTCCATCGATTCCCTGAATGATGCCACCCGTAGGGAAGTCAGGGCCTTTAATATGCTCCATAAGATCATCTATGGAACAATCAGGCTTATCCATCCGTAATATAACACCATCGATAATCTCATTTAAATGATGCGGCGGAATATCCGTTGCATACCCCGCCGAAATGCCTGTCGAGCCATTAACAAGCAAATTCGGATAAACGGCCGGCAATACGGTTGGCTCATTTGATGTATCATCAAAGTTTGGAATGAATTCAACGGTTCTTTTCTCAATATCTCTCAGCAACTCCGAAGAAAGGGGAGACAGCCGAGCTTCTGTATAACGCATGGCTGCAGGAGGATCTCCATCAATGCTCCCATTGTTTCCATGCATTTCAACTAAAAGGTTTCGAACTTTCCAATCCTGGCTCATCCGCACCATCGCGTCATAAACTGAAGTATCGCCATGCGGATGATAATTGCCGATTACATTCCCGACTGTTTTAGCGGACTTCCGGAAACCCTTCTCATGTGTGTTGCCTTCTACGTGCATGGCATAAAGAATCCGTCTTTGAACGGGCTTTAACCCATCACGTGCATCAGGAAGGGCACGATCCTGAATTATATATTTACTATAGCGTCCAAAGCGGTCGCCTAAAACATCCTCAAGAGGAAGGTCCCGGAATTTTTCAGCAGAACTCATGAGTCAACACCCTCCTCCTCTAGTACTGAAATATTTTCATTTTCAAGTATGCTGCCGTCTTCTTCAAGTCCGAATGCCACATTTGATTCGATCCATTTGCGTCGGGGTTCAACTTTATCGCCCATCAAGGTGGTCACCCGGCGTTCAGCTCTGGCTGCATCATCAATTTTAACGCGGATCAATGTGCGCGACTCAGGGTCCATCGTTGTTTCCCACAGCTGGTCGGCGTTCATTTCCCCAAGTCCTTTGTAGCGCTGGAGCATATAGCCTTTTCCCACTTTTTTTATGGTATCCTGCAGGTCATCATCACTCCATGCATATTCGATCATTTCTTTTTTGCCTGAACCTTTGCTGACCTTATACAAAGGAGGCAGCGCAATGAATACCTTTCCTGCTTCAAGCAGCGGCTTCATATACCTGTAAAAGAACGTTAGCAGGAGCACCTGAATATGCGCTCCATCAGTGTCGGCATCTGTCATGATGATCACCTTATCATAGTTGACATCGTCCAGATTAAAATCCGCTCCAACACCGGCACCAACTGCATGGATAATAGTATTGATTTCTTCATTTTTAAAAATATCCGCAAGCTTTGCTTTTTCCGTGTTGATTACTTTACCTCTAAGCGGGAGTACAGCTTGAAAACGCCTGTCCCTGCCCTGTTTGGCAGACCCTCCTGCCGAATCCCCCTCAACCAGATATAATTCATTTCTTTGAGGGTTCCGTGATTGTGCAGGAGTCAGTTTTCCCGAAAGCATTGCTTCAGATTTTTTCCGTTTTTTCCCGCTTCTTGCTTCCTCACGTGCTTTGCGGGCCGCCTCTCGTGCCTGGAAAGCCTTTATCGCCTTTTTAATTAACAGTGAGCTTGTCTCAGGGTTTTCTTCAAGGAAATAAGACAAATGCTCGGAAACTACTGAATCCACCGCAGAACGGGCTTCACTGGTCCCCAATTTGCCTTTTGTCTGGCCCTCAAACTGAAGAAGCTCCTCAGGGACACGAACAGAGATGATCGCCGTGAAACCTTCCCGAAGATCCGCTCCATCCAGGTTTTTATCTTTTTCTTTCAGCAGATTCACCTTGCGGGCATATTCATTAAAGGCCCTTGTCATCGCAGTTTTGCTCCCGGCCTCGTGCGTACCGCCGTCCTTTGTGCGGACATTGTTGACGAATGAAAGAACATTTTCCGAGTAGCCATCATTAAATTGAAAAGCAAAGTCCACTTCAATCCCATTGCTTTCGCCTTCAAAGCTTACGACAGGGTGGAGAACATCCTTTTCTTCATTTAAATATTCAACAAATGCTTCTATGCCGTTTTCATAGTGAAAAACATCATGAAAATCATTACGCTCATCGATGATTTCTATTTTCATTCCTTTTAGAAGGAAAGCAGACTCACGAAGACGCTCGCATAGAGTTTCATAATTATACGTGGTTGTCGAAAAAATCGACGGATCCGGCTTAAAGTGGATGGTAGTCCCCGATTGATTTGTTTTGCCCGTTTTTTCGAGGGTAGTAACCGGCTTACCGCCAAGTTCAAAGCGCTGTTCATACACAAAGCCGTCACGTTTAATTTTTACCACTAGCCATTCAGATAGGGCGTTGACGACAGATGCACCAACACCATGAAGCCCGCCGCTTGTCTTATAGCCTCCCTGACCAAACTTTCCTCCTGCATGAAGGACAGTCAATATGACTTCTGGAGTCGGCTTGCCCATTCTGTGCATACCTGTAGGCATTCCGCGTCCTTTATCTTGTACACTAATTGAATTATCTTTATGTATTCTAACAATGATATGATCCCCGTATCCTGCCAGTGCTTCATCGACAGCATTATCGACAATCTCATATACAAGATGGTGCAAACCCCTTGCATCCGTACTTCCAATGTACATACCCGGGCGTTTTCTAACAGCTTCAAGCCCTTCGAGTACCTGTATGGCATCATCATTGTAGTCAAAAGCTTCCTGATTTCTTGCCACGAACATACCCCTTTCATTTCCTGCAAAAACACTTGCCGCCGAAGATCACGGCATTTGAACATACCAGTACAGCCTATTTTTATTTGTAAAAAAACAGGTTGCGAACAGATGTTCTGTATTTATATTTTACCATATAAATTAGGATGGTCTATGCTTTATTTTATCTATTTATTTAGTTTTGGCAAATAAGATCTTGGGATTTAAAAGATTTATCATGATTAATTCCGTTACACGAACCCATTATTTACATGGATTTTATAAATAATAAAAAACATGAGATCTATTTAGACCTCATGCTGAGTTTACTTCGTCAGAGCATGTTCAACTTTAATGCAGCGATCCATAATGACAGTGTACCCTTTTTCTTTTAGAAAATCATATGCTTCCTGGTTTGCCACTCCAAGCTGAGCCCAGAAAATATTAGCATCTATTTCGGCAAATTCCTGCGCGATTTCCGGAAGAAACTCAGATCTCCTGAAGACATTAACGATATCTACATGCCCCTCGATGTCTTTAAGACTCGGTACTGCCTTTACACCAAGTACTTCATCAACAGAAGGATTTACTGGAATGATTTCATAGCCCGCTTTTTGCATCGCCTCTGATACCATATAGGATGTACGTTCAGGATTTCCGCTTAATCCTACAACAGCAATCCTCTTTGCCTTTTTTAAGAGGACACCGATTTCGTCCCTGCTTGGGTTTTCAATAGCCATTTTGTTGTTCCCTCCATTTTATCTGATTACTTATATATTACCTAAAAATACAAAAGCACACTAATTTATTGCTCTTTTACCCGAATATCTAGTTTAAAGAAATTCAGCGATCTCTCAACTTTAAAGCCTGCTTTTTTATAAATAGACAGCGCTTTCTCATTTGCTGTCTCTACACAAAGCTTAATGCTATTGGCTACACTATTCACAAAAAGATCATGAACCGCCATTTCAAGCAAATTCCGTCCAATGCCCTTCATCCGCTTATCAGGATCCACACCAATGAATTCAATGCTTCCTTCTTTTTCTTGACGATTGTATTCTGCATATAAATAACCATCTAATCCATTTTCATCTTCAGATGTATAGACTTTGTGATCATCATTGATCCTTTCAATAATCTCTTTTCCTGAATAATATGCACGAGGAAACAAAGTATCATGTAAATGAATAAAGTCACTATGAAGGTGAACCGGCAATAAACTGACATTTTTAAAACCGAAGCCTGAATTTTTTTTCAGTTCCATGTATGTTTGAGCCGATTGCAGAAGGAATCCATTTTTTAAAGCAAACTTGGCTGCAGCATGGTTGGAGGTATCGGCAAATAAAAAGTATGTATGCAGCTGTCCTTCGAAATAATGGAGTGCTTTTTCCCATAAATGTCCCATCAATTCAGAATCGAGAATAAAAGGTCCCCATAATTCTGCATTCCTTTTATTCAGATCAGCATCAACTCCTAGAAATCCTGCAATCGCAACATCCTTAAAGATCACGAAGGCAGCTGATTCGTTATCACTATTCAACTCTTTTAAACTATGAAGGATATCATTTTTTTCGGTCCCTAAATACCCTATATGATTCTCTGGAAAAGCGTTCTTTTCTGCTATAAATTCGGATGCCTGAATTAAATTTATTTGATCTAACATTTCGGCTTTCAAATCACCACACCCCCACTTACTTATTTTACCATAAAAAAGTAGCCGATTTGCCCTCAGCCGCATTTAGAAGATTAATATATAGCTGTCTCTAATCTTTTGAGCAGCCTCTTAATGCTTGTATTCGCTTCTCTTAACACTATTTTTTTATCTACTGTGTTCAGTTTGCGATTTTCCATCACAATCTTCCCGTTCACAATGGTAGATTCCACATCTGCACGAGTCGCTGAATAGACAATTCTTGAGATGGTATCGATATCAAATGACGGATAAACATGAAAGTCATTCAGATTCAGGATAGCAAGGTCAGCTTTCTTTCCGGGCTCTAGGCTTCCGATTTCCTGTTCCATTCCGACTGCTTTAGCTCCGCCGATCGTTGCCATTCTGAAGACGGTTCTTGCATTCATTGCTGTTGGTCCGTGGACAGGCTTCTGAATGATGGCAGCCAGTCTCATTTCGTTAAACATATCCAGATTGTTATTGCAGGGAGCCCCATCAGCACCCAGGCTGACAAAAGCCTCCTGATCGATTAATGAAGGAATCTCTGCCACACCTGAGGCCAGCTTTAAATTAGATCCTGGACAATGGCTGACCTTAACCCCACGCTCTTTAATGATTCTTTTTTCTTCCTCATTAAGCCAAACACAATGGGCCAGAATCAGCCTTTCATTGGCTAGACCAATGCTGTCCAGGTAGACGACATTCCGCATGCCCAATTCTTTTTCGACAAGGAGAATTTCATTGAAATTTTCCGATGCATGAGTATGGACTTTTACGTCATACTGTGCGGAAAGATCCCTGACATTTGTCAGCAATTCTTCGGTACAGGATACTACAAAACGAGGGCAGAAGGCATATTGTATTCGCCCGTTATCACGATTATGCCATTTTTCAAGGAGATCCACGCTTTGCTGTATGGATGCGGAGGTATTTTCTCTTAACGGAACAGGGACCTCATCACCTTTATCCATCATGACCTTTCCGGCTAATGCTCGTATGCCGCTTTCTGCAATGGCCTGAAATGCATATTCGGTATGATTAACGGTTTCCATATCCACAACAGTTGTTGTCCCGCTCTGGAGCAATTCGCCAATGCCCAGCATAGCAGAATAATAGATGGACTCTTCATCATGGGAAGCCTCAAGCGGCCAGATTTTCTGCTTCAGCCAATCAAGCAGCTCCAAATCATCAGCCTGCCCGCGGAAAAGGGTTTGGCACAGGTGAATATGTGTCTGAATAAATCCTGGAATAACCGTCTTTCCGCTGGCATCAATTACTTTATCAGCTTGATGCGTCAAGTTTTGTCCAATTTCGGCAACACGGTCATCTACAATATATAAATCTCCGAAAATGATTTCTTCGGCTGCATTCATCGTAACAATTTCAGCATTCTTTATCAGGATACTGTTCAATAGCTTTCCCCCCTTGGATAGAACTGACTTTTGAAGGCTCAAGCTTTCCATATGACATAATAAGCTGTCTGTAAAATTGAATGGAGCGCTGATAGGCATCCAGACTGACCCACTCATTTGGCTGATGGGCCAGCTTTTCATCACCCGGTCCATAAATTAAAGTCGGAATTTCACTCCTTGGATTTAACACGGCCCCATCTGTATAATAGGACACACCGTATTGATCTGCAGCCAGGCCTCCCTTTATCATTTGCGCTAAATGAATAATGTCTTCAGCAGGATCTGTTAAAATAGATGGGCGGTCCAGCAGGGTTTCCACACTGTATTTAAAAATTTCTCCCTGATCCTCCAGGAGATTAAGTTTGGATTTTAGCCTGTTAATAAAACTGGAATGGGATTGAGGAGGGACAGTTCTTATGTCTGCTCTGATGCTGCATTTATCCGGAATGACATTAGTCTGCACGCCGCCTTCAATCATGGTAACAGCCAGGCTGCTTTGTCCGAGGGGCTTTTTTTCTGTCTTCCATTCAATTTTCATTTCATCCAATACCCGGATTATTTTCAGCATATGATCTACTGCATTGATTCCCTGTTCCGGCATCGAACCGTGAGATGTCTTTCCATATGCTGTGATTTCAAGCCAAAGTGCCCCCTTATGGCCAATGACAATTTTTTCATTTGTCGGTTCGGCAATGACAAGTGCATCAATTTTCCGTTCATCATTTTCTTTTAGAAAAGCCCTGGCACCGCAGCTGTCGACTTCTTCCCCGGATGTTGCCAAAAAGGTAACGTCTGCAGGCGGAATAGTATTTGAGAGATACAGCTCCTCTAATGCCAGAAACATTGCTGCAAGACCGCTTTTCATATCAGAAGCTCCTCTGCCATACATCCGGCCATTTGCGATTTCCCCTGAAAAAGGGGAGTAATCCCATTCTCCTGTTCCAGGGGAAACAGTATCCATATGGCCGCATAAAAATAGCTGTTTACCGCTTTTTCCGGGAAGGGTGACTTCAAAATTGCTTCGAGTCTCATCAAGCATGGTCATTTTAAAAGGCAGACCATTTTGCTTGCATCGATTAATAAATGCTTCAGTCACTAAATGCTCATTTCCGGGGGGATTGGAGCTGTCAATTTGGAGCAGATGCTGAAGAAACTGGATATCATTCATTAATCCGCCTCCAGAATTTGCATTTTAATAGGGGTCACTTTGAACCCATTAACAGGCGCCATGTCCTGGGAACACGTTGTACAGGCAATGACAACATCGCACAGCGCTTTCAGCCTTATGTAATCGCCAGGCTTGGAAAGCGGTTCTGCAATAACATAATCCCCGGCAGCATCAAGGACATTATTCATAAAAATATTAATGGGATCTGGAATTACCGGAGGATGAATATTAAACTTTTTCAATGCATCTGCGATATTATCATGGCAATTAGGGTGGTCCTCTTTGCCGAAATCTACTTTGTAGCGATAATAATCGCATGCCGGGAAGAAGAAATCATGTTTTCCAACAGTATCTTCCAAAAGCTGCATTAAGGGACGGCGGCGGTTGCTGTAAAGCCAGTCTCCCGTTTTAAGGCGAATGCTGCTAAGTGAAGCCCGCATATGAACAGGTGATACATGTTCCGCGGGATCTTCATAGTTAAAGCAGACAAAGTCCCCAACCTGTTTTCCTTCCATATCAATAATAATCAGCTCTTCCCCTTTGTGAACCAGTGCGCTTCTTCCTTCATAAGGCGGGATTATAATCTCATCCCGGACCTTGCCTCTGTTAAAAGCCTCTTTCATTTGATCACCAGCCTTTGTTATTATTCAATAAAAACTGCAACCGCACGAATCGGAGATCCCGTTCCTTTCCGAATTCTGAGAGGGAGTCCGAAATATAGAAATCGCATGCCTGCAATCTGGTCGAGATTGCAGAGATTTTCCGTATTGGTAATTCCGTATTCACGGCAAATAAGGTGTCCGGAGTACTTAGAATCATCTGGATGATCAATGGCAGGAGCGTCAATGCCTATATTGACTGCACCTTTTTCAGCCAGCCATTTTGCTGCCTGATAGTCCAGGCCAGTATATGTTGTGAGCCATTTGTCAGTACCATAAGAGCGATTATAATGGCCCGTATAGAGGAGGACGATATCTCCTTTTTCAATAAACTGCTGTGATCTTCTCAGTGCTTCCTTGAGATCACGGTCGGTAATATATTGATGCGGCTGGATGTGGGATACATCCAGGCAAACTGCGGGCCCGTAAAAATACTCAAGCGGCATTTCATCGATGAATTGGCCATTTGGGTCATATTCGTAAGTTGCATCACTATGAGTAGGACCATGTTCATTTATTAGCAGATTATTAGTTGCAAACATGAATCCAACTTGCTTTTCACTTTCTTCGTGAGACATATTCGGGAAAATCATCGTTTTCTGATGAAGAGGGAAAACAGGCATCCCCTGATAAATTTCCTGTGTCAGATCGACAAGTTTCACTCCCATGATATTCCTCCTTTACCCGCTGCATATATGAAAAGCGGCAGGGAATGCCGCTTTAATGATCAATTAATAATGGTCGGTATGACCTCAAACTTATCTACATCAATAAGCCCCATATCGGTAATTTTCCATTTAGGGCTTGTTACCAATGACCAGAATGATAAATGCATAAAAGGAACTTCCATTCCGCAGCCAAGAACTTCTTTGGCAAGCTGCGACAATTCATCGACCTTTTCACTCATTTCTTTTCCGGTTAATTCATCTGTCATTAAACCGCCAATCCTCAGAGGCAAATCACCTACTACTTTGCTATCATTTATCATGGCTATTCCGCCATCCATGGCAATGACACGGTTCACCGCCATGACCATATCTTCGTAGTTTGTTCCTGTTACAATAATATTGTGGGTATCGTGAGCAACGCTTTCTGCTATGGCTCCGCTTTTCAAATCAAAGCCATGGAGAAATGACTTGCCGATTTTTCCGGTTCTGCCGTGGCGCTCCACAACCAAGAGCGGGAGAACATCCTGCTTTAGGCAAGGCTGCACAATGCCGTCTTTGACATTCATTGTGTATTCGCCTCCGCCAGTTAAATTCTGAAAAGGGATCGCTTCAATTGCCCTTACTTTTGCACGGCTGCCTGGAGCTTCAATAGCGAGTTCCTTCACTGTTACAGGCTTCCGCTTCACTGACTTTTTCACACTTTCCGGATATATGTAAGGAGCAATATCTATCGTTAATTCTCCTTTTTCAGCTGCTTTTTTCCCAGCCAGGTATACCTGATCAATTGTCATATTGATCAAATCGCTGATCACGACAACATCTGCTCTTTTGCCTGGTGCAATAACCCCCACATCCTTAAAGCCAAAGTGGGTTGCGGGATTAATGGTTGCCATTTGGATCGCTTCCACTGGATCTATGCCGACTGCAATGGTTCTGCGGACGATATCATTCATATGTCCGTAATTTAACAGATCAGCAGGCACCATATCGTCCGATACAAGGATTGCACGGCGGGAATCCAGCCCATCCTCTGTAATGGCCCTTATGCAGTCTGCCATATTTCTTTGGGAAGAGCCTTCCCTCATGAACACACTCACGCCATTGCGCAGCTTTTCGACTGTTTCTTCTTTTGTGGTGGTTTCATGGCAGGAAACATGGTTCCCTCCGCTGATAATGTGGGCGGCAAGCTCTTTGCCAAACAATCCGGGCGCGTTCCCTTCAACGGTTTTCCCGATGCTGTTTGCATATGTAACTGCTGCAACAAGGTCATCTATTAATTCCGGTGCATGCTCATATACCGGCCCAATATTGCTGAAGCTCTGAATTTCCCCAATTCCCTGCACATATGGATCTGCCAAAAGCTCTTTCATATCCTTTGATGTCACATCAAAGCCTGATGTTTCAAGCCCGGGAGCATCAGGCACAGCACAAGGGACCGTAAATAATACCCGGTTTGGAAGGGTTTTAGCTTCCTCAATCATTGCCTGCATGCCGTAAACACCCAGGACATTCCCAATTTCATGCGGATCACCAATCAGTGTGGTGGTTCCTGTCGGAATAGAGAGCTTGGAGAATTCCGTACAAGTCAGCATCGCACTCTCAAAATGCATGTGAGAATCAATGAACCCCGGACAAACGAATTTTCCCTTAATGTTTTCCACTATCGTTTTTGGCCCAATTAAGTCCTTTGCGTCCCCGGCCATTAAAATATATTCGCCTTTCATCGCCACGTCGGCTTCATAGATCTCACGGGTGATCACATTAATAAAGTAGCCCCCCTTCAAAACGACATCGGCATACTGGCTGGAATCAAGCAATACATCAATCAGCTTGCGGTACTGCACTGCCTTTTTGATATTTTTTGCTTCCATTTATTAACCCCCTGTTTCCATTCCGTCTACACTGTCTATAATTCCGATAATGGCAGCATCGATAGGAGCATCTTTATTCTGAACCGCTCTTGATGCCATGCTTCCAGTCACATAAATGACTTTTTCTCCTATGCCGGCACCAACAGTATCAACGGTTATAATGGGGTTCGGTAACATTGAGCCGTCCAATCCTATAGGCTGGGTAATTAATAGCTTTGTGCCTACCAGATTATCATCTTTTCTTGTGGCAGTTACGCGGCCAACCACTATTCCCATTTGCATAAAGACCTACTCCTTAATGAAAAATAATTTCGATCTTGAGCTCCTTTGCTGTATCTCTTGCCAGGGGGGTAATGATAGCCCCTTTTGGAACAGTTAAGTGATTAAGCTTGTTTAAATAGGCAAACCTGACTGTATCATCGGAAATAACTGTTTTCTTCATCTGCTGAGCTGTATAGTCAGCTTTATCATTAAAATCTATTAATCTTATGCCGAGCATCTTTAACTCTGCCATCTGCCCATTAAGTTTTCTTTTTAAGAAATCAGGACCTTTATCCATTCCATTCAGTTTCCAATATTGGCTGAAAGGATCACCTCCAGCCTTCAAGGCCGTAACCCGTTTCCCTTTTAACAAAGCCATTAGGATGATCCGCACCAAAGGCCTTTGTTCGTTAAGGGCTAATAGATCTGCTATTAAAGAAAAAGATAGAATAGGCAATAGGATCTCATCAAAATGATCAAGAAGCTGATTATTAATCATTGAAGGTGAGATCAAATCGTCATTCCCTGTCTGAAAAACTAACTCCTCAAGCGGAAATTGGATCAGCATTTCTTCTTCAGCAGCCATTCTAAGTGTTATATCTTCCTGTAATAAGTGTTTCAAGTATGATAATCCCGGTTCCATCCCTATCATATGAGAGGTCAATAGAGCCAGGATATGAGGTTTTCTTTCTCTGCAGTTATTATTTCGCATGTAAAGCGCCTGCAGAGTGTTTTTAGCCATAACACTCTGCCTTTTGCTCCTCATGCTTATTCACCGATATTTTTTGATAATAAAGCTCTTTCAACTTCGCTGTGCGGCCTTGGAATGACGTGGACCGAAATAAGTTCTCCTACTCTGCTGGCAGCTTCGGCTCCTGCATCGGTGGCTGCTTTAACCGCTCCTACATCTCCTCTGACCATAACGGTAACTAGACCAAATCCCACTTTTTCATATCCGCAGATCTCCACGTTTGCTGCTTTCACCATTGCATCCGCTGCCTCAACAGCACCGACAAGACCTTTCGTTTCGATTAAGCCCAATGCTTCACCCATTATGTGTTTCCTCCTTAAGATTATTAAACTGATGGTTTATCATGATCATTTTCATTTGCTTCATTTGATTCTTTAGCCTGCTTTGTTTCAATTGGCTCTTTATTGAATCTCAACTCTTTTTCAGTGACTGTTTCCTGATGCATTTCTTTCAGCATAAATTGCGGAAGCAGCTTCCCGGCTACTTCATTGTGGGCACGCGGGATGACATGAGAAGAAATTACTTTTCCAATTCTCTCTGCTGAGCTCACACCGGCGTCGACTGCAGACTTTACAGCTGCTACATCGCCGTTAAAATGGATTGTCACGCCCAGATAGCCATCCACTCCTATTACTTTTTCAATACCTACAATTTCTACATCGGCTGCTTTTACGGCTGCATCTGCTGCAGAAACTGCTGTTGAATAACCAACGGTTTCAATTAAACCCAATGCTTGCAACTGAAGAATCCTCCTCCTGTAAAAGTGTCACACCGGCTAATTTTTCTTGAATTGTTGTCCTGGCCAAACTTTTATTTAATCCGGTCGAATTCCTTACAAAGCTGATCCGTAATTCGGGATACATCATCAAACTGACCGTAAAGAAGAACATATTTCTTCTCTATTAAAAAATTGATGCGTTCGGCCATGTTTTTTTTCATGTGCCGGTCAAGGAGCAAAATACCTGTGTAATAGTCAATTCCTTCAATGACAGACACACATCCTATTGACGCGTTAAGCCCCAATTGTTTTGTCAGCCATGGACTGGGGGACTTTTCTATATAAGCTGCAGTCGCCTTAAATGATTTTTGGGATAGTTTTTTAAAGTAGCTCTTTAAAGCGTTTAACAGTATTCCATCATTCTCTTCATAAAGCTCTAGCGAAAAGGTTTGCCCGCTGTTTTTGTCCCATGACAGAAAATATTTTAAAGAAGGAAACTCTCTTAAAAGTTCATTCAGTAAAAACAGCTGTCCCGGTGTACATTTTTCTGATGTAACTACCCCGATCGAGCCTGTTTTCAGTTCCCGCTGAAAGGAGCCTTCCAATGTAGGGTGAAGATCTGAGAAATGCCATACTTTTACACCATCCGGCGTTTGTCCGACAAGCTGGCTTTCTCTCGCATTTCGGCCAGATTTTGTTTCTGCAGAAACTCGCTGTTTCCCTTGTGCCAGGGCCAGGGTTTGCAGCTGGGCAATTTTTTCTTTAGCGGAAGGCTGAGGTGAAGAAAGTGAAACTGTCTGCCTTCTAATATTCGGGTGTGGATTAGCAGCCTTGGGTGAGTCTGTTTTAACAGCTATTCTTTTATTCATTTTTTCCTTTTGATAATTAGGCCTGCTAATACCTGGTATACCTGACTTCAATCCCGGCTGGCTGCGGGGCGGGGAGAAATTGGGAGTCCCATTAATAGGATTTGCTTTTGGCTTGCTGTAGGGCTTCAATACTTCTTCAACAACACTTTTTATAAAGTTAGACACGCATTATGCACCTCCACTTTTGGAACATCTGCTTAAAGAATTTTGCGAAGTTCTGAATGAGGGCGTGGTATAACATTTGCCGACACCAGTTCTCCTCCAGCCATAGTGTGAGCAGTCTTTCCAACCTCAACAGCAGCTGTGACTGCCGCTACGTCCCCTTCAATAATGACAGTGACAAGCCCTGATCCGACTCTCTTTAAATCAACCAAGCTGACATTTGCCGCTTTTGCCATGGAGTCCAGCGCTTCAATAGCTGCTGTCAAGCCCCTTGTTTCTATCAGACCAATTGCCTTCATTTTTGACCTCCTCTACCTGCAAAAGCTTATAGATAGTCTTCGAGATTCACTTCAATGGGGATTGAAGTTCTTTTAAATAACTCTTCTTTTCCAAGCGGATAGGTTGCGTCTATGCCCATCTTATCGCTGACTCCTTTTAAATGATGAGAAGACTCGAGCGGTGATCCCTTCGCACCCTGTACGATAAAAATATCATCCCCCGCCTGTACTCTTGTCGCAATAGCCCATTCAACATCATCCGAATCAAAGATATCGACGTCATCATTCACAACCACTACATGCTTTAAATCCTTATCGCTTGCAAAGGCTGCAAGTGCTGCCTGTTTTCCGTCACCTTCATGCTTCTTCTCTATTTGTATGACTGCATGATAGCGAGCCACCCCTCCCATCGGGATATGTACAGCTTTGATAAACGGAACAACCTGTCTGACGGTGCTTAAAAGTGTTGCTTCCCTGACAAGAGCCATTGGCAGCCTTTCTTCATAGCTTGATGGAAAAATAGTCTGTGAGATAGCATTATTACGGTAAGTCACAGCCGAAAATTCTACTATCGGCTGAGGCGTTCTGGTGCCATAATAACCGGCCAGTTCGCCAAACGGCCCTTCCAGTTCTCTTTCATATGGCAGCATTTTGCCTTCCAGGACGATTTCGGCATCAGCCAGTACTTCCAAATCCACCGTTTTGCACTGAACAACATCCAGCGATTGGCCAAGCAGGGCACCAGCTACATCCAATTTGTCGGTATGATACAGATGCGTACTGATCTGGGAACTTAGGACAACAGCTGGAACGACACCAAACATAACAGCCACTTCCATCGGTTCTCCAATGCTTTCATAATGGGCATATTGCTCCATCAGCTCCGGGGAGGTTATGAGAATATTCGTTCGATTACCGCCAAGGTATTGCATCCGGCGAATCGAGGTATACCTTTTTTTGCCGGATAAGTCTTTAACCACCAATATTCCTGCCACATAATAAGCTCCTGAATCTTCTGCATGATAAGTTGGAATAGGAAACAAATCTGCCAAATCGAATTCCCCGGTCACAAGATTCTCCTGAACAGGACCAGTTTGCCTTAAAGTTGTCGGTATAGGATTAACAATTGATTCGATGAGTTTAGGAATAAGTTCAGAAGAGGAGATTCCCATGCTGTCTGCCATCAGTTCTCTATCTCCTCCGAGACCGGCAGCCATGGAAGTTTGATAGCCTTTTATTCTTTCAAATAAAAAAGGCTGACGTCCATGTTTCGTATTAATTACTGCTCCGAGTTCATAGAGTGGATCCACCTCTTTTTTAACCCGATGAACAAGTCCCCTGCTTTCCCATCTATCCAGCAAAGCTCTCATTGTTACAGGGTTCATGCTTTTTCCCCCCATCTCTCAAGGAGCTCATGGTCTATATCCAGCATGTCCAATATCCTCGCCACCATAAAGTTGGCCAGCTCCCAAATCTCTGTCGGCTTATGGTAAAAGCCAGGTGATGCAGGCATTATGCATGCACCGCTCTCAGCGAGAAGAGTCATATTGCGGAGGTGAATCAAATTAAATGGAGCCTCTCTCGGAACAATAATAAACTTTCGATTCTCCTTTAAAACAACACTGGCAGCCCTGCTTAGAAGGGTATCGCCGACCCCGTTCGCAATTGCACCCAATGTATTCATCGAACATGGCACAATCACCATTCCGTCTGTTTTAAAGGATCCGCTGGCAACCGCAGCGAAAAGATTCCGGTTGCTGTGGATAGCGGCATACTCCTTCAGCTCGTCCATCTTGACCCCGCATTCAAATTGCATTACTTTTTCTCCCATCTCCGTAGCAATTAAATGCGTTTCGATCTCTAATTGATGAAGAGCGCGGATCAGTGTATATGCATACAATGATCCGCTTGCTCCGGTTATGCCCACTAAGATTCGTTTTTTTCTTGGACCTGGAGAAGAGTTAGACAACAGATTCGTCTTGGGAGAATTTCTTTTTAGCCAGTTCTTTGTATTCTTCTGTTGATAATATGTCTCCAAAAATGTCGATATCTCTTAGACCGGATACGTGCATATCATCATCCTGTGAAGCGGTGCCATCAGATATGCAAATTACATTGTATCCATGATATAAGGCATCAGAAGCAGTACTGCGTACACATACATTGGTCCAGACACCAGTGAGGACCACCGTATCAATTTCTTCTTCTCTCAGGAAGAGATCAAAATCGGTATAGCTAAATGCACTATGCCGTCTCTTTTGGACCACATAATCTCCTTTGCTCTCGTCTGGCTGAAGTTCTGGAATGAATTCCGAACCCCAGGTCCCCTTTACTGCATGAACAGGTCTTACACGAAAATCACGGTCATTCTTTCTATGAGCTTCCTGAACATGCACAACCTGAATATTGTTTTCGTGTGCGAACTCAATAAGCTCTTGAATTTTAGGAACGATTTTTTCTCCATTTTCACACCTTAATGCAGCTTTTTCCCCGATAAAGTCGTTTAACATATCAATAATAACTACACAGTGCTTTTTTCCCCTAAGTTCCAATCCATTCAGCCTCCTTCGATATCTATATTTATTGCTGTGCTACAGGATCTTTTGTTTGCACATTGACTGCTTCGTATTTTTCATACTTTAATGTTCTTTCCAGTCTCTGGATGCTTTGGCGCGGAACGTACTCTCCATATCCTGCTTTCCCGACGATCCCTTTGTCTTCTTCGAATACCACGTTTCCGCGAATTATTGTTTGAACTGGCTTTCCTTTTAATTTCATGCCATGAAGCGGATTATACTTAGCCATTGATTCTGTTTTCTGCTCATCAATAACATATTCTTTTTCAAGATCAATAACCGTGAAATCAGCATCACTGCCAATTTCCATTGAACCCTTTTTAGGATAAATGCCATAATGAATGGCTGCGTTGCGGCTCGTTACTTCTACAAATCTTGATAGAGATAAGCGGCCTTTATTCAGCCCTTCGCTGACAAGGATCGGCACCATCGTTTCTACACCCGGGATGCCAGGGAAGGTGTTCCAGATCGTTGCACCTGGATAATCCTTTTCAGTGGCAATTTCATATGGGGCATGGTCGGTTCCGACAAAATCGATTGTTCCATCAGCCAGAGCCTGCCAGTGGGATTCGTTATCCTCTTTCCCCCTCAGTGGAGGAGCAATTTTTGCATAAGAGCCCCGCTCTGACATGGAGTCCTGTGCATTTAAAACAAGGTAGTGCGGGCAGGTTTCAGCAGTAACCTTGACACCGCGTTTCTTTGCAGCCTTAACGAGCTCAACGCCTTCCTTTGTGCTCATATGTACGACATGTACACGTGCGTCAGTAGCTTCCGCGAAGCTGAGAATCAGTTCAATGGCCACCTTTTCAGCGAGGCTAGAACGAGCTTCAGCCCATGCCGGTCCGTCAAGTCTGCCTTCTTTTTCAAGCTTCTTCGAATTGAATGTGCAGATATCATAGTTTTCAGCATGAACACCAATCGGAAGACCGGTTTTTGCAACGTTTTTAAAAATCTCAAGCATTTCTGCGTCAGATACTTTAGGGAAGGTTGGTACAGAAGGTGTCATGTAGACCTTAAATGCAACAACGCCCTGATCTATCTGAGGATAAATATTATCAATCCAGCCTTCACGTGCATCCTCCCCGGTCATGCCGCCCCAGAAGCAGTAATCAATATAAGCCTGATCCCTGATTGGACCAATTTTCTTATTGAAGCTATCCCCATCCCGTACAGATGGCTTGCTGCAGCATGGCATATCAATAATAGTTGTCAAGCCGCCGGCTGCTGCAGAACGGCTGCCGGTTGCAAATGTTTCTCTGTGAGTAAACCCTGGATCCATAAAATGTGTATGTGGATCAATACAGCCTGGGACAACTAATTTTCCTTGTATATCAATAACCTTGGAGGCATTTAGAAAAGAAATGTCGTTCGTGTAGCCGACAATCTTTCCATCGTTTACTAGAATATTCGTTAAAACCTGACGATCACCCTGCGGAATATTTGCATTTTTCAGAATTAAATCCATTTACCCTGCTCCTATCTATTAATTTGATTTCTGCCTCTAAAAGTAGAGGCAGGTGGTTACAGCAGCTGCTATTAAATCAATTCAGCTGAGTGGTCTCCTTTCAGCTGCTCAATTCTTTCACTTTCACTTATATTTAATTCTTTATAATTAAATACCATATTTAATAAAATTGCTGTGATGCTCCCCAGTACAATTCCGTTTTCAACCAGAAGGCGTGCACTTGTCGGCAGGCTTTCAAAAATCTGCGGGACCACCGCTGAACCAAGCCCAATTCCGATTGAACAGGCAACGATAAGCAAGTTTTCATTTTTGCTGAAATCCACTACAGAAAGCATTCTGATTCCCGATGAGATAACCATCCCAAACATCGGAATCATTGCTCCGCCAAGAACAGCCATAGGAATAATCGTAGTCAGAGCAGCCACTTTGGGCAAAAGACCGAGAATCATTAATATAACACCAGCTGCGATAACAACATTTCTCGTTTTTACTTTAGTCAATGCTACAAGGCCCACATTCTGTGAAAAGGACGTATAAGGAAACGCGTTAAAAATGCCGCCTATAACAACAGCCAGTCCTTCTGCACGCAAGCCTTTCTTAATGTCCTTAGAGTCGAGCTTTCTCTCACAGACATCTCCGAGAGCGAGAAATACCCCAGTAGATTCAATCATGCTAACAATTGCTACTAAGGTCATCGTAAGGATGGCTGAAGCATTGAATGTCGGGAATCCGAAATAAAGCGGCTGAACGACATGAAACCAGGAAGCCTGGCTGACTTCGGCAAAGCTGACGAGCCCCATAAAATAAGCTGCTATAGTCCCGGCCACCAATGACAGCAGGACAGAAATTGCTTTCATATAGCCTTTAAAAAACCGGTTCATTAAGATAATCAGCACCAGTGTAAAGGCAGCCAGGAATAAATTCTTTGCACTTCCATAATCGGATGACCCAAGCCCGCCTGCAGCATTATTCATGGCAACAGGAATCAGTGATACCCCGATAATTGCAACGACTGAACCGGTTACGACCGGCGGGAAAAATCTCATAATTTTACTCATAAATTGGGATAGGATCATGACGATAATACCCGAAGAAATAATTGCCCCGTAGATGGCTGTAATCCCCTGCAAATTCCCGATGGCAATCATCGGGCCTACTGCTGTAAAAGTACAGCCCAGAATCACAGGCAACTTGATGCCAAAATGCTTCCCCCCTATTACCTGAAGCAAAGTAGCAATCCCGCAGGTAAACAAATCAATTGAAATTAAGTAAGCGAGCTGCTGGGCAGTAAGCCCAATTGCCGGTCCTACAATCAGCGGTACAATGACAGCACCTGCATACATGGCTAGCACATGCTGAAATCCTAAAGTCCCTACCTTCCAAGGATTTAGCTTTTCCAAAGATTTTCCCCCCAGGTTTAATTCTTTGTTATGCCACAGCCTGACTCCAGCTTTTAAAAACCGGCATCACCTCCCAAATGAAAAATGTGTATAAAAAAACCGCAGCAATAGATAACATCAAAGTAAACAATAGATGTTCTATTACTGCGGTTTCATTCAGCTTCCGTTAAACAAAAGACAAAGGAACCGCTCCTATATTCAGGTTTAAGAAAAACTGCGTCATGCACAGCTCTCCCAAACAAAATGTAAAACTTCTATTCTTGAAAATAAATAATGGTGCAGGCTTCTTCAGTAACAGGATCATAATCTTTTAAAATCGTTATGACTTTCAAATGAAGAGCATCTTCAATCATACCTTTTAGAAGCGATTTAAATTCAACAATCAATGCTGAATCAACCGAAATGGTCAGGTGATGGAAGTTCTGACTCAGCATCTGCAGTGCCTGAACACGCTTATGCTGTGCGAAGATGATGACTCTATCATCAAATGTTTCAATACGCTGTTTTTTCACGCCTGTTCCATAGATTTCCTGGTTCACACGATTATAGAGAAAAGCGAGATCTTTTTTTATTGTTTGAAATAATTTTGAGGTTAATACAGTCATGTAATCCTCCTGTTAATCACTATATTAAACAAGGCTATTTTATAAGTCAATATCTTTTTCAGAAAATTCTCACTTGACAAAATATTAACTTAACTATTACACTACAAATCAACTCCCCCTATATTTCTATAATTGTCCCTGTAAAACCTCCCTTCAGCATCAAGAAAAATTAAATAGAATTTTCGTATAACCTCAATAATCGGTTTGAGGGTTTCTACTGGGAACCGTAATTCCTATCTACGAAAGGGATATTTCCTGTTGATTACATACAGGAACCTTTTGTGCAGGAATTTTTTTGTGCTTATTAGTCTATTTAGAAGAAGATGCATAATATCATAATTTAAATACCTCTTCCTGCTCGCCAGGCTACTATCCCATACAAAACTGCTCACACTTTTTTCTCATTGCCAATGGTTTCAAAATCTATGAGGAGGCGAAGATTTGAAAAGTATTCATTTTATTGTTAACGGGAAGGATTGTACGGTCGTTTGCCCGCCTGCGAAACCGCTCCTGGATGTATTAAGAGAAGAGCTGGGTTTGACTGCAAGCAAGGAATGCTGCGGAAAGGGAGAATGCGGATCATGCTCTGTTCTAATCAATAATGAGGTTGTATGTTCCTGTCTTGTCCTTGCTGGCCAGGCGGAAAACCAGGTGATCACCACTTGTGAAGGAGTCGGACTATCACCAAATCTTGATGTCATTCAGGAATCTTTTATTGCCGAAGGAGCAACACAATGCGGGTACTGTACCCCGGGAATCATCGTATCAGCAAAAGCTTTCTTGGATGGAATTGACCATGTTCCATCCGTTGGGGAAATTAAAACCGCATTAGGAGGGAACCTGTGCCGCTGTACAGGCTATACCAAAATTATCAAGGCCGTTCAGACAGCTGCCAGCCAAAAAATATCCGAGCCTGAAACAATCCGATAATCCATGACACATACAGCCATTTTACTTGCCGCGGGCCAGTCCAGCAGAATGGGTACTCTAAAAGGACTGCTGCCATGGAATGGTACGACATTATTCGAACATCAGCTGAACACACTCAGAAAATCGGTGTTCACAGATATTGTAGTTGTATTGGGTTATGAAGCCGATACATTTCATTCAATTGGAAAAAAGTATTCTGCAAATATGATCATAAATGAACACTTTCAGGATGGAAAATGTTCGTCAATCATTGCGGGGGTGAAAGCCGCGGACGCGTTATCAGATACGATTCTGATTACATCCGTCGACCAGCCGCTTCATACTGAGGTCATTAATAAGCTCGCAGGTGACTTTAGAAAAACCCGCTGCCTGATTGCAGTCCCTAGCTGCCAGGGCAAAAGAGGGCACCCCATCCTCTTTTCGTCCCGATTGAGGAACGAGCTTTTATCAATAAAGGAAGAGAATATGGGTTTGAGGCATGTAATTCAACAGCATAAGCAATTTCTCCTTGAGGTGCCAGTGGAAAATGAACAGATTCATCTCAACCTGAATCGCCAGGAAGATTATAAAATTGCGGTTAAAACATATACAGGGAGGTAAGCTGATGCTTGTTTCAGAGATTGATATGTTTACCCCTTCCTCTCTATCCGAATGTCTGATGCAGCTATCGAAGAAAGGCAGGGTTCATAAATTGATAGCAGGCGGTACAGATGCTGCAGTCCGGATGAAGGAAGGCAAATGGCGGCCGGAAATTTGGATCAATATAAAAAACTTAAGTGAGCTGCGTTATATCATAGAAAGTAAAGATTGTATTCATATTGGCCCGTTGACAACACATACTGATATTATTCATTCTCCGCTTCTGCAAAGAAAAGCGGATGTTCTCGTAGATGCAGCTCGGGAAGTCGGCGCCACTCAAATGCAGAATATGGGAACAATCGGCGGCAATATTGGCACTGCCTCTCCTGCAGGCGATACCCTTCCGGCTTTGTATGTTCTCGGAGCAAGACTTGAACTCTCCTCGCTGTCGGATAAACGAATCGTCCCAATCGAAGACTTTATCCTTGGTCCCGGCAGAACTGTTTTAAAAGAAAATGAAATGATTACAAAAATCATAATAACGCCGCAAAAACCGAATGAAATAGGGATTTTCCAAAAGCTCGGCCCTCGCAAAGCGCAATCTATCTCCATTGTGAATGTTGCTATTTCACTCATAATGGACCATGAGCTGAAATGCAGGGAAGGAAAAATCGCCTTCGGATCTGTAGCACCAACGATTATACGTGCACGCAAGTGTGAATCGGTGCTGACGCTGGGACCGCTAAATGATGAATTAATCCGGAACATAGCCAGAATTGCCTGGAAAGAGGTTATGCCCATCACAGATGGAAGAGCAACAGCTACATATAGACGGGATATGGCAAGCGCTTTATTGGAAAGAGGATTATACCGCTTAATGAGGAGGTGGAATAACCAGTGAACACCAAATGGGTTGGGAAACGGGTAAATAGAATCGATGGCCCGGAAAAAGTAACCGGTGAATTAAAATATATGACCGATTACCACTTTGACAATATGGTTTGGGGAAAAGTGCTGCGCTCTGAATATCCGCACGCCAAAATTAATTCAATAGATATTGAGGCAGCCAAAAATCTGCCTGGTGTGATATGTGTGCTAACCCATAAAGATATCCCCGGCTTTAATGGATTTGGGATTGTGGTTCCCGATCAGCCTGTTCTGTGCTCCGATGTCGTCCGGTGTACAGGAGATGCGATAGCATTAGTTGGAGCAGAAACACTGGAAATCACAGAACAGGCACTGAGTTTAATTAAAGTGGACTATGAGCCACTTGAAGTAGTTGCAGATGCTGAATATGCCCTGACAGATTCTGCTCCGAAGCTTCATCCTGATGGCAATCTACACAGCCATGTGAAAATAAAAAACGGAAACATCGAGAAAGCATTCGAAGAAGCTGACATCATTGTCGAGAATACCTTCTTCTCCCCCCGCCAAATGCATGCTTTTATCGAAACGGAAGGCGGCTGGGGGGTAATGGATGACGATGGGTTCCTCACCATTCGCTGCCCTGGCCAATATGCATACCGCGATCGAATGCAGATTGCGAGATCCCTGGCATATAACCCAGAAAGAATAAGAGTTATCTCAAGTCCAATTGGAGGTGCCTTTGGCGGAAAGGATGAGATTACCGTTCAAATTTATCTTGCTCTCCTTGCACTGCATACAAAGGGACGGCCTGTAAAAATCCATTTAAGCCGGGAAGAGTCAGTCATTGCGGGCATAAAAAGGCATCCATTTAAAGTTCAAATGAAGACTGCTGCCAGAAAAGACGGGACACTGCTTGCCAATCAGGTGAGAGCCATAGGAGATACGGGTGCTTATGCATCACTTGGAGGGGCGGTCATAGCACTCGCGATCGAACATTCATGCGGCCCTTATAAAATTCCTAATGTGGATCTCGAGGGCTTCTGTGTTTATACAAATAATGGCATTTCCGGCGCATTCAGAGGCTTTGGCGTCAATCAGGTATGCATGGGAATTGAAACTCATATGGACATGATTGCAGAAAAGCTGGGAATGGACCCTATTGAATTGCGCAAAAAAAATGTTTATCACCAAGGCGAAGTTTCAAGTGTAGGCCATATTGTCAAATCCAGTGTTGGCACTTATAAAACCCTGGAAACAGCAGAGAATTGCGATTTGTGGAAGAACAGGGAAAAATACAAATCTGAAGTAAGTGAGCCATGGAAAAAACGCGGAGTATCCCTGGCAACTTCCTTTCATGGTATCGGAATGGGTATTGGCCTCCCTGATTATGGAGCAGCCTCTATTGAACTTCAGCCGGATGGAACTTTCCTTGTAGGTGTGGGATGCGAGGAAATCGGAGGAGGCAACAGCACCGCTTATGCCCAGATAGCCGCAGAAATGCTGACCTGTGATATCAGCAATATCAGAATTATTCAAGGTGATACACAAAAAACACTTGATGGCGGTACTGTAACTGCCTCCCGCTCCACCTATACCGGCGGAAGAGCTATTGCTCAAGCAGCTCCCCGGATGACCCAGCTTCTTATTCAAACTGCTGCTGAAATGCTGAATCTAGATGCGTCCCAAATTAATTTAAAACCGAACCACCTATCAGCCAATGAGCAGATTATACCTAATAAATCTATCTATAAATACCTTTATGATCATCATAAGGCAACTAGAGTAGAAGGACACTTCTACCTGCCGAAAGAAAAAGATGAAATCAAAGGCTCCGGCGGTGCCCCCCACCATTTATACGGATATTTGACACATGTGGTGATGGTGGAAGTTGATACTTTAACAGGCGAAACAGAAGTTCTTCGGGTAGTTTCCATCCCGGATGCAGGCAAAGTCATTAATCCGCAGGGCTTAGAGGGCCAGGCTGAAGGGGGAGCAGTAATGGGCATCGGCTATACTCTTTATGAAGATGTGCTGATTGAAAATGGATACCATAAAACGCGGAATTTCACTGATTATATCATTCCTACTATTCGCGAGACTCCTTTAATTGAGACCTTTCCGGTTGAAGAGCCAGAACAATCTGGCCCCTTTGGCGCAAAGGGCATTGGGGAAGTGGTAATGATTCCGATAATTGCTGCTATTATGTCAGCCATATATGATGCAACAGGGGCCAGAATATTTCATTTGCCTGCTACTCCTGAAAGAGTTTTTAATGCATTGAAAGATCTCAAAAAACAAAAAGTCCAATCCCCAAGGTGATCCTATTGATGAGCCGCAATTTATTTGCCAGATTAGAAGAGTCCATCAAAAATCGGAAAGACACGTTTCTGCTGACTATAACAGACTATCCTGAAGAAAAACTCATCGGAACCAAAGCTTTATTATGGCCAGAAGGGGAGTTCTGCACGGAATCCTCCCTTCTGCCCATGGATGTAAAGAAACTACTAACAGTGCAATGCAATAAACTGGTCACCAAAAAACGGTCCGGAACTGTGAGATTTATGTGGAACGATAGTCTAATTGAATGTTTTGCCGAGTACTTCCCTTCTCCGCTCCATTTAATAGTCGCCGGTGCCGGCCATGTGTGTGAACCCGTGGCAGAAATGGGACGGATGCTCGGATTTTTCGTGACAGTAATAGACGACCGGAAAGAGTTTGCAAACAGAGAACGTTTTCCAAAGGCAGATGAAGTGGTTTGCCAATCCTATCTGGATTATTTCAGGCATGTTGAAATTTCGGAAAAAACTTATATACTCCTTCTTACACGGGGACATAAGTATGATGTTCTCAGTTTGAATGAACTTTTAAAAAGAAAATGTCAGGCAGGATACATTGGCATGATCGGCAGCAGAAGGCGTATATCGGGTGTTTTTGAAGAATTGCATCAGGATTTTCCTGATGAGAGCTTTGAAAATCTATACACACCGGTGGGTCTAGATATTGGAGCTGAAACACCTGCGGAGATTGCAGTCAGCATCATGGCAGAAATTCTGAAAGTGAAAAATCAAAAATCCGGAGATTCCTTAAGTTCGCAAATTAAAAGATTTGCAAAATTGGGGTTCCGTGAGGGGGCTGGCAAATGGACCAAATGCAGCTTATAAAGCGCACCCTCGATATCCGGAAAGGAGGTGAGAAAGCAGCCCTCGCCACCATTATCCGCACAAAAGGCTCTACTCCGAGAAAAATCGGAAGCCGGATGATTGTGTTCCCCTGCGGAAGAATTGAAGGAACAATTGGCGGTGGCTGCGGAGAAGCAGAAGTAATTGAGAAGGCTTTCGAGGTTATGCAAACAAATACCCCCAGTCAAAAGCGTGTTGATTTAACAAAAGGGCTGTTTTATGAAGATGGCGGAATATGCGGCGGCATCATGGATGTTTTTATTGAACCCATCTAATAAACTGCAGAAAAAGATCTCCCGCCTATTCCATGGTCAAGTCAGTTCGTTTCTCAGGATGAACATTAACCATGAATAAGGAGTGACCTTTCATGTCGACGATTGAAAAGGATCTTGGGTCGGGCCTCCCGCCTGCCTCAAATGCGAACCTCTTAGAACGGCTCTTTAAGCTTTCCGCACGAAATACAAATGCAAAGACAGAAATACTGGCAGGCATTACATCGTTTTTGACAATGAGTTATATTATCTTTGTCAACCCGATCATCTTAGCTGACGCGGGCATACCAAAAGAAGCTGCACTGGCAGCAACCATTTACGCAAGTGTCTTCTGTACTCTTCTAATGGCTCTGTGGGCAAATTTCCCTGTAGCAGTTGCCCCGGGCATGGGGCTGAATGCCTTTTTTGCCTATACGGTGGTGCTTGGACAGGGGCTTTCCTGGCAAACAGCCCTGGGAGCTGTATTTATTTCGGGGATTGTGTTTTTAATTTTGACCGTTACCGGAGTCCGGCAGAAGATTGTAGATGGTGTCCCGGATGTCTTAAAGTCAGCTATAGGTGTTGGAATTGGTTTATTTATAGCCTTTATCGGGTTAAAAAATGCAGAATTAGTGGTCGCAAATGAAGCTACATTTGTCGGCTTGGGAAGCATCACAAGCAAGGGGCCACTGCTTGCCCTATTCGGATTGATTATTGCCGCACTCCTGATGGCAAAGAAAGTAAAAGGCGCCCTGCTTATCAGTATATTGGGAACGAGTGCAGCAGCCATGATTGTTGGCTTCATTGCCTACCCAAAAGCCGTAAGTGATATCGTTTCCCTTAATCTGCCAAGCATGTCTGAGACGTTTTTAGCTATGGATATTATGGGAGCCGTAAAATATGGCATCATCTCAGTCATTTTCTCCTTCACAATTGTAGAATTATTTGACAATTTAGCAACCCTCATCGGACTATCAAGAAAAGCTGGCCTCACAGATAAAAATGGAAAAATTGAAAACCTGGACCGTGCCCTTCAGGCAGATGCCGTAGGTACGATGGCAAGTGCAGCCTTCGGTAGCACTGCCTTAAATGCTTATGTGGAGAATGCCACAGGAATCTCAGAAGGCGGACGGACTGGCTTAACGGCATTAACTGCAGCTGTACTTTTCTTCCTGTCGCTCATCTTTGCTCCGCTTATCTATTTTATACCGTCTGTCGCCACTGCGCCTATTCTCATTCTTGTAGGAGCCTTAATGCTTAGTGAAATAAAACATATAAGCTTTGATGACTTCACTGATGTTATTCCGGTATTTTTGACAATCGTTCTTATGCCTTTAACCTTCAGTATTGCCCAGGGATTGGCATTCGGCTTTATCTCTTATACTCTGCTTAAGCTCCTGACAGGCAAGCATCATCAAATCCACTGGATCATGTATTTTGTGAGTGCTGCCTTTATTATTAATTTCATCATGGGCGGACATTAAACTGTTGATTGTCATTTTTTTCAAAAGCGAGGAGTCCGTATGAAGCTAACCATTGAAATGTTGCGAAAAAGAATTGATGTGGCGGCCAAAAGAACTCCTGCCGATCTGGTAATAAAAAACGGAAAAGTAATAAACGTGTTTACACGTGAAATCATCGAGGAAGACATTGCGATTGCCGATGGCTTCATAGCTGGCTTAGGAAGGTATGAAGGCAAAGAAATTATTGATGCCCGGGGCAGCTATATCGCCCCAGGCTTTATTGACGGGCATGTCCATATTGAGTCAGCGATGGTGACTCCCGCTGAGTTCAGCAATGTTGTGATCCCGCACGGAGTCACGACTGTGATTGCCGACCCTCATGAAATAGCCAATGTCAGCGGGACTGACGGCATTGATTTCATGCTGAAATCTTCGGAGGATATCCCGCTTGATGTATTTTTTATGCTCCCATCCTGTGTCCCTGCAACTCCATTTGAAAATGCCGGTGCGTCCCTTAGTCACAAGGACCTCGAGAAATATTACAGTCACCCAAGAGTGCTTGGGCTCGGTGAAGTTATGGATTATCCCGCTGTTATGAACAATGATGATGGAATGCTAAAAAAACTGGAAGCTGCCTATAGCAAAGGGAAATGCATAGATGGGCATGCGGCAGGACTTAATGAGGAAGAAATCAATATTTACATGGCAGCAGGCATAAGAACAGACCATGAATGCATCAACCCTGAGGAAGCATTGGATCGGATGCGCAAAGGAATGTTTGTTATGCTGCGGGAAGGATCGGCGGCAAGAGACTTACTGTCACTTCTCAAATCTGTCAGCGAACGAAATTCACGGCGCTGTTTATTCGTAACCGATGACAAGCACCTGGATGACCTGATCAATGAAGGCAGCATTGATCATAATGTCAGAATGGCCATTAAGGCAGGGATTGATCCTATCCTTGCCGTTCAAATCGCTACTCTTAATGCAGCAGAATGCTTCGGCCTGAAAAATAAAGGGGCCGTTGCTCCCGGTTATGAAGCCGACCTGGTTTTTCTCAGTGACCTCAGGAATGTCAAAGTTGAAAAAGTTATAAAATCCGGAATACTTACTGCAGAAAATGGGAACATGAAGAAATCTGTTCCAAACAATGCTGCACCCGCAAGACCTATTTTGGACAGTATTAAAATCACCAGCCTGAACTATGAAGATTTAAGCATTCGCATTGGGAAGGATAACTGCAATATCATTGGCATTATTGCGAACAGCATTGTCACCAGGCACCTTGTGGAGAAGGCTGATTCAATTGATGGCTATTTCCAGCCAAGTGCTCATAGAGATCACTTAAAGCTGGCCGTTGTGGAGCGGCACAATGGCACAGGCAGCATAGGGCTTGGCATTGTTAAGGGGTTAGGGATCTCCAGAGGCGGGATTGCTTCAACAGTTGCACACGATTCCCATAATATTGTTGCAGCAGGCACATCTGATGAGGATTTGCTGACTGCCATTAAGCATACGGCAGCAATGAGAGGAGGTCTGGCTGTTGTCCAGGATGGGGAAATACTTGCGGAACTGCCCCTGCCTATTGCGGGACTCATGACCGACCAGGATTCCTCATTAGTCTATTCACGTTTATCCCAATTGAATGATGCACTTATGACAATCGGATGCAGCATGGAGTTCAACCCGTTTTTGACGCTCTCATTTTTAGCGCTCCCGGTTATCCCTGAACTCAAATTAACTGATAAAGGGTTATTCTCTGTAAGATCCTTCAGTCACATTAAAACCGAAGCATAAAAAATAAGGCCGTGATGTTCTACGGCCTTTCTTTCATTTTTTGGTGATTTCCTTATTAGTTAACGTTAAGGCAGACCAGGCTGTTTCATCTGCAAAGTATCTGCTCCAGCTTGCAACACCGGCCAAATGATATTTCTTTGCCAAATCAGCTCGTTTCGTTAGTGAAATTTCATCTTCAAGCCATACTTTGTATGTGATTTTATCTTTTTCTGAGTAATGCTCCGCAAAATTTTGCCCGCTTACCGGATCGTATATGGGAGTAACTTTATTTTGAGTGAGCCATTCTTTCACTTTGCCCATAGAAAGGGCTTGTGAAGAAACATCGCCATTTGATTCCTGTTTCCATAGTCTCGTATATAATGGCACACCCAATATTAATTTTTCATTAGGCACAACCTCAAGCAATAGTTTCAGATTGTCCTCCACCCACGGGAGGCTTGCAACACTTCCTGCAACCTGTGAGCTTCCCCAATGCTCATCATAAGCCATGACAACCATATAATCTGCTATTTCGGCAAGCTTTTCCCTTTCATAAAAAGCAGACCAATTTCCGCTTGATGAAATGAAGGTGATATCCATTGACACCACTAAACCTGCGTCATGAAAAAATGGAGTGGCTTCTCTCACAAACTGCGTTATGAGCGGACCGTCCTCAGGATTTACATTTTCAATATCAAGATTGATTCCGTTTAATTCATATAGTTGACTGAAATTTAAAAGCTGCCGGATCATTTTCTGCCGTGTTTCAAAGTTACCAAAGGCTTCATGTGTCAAATCAGGGTCAAATGCATTTGAAAACAATCCCCAAATTTGGTATCCCTGTTTTCTTGCCCAGTTTGCATACTCCTTCGACCCCAGGTTCTTAATAGCTCCTTTTCCGTCCGCAAGCTCAAACCATGTCGGCGATATGACATTAACGCCATCCATCTTCGGGATGGCCGAAGTATTCGGGTTTTTGGTATATACAGCTTCCCAGGTCAGCTGAATCGGATCTTCCATTTTAGGGACTGTGTTTTTTGTTTCTTCAAGTGAAATAGCTATCTCCCTGGTATTGCTCTTTTTTATGTATTGCTTCTTCAAATAGCCTGCTCTGCCATCTATTTTTCTTATAAGATAGTAATCTCCTTCTTCCTCTTCAATAAAAATATGTTCTTTAGGAGTTACGGAGGCCGTATAGGGTGAATCAAGACTGGCTTTCGTCCGAAGCCGAAGCAATTCTTCATGAATATCTTTTTCAAGCACTTCACCGGAAACAATAGTCTCTCCATTCTTTTGAACCCAGACTGCACCTGTTTCAGCGAGAATTGAATAAGTTATTGAATAGAAAGTCAACAGGGGCTCAAGTGCCACATACCTGTCTCCTCCTATCTGCTTAACAACTGAAAACTCCGATTCCACAGACTTGCCATTCACATAATAGCTTGAAGCATCAGATGGCATCTGCACTACTTTATTCTTAGTGGCAAGAATAATAGATTGTGAAGGTTCATCGTAAATGATAGCTTCATCAATAAACTCCTGCAGAAAGGTTAGTGGCAGGTAGATTGTATCCTCTTCTTTATAAGCATTTCCAGCCTGTTTTCCCATAAACAAAATCGGATTATCCCCTTTAAAGTAAGCTGCCTTCTCCTTCGAGGCAAAAGGATATAAAAGCATCAAAATGCTGGAGATTATCATTGTAAATGCAAACAAAAGACCCGCAAAAATCCACTTTTTAACAGGAGGCTTTTGTTTGCTTGTTTCAATCTTGTACATTCCTTTTCCTCCCTTATTTTCCATCGTAAAGGAATAATCTGAAAATGGGAAGAAAATTTAGAATGTCTTCATTTATTCAACCCATCCTTATAAACGAAATTAATCAAGGAAAGGTTTCACAATTTTTATCAGTATGTTGTAAAGTGAGTAAGCTTCTGGAGTCTATAAGTAATATATTTGGCAAAAGGCATTTTTTCATTGGAAGGATAGTTCTTCGTATAAATGCCTCCATTATTATTCCAAAGCTTATTAAAATACCTGTCGACATCCTTCATAACCTGTGAATGAGGAGGGGCGATGATTTTTAAATTTGTCTCCAGGTTTAAATCGTCCAGATTTCTTTTCGTAAAATTAGCTGAACCGGCGATAATCTTACTATCTTCTCTTCCGGTTATATACATGATTTTCGAATGGTATTGTTCAAATCCTGTATTGTACCATCTTATTTTTATGTTATTATGACCTAATTTGTTCAATTCAGCTGCAACAGGTATATTAGGCAGCCCGATCTTTTCAGAGCCGAAAGCGTTCTGGTTGGGATCCAGGATGATTTTTACTTTTACGCCGCGGTCGGCTGATTCTTTTAGTGCATCTACCACTTTTCGCTCAGCAAGATAAAACATGCCAAGCCAAATGGTTTCCCCTTTCCCAGCTTTATTGATTTCTTGAAGAATGTGTTTATAAATCTTGCCTTCAGTCAGCACCTGGGCCTTAAGCGGGCCAATTTTATTGCTCTTTTCAGGCTTGAAATCTGTAAGTTTGCCGGATGCTGAATAGTCGACTACTGCCTGCTCGGTTTTTACGAGATCCGCTAAGATTGGCCCTTTTACTTCAAATGCTATATTGGAATGAAACCCGCTGGCATTGTGGGGATTTCCGGATGTGACAATCCCGGATTTTTCAGTTACAAAAACCTTCCGGTGATTTGCTTTTATATTCATTAGATCGAGATAGGAACGGAATGTCACCTTCGGAGCATTTTCTGCGAGCGGATTGGGGAGCCAGCCCTTGCCGCCCTGCCCAAACCATTGTATAAATACACGCCAAAATGCCGAATAAATTGGATTTGAATCCCTTAAAGGAACTAATGAAGTATAAACCACTTTTATGCCATTCTCTTTGAGTTCCCGGAATTCCGGGACTTCATGTGATCCATAGGTACTGTTAATCCGATCTGTAATAACGGTAATATCCATATTCGGGCGGTTAAGCTTTTTTTCAATCAGCTTATCAGTTATTTTGCCGCTAATATCAGGATATTCTTTATCACCATCATTAAAGCCGTTGAATAAAAACATATCCATAACTATAAAATCCTCTGCCTCGTCGATGGCTTTTAAAATATGCTTAAAGATTTGCTGTTCACTTTCTCTTTTGCCATTTTCTTTTTCAAATGTTAAATCGTAAAGGAACTGAACATCTTCTGCAGAATATAGTTCTCCTTCGAATGAAAGGCCCTCGGGCAATGATTTATTGGATTGATAGATAATGGT
The DNA here is from genome assembly GCF_038004385.1 of Cytobacillus sp. FSL R5-0377. Taxonomy (NCBI): domain Bacteria; kingdom Bacillati; phylum Bacillota; class Bacilli; order Caryophanales; family Bacillaceae; genus Cytobacillus; species Cytobacillus sp. FSL R5-0377. Next base: position 335,486 of record NZ_JBBORA010000001.1, read on the forward strand.
TGCTGCCATTACCAGCACCAGGCTCAAAATAGGTATCCATACCTTTTTTCTATTTACTTTTCCCAGAACCTTTCTCACTAGTACTCCCCCTGCTTCTTAGACTGCGATAACTATATATAGACCATTTTTGACCATTGTAAACTCATCTATGCGCCTCCAGGCAAAATAAAAGACGAAGGCAAGCGCCTTCGCCATTAATACATATTATTAGCCAACAAGCTTTACAAGCATATGAGACAGCTTATGCTTTTCTTCTTCTGTGCCTACCTTCCATAATTCCTGAAGAAGCTTTTCTTCACGGTTCCTTGGTTCTTCTTTAGATGCCAGATAATCGCCTACCTTTTGAGCAGTATTAGCAAGCTGTTCCTCATCCATGCCCATTTTCTGTCCCATGGAAACCTTTCCGCTTAAATAATCTTTAAACCCGTCAAAGCTTGAAAGAATATCATCTTTCTTTTCGCTCCCCATGTTATCGAGCTTTCCCTCTACATCTGCCGCTTGTCCATTTACATTATTCATATTTTGTTCCATGCTGAATCTCTCCTTTATTTGGAATTGTTTGCTGTGACAGTCTACTAATACCCGGTGTCAAACAGATCAAACACAAGCCAGAGAGTTGAAGCATCCTCAAAAATAATTTGGACTTCTTTTTAATTGCACATGGTATGCTGCTTTGCTCACATGGTACAATATACTAACATAGAAAGTATGAAGGAGAGTTTTTATGATTTATGGAATTATCATTATTTTAGCTTATTTACTTGGCTCCATTCCTTCAGGTTTAATTGTTGGAAAACTATTTTATGGAGTGGATATTCGTCAGCATGGCAGCGGAAATCTGGGCGGCACCAATACTTTCCGGACACTTGGAGTGAAGGCCGGCATGATTGTGACCATAGCTGATATCTTAAAAGGCACCCTTGCCGCATCCCTTCCCCTTTTCTTTGGTTCAGAAATGCATCAGCTTATCGCCGGAGTTTTCGCAGTTATTGGGCACATGTATCCGCTGTTTGCCGGTTTTCGCGGAGGAAAAGCAGTGGCCACTTCAGGCGGAGTACTTTTAGCCTATGTACCGTTCATGTTTCTTATCATATTGGGTGTTTTCTTTCTAAGCCTTTACATAACTAAGTATGTGTCTTTATCCTCTATTCTGGCAGCAGTTGCCTCCATCATTTACGCTCTTATATTAGGTGACATACCGCTGATTATTGTTGTGTCTATCCTCGGATTCTTTGTTATTTACAGGCATAGGGCTAACATTAAACGAATCAGGGACAAAACCGAGCCCAAAATAAAATGGCTTGGCTGAAACCAGCCGGCCGCGCAAAACAGCAGACTTTTCACCTGCTGTTTTTTATATTTCAGAAAAACTGACCGTATGGTATGCGAGTAAATGATTATACATAAAGAAACATAAATTGATATCTTTCGCCATACATTAGTTTAGGCTTATATTCTGCCGAAAACCACTAATGTAAGGATGAATAATAAGATGGAAAAAATGAATAATATAAAAAAAGAAGAGGGAGAAATTCCCAATAGTGATGGTCAGCTGGCAGCAGCATTAGCTCATGAAATCAGAAATCCGCTGACAACAGTGAAAGGATTTATGCAGCTCTTAAAGCCATATTTATCTGAGATCGGCAAAGAACAGTACGCCGAACTTGCCATTGATGAGATTAATAGGGCAAATGATATGATATATGAATTTCTGAATGCATCGAAACCTGGAACCAACAAGAAAGCAAAAATAAATTTAAACAAATTGATTCAGGAAATGAAAATGTTATTTGAAAGTCAAGCAAATATTAATAATATAAACCTCTCTGTAAAGCCTTGCCCTGGAAACCCCATCATCTATGGAGACACTAATAAGATAAAGCAGGTACTGATCAATATCATTAAAAATGCACTGGAGGCATGTGAGGAAGTTCATGCAGGAGATGGAGAAGTTAGCATAACTGCCAAATCAAACAGCCAACAAACAGAAATCATTATTGAAGATAATGGGCCTGGCATGACTGAAGAAACGATAAATAAATTATTCTTGCCATTTTATACTACTAAAGAAAAAGGGACTGGGATCGGTCTATCCATATGCCGGAAGATAATCGAGGAACACAAGGGCAGAATTGCCGTCAATTCCAGACTATCACAAGGGAGCGTTTTTATAATTGAACTTCCTCTAGCATTGACCAAATAAGAACATTTAAATTTAATGAAAAAAATGCAGAAAAATGATGAAAAATGCAAAAATTCATATTAAAATTAAACTATTAATATATATGCTCTATATTAAGGGGATAATTTTTATGAAATTAAGTAAAGCCTTCCTGCTATCCGCATTTTTCTGTACAACATTATTAATATGCTCGGGCCTCCTTATCTACAAGATGCACACTGAACATAAGGCTGAAGCTGCTGAAGCCAAACCTGTTCAATTGCATGCTGAAGACAGGGAAATGGCCGAGGGCAGTAAAATCCTTATTGAAAGGGTAACTTTGGGAGCTATTGGCGACATCCTTATTCATGATTGGGTATACAATGATGCCAAAACAAAAACAGGTTATGATTTCAATCCAATGTTTGAACATGCTAAATCGCTATTAAGTACTCCCGATTTCTTACTTGCCAATCAAGAGACAATTCTGGGCGGTACGAAAATAGGAATCTCCAGCTACCCAATGTTCAACAGCCCTCAGGAAGTAGGCAATGCTCTTATTGAGGCAGGCGTTGATATTGTTTCAACGGCCAATAACCATTCACTCGATAAGGGAGTAAAGGGCCTGGAAGCGTCTCTCGATTATATGGATCAAATTGGTCTGCCGCATGTGGGAACGAGCAGAACACCAAATGAGCAGCAAACCTTGAAAATACTCAGCAAAAACGGAATTAAAGTTGCCTATCTTTCTTACACATATGGCACCAACGGAATTCCCGTTCCTGCAGGTAAAGAATATCTCGTCAACCTCATTGATGAAACCGCAATAATAAATGAAATTAAGCGTGCTAAAGAAGAAGCTGACGTTGTTGTAATAAGTATGCATTGGGGAAATGAATATCAGCTTCAGCCAACAGTGGAACAAAAGAATTTAGCACAGAGTCTTGTTAAAGCAGGTGCTGACATTATCTTCGGCCACCATCCGCATGTTCTGCAGCCTATGGAGTGGATTGACAGAAAAGACGGCGGCCAATCATTGGTTGTTTATTCGCTTGGCAACTTTTTATCCGGACAGATGCGTGATTATAAAGATATAGGCGGGCTTGCAACCGTGGAGGTTACAAAATATATTGATCAAAATGGGGTCGATATCAAACTTTCCAACCCTGGGTTCGTCCCTACCTACGTCAGCAATAAACAATTGAAAAATTATCAGATCGTGCCGCTTGAGAATGCGGGCAGCTTTGGCTTACCCAATGCAGACTCTAAATACGACGAAATTATGAAACATATGTTAGGCAATATGAAGTAAAGCGCTTTTTAGCGCTTTTTTTATGCAAAAAAATGGTAAAATATGTTGTATACAGGGGGTTAGTTATGAAAAATGCTTTTATTAATAAGTCTCTTCCTTATATGCAGCTATGTGTATTCACTTTTGGTGTATTGCTTTTTCAATTGAAGCTTTTCGCTTTCGCTTTCATTCTTTCGTTATTACTTATCATTTTTTTAGTGCTTCTCTCAAAGCAGGAGCGTGTTTTTTCATGGACTATTGCCGGCTATTTGTCAGGCAGCCTTTTGTTTCTTTATGGCGATAAGCTTCTTGATTTACTGCCCCTTCCATACTATATCTTAATGATATTAAATCGCTTTCTTCTGGTAATCCCGATCCTGCTGCTGATCTATATTTCAATAAAGTTTAAAAAAACACCGATCCCCTTTTGGCAAAAACCGGATTGGAATTCTCTTATATTTTTTCCTTTCATATGGAGCGGCTTCCATACCATAAAAATAAAGTATTTTCTTATAATTGCTATCCTAATTAATTTTGCTGCATTTGCATATTTTATTTTTTCAGCCGAGCACTCCTTTTCTAGGGACTTTCTGCAGTTCCTTATTGGCTTCTCCATTGTAAATGGGATAATGGAAGAGCTTTTATGGAGAGGAATCATCTTATCCAGAATGGCTGACCTGTCAGGAGAAAAATCAGCAGTTCTGTTTTCCGGGCTGGCATTTGGGGTATCACATATGATGTTTGGATACTCATTAGTTCTGTGTCTGCTGTTTGCTGCAGGAGGAGTGTTTTACGCGGCCGTCACGGTGAAATCCCGAAGCATCTTTCCTGCTTTCTTATGGCATATTGCCATGAACATTTTGATGATTTTAAGCGGCTTAATACCATTTCCAGGATAATATATTCTTGTTCATGCCATTATTTATAGGTATGGCGGCAGACATTTTATTCGCGCATAGGGAAAAACTAGCCTATAATATGACTATCACCCACGAGGAGGAATTTCAAATGAACATACATATCGAAGATCAGGCTGCCCAATGGTATCAGGAAGAAATGCTCTTGAATAAGGGTGACTTTGTCCGATTTTTCGCTAGATACGGCGGCTGCAGCACGGTTCAGCAGGGATTTTCCCTAGGCGTCTCTAATGAAAAGCCTCATGACGCAGGGGTGCAGACAGAAAAAAACGGAATCACTTACTTTATCGAAGAAAAGGATTTATGGTACTTTGATAATCATGATTTATTCGTGACTTTTAATGAAAAAGCACAGGAACCTGAATTTAAGTATAACAATGAGTAAAAGAAGCAGACACCGCCTGCTTCTTTTTTTATAAGATAAGAATCTATACTAGTGTTAGATAATTTTCCATCTCCGGTTTAAGCAGTACATGGGCAAACGTCTATACATTTCTTTCAGAAGGTTAAATAACAGCCCTTCAGCTGTCTCATCCTTCGCTTGAGGCCCGCGGGACAAGGGGAGACTGCGTGTAACATCAACAGCAACGCCCGACCAAAAACTGATGCTTTTCGTTGGCGATATTATATCATAGGCGATGCCTTCCACTTTCTTATTGCAGCCGTTCCAGGTGCTCCCATAACTTCTCTTTTTCAAGGATTTCCTTCTGCCTGGCACCAATCAAATCAAAGTGCGAGTAGCCATCAGTCCGATAATCAATCCACTCAGATTTTAGGCCATGCGATTTTCCCCAATCTTTCAGTTTATTTAGATCCGAACAGCCGACCTTTGTGACTGTTTTACAGCCAGGGAATCGCTCATCTAACCAATAATGTGTTAAAAAAGCAATTTCTCCACGGTCCACTTTCATCTTCCATTCTTGAAGATCTTTTCTGCGAAGGCCGAAAGCCATTTCCATTCTCCATCCTTTAGATTTATCACAATCTAACGTGCCCGAAAGAAGGACAAAGACTAGAACGCCACTTATGCAGCAGTCTTTGTGACCCGCTTCCTAAGGGCCTCAACTAACAATCAGCAGAAGATAACGCCCCCCGCTGATTGAAGTTTCACTTTATCTGACAGCAGCTTCAGGCTGCTTTTTTGCTTTTTCATACGCTTCATGCCAATCAGGATATTTCTTTTTAATAGAAATCGGGCGGAAATTCTCTTTTTTGACGCAAACATGTTTGGACAAGCCTGTTACGGCAAGTTCTCCTTCATCATTGAATATTTCATATCCATAGCTGACGCGGAAACCGTCATATTCTTCGATCCAGGTTTTAATTGTTGCAGTCTGCCCGTAGCGCAATGGTTTTTTATAAGAAGCAAGGATATCCAATACTGGAGAGATGATCCCATCCTTCTCCATTTCAGCATAGCTGAATCCAAGATCCTTTATGATTTGTGTCCGGCCAAGCTCCATCCATACCAGATAATTGGCGTGGTAAACTACTCCCATTTGATCTGTTTCTGCATACCTTACTTCTATTTCTTTTGTTGAGATGAGCATCTCTATTCCCCTTTGCTTATTTTATTTAATGCAAGTTCGAAATCCGCCTTCTCCAAAGTGCTGACCTGCTCAATATCCTCATCAAGTGCTGAAACCATTCTCATGGCCTGCGCCTGAATGGCCTCATCAGCAAGATTGGCGGCAAACCGTCCATTCCCGTTAACCTCAATCCTTGATAAAGTGCTGTTAAGGTAGTCCTTTGCTTCCTCTGTTAGAGTGTATTCATATTTTCCAGTATACGAAATAATTATTTCGAGGAGCTCCGCAGTTGAATAATCCTTGAAATGAAAGAACTTTTTGAAGCGGGACTTTAACCCCGGATTACTTGACATTAGCTTCTCCATTTCATTCGGGTATCCAGCCAAAACAACGATAAGGTTTTCATTATGCTTTGTCATTTCATCCACTAACGTATCAATGACTTCTTTGCCAAAATCTCCTGATGTCTGTGAAAGGAGTGAATATGCCTCATCGATGAATAGCACGCCGCCTAATGCCTCTCTTATCTTCTTCTTTGTTTTGATAGCAGTCTGGCCAACATAGCCGGCTACAAAATCAGCACGGCTTGCAACAATCAAATGTCCGCGTTTCAAGAATCCGCATTCTTTCAGCAATTCTGCATAGATCTTTGCTACAGTTGTTTTTCCTGTCCCCGGATTACCTGTAAATACTGAATGGAGCTGGATCGGGATAACCGGGAGATCTTTTTCACGGCGCATCTGCTGTATTTTAACAAAGGCCACCAGGTTTTGAACTTCTGTTTTAACTGTTTCAAGTCCGATCAGGCGGTCAAGCTGGTCCTGAGGATTTATCAGCTTTTCTTCTTCTTCACCTTCAAAATCTTCTTTTTCCAACAGTGTATATGACATGATGTTTTCGTTATTCTTTGCTTGAGATCCTTTTCTGAAAATCGCATCCAGCACAATATTTCTGACAGTCCTGGCATTTCCGAATGTGTCATCAACACGCTCTTTTTCAATTCGTTTACCCAGTTCCTGCTTAGCCCCTTGCGTAAGGACATAATCATTATCAGAGGACAGCTTTTCAGCAATCTGCAGCAGCTCTTCATTGGAATAATCCGGCAGGGCTATAAAGTTAGACTCCGGGAAACGGCTGCGGAGACCAGGATTGCTGTCCAGAAATTGTCTCATCTCTTCTGGATAACCGGCCATTATAACAGCAAACTTTCCCCCATATTCAGTCCCCGTCATCAGCGAAACCAGAGTATCAATGGCAGTTTGTCCATAGTCACTGCCGGACTGTCCCTCACGTTTTAGGCTGTATGCCTCATCAATGAACAGTACTCCGCCGATTGCCTTTTCAACAGCCGCCCTGACATTTTCCTCTGTTTGCCCCACAAATCCGCCTACCAGCTGTGACCGATCAGCTTCGATTACTTCTTCCCGCGGCAAAACCCCAAGGCTATGATAAATCTTTGCCAAAAGACGGGCGATAGTCGTTTTGCCTGTACCTGGATTCCCGGTTAGTATCATATTGAGGCTGAGTGCATCTTTGGTCTGAAATCCAAGCGACTTCCGTTCGTTTTGATATTTTAAGAATCGGTAAAAGTCATGAACTCTGCTTTTGACCGATTGCAGCCCAACCATTTCATTAAGTTCATCAAGTGGATCCTTTGGTAAATCAAATTGCTCAGCCTCAGATTCAAAAATCTCTTTCCATTCATTTTTAAGTCTGTTAATGGCATTTAAGTGCTTTTTCATATCAGTGTAATAAGTTGAAGTATGAAAAACACCCGAAATAGATTGCTCATATTCTTCAGATGCTTTTAAAAGAGAAGCTGTTTCTTCAATAGCTTTTTCAAGTATTTCAGTGAGCTTCCGGTATTCCTCATCCTCATAGGCAACCTGCTTTTTCTGCAGGTCTTCAAGCTCATCATCTGATTTGTTGATAAAACTTCTGCAAATTTCAATAAATTGCTCAGCGGTCTTCTTTTTTGCTGCCCTGTTATCGGTTTCCCGAATTGGGGGAAACGTCAGGGTTTCAAGAAGATTGCCTTTATTTTTCCATTCAGATTTCCCTAATTGGGCTGCTGCCATAGTATTGCCGGAGTCCAGTTCAACTGCTTTCTGCAGCCATGCACATGCGAGTGTATCATCGCTATTCTTGTTTAACCGGGAGATAGCAGCCATTGCCAATAATTCAGATAGCAGGGCAGGATCTGATTCTTCACTCATATTCTTAATTACATCTAACAGCTCAGCTTCATTTTGTATGTATCCGTATTGGTCAAGCTCATTCTTCCAATGGCCAGCCTTAATGTCTGCTGATACTGCCGGTCTATTTTGCTGTTTCATCAATTATCACTTCTTCTTCTTAGTTTCCTCAACTTATCTTACCATATTTCAATAATTATCTATAAGAATGCGCTCCTTCACACTAAAGGAAAAGACCTAATCACATTTGATTAGGTCTTGAGAAATTAATAATTATTCTTCTCGCTGCTATTGCCGTTTTGCTGTGCCTGATATTCATCCTTTATTTCTGAACGGAAAGATTCGATACTTTCGCGGCGGCGTTCATTTTTAGCTTCAATTCTGGCAAGATCTTCAGCATTTGCATACTTCATTGATTCTTCAGCTTCGTCCATATTCTCAATTGTATGAACGATCATGGATTGTAGCTTTTCAACGTTATCGCTGCGGTCATCTGGATTAGGTCTGTTATGTGCCATGGTTTATTCCTCCCTATGTTAGGTGATGGTACAAATTTAGTTTGTGAAGGAACAAGAAAAATATTGGCGGAAAAGTGTGGGTTGCTTGCCTGAAAAATAGAATTTGCAGGAAACAAAAGAACCTGCCGTCTATATAAATGGCAGGTTTTACTTTCAATTATTCACCTTTAGTTTGGATTACTTGAGCATGCTCTCCGGATTTGTCCTGCATTTTCTTGCCTTTGTTGCCGCCAAATCCGCGTGATTGTGTACCAATATGGTTTGGATTGAAATGATTAGGGTGTCTTTTTGGATTACTCACTTATATCCCTCCTCATATAAAGTTTGTGCATTTGAAGAGGGTTTCATAATTGGCAAGTAATTCTATTCAGCCTTGTTTAATCGCTTAAGTTCGAGACGCTCTTCGATTTTCTCCATAGCATCTTGATCTTTAAGCAACTGGCGTTTATTTTCTAGTACTAATTCAGCAAAGGAGCGTTTTCTAGGCTTTCTCATAAATCTTTCACCTTCCTTTAATAACATTGTAACAATAATTATCTCCAGAAACCCTTTAAATTATTACAACTTTTTGAAAATTTAATCCGCATATACCCAACCTATGTGAAAAAAGTTCATTTGGTTCATGAGTAATGCTTAAATATTCAGAAAACATTAGTCCTATTGTAAATTTCCCCCTATTAGCTTGAGATAAACCTAAATAAAAAAACATCTGCTTTAAGCAAATGTTTTTCTACATTTCTTCTATATACTGGTTCATTAGTTCCAGGGACATCGCACTTAAATATTTATTCCGGATAATCCCTTTTTCATCAATAAAAAAAGTGGTAGGTATCGTTATTATTTGATAATCATTAGAGGCTTTTTCGTCCACATCGAGTAAAATTGGAAAGTTCACACGCATTTTATCAGCAAAGCCTGCCACATCCGACTGAGGATCAATATTCACTGCCAATATAGCAACAGCGTCTCCCTTTTGGGTGTAAAATTTCTGAATTTCAGGCATCTCCGCTTTGCATGGAGGACACCATGTCGCCCAAAAGTTTAACATCACTTTTTTCCCTTTAAAATCTGAGAGTTTTACTGTTTCCCCCTGAAGATTCTTCAATTCAAAGTCTGGGGCTTTCAAGCCAATCGCTAACCCTGTTTGATTAACTGGATGGCTTTCAACTTCATCTTTTTCAACCGCCTGTACAGCAAAAATAGCGGTAATAATAATTAATAACACAGAAGCTGCGAACATTTTTTTGAACATGCTGTTTTCCCTCCCAGCTATTCAAGCCTTTTGCTTACTCAATTGTATTTTAACCTAGAAAAGCAAAAATAATAAGGTCCTGAGCAGCCAGTAAGACAGCATAAATGTGACAGATCCGTAAACAATTCCATCTAGCCAATTTCTGAGCGGATAATTGTATTTTTTAAATTCCCTAACCCAATAGATAAGTGAAAATAAAAACCCTAAAGTGGCTCCTTTGCTTCCTCCTGATAAATATAAAATACTTAAAGGGCTGGTTATAATACTTTCTGTTTGAAAAAGAATTAAACTAAATTTATAAGTAAAAAAGCTGGTAAGAATTGAATTGAATAGGACATTCTGAAAGATCTTTTTAAATTCCGCGTTGTCTCTAAATACTATTGCTATCGTAAAAAAAGCAATAATACATGAGAGCAGGATCAATACCCATTCATACTTCACTATTAATGGTCCAGCCAAAAAAGCACCCAACTTCAGCCCCCCATTTAAGATATCTGAGCCTGTATATTGTAAATAAAAACCGCTATGTGAGCAAGCACATAGCGGCAGGTTAAATTAGTTAGCCAATTTATCACGAAGAACCATTTGCAGGATTCCGCCATGACGGTAGTAGTCGATTTCAACTTCAGAATCGAAACGGACAAGAACTTCGAATGTAGTCTGGTTGCCGTTTTCATCTGTAGCTGTAACTTTAACAAAGTCACGTGGTCTAACATTTTCATCGATTTGAACATCGATTGTTTCTTTTCCTGACAAGCCAAGAGTTTCTGCACTTTCGCCTTCCTTGAACTGAAGTGGAAGAACACCCATTAGAACAAGGTTAGAACGGTGGATACGCTCATAGCTTTCAGCAATAACTGTTTTAATGCCCAGCAGGTTCGTACCTTTTGCAGCCCAGTCACGGGAAGATCCCATTCCATAGTCTTTGCCGGCAAGAACAACTAAGCCAGTACCATCTTCTTTGTACTTCATGCAAGCATCATAGATAGATGTAACTTCGCCAGTAGGCCAGTAAGTTGTGAATCCGCCTTCTGTGCCTGGTGCAATTTGGTTGCGGATACGGATGTTCGCAAATGTACCGCGCATCATAACCTCATGGTTACCGCGGCGGGATCCATAAGAGTTAAAATCACGTGGTTCTACACCGTTCTCACGGAGGTATTTTCCTGCTGGCGTATCTTTGCCGATCGCACCTGCCGGAGAAATATGGTCAGTTGTTACAGAATCACCGAACTTGCCGACAACACGCAATCCTGATAAAGGTTTAACTTCATCAGCATTAGGAGTTAAGCCTTCAAAGAACGGAGGGTTCTGGATATATGTTGAGTTGTCATCAAATGAATATAAAGGCTCATTGCTTGTTTGAATTTGATTCCAGCGTGCGTTGTCATCAAATACATGTTCATATTCTTTTCGGAACAATTCAGGTGTAACGGTCTGTTTAACCACTTCATTTACTTCAGCAGTAGATGGCCAAATATCGTTAAAGAAGACATCATTGCCATTCTTGTCTTTTCCGATTGGCTCTTTTTGAAGATCGATATCGACTGTTCCTGCCAGTGCATACGCGACTACTAATGGCGGTGAAGCCAGGTAGTTAGCTTTTACAAGCGGGTGGATACGTCCTTCAAAGTTACGGTTACCGGAAAGAACAGATGTTACAAGAAGATCGCTTTCAGCTACAGCCTTTTCGATTTCTTCTCTTAATGGACCTGAGTTTCCGATACATGTTGTACAGCCGTAACCTACAAGGTTAAATCCAAGCTGTTCCATGTATGGAAGAAGTCCTGAATCACGCAGGTATCCAGTAACAACCTTAGATCCCGGAGCCAAGGAAGTTTTCACGAACTTAGGAACTTCCATTCCAAGTTCAACTGCCTTTTTAGCCACTAAACCTGCCCCAACTAAAACGTAAGGGTTTGAAGTATTTGTACAGCTGGTGATTGCTGCAATAGCAACTGCACCTGTTTTCATCTTGGTTGAATCTCCATTTGCAAATTCAACAGTGATTTCTTTGTCGATTTCCTTCTTATCCAAGCCGAAGCCCTGGTTTCCTTGTGGAGCAGTAATCGCATCATTGAATTCCTTTTTCATAGCTGAAAGCGGAATTAAATCCTGCGGACGCTTAGGACCTGAGAGATTCGCTTCGATTTCGGAAAGATTGATTTCAACTACATTTGTATATACTGGCTCAAGAGATGGATCAAAGAACATTCCATTTTCTTTGCAGTATTTTTCTACAATCTTAATTTGCTCTTCAGGACGTCCAGTCAGGCGCATGTAATCAAGAGCTTCCGCATCAACAGGGAAGAATCCGCAAGTCGCTCCGTATTCCGGTGCCATGTTAGCAATTGTAGCGCGGTCAGCCAATGGAAGCTGTGTGACACCAGGGCCGAAGAATTCTACAAACTTGCCAACTACACCCTGGCTGCGCAGTACTTGGGTTACTTTCAATGCAAGGTCAGTAGCTGTAGTTCCGTTAGGAAGCTCACCAGTAAGCTTTACCCCTACAACTTCAGGAACAGGGAAATATGAAGGCTGGCCCAGCATGCCTGCTTCAGCTTCAATGCCTCCTACACCCCATCCAAGAACGCCGATACCGTTAATCATGGTTGTATGGGAGTCAGTTCCTACAAGAGTATCTGGGAAAGTTTCGTAATCGCCTTCAGTTGTTTCAAGTGCATGAACAACATTCGCTAAGAACTCAAGGTTTACCTGGTGAACAATACCTGTAGCAGGCGGAACTGCACGATAGTTGTCAAATGCTTTTTGTGCCCAGCTCAAGAATTGGTAACGCTCTGCATTTCGCTCAAACTCGAGCTCCATGTTAGCTTCAAGTGAATCTGGTGTTCCATACTTATCTACCTGTACAGAGTGGTCAATAACCAGATCAACTGGCTTCTCAGGATTAATTTTGTCAGGATCCCCACCCATGTCAGCCATTGCCTTACGCAATGAAGCAAGGTCAACTACTGCCGGAACTCCAGTGAAGTCCTGCAGAATTACACGTGATGGTTTAAAAGGAACATCTACTTCTTTTACTTCAGAAGTTCCCCATTTTGCCAGGTTTTCAACATGCTCTTTTGTGATTACACGGCCGTCGTATTGACGAAGTACTGATTCCAATAATACCTTAATAGAATATGGCAGTTTTGAAACCTTACCTACTCCAGCTTCTTCCAGAGCACCTAAATGATAGTAATGATAGCGCTTCCCGTCCAGATCAAAGGATTTGCGGGAATTGAACACATCGTTCTTTGCCAAATGTATTACCCCCTCTTTCAATAAACATCATATACCAAGTGTTAGGTAATTGTCGAAAAGTTTGAATTTTCGTCCATCCTTACTTTTCTCACAATTCCTATATTAATACAACCTGCTATATAAGTAAATAACAAGAAAGTTATTGTTTTTGATAAGTTTTTCTTATCATAAATTTTTATTTACCTCATAAAGCCTCTTAAACGGTGTAATTGAAAGTATTTTTCAATTAGTAAGGAAATTCCATTATTCCTTAGTTATTATTCTGCAAAAACGAAAAAGGAATTCTGCTTGTCCTAAAAAACAACATAAATTGACAATATCCAAGGAAAAATAGTACCAGGGAGGTGATTGACTATGGCTAAAAGAAAGTCTAATCATATTATTGAGGGTATGAACGCTGCCAAAGGACAGGGCATGGGCGCGGGATATAATGAGGAATATGCCAATGAACCATTAACAGAAGCGCAAAAGCAAAATAATAAAAAACGCAAGAAGAATCAATAAATGATAATACCCGGCTGAACTGCAGCCGGGTACATTTTTAGTATTGGTTTACATCCTCAACCATGGACCTTAAATCTTGCTGGAATTTCTCCAGCTGTGCACGCTGATGGTCAGATGCAACTTCCATAGCATTTTCAATTTGAGCATATGCTTCATTTACTTCCTGCTTAAGATGTTTTAGCTGATGGCCGTAACTTGCGGAGTCTCTTACAATTTCAGCATAAAGCTCCTGTGCATCTTCCATCCCCTGCTGTGCAGCCTGAAATGCCTGCTGTTTATCTTTATGATATGGCATACTTTTTCACTCCTAATAAAATTTGTACCATTAAATTGCGCAATAGCCTCTAAAAATATTCCGCAAATCACACAGCAGGAAGTCTTGATATTCAGCCACAATTTGCAAGGCAAATTTCAATGGAAAAGAGACAAACTAACACATGAGGTGAGGGTGAATTTCACCCTGTATCTTTTTTCATTAAGACGGCAGGATATTCAGCTGCCTGGAGCGGTAGAAACATCCTATTATCCCGAGGAGGACTTCAATTGAACAAAAACAATGGCAAAGACATGCGAAAAAATGCACCTAAAGGACATAACAATGATGGACAGCCTGAACCATTAAGCGGTTCAAAGAAAGTAAAAAATCGCAACCACACCAGACAAAAACATAATTCACACCATGACATGTAAATATAAAGAAAAGGCAGCTGCCTCCTCATCAGGCAGCTGCTTTAAATTAAATAGCGTTTAAGGCGTTTATAATGGTGTCCTCTTCACTGGCAGTTACTGTCCGCAGATCAATCAGAACTTCTTCCTTTTGAATCCTGACGATTATGGAGGAATCAATCCTTAACTGGCGTGCGATATGATCTGCTGAATAATGTCTGTGCTTTAAAACGGCAATCCAGGACGAAAGCTCTACTTCTGGCATCGTGCCTCCTCCTACCCGCCCTGTATTTTCTCTCATTGAACAATCGTAATCGTTTCCGGCAGCTTGTAATTTGTTAAGGAATTGAGCTGTTCTCACTTTAAGTTCATCACTGGTCACCAGCAAATCATGGACTACCGGAATATTTCGAAGACCCTCTTCTCCTTTTAAGTAATCAATAAGCGTGCCTTCGAGAGCAGCAATTGTCATTTTATCAACTCTGAGAACACGGGCCAGCTGATGTTTTTTCAGCTTTTCGATTAAGTCCTTCCTTCCGGCAATAATGCCTGCCTGGGGACCTCCCAAAAGCTTGTCCCCGCTAAAAGAAACGATATCTGCCCCCATTGTTAACACATCGCTGACTGCCGGTTCATCTCCGATTCCTTTGCTTTTGAAATCAAATAGTGCACCACTTCCCAGATCTTCATAAAATATCAGGTTTTTTTCTTTTGATAAGCGGGCAAGTTCTTCTGTGCCAACTTCTTTCGTAAAACCAATAATCTTAAAATTGCTCGTGTGCACCTTCATAATCATGGCTGTATCTTCATTTATCACTTTTTCATAATCTTCCAGATGGGTTTTATTCGTAGTTCCGACTTCTATAAGCCTGGCCCCGCTCTCTTCCATTATGCTTGATACCCTGAAGGAGCCTCCGATTTCAACAAGCTGACCGCGTGAAACGATAACTTCCTTTTCTGCCGCCAGGGCTCTTAGTATGATATAAACAGCAGCAGCATTATTATTGACTGCCATAGCTGCTTCTGCACCTGTAAGCTCTTTGATCAGATTTTCCAGGTGACTATGCCTGGATCCCCGTTCTCCTTCACCCAGGCTATACTCCAAATTGGAATAGTTCATGGCAACTTCAAGCATATGATCTCCTGCAGATTTGCTTAACCGCGCCCGGCCAAGATTAGTGTGAAGAATAGTGCCAGTGGCATTAATAACCCTTTTAAGGGTATATCCATAACGAGCTTTAATGACCTCTTCTGATTTTTGAAATATAAGATCTGTAAACTTTTCCGTACCCGGCTCCTCACCGGTCCATTTCCCGGCAAGAATCGTATTCCTTATATCAGAGATTACCTCTTTCAGCATGTTGGTTGTATGTATAAAGTCAAGCTCATACTGTTTCATTAAAAGAGTAAAACGCCGGTCTTTTTGCAGTTCGTGCACCGGTGAAATATTTCTGACTATACTTTTCATAAAATCCCTCCAGCATTTGCCCCGTTATTATATCATTTTTCACTATTTTGCATGTAATGAATACTATAGAATGAAACAAGGGGGTTTTGAATTTGAACAAAAAGGAAGAACTCCATCCGTTTAATTTGGCTGAATTGGAAAAATGGATGGAGGATTTTTACCTGGACCCGCTTTCCTCGTATTTGGATCAGATCACATTCCGCATCGACTTATACGACACGGAGGCGCAGATAATCGTTGAGGCCCTTTTAACGGGATGTGCATCTAAAGATGTAACCGTTTCCTTAAAAGAAGACAGCGTAATCATCAAGGCTGCTAAAATATATGACACAGAAGTAAGCCTGCGATGCCAGCCGTGCATGCGAAAAGTTAAGCTTCCTTTCTCAGTTATAAATAAAAAGGTAAGTGCAGATTTTGCAAATGAGGTATTAGAGATTTTCATAAATAAAAATGAAGCGGGTCCGGGATGCAATAGAGATATAATCATCAATTGAAATACTGAGAATGAGGTAGCCTTTTACCCTTTGTTTACATAATATTGTTATGGTTCAGAAAAAAACCTTCTCCGCTTGGAGAAGGTTTGGCAGTTTATCCCTGCATCTTTTCAATAATGGCATTCGTTTTTGGAAAAATGCCAGTATCAAGCTTAGAATATAGCTTAACTCCATTTACTGTCACTTCAAAAGCTCCGCCCTTACTTGGAACCAGTTCCATTTTTGTGATTTCAGAGCGAAAATGTGTGAAGAGTTCTTCCGCGAAACTCGCGGCTTTTGGTGCATAGTTTCACATCATGCAAAATTCAACAGTTACTTCGTAAGTCATATTTTTTAACCCCCGTGTGTAATTTGCTAAAATGTTAATATAATGACATTTTAGTATAACTGCTTCCTTACTGCAAACTGGTTTTTTCTAAACCAATAATAATATGGAGTGATCTTATGGATACAAAAAAATACTTAAAACGCATTGGCGTATCGGATGAACGTGAACTGGGGCTTGAATTTTTGAAAGAACTTCAGAGCAGTCATATGCACAATATTCCTTTTGAGAATTTGGATGTAACTAGAAAAATTCCCATTGTGCTTGACACGAATGTGTTTTATGAAAAAATTCTCGAAAGAAGCCGGGGAGGCTTTTGCTATGAATTAAACGGTCTTTTTCAGCAGCTTCTGTCAGAACTTGGATTTTATTCGCATCTTATATCTTGCACTGTCAAAAAGCCGAATGGATGGGTCAGAGAAGATTCCCATGCAGCCATATTGGTTTATCTAAACCGAGTTCCTTATTTAGTGGATGTTGGATTTGGAGATTCTGTCAGGCAGCCATTGCCATTAACAGGTGAGGAAAAAACAGATGTAAGCGGAACTTACAGGATCAGAGTGGCGGGAGGTATATATGATCTTCAAAGGCTCGAAAATGATGAATGGAGAATTCTTTACCGTTTTTCAGATAAGCCAAGGCAGCTGATTGATTTTGATGATGCCTGTTCTTTCAATCAGACTTCACCTGAATCCCATTTTACACATGGTGACCTTGCTACTATTGCGACAAAGAAAGGCCGTGTTACGCTCTCAGGATTAACAGTCACCAAATCTGAAGAAGGCACAAAAGAAAAATATGAACTAACCCAGGAGGAAAAAGAGGCGTTTCTCCGTGAACATTTCAATATTAAATTATAAAAGGGACAGCCAGCCGCTGTCCCTTTTTACTTTATCATAATTTAGTTCTTAATTTATCAAGCATGTCAGCAGTCATTTTAGCTAAATCAAAGTCAGCTTTAAATCCCCACTCTTCTTTAGCGGCAGAAGCATCAATTGAATTCGGCCAGCTGTCTGCAATCGACTGGCGCACAGGATCCACTTTATATGAAATTTCAAATCCAGGAATATGCTTTCTGATCTCAGCTGCAATCTGTTCAGGTTCAAAACTCATGGCAGTTACATTAAAGGAGTTGCGGTGGATCAGTTTATCTGCATCAGCTTCCATTAAATCAACAATGGCATTTAACGCATCAGGCATATACATCATATCCATATATGTGCCCTTGTCGATGTATGATGTGTAGCGGCCATTTGTTATGGCTTCATAATAAATCTCAACTGCGTAATCAGTCGTTCCGCCCCCTGGAGGAGTTACATAGGAAATTAACCCAGGAAACCTTAAGCCTCTAGTATCCACGCCAAACTTGTGATAGTAATAATCTGAAAGCAATTCGCCTGCAACCTTATTCACTCCATACATCGTAGTTGGGCGGTGAATAGTATCCTGTGGAGTGTTGTCTTTAGGCGTTGAAGGCCCAAATGCGCCAATGGAGCTTGGCGTAAAGAATTGTGCATTGCACTCTCTTGCAGTTTCAAGTGCATTCATTAACCCGCCCATATTTAAATTCCATGCAAATACAGGGTTAGCCTCAGCTGTAGCCGATAATAGAGCAGCCATATGAATAACTGTATCTACATTATACTTCTTAGCTGTATCCAGCATTGATTTTGCATCTGTAACGTCAACCATTTCAAATGGTCCTGAATTGGCAGCCTCAGAGTCATTTTTTCTGATGTCTGTTGCAATAACATTATCCGTTCCATAGATTTCTCTTAATTTCAAGGTTAGTTCAGAGCCGATTTGACCTAAAGCTCCAGTTATCATAATCCGTTTCATCATATTCCTCCAACGTTTCCTCTTTGCCTTAATTGTGTTTCTATATCTAAACGAACTTAAATAATACCCATTTCCCTGCCAACTCTTTCATAAATTGCAATGGCCTGATCCAGCATTTCTTTCGTATGCGCTGCAGATGGCATGTTTCTGACACGGCCAGTTCCCCTAGGGACAGTCGGGAAGACGATTGATTTTGCATAAACGCCTTCTTCATTGAGCTTTTTGCTGAATTCCTGTGTTTTTACTTCATCCCCAACAATACATGGAGTAATTGGTGTTTCGCTGTCGCCAATATCAAAGCCTAATTTTTGCAGCCCGTCCTTAAGGTAGTTGGCATTTTCCCATAGCTTTTCATTCAGTTCTGTGCTTTCCATTAGCAGTTCAATAGCTTTCGTGCTTGCTGCAACATCTGCAGGTGTTAAAGATGTGGAGAATAGGAATGGTCTGCTGCGTACTTTCAGCCAATCAATCAAATCTTTTTTACCGGCAACATATCCCCCAACAACTCCAATCGCTTTTGAAAGTGTGCCGATTTGGAAATCGATTTTGTCGGAAAGGCCGAAGTGCTTAACAGTGCCTGCTCCTTTTCCAAGAACACCCGAACCATGGGCATCATCCACATAAGTGATGAGATCGAACTCTTCTGCAATTTCTACAATCTCTGGAAGTTTTGCTACATCCCCATCCATCGAGAAGACACCGTCCGTAATAACCATAATTTTGTTATATAATCCGGATTCTTTCGCTTCCTTTGCTTTTGCTCTTAAATCTTCCATATCAGAATGGTTTACACGAATAATCTTCGCTTTGGATAAACGGCATCCGTCAATAATGGAGGCATGATTCAGCTCATCAGACAAAATGGCATCATTTTTATCCATGACAGCAGAAATAGCTGCCATGTTACAATTAAATCCAGACTGGTATGCAATAGCTGCTTCTGTATGTTTGAACTCAGCCAGTTTTTCTTCAAGCTTTGTGTGAAGTTCAAGCGTTCCATTTATTGTACGGACCGCACCTGCTCCAACCCCATATTTTTCAATTGCTTCATTTGCGGCCTTTTTTAGTCTTTCATCAGTTGCCAAGCCAAGATAGTTATTGGATGAAAGGTTGATTAGTTCTCTTCCGCTGATTTTAATTGTAGGTCCATTTGGGCTCTCAAGAGGATCGATTACGTTGTAAAGTCCTCTATCTTTTAAATCCTCCAGGTTTTCCTGTAAAAAAGCATCTAAAATTTTGCTGGTCATATCAGTATCCCCCAGTACATTTTTATTGAATGTCGCCAACTCATATACAACTGTATTTTTAGAGTGGACATTATTTCATTAAACAAATACAGCTATGTAAAGGTTTTTTCAATTAATACTTTAACACATTTTTTTAATTTGTACACTTATGAAGGACAGATTTTCTATTAGAATTTCAATAATCAGTTTCCCCTATTATTCCGAAAAAATTTACTGCATATTAAGCGCGATTGTATAAATATACACCTAATTGATCTGTTTACTCTATGACTGCACAGGGAACCAATCATAAATAGAACAATAGGTCAGGCTGATAAGCCTTTGGAGGTATTTATTATAATGAAACATCCGTTAAATGTAACTTCAGAAATAGGAGAATTAAAGACGGTCCTTCTGCATAGGCCGGGTAAGGAAATAGAAAATCTCACACCCCAATATTTGAAAAGACTTTTATTCGATGACATTCCATTTTTGCCTGCCATTCAAAAAGAACATGATTATTTCGCCAATATTTTAAGCAACCGCGGAATTGAAGTCTTATATCTCGATAAATTAATGACAGAATCCATACAGGAAGACGAGCCAAGATTGGCGTTTATTGAAAAGGTCTTAAGGGAAAGTCTGGAAAATATTAATGGATCCTACGAAACAGTGAAAGAGTTTCTCTTATCTCTTTCGCCTGATGAACTGGTTAAGAAAGTGATGGCTGGTGTTGTTAAATCGGATATTGATCAGGATAAGAAAATTCATCTTCATGAAATGATGCCGGACCATTACCCTTTTTATCTGGACCCGATGCCGAACCTCTATTTTACACGGGATCCGGCTGCGGTTATAGGTGAGGGCATTACGATTAATCGAATGCATGAGCCTGCCAGGAGAAGGGAATCCATTTTTATGGACTGCATCATGAATCATCACCCGCGTTTTAATAAACATGAGATTCCTGCTTACTTTAAGCGTGATGATTTGTACTCTCTTGAAGGCGGAGATGAGCTGATTTTAAGTGAAGAAGTGGTCGCCATCGGTGTTAGTGCAAGAACTTCTGCACAAGGGATTGAAAAACTTGCACGGGAGTTATTCTCCCGACAGGATGCCATTAAAAAGGTTGTGGCAGTTGAAATCCCTAAGATTCGCGCATTCATGCACCTGGATACAGTTTTCACTATGATTGATCATGATAAATTCACCTACCACCCTGCTATTGAAGACAGAGATGGCAGTATGAAGATTTACATCCTGGAACAGGAGAATAATTCTGATAGGCTTAGAATAACAGAGAAAAACTCACTAAAAGAAACATTGAAAGAAGTGCTTCATCTTAATGAATTGGTGTTAATCCCTTGTGGAGGTGGCTGCCCGATTGCATCGGCTCGTGAACAATGGAACGACGGCTCCAATACACTCGCAATTTCTCCTGGTGTTGTTGTGACATACGATCGAAACTATGTCTCAAACGACGTCCTCCGGCAGAATGGGGTTGAAGTCATCGAAATTCTCAGCTCAGAGCTTTCAAGAGGCCGTGGCGGCCCAAGATGCATGAGCATGCCAATCATAAGGGAAAATATCAGCTAAAAAAACGGGCGGTCCAAACCGTCCGTTTTTTTGTGTTTCAGTTCCCCTCCTCCCTCTCCCCTCTTTCGAAAAACAGGTTCTTTTAGGAAAAAACGAAAATATAAATATAGTAACGCCTTTTCAAACAAGCTTTCTGCTGCCTTTATTAAAGCGTATATTTCCTAATAACTTATATTTATTTATAATTATTATAAAAAAGTATTGATTTTACTTTGAGAAGTGTTATCATTGAGATCATAAGCAAGTTATTAAACTTTTATGAGGTGATTTTTGAATGACAATAAAGAATAATCTGACTACAAGCTGGGGCGCGCCGGTTGGCGACAATCAAAATTCAATGACTGCAGGCTCAAGAGGGCCAACACTGATTCAGGATGTACACCTGCTGGAAAAACTCGCCCATTTTAATAGAGAACGTGTGCCCGAGCGTGTTGTTCATGCTAAAGGTGCCGGTGCACATGGTTATTTTGAAGTTACAAATGACCTCACTAAATATACTAAAGCTGCATTTCTATCAAAGGTAGGTAAGAAAACGCCTTTGTTTGTCCGTTTTTCAACTGTTGCGGGTGAACTGGGCTCTGCTGATACAGTACGCGATCCGCGCGGCTTTGCTGTTAAGTTCTATACAGAAGAAGGAAACTACGATCTTGTAGGAAACAACACGCCTGTATTCTTTATTAGGGATGCCATCAAGTTCCCTGACTTTATTCATACACAGAAGCGTGATCCTAAGACACATCTGAAAAACCCGACTGCTGTTTGGGATTTCTGGTCCTTGTCACCAGAATCACTTCATCAGGTAACCATCTTAATGTCCGACCGCGGTATTCCTGCAACTTTAAGACATATGCATGGTTTTGGAAGCCATACCTTCAAGTGGGTTAATGATAAAGGCGAAGGCGTCTGGGTGAAATATCACTTTAAAACAGAGCAAGGTATTAAAAACCTCAGTCCTGAAGCTGCAGCTAAAATAGCTGGCGAAAATCCGGACTACCATACGGAAGACTTATTCAATGCAATTGAGAATGGAGACTACCCTTCCTGGAAGCTTTGTGTACAAATTATGCCTCTTGAGGATGCAAATACGTACCGTTTCGACCCGTTCGATGTCACCAAAGTATGGTCACAAAAAGATTACCCATTAATCGAAGTAGGACGTATGGTTCTCAATAGAAATCCCGAAAACTACTTTGCTGAAGTAGAGCAGGCAACCTTCTCACCTGGAACTCTGGTACCCGGAATTGATGTGTCGCCTGATAAAATGCTTCAGGGCCGTCTGTTTGCCTACCATGATGCACACCGCTACCGCGTAGGTGCAAACCATCAGATGCTGCCAATCAACCGTCCTAAAAATGAAGTGCAAAACTATCAGCGTGACGGCCAGATGCGCTTTGACAACAACGGCGGCGGTTCTGTTTATTACGAGCCAAACAGCTTTGGAGGACCAACAGAAGCACCTGAGCATAAGCAGGCTGCATACCCTGTATCCGGTTTAGCTGAAAGCGTTGCATATGATCATAATGACCACTACACACAAGCCGGTGATCTATACCGTTTAATGAGTGAAGAGGAACGCTCTCGTCTTGTGGCAAACATTGTTGCAGCCATGAAGCCAGTAGAAAAAGAAGAAATTAAGATTCGCCAGATTCAGCATTTCTTTAAAGCGGATCCTGATTATGGCACACGAATTGCTAAAGGTCTTGGCCTTGCAGTTCCCCAAGGGGTTAAGTGAACAATAAATATCAAAGGGTGCCAATAATCTAATTGGCACCCTTTTTTAGGTGAAGGTGTTATTGTCCCACCTGCTTGCTGATCCCCAACACTCCTTCCGCCATAGCCATCCTGATTAGTCCCATGTTATCCTGGATCAAGTCTGGTTTGTCCCCTGCCCATTTCAGTTAAGAGGAGGAATAATGAATCAGCAGCAATAAACGGACGATATCATGAATCTTTATGATTATGATAATGATGGCTTTTTTCTGTGGTTAAATAATTAAGAAGACTGTTATCGTAAAGTTTGTTGTTTTATCATAACTTTGTATAATTTGCTGGGTTGATCTTCGCTGTGGGCATTTGATCCTCGAAAATGCTGACGCATTTTCTTCGTGCGGTGTTCATTCGAAGGAGCTTATTCAATGTCCTGCGGGAGGAGAGGGAAGTGTGAGCCCCCGCATGCGAAGCCGAGGAGGCTCGCATTCCTCTCCGCGGAAAGCAAGTGCCTGGAGCGGAATTCAACGGGCCCAATTCATAAACAAAAAAACAAATATCTTTTAACAAAGAGCCGCTAAGAATGGTGCGAGGATATAAAAACGACCAATCACGGTTCCCTGATTTGTAAATTCCGTTTTATTACATGGAATTATTTGGATTCCCTAAGTTTAGCAGGATTCTTCTCGGTTATTTTATTGCCATAAAATCAATATTCAGCATTAATATAGATCTTATTAAGATTGAACAAACTTCATTTTTATTCCAGAAATTGAAGTGGATTTATCACAAGATATAACTTTAGATAGAAAAAACAGTCTAAATCTAGTAAGATATCCACATGGAATATTAGATAAGGGGTAAAAAAATGAGCGTATTAAATGTACAAAATTTAAGCCACGGTTTTGGTGATCGTGCGATTTTCAATGATGTGTCTTTTCGGCTTTTAAAAGGTGAGCATGTTGGACTGGTAGGGGCAAATGGTGAGGGTAAGTCTACCTTCATGAATATTGTTACCGGTAAGCTGCAGCCTGACGAGGGCAAAGTGGAGTGGTCACGAAAAGTTCGTGTTGGATATTTAGATCAGCATGCTGTCCTGAAAAAAGGCACTACGATGCGTGAGGCTTTGAGCACTGCGTTTCAATATCTTTTTGATGCTGAAGCAGAAATCAATGAACTTTATGCAAAAATGGGTGATGAGGGTGCAGATATCGATGCATTACTCGCAGAAGTTGGAGAGCTGCAAGAAACTTTAGATAGTAATGATTTCTATCAAATTAATTCAAAAGTTGAGGAAGTTGCCCGCGGCCTCGGACTAGACGACGTTGGACTTGATCGTGATATCGATGATCTTAGCGGCGGACAGCGTACCAAGGTTTTACTGGCTAAGCTTTTGCTGGAAAAGCCTGAAATCCTATTACTGGATGAGCCTACAAACTATTTAGATGAACAGCATATCGAATGGCTGAAGCGCTATTTACAGGAATATGAGAATGCATTTATCTTAATTTCTCATGATATTCCATTCTTAAACAGCGTTGTTAACTTGATCTATCACATGGAAAATCAGGAATTGAATCGCTATGTTGGCGACTATGATAACTTCTTAAATGTATATGAAATGAAAAAGCAGCAGCTGGAGGCTGCATACAAGCGTCAACAACAAGAAATTGCCAATTTAAAGGATTTCGTTGCCCGCAACAAGGCAAGTGTTGCAACTCGTAATATGGCGATGTCCCGTCAAAAGAAGCTCGACAAGATGGAAATTATTGAATTGGGGAGAGAAAAGCCGAAGCCGGAGTTTCATTTCAAAGAAGCTCGTGCAGCCAGCAGATGGATTTTCACGACTGAAGATCTTGTTATTGGATACAATGAACCTCTTTCCCGCCCTCTTAATTTGAAAATGGAACGCGGACAAAAAATTGCATTCGTTGGTGCTAACGGTATTGGTAAGTCTACTCTTTTAAAAAGTATCCTCGGATTGATCAATCCTATTTCCGGGAAAGTGGAGCGCGGTGAATATCAATACATCGGTTATTTCGAGCAGGAAGTTAAAGAGTCTAACTACAACACTTGTATTGAAGAAATCTGGAGCGAGTTTCCAAGTATGAATCAGGCTGAAGTTCGTGCTGCTCTTGCAAAGTGCGGACTAACGACGAAACATATTGAAAGTAAAGTGGAAGTCCTTTCAGGCGGCGAAAAAGCAAAAGTTCGATTGTGTAAAATTTTAAATACAGAAACGAATTTATTAATTCTGGACGAACCTACAAACCACTTGGATGTGGATGCAAAAGAAGAATTAAAGCGTGCTTTAAAGGCATATCGCGGAAGTATCCTGATGGTATCCCACGAACCAGATTTCTATCGGGAAATTGCGACCGATATCTGGAATTGTGAGGATTGGACTACGAAAGTTTTTTAATTTCAATTTACAGTTTAAATGTTATAGGTCAATAAATCATACTCCCCTGCCACGCAGGGGAGTTTTCATTTCAGGAGCCCTTTTTACCAGGTTTAAATATTGTTCACAAAAGATTCTTATTTACCTATATATGCTCGATATAGAGGTGTAACTGATATACTCGGCATTTTTCCTATTAATGGATCACAAAAAAGCAATACAGGTAATGGTCTGTTCATGTATAATGAGGGAGTTTTCAATAATGGAAGCGGTTCATTTTATTCTAAAATAATAGACAAAGGAATTAAAACATCTATGACAAAAAAGAAAATTGCCTGGATCACTGACAGCACAGCCTATGTTACTAAGGAGCTGCTGGATCATCCTGACGTTTATGTGGTTCCTCTTTCCATTAGATTCGGTGAGGAGTCCTTCGAAGATGGCATCGATTTAAATACTGATCAGCTGTACAGCCGGATTCGGAATGGGAAAGAAGTTCCTAAAACTTCACAGCCCTCGGCAGGAAAATTTGCTGAACTTTTTGAATCATTGAAGCCTGAATATAATGCTGCTGTTGCTGTTCATGTATCCAGCAGGCTAAGCGGCACGTTAAATAGCTGTATAACGGGAGCAGAATTGGCAGGTTTCCCTATCTTCACAGTCGATTCCAAATGTATGTCTTTTGCCATTACATCATTGATCAATAAAGGATTAAAGCTTGCTGAAAATGATATGCCGGAGCATAAAATTGCTGATATTCTGCAAAGTGAGACAGACAAATCCGAGAACTATATATTGCTGGGAAGCCTTGAGCAATTTTATAAAGGCGGCAGGATGTCAGGAACACAATACCTGCTTGGAAGCATATTAAATATAAAGCCCATTATCCGCATTAACCAGCACGGGGAGTTTGAACTGTTTGATAAAGTTCGTTCAGAAAATAAAGCAATTAAGAGAATGATAGAATTGCTTGAGAATTCATATGAAAACCATACCATTCCTCAGGTTCAAATCATGCATGGAAATGCACCCGACAAAGCGGAGGAACTGGCTGAACAAATACAATTTCATTTTCCGCGCCTCGATATTTTCATTGGTGATATTAGCTCCACTATCGCTGCCCATGCCGGTGAAGGGACTCTGGCCATTATATGGCAAAACGCAAGCTAAAAAGCACTCTCCAAAAGAAAAGTGCTTTTTTCTATTCAACCCATGTAAACATGTAATTTTCATCTTCAATTAGTTTAGCGTTTTTCACCAGTTTTAATGGCTTAAATGTATCAATCATAACAGCAAGCTCAAGTGTTTCCTTTTTCCCGATGCTGGCTTCTGTTTTTCCGGGGTGAGGCCCATGTGGAATACCACTTGGATGAAGCGTAATGGATCCTTCTCTAATCCCTTTCCTGCTCATGAAATTGCCTTCCACATAATATAGAAGCTCATCACTGTTCACATTGCTGTGATAGTAAGGGGCAGGAATGGCATCCGGATGGTAATCATATAATCTGGGAACAAAGGAACACACAACAAAGTTATGTCCTTCAAATGTCTGATGAACCGGCGGAGGCTGATGCACCCTTCCGGTAATCGGTTCAAAGTCTTCTATATTAAAGACCCATGGATACAAATAACCGTCCCAGCCCTCCACATCAAGAGGATGGTGGTTTAGAATGTGAGAATGCAAGTATCCCCTGGTTTTCGTGATAACTTCATATTCTCCTCTTTGATTATATGTTTCCAGTTTCTCCGGTCCCCGGATATCCCGTTCACAGAATGGACTATGTTCAAGCAGCTGCCCATACTCATTCCGATATCTTCTAGGAGTTGTAATTTGGCTGAATGACTCCACCAGGAGCACTTTAGTCAGCTGCTCTTTGTCCGGAATCACCCGATAAATAGTGCCGATAGGAATAATGACATAATCTCCTGGCCGATAGGTTAAAGTTCCGAACATAGTCTCAATTTTACCTGTTCCATAGTGAATATAGAGCATCTCATCCCCATCGCCATTCCGGTAAAAGCTTTTCATCGGCTCTGTAATATTAATGGTGCCTATTAAAAGGTCATCATTCCCGAGCAGATATTCCCTTGCTGACAGTGCATCCCCTTTTTTTTCAATTTGATCTGTAAACAAATGCCTATGCTTTAAGCTGTCCTGATCTTCATACTCAGGAACATATTTTCCCATCAGCTCTGTTCGTGCTACTTCTGTCGGCATATAGTGATGATAAAGAATCGATTGGGTGCCGGAAAAACCTTTTGTCCCCATTACCTGTTCCCTGAATAAGGTTCCATCCGATTTTTTAAATGTCGTATGGCGTTTGTGCGGAATTCTCCCCATTTGGCGATAAAACATATTTCCACCTCACTCATTTGCTATGCGATTTTTTAAAATTCCGAGATTGGCAATCTCAAGCTCAACTTCATCTCCCGGCTTCAGCCAGCGGTGAACATCAGTGCCAAGCTCAAGTATGCAGCCGCTTCCTACTGTTCCAGAGCCGATCATTTCACCTGGGCAGAGGGTTACACCGTCAGAAGCCCGTTCAATCATTTCATAAAAGGAATAATAGATATCCTGCATATTCCCCTCTGATAAAAGAGTTCCATTAACTTTAGCGGTCATGAGAAAATCATACCCATTTTCAACACGGAAATTCTCAAGCTCATCCTTTGTCACGATATACGGTCCGATTGATGAGGCAAAATCTTTCCCTTTAGCTGGACCAAGGCCTACCTTCATTTCTTTTCGCTGAATATCTCTTGCACTCCAGTCATTTAAGATGCAATATCCGAAAATATAATCATCTGCTTCACCAGCTTTTATATCCTTTCCTTCTTTACCGATGATACAGGCAATTTCGAGTTCGTAATCAAGCCATTGGCAATCCTTAGGAGGCGAAATCTCTTCATTCGGCCCCTTAATGCTCAGATGGTTAGAAAAATAAAATACAGGGATTTCATACCATTCGGGAATCATATCAAGTCCGCGGTTGGCTCTTGCCGTTTTTACGTGTTCTTCGAAAGCATAGAAATCCCGAAAGCTTTTTGGATTTGGCAGTGGTGCCATTAATTTAACGTCAGATAAAGGATAAACTCCTCTATCAGTATTCTTCAGTTTAGAGCTTGAAGATAGGTATTCCATAAAAAACTCATGATTTTCAAGAAAATCAAGCATTGTTTTTGGAAGAACACCATTGGTGGCTTCATGCATATCGACCGCATACTCCTCATTCTTCAGCCAGCCAGCTCTTATGGATCCATCAGGTTTTTGAAAGGTTATGAATTTCATAGTATCACCTTGGGTCCGTTTTTCGGATCAATTCAAATACATCAGTCATTGGCCTCGTGTAAATATGTCCTGCCATCCGGCCAACAGGCTTCAGCTTTTCAGAATTAATCCTTCCATTTTCATAAAGCTCTTCCGCAACATGCACATGCTCCACTTTTCCAATAACGAGACTTCCGGAACCAGGATGTTCTCCAAAGTGAAGTACCTGGTAAAGACTGCATTCCAGATGGACTTTTGATTCTTTTACCCGAGGAGGCTTAACAGCGGCACTTTTTTCCTTTTCAAGACCAGCTTCACCCAGTTCGTCTGTACCAGCCGGATAATCTGCAGCACATATATTCATTTTTTCAGTAAATTCTTCACTGACTATGTTAATAACGAATTCCTTAGTGGCTTCAATATTAGCAAGCGTATCTTTCTTAGAGCCATCAGACCCTCTTCGCATCGGTGAAAAGCAAATAAGCATCGGATCTGCACATATGGCAGTAAAAAAGCTAAATGGAGCTGCATTGACATTTCCATCTGTATCTATAGTAGTAACAAACGCAATGGGACGAGGCAGAATGGAGCCTACCATCAGCTTATATGCGTCCTTCCATTCAAGACTCTGCGGATTTAATTCCATATGCTCTACACCGCCTCTTCATTCAAGAGTTTTTTTATTACAGCTAATGCGGCTTCATTATCTTCCCTTGTTCCTAAAGTCATTCGAAAGGCATCAGGATATCCTTCAAGCTTCATTTTTCGGACTACCAGGCCATTGGCAATCAAGTTGTCTGCAATAGGATGCTGGCTGAAAATATAAATAAAATTGGTTTGAGAAGGAAAATAGCCGACGTGTAATTCCTTTAGTTCTTTGCACACATATTCCATTTCCTGTGCATTTTTTTCAGCACAGTCCCTGATAAATTCCTGATCATTTAACGCTGCAGCAGCGGCAGCCTGCGCCAGGTGGTTGACATTAAAAACATCCTTTACCTTATGAAGGTCATTCACGATCTCCTTATGCATGATTCCATAGCCGACACGGAGCCCTGCAAGGCCGTAGATTTTTGAAAAAGTTCTTAGAATGATTAAGTTAGGCTTCTGTTTAAGAAGCGGTATAGAATCTGGATAATCCTTGGAATTCACATATTCATAGTATGCTTCATCAAGAATAATCAGGATATTGGGAGGAACATTTTCAATGAACTGCAGCAGTTCTGATTTGCCGACAATAGTTCCTGTAGGGTTGTTTGGATTGCAGACAAATACCATTTTGGTTTTTTCGTTAATCTTCTCATACATGGCATTCAGATTATGAGTTCCGTTTTGAAGCGGTACAGTTATGGCAATGCCGCCTTCTATCACGACGTTTGTTTCATATCGCGGAAATGTATTCTGTGCCATGACAGCTTCATCTCCAGGACTTATGTAAGCTCTAGTCAATAGCCGGATGATCTCTTCTGAACCATTGCTGACCAGAAAATTATCTTCCCTAACATTGTAGAATCCGGCCAATTTGCGTATAAGCAGGGAAACAGTGCCATCCGGGTAAAAGTATAGACTGTTCATTGCTTTACTGATATTGTTCCTGACTTCAGGTGAACAGCCATATACATTTTCATTATCAGACATTTTCCGGACAGCCATTAAATTGTACTTCTCTTTAATCTCTTCCGGTGAACTGCCCAGCGGATAAGAGATAATTTTCTCTAAAGCGCTTTTTGTCTGGATTTTAGCCATCTGCATCGCCTCCTTCTTTAATTATTAAAAAAGGGAGAAAGCAATTCTCCCTTTTAAGCTGAAAGTTATAAATTCCCCCGTCTTTCCTGCTCACGTTCGATAGATTCAAAGAGTGCTTTAAAGTTGCCTTCACCAAATCCTCTGGCACCTTTACGCTGAATGACTTCAATGAATAGGGTCGGACGGTCTACGATTGGTTTTGTGAAAATTTGAAGCAGATATCCTTCATCATCACGGTCAACGAGAATATTTAATTCCTTTAATTTTCCAATTTCTTCGTCAATCTTCCCCACTCGCTCAGAAAGCATTTCATAATAGGAATCAGGAGTGCTTAGAAATTCCACCCCGTTTTTGCGGAGGATGCTGACAGTGCTGACAATATCTTCTGTCAAAATGGCCAGGTGCTGGACTCCAGGCCCATTGTAGTATTCAAGGTATTCTTCAATCTGCGATTTCCGTTTTCCTTCTGCCGGCTCGTTAATCGGGAACTTAATCCGGCCGCCATTATGCATTACCTTGGACATCAGTGCGGAATATTCTGTTGTAATATCTTTATCTGTGAAGTGCTTCATTTCCTTGAAGCCCATTACATTTGCATAATAATTTACCCATTCTTCCATTCTCTCTACATTACCAACAACATGGTCGATTCCGATAAATCCTGCATCCTCAAACGGCACTTCAGTCTGATATGGCTCAAAGCCTGGCATGAAGACCCCTTTATAGTTATTTCGTTCAACAAGTGTGTGAATGGTATCTCCATATGTACCAATTACAGCCTTTTTCACTGTGCCGTGTTCATCCTTTATTTCCGCTGGAGGCTGTATTTCGATTGCACCTCTTTCAACTGCCGCTTTGTATGCCTTTTCAACATCGTCAACAGCTAAAGCTATGTCTTTTACTCCATCTCCATGCTTTTTGATAAAATGTGAAACTCTGGAACTATCATTCAACGTCCCCGTGATCACCAGGCGAATCTTTCTCTGCTGAAGAACATAAGACACTGTTTCCCGATTGCCGGTTTCAAGGCCGGAATAAGCAACTGGCTTAAAGCCGAAAGCTGTGCAGAAATAATGGCAGGACTGTTTTGCATTACCTGAGTATATTTCTAAATAATCTACCTCCTTCACTGGAAAGAAATCGGCTGTTTTTTGATCATTTAACAATTTTTCATCTTGCATGCTTACCCCTCCGTTTTTAATATTATTAATATTTTGAATTTATCATATAGGAAACATATATATGTTCTCAAGAGTTCAAGTTAAAGCTATAATGCACTTCTGCATTAAAGTAATTTATACTTTTACTTTTTGCGTTTTTTTGCTTGTTGGGGGAATGTGGATTGCCCTGTTCCGTACAGCCTCTACAGCTTCAAGCAAACCTTCATTCACACTTGGATGAGGATAGTTTGGGAAAATTAAATCCTCTTCCCTTGCCCCCATTTCCAATGCAGTAATTCCGGATGAAATGAGTTCAATCGCTCCGGATCCCACCATGTGGATACCCAGAAGAACTTGTTTTTCCCGGCAGCTGATCACTTTAATAAATCCTTCTTTTTTCCCGCTCAAGGTGCTGAATCCATTGGCAGACAATGATGATACTCCAATTTCAATGTCATAGCCCAGGTTAACGGCTTCCTGCTCCGTTAACCCTGCACTTGCAATCGGAGGCTGTGTATGTGCTGCAATCGGTATGAAATGGAAATCTGATTCAGATTTAATTCCCGCAATTGCTTCTGCCGCTGTTTTTCCTTGTTTAATAGCTTTTACAGCAAGTGCAGGACCTTCTGTTACATCACCGACTGCGAAAATATGTTTTTGTGTTGTCCGGCTTTGCCAGTCAACCCTTATAAACCCTGCTTCACATTGTTCCACCCCTATACGGGAAAGCCCCAGCTGGTCAGTATTTGGTCTAATGGAAGAGGAAACAAATAAATGTGTGCCTGAAATGGTTTCACTTTTATCTTTTCTCTTTAAAGTTATTGTTAACATTCCTTCAATATGCTGCAGTTCCGATACTTCCGAATTTCTTACAATGTCTATTTTTTTCTTTTTCAAAATCCTCTTCAATTCCCGGCAAATGGATTGATCAAAGTCAAAATCCTCTTTCCCATCATCTAGAATCAGAGTCACATTTGACCCCAGAGCCTGATAAGCCATACCTATCTCAAGGGAAATGTAATCACTGCCATAGATTACTAGTTTATCGGGTATTTCACTTAATTCTGAAATAGAATGCTGATCAAATACTAAACCACTTAATTCTTTGGTCCAATGAGGCTTTTCCGGTCTTCCTCCGGACGCTATTATGGCATGTTGAAATCGATAGACATCAAATTGATCTCCATTTTCTATGCCAATCTTATCCTCTGACAAAAAAAATGCCGAACCATTCAGAACTTCAATTTTATTAGCATGACAAAGAGCTTCAACCCCTGACCGGAGCTGTTCAATTTTCTTCTGCTTATAATCTTGAAGCTTGTTTAAGTTTAAAGAGATATCTTCTCCTACAAGTCCCCAATTTTCCCCTTCCTGGATTGAAGTGAATTTTTCTGCAGCCTGTGTTAGAACTTTTGAAGGTATGCAGCCTTTATTTAAACAAATCCCGCCAAGCTGGTCTTTTTCAATTAAAGTAACACTGCGTCCAAGCTGGGCAGCACGAATCGCAGCGTGGTAACCTCCAGGTCCGCCGCCGATAATGATGACATCACGCTCATGTGCCAGTTCTCCAACTACCATTTATACCATCTCCAGAACAAGCATTTTTGGATTTTTGATCAATTCAGCCAGCCGGTTTGTAAACCGCACTGCTGTTGCACCGTCCGCCACTCTATGATCAAAAGACATAGAAATATTCATTATGGACCGAATCACTATTTGATCATCATCTGTCACGACAGGCATCTTTTTTGTTTTATGAAAAGATACCAGTGCTGTTTGAGGATGCTGAATTATCGGTGTCGCTCCAAAGCTTCCGCCAAGCGGACCCACATTGCTGATCGTGAATGTCCCGCCGGATATTTCTTTAACCGAAAGCCTATTTGCCATTGCTTTTTCCGTAAGCTTTTTCATTTCTGTATGAATGTCTCTGATTGTCTTATTTTCAACATGCTTGATCACCGGAACGATTAGTCCTTCTTCCGTATCAACCGCAATGCCAATATTATGTTCACCTGCCAAATGTATTTCTTCCTTTTCTTCATGCAGCACAGCATTGAACACAGGAAATTCCTTAAGGCATATCGACAAAGCCTTCAAGAAAAAGGCTGTTGCTGAAATACTTTGTTTTCGGGATTTAATTTCTTCTCTGAAAGTAATCAGTTCGGTTACATCTATCTCCTCAAAATGTGTGCAATGGGGAATGGTAAAAAAGGATTGTGCCATTTTCTTGGCAATCTGCTTCCGTCTGCCCCTAAATGGAACTATTACCTTTTCAGCAGCATTGTTCTTTAAGGGATCCCTTAAAGCTGCTTGCTCCTGTTCCTCATGAGCTGGCGGTGCTTGAAGGGCACCTATGTACTGATAGATGTCTTCATCCAAAACACGGCCGGCAGGACCTGTCCCCGTGACTTTTTCTATAGCAATTTCATTATCACGCGCTATTTTTCTTGTGAAAGGAGAAGCAAGCACCCGTTTTCCTTTGAATGCTACAAACGATTGCTTTTCCTTTTGGGGAGGCTGTGAATAAGCAGGAGCAGAGGAATTAACCTCATTTACGCCTTCCTCACCAGCAGTTTCTAAAATTAATATGGTCGAGCCCACCTTAACCGTATCGCCAGGCTGCACGGTAAATTCCTTTATAATGCCTGCTTTCGGGGCAGGTATTTCAGCAGTCATTTTATCAGTCTGTACTTCAACAAGCGGATCATCTGCTTTGACACTATCTCCCGGCTTAACCAGGAAGCAATTTATATCAGCCTCCGTCATTCCCTCTCCAATATCGTGCAGTTTTACCTCCATGGCTTCCCCTCCTAAAACTTCATAACTTTTTCGATTGCCTGCTTAATCCTAGCCGGAGTTGGCAGATAGTGATCTTCAAAACCAAAATATGGAACGGGCGCATCGAACCCAGTAACCCGTTCTGCAGGTGCTCTCTGATATAAGAAGGATGTATCATTAATGATGGCAAGCACATCATTTCCAACTCCCCCGGTGGCATGAGCTTCATGCACAATAACCGTTCGCCCTGTCTTTTGCACAGATTCGGCAATTACATCTTTATCCAGCGGGTAGAGGGTTCTTAGATCAATGACATCACAATAAATGTTATTTTCCCTCATCTGCTTTGCCGCTTTCATAGCCTCCGGGACCATTGCTCCCCACGTAATGACCGTTACATCGTCTCCATCCATAAGCTTTTTGCCTTTTCCTATTTCAACAGTGTACTTCCCTTCCGGAACTTCTTCTCTGGCTGAACGATAGCAGCGCATCGGCTCAAGAAACAAAACAGGATCCGGATCCTCAATCGCGGCAATCAGCAGTCCCTTGGCGTCATACGGACTGGATGGACAGACGACTTTGATGCCGGGCATATGAGTAAAAATGGCTTCTGTTGAATCACAGTGAATTTCTGGTGCCCTGACTCCTGCACCATAAGGAGCCCTTATAACCATCGGAACAGTAAAATGTCCCATTGTCCGCATCCGGAGTCTTGACGCATGGGTCATGATTTGTTCATATGCAGGATAAATAAAGCCGAGAAACTGAATTTCAATCACCGGCAAAAATCCATTAACAGCCATCCCGATCCCCGCTCCGACAAAACCGGCTTCACTTAAAGGGGTATCGATAACACGGCCTTCTCCATACTTAGCCTGAAGACCATCGGTTGCACGGAAAACACCTCCGTTCTTCCCGATATCCTCACCCAGCAGCAAAACCTCTTCCTTTTCATTCAGCATAGTATCTAATGCATCCGTAATGGCTTGCACTAATGTCATGGTTTTTGCTCCCACTGCTGTTTTCATGATCGGCCGCCTCCAATCAGCTTCAGGTATTCTTCTTTCTGCTGTTTGATTTGCCATGTAGGTTCAGCAAAGACATGGTCAAAAATGACGGCAGGATCTGCAGGTGGAAATTCTTCCATTTCTGCAACAGCTTTATCTACTTCTGCTGCTGCTTCCTCTTCTGCTGCCTGCTGCCAGCTTTCATCAAATACTCCTTCATTTTTCATCCAGCGCTCCAGTCTTAAAATAGGGTCGCTCTCCTGTCTTCTGCTATTGCTTTCTGATTGTTCTCGGTATTTGGATGGATCATCCGCTGTAGTATGGGCCCCGTATCTCCACGTCACCGCTTCAATCAGGGTCGGCCCTTCACCTTTACGGGCCCTCTCTAAGGCTTTTAATGTTTCAAAATACACCATGAAAACGTCATTCCCGTCGACTCTTACTCCCGGAATATCATATGCCAGTGCTTTCTGGGCAATCGTTTTGGTATTCATCTGCTTCTCAAAAGGAACAGAAATGGCATACTGATTATTCTGATTAAAAAAGACTACAGGGGCTTTAAATACGCTTGCGAAATTCAATCCTTCATGAAAATCCCCCTCAGAGGTAGCACCATCACCAAAATAAGCAATTGCAGCATTGGCCGTGCCTTTTTTCCTTTCTGCAAATGCAGCTCCTGCTGCATGGGGAATTTGTGTCGCGATCGGAATGCCCGGAGGGAAAATTTTCTTTCCCTCAGGCGGCACACATCCTTCATTTCTTCCATTCCAAAATAACAGGATATTACGCAGGGAGTGGCCAAAGATCATAGCTGCTCCGTGGTCACGATAGGTAGGAAACAACCAATCGTGCTCCTCCAGGGCAGCAGCCGTT
This sequence comes from Cytobacillus sp. FSL R5-0377, assembly GCF_038004385.1. Taxonomy (NCBI): domain Bacteria; kingdom Bacillati; phylum Bacillota; class Bacilli; order Caryophanales; family Bacillaceae; genus Cytobacillus; species Cytobacillus sp. FSL R5-0377. The sequence continues at coordinate 371,671 of NZ_JBBORA010000001.1, forward strand.
CCGACCTGGGAAGCCTCCTGTCCTTCAAAAGGAGCATAGGTGCCTATCCTGCCCTGCCGCTGAAGTGAAATAGCTTTTCGGTCAAAAGTACGGATTCTAACCATAAGTCTATAAAACTCTTTTACAAGTTTTTCTGTTACTTTTCCTTTATATTCGGAATTGATGATCGTTCCATTTTCGTCCATTATTTGTCTGATCGGAAAGTGGTTTTCCATCTTCTCACCCTTTGGCCGGTAAATTATTTATTAAACTTTAATACTGTAAAAATATTGTTATCCGAGCAAAAAAATTAGGTTCTTACTGCCCATTTCGGGCGTTTCATATGGGAGAAAAAGCTGTTTCTGCGTGTTCGCGCTTCAATTCGGCTTTCACAGAATTGGTTGGATGCTTCAACTGTTGTAATACCTTTTGCTTCAGCATGTTCGTAGATGTTCAGAAGAGAGTTATAAATGGCTTTCGTTTTGCGGAGTACTCTTTCTTTATTAGGTGTATATAATTCATCTGCAACCTGGATTAATCCCCCGGCATTAACGATATAATCGGGAGCATATAAAATACCTTTATTTTTAAGAATTTGTCCATGGTGTATATCCATCAGCTGGTTATTCGCAGAGCCTACAACCGCTTTAACCTTAAGCAGGTCAATTGTGTCATCATTAATGATGCCGCCCATTGCACATGGAACAAAAATATCGGCCGGAGCATCATATATTTCATTGCTTGATAACACTTTCACACCTGCTCCAATTTCTTTTGCCTTACTGAGAAGCTGATTGATTGCCTGCTGGCTTATATCTGTAACAAATAAATCTGCCCCTTCTTCCAGCAGTCTTTCTGCGACTTTATATCCAACCTTGCCCAGCCCCTGAATAGCATAACTTTTGCCTGAAAGGTCATCTGTTCCGCTTAGTGCTTTATTTGTTGCCTGCAGCCCGTATATAACACCCTGAGCCGTTGGTACGGAAGAATCGCCGCTTCCGCCGTAAACCTCATCAACCCCTACAATGCAGTTCGTTTCTTTTAAGGCATGAACGAAATCTTCCGTAGTAGTTCCCATGTCCGTGCCAGTGTAGAAGCGTCCGTTCAATGATTCCACAAATTGGCCAAAAGCACGGAACAGCTCAGGTGTTTTATCCTTTGCCGGATCCCCGATAATAACAGCCTTCCCGCCCCCGAAGTCACAATCGGCAGCAGCGCATTTATAAGTCATGCCTTTTGATAATCGGAGAACATCTTCAAGGGCGTCGTCTACACTGTTGTAGGGAAACATACGGCAGCCACCTAATGCTGGCCCCAATCTGGTGCTGTGGATGGCAATAATAGCCTTCAATCCTGTAGATTCATCGTTGCAGAAAACAACTTGTTCATGATCTTTAATTTTTTGAAACATATCTGTCATCTCATTCTCCCCTTTATTTATGGTAGCGCTTACAATAATATTGAAAATAAAAATGGTTTTGAGCTCTAATATTCCTATTCTTTTAATCTTTCTTTAACATTTCTGAAATCCTGCTTTTCTTCAAGATAACCTGTTTCACTTCCCCTTCTCCAGCCAGAACTTCTCCATTGTGAACTGTTACATTTGAGTAAACTGAATTTCCTTCCAGCTTCGATACGGTAGCTGTTATGACTATGGAGGATCCTTCAGCTGATGGTGATAAATGCCTGGCAGAAACAGCTCCCCCCATCCCTTCTTCATCCTTATCTAAATAAGGAGTGATCAGGAGGCGGGAGGCCAGCTCCATGTGATAGATCATGGTTACAGTTGAATAGACAGGATGAATGACCTCGCCTTCAAATTGTGCGAACATCTCAGGAGAAACCACTGCATGGATAACTGCCTGGTTCCCAATCTGCAGCCCAGGTTTCATAACATCCCTCCCTTTTGATCATAAAATATGTATGACGTTTATTTAACGATATGATACCATTACGTTAAATAAATAGTCAATAAATTGTAAAAACTTTAAAAATTCTTTTGATTTGATCCCATGTAAAAAGGATTAACCAGCATATTGGCTAATCCTTTTTATTTTTCTAAGAAAGCAGCGCACGATCACTTGCCATTTTTGTTCCGCGAATTCGCTGAAATTCATTTAATAGCTGTTCAATTGTCAGGTGCTGTTTCTGTGTTTCATCCACTTCAAGAATAATCTGTCCTTTATCCATCATGATCAGCCTGTTTCCTAAATCCAGCGCCTGCTGCATATTATGAGTGACCATTAAGGTTGTTAAATTGTACTTTTGAACAATTTCTTTTGTAAGATTCGTAATAAGCTCTGCACGTGCAGGATCCAGAGCTGCTGTGTGTTCATCCAGCAATAGAATGGAGGGCTCTGTGAAGGTTGCCATTAACAATGAAAGCGCCTGCCGCTCTCCTCCTGATAATAAACCAACCTTGGCATTTAGGCGGTTTTCAAGGCCCAGATGCAGGGTCTCCAGAACTTCACGGAAATAGTCTCTTCGCTTTTTCGTCACTCCTTTTCGTAAAGTTCTTGTTTTATTCCTTGAATATGCCATGGCGAGATTTTCTTCTATGGTCATGGACGGGGCAGTACCAGCCATCGGATCCTGAAAAACCCTGCCTATCAGCTTTGACCGTTTATATTCTGACATGCCAGTGACATTTTGGCTGTCAATAAAAACAGACCCAACATCAGGAATCATCACGCCCGAGATAATATTCATTAAAGTGGATTTCCCTGCCCCATTACTACCTATGACTGTGACAAAGTCTCCTTCATTCAATGTAAGATTGATTGTATCTAGTGCGATTTTTTCATCAGGTGTTCCTTCATTGAAGACTTTATGAATCTGATTTAATTGCAGCACCAGCCTCATCCTTTCTGCCTGATGGCAATTCACTAATATCCATACTTCCTGCAAGACGTTTAGCTTTCCTCTTCTTTTCCTTGGTGCGGTCTATGATCTTCGGCATGATTAATGCGAGTATGACGATTGTGGCGGTAATCAGCTTCATATCACCCGGCTCAAGGAACTCTACCCTTAGTGCCATGGTAACCACGATTCGATAGATAATGGCTCCGCCAATAACCGCTAAAGTTGTTCTGGCAATCGTTTTTGTTCCGAACAGGGCCTCGCCTATAATAACTGACGCCAGTCCGATAATAATCATTCCGATCCCCATGCCAACATCAGCGAATCCGCCCTGCTGGGCAATCAGAGCACCTGAGAAAGCGACCATCGCATTGGAAAGGCCCAGCCCTAAAATCACCATCATATTGGTATTGGCCGAAAGACTGCGGATCATCCTCTTGTTGTCGCCTGTTGCCCTTAAAGCTAAACCAATTTCAGTTTGAAGAAAGCGATCTGTCAAAAATTTAATAACCAATGTCACTGCTAACATAAAAAGAATAATTCCCCATGTCCTCGGAAGACTGTCGCCAAGGCCAATCATGGACAAGATTGCATTAAAGAAAGAATCGATTCCCGTTTTATCCCAAAACTCTCTTACATGTGTCATGGCTGTCTCTGTATTTAAGAGAGGAACATTTGATTTCCCCATGATGCGAAGGTTTATCGAATATAGAGCAATCATCATCAGGATTCCTGATAAAAGAGCATTAATTTTTCCGAAAGTATGAATAATACCTGTCAGGCAGCCGGCAATAAAACCGGAAAATAAAGCAATTACTGTAGCAAGAAACGGATTAGCTCCGCTGACAATCATAGTTGCAGCTACAGCCGCTCCAGTCACAAAACTCCCATCGACTGTTAAATCCGGAAAATCCAGGACCCTGAAGGAAAGATATACTCCAAGTGCCATAATCGCGTATATAATTCCTGACTCAAATGCACCGAAGATCGCTGTAAACACTAAGTATCACACCCTTTGTTTAATTCTTTTAGGCTTAGCTTAAAAAGCAGCCGGCCAGATTATGTAATTCCAGCCGGCAGGTTTTTTTACTCTTCATGAAATTCTGCGAAATCAGCCCATTCCTCTTTTACTTCAAGGCCCTGCGCTTCAGCTGCTTTTTTATTGATGACCAGTTTCAGGCTTCCAGGTAGCTCAACAGGGATTTCTGAAGGCTTTTTGTTTCCTTTAAGAATCTCAGCGGCCATCTTGCCTGTCTGATAGCCAAGATCAAAGTAGTTGAATCCGCTGGCTGCTATAGCTCCGCGTTTCATAGAATCCAGCTCTCCAACGAATAAAGGAATTTTTTTGCTGTCAGCGACTGAGATAACGGATTCAAGAGCCGATACTACTGTATTATCCGTAGGGATATAGATTGCATCCACTCTTCCAACAAGTGAGTCAGCAGCCTGCTTTACCTCAGCAGAGGTTGAAACAGAGGCTTCCACAATCTTTGCACCTTTTGGTTCTGCAAGTTCTTTGACTTGTTTAACCTGAACCTCGGAATTTTGCTCTCCGGAATTGTAGATGATGCCAATTTTTTTAACACCTGCTTCATCAATCATAAAATCAATGGTTTTTGAAGTTCCTTCCGGGTGGTTATCTGTAGTTCCTGTAATATTGTCTCCAGGCTGATCAAATGATTCAACAAGACCCGCACCGACAGGGTCTGTAACAGATGTAAAGAGAATTGGAATGTCTTTAGTCGCATTAAGGGCACTGACGGCACTTGGAGTGGCGTTTGCAAAGATCATATCCACTTTATCGCCGACAAAATTATTGGCAATCGACTGGGTATTGTTCATGTCAGCCTGAGCATTTTGGAAATCAAATTTTACATTATCTCCTTCTTTAAAGCCTTCATCATCCAGAGCCTTTTTAAATCCCTCAGTCGCTGCATCCAGGGAAGGATGTTCGACAAATTGTGAGATGCCAATTGTGTATTGCTTCTTTTCATTTCCTTCTGAAGAAGAGCTGCTGGATTTCTCCTGTCCGCATCCACTCAAAACGAGCATGCCTGCAGCCATTAATAAAGAAAAAGCTTTCAACGATTTTTTCATTATATGACCCCCTATAAAACATTATTAACTATCAGCTGGCTGATAGCTTCTACAATATGTATGCGCTTACATGATGAAGTGAATAAATGGTTATTACCATTTATATGATATTTACTTTAGTTATCGTAAATACATCGTTATATTATCACCCTAAGCCTTTGAGTGTCAATAATATTCTAAAAATTTGATATATTTAATAAACCGACAAAAAAGCAAGCAGGTGTTTGAATCCCTCCTTGCTAGTTTAATAGCTTCTTAGCATATTGAAGCTGAAGATCCGCATCCTCGATCATTTTATCCATAAGTTCCTTCACACGCGGAAGATCAGCAATCAGGCCGGCTATCTGGCCGCTGTTCATAAAACCTTCCTCACCGTTTCCTTTTATCGCTCCAATTTTATGATAGTCTTCAGAAGTGAGCTTATTAAACTCCTCAAAAGAGATGCCCTGTTTTTCGTAATTCAGTAATTTATTGGCATAGCCGGTGGAAAGCACTCTTCTTATCCGTCCTACTGATCTTCCTACTACAACTGTTTCATGATCAGATGCTTCAATAATGTTCTTTTTATATTGCGGATGAAAGGGAGCCTCTTTGGTTGCAATGAATCTTGTGCCCATTTGAACACCGCTCGCCCCCAGGGCAAGCATGGCAGCAAGCCCTTTACCATCCCCAATTCCTCCTGCTGCCACCACTGGAACTGAGACTTTGGCTGCTATTTGAGGGATCAATACAAGTGTAGTAGTTTCAAGAGCACTATTTATTCCCGCTGCCTCATACCCTTCCGCCACAATGACATCAGCACCGGCTGCCTCAGCTTTCAGCGCCTGCCTTACAGAAGCTGCCACAGTAATGACCTTCACTCCATTTTCATGCAGCCTGGGTATAAAAGGCGCAGGATTTCCGGCAGAAAGGGATACTGCAGGAATTTTATGTTTAATGACCAGGGATAAGACTTCCTTAACATAAGGGGAAACACTTAAAGCAATGTTTACGGCAAAGGGCTTATCTGTTAAGCTCTTAGTCTCCTCTATTATTTTATTTACCTCCTCAGGAGGCATTGTTCCCGCACCAATTGTGCCAAGCCCGCCAGCTTCAGATACCGCTGCTGTTAATACAGCATTGCTTATATTACCCATGCCGCCTTGGATAATTGGATATTTAACATTTAAAATATCGGTTAGTCTATTCAATTAAATTCCTCCTTCGTTAAAATAATGTTATACTAATTTTAATAGTTTGACAATTGAAAAAATGTTAAAAAAAGAGCCATCCTGCGTTCTCTTCAGCAGGGTGGCTTTGTTACTCAACCATGTAGGGATGATTTAATGCGTCATAATCGGCATCTCTGTTTTTCAGTTCATTTCCTTCCTTAAAAACACTCTCAAAGAATCTGGATGCGGGTTCTGCCAACTCTTTGTAATACTCACTAAATAAAGCAGCAGCATGACTGCCAAGCCACTTATCCGGAAGAAGTTCTTCAGGAAGTCCTGGATCCACAAATAGAAACTTCCGGTATTCATGCACCAGCTTGGTTCTCTCTACGAAACACTCTGCATCAGACATGTTTCCTTTCAAAATTTTATTTTTATCAATAATATATTTCTGGCTGTATTGAGAAATAAACTCCTGATATTTTTCATTAATTTCTGTCAGGTTCCAGCTTTTCTCTACTATTTCTTTATTTTTATGCGGACCAGCATAGCGGGCAATAAAGAAGTCAACATAGTTGGCAATATCATATTTCTCAATCAGGTCAAAAACCTGTTTTTCAAGATTATTAGCTGAAATCCAGCAGCTGCTAGACATGGATCCAAAACCGCTCCATACAAGCTCCTTACGCAGCTCATCCCTTACATTTCGTATTTCCTCCGGGATGGTATACATCAGGATGCGCCACTCACCATCCCATTCTTCTGGCTTTAACTTAAAAATACGCTTAGCAGCTTCCTCAATTCTTTTCTGTCCTCTTGGCGATAAGGAATAATAGCTTTTATTGCCTATTTTTTCTGCACTCACCCAGCCCTGCTTATTCATTCTTGAAATAGCCGCTCTGACAGACTGGTCATTGTGCCCGAACTCACTTAAAAGCTTTATTAGACTGCCTATCCAAATTTTACTGCCATAATGTGTAATATAATCCCCATAAAGTGTGAAAATCATAGATCTTGTATTCAACTTGCATTCATCCTCATTTCGTCATGTGGGTTGAACGGAAAAATTATGTTATATATTATTGTACTAAAATTAGGCAATTTTGAAAAATACTTTTTAGCATACTAAATTATCATTTATTATTCCTAAAATCTTAAAAACCATAGAGATGAACATCTCTATGGTCAGCGCTCAACAATGGTGGATATTCCCTGCCCAACCCCAACACACATCGTTGCGAGGCCATATTTAGAATTCCTGCGCCTCATCTCATGCAATAACGTTGTCAGGATACGGGCGCCGCTTGCCCCCAGAGGATGGCCAAATGCAATCGCTCCCCCATTTACATTTACCCGATCCGGATCAGCGCCCAATTCTTTGATGCAGGCGAGGGATTGAGAAGCAAAGGCTTCATTTAATTCAATTAAGTCTAGATCATTCATGGCAAGTCCAGCCCTCTTCAAGGCTTTCTGAGTAGAATAAATCGGACCTGCTCCCATAACCGACGGCTCAAGACCTGCTGCTGCGGAGACAATATAAGTTCCAAGAGGCTTGATTCCCAGTTCACGTGCTTTTTCCTCAGACATCAGCAGTAATGCCGAGGCACCATCGTTAACCCCTGACGCATTGCCCGCCGTGACAGTTCCACCCTGGAAAATCGGCTTTAAACTGGAGAGCTTTTGAAAAGTTGTTTCCGGACGCGGATGCTCATCATGTGAAATCGTTATTTCCTTCCCTTTTTTATCCATATATGTAACTGGAATGATTTCATCATCAAATAAGCCGTTTTCTACTGCTGATTTTGCTCTCCTCTGGCTTTCAAGAGCAAACAAATCCTGCTCTTCACGTGATATACCATATTTTTCTGCCACATTCTCTGCTGTCTTTGGCATGCTTTCAGCACCATACATATCCTCAAGTCTGCTGTTTGTAAATCGCCAGCCAATGGTGGTATCAAACATTTCCATATTCCCTCTCGGAAACTCGCTGCTCGGCTTTGCCATGACAAATGGCGCACGGGTCATGCTTTCCGTCCCTCCAGCGATAAAAATATCACCTTCTCCCGCCAAAATTGCGCGTGCAGCATAATTAACAGCATCTAGACCAGATCCGCAAAGCCGATTAACGGTTGAAGCAGCCACTTCGACAGGCAAACCGGCGAGCAGTGCTGACATCCTTGCGACATTGCGATTATCTTCTCCTGCCTGATTTGCATTTCCCAAGATAACCTCTTCAATTTCTGCAGGATTCACCTGTGGGTTTCTTTCCATCAAAGCGCTAATAACGGCGGCTCCCAAATCATCGGGACGAATATCCTTTAAAGCACCTTTATATCTTCCAATCGGAGTCCTGACAGCATCAACGATTACTGCTTTTCTCATTGCCTGACTTCCTCTCTGGCAGTGTAATCATAAACACCTCTGCCCGTTTTGCGTCCAAGCCTGCCAGCTTTTACGTATTGTTCAAGAAGAGGTGCCGGACGGTATTTTTCACCCAGCTTGCTGTGAAGATATTTTAGATTATTCAGGCGCGTATCGAGTCCGACAAGGTCTCCCAGTTCGAACGGCCCCATTGGATAGTTAAGCCCAAGCTTAATAGCTTTATCAATTTCTTCAGGTGTGCCCAGGCCTTCCTGAAGCATATAAAATGCCTCATTTCCCACGAGCGCACTAATCCTGCTTGTGACGAAGCCCGGAAACTCATTAATGACTACTGTTTCTTTACCCATTCTTTCAGCTGCACGTTTTATTGTCTGTGCTGTTTCTTCGCTCGTTTCAAGTCCTTTAATAATTTCTACCAGCGGCATTTTATGGACGGGATTAAAGAAGTGCATGGCAATCACTTTGTCCGGGCGATTGGTAAAGGAACCAATCTCGGTTGGACTCATTGTAGAAGTGTTTGTTGCGAAACAGCAATGTTCTGAAGCATGCTGATCGATAACTTCAAAGATATTTTTCTTTATATCCATCACTTCAGGCACTGCCTCAATAACCAGGTCCGCTTCGCTTACATGCTGTGCAAGGCTTACAGAATAGGTTAGCCGGTTCTTGCTTTCTTCCATATCAGCAGCTGTTAGTTTATTCCTCGCTAGCCCCTTTTTAAAGATGCTGTCAATCTCTTTTTCCGCACGGATTAATTGCTCCTGGCTGATATCTACAAGGGTTGTATGAAAGCCCCCGACAGCACTGACATAAGCGATTCCGCGCCCCATGACACCAGAACCGATCACGACTATATTCTTCATGATATAATCCTCCTTTCAGTTTAAAAAAAGACGAGCACCCGATACGAGATGCTCGCAGAAAAGAACATATAGCGGGTAAGCTTCATAGTCTTTTAAAGTCTATTTCCCTTGAAACACAGGTTTACGCTTTTGCAAAAATGCCGATACACCCTCTTTGTGGTCAAGAGTTAATCCTGCAATCCTCTGTCCCTGTGCATCTCTTTCCAGACTTTCTTCCAGTGTGGATTCCCAGCTCGCTTTCAGATTCTTCTTAATTAAGGCAATGGCTGCCGTCGGCATACTGGCAAGCCTCTCTGCAAAAACAGTGATTTCAGCTTGCCATTGCTCCATAGGAATAACCTTAGTAGCAAGGCCCAGTTCTTTGGCTTCCTCTGCATTAATTTTTTCACCGAACACAGCAAGCTCCATCGCTTTAGCATGGCCGATCAGCTTTGGCAAAAAGTACAGGTTTCCTGCATCAGGCACCAGCCCCACATGAATAAAAGCTTCTATGAAACTGGCTTTATCAGAAAGGAGCCTAAAATCGCAGGCTAACGCAAGACTCATGCCTGCACCCGCTGCCACCCCATTAACAGCAGCGATAATAGGTTTCTGGCATCTATGAATCTCCATTACCATCGGATTATAGAACCGCCGGAGAACCTCTCCATGATCCATTTCCTCATTTACCCCTTGGAGATCCTGGCCGGAGCAGAATGCACGGCCTTCACCTGTAATGACAAGACATCTGACTTCTTTATTCCTGCTCGCCTGTTTGACCGACAGCTGGACCTCTTTATTCAGCTGTTCAGTGAACGCATTCAGCTTTTCGGGCCGGTTTAATGATATCCAGGCTACACCGTTTGCGACTTCGTATTTAACAGTTTCAAACATTAGATATGTACACCTCCCTACTTTCCTTTAAAATGAGGCTTGCGTTTTTCAATAAAAGCATTCATGCCTTCTTTTTGATCCTCTGTAGAGAATAACAGATAGAAATTCTTTCTTTCGAATTCCATTCCTTCGTTCAAAGGAGTGTCAACAGCCTTTAGGACCGCTTCTTTTATGAGGCGTATGGCGATGGGCGCCTGGCTGGCAATTTGTTCAACTGCTTTCATCGTTTCTTCGAGCAGAAGCTCCTCTGCTATAAGCTGATTGACAATGCCGTGTTGAAGGGCATCCCTTGCCGTAATTCTTTTGCCGGTAAAAAGCCATTCCATTGCTTTTGTTTTCCCAACAAGCTTAGTAAGTCTTTGCGTCCCGCCTGCACCTGGCATTACACCAAGGTTAACCTCGGGAAACCCAAATTCCGCATTATCCGCTGCATATAGCAAATCACAGCATAGCGCCAGCTCAAATCCTCCACCAAGAGCAAACCCCTGCACAGCTCCGATAATCGGTTTCTTGATCATGGCCAGACGATCCCAATCTTTAAATTGATTGCGAAGCTCAAAATCGATGGACTGGTCATTTGCCATTTCATCAATATCTGCTCCGGCTGCAAATGCTCTTCCCTTGCCGCTTAATACGATGGCTTTGACGCTTGAGTCGGCCTCAAAGCCCTCCATTGCATCAAGGATCTCTGAAACCATTGCACGGTTGATAGCATTTAGAACTTTAGGCCGGTTCAAAGCAATTAATCCAAGCTTACCATGCTGTGAAACTTCAATCGTTTCATAGCTTTTACTCATCTGCTTCTTCACCGATCATTAAAGTAATAATGTCACCTGCAAATTTCATGGCGTCTTTTCCTGATGCCTTGCCTTCGTCTGTTCTCATGGCTTCCTGAAGTGCTTCATGGCTGTCATAGTACATTTCACACATCAAGTAGTACTTTCCTTCGCCTCCCATAGGGCTGCCGACAATCCTTGTAACTTCCATTTTACGGAGACCCGGAATTTTGGCTGTAAGCGGAGCGTGGGTATTAAAATAATGATCATCAAATGCCTCCTTATTTTCAGGATGCTTATAAAGAGCGATTAATTTTACCATTTGGCAACTTCCTCTCATTTTTTAATAGTTTTTTGATGTATCTTAATGCATAATGCCGGCTACATCATGGTCGAAACAGGTTTCATGGCTTCAAAAGGGTTTTTGCAGGACTTGCAGTATAAGATGCTGCGGCAGGCTGTTGGGCCAAAAAGGTTATCCATCGTTGTGTATGCGGATCCGCAAAAAGGACAATCCACATGCCATTCGGCTGTTTCATCTATGAATTTTGGAGGGGGCGCGATCCCGAATTCCTTTAACTTAATCCTGCCTGTCTCTGTTACCCTGTCAGACGTCCACGGCGGGTGGTAGATAAACTGGACTTCTATTTTTTCAAAGCTCCCTGTTTTGTCCAGCTCGGCTACAACGTTTTTTCGAATAATATCAAGTGCCGGGCATCCCATAAAAGTGGGCAGGAGTTTAATTAAAACTAAATGTCCCTCCACCATAATCTGTTCCACCATCCCTAAATCAACGATTGAAATGGTGTCTATTTCAGGGTCTTTAACATTATGAAGCGCTTCTAACGCAGTTTTTATCAATAATTGTTCCTGCTCCATTTACATCACCCTTTTGAAAACTTACCAGCTTGCAGCTGGATTTGTGTTATACACCTCGCTCAAAGTGGACAATGCATCATCAAGGTCGGCGGTATGCTCCCCTAAACGTCCATTTCCAGTTTTCAAAGCCAGGTCTGCTTCTGAAACTTCCAAATTGACAGCCTCAAAAACAGGCTTCATGATAAACAGCCATCGCTGCTTTAATGTTTCTTCCTTTTCAATGAGGCCAATTTCCGCCATCTCTTTTGCCAGCGGTCCCAAGGTCAGGACTCCTTCAAAGTCGGCTAATACCCTCTGAATAGCCGCTTCCATTCTCGTTCTGGCTTCCCCGCCAGCCTGCATCAGCTGTATAAACCAAGTTTTCCAGTGAAGCAGGTGATAATAAAGCTCCATATTGACCTTTAATGCCACCTCTGCTAAAGGCTGGTAAGAGGAGTTTTTTAGAGAATCTAATCTGACTTTTTTCGCCTGGGTATAAAAATAATTTCTTACAACCGCAAATGCCCAGTCATATTGTGCAGAAGACAAATAATGTCCTGGACCATTTACCAGTTCCAAAAGAATAGCATTTCTCCTTTCAGATGTTTTTCGTGCATGAGCTAGACTGTCTACATTGCCTTCTCCAAGATCGGCCAGCAGCTGATAAAACATGGCTGCATGGCCCATAGTATCCTGACTGATGGATGAAAAGGCGACATCCTCTTCTATATGGGGAGCCAGGCCAAGCCATTCAGAACCCCTGTAGGCAAGGATGAAGTCATCATCAGCCAGCTGATACAATAATGATGTCAGTGCCGGCTTAATCTTTGCATCGATTGGCAGATTACCTGTTGACTCAGTCACCTTTCTTCATCCCTCCCCATGAAAGAATCTCCTTTTCATCAAGCATTTCCTGCTCATAATGGCGCCACTTTTTCTTCAGATATCCATATCCCTTTGTCGTGCGATATTCTTTGTTATCCAGACGCTGAAGTGATCGCTTTTCTTCCGGCGTGAGCTTCCGGATATCAGAGCGTTTGACGACCCATATATCAGCAACCGGCTCCCTCCTCATAAAATTTTCCTGCGCCATAACGAGTGCAAGCTCCCGATTTGGCGCCAGCAGGGAAAATTGATATTGCAGAGGCGAGGTATCGGTTCTTTGACTAAAAACTTCGAATTCCTGATAAAATCCTTCGTTTCCCAAAGGTACCCCTCCCATCACAATGGATTAGTTTGCAGTATTGAGAGCTTCGCGCACCCATTTGTTCGTATCATAAGCTGTACGGCGGAGGCCAAGTCGCTCCTGAGATTTTGGCCCATTATTTTTAATAATGTCCTTGAACCTGCTCCAATCAGGCTGCTTATAAACCCAAAGCCCCTGATCCTGGTCGAAATGCATCGTCTCATCCGGCAGCGTGAGGCCAAGTGAAAGAACGCGTGGAATATACTTTGTAAAAAAGTCTTGTCTTAAGTCTTCGTTCGTCTTTGTCCTGATTTTGTATTTTATCGTTGTATCCTGTTTCGAGGTTCCTGTAGTCGATGCGTCACCCGGCCCAAAGAACATTAACAGTGCTTCCCACCAGCGGTTAACCGAATCCTGAACCATTGCCTTTTGCTCTGCGGTTCCTTCCGCCAGCGCCATGATAATGGCTTCACCATGCTGGGCATGGAAAACCTCTTCAGCACATATTCTCTTTAGCGCTCTTGCATAAGGTCCATAGGAAGCATTAAGCATATTGGTCTGAGTTATAATTGCAGCACCGTCAACCAGCCAGCCAATCAGGCCGGCATCTCCCCATGTTGGTGCTTCCATATGAAAGACGTTATGGAATTTCAGTCTTCCGCTGAATAAATCCTGCATAATGTCCTCACGGGTTTTGCCGAGGGGCTTCATTAAATCTTCCGCTACCCGGAGCAATAGCTGTCCATGTCCCATCTCATCCTGCACCTTTGCCATGATGCCCAGCTTGCGTTTTAATGAGGGAGCTTTCGGCACCCATTCCTTCTCAGGAAGTGCTCCCATAATTTCACTGATTCCATGCATTGAAATTAATTTGATTAAAGTCATTCGATAATCATCCGGCATCCAATCATCGGCTTCAATTTTTTCTCCTGCATTAATGCGTTTCATGAACTGCTCGTATTTTTGTTCTTCCGTCATCTCTTGAAAGAAAAGAGTTTCTGACATGTGTTTCACCCCCAATGAGTTAAAAAAATTTAATCAGGTTACTGCATTTTCCGCTGAAGAACTAACAATCCTGACAGCTTTCCCTTCCGATCTCGGCAGCGTTTTGGGAGGATGGAGAACAAGTCTGATGGAAATAAGACAGTTTTGCTTCAATACTTCCTGAATCTTCTTTTTTGCGAATTCTGCGTCACCCATATCCCTATAAAACTCTTCGCTCCATTCAGCATGAAGCTCCAAAACTTTCAAACTTCCTTTTTTATGCACCTGGATTTGATAATGGGGAGCAAGCTCAGGCATCTGAAGAATACACCGTTCAATTTCGGACGGAAAGACGTTTACACCGTTTACATTAAGCATATCGTCAATGCGGCCTTTTACACGGCTCATGCGGATCGTTGTTCTCCCGCACACACATTTCTCTTTACAAAGGGAGGCAATGTCGCCCGTGCGATAGCGGATCACAGGAAAAGCTTCTTTCGTTAAGCTGGTAAAAACAAGCTCACCTTCTTCTCCACTTGGAAGCGGTATCATTTTTATCGGATCAATCACCTCTGCATAAAAATGGTCTTCTGCAATATGCAGTCCATTCTGACCTTCATGGCATTCCATCGCTACACCAGGTCCCATAACTTCACTCAGCCCATAAATATCGCATGCTTTAATTCCAAGCTTAGCTTCGAGTGCCTTCCGCATTTCTTCAGACCACGGTTCAGCACCGAAAATCCCAAATTTCAATGAAGTACTCGCCGGGTCGATTCCCCGCACCTCCATCTTCTCCGCTAAATTAAGGACATATGAAGGAGTTCCGCAAATAACTTCCGGCTCAAAATCCTGTATCAGCATAATTTGCCTCTCGGTATTTCCTCCAGACACAGGTACAGTTGCCATACCAAGCTGTTCACTGCCATAATGCAGTCCCAATCCGCCGGTAAACAGCCCATATCCATATGCATTATGCAATGTCTGACCAGGCTCGCCTCCTCCTATGGAAATTGCCCTGGCTACCAGATTACTCCACATGGTGATATCATTCCGTGTATAGCCCACCACAGTAGGCTTTCCGCTTGTTCCTGAAGAAGCGTGAAGACGCACGATTTCCTTTTTATCCACAGCAAAAAGCCCGAATGGGTAATGTTCCCGCAAATCTGCTTTAACAGTAAAAGGAAGCTTTTGAATATCATCCAGGCTGGTAACGTCTTGAGGTGTAATATTACTTTCCAAAAACTTTTTCCGATAAAAAGGCACATGATTATATACTCTCTCCGCTGTCTGCCTGAGCCGGTTCAACTGCAATTCTTCTATCCTATTGCGGCTTTCCGTTTCAATATCATGCAGAATCAAGACATGACCTCCCAAAATATTAGGATAATAATTTAATATAACGTTTAAATATCGTTAGATAAAATAAGTGTTATATATTTAACACAAAGATACCGTGTAAACAGTAAAAAGTCAACTTATTTTCTGAAAATTTACTTATTTATTGAAAAGATAATAAAAAGACCTAGCCCATATACTGGAGAGCTAGGTAAAATTGCTTATGACCAATCTTTTAATCTATTCATAATGCTGTTCTTCCATTTAGAAAATAAAGGCTCTTTGCCATCTGCTGTTTTTTGTTTCTGCCATTCATTATAGCTTGCTGCAGAAATGAGAATGGAGCCTGCAATTAAAAGGTATGCCCACCATGGAAGGCTGCCCCAATAAGGTCTGGTCTGAAGAAGCACATTCAGGAGCAGAACTCCGGAACCTACAAAGAAATATGACTTAATTCTCATCAGAGTGCCGGCCAGAATCGAAATCAGAGACAGCGTACCGACAATAAGTGCATCATATACCGTATTACTTGCAAGGCCATCCTGTATAAGCAGCAGGGATACTGCTATAAGAACTGCCCACTGAATTTTATTAGTCATCTTCAAGTATTGCCCCTTCAGGACTTTTCTGATAAAAATAACCAGGATGATTAAAGGGAGAACATATGCCTCTCTTGTAAAAAGAGCTGGCATGTCAATATTCCTTAATACACTATAATATGGCTCCAGTAACACTGCTCCTGCCAGTAATCCAGGCAGCTTATTGTATTTGGGTGCGACTCTTCCCTTCTGTAAAAATAAAAATGCACTGATCATGAGTCCAGGCAGAACTTCTGCCCAGAGCGCAACCGCCGGAAGCAGATAAGCGGTAAACAAAAATAGCAGAGAAATAAATGTGTAGCTATCCGCTTTTTTGCCCATGAAAATTTCGGCATATACTATCTTGCCGGTGAAAACGGCAGCCAGGCTGAACCCTGAAGAAATTAAAATTTTCATATCTGGAGCAATATCGTTAATGAATAGGAATTTGATTACGGCCGCATATAGTAAAAACAATGGAATAGCACCCAATATATCACGCTTGGTACTATGCATAAATAAGATTAACCCTGCTGAATAGATAATACAAACAATAAACGGCAGAACGCCGAATGGATATGACAACAGAAAAGATAATATCCCAAGCACAGACCATGGGATAAGAAAGAAAACACTTCTTTTTTTATCCTGGGTGTTTCCAGTCATCCAAAATATGAATACAGCACAGCTGACTACTAATATGGCATACTCACTATGGCTCTCCTCCCAAATATGCTCCATTCCCATCAAGATCACCATAAATAAGCTTATAAATGAGCTGTAGAGGAATGTCTTTACTTTCCACTCTTTAGCAGACACCCTGAAACTGATCCAATAAACGGCCAGAGTGATAATAAAGGCCCAGATACTGTTTTCCCTATCAATGAAGTATTTCAGAATCATGGCAAACGGCATGTAAGCATGGCCTATCCAGCTAAACCCTCTTGCCAGTACAGGATCCTTTTTAGAAATAAAGAAAGCTGCGCCAAGCAGAAGCCATGCCCCCAGCGGAAGCAGGAACAAATTTATAATTGTAAAATTAAATGGTACTCCAATCAGGATCATAAAGTAAGCAATAAGTGAAATCGATGCTAATACAAACGGAATCCAGATTTGCTTAAGGAGCTGATACAGGGCAAGATACATTATAATGCCGCCAATAAATACTGCTGGTCTCATCCAGACTTCGTTGATCGTCAATGCAGCGGCTGTAAACAATGAGATTGTATAAAATCCCAGCGCCATTAAAAACACATTATTAGCTTGAGTTTTCCGTCCTTTCTTATTAAGAACGCCATAAAGAGTAAGAAGGGCTATGCATGAGAGGACTGTATTCATGGCCATACCCAGCTCAATCTGATAAAAACTTGAATGGCTTCGGAAATGTTCACCATAAAACATAAATGCAAAACCGATTGACAACGGAATAGCCCAGGGAATCGCTTCCCTATATAAAATTCGATTTTCAGCCTTATATATGAGGTAAAGGACAAAGCTGAAGATTAACAGCATGGAGCCTGCAGCAAGCCAATCAAGAATTCCGGCAGCAAATACAACCGAAAATAACATAATACTGACAGCCACATCCCGTGAACTTGATTCCACCACTTTTAAGAGAGGATACTTAACCATATACCCCAAACTGATAAACAGCACAAAGCCAATGAAGTAAACAGGTAAAGAAAGATTGTTGAAATGAGCGGCTTTATCCAGCATAAGAACTGTTTCAAAAAGCGCAGCAGCTAAAAATACAGGTGCCAGATAAGCAAATAGCCCGTTTGCCATAACATTGGCCAAATAAATAAACTGCACGGCGAGTATTGTATAAGCCAGCAGCAGTGATGCAGAGGGTTCACCGGCCATTAAAAGAATTCCTTCAACCGAAATATAAAGAAATGCAAGGATCGAAACGACTGCACTGGTCAGTCTGAAAATCTTCTCCCAGGAGTATTGCTTATCCATAACTGTGGGAACAAACAGAAAGCCAATTCCTACAAGCGCAAAGAAAACGGGGCCTGCTGTATTTAACATCGTATTTTCAATCAGCTGATAGGCACCATAGACAATCAATAAGCTGAAAACGAAATGAAACTCCTTCCTGCCTGTTACATAAACCATAGATAAATAAACGGCTGCTGTCAGAAGGATATTCACACTATAAAGTACAGGACTTTTGAAAAAGACAAGCATCAATAGAGTAGAGATCACTAAATTGATTTGGGCAAAGTAAACCAGTTCCCGCGAAAACAATTTCAGGGTGGCACGTGTTTTCATGCGATGATAGGCTGCAGACAGAAAAGCATTAAAAATCATTAATCCGAGATAAAAACTGTCCTTTTCGAGACTGAATGCTGCCAGGGTAAAACCAGCACATGCAGTCAGGGCAAAATAAGCAAACCAGACAAAAAGACGTGAGCCCAGTTTCTGAGCAAATATACTGTATACTGGAAAGATCAATAAACTGCCAGCCGCTCCGAGTATATAGCGTCCTTCCCCATAATAGGAAAGATACGGCCCAAGCAATTGGAACCAGCCGATAGACAAAATAAATATAGGCAGAAATAAACTCCCAAGAACAATGAAGGCAAACGATGTTCTTTCTATTTTTAATACCTTTCCTGAAATAAACGCAAATCCATAAAAAAGAAGAGAAACCACTGCAATGGATGCACTTTTCATGAAATTTGACATGGTAGCCCAATTGCTTGTTGCAATAAAAAGCCCGCCTATAAGGAGAAGGATAACTCCAATATTCAGAAGCCAGGAAATGTTCCTTTCACGAACTTCTTCCTGAGATAATTTCTTTTTCTTCTTATTCTTTACCGGCTGAACAGGTTTTTGACTGTTTTCTTTTTCAGCTTTTACAGCCTTTATGTGCTCCCTTTTCAGCTCCGCAAGATCTTGATAGTACTGATGATGGGCTTTCATGGTTATTTCATAATGTTCTGATGAAATGTAATCTTTCTCTCTCAATTTGGTCAGTTCTGCATGGAATATATCCTGATGGTATTTTTCTGATTCGGGGTTCAAAGGATCCACCTCTTTTAGATAATAATTAATCTTGGTAATATCAGTGTAATTTTACACATTTTGAAATGATTTATCAATATCTATTTTGATATATATTACTTCTCATGGAGTAGGATAGTGTCTTTTGGATACATGGCGGGGTAGAGAAGGCTGATCTGCTTGTCGAGAGGACTTCCTCAG
Organism: Cytobacillus sp. FSL R5-0377; assembly: GCF_038004385.1. NCBI lineage: Bacteria > Bacillati > Bacillota > Bacilli > Caryophanales > Bacillaceae > Cytobacillus > Cytobacillus sp. FSL R5-0377. The sequence goes on from NZ_JBBORA010000001.1 coordinate 390,805, forward strand.
GGAAATTTCCCTATTAGTGCTTACAATTAGAATTATAGATGCAGATGACAGAACCGAGGTACATTCTTTTTGGGGATCACGTAAGAAAGTAAAAAGCCCGCTAAATAGGCGGGCTTTGGGGAAGGCTGATTCTGGCCTTATTTTTATTCTGTGATTGTGACTAACTTTACATCAGCGAAATCAAATCGGTGATAATGACCTTCTGTACATGTTAGTTCAACATACCCTTCAAGGTCTTTAATGTTTCCGATTACCTCGGATTTATTTTCTGCTTCAATCTCTTCTGTTACAGTAACACCTTTTTCAAAAGTATAAATAACTTTAAACGTAGTCATTAAAAAACGCTCCTTTCCTTATTTTTGTTCCCGCCGCTGCAGCGGTTAAAACCCAAAATTTTTATTTCTCTTATTTTCCAATTTTCAGATTTAAGCTCTTTCTACTGGCAAATACTATCTTTATCTATATCAGGCAAGAGGCTAGCAGCTGCTAGCAAAAGGATATTCGACAGATATCATCCGATAACACCATAAAACCACATTATCATTCACCATTTTTTAATAGAAACAACTTGCTTTGACAATACTAACTTCATAAAATCAAATTGGATCCAACCATTTAGTTTACATAATAAATTTACGGTAAACATTAGACTAAAAAAAAGAGTCCGCCAAATATACGGACTCCACTTCTCCATTATTCACCTAAGTCTACATTATGATAAACTCGCTGGACATCTTCCAGGTCTTCTAGAGCGTCAATCAGCTTTTCAAACTGTGCCTGAGCATCAGCTTCAAGGGTAACTTCATTTTGCGGGAGCATTGTTAATTCAGCAACAGCAAACTCACTGATTCCTGCTGACTTGAATGCTTCCTGAACGGCATGAAACTGATCTGGTTCTGCATAAACAATTACCGTCTCTTCTTCTTCCAGTATATCACGTGCATCTACGTCTGCTTCCATTAGAATTTCCAGTACTTCTTCCTCTGATTTGCCTTCAATGCCGATAACAGCTGTAGAGTCGAACATATAAGAAACAGATCCGCTCACACCCATATTCCCGCCATTTTTTCCAAATGCAGCACGTACATTAGAAGCTGTGCGATTTACATTATTCGTTAATGCATCAACAATAATCATGGATCCGCTAGGCCCGAATCCTTCATAACGAAGCTCATCATAGTTCTCTTCTGCTCCGCCTTTCGCTTTTTCTATTGCGCGATCAATAATATTTCTTGGCACATTATATGTTTTTGCACGCTCAAGCACAAATTTTAAAGCCTGGTTAGCTTCCGGATCAGGCTCCCCCTGCTTTGCTACCACATATATTTCAAGTGCAAACTTGGAATATACACGACTCGTATTTGCGTCTTTTGATGCTTTCTTTTCTTTAATATTGTTCCATTTACGGCCCATATGTCCCACTCTCTTTCAACTTGGATCTATGAAGTTTTTTATAGGTAATAGAGTCTTCTGTTTTTTGAAGAACTCTCACCAAATTATTATACATTAAAACACAGGTTTTTTTCGAGAATTGTTTCCTATGCAGCTGTATGGATAAACGATTTAAGTTAAAGGTTTTTCTCTAGTCAGCTTATTAGAATCCTTTCCAATACCTTTTGAACCTTATGCCCTTCTTTAAACGTTACCAACAACGCTTGATCTCCTCTAATTGCTTTTAGCAGTTCTGCAGGCAAACTGGTTTCCGGCTCATTAAGTTTTAAAATTACTCCACTGGCATCAGACTTACTCTGTACAAGAACACTCCAGTTCTGCATGTCCAAGGTTCCTTTATCACCAAAAACTTTAAAAGACAGATGTTCCTGCTGCCCGATTCCGGCTATTCCATTAAACAGGACCGGAATTCCGCCTGGCAGGGTTAATAAAGTCGAAAAGCTAGTTTCACACAAACGATCATCCTCAGGATATTCTATGAAAGAATGAATATTGTCCAATTCTCCAAAGATATCGTGAATCATGTGAATAAAGTGTGGTACTACCTCCCGGATAAAGCCTCCCTGTTCCCTGCTCGATATCCAATTATTCTGCTGCCATTCACGTGGCCATTGCTTAAATTGCAGGTGCAGTTCAACTTTTTTAATCTTACCCAGCTCTCCATTATGTATTTTATCCCTAAACAATATAAATGCTGGGCTATATGCCATCGGAAAATTCATAGCGTGGATTACTCCTGCATTATCAGCAGCTTCATACATTTCCTTTGCCTCTTGAATGGAATTGGCCAGAGGCTTTTCACATAGAAGATGCTTCCCGCTCTTTATAATATCCATTGCTATTATATGATGAAATTTTGGCGGAACACCTAAATAGACAAGCTTGATTGTCTCATTCTGAAGCAAGTCCAAATAATTGGTATGCATTGCAGTATCCGGCAGCTCAGCCTTCCATTTATCTAATTGTGCGGGATTTCGATCACAAAGTGCAGCAATTTCAAAGTCCTCATACTGCTGAAATTGACGGAGTATTCTTACCCCCACTGCTCCCATCCCAATGAATCCAATTTTTATCTTTTCTCTCACACACTTCACCTTCTTATGAAAAATCGTGTACTAATTTAAATTATACAGTTAAGTTCGAATATTCAAAAGTTTAATTTATCTTAATAGCCATAGAATTAGGACCAAAAATATACCGGCCAATAATTGGATAGAAACGTTTTGTATGGGGATAATAATTTTAATAAAACCATTAGGAGGTGCACCGTTGAACCTGGATAAGGATATGCAATTTGAAATAACAAGTACCTTCATGCCAAATCTTAACCGTTCCCAAACACTGAAAATTCTTGAGGTGACCCAGAACAGCGTAGTCATTCAGATGGACAGATCAAATGGACGCGGAGTATTCCCGGCTGAAAACTTTCATTATTGGATTAAGAGAGGTTCTCTGATTAAATTGAATGGCCACCACAAAAGATCTTCTTAAAGCACTGGCAGGAGCCAGTGTTCTTTATTTTTGGCTGTTTTCGGATAAATTGCTTTTTAACTTACCAATGTAGACCGTTGTTTTCGCTCCGGATGTAAATCGATTTGCGGAGATGACGAGCAGCTATGGCCGTCACCTAACGAATTCAAACCGAAAAGATTTAAAGATTGGGATGAAAGCCTCTTCGATTTTATTCCTCAAGGCGGTAGTGATTCCGCCAAAGGGCACCGTTGTCCGGGTGAAGGCACTACGGTTGAGAATATGAAAGACTGTATAAAATTTCTAGTAGATAGAATAGACTACAATGTCCCAATTTATAATTTATCCTACATCCTATCGCGAATGCCAGCATTGCCGGAAAGCGGATTTGTTATGGATAACATAAAGAGAAATAAAAATGGGGCATCCTGTATGAAGTAACAGGATGCCCTATATGTGATTATTACAGTATTAAAATCCAATATATGCTGATGTGATTATTCAGTATGTGAATTACCTTTCACACGCATAATTATCCTTATCTCTATCATGCTTTGAGTCATAGGCAGGATGTGTCGACGGCACACCATCTGGATATACCTTCCTTAACTCAGTACAGTTTTGGTAGGACTCCGTGCTGCCTTCTGCTGGTGATGAATTTCTGGTTGTACCACTGCTGTTATTTGATCCGCTGCTGCCTGCATTCCCGGAGCTTGATGATGAACTGCTTGCAGCTGCAGAATCCAGGTCTCCTTTAGTCGTTCCTTCATCTCCGAGGGCCCATAACCCTTTGTTGGAATCTCTTGCTTCCCTGCCGAATTTTCTGAAGTATTCACTATATTTTACATCCGGATTATAGGTGGATGGCTCAGCATAACCTTTCAGAACCAAATGGGCATTGAACATTTTTTCACGTATTTCATCTTCGTCCAAATCATCCGCTGGGATGTCCAGCCAAATGATTCTCAGCAGGCGGCCATATCGATCTGTGTCTGAGACATCCTTTTGCATCCAGATTTTTTTGCCCGTCAGCTCAGATTTAGTAAATTGGCTTGCTTCTTTTCCATATTCTTCTACTCTCGTTGTTGATTCTGGAGTGTTCACTCCAATCAGGCGGACTTTTCTTCCGTCAGTAGTTTCGATCGTGTCACCATCTACTACTCTGCCAACGACAACTGATTCCAGACCTAAGCTATGTGCTTCCTGACTTTGAACCTGTTCCTGTTTTTGTTTTTCAGCTTCTTCCTGCTTCTGTTTTTCTTCCCTCTCTGCTTCTAACCTTGCTTGCCCCTCTTCTTGTTTTTTTACTTCCTCTTCATCAGCTTTCTCTTGGGCAAGCCTTTCTTGTTCGGCCTCCTGATCTGTTTCTATTTGTTCCTTCTCAGGTTTATTTACAGTTTCAGTTGCACCGGAATCCGCAGTTGCTAAAAAAATGGATAAAATGAAGCCTACAGCCATAATCCAGCCTGATTTATTAAAATTTATTTTATACTTCCGGTACTGATTATTTAAATATAAGCCTAGTAAAAAGACAGCTAATCCAATAAAAGCCGCGGGTGCAGCTATGCCCATTAACAGCATAAACAAAATAACAATAGTGATTATAGTCCCTCTTATAACTTTCAAACTCTTGTTTCTCTCCCTTTGAAAAATAATCCTTAGTAATCATATCTTTTTTTCTTCAAATATAAACACCAATTCACTAATGAACTGGTGTAATAAGTCACTGAATTATACTACTGTTTTTTTCCAAAAATTTCTTCCTGCAGCCTCCTGCCAGTTGGTGTTGCAGCCAGTCCGCCCTCAGCAGTTTCCCTAAGCGCTGATGGCATGGATTGCCCGATAAGGAACATTGCGTTAATGACTTCATCACATGGTATTCTGCTTGTAATTCCCGCGAGAGCCATGTCTGCAGCTGTCATAGCATTGGAAGCCCCCATGGCATTCCGTTTTACACATGGAACTTCTACTAGTCCGGCAACGGGATCACATACTAGGCCCAGCATATTTTTTAATGTGATCGCCATAGCTTCTGCTGCTTGTTTGGGTGTCCCGCCTGCCATTTCTACAATGGAAGCTGCGGCCATGCCGCTTGCAGACCCTACTTCAGCCTGGCATCCCCCAGCTGCACCTGATATAGAGGCATTGTTTGCCACGACAAAGCCAAATGCTGCAGATGTAAATAGGAATTCAATCATTTCCATGCGTGTTGGTTTGAGGACTTCTTTAACAGCGAACAATGTACCGGGCACCACGCCAGCCGAACCTGCTGTAGGTGTAGCGCATATTGTGCCCATTGCTGCATTTACTTCATTGGTTGCAACTGCTTTGCTGACAGCATCCAATAAGATATTCCCCGATAAAGCCTTTCCACTTTGAATGTACTTTTGCAGAAGGACTGCATCACCGCCTGTAAGTCCTGTAACAGATGTTACCCCTTTCAGTCCCCTCTCAACTGCCTGTTCCATGACAGTCAGGTTGCGGTCCATTTTGGCGATAATTTGATCACGTGTTAATCCTGTTACTTCTATCTCCTGCTGAATCATGATTTCAGCGATTTTTACACCTTTATTTTCAGCGAGCTCTACAAGCTCCGCAACATTTCTAAATAACATGAGATTTTCCCTCCTGATGACCAGCTAACTATTAGTCAACCATTCTGATAATTTGTGTAACATTCGGAAGACCTTCAAGCTCAGTCATCACATCCTGGCCGATCTTCTGATCCACTTCAATGACCATGATGGCCATTTTACCTTTTTCCTTGCGTGAAACTTCCATATGGCCGATGTTGATCTGGTGCTTGGATAGTATATTCGTTACAGCGGAAATAACACCAAACTGATCGTTATGAACAACTAAAATGGCAGGATGTTCCCCTGACAATTTAAGTTCGAAGGAATTCAGTTCAGTTATTTCAATTGTCCCTCCGCCAATGGATATTCCTACTAGTTCAATTTCACGATCCCCTTCAGAAAGCTTCACTCTTACAGTATTAGGATGATCTGTAACGGTATTTTCAACTGTAAAAATAACTTCAATTCCCGCTTCTTCAGCTAGTTGAAGGGCAGAAGGAATTCGCTCGTCAAAGGTATCAAAGTCAAGGATACCGCCAACAATGGCAACATCTGTGCCATGTCCTTTATAGGTTTTTGCAAATGAACCATATAAAGAAATCTCTGCTTTGGATGGCTGTTTTCCAAAAAGAGTCCGGGCAACACGGCCAATGCGTGCTGCTCCAGCTGTATGTGAGCTTGAAGGTCCGATCATAACCGGGCCAATAATATCAAATGCTGATCTATATTTCATTTTGTATGCCCCTTTACTTTTAAGGTCTTTAAATGACTATAGCTGAAATGATAACATCAGCTATATAAATAACTCTTCTTATTTATGCTCCAGGGCTGCTTCCGGATGGAGCTCATTAATCGTTCTTATTTTCTGAAGGTAATTATAGATGGTAAACTTAGAAACCCCTAGGACAGATGCAACATAATCAGTTGCACCTTTAATGAGGAACGTCCCTTTGTCTTCAAGCTGGCGAACACATTCAACTTTTTCTTCCAGCGTCATTAATGAAGGTGCCTTTTTAAAGCCCTGCAGGACCTGATCCACCATCTCGTGAATAACATCCTGGACAGAATTAAAAAAAGTTTCCGATTTAGAGGATTGTTCATCAAAGCTGATAAATTCTTCAATTTCTCCTCCAAATTGCATGAGCAAACTAATATCATAATTAAGGCATAATGCACCAATTACTTTATTCTCATCATCACGGAGAAAAATCGTAGATGATTTCAGCACATTCCCTTTTTTCGACTGAGTTTTATAATTGGCTATATCTTTTACCTCATTTTTATGACTGGCCAATTCATTCAATACAAGATCGGTAATGGGTGAGCCGATTTTTCTGTCTGTTATATTTCCTGCTATATGAATAAGCGATTTTTTTAAGTTGCTGAAATCGTGCACAGCCACTTCACAGCGGGAACCGAACATTCGGACAAGCATATCTGCAGTCCGGATCGCCAGGTCAAAAACAGGTCTATGGCATTCCTTCAACTTTGTCACTCCCTTTTATGAAATCGCTTTCAATATTATACTACACTATTTTTCTCTTAGTTTTATAATACCATAAAAACAATTTAGTTAAAATAATATTTTAATAACTACAAAAAAATTGTAATATACATAAAAAATTGCCGCAGATTAATCAACTGCGGCAATTCAATATTAAACATTCTTTAATACAAGGTAAAGTCTGTTAACACGCTCTGTTCGTTCTTCTTCAGAAGCAAGATCAAATTTTTTCAGCAGATGGAAGACCTCATTTAAGATATCCTGTGTATGTTCCTGCTGGAAAAATGCCTGAAACAGAGCCTTCATCTCTTCCGGAAGGAAATCCCTCTGCTGTTCAAATTTTGTTTGAACATCTTCTGGTGTATGGTCCAATTTACATTCGCTCATTTAAAAACCTCCTGTATGACATCATACTTTCTATTTTACCTTCTACAGTCCTATTAAAACATATACCTCTTCTGCACAGTTTCTTCAAACATTTCGACTATAATAGAAGTACTTGATTTGAAATGGGTGGTTCTTTGAAAAAACTTTCCATGAAGCTGGGACTTCTGTTCTTTCTGATTCTATTTGGGCTTGAAACTATTATGTTCTTCTTTTTACATAGTACCCTTGTTGAATCTCGTGTGGAAGAAGAGCTCATAGCTCTGCAAATACGCGGCAATTCACACCGTGCCATACTTGAAAAGCATTTTGATGAAAATACGATATCCCATGTAGCTCTGATGGAATCTGAAGCAAATACAGATGTAGTTATTACGAATTCGAAAAAAGAAATCCTAGGTGCTTCTGTTGACAGCAGTTTGATCCAAAGATACATAGAAATGGCGATTATGTCTCCTGAAAGGGAAGGCAAAACCATCGGGGACAATTGGAAAGAAGAAGATTATATCTCAACAGTCAGTCCAATCGAACAGAATGGAATACTTATTGGCTTTGTATATATGTTTCAGGATACATCCTGGATTCAGTCGTTAATCTCGCGCTTAAATGAACAATTTTTGATCGCCGGGTTGATGGCCGTCATTTTTACTATCACTATTATCATCTTTTTATCAAAGGCCCTGGCGAAACCGCTCATTAAAATGAAGGAAGCCACCTCTCAAATAAGCAGCGGTGATTTTTCAGTTTCCCTTCCTCAAACCGGTGATGATGAACTTGGGGATTTAGCGCGTTCTATCCAGTTACTGGCGGACGACCTGAATTACCTCAAAGAAGAACGCAATGAATTCCTATCCAGCATATCGCACGAGCTTCGCACCCCTCTTACATATATAAAAGGATATGCGGATATAGTCCAGAAGCGGAACCTTAGCCAGGATGAAAGACATCAGTATTTATCGATAATCCTGGAGGAAACGAACCGGCTTTCAGATATGGTTAAAAATCTTTTCGATCTGGCTAAGATCGATAAAAATTCCTTTGATATTATAAAAAAGCCAATAGATCTGAACGAATTTATGAAAAAAATTGAAACAAAGTTTTCTCCTGCCTTCACTGAAAAAGGCATGCAGCTATCTGTCAGCTGCCGTGAATCCATCACCATATCTGCAGATGGATCCAGGCTTGAGCAAATTATATTTAATCTTCTGGATAACGCGATTAAGTACTCCTCAGCTGGCGATAAAACAACTGTAGACGTAAGCAGGACAAAAAAACATATCATCATTAGAATAAATGATTCCGGAAGAGGGATTTCTGAAGAGGAACTGCCCTTTATTTTTAATCGTTTTTACCGAGTGGATAAATCACGTGGAAGAGCTCTTGGAGGTGCAGGTCTTGGACTCGCCATTGTTAAGGAACTTGTCTATGCCCATGGGGGAACTATATCTGTCTGCAGCAGAAAAGATGAAGGAACAGAATTTGAGCTTGTTTTAAAGGGAGAAATCGAATAATGAAGACTATACTTTTGGTTGATGATGAAACTAGAATGCTTGATTTAATTTCTTTATATTTAGCCCCCCGCGGCTACAAATGCATTAAATTGTCTTCAGGTACAGAGGCCTTGCTTTACTTGGAAACCCATTATGCAGATCTTGTCCTTTTAGATGTTATGATGCCTGAAATGGATGGATGGAAAGTATGCAGGGAAATTAAAAAATATTGGGACATTCCCATCATCATGCTTACTGCCAAAAGCGAAAAGCCCGACATTGTAAAAGGATTAAATATCGGTGCAGATGATTATATTTTAAAGCCATTCGATGAAGAGGAATTATGTGCCAGAATGGAAGCGGTTTTGAGAAGAAGTAAAAAAGGTGAAAAAACCAAAACCTTTAAAGGGCTGGAACTCAAAGAAGATTCTTTTGAGCTTTCCTATAAAATGAAAGAAATCCTTTTAACTCCTAAAGAGTTTTCAATGTTAAGCCTTTTCCTCTCAAATCTGAACAGAGTTTTTTCAAGAGAGCATTTAATAGGAGCTGTATGGGGCTATGGAGTGTCAATCGAAGACCGCACCATAGATTCGCATGTAAGAAATTTAAGAGAAAAATTAAGAAAAGCAGGGTTTCCTGCAGATGAGTATCTGAAAACAGTCTGGGGTTTAGGCTACAAATGGACCAGAAAGGATTAATTGATGTTTTCTGATATCTTCGAATGGCTTTCAGAAGAACCGATATTGGCAGCTTTATTTAGCATATTCATGAACATTGGTGCAGCGATTACAGGATTCCTCCCAAGTGCCTTTATTACTGCTGGAACAGTTGCCGTATTTGATTTAAAAATTGCACTAGCCCTTTTGATTTTCGGAGAAGCTGCTGGTGCAATTGTTAGCTTTATACTCTATCGCAAAGGAATCACTAAGCTTACCTCCTCTTTTCCTAAGCTAAAGAGTAACAATTTTTTTTCAAAACTCCATAATGCGGATGGCCATCTTGCCTTCTTCATGGTTCTTTTGCTGAGAGTCTTGCCGTTTGTCCCATCAGGGGCAGTTACACTGGCAGCAGCATACAGCAGAATCAGGCTTATGCCTTTTGGCATTGCCAGCACCATCGGAAAAATCCCTGCTTTAATTATTGAAGCCTTTGCGGTTTCACATGCATTAAAATTGAGAATGGAGCTGCAAATAGCCATTTTCCTTTTAGTTGCTTTTTCATTCTTGGTTTATTATTTATGTAAGAATGCTAAATTAAGTTAAGGGGCTTATCCTCAGCAGATAAGCCCTTTAACTTTCTTATATTATTCAGCAGGAGATAGCTCGCTCTCTGTTACCCACATGTGATTTTTAACCTTCTGCCCATCGGCTGTAGTAAAGTCAACCATATAGACAGTTGTTTCCTGCACAGAATCGATTTCGGCAGCTGCGCCTTCCATCCCATTCATGTGGCTTGCATTTAATATTACCTCTTCTCCTTCTTTAAATGGTTCCTCCCCTGCATCAGCAATCTCCTCGTGAACTACCCATTTATGATTTTCAACTTTTTTACCGCCTGTGGCTGGTGTATAGGAGACCGTATATACGGTTGTATCATAAGCACCTGAAATGGTTGCTTTCGCTCCCTCCATGCCCTCCATATGTCCTTCTGTAATAAAGGCCTTGCTGCCCACTTCATATTTAGGGTTTTCAGCTTCCTTTATTCCTTCAGGAACATCGCCGGAGCCAGAATGATCCATGCCCGCATGGCCTTCTGAATGGCCGCTGCTTTCATTATTTGCTGTGCCCTCTTCCTTGCTGGTATCTTCCACTCCTGAATTTCCGTCATTTCCACCGCATGCAGCTAAAGTTAAAGCTGCAGACAAAGAAACAAACCATATGGCGAATTTTTTCCTTATCAGCATATCTATTCCTCCTTTTCTTTCATTTAGTATGGCAAAAAATTATGCAGAAATTATGGAACAGATATACAAAAGGCTAATTTACTCTCCTTCTAATTATAAAAATAAGTAAAATTATTTATTGCTCGGCATTGTAAAAAAATCGGATTGAAAACAGACATCCTGCACGATGTCTGTTTGGTATGCTGATTAGGAAGCCATGTTACGGCATGTATCTGCACACATAAAGCATGCTTCTGCACAGCGCTGGCAATGAGCATGGCCGTGTTTTTTGCATTCCTTTCCGCACGCTTCACAAATATCTGCACATAAAGTGCAAATTTGTCTGGCAAAAGGGCTGTTTGACCCCATTGACTTAACTGCAAAGGCACAGAAGTCTGCACACTCTCTGTCCAGCCGAATACAATCTGTCATCATTTTAACATCTTCTTCATCTAAGCATGCGTCATAGCATGCATTACAGGCTTTCATGCAGTCTAAACAAGCCTGAATACATTCTTCAAAGGTTTGACTATACACTTTATCATCCTCCTTTTTAATACTTATACTTTACACAGATACTCTACCCGTGCATTCTTTTAGTAAACTGCGTTTTCGGTAATAAAAAGAGAGCAGAGAATGATCTCTCTGCTCCTTAACTTTACTTCTGTATACCCGGCCCATTTCTTTCCTCTTTAAAAGGCAGTTCTTTCTTTACATAAGAGTAATCATTCCTGTCTATTGGAACAAATCCTTCCGGCTTATAAAAGCGCAGCAGGTCTTTGTATACAATGTTGTCTGACATTTCAAGCTCTTTTTTTGCCTGATCTGAAAATGGCCTGCATGCACTTGCCTCCGCTATTTCACCTGTTTCAGTATAATAGCAGGTTTCTTCAATCTGTGTATATTCCGGTGAAATAAAGTTGCCGTTTCGGAATGGGACAACTTTACGATGTTTTTTTGATAATAAATCAGATCCCATTTCAAGGTGATCTCTTGTATCAATACCCAGCAGATGCAGGAGAGTCGGACGCACATCTACCTGTCCCCCAACATTATGGACAATTCCGCCATCTACTCCAGGAACATGTACGAATACTGGCACCCTTTGAAGCTTGGCATATTCAAATGGAGTGATTTCTTTTCCGATCACCTCTGCCATTGCCTCGTTGTGGTTTTCGGATATGCCGTAATGATCGCCATACAGGACTACTACTGTATGATCATACAATCCGGAATCCTTTAAATCATTAAAGAACTGCTCAAGTGCCTGATCCATATAATTCGCAGATTGAAAATAGTGATTAACCACATCATTATCTGTTTCTCCTTCTGGAAATTCAGTATCCCACTCATCCATTTCAAAAGGGAAGTGATTAGAGAGAGTGATGAACTTTGTGTAAAAAGGCTGTGGAAGACTGGTCAGCATTGGTATGGATTCCTTGAAGAATGGTTTATCTTTCAATCCATAGTTTTTCGTGTTCTCATCGTTCATATCGTAATATTCTGCATCGAAAAATTTATCATAGCCCATGGTTTTATACATTTCGTTCCTATTCCAGAATGTTTTGTAGTTGCCATGGAAAGTTGCTGAAGTATAGCCATGCGGCTTTAAGATAGCAGGAGTGCCATGAAAAGTATTTTGCGCTTTTGTTACATAAACAGCTCCCTGTGACATGGGATAAAGCGATGTATCCATAATGAACTCTGCATCAGAAGTCTTTCCCTGTCCTGTTTGATTGACTATATTATCAAAGTAAAATGTCTTGCCGCTATGTGCCAGTGAGTTCAGGAAAGGCGTAACTTCTTTCCCATTCAGCTTGTAATCAATAATGAATGTCTGCAGTGATTCCATCGATACATAAATAACATTCATTCCCTTGGCTTTCCCGAAATAATCAGGGTTTGGAGGTGCGTATTTTGCTTTAACATAGTTCTCCACTTCAGTCACATCATTCGAATCTGCAAGAGCCCTCTGGCTGGCAGACTTCGCATTTTGCACAATATCATAAATAGTGAAGTTGTATGCACCAAGGTATTTCACCAAATAATTGCGGTCGAATGAACGAGTAAGCAATTCAGGGCGGTCATTCTCGGCTATTTCAAGATTAATGAAGAATACAATGATTCCTGCAGTTATAACAGCCAAAGCAGGTTTTCGGCTAATTTTCTTTTCAGGCTGGTACCATCTCCTAAGTGCCAGAAAAAGAAGGAGCAGTGTATCTGTAAAATAAAAAATATCCAAAGGGGACATTAACGACAGAGCGCTATCGCCCAGCTGCCCGCCATTCACTTTTGCCTGCATAAGTACGGGTACTGTAATGAAGTCGTTAAAGAATCGATAATAGACAACATTTGCATAAAGCAGAAAGGACAAAAATAAATTTAATCCAATAAGCATACCTGACTGCATTTTCCCTTTAAAAAATAAAGCAAATCCCAGGAATACAAGTGTTGAACTTAAAGGATTCAAAACCAGCAGAAATCGCTGTATGTCATTTATTGATCCCTAAATTAAATTCAATTCTATAAGCGATATACGTTTTTAGCCAAAATAGGATAACAATCAGAAAAAACACTGCAAGACTGCTCTTTGCCAACTTCTTAGGCGAGTTAAATAAGTTTCCCATAAACGTGGATTCACCTCTTAAATTGTAAACAAGCGAAAAGAAGATTTTATTTATGTAAAATTTTTGCAGATACAGAATTAATAAATAGTGAATGAATGTAAAATAATATATCACAGTTTCATATCAATGAAAATGGATATCTTCTTAATAACATTCGCCCTTTTCCTCCAAAAACCAACAATTTAATTTATAGCCTGTTGCCTATTTTGTTTTAATGGTAAAATGAATTTTCCCTTCATAAATTCAATGCTGAAGGAGTATTGATTTTAAAAAGGGCCAAGCTAAAATTAATCATAGTTGGATTGGAGAGTCTTCATGAAAGAACGTCTTTTATTTTTTATTTTTGGGATGCTGATCCTGACAATGGGTGTTGCGCTGATTATCAGGTCAAACCTTGGAGCTTCTGCGTGGGATGCCCTGGCGGTTGGTGAATCGCAAATGTTTAACTTAACAGTTGGCACCTTTGTTTTTATAAATGGAGTTGTACTCATTTTTATAAACGCTTTCTTAATGAAAAGAAAGCCTGAAATCCTGGCTGCCATTTCCATTCTGATTATTGGCGCACTGATTGACTTTTGGCTTCTCATCATTTTCGGTGACCTTTCGCCGCAGTCATTAGCAGGGCAAGCAGCCATATTGCTTTTTGGCATCCTTTCGATGGGGATTGGAGTTGCGATCTATCTTCAGGCTAAATTTCCGGCAAGTCCTATGGATACATTAATGGTAGCCATCCATACCAGATTCGGATTAAACCTGAGAAATTCAAGGATCATCAGCGAAAGCTTTGCTTTGCTTCTTGCTTTTTTATTCAGAGGTGCCATCGGAGTAGGCACAATCGTCGTCACATTAACTCTTGGACTAGTTGTGCAATTCTTTTACCCGGTTTTCCAAAGAGCACTCCAAAAACTGCAGGCCCCCAAAGATCCTGTGATTACTAAGTAATAAGCTAACATCCTGCTCTTAGAGCAGGATGTTTTTTAACCTCTTAATATTTCAAAATCCTTCCATTCCTCAGGAAGGAGGGACTGATACTTTGCCTGCATATACCTGTCATCCATTAAAACAATCATGCCTGTATCTTCTTCAGAACGGATCAGACGTCCCCCTGCCTGCAGAACCTTGTTCATACCAGGATACGTATAGGCATAATCATAGCCGTTTTTTCCTTGCTGATGAAAATAAGCTTTCATAATGTTGCGTTCGAACCCAAGCTGGGGAAGCCCTACACCAACCACAAACACACCATTCAGCCTATCTCCCTGCAAATCAATCCCTTCTGAAAAAATTCCACCCATGACAGCGAACCCCAATAGAGTTCCAGAAGGATTTGGCTTAAATGCATCCAGAAACCTCTCCCTTTCTCCTTCATCCATTCCAGCCTTTTGAATGATAACATTTACTGACAGTTCCTCATCGAGTAACCGTCGATAGACATCCTCCATGTATTGATATGATGGAAAAAAAATTAAGTAATTCCCCTTCTGTTCCTTTAACATGTTCCTTATAGTACTGACGATCGGCCCGATAGATCCCACACGGTCACGATATTTTGTGGAAAGCGGCTGTATGTAAACCTTAGCCTGATCTTTGGAGAAAGGGGAGGGAACGGATAAAATAAAATCATCCTCTTGATAGCCAAGCATGTCCAAATAATAATTTAGAGGCATTAAGGTTGCAGAAAAAAAGATAGCTGACTTATATCCTTTTCTTGCCTTGTGCAAAAGATTAGATGGATCCAGGCAAAATAATTTAATGATCAGGTCATTTCTCTGCTTTTGAATATACGTTACGAACCTTGCATCATACAATTTTCGTATTCTGATAAAATCCTGGGCAGCAAAGAATACTTCCAGCAATTCTTCATCGATATTGAATCGGTTTTGTCCCAGATAGGCTTCAGCATATTGAACAAATTCCTCAAGAACTTCAATAAGCTCCTCTGGGGGATCTTTTTCTGCGATTTCCTGCTGCTCGCCACATTTCTTTTTAAATGCAATCAAAATTGAGTTTACCCTTTTTGCACTTTTTTGAACTCCTTCATCCTTTCCCTTAAAGCTTCTGCTCAATTGAAGAAAGGCTGATTTCTCAAGGGAACTTGAATACATTTCCCTTCCGCGGTCCACAAGGTTATGTGCTTCATCAATCAGCAGAGATGTTTTCCTTTTATCCTCTTCCAGCAATCTTTTCAGTGAAACCTTAGGATCGAAAATATAGTTATAATCACCAATTATGGTGTCAGCTGCATATGCAGCATCCAATGAAAATTCGAACGGGCAGACTTTATGCTTCATCGCATATTGTTCTATTGTCGTTCTGGTTATCATAGTCTCATTTGTCAGGAGGTCAAGTACAGCATTATTAATTCTGTCGTAATACCCATTGGCAAAATCGCAGCTGTCTTTTTGGCAATTGGTCTTTTCCTTAAAGCAAATTTTGTCTTTGGCCGTAATTGTGACCGATATAAGATTCAAACCATTTTCCCTCAGCAGGTTAATGGCCCCTTCTGCAGCCTGACGGGTAATCGTTTTAGCTGTGGCATAGATAATCCTCTGAATATGACCTTCCCCAATGGCTTTTAATGCGGGAAAGAGGGTGGAAATGGTCTTGCCGATGCCTGTAGGTGCGTTGGCAAATAAGTTTTTCCCCTCAGCTATGGTTCTGTAAACCCCCACTGCAAATTTCCTCTGGCCATATCGATATGCCGGAAAAGGAAAAGTCAGTTCCTGAAGACTTTTTCTTAATTCCTTTTGATGCCGGACCCTTAATTCTGCGTATGGGTAATAGAATTCGACAAGATGCATTATGAATTCTTCCAGTTCACTATAAGAATAGCTTTGCTGAAATCTTTTTACTTCCTCTGTTTTAGCCTGTACATATGTTAATTGGGCAGTCATTTCCGGAATATTATGGTCCTTCGCATACATGTAAGCATAACATTTAGCCTGGGCCCAATGGACAGGATACGTATATTCCTCAATTTCAGATAGCGGGAGGGAAACTGACTTAATTTCATCAATAATATGTTCTCCATTTCTAATAAAAAGTCCGTCACACCTGCCCTCAAGCTGAAAATCGAGGTGCTTGAAGGGTATGGCTGTGTGCAGAAATACCTCTTTTTGGCCTTCATCGCCATAAAGTTTTTGAATCCGCTGATGAATCCTTGTTCCTTGTGAAAGCGGCACTGAAGAACGGAAGCCTGTTTCAATGCTGCCGCTTTTATATACATATTCAACTAGCGATCTTACTGATATTTTTATCTTATCATGCATTGAAACAGCTCCTTACATTTTCACCCCTCAATTATAGCACATACGTTCTGTATTTAAAAAGATTTGTAAATTCAGGAAAAGACCATTTACAATTTAAGAAGAAAGAATATGAAAGGAGTGTGAACGGAACTGTTCGTTTCTTGAGCAGCCCATAAAGTTGAAAAAAATTATTTTTTTGACCATCATTGGAGGGTCTTTTATTCTATTGGGATTCCTCATCTATTTTGCTTCAATGAATTTCATATCTAACAAAGTAATGACAGCAGTTGCCGGAAGCATCACTGAGGATGATCTGGAGATGCTAGCCAGTGACCCAAATGTAGAGGCCCTACTGGGAAGCAGCAAGGTAGATTTAAAAGCTGTAGATCTTCAAAAGACAACATTGCCGATCAAGACAAAAGAAGAGGCTGTGCAAAAGATTTCAGAAAGTTTTTCAATTGATGAAATTCAGCAGAGTGTCTCAAAAGTAAAAGGCGGACTGACTGTTGAAGAGCAAAATGAACTTTACAGTCTTTTAACAGAAAGGCTATCGGAGGAAGAAATAAATGCCCTGAAAATCATTGCTGTACAGGAAGCATTGATGAATCAATAGGTAATTCTTAAGACCTATTTTCGACTTATTCTGAAGATTCGTGATAATCAACCAAGCAAGATTTCTCCCTTTTCATAATTTAATATGGAAAGGAGGGATTGATAATGTACCAATTGGCATTATTATATCTTGCATGTATGCTTGCTGGCTACGGCTTGACAATGGTTCCTGTTTCTGCAGTTATTACTTCAGGTATTGCCAGCTTTTTTACCATTGTCGGCAGTCTGGCCATGATCATCTTTGGCCTTGCCATCCTGTATCTTGGAATAAAAGCTTTGTTAGGAAAATAGCTTTACTTCAAAAAACACCAGCCTTTGCGGCTGGTGTTTTTATTCTTTCTCATGTTAACAGAACCGTTATTCACCGGTCAGCTGCTGTGCTGAGGCAAGCTCAATTTCATTTTGATAAAAGCTCTCTGCAATTACATGCCTAAGCCTGCTTTCAAATTTCTGCTTGGCTTCAAAGTTTGCAACAGGCACTTCTATCAGAAAGTCCATGGCCTTACTGCGAAAATCCACAAAACGGATATCCGGTGCAGGTTCCATTAAAACCCCTTCTGTTTTATGCAATTCCATGTCCACTGCTTCTATCATTAGCTTTTCGACTTTTTCAGTATCAGTGCCGTATGCAACGCTGATTTGAACTTGGGCGAGCATTTCTGAACCTGTCCGATTTCTGATGATTTGTTCGATAAAGTATTGGTTTGGCACAATCAAGGTTCCCTCTTTAGCCGTGCGGATAATAGTAGATCGGAGACGGATGCTCTCAATTGTTCCAATTTTGTTGTTGATTTCAATCACTTCCCCAATCTCGATCGGCCTCTCGAACAGAATGATAATGCCTGAAATAAAGTTACCGGCAATATTGCGCAGGCCGAATCCTATCCCAATACCGAGGACACCCAGTATGGCAGCAGCTGCTGTTAAATCAATCCCAACCGCAGTCAGGCTGATGGCGAACGCTGCAATCATGACCGTGTAATAGATCATTCTGTTGAATGAATAGCCGAGTCCGCGGTCAACTCCATAGAATTCATAAACAGATGTTAATACATATTTGGTGAAAACATTTACGATCCGATTTGCAAGAGAGACTGTCAAAAATGCTACAATTATTAAATAAAGTGTCACATCTACTTCCCCTGCTGTGAACAGGGTATGAAAAAGCCACTTTTCCCTTGAAAAATGGTACAGGAATAAAATGATAATTCCATAAAAAGCAGCCCAGTTTACGAGTGAAGAAACTCCCTTGATGATCCGATCGTTCTGTATGGACTTGCCCCTCATCTTTTTCACCAGTAATTCAACTGTCCATTTGGCAGCCAATATCACTCCTGCAAACAATAAAAACATCAGCGCTTCCTGAATGGTTACATCTTTAATAAATAGCATCGTCAGATTCCCTCACCTGTTATATGTTTCATTCTTAAACTATTCCTCTTACATAGATTATTAAACCGGTGTTTAATACTGTTTAAAAAAAGGAACAGTGTGTATTAAATACATAAATAAGGGTTGGGGTATATGCATGTGGATCAATAAACCATTTTTTAAATATGCAGCGGGCACCATATTCGTATTAATCATCATTTTTCTCCTTGGGAAGATTGATTATTTTTTATGGCCAATCCGTGCCCTGATAGCAACTATTTTCTTCCCGGTCTTAATTGCCGGCATTTTATACTATATACTAAGACCCCTTGTGAGGCTGGTCTCAAGAGCTGTGCCAAAAACAGCAAGCATTTTGCTTATTTTTGCTGCTGTCCTGGGTATAGGCTACCTAGGATTTAACCTGCTTGGATCTGTAATTGGAAGCCAGATTGCTGAAATTAGTGAAAGCCTGCCTGCTAAAATGGAGGACTTATCGGATGAAACGGAGAAAGTGGTGGAGGAAAATAATATGGGCATGTTCTCCTATGACCGTGTCAAAAATAAAGTGCTGAACTTCCTGGAAACCCTTTTATCAGGGGCAGGAGAAAACGTAATGAAAGTATTTTCTACCATAACAAGCATTGTCACAGTCATCGTTGTTGTACCTTTTATCTTATTTTACTTCCTTAAGGATGACCACAAGCTCAGGCCTTTTCTTTTAAAATACCTGCCTGACAAACACGAGGATGAAGGCCAGCGAATTTTAGGGGATATAGACAAAACCTTATTTTCCTATGTAACCGGCCAGTTTATTGTGGCAGTTGTTGACGGTGTGTTAATGTATGCCGGGTATAAGATTATCGGATTGGAATACGCATTAATATTAGCTGTATTTGCCATGTTCCTGACAGTTGTTCCCTTTCTAGGTCCTGTACTCGGCATCATTCCTGCAGTATTCATCGGGTTATTGCAGGGACCGGGAATGGTATTAAAAATCATATTGGTTCTGATTTCAGTTCAGCTGCTTGAAAGCAATCTCGTCTCGCCTCATGTGATGGGCAAAAGACTTAACCTCCACCCGCTTACAGTCATTATTATCTTAATGGCTGCAGGATCCATTTATGGTTTTATCGGAATCCTGATTGCTATACCTTTTTATTCAGTCATAAAGGTTCTGGTAAAAGACTTCAGAAGATTTTACCGATTAAGAACAAGGAAAAGTCTGCTATCCGAAGAAATTTAAATTAAACTGCCGATCTGGCAGTTTTTTTATTTATAAGACATGCTTATCCCAAGAAATCACAGTATAATAAGAATTGCGCGTGAATAATTTGAGAGGAGATATTCTATATGGTATATCCAGACATGAAAGAAACCATTAACTTATTAAAAGAAATCGTTTCTATTCCAAGTCCTTCCGGAAATACAAATGAAGTTATTACATATGTAGAAAAGTTTTTGAATGAGCTTAATGTTGAAACGAAACGTAACCGGAAAGGAGGCCTCATTGCCTCCCTCCCCGGAAAAGACGAAAAAAACCACAGGATGCTGACAGCTCACGTTGATACCCTTGGCGCGATTGTTAAGGAAATTAAGCCGAGCGGACGTCTGAAAATTGATTTAATTGGCGGATTTAAATATAACTCAATCGAAGGCGAGTATTGTGAAATTGAAACATCATCAGGCAAAAAATTCACAGGAACAATTCTGATGCATCAGACTTCAGTTCATGTCTATAAGGATGCCGGGAAAGCAGAAAGAAACCAGGAAAACATGGAAATCCGCCTCGATGAAAAAGTTAAGAGCGATGATGATGTCCGTGAGCTTGGAATCGGTGTCGGTGACTTTGTATCCTTTGATCCTCGTGTGCAGACCACACCGGCAGGTTTCATTAAATCAAGGCATCTTGACGACAAGGCAAGTGTCGCGATCCTTCTTCAGCTGATTAAACAGCTGAAAACCGAAAACATTGAGCTGCCTTACACAACCCATTTCCTAATCTCAAACAATGAGGAAATAGGCTATGGCGGCAATTCCAATATTACACCGGAAACGGTCGAATATCTGGCTGTTGATATGGGGGCAATGGGAGACGGGCAGTCGACAGATGAGTATACCGTTTCCATCTGTGTCAAGGATGCAAGCGGCCCTTACCACTATGAACTAAGAAAGCGTCTGGTTCAGCTTGCCAAGGATAATGGAATTGAGTACAAGCTTGATATATATCCTTTTTACGGATCTGATGCTTCGGCAGCCATCCGCGCAGGGCACGATATTGTCCATGGCTTAATCGGACCGGGGATTGATTCTTCCCATGCATTTGAACGTACACATGAGGACTCGATTGAGAATACGGCTAAGCTGCTGTATCACTATGTACAATCTGAAATGGTAATTTAAGAAAAGAGAAGAACCTTCACTCATTCATGGGTGGAGGTTCTTTTATCATCATTCAGCTTCAGGAGGCCTCTTCCCTCTTTGCAGCTCCCAGATGGAAAGTCCAAAGTCCAGTTGAAGATGAGGATAGTCCTTGAATTTAGCCCAATCCCCTCCCCATTCAAACCCAAGGTTTTTTGCGATTGCAACCACTTCCATCCAATCCGCTTTGCTGTTTCCGTTTCCGTCATACTGCATATCCCATATCACCTGGCCATCTACGGACATCAGTGCGAAATCAATCGCCAGACCAAAATTATGGTAGGACTCTCCCCCTTTTGCATGGGTAACAATATTCCCCTCAGCTGTACGTCCCTTTTCATAAAGGGCATTCTGTTCCTCTATACTTCTGAAATCCTGGGTAATGACAACATTGATTCCGTTAGCGGCAGCCTGAGCGATCAGCTCATCCTTCTTTTCAGCTACTGCAGGATGAAGAGCGGTTGGAGGGGGCCCATCCTTTAAATCAGGATCTGCAGAAAACTGAATATATTGATAGACTAAAAGCCATACAGTTGCTAAGACTAGAAAAAAGAAAAATAATCTTCCCAATTGTTTAAAAAACAATATTATATGTCCTTTCTATGGAGGTTCATTAAATAGACCTTGTTTATTTTATCAGGATTTTAAGAAAACTTCACTAATAATAGATTGTATTCGATTTATGGCCTGATAAATAAAAAAATACGCCAGAAGGTCTGGCGCATTCTCTTATTAATATTTTTTTATTTCATCCACTCCGGCTTACCGAAGCCTTCAAACTGTTCATCGATAACCTTTTCGAATTCATCAGATTCAACAGCTGCCTTTAAGTCCTTGGCTAGTTGTTTATCTGTATTTTTCGTGTCAATTACGACTCGATTTCGGTACTTATCTGGCATGTCCTCTAGTTGCAGTGCATCGAGCAAATCCATCTTTGCAGCGAGGGCATAGTTTCCTGGTACGGCTGATAAATCAACACTGTCCACTGCACGCGGCAGCTGGGCAGCTTCAATTGGCTTAAACTGCAGGTTCCTGACATTGTCTTCTACATCTTTTTCAGAAATAGTAAGCGGATCAGCTTCTGCATTTATTGTGATAAGTCCTGCATCCTCAAGGATTAAAAACGCGCGCGCCGCATTCGTTGGATCATTTGGTATGGCAATAGCTGAACCTTCTTTGATTTCCTCGAATGAAGCGAATTTTTTTGAATAAATGCCCATTGGGGCAGTTGGGA
Organism: Cytobacillus sp. FSL R5-0377; assembly: GCF_038004385.1. NCBI lineage: Bacteria > Bacillati > Bacillota > Bacilli > Caryophanales > Bacillaceae > Cytobacillus > Cytobacillus sp. FSL R5-0377. The sequence continues at coordinate 413,073 of NZ_JBBORA010000001.1, forward strand.
CGGTAATCACTTCTGACAGCTCAATATTATGTTCTTTTGCAAAAGTCTCCATATAAATTTTATGCTGGAAAAGATTAGCATCCAGGTCTCCTTTTGAAAGGGCAAGGTTAGGCTGGATATAGTCACTAAATTCTACTACTTTTACTTTATAGCCTTTATCTTCAAGAATTGGCTTTATTGCTTTGCTGACCATGTCACTGTATGGACCCGAAGTAGCACCAATGCTGATATTTTTCTTATCACCGCTTGCCTCGGAAGATGAGTTCTCACTTCCGCACGCCGCAAGTACAGCAAATGTAAGCATAAGTATGAATGCAAATGTTATCTTTTTCATTTTATTTCCCCCTGATGATATTTTTATCTTTTATCAACTAATCTGGCGATCCGGTCCCCGGCAAATTGGAAAATCTGGACTAGACAAATTAGAATAATAACAGTTGTGAACATGACTGTATTGTCATAACGGTAATAACCAAAGCGTATCGCAAGGTCCCCGACTCCACCGCCGCCGACAATACCTGCCATTGCAGAGTATGCTACAAGACTGATGACCGTAATGGTAATTCCCTGAACAATCCCCGGCTTTGCCTCAGGTACGAGTACATCCTTTACAATCATCCACGGTGTAGCCCCGACTGCTACAGCAGCCTCAATGACACCTTTATCAATCTCTCTTAAAGACTGTTCTACAACCCTCGCAAAAAACGGAATGGCAGCAACTGAGAGTGAAACCGATGCAGCAGTCGGTCCAATGGTCGTTCCGGTAATCAAATTAGCTAATGGCAAAAGAGCAATTAGCAGAATAATGAACGGAATGGAACGGATCATATTGACAATGAAGCCGACAATGTTTTTAAAAACGGTATTTTCCAAAAATAGACCCTTATCAGTTACAAAAAGCAAAACACCTGTTGGCAGACCAACAATGATGGCTACTGCAATAGATATTCCAACCATATAAATGGTCTCTAAAAATGCTTTATTCAGTTCCGGCAGTATAGCTATTAAACTTTCAAGCTGCATCACGAACCACCTCCAAATTCCTTGTCCGGTCTGTAATATATTGAATGGCTCTTTCGACTTCAAGCACAGGACCTGTTATCGCCATAACAAAAATCCCGAGCGGTTTTTCCTGAATGTATTCGATTTTTCCATGAAGGATATTCCCCTTCACTTTAAATTGCTGAAACACCTCAGAAATAACAGACTCCTCTGCAATACTTCCCTGGAAGTACACCTTAATAATCTTGCCTTCACGTTCCTTTAAAAGCTTCTCAGGCAAGTCAAATTGAAGCACGCTATTAATGAACTTTTTGGTCAGCGCTTCTCTCGGGCTGGCGAACAAATTATAGACCTTACCTTCTTCAATTACTTTTCCATCCTGCATGACAGCCATTCTGTCACATATTTCTTTAACAACTTCCATTTCATGTGTAATTAGTACAATGGTCAGATTTAATTCTTTATTAATTTTTTTCAACAGAGACAAAATGGACTTGGTAGTGCTTGGATCAAGTGCTGATGTAGCCTCATCACACAAAAGAACTGATGGATTGTTTGCCAGTGCACGGGCAATGCCAACACGCTGTTTTTGCCCGCCGCTAAGCTGTGATGGGTAGACATCCCTCTTATCCGTTAATCCGACCATATCAAGCAATTCATGAACTCGTGCTTCTATTTCAGTCTTCGTTTTGTTTGCTGCTTTTAAAGCAAAAGCAATATTTTCGAATACGGTTTTCGAACTAACCAAATGAAAATGCTGAAAAATCATGCCAATTTTTAAACGCGCCTGGCGAAGCTCTTTCTTGCTTAAAGACGTTAAAGATAATCCATCAATAAGGATTTCTCCAGAAGTGGGCTTCTCCAATAAATTTAAACACCGCAGCAAAGAGCTTTTGCCTGCTCCACTGTATCCGACGATGCCAAAAATCTCCCCTTTTTCAATCTTAAGCGATACATGATCAACACCAGTTACTTTACCTTTCTTAGTTTCATAGACTTTTTCAAGTTCTTTAATTTCTATCATGCAGATCCCCCCAGTTTCATTGCCCCTTTTCAAACAAAAAACCTCTTTCCATTCGGGAAAGAGGCATCGTTATGTATCACGACTTATCTTTCAGAATGAAATCATTCTGCAGGAAGTGGCACCGTTCCATTATGGAGGTTGCCGGACGTCATAGGGCCTGATCCCTCAGTCACTCTTGATAAGTAAATTATTTAATTGATAGTAAAAATAATATATCAATAATAATAAATTGTCAATAAGTTTTTAATTTTCCAGCATTATAGGAAACACATTCGTTATGGTTTGAGAAATAAAAATGCTTTTTTATTATATCAATTGTTTGGACTTTTTCATTTTGGGTATTTAAGAAGTAAGCAATAACTTAGGAGGGTGCAAATATGAATAGAGAACAAACAAAAGGGAATGCTGACCAATTAAAAGGTGAATTTAAAAAACAATACGGCAAACTGACCAATAACGAATCTAAAGAAGCGGAAGGCAATATGGATAAGTTAAAAGGACAAACCGAGGAAAAATGGGGAGACGCAAAGGAAGCTCTTTCCAAGACTTTTAATGATCGAAGAGATTAAAAAAAAGTACTCAGTGCTTATTAAAGCGCTGAGTACTTTTTTATAACTAAAAAGTGGTTTTTGCCCCTAAGTAACGAGGCTTCCAATAAGAATTATTCATATCGCTTATTTCTACACCCCGTGAAGAACCGGCATGAATGAACTTATAATCGCCAAGATATATTCCAGCATGTGATGGACCTGATTGGTAAGTCTCAAAGAATACCAAATCTCCCACTTTTGGTGAGGCAACATGTTTTGTGGCACTCCAAATGGATGCAACTGTACGAGGAATAGAGATTCCTGCTTTCCCATATACATAGTTCAAATAGCCGCTGCAGTCAAATCCTGCAGGAGTGCTTCCTGCCCATTTATAAGGTGAACCGATGTATTTTTTTGCTTCAGAAATAAGTTCATTTACCTTGGATGTCGATTGAGCAGCTACCTGTGATTCTGCCGGCTTGCTTGCTGCAGCACCTGATACCTTTATCGTTTTGCCGGCATAAATGATGTCTGAAGTAAGATTATTCAAGGCTTTTAACTGTGAAACCGATAGGTTATGGCGAGATGCAATACCTGAAAGAGTATCTCCTCTTTGGATAGTATAAGATCCAGTGCTAGCAGGAAGAGAAGGTACAGCAGTGTTAGCCGAACCTTTCACTTTTAGCTTTTGTCCCGGATAAATCGTGTCACTGCTGATTCTGTTTAAACTCTTAAGGGTACTGACAGAAAGGCCGTGTGTTCTTGCAATTCCCCATAAAGTATCGCCTGATTTCACTGTGTAGCTGACTGTACTGCCAGAAGAACCGCCAGCTGCTGCGTCATGGCTGTGCGGTGCCAGCAGAGTCAGAGCTTGTCCTTTATAAATTATTGAGCCTGATAGATTATTCCATGTCTTTAACTCTTCAATTGAAAGATTATTAGAGCGAGAGATTCCCCATAAGGTGTCACCAGACTGAACTATATATTTATTTTCATGTGCACTTGCTTCTCCATTGAACGGTGTAATCAAAAAACCAGCTGTCGCAGCCATTGTAAGTAGTTGTTTCTTCAAGTTGTACACTCCTTAAATTTCTTTGACATCCTAATATTAGTAATATTTCTAGTAAAATCCTATCTGAAAATAATGGACAAATAAGAAAAAATATCAATTTTTTCATGTTATTTCCTTTATTGGTTAATTCGCAGTACATTTATCCTGCATTTAATTGGGTTAATTACCATAATTTCAGGAAGACATGGGTAGTTTATCACCATAATTCAAATTATTCTAATTAAACTTTTTTCTTCTGAACAAACTAAAAAGACCAGCATTCAGATGCTGATCCTTCTAAATAAGATATTTTAAATCCAAATTCTTTTATTTTCTGCTCTGCGTGTCATTCCTAAAGAATCAAGTTTTTCAAGGAAAGGGATCATATACTTTCTGGAAAGACCCAATATCTCTTTTGCATCCCCAACCTCAAATTCAGCAGCAGTGCTCTTTTTCAGTTCTTCCACTGCTTTTCTAAAATGAACACCATGCCAATAGTATTGAGCATCAAGCGGAACTGCGATTTCCTGGTCTTCCAAAAATCGTTTTAAGTCTCCTTTGAGATTCTCTGGGATTCCTGCAGAAGCATAATATTGATCGAAAGGCTTTACTGTATAGCCATCTTTTTTTAATTCAACAATTAGATTGTCAGTGCGTTTCTGCCAGCTTTTAGGTACATGGGGATAGAAATCCTTATACTGCAGAAACTGGCCTTTGCGTTTGAAAAGATTTTCTTTAATCCCTGAATTCAAAACAAATTCAACCAGTATTTTAGGGTATTTATTCTGCATTGCCTGAAGCAATTCTGCTTTATTAATCCCTTGCTTCATTGCATTTTCCTGGTGGAACTCATTCAGGCGGTCAGCTATCTCTTCCTCTATTGCCTCTTTAATGACTACTAAAGTGAATTCCTTGTTATTAATGTTCAGAAAGTCTTCTTCTTTTAAAATTTCTTTAACCGTCCATTCATCAAGCGAGGTTTTTGCTATAATTTGTGAAGGTGTTAGGACCATTTCTTCGGACATCGCCGCTTTTATACGATCTTTCGGTGTCCCTTCTTTTTTTCTGCTTAAATCTTCAATGGTTTTTTGGCCGAACCGGTATTTTTCCCCATTAGGATCGATAACCCAGCCACCGCCGATTGTCTCCTGGGGACTTGGCCGCCTTAAAATGAACCTGTCTCCCCTTTTGGCGACAACTTCCTCTTCTAAACGGAGCTGGCAGAGGATTTCTCCTTCAGAATTGGATAATTCATTTCGGTCAAAAAAGACAATTTTGCCCATGACCTCGGCTGTACCAATATGACATTTGATCGGCATTCTCTGTTTGACGATATGCTCTAAATCTCCCACCATTCTTACTGAAACATCAATAATTTTCGTAATGCTGAAATGCTCCGAGGATACGAGGACCTCGCCCCGTTCAATTTCCTCCTTTGACACACCCGAAAGGTTAATGGCCGCCCTTTGGCCTGCAAATGCCGCCTTTGCGGGCTGATGATGAACCTGCAGCTGGCGTGCCCTGGTCTCAATACCCTTTGGCATGATTTTCAGAAGCTGTCCTTCCTCTACTATACCTTCATAAACTGTGCCTCTTACTACAGTTCCCTGGCCTTTCACAGTAAATACCTGATCGATTGGAAGGCGGAATGGACCTTTTACATCCCGTGTGTCCTGTTCCTTCAAAGTATGGATAATTTGCTCCTTTAGCTTTTCAATACCTTTGCCTGTAAGGCTATCTGTTAAAATAAATGGAGCTTTTTCAAAAACTGTACCTTTCAGTTCCTCAAAGATTTCTTCCTTTACCAGGCCGGTGAACTCTTCATCCACACGATCAATTTTAGTTATGGCAACAATGCCATTGCGGATCCCCAGAAAATCAAGAATTTCAAGGTGTTCTCTTGTTTGCGGCATAACTCCTTCGTCAGCTGCCACAGCCAGGATGACTAAGTCAATACCTGCAACACCAGCAATCATTTGCCTGATAAAACGTTCATGACCGGGTACATCCACTACTGAAATTTGAATTTCCTCATCTTCATGTAAAGGGGCAAATCCCGGTTCTATGGATATTTGCCTCTCTTTTTCCTCTTTAAGCCTATCTGTATCCACATTTGTTAATGCTTTTGTCAATGTGGTTTTTCCATGGTCGATATGGCCTGCCATACCGACTGTAAAGAATCTTTTCTTCAAATCTGCCACCTGCTTCTTTTTGCATTCTATTTCAACTTTATCTTGAAAAAAAGAATCTTTCAATCATCTGGTTCTACAAGGACAGCATTGCACCTGCTGCTCCACAAAACTCCCCATTTTGATTAAAGACAGAATTCTTGCCGAGCATGGCGGTATACTTTTCTAAAAGGTCCTTTAACGGGGCATTATGCCGAAGTGTGCTTCCTATGTATATAATGCAGTCTATTTGGTGCTGATCTGCTGCCTGAGAGCTTAGAAGAACAATCGTTTCCGCAATCATCTTCGTTAAACTGGCTGCTTTGTCCTCCTTGCTTACTTGATCATCCTTAATTTTTCCGAAATTACTGGCAGTCAGGCTTCCTTCTATCGGTGCATCAAATGGTTCATAAATATCTTTGACCAACAGGTCTGCACTTTCCGCGTTCCCGCATTTAGCCAATGAAACGAGTTTGACAAAATCATTTTCACCAGTCAGCAATCTTCCAAGCCCCATAAAAGTGCCTCCGCCTATACCGCTTCCGGACAAGCGTGTAAAGTTACCATCCTTTTTCAGAAAAATCGAAGTTCCTGTGCCTATATTTATTAAGAGGGAACTTTTATGGGATAATCCATCCTGCTTCATTAAAAAGGATGTACCTATACCGCAAGACTCAAATTCAGGGACTATCAGGGCGTTTTGAAAAAACTCTTTTTTAAGGTATTCAGCCTTCCCGCCGGTCAATGCCATTGGCACATCAGCAGCAGTCATCTTCAGCCAATTCATAGAACTGTATAGTTCATCAACCGAATAGCTTTTGTAATGGATTTGACCATGTTCTTCAAATGCCATTTTCAGCAGGGAACCTCCAGCATCAATTCCTATTTTTACAGGTTTCATACGGGTTCCGCCTTTCCAGCTTTATTTTTGCCAATCATCTTGAATGGCAGCAATAATAATGAAAACAGGAATAATGCCGTTATCTCCAGTGTTATTATGTAATAAGGGTAGGGCCCTAAGTAATCTAATAATGTATTATTCTCCGGCTTTTGGGACAAAAACATATAGTTTCCTCCTGTTAACTTGTTTGCAAAAAATGCAGCTGATGCACAGAGATTCAGGAAGACAAAGGACTGGAACAATCCTATACCTGTTGGCTTAAATTGATGAACCAGCACAAAATAAAGGCAGGTCCAGATGATTAGATTATGGGTAATGAAAAATTGAAAATAGCGAAAATGAGGAAAGCCTAAAAACAGCTCAGGAGTCAGTATTGCCATGAAAGCTCCCGTGACGCCTAAATAATAGACAATCTGGAAGATGGCCTTAGATTTCGATGCTAATAATAACAAGCTAAGAACTAAACTTATGGAGCAAAGCTGAAGCGGCAGGGTGAAGGAAATATCCCATTCCCCTCCATGATAAAGCCAGGCATGGTAAAGAAGTTCCAATGTAAAAAGCATTAGAAACATAGACAGCCTTATGAGTTTATCAAGCCGGAATAATTCTTTTCTGAAGATGAATAATAGCGCGGATAAAGCTGTAAATAATACAAGCATGGATATATGAGGTGCGGATAATACCATAAAAGGGAAAGCTTTATAATCGTGAGAAAATACGCCGGACACACTACTCTCTCCCTTCTGGGCTGGAGACTGCTCTTTCGGCCATGAAAGGGGCAGTCTCCAATTAAATTACTTATTAAACCAAAGGGGATCATCATTTTCAGCTTCCCCGTTATAATTAATCAAAACCTCTTCACCTGCTTTAATATCTCTATAGGCGAAGAAATCAAACGTATGGTTGTCAAAGTTAATATCATAAACTGCATTTGGCTGGTAAGAATGGTTGAATAGCATCCCATAGCCTAATAAAAGGGCACTGTGATTTTTCCCGTATTCAAATGCATAGTCTGCCAGAGTCGTTTTTTCAATATGCTGATGCTCATCATTGGGATAAGGAAGAACCGGAGCCTCATGTATAAGTTCACCCTTCTTAATATCCCGAGTTGCAAAGACTCCTCTGTTATGTTCGCCATCACTTACTGCCGATGTTTTAATTTCAATCATTTCGTTACCTGCGCATTCCCGTCACTGACGTTTTTATTATTTTTCTGCGAGCCTAAACTCGCCAAATTCTAATTTCTTAGTGGTTTCAAGCTGAATAACTTCAGGTAAAACCAGCTGGATGCTTTTAGAGAATAGCGGTCCGTCATAAACAAATGTATGATACTCACCTGATTCCCCCATTGGACAAACAGGTTCAGCTTCAATTTTGCTTAAAAAGTCATGATCAAGTTCTTTGCCAAGCCACGAGTTGTCCAGAACATCTTCGCGGACACGTATGACTTTGGCTTTATAGCCTGATTCCGCAAATGCCCTTAAAGCCTTAAGACTATCTTTCTCTTCCATCCATAGAGGATATATCGCATCCAATCCTGCTTCTGCCGCTGTTTTTTCTCCCCATTCACGGTGTCCATCCAAGTAAAGATCTCCATATGCAATGCCTGTAATTCCATAAGTATCCTTTATTTTTCTTAAATCACTTACGAAACGTTCTGAGTAATTTTCAAAAGTACAATAAATAAACTCTGCAGGTATGGATAAGCATTTTGCCTGAAGTTGAATTAACTCCTGTTTTTCGCCATGCCCGAACGTCCTGCCAATTTCCTTCGGAACAGTTGTCAGAAGGCATGCAACTTCGTATCCCTGTTTTATAAGCACATCCAGAGCCATGCAGCTGTCTTTGCCTCCGCTCCATGATAAAACAACTTTCTTCCTCAACAGTCATCACCAACTTTAATAGTATGGGAAAAAGGACAGGAGGTCTATCCTTTCTCCTGAATTCTAATTTAAAAATTGAAATTGTGTATGGCTTCCTGTCTGGCTTGCTGTAACTTCCAGCCGGGCATCAATCCGTTCCTTCAGCTCGGGAACATGTGAGATGATGCCTACAAGCCTGCCGCTGCTTTGAATTTCGATCAGCGCTTCAATGGCCTGATCTAAAGATTCGGGATCAAGTGTACCAAATCCTTCATCTATGAACATCGTTTCAAGCGAAACTCCTCCTGCATATTGCTGAACGACATCAGCAAGTCCAAGTGCAAGTGCAAGCGCGGCTTTAAAGCTCTCTCCACCAGATAAAGTCTTAACATGCCGTTCCTGTCCAGTGTATTGATCGAAAACAAGCAGTTCCAGGCCGCTTTGTGTGTTGCCCTTTGACCGGTCTGTTTTTCGAAGCAGCATATACCTCCCGCTGGTCATCCTTGTTAAACGTCCATTAGCTTCCCTCAGTATATCATCTAAAAATGCCGCAAGTACAAAACGTTCAAAAGTAATTCGGTATGTGTTCTGGCCTTTTGAAATTTCATATAAGTGCCCGATAACTTTATACCTTTCCTCAAGGGATTTCATATTTTCATTAATTTCTATAATTTTACTTAAAGTCTCTTCATTTTGCTTCTTCTTCATAAACAGATTCGTATATTGATCCTGCAGCAGCTTCAATTGATTATCTATTTCTTGTAATGTTACCTGAAGGCTTTCCAGATCAGGTTTTTCTATCCCCTCTAGGAGCTGCAGCAGTTCAGCATATCGGTCATTGACAGAACGGACTTCTTCCCGGTACTCCCTTACTTCCCCTTCAATCTGTCTGATTTGAGATTCTGATTTTTTGGCATCCCGATATTCTCCGTACACTTCAAAGCCCTGGTCCTTCATACGCTGAACAAAATTACGCCTTTCAGCTGCAAGCTTTTCCTCTTTCTCAACGGCCATCTTTTGAAGAGTCTCAAGCTTTGCCTGCTCTGCCATATAGGACGATTTTGTATCCTGATATTCTGCCTGCGCAGTTTCCAGCTGTCTCTGCAGGTTTTCAAACTTTTCAGCAGCTGTTCTTAAACTTGACTGGTAGGCTTCAATGGAGTGCAAACCCTCAGGAATAGCAGCCGTCATTCTGGCCAAGTTGCTTTTCTTTTCGGCATGTAAAATGGCCGTGTCATTTATTTGAACTTGCAGACTGTCTATTTCTGATGCAACTGTTTCTTTATGCTGCTGCGTTTTTACTAACTCAGCATTACAGTTTTCCAATCTTAACGATTTCTTCTTTAATTCAGCCTGTAAAGCCAAAAATTCTTTTCTTTGATCGGAAAGAGAATTATTAAGTATCATCAAACTTTCTGGTTCAAAATCTGGACGCTGTTTTAGTATTTGAGCCGTAAGTTCCGCCAATCCACTTTCGCTTGCATTCATTCGGGATCTCGCTTCATAAAATTCCGACTCTGCTTTCGCTTTCTCTCTTTCCATTTCAGCTGCCTGTTTTTTTGCCGCCTTCAGATCTTTTTCATCAGGAGTATCATGAGGAGAGACAGCCGGATTTGGATGGTCGCATGAGCCGCAGACCGGACATGCCCCTCCGTTTTGGAGCCTGTCAGCCAATATGGACGCCTGTCCATGGAGCCATTTGCCTTCAAGCTCCTCTACAAGCAGTTTTGCATCTGTCAGCCTGGATGAAGTCTGCTCAAAATAACGTTTTTTGCTTTTATAATCATTCATGGATAAATAATGCTCTTTTTGCAGTTCTTCATATCTTTGCAGTTTTTCTATTTCATCAGTCAATTTCTCGAGTTTTCTTTCATTCTCAACCAGTTCAAGCTTGCTCTTTTCAATGTCCTGCTTTTCTTCGGTCAGTTTCTTTATCTTCTGATCAGCTTTTTGATGCGCTTCATCTTGCTGTCTTTTATGAAGCAGCAGTTTTTCCAAATTCCCTTCGAGAGATAGCACCTGCTTCTCCACTTCGGCAAAGGAGAAGATATCCTCTCGCAGATTTTGCAGGTGATTAACATGTTCTGCAGCCTTTTTTCTTTCTTCCTCGCGATTCTTCTCGGATTCCCATTTATCTTGTTTTTCTTTTAGAAGAGCTGCAAGATTGCCGATATTTTTCTGAAGGACATTTAGATTAGCATTTGCCGCATCCAACTCCTTCTTCAGATCATGGCAGTGCTGCTCCTGCTGATTAAGCAGGGCTGCTTTCTGGGCAAGAGCAATTGCATTCTCTTTAACAGAGTACTGATCCTTCAACCCCTCTAGCTCTTCTTTCCTTTGCTTCAAGTCTTCTTTAGCCTTTAGCTGTTTTAGCAGCATTTCTGCTTCATAGAGCTTTTGCTGAAGTTGATCTCTATGTTGTTTCTTTTTCTTCCCGGCTTCTGTCAATTCCTTAAGTCCTTCTTCCATTTCCTTAATTTCGTTTGCCAGAAGCGGCATGAGCAGTGTGTCATTGACACTTCCTGCTTCAAGGTATGATTTTAGCTCCCCGTTGTATACAGCCTGCACGTGATTAAAATACTGATCTCTCAATTTAATCTGTTCTTCAACCGTTCTTTTTAATTCAGTCGCATCCTCTTTTAATTTTTCTTCGATACGCTTGTATATTTGTGTATGAAATAGCCGCTGGAGAATAACCTCTTTATCTTTGCTCTCGGAAGTAAGAAGCTTCCTGAACTCACCCTGAGGGATCATTAGAATCTGCCTGAACTGATTGCTGTCTATTATCATGATTTCTTTTATCTTTTCATCAGCATCCCTGACATTTGAGGCAAGAAGCTTCTTCTCTCCATTTTCGCTGTACATGTAGAGCTCTGCTTTTGCACTCACTGTCGTCGTGCCTTCGCCGCGCTCTTTTTTCTTTTCCTGCTGAGGGGATCTTATAATGTAATACCTTTTATTTCTTAATATGAATTCGAGAGAAACCTCGGTTAGGGTATTATTTTTGGCAAACTGGCTGCGAAGTTCAGGACCATTCCGATCCTCCCCGCTTGCCTTTCCATAAATGGCATAGCTTATGCCGTCAAAAATCGTCGTTTTACCAGAACCTGTCTTCCCGGAGATGACAAACATTGTCCGGTTTCCCAGTTCGGTAAAATCTACGCTTTCACTGTCTGCATAGGGGCCGAATGCCTGCATCGTTAGTTTTAATGGCTTCACTTTAGGGCCTCCTCCCTTAGCACTTTTTGAATCACATCGCTCATTACCTGCTGTTTTTCATTAGTAAATTCTGATGTGGTCATTTGTTCATAAAATTGTTTAAACAATTCCAGCTCTGATTTTTTTTCTTCCTTCATTGATAGGAAGGAGCCTTTTTTCTTCATATCTGTAACGGCTATCCTTCTTTCAAGGTGAAGAACATTCGGGTAGACCTGTCTCAGTTTATTAATAGGGTCAAGCAATGCGCCTTCATCAAAAAGAGTGATTTTCAGATAGTCATCAAGATTCTGTTTTTCATAGAAAGCTGGATCCATCAGTTCATCTAAATGTCCTTCGATCTCTCTCAAGTCTTTTTCAGGCTTTAGAGAACGGGTACGCAAATCAAATTCTCCATTTTCCTTCATTTCGATAATAGAAATCGATTTTTCCTGTTTGGCTTCTGAAAAAGAATATTTTAATAGGGAACCAGAATACCGGATCTTTTCATGTTTTATGGCATCAGGACTATGCAAATGCCCGAGTGCTGTATAGGAGAAAGGATCAAAGCAGCTTGAATGGACACAGCCTGATCCGCCGACTGAAAGAGTCCTCTCCGAATCTGTGGTGGCCCCACCCAAAACAAAAGCATGCCCAACAAAAACATTAGGCTCATTTGGATTCAGGTATTCTTCAATTTTGCCTACAATCGCCTTCATTGCATCATCATGGGAGTGCACCCGATCATCATCAAGCAAATGCCTGACCATTCCAGGCTCAGCATAAGGAACCAGATAGAAGTTCACACCATTGATATGTATCGGTTTAAAATCATTTATCAGCTTTCCAGAAAGATAGAATTGACTTTGTTTATACCAGGAGGTTCCAAAAGAAAGTCTTTCGGCACTGTCATGGTTTCCGCCTATTGCTACCACTGGAGTATTGAGCTCTACATTTATTTTAAAAAGAATTTCATTCAGCAATTCTACAGCATCTGTCGGAGGTACAGAGCGGTCATATAAGTCCCCTGCAATGACAACTGCATCCGGCTTTTCTTCCGCTACCAAATCAACAAATTGATTTAGAAAATGACGCTGATCATTGGTCATATAAATTCCATGGACCAGTTTGCCCAGGTGCCAATCAGCAGTATGGATAAATTTCATTTCGAACACCCTCTTTTCCTTGCCTGAGATTCATTCTGTAATATTCCTATTATACCAAAACAGAAAATAGCAATAGCTAAGTAAAATTTAACAGAACATTCGTTCTTATTATATCAGAAATTTTTTCCAATACATAGCACTCTCAGAATAGAAAAAGAGCCCTTACCAGGCTCTTTTACTAATTAATCTTCAACTTCGGAAAGTTAATTAAAATGGCAATTACACCGCAAATTCCAATTAATACTGGATAAATGGAATATGCCATGATGCTTACCGGCGAAATGGCAGCAAGTCCGGAAGCAGCGAGCATCTGTGCACCGTATGGGATAGTCCCTTGTACAAAACAGGCAAAAATATCAAGGATGCTTGCTGATTTACGCGGGTCAATCTCATATTGATCTGCAATTCTTTTGGCAAGCGGCCCGGCAATAATGATGGCAATTGTATTATTGGCTGTCGATAAATTTGTAAGAGAGACAAGTGACGCAATCCCAAATTCTGCACCCCTGCGGGATTTTATCTTGCTTGTAGCCATATGAAGCAAGTAATCGATACCTCCATTAACCCGGATGATCTCCACCAATCCGCCAATGAGGATGGCAATAATCGCAAGGGTCTGCATGCCGGCCATTCCCTCAGCAATCATTTTCAGGAATGAAACAAACGTATAGCTGCCGTCAGCAATTCCGATCACCCCAGCAAGAAGGATGCCTCCGCTAAGCACAAGTATGACATTCAGACCAAGCAAAGCTGCTGCCAATACGCCAATATAAGGAACTACTTTTATAATGCTGTAAGTACCGCTCGTTACAGCGCTCTCCTGGCCTGCGGTTAAAATCCCAAGTATTAACGCAGTAAGCAGTGCAGCTGGCAGAACGATTAGGAAATTTACACGGAATTTATCAGTCATTTTCGTTCCTTGTGTTCTGACAGCTGCAATGGTTGTATCAGAAATAACTGAGAGATTATCCCCGAACATGGCACCGCCAATAATCGCTGCCATGGCCAATGCTACAGAAATATCTGTCTCCGCTGAAAGGGCTATACCAATTGGAGCAAGAGCTACTACTGTCCCCATGGATGTTCCCATTGATAATGAAATAAAGCATGCAATAATAAAAATTCCGACCATAAGCAGATTCTGCGGGATAAAAGAGAGTGCAAGGTTTACTGTCGAATCAACTGCCCCCATTCCCTTAGCCGTACCAGAAAAGGCCCCTGCAAGGATAAAAATGATGGCCATTAAGATAATATCAGGATGGCCGGCCCCTTTCGTGAATATCTCTACTTTTTCCATGAATGGCTTTTTTCTGTTCATTGCCAGTGCTATTCCGGCTGTAGCGGATACAATGACAATGATTGGAATGCTATTGAAATCTCCTGTTGCTATGCCGCTTCCAATAAAAATTAGAAGGAAAGCCAAAAGCGGCAATAATGCCCAGGGATTGCCTTTGTTTTTCATTAAAAATCTCCTCTCTGAATAGATTTTCCAGCAAAATAAAAAGACCTCTTCAAGCAAGAAGAGATCCTAACAAATCAATCGTTCTCTTCTTATCTGCCAAGCATCTATGCTTGCTGGATTTGGCACAGCGCTCTATAGAGCCCGCTGCCGAGACATCTTCGGGCCAGTCCCTCAGTCTCTCTTGATAAGCGATTCATATGAAATTATTCTGAAATAACTCACGTTTGAACATTATACAGGAAACTCGCGAAACTTCAAGCACTTTTTTATTGTGAATTATGAGTCTGAATAATACTTTAAAGGGGAATAATGGGGATTGAAAGTAAAAGAAGCCGCAATGCGGCAATAAACTAGTGAAGATCTTTGGAATTTGGCGGGGTATGCCCCTTTTCCAGCTCCTGAAAAATATCATCTGATGCTTGAGGTGCAGGCTGAACGGGCGACTGCAAAATCACTTCTCCCATAAGCCTTTTAAACTCTCCAACAGTTAAAGGCTTCGCATCATTCATTAACTCATACCCAAGCTGTCCATTCGGTTCAAGAGTAGCCATTTTGACATCTGAAATTTTTGTGATTCCGCTGGTTCTGAGCCTCATTTCCAGCTGATCAGCTGTAAAGCGCAATTTTCTCATATTTGCTGTTTTAAGTTCCCCATTCTCAATCACAATTTTAGATTTACCTGTAATAAATTTTTCAACAAAGTTAAATCTCACCTGCAAGTATTCCATCAAAATTAATGATCCAACAAAAA
Organism: Cytobacillus sp. FSL R5-0377; assembly: GCF_038004385.1. Lineage (NCBI taxonomy): Bacteria > Bacillati > Bacillota > Bacilli > Caryophanales > Bacillaceae > Cytobacillus > Cytobacillus sp. FSL R5-0377. The sequence goes on from NZ_JBBORA010000001.1 coordinate 428,185, forward strand.
TACCTGCAGCCACGATGGTTTTCCATACACTTGTCTCGATAATTGGCTGAATGATGATAGAACCAATGGAAATCATAACTACCGTTTGTGCCAGTGTCATTTGTGAAATAGATTTCCTGCCGGCAACTCGTAATAGCAAAACACCAGCGAAAACCAGAATCACTGATTGCCAGGCAAAATTCATCTGGGATCACCTTCCTTTTTCTAATAGGGTGCGGATTTGATGGAGGAATATTCAATATGGCAAAAAATAAAACAGCCTGACCGTATGGCCAGGCTGTTTTTGTATGGGTGTGTCGATTATAGTTTAGTTACGTTAGCTGCTTGCGGTCCGCGTGCACCTTCAACAACTTCGAAAGAAACTTCTTGGCCTTCTTCTAAAGATTTGAAACCTTCAGATTGGATAGCAGAGTAATGTACAAATACGTCGTTTCCGTCTTCACCTTCGATGAATCCGAAACCTTTTTCAGCATTGAACCATTTTACTTTACCGTTTTTCATGAAAAAAATCCTCCTATTGGCTAGAAAAAGCCATGTGTAAATTCACCATATACACGATTGTTACTTTACGTTCATTACTCATCCAGACCATTCCCTAACGGTTGAAAAAGCAGCTAGCAAAAAATAACACGATGCATTACGGCTGATTCAAATTTAGCACTTATAGGAATGAAAGTCAACTATTCTGCGAGTCTCCAATAGGTTTTATCAAACTATTCCGTCTTTTTTAAAATTAATGTTTCCGAGTCTATTCACGCATTACCTTCTATTTTATAGACCAGCAAACAAGCAACTGATAAGAGACTTTCATAAGCTATATTAAAAATGATCGGGAGGTGAGTTTTTGAACTTACTTGATTTTTTAAACGAGAATTACTATATGATGGTTCCGGCTTTGTGGGTGATTGGGTATGCCTTGAAACAGACACCTAATGTTCCTGATTGGTCTATCATATGGATTCTTGTGATTATTTCCGTATTCTCAGGCAGCATGGCATTTGGTCTTTCTTTAGAGGGGGTTGTTAATGGAATTGTTGCAGCAGGTGTCGCAGTTCTCGGACATCAAATGATAAAACAGACATTAAAAGGTGCATACAGCACCAAAAAGAAATAGCTAAATAAAAAGTTCATGCCTCTTATGGCAGAACTTTTTGGGTACCCTATCATTTTAAGACTGCCAGGATTTTTTCAATGTTCTCTTCAGTCATTTCCTGTGCTTTTGCAAAGCTGTACACATGATTCGATGCCCAGTAATCATAAAGCCTGGCAAGGTCATTTCGGTCATATACTTTATTGCCAAATGCGCTGAAAAAATAAACTATCAGGACATTTACGACATTATACGGCAGCTGTTTTCTGTTTGCGAGTGTAGCCAATGCGATTTTTTCAAGTCCTCTTATTTTTCCTCCTGTTAAATGTTCAACCATTTCATGCGGGGAAGCAGTTTCACACATTTTCACAATTTCAGGGTCATTCAATAAGTTTATCATAGGTCTCTCCCCTCTATTATTTCTATTTATACACCTTTGGAGGAGATCAATGAACCCTTTTGGGTATTTTGCATCAAAAATGATATAAATAGCTTTAATTTGTTAAGTAAATGTCACTTGCTTTTGTTAACTTCGAATGAACCCTCCCTCCGAATGAATCACCTGACCTGTTATCCACTTTGATTCATCACTTGCCAGAAATGCTGCCAGGTTTGCCGCGTCCTCCGGCTGACCTATTCTTCCTGCCGGAAACTTAGGCAAAAGATGGTTTCTAATGTCTTCATTCATCCATGTAGTGTCCGTAGGGCCGGGGTTGATTGCATTGACAGTTATGCCTAAATGAGCAATTTCTGTTGACAAAGATCTGGTAAATGCAGTAATGGCTGCTTTAGTAGAGGCATATGCTAATTCTCCCGGCATCACTCCCAAATCTTGGCCGGAGGTCATATTAATGATTCGTCCGTAAGGTAAATTCCATTCTGGAAACCTTTTAGCGAATTCTGTACACAGAATAAATACAGCTCTCATATTAACTGCATAGTGTGCGTCCAAAATATTTGAATCAAAATTAAGATAGCCATCACTTGTCGAATGAGCTGCATTATTTACAAGTATCATTGGTTCTCCAACTTCCATTACTGCTAATTCCAGCACCTTTTCTGCGGATTGAACATTAGATAAGTCAATTTCGAGTCCTTTGCATGCTACACCGGATTCTGATATTTTCTTGCTGAATTCTGTTTCCCAATGGGGGACAGCATCAAAATAAGTAAAACATATATTAAAGTTCTGCCTGGCTAATTTTCGGCAAATAGCAGCACCGATTCCATTTGGGCTGCTGACACCTGTAACTATTGCGGTTTTAGTCTGCTGGTTGATCATTCAGCTTTCCCTCCATTTAGGGCTTACCGTGACCGGCTTTTAGTTTAGATTCAAATAAAAAGGCAGATACACAACAAGGTATCTGCGAATTATAGGTTTGAAAAACCATAGTAGGCAATTCTAGTTATAACCATTTTTTTAAAATTAGCATCTCCTCAACATAGAGGGCGATGTTCTTTTTTTAAATGATTACAAGTTATGCTACATGTCAGATTTCAATTCCCCGTCGTATATCACCTAGTTTGAGCATATCTTCAAAACCATTAAAAAGCAACTTAATTTTTCTGACACTTTTAAGTTTCCTTCATTTCTCATTTTATAGGGGAATGATCAGTTTACTTTGTTTAAAGTGAACTTTCTAGTCTTCAAAATCCGGAAAAATCGAAAATGGTTCTTAACGGTAATAGGGAAAGAGTAAAAACTTATAATTTGAATTTCGAGACCGCTACCCGTAATTCTTCTGCATGTTTCGCCAGTGAGCCCGCTGATGATGAAACTTCTTCCATGGTTGCGAGCTGCTCTTCTGTTGCGGCAGAAGATTCCTGGGAAGCTGCTGCGTTTTTTTCTGAAATGTCCTGCACATTTGACATGACTTCAATAACCTGAGTGGTCAAGGCTTTCATTTCTTCTACTGAAGAAGAGACTTCCTCAACTTTAAATGTTACATCACAAATTGAATGAGCAATTTCAGTAAAAGCTGTACTATCATTTGCTGAATCTGAATGGCAGATTGCTTGGAACCCTCTGCCAGTTTTCTGACCTCGTCAGCAACAACCGAAAAGCCTCTGCCATGGTCACCTGCCCTTACAGCTTCAATAGCGGCATTCAGTGCCAGTAAATTTGTCTGCTCTGCTATATTGGTGATGATCTCCACAATATTGCTGATTTCATATGATCGAGATTCCAGCTTATAAATATGCTGAGAAGCACTGCCTTCAGAAGTATTTATTTTATTCATTTGACTTACAACATTATCGACCGAGTTAGTGCCTTGTTTAGTTAACAATTCAGCCTTTTCCGCTGCTTTAAGCATCAGCTCGCTGCTTTAAGCAATTTGCTCCATTCCGGATGAAATCTCTTACATTGAAGAAGTTACCTCTCTGAAACGGTGAAGCTGCTGTTCAATGCCAAGAGCATTTTTCTGAGAAATACCTGCTACCTGCCCTGAAGCCAAAGAACTTTCTTCTGCACTTGCAGCAAATTGTTCACTGCTTGATGCAACTTGTTCTGATGTACTTCTTACCTGGCTGACTACAGATCTCAGGTCTTGAACCATCTTATTTAATGAGGAAATAAACACTCCTATTTCATCCCGGTTTTTTCCTTTTATTGAGGTTTGACTTAAGTCTCCTCCTGCCACTTTGTCTATCGTTGCTGCAGCCATAATAATCGGCCTGGATATCATTCTGCTAATAACATAAGCTATAAGCATGGCAGCAAAAATGGCTGTAATGGTAATTAATAATGTAATTGTCTGAGAGAATTTAACGCCAGCAACAGTTTCATTTATCCCGTCTTCTAATTGCGTTTCATAAAATTTTACAAGCTCGTCCGCTTTTTTGTTAAAATCCTGGCTAACCTGTTTTTCGGAGGTTTCAACTAATGACATGTAAGCATTATTCTTATCCAGCTTAAACTTAATTTCTTTGTCAATAATGCTCTGGTAGCGTTTTTGAAGCACTTCCAGTTCTCTCGCCAATTCCTTTTCGTTTTTACTGCCAGTTAATTCATTCAGTTTATTAATATGATGTTCCATTCTCTTGCGGGAACTTTCATAGTCACTTAGATATGTATAATCGCCTGTCAGGAGATAGCCGCGGATTCCCCCTGCTTCATTCATCAGCTCCGCCTTCAGTGTTTTCACAAGCATCACTTCTGTGACATTTTCATCTATTAAGCTTTGATAATCCCGGTTTACATTACCGAGTTCATAATTAGAGAAAACGGCGGCAAAACCAAATAATAAAATGACAGACAAAAAGCCGAAGAACAGTTTTTTTGCCACAGATAATTTCATAATCTCCCTCATTTCCAGATAAAATAGGATATTATACTTATAATTTATCATGAACAACCTGGCAATTTAGGTACTTTTTTCCTGGGGTGGCATATTAACAGAAAGTTCTCTTTCTTTCCCCCTATAAAAAAAATGCCGCTAATCCGGCTGGCAGATTAGCGGCAACTATGCAGACCAAAGATCCTTAGGGAGGAGATCTTCTATATCATTGTATTAAAAGCTGCAAGAAAGGTGTGGACAAACCCCTCCGCTATTTGCTTATTTTTAACTAATTGTTATTTCTTGCGTTATAAGTCCTACAACCAGGACAGTCGGCACCTATACTCGAATCATGAAAAAGGTGCCGCCCGCCTTATACGGCTTTCTTCAGTATATCTTCATATTTTTTTGCGGTTCTAATTTCAATTGTTAGAACTCCATTTCCGAAGTGTGCTTTTACAAGCAGGGGAATCCCGGTTGTATTCTCAAACCTGAAATCTTTACCCCCGTAGGATACTGTTGCATCCCTGCCCTTAGGGACATACCCCACCGTCACGGAATGGTGATGTTTTTCCACATAGCTTACTCCAACTTTATCGATTGCATTGAAGAGGGTGGAGGATGTTTGGCAAATACCGCCCCCAATACCCATCACCAGCTTTCCATTAATGGCTTCTTCTGCGGGCTGATATCCATGCGCTTCATCACTGGGTCCCACTGTTGTATTAAATGAAAAATGATCCCCATTGCCAAGAATAATATTATTGATGGCTTCTGCTGAGAGTTCAATGTTTTTGGTCCTGCCTGCCACACCGCTGTTGAAATAAGTGGTATAGGATGCAACGACTACTTCCCCCAAATGTGGAACATCAGCTGGATCATAACCGCTTTCCGACACATAGAGCGGCAATTCAACTTCTCCGCCGCTTACAGAAGCAGCAAAAATTTTATCCACTAATTCGCTTTCTTCCAGTATAATTTCTGGCTGCCCTTTAATAATATTGCCATCAGGACCAAGTTTATCAAGGGTCATCCTTTGGTCATACCCTTTCTTTTCATCTGTTCCTCGTGCTATTTCTTTGGCCCACTGGGCAAGATCTGCCCTATATTTTTCATCGTTATCTCCAAATCCCATTTCAGCAGGACTGAAGGTCTTGAGAACTGCATTTGAATTGGGATCAATGACATTAACCACGACTGGTTTTACTTCTTCCTTTTTTTCTTCCTTTTTGTCCTGCTCCCCTGCCGTCGCCTCCTCTTTAGGCTGTTCTTCTTTAGACTTTTCTACCGCCGCCTTTTTCTCAGGCTCATTGGTGGCGACTTTCCCCGAACAGCCTGCTAATCCCATGAAACAGATAATCAGCAAAATTGAAATTCCCCAGTTTCGCTTGCTCATTTTTCCCCCAGCTTATAGAATATTTTCTTCCTCTCTCTATTTAAGAAGCTGTTGCCATTTTCTATTTGTATTCAATGACGAATTAAGGTATTCCTGCCCTGCGCTAAGTTATAGTTGTACCTTTTTCCTATTTAAAAAACGCCGCATTTAGCAGACGTTTTATCAGCTTATAATCCTCCGCAGCTTGAGGGGTTTTTTTCCTGCTGTTTACCCTTTGAATAATCTTCCCTTTTCGCAACGGATTCTAAACCATAACCAGTTGAGCTGATTTTCAGCACTTCTTCTGGCGCTTCACCAAATGGTTTTTCATTTCTGCTTTTGTCTCTCTTCATGCTAATCCTCCCTGTTTCACCCTTTTATACCATGAAGCCATTCACTATAACATTCCTTGCAGAGTGTTTCTTCCCGTTCATTATCTGCCATATCAAACGAAATCAGATGCTTTTGTCTGTCCACTATCTCCGCCGCACAATAAAAACACTTTTCATTCATGAAGCAGCCTCCTTATTTGAAAGTGTTTTTATTTTGAGGCCACAGGGTATTTTTTATTCGTGATCTTGGGGTTCATAGAGAGCAGCTTATTTACTTATTGTTCATAATTGACCATGAAAGAAAAGACTTAATTCCTACTTGACTAATCGGATAAATATGAATTAAAATATATTTAACAAAAGGAGGGTTTAATACATGCCATTAAACAGGGAAACATTAATCAGCAAATTATTATCATTATCTAAATTCCAGCAAAATCATAGCTTGTTCAATTTAAGTGACCGGAAGCTGGAAGCTCTGTATTTGGATCATATTTTATTTTCACCTCACCCTCACAGCGGACATCAATCAATCAAATTAGTTGGGAAAAATAGATAATTAGAAAGCCTGCAGATGCTCAGTAAGCATTGCAGGCTTTTTTCATTCAAAAAACTCCATATGTCCTTTTTCTGTTCTATAATAATCCAATCTATCCTTTAATGTTCCTGTATGAAATTCAAATTTATGTCCGTCCGGATCTGTGAAATAAATCGATTTCTTATCCCTTGTGTCCCTTGCACGGCCAGGCAGGATATGCACCTTCAGCTCTTCTAGTTTATTGCACATTTTTTCAAAATCTGTTTCATCGACTGTAAAAGCAACATGTGTATAGGAATGAGCAATTTCATTCCTTGGTATGTTCCGTTCTTCATTCAGGGCAATCCAGATCCCAGCCATATCAAAATATGCAGTCGTTTTGCCCTTTACCAGGAGCTTCGCATTAAATGCCTCTTGATAAAATTGTATCGATCTCTCCAAATCCGAAACTGAATATAAGAAATGATTTATACCCCTAACCGCCATATGTTCTGCCTCCCATATCAGTACTTAAGTAAAATTCTTGCATACCTATTAGACGCCTGGCGGTCCATGTATGTTTCATATCCAATCCAAGCATAAAAAAAGGGAAATCCTCGATTTCCCTTTGCGACTAATTCTTAGCCAATTTTGGTACCATATTTTCCTGCTTTACTTCTTCAACAGGGTCTTCCATAGGAGTTGCACGTTTAATAAAGAAGGCCAGAACAAGTGCAGCTGCAGCAATAAAGGTTGCTACGAAGAAAGCATCGTTAATCCCTTCAAGCATGGCTTTCATTAGAACCTGCTGCTGCATTTCCGCCACTGCAGCTTCCGTCATTTGGCCGCCATTAGCCATAGCCCCGCCTTTCATTGCTTCTTTCGCAATTTCTGCAGCATGTGTTTCTGTTCTTGTTGACATAACTGTTACTAATAAGGCTGTACCTATTGCACCTGCAACCTGGTTCAATGTATTGTTCATAGCAGTTCCATGAGGATATAAACGTCTTGGCAGCTGGTTTAAACCATTAGTCGAAACAGGCATCATAACCATGGACATCCCAAACATTCTTATAGAATTCAGGATGATTAACTGTGTGTAAGTCGTTTCCAGGGTTAATCTGCTGAAAATATAGGTGGTTGCAACTATTATGGCCAAACCTGTAATCGCTAAAATCCGGCCGCCGATTTTATCGAATAGCTTTCCTGTTAATGGAGACATAACAGCCATCACAATAGCACCTGGAAGCATCATTAATCCTGCATCCAGCGGTGAAATGCCACGAAGTGTCTGAACATAAATCGGAATTAGAATCATTCCGGAGAACAGTGCCATATTAACCGTCATGGCGATGGCAGAAGACAGTGCAAACATAGGATATTTATAAACGCCAAAGTTTAGCATCGGGCGGTCACTTTTAGTCTGCCTTAAGATAAACCATATTAAAGAAATAACACCAATCACAATCGTTAAATAGACATGCGGACTATCCCATCCCTTATTTCCTGCAGAGCTGAAGCCATAAAGAATTCCTCCAAATCCTGCACTTGAAAGAATGAGCGAAAATACGTCCATACGGATATTTACTTTTTCCTTCTTATCTTTAAGTAACACAGCTCCCAGCACCAGAATAACTCCCGCTAGTGGAGATAGAAAGTGGAAAAGCATTCTCCAATCATAATGTTCGACAATCCACCCTGACAGAGTCGGGCCAATTGCAGGGGCAAACATTAAGATTAAACCAAATACACCCATAGCAGCCCCGCGCTTTTCAACCGGGAAACTGATCAGCATGACATTCATTAACAGCGGCATCATGATGGCAGACCCTGAAGCCTGCAGCATTCTGCCACCCAGCAGAATTGGGAATTCATGCGCAACCCCTGCGACAAGCGTACCAAGTGTAAATAAGCCCATTGCCACAATAAATAACCTGCGGACTGTATATTTTTCAATTAAAAAGGCAGTAGCCGGGATCAAGATACCATTAACCAGCATAAAACCGGTAGTCAGCCACTGCACTGTTGCCGCTTCTATTTCTAAATCTGTCATAATAGATGGCAATGCAATATTAAGCAATGTATTATTCAAAAAGGCAATGAATGCCCCGATCATTAAAACAGCAAGTATTCCATAAGGAGCCCGGTCTGTTTTATTATTTATTGCTTGTTCCATTATTTTTCCTCCTGTACACTCAGTTCATTCTTTTATACTCGTGTTACACACAAATCATATAATATACTATGAGTTCAATTTTTGCAACAAAAAAATCCTTGTAAAATAGAGGGTTTGTGTAAATTAATTCATTGAGGTACTATTAAGTTATACACATAGTTCAAATAAAATGACAGGTGATTATATATGAATAACAGGAAAATGCATGTTATACAAAAAGCACATCAATTATTCCTGGAAAAAGGTTTTCAGGCAACATCCATTCAGGATATTTTAGATTACAGCGGGATTTCTAAGGGCACTTTCTATAACTATTTTTCTTCAAAAAACGAACTGCTTATTTCCATTTTTAAAACATTGCATGAAAAAATGGAATCAGAACGCAATAAACTTCTTATTGGCCAGAGCCCAAGCAGCTTGGAGGTATTCACTCAGCAGATTGAACTGCAAATGAATATGAATCGGACCAATAAGCTGGTTGCCCTTTTTGAAGAAGTCCTTGTTTCAAATGACCCTGAACTCAAGCAGTTTATTAAAGAAGGACAGCTTAGAATGGTGGATTGGATTTTTGGACGGTTTATCGAAATTTTTGGGGAAGATAAGAAGCCATATCTTCTGGATTGTGCCGTTATGTTCCTTGGCATCCTCCATCATAACGTAAAATACTATACTAAATTCTTTGAATTCTCTTCAAGCATTAATCCGGTGGTCCGCTATAGTGTAGAAAGGATAAGGAAGGTCGTTGAAGAGGTAAGTTCAGCCGGTGACTATCTGCTGAAGCCTGAGCTTATTGAAAACAGATTTCGAAATAAAGATCATGGTAATTTGTATATTCTCTGCAAATCCATATTGACCTTAAAGAAGTCCATCAAGCAGAAAGAACAGAACGATTGCATGGAGCTTCTGGACTTTATTCAGGAAGAGATAGTTCATTCGAAAAAACCAAGGAAATTCCTCATAGAGAGCGCACTTCAATCTTTGAGCAGGTGTATCGAATTTATGGATGCCAAAGAATTTGAGAATCTTGAAAAGCTGGTTTCTTCCTGCTTTATGCCTCGGGAGGAAGAACCGGTATAAAACCCAAGCCTGCCCCAATGGAGCAGGCTTTTTTGCTATTTCCCCTGTTCATTCATAATCTTTCCAAAAACGGAAACACTACACTTAAAGCCGAAACAAACTGGTGATTGCGGAATGGAAAAAATGTTAAAAAAGAAGAGACCTGTGTCAGAAGTCGAACTTGAGGAGCTTGAAAAGTCGCTTTCACGGTCTCATGATTTTCAAAAAGTACATTATAGCAATAGACAAACTGGGCTCTGTTTTTCCTTTACTTATTACAAAACACTGACTGACCAAAAGATGATCACCAAAAGTTTGCTCCCTCAGCTTCTTCAGGGTAATTTCAACAAAATAGATAATTTGAAGAGGCTTTTGCCATCTGCAAGCATTCAAATTTGCGAAGATCTTTCAAATGCTGAATATTTGCTATTAAATGGCTATGTGATGATTACAACCGAAACTGAGAATAATAAAGCAGCTTTTATGGCTGCTAAATGTTCTTATGTAAGGGAGCTGACACACCCTGAAGTCGAGCAAACCGTTATTGGAGCAAAGGAGGCCTTTGTCGAGTCACTGCAGAATAATCTGAATTTAATCCGCAAAAGGTTGCCCACCTCTGAACTGATCATTGAGGAATATTTTATCGGCAGCATTTCCAGAACAGTTGTGGCGGTTCTCTATATAGAGGGAATCACGAATGCAGATTATGTCAGCAAGGTTAAAGAAAGAATCGACAATATCGATTTTGATGAAATCACTGACAGTTCCTATATTGCACAGTTTATTTCAGATAATAAGAACTCTCCTTTCCCGCAGGTGCTGGATACAGAAAGACCAGACAGGGCAGCTGCTGTCCTTGCTGAAGGAAAAGTCGTGATCGCCGTAGACGGGTCACCGCATGTGCTGATTACCCCTACAACGTTTTCTGAATTCTTCAGTTCCTTTGAAGATTATTTTATAAATTGGACTATCGCTTCTTTCGCAAGAATATTGCGGGCCTTTTCTGTTATTTTTTCAATACAGATTACGTCCATATATGTTGCAACGCTGACTTATCATATGGAGCTCATCCCCACGGATTTGTTAGGAACACTAGTGACTTCAAGACAGCATATTCCTTTGCCGCCTTTCTATGAAGCCTTAATTCTCGAACTGGTAATAGAGCTTTTAAGAGAAGCTGGAGCCAGATTGCCCACAAAAGTAGGCCAGACAATCGGTATCGTGGGCGGGATTGTCATTGGGACAGCATCTGTGCAGGCAGGGCTGACAAGTAATGTCCTGTTAATCATTATCGCACTGGCAGCTCTTGCCTCTTTTACAACACCAGTTTACAAAATGAATAATTCGATCCGATTTCTAAGATTCCCGTTTTTATTTTTTGCCACATTATGGGGTTTTGTAGGAGTGCTTTTCTGTTCCTGTATTTTGTTAACTCATATGATCAGGCTAACATCACTCGACAGACCTTTTTTGGAGCCGTTTTATCCACCCAGGTATCGGGACTTGAAAGACTCATTTATCAGATTTCCGTTTCAGCCATTAAGGCCAGTTTATTTTAGAACGCAAAATCCGCATAGGTTTCAGCCTCAGAAAAAATCAAAAGTAAAGAAAGATATTGATGAGTAACAACGAAAGCCTGGCTACATATGCCAGGCTTTCATTATGCCTTAGTTGATTTATCCTCCCATGGTTCAAAGGAAAAAGGGATTCCGATCATTTTTGCTGTGAGTTCATTATAAGATACAAGATCTTTCCTGGATAATTCTTTTAATGACTTTTTCCCCATGGCTCTAAGCGCCAGTTTGATTTCCTCAGTGCTTGCGGTCAAGAACTTTTCCGCCGACTTAGCACCATCTTCTGTTTTGAATACATCTGTGAACTTCCCCTCGTTCCATACAGCCTGTGTTGGAGGTTCAAAAGGAAGTGCATTCAGGGTTTGTGTATGAGACACAGTAAACAGCATAACAGATCCCAGATATACCGCATCTGCTCCAAGTGCCAGAACTTTTAAAAAATGTCCGGGGGTAAAAAGTCCGCCAGAAACAATTAAGCTGATATCCCCCTTCTTTTTTCTTTTTTCAAGATGGTTCGAGGCACGCGTGATAGCATGAAGGGTTGGTATACCAAAATCATCTGCCAATAAGGGAGGTGCACCAACAGATGCGCCCTGTCCGCCATCAACTGCAATAAAATCTACACCTATTTCGATTAAATGATCAATGTCTTCTTCTATCTTACCCCCTGCCCCTATTTTTGCACCGATTGGAACACCTCCTGACATTTTTCGTAGCTCATCCACCAGTTCCTTTAAATCCTTCAATGTCTGCTTTTCAAAAAAGTGTTCCATTATATGGGCAGTTTCATCTTCCTTTAACCCCATGACTTCTCTTGCACGACCTGTTAAATTTTCTGGGGAGATGTTTCCGCCCATTCCCAATGTAGCTCCCTGACCCAGCTTAATTTCAATCATGTCCGCCCTTTTAATAGTCTTCTCTTCCTTGCCCCACTCCGTCTTAGAAAATTGGAGAATGTATTTCCCGGCACTTTCAAGCTCCTCGGGCAGAATTCCGCCTTCACCGGAATTTATGGCCGTTCCAGTATTCTTGGCAGCTGTTGCTAATGCGATTTTTACTTGCTCACTAAGAGCAATTCCATAGGCCATACCACTGATCATCAGTGGAATTTTAATCTTCATCGGTTTTTTCGCTTTTGGACCAATTGTCACTTTCACATCAACGTCTTCGTCACCATCAATGGGAAAAGGTGAAGTTTGTGCTGGGATAAATGTAATTTCATCAAGGTGCGGCCATTTTTTCGATGAGCCAAATGGGCGATGCAGCACATCTCCAGTTTCCGCACGCAGGTTATTTTCAAGCGCATTTTGAATGCCCAAATGCCTGAAACCTGGAATCAGCTCAATAATGTTTTCCTGATAGCTGTCTGTCATTATGATCTTTCCAGCCTGCTTTACTGCCCGCTTCATGAACCAGCGCCAGCCGTAAATTAACATAAATAGTAAAAAAATATACATTAAGGAAATCAGTGCCAGTATTGCAAATATTAATATTTTAGTCATTGGTTTTCTCCATAGATCTTTTAAATTCCATTATTTCCATTGCAAGGGAATTTAACCTTTGACTTTCCGGTTTTCGGAATAATAACCATGCGGGAGGCAAATTCTATGTAAAAATATAAAATGAGGTGAATTGATGGACAGTCGTGAGAATGATCGACCGTATAATATTGATAAAGAAAAACAAGTTAATGGAAGTCTGCTTGAATCTATGATGGAGCCTATGGACCAGCTTTCCAAGGTTCCTCCCGAAAAAACAGACCCCAGAACCAGTGCTGGAGAGAAGAATTAAAAATGAAGAAAGCCGGCTTTTCAAATGCCGGCTTTTATTTTTATATGGAGTACCAGACCTGATTCACTTACCTTCTTAATTCAGCTGCTTATTATGTCTTTGAATCTCATAAATTCTCGCTTCATGCGGGAGCATTATTTCTTGATTCTCTTCCGTGTCCCTTCTGTAATTTGCGAGAATCAGTTCCCGATTTGGAAAGCCATCAAAGTTGAACGTCTGCTCCTCGTCACAATGGTTTAAAACAATCAGCCAGGTTATATCATTATAGGAGCGTGTAAATACATATAAATGTTCATCATCTGGCAATAGATCCTTATAATCCCCGTATACCATAACCTCGTTTTGTTTTCTTAATTCAATCAGCTTTTTGTAGAAATAAAAGATAGAGTTTGGATCACTCAGAGCTGCTTCAACGTTAATCTCCTTATAATTCGGATTCACTTTGATCCATGGTTCTCCATCAGAAAAGCCAGCGTTAATGCTGTCATTCCACTGCATCGGTGTCCTGGAATTATCGCGGCTCAAAAGCAATAGACTTTCAAAGACTTCCTTTGGATCCCGCCCTTTAGAAACTTCTTCATGATATTTGTTCTTCATGGCAATGTCATTGTAGTCTTCAATCGAATCAAATTTCACACCTGTCATGCCAAATTCTTCGCCCTGATAGATATAAGGAGTCCCAGGTAATGTATGAATCATTGCCGCTAGAAGCTTTGCAGATTGGTCTCGAAACTGGCCATCATTTCCATAGCGGGTTACCTGTCTTGTGTGATCATGGTTGTTGAGGAATTGCGAATTCCAACCCTTATGCTTAAGGCCCTCATACCAGCTTGTTTGGATTTCCTTAAATCTGAGCATGTCCCATACCGGCATTTCATCTGCGACCTGAAAATGGAACAGTGTGTTTAATTCATTCCGGCTTTCATTCACATAGAGCAATCCCTCTTCCGGTGAAACAAACGGAATCTCGCCGACAGTCATCACATCATAATGCTGAAGAACTCCCTGGTTCATTTCCTGAAGATAATCATGGATACCCGGATTATTGGCGAGATAGCTAATATCATAAGGATTCTCTGCATTAGATAAATCTTCTTTTTTGGCTAGTAAATTAATCACATCCATTCGAAACCCGTCGATGCCTTTATCCAGCCAGAAGCGCATCATTTTGTAGATTTCCTGGCGCAATTCGGGATTTTCCCAATTTAGATCAGGCTGCTCGACTGCAAAGGAATGATAATAGTACTGTCCTGTTGCTTTGTCCCATTCCCAGCAGGAAGGAGCAAAATAGGATCGCCAGTTATTTGGCTCCCTGCCATCCTTTGGATCCTTCCAAATATACCAATCTCTTTTCGGATTATCCTTTGAGGAACGTGATTCCAAAAACCAGGGATGCTGGTCAGAAGTATGGTTCACAACCAGGTCCATAATGACCTTCATTCCGCGCTGGTGAATTTCATGAATTAGATCATCAAAGGCAGCCATATCACCGGCTTTTTCCATAATTCCATAATAATTTGAAATATCATAGCCATTATCCCGGTCTGGTGACTGATAAAAAGGATTCAGCCAAATCACATCAATGCCAAGGTTCTTGATATAATCAAGCTTTTCGATTATTCCTCTTAAATCACCATAGCCGTCACCATTGGAATCATTAAAGCTTCTCCAGTAAATTTGATAAACAACAGCTTCTTTCCACCACTTTTTATTCACAGGGACCACCTCATTATTATCAATTCTTGTAAAAAAGGGCCCCAAAACAGGCCCTATCTTTATTATTTCTTTAAGCGATACACTCTAGCTTCATACGGCTTAAGTGTCAGGCTATCAATTTCTTCATTTTCATCTGCGGTCAGGTTTGATACCAGAAGTTCCTTAGACGAATAATGGATATGTTCCGGAAGCTTAAAGTCAGGTGTTCCTTCACTGAAGTTGCAGATCACAAGCAGCTGATCATCACCCAGAGTTCGTGTGAAAGCAAAAATCTGCTCATCCTCTTCCATTATTAAATCAAATGTTCCATAAACAATTACTTCATTTTGCTTCCTAAGCTGAATCAGCTTCTTATAAAAATGGAAGATTGAGTCTTCATCTTCTAAAACTGCTTCTGCGTTAATTCTTTTATAATTAGGATTTACGCTGATCCAAGGGGTTCCTTCTGAGAAGCCTGCATTCGGGCTGGCATCCCACTGAACAGGCGTTCTCGCATTGTCCCGGCCTCTCTCATGAATGCCTTTAAAAATTTCATCATGTGTTAAGGAATCCGGTGTAAGATCACGGTATGCATTCAGCGTTTCTATATCACGGTAATCATTGATATCATTGAACTTTACGTTTGTCATGCCGATTTCCTCGCCCTGGTAAATATAAGGCGTCCCCTGCATCATATGAAGGCATGCAGCAATCATTTTACCGGAAATTACGCGGTATTCTTCTGAATCATTTCCCCATCTGGAGATGGCACGGGGCTGGTCATGATTACTCCAATACAAACTGTTCCAGCCATCTTCTTCAAGACCCTTTTGCCACTTGTTGAAAATCTTTTTCAGATCAGTCAATTTCCAGGGGCGTGGATCCCATTTGCCATATTGCCCATCCCCAAGACCCACATGTTCAAAATGAAACACCATATTTAATTCATTTCTGTCCCGGCCAGTGTAGAGCTTGCCTTCATCAACTGTTACACCAGGCATTTCGCCAACCGTAATAGTATCATACGGGCTAAGGGCCTCTTTGTTCATTTCCTGCAGGAACTCATGAATTCTCGGACCATTCATATAATACTTGCTGCCATCCCCATATTTATGGCCTTCCCGGATCTCTCCCTGAGGATAGCTGGTATCTTTTGAAATGAAATTTACGACATCCATGCGGAATCCATCAATGCCTTTATCCAGCCAAAAGCGCATCATTTCATACACTTCATTTCTAAGGACAGGGTTTTCCCAATTTAAGTCAGGCTGTTTTTTGCTGAACAGATGCAGGTAATATTCTCCGGTTTGTTCATCATATTCCCATACACTGCCGCCAAACGCTGCTCCCCAATTAGTAGGAGGTTCGCCATTATCCGTCTTTTTCCAGATATAATAATCCCGATAGGGGTTGTCTTTTGATTTTCTCGATTCTTTAAACCACTGGTGTTCATCGCTTGAGTGGTTAACAACGAGGTCCATCATAATTTTAATGCCGTATTCATGCGCTTTTGCCAGCATGCCGTCAAAGTCTTCCATGGTTCCGAACTCATCCATAATATTACGGTAATCTGAGATATCATAGCCATTGTCATCATTAGGAGATTTGTAAACGGGGGATAGCCAGATGACATCGATCCCCAATTCCCCTAAATATGGAATTTTTTCAGTGATTCCGTTGATATCGCCAATCCCGTCACCATTTGAATCATTAAAGCTTCTTGGGTAGATTTGATAAATAACGCTTTCTTTCCACCAGGTTTTGTTCAATTCATACAACTCCCATCAAAAAAGTATTCTCTATTATTTGATTGAACCCTTCATCACACCGCTTATAATCCATTTTTGGGCAAAGATGTACACAATTATCATTGGAGCAAGTGCCATTAAATAGGAGGCAAATGCCAAATTATAATCTGTGCTGAATTGGCCCTGGAAAATATATTGAACAAGCGGCAAAGTAGCCATTTCTCGGTCGCTCAGCAGAACAAGCGGAAGCATGAAATCATTCCATGCACCAAGACTCGTAATAATTGCAACTGTTGCATTCATAGGTGCCAGCAGCGGGAAAATGACCTTCCAGAAGACACCCCATGTGGTTGCTCCGTCCATAATAGCCGCTTCTTCCAATTCAACTGGAATGGCACGAATGTAGCCGATATAGATAAACACATTAAAAGAAAGATTGAAAACAATATACAAAATGATTAATCCAACCAGATTATCCATTCCCCATGCACTGGTCTGTTTGACAAGAGGCAGCATGATGATGGGAAAAGGAATAAACATCGCACTTAAAAAATAGAAGTATAGGAACTTATACAACTTCTTATGAAGGTTTCTCGCGATGGCATAAGATACCAGTGAGTTCGTTAGCACTGTAAAAATGACAACAAATATTGTAACGAATGCACTATTTTTAAACGCATTAAAGAAATTAGTCATTTCGATTGCCTGTGCAAAGTTGTCAAACGACCATGATTTTGGTAGAGCGAGCAAATTCCCTGCCATTTCAGGCGGTGTTTTAAACGCAATGGTAATGGTTAAATACAGTGGAAAAAGAATGAGCAATGAACCTAAGATTAATAGAGTAGTCACTAGCCAGCTCGTTTTTTTGCGATTCATTAGTTTTCCACCTCTCTTTTATTTAAGAATTTCAGCTGAATAACAGAAAAGACGATGATGACGATAAAGTATATAACCGCATTGGCTGATTGATAGGCAAACTCTCCGCCTTCAAATCCTCCCCGGTAAATAAGCAGGGAGATCGATTCGGTTGACTTTCCCGGGCCCCCGCCAGTAAGGGCAACAATCTGATCAAATACCATCAGAAAGTTCTTCAAAGACAGAACCATATTAATGGTGAAAAAAGGTGCTATCAGCGGAAACGTAATTTTCCAGAACTTTGTCCAGACACCTGCACCATCAATGCTTGCCGCCTCATACAAATCCTCTGAAATTGTAACCAGCCCCGCAAGATACAAAATAGTATTAAATGACACAGCCTGCCAAACGGCTACAATAACAATCCCGATCCATGCAAGGTCCGGATTTCCAAGAATATTTCGAGTAAGAAATTCCCATCCGAATGCATCGCCAATCTGCGGCAGGAAATGAGCAAATATAAAATTAAAGATAAAGCCAACAATCAAAATACTCAGAATGTAAGGCAAGAAGTAGACTGCCCGAAGCGTTCTGTGAAACTTAATCTTGGAGTTTAGCCCGATGGCCACAAGAAGGCTAATAATATTGACCAAAATGGTCGCAACAATGGCAAATTTAAAAGTAAATAAGTAAGCATCTCCTGCACGTTCATCTTTAAAAACGTTAAGGTAGTTTTTTAATCCTACAAAATTCCAATCTCCATATCCTTTCCAATCCGTAAAGCTGTAAAAAATCCCCTGCAAAGCGGGAAAGCTGTGGAAAATGAAGAAAAGAAGGAAAGCGGGTATCGTGATGATGAGAAACACACTGTTTTTCTTTTTCATATTGACAACTCCTTTTTAGAAAGCCAGGAAATCTCAAGAGATTCCCTGGCCTGTGCCATTAACGGTTTTGAACTTTTTCCCACTCGCTGTCCATTTTCTTCAGGAACTTTTCTTTATCTTTCTTGATCAGAAATTCCTGAACAAGGTTTTCAGCTCCCATGCCTGCAGGATAATAATGATCAGGGAAGCTTGTAATTGTTCCATTTTCAAAGTTGGCTTTGATTCCTTCAAAGACTGGATCTTCCTGGTAAACTCCTTCAATGGCAGAGAAAGCTTTCTGCTCGTCAATGTAGGTTTTAGCAGTGTCTTTATTCATCATAAATTCAACAAACTTCATCGCTTCTTCTTTATGCTCAGTTTCATTGCTGACTGCTAAAAGAACATCTACACCTGAAACAAGTTTGTTTTGTGCAGGTTCGTTAGTAACAGGCATTGGGAATACTCCAAGTTCCATATCTGGATTTGCTTTAAGTATTTCAGGGATTGCCCAGTTGCCTTGCAGATAGAAAACAGACTTGCCGGCCGCAAATGCATTGTTTCCATCCCCATATGCAACACCCATATTGTCTTTGTGGCCATATTGGACTAATGCAGCCATCTTGTCTGCAACTTCATCATACTTTTCTTTGAATGATGTTTCACCGGCATCTTTCTTTTCGGCAAAGTCTTCTCCAGCAACATTAGCACCAAGAGAGTTCCACGCGATCATGCCAGTCCAGGCATCTTTCAGCGTAAAGTAGATCGGTATGTCACCAGCAGCTTTCACCTTTTCAAGACTGGCGATGAATTCATCCCAGGTTGTCGGGACTTCAAGGCCATGTTCTTCAAACTTTGCTTTGTTATAAATTACGGCATTAGCATTTGTGGCATACGGAAGACCGAAAGTGCCTTCTTCTTCAGGTCCAACCAGGCGATTGATCATATCGATATAGGATGGCTGAACTGTTTTAGCTAAATCTGTTCCTGAAAAATCCTCAAGAACGCCTGCACGGCCAAGCTCGCCGTAGGTAGCATTACCAGCGATAGACATGATGTCAGGAAGATCGTTTTTAGTCAGGCGTGTTTTCAAAACCGTTTCTGCTTCCGGAGGTGCATCCAATTTAATCTTAATATCAGGATTTTCCGCTTCGAATTCTTTAATCAATCCTTTGTATGTTTCGATGCTTTCTGATTTATTAGAGAACAGCTCAAGCGTTACTTTACCATCGTCACTGCCATCAGATGAACATCCAGCCAGTAAAGATGCTCCTAAAGTTAATGCCATCACACCTGCAGTCATTTTTTTAAACATGGTATATCCCCCTATGTGGTTTTTGTATAATAGCTCAGTTACGTAAACGTTTACGTAACTGAGCTGAGAAAAAGAGAGCTATTATTTTCTCTCTTTCACACTCATTCTTTCTATGATTTTGTGCTGCATTATCCGGCTTTCCGGAGTTTCGCCTGTTTCTAGGATTGAAAAAAGCATTTCTGCTGCAGCTTCACCCATTTTTGCCAGAGGCTGTCCTACTGTCGTAAGTGGAGGGGTGGACATTTCAGCAAGTTTCAAGTTGTCATACCCTATCACTGAAATTTCGTCTGGGACTCTTATTCCCATTTGATATGCGGCTGATAATGCACCTATTGCTATTTCATCACTTGCTGCAAATATTGCCGTTACATCTGGAAACTGTTCGATAAGACTTTTAAAACCCTCAACACCATAAGGGAAGGTAAATCCCCTGCCGAAGACAATATTATCAGAACCCAGAGGTATATTATGATCTGACAGAGCCTTTTTAAAGCCCTCAATCCTCGGAATCCCCGCGATGATATCATCCTTGTTACCGCTTATCATTCCAATTCTGGTATGACCCTTATCGATTAAATGCTTAGCTGCTGCATATGCTGCATGAAAATCATTGACCTTTACGAAAGGCAAAGGGTAAGCATAGGACTCTGTCGAAAGCAGAACCATCGGCATCCTGGTTTTGATCACAAATTTATAATATTCCTCTTTTAATATTTCGCTGGCAAATATAATTCCGTCTACCCTTTTCTCGGTAAGCAGCTGGAGATATTTCATCGTTTTTTCGCCATTTGATTCTGTATGACAGACAATCACGCTGGAACCGTTATCATTTGCGGCCTTTTCAATTCCATCCAGCAGATCGGTAACCAGTGAGCTCGAAAGCTTTGGGAAAAGCACCCCTATTGTATGGGTTCTCTTATTAATTAATCCCCTTGCCACTGCATTAGGCTGATAGCCCAGTTCTTCAATTACTTTTAGAACCTTGCTTTTTGTTTTTTCTGAATAACCTCCCTGGCCATTTAAGATCCTGGATACTGTTGCAATAGAGACATTTGCCTTTTTAGCAACATCTTTGATGGTATAGGACATATCCCACCTGCTTTAAGAAACTGATTTTTGTTACGAAAACGTTTACGTTGTAATATTATCACGATGTGTAAGCCTTTTCAATATTTTTTTATGACTTTTTTGAAATTTGTATATACAAGAATACAATAAAAGGAGCCTAAAAGGCCCCTTATAAAATAATCAGTGCTTTATTAGCATATTCGTTTAATAACTTTAACAACTTAGCCCTTAAGTACCTTCTTCACTGCTAAAATAACGGGCAAGTTCAATCACGGAACTCCCTATCCTTTCGACTTCAGGAAAAATAACTCGTGAAATCCCCTCCTCAAATAAAGCCTGAGCAGTTACTTTCCCAACCGACAATGCTACAGTCCGTCCTGAAAAACAGACTTTCAATTGTTCTTTAGCATTTCTCTCCCGTGCGAAGCTGAATAGATTCCGTACTTGAGGTGTACTTGTGAAAAAAACAGAATCGAGCTCTCCATCAAGGAGCTCTGACAGCAGCTGACTCATCACTTTTTCCTCTGGAGGAATATGGATATAAGGTAGAATATCTTCGTAGTCCGCCTGATTTTCTTCCAGCCATTGTTTTAGTTGCGGTGCCGGGTCCCCGTGAAGCTGCAGAGCTACTTTCGAGCCTTTCAATGGATATGCTGAGAGCTCCCGCATTAACCCTGCCATACTTCCGTCATCATCCCGCACTGCAGGTAAGATTTCAAGCCTTTTCAGAGAGTTGGCGGTTTTGTATCCCCTTGCTGCAATTTTTGTTTTTTGCAGGCTGCTGATCAGCGCATCACTCCTATTCATGTCAAAAGAAGTTTGATAAATGGTTTCGACACCTATGCCTGTTGTAAAGATAACCCAATCGAAGCTGCCCTCAATCAGCATTTCTACATGATCCTTAAGTTTATCATCCTTCAGCAAGGCGGTTCCCTGTGCAGGCCTGCTGACTGCAACCCCACCCTGATTCTGTACTAACTTGCTGATTTCATCTATTTTCCGTGAACCTAAAAGCGCAATTTTTTTGCCGGCAAGCTTTTTCATTTTTTACTCCCCCTCGGTATGAATCTCTTTATGTATCATTATAGAATATGTAATTCCATAAAACAGCGTTTAGCACATTAAGTAGAGCATCTTTTATATTTTTTCCAGGGTATACAAGTTTTGTCCACTATGTAACTTCATTAATAAAGGCTCTTTACGTATAAATTTGTGTTTTTCGCTTATCAATGTTGTCCGTTGATTGCAGCGAAGGGATGCTCAAGCGTTCTGCAGAGCGGGCGCCTAACCCTCCCCGATGCTGTGCGTCTGCGGGGTATCACCTGTCCCGCTACTCCCGCAGGACGTTGAATAAGCTTCTTTGAGTACACACCGCACGAAGAAAATGCGCATGCTTTTCGAGGATCTCGCACCTTCCGCTCCAATCAACTCTGTAGATATAATCCAAATAGCAACATACTTTACGAAAACTGCCTTAACAAAAAACTGCCTGCAGGATCTCCCGCAGGCAGTCATTATTATTTATCAGCCGGTTCAGTTACAGGCGTTTTTTCAGTGTTTTCGTTCTTTTTGGTTACTCCATTGTTCTCTGCTTTGTAATCATACTTGGAACGATCAACCGGTTCGAAGTTTTCCGGTTTGTAGAAGCGGAGCAGGTCTCCGTTTACTACTTTATCAGATAGCGCCAATTTCTGCTCAGTACTTTCCTGAAGCTTCTCTGCTTCTTCAAAACGGCTTTCATCCAGCAGTTCACCAGTTGTGGAGTCATAGAACTTACCGTCAACAGATGAAATGGTTGGGCTCATGAAATCACCGTTACGGAAAGGAACAAGATCATCATGATTTTCTGAGAATAAGTCTGTGCCGAACTGCAGATACTGCTTAGTATCAATACCAAGCAAGTGCATCAATGTTGGCATTAGGTCTATCTGACCGCCAAACTCATGGTTTACTCCACCTTCCATGCCAGGTACACGGATGAATAGCGGAACTCGCTGCAATCCTGCACTATCGAAAGCTGTAATTTCCTTGCCAAGCACTTTTTCCATTGCTTTATTATGGTTTTTGGATATTCCATAATGGTCGCCATACATGACAATTACTGAGTTCTCATACAGGCCGGAAGCCTTTAGCTGTTCAAAGAACTGTTTAAGCGCTTCGTCAGCATAACGGGCAGTCTGGAAGTAATTATCAACTGATTTGTCCCCTGTAGTATGAGGCTCAATAGTCGCCTTTTCCTGATCCATATGATATGGATAGTGATGGGAAACAGTAATGAATTTAGAATAGAACGGCTGCTTCAGGGATTTAAGGTATGGCATGGATTGTTCAAAGAACGGCTTATCCATTAGGCCGTAGTCAGCCATGTTTTCAGGTTTTAAATCATAGTAATCTGCATCAAAAAAGTTATCATATCCAAATGATTTATAAATCTCGTTACGGTTCCAGAAGCTTCCGGAGTTACCGTGGAAGACTGCAGAAGTATATCCTTTATCCTTCAGAATTGCCGGAGCTGCATTATACGTATTCATGCCTTTTGTTGTAAAGGCAGAACCCTGCGGCAGCCCATATAGGGAGTTCTCAAGAATAAACTCTGCATCTGCTGTTTTACCTTGTGCAGTCTGATGGAAGAAATTATCAAAGTAAGTTGTATTTTCTTCTTCAATCAGCGAGTTCAGGAATGGTGTTACTTCTTCTCCATGCAATTCATAATTCATTAAGAATGTCTGAATAGATTCAAGGTGAAGGTAAATTACATTCATGCCTTCAGCTTTTCCAAAATACTTTGAATTCGGCTCTGCATAATTCGATTTCGTAAAGTTTATGACTTCAGTTGTATCACTGCTATCAGCCATAACTCTTTGTGCAGATGCCTTCGTGCTTTGCACTGCATCATAGATCGTATAATTGTACATGCCTAAATATTTAACAATATAGTTACGGTCAAATCCTCTTGTCAAAAGCTCCGGGCGGTCTGTTTCAGCCAAGCCCAGATTAGCAAAGGAAATGGCAAGTGACGCATAAATTAATGCTGCAGTTCTTCGGCGCGTCCAATCCTTTGTTTCAATTTTAACGGCTTTAAAAACAAGCAAGCCTGCAAGCAAGATGAAATCAATGAAGAAAAGGATATCAGTTGGTTTTAATAGTGAACTGATGCTTCCGCTAACGTCACCGAAATTCTGTGTCTGCGTCAAGGTCGGCAATGTAATAAAATCATTAAAGAAGCGGTAGTACACTGCATTTGCAAACAGCAGGAACGATAGCAGGAAATACATAAACATCAAGGCGATATATTTTTTCCTGCCTTTAAAAAAGAATGCAAATCCTAAAAACAGCAATGAAGAACCAAGCGGGTTAATGAATAACAGGAATTGCTGCAAGGCACTTTCAATGCCTAAATTAAATTGTGTCATTTGAGTAATATACGTTTTCATCCAGAGCAGAAATACTGCTAAAAAGAAAAAGCCAATATATTTATTTAATATATCCTGACTTTTATGAAGTAAAGTATTCAAAATCATACACCTGCCTTCTAGCACATTATTGTAACATATTTCGCTAGTTATTTAAAATTCTAAAGTTGGCAATCAGCCTAATTATTAGTTTACCTGATAAATATTAATAATCTATGAACAGGCAAAAAAGCACTTCACAGGAATATAACTATACTCGCATTTAAAAAAATGTCAAGCATGTCCAGATAAACCGCTCTGTAACAATGATATTTATGGTCAAATGCCTTTTCACAGCCAATAGACTGACTATCGCCCATTTAAATTGCTGCACGTCTATATAGACGAATGAAATGCCATTTGGTTTCACTTTTTCTGCAAAAACTTATGAAACTATTTTTTCCAGGGAAGGAGAAAAATCATACAACAGCCAATATATATGAAGATTAATATTCAAATATACATGAAAAGGGAAATTTTCGTGGACACAAAGCAATTACCACGATGGATGTTTACTTACCTAATATAAAGATAAAATAATTCTGTAACAGGGTATGGGCTTTCCAGCTATCCATATGCCAAACAAAACACGCTGATGACCCAATTTCGTAACCACACATTCACGAAATTATTACTCTGGCTGCTGCAACATTGCTTCTGCATCAAAACTCTGTTAATCGTTAAATTTTAATGCGTAAATTATAATTATCATGTCAAATACGAAGTGGCCAACCACTATGATTATGCCACTCTTCATGCGATGATGTTTTCACTTTCTCTTTCGAATACTGGGAGAAATAGGTGTCGCCCCCTCCAGTCAGAACTGTCTGTTAATTGGATTAAAATTAGATTACTACAAACTTGCCGGTTTAGAATAATACAGTAATACAGGAGATCTCCTCCTGAGGACATCATGAATTTCAATTTCACCCTATGAACAATTCCTTCTAAAGAATAGTTTTAAACCACTTTAATAAAAAAAGGCAGGCATTGATGTTGGCCAGGGTCATTCGGTCGGGAAATAGGTTATTAAAGAAGAATATGTAGATATGTACATTCCACAGAAAAATAAGGGCTGTAAAGCACTACTGAGGATTTTTAGAAGCGGACGAATAATGAGAGAGCCAGACCTCCAGATATTCTCAGCGCACAATGAAGGAGAAAGCCATAGCTGGTTTATCAGCGATCATTGGAGACAGTGATGCGTTCCCATAATATTAATGGGATTTGGTTAAATTACACTCACTCCACCGGAGTAAATTTGTGGGGATCTATCCCAGTCCATATAAATTCTGTATCCTGGAAGGGTTGCACACTCGAATTATTCCTTCCCTGGTGAGGGTTCTGATTGGTGAATACAAATCCAATGAGCTTTATTGTGCAGTTAGTGTGAAAACAATTACTTGTTTGTGTCCTGAACTAAAGCTCATGTCAAAACAGATTATATATAAATGAAAGTTATATTTAAAATTTAAAAATTCATGCCTCATGTTAAAGATATAAATGCAAACCGCACTTCTTTTTGAAGCGCGGTTTTTAGTTACCATATTAATATTATGTTTGTTTTATCGAACTGTCACAATTTTTTGGGGAATTATTTTCGATTTTTGCAGAATGGAATGATATAAACGTTTTTTTGAACTACTTTGAATTTCGATTTTTCTTGATATCCTCTAATTCAGATTTTGTTGCTCCACCAATACCCCAGTGTGTTAGTGGTATATCCTGTATAACCACCCTGACTTGATTACTTTCTACATTTAATGAATTCACAGCTGCTTCTGTCAAACTGCTGATTAGTTCTTTTAACTGTACGTCCGTTCTTCCTTCTAATATCTGGACTTGTATAATTGGCAAAATAAAACCTCCCCGTCTTTTTCCTAAAATCCGAACCATGCAGGAATTAACAAAGTAGTTTGTTCCCAATACGTTATGATTAGCAACATGGCAATTCCTAGGGCTAACATTGGCATAACAGATTTTACTAGTCTTTCAAACTTTACCTCTGCTATTGAGGATACGATAAATAGGCCAGTCCCTACCGGAGGCGTCAGTAGTCCAATAGTTAGGTTAATACAAATGATAATCCCAAAATGAATAGGATCAATTTGAAATCCTGTAATTAATGGCATCAACACCGGCACTAAGATAACAAGAGCTGCTATTCCGTCAAGGAACATCCCAACTAACAAAAGGAAAAGGTTCACTAGAATAAGGAAGACGAATGGATTGTCAGAGATTGATAACATAGCATCTGCGATTAATTGGGGAACCTGTTCAAATGCAATGACCCAACCGAAAATATTCGCCATTGCAATAAGAAATGTCACTGTAGCTGTTCCAATCACAGTATTTACAAACACTACAGGCATGCTTTTTAATTTTAGTTCTTTATAAAAGAATTTCCCTACAATGAATGCGACTACACTCGCGATGGCTGCAGATTCTGTAGCAGTAAATACACCGCTTAATATCCCTAGTGTAATGATTGCCGGGATAAACAAAGCTGGCAATACATCTTTAAAAGCTGCCCAGATTTGTTTTAAATTAGCCCTTTCACTTCTGGGAAAATTCTGTTTATATCCTATGTAAGCTACAAGTGAGATAAAACCCAGTCCATAGATTAGTCCTGGAATGATTCCAGCCATGAATAATGCGCCAATTGAAGTTCCCGATAATGTTCCATAAATAATAAAAATCATGCTAGGGGGAATAATAGGGGCAACTATGGAAGAGGCCAGTGTCAAAGCAGAAGAAAACTCTCGATTGTATCCTTCCTTTTCCATTTCAGGAACCATTACTTTGCTCATCATCGCTGCCTGGGCATTGGCAGATCCTAGTATAGAGGCTAAGAACATATTAGCAATAACCGTAACGTAGGCTAATCCGCCTCTTACATGTCCCACCATTACTCTTGCAAAACTAACTAAACGATTCGTAATTCCACCGGTATTCATTAACTCCCCTGTTAACATAAACAAAGGTATCGCTAATAAACCAAAATTCTCCATACCTGAATATAATCTTTGAGGAGTCGATTCCAGCAGAACATAGTTACCAGTCACTAAAAAATATACAATGGTTGTCATTCCCAGAACTAAAGAAATTGGAATACCAATAAGCAAAAATACAAAAAATGCAATTATTACAAGAAACATCATTTTACTTCACTTCCTTTTGTTACATCCAGAAGATTACTTACTAAATGGATGCTTGCAAATAATAATCCGATCGGCAATATAGAGTAAGGAATCCACATTGGAAGTAAAATTGCACTCGATTTTTGAATAGCTACTCCAGGAGAACTAATCCAACTGAAGCAATAAAATAGGAGAATAGCCATAAAAGCTAGCATTAATATATGTGCAAGAATTGTAACCCCTTTGTTAATACTTCCTGGAAGCAGGTCTGTTAACAGTGTGACAGCTGCTTGTGTTTTGTATTTAAGTCCTAAGCTTCCGCCTATGAAAGTAATGTAAATCAATAGAAAGATAGAAATTTCTCCGGCCCAAAATAATGGTGCATTTGCAGAGCGAAAAATCACTGCTGAAAAAACAATTACCGCCATTGCAAACATGAGAATAATAGCCAGTTTCTTCTCAAAACCAGCTATCATATTACTTAGTTTTTTCACAAATATCCTCCTAATAAATTACTTGCGGAAAGTGTCAAGGAATTCCTGAATGAGTGGATCTCCCTTCCTGTATTTTTTATCAAATTTATCAATATATGGTTTAAACACTTCTGCTTCTAACTCATAAACTTTCATTCCTTCATTGCTTAAAATCTTTTGGAATTCTTTCTCTTGTGCAGAACGAGTGCTAGCTGAATAATCTGCAGCCGCTTTTATCGCTTCATCAATGATATTCTGGTCCCCTTCAGGCATTTTGTCATAAGAAGCCTTGTTAATCATTGCTACAGCAGGCCAAACCATATGATTTGTAACCGCTCCATACTCTACTACTTCATGATATTTATTCGTAATCGCTGCATCTAGATCCATATCCATGCCATCGATTAAACCTGTTTGGATCGCGGCATATACTTCAGGAAGAGGCAGTGATTCTGGTGAAGCACCCAAAGATTTATAAAACTCCTGTAATGGAGGACTAGGTGTTACACGCAATTTTAATCCGGTCATATCTTCAGGTTTTTTTACTTCTTTGTCTTTAAATAACATAACCCGGTTGCCTGCGAATAAGTAATCCAGGCCCTTAATACCCTGATCATCCATGGTTGCGAGTATTTTTTTTGCAATCTCTGTGTCGCGTGCATCATTTGCTTCTTCTATATCTTTAAAAGCATAAGGAGCAAACCAAGCAGTGAATGCTTCAGCTCTTGAGCTTAAATACGCAGCAGTAATAAATCCAAAATCTATAGATCCTGCGGAGATTTGCTGAACCATATCAGCTTCAGTACCAAGCTGGCTGGCCGGATAGATTTCCAGTTTCATTCTTCCTTCGGATCGGGTTTCAAGCTCATCTTTGAACTTTTCAGCTGCTTTATGCCACATATGATCAGTTGGGGTAATATGAGCAAGCTTGAAATGATAGGTTGCTCCCTTTTCTGATTTTGAAGCAGTCTTAGAAGATACATTTCCGCTGCATGCTGCAGTGGCAAAAACGATTAAACTTATGACCAGTAGTAGCACTAAACTTTTTATCTTCTTCATTAACGGGCACCCCTCAGAGATTAATGGAAACGAAAATAATAATAGCTGCCATTTTAATGACCTGCACTGATTACTTGGTTGATCAGCGAATTTTTCCATACGAATGGAAGCTTTATCACTTTTTTTCAGAACCAATATGCTAGTGACAAGATATTTTAACTACGATGAGATAATCAAAATATTCTGAAATATTAAACCATCTAGAAACCATCATACTAAATAGAATGGCCGCAGATATTTATTATTGGAAGTAATGGATAACCTAGCACTCTTCCGGGAAGCTTACCGCCAGCAGATTTTTCCCCTTTCTCCTGATAAACAGGTTGAAGACGAAACCCATCAACCAGGTGAATATGGCAGCCAGACATCCCATAAGAGCGTACAATAAATCCACCTTTGGCCCTGTGGTACTTATGGCAAGTCCGCTGCCAAGAAAAAGCTCGCTCCCGATTGCACCCCCATGGCAATCAAGGTCAGCTGATTTGTTTTTAGTTCTCTTTTTAAGCCTGAGATATGATGAATTGATTGATTACGATTCTTACCCAAACCCATCATCCTTTGCTTTGCCAAAATCTCCTTGGAATCAGCAAAGGATACGGTAAGTAACACTGATTGTATCTTCTGCTGAAATCCAACGGACTAAATATTCCTTTTTCCTATATCTTTTCCAAAACATCTGGTTTACAGGAAAGAGAGACTAAACCCAATTCCGCAAACTGAACAGTTACGGAATCACCAGGTTTAAAGGAAATTGCTTCAGATAATGCTCCGCTTAAAATAATATCCCCTTTCTTAATTCCCCTTCCGGATTCTCCAAGTTTATTTATAGCCCATGCAACAGAGGCTGCAGGATGTCCTAACACAGCAGCACTTGTTCCTGTTTGAGCAACGAGCCCGTTCTTGGACATCACCATTCCAAGCTGTGCTAAATCAACTGTTTCCGGTTTCATCCATTTACTGCCGAGAACAAATCGTGAGGAAGAGCAGTTATCTGCAATCACGTCCGCTAGTGTAAACTTAAAGTTCAAATACCTGCTGTCAATAATTTCGATGGCAGGGGCCACATATTTTGTTACATTTAATACATTCTCTGCAGTAACATTCGTGCCTTGCAGATCTTCACCTATCATAAAAGCAATTTCAGGTTCTGCCTTTGGATGAATGAATTGATTGAAATTGATTGGTTCCCATTCCAAGGCAAGCATATCATCCGTCAAGTAGCCATAAACTGCTTCATGTACACCCATCATTTGCTGCTTTGCCTTGCTAGTTAAACCTAACTTTATGCCGACGCGCCTCGCTCCATCTTTTTCTCTGAGTTCAATCAGCTTCTCCTGAATAAAGTAAGCATCTTCAAAGCTTAAGTCAGGTATCTGATCCGTAATTTTAACTATTTCTCGCTGTTCTTTTTCAGCGGAATATAAATAATTCACAATTTCCATACCAGCCCCACTTGCTAAATTCATACTCTACACCTCCAAGACCCTGGCTTCTGCAAGCTCAGAAGCAACATCAAGAATCATATCTTCCTGGCCGCCCACCACTTTTCGTTTTCCTAACTCTATTAAAATATCTCTGGGATCCAAGCCAAACCGCTTCCCCGCCCTTTCTGCATGCAGCAGAAAACTAGAATATACCCCAGCGTAGCCTAATACTAGGCTGCCCTTATTAATCACCTGAGGTTTGGGAACTAACGGTCCGACCGTGTTTTCTGCGATATCCATCATCTTGTAAAGGTCAATTCCAACACCCATTCCCATTTTGTCCATAACAGATAGCAGTACTTCCGTTTGTGCATTGCCCGCGCCTGCTCCAAGACAGCGGACACTTCCATCAATCCTGGTAGCTCCTTCTTCAATGGCGACAATTGTATTCGCTACTGCAACAGATAAATTATTATGTCCATGAAATCCTACTTCAATAGTTAAGGAGTCCCTAAGTGCTGCAATTCTTTCACGAACTTGATGAGGTAAAAGGGCACCTGCCGAATCGGTTACATATACCGCTTGGGCTCCGTAACTTTCCATTAGCTTGGCCTGTTCAACTAATTTCTCAACTGGTGCCATATGAGCCATCATCAGAAAACCTAGAGTTTCCATGCCAATCTCTCGCGCTGAGCTAATATGCTGTGCAGATACATCAGCTTCCGTTACATGTGTGGCCACTCTCACTAGTTCTGCACCTAAAGTATGCGCTTCCTTTAATTCATGGCAGGTTCCAATCCCTGGTATAAGGAGCACAGCAATTTTTGACTGTTTGCATTCACCGGCTGCAGCTTCAATGAGTTTCATTTCATTGACACGTGACCTTCCATACTGAAGGGAAGAGCCTCCTAAACCATCTCCATGACTGACTTCGATATAGTGCATCCCAGCACTGTCCAATTTTTTTACAACCTGGCGGATTTGTTCTTCTGTATACTGATGTGCAACGACATGACTTCCATCTCGAAGACACACTTCTGTTATTTTTATAGGCTTGTCACTTTTTCGAATCAACCTGTGTCACCTTGCCTTTCAATCAAACACTATTTAGGTTCTGTATCAGTAAATCCCTTGCAAAATTTTCTCCTACACGAGTTGCGGAAGCCGTCATAATATCCAGATTACCAGCGTAAATAGGAAAATAATCGCCAGCTCCCTCAACTTCTATAAAAACGGTTACCCTATCTTCATCAAATAATGGCTTTTGCTTTAAACGATATCCAGGTACATATTCCTTTACCGTCTCGACTATTTCATATATCGATTTAAGAATTGCATCCTGATCCATATTTTTAACTTCACAGTAAATGGTATCTCGCATCAGGATGGGTGGTTCCGCTGGATTTAGAATGATGATAGCTTTTCCCTCATCAGCCCCTCCAACTTCCTCAATACCTTTTTTGGTTGTGATGGTAAATTCATCGATATTTGCCCGTGTGCCAGGTCCCGCACTTTTGCTGGAGATCGTTGCAATGATTTCGGCATAAGATACATCTGCAACATAATTTATCGCATGCACAATTGGAATGGCAGCTTGCCCTCCGCACGTTATCAGGTTTACATTAAGAGCTTCCTTATTACTATGTGTTTGTACAGCAGGGCTGACAAATGGGCCTTTCGCAGCCGGAGTCAAATCAATCACAAGTTTTCCTAATTCTCGCAATACTTTTGCATGTTTAACATGAGCTTTCGCTGAAGTTGCATCAAAAACGATATCAGCTAACTCCGGATTTTCTTTCAAGGCTTGAATGCCATTTGAAAAAGTTTGATAACCCAGATCTTTTGCACGTTTTAATCCCTCTGATTCCGGATCAATACCGACCATTGCTGTGAGTTCAATTACCTCACTTCTTTTAAGCTTATACATTAGATCAGTGCCTATATTGCCTGAACCAATAATTGCAGCTTTCATTTTAGCCAAAGAATTCACCCCTCTTACTCAAATGTGACTGAAACAGACCCCAAGCGTCCGAAATGAGCGGACACAGTATCACCTTCTTTTGCGGTTATCGCTCCGCTAAGCGCACCTGGAAGGATGAGTTCCCCGGCTTTTAAGGGGATGTCAAACTCATAGAGCTTATTGGCAAGCCATGCAATGGCGTGAGCTGGATGGCCAAGTGCTGCGGCACCTGATCCAGTAGAGATCAACTCGCCATTTTTATATAAGGTCATTCCGATACTTCGCAAATCCATTCCATTGATTTCGGTTAATTGTTCCCCGATTACGAATTTTGCTGAGGAGCCATTGTCTGCCACCGTATCAATAAGCTGAATGTTCCAATCGGCTATTCGGGTATCAATTATTTCAAGTGTTGGAGTTAAGTATTTTGTAGCCATCAGAACATCCACCCAAGTTACTTTAGGCCCCTTTAAGTCTTCACCGAGTATAAAGCCGATTTCTGCCTCCACTTTTGGACTAAGCAAATCATTTACCTTAACATTACCGCCACTGCTTACCTTCATATCATCTAGCAAATGTCCATAATCAGGTTCATCTACACCCAGCATTTGCTGCATAGATATACTTGTAAGTCCGACCTTTTTGCCAACGACCTTTCGGCCCGATTTAATTTTTTTATTTATCACACCCAGTTGGATATGATACGCATCCCTTACATCCAGGTTTGAATATTTCTGAGTTAGCGGAGTCAATGCCTGTTTCTTTAATTCAGCTTCCAGTAACTCTTCTACAATTTGATTTAATAGCAGATTCATATACTCACTCTCTCTTATAATCGTTAATTAAGGTAAAGACGAGTGCGGAGTAAGCACTCTTTTATAGTTTCATTGTGATAGTTTTTGCTTCTGTATAAAATTCGAAGCTATGGCGTCCACCCTCCCGTCCTATGCCACTTGCCTTAGACCCTCCAAAAGGTGTTCTTAAATCTCTGTAATACCAGCAATTAATCCAAAATAACCCTGAATTTATACTGGATGCTACCCTATGAGCACGGCGGAGATCATTCGTCCAAACAACACCTGCAAGCCCATAGATAGAATCATTTGCAATTTGAACTGCTTCTTCTTCCGTTTTAAATGGAATGACAGATAGAACTGGACCAAATATTTCTTCCTGGGCCACCTTCATTTTGTTATCCACATCATATAGGACGGTTGGTTCATAGAAGTTTCCTTCACCAAGTGAGGTGATTTTATTACCGCCCAAGGCAAGCTTTGCACCCTCAGCTATCCCAGACTGTACATACTCATCCACGGTTTCAAGATGTCCTTTTGAAACCAACGCACCCATATCAGTATCTTCACTAAGCGGGTCTCCCACCTTAATTTTTTTTACGGCATGAACAAACTTGTCGAGGAAAAGATCATATATACTCTCTTGAACTAGCAAACGGGATCCTGCTAAACAAATTTCACCCTGATTTCTAAAAATAGCATCAATAGATCCTTCGATAGCTTCATCAAGGTTAGCATCCTCAAACACAATATTTGCGGACTTTCCTCCCAGCTCCAGCGAAACTGGAATTAACTGTGAGGCAGCATTTTGCATGACTGTTCTTCCGGTTATGCTATCACCGACAAAAGAAATGCGCCTAACCGAAGGATGTTTAGTCATAGCTGTGCCGGCTGTCCCTCCTGGACCTGTAATAATGTTAAGCACTCCGGGAGGAAGTCCTGCATCATTAGCAATTTCCCCGAGCATGACTGCACTTAAGGGGGTCAAGGAGGCTGGTTTTACAACGACTGTATTTCCTGCAGCCATTGCTGCTGATGCTTTCCATGTCACTTGCATAAAAGGAAGGTTCCAAGGAATAATTAAACTTGTTACACCCGCTGGGGCATACTTGGAGTAAGA
The DNA here is from genome assembly GCF_038004385.1 of Cytobacillus sp. FSL R5-0377. Lineage (NCBI taxonomy): Bacteria > Bacillati > Bacillota > Bacilli > Caryophanales > Bacillaceae > Cytobacillus > Cytobacillus sp. FSL R5-0377. Next base: position 462,337 of record NZ_JBBORA010000001.1, read on the forward strand.
CATATATTTTGCCTGATCATAATGCTCGTGGTGAATATAGTTTGCCATTTCAGCAAAGAATCGTAAGTTTGCTGCCGCTCTCGGAATATCAAACCCTCGGCTTTCCTTGATCGGTTTGCCCACATCCAAGGTTTCGACACGAGCTATTTCGTCTGCACGGTCCAAAACAATGTCAGACATCCTGCATAGAATATCAGACCTTTCAGCTACTGGCATTTTACTCCAGATTCCTCTTTCGAAGGTACGCCGTGCTGCATCAACAGCATGATTGACATCTGCCTCATTTGCTTTTGCGACAGATGCAAGCTTATTGTTTGTGGCAGGATCAATAGTGTCAAAGCTCTCCCCTGAAACTGAGTCACGGTATTCACCATTTACAAAGAGCTTTGCGTCTTTAATAACCTGCTGTTTTAATTGACTCATTATTACATCGCCTCCTGCCCCTCTATTTCCAGCACCATCTCGACTTCCACTGCATTATTGTTTGGCAGTTGAGCCATCCCGACAGCTGATCTACCATGCTGGCCTTTTTCTCCAAAAATTTGTACAAGTAAATCTGAAGCGCCGTTCATTACTTTTGGCTGTTCGGTAAAATCTGCGTCACTATTCACAAAACCAAGTATTTTTACAATTCTTTTTACTTTATTAAGATCGCCAATCTCTTGTTTTACAACGGCCAATAGATTTAACATACATTGTCTCGCCGCTTCATAACCAAGCTCGATCGGCATGTCTTCTCCTAAACGCCCCCGATATTCATCTGTCCCTTGGCCAGATGTAAACAAAAGGTTTCCTGTTCGGACACAGCTGACATAGTTTCCTGCTGATGTACGAACTGGCGGCAGCATGATTCCTAACTCCTCTAATTTTTGTTCAGGACTAACCGTTCTTACCACATTTTCACCCCCCAACCTTAATAGGCGCATTTAAAAATCGAAGAGCATTATTGCCAAGGATAGCTTCGGTTTGTTCAGCTGTAAGATTAAGAGTTTCATCGATTACTTTTCCAGGACGTATCTCCCTTAATAGGAAAGGATAATCAGACCCCATAATAATCTGTTCATGCCCAAAGTTTTGAAGCAAATAGTGTAGATTGATAGGATCATTTACAAGAGAATCATAATAGAATTTCTTCGCGTAGTAACTAGGCGGTTTCTCCAATAACCTTAAGTGCGGCCATACCTCCCAGCCTTTATCGAGACGAGGAAGGAGATATGGCAGAGAACCGCCTCCATGTGCAAAGCAAACTTTTAGATTAGGGAATCTTTCGATTACTCCTCCTAAAATTAAACTCGCACCAGCTACAGCCGTTTCACTTGGCATCCCAACTGTGTACATCAGATTATGTCTTGGCATACGCTCTCTACCCAATGTTTCCCAAGGGTGTATAAAAAGAGGAACCTCCCACTTCTCTGCCATTTCAAAGAATTCGATTAAAGATGGGTCATCCAGATTGCTGCCGTTAACATTCGTACCTATTTCAATTCCCCTTAGGCCTATTTCATGTATGCACCGATCCATTTCCCGGATCGCAGCCTGCACATCCTGTAATGGAACTGTACCTAATCCGATAAACTTGGAAGGATTTTGACTTACAGTCTCTGCAATAAAATCATTCTGGATCCGAGCAAGAATGGACGCTTCTTCAGCAGGTGCCCAATAAGAAAAGGTTACTGGAATAGGAGAGAGCACTTGAATATCCACTTGTTCTCTATTCATGTCATGTAATCTCTTTTCAGGGCTCCATACCTGATCTGTCACTTCACGAAACACCTTGCCAGCCACCATAATATTTGCACCGCAGGCACATGTACGCTCTAGTGTCGGCCATTTATCCCCCATTAAATTCTTTGTTAATTCAGAGAAATTCTCAGGGATTATATGTGTATGAAAGTCTACTCGCATTTCCATTCACTCGCTTCCGGAGGCATGACATGCCCGCAGTTTTCACACCTTCTCAAGTCCATACTGCTATTAAATTCGGAAATTGCTTCTTTAACCTGCACCTCAATATTCGTTAACTGAATTCTGACTCTATGCATTTCATGGTCACATTCTTCACAGAACCAAACGAAATCCTCCAGCTCACCTTCAGCACGATTCCTTTCAATAACTAATCCGATTGTATCGGCTACACGGTGAGGGGAATGCGGAACATTTGCAGGAAGCAGGAACATCTCCCCTTCTTTTACTTCAACTACTTGGCGTTTGCCTTCATCATTAATGACCTCTACATAACAGCTGCCTTTTATTTGATAAAAAACTTCCTCTGATGGATCCACATGAAAATCACGTCTTTTATTCGGCCCTCCCAAAAGCATGACCATTAATTCAGCATCCTTCCAAATAACCTTATTATTGACTGGCGGCTTTAATTGGTCCTTATTCTCTTCAATAAATTGCATTAAATTGATCGGCATAAATTTGCTTTTCACTTTCATGTTCATTGGCTCCCCTCATCTATTATTCACTTATTTCAGCAAACTCTTTTTTTAAGTTTTTTTGCATACGGACAACTTCATCAGCTAAATGTGAAATTCTTTTCAGTAAATCAGGATCGCTAATTTCATTCATTTCATTAAAATGATCTCTATTTGCATAAACATAGCTTGGGGCAACAAAAGCACGGAAAAAACCTGCTATTGGCTTAAGCTGATTCTCAATTACAAGGTAATGCTGATAAGTCCCTCCATTTGCAGCAAACCCCATAACTTTGTTCCTAAAATCCTTCGGGTTAATTAAATCAAAGAGGTTTTTTAAGACACCTGGAATCGAACCCTGAAAAATTGGTGTCCCAATAATGTAAAAATCAGCAGAAGAAACCTTATCAATGACCTTTTTTGTATCTTCTGAATAGGCGCTAGGGTCGCGGCCATCACAAAATTGGACTTCAAAATCCATCATATCCAGGTATTCAACTTCAATTTCAGGGTATTTCTTTTCCACCTCATCCAAGATCTTTTTTACAACTATTCCTGTTTTTGCACCAATAATTGTTCCGGATATCCCTAATAATTTCACTTGATGCTCTCCTTTCTAATCTCCCGCTGGCCAGCCGAGAAGCGAGTTGGAAACCTGTACTTCACCCTTGGACAGCAGATGCCGAATCCTTGATGAAGAAATGCGATTCCCTTTTGAACAACAGACAGGGTCAATCTCCCGTACAGTAAAATGCATTTTTAAATAATTCGAATCTCCCTCACGGTTTTTCCCAAACCGAAAATCATCCCCTACAATAATTTCGACCGGATTTAATCTTGAAAGAACTTCTATAAATTTTTCTGGGCCAGCTCCTGCGTACATCCGATTAAAGCGTGCAAACACTGCATGGCTTACACCAAGCTTTTCTAACTTGGACACTTTTTCTTGGATGGAAGACAGCATATGTGCACCTTGAAAAAAGACACGGGGCGGCGGGTCGAAAGTATAGACAAGGCTAGGTGCATTCAACAGCTTCCCTCTCTTAACGGCATACTCGATGACTGCTTGGTGGCCACGATGAACACCGTCAAACGCACCTATTGCAATGACAGAACAAGGCAATGTTAATGAGGTATAAATATGTGTTTCCACTTTGCCTTTCTCCCTTCATTATCTGATTAATTTAATTGGCTGCAACTTCCTCATCCAGAGTGCAGACTTTTAATGCTTCATCTACCATTTCATGTTTATGTTTACGCTTATAATTATTAAAGAAGATTCCTCTTTTCCGGATTGGATCACCCGTATAATATCTTTCATATTGGAGAAGCCTTTGGCCAAATGCCTCACCACACAAATCCCATGCAAGCTTAAAAATACTCACTCTTTCTAATGAAGAAACGCCTGCTCTACCGACATAATAATTTTCAATATCTTCTCTTATGGCGCTCACAAAGTCTGCTTCAGTCGGAGACATGAGCAGGCCGCCCGCACCAACAATCTGCATTACTTCAATTGCTCTCGGATACATTTTAGGCAATAGTCCTCTTATCGTTTCCAGAGGAACATAATCGGGCATAGCCTCCCCATTTTCTGTAATGGAGTAGTTATATTCTGCAACATCAAGCAAAGCTCTAATGGATTCAACCGATTGGATAAGCTCAGCCAAATCATTTTGAACATTTAAATAGCCATCAACACCTATTGCATCTGCTAACTTCATGGCTACCTCTGTCGCAAATTGCAATTTCACAAGGCCTCTTACACCTGTTTGATGAGCTGGCTGCTGTCCTGCACCTGTCAGAGGGTACAATTTGTTTGCGGCTTCAATATTGTTATATAAAAACACCCGGTCCCAAGGGACGACTACGTCATCAAAAACAAGAAGTGCATCCATCTCTTCAAACCGGGAAGCAAGCGGATGATCAAATACAGAACGCGTTCCATCTTGCATTGCTTCGCGGCAAATGATGCGAAGACCTGGAGTATCAAGTGGCAGAGCAAAAGCTAATGCATATTTTTCGTCTCCTGGGCTAAAACCAGGGAAAGAGTAAATGATGACTTCTTCTGTAATCGGGGCAAGTGTCGCAAGCATTTTAGCTCCTCTTACCACTAAGCCTTCTTTAGTTTCCTTAACAGCTCCCAGGTGGGTATATGTGTCTCGCTGTTCATGAGATGTTTTACTTCGATCATTTTGAGGATTGATAATTGCATGGGTCAAAAACAAATCATTGTCACGAACGTATCTATAATAATTCCGAACATTCTCAGCCCAGGATTTATCAAACTTCTCAAAAAACCAGTCATTATGGTAAAACGATGTTAAGACAACATTTAAAAAATCTGGAGTTCTGCCCATTAATCCGAAGGTAGCTTTGGCAAAAGCTTCAAAAATAGCTCTCCTTTTCTTTAAATCTTCTAAGCTTTTCGGAACCATAAAAGCATTATTTACTCTCTCACCGGTTTCTTCACAAATATGGGTAATCTTATCCCTATACTCGGGTTCATGCTGCATGTCATATAATTTGGCAATTTCAAGGATTGGCTGTCTAAAAACAGGCTCCGCAAACACATCTTCTACTTTTTTTCCACCCATCCAAACCTCAGGTTTACGCTTTTTTATTGCTTCGATATATTGAGCACCAGTTCTGATTCCCATATCTTACCTCCAACTTTTTGTTATTTTCAGTTTGAATTGTAATATTAATTTTTTTTAGCAACTGTAGTCTATTTAACATAAATTTAATTTAAATTTTCTAAAAAATTTAAATAATCAAATATCCTATAGTTTTTTTCTACAATTTCTCCTATGATAATAGTAATTTCATAGAGAAGATTTTCTCTAAGAATTATTACGACACATTTTCATAAGGAGGCAATAACTTGGTTACTGTCTATGAACATGTTTTTCAATGGGAAAATTACTTAAAGCTTGGTAAAAGGATGTTTATCCGAAGGAAAGAACATATTTATACGCAGGGCACAAATGGAGATGGTTTTTACTTTCTTCATAAAGGTCTTGTCAAAATTGTTACTATAACAGCCACTAAAAAAGAGAGAGTATTAAATATCGTTATTCCGAATCAGCTATTAGGAGTTCAATCATTGGACCAAAAAAAACATTTTACAACGGCAGTGGCAGTAAAGGATTCAGTTGTCTACCATTTTCCATCTGAGGAATTTAGAGAATTTATGTTGCAGGACCCTGAGTTAAACCAGCTTTTTTCAAAAAGTGTGATTCACAAAATGAAGATTCTTTTGGATCGGATTAATATGAATGCGCTTACATCCGAACAAAGGCTAGCACTTCTTCTTCAGAATGTTTGTGATGAATTCAAAAATTATGAAATTCCCCTTTCTCAGCAGGATCTGTCAAGTTGCACCGGCTTAACTAGAATAACAGTGTATAAGGTTTTAAAAGATTGGAAAATGAATGAGGTTATTGACTCAGATAATAAAATTTACTACATAAAAAAACCAGATTTCCTAAGAAATCTAGTCAAGGAGACATTTTAATAATTATTTAGCATAGACTTTAATTTATTCATATCCTTAATAAGGATTTTTCTGTTTATCAATGTTATGTAATTTGCTTTTTTCCATTTTTGGATCACTTTAGAAACAGTAATCCTTGATACCCCAATATATTTGGAAAATGCAGTCTGGTTCATGGATACCTTCCCATTTTCTTCGGCCAACTTGATAAGATAGTAGGCCATTTGATGTTCAACAGGACTATCCATTAAGGAAATAATATCTGCTAGAGTCCTAAACTTATAAATAAGAGAATCGGTATAAATTTCAGCCGCACTTGAATAATCTTTACAAACAGCAGCGTATGCATCGTCAGAGAAGAAATAAATTTCGGAGGGAAGTACTGTTGTTGCACTGGTAAGATATTGTTCGCCTTGAATTCCATGTTCACCGAATAGCATGCCTGAGGGTACCATATTGATAATACGCTCATCTCCATTATCAGAAAGGAGGGTAATCTTAATTTCACCTTTACGTAAATAATAAAATCCTTTACCTTTTTCACCCTGACGATAAATCACCTTATTTTTTTCTGCGTCAAATAATTGACCATAATGCAAATAGGGCTCCCACTTATTGCGAAGCTTCTCCACGTGCTCACCTTCTTTATGATTTTTCGATAACTCAATTAATCAGGTGTCCTGTGTTTTTGCTGCTATTCTATTAATCTAAATATAACATTTGTCATTATTTCAAAACAGTGGTACAAGAATAAAATAAAAACCTCTTTTAAAAAAAGAGGTTCAGACTGTCGACAAACTCAATGAAAATTGAGCTTGTCTGCAGTCTTTCTTACGATTAGTCAAGCACCTTTAAACCGTTAATTTATTTTCTGTATAAATGAATCCCCTTCAACGTTGTGTTTGAAGAGGGGCCAGATTTATAGGTATACCTAATAGGCCTAGTGATTTCGCGTTTTTTAACTAGACCTGCCTTTGTGGTATTATGTACTAAACTATGATTGGGTGGCTAACCGGAAGTCATAGTTCATATTGTGTGTAATAAGGTGGAAGATAATCTTCAAAAGCTTATTCACACAGGCAATGGATGCAACCTTATGGCACTTGTTATAGGGTTGCGTTTTTAATTTATCGTAATAATCAACAATATGGTTTTGACTGAAACGGCGTAGTTTAATCATGTTCTGGATAATGATAAAAAGGAGCTTACGTAAATGCTTATTGCCACGTTTATTAATCTTGTCCTTGTAAAAGGTTTTACCTGATTGGTAACGGCGAATATCAATACCAGCGTATGCGTTTAGCTGCTTATTGTTTTCAAAACGTCTAATATCCCCTATTTCTGCCATTAGACGTACTGCGGTGTTTGAGCCAATCCCCGGGAAACTGAGGAGAATATGGTATTCAGCCCGGCTTTCTGCTAGTTGCGCCATGTCCTCGATACACCTTTCTTTCATGGATAGGAGTTCCTGGTAACGCCTAGCGTAAGATATCAGCTGGCTACACAGGACATCGGTTGACGAAACGGCAGGAAATGATAAATGCGCTGCTTCAAGCAATTGAGTAGCTTTTTTTTCAGCCCTTGCGGTAGAAATATTCTTATCAGTGTTTGTCCGGATTTTGTTCTTTATAACCGTTTTTGAATGTTGGAGCACCAAGTCTGGATGTGGGTACAATTGAACAATATTGAGGAATAGCTCTGATTTGGTTGTAAAGATTTTTTCCAGTTCCGGAAAGGTTAGCTGAATAACTTTATGCATGCGGTTGCGTGTTACGGATAACTCGTCATCAAGTTCACTGTAAAATCGGGATAGCGACTTCAATTGGAGAAAAAGATCTTCTGTGCCATTTCGATTAGTCCTTTGCGTTGAAAAGTGGGTAAGGGCAAGTTGGTGGGCATCACTCTTATCCGTTTTGTGGATCCTCAAGGAGTCGCACTGGAGCTTAGCTTCCAGGGGATTCAAGGAACAATAGGAAAAACCATTTACATTCATAAACCGCTCCAATTGCCTGGAATAGACCCCAGTTGATTCAAATACAATATGTGGCTGTTCACCATAACCTTCTGTTAATCTGTCGATCCTCTTCTTTAAGTTTTCAAATTCAGGCCGTGAATGCTTGATTTCTCCTTCATAAATACACTTTTTTAGTGTGTTGTAAATTACCATGTAGCTTTTGCCCATACTTACATCAAATGCGATGACATGTTTCACGTTATTTCCCCCAAAAAAGTTTTGAAGTTCCCTCACTTACTCTTATCGACTCCCATTTCTTATACACGATCTCAAGGATCCAACATACTTAAACCTGATTCGAATAAGGTAAGTGAAGAAGGTCAGTTTTTTGTACGGATTCTAAGATCCTAAGACTGCAACGACCTATTCTTCACTTCTACTATATAAAAAAATAGTAGTGCCAACCAATGCCTTGGTCAGCACTACTAATCTTAGTATGTTTTTTGTTTTAAAATAGAAGTAATACGATACTTGAGGTGATTAAGATGCTTTCTAAACATAATCCAATTCAACGGGATCAAATCGAAATGATTGCATTAGATGAACTTGTCCCAGCGGACCATTTGGTTCGCAAAATTGAAGCGGCGATTGATTTTTCCTTTGTCTATGATTTGGTGAAAGATATGTATTCAGAAGTAGGACGCCCAAGTATTGACCCTGTTATCTTAATCAAACTCACATTCATTCAATATACCTTCGGTATTCGCTCCATGCGTCAAACAATTGAGGAATTGAAAACAAATATGGCCTATCGGTGGTTTTTAGGATACGGCTTCCACGATAAAGTTCCTCACTTCTCAACTTTCGGAAAAAACTATGAGCGCCGATTTAAAAATACCGATCTCTTTGAACAGATATTCTATCGAATTTTAAAAGCTGCAGCTGAAAAGAATTTAATAAGTGCAGAACATGTTTTTGTAGATTCTACTCATGTAAAAGCGAGTGCGAATAAACGGAAATTTGAAAAGAAAGTTGTTCGAAAAGAAACCCGTGCCTATCAACAACGCCTTCAAGAAGAAATTAATCGAGATCGTGAAGATCATGGAAAAAAGCCTTTTCCGCCAGATAAGTTTGATAAGGAAGAATTCAAAGAAACTAAGGAAAGTACAACTGACCCAGAGAGTGGATACTATGTAAAAGATGAGCGTACAAAACAGTTCGCCTATTCTTTTCACGCTGCCGCAGATCGCAACGGCTTTGTACTAGGCACAACTGTAACCCCTGGTAACACGCATGATAGTCATATTTTAGAGCCATTGGTAGAACAAGTCATTGAGAAAGTTAGTAAACCAGAAGCTGTTGCGGCCGACGCAGCCTATAAAACACCTGCTATCACGAGCTACTTATTGAAAAACGACATCACACCTGCTTTACCTTACACACGACCTCGCACAAAAGAGGGTTTCTTCAGAAAACATGAGTATGTTTATGATGAGCATTTTGACTGTTACATTTGCCCAGCTGGTGAGATATTAAAGTATAAAACGACTACAAAGGAAGGTTATCGTCAATATAAATCAGATCCGCGAATTTGTGCTGGATGCCCGTTCTTGTCTCAATGCACACAGAGTCAAGCGCACCAAAAGCTCATTCAACGTCATGTGTGGGAGGAACATTTGGAAGAGGCAGACCACCTTCGCCACCATCAAAACGTCAAAAAAATCTATGAGAAGCGAAAAGAAACAATTGAACGTGTTTTCGCAGATGCAAAAGAAAAGCATGGCATGCGTTGGACAACTTTAAGGGGACTTAAAAAATTGTCAATGCAGGCGATGCTTACTTTCGCTGCCATGAATTTAAAGAAAATGGCCAACTGGACTTGGCAAGGCCCAGTAATAGCCTAGAAGATGACCTCGGAGAGGTTTACAGTCATGAAAAAATGCTTTCAAGTCCAATAAAAAAGTAAAAAGGGTCCGGAATAAGGCTATTCCGAACCCCTTTTGTCTACAAACTGAACCTCTTTTAAAAAAAGAGGTTTAGGCATCAGCAAAACTAAATATCCTGAATTTGAATCGGTATATCTATATTATTGCTTGCAGTTAAACTTTCTATATTCTTTGTCACCTTAGTAGTGTAAGTAAAATCACCATAACAATATGGGTACCGGAAATTATTCTTGTCGCCTCCGCAGTCATACACTTCCGGATTCTTTTCAGCCTGTTTAAGGGAAAATTCCTTTGCGATTTCTTCACTGTGCTTTCCGCCCTGTTTAGCAACAAAGTCAATATAACCTATTCCCATATTGTAAGCTTGGATAACAGCAGGAAAGTCTACATTTTTTTGATTTCCATAATTTAATGCTTTCTGAAAATGTTTAACACCCTGCTTAATACTCTGTTCCGGGTCCTGAATGGAATTAGGCAGGAGTCCTGCAGACTCGGATGCCTGCATCGGGTCCCCGCCCTTCCCTTTGCTCTCCTGCTGCATGATCGCTGCCAGGACAAGTGTGTATTCTTCGAGATTGACTTCTTTCAATTCCTTTTCAAGTAAAGGTGTATAATTCTGGACGTCTCTGGATATAGTATTCGGCAGTAAAGAAACTGCAGTTTCTTTAATATTTAGCTGTTTGAATTGGTCAAATAAAACGAATATCAAAACCATAAAAAATAACAGTAAGGCAATATTTGAATTTCGTTTTGTTCGCTTTTTGCTTTTTTTGCGTTTCATTGCTGCTCTCCCGGTTTCTCTATTATAATTTCAGATTTTTATTATAGCAGAAAATACTGATATTTTAATAGGATTTGCTCCTTTAGAGAAGCTGGAAGAACTTTATTGGCATCTCTATTATTGCTTGCTTTCCACTATAATTTCAGCCTCTTCCTCCAGCGGCTTTATGACTGCTGCCATATCCTGATCCCAGAGTCCATTCTCTCCTGCTGTTTGAAATGCTTTTTCAGCCATCTGCCCTGTATACTGACTAAGACCCGCTTCCTGCATCAGCTGATTGGCGAGCCGGACATCCTTGTGGACATATTTCACTGCCCCACCTGGTGTGAAAAGACGTCCGAATACGTATTGTTCCATATGCCTGCGAAGAATTCTGCTGTCGCCATAGCTTGCCTTTAGTACTTTCAAGAGCTGTTCGGACTCCAGTCCGAAAGCAGCTCCGGTGACCATTGCCTCTGATGCAGCAAGGGAGTGAACTGCAACGAGATACTGATTTATCAGCTTAGCAATGCTGCCTGACCCTGAAGGTCCCAGAAATTCAATGGTATCACCGAGCACATCGAGTACCTGCTTTACTTTTTGAAAGGCCGTTTTCTCACCGCCAGCCATAATCGTTAAAGTCCCGCTTTCAGCTCCTTCGGGACCGCCGCTGACAGGACAATCAAGATAGCTGATTCCCCTACCATCCGCCATTTCAAAAATAGTATTACTAGTGTTGGCTCCTACTGAAGTAAAGTCAATGCAAATCGTAGCTGGTCTCGCATTCTCTATAATACCTTCATTGCCCAGATATACGTTCATAACATCCTGAGGCATTGAAAGACATGTACAGACAATATCACATTGACTGGAAAGTTCACTGATTGTTTCCGCATATATCCCACCGTTTTCTATAAGCGGCAGTACTTTATTAAATGTCCGGTTATGTACTGCCAATTGATAGCCATGGCCTAATAGCCGACTGGCCATTCTGGAGCCCATTACGCCTGTTCCTATAAACCCAATCTTCATGAAGCCACCTCCTTCAGCCAAGCAAAGCTTTCAGCGCTCCCGCATTGCGGAAAATACTCCAGCCCAACTCTGCCTTTATAATTTTTCTGCAAATATTGGAAGATCTCATTATAGTTCATTTCTCCCGTCCCCGGCTCATGTCTGCCTGGGCAATCCGCAAATTGCACATGAGAAATAAGTTCAGCATATTCTTGGAAAAAGGAAAGAGATTGGCCATGTATTCTTTCAATATGGTAAAAATCAAATTGCAGCTTAACATTCGGTAATCCGACTTGATGAATAATGTCTGCGGCCTTCTGAATATCACTTAAGAAATAGTCAGGCATGTCTGATGGATTGATAGGCTCTATTAATAAGGTAATCCCATGCTTAGACATTGCAGTACCCGCGTAAAGGAGGTTTTCGATAAATACTTCCAGACTATTATCTGGGCTGTTTCCCGCCATACAATGTATCTTTTTGACTCCTAGGCTATTTGCATAAACGATCCCCAACTCAACTGATTTTCTAAACTCTTCTATTCTATAAGGGTCAGCTGCCAGACCACGATCCCCTTTCTCCCATTGACCTGGGGGAAGATTAATTAAGTCCATCAATAACTGATTTTGATTAAGCTCTTTTTTTATTTCTTCTATTGTATATGTATAGGGAAACTGACACTCCACATAAACAAAACCGGCATCATTGGCTTTTTTGAAACGCTCTAAAAAAGGAAACTCTGTAAAAACGGTTGAAAGATTAATAGAAAATTTATTCATGGCTGCCTCCTGTAATTATTGCTGTCAATCCAATGGTCTTTCTGTATGGATTAGCTTTTAAATTAGCTGATCGATCTCTCGACTTAGCCCCTAAATGGGAAGGTCTGTTTCTGAAACAGCGGTTTAATACCATAATCTGCGCTTAAGTTTTCTTCCTGCATAAAATCCTCCCAATAATTCTTTTGTCCATTAATTCGTTATAAGTAAATAGAATCCTTTTTCTAAAAAGAAAAAACTGCTCAATTCCTGAGCAGCCCAATTTTCTTATTATGATTCACCCTTATAAATAAAATAATCAAAATCCGCAAACTGATTTTGACCGGACGTGTCCTGACATTGCATGCCGACGAATGCACCTGTAAAAAAACCTCCGCCCTTTATATAATCATCCGATAATTTATAGGATTGAAAAGTACTTGCAAGTTCATGCCAGTTCTCACCATCAAATGAATAAGAAAATGTATATTCATGGATACGGACATTCACACGGAGGTAAACATATTTAACTTCTGCCGGGATTTCAATCTCTTTCCCTTTTAAGGGCTGGGAGAAAATAAAATTATCACAAGAAACCAATTCAAGGATTCGGCCTTTCTCTTCATTCCAGCTGACCTGGCAGGACGTCCAGTTTTTAGTATTATAATAATTGACAAGACCCGCAGATTGCTGGAAGGTTTCGGGCTGGAATGCCATTTTTGTTTCTGCTGTGAACGTAAAGTGCTGCCATCTTCTTGCAATGAAAGCCTGTGTAAATTTGGATGTTAAGCTTTCCTTCCCATATAAGCGGAGATGGCCCGGGTTATCCGTTAATGAAACTATGAGTTCCCCAAGCGGTATTCTTAAATTCTGGAAATTCAGGTTTAAGGTCTTACTATCAAAATCATCTTTCTCCTGCCAATCTCTTTCCCACTTTACTTCCTTAATATTTGGCCCTTCAACTTCAAGTGAAGGCTCATTCCCTCCAACCACATATGGCCAGTCATTCTTCCATTCAAGCCTTTGGATGGCTGTCTCCCTTCCTAGCGGACAGTATCCGCGCGGGTCCAGCAAGGGATGTCCTTCTCTTGGCAAAGGGCGTCCTGTAAGGTGGACAAGAAACCATTCACCTGTATGAGTTTTTACCATTGAGGCGTGTCCGGCCTTTTGGAGTGGATTTCTCGGTGCTCCGAAAGACGAAATGACCGGGTTTTCAGGGTGCACTTCATAAGGCCCCCTAATATTCCTTGATCTCGCAATGGTAGCCTGATGGTCATATTTAGTTCCGCCTTCAGCAGTCAGCAAAAAGTAATAGCCATTGACTTTATACAAATGGGGGGCTTCTGTCAATTTGATTTCTGTCCCCTTAAAGATAATCTCAGGTTTCCCTATCAGCTTTTGCCTTTCCGCGTCATATTCCTGCAAAACGATTCCGTAAAAATTGTGATGGCCAGCGCGGTGGTCCCACACCATATTGACCAGATATTTTTTTCCATCCTCATCATGGAACATTGAGGGGTCAAATCCTGAGCTGTTTAGATACACAGGATCAGACCATTCCCCTTCAACGGCTTCACATACTGAAAGATAATTATGGCAATCCTTCCACTGACCATCCACGACTTTTACATCCGTGTAAATTAGCCAGAACTGGCCATCATGATAGGATAAAGCAGGTGCCCAAACTCCCCCTGAATCCGGATTTCCTGTCATATTCAGCTGGCTTAAACGGTTTAGCGGCCTTGCAGCAAGACGCCAATTCTTCAGATCCTTAGAATGATAGATTCCAACACCGGGAAACCACTCAAAAGTGGAAACAGCAATATAATAATCTTCTCCCACCCGGCAAATACTCGGATCAGGATTAAATCCTGTTAAAATTGGATTGCGAATGAGTGCCATAAAACCACACCTTTCTTTTTAGTTGTCACTTTTATGGGCATCTTAAGCCCGAATGTCAGAGATTGGTTCAGGATTCCGGTGAATATACCTCTCTTCGATTTTTCTAAAATTGTACATTCCGCCATACATCAATATCCATGAAATAGATACTGCGCTAAAGAATGGAATAAACGCAGGACTGTACAGCAGTACAAAGATAATCGATCCAGCGGAGACCGTTAAAATTAAGGTAATATGCAGGTGCAGGATTCCAAGTAAACATGAATTTTTAATATATTCGGTTACTCTCAAATCGTAATGTACATATACCGGAAAAATATGCATTAGAGTACAGAAATAAAGAACAGATATAATCAGCAGCGGTACGAAAAATACCATCTGCATGCTCCCATCTAAGCCATTTACAAAATGCCAGTCCAAGAGAATGATTCCCGCCCATATGATCAGGTTGAAACCAAGCAGATTGGATTTAATGAATTCTTTTTTATAGATTGATATGAAAGTATTCCATACTGTGACTTCTGCCTGTTTCATCTGCCACTTGCGGACAATGGTGAAGAGCGAAACAGTTGCGGGCATGAAGCCAAAAACGGCTAATCCAGCCACGGTAAATAAAAGCCAGAGCAAGTTAACATAAGCAAGCTTCATAATCCATTCACAAATTGAAAATAGCTTACTCAGCGTTATTTGCACGAAATTCACCTCCTCATTGCCGCATTAGTCCTTAGCCTTTAACCGAGCCAGATGCTATCCCCTCTACGATACGATTGCTTAATATGAGAAAGGCAATTAATATTGGCAGGATGCTGATGACCAGTGTTGCACCGATTGCTCCCCAATCCGTAGTATACTGGCCAATGAAATTCTGGATTCCAACCGTGAGTGTCTTAAAGTTATCCGAACTGATAAATGTATTCACAAATACAAATTCATTCCAGTTGTAAATCATATTAATAATCGCAGCCGTCGCCATAACCGGCATTGTCATTGGCAGTGTTATTTTAAAGAAAATATGATGAATGGATGCACCATCCATGACCGCAGCTTCTTCAACCTCCCTTGGCAGTGCTTCATAGAAACCGAGCAGAATCATAATGGTAATCGGAAGGTTAAAGGCAGTATAAGTTAATATGATGGATAGCGGATTATCAATCAAATTTATCTTTGTAAAGGTACTGAATAAAGGGATCAGTGTGGAATGAACTGGTATCATTAATCCGACCATGAACAGTCCAAGAACAAGCCTGCTTCCTCTCCATTGCATTCTTGTAATAGCAAAGGTAACCATGCTGGCTAAGATGACAGTCAGCAAAACTGCTGCAATGGTGTATGTTACACTGTTGATAAAATATAAACTGATGTTGCCTTCAGTCCAAACCTTTGCGTAATTTTCCCATTTAGGACTTTGAGGTAAAGAAAAGGGCGACGTATTGAAAACTTCCTGATTGTTTTTCAGCGAAAAAAGAAAGAGCCAAATAATCGGGAAAATTTGAAATACCGCGACAATAATGAGTAATATATACATTGTGATGTAAGCTGCACGGTTAAGAATAGACTTTGAGACAGGCTTTTGGTTCGGTAATACTCTTATGCCTGGTGTGCCATCAGCTTTAACTGTTTCCATCATTTTTCCCCCTTCCATTAGTAGATATCTTTATTGGCAGCTGTCAGTCTGCGGATTATATAGGTGACAGCAAGACATATCACCAGCAGGAAAAACCCGATGGCACTAGCGTAACCAAAGTCAAACCCCTTAAATGCTTTTTGGTACATATAAGATGCCATTACTTCACTTGCTCCATTTGGTCCCCCGCCAGTCATGACGTAAATCAGGTCAAAATATTTCAAAGATCCTACAACTGCAAGAACAATGGTTACTTTGATGACATTCATAATTAAAGGTATTTTGATCTTAAGTGCAACCTGCCAGGAAGATGCTCCATCAATTCTCGCCGCTTCTACAATGGACTCCGGAATATTCTTTAATGCAGCATAATAGATAAGAATATAAAAACCAGCGTACTGCCAGATTATCGGAATAATAATGGCATAGAGTGCAAGATTCGCATCCGCTAGCCATGCTGGAGGATCTTCAATACCTATAGCCATTAAAACGGTATTCAGCATGCCGTTTGATGGATGGTAAATCTTCATCCATAGCTGTGCAATGGCAACAGACGCCAGCAGCATTGGGATTAGATAAATTTTTCTCAATAAATCCGCTCCTCTGATTTTCCCTGCAAGTATAATGGATATGAATAAGTAACCAATTAAACTCATTGCCGAAAATAGGGCCAGCAAAAAGGAGTGCAGTGCACTTTTCCAAAAAAGCGGGTCTTTCATCAATACTGTGTAATTCTTTAAACCAATGAAACTCATTTCACCGATGCCATTCCATTTCATCAAACCGTAGTATCCAGTTTGCAGAATGGGGACATAGATCAATGTGAGAATCAGGAAAAGGGCAGGTGCGATATACAATGCTATTATTTTTTTATTGGAAAGCACGTTATTCATTATGCTTCAGCTCCTTCCTGTTAGAATGAGAAAGGATATACCATAAAAGCTGATATATCCTCTCATGAATCTTTAATTCCCTTCTTCAGCCTTAAGAGCCTCTTCATGCTGTTTGGCATAATCAGCCGGTTTTACCTCATTGCCGAACAAGGATTGGATAAGGTTTAAATGGGTTTCTGCAACTGCCGCACTCATTTGGACATCAGCAAATAAAGTTAGGCTGCTGGCTTTATTCAACTCGTTTAAGACATCGATATACAGATCGGGAAGATCCACTTTTCCTGTATCAACCTTCGTGGCAGGGATGACACCTGCTTTTTCTACAGATTGCTCTCCCCACTTTTCAACAAAGAACTTAACAAATTCTTTTGATTCATCTTTAACATTTGAATTCTCTGAAACGAACAAGCCTACTCCGGGTCCGCCCACCCAGCTGTCGATATTTCCTTTGCCGCCTTCAACGGTCGGGAATTTAAAGAATCCAACATTATCCCTGAATTCCTGAGGGATTTCTTCATTTGTTGTGAAATTAGGGAGCTCCCAGGTTCCCATCAGGTACATTGCCGCATTGCCATTCAGGAACTCCGCCTTGCCTTCGTCATTTGAAAGTCCATTATAGCCCTTATTAAACGCATTCGTTTTAACAAGGTTTTGAACTTCTTCAGCAGCCGATATTAGTGCAGGGTCTTCAAACGAACCGGAACGGTCAATGGCTTTATTAAGAACTTCAGCCCCGCCAATACGGTCTGCCAGGTACATATACCACAAAGATCCGGTCCAGCGGTCTTTGTTTCCCAGGGCAATCGGTGCCACCCCATTGACTGCCAGTGTCTTGACAGCATTTTCAAACTCGCTGTATGTTTGGGGTGCATCAAGATTATATTTCTCAAAGATTTCTTTATTGTAGTAAATGGGTGCAATGTTCAGCTCAAGAGGCAAACCATATGTTTTTCCATCGAGAGCGTAGGCTTCTGTTGTCCCGCTGACAAAAGAATCCTTCAAGCCATCATTTAATACATCATCCAGCTCTGCAAACAGGTTACCTTTAACAAATGGAGTCATGTATCCAGCTGCCCATGTAAAACCTACATCAGGCAATTCATTAGAAGATGAAAGTACCTTTATTTTATTTTTGTACTGTTCATTCTCAAGAACTTCAACTTCAATCTTCACACCCTCATGTTCAGCTTCATACTGTTCAATAATTTCTGTAACTATCTGATTTTGCTGTTTGGAGCTTCCTGCCGGCCATAAGTGCATGAACTTAATGGTTTTTTTGGAACCATTTTCACCAGTGGCCGTATCAGTGCTTCCGCTGCACGCCGTCAGTGCTGCCGCCGCAAGCAGCACTAAAATAAGTAATAATGAATGCGCTTTCTTCAACATTTCTCAACCTCCTATTGCTTGATTATTCTAACAACTCCAATGATAACATCACTAAAAAATCGCGGTAAGGTAACCGCGATTGGGAAAAATTCCACTTTTTTTAGATGGGCGTTTCATCAAGTTCGGTCAATTTTCGGTATTTGCTTGGGGTTATACCTTCAGACTCTTTAAATAGTTTAATAAAGTACTTGGAAGTTTGATAGCCAGCTTGCCTGGCCACTTCATCTATGGTCAAATCTGTGGTTATGAGCAGCTTTTTCGCCAATTGAAGTCTCTTTCTTGTCAAATATTCACTAAACGTAATTTTGGTCTGCTCTTTAAACATTGCACTAAAATAACTGGCATTCAGATGCACTGCATCAGCCACTTCTTTAAGAGAAATTTGTTCCGTTAGATTTTCATTCACATATGCAATGGCTTGTTTGACAGATGAATTTACATACTCTTTTTTTCCTTCCAGCTCTAACAGACCCCGGTCTGCAATTTTCTCCAAATAGTCTGCCCTGGCCATATGAGCTTCTGTTTCAAGAGCCTCTTCAATTGCACTTATAAGGCTTTTCTTCCGCAATGGTTTGACCAGATAGTTTAGAACCCCCAGCCGGATGGCTTCCTGTGCATAATCAAAATCAGGATAGCCGGATATAATCAGGACAGCAGGCTTGTACCCTTGGTTTCTAATGTTTTTCAAGAGTGACAATCCAGTCATTTCCGGCATGCATATATCTGTAATAAGCAGGTTCACTTTTGTCCTTTTAAATACCGCTAAAGCTTCATGTCCGTCAGCTGCGCCGATAATCTGAAATCTCCCTGCTGACCATCCTTCCAATGTCTTTTTCAGCCCTTGTCTCGTTGTCTCTTCATCATCCACTATTAAGATAATCTTTGTATCCACCATTACTTCCCTCCCCCGCAGGTATTTCGAAGACAACTTTGGTCCCTGAACCCGATTCACTTTCCAGGTTAAGACCGGCAATGGAATTGGATTTATAATAAAGACTGAGCCTTTTATTAACATTTGTCAGCGCCATCCCTATCCCCTTAAATGAAGATACATTCTCCTTTTTTATCTCCTCATTTAACTGATGAAGCTCAGCCTTATCAATTCCCGGACCGTTATCCTGCACCGTAATCTTAACTGTGTCGCGTTTAGCCGACTCTTCTAGATGGATTAGGACAGTACCTTGTATTCTTGTATTTTCAATTCCATGCTGTATGGCATTTTCAACTAATGGCTGGATAATTAATTTTGGTATTTTCACCCCCAGGAGTTTGGGTGGTGCAGTAATTTTCCATAATAATCTATCACCAAGCCGCATTTTCATCAGCCGCATATACCGTTCGATATGATCAAGTTCATCATGTATTGTAACCCATTCACTTGAGCTGTGGTTTCCGATTGTATATCGGAAAAGTTCCGACATAGAAATGACAATCTCAGCCAGTTCCTCCTCCTCTTTCTCTTCGAGGGACCAGTACAATGCATTTAGAGTATTGTAGAGAAAATGCGGATCGATCTGGGCCTGCAGGGCCTTAAGCTCAGTTCGTGACCGCAGCAGTTCTTTTTCATAGACAACCTGAATTAAATGGTTGGTTCTTTTAACCATTTTATTGTAGGTATAGTTTAATTCAATAAATTCAAGTGAGGAATTACTTTCAGGATTCAGTTTTAATTCATCCATTTTGGCATTCTTCATTGTATTAGTCAGTTTCTTAATAGGTCTTGTGATCATAGTGGCGAGCACAATGGAGGAAATGACAAACAGCAAGAATCCAATGGAAACTGCCAGGATGATTACAGCTCTAACTTTCGAAACGCCCTGCAGCAGAAAACTCATCGGCTTAAGAATGACAAAAGTCCAGCCTGTCACAGCTGACTTTTCAGTAACAGCCATATATTCCTGATCACGAATGATAATTGGCTGTTCCTTTTGCTGAATAATACTTTTTATATCAAGTCCATAATCATTCGTAATAGGAGTTAAGTCGCGATCCAGCAGCATCATATAATCATTCTGTCCGTTTTCATCATTATTGCCTTGCATCTGAAAATAACTGTTGGAAATACGCACGATAAGATAACCGCCATTCGTGAACCAGCGATCCATCAGACTGACTCTTCGTATGGCAGCAGAATAGTCGCTGTTCCCGGCAGCTTTCCCTGTCCAGACAAGCCTCCCCTTTTCCTTGTCGGCAGCTTTTATCCATTTTGAATCGATGACATTAAAAATATTCTTGCCATCGAAAGGATATATCCTTTTGCCTTCTGCATTATACAGTTCAATTGATGAAATTCCATCAGAGTAGGCATATGTATTATTTATGATTTTAATCAGGGATTCCAATTTCACGTAATCCATGCTTTCCCCTTCAAGCATCTCCAGCAGCATTTTCTGAACAGTACTATTGGTCATAAGCTGGTTAGTCAATGTGTCAATTTGTTTATACATCGTTTCCATTCTGCCGTTGGCTTCTTTTGCGGTTTGCTGAACCTGCCGCTCTGCATTTTGCCTAAAAAAGCCGCCTAACTGGTCATAGACAACGAGTGAAACAAATGACAGAACAACCAGCATAACGCTTAAAAACACTGCTAGAATCTGATTTCGGAGTGTATTATATTTTTTTATAGAAGAAAAAAAGATCTTCATATGATTCTCCTATTCTCGGCTTATCTAATATATATAAATATAGCAGATTTAGTGGTGCAAAACTTGAAAACCCTTACAATAATTATTAAAGGTCTTTTAGGTTTCCTTATCCTTCTTGAAGTCATAATAGCATCTTATTAAAAGAGCATAAATAGAAAAACTGCTCAATACCTGAGCAGCCCTTGTTTGGAAGTTATTCGATTTCGACAATCATTTCAATCTCTACAGGGGCTCCGCCTGGTAGAGAGGCAAGCCCAACTGCTTTGCGTGCATGTCCATTTTCCTTTCCGAAAATGTCATGAAGCAGTTCTGAAGCTGCATTAATAACGATAGGATGATTTTTAAAGTCACTTGTTGATGCAACGTACCCATCCATTTTAATGATTCTTTTTACTTTATTTAAATCTCCTATGATCCCTTTAAGGGCTGCCAGTAAATTAAGGGTGCAAATTCTTGCTGCATCTTTTGCTTGCTCGACAGAAATGTCTTCCCCTACAATACCTGAATATTTTTGTGTGCCATTTACCCTGGGAGTTTGTCCAGATAAAAAAACTGTGCTGCCTGAGATAACACCTGATTCGAAAGGCATTCCAATATCAGATAATAAAGGAAGCTGGATATTTAGCTCTTCCAGTCTTTCTTCAATTCTCTTTTTTACCCCTTCCATAGCTATGCCTCCTGAGAAACACTTTGTTTTAATGAAGAATATAGGTGTTTAGTGAATTTAAATGAGCGGTGAGTATAATAGACCTTAGCAAATGCAAGATTTTCACAAAGTGAGCACTTTATTTCGTAAGGAGCTTTTCGAATATGAGGAGTCTTTAATATTTGCATAGCTTCTTTTAAATGTGTATTACAAACCCACATATTTTCACCTTCTTCTATTATATTGTGAATTTATTTTGCATTCTGTAACGGACTATAACTAAATTCCTCCATTACAGAACGCAATCTCGGGAAACTCACTTCCCAGTAGGAACAGCTGACTTTAATTTATCCGGCTTTCTCTTTTTCACCTGATCTGTCACTTTATCGTCCCAGGAAATGGTAACATCCCCGTTTGTTACAAAAGTCTGGCATCCTAAACGGTAGCCTTTTTCCAGCCACTCTTCTCCCAGCTTTCTTCTTTCCTGGATTTTCACATTGTCCAGGTATTCGGCCCCTTCTTCGGTTTTAAAAACACAAGTGCCGCAAATACCGCCGCCGCAGCGATTTGGCAGATCCCCATCATAGCGGAGCGACATTCTTAATATATTAGAATCCTCAGGCACTTCCAGAGTTTTATTGCTGTTGACAAAATGGATGTTTGGCATGAATGAATTCCTCCTTAAACTTATTCATATGAGTTAGTCTCTTGTCCTTGGTATACAATATACCATATAAATAATATTCAGACAATATTAAAATTTTAAATATTTTAAAACATGCTTTTTTGCACGCCTCATGTAAACTAATGTTTCAATCTCCCTGGCTAAGAAGCCGATAGTTGCGAATCTATTCTCCGATCTCACCTTTCCTTGTCAATCGCTGCTCAAACTTCACAATCTTTTCTTTCAAACTCTTTTTTCTCTGCCTGAATGATCCTCTCTTTGAAAAAACGCTCAATAAACTGTTTAATTTTTTACAGTACCTCTATTCTTAATGCTGGCCATGTATGCCATATAAGCCTTCTTCGAG
Source organism: Cytobacillus sp. FSL R5-0377 (assembly GCF_038004385.1). NCBI lineage: Bacteria > Bacillati > Bacillota > Bacilli > Caryophanales > Bacillaceae > Cytobacillus > Cytobacillus sp. FSL R5-0377. Next base: position 484,806 of record NZ_JBBORA010000001.1, read on the forward strand.
TTTTCAATATGGATCCGCATCAGGTATTCCGCAATTTCAGCATCTTTATCGCGTAGTGCTTTCATAATATCTATATGTTCCTTTAATGAGTCTTTTCTTCTTCCAGGTGTTTCATATCCCATATTAGCAGCCATGTGAATGAAGTCGATTAGACCTGATAAGATTTCATATAGCTTTGGGCTTTTGGATGCTTTATTAATCAGCCTGTTCATCTGGATATGTTCGGAATTGAAGTGTTCCTCATCCCGTTCACTAAGTTCCATCAGTTCATTGATTTTAAGGTCGAGTTCTTTTTGTGTGTCAATATCCATTCTTTGCGCAGCCAATTTAACCGCCAGTACCTCAAGAGAAGAAAGGATGGTAAAGACCTCCAGTACTTCATTCTCTGATATATTGGAGATAACCACCCCTTTTCTGGGAACTGTTTTCACAAAGCCTTGAGATTCAAGCCTAAATAGAGCCTCCCGGATCGGTGTGCGGCTAATGTTCAGTTTGGCTGCAAGTTCCCGTTCTACCAGTCTGTCTCCCGCCTGGTATTCTCCTTCTAAAATAAGTTTTTTCAGATACAAATACGCATGCTCGCGTATAGATATTAAGTTATTTCCCTCCCATATTTTTTCCATTGTTTCACCGCCTGTTTAAGATAAAAAGATCCCTCCATAAAATAAAGCTCCGAATATAACTAGAGAAGGATGAACCTTGAATTTGTTTAATGTTAGATAGCCAACAGCTGTAAGAAGCACAAGGTGCAGCATTCCGCTTTTTTCGAAGGCTGACATAAAGAACTGATAGGCCATAACTGCCAGGAGGACAGCAATGATCGGCTGTACGGATTTGGTCATTAATTTCACTTTAGGGGAATCTTTAAATAAATTCACAAACTTAAACAGCACAATCACTGCCAAAGCTGATGGCAGGATGGTTGCGGCTAATGCCACCGCTGCACCCAGCACTCCGCCCAGTTCATAGCCGATAAATCCGGCCATTTTTGTTGCTATGGGACCCGGCAGCGCATTGGCTATGGCGAGAACGTCACCAAATTCAGAGAGTGTCATCCAGCCATTGTTATTGACTACTTCAATTTGAATGAGTGGTATGGTTGCTGGTCCCCCGCCGTAACCCAATAAATTTGCTATAAAAAATGCCCAAAAAATTTCCCAATAAATCATGAACTTTTCTCCCTTACTGGCATGTAATCTCCAGCTGCCTTTTTATTTGCCTCTTCTTTCCGGTGGGCAATATAGAATGCTGAGCTCAGGACTATTGCAATTAATATACCGGGATGCCATTCCAAAAACTGAACAAATACAAGTGAAACTGCAGCCAACACTAGGTTTTTTGGCAGCCCTAAGCCCTGGCTGCCCTTCTGGTAAAAACGATACGCCATTTCGGCCAGCATAAAACCGATGACAGGTGTCACTCCCTGCACCATTCCACTTACAATCGGGGATTGGCGGAAGGAGTATAAAACGCCAAGCAATGCAAGCATTGCAATTATCGAAGGAAGGATATGCGTCAGGATAGCTACAGTGGCACCCATGCTGCCTTTGACTTTATAGCCTATATAAGCAGCCATCTTCGTTGCAATCGGTCCGGGTAATGTATTTGCTAACGCAAGAGTTTCCCCGAATTCCTCCTCCGTCATCCACTTATATTTCTTGACTGCTTCAAATTCGATCAGCGGTATTGTTGAGGGACCTCCGCCATACCCAGTCACACCGGTACGTGCAAATCCAACCGCCAATTCAAGATAAGGCTTCATGTGAATCCTCCCTTTTTTAGGTGCTTTTGACTGAAGAAGGACCTCATTCCGCTATCTATCTATAACGAATGAGGTCCCTTTTCTATTATTTTTTAATATCTGCTTCGGTTACGACTTCATAGCCGTCTTTTTCCAGGTAATTTTGAAGGGCTTTTAGTGCAGCAGTCCCTACAGCGGTATCCTGCTCACCATTTCCTCCGCTGATGCCGATTCCCCCAACAACTTCTCCATTTACTACAATAGGGAATCCACCGACAAACACAGCAAATTTGCCATCAAGCATATGCTGAATGCCAAATGCCTCATTGCCTGGAAGGGCAGGCCCGTTCGGTTCTTTATTGAACAGATGGGTGGAGCGTTTATGGCCAGCTGCTGTGTATGCTTTAGCAATCGCAATTTCAGGGCCGGTGATTCTTGCTCCGTTCATGCGTTCAAGGGCAATTACACTTCCGCCGTCATCGACAATCGCAATAGTTTCAAACACATTGATCTCAGCTGACTTTTCCTTGGCTGCTTCAATCATCAATTTAGCTTCTTCGAGTTCAAGCTTTAATGCTGTTTTCATGTTTCATTCTCCTTTAGTTTTTAATAGCCGATATAAACGGTTTTAACTTGAGTGAAAAATTCAAGACCGACTCTTCCCGACTCCCGGAATGTAGCCGTACTTGATTGCTTTAAGCCGCCAAACGGCGCATTGATTAAGTTGCCAGTTGTAGTTCTGTTCACTTTAACCGTCCCTGCCTGTATTTCTTTTGTGAATTGACTGGCTGTTTTTAAGTTATTTGTCACGATGGAGGCAGATAATCCGTAATCAACGTCATTTGCAATCGCAATGGCTTCTTCATATGTATCCGCCTCAATCACAGCAATTACAGGGCCAAAAATTTCTTCTTTGGCAATGCGGTGACCCGGTTTAACATTTGTAAAAATAGCGGGCTGAACAAAATATCCTTTTTCATATTGGCCATCCGTCAGCTGTTCACCGCCATATACAAGGTCTGCACCGTCTTCTTTTCCAAACTCGATATATTTCAGGACGTTTTTCAGCTGTCTTTCATTTGCAAGCGGACCAATCTTTACTCCTTCTTCAAAGCCGCTGCCAATTTTAAGGGCGCTCGTTTTTTCAATTAATTTTTCAACAAATGCTTCTTTTACTTCCTTCATGACAATCACTCTGCTCGTACCTGTGCAGGCTTGCCCTGTTAAAGAAAATCCGCCATTTACTGTTAATGTGGCCGCCAGATCAAGGTCAGCATCTTCCATAACTAAAAGCGGGTTTTTTCCGCCCAGTTCCATTTGAGTTCGGGTTGTAAATGAGCTCTTGCTGTGAATGTCCTCACCCGCAGCTGTGGAACCAGTGAATGTAACAGCTTTTACTGCAGGATGAGTAACTAATAAATCACCAACATCAGAAGCCTTCCCTGTAACAAAGTTTAAGACCCCTTTTGGTATACCTGCCTCATGGAGTGCTTCTACCAGCCGGACAGCAATCAGAGGGGTATCTGATGAAGGTTTGAACACAACTGTGTTCCCAGTAATTAATGCTGGAGCAATTTTTCTCGCGGCAATGGAGATTGGAAAGTTCCATGGCGTTATGACACTTACAACACCGAGCGGTTCTCTTTCCGTTGATACTCTCATATTTGGATCATCATTAGGGAAGGTTTCACCTGTGAAGCTTTGTCCCTCAACCGCATAATAACGAAGTGTCTGTGCGGACCGGAGGACCTCATTTTTTGCATCATTGACATGCTTACCTTCTTCTCTAGACAGTTCTTCTGCATATTTCGCCGCATTTTCTTCAAGATGTGCCGCAGCTTTGTTTAAAATGGCAGCACGCTTGGATGGGGCTGTCTTTGCCCATCCAGGGAATGCGTCTCTGGCAGCTTCAATAGCCAGCTTTACATCAGCTTCATTTGATGCCTGAAAAAAGCCGACGACATCTTCAGTATTTGCAGGGTTTACACTTTGAAACTTCTTTTGGCTCTCCGATTCCTGCCATTCACCATTGATATAATTATGGAAGGTTTCTACTTTTGTTGTAATCAAATGAAATCACCTTACTCTCTGTTTATTTCTCCCTTTACTGCGCCAAATTCTTTGGTTAAAGAAAGAGCCGCCACATAGACCTCGTATAACAAGATTTAATGTGACGGCCTGGATAATAGATATTATTTTGCTTCTACTAAAGAGCCAAGATCCTGCTCAAGGTATTCTCTCCATAGGCCATCCATATACATGCGGCGCATTTTCGCCCCTGTACGCACTACTTCCAGACAGCGCTGCTGTAATTCAGGAGTGTCAGCATGATCAAGAACAATCTTATAGCCGCGCTCTCCATGGATTTCATCGGATACGATATGAAGGTCGAAGAATTCGATTTCTTCATCTGTGAATCCGTATTGAGCACGAAGAGCAGGAGTCTGCTTTCGATAAATATCCGGCACCTGTGACTCCAAGCCCACAACAAGAGCTGCAGTTGCTACAACAAAGTTTTCACGTGCAGCCACTGCGTAGCACCAGCTTTGAAGTCCTAATGTCGTCGGTGCCATGTTTTCCGGATTGATTACACGTTCGCGGGTTGTTCCGCAAGCTTCAGCAAAGCGAATCAAAAGGTCAGTATGCCGGTCAGCAGCAATTTCTTCTTCATACATATTTTGAAGTGTGAAATCTTTTGCTGCTTCAAATTTTGGATCGGTTGGAGTGTTGTGGTAGATGTACGCTAAGTAATCAGCGAATGGACCTACATAGTGGTAATGGTTTTCAGCCCATCTCGCAAAATGTTTTCTTTCCAGTTTTCCTTCAGCCCAAGCTACTGTGAATGGAGCTTTCTGACTGTGGTTTCCTTTAATCGCTTCCTCTAGTTCTTTACGAAATTCATCTTTAGATAATAATTCTGGCATGTGTAAACTCCTCCTCGAAATTTATGTAGCCTATTGGCATTTGATATTTTGTATACCAAAACTTCTTTTAAAAAATAATAGGTTGCTTATTATCAGCCCTATTAATTAGTGTTTTTTGGTCTTTGGTATACCTTAATAAAATCATAACCTATTCTTATTAAATTGTAAACACAATTTTTAGAATTTTTTAAAGATTATTTTTTCTATATGCTAGATTGAAAGAATTAGTAAAGCAGCTCTTCTTTCAAATCAAGCAGTTCAGAAAGCTCCTCTGCAAGATGATTCAGGGCTTCCTCTACAATTAGTTCCCCGATTTCCCTGCTCCCTTGCCGGCCATCACCTATACAGCCATTTTCAGTCATCTCTTCATAAAAATAAAAACCTTGAACAGCCTTCCCCGGCCGGAGCCGTTCCCACCTTCCGCCCTGCTTGATTTCACCTTTTTCTAATAAGTCTTTTTTTACTAATTCCGGAGCCAGATACAGAGCTTCAGACACTTCCCTTTCGCAACTGTGTCCAAATAGAGAAGATTTAACATATTTCCCTATTGATTCTTTCGCAGAGGCAGTGGTCTTTGCATAGTATACTTCTACTTCTAATTCTTTTGTGATAGTCATTGCTGCAAGATTTAATGTAGATTGGTTTCCCCCATGGGAATTTAAAAACAGATACTTCTTGATGCCATGCTGTTTCAGGGATGAAACCATGTCTTTCAGAACAGCTATCAAAGTAGTCGGCTGTAGTGTAATGGTGCCTGGAAAATGGATATGATGCTCGGAAACACCCATGTTAACAGTTGGCGTCACAATAGCATATGGAAACATTCTTTGCCCCAATTTTATCGCCATTCTTTCTGCCAGCACTGCATCACAGCTCTCCGCCATATGAGGCCCGTGCTGCTCATGTGCTCCGACAGGAATAATAGCGAATTCTACAGTTTCTAAGGATTTCTCAACTTCCTTCCACGTCATCTTGGTAAGATTATAACAATTCATTTTTTTAATACCTCGCTTATTTTTTAGGTATTTTGTATACCGTTAATAAATAAAAATAAAAAACTATTTGTTACTAGCTGCAGTTGTTTTTTTAGGAGGCTTTACAGAGATGTTTTCCTGTGATATTTCAATATCATTCTGGATGGTCATTTGACAAGTTAACCGGTACCCCTCATTCACTTTATCGCCGAGCATTTTTTCTTCCTTCCAATTTGGCGGTGCGAGATTATCTCCCCCGTTTAAAACGATACAAGTACATTTTGTGCATCTTCCCATTCCACAACCGTATTTTAATTCTGGAAACTGGCGGATCCCTGCCAGTACTACCAGGTTCGCATTATCCTTTACCTGCTTTTCTACAATCTCTCCATTTACGTGCAGTGTAACCTTAGGCATATCATTACCCCTTTCTGTTTATTCTAAAAATTTAGATACTTATTCCGAAGTATACAACCTTTCTGGCAGATTAGCAAACTTGTTTTTTATTTTTTGCTGTAAATGCTTCTGGTTATGGAATTGTTTTATAGAATATGAAGATTTGCAGGTATTTCCCATTTAAGAGTTCCCTGGCCGGATTTTCGGCGGCATTATTAAGAATGGAAACATCCATTTTGGCTGTGACCGCTGATTTTCGGTGTTATTCATGTAGATTATTTGCTATTTTGACATGGGGATATTTAATATCGGCACTAATCAATCAGATTAACTACCATATTGGCTGAGGCAGGTTAAATTTTCGATCTTAATTGTTTAACATTAGAACATTTAATCTCGGCATTATTCGAATAGATTAACTCCCATTTCAAATAAAGTACGCTTATTTTCGGCTTAATTTCGAGGGATTACTACCAAATTGGCGAGGGACGGCTAATTTTCGTCCTTATTCATGAAGATTCCTTACTATTTTGACATGGGGATATTTAATATCGGCGCTAATTAAACTGATTCACTCCCTTTTAATATGAAGTTCTCCCATTATCGCCGCTATATCAGCAGGACTAACTGCAGTCCAAGCCAAGCCCCCTCTTAATTTTTGTTATTATGAACAATGGAACAGGTATTCATATTTTTATTATGAATTCTACCAGATCTTTTTCACCGAATTATTAAAAAATTTAGAATTTATAATTGAAAAATTTGAAGTTTTAGTATAAAATACATTTAAAGTTCTTGGTATACAATATTCCAACAAAAGGGAGGTATGCTGCCTAAATACATATTATAGTAACTTACTGAAAATATTTTAGATTAAAAGGAGTGTTTAAATTGGGTAAATATATTGTATTAACAAATAAAGATACTTTCCAGACCATTCTTGAAAACGAGGGATTAAAGCCGGTTGAGACGTATCATTTTTATTTTTTCGATAAGTTGAAGGCTAAGTACACTATTGCAGAGGTTTTAGATGAAAATATTAAAATCCAATTATTTGAAGAATACGAAGGAAAAGAATATGTAAATCATATTGGTGTTAAATTCTTTGAACGTTTTGAAACGCTTGAAGCAGCCAGGGAAGAATTGGATGAGATTGTAAAGGCATCCGGCAACAGCGAAGACTCTATTCATTCAAAGCTGGTTAAATCTGATGAAGTAGCCGTATAAAATTTTTAAAACCCGGAGGAAGCATCTCTTCTTCCGGGTTTGCTGTTCACTTAATAATTTTTTTGGCTCTTTTTGCGTTTTTCTATTAACCGTTGAGTTCTGTAAAAACATTGTGCAAACAACTTTTTTTATAAAAAAGACCGCCAAAGCATGGCGGCATGATTAGAATTTTAATGTTCTTCTTAGACGTGCTAATTTTCTTTCAGTTTTCTCAATTGCATATTTGGATCCAAATAGAAAATGGAACATCAGGGCAGCCTCCTTTTTTCAATCCTATTATCATTATTATATGATGAATTTTTCAGATTTACAATAATGTTGTATACCAAATACCAAAATTAATTAATTTTATAGTCGAATTTTTAAATATATACAACTAAAATGGCATCTTGGTATACAATTACCATTAAAATTCAATAAATGAGGGTGTCTACTATGTTAAGAGTTTTATTTTCAACAGTGATCGCTTTATTTTTGCTGTCCACCTTGCTTCCCCAATGGAATATTGATTCCCTCCTATCTATATTGTGTTGCATCATCGTGGTTTTAACATTCCGGCTGACGAAGAAATTTGTTCGAATACTCGGGGGCATTTTCCTCATTTTTGGTGCAGTTTTGCTCTGGACAAGCAACTCAGGGTGGGAGCAATATATTTTTGCTTTTGGACCTATGCTAGATTTGCTTACCATGTTTACGCTGATACCAATCCTGGGGATTCCTGTTAAATTGGGGCGATATGGGGAAGGCATCCAGGCTATCATTCAAAAACGGGTAAAAACATCTGGCCAATTGTATATGATGACTTCTGGAATCTCTTACTTTTTCAGCATTTTCATGAATCTTGCCACACTTCCCATGACCTATTATTCAATCCGGCCTGCACTGGGCAGCTTTCCAGTAAGGAACAAGGAACGTTTTATGAGCAGGGCCATTTCCAGAGGGTTTGCGATGCCATTAATCTGGGCCCCGGTAACACCTATTGTGGGAATTGTGATAACGATGACGGGTGTCAGCTGGGGCTCCATCCTCCCTTATGTCATTCCACTGAGCATATTAGGTTTAGCAATGGATTGGTTTATTGGATCCCGTCAGTCACAGCCAATAAAACTCCCTCATCCTGCAAAAGAATCCGTGCATGAAACAGCTGCAGCCATTGAAATGCCTAATGACGGACGCACGGGAAGAGTTTTTCAGATCCTGGTGGCCATTGGTATATTTAATATCCTTGTTTCCTTTGCAGAGACACAATTTTCATTGCCATTTTTAATTCTGGTTTCGCTGATCGTCATTCCCTTTGCTTTCAGCTGGTCCTTATTTTTACGTAAAGGAAAGGAATTTGTCCATCAGTTATCTGACCATTTCAACTCCTTCGCTATGGGCATGAAGGATCAATTTTTTATTTTTTTATCAACAGGCTTTTTTATCTCAGCGATAAATATTTCGAAGGCAAATGAAATCCTTTTTGACTGGATTGCAGCTTTTATTAGTGTAGCAGGAGTCGAGATTTTCCTGATCCTCCTGCCTCTGATTCCTTTAGGGCTGGCCTTTTTGGGCCTCCATCCTGCTGTTTCCCTTGCATTGATGATTGAAGGAGTTAACCCGGAAGCCATCGGAATTTCTCCTCATATCCTTACAGTCGCAATGCTTTCCGGAGCGGTTTCCGCCTTCTTGGTAGGCCCATATAATGCCACCCTAGGTCTCATGTCTAACATTATCAAAGTCGATTCCTATAAAGTCTCAAGCTGGAATCTTCCTTTTGCGGCAGTATATGTTGCATTTGTGATGCTTTATTTGTTCTTACTTGAAAGATTGCTTTAATAAAAAAAGCTGCTGAAAGTTAATCAGCAGCTTTTTTAGATTCCTGTATTTCCTTCACAATTTCATTTGCAAAATGCCCCAATGTACCTTCGCTATAAGAACGTATGACTTCAGGAGCAAGAGAAGTAAGGCCTTTTTTAACGTAAGCTGGGTGATATCCTTTCCCTGCGAATTCAGTTTCAATTTCAACAGCCGTTTTTACAGCAAAATAGGTTGCCTGTTTATTTACTTCTAATACCGTCTCTTCTCTGTCTATTATGATGTCCCCCACTGGTCTGAATAGATCCTGTATGGGAGCAGGGAGATGGTCCTCTGTTATAAATAATCCCTTTCCATTCTCCATTAAATCTCTCGAATGCCCCATGTATTTCAATCCAAACACCTTGCAGGATGGGAGCCTATCTTTAATCACTTTAGTTGGAAGCGCGGTCGCCATATTAATGAAGGCGATAGAAGAGTTCTCTTTAATAAGGCTATCGATAAAAGAAATTACCTTTCCAGCCGGCAAGGCGAGCAGAATAATATCCAATTGTCTCATCTCTTTATCTGTTAAAGGAAGTGCGTTAGGAAACTTTTCAGCAAAGTGTTTTGCCTTTGACCTGTCGGGATGGAAAATGCCTATTGAAAAGTTTGATTTATGCCAGTGAGTCATCATTGCTGTACCTAATTTTCCTATACCTGCTAAGCCAATTTTCAAATCCTCACTCCTCTCTAAATAAAAAAGACTATCCCATTAGTTAGTTTATTCTAACTTTGCAGGATAGCCTACTTTTTTTCAAGCTTAATGTTTTACCAGATTAATATGGCAACTAGTGTGGCTATAAATAAACTGCCGACGACTGGAATAAAGTTTTTTCTCGCCAGCTCCAGCGGTGAAAGCTGCAGGAATCCTGCTACAGCGACAAGTGAAGACCAGGCAACAATTGTTCCACCACCCCAGATCGCACCCATTTGTCCAATGGCCGCTAAAGTGGAAGGATCGATATGGCTTCCACTTGCTAATGCACCTGATAAGGCACCTGTTAACGGAAGCCCTGAAAAACCTGACCCATCCAAGCCGGTGATCAGACCGACAATTAACAGACCGAATCCTGCAACAAAGGCATTCTCAGGTATATATGACTGGCCAGCTTGAATCATATCAAACAAAAAGGCTGGTTTGGCAGCGCTTTCATCTAATGATAATATTGTGCCAGTGAAGTCTGAACTTGCCATAAAGAAGAAGCCTGCTATTGGAATAACCGGAGCCATCGCCCTGAAGGCAAACACGAAGCCTTCTGTTAAATGCTCGCTTACCTTATCTAAAGCGTTAATTCGATTAAATACCACAGTGGCAAGCACGAATAAAACTGTCGCAACACCGCCAATGAATGCAGCTCCATCTGTTCCTTCAAAGCCTGTACCACCTGTTAATTTTGTTGAGAACATATAAATCATAACAGCCAGCATCGATAAGGGCACTAATACTGCAAAAACCTTGCCCCATGTGTTTTTTCGCTGAATGATTTCGGCACTTTCTTCAGCAGTGGCAGCAAGCTCATTTGCTACACCGAAGAAAGCGGCATCTTCCGGGTTTAACTTGGAGTCATGCTGCCCATTTTTCACGATTGATTTTCTATGCGCCACATAAACATAAGACAATGCGAGTACACCTGTAATAACGGAAAGAACCAGCGTCTTATCCGCAACCATGGACTTATCAATTCCAGCTGCTTTGGCACTGAGCATCGGTGCTACCTGCATGATATAATCAGAGGATAATGCCATGCCCTGACCGGCAATGACAATTACCATGGCAGCCGTCATCACAGGCAGCCCAGCTCTAACAGCTGCAGGTACAAGCAGTGCACAGATTAACGGGACTGCAGGTGTTGGCCAGAAAAAGAGAGAGATCACGTAGGTTGTAACCATCAGTACTAAATAGGAAACATGCCCATTCACCATGACTTTCTCTATCGGACCAATAAGCCTCTTATCAGCTCCCAAATCCTTCAAAGAATTTAGCAGAGCGATCATGAGTGAAATAATTAAGAATATGCTGAATAACTCTTTTGCTGCGAGGAGATTAGCGTTAAATACAGCCTGAAAGCCAGCAATCAGACTGCCTTTATAAATGACTGCCACTAAGAAAGTTCCGATGATTACCGGCAAGACAACGCCTCTCCTGAAAAGCATGGTGGCGATGACAGACACAGTAACAATTGCATAGACCCAATGAGCAAATGTTAACTCCATATATTCCCCTCCGTGTTTCGTAATAAAAAATAGCTCTCTATGAAAGATTGCAAAAGACAGATTCCTGGAGGCATAAACTGTTTATCTGCAGCTGACTATGTAATACCCAGAAATTTAGCATAACCAGTAAGAATTTGTAACATTTGCCAAACAGAATACAGCATTTGGTAGATTGTATACCAAAATAGCCAAAAAACAAAAAAGCGTTTAACATGGCTGACTGGCTTTACTGCTGATGTACCGCTTTTAATAGCCCTTTATCCATCTCTTATGCTAGCAGATTGACAGATTCCATTGAAATGCATCTACCCTTCTGCACATGAGAACTATGACCACCTCCCTTTTTCACTATTTTTAACTTGTATACTATAATAACACTAAAAACAACTATTGTGCAAATAATTTTGAAAATTTAGATGTTTTACTATTTTCTATAAAATGTATTGCTCTCTTTATGAACTTAAGTTAAAATCTAGATTAAAATTGCACAAAGTATATCGTATGCCACCTCTATAGATACCTATACTTAGAGCTTAGCCCAAGAAGGAGTGAAAAACATGCTTAAAGCTGGAATTATAGGTTTTGGAACGCTTGGGAAAACCATTGCAGAATTAATAGAAACCGGCCATGCCGGCAATGTGATGCTGAAGTCGGTGCTGGTCAGAAGTAATAAACATGCTGATCATGCTGACAAACAATCACTTGCCCTTACATCAGATGAAGACGACTTTTTTAATGGTGATTTAGATATTATCATAGAGGCAGCAGGTCATGAGGCTTTACACCTTTATGGAGAAAAAGTGCTGGCAAATGGAAGTCATCTAGTAGTACTTTCTGTAGGAGCATTAGGAGATGCCTGTTTTTATGAAAAACTGCAGGATGTCGCCATGCAGCAAAACCGGCAGATCTTTATCCCCTCTGCAGCTATAGCCGGCCTGGACCGGATTGCAGCAGGGGCACTGGGGGAGATTGAAGATATTACATTAATCACAAGAAAACATCCCCGCAGCTGGAAAGGTACGATTGCAGAAGAAAAAGTGGATTTACATATGCTGACTGAACCATTTTGTATTTATGAAGGAAATGCCCGGGAGTCATCCAGGCTGTTTCCGCAAAGTGTGAATGTTTCCGCAGCCCTTAGCCTGGCGGGTATTGGATTTGAAAATACAAAGGTGAAGGTATATGCTGATCCGACTATCCGAACAAATACTCATACCATTAAGGCTAAGGGGTATTTTGGCGAAGTGGAAATCTCCGTTTCGAATGTTCCTTATGAAGAAAATCCAAAATCGAGTCCAATTGTCGCCATGAGTGTAGCTAAGGTATTAAAAAATTTAACTTCGCCATTCGTGATTGGAGTTTAAAAAAAATTAAGAAAGAGCTCAAGCTCTTTCTTAATTTTTATTTTCGTTCTGCTGAACCGCTTCAATATATGCTTTTTTTGAATTCTCAATATGTATTTTGGTAAGATATTCTGCCATTTCCATTTCTTTATTGACGATGGCTTCCATGATTTTTAAATGCTCATCCATAGACTGCTTTGCCCTGCCTGGATTTTTATGCCCGATTTTGGCAAAAGCGCGAATGTAATCGGACAATCCGCTCAGCATCTCATAAAGCTTCACATTTTTGGCAGAGCTATATAGGAGATGATTTAGCTCTCTATGTAATTCAGCAGCATCTTCTTCTTGATTTTTCAGGTATTCCTTGACCTTTTGAATACTGTCAGTGAATTTGCTTTCCATTCCTTCATCCAGCTTTTGGACGGCTAATTTTGCTGCAAGTACTTCAAGTGAAGATAAAATGGTGAATACTTCAATTATTTCCTTTTCAGATATATCGGCAACGATTACGCCTTTTCTTGGCACTGTTTTAACAAACCCCTGGGACTCCAAACGGAACAGCGCTTCCCGTATTGGTGTCCTGCTGATATTTAACCGCTCAGCAAGTTCACGTTCAACCAGCCGGTCTCCCGCTTTAAATTCCCCGTCTAAAATAAGATCCTTAATATGCAGATAAACCCTCTCGCGTATTGAGATCAGGTTATCTTCCGTCCAATTGTTAACCATCCCTTTCCCTCTTTCTCTCTTTAGTAACCTTACTGCCCATTATAACTTACCTGTCGGGGTAACAGCAATTTTTTGGCTGATTTACCAGGGAGTTCTACTAGTCTCACCTTTACGGCACATTTATTTTTTCTATCTTTCCCCGGGAAGTCCGATCATTTGCCGCGACCCGTGAAATAATTTCCGCGATAATTTCAGCCAGTTTTAAAACCATGTACAGTCTCGTGCTATTTAAAGAGTGCACTGGTGATAATGGATCGAGCGTATTTACAATGGCCTTCAAATGATAGTCACCCACACTCGGGAGAACCCGATTCACTGCGTTCCCTGGAATAAAAGATCCTTCTCTTATTAAAATATAGCCGATTTGCCTTTCGTCTCCAAGGCAGGCGTCGATGCCAAATATAAAGGGATTATGGTGGGTTTCTTCTATTTCTTTAAGTACCTTTTTGATATTTAAAGCGTGGACCGGATCCTTTAAAGTCCCATACACTGGATAGGGAATGTTCTTCTCTTTAAGTATCTTACCTGCCAATGGCCCAAGAGAGTCTCCTGTAGAGCGGTCAGATCCAATGCATAAAATAACGATTTCCCTGGATGTGCTGTAAAAAATCTGCTCCAGCTTCGATACCATCTTTTCAACTTCCGCTTCTTCCGTTGTTTCTTTGATGGAAATGTAACTTGCTGCATCAATGACATTCTTCTTCTTCGTTTTGCTGGATGAAAATGGCCACATTTTTTTACCTCCTCTCAGGGTTTATATATTGTGAATCAGTATTGTTATATAAAAATTTAATTGATAATCATTCTTAGTTTATACAATGAAAGGAGCAATTGGAAATTTTTCAGCCAATATTTTATGTAGTTACCCGGACTTTAGGTAACATATCCTCGGACTTCTTTATATCTTTCTTCAATCATACCCGAAGTCCAAGCTGGCTTTCATTACCTGTGTAATTTACTGCGAAGAATATTTTGCAGCCCTATACAAAAGATAACTTTTGCGGGGGTGAGTTCTTAATGAAAAAGGACAATATAAATGAAGGAATTGATAATCAAAATGGAGGTTCCCAGGATATTTTAATGAATAGGGTTAATCAGGTTTTTGACAGATTGGCTGAAGAAGTAAGGGGGATGGTCGATGAGGGCAATTCCAGAATGAATAAACGATAAAGAAGCTGGTATCCTGATCAGCTTCTTCATTTTTTGCCTGAATCCGTTTTTTTTCTCCGCCTTTACCATGCATTAATTTACTGAAATGGCCAAGTATCATTATTTCCCCCCTCCACTTTTTGTTCGATACTTTACCTCATAACCGATAAAGTAAAAAACATCATAATCCTCTCTTCCTTATAGCCTAAATTTAGATGTGAATTTCAAGTTATAAAAAATTAACTATTTCGACTTTCGAAAAAGATGTTATAATACTATTTATAAAATTTTTACAGAAATGAAGGCGAGTTCGTTTGAAAAAGAGATTATGGCTGATTTATTTGATGCTGACTTTGGCTACTGCAACATGGGGCAGCGCATTTATTGCCGGTAAGTTTGCTGTTCAAATCTTCGAACCTGCAACCGTTGCTTTTTTGCGGTTTTTAGGAGCTGCCATCCTGCTTTTTCCGCTTATGTGGATTATGGAGAAAAACCGGAAGCGGCCAAACTTAAGAGATCATGGACTGTTTGCTCTCTTGGGCCTGACTGGAATTGCGCTGTATAATATTTGTTTCTTTCTGGCCACAAAGCACGCACCGGTGATTAAAAGCTCATTATTTATTGCATCCAATCCGGTTCTTATTGTCCTTTTATCTGGACTATTCCTTAAAGAGAAAATTACGAAAAATCATATCATGGGAATGGCCGTTGCATTGACAGGTGCAGTGTTTATTATTACAGATGGCCATTTGCTCTCTCTTTTCCAATATGGCTTTGAACCAATTGACTTTGTACTGCTGGGGGCTGTGATTAGCTGGGCCATTTATAGTGTTGTGGGGAAAGTGGCATTGAAAAAATTCAGCTCAGTGGAATCGACCACATATGCCGTTGCCTATGGGACTTTATTTCTTTTGCCATTTGCTTCTGCAGAAACAACGTGGATGGATCTTCAGCAAGCCAACTTTACAACTTGGGCTGCTATTGCTCATATGAGTATCTTTGTTACCGTGATTTCATTTGTCATGTATTATAACGGAATTAAAGAGGTCGGAGCGGCCAAGGCTTCCATTTTTATTAATGTGATGCCAGTGTCTGCTGTTTTCATGGCTACAATCTTTTTGGGTGAAACGTTCACCATTGCGCATGGAATTGGAGCAGCCTTTGTTCTTACGGGTGTATATATAGGAACTAATGCTAAATTTTTTCAAAGAAAGATGACTAAACAAGCCATGAAAAATAAGACTGCCTAGTAATTTATTAGACTCATACATGAAGTAGAAGGGACCTTATTAAGTCTTTAGAGAATGATGCTGGGAGTTTCTCCTGCAGAACATGCTGTGCAATTGCCGCATGGGCTAACTGATAAAATGAATTCAAAAGGCTTGTTCCCGATTGGCGGTGAACAAGCCTTCTGTTTATTTAATCATGATCATAATAGCTTTTTTGCTTATGTATAAAAGAACTGGCTAGTGCTATTGCTTTTTTTGACTCGCCTTTTTCTGAGTAAAAATGGAATAGCTTTTTCTCATAATGGTCGATTAAAATGCCGTATCCAATATTTTTGAAGTATGGCAATGCTATTTCTTCAATAAATTGATAGTATTGCCTTTCTTCATCCTTCAGCAGGTGGAGATGAAGCTGAAAATAAATCCAGGTATATGAATCAGCAGCTCTTGCCCTCTCCAGTCCTTCTCCAGCTAATTTTATTAAGATATTTCGGGACTTGAGTTTCCCTTTATAACAGGTATGAATATATCCATCTAAAGCAGTCAGATAGTGAGGAGATTTTTCAGCGGTAAGTTTTAATGCTTCTTCATATAGACCAGCTGATTTCCGATATTTCTTTCGGCGAAAATATTCAAAGGCCAGATTATGATATAGCTTGGATTTGCGATCACCTGAATTACATGCATCACATAGCTTTATAAGCTGTTCATATTTTTCCTTCGTTTCATGAAAATCATGAAGTTCCTTCGAATTTAGCTGTATAATCAGCAGCATTTCTGTGTCAATAATCCGGAGAATGTTTAAGGTTCTTTGAAAATATTGAAGCGCCTTTTCTCCATAATAATAGGCGGTAATATTCGAATGGATGGAATGGTAGGCAATCGCTAAATGGTAATAGTATTCTTCGTAGCTATACTGATCTCTGTCAATGGATTCCAAGCAGCTGATACAGTCACGATATTGGCCGGTTAGAAAGTAATAAATGCCCTGGATATGCTTTAACAAATTAGCATTATGAGGTGACAATGCAGCAGAAGCTTTTTTAAGATCCGAAATTAAATCTGATGCTGAAATCAAATCACCTACAGATAAAAAATATCTGGCTGACAGCAGGCGATATAGAGTTTGAAAGTCAGTCATATGAATCAGTTTTTCACCCTGCAGTTCTTTCTTTATACGCTCAGATTCCTGCAAACGCTGCATGATCATACTCTCATGCCATTCATCCAGCCTTTTGGCAAGCTGATGATATCGCATTGTTTCCTCTTCAGGATCGATTCCGAGCCTCCTGGCGAGGAGGAGTGTAATTTCACCGGAGTATTCGGTAATTCCCCTCTCGATTTTACTTAAATGGGTAACAGAACAGATTCCTTCCCCCAGCTGGCCCTGTGTTAATCCTGCTTTTTCCCTGTAAAACTTAATAATTTTTCCTATGATCATGCTGCCACCTCGGTATCAAGTTTCTATTATTATAGTGAAATTACTGGATGTTTTCTATAGGATAATAGAAAAAGGCAGGAGAACTTGTCTCCTGCCTGCTGTTTTATTATTAATTTTTCGGCTCCAATCCAATCATTTTTAAGAAATCAGCTAGCCCTTTCTTTCCAATCCTGTCTTTCGGCTGATTTCCTTTTCCGGACAGCGGCCCTTTCGTCAAGAAATTCTTTTCAATCCATCTGACGTCGGTTTCATCGACTACTCCATCCTGATTTATATCCAGATCGGCATTTTTAGGGTTTTCTTCTCCATAATGATTAACCGCTTCTTTCATGTCACGGATATCGATAACCCCATCTTGAGTAACATCCCCAGCAAGGTTATCTTCAGGGTTAATTCTTACATAAAGCCCGTGATACTTTCCATCCTTCTCGATGCTGGCCGATACATTTTTATATTCTGTCAAGTGGCCAGGAACCTCGACATAGACCGTATAGGCTTCTTTTGCTGCTGGCACAATGACCTCAAACAGTCCACTGCTGTCCATAGTTCCATCATAAATTTTCCCGTCTGCTGCTTTCGCATAAACCTTTGCTTTAAGCTTGGTAAAATCATATTTGCTGTCAATCCAGCCTCCTGAAGTTAAGAAAGCTTCTGGTGCCATATTGCCTGAAATACGTGAGTGAGATGAGATAAGCTCAAAATGGTTTAAGCTGTATGCCGGAATGGTTACGGCTTCAGACTGACCCTTTTTATGATAAGAAAGTTCTTTTAACCCAAAGGATACATACCTTGCGTAACTGGTGTCGTCCACCATTTTAAATGTAACATCCAGGAAAGGCATATCTCCGCTGATCCCTTCAAACCCTTCTTTTAATAAAGCTGCCCCGACTTTTACACCAGACTTAGTGACAACTGGTTCATCTATTTTTACCTCTATACCATTTTGGTCTGCAAACTTCTGAAGCTCAGGATTTACTTTAACTTCCTGCAGCTCAAAAAAGTCAAGTAGCCCCTGAATTTCATAAGTGCCTGAAATAAAGTTCTCCACATTGTTTAAATCAAGGGTCACGGTTATTTCGTCATTCAGCTTCATACTGCTTTTATTAAAACGGCTGTCTGCGTATTCAGTGCCTTCCTTCATAAATACATACCGGGGAGATTTAAACATATTGGCTGCTGTTGCCATATCCCACGGGAATAGCCTTAACTTGTAAGGTGTCGTTTCATATTCTTCCGGAAGCACACCAAATTTTGTAGTGCCATCGTCTTCAAGCTGCAGGAATCCGCTGATAAATGGCAGGTCACTTTCGTAATAAGCAGCTGTATTGGTTTTTTGGGTATATTCCATTCCTTTTGATTGCAATAGGTCAACTGTCTTGTCGGTCACCTTACCATGAACCCAGAATGCCCTGTGGCCGTCTTCAGTTGTTAACATATTATCATTTATCTCAACCACTCCCGGCTCAATATCGAGGTCTGCTTCCGGCGGAGTATTGTCTATAATACCAAGACTTTCTTGATGATAGGTTTTTCCATCTGCATCACGGCTGATCAAATCAAGAACATATTCACCTTCCGGCAGTTTCTGAAGATAATCGGCAATCGGCTGCTTCTTATTTCCTGTAAATGGATAAACTAGTCCTCTGTGGCCGAAGAATATGAGATATTCTTTATCAGGCAGAGCCGCTCGGGCATCAAAGCTTCCGACAATTCCGATAGCCTTTCCTGTTTTTGCATCCTTTACAACTAAATCGAATGTCTCCATCGGGCTTTTAAACTTAAAGGCAAAGTGCGTACCAGGTGAATAGTATTGGTGCATTGGTGTATCAGTCGTAACAGACGGCTGAAGCGGTTCTGCAAAATCGATGCCTTTGTCAGTCACCCGGATTGCATATGGAATTTGATAGCGTTCTTCTGGA
This sequence comes from Cytobacillus sp. FSL R5-0377, assembly GCF_038004385.1. Lineage (NCBI taxonomy): Bacteria > Bacillati > Bacillota > Bacilli > Caryophanales > Bacillaceae > Cytobacillus > Cytobacillus sp. FSL R5-0377. The sequence continues at coordinate 503,925 of NZ_JBBORA010000001.1, forward strand.
TTATTTTGGTTCTCCACATGGATATATCCTTCATAACGCCCGATTTCAGCTGTTTGCGGGATTGTAATCGCCGCTTGTAATTGTTCCGTTTCCCCTGCACGTATTGTAAACGATTCTGGAAGGTTTACTTTAATTTTATTTTTTACTCCATCCTGCACACCCTTCCGGGCAGAATGATATTCCACGGTTATCTTATAGGATTGGTCCTTATTGCCTTTATTCGTCACTTGAAGTGCACGGCTATCCTTAATATCTGCACTGTCCAGATAGTGGTTTCCATAGCTGATGGAACCTGTGATTTCATCAGCTTCCACGTATTCTCCGTTTTCAACATGCTCTGTTTTATCGATTACCTTAAATGAAACGTTTGAGTGAACGGCCTGATAGGCATCCACACGGCCGGCGCCCACTTCATACACGGAGTAATCCTTTTTTAAATCATCCGACGAATTCATCAGTGCTGTTTTGACATCAAAAGGATCAAGAGCCGGATTACTCTGAAGCATGAGTGCCGCCACGCCTGCGATATGAGGAGTGGCCATTGACGTACCATTCAGGCGTGCATAGGCAGATGTGTAATCCTTGCCATCTTCTGGATGGTTCATATACTCCGGATAGGTGGAGAAAATGGAAACACCAGGGGCCACGAGGTCAGGTTTTATGTCGTAGTTGCTATTGACAGGACCTCTTGAACTGAAATCGGCAAGAGTGTCGCCTTCTGTCTTAGCCACCATTAACTGATTAAATTGTACAGAAGCTCCCGGGATACCTTTTAAATACTCCCCATCCTCCTTTGAAAGCTGGAATGTAGGAATAAATTTAGTGCTCTCACCTATGTAGGCCGGAATTTCGCCCTCCGTATTATTAAAAATAATAACTGCTGCTGCACCTGCATTTTTGGCATTTTTCACTTTTTCCTCAAATGTCAGCTCTCCGCGTTCGATGAGGGCAATTTTCCCCTCAAGGTTTTTCCCTGTAAAGTCTTGCGGAGTCCCCAGGCCAGTATACTCAATTGGGTAGGATTTGCCTTCAAGTGTTTTTAAATCATCCGTAAAGTTTTTGGCTAATAATTTCATAGATTCGAAATCCTTCTCAGCCGCAGTGGCTTTAAAAGCTGGGATGGAGATTGATGCATCACTTGCACCGACTGTAATTCCGAAAGCACTTGTACCAGGTGAACCAAGCGTTTTTTCATCTGGCCCAGCATTTCCAGCTGCCACAACGGAAACGACTCCGGAAAGCATAGCGTTATTAATAGCAACCGAAGTAGGATATAAAGGATCATTTACACCCGCTCCGAGTGATAGATTGATTACATCCATTCCATCTTCTACTGCTTTATCAATACCGGCCAGCACCCCGTCTGTTGAGCCAGATCCATATGGTCCAAGAACCCGGTAGGCATACAGATTGACATCCGGTGCTACTCCCTTGACAGCATAGTCTACTGCATTTTCTTTTTGGGCAGCAATGGTTCCTGATACATGTGTACCGTGAGAGGTATAGAAGGCAGATCCTCTGGAATCAAATTCAGGCTGACCGGATGTTTCCCAATCATCGTAAGTTGCCTCCATTGGATCTGCATCATTATTGATAAAGTCCCAGCCTTTCACAGAGCTTGGATCAACTGTTTTAGGGTCTTGACCATTTTCTTTACGATAACCTTTGTAAGAACCAGTTAAGTCAGGGTGTGTATAATCAATACCCGTGTCCAGCACTCCCACCTTAATTCCTTTTCCGGTAACCCCCTCATCGTGAAGCTTATCCACACCGATTTGAGGAATGCTGTCTGCCATCTTTGGCTTTATGGCAGACCGCTCTGCTGGTGGAAGTCCAAGTTGGACTTGGGCATTGCTCCAGATTCTTTTTACTGAACCTGATTGCAGGAGTTCTTCAACAGCTATACCCGGAAGTGTCATGGAAACACCATTAAAGGCGTTCTTGTATTCGCGTTTCACTTCAATCTTACTTGCGTCATACAGTACATTGCTTTTCTTCGATTTCAGCTTGTTAACATGGGCATTGAAATCTTTGTGGGATTTGTCCACTTTTACTTTCGCTGTATGAATAGATGATTTTTTCCCTTTTAAAGCTTCTTTCTTTACCTCTACCTTTGCAGGAGCCTGGTTAAATTCAACAATGACATCGACCAGGTCGGGAGTGGATGTATTTACTTCCGGAGAGATAATAAATCCCGGTCCAACTTCCAGCTGTTCTAAAGCATCCCTTTGCTCCTTAGAGAGACCGCTTAAAATTTTTTCTGCTTCGTCCACCGTGATCTCGGGCTTCTGAGCAAGCACATTAAATGGAATGGCAGCTGTGAATAATAAACTTGCAGTCAGAGCCCCTTTTAATAGATTATTGCGTGACTTCATTTTTTTCCCCCTGCTCTTTAATTAGTAGAAAAGTAAGAATACTTACTATTTTCATAATAAAGGGGAGAGATGTGAGCAGTAAATTGGGGTAATAAAAGAGGGACATTGCTACTGAATTACTTGTTTTTAACTGAAAATTTTCTTGAAAATAGGATAAAGAGCATCTTGATAGGCAATAGAGGAAGGTAAAAATGGAATAACAGGAAATCGATTACCCCAAATTGAGAGGTGGAAACAGGATTGAGAGAAACATTTATCTAAGATTTTATGTTGAGGGTATTCTTTTTTAGCAGTTTTATAATGCTTTATGGTGACCGTTTTCTTCATCCCTCTTCCATTTTCGTCCTCATGAACCCTCCTTGGCGACCATTTTCCTCTACTCTCTTCTATTTTCGTCGTCATAACCCTTTCATGGTGATCATTTTCTTTGCCTCACTTCCATTTTGTCCTCATACCCCCTCTATGGCGACCATTTTCCTCTACTCTCTTCTGTTTTCGTCGTCATAACCCTTTCATGGCTACCGTTTTCTTTGCCTCTCTTCCTTTTTCGTGCTCATGCCCCCATCTATGGCGACCATTTTCCTCTACTCTCTTCTGTTTTCGTCGTCATACCCCTTCCATGGCTACCGTTTTCTTTGCCTCTCTTCCATTTTCGTCCTCATGCCCCCTCTATGGCGACCATTTTCCTCTACTCTCTTCTGTTTTCGTCGTCATAACCCTTTCATGGTGACCATTTTCTTTGCCTCTCTTCCATTTTAGTAGTCATTAACCCTCCCTGGCTACCGCTATCTCACCAATGAACTCTTCCAGTAATCTAGCAATAAATTAATTACAAAATAACACAAAAAAGGACACTCCCCATTCAGAAGTGTCCAGTCTGCATCTCTATTATTTCGAAGCGATACTTCCCTGGAACACACGCTTTAACGCATCTGCCGCCTGCTCAATAGATTTTCTTCCCTGTTCCAGTACACCCGGCATCCAGAAGAAGCCATGGATCATGCCGTCATACCGTTTGGCTTCAACCGGCACACCAGCTTCTTTTAAACGCTCAGCGTAAGCTTCTCCCTCATCACGCAGCGGGTCAAACTCTCCCGTTAAAACCAATGCCGGAGGCAGTCCGCTCAAGTCTTTTGCCTGCAGCGGAGAGGCATATGGGTTTTTCCCGTCTTCCTCATTCTGCAGATAGTGATTCCAAAACCACTCCATGCTGTCTTTTGTTAACAGGTAGCCGTCTGCATTTTCGGTATAGGACTCTGTTGCATATGAATGGTTGGTTACCGGATAAATCAGCATCTGATAGGCTAATGAGATTTCACCCTTGTCTCTTGCCATGAGAGCCACAACGGCTGCAAGGTTTCCGCCTGCACTGTCACCGCCCACCGCAATACGGTTGGGATCTATACCAATCGATTCTGCATTTTCAGCCACCCACTTGGCTGCAGCGTACGAATCATCTGCAGCAGCAGGAAATTTATGTTCCGGAGCCAGCCTGTAATCCACCGAAACGACCACGCAATTCGCCAAATTTGTTAATAGCCTGCAAGGAACCTCTACTGTCTCAAGGTCACCGATTACCCAGCCGCCGCCGTGATAATATACGAGCGCAGGGAATGGACCTTCTCCTTTAGGAGTATAAATTCGAACCTGTATATCCCCTCCGGATCCCGCAATTTTTCTATTTTCAATCTTTCCTACTTCCTCCGGTTCACCAGCCAGAGCGCTAAAATCAGTGGTAAGGCGAGCTTCCTCTGGTGATAGCTGGCTCATCGGCGGTGCTCCTGCTGCCTCCATTTGTTCCAGTAAAAACTTTGCCTGCGGATCTAATGCCATAATTATTTTCCCCCTATTAATTTATTAATATATTGAAAGAATACCTGCCCAATTTAAGCCCTTTATTTAACAGCACTCTTTTCAGATGCTGTCAGGCTAAAACCTTCATAGCCTTTTTCGGCGACTTCTTCACAAATCTTCCGATAGGCTCCTACACCGCCAAGATAGATTTGAAAACCTCGGGCTTTCCCTTCAATATTCGCACCCATGTACCAGGAGTCTGTCTTGGTAAATAGAGTCTGATCGGCGATTTCACGGCAATGCTTGCTCCATGTATTTTCCGCCTCTTCATTCACTTCAATAACAGCCTGGTTTTGTTCGCGCATATAACTGATGCAGTCAAATACCCATTCCACATGCTGCTCAATTGAAACCATCATATTGCTTAAAACAGACGGACTTTCAGGTCCAGTCAGCATAAACATATTCGGGAAACCAGCTGTGCCCAGGCCAAGATAGGTGCGGGTCTGTGAGCCGCCTGCCCATTTCTCTTTCAAAGATTCGCCGTCTTTTCCACGGATATCGATCTTAAACAAAGGTCCTGTCATCGCATCAAAGCCTGTGGCAAACACGATCATGTCAAGCTCATATTCACCATCCGAAGTTTTAACACCTGTTTCGGTAATTTCCTGAATCGGGGCTTTCTTTACATCCACCAGCGATACGTTATCACGGTTATAGGTTTCAAAATAATCTGTATCTATGATGGTCCGTTTAGTGCCATAATAGAACCTTGGAAGGAGTTTCTCAGCCACTTCAGGATTATTAACCGTTTCGCGGATTTTAGAGCGAATGAACTCCGCTACGATCGCATTGGCTTCCGGAGATATGGACAGGTCATTATATGCGTAAGTTAGTTTAAGCAGTCCTCCTTCTTTCCAGGCTTCCTCGAAAACTATTTGCCTTTCTTCAGGGGATTCGTCAAAAACGGAAACATTTCTTGGCTCCTCCGGTATTCCGGTAATGGAATGGCGCATTTTTGCTCTTATGTCCCCGTAATTTTCCCTGATATTCTTCAAGTGTTCTGGATCATTCGGCGTGTTCCTGGCAGGGCTGCTGTATTGCGGAGTCCGCTGGAATACAGTCAGGCGCCCGGCTTCTTTTGCAATGACAGGAATGGCCTGGATACCGCTGGAGCCTGTGCCAATGATGCCAACCCGCTTCCCTGTAAAATCTACTCCTTCATGCGGCCAGTGGCCGGTATGATGCCATTCGCCCTTAAAGTTTTCCAGCCCTTTAAATTTAGGCACATTGGACGCTGACAAGCACCCTACAGCTGTAATAAAATATTGAGCAGATACCTTTTCGCCATTATTTAATTGGACGTCCCACCTTCTATTCTTCTCATCAAATTTTGCGGATTGCACCCTTGTATTGAATTGCACATCACGCCGAAGATCAAACTTATCTGCTACATAGTTTATATAGCTTAATATCTCAGGCTGTTCAGCGTATTTTGCCGACCAGCTCCATTCTTTCAGCAGTTCCTCAGAAAACGTGTAATTATAGTAGATGCTTTCAACATCGCATCTTGCGCCGGGATAACGATTCCAATACCATGTGCCGCCTACATTATCGCCTGCTTCAAATACCCGGGTGGAAAAACCAGCCTCCCGCAAACGATGCAGCATATACAATCCAGAAAAACCAGCACCAACGACAACAGCATCAAAATCCGTGAGAGAGTTCGATTTTTGAAATGATGACATTCTTTCTTCCTCCTCATGATATTAGTTCAATTGAAAGCGATTACATTTTTTTCTTTTAAATTGATCCTCCTTTCCAGTGCTTATACTTTTTTCTATTTTAAGCTTACTATCATTCGTTTATATTGAATATTCACAATTTTCTATATATAATTACCCTATAAGGAAGGTGTTAATGTGGCAATTGAATCTACCATATTAGGTAATATCCAAAATTTAGAAGTTGTCGAGAGTCATGAAGAAAAGCTGTATAAAATTCTAGAGGTTTATATGAACATTTTCCCTGTTAAAAACGCCTATTTATTCCGTTATTCCCCTTTAGGTTTTATTGGTGAAGGGATCATTGCAATTACATGCCATGGACTAATACATATCAGAGATATCAGGGATGATATTCGTTCACTGCCGCTTATATATTCTGCCCTCTATGAAAGAAAAGCAAAATATTGTTCGGGGATAGAATACCTGAAGCAAATAAATATAAAATACATTACAACTTCCAATGTCAACTCCTTCCTGGCTATCCCCATCTGCTTTGGCGCTGTTCCCATCGGGTATATTTGCACAAACGAATTTGATGATCATGCACATATTTCGGTTCAGCAGCTTTCTTCATATACTCAATTTGGTCAGAACATAGGAAAAATCCTTGAAAAAACGGAAGGAAAAGAAGATGCCCGCCTATTAAGCAAAAGAGAAATGGAGGTTATGAAAAAGATTTCCTGGGGGGAAAGCATAAAGGAAATGGCTGATTCCATGTTTATCAGTGAAGTTACCATCAACCAGTATATTAAAACAGCCATCAGAAAACTGGGAGCTCAAAACCGGACTCAAGCCATTGCGGAGATGTTTCGTCGAGGGATGATTTCATAATTTTACACATGATCCCCAGCCGCACCAAAAAGCCCCATCTTATAATAAAGAGAGGGGCCATTTTGGCTGTTTATTTCTCCATCATCAATTTCAATATCAGTTCATCCGTATGACGGGTGCCTTCATTTCCTAATTTACAGAAGCTTTCGATACTTTTCTCAACATCATCATGAATAAATCCATCGGTTGATTTAATTTCCTGATCGTTGAGTGCAAGAAGGGCAGATTGCACAGCTACATTGGAACAGGTAGACACTTTCATTGCACATCCTGCTTTTGCTCCGTCACAGATCATTCCGGATACATTGCCAATTGTATTTTGAATGGCCGCTTTAATTTGCTGAAGGTGCCCATCCAGTAAATAAACGATGGCTGCACTTGCCCCCATTCCCGCAGCCGTTACACCGCATAAAGCCGAAAGCCGGCCAAATTTGGATTTTATATGAATGGTGATCAGATGGCTGAGTGCCACTGCCCGAATCATTTTCTCATCTGTGACCTTCAGTCTTTCTGCAGCAGCAACAACTGGAAGAGTGACTGCGATGCCCTGGTTGCCGCTTCCGGTATTTGCCATTACAGGCAGTGTTGATCCTGCCATTCTCGCATCTGACCCGGCTGCAGCTAAAGACATTGCTGCAGTAGCAATATCATCTGATAAAATCCCCATTTCCACATTTCTCTTGATCGTTTTCCCTACCTTTAGGCCATATTCGCCTGATAAGCCTTCCAGCCCAATGACCCTGTTGAGCTCTATACTCTTTTTCACAAGTGACAGGGAGCTGATTTCCACACCCAGCACCCATTCATATATTTCATCAATGGTGAGTGCAATTAATTCTTCTTCTTCAGATTGGATTCCTATATTTTCACATCCGCCCTGATAAATAACTTCGCCATCAACCTCAATTAAAGTAATATTGCTGTGGTTATCAGAGATTACCACTCTGGCAGTCTGCATATCAGTTTTTACTATCACTTCAATGTAAAGCCTTTTCGGTGTCTCAGCTTGGAGTGAAGTTACTTTTCCTTCTTCAATAAGTTTTAATGCCAACTGCTCATCTTCAGGACCCATTCCCGCTAATACTTCCAGTTTTCTCGCAGGATCCCCTGCCACAGCGCCAATTGCCGCTGCGAAATCCAGACCATATGAACTCATGCCGGGAATTCCGACTGATTTGGCATTTTTGATGATATTTCCGCTCGCTTTCAAGCAAAGCTCTTGTATTTCCCCTTTAGCATAACTCTTGGCAGTTGCTGCAGCGAGTGCAATCGCAACAGGTTCCGTACATCCAAGGGCAACCACTAATTCTTTTTCCAGAATTCTTAAGATTTTATGCTTCTCCATTTTCATACCCCTAATGATTAAAATAAATGAACTTAAACTATTATAATTCATATAGTTAAAAATGAAGAGAGGGAAAATTTACTTCCACCATAATACCCTTAGGATTCAGTAAACCAGGACCTTGTTTTTTTACCCTTTGCTGAATAATGAACTTAGATTCTTCAATGTATATAATCTGCCCGTCACCATAAAGAGGCTGTTATAGTTCCTTTGTACATATTCATCAATAATGGTCAGGCCTTTTACAAACCGGTCCACCAAATAATTTGTGTACTTCGGATCCCAGACAAAGCGATTGATCCTGATCAGCTCATTTGCAAGAATATGAAACTTAAAGTCTTCAGCAATCAGTTGGATTTGTCTTATTTTATCAGTATCCATATAAAAGATATTTTTTTCGAGGTTTTTACTCAGGAATGTCAAAAAGTCATTAATATTTTCAGCGAGTAATGTTGCTTTTTGCATTTCAGGGGCCACAAAAATTCGCTCCTTTCTTATCATTCTGTTAAGAAGAATTTATGAAAGAGAGCTCGCTCTTAACACCTAAAAAAGGAAGGAAACTTGATGTTCCTGACCATTTGCAGATTATTTTTTCCATTTTAATCAGCGGCCAAAGGAAGCTGTTCCACCCTGCGATAAAGGTAAAAATACCCTGCACTGCAAGAACTGGCTTAGCCGTTTGAGAACAAAAAACAGCCCCATTAATAAAACCGGGGCTGTTGAATGTGGTTTAATATATTCGATAATTTCCTGTTCAATCCGATTTATTTCAGCAATCCTTCCCCCTCAAGATACTCTCTTGCAGTTTCTTCAGGACTCACACCTTCAACATTTACTTTGTAGTTCATTTCACGCATTTCATCATCGGTGATCTTTCCATCCAGCTTGTTTAAGGCTTTGACAAGCTCAGGATGCTCTTCAGCGGTTTCTTCTCGCAAAATCGGGGCTCCCTGATAGGGAGGAAACAGATTTTTATCATCCTCAAGAACAGTGAGGTTATATTTTGCGATTTCACTATCTGTAGAATAAGCATCCACTAAGTTGATTTCACCTTTTTCAATTGCACCATAGCGCAGCTTGGGCTCCATGGTTAAAACAGTTGGAAAGTCCAGGCCATACAGCTCCTGAATGCCCCGATAGCCATCTTCCCGATCCGAGAATTCAAGAGTGAAGCCGGCCTTAATGCTTTGCTCGACAGCTTTTAGATCCGAAATGGATTGCAGGCCATAATCCTCAGAGAATTTCTTCGGTACAGCCAGCGCATATGTATTATTGTATGCCATCGGTTTCAGCAGCATCATACTGAACTGATCCTTCATTCCTTTTCTCGCCTGCTCGTAAACCTCCTGCTGTTCAGTGCTTACCGCTGACTCTTTTAGAAATTCAGCAATGGCTGTGCCGGTAAACTCAGGATACACGTCAATACTGCCTGACTTCAGAGCATTAAAGACGAAGGATGTTTTTCCTAAACCTGGTTTTAACTCAACATTAAGATCGGTTTCATTCTCAATCAGCAATTTGTACATATTGATCAGGATTTCCGGTTCTGAACCAAGCTTCCCTCCAATAACAATCTTCTCTTCAGACTTATTTGTCAGCAGCGGAATAGCCATAACCAGTACCATTGCGCCAATGAAGACTCCCAATGCAGTGATCGACCGTTTGAAAGACAAATGCTCGAATCGCCGCAGCAGCATGTCAAAAAGGATTGCCAATATGGCTGCAGGTATGGCCCCAAGAACAATCAGTGCCGTATTATTTCGGTCGATTCCAAGGAGAATCAGTTCTCCCAGTCCTCCTGCTCCGATTAAAGCAGCGAGAGTAGCAGTTCCCACGATTAGCACCATTGCTGTCCGAATGCCGGCCATAATGATCGGCATGGCAAGAGGAAGCTCTACCTTCATGAGCCTTTTGCTTCTCTTCATCCCCATTGCCCTAGCGGCTTCAATTATGGAATCATCCACCTCTCTTATGCCTGTATATGTATTTCTCAGAATGGGCAGAAGGGCATATACGACTAGTGCGATAATGGCAGGCACCTTTCCTATCCCAAATAAGGGAATCAACAAGCCAAGCAAGGCTAATGAGGGCACAGTCTGCAATACGGCCGTCACCCCAATGATCCCCTCTGCGATTTTTTGCTTCTTAGTCAGATAAATTCCAAGCGGGATTGCAATCAGGACTGCAAAGAATAAAGCAATAAGTGAAATCTGTATATGCTCAATCAATACACTGAATAGCTGCCCTTTCCTTTCATTTATAACAGAGATAAAGGCATTCATGACCTCACCTCATCCTTCATGCTTCCGGCAAGTTCACGAATAACGGCCTGCCTGTTGACCATGCCAATGATATTCCCGTCCTCTTCGACAGCAAGTTCATCATGAACTGACAATAAGCTAAGTGTTTCTTCAAATGAAGCGGTGGCTGAAATGACTATTCCTTGCTGTCCTGTTTCTGTAACCGGCAGAAGGATATCATGAAGGCTGAATCCCTCTATGTACGGTCCATGCTCTTCCCCGACAAACTGCCTGACAAATTCGTTTTCCGGATGTGCAAGCAGCTCTTCAGGTGTGCCGGTTTGGACGATTTCCCCATCCTTCATGACACAAATGCGGTCACCGAGCTTCAAAGCTTCCTTCATATCATGTGTGACAAACACAATCGTTTTCTTTATTTTTTTCTGAAGGCTGATTAGGTCATCCTGAAGCTTTTCCCTGCTTAGGGGATCCAGCGCACTAAAAGGTTCGTCCATCAGGATGATTGGAGGGTTAGCTGCAAGTGCTCTTGTTACACCCACCCTTTGCTGCTGTCCTCCTGAAAGTTCATGCGGCTTTCGGCTCCGGTATATGTCAGGCGCCAATCCGACCATTTCCAATAACTCATCAATCCGTTCTTTAATTTTTTTTTGCTCCCAGTTTTTAAGCTCCGGAACAATCGAGATATTTTCTCCAATTGTCATATGAGGAAAAAGGGCTATCTGCTGAAGAACATAGCCAATATCCCAGCGAAGCTCATGAATATCATAGTCACTGATCCGTTTTCCATTTATGAAAATCGTTCCCGCTGTCAAAGGAATCAGCCTATTAATCATCTTCAGAACGGTGGTTTTCCCGGAACCGCTCGGACCTATAATCACAAAGAACTCGCCTTCTTTTATATGTAAATTGATTGAATCTACTGCTTTAGTACCATCCCGGTACTGTTTCGACACATTGTCAAACTTAATCATTGCTCCACCTCTCAAATATGTTTACATCTGGATTATTCCCTTAAAAATTCCCGAAAAACGGTCCTGTCCTCATTTTCTTTTTTGCTTATACTATCATACAGATAGACAGGAAACATTTCCATTTTAAAAGTCCAAAGAAAAAGCAGCCTCCATTTTATTGGAGGCTGCCTGTAATTATGCTGAAGATTTTTTAAGGTTCTTAAAGAGGTCCGGAAAGTCATTTGTGATTGCTTCGCGGATATCCCCATATCCAAGATGGCTAATGGGATAGGCTTTTACTTTCTTTAAGGTGGAATGCGGATTTCCTTTAAAAATATTTACGGTCTCCTCTAAAAATTTTTCCTGCTGGAACAGATGATTGTTTCGATTTTCATAGACTTTGTTTTCTGTTTGCTCATAAATAACATAATAGTTATCAATGATTTCACCACGGAACATTTCCTGCGTCTCAATTACTTCGTGTACTTTCATCGGTATCAGTCTCCCTTTTCAATAAATTCAAATTGACGAAAGTGATTAATTCATTCCCAATGGCAAAACCAGCAGCTTTATACTTTGGATACTATGATGTTTTTTACTTGAACATGCCTCCCCATGCTGATTTCATTCTATTGGCTTATTATGTGGTTCTCTCTAATTTCAATTCTGGCTGCACCTGTTTCCTGGGCTGCTTTTATTACTGCGTCCCTTACCGCAGGGACAACCCGGCTGTCGAGGGGGCCTGGTATTACATAATCAGGTGTCAGGTCTGTAGAATCGATTAATCCGGCAATCGCTTCAACAGCTGCCATTTTCATTTCTTCATTTATTTCAGTAGCCCTGACATCCAGTGCCCCCCGGAAAATTCCAGGGAATGCGAGGACATTATTCACCTGATTCGGCAAGTCGGATCTGCCTGTGCCAACGACTTTGGCTCCTGCAGCTTTCGCTTCATCCGGCATGATTTCAGGAACTGGATTGGCCATGGCAAATATAATGGAATCCGGACTCATTGTCTCGACCATTTCCTTTGTTAAGGCACCGGCAGAGGAGACACCAATGAACACATCGGCACCAATGATAACATCCTCAAGCGGCCCTCTGCGTTTTCCAGAATTGGTAATTTTCGCAACAGACTCTTTAACAGGGTTCATTCGCTCTTGACGCCCTTCATAAATCGCTCCTTTTGTATCACACATGATGATATCTTTTGCTCCCATATTCAGGAGAAGCTTGATAATGGCAATTCCTGCGGCACCAGCTCCATTGATTACGATTTTTATTTCATCCATTTTTTTGCCGGCAAGCTTCAGTGCATTGATTAAACCGGCTGCAGTTACGATAGCAGTTCCATGCTGATCATCATGAAAAACCGGGATGTTCATTTCCTGCTTCAGCTGTTCTTCAATGTAAAAGCAATTTGGTGCCGCGATGTCTTCCAGGTTAATGCCCCCAAAAGAAGGCTGCAGCAGCCTGAGTGTTTTAATGATTTCTTCTGGGTCCTTCGTATCAAGGCAAATCGGAACCGCATCAATCCCGGCAAATGCTTTAAATAGTGCAGCTTTCCCCTCCATAACAGGCATGGAGGCTTCAGGGCCAATATCCCCAAGTCCGAGCACCGATGTTCCGTCAGAGACTACGGCGATTAAGTTTCCTTTAATGGTATAGTCATAGACTTTCTCAGGCTGGTCATGGATTCTTCGGCACGGCTCTGCCACTCCTGGGGAATAGGCTAAGCTTAAATCTTTCATGCTATTTAGCGGCATTTTTACATCAACTGTTAACTTTCCTTGAAACTTCTCATGAAGAAGCAGAGATTCCTTTTGCAAATCCATTCTATCCATCTCCCTTTATTAAATATTGTTAATTTTCAGTATTTATTGTAGATTATTATATAATGAGTCGCATTCATAAATGAAATACATATAATCTATAATCTTTATGCCTTTTGGCTATACGAAGGGAGTGAAGTGAATGGATATCCGTCATTTAGAATATTTTGCTGAAGTTGCTCAGCACTTAAGCTTCACAAAAGCCTCCCAGACCCTGCATGTCACCCAGCCTTCCATCAGCAAAGCCATTAAAAATCTCGAAGGTGAACTTGGGGTACCGCTTTTTTATCGGTCATCGAAGCAGCTTGAATTAACGGATGCTGGAAAAGCAGTATTAATCAATGCGAAAAAAGTGCTTGAGGCATTTCAGAACCTGACATTGGAATTAACAGATCTAATGGAGCTGAAGGGCGGTGAAATCAAAATAGGCATACCTCCAATAGTCGGCGCCGCCTTCTTTTCGAAGCTTATCAGCCAGTATAAAGAAAAGTTCCCCTTGATCGAAATAAAATTAACAGAAGTCGGCACGAAGAAGATAAAAAAAGGAGTGGAAGATGGCATCTTGGATATCGGCCTTATTTGCACGGTGCCGGCTCATGGCAGCAGCTTTGAAATAATCAAAGTCCTAAAGGACCCCTTAATGCTCATTATCCACCGGGAACACAAGCTTGCTTCCAAAACGGAAGTGCATTTTTCAGAATTAGCCAAAGAGCCTTTTATTCTCTACCGGAAGGATTTCACCCTTTATGACTTAATTATTGAGGAATGTTTAAAGAGCGGCTTTCAGCCTAATATCGTCTGTGAAAGCTCGCAAAAAGACTTCCTGCTGGGAATGGTTGAAGGGAAACTGGGGGTCACCATGCTTCCCAGCAAAATCTGTAAAAATATAAACTGCCATGACCTTGTGGTTCTGCCAATCTCTGAGTCTGCTGTTAATTTAGAGCTCGGGATGATCTGGAAAAAAAATAAGTACTTATCCTTTGCGGTCCGGGAGTTTATCACCAGTGCGGAGACTTATTTGAAGGAAGGACAGTGAAACGCCGTCGCGCAGGTTAAGAGTGCGACGGCGCTTTACATTCTAAAACTATTGCGAGCAAGCCATAACAAATGCCTTAAATATAGCCTTTGAAGGGGAATCATTTTTTTGTGTCATGCATTCAGGGTGCCATTGTACCCCTAACGCGAAGTTATGTTTGCTACTCTCAAAAGCCTCAATGACACCATCATTTGCTTCGGCACAAACCTCAAAGTCGTCTGGCATTTTGCGGACAGCCTGATGATGATAGCTATTTACTTTAAAGCTTTGCATTCCAGTTACTTTGTGCAGGAGAGATTCTCTTTTTACATTCACAAAGTGAGTCGCATGCCAGCGTGGGGCTTTTTGGGCATGCTGAAGCAGGGGTTCGCTCATTTGGGAGTAGATGTCCTGATACATATCACCGCCAAGAGCAATACTGAGGATTTGGCAGCCCCTGCATATGGCTAAAATTGGTTTATCACGAGCGAGCATTTTTTGAATTAGGCTGATTTCAAATATATCTCTTTCAGGACAAATACTGCCCAGTTTTTGATGGGGTTCTTCACCAAACAGTGTTGGGTCGATGTCCCCCCCTCCCGTAAGCAGCAGCCCGTCAAGGGTTTCAGCTAATTTGTCAATTTTGTCATCATCCAACAGATTAGGGACAACAACCGGTACGGCTCCAGCGTTTAATAATGAATGGATATTATCCATTGAAACGGTAAGTTGCTTGTCATCTAAATTTGAAGTAACCCCTATTATTGGTTTCATTTTTACACCCCTGGATATGTAGTTTAAGGAGATTATTCTACAAAACCTGGAAGAAGTCCTACCGATCTGCAATAAAAAGGTAATAAGCGAAGACCAAAAAGGCTGCCCATCTTTGGGCAGCCCTGTTTTCATCATTAATATGGATCTGTTTCGCGGCTTTTTTCAACAGCTTCTTTTGCTGCCTGGTTCTGGGCAATCGAACCTTGGCCATATTTGGATCTTCCAGCATCCCGGCCAGGCACTTGCTCTTTGCCGCTCATTGCCTGCAATTCTTTCATAACTTTCGCTGTTCCTTCCTTCACGCGTCGGCCATAATCTTCATCTGCCTGTGTAAAATGCTCAAACATGGCATCCTGGATACGCTTGTCACAAACCGCCAATGCTTCAGACAGGTTTTTAATTAATTCATCTCGTTCCCAATCTTCAAAGCTCCGGTAAGTATGACCTGCCTGTCCATAATTATTTGGCCGATCAATGGGAGCGCTCATTGCTGCTGCATTATAGGTTGGCCGATGTGGTGTGCGGCCTTCTTCAGGTGCTTCTTTGAATCCGCCCTTCATCGATGGTTCATAGTTAATATGCGGATTTTCCCCAGACTCCCTCGGGTCATGAGTGTCCATTTGCCCTCGCTGCTGATTTGTGCGCACAGGCACTTTCGGTGCATTAACAGGCACTTTTAAATAGTTCGCTCCGACGCGATAACGCTGTGTATCGGAATAAGAGAAAGTCCGTCCCTGCAGCATCTTATCATCAGAAAAATCCATTCCGTCGACTAGTACCCCAGTACCGAATGCAGCCTGCTCAATCTCTGCATGGTAATCTTCCGGATTGCGATTAAGAACCATGCGGCCAACCGGAAGCCATGGAAACTTCTCTTCCGGCCATAGCTTTGTATCATCAAGGGGATCAAAATCAAGTTCTGGATGATAGTCATCCTCCATAATCTGCACAAAAAGCTCCCATTCAGGATAATCTCCGCGTTTAATCGCCTCAAATAAATCCTGTGTGGCATGACCGACATTTTTCGCCTGTATTTCATTTGCCTCTTCCTGAGTCAGATTACGGATGCCCTGCTTCGGC
Source organism: Cytobacillus sp. FSL R5-0377 (assembly GCF_038004385.1). NCBI lineage: Bacteria > Bacillati > Bacillota > Bacilli > Caryophanales > Bacillaceae > Cytobacillus > Cytobacillus sp. FSL R5-0377. The sequence goes on from NZ_JBBORA010000001.1 coordinate 519,969, forward strand.
TCCCAGTGATATTTCACCAGTACTGCTTCTCCTTTTTCATTCACCCATTTATACGTATTAACACCGGATCCCTGCATATGACGGTATGTAGCGGGTATTCCCCAAGGAGAAAATACGAAAGTAATCATATGTGTAGCCTCAGGTGTCCTGGAAACAAAGTCAAACATCCGCTCAGGATTTGGCACATTTGAAACAGGATCAGGCTTGAAGGCGTGAATCATATCAGGGAATTTCATCGCATCACGGATAAAGAAGATTTTCAGGTTATTCCCTACCAAATCCCAGTTTCCGTCTTCAGTATACATTTTTACGGCAAAACCTCTGGGATCACGTGCTGTTTCGGGTGAATCCTTTGCACCGGCCACTGTTGAAAAGCGGACCATTAATGGCGTTCTCTTCCCTTCACCTGAAAAAACTTTTGCTCGTGTATACTTTTCGACCGGTTCATCGCCAACCTTTCCGTATGTCTCAAAGTATCCGAATGCCCCTGCTCCTCTTGCATGCACCACACGCTCTGGTACCTCTTCCCTGTCAAAATGGGATATTTTTTCAATAAAATGGTAATTCTCTAAGGTCGCTGGCCCCCGGTTGCCTATCGTGCGAATGTTTTGATTATCCGTTACAGGGTGCCCCTGCCGAGTAGTCAACGTCTCACGCTTTACATCTTGATCATTTGCTTTATGACTATCTTTATTTTCAGCCACAAACAGACCTCCTTTAAATTAATGTCTCTATTTTTTGTTTGAATTTGGAAAAATATACCCTAAACATTTACTGGCATTCCATATTCTAGAATTCCATATTTTCTGTTACCCTTTGAAGTAGTAATTAAACCTATTGTACACATCCATTCTTTTCGAATAATGTTCAAGTCTTTGCAAAAAATACTCTTGATCAAGGGAGGTGTAGACTTGCCGAATCTTAATGATAACAAGTTCAGAAAAATTCAATCTGAGAGCCAAAAGCAGGGTAAAACATACGAAGAGTATGCTGCTGAACTGGCAGCAAATAAAATGAAGGCACAGAAAAGAAAATAAAAAGAAAGAAGACGCGCTTTTCCCTATAATTTTTAAGGGATTGGCGCTTTTTATTTTCAGCTCTTCTTTCACAACATATTAAAAGGCATTACTGAATACTTTTGTATAAGCAAATAAGGGAGGGTTCCAAATGGTAAAGGGAAAAACTAAAAAGATTCTATTATTTTGTGACCCTGGAATTGACGATTCTCTAGCGATCATTTATACATTGCTCGATCCGGATCTTGAGCTGGTCGGACTTGTTACGAGCTACGGGAATGTAACAGAGGACCAGGCTACAGCCAACGCCTATTATCTGCTTGATCTGGCCGGACAAAAAAGTGTTCCAATTATTCCAGGTGCGGCGCAGCCTGTTCAGCAGGAAAAAGTCACGTACTATCCTGATATCCATGGAGCAGAGGGGATTGGTCCAATTCAGCCCCCAGCTGATTTAAAATATCAAACCTATCCATTTGATACAATTCGCATCCTTATTGAAAAGTATCAAAAGGACTTGATTATTGTTGATACCGGCAGGTCAACCAGCCTCGCAACAGCATTTATACTCTTTGACGAACAAATCAGACAAGTGGGAGCTTTTTATATCATGGGCGGTGCTTTCTTTGTTCCCGGAAACGTAACCCCTCTTGCAGAAGCCAATTTTTATGGTGATCCCACTTCCTCCAATTACATTTGTAAATTTGCCCATAACCTTACAATTACCCCCCTAAATGTTACAGAATTTGCAATATTGACCTTGGACATAGTGGAATATGTATCAAATACAGCTTCAAACCCTTTCACTTTTTTATTAAAACCTATTTTCGAGTACTATTATAAGGCTTATCAAAGCCTGGTTCCCGGCATTCAGGGAGCGCCTATTCACGATCTGCTTCCCATCATGATCATCAATAATCCTGCTATAGCTGATTATATTTATTACGATGTAAGTGTCATTGATGGAACTGTAGAGGGAAAGGGACTATCTTATATCGATATCCGGCCGGGCAGTCCGAAGGGTAAGACAAGAATAGCCGTTAAACTTGACTACGAAGCCTTTACAAATGAATTCATCAAAGTTATGCTTGCCCAAAATTAAAGTCTGCTGTCTCCTGTAATGCTGACTTCAATAGAACCCTCAGATATTGAATAAACTTCATGGCTACTGTTAAACCCTATTTTTATGCCAGTATCTTGTACAGCATGATTGTATGCTCGTTTTAACAGCTCCAACTGTTCATTTTACAAAAGGATCTGCGCAAGGAACGGAATTATTTAATAATTTGTCCTCATCCCGTTCATAGATTGTTAACATTTCCGTATTACAATGAACTTGTACCGAAACATCATACAGCCCTTTTTCTTTACCCCTTCAGGTCCGGCCTTTTAGAGGCCGGATTTTTTATGTCTGCTTGTTGAAAATATTTTCCTGTAGCGGACCCGCTGCTTTATGAAATAGAAATAGAAAATAGCACCTCTCACACTGAGAAGAGCTGTCCATTCATCCTTTACCAGCCTGAAACCCCGGATATTGTGTCATGCCGCCATCTGCATATAATGTTAATCAGGTGACATAGCTGGCTTCTGTTGATGCAAGCCATACTGCACAAGCTGCTATTTCTTCCGGCTTGCCAATGTAGCCCATAGGAATTAGCTCAACAACACCTTTTTTCAATTCCGGGTCTGAGAACTTTTCCGCATTTATGGGTGTATCAATAGCACCAGGGGCAATGCAGTTCACTCTGATACCATGCGGAGCAAATTCTAGCGCGAGTGTTTCGGTCATCAATTTGACCCCACCTTTGCTCGCTGCATAATGAACAAAATGAGGCCATGGAATTTCCTGATGAACAGATGACATATTAATGATTGAGCCTTTTATTTTGTTTTCCAGCATATAGTTAATAGCTTCACGGCAGCCGATAAATTGCCCCGTCAGATTTGTCGAAATCACTTTGTTCCAATCCTCCAGAGTAAGTTCTTCAGACGGAACTTCATTTTCGATCCCCGCATTATTAATCATGACATCGAGCGATCCGAACGTTTTAATAGCATGGGCAATCATTCTTTCAACATCTTCTTCCTTTGTAACATCCCCCTGGATGGCAGATGCACTGCCGCCGGCTTTCTCAATCGTTTCTATAATTCCCTGCACTTCCTGTTCCTCATTAAAATAATTGATGACTACCTTTGCTTTTTCAGCTCCAAACCGTTCTGACATTGCCTTTCCCAGCCCGGTCGCTCCGCCGGTAATAACGACAACTTTCCCTTCAAGACTTGGATACATAAGATCACTCCCTTATTTTTTCGTAAAGCCAAGCAATACTCCCCCTGCAATAATAAATAAACAGCCAAGGAGAACCATAAACACCTGTTTTTTGCTTTTCCGTTCTTTTAAAAAGAAAAGCCCGCCAATGGTGGAAATCACTATTCCTGTTTGAGAAAGTGAAAAGCTGGTGGCCACGCCGATTTTCGGAAGGGAAAGAAGCAGTCCCAGATTCCCGGTACTCCAAATCAGCCCTGTAATAATATTACGGATTGCATATTTGTTATAAGGCTTGCGGCGGAGAGTTATAAGGAATGCTCCTATTGCCATTCCAATCGCCTGCGGCAGAATGGCAGACCAGCCATCAATTTCAAACCAGCGGATGAGTACCACATACCCGACAAAGCCTGCTGTCGATAAAAGGAGTACAAGCAGGCCTTTCTTTAGACTCCTTCCCTGTTCCTGATCAACCCCCTGTTTCAGAGAAGTCAGTATGGCACCGATAATGATGCAGACCAATGAGGTGACCCCGATAATAATGCTCATCTTTGTTTCCCATTCTTTAAAAATGAATACTCCAAAAAATGTGGTTCCAATAAGCTGCAGGCCAGTGGACATCGGAGCTGTCTTTGCTACCCCTAAATAGCGGACTGCCCCAAACTGATTTTTCTGTCCAATCGACCAGAATAAACCAGAAATCAAGCCGACTGCCCAGACGATATTGGAAAGATCCGGCCTTTTAAAAAGATAGACTGCAATAGCAAACAACAGTGCACCTATTGTCGTGCCAAGAGTCTGGCTGTCCTCGTCCCCGCCAAGCTTGTTGCTGACAAATACAATGCTGCCCCATGAGACGGCTGCAATGAGGGCTAGTAGAATTCCTGTCATGGTGTGTACCTCATCTTTCGATTTTATGTACATTTTTAGGTTGCAGTTATATAAGAACTCTTATTCCACAAGCAAAAAACTATTAGATTCTTTATTATCATTCCACATATTTAAACCACTAAAACCATTATTATCAGTAATCTATCTAGCACTAGTCGTTTAGCAGATATTTCAATATAATAATTTACACACAATTTATAATATTTGTGTTAAACTTACAAATATCACTGTCCAACAACAGTGAAAGGCTATTATTCTCTTTTATATAATAAACACTTCGGAGGGAATCGAATGAAAAACGCATTCAGCAAGTGGAACGAAATAAGCCTGGTCAAAAGAATCCTGCTGGGCATCATCGCAGGTGCAGCCCTCGCCTTGACTATTCCAAAGGCAGCGGGATGGATCTCTATCTTTGGTACATTATTTGTAAGTGCATTAAAAGCAGTAGCACCGGTACTGGTTTTTTTCCTGGTCATGCATGCCATCTCCAAGCATAGAAGCGGCCAGAGGACGAATATGAAGTCCATTATAGCTCTTTATGGTTTAAGCACCTTTTTAGCCGGACTTGTTGCAGTTATTGCAAGCTTTATCTTCCCAGTTACTCTTTCACTTGCTCCGGGGGCAGAGGATGTAGCACCACCTGGAGGGATTGCGGAAGTTCTTAAAACTCTGCTGACTAACGTAGTGGACAACCCGGTCAATGCCCTGATCAATGGTAATTATATAGGTATTCTAACTTGGGCAATTCTTCTTGGCATTGCCTTAAGAAAAGCTGCAGATACAACAAAAAATATGCTCGCAAACTTTTCGGATGCTATTTCAACCCTAGTGAAATGGGTGATCAGCTTCGCTCCAATCGGAATTATGGGTCTTGTTTTTGATGCGATAGTCACCAATGGGCTTTCTGCACTGATGGATTACGGCAAATTACTGGCCATCCTTTTGGGATGTATGTTCTTTATTGCTCTGGTCGTAAATCCACTTATAGTATTTTTAAATATTCGCAGAAATCCATATCCGCTTGTTTTAAGATGCTTAAGAGAAAGTGGTATTACAGCGTTTTTCACTCGCAGCTCAGCAGCAAACATTCCTGTAAATATGACCTTATGCGAAAAGCTTGGATTGGATGAAGATACTTATTCCGTATCTATCCCGTTAGGCGCAACGGTTAATATGGCAGGAGCAGCTGTTACAATTTCTGTTCTGACACTTTCAGCTGTTCACACATTAGGTATTCAAGTGGACTTTGGAACAGCTCTAATCCTTAGCGTGTTAGCAGCAGTCTCCGCAGCTGGTGCTTCTGGCGTTGCAGGCGGATCCCTCCTTCTCATTCCTTTGGCAGCGAGCTTGTTCGGAATTCCGGATGACATAGCTATGCAGGTTGTCGGGGTAGGATTTATTATTGGCGTATTACAGGATTCATGTGAAACAGCCCTTAACTCTTCCTCAGATGTTCTATTTACAGCAACAGCTGAATATAGGAAGAAGCGCAAGGAAGGGAAAATTTCAAAACTTATCGCATAAATAAAGGAGCCCCTCCTAAAGGGGACTCCTTCACTGAAGCCTGTCGTTTATAGACGGGCTTTTTTTATGTATTGTGCCATTAGGTACTAATAGTTTTTACCCTTCACTTCGCATTTTCATCGGGCTGGTGAATACCGAAAACATTGCCTTCAGTATCCTTGTAGTACCCCTGCCAAGCCATACCTGGAAGAGCATACTTCGGCAATGCAAGAGTTCCGCCATTTTCAAGGATTTTGCCTTCCGCAGCATCGTAATCTTCCACGCCTATTGTACAGGAATATCCGTTTATAGCCTGATTAGCTTCTGGTGGCTGCCCCTGGCGCTGCATCAAAGCACCATTAATGCCCGGCTCTTCATCACTTCCAGTCACTGCTCCATAATAAGGCATTCCGGCATACTCACTCCAATCCTGAAATGACCATCCAAAAACCTCTCCATAAAACTTTTTAGCCCGCTCCATATCATCGACATGGATTTCAAAATGAATTAATCTGCCCATATTCTCCTCCTTGAACTGTAATCTCTTATACACCTTTAATTATACAGTTTATGGCAGTTTTTTAAACGATTTAATAAATTAATTATCACGAGCATCAGGATAAGCCAGACACCTTTATCTTTATAGGCTGTAATTTTTCCGGCTGAAAATAAATAGGCTGACTCCAAGTGTCATCAGAGATAGAAATTTGCTTGCAAGCAAGAGATAAGATGTCTTACCTGAATCCATGGGAATATGCGGATGCTGGATCAGAGTGTAAATAATGAGAAGGCCAAAGAGAAGGATCACATAGGCGTTCTTAAAAGCCCTGTCAAAGATTTCCTCCCCTTTATCTTCCTGAAAATCAGTTAAAATGGCAAAGCCGTATGTGAAAATGAGAAGCATGGTGTAGATTAATACTGTGACTGCAAAAAAGATATTCATATTTTCTGCCTCCTTTTAACTTACTTCTGATGTCCATATCGGCGGCCATTTACTTATATAATCCGTACGTTTTGCTGACCTCTTGTATAAATATGATTCCATTGCCAGGTTCGTCAATTTTAAGTTTTTTCCTTATAGAAGCAACAATTCCTTCTGTACTTTCTTCTTCTGAAAGAATCAGCACAATCTCTTTCTCAGGCTCAATCGCCATTGAAAATATCTTGCTGGTTTCATGAATGCCTGACCCTCTCGCATTAATGATAGTTCCTCCCTTTGAACCTGCTTCGGCTGCTGCATCAATCACATACTCCGCCTTCCCTTTTTCAACAACAACCGTAATGGCATGATACATCACTTTTTCTGCACCTCTTCCCTGCTTATTATTTTCACTTCTGCAGCGGCTTGCACCTATCACATTACATACAGGTATAGTAAAAGCTATGCCGTGATTCGGTTTACTGAATTTAAATTTCATGTCCAGCCCTATTAGTACCTGATTCGCTGTTTCTTTATCCGAGACCATCAGGACAATTTCCTTTTTTACATCATTTAAAGAAAAAAATTCTAAAAGGCGATTTTGAATAGTACCTTTGCCCAGGAACACAGTACCTCCTGAAATACCATTTGCCTTTGCGGATTGAAGGACTTTACTTCCTGACCCAAAGTTGACAATAACACAGACTAATTCGAATCCGGTATGATCAAAGTGACTGTGCATCCTTTTCAAATCCCCCTTTTTTGGATTTTAGCTTAAAGATAAAGCCCAATACCTGCAGGGCAATCAGGGGCGTCAGCGCAACCATTGCGATCATGCCAAATCCATCTTTTAATACATTGGCACCTTCTATTGATTCCGCAGCTCCCTGCATAAAGGCTAAAATAAAAGTAGCTGTCATCGGGCCTGATGCCACCCCACCTGAATCAAAGGCAATCCCTACGAATAGCTTTGGAACAAAATAGGTCATAGTGATCGCAATGGCATAGCCCGGTAAAAGATAATGCCATAGCTGCAGCTCAGGAATAATAATTCTTAACACTGATAGAGCAACGGCAGCCCCAACCCCTATTGATAGGGAAATCATGACGACCTTCCTTTTAACATACCCGCTTGTTACATCCTCAATTTGATGTGTTAACACATGAACAGCAGGCTCTGCCAAAATGGTCACGAAGCCCAATATAAAACCTATAATTATAATGTATGCTTTACTGTCTAAAGAGGCTATGCTATGTCCCACCGACGTGCCGACATCCATAAAACCAGCATTTACCCCTACTAAAAAGAGGACAAGGCCCAGAAAAGTAAAAACAATTCCCTTTATTATTTTGTGGACTGCTTTTTTGGACATTTTAAAGATCAATTTCTGTAGCAGCAAAAAAATTAGTAAAATTGGTAGCAAGGCCAAAAACACTTCACCTGCAAGTATGGGTGTTTTGTTCAAAAATGGCCCAAGAATATTCGAAGAAGGGTCATGATGTTCAAGGCTCCCGGATATTTTATCAGCTTTCGATAAAATGCTCATGATCATGACTGAAATGATGGCGCCGGTAGAAGCTATGGCTACTAATCCGAAGCTATCTTGTTCAGAAGCCTGGCTATCCTTTTTCAAAGATGAAACACCGAGGGCCAGAGCCAAAATAAATGGAACAGTCAAGGCTCCAGTGGTGGCACCCGAAGCATCAAAAGAAATGGCCAGGAACTCAGGTGATGTAAAAATGGCAAGTATAAAGATAATAAGGTACAGGATCGTCAATAATTTATATAAAGGAAGGTTATACACAATTCTCACAAGGCCTGCAGAAAGCAAAGCGGCAATACCGATTGAGACGATAACGACAATATAGCCCTTTGAAATAAGGCCTGAGGTAACCAGTTCAATTTGCCCTGCAAGAATGTGCAAATCAGGCTCGGCTATTGAGATGATAAAACCAAGAACGAGGCCGGCAGCAATGACAATCCATACTTTATTGGTTTTTGCCATGCCAGCACCCATCATCTGTCCAATGGGGGTAATTCCAATATCCACGCCAAGCAGGAAAACAGATAATCCGATAACGATTAAAATGGCCCCTATCACAAAGCGTATAATCAAGAAAGAATCTAATTGGGTAATAGTCAAATTTAAAATGATTACGAGGGCGGTAATGGGGAGAACAGCATACAAAACTTCTTTAACTTTAGGCATTAATACAGTCAAATAGAGATCATTCCTTTCCAACTAAAGTTTAATACCATACATAGACAGCACCTTCTTCGTTTTTATAATTATGCTGCAAATAAAAAAGCCTCCCTCAAAAGGGCATAAGGGCCCCTTTGTGACAGACTCCACCTTAAAAATGCTATTATTATTACCTATATTATGACATAGGATGACTTTTAGAAGAATGCATTTTTAAATTATTCATAAAATTTATTTTTAATCTATGAATTTAAAGCTCGTTTTTCAATAGCTTAATAATAAAAATACACCTGACCCGTTATAATCACATGTGTGGGTCAGGTCTTTTTTTCATCTTATCAATTCTGCTAGTAGATTCCCACCGCATCAAATCCAGCATTCGCAGCAGCAGCTTCCCCGCTGCCTTCCCCGTAGAGGTCGATGGCAGACTGAACAACCGCCTGGCGTGCATCACTAAAATCAGAATTGGAGGTTAAATAGACAGTTAAAGCACGGTAATAAATTTTCCCCAGCTTCTCCCTGCCTACTTCCTGCCCGATCAGGTAGGCGGCATGGTTAGTAATCGAAGAATTCACATGAACCCCGCCATTATCAACATTTAATGGCATATTGTAATATTCATCCATATGAGCTGGATAGACTCCGCTGCCATATGCGGCTCTTTCCGGATTACTCACTACAACACTATTAGGGTCACTTAAGCTGCGCAATCTCGTTACACCGTCAGCTTTAGCAGCAGGCGCCATAATGTCTTCTCCCATTTCCCAGTCTTCATCGTCAACAAGTACACCAAAAACATCTGCAAATGACTCGTTCAGTGCTCCAGATTGGTTCCGATATGCAAGGTTTGCAGTATGAGAGATTACCCCGTGGGTCATTTCGTGTGCAGCAACATCAAGGCCGGCTGATAAAGAAATAAAAAACTCGCCATCCCCATCTCCATATGCCATATATTGGCCGTTCCAGAAAGCATTATTGTAATCTGTGCCCATATGAACATAAGAATTGATAGCCATTCCTTCCCCATCCAGCGAATTACGGCCATGCTCATTCAAGAAATACTCATATACCCGCTCTGAATTATAATGTGCATCAACTGCAGCGCGGTCATAATCCCCTATAAATGCAGCTGAGTTCCCGACATACAGAGCATCATTATTTGAGTCCCAATCATTTTTAGAATCAAATGTAAAGATTCCATCAAGGTTATCATGGGAATAATCCGCTAGAGCAAATTTAGTTCCTGATTTCTCTGCTTTCACCCTGGTAATATGCAGCTCCCTATGGTCCCCATTAACCCCTTTGCCAAATCCTTTTTGTGTTTTATGTTCTTCAGCATGCATGATTCCATTGTATTGATCAATGACTTCACCCGTTTTTGCATCTACAAACACAAACCAGTTTCCAGGTTCATCTCCCATAAAGTTTACATTTACTTTATAAGCTGTATGATTCTCCCCTTCAAATGGATAGACAACGAGCTCTGTAACTGGCTCATATGTAAGTTCTTGTGGCGCATTGACAGCTGTTAAAGCAGTTTTTACTGCAGTATCACTTTTTAAAGACACAGACGTATTCACTGCTGCCTCGGCAATTGTCTGATTTACTCTGCCGTTGACGGATACTACTTCATTGTTCTCATTATAATGAACAATTACTTCAGATCCTTCTATAGGCACGCCATTTATTGCCTGATTAAACCGTACATGTGTCATGCCCAGCTCGTCTTTTTGTACCTCTTTTACTTTCAGGTTTTTTTCCGGACTCTTAATACCTGTGTGATCCTGATGTTTCTTTAAGTAATTTATTGCATTCGCGGGAGTGCTGGAAGAAAATTTCTCTGTAAATCGTTCCTTCACAAATAAAGGAACACTTGCTTTTTCATTCCATTCCTTGGAAGCTTGTACATACTGATACTTTGCTGGATCTGCCGGCTGGGCAAAGACATTAACCGGGATCGAACTTGCCAATAAGGCTGATGAAAGCAATACAGGCGCAAGCAGCTTTTTTTTCATTCTTTTGACCTCCTATAATTTAGATACTCTAAATTATAGATTACGAGGCAATATTTGGAATGAATAATACGAATTATTTATATATTATAAAAATTGTCGAATCGATAGTGAAATTTTACCAAATACTAGTTGTTAAGTAGGATCCTATTAAACATATTAGTTCACTGCTGCCAAATTAAATAATTCTACTCCCAGAGCAAGCAAAAGGGATTCTTTTTTATGCTCTTTTCGTATTAAATGTTATTTTTGATTATCAATTTTGTTCGTTTATTTCCGGCCCAGGATGCTAAGTGAATCGCGGGGCGTTAAGCATTCCCGACGCTGCGCGCCGATAAATCTGCTTCTGATGAATATTTAATTGTTATTATCGAGGATTTTAAAAAAGATTCCTGCCTTTTTAGTTACTAAAGTAACCTGGGGCAGGAACCTATTTATTTCTTATTTTGCCTAAACAAATCAACTGATTTATACCCTTGTGATAAAATATCGACCATTTGGGCTTCACGCTTCTCACGGGTTTTCTGCTGTTTAACAGAATAAATGTAGCGCGCCCAATCCTTTCGATAACCTGGTGTAAGCTCCTGATAAAACTTTAATTCATTGGGGTATTTAGCTAAAATCTTTTCAATATCATTCACATAATTTTCGTAATCAGCCACACATTGACTAGGGGCGGCTGACTTTTTTTCCTTTTTCTTTTCACGCTTCAATCCTACAACCGTAAATACATCATCCATGCTTACCATCCTTGAAAATTTCACATCGCTATTTTCTACATATCCATCTTCTCCCACTTTCATTGCCGGAAAAATAGCATCTCTATGTACGTATGTATCATATCGTTTATTTCCTTTTTTAGGATAAGCGAAAAATAAATATCCTTTTTCAAGCAAGTGATCCTCAGCGATCACTTTTCGGCTAAACTCTTTCATTTCCTCAAGGGATTCTACAAAGATGAAAATGGCATCATGATCACCTGATAAAGCAGTATTAAATCCAGTAAAAACAGAATAGTCACTAGGCTGGTTGAGCACAGCCAAATTTTTATATTTATTAAGCTTTAATTTATCAACAATCGACATCACAAACTGCTCCTTTGAATTTATTGCTCATATTCCTCTAAGTACTTTATTAATGCATCCAAATCTTTTGCACATGCTTTCTTGAAGGCTCCAGCCATCATCTTTCCAAATAGCTTTGAAAAGCCTGTCAGCCCCTTAATCTCGCCGAGCAGGGTAACTTCTGAAACATCATCTGATGAGGTGATTATATATGTAAAAATAAATTCTCCTTTTCCTGTTGTTCCTTTAGTTCCATCGCAGCGCAGGACAATTTTTCTCGGTTCGTCAAGTTCGACAACTTCAAAGTGTTCAGAAGCTTCTTTTCCAAACATTTTTCTTGTCTCTATCCACTTACTTCCCACTTTTAATGGCCCGCTGCCCTCCCGCTCTATTTTAATTAGACCATTCATCCATTCCTTTGCCGAATCAAGGTCGATTAAACCTTGGCAGGCCTTTTGTGCAGAAACCTGAGCAGATCTTTTCACTTCAAAATGGATACTCAAGTAAACGCCTCCTTTTTTCTAAAATATATCATAAATTAATTAACTGCTCACTCTAGAATAAAGTAATAGTACAAAAAGGGATTCTTCTTATCGTACATGTTGTCATTAGGATATCTATAATTTATACTTCAATTAAATTTATAAATGAGAAAAGAGGAGATTTAATTGAGTAAAGATCCACAATCAACATCGAACCTTTCACTGAAAGAGAAAGCAGTATCATTTCTGCAGCTCGCGGCATCCGGCCAGGTTCGTGAAGCCTACAAGCGTTTCGTAAGCCCAGTTTTGTCCCATCATAATCCCTATTTCCGCGGTGATGCAGAATCTCTTATGCTCGCAATGGAAGAGAATGCAAAGCAAAACCCTAACAAAAAACTTGATGTTAAACTCGCCATCCAGGAAAATGAAACCGTTGCCGTTCATTCTCATGTAAAGCAAAACCCTGAGGACCTTGGCGGAGCAGTTGTACATATCTTTCGGTTTCAAGACGGCAAGATTGTTGAACTTTGGGATGTAGGACAGCCTATACCGGAGGAATCTCCTAATGGGAATGGGATGTTTTAATACATATTAAATGGGAATAAAGATTGAATCTTATAAATTTATTATATAATCTAACCCTATTTTAGGATATTGACTATGATTTATCCCATTGAGCTAGACTTTTTCTAAGCTCTTTTTTAATGAGTTTTCCCTATCTGCTGGTATAAGATCAATTCCGACTGAAAAACCTATCCTTGCAAAGGAAGTACGTATCTGATTTATTTTCACAATAGGAGGGTTACAATGGAAAATGTATTCGATTATGAAGATATTCAGCTTATTCCAGCAAAAAGCATTGTCAATAGCCGGTCAGAATGTGATACAACAGTACTTCTGGGGGGACGTTTGTTTAAACTTCCTGTGGTGCCTGCCAATATGCAGACGATTGTAGATGAGAAAATTGCCGTATTCTTAGCAGAGAACGGATATTTCTATATCATGCATCGGTTTGAACCGGAGAAGCGAATTACTTTTATTAAAGATATGAAGGCCCGGGGTCTGTATTCTTCAATCAGTGTTGGAGTCAAAGAAGGCGAGTATGGATTTATAAAGCAAATTGCGGAGGAAAAGTTATCACCCGATTACATTACCATCGACATAGCCCATGGCCATTCTAATGCTGTCATCCAAATGATCCGGCATATTAAAAAACACCTTCCACAAAGCTTTGTGATTGCCGGCAATGTCGGAACGCCGGAGGCCGTCAGAGAATTAGAGAACGCTGGTGCTGATGCTACAAAAGTTGGCATTGGACCTGGTAAGGTATGCATTACAAAGATTAAGACCGGATTTGGAACTGGCGGCTGGCAGTTAGCAGCACTTCGCTGGTGTGCAAAGGCTGCAAGCAAGCCAATTATAGCTGATGGGGGCATTCGCACCCATGGTGATATTGCTAAGTCAATTCGATTCGGAGCAACCATGGTAATGATTGGTTCCTTATTTGCTGGACATGAGGAGTCACCTGGAGAGACGATTGAGAATGAAAAAGACGGAAAGCTCTATAAAGAATACTTTGGCTCAGCTTCTGAATTTCAAAAAGGGGAAAAGAGGAATGTTGAAGGCAAGAGAATTTTAGTAGAGCACAAAGGATCATTAGCAGATACACTGAAAGAAATGGAACAGGATCTCCAGTCGTCCATTTCTTATGCGGGCGGCAACAAGCTGGAAGCCATTCGCCATGTTGATTATGTGATTGTTAAAAATTCGATTTTTAATGGTGACAGGGTTTTTTAACCCCCTAATTTATAAAACCACAGAAGATGCCTTCCTTTTCCCATAAGGAAGGCATCTTCTGTGGTTTTAGCAGTTCCTTTTAAATTGACAAACACGCCACTTTAAAAACAGATATGTTATGTACACTTTGAGGTTAAGATCCTATAGACTGCTCTACTGCATTTTCCCAGCTCGGAAAATAATACAATGCATTTTTCATTAACTCTGGATTTGATTTTTTTACTTGCTTCTTTCGGGGCGGCAGCCCTTCTTTTTCCAACAGTTCAGAGATCCCGGTCAATACTTCTTCAACACTCATGCTTGTTTCCACATCATTCCTCCTTTTTGAATTCAACTATATAATTTCCATATGATGAAAAATTATTCAGCATTCCTTTAAAAATATTTCTAAGTATTTGCTAGTATTCTATATTAAATTAGGATAAGGTTTCGGATTAAAAGATTAGTTTCATCCCTTCATGACTCGCCATAAACCCCAGCTTATTATAAAAACGATGTGCATCTCCCCGCTCCTTGTCAGTCGTCAATTGAACAAGACCACACTCCTCAGACTTCGCTATGGCAATCGCTTCTTTAAACAAGGCTTCCCCCACACCTTTACCACGGCAGCGTTTATCGATGCGCACCCCTTCAATTTGTGCCCGTTTCATCCCTTGCCGGGCTATCCCAGGAATAATTGTTAACTGAAGGCAGCCAATCACTTCCTGACCGTCTATCGCCAAAATAATCTGATTGCCTGACTGTGCTTCCATTGCCCTAAATGCGTCATAATAACAATCCGGCAAAGGCTCATTATACTCCTCACGTTTTGCTCCTAATTCATCATCAGCAAGCAATCGTACTACAGCTTCCAAATCTTCTTCAATTGCTTTCCGAAAACGCATTGAAAATCACTCCTTAGATAAAGAAATTAATATACATCACTGATTACTTTCTATAAATATTTCATTTCCCCTGTAATTTCTTTTCACCAAACTTCTGTATTTCCACCTAAAGATCAATAAAATTGATAACAGGCTGTTTCATCAAGATCACTGCCCGTCAGCACATTAAAAGCCTTATCACTGGCTAACAATACCAGGTAATAAGGCTTTACTTCCTTTAATCCTTTTTATTATAAAAATGTTCCATAGAGATAGGTTATATGCATTTAAAGATAGGCCGCTGCAGCTTTTCCCAGCCTGCGAATCCCCTCAGTTATTTCCTTCTCATCCGCATAACTGAAGGAAAGGCGCAGAAATTCCGTTCCGGCTGCCTGATCAATGAAAAAGTACTTGCCAGGAATAAAAGACACCCCTTCTGCCAGAGCATCTGTCAGCAGGTCCGATGTATCGGCACCGGGAATTTTCATCCATACGAAGTATCCCCCTTCGGGCACATACCAGGAAGCTGTTTCAGGGAAATGCTGTTTGAGTGCGGAGATCATAACATTGCATTTTGACCGGTATGTGTCTCTCAAGGTTACTAATTTATTATTAAAATCAGTATCTGCTAAATAAACAGCCATCGCCGCTTGAGCAAACGGATGGTTCAAATCTTTTTTAAACCAGTCACAGGCTTGGATAATTTCACTGACACCCGTTATCCATCCGATACGCATGCCCGGTGCCACTACCTTGGATAACGAACCGATATGCAGAACTTGATTGCTTGGATCCATTGCTTTTAGTGTGGGGAGATTTTTATTAAATGATAATTCTCCATATGCATCATCTTCAACTATAAGGAAATTAAATTTATTGGCAAGCTCCAATATATGCCGCCGGCGTTCTTCATTCATCGTCGTGCCTGTTGGATTTTGATAGGTGGGAATTGTATAAAGAAACTTCGGGATAGCAAGCCCTTTTTGTTTTCTTTCTTCTAAAATCTCCTCCAATATATCTGTTTGAAGTCCGTGTTTATCAACCGGAACACTAATAATATGTTTAGTGTAATTTTGTAAAATTTCTAAAGCCTCCATATATGTTGGAGATTCAATTGCCACAACTGATTCCTCATCAATAAGAACGCGGGAAATCAAATCAATTGCCTGACAGGCCCCCGAAGTAATCAAAAGTTCTTCTTCCGAAACAGATATGCCCCGACTTATCAATCTCTGTAAAATCTGTTCCTTCAGCTTTAAAATCTTGGGGCTTCCAATATAATGGAGCGGCAAATCATGTTCTTCCTCTAATAAACTGTTAACAGCTGCTTTCATCTCTTCATGAGGGATCAGAGCAGGAGCCGGATAGCCGCAATGAAGGCGTATACACTCATCCGGAATCTCAGGAATCCACTCCCCGGGAGGAGTATTCTGAAGTGCTGATTTGATGTTGTCAGGAAAAAAAGAAGCGGCTTTCACTTCTACCCACACCTTTCTAGTCGCTTTTACTATCGATTATATACCTCTTGGCTGAGATGCTCCATCTATTCAAACTGCTTTTAATAAAGCAAGTGTTCTTCAAAATGCCGTTTTACTTTGCCCCACTCTTCCCTTATGACACTATAAAGAACCGTATGACGGATTATTCCTTCTTTTCTTATCATATGATTTCGAAGAATGCCTTCCTTAACAGCACCGATTCTTTCGATCGCTTTTTGTGAACGGAGGTTTTCATGCCCGGTTTTAATTTGTACACGATTAAGGGCAAGTTCTTCAAAACAATATGTTAATAATAAATATTTACAGTTAGTATTAATATTTGAGCTCCAATAAGCAGGATTCACCCATGTGGACCCGATTTCAAGCCGTTTATGCTGGGATGATATATCTAGAAACCAGGTAGCACCGATAATTTCTCCTAATTTTTTATCAACAATTGCAAACGCAAAATCAGTTCCTCTCTCCCGTTTTTGGATTGCATCTTCAACATACTGAATAACCCGGCTTTTGTCAGTTAAATCAACCGACATATGCTCCCATATTCTTTTATCCTGGGCAGCTTTATAAAGTCCCTCTACATGCTCGAGATTCATTGGAATTAACTGCACTAAACTGTTTTCTAATTTTTTCATATTATCACTCTCCCTGCATCTATTAAAATCGATTTCTGGTATGATAAAAATAACCAAATATGAATTTTAATATAATACCAGGGACTGATTTAATGGAGCTCCAAATTCTTCTCTCGAATCATAAAGCAAAATATAAGCAAATTTATGAACAAATCCGAAGGGCGACTTTAGAAAGAAAGCTGGCTGCTCATGCCAAGCTTCCTTCAAAACGGCAACTGGCCGAGCAGTTAAATGTCAGCATCGTGACTGTTCAAACGGCTTATGAACAGCTCCAGAGTGAAGGGTACTGTTATACAGTGGAACGAAGTGGATATTTTGTTTCGGAAATTAAGGATGAATGGCACTATAATGAGCATGGATCAGTAGAATTGGAAAAAGAAATACAGGGTGAGTCTTCAATTAATTTTAAAAACGGGCAAGTTGATGCTGCTGCCTTCCCCTATAAACACTGGAACAGACTTTATCGAAAAGAACTTAATAAATCCAATGCCAGCAATGCCCCGTGGCAGGGGGACTATTCTTTGCGAGTGCAGATTGCACAATACCTGCAGCAAGCCAGAGGATTGACCTGCAAACCGGAACAGGTATATCTATTCAGCGGATTTCAACAGCAGTTATTGAATGTCTGTTTGTTTTTCAAGAGAAAAACCGCAGGAATAGAAGATCCGGGTTTTACTAGGGCAAGATCCGTTTTTGAGCAATTGCAGCAGGAATATTATCCCATTCCTGTGGACGATGAAGGATGCTGTGTACCTGATAATCCGGTAAAACTATTATATACAACACCAGCCCACCAGTACCCTACTGGTACAATTATGTCTATTGCCAGAAGGACTGAGCTGTTAAATTGGGCACTGAAACAGGATGCTTACATTCTTGAGGATGACTATGATTCTGAGTTCCGCTATAAAGGGACACCGATTCCGTCATTGGCCCATCTGGATTCCGGCGGGCGCGTTCTTTACTTTGGCACCTTTTCAAAAACTTTGCTCCCGGCACTTCGGATCAGCTATCTGATTATGCCGGCACCACTGCAGCAGAGATATGAAGAATTTAATGCTTATCAAAAGTCTAATGTTTCAAGAATCGACCAGCGGGCTGCTGCAAAATTTATGGAAGAAGGACTTTATACATCTCATATAGCAAAAATGAGAACGTTATATCGGGCCAAGCGGAACTGTTTAATCGAAAGCCTTTCAAGGCATTTGGGAGATCATTTTGACATAATTGGCGATACAGCAGGTTTGCACATTATCGTAATATTACCTGATGGATTGAATGAATCTAAAGCAATCGAACTGGCAAAGTCGGCGGGAGTTGAAATTGATGCGGTTTCGCCTATGTACCAGCATCACAAGCCTGCCAACCATGTGATGCTTGGTTATGGGGCACCTTCAATGGACGAAATTGAGAAGGGAGTCCAATTAATGGCTAATGCGTGGAAAAGTTATTTGACTAATTAATATCTATCATCTAAAAGGGCGCTTATCTTACGGGATATCGCTCTTTTGCCGGATCTGTAATCGTGCAGAGCTTTTCCTTAACCGCTGCCATAAAATCAAACATATTCATCCCCTCGATTTGCTGGAAATTAAAAAAATCATCGTTATAGTACATATGAATATGCTTGCCCGTTATTCCCCTCTTTTCTTTAATG
The DNA here is from genome assembly GCF_038004385.1 of Cytobacillus sp. FSL R5-0377. Lineage (NCBI taxonomy): Bacteria > Bacillati > Bacillota > Bacilli > Caryophanales > Bacillaceae > Cytobacillus > Cytobacillus sp. FSL R5-0377. The sequence continues at coordinate 538,771 of NZ_JBBORA010000001.1, forward strand.
GAAGTTATATCGATATATGCAAATTCTTCAACTAATTCCTTTGTTGATTCAGATGCAGATAATCCATAAAATAGCAGCCTTTTATTTGTTGCCGCCAGCAATCCGGGCAGCGGGGCTAAACAGTAATGCGATACTAATGAACAGGTTAAGCATTCAATAATGTTTTCTTCTTCATGCAGCACAGTTCCAAACGAATTTATAATGCTACTCATGGGATCCCCTCCTCATATCTCTTCTGTCAAACTGCAGTCTTCACTGCGAGTATCAGTCCGGTAGACCAATCCAATTCGGTAATGTCGAGATCTGGCCTGTCCTGCAGAGTTTTGAGAAGTTTAGTAGCTTTGATTCTAAATTCTTCAGGCAATTTCTGCTGCGGAAACACATCATGAATTACATAAAAACCGCCAACATTCAAATGGTCCAGGGTTTTGTCCAGGAGCTCGAATTTTCCGGGCCACGTATCTGCAAAAATAAAATCGAATCGCTCAGATAGATTTCGAATAAAAGCTGCTCCGTCTTCACAGCAAAATGTGATTCTGGCGTCCTTTCCGAGGTATTTTTTCGCAATGGATTGCACGTTCAAATCTATATCAACGGTCGTAAGCTTACTGCTTTCATCCATCCCATCCATTATCCATGAAGCAGAAGCTCCCGTACCTGTCCCCAGCTCCAAAAAGCTTCCACCCGGTTTGGAGGCAGCCAGCCCCTTTAGTAAAAATCCTGTTTTTCTATCACATGATTGCCCGAAGCCCATCACAGCAGATTCCTGTAATATACTCGAATATGCTTCCGGTACCTGTATAACGCTGTTTTCCATTTGTCATTCCTCCGCTTTCTTCGTACTATATTAAACACTTAGCACGGGAGCATAAAAGAGCACCAAAAAAGGCCCCTTTATAAGAGGCCTTAACTTATCAAATCGACCTCTTATCTCCCAGAGCGTCAACTCTGTTGGAATTAGCACCTTCCTGACATAATCAGGGGTTGCTGAGGCTTCGCAGGGCCAGTCCCTCCACCTCTCTGGATAAGAATTTGTATGTATATTAATTTATTTTCAATCAAGTATTGCATATTTTTAGCAAGATGGCAAGACTTTGGTGGTTTATTGCCATGTAAGAAACGCATGATTCTGCCTTCCTGTATATTTATTTCAATTCTAAGGAAATTTAAGGATATACATATTGCCTGAGGAGGAAATTGTGGTGTTTCGATTTAAAAGGAGTCCTTCAAAAAAAAGAGTAAAAAAACAGATTAAGCCCGAGTTGACATCACAGGACATCCTCTTATCAAAAAAGCTGGAAGACAATATACAATTTTTCTCCTCACTTTATGGAGAGAGTTCAGATGTGATTTTCCGTTATTTTGCCTTAAATAAAATTGACGCAGCCATAATTTATATAGATGGATTAAGTGATACCCAAAAGCTTGACGAGCTGGTCCTTGGAACCTTACTGCATCAAAACATGAATATCGAAAACGACTTCCTTCATACTGTGAAAAACCGATTGCCGATTTCAAGTATTAAAAGAATGGCAACAACCGCTGACTGTATCGACTCAATAAGCATCGGGAACCCAATAGTGCTTTTTGATGGGTATGATGAAGCTCTTTCACTGGGATTAGCCAAATTTGAAAAGCGTTCGATAGAAGAACCGCAGGCTGAGACCTCCATTCGGGGTTCGAGGGAAGGCTTTACTGAATCACTCGGTGTCAATACATCTTTACTGCGCCGGATCATTAAAGACCCGGGACTGAAAATGAAGACTCTGCATGTAGGCAAATATACGAAGACGAAGGTAGTTATCTCATATATTGAAGAAATAGCGGATAAAACTCTGATACAGGAAATAGAAAGCCGTCTTAATCGCATTACTGTTGACGGAGTACTGGAAAGCGGCTATATCGAACAATTCATTGAAGATAGCCCGTATTCTCCTTTTCCCCAGTTATTGTACACGGAACGTCCGGATGTGGTATGTGCAAATTTACTTGAAGGAAGAGCAGTATTAATGATTGAAGGGACACCTTTTGCTTTAATTGCTCCCGTGAGTTTCTTCAGTTTGTTTCAATCACAGGAGGACTATTATGAAAGGTTTTGGATTGGTACCTTCATCCGGTCTCTTCGGTTTCTTTTCTTAGCTGTATCCCTATTCCTTCCTGCCATATATGTTGCCATAACAACATTTCACCAGGAAATGATTCCCATGGACCTGATGCTTAGCATTGCGTCCTCCAGAGAAAGTGTCCCCTTCCCTGCCATTGTGGAAGTCCTTCTAATGGAAGTTGCTTTTGAAGGACTGAGAGAGGCAGGGATACGCCTTCCAAAACAAGTAGGTTCAGCTGTTAGTATTGTGGGTGCCCTTGTAATTGGTCAGGCAGCTGTTCAAGCGGGGATTGTTTCTGCACCTATGATTATAGTAGTGAGTATTACGGGTATTGCCTCTTTCATGATCCCCCGTTATTCAATGGGACTTGCCATTCGATTACTGAGGTTTCCCATCATACTCCTTGGCGGCGCTTTAGGATTAATAGGTGTAATGCTTGCACTAATCCTGCTCGTCATCCATTTATCAGAGCTAAGATCATTCGGTTTACCATACCTGACTCCTGTATCAACACTGCAAAAAAATGCGGTAAAGGACACACTCTTTCGTTCGCCTTTATGGAAAATGAATCAGCGAGCTCATTCCACAGGAAAATACAACAAAACTAAACAAGGGTCCAGCTTAAAACCAGGTCCTGAAAATAGCGGCAGTTAAATAAGTTAAAATGGCGGTGAGATGGACATGCTGGAAAAGGGAAAAATATCGGCCCTGCAAATGGAATTTTTAATTGTCCCGGCTATCATTGCCACAGGTGTTCTTTCGATTCCATCCATATCGGGAAGGTTAGCCGGGCATGACATGTGGATGACGCCTATAGCAGGTTCTATAATCGGTTTTATCACGGTATTCATTGCATGGAAGCTTCATCAATTATTTCCAAGGATGACCCCTATCGAATACAGTGAGCAAATACTTGGAAAAGCACTTGGTAAACTCTTTAATTTCTTTCTTGTTTCCTTTTATTTGCATACTACAGGCATTGTCATCAGACAGTATTCAGATTTCATTACCGGCAACGTGATGCTGCAGACGCCTTCCGTCATTTTTTCCATTACTATCGTTTTTGTCAGTGCTTTGGCAGTTCGTGGCGGGATTGAAGTAATGGCCAGATCTGCAGTAATTTGCACAACTTTATTCATGGTTACTTCTTTATCACTGCTCTTATTGCTTAAGGAAATTGATCTTAGCTATATGAGGCCAGTTTTAGAGAATGGATTGCTCCCTGTTATGAAGGGAAGTTTGGTGCATAGCTCATGGTTCAGTGAGTTGTTTCTTCTTGCCTTTATCTTTCCTTTTATCAATGATTCAAAAAAGGGACTAAGGTCGGGGATGAAATCAGCTTTGTATATTGTGCTGCTTCTCTTATATGTTAATTTTTTTGTTCTTACTCTCTTAGGGGTTTCATCTGTTAACCAATTTTATCCTGTCTATTCAATCGTCCGTGCCATCAGTGTATTTGGATTTTTCGAGAACTTTGAAGTCATCATTACAGCTTCGTGGGTACTAGGAAACTTTGTGAAGGTCTCTGTTTTTTTATATGCTATCAGCTTGGGTCTTGCGCAGTTATTAAAGCTTTCAGATTATCGGCCAATTGTATTTCCATTGGCTCTGCTTCTGATTTTCTTAAGCTATTGGGATATTCCTAATATCATGTCAGTGGTCGAATTTTCTACAAGAACTCAGCCTTTTTATTTTGTCATCGTTCAAACTGTACTCCCGCTATTGCTGCTGCTTATTGCCATGGCACGAAGGAAATGGAGGGAGAGCCATTGAAGGGAAGCCTGCTGATCACCATTTGTTTCTGCATTGCAATCCTCTCCGGCTGCTCAGATCGAGTGGAAATGAATGAACTGGCCATCATTACGGCAGCTGCAATTGACAGACTGGAAGATGGGAAAACAAGAGTTTCTGTACAGTTGTTCATCCCCCGTGCCATTACAAGCGGAGAAACGGGAGAAGATCCCAGTTCTGGTTCAACTTTTGTTCGGGAAGGAGTAGGAGATAATCTGGCTAATGCTATATCACTGCTGCAAATAAATGTGCCGAGAAGGCTGTTTTGGGGACAATGTAAAATATTTATCTTTGGAAAAGGGCTTGCTCAAAAAGGAATACGGAAAGATATAGATTATTTAGCCCGGCATCCAAGCCCAAGGGGCAATTCTTTATTATTTGTAAGTGAAGCCGAAGCAAAGGAAATGCTGACATTGATTCCTCCTTTAGAGAGGTACTCTGGAGATGCCTTAAAGAAATTATCTCAGGATGAAGATGGAACACAAACTACGCTAAGGGACGTAGATATAGGCTTGATGGATGAATCCGAAAGTGTGTCCATGCCTTATATAAAAAAGTTAGAGCAGACAGAAAGCGCCAGAAAGCCAAATGAAACGATACCTGTAATTACTGGTGCCGCTATATTCAAAAACGATAAAATGGCAGGAACCCTTGATTTAAAAGAAAGCCGAGGCTTGCTATGGTTAAAAGACGAGATTAAAAGAAGCTCCATATCTGTTAAACCTGAAGGGGCAAACGGAAAACTTACCATGACTCCGACACTGGGCAGCACTAAATTCAGCCCCGAAATTAAAGATGGACGCTGGATTATGAATCTAAACATTCGGCTTGAGGGAGATATTGTTCAAAATGAAACTCATTTCAACCTCATGAATGAAGCAGTGATAAAGAAAATTAGGAAAGATTTTGAAGCAGCCTTAAAAGAAAGAGTTGCTCAAACAATTGAAAAGCTCCAGCAGGAATACAGGGCAGATGTCATTGGGTTTGGGAGGAGATTCCATCAAAAATACCCGAAAGAATGGAAAAAGGTAAAAGAGAATTGGGATGAAAAGTTCCCGGAGGTAGAGGTAAAAATCAAGGTCAAAGCCAAAGTAAGAAGGCCTGGATATATCGGCCCTCCTGCTGCACTTCCGCGAGATGAGGTGAAGGAATAATGCAATGGGATTGGACAACTATTGTTATCGTGCAGGTTTTGATATGGTTAATTGTCATTTTCGAGTGGAAGCAGCTCAAAAAGTCCTCGAAGACTGACAAAATCACTTTTGCTGCAATTCTGTCTATCTCCACCCTGTTGTCTTTTTTTAACCTGGAAGACCTGCCTGGACCGATCTCTCTTCTGCATTACATTTTTGGTCCCTTAGGGAAAATGATGGAGTAAAGAACATTCAAATTCTGCTAGAAATCATGTCAAAAAAGGAAAATTAACTAACTAATAACTATATCACTCCTTCATTAGTTGGACGAAGTGAGACTTGGACAATCATAAAAATCGCTCATGAGTTAAAACTCAGAGCGATTTTTCTAGTTTATAGGATTAAATATCTTAATCAATTTTTACCGGAACGTTACTTATTGAACAGCTTCCTCCCCCTGATAAATCCGGAATGCTGGAACAATCGTATCCGAAACAATCTCTTTTCCTTTTTCGCGGATGAAATCCAATTTATAGTACGAATCAAACCTCTGACTGATCTCTGTCTTCACCAATTCAGGAGGAGTAACGACAATGAATTGGAACTTCAGCTTATCGGCTACAGCGAAAATCGGATCAAGCACATGGGCAGAAGCTGCTTGTCCGAACGGGTTATCACAGACCAGCGGAACCCAGCTTTGATCCGTTTCACTTTTAACCGAAAGTAGCATCATCATCATGACCATGCGGGCGGAAAGCTTTTGGCCTCCGCTGCCATCTGATTTAGTCTTTGAACCCTGGTTGATCGTCTGCCAGGTAGAATAATGCTCACGCTGCGGTTTCCCGTACATGAAGGCATTGTCAGTACGCATATTATATACCAGCAGCTCCGGATAACGATTCCTTAGCGAGATAAATAAAATCTGCTCATCACTGATGAGCTGTTTGATTTCCTGATCCAGCAGCTGATTATTGTCATCAATCATCTCGAAGCGCTTTGTAATTTTGTTTATCGCGGAAACAAAATGCTGTTTCAGTAAAGGTTCAACATCTTCCGCTTTTTTAGGCAGAATGTCTTCTTTGAGCTGGACAAGAGGGAATGAACCCCGTTCATTCTTTAGCTTCATTTTTGCAATCATTGAACGAATAGCCTCTGAAATGCTCATTACTTTCATACTTGCCCGGCTTGCCCAGAAGTTTTGCGCCTTTTCCGCCCGTTCTTTGTCGCGCTCCAGCTGCTCCAGGCCGCTCTGTGAAAAGCGCTTCATGTTCAGGACGACACTTTGAATATGCGCATAATGCCTTGTATCCATATGATCAAGCGTGGTTAAGACTTCATTTTTAAAGCGGATTTCCCAATCCTTTCCTTCAATAGCAAGCTTTAAATTCCTTAGTGATTGTTCAATCTTTGCATGCTTTTCCTGCCCTTCATCCTGAATAGCCTGATGTTTTTCACTCCAGGATAAGATGCTTTGTTTTCCCTGAGTCTTTAATTTCTCTATATCCTCATCTGTAAATGCGGCCGCTTCCTCTTTAAGAATGACGGACAAATGCAATTGATTGTTTTCAAACTCAGTTATGTTTTGTTCTGTCTCTTTTTTACGCTCTTCCGTTTGCTTTAACTCTGCATTTGTCTGTTTGGTCTGGTCAGTGATTTCAACCGTCTTGACTTCCAGATCAAGGTCTTCCCATTCTTCAGGCTGCTGATCATGCTTGGCCACTTTTTTAGCGGATTTTTTTCGCTGGTCTCTTCCATGCTTTAAGGAAGTTTCCGCAATGGTTACGGCCTTTTCCTGTTCACGTTCTTCTTTTTCTGCTGCCTTTGTTTCCTTTGCAGCTGTCTGAACCATTTTTTCTAAAATACTTATTGGTTCATCCGGTACAGGCGCATCCTTCCACTCTTCATTAAGAGCATGAAGTTTTTTCTCCAGCTTCAATTGCTGCTTTTGTTCTGATACCCTTGTCGCCTGAATCGCGAGCAGTTCACTCGCTTGTTCTTCTTTGGATTTTTGAAGCTGTTTAAGCTCTTCCATACTGCCATTGATTTCTTCTAAAATATAAGGTGATAATCGCGGAACCTCATCGGAAGCTTCAGCTTTTTCAGCGGCTGGGAAAGAAGCACCTTCAATAAAGAAGCTGATCTTCTTAATATCCTGCTCGGCTGACAGCTTCCATTCCAGATAGGTCTGGCTCCACTTTTCCTGAAGGTCTGCAATGGACTGAAGCTCGTTCCCCAGCTCATTCTGCAGCTTCTCAAATGCTTCCTTCTGCTTCTCTTTTTCCTGCTTTACCCGTTTATTTTCCTGTTGCACCGACTTTTCACGGTTAAATTCCGCTAAGGATTCTGCCTCTTTAGAAAGCTTATCAATCTTTTTCTTCGTCTTGTCCAGCTGTTCTCTAAGTCCCAGCTGCAGTTCTTTTTCTTTTTCCTCCTGCACAATGATAGCCTGCAGCTCTGTTTTTCTCGAAAGCAGGGCTTCCTTTTCCTGAAGCTGTGCTTTTTCGAGATCAACAGCAAGGTCGCTTGCAAGGAACCGGTCTATTTCTTTCATAATACGGCGCAGAGCTGTTTCTGTTTTTTCCAGCTCTGCAAGAGTTTCTTTCTTTTCTTCAATTTGTTTCGCAATCTGAATTGTCCAGTTTGTGAATTGATTTTTATCCGCCAGCAGCTCCTTCTCTGTCCCAGTGATCATCACAAAGGCATTCTGCTGATTTTCGCCAGCCATATCTTCACGCATAAAAATCGGGACCGGACTTTTAAACATCCTACCGCTAAGAACCTGCTTATTGATTTTTTCCCATTGAGTCCTGCTGACCACCAAGCCATATGGCAGGAGCGGATGAGCAAGCATGTGGCTTTCCATTTCATCCGGCTTTAAGGTTTGGAGAAATTGGGATCCGTAAAATACGTCAATACCGGTCTTTTCATCAATCCATTCCTTCAGTTCCTTCACATCATTATTTGCAATCCAGAAATGCTCATCATTCAAGGCATAATCCAGCTGCGTTTCCCAGAGTGCTTTCTTTAATTCTTCCGCTTGCCCGCGATTTTGCACGAGAAGCTCTTCCACTTCCAAGGAGTATTTTGATAAAAGGGCATTTGTGAATGGAGCTGTAACACCTTGCAGAACGCCCTGCAGCCGATTGTACAGCTTTGTTTCTTTCTGCTGCTGGTCTTCCTTTTTCCTTTTCAACTCTTCACATTTTTCTTCAGAAAACTGGATGGATTGCGCGAGTGTGCCATGGGAAGAAGCAAGCTGATTCTGCTTTCCATTTGATCTATGCTCTTTTGCCTGAATATCATCGAGTGCCGCTTCTTTGGTTTCTTTCTGTTTATGCAGATTTTCTATTAAACCCGTTAAATCATAGGTAATGCGGTCACCGAATTCCTTGATGAGCTGTTCTTCTTTTGATTCAAATTCATGGATTTGGGTATAAAGAAAATCAATTTCCGTACGAAGCTTGGCAATCTCCTGGGTCTTTTGTTTATCCTGCTTAGACAGGTCGTTTGCTTTTTTCTTTAAATATTTCTGATAACCTGTATAATGCTGAACGGCTTCCCCAATGGCAGCGGAGGCTTTTTCCCACTGCTGTGCCGCTTCTTTTTTGATCTCATCCATTCTTTCATTCACTTGCTCCAGGCCGCTGTTTTGCTCAAGCTTTGCAATCTGCTGGGAAAGCGCACTGATGCTTTGATCCCCTTCATGCCATTCTTTCAATAACAGCTGAAAAGCCAGCTCCTCTTTTCTCTCCTGCTTTTCCTTAACAACTTCCTTCAGAACTAAATGCTTCTTCTGCTCTTCCGCTAAGTTCTTCTCCCAAGTCAGCACTTCCCGGTGTGCTTTAGCATATTCAAGATTATCTTTCTGAAAACGCAGATCCACTTGCCGGCCTGTTAATTTTTCAATTTCCTTATCAAGCTCTATGAGTGTTTCTTCTTCTGTTTTCTTCAAGTGCTCTAACGCGCCAAGCAGCTGTCTTCCAGCTTTAATGCTGTCCTCCACAATTTCCCTATGCCCGACACCCTTTTCAAGACTCTCTTCAAATGGAAGGATATCTTCCAGAAACTCTTTATGTGCCTGCTCTCTCTTCAGCAAAACAGGGAGGTCTTTCGCAATGCTTGCCTGGCTTTTAAAAATCTCAACCAGATCGTTCTTCTGATGCTCCGTCCGATGCAGAACCTGACTGACTGTAGGAATAATACGCTTTTGGAAAAGGGAATGATCATCTTCAGCCCCTTCAAAGAATTTTCCAACCCCGCCTTCATCCTTATTAATATCCTTCATAATATCCCAGTCTTTTCGGTTAATCCCATATGTATCAAGAATACGGTAGTGTTTCTTAGTGTCCCGGTAAACATCGTACCCATTCCATTTTAAATAATCCTTCAGTCCTTCTGTTTCAGCAAGCTCTCCATCTTCATAGAGCGGAATATGATCAAGTGATGCTTCTTCTTTTCTTTCAAACTCTCTTGTATAAAAGGTAATATCAGGGACGATTTTCGCTTCCTGTTCAAGCGGTTTGCTTTCTCCGCTTTCTTCATTCATGGAAATCCGCTGTTCTGCTGAAAACATACCGCCCGTCACCAAATGCCTGCGGTCTGAACCGTCGAGCTCCCATTGAACCAGAACATGAAAGGTATAAGGCAGGAACTGCTCTTTATTATTAAAAAAGAATTGCTGATAATATCGGTTATTCTGCTTTCCCCAAGCGGTACCCGGCTTAAGGATCTGAAATATAGTCTGCAGGAAAACACCTTTCCCGCCGCCATTCATCATCGATATGAGGCCATTTGTGGAAGTTTCCCCATTATGAAAGTTAAATATGGTGTCCTTATACTGCTTTTGCATGCCATCATATTTCAGGCCGGCAATTCTAATTCGATGTATTTTCGGCATGCTGATCCTCCTCGGTTTTCATTAATTCCTTGAACATTTCATAACGGTCATAGTCATGATACAGATATTCAATCCGCTCAAATAACTCCTGCTTTGGAATGGCCTTCGGTATATCCTCCCGATCCAGGATGACAATGAGCCCTTCTGTTTCCAACAGACGCATGGCACTTGTAATCAAACCGATCCTCGTTCTGCGATTGGCTTTCTTAACTCCGTAATCATCTGTGTCGACCTCCATGTATTTCCATGTGGTCACAACGTCTTTCATATCAATTTTTTCGTCTTCTCCGAAATCCGGTTTTACTTTAAGCAGGCTATCCCAATTCACAATGACATCATTGACTTGCCGCTCCAATGTATAGAAGCTGATTCCTTCGCGCTTGGTGCGGATCTTAGCCGCCTGATTGCGGTCGATGGCTGCAAGGAATGCCATAATAACAACACTCATCAGGTGAAAATGTTTTTTTGTTTCAACCTGCTTATGCCTGTCCTTCATATGTGTAAAATTCGTTGCAAAAACAGAGCCGGTCGGCTGGACAACGAGCTGAATCCGTTTAGGTGATTCAATGATAAAGGTCCCTGATTCGTCTGCCATTAAAAGCACCGTCTGTCTTACATCAGGATCGAAATACGCCTGAAAGTGCTCGCTGCTTTCATCAATGACCTTGTCTTTTAATAGCGTAAAATAAACTGCTGATGCAGTCTTAATACTTTCTGCACTCATTACTTCTCCTCCTGAACACAAATTTTAAACGGAGTGATTTTCATTTGATACCAAAGGAAAGGCTCTGCCCGATGATCAAACTCGGTATAAAGTTTCAATCCTTCAAACACCTGGAATTGCGGATACTCCTGCATCAGTTTATACAGAAGAATTTCCCGCTCATCGCTCAGAGACTCTTCCCTCCGGTGCAGCACCTGTACCTTCAGCGGCTTTTTATCAAACATCATCCATAAATCAATCGTTTCCGATTCCTCAAACCAGAAATCCTGTACCTCTAGCGGCAATGTCGTTAAGTCAGCCAGCGAAAACTCTCCATATGACTGCAAATATTGAAATACATAGCTCCAGGCCTTGATAACAGAATCCCAGTTGGTAACGCGCTGCCGTGTAATACTTTCCTCTTCCGTTTCTTCCTCTATCGCCTCTGTCTGCTGTTTTTCATCAAATTCCTGTTCGCCCCAAATCCAATCCAAAGGTAAGATAAATTCATTCTTTGGTGAAAATAAAGGACCCAGTACCTGCTCAACACGATTAAAGGAAGATCCCCCCTCCTTCATGAACCAATTTTCATAAATATGCTCACGAAACGAAACGAGGCTCGTTTCCCAAAACAGTGAGGGGTTTTCCGCTTTTAATTTTATTTCATAGGAGATATTCTGAATCACAAGCTTGGCGAAACGGTCATGCAATTGCCTTGTATGGCCGATCTTTTCCTGGAGTAAGATCAACTCTTTTTGTATGAGATCATTTTCCTCATTTCTTCGTTTCGTTTTTTCGATCATGCTGCTGATGGTGCGGAAGTGATTCTTCTCTTCTTCGAACTGCTTTTCAATTTCCGCACGGTTATCAGCCCTTTGCATTTCTTCTTCCATCAATAAGATTTTGGGATTATTAATCATTTCTTTTTGAAAGGAGAATTCTCTTGACATTAAGCGGTTGACCCGTGAAATGAGGTGATCGAGGTTTCGGGTAGCTTTGCGGAAATTGCCGTTTTTAATCAGCTGCATACTGTAAAGCTGTTCAATGGTGATCGAGAATTCTTCTGCCATTTCCCTGCTCATGAAAATCATTTCCTGTGAGATATCAGTAAGCTTATAAACGATTGATCCGCCCATTTCCAGGTTTGTATATAATTCATCCATTGTCACATAGCGGAATACCTGTGTCTCCCATGACTGCCTGATTTCATCGTAATAAAGGGCTTCAAACGGCCTGCTGTATTCTTCTTTTCCCTGATACAGAAGCCCGCTTGTAATTCGTTCAATCTGCTTCTCATCAGCCAAAAGCTTCATTTGTTTAATCGAATCTTCGACCATATATTTGATATCCGATTTTCGCCGATGATCATCATCATTCAATTCGCGGTAAAAAATGGTGAGGAGCACCTGCATCAGAATTGTCTGGATATGAGGCTTCAGTTCTCCGACTTCCATTCCTCTCCCAAGCTCAAACAGCGGATTCAAACGCTGCATCCGCTGGGCGAATCCTTCCCATGATTCGTTCACATCCATCTCCTCCATGTTTCAATTGTCAGGACTTCCTGAGGAATCCGTTTATTTTCATGCCACAATTGCATTAAGAGTTCTTTTTCTTCTTCCGTAAACCACTTGAAGAAGGCATCACGGTATTTAAAATATTGAGACTGTCCTGATCTCTGTTCATTTCTTTGATCAAGACATTCCAGCATTTTACGATAAATCTTTAATGCAGGCTGAATGCAGCTATCAGGATATTTTTCTATCAGCCTGGTCATGATCCCGTACCCTGCCGCATCAAGATCTCCTGCATAGTAGAATAGATACGATTTAACAGGGAAAATTTTAAAGAAAAACGAAAAGCTGCGTTCTATTTTAGTTCCTTCTCCATATATGATAAGTTCAGGCTCATAATCAAGCAGATCCCTTTCCAATAATTGAATTGAAGTATGAAAGAATGATAGATTCTCGACAATCAGCACTCTCTGAATATCTTTGATCTCTTTTCCCTGCTTCATCCAAAAAACAAAAGGTTCCCCGTATTTAACCACCTTGAGCTGCTCTTCAGATATGCCAATTCTTGCTAAAAAGCCCTTTCCATCAGGAAAACTGATCCCATCCAGCAGAAATTTTTCGTGGCCGAACAGCTCCAGGCTTCTCTCTTCAAGTGAAACTGTTTCCCGTTCACCGCTCGTTTGGAGAAAACCATATAAACAATGAATACGGCCCCATTCCTCTTTCGTCTGCCACTCCGGGTGCCTTTCATAAAATGAGAAATCGAACAGATCACTCAGCTTCATCATCTCGAGCCGGTCCCATTTGTCAGCTTGAGATTTCACATTAACCCAGTAATATAAAGACAACGCCGGTGTTTTCCCGTTGTATTGATTATTATGTATAGGAGTCAGCTGCCCTTCATCCTGCAATGATAGAATGGCTTCATAAAAAAGGGAATAACCATCCAGTTCATAATAGTCATCCAGTAATTTTCGCAGCTGAAATTCTAAATCGTTTATATTTAACTTCTTCTTTTGCTTCGGGTGCTGAATATCATCAATAAAACTTCTCACCCTTGTTTCAATGATGTTGATTTTGTTCACCTTCTTACACATCTTTGTGTCTTAGAGACTGAAATTATCTCATGCAGACATCATTTTTATTATAAACTAGTTGTGGAATGGATGTAATGGATTTAAGCGAGAAGAAAATGGGAGGGAGTTTAGCAAAAATTACTCCCGCATATATAGGGCAGTAGGGAAACGCGGAAATGCAGTAACACTGATCAGTTTTAACGCACTTCAATTGAATGCGGAATTTTGACAGCAGTTTGGCCTGCTTGGCAGTGGATAAGGTGTTTCTATCATTAGCTTGTATGTCGATTATTACTGGTTTTATTGGATATGAGGTATCTTCACGAGCTTTGACGCCGTTTATTACTGCTTCCATTGGATAAGAAGTATCAACTACAAGCTTTGACGCTGCTTATGTCTGGTTTTATTGGATAAACGGTACCTAACCAGTCCTTTGATGCCGTTTATTACTGATTTTATGGGTAAGAGGTATCATTCTCGAGCTTTGACGCGGCATTTTTTGGGTTTTATCGGATAAACGGTAACTTCATCCGATAATCTTTTTTCGCACCGGTACATATAGAACAACTCTGCATTTCCCTTCTGTATCTTCAGCAGGATTATTCAGATTAATTTCAAGGTTATGTCTATCGTAATCAGGGTCATATTCGCTAATTGGGAGCCATTCTCTAAACATATACTGATAGGCATACCGTAATTTATCAGGTGCATCATAGAATGGATAAATTGCATCATCCCCGGCAGCAGGCTTTTTAAACATTATTTGCTTATCCCCCTTTTTATCAAATCCTTCAGGGATTGTAATACACGCATCATGGCGGCAATTATTGCTCTCCACCAGCTCAGGGTTATCCAGTGAAATACCTATGAAAGATTCCGCCAGGGGAAATAACCCATTGGTGCTTGCCCAGCTAATCAATCTTCCTCAATGATACTGCGGCTCAAAATAACTTTCTGTACGCCTGATATACGCTACTTCTGTTTCAGATAATTTCTTTACGATGATCTCCATTTCAACCCTCTCCCTAATTGGAATTATTCCTTTAATAATTTTGGCCATCTTTCTTTTTTATTCTTTCTCCAATTTCATTTTTCTGCAACAAAAAAAGCGCGCAGCTTTTTATGCTGAACGCGCCTTTATATAGCAAATGCATGGTTGCCTATTTTTTTTACTACTTCTCGAGAAAAAATCCACTGGCTTGTAGCCGTGTCAGGGTTATAAAAATAAAGAAGCTCATCGTTTTGCTCCTTATCAATGAGTGCTTTCTCAACGGCCTGAACTGCTTCATTGCTTGCAGGTTCATTGATGGAACCATTTTGAACTGGTTCAAAAGCATTCTTCTGATAAATAACTTCCTTGACCGAATCCGGGAATTGTTCATGCTCGACACGGTTCAGAACCACGTCAGCAACAGCAACTTTTCCTTCAAACGGCTCCCCTTCTGCTTCAGCTTGTACAAGACGTGCAAGCAGCTTCTTTTCTTCCTCTTTAATGAATCGATGATCCGTTGATGATGACTCCTTCGCGTCAACTTCAACTTTTTTATATGTCAGTGTCTCTGGAGCTTTCTGATCCACTGTCTCAGCATCGAAATGATCTGCAGGAAACATGCTATATGAACCCATAATGAGGGAAATGGCAGCAACAAATGTTACTAAATTTTTCATTTTGTAAACCTCCTGTTTGTAGTTTTTAGGCAAAAACAGGCCACTTACAAGGCTAACAGGTTTACAGGGATAACTCATTAGTGAATCAATGGGAGAATTACCAATCCAAAAAATGGAATTAAAAATTTGCCCATATAATAACTTAACTTATATATTTGTTATAGCATTTGAAAAAATATGATTTTAAACTTATGGTTACAGCCTAAGAGGATCGAGGTGTTAAAATAGTTGAAAGTACTTGAAACTGATCGATTGATTCTTCGCTGGTTAACACCGGATGATGCAGCATTCATTCTCGAACTTTTAAACGAACCTTCATGGATTCGTTATATTGGCGATAAAGGTGTACGTACCCTTGAAGATGCAAAGAATTATATTGTGACCGGACCCATGAAAATGTACTCTCAGGCGGGCTTTGGCCTCTTTATAGTTGAACGGAAGGAAGGAAACACTCCCATTGGAATGTGCGGATTGATAAAACGGGATACTCTGGACAATGTAGATATTGGATTTGCTTTTTTATCCAGATATCAAACGCAAGGCTACGGGTTTGAGTCAGCTTCTGCTGTATTAAAATATGGCCATAACCAGCATGATCTGGAACGGATATTGGCTATCACAACCTTAGACAATCATTCTTCCTCAGCACTGCTTGAAAAGATCGGCATGAACTATGAAGGAACCATTATTTTGGATGGTGAAGATCTAAAGTTATTTGCATCTGAAAAATAACTTCTTCTATCCTTTACTAAGGTGTCTGCCCCCAAACGTAATAATTTTTGCTAAGGGCAGACACCTTCTTTATTAGATATCCATTACATATCCAATCAGCTTTTGCTTTGTCTCTTCATCCGCAAACGAAGCTTCCACGCTATTTGTGTATATGTGCTTATAATCCTGATCACTCATAGCGAATGTCTTTGAAACTATTGCACACTCCTTTGCCATCGTTGTATCCGATACTGTTCTGTTATCCGTATTAACTGTTACTTTTATTCCATCCCGATGGAAGTCGGAAATTGGGTGTTCGCTAAATTGGTTTACCGCTTTCGTTTGAACATTGCTGGTTGGGCACATTTCAAGCACAACTTGTTTTTCCTTTACAAGCTTGTAAGCCTCTTCACAGTCTTTAATAAATACACCGTGTCCGATTCGTTCAGCTCCCAGCCATTCAACGGCCTCCAGCACATTTTTACCGATTCCCGTTTCACCGGCATGAATGGTGACTTTGTATCCATATTCTCTGGCCAGCGCGATCGGTTCAATGAATTTCCCGCAGAAGCCTTCCTCCTCGGAAGCACACAAATCTATTGCGACAACCCCTTTTCCCAGGAATCCCCTTCCCTTTTCAACGACCTCAAATGCACTTTCTGCCCTCATCGTTCTCATGCATGATAAAATAATATTTCCTTTAATATCAAATACTTCTTCAGCTTCTCTTATCCCTTCAATCACACTTTGGATGATTTTTTCTACGGATAATCCCTTCCGCGTATGAAGTAAAGGGGCAAAGCGCACCTCCATGTACTTCACATTTTCATTTGCTGCATCTTCAAAAAGCTCAAAGGAAATTCTTTTTAAATTTTCCTTTGACTGCATGACCAAGTTAGGAATGGAGAATCTTTTTAGATATTCATCCAAAGATTCGCAATCCAACGGGGCAATTAGTTCTCCTTTGATTTTTTCTTTATCAAAAGAAGGCAGGCTGATGCCATCTCTTTCCGCGATATCTATGATGGTTTCAGGTCTTACACTTCCGTCCAAATGGCAGTGAAGTTCAATTTTAGGCATATTAGTAAAATTCATAGCTTGACCTCCTAGATTTTTTACAAAAAAAAAATTCCTGATTACGAAGAAAATACAGCACATGTATCTTCTTCGTAATCAGGAATTATAGGTTCCTGGTAGAGACCTCCAAACCATATTATTGGAGTTATACGAATGAAAGCATTTCATTTGGTTTTTTAAAAGGATAAATAATATTATTGTTTTTGTCAATCACTTATTCAAAGTTTTAGCAGCTCTTCTATATGCCCTATTGCACCCTGAAGCCGCTCCTTATAATCTCCTTTGAGGGTTTTGTAATTAATCTTATGGTTGTTCAGCAGTGTTTTTAGAGCATCGTTGTTTTGGAGCCTTACTTCATTCTCTCCATGAACACGAAGTCCATCATCCACCCATTTCACATCAGGTTCAAGATATAGCCATAGGTCATAATCCTGCAGGTTCGCTATTTCATCCAGCACTGTTTGATGCTCATTGTTGTATAGGCTGGAGTAAAACTGAGTCACGATTGCCTCTGTGTCGATAAAAACAACTCTGTTCGCTTTTTCAATCGCCTTAATTTCACTAAGCTTATGGCCATATGCAATTTTGTGGTAATCCTCCTTCACCATAATTCCATCGCAGCCGCCTAATTCTTCGCAAACCGTTCTGCCATATTCCTCCACAAAAGAAGTGTTGTAGATTTTAGCAAGATTTCTCGTCAGGGTAGATTTCCCGCAGCTCTCGGTTCCCACTACTACAACCTTCTTAACGAAATATGGTTTAACAAAGTCCGGAATGTATTCCCAATGATGAAAGACTCCTTCATTGCGGATCGCTGTTGCCGATATATTCACCTGTCTCCGGCTTGGATCAATCAATTCGTGTTTCGCTTCAGGATAAAGTTTAGTAAAGATCTCGTTATATTCATACTCTGAACTAAATACATAATCAATTCGCTTTCCAATTGCCTTTTTTATCTCTACTGCACCTTCTGCCCAGTTGTAATCCTCATCCCCCTGATTGTCTTTAATGGATATGACCTTCACATGCGGCATATCTTTAGTTAATTGACTGAGCCAGCGCAAGCGGATATGAGACGGGATATAAGGCATTTTAGAATGCTGGCATAATTGTCTGTCACGCAATTCGCTATGAGACAGCACAACATACAGTTCATCCACGGTGGAGGAAGCCTGAACGATGGCATAAACATGGCCAAGATGAAGCGGGAGAAACTTGCCTCCAATAAATCCGACTGTCATTTAGACCTCCTCCTTATTCTGTTTCACATATAATTTCCGCCAGTTGATATATCCATAAATGCTGTTGACCAGGAAAGCAGTCCACATGACTAACATCGAGAAGTCATTGCCCCCCTGTGAGATAAGGGCACTCGTCCACAGGATAATGGATAAAACATTAACGGAAATCCAGAGGAGCCATTGCTCCGCAAATCTCTTCAGCATTAAGATCTGCGCAGTTATAGAAAGAACGTTAGTAGCTGAATCCGTCCAGACAAATTTCCCCTCTAAATATTTAAGGAAAAACCCATACCCAATTGTAAGAATGAAAATGGATACTAATGTATAGAACCATCCTGTTTTAGTCAGGCTTTTAACCTGCACATCTTCCCCTTTAACACCGCGATTTGTTTTATGCTGCCTCCATAGATACATCCCAATAAATTGTATTGGAAAATAAAACAGGGCATTAAGCATGGCTTCACCATAAAGACCATATCCGTAAGCAATATAAGCATAAGTTAAGGTTTGAACAATACCAAAGTAATAGTTTGCAATCTTACCTTTTGCCACCAGCACCACACATAACATGCCGCTTATAGATGAAACCAGGCCAAGAAGTGAATCAGACCAGGCAAAGAATAGATAAATGTTAACCAGTGTAAACGTGATCAGCCATATAATTTCAAATCGCGTCCAGTTTTTAAAAATCCCCATGTGTATCTCTCCCTTAAATATTTGCATTTTCACCCTTGCAGCTTGTTTCGATATACTGACACAATCGGCTGAAAGTCATTGAATCGATAAAGCTGAGCCGGCGTTTTTGAATAGCGGTTTGATTTCTTAGGCTTTCCGTTTTCCATTACAGCTTCAATAAATGGAAGTGTCGGTGCTTTTCTGAAAAAGGCAGCATCAGTCGAAATCGTTGAGTCATCCAATACCGTCAATAAGACGCCCTGGAGTTCAGAAAGCACGAATTCTTTTGGAAGAAAATGCTTAGCCAGTGTTGTCAGTGCCATATCTTTTTTAATAAACCAGACTGCATCATCGATAATGGTCTGATGATCAAAAGCAAAATCAAGTTTAACTGCGTCTTCAAGTGAAAATAACTCAATCTCAGATGCATCATAAGTCTTTTTCCGGCTGGCTAAAGCCGCTTCATTAGTGATAACATAGTGCGCATTAGAGATAATCCATCCCCGCTGATCCCGGCCAGGAGAATCATAAACACCAAAATGCTTTATTTTCAACCCTTCCACTCCGGTTTCCTCCGCTAATCTTCGCTCTGCTGTCTGAAAAGCTGTCTCTCCTGGCCGGACAAATCCTCCTGGAAGCGCCCACTTACCTGCTTCCATATTTGGATTTCCTTCATGGTCCAGTTCACTTCTTTTAATCAGCATGATTTTCAGCTCTTTTTTTGGAGGTTTATACTCTCCAACTTGTTCAGATGTGATGGTAAAAACCGCAATATCACTTGTATAACCGTCAGGGGTAATAAACTTATTCTTCAAATTGGTTCACCTCTTATTAATTAACATTTTGTTAATCGTTAATTAAAATATATTCCATTTTTTTCTGTTAGTCAATACGTTTCTCATTAGTATGAAAAAAAAACTGCCCAATAATTTGAGCAGTTTTCTAAGTCTTAATGCTGATTTTTAACTACTTCTTGTCCCCTTACATTCCATGTTACTGCAAAAATGAGGGCTGCAAGTACACAAGATGCGGTTAACAGCATAAATCCTGCATCCCATCCGGATACATCTACGATGACACCCATTAACGCATTAGCAGTTACAGTACCTCCGAGGTAACCAAACAATCCAGTTAATCCTGCGGCAGTTCCGGCAGCCTTTTTAGGAACAAAATCAAGTGCCTGAAGGCCAATTAACATTACCGGTCCATAAATAAGGAAACCGATCGCAATCAGACAAATCATGTCTATCGTTGGATTTCCTGCAGGGTTAAACCAGTAAACAAGGACTGCGATTAATACTCCCAGCATAAATACAAATCCTGCAGGACCTCGGCGCCCTTTGAAAAACTTATCTGAGATCCATCCGCATAATAGTGTTCCTGGTATACCTGCCCACTCATATAAAAAATAGGCTACACTGGATTTGCTCATATCGAAGCCTTTCTCCTCGCTCAAATATGTTGGTGCCCAGTCCAGTACACCATAACGGACGAAATAAACGAAAATATTAGCAATAGCAATTGCCCAAACCCATTTATTATTTAATACATACTTGAAAAGAATTTCTTTTGTTGTTAATTCAGTCTCAAAGGTTTTCTTGCTTCTGCTTGGATAATCATTGCGATATTCTTCAATGGATGGCAGCCCAGCCGATTGGGGAGTATCACGAATGAGGAAGTAGGCCATGAATGCAATAACAATAGCTACGAGTGCCGGTAAAATGAATACACCTTCATAGCCTGAAGAAGAGGTACCGGCTATGCCAGCGAACAATGCTGCACCCGCCACAGCCAGAGGTGCCATTAGACCGCCGCCGACGTTATGAGCTACATTCCAAATGGCTGTTTTGTTTCCTCTTTCATTGATGCTGAACCAGTGTACCAGAACACGGCCAGATGGCGGCCAGCCCATTCCCTGGAACCATCCATTTAAGAAAAGCATAATAAACATGATGGAAACAGACGAAGTAAAGAAAGGTACAAACCCCATTAATAAAGAAATAATTGCAGAAAGAATTAACCCTGCAGGCAAGAACACTCTTGGATTACTCCGATCTGAAAAGGTCCCCATGACGAATTTACTGATGCCATAGGAAATCGAAATAGCTGATAGTGCAAAACCAAGTTCAGTTTTGGAGAATCCTTCTTCAATAAAGTACGGCATAGCCAGCGAGAAGTTCTTCCGAATCAAGTAATACGCTGCATAACCAATGAAAATTCCCAGAAAGACTTGAAATCTAAGTTTCTTATACTCAGAATCAATTTGTTCTTCAGGCAATCTCTCAATTGGAGGAGCAGGCTTAAACATTTTGAACATTTATTTCCCCCCATAGATCTATTCGACAACATTATTAACTGCTAAAAAAAACAAAACCCACACTTTAATAACACTTCCGGGAATGGAAGTGTAAAAAAGCATGGGTTCTCCGTTTCTCCACCATAGTTAACTTGTCATGTCACAATTCTAGTATTATATGTAAACGTTGTCAATAGCTAGTAAAATTTTTAGCCAATTTTCGATAGGCACAAAATAATGCCCGCCCTCTCAATCCAAAAGAGCGGACACCTAAATTCATATCTACAGTTTCACTTCAGCTGGCTTAACTGGCGTTTCAACTTCACTTTCACCAACAGGTTTTTTAGACCAATAAGTCGCAAGAATCGGTCCTGAAATGTTGTGCCAGGCAGCTGCCAGTACGCTTGGAAGCGCCGCCAGGGGACCAAAGTGTGCAGTCGCAAGTGCAACACCAAGCCCTGAGTTCTGCATGCCAACTTCAATGGCAATCGCTCTCCGGTTTACTTCACCCTGTCCAAGCGCTTTTCCTGCCAAGTAGCCAATCATGAGTCCAAAACCATTGTGCAGCATGACAGCTGTAAAAATCAGAAGTCCTGATGCAGCAATAGTTGCCGAATTACCTGAGACGACTGCAGCCACGATGGTAATAATAGCTGCCACTGAAATTAACGGTAAAACTGTTAAGCTTTTTTCCACTGCCACGGGGAAGAATTTCTTAATTGCCAATCCCAAAACAATTGGTACAATAATGACCTGGACAATAGACATAAACATGGCCACTGCATCAACCGGCATCCACTGGCCCGCAAGCAGGAGGAGAAGCAGCGGTGTCATGATTGGCGCGAGTAAAGTTGATACGGAAGTCATGGCTATGGACAAGGGAACATTGCCCTTAGCCAGATACACCATAACGTTAGAGGCAGTTCCCCCTGGTACACATCCGAGCAATACCAGGCCTGCTGCCAATTCTGCCGGCAAGTTCAAAAGTTTTGCAATGACGAAAGCGACCAGCGGCATGATGATGAATTGGGCACATACTCCAATTACCACCGGCAGAGGTTTCGTAAAAATAATTTTAAAATCGACTGCCTTTAATGTGAGTCCCATTCCAAACATGACAACACCGAGAAGGATGGTGATATAGCCTCCCAGCCCTAAAAACGGGTCTGGAAACATAAAAGCAATAACCGATGTTAAGATAACCCACACGGCAAAATATTTACCGGCAATAGTACTGATTGCTTCTAAAACCTTCATATCATCACGCTCCTTCTTTTGTCTTCAAGATTTTATTTGGATTAAAGAGGTTATCCGGATCCAGGGCGCGTTTAATTTTTTCCATAACCATCAGCGCCTGACCATGTTCTTTTTGCTGATATTTCTGCTTGCCAACCCCTACACCATGCTCACCCGTGCAGGTGCCGCCCCGCTCAAGAGCATAGAGGACGATTTGTTCATTGAACTTTTCTGCCTTTTCCACCTCATCAGGGTTACCCATATCAATCATCAGGAGTGTATGGTAGTTTCCATCCCCCACATGCCCGACGATTCCTCCAGGAAGCCCAAGTGCTTCGACCGCTTCCCTGGCATGGCTGATAGCGCCAGAAAGTTCTGAAATCGGCAAGCATACATCAGTTACCATCATTTTCTTCCCGGGATGGCCATGGATATATGCATAAGCAAGGTTATGCCGGGCCTCCCACAAGCGGTTTCTTGCTGCATTATCGGTTTCAATTTCAATATCGAGACAGTGATGGTCTTCGACAATTTCTCTGGTGAATGCAACATCCTGCATCAAACCAGCTTCATTGCCGTGAAACTCCAAAAAGAGTGTCGGACGTTCGTTATAATTGGTTTCACTGAACAGGTTCACCTGCTTCATGGATGGCTCATCGACAAGCTCCACCCTCGCAATCGGAACCCCTGCCTGTAAAATGGAAACTACGGCTTCAACCGCATCATTCAGTGAAGGAAAAGAAGCTCTCGCTGCCATCACATGCTCTGGAATTCCATATACTCGTAATGTCAATTCTGTAAAGCATCCAAGCGTCCCCTCAGATCCAACGAAAAACCCATTCAGATGGTATCCTGAGGAGGATTTAGCTGCTAAATTGCCTGTATGTATGATCGATCCATCAGCCAAAACTACTTCCAGATCACGCACCTGATCACGCATGACCCCATATTTAACCGATGTAGTTCCACTCGCATTGGTTGCTGCCATTCCGCCAAGTGTGGCATCCGCTCCCGGATCCACAGAGAAAAACAGCCCATATTTTTTCAATTCTTTGTTAAGCTGTGTGCGGGTGACGCCAGGCTGTACACGGACAAGAAAATCTTTTTCACGCACTTCGAGGATTTTATTCATCAATGAAAAGTCAATCGTAATTCCATGTTCGTACGGTATCACATGCCCCTCAAGACTGGATCCCAGCCCAAAAGGAACGATGGGAACTTTATATTCTCTTGCCAGCTTTACCACTTCACTGACCTGCTGGGCTGTTTCCGGAAAAACCACAAGATCGGGAAGACTCTCTTTATGGTATGATTCATCCCTGCCATGCAATTCTCTTACTGTCTGATTTTCTGTTACCTGCTGATCAGAAAGCACCTCTTTCAAAGCATGCATGAGGCTCATACTAGCTGTTTCCATCCTATACTCCTTCTTTCTTCTGCTGAAAATTTGGTCAAACCAATGCTATAATTGGTCCAACAAGTTAAGTCAATTATACTAACTTATCAGAAAAATTCAATTATTTATTTAATTATTTTTAAGGCATTGATTAATAGATTTCATGTCTGTTACATTTAGGAAAGTAAAAGGGACCTATTTTGAAATGAGGGTACGGGAATGGCGGAGAAAAAAAAGACCTATCTGGTTTTAGCAGATAAATTGATAGAATGCTATTTGGGGGGCAATGTTAAACCGGGTGAACGGCTGCCTTCAGAAAGAGAATTGGCATGTAAATTTAATGTCAGCCGGACAACCATCAGGGAGGCCCTTAGAACTCTGGAACTAAATGGGCTCATCGATATCCGCCAAGGGGGCGGAAGCTATATTAAAGTCTCCGGCATCCAATCCAGCAAAGAAGACATCATCACAGCTGTCAAAGCAGAAAATCCTTTAGTTTATGAAATGCTTGAGCTCAGGCGTGCCTTGGAGGTCGAATCCTCCTTCCTTGCTGCCAAAAGAGCCACTTCTGCAGACTTGGAGAAGCTGCGAATAGCTTTAAATCATATGGCCCTGTCCAAACAAGACCCGGAATTAGGGTTAAAGGCCGATCTTGATTTTCACATCGGAATTGCGGAAGCCACCCATAATTCCATTTTCATTAAATTGATCCATACTCTCAAGGGACATATGGAAGATACTATTCGAGCTACACAGAACCATCGCTTTAAGGATCCGGCCCGTTACGAGGATACAATGGCAGAACATAAAGAAATTTATCTTGCTATTGCCTCTGGAGATGGTGATAGAGCAAAAGAATTAATGGAATGGCATATTACGAAAATCAGGAATGAACTGGTAGAGTCGATGATTTAATGAAAAAGAAGCAGGCACCATTCAGGTACCTGCTTCATCTATTTCAATCAGCTCAGTTTTTAGCTCTATTTCATCATCTAAATATTTTGTCGTGCTATAACCGTATATCTCCAATGATTTAGGAGTTACATTTTTCCCATGTATCTTTGTGCTTTGCACAGTAAAGAAGTGGCGGGGCTGCTCCATTTCATCGTATAGTTTCGTCGTAATCTTTTTCATATCAGATTCTTTTCCGTTTTTATCCATAACAACTCCTTCATGGTCCATCTCCATTGAGGATTCTTTACCTTCATCAGTGATTATATTGAAATTAAGTGATTCATACACCCGATTCTTAACTTCATGATTGCTGAAAACAACCGTAGCAGGCTGCCCGCTTTCCACCTTATCAATAGAAATAATGCTGCCTGCATATTCAAAGGTTTTAGGATATTCCTTGGCCGCATCAAGTGCAATCCTTTTATGGTCTTCTACTGACAAATAAACACTCTCGAAGCGCACTTTAACCCTATCGGTTCCTTTTTCAAAAAGAGGTTCAAAATGTGCTTGGAACTTGCTCCAACGTAAATCATTCTGTGCATGCACATAGGAGTTTCCATACATGTCAGCTTCCGCTATGCCGTTATTAATTTCCAAATTTTTAAAATTAATCATGTCGATCCGCTTCTTCTCCGTCACCTCATTTTTGAGACCATATTCCAGTATAGTCGCTGTTGGAGCAAGAATTAGTCTATCAATCAAAACTTCTGCTCCCTCTATATCAACTACTTCATTCAATGTATATTTGATAGAGGGATTTTTTGTGAACGGAATTTCAAAGTTCCATTCCCCTTTTTCCGGCTCCATATCGAAAAAGGCATCAGGGGAATGACGTTTTAGTTTCATCACTTTGTTGATTTTAAGTTTTATAGTACCTGTCTCTTCTTCAAGTGGCCTTAGACTCAGTTTCCCATGATAAATAGTCTTTTCCTGTTGATTAAGATTTGACTCCATATCTGGCGGATAGTACCTTGGATAGGTATTTGCCACCATTATTTTCATTTCATCCTCGATAATAACCCCATCGTCTATATTTATCATATATTGGCCGTTATCTTTGGTATCTTCTATCTCATAAAAAATTAGAGTTTGAATTTCATCAGCAATCACACTCTTAATCCGTATAATTACTCCATCGCTTTCCGCTTCGAGTCCAAGCCTTTCACCCAGACCCTCCTGAAGAAAAACGCGCAGCTCCACATTTTCTTCCGTCAATGAGTAATAGATCTTTGAAAAAGCTCCGGTGAAAAAGCCTGTACACAAGAAAATCGCGACAACACCAACTGAAATGAGTCCCATTCTTTTACGTTTTTTCTTCTTCTGATTCAGGAGGTTTTCCCTATATAAAATCCGTTCCTTTACGTTTTCCATAAAACCTGCCGGCACGCTAAATGAATCAATGGTTTCTGAGAACTTCAAGTTCGTTTCCTGCAAAGATGCTAAATCATCCTGGCAGTACTGGCAATGATAAATATGCTTTTCAAAATCAATTTTCTGCGGCCGTTCCAGTTTTCTTTCCAGGTAATCCACGTAATGCTTTTGGTACTCATGACAGCCCTGATAGGCCACTCCATTCCCCAATCCTTTTCTGAGTAATTGTAATCCGGAAAATATATGCTCCTTTATCTGTTGGGGCGGCACGTGGAGAAGCTGCGCTGTTTCTTCCATAGAAATTCCTTTAATATAGGTTAAGACCAGCACTGCTCTTTCCGGTTCTTTTAACTGTTGGAGGACATGAAAAATAGTTTCCTCTGAAGCGGTTAAACTATTATCAATAGAAAGCTCCCGGCAGACTTGCATAAAAATGGATAAAACCGAAATCTCAAAAGAAGTATTGCTTGTAAATTTCCGCAGCTCCTTTTGCACCTGTAAAATGGACCTATAAAAAAGTTCCTCTATTTTGGCCTGTTTTCCAAGATAGGACCAGCCAAGTGCATAAAAGGATCGCTGATGCTTTTCAAACCAGTTAACGATGGATTCTATGTCTTTTACTCTTTTCGTTACTGGTAAAACGGGGTTGTTTTTTGCTGGGATGATCAAGGCCATTCTCCCCTCTAACCTGCGCCTAATTATTTTTTTATACCTGGTTTTATTATACCAATTAGAGGGATATAATTCACCAAAATTTGGATGTAATGATATTCCCTCAGACATATCTAAAACACCTTTACTTTACAGGTCTGCAAAGGTGTTTTCCAATGAAAAGCTATCTATATCCCTCAGCATTGGCCGGCTTTCCCGCCTCCTGGACCTCAGCCAGGTACCTGAAAGCCTCCGGCTGAGAACCATCCAAATCATAAAAATGATACATTTTCGCCAGCTCACCGCTTGAGAAGGATCTGCCGGTCAACCGTTTTTTATCAGGATCTTTTGCAATGGCACTAATTGCCCGCCCTATAAACCTTGGTGTTTCAGATATCACAAAATGAGGCTCCTTTTGGGTGGCATCCTTCCAATTCTCTTCTCTGACCCCAAACACCTCAAGCATAATTTCTGAACGCATCCATCCGGGTGAAACAGCAACAGCGGTGCAATCATAAGGCGAAAGTTCATGGGCCAATGCTTTGGCCATACGGATAACTGAGCTTTTGGCCAAGTCATAAAACATAGACACCCGGTAGCGATCGTGATTATACTCTTCTGTTCCGTCTGTTACTTCAACCACTAATCCCCCTTTGTTTTTGATCAGAAGCGGAAGGGCATAATGACTTGTGTTAATATGCGTATCAATCGCCAAACGAAGCATTCTCATCCCTTTTTCCAGTGAATGCTCCCACACAGGAATGTCCCATTCAATCAAATTTTCGCTTCCCCATATATCATTAACGAGGATATCCAGCCTGCCATGTTCTCTCTCAATTTTTTCAATTAAAGACTGTATCTGATCTGCCATAAGATGATCCACCTGGACAGCTATTCCAGTTCCGCCCAGCTCATTGACCAATTCAGCAGTTTCCTCTATTGTCTCTTTGCGTCCATATTCCGACATCTTATTGCGCGTAGTACGGCCTGTAATATAAACGGTTGCACCTGCAGCACCAAGCTCCATGGCAATGCCGCGGCCAGCTCCCCGTGTTCCGCCGGCTACCAGCGCCACCTTCCCATTTAATGATCTCATTTTGATCTGCCCCCTTTTGTGTTATATCTATACTATAATCATTAATGTTGACATCCATTGTCATATTTAAAACTATTTTACCAGGAGTGAATAGATTGCGCGCAGACAGACTCATTGCCATCGTTTTAATGCTTCAAAATAACGAACGAATGACCACGAGGGAATTGGCAAAAGAATTGGAGGTAACAGAGCGGACCATTCACCGGGATATGGAAGCCTTAAGCGGTGCTGGCATCCCAGTCCTGGCTGAACGGGGAAAATTCGGAGGCTGGAAACTTCTTGAGAATTACAGAACAAATCTTACCGGGTTAAAAGCCGCTGAAATCAAAACACTTCTTCTCTCCCCTTCCATCGAGCACCTTGCTGACCTTGGCATCAGCAATGATTGGAAAGAAGCACGCCAGAAACTCCTGGCGGCCATTCCAGCTCCACTGAAAGAGGATGTGAAGGATATTTCCAACCGGATTCATTTCGATACCGGCACATGGAGGCAGACACCACGGGAAATGAAATCTTTTGGAGTACTTCAGCAGGCGGTATGGGAGGAGAAAAAGCTTCAGATTCAATACGAAAAAGCAGACAAACAGACAAGCAAAAGAATAGTTGAGCCGCTGGGACTGGTCGCCAAAGGGAACACCTGGTATCTTGCAGCTGTTTCTGATGCCAAGATAAAGACGTACCGTGTTTCAAGAATTGTTGATGCCGTAGTGATTAATCAGTTTTTCACCAGGCCGGATCACTTTGATCTCGGTGCCTATTGGCAGGAATCGAAGCAGACATTCATTAGCAGCCTGCCTAAATTTGAGGTTGAAGTGGAGATTGCACCAGCCATTATGGAGCGGATTAATTTTACTGGTCGATTTGTTCAAGTCCTTCATACGGATTCTCCTGCGGAAAATGGGTGGATTCCTGCTAGCCTCTGCTTTCCTTCTGAGCAGGAAGCATGCGGGTATATACTTGGGTTCGGGGATCAAATGAGGATTATAAAACCTGTTTCGCTTATGAAGAGTGTGAAGGAAATGGCTGAAAGTGTTGTTCAATTATATGGGAAATGCTGAATAGCGGAGGATGCAGAAAACAAGCTTTTCTATATCAAACTCAATTCGTAAATACAGCGTTCCAATCATTATTGTCTATTCTCTTGAATAAAATATAGAGACCTATTAACCTGGTTCCTTCAAAAGTGATAGCAGAATTACAAATGCTTAATTTGTTCAAACACAAGATAAGGTATAGAATAATCAGACATTAAAAAAGGGGAATAGTAGATGAAACAAAACATAATAGACATTGTACAATCCCAAGTGATTGCTTCAATAAAGGAAGAAGGAGACCTGGAAAAGGCCATTCATTCAAAAGCCAACATGGTTTTCATCCTTACTGGAAATTTGATTACTATGAACGGTTACCTGAAAAAACTAAAGCAAGCCGGCAAAACTGCATTCATCCACATTGATTTTATCGATGGACTGTCCAACACGAAGAGCGCTATTAAATACATAGCAGAAATCTGGAAGCCAGCCGGCATTATTACAACAAAGAGCAACCTGGTTAAATATGCTAAAGAAGAAGGCCTAATGACAATCCAGCGCCTTTTTCTTATCGATCGCAATGCACTGGTCAAAGGAATCGATATCGCGCATAACTGTAAGCCGGATGCAATTGAAGTCCTGCCTGGCCTCATGCCATCTGTCATTGATAAACTGACGACAATGACTGCACTGCCAATCATCGCTGGTGGCCTGATCAGTAATAAGGAGGACATTTTGAATGGATTAGGAGCCGGTGCACTCGCCATTTCCTCCGGCAATCCAAAGCTATGGAATTTGGATCTCTAACTCTTTTTACTTTCTGCCTTTCTTATTTCTTATACCTTGGAAAAGGTAAACTAATAATCTCGCTCTCTTCCAATACGTTGCATTTCTTTGTAATGGTTTTATAGTCCAAATGCTTCTCTACCGATTATCGATCAGATAATTCAGAATAAACTTAAAAATCATACTAAATGCACATTGCCGCCCCCAATCCCCCATTGTATGATTAATTAAATATTAAAAATAGCGGGTAGAGATGAGGAGAACCCTGTGCAACTGTGTGTACGGCATCGTACACTCTGTTGTCATGGGTTCTTTTCATTTTTCATAAAAAACCTTTTAAAAAGGAGGATTTATGTTGAAAATTCAATTCAAATGGGTATCTGTTCTTATGCTTGTAATAGGAATTGGAATGGCACTAATGCCAGCATAGGAAGCCAAGGCAGAAGAGGCAGGCGCACCCGGTCTGCTGATCACGGAATTGATTCCTAATACAGATAACTACGGGGGTAATGATGCATTTGAATACTTTGAGCTTTATAACAATAGCCCGAATAAAATAGACCTGAAAGATTACCGGTTCGCCTCCCACAATTGGAATGAAAAAATACAGGAATCATATATTTTAATGCCTTGGGAAACTGTGGTGGTCTGGACAAAAACCGCAGCAATCAGCCCGATCTCACTGGAAGCTTTCAACTATAACTATTTCTATTCCTATAAAAGCAAGTATTTAAAAGAGGAAGATACCATCACCCTAAGTAATATCAGCGGCCTGGTCAATGGCGGCAGCACACTAACTGTATATGATCCTAATGGCAGTGAAGTTGTCAAAGTCGTTTATTCAAAGGACGATGTGTTAGTAAAGAAAACGGTCACGTATACTTATCCTGAGAACAATACAAGGACAATGAAAAAGTTAGGGATCAACCAAAACCCTACTCCGGGATGGCTGGCAGAAGGTCAGGCTCCAGCCCGTCCAGTATCAGATCAGGAAGCTCCGAATCCACCTGCCAATCTGTCGGCGACTGCTGGCAACGGAAATGCTGCATTGAGCTGGGGCGCTTCAAATGAATCAGACCTATTTCGTTATCACATTTACAAAGATGGACAGCTCGAATATTCTGTTGATGCATCAAGTACAGATTTTCAGCTTTATCTGTTAATTGGCAGCCAAACCTACACATTACAAGTTAGCGCAGAGGATACATCTGGGAATATATCGGAAAAATCGGAGCCAGTACAAGTCACCCCTGAACACCAAATCATTACGCAGCTTGAACGCTGGAAACATCTAAAGGACCCAGCCTATCAAGGTCTATGGGATATTAGTTCTGACGGACCAGTGATTGCTGGACTAGCGGAAGGTCTCGTCCCTCAAGGGTTATCCTATTATAAGAAAAAAGATTGGCTGCTGACCATAAGCTATGTCGATGATGGCATTCGGCCGGGTACCATTACCGTAACAGATCGCACGTCAGGCAAGCTGGTGAAATCAGTTGTCCTTTATAATACTGACGGCACCCCTTATACCGGTCACGCAGGAGGCGTTACGGTTAGTCGCGATCATGGCTGGGTCGCATCAGAGAATTACTTGTTCAGCTTCAAATTAAGTGACCTGGCAAAAGCCGAAAATAATGGAGAAATCCAGTTCACAAGACAAATACCATTACCGGTCGAAGCAGCTTACACAGTTTATGATGAAGGTATTCTCTGGGTCGGTGAATTTTATGAGGCAAGCGCCTATCCGACTGATCCATCCCACCATATTGAAAACAGAGATGGTGAGATGCATTATGCCTGGATGATCGGCTTCGATTTGGAGCGAAGCAACGACATGCTTTCAGAAGAACATTGGAATGGTTCACTTGACCATGCTTTGCCCGATTACGTCCTTTCAACGACTGGAAAAGTCCAAGGTGCCATTATACAAAAAGCTGCAAGGAATGGAATTATACTAAGTACATCCTACGGAAGAGCAAATGATAGTGTGCTTTATCGGTATGAGTACCCGTTAAAAGAAGACCCTCATTCCTATGTCGCTGTTGAAGGAAAAGAAGTGCCCCTTTGGTTCCTTGATGGACACACTGCAAAACCGCGCCAGAGTATCGAAGCCATTCCAATGCCAGAAGGAATAGTAGAAGTACAAAAAGAACTCTACGTCGTATTTGAATCTGGAGCAGATAAATACCGATATACGACCACCTACCCGATGGACCGGATGCTCAGAATTGATATGAAGAAATTGATGAAAGAAGATAAAGGGATTGAATAACAAAAAAATGAGCAGTATGTTAGTAACTTTGTGGTCATAGAAAAACTAATAAAGTGAAGAAATACAAATAAAATATAAAGCAAAAAGCTTGAGGATTAAATTCACCCTCAAGCTTTAATTGTTGTATACTGCTGCATAGCATTTTATTTTAAATAATTTCATTCCATATTGAACTTGAAAAAGGCAACCTGGCTTTTATTACTTATAAACTAACCGGCGCATTAGATGTTCAAGTGGTCCTTTCCTATTGTATTTTGCTAAAATAGATGCAATTATGACAGCAGCTATCCATAGGAAAATAGCAGCCGCTGTAACTCCGCTGCTGGTTAATGTTCCGCCTAAATCCAAGGCTGCGGGCGACAATAGGATGACTAACATGGCTTCATTCAAGACATAAAATGTAAGCGAACGCTGTCCTAATGCAACTATTGAATTTGTGATCCAATCAGACTTTTTAATATGGTTCCCAATTACTCCAAATAATGCGGCATATCCGATTCCAGCAGCCATACCAGTTATAATGTGAATACCCCAAATGATTCCGGCTGCAAAATAGCCAGGTTTCCATACTTCACCAATCATCACTAAAGGAACAGCGCCAATTATTGATATTGTAATTCCTATTACAGCAATTATTTTTAATCTCTTATGGTGCGCATGAGGATCTGTTAAAAGACGTTTCCTCCCACTCCAAATCCCTAAGAGTACTGAAGGGATAATGGGGAAAAGAAAATGAATGAAGATAGGAACAATAGGGAACGAAACAATTGCCTCAGTTAGTAACTGAATATAATGGTCATCCCTCGAAAAATCACTTCCAAACCCATACCTGCCCATTTCATTCAAAAATGAACCCCATACAAATGGTAAATAAAACAGTATAACGATACAAATGATGGCCGCAGCTTTAATTAAAACCCTGTTATCACGCGGCAGCAGCCAGCTTACCAGCAGACCGGCTACACCATAAGCCATCAATATGTCTTGTCCCCCAATAAATACAGCTAAAATAATTCCGAATACGATTAAATAATAACATCTCCGTCTAATGATTTTAATCGCGGCTTTTATCGTACTGCCTCGTGAAAGCTGTTTTTCAAAGCTCAAAACTAACCCATATCCAAATAAAACAGCAAACAGCGGCCGTGCACGGTTATCTATAAACAATTCTCCGAAAGTATTTATCAATGAGTCTATAAAAGTAATGCTCTTAGGGCGACTCATAATCCCCGGATCGGAAGCGTATAAGTATAATGGCGCATGAGCAAGTACAATCAACAAAAGCATGAATCCTCTAGCTAAATCTAATGAAATTGCCCGTTTATTATATGTGTGATTATTTTGTTGTGCGTTTATAAAACTCTCCTCCTTGATCTTGTATGGAACCTAAATACAATATTATCTATTCTGAACATCCATATCGTTTTATCACAATTTTTTATTACTAATAATATAACACCTAGATTCAATTATTTTTCAATAGGATAAAAATAAAAGTTAAATAGTGTTGGCCATCTAAAATCTAACTGTGATCATCAAATTCGTTCTAAGTTCTCACTAAGCTGTTTACTAATTTCCCCTTAATGAACCTGCCTATAAAATCAACAACGCAAATATATGATTCAAATTAATATCAAAATTACCAAGCTGAACGCCCTATTATCAGTAATAAAAAAAAAAGACCAATTTTAAGCAAATTGGTCTGCTAAGATGTTGGCTATTTGTATATTCCCCCACCGATACGATGCTGCTGAATGTTATACTTCTGCTTGTTTGTTTGTCATTTTACTGATAGCAATCCACAAACTGAAGATAATACATAATCTGGCTTCCACGGAGAAGCCTCCAAGTCCTCCGCGGCAGTAATCCCGCTAAGAACAAGTGCTGTTTTCATTCCAGCTTCGTTCCCCATCCGGATATCCGTTTCAAGACGATCACCGACCATAATACAATCATCCGGCTTAAGATGCAGTATTTTCAATGCTGCTTCAATTGTAAGGATGGATGGCTTTCCAATCTGTACATCAATCGACTTACCACAAACCGCTTCCACAGCACCAATCATTCCGGCACAATCCGGAACTTCGCCGGCCTCCATGGGACAGGTTCTGTCAGGATTGGTGGCTATCATCTTTGCTCCTAGCTTTACCGCTTGAAAGGCAAAATTTAAATGATCATAGTGAAAATTCCGATCCCATGACAGGATAACAACGTCAACCTCTGCCGGTGCCAGCGCTTCCTCGAAGCCGGCAAGAGCCAGTTCATCTTTGATTGGCTGCTCTCCAATCACATACAGCGCGGCATCAGGATGGTGTTCCCGCAAATAGTCAATCAGAGTAAGCGTCGGATTCAAAATGTTCTCAAGGCTTGCATTGATCTTGAAGCCGCGAAGCTTTTCCACATAACGCTGACGCGATTCAATCGTCTTATTTGTAAGGAACAGCACCTTCTTTCCCTCATTCAGAAGGGAGTTGATAACCGTCTCTGCTCCTTCAATCAATTGCTTCCCAAGATATACGGTGCCATCCAAGTCAAAAATATATCCTTTCAAGTTTCTCATTGGTCTCCTCCATCCAATAAAGTGAAACTTCGATCAGGGTTGATTCTTGCACAAACTGCGATAAAAAATTCCCTGAGCATGACCATTTCTCCAATTACATAATTGGATGCCGCCATACCCAAGGAATCTCCTCATCTCTATCCTTGTTTCTATTCACTTATAGTGATTTCGTCATCAGGTCTTCTCCAATGACAATCTTCGGGATGCCAAGCCTTGTTACCTCTTCTTCATATGGTTCGTTATCAGATAAGTGAACTAACACAATTTC
This sequence comes from Cytobacillus sp. FSL R5-0377, assembly GCF_038004385.1. NCBI lineage: Bacteria > Bacillati > Bacillota > Bacilli > Caryophanales > Bacillaceae > Cytobacillus > Cytobacillus sp. FSL R5-0377. The sequence continues at coordinate 573,276 of NZ_JBBORA010000001.1, forward strand.
TTTGATATTATCCAGAGCATATTTTTCTGCAACTTCACGGAGGCTGCTGTGGTTGCCGGTTAGAGTACGAGCGGATGTCGCTTCATGAATTAACATATCTATATGGCCATATTGTCCGATTCGTGCATTGATTTCTGTATCACATGAATACACGACTACTCGGCCTGCGCATTGCACCTCAAGTCCCACAGCCGGAACAGAATGAAGCGCTTTAAAACAGGTGAATGACATCTCACCGCCTGATAACAGCTGCTCTTCCTGATCACCATTAAATATTTCCACCTTGATGGAAAACGAAATTGGCCACTTGTCAGCCTCCATTGCTGCCAGCCATTCGCGAAGCTTTTTCTCATTACGGTAATCGCAGAAAATCCTCAAAGGCTTTTTCCTTCCTTCCAGCCACATCCCCCATAGCAAGGAAGGCAGCCCATATATATGGTCGATATGAAAATGGGTGAGCACCACTGCATCGAGCTCCCCTAAATCCACATCCAACTGCTTCAGTTTCCTGCAAGGGTTCCCACTGACATCAACCAGAACATGATAACCTTTATTCGAAAAACAAATTGAGGTATGATCCCGTTCAGTACCGGGATAGGCACTTCCCGTTCCCAGAAAATGAATATCCATCCAACCACCGCCCTATTTGATACCTGAATGCATAAAACTTGAAACAAACTGTTTTTGGAAAATGAAGAAAGCAATGACTAAAGGCATGATGACCATTACTGTACCTGCAGCAACCATTCCCCATTGCGCTCCCGTTTCATACGATTGCGCAAATAAGGCAAGTCCAACGGTCAACGGTCGAGACTCCACAGAATCTGTGATAATCAGCGGCCACATGAAGTTGCTCCAATGGTGACTGACGGAGACGAGTGCAAAGGCAATATATGTCGGTTTCGCAGATGGAATGTATACATGCCACAGCGTTTGGTACCATTTACAGCCGTCTATTCTCGATGCTTCATCCAGACCATACGGAACCTGCTTGAATGTCTGGCGGAGCAAAAATACTCCGAAAGCGGAAGCCCAATACGGCATCATGACAGCCAGCTTCGTATTGACGAGTCCAAGCTGGCTAATAACCTGGTAATTTGGGAACAACAGAATTTCAGGCTGAATCATCAGCTGAAGCAAGAACAGGATAAACAGTACATTTTTCCCTTTGAAGTTCACCCGGGCAAAAGCAAAAGCTGCTAGTGTAATCGTGAACAGCTGGACAATCAGCACGCCAAAAACGATAACGAATGTATTAATGTAATATTGGACAAATGGTGCCGTCTCCCACGCTTTCACATAGTTTTCAACCGTTGGGTTTGAAACCCAGAACGGAAATCCTCCATTAATCACTTGATTACCCGGAGAGAAGGAAGTGATGATAACCCAAAGCAGCGGGATAAACGAAATAATCCCAAGAACAATAATGATGCCATAATTCAATTTTTTCAATTGAATTCTCCCCCCCTCTCAGTAATGGATTTTCCGGTCAAGATATAAATAGTTGAATGCCGTGATCCCCAGCATAATGACAATCAAAACCACAGTCAGAACGGCCGCTTTGCCAAGATCCCAATTTGTAAATGCCGCTTCATAGATATGATAGAGCAGCAGATTGCTGGCATTATCAGGTCCCCCCTTAGTCATAATGTACAAGTGGTCAACGTTTTTGAATGAGTTTGTAATTGCCACGATCATTACGAACAGCGTTGTCGGCATCAGGAGCGGAAACGTAATATGGCGGAACATCTGGAATGGCTTTGCCCCTTCAATCTCAGCCGCTTCATAAACATCTCTCGGTAAATTTTGCAAACCAGCTAAATAAAAAATCATATAAAAACCGGCGTCTTTCCAAATGATCATGACAATCATTGCGATCATGACCGTACTCGGATTTCCGAGCCAGTTCGTGTCCCCTGCACCGAACAAGTGGAGGAAGTTATCGAGCAGCCCATACTGGGGGGTATAAACGAAAAGCCATATATTCGCTACCGCAATGAGCGGAATGATCGTCGGGTAGAAAAATGATGTCCTCAACAGGGAGCTTCCAGCCATTTTTTTATTCAGCCAAATGGCAAGATACATCGCCAGAAACAAGCTCGTTGGCACAGTACCCAGCATGAAGAGAATGTTATTCAGAATAACCTTTCTGAATATCTCATCACCAAATACTTCCTTATACTGATCCAATCCGGAAAACTGCAGCCGGGTCATTGGACCACTGTAAAAGCTTAATTGAATTGACTTAAGGGTTGGATAAAACGTAAACATTGTTAAAAAGATGAATGAAGGAAACAGTAATCCGTAGGCGAACAGATTGCGCCTCGTTCCGGTACCGAATTTTCTTCTCTTCATTGTCATCAGAACTAACCCACCTTTCTTGTGAATAAAGAGAGCCCAAGTCCGCACACTTTCACTTGAGCATCCCTCTATTCAGTCCAACGTTGCAGCTCAATTACTGAAAAGGCTTCAGTACATCTTCAGCTTTCTCCTGTGCTTTTTTCAATCCTTCTTCAACCGGGCTTTGGCCAGTCAATATCGATTGAATATGATCATTAAAGATTTTCTGCACCTCACCATTTTGGTAAGTCGCCAATTCACTGTCGGCATATTCCAATTGTTCGCGGGCAACCAGGGCTGCCGGGAATTCCTTTATATATTTTTTAAGCAAGTCTGTTTCATAAGCAGATTCTCTGGTAGCTACATAACCCGTATCAATAGACCACTGGGCGACACGCTCAGGTTCAGTAAGAAACTTCATGAACTTAATGGCCGCTTCCTTATTTGCTTTTGGAAGATCCTTGAACAAGTAGATGTTCCCTCCACCGGTAGGTGAACCATATTGATTATTCGCAGGCAGGAATGATACACCGAAATCAAAGTCCGCATTGTTTTTGACATTGGTCAGATTACCTGTTGTATGGTACATCATCGCGGTTTTTCCGCTCAGGAAGTCAGAAGGAACTGTCGCCCATTCAATAACACCCTCCGGCATGACCTTATGCTCCTTTCCAAGAGAAAGCCAGAAGTCCATCGCTTCTTTTGCGTATGGTGCGTCGAAATATACTTCTTTTCCATCCTCAGACATGATGTTGTCTTCCGTCTGAAGTGCTAATGCCTGGAACATCCAGTACTGGTACCCAGTGCTCGGGATTTCCAGACCCCACTGGTCCTTGCCGTCATTTTTGGTAAGCTTCTTCCCGTATTCCACCAGCTGATCCCAATTTTCAGGTGGAGCTTCCGGATCCAGCCCAGCCTCTTTGAAGGCGTCCTTGTTGTAGTATAGGACAATCGTGCTGCGCTGAAAAGGCAGGCTGTATACCTTATCGCTTATAGATGAATTCGCCATAAACCCATCGTAGAAATCATTTAAGTAATCATCCTCAAACAAAGGGGTCAGTTCCTCAATCAGGTCGTTCTCAAGTAAAGTGAATAAATCGATTGAGAATAAAACAGCAAGTTCAGGCGGATTTCCTCCCTGCGCTGACGCCATTACCTGTGTCATCGTTTCGGCATAACTGCCTCCATACTTCGCATTAACCTTAATGTTGGGATTCTCTTTCTCAAAGTCTTCTACAATACCATCAACAATGTTCGCTACATCCCCGCCAACTGCAACCGGGAACCAGAAATCAATCTCAGTCTTTTCTTCCACTCCAGCGTCACTGCTGCATCCGGCAAGGACAACCAGTAAAACTAAAACGAATGATAAAAACCTACCCTTCATGCCACTTCCCCCTTATTTTTTCATAAAAAAACCCATGAACAATAACCTGCATCACAAAGAAGTGTCATGCAATTTATTGATCACAGGGAATCTCCGCGTCTCTACCCTTTGACAATAACCTGTCTAATATATATGTCTTATCACATAGGATAATAACTAATTTTTTTGTATTATATTTTGGAAGTTTTACCAAGTATTCTATCTTGCAATTAATAACATGAAAAAGGTGCCTGGCCCCATAAGCATTCTCACAAAACACAGACGGGGGTCAGACACCAAATTCTCTGACGGGTTCACTTATTTCAGGTTAGCTATAAATTCACTTGCTGCCTTGCCTCAACTAACCTCTATACTTTATCGTTAGACCTTTTAAGAAGTTTCTCGCAAAATTGTCTAAGCATACTTTATAGTTTTTATGTCCTTCTTTTCTTAAAAAAGCTCCGAGTTCTCCTTTTGACACGTTTAATCCAGCTTTTTTGAATATATCTAACATGTCCTCTGTTGTTAGGGACAAGGCGATTTTGACTTTCTTTAACAGGATATTGTTTATGTTATTATAATTTTCAATGGATGGGTCCGGCGAATTAGCTTGACCGGGTTTAGGCTCCTGTTTCCCTCTTTTATAGATGATAAAGCCATTCAAAAATGAATTTAACATCCTATTTGTCAATGTTAATTGGCTGTCACTTTCTTCTTCATCATCAGACTTCTTGAGGATCCTTACTACCTCTGGTACGGACACATCCTCTCCCCCCAGCTTAAAGATCTCTGCCATTTCACTATTTTTGATTTCTAAGGCATATCTCAATCGAATTAAAATATCATTATTATCCATCAACTTACTTCCTCCTATTTTTACACTGCTCTTAATTACAACAGTACCCTGTTAACAATCTTAAGTCTATCATAGCCGAAGCCTAATAACTGAGTAGAATACGGAAACAATTAATTTAATATGCTTTAGCACCTAATGAGAGTATACAGATGACACAAAAAACCGTACAGCATCTCACTGTGCAGCACTAATATGTATATTTGGCGGGACCGCCACGGAATCCAACCCAGCTGACTTTGCTCGCAATTCACAAGCGGTTTGATGTTAGGGAAAGTATATTTTCTTCCTATATAGGATCGGTTAAAGTTTTATAAGCACCAAGTAGAAGTTAAGTCTGTTGTTTTAAATAGGTGCCCATTCAGTGTAATAGGGTTGTCGCTCGAACTATTATTCCCTATTTACATGAAATTTTCAGGTGTTAAACGAACTATTATTTAAAAATGCTTCTTGCAATAACCAGTAAATTCTTCACCAGCAGACGTCCAATACTATTCCCCACGTTTGCGAATAAATCATTACCAAAAAAGTAAGATATTCCCTCCGGTCAGGATTGCAGCATATTTAAGATATTCATATAAGAACGTGCCGGAAAGAACCCAAAAAAAATAAAAGCAGCCACTAGGACTACTTTTATTTTTTTATTAATATAAACTTCTGGCTTGATTATTTAACACCACTTTTTTTGCTCAATAAAAGGAAATCAATTTTATTGTGAACTTTCAATAGGCTGCTTGTTTGCTGTCCAATTTCTTGGGCTACTCGTTCACAATATAGCATTTATTAATTTTGTTGTTGCCCTTGGTGTCAACATAAACCTTATATGGTCCCACCTTATAAACGTCTGCCGCGTTATTTTTGATTAGTATCTCTTCAGTAAAAGCCTCCGTCGAATCATCGGAGTAAACTTCCGTTACGGTAACTGTCAGTCTGTTTTGATTACCTTTGAGTCTCTCTACCGTTGCCGACGGCGTTGCGCTTACGCCAGTGACTACCGGGAGAATTACCGCGCCAATTATCTCGGAACCATCATACAATACGACGGCATAATTCGCGACGGCATCAACATCGCTGCCTTTAACACTGATCATTGCTTTGCCGTTTGCAAATGTCGCGGCAGCCAATGAAACGCCGTCCTTTTTCAACACCGCTTTGGAACCGTCTGGGACATCCGCCGTGACGGGGATATTGGTGTCCCGCTCACTCACGATACGCTCCAACGGGGAGAGGCTAACTTCTGTGCCAAGACTCGTTATATCTTCGTATGAATAGTCGGACACGTACTCATATAGCTTAACACGATGGGCTGCATCGTCCTCCATTGAATCGACTCTTTGGGTGATGAAACCGGATTCATTTCCGTGCAGCGCATAAGTGTGACCGCTGGAACCAGTATGTGAAAATATCGTTGTCTCCCCTGTAACGGGATCTATACCCGTGTTAAACCATACCGCTCGATCTAATGCACTATCTGCAATAGTTGAGTCTGTGCGTAAAGCAGCCGTATCGTCGCTGCTCGAATCCCGATACATAATAGAGGGAGCGACAAGGCCGCCATGAACCAGACTTAACATTGTGTATCCGGTGTATCCGTTCTCCTTTGTGTATGGTCCCGGATCGGGGCTGGTTTGCTCATTAAAAATTAATCTCGTATTGTCCTGGATCACCTCAGGCGCTGTAATAATGTCGTCATCTATGGTGACAGGTGTACCCGCAAGTCCTCGTTTGTTGGACGGCTCGACGGATGCAACGTTCCTATTGGTTAGCGCCAAACCTGAGCTGGCGGAGACAACGATATAAGTCTTACCGGATGCAATAGTTTTAGCCAATCTCCAGAAATTTTCCGGAACATTGAAGTCTGTAACAAGTGCGGGATTAATCGGAGCCCAGTTCTGATCCCACATAGATTTCTTTAACTTCAATGTTTTCAATTGATCATCGTCTATACTTTTTTCTGTATTTATAGTGAGCTTACCACCTGTATGTTTTGGAAATGGCTGGAATTCCTTACTGTTGAGCATTGCCAGTTTACCGTCGTCTAGATTATAAAACTCCTGAAACAGTTTAAATTCGGTTTCACCGTCGCTGAAGCGTATATTGACGGATGAGCGGTAGCCCGTATCCTTATAGTTTTGGTCTTTTTCCCATTCGGCGGTCATATGCCCGAAGTTTACCGTATACGTAGTCGATCTATTCGGGGATTCCTTCCTGGCGATTTTCACCGTCGCCACTGCTGGTTTCCCTGCGCTCACCGCGCCGCTTGCCGGGTTGAGTGTAACGCTTACGTCAACATCATCGTCGGGATATTCGTGTCCGACGTTCGCAGCTGAGAAGTCGATGTTTGATACGTCCTTTGGCACGTTAACATCAAATTCGGTCTTGCCCGCGACATTGAAATTATCGCCGCCGAAGTTAAACGATGTGAGCTTAGGCGATAATTCATCGAGCCCGAGATAGGCCTCCGGATTTATTATGGCCCAATATGCTTCTTTTGGTGCACGATTGGAGTCGAATGGCAGCGGGTAACCCGTCCTGCGCCAGCTGTTATTATCAGCCACGCCCCAGAATGTAACGCGTTCTATATTATCGGAGTACTTCTTATATAGCATGAACAGCTTGGCGTACAATTCCGCCTGCTTCTTCAATTGCGCCTCGGTAGGGGGGACTTGGGCTGAAGTGCCATTGAATTGTACATCGAGTTCGGTTATGCTGATCTCACACCCGGTTTCACTATATATCTTTAAAACTTCCTCTAAATTATCGACATTGAGTCGAAGGTTGTAGTGCCCCTGTATCCCGATGCCCTCGATCAGTTTCCTGCCTTTTGCCTCAGGGTGTTCATTCGCGTATCTTTCGTTGAGCTCGTTGACCATAGAGGCAATTGCAATTGCTTTGTTGGCAAGTTCCTCGTCGTTAAAGTCATTGTAATACAGAACTGCGTCCGGGGCAGCCTCACGCGCAAACAAGAAGGCATCATAGATATAATCCCACCCGTTTCCGCCGTTAGCATAAGCTTCAAACCATCTGGACGGCCGTTCCGTTGGATTAATTCCGGAGCGAAGTGCGTTCCGCCAGTCGGTCGGATTTTCCGGATTATCCCTCATTGCTTCATTTACCACGTCCCAGGCATCGAGCTTATAAGGACCCTTACTATAGTGCCCGGCGATTGTAGAAATATATCTTTGCAAGCTTGCCCTTGCCTCGGTATAATTCTGACCACTCGGCGGCCAGCCAGCTGACTGATTATGCCACGCCAGCGCATGTCCAATCGTATAGAATCCGTCGGCTTTAACTTTAGTTAACATGTTGTCGGCTGATGTGAACGACGGTTCGCTGGTTGGGCTGGACCATATGGAGTCCGGCTTCGTAGCGTTTTCGGGCGTCAGCACGTTATAGTGGAACTTCATAAAATCATACTTCGCTGCATCGGTTAAATCGGAAGGGCTAACAGTATTTCCGATTAGAAAATGGTCCTTATAGACTTCTTTTAGCGACACAACCTCAGTGTCAGAAGCCTTCCCATTGACACCCTCTGCTGCTGAAGCATTGATGACCGGCAATGAGATACCGGGAAAAGAACTCAAGGTAAAAACCAGCGCTAATAAATATGTCAGTAGGTTTCTAGCTTTTTTCAAAAAAATCATTCCTCTCATAACTTTGATCTACTCTTTTTGATAATTTGGTTTTTTAATGGTACTTCACTAATAGATACAATCATTTATTTTGATAGTTCCATTTCATACGAATACTATGGTTAATTACACATACCAAATACACCATGCGGCCATCTAAATTAGAGTACTCAAGCAAACTCTCACATATCAGTACATGTGTTCCCCCCTTCTGGTTTACGCTGTGACAAAATAATAAGTGAATTTTGATCTAAAACCTTTATTTCTCTGACTTTCGCCAGTTGTTTCTAACATCTACCTGCAAAAGCTGTAAATCTTTGAAGCTGCCTATATGGTGGTTTCAAAATGTGACAGGTGTTTTACTCTTTTGTGTTCTCAAGCACTGAATTGTGTTTTTGAGCTATGAGAGTATTTTCCCCTGTCGTGTCCAACCTTGCAGCAAGTCCTACATGACATCCTTCTTTCTATTAAATAAGCCACCATATTGCCTCTCTCGAGTTCAGCACACTGGATCTTTACAAAAGAGAGAGAATTCAATTGCTGTTTCCACCACTATTTTCTAACAGCTATCAATTAGTTGAAGTAAAAGTTTTATATTATAAAACTACGTTCTCTTTTTTTACGGTAAATACTCGGGATTTTTTCTTTCAAGAGGATATTTGTTTTATAATGTAAAACTCAGTTTTATAATTAAGTTATCCGCTTCCAATAATAGCTAATTGTTATATTTGTGTCAATAATATTTTCTGAATTTTTTAATTGTTCAACTAATTATTATTCCAGAACAATTTATATCTAAATTTGATTTTATTTTAAAAGAAAACTTCTTTCTTAAAATTCCTAAAGCATAAATTAAATGTACCAATAGCAATTTCAAGGTCACTTCATCATTTGTTATGTCTCCGGCTGAAATGTCCAGGTAGTATTCGCATTAACAGTATAAAGCAGGTGCTGCTCCCCCTTCAGATTCCATTTAATTCATGAACAGTTCAAACATTTCATATAACGAGAATTTGTGTTCAACTGACTTTTCACCTACCACTGCTGTACTTCCCCTTGCATCTTTTCATTTTGTCTTTGTTAAAATAGCCATAAAAAAATCCACCTTTCTTTAATAGATTGGTGGATTTAACGCTTCGGATATATTGAAAAAGTTGCCGTATATTATGTAATTTTCAGAAGAATCCTAGTGTGAATTTATTGGAAAATCACCTTTCAGATCAAAAAAACTGGTCAAATCGATGATAACTAAAAAGGTTGGCGGGACTGCCTGGGAATCGAACCCAGCTAACCTGGCACGCAGGTCACAAGCGGTTTTGAAGACCGTGGAGGGCACCAGCACCCCAATCAGCCCCATAAAGAAAGACTCTTACTATTATAAGGGCAAATAGTGCTGCTTTCAAGACTTATGCCTCCTTTCTTGTCGTTTCGCGGGACAAGGCTTATAATAAGAACAGGAAATTATGTGTGTAGGTGAAGGAAATGCTAGAAGGCTGGTTTATGTATTTTATATTGTTCTGGGTTGTTATTCTGATTTCGTTCTTTGCGATTGGCGGCTTTTTCATGTTCCGCAAATTTTTAAAGCGCATGCCGAAAGAAGATGGCAAATCAGATTTGGATTGGGAAGAGCATTATGTCAATGAAACACGGCATTTATGGCAGCAAAGGGAAAAAGATCTGCTGGAAGATCTCGTAAGTCCGGTGCCTGAGCTGTTCAGGGATGTAGCAAGAATGAAGATTGCCGGTAAAATTGGTGAGCTTGCTATAAAAGAAAAAGCAGATCGAATTGATCAGGATCTCCTGATTCGAGGCTATATTTTAGCCACGCCAAAACGGGACCATAAATTCCTGCGCAAGAAATTGACAGAAAAACAGATAAGCATGTCTCCTTATGAACATTTATTTTAAACCATTTCGGATTACCGGAATGGTTTTTTTATTATTCTGGGAGCCCAAAATGGGATCCATTAAATAACAATTAAAAACCGCCAAAAGCAATATCCGGCGGCCTTCATTTATTAAGTTGTTTTTGGATTCCTCGTTCCATTCAGTTCCTGATGGAGCTTCCGATAATTCATATACATCGCAACTCTCCACGGTACAATCATTGAAAATGCTAGAATCCAGAACATGCCGCTCAGCTGGCCATAGTCGATAGTGGAGCTTAGAACTATTTTTCCAATAATGCGGATTACAAGCAATCCTATTAATATAAAAGCAAACGCTTTAGATCGCTTCAGATAAATTTCGCTGTCCCTGATTTCAAAGGAAGATGTCTTTATTAAAAGGATGGAAAACAGCACTCCGACTGTGGCTGCTTCCAGGATCTCCATTGGTGTAACGCGAAAATAAGGAACGGTAAACATAAGAGCACCTGTGCTCATAAAAATCGGCGGCAAGATAATTTTCTTGCCGGAAGCCGGTTTTTTTGCAGCCTTCATGCGGATGAACATCGCGAAGATCGCCATAAAAACGGCACCGATTGATGAAATTAGTACAAAGTCCATTCGATTTCATCCTCTATCTCATTTGATTACTACCCATATTATATCTTAATAGGCTTGATTTAGGTACTCAGAACAATAAAAGTGCATTAAAAAAGCCACTCCAGCTGATACCCGGACACATCCGCATGTCCAGGGTACCCTGAGTCAGCTTTTAACTTAATACCCGATTAACCGCTTCTAATACACGGCCTTCATCAAATGGTTTTATGATAAAATCTTTCGCGCCGGCTTCAATGGATTCAACCACTACCTTTTGCTGTCCCATGGCTGAACACATGATGACCTTTGCATTAGGGTTTTCCCTCTTAATTTCCCGGACAGCCTCAAGACCGCTCATTTCAGGCATCGTGATATCCATCATCACCAGATCCGGGTTCAAATTTTCGAAAAGATCCACGGCTTCCTTCCCGTCTTCCCCTTCTCCAACTATTTCATGACCGGCTTTTTTTAGAATCGTGCTCAGGGTAACTCTCATAAATTTCGCATCATCTATTATTAAAATTCTCGCCACCGCTGTTTCCTCCTTGTAGTGCATTGGAAGCTATATCTCTATTATACTACATATATAGTAAAAATTACCCATAATAAATTTCATTAAACATCTGCAAAAGGGAATGATCCTTTAGAGAGATACATTAATCAACTCCCAAAGAACACATATTTCAATATATCGAACTATCAGATAAATTTCAATTGAAAGACTATGACAAATTTCGACCGCTTGTCATAGCCCTTTCTTCCTTATAAATAGGAAAAGGGCACATTCCTAAATAGAATGTGCCCCTGCTTTTTAGAAACCAGTAAATCCGCCAAACAATGGTGAAAGGAAAATAATAATTTTTGTCATCCAGTTAAAGAATAAAACTACACCCATAATCATCATCAATAAACCGCCGATTTTCATTATCTTGGCGCTGTTTCGCCTGATCCATTGCATTTTTCCGATGAAGAAAGAAAGAACAAAGAATGGTATAGCAAAACCAAGAATATAGGCGATCATATAAACGATTGCAGAATTAGGATTTGTAACTGCTAATGACCACACAGCCCCCAATATCGGACCTGTACATGGAGTCCAGCCTGCTGCGAATGCCATTCCAATCAGAACAGATCCGAGAAGGCCTGATGGACGGTTCTTAAACTCAAACCGCCTTTCTTTCATAAGAAATTCTGGCCTTATAATACCGACAATTAATAATCCAAAAATAAATACAAAGATAGCGCCAATTTGCCGGATTAAATCCTGGTATTGCTGAAAGAATTGACCAAGCAAGGTTGTTCCAAACCCAATTGCGATAAAAATGGCTGAAAATCCGATCAGGAAGAATAATGTATGAAGCATACTCCTTCTCTGCAGCATCGCATTTTCTTCTTTAATCTCCCCTACAGACATTCCGGTGATATACGATAAAAAAGCCGGATATAATGGCAGGCAGCAAGGCGAAACAAAACTTAAAAACCCTGCACCTAGTGCAATAAAAACATTCAAATCTGTCATAGTCACAACTCCTGATACTCATTCAATCCAATTTTATTCTAACAAATCTTATATAGAAAAGATAATGGATAGTATGTGAACATTTTGTTTCATCAACTTTTGCTAAATTAATGCATTTTAATTTTCAACCTAAAACATGTATTTTTAATGTAAATGTTACCAAATTTTAAAACAAGTTTCTTTTGAATTTATTACCATAATTCGATATACTAGTATAGAACTTAACAAATTCTGTTATTATCTTTCAGCTTTTGACATGGTTTCAAATTGGGAGAGTATAGCCTACATATAAGAATTGATCAGAGAGGAACTATTGGCCATGTGTAAACAGGAACTGCTTACATTGATCGAACAAAAAAGAACAGAGTTAATTCAAGTGGCCATGAAAAGCGGCTTAAGCTCTGCCGCAGCAATCCGATACAGTCAGGAATTGGATGCCCTATTAAATGAATATAACCGAAGCTTCATTAAAAAAGTGCAGACACATTAAGAAACAGCCATGCAGTAATTGCAGGCTGTTTTTTGTTAACTCCATTAACCTGCTGCATCCTCCACTTTTTCAGCGTTTCCATTCTGCAGCAGATACATTTTATGATACAATCCCCGCTTAGCCAGCAATTCCTGGTGCGTTCCTCTTTCTACTATTTCCCCCTGATGAAGAACGAGAATCTGTTCAGCATCCTGTATGGTAGACAATCGATGAGCAATTGCAATTGTTGTGCGGCCCTTTCTCATTTTTTCCAGTGCTGTCTGAATGGCTTCTTCTGTTTCAGTATCAATATTAGCTGTTGCTTCATCCAGCACAAGAATCTTAGGATTGGCAGCAATCGTTCTTGCAAATGCAATAAGCTGTCTTTGCCCGCTTGAAAACGTCGATCCCCGCTCCACCACCGGATGATCATATCCGTCTTCCAGCTTGTTTATGAATATATGAGCCTGAACAAACTGGGCAGCAGCTTCAATTTCAGCATTTGTCATTCTTTCATTATGCAGTCTGATATTATCCTCTATCGTCCCGTAAAAAAGGAAAGGATCCTGTAGAACAAGCCCCATTTTTGTACGCAGTTCTTCTGCAGGGTAGGACTTAATGCTTTTTCCGTCAATAAGTATATCGCCGCGTTCAAATTCATAGAATCGCATCATTAAGTTAATGATGGAGCTTTTGCCGCTTCCGGTATGACCAACTAGAGCAACGGTTTCACCCGGTTTGGCTGTAAATGAAATGTTTTTCAATACATCTCGTTTACCGTCATAGGAGAAGCTGATATTCCTGAACTCAATCTCTCCTTCCTGAATCTCAGCTGACTTGCTTTCCGCCTGTGCTGGGGCAGCCTCTTTTTCATCCAGCAGAGCAAATGCTCTTGAAGCGGCAATGATGGCCTGCTGATACATGGAAAGCCTCATCATAATTTGATTCACAGGCTCAAAGAAGCGGTCCAAATAGCTGACAAATGCATACAGCACACCGATTTCGATCGGATTGTAAAAAGAAGAAATCCCAAAAAAGCTTAATACAATGACAAGTGCCAGAACATAAACCAGGTCAATAGCCGGCCTTAACAGGAGCCCATCCATTTTGATATTGCGCATCCCGGCTTTATAATGCTCCTCATTTATATCACCAAATTCCTTCCGCAGTCTTTTTTCCTGCCTGAATACCTGGATAATCGACATTCCCTGCAGTGATTCGCTCAGTTTTGCATTCAGCTCACTCAGCCTTTCTCTTAAGTCCTTATAGAATACCGAACTGTATTTACGGTAAGTCCGGATGATCAGAAAAAGAATTGGGAGAATTACGAGACAAAACAGGGCAAGCTTTACATTCAGGATAAACATCGCCACAAAGATACCTGTCAGCAGGAAGGCACCCTGAATGAAGGTAACCAGTACACTGACAAACATATCTTTAATTGCCTCTGTGTCATTGGTAACGCGAGAAACAATACTTCCCGCTGGCGTTTTATCAAAGTACTTTAAGCCCAGTGACTGTACTTTTGAAAAGACATCCACTCGAAGCTGCTGAATGATTTTCAGCGCGATTTCCTGAAATTTGAGCAGCTGAAAATAGGATACCAGCACATTCATGATCTGAATGCCCAGATAGGCTGCACCAAGGGCAAATAGCGGCTCAAAAACCAGGTTTCCCGGTGTTAAATAATCATCAATAAATATTTTAACAAGTATCGGCCCCAGTAGGTCTCCAATCGTTGTTAAAAGAAGAAGACTGAAGGCAAGTGTGATTGTTTTTTTATGCGGTTTTGTATAGGAAAGCAGCCGGAAAAGAACCTTCCGCTGCTCTTTCCCCTTCATAATCGGTGTCTTTTCCATAGTCTTATCCCCCATGCTCCACTAGCTCTTCCAGCTGCTGGCGAAGATACATATTCTTATACCAGCCTTCTTCAGCCATTAGTTCATCATGTGTTCCCCTCTGAACAATTTCCCCTTCATCCATCACCAATATGAGATTCGCATGCTGAATGGCGCTCAGCCGGTGAGCTGTAATAATTGTTGTCTTGCCAGACCGTTCAGCCCGCAAGGAACTGAGAATTGCTTCCTCTGTTTTGGCATCAACAGCAGAAAGGGAGTCATCTAAAATCAATACTTCCGGATTCATCAATAGTGCCCTTGCGATGGAAATTCGCTGCTTTTGCCCTCCGGAAAGAGAGACCCCTCTTTCACCGACAACAGTCTGATAACCTTCTGTAAATTCGAGAATATCATCATGGATATTGGCCAGTTTGGCTGCCGCATAAATATCTTCAGGGTTTGCATCCGGCTTTGTGAAAGCTATATTTTCAGCAACAGTGGCCGAGAACAGGAAGTGCTCCTGCGGGACATAGCCAACAGCCTCTCTCAGCTTACCGAGTTTATAGCGGCTGATAGGATGTCCTGCAAAAAATATCTCTCCTTTATAGCCTTCAAATTCCCGAAACAAAAGCTTTAGAATTGTGGTTTTTCCCGCACCCGTTTTACCTGCAATGCCGAGCGTCTCTCCTCTTTCCAATCTAAAATGAATATCCTTAAGCAGCCGATCCTGTTCACCCGGATAAGCGAACTCCTCGACGTTGTACTCAATGTTACCGCATGGAACTTCATTGATGCCTGATTCATCATCCTTAATTTCGATTTCTTCTGCAAGAAGTGAAGAGACTCGATCATATGATGCGCGGCCTCTTTCGACGATGTTAAACAGCCAGCCAAAGGCAAGCATTGGCCAAATCAGGAGACCCAAGTAAGTTGTAAATGAAACCAGCTGTCCGATTGTCAGTTCTCCTGCAATAACATACCTTGACCCAAATGCAATAGACAAGAAGAAAGAGATCCCTACAATAATGCTGATCGTTGGATCAAACAAAGAGTCAACCTTAGCAACAGCCATGTTCTTTTGTACTACATCTTCAGACTGTCTGCGGAAATCTTCTATATCTTCTTTTTCCTGGCCGAATGTTTTAATCACCTTAATTCCTGAAACACTTTCCTGAGTTTTGTCATTCAGTGAAGAAAAAGCCTCTTGAGCTTTGTGAAACCGTTTATGAAGAAGTGTTCCATACCAGCTTGTCAAAAGTGCCATAAGAGGCATCGGTATCAGACAGATCAGTGTCAGCTTCCAGCTGATTGTTGCTGCCATTGCAATAATAACGAAGCCGCCTGTCGCAAGGGAGTCGACAAAAGTTAGCACTCCAGCCCCTGCCGTCTGCTGGATAGCCTGCAGGTCATTGGTCGCATGCGCCATCAAATCCCCTACCCGCTTTTTCTGATAAAAGGCCTGCGACATACTGGTAAAATGCTTGTAAAGCCTGTTGCGCAGAAGTTTGGACAGCTTAACGGCTGAACCGAAAATCATAATGCGCCAATAATAGCGGAGCACATACATCATGAGGGCAACCACAATCAGAATTACAACCCACATAATTAATGCTTGCGCAGTCAGCTTGCCATTTTTAATCAAGTCGACAACAATCCCCACTACCTTTGGAGGGACCAGCTGAAGCATTGCCACAAAAAGCAGCAGGATAATCCCGTTTATATAAGCCTTTTTCTCCTGTTTAAAAAACCACATTAAATCAAAAAAAACCTTCATACCCCATTCATCCTCCGAAATCCATCATAGCTTAAATAGTTTATCAAATATTAAGAAAATAAGGAAGATTTTTCCCGCAACAAAAAAAAGCACCCGGATGGATGCTTTATTGCCCTAATGCTTCTATTCGATTTATCAGGCTTGTTGCTTTATTAATTGTTGAGAACAGCTCTGAATTTTCCAGCTGATCCAGCGCAAGGTTGCCATTTTCCATAATTTTATTGATCTCTGCCAAAAGCGTTTCATTCTGGGTCACAAGCTCCTGATGAACATCTTCTGCAAGCTTCGGTATATCCTGAATGGCGATAAATTCTTCAACTTCCTGCTTTAGAGTCATCAACCTGTCTTCAAGTTCCTGCTTTGCTGCCGGGTCTGCTGCCGCTTCCTGAATCAGCTGCGGGGCCTCTTCGGCAAAGTTGCTTAATGTATTAATATGCTCAGTCGCCTCATTAACATAGCCAATGGAGTTATTAACTTCTCCCAGAACGGAACAGCCGCTTAATAACATGGAAATGGTAAGGAGCCCTATTAAGATTACTTTCTTCAAAATTGCTCGTTCCTTTCATGATTTGTCATAGTATTATATACGGTCTGCTTGAAAGGAAGGTTTCATTTATAAATAAAAAAACCACCTTCCTGTTAGTATAACAGAAAAATGGCTTCCAATGGGCCGCTTGTCCCTGATTACTTGCCAGTCTGCTTGTTCATGGCATTCATCATTTGGTTGATCTTCTTTTGAGATGGCTTCATGCCCATTTGCATCATCATCATTTTAAGCATTTGTTCATTAATTGGCGGATTTTTCTCAAGGTAGCTCATCATATATTTTCGAGCAATGAAAAATCCTAGTGCTACACCGGCAAGAAGCGCCAGTACACCAACTAGAATGTACATACCCATACTAACTTCCTCCTTCATGTTGTCTATCATACAGTGTACTAGACCAAAGGTTATTATACAATATTTGCTTCAGTTTTTCTCTTATTTTAGACGAATTTTCTTTCTTTAATCGGTTTTAGCCACCCATAGCGCTTATGCTGGAGGTCAACAGCCAAAAAGGAAGACTCGCTTTTTCGCAGCACCTCGAAAAAAACTGTCTCAGCCTCATAGCTGCCCGCCGCTTCTAATACCAGGCTTCGTTCAAATACTTCAAGCTTCGCCCTGCTTCTTTTGCTCATCTCTATATAGTATGCACTTTTTTCTATGATAAAGTCCTTTTTTCTCTGCAGCTGCTGATGGATATATTGATGCACTTTCAAACCCGGGATTGGCTTAGTCACAAAATCAATTTGCTTCGATAGAATCGACTTCATTTCACCTGACGAACGCTCATACTCTTCAAACAACTGAAAAAACATCCGCTCTCTGCCAAAATAATGGGACGCAAATTCATCTTCTATTAAATACAATTGATAAGCTCTCATCTGGCCCCTCCTTCCGGGACAATCCATTTCTTTCAATTATAAGTAAACGCTTCTAAAGAATGTGTCTGAAGATGTTAAAAACTATCACTAATTTTGTCGAAAGCGAAGAGTTCAGTGGATTATGAGGATTCATGGTGGTTGAAATCTGCCGATTTGCTCTTTACAAAAATCTATTCACTATGGCATATTCCCAGATTTGACTGCTTGTAATCTTGATTTTAATGACGGCTTGAATATTCACTGTTTAGCTGCGGCTTTTTCTCTTTCTGGTGGCTTCTGAGCCTATATGGCGGCTAATTCTTGTTTCTCTCTTCATGCCTACTCATCAAATCCAATCAAAAAAAGGAGAGCCTATCAGCTCTCCCTTCACTGTTATTATTATCCCTGCAGCAATGCTTTCACGCGTGCTACAACGTTATCTACTGTAAATCCGTATTCTTCCATAATTCTTTCTCCTGGTGCAGACGCGCCGAACGTATCGATGGCAAGAACATCGCCTTCGTCTCCAGCATAACGATGCCAGCCAAGTGAAGATCCCATTTCAATGGCAAGACGTTTCTTGACTGTCTTAGGAATTACGCTTTCTTTGTACTCTTTTGATTGAGCTTCAAAACGATCCCAGGCAGGCATACTTATTACAGATGCATGGATGCCTTCGCCTTCAAGCACTTTTTGAGCTTCAACTGCGAGGCTGACTTCAGATCCTGCAGCAAGCAATAATACATCCGCATTGCTGTTAGAAGCTGGTGATACAACGTATCCGCCTTTTTGAACACCTTCGTATGCCGCTGAATCCGTCCCTTTTAATGTAGGCAGGTTTTGACGAGTCAATACTAATGCAGTTGGCTTATTTGTTGATTCAATTGCTGTTTTCCAGGCTGCTGCTGTTTCATTGCCATCAGCAGGACGGACAACAGAAAGGTTTGGCATTGCACGCAATGCGGCAAGCTGTTCTACAGGCTCATGCGTAGGGCCGTCTTCACCGACAGCGATACTGTCATGGGTAAATACATATGTTACAGGCAGGTTCATAAGAGCAGCCAGACGAATTGCCGGGCGAAGGTAATCAGAGAACACGAAGAATGTTCCGCCGAATACCTTTAATCCGCCGTGAAGCGCCATTCCATTTAAGGCAGCTCCCATAGCAAATTCACGTACTCCGAACCAGATGTTGCGGCCATCAAATGATTCAGCCGTAAAGTCACCAGTTCCTTTAATCATTGTTTTATTTGATCCTGCAAGGTCAGCAGATCCGCCGAAGAAAGAAGGCAGGTTCTGAGCGATAGCATTTAGCACTTCTCCGGAAGAAGCGCGGCTGGCAAGGCTCTTACCTTCTTCATAAACAGGGATGTCTTTATCCCAGCCTTCAGTAAGCTCACCATTAATTGCCTGCTCCAGCTGTTTTCCTAACTCAGGATGTGATTCTTTGTATTGAGCAAAAAGGTCTTCCCATTCCTGCTGCTTTTTCGCACCGTTTTCAACAACTTGCATATTAAAGTGATCATATACTTCCTGTGGAACATGGAAGTCTTCTTCAAATGTCCATTTGTAAGCTTCTTTAGTTAATTTCAATTCATCAGCACCAAGAGGAGCGCCGTGAACATCAGATTTTCCTGATTTGTTTGGAGAACCGTAGCCAATGACTGTTTTTACTTCAATCATTGTCGGACGGTTTTCGTCCTGCTTTGCTTCTTCAATAGCTTTTGCTATTTCGTGGAGGTCATTTCCGTCTTCTACGCGGATATACTGCCATCCGTATGATTTAAAGCGCTGTTCAACACTTTCAGAGAAAGATTTATCAAGGTCTCCATCAAGTGAGATATCATTGGAATCATAAAGAACAACCAGCCTGCCAAGCTTCAAGTGTCCAGCAAGGGAAGCAGCTTCAGCCGAAACGCCTTCCATAAGATCTCCGTCACCGCAAATGCTGTATGTATAATGATCAACAACATTGAAGTTGTCTTTATTGTATGTAGCAGCAAGGTGGCGTTCAGCCATTGCCATACCGACAGCCATAGCAATACCTTGTCCTAATGGGCCTGTAGTTGCGTCAACACCAGGAGTATGGCCGTATTCAGGGTGACCGGGAGTCTTGCTTCCCCACTGTCTGAACTCTTTAATATCATCCATGGATACATCATAGCCGGAAAGATGAAGAAGGCTGTATAAAAGCATAGAGCCATGTCCTGCAGAAAGGACAAAACGATCACGGTTGAACCAGTCCGGATTTTTTGGATTGTGGTTCATAAAGCGCGTCCAAAGAGTATAAGCCATTGGAGCAGCTCCCATTGGCATGCCCGGATGGCCGGAATTTGCCTTTTCAATGGCGTCAATTGATAAAGTACGAATGGAACTGATGGATAGTTCATCTGTGTGATTAAACATTCAATACATCCTTTCGAGTAGAAATTCTTCACTCTTATAATATTATCGGGTGTCCCTTATTTTCACAACCAATAGGGTTAGGTAAAGGACAAAAAGCCGGTTTGTTACTATATTGACACAAAAACACCCGGCATATGTAAAAAAAGCGGAGACAGGCAGTAATACCATCTCCTCTATTAAAAGAAGGAATACAGCACAGTGTATCCCTTGCAATTATATTATTAGTGAAGGCGATTTTTATTTTGGAATTCCTTCAGCTTTTTCGGTGTTACATCATTCCCTTTCGGATCAACGATTGTAACGCCTTTCAGCGTGTTTAACATGCCTGAGCGGAAAGTCTCCAAATACTCTTTGCGCAGCGAGGTCTGTTCTTTCGCTTCTGCTTCAGTCAGTCCGGATTCCTTGGCCTTCTTTGCCAATTCATTAATTCGGGCAAGTTTTTGTTTAGGCAGCATTTATTAAAACTCCTTTATATCAAAAGTTTACCTTTGAATAATCTGATGGAAGTTTTTATTATACAGCAGCTTCAGTTATGGAACAATACTGAAACTCAAATGCCATCATACTAAAAATGAGCACTTTTGACAAGAAAAGTGCTCTACTCTGAAAGTGAATCAATATATTCTTTATACCTTCTGTGGACAGTTGCTTTGGAAATATTATAGCCGAATCCCCTTAATGTCGCAGCAATCTCGGCAAATGTTAACTCGTTTTTCCTCAGCCGGATAATTTCCTCTATCGGCACCTCTATTCTTTCCCTGCCGCCACTTGCTCCCTGATTACTTAGGTTTTTCTCGGGCCTGTACCCTTTATCAACAGCCCGCTGCATGCCGCGTCTAATTTTGATGTTATGCAGCTTTCTCTGATACTCCTCTACCATTCCTACTATGCTCAGGACCATCGAATCTGATTCTGAAAGCTCCAGTTTGCCATTATTCGAGATGCTGTATAACTGGACTTCTTCTTTTAAAATACAATGGAGGATCGCAATTTTGGCATTCCCCCTCCCCAGCCTGGTTTCATCCTGGATGAGGACCACCTTTATCTCCTTGTTTTTAATTAAGTCTAAAAGCTCCAATATACCGTCCCTTTCAAGATCGTATCCGCTTGCCTGTTCGCGGATGACCTTGACTACTTCAAAGCCATTTTTTCCCGCCAGGTTCAAAAGCTCTTCTTCCTGCCTAGAAAGGGACGTTTCCTGAGTTTCCTTTGTTGTACTAACTCTGCAGTAAATAATTGCTTTCATAACTTCTCCTTATTCGTTAAGGTCTGAGCTGGCAAGCTCTTTATATGGCTGGTCATCCAGAGCTTTTACTGGAATGACAATTTCATCACCCGGAAAAATCCTTCCTGCCGCTATCCCATTATTTTGTTCAACCCAATTAATAAATTGATCTGTTGACATTGAATGCTCGGCAGAAAAATTTTCAGCAATCTTCCATAATGAATCCCCTTCTGCAACAGTGACTTTCACAAACTTTTCCGTATCAGGTGCTTCTATCTGTATGAGCATTATAAGCGATGCCGCCAAGCTCAAAACGAAGAGAATAATAGCATAAGAATATGATTTCCACAATTTGTTCAGCATAATTAACCACCCTCAAGAGAATATATGTTCGCATTTGATGTTTTTATTATAGACCGAACGTTTGTTTTGTGTCAATAAAAATTCGAACTTATGTTTGTATCATATGGTAATTGATGCTATAATTGAGACAACAAAAACACATACGAGGTGCGTAAAGATGGTGAAACTATCAAAAAGGCAGCAAGATATATTGGAGTTTATTAAAGAAGAAGTTAAGTTGAGAGGATATCCTCCTTCTGTAAGGGAAATTGGGGAAGCAGTCGGCCTGGCTTCAAGCTCAACTGTTCACGGTCATCTCGCCAGGCTTGAAAGCAAAGGGCTGATCCGCAGAGACCCTACTAAACCGCGCGCCATTGAGATTTTAGATATGGACGAAGCTTCAAATATCCCCAAGATCAGTGCAGTCAATGTTCCGATCGTTGGTAAAGTAACCGCAGGGCAGCCGATAACGGCAATTGAAAATGTTGAAGAATATTTTCCGCTTCCGGAAAGAATGGCACCTGCTGACGAGCATGTATTCATGCTTGAAATCATGGGAGAAAGTATGATTGAAGCAGGGATCCTTGATGGAGACTATGTAATCGTAAAACAGCAGAGCACTGCCAATAATGGAGATATCGTAGTTGCCATGACAGAGGAAGACGAAGCAACTGTTAAGAGATTCTTTAAAGAAAAAGACTTTATTCGTCTACAGCCAGAAAACTCCACAATGGAACCGATTATTCTCCGCAATGTTTCTATTCTTGGGAAAGTGATAGGCGTATACCGTCATATGCATTGATAGATTGTTAAAAAGCAGGCACCTCAGCCTGCTTTTTGTTTTTTTCCAATTTCAAGAAGGATATCAGTTCCTATTACCTGGTACTATCAGCAAAACGGTACGAAAGTAACTGATACTTTTCTTTTAGCATAAGGTTACAGTCATGTATGACTAATTTATCATTCAGAAAATTCGGTATTTTTATGCATATTATTTTATATTCATTTTCTATATAATGGTAATACACCGAGAATCAACCTAAGGTCGCTTTTCAAAAAATCTCGACTTTAGGAGTGTGAAGAAAAAATGTTTTTGAACATTACCTTCGCTTTGTTGATTGGTGGGCTGGTTGGTGTCGTTGGACATATTCGGAAAGAAGGCAAAATGGTTAAACCCAGAAGGACAAAAAAATTCATCTATCTGGGGGTCTTTGAAGAGGTAATCATGGGGGCTTTAGCGGCTGTTTTTTTGGTCGTTTCTTCAGATCCTGACTCTGCCTTAAAGGTAGTTCTCCTGGCAGTGATTGCAGGATTTGGAGGAGATGCACTGCTGACATGTCTCGATTTCTTAAAAATAAGACATAAAGAATAGAGAGATGCAGACGATATTTCTAGAAAAACCTCGTTCATCGCTGAGCGGGGTTTTTTATGTGCTCACTTGCGGAATCTTAAGTTCCCTAACTTTCAAAGTCATTTTTGTATGGATAACAATATGAAAAAAGCTTAGACTCTTCATTCAAAAAAGTCACGTTTTCTTGAATGAAGAGCACAGCAAGCTCGGTCAACTGTAAGGTACTCAATAATGTTGAAGGCTATTTATCTGGCCATTGTCGATTCTCTTACTAACAAACTTGGTTCTAGCTGAATTTTCTTTCTCTCAGATAATGGAACTTTCCCTTCAATCTTATCAATTAATATTTCACATGCCTTTCTCCCCATTTCAATAATGGGAGTAGAAATCGTGGTAAGCGGCGGATCTATTATGGACCCTAAGTAAACACCTTCATAGCCGCTTATGGAAATATCATGCGGGATAGAAAGACCTAATTTTTTGACAATCACATAGACAAAGGATGCCGTAATATCATTACAGACAAATAATGCTGTCGGACGATTGGTTTGTTTTAAGCACTCTAATAGCTGCGGATTCTCAGCCATAACTGTTTTGGAATCCGTATGATTATAGTTCGCTAAATTAAAAGGAACGAATAAATGCTCTTCAATAGGCAATCCATTTTCTTTTAAAGCATTTTTATAACCTTGCATTCTATTCACAACTTCTGAGGACGACTCTAAATGCTTATCGAATACAAATGCAATTTTCTTATGCCCCAGTTCAATTAAGTGCTTGGTCATTTTATAGCCGCCGGCAAGGTCATCACAAACCACATGATCAGCCTCTAATTCCTTGAAATACTTTGTATATAATACAAATGGAATGTTTGATTTTTGCAGGCGTTTATACGTCTCCACTTCATTGCAATGAAAAGCAAGAAATCCATCTACCATCATATGCCTGTATTTTTCAATAAGAGACTTCTCTACCTTGCTATCACATTCTGCAGGGCCAATGGAGATTGTATAGCCCCTTTCCATTGCATAGGGAATCGCCCCTTTAAGAAACTGATTTTGGTAATCATCATGTAAATAACCGCCTATTAGAAGGCCGATAATATGTGAACGGCCGCTATTTAGCCCCTGAGCCATACGATTGGGTATATATCCCAATTCAGCAGCTATATCTTTAATTTTATTAGCCGTGCTGGCACTGATCGATTTATCACCTCTAAGGGCTAAGGAAACGGTCATTTTTGACACACCAGCAATTTTTGCAATATCTTCTAATTTTACACGCTTCTTGATGGAACTCCCCTCCGACCATTGATGCCATTTAAGAATAATTGTATTATATCTAGCAATGCTTGACAATTTTATTTGAAGTTAATACCACTTATGTTTTTTAAAAATTCAGAATTTAATTGAGCATAACATATATTTATGGTAAACTAAAATTGTTACTTTACCGTTAAAGTAATCGTTATTTATTTTTTGTTAATCTACTTTACCGGTAAAACCAACGCAGTCATATAAAAAAAGGAGTGGATTGGTTGAAAACTAAATTGAAAGGCGCATCTATAATACTTACTAGTGCAGTTCTATTAGGTACTTCTTTCCTCAATTTTTCTCCGCTGGGTGCCATTGCGAAAGATGAAGGGAAAGTCGGGCAAAGCTACGGAAAAGTGAATCAAAATAATGTTAAATCTGTTCCAAATGCAAAGAAAAAAGATCAAAAGGATACCATTGTAACACCTGAAGAGAGTACTTTTTTTTCAACCGTATCCATCGAAGAGAACTCTTCTTATAACACTCCGAGTGATGGGGATTTATGGCCGGCCGCCTGGTCGGATGACGATATGCTGTATACAGCCAATGGTGATGGAAAGGGATTTGACCTAAATGCTCCATGGTCAGATATTGTGGTGAACCAAATTACAGCAGGACACCCTTCAACCAAAAATATTACCGGCAAAAGACTTTCAAGCGGCGATCAGGTAGGAACTGTCTGGAATGACCCATATGAATACAATCGCAAGCCGACAGGCATGATTTCTGTAGATGGAAATTTATATCTTGCTGTTCAGGATCTGAACAAGGGCGGAGGCTGGCGGGCATTCAATGATGCACCTTCTGCAACAATCCTAAAATCGGCTGATAAGGGAAAAACATGGACTTGGGATAAAGAAAAACCAATGTTTGATGACTATGTTTTCACTACCATCATGTTTTTGGACTATGGAAAAGATAGCGAGAACAATTCGGATGGGTATGTTTATGCGTACGGATTAGATTATAATTGGCGAGATTCATTCATTGACACTGTTGAAGATCCCACCAATCTTTACCTTGCCAGGGTTCCTAAAACAAAAATTCAGGATCGCTCCGCCTGGGAATTTTATGCAGGGGATTTAAACGGAAATCCTAAATGGAAAAAAAATATTAAGCAGAGAAAGCCAGTGCTGCAGGACGAAAGAAGAGTATACAGTAACACCCTTCATGCAACCAACCCTGACAATTCCACCGTTCTATCACAGGGAAGTGTTGTATATAACAAACCATTAAACCGATACATTTATACTTCATGGACAGAATTCACTTTTGAATTCTATGAATCTCCTACCCCTTATGGACCATGGAAGAAATTTTTATCAAAAGACTTTGGTGTCTATCCTTGGTTTAATCATCACCACGGAGGATATGGGGTTGTAATGCCGTCAAAATATATCAGTGATGATGGTACAGAAATGTGGCTGAATTCCAATACCTTTATGGGAGGAGTACAAAAATACAGTTTATCCTTTAGAAAACTTAAAGCTACTCCTTATAAAGCAACTGAACCAGCAAATGAAAGCAGCGATAATAACTTAGCACTTCCGGCTAACTCCAGCAATGTTACACCTGTCTCCAAATACAGTGCACATAATTCGAATCTAAGGTATTTAAATGACGGCAATAAAAATCAATCAGAAGACGATTGGAACGGGGAAAGAAAACAGGAAGACTGGTGGGGCTATACATGGTCACAAGCCTATAACATGAACAAAGTTGTATATACTACAGGTAATATGTTTAATGATGGCGGGTGGTTTAATGATATTAAAGTTCAGGTACGCCAAAATTTCAAATGGGTAGATGTCAACAACCTGCAAGGTGCACCTGCTTACCCAAACAGCAAAGATGCCGGCAAAAACCAAACCTACACCTTTACCTTTGATAAAACTTGGGGAGATGGTGTACGAATTATAGGTGCTCCAGGAGGCACAGCAGCCTTTACATCGATTGGAGAGTTAGAAGTATACTATAAATAATGGATCACGAGATTCCCGCCAATAAAAATGCTGGCGGGAATCTTCTTAATCCACTCACAGATACATGCAATGACATAAAAAATGATTCTCTAAATAATCCTCAATCGTTATTTTCGGGATCATTTAAAGAATCTATTGTCAGTTATTAATAATCAAAGCACGTTTTTAAGTCTTCCGGCTTTTGCGGGAGCGTGTCTGGTAATGGCAAACGCTCTTTGACTGGCAGAATTGGCTGAACAGCCTGATGCGGCTCCGTTTGGTACCAATATGCCGTACTGGAGTAATCATCGCTGCGGTTATTATTATGGCCGTGCTCGATCGTTACTTTAATCGATTTGTCGAACATAACGGGGTCCTGGATATGATAACGGTACGCCGAAACTTTCCCAGACCAGTTCGGGCCGCCGCCAAGAATGATGCCATGGTATGGCGCACAGACCTCCTGCTGTGGACACCAGGCTGTATTAAAGTAGTCTTCCATTCCTGTTCCGTGCAGGGACGGAGGCCATGGTTCTCCATCGATAAAAATCATATCGTCCCCCTCGCCATACCAGTTCCATTCATGTGTAAAGCGAAGGTTATGGATATTTAAGTTACATCCGACATAATGGCCTTTCCCTACGGCATCCAAAATCACATAGTTTCCGTCCCCGGTCGTATTCTTGCCCCCAAAGCTGTATAAGGCGTTGGAAATGCTGTCATCAATCCCATCGGTTAACTCCCTTTTCCATAGGGCATGGAAACGGAGCGGACTATCAATCTCTTTATCATATTGCTCATAATCTACATAATAATAGAATTTAATCGGATCATTGGCATTGCTTTCGATTTCAATTTTTGCTTTTTTTCCAAAAGGCATCGGGAAAAAGCAATTCAGGGCTCTTCCATCTTCCGGACTCATTTGCAGAGGTTCAGAAGAATAGTTCTTTGTAATACCATGCCCCATCCCGAAAAAATCACCGATTGGTGCTTGTACACTCGGATTTTCTTCTCCATCCCAATACATTCTAATCACTACTTTGCGATGAAGATATTCCTCAATAGAATCATCCAAAGGAGCCATGGTCATCCAAATATGGGTAATGCATCCTGATCCTTCAAGTTCGCAAATCGTTTGAACATCTCCTGGAAAAATCCGAATAAAATCTCTGTTGCCACCCGTTGTATCATAGCTTGATGCCCGTTTCCTTTTACTGTCTCTTACTCTATATAGATCTCTTAAAGATGAGCCTAAGAATGTCATACTTATACCCCTTTTCACTATTCATTGTTAGTACTTTTTATGAGATGGACTTATAGTTTTCCGCCGGACATTTTAATCCCGTCAACCAAATATCTTTGCATTGAAAAGAATACTATAAAGGTTGGTATTGCACACAATAAGGCAGCAGCCAGTACAATACTCCAGGATGTTTCGTAACCGCCTCCGACTATATTAGCTAAAGCAACCTGTACTACCCACAGCTCTTCCTTTTGATTAATAATCAGCGGCCATAAGTAATTGTTCCAGTTTGCTGTAAAGAATCCTATTGTCAGCGGAATCATCATTGGTTTTGATAGTGGAAGGACTATCCTGAAGAATGTCCCCGCAATAGATAACCCCTCCATATAGGCAGCTTCTTCTAATTCTTTTGGAAAATCACGATAAAATTGTTTAAATAAGAATATTCCATATGCATTAAAAATCATCGGTACAATTAATCCTAGATAAGAATTTGCCATACCTAAATTCTTTGTCACCATATAAAGCGGAATCATAATGACGGTAAACGGAACCATTAAGGTACTAATCATCCATCCAAATACAAGGTTTTTACCTGGAAAGTTCAATCGTGATAGCGCATAACCGCTCATTGAATGAAAAAGCAAGGCAATGATAGTAACAGCTGTTGAGACAATTAATGAGTTCCAGATGGCCCTTAGAATATTTGTTTCCAGAACAGCTTTAAAATTGTCCATAGTAAAAGCGAATATGTTGATATTTGGTTTAAAAACATCTTGTGGCGCTTTAAACGAACTAATAACCAGGAGGAAAATTGGCAATACGATTAAGATACCGCACGCAATTATAAAGATCGTTACAAGCCATTTATTTTTTCCCATGACCATTTGCACCTCCTAATCTTTATCGGTATAGACCCTTAACTGAGCAAGTGAAAGCACGAAAATAATTAAGAACAATACAACAGCCAATGCAGAAGCGTAACCCATATTTAAAAATTCAAAGGCTTGCTTATAAATATATAGCACACTAACCATCGTTGAATTTGCCGGCCCTCCCTTTGTCATAACCATGATTTGGTCAAATACCTGAAAGGATCCAATTGTTGTAACTATAAGTATAAATATCGTGGTAGGTTTCAATAATGGCAGCGTAATGCTCTTAAATGCCTTCCATCCCGTAGCTCCATCAATCTGGGCAGCCTCATAGTAATCATTTGGAATCTCCTTAATTGATGCAAGGAAAATCATCATATTATATCCGAGATTTATCCACAGGATTACCACGATAACGGACACCATTGCTTGGCTTGTTGATCCCAAAAATTGCTGATTTGGAATCCCTAAAAGATCAAGAAGCTGGTTAATGAATCCACTGCGAGGATCATATAAGAACATCCAGATAACAGCAGATATGACAGATGTGATCGCGAATGGAAGTAAAAACATTGTCCTTGCCAATCCTTCATATTTTCGCTTAATAGTATTCATCATGACTGCGAAAAACAGTGATAAGCCAACCAATAACGGAACATAAATTATGGTAAAAATAAGAGTCCTGTAAACAGACTTCCACCAATCTTTGTCCGAAGCTAACTTTTCGTAATTTTCAAATCCTATAAACACCTTTGGACTTAGCGCATTCCACTCATGCAGACTTACATAAAATGCATATACCATTGGCACAAAAATAAATACAGTCAGCCCTAGAAGATTGGGCAATAAAAAACCATATGCTGTTAATGCTTCTTTTCTCCTGTTTGTTAAGCCTTTCAATTTCATGTTCATGCCTCCTCGGCAAAATCGAGGTTTAGGATAAGAAGTCCGGAAAGCTTTATGAAAGCCCTCCGAACTTCCCATTATTATTTTTTCAGTGCTTCTTCAATTTTCTTGTCTGCCTCTTTAGCCGCATCCTTGCCTTTTGCATTTCCAAACATGACCTTCTGCATGGCTTCTCCCACTGCATCTACTACTTCAGGTCCATAACGGGGTTCTGGAATAGCAGAATCATAGATTTCTTCTGTAAAAACTTTACGCAACCCCTTATTATAAATTTGCTGTCCCTCTTCAACTACGGATTGACGAGGTGGATATGCAAATTTAATTTCAGTTGCCCATTTTAACGGACGGGACTTATCTTCAGCAAAACACCACATAATAAATTTAGCCGCTTCATCTACATTCTCACTTTTTGAATTTACGGCCATTTTCCAGCCACCTGCAGCCGTTGCCGGTTTTCCGCCTTCTGGAGTTGGAATTGGCGCAAGACCGAATTCTATATCTTTATACTCCTTTTCCAATACAGGAACCGCCCATGTGCCAGCAATAGTCATAGCTGCTGAACCTGTCCCTATATTAGCAGCATCCCATGGACCATATTGTAATTTGGACGGTGCAGAACCATCTTGGAAGAAAGATCCCCAATAGTCCAATGCTTTTGCTGTTTCAGGTGAATTAAAAGTAGATTTTATTCCCTCTTCATTTAAAACATTACCGCCCTGCTGCCATAAAAAAGGATACCAAATGAAGTTAAGGTAAGGACCTTTATCTGTTGGCAGTACAAGGCCAGCAACTTTATCGGTTGTTAACTTTTTAGCTGCAGCTTGTAATTCATCCCACGTTTTCGGTACTTGTACACCTGCATCTGCCAGCATTTTTTTATTGTAATAGAGTCCAAGTAATTCTAGTTCATATGGCAATGCAAGTACTTTATTGTCATAGGTTACTGCATCAATGGCAGCTGGAAGGAAATCTTCCTTTGCTCCATCCGGAAAATATGGATTTAAATCAGCCATAATTCCTGATTGTGCATACTTCGTAAAGTCTCCAGGGCTTACCATGAAAATGTCTGGCCCCTCTTCGTTTGCAAACGCTACAGGTAACTTTGTTGTTGTATAATCACTCTGGTTAAAGGCAGTGTACTTAATTTTTACTTTTTCTTTATGTGAGTCATTGTACTCTTTAACTAGATCTTCAAAAAATTTCTTTTCAGCCTCTGTGTGAAAATCCCAAAATTCCAGTGTTACCGCACCATCGGATTTTCCATCTCCGGAAGAAGGTTGTGTACTGCATCCTGCTTGAAAAACTAGTAATAACACAAGACTGAAAATCAATAACGGCTTCCAGAATTTCATATAATTGGCCCCCTCTGTACTAGTATTTTAACAGATATTTTGAAAACGATTACACATGATTTTTTTATGTAAAGACCTCCCCCTTTCCATAGAATTGCTTAAACACTTTCTGCTAAATTAATTGACTTTATGAATCACTGATTACCATTTTGATGGATCAGAAAATTCTCGACCTCAGCTTTATTTGGCAGAGATGGGATGGCACCTTCTCTTGTTACAGCTAATGCACCGACAGCATTGGCGAATTCAACCGCCTCCTGCAATGGTTTCTTATTGACAATCCCTACTGCAAGCGCACCATTAAATGCATCTCCTGCCGCAACCGTATCTACGGGCTGAACTTTATAGCTGGGAATATGAATAATGTCATTTTTATTGACAATTAACGACCCTTTTTCTGCAAGTGTAATCACTACGTTTTGAACACCCTTATCCAAAAGAACCTTCCCGGCAATCTCTGCATCTTCCAAAGTCAAGATCTTAATGCCGGTAAGAATTTCAACCTCTGTTTCATTCGGAGTCAAATAAGTTACTTTTTCAAGTAATCTCTCGCTTAGTTTTTGGGCCGGGGCTGGATTGAGAATAACAGGCACTTGCACCCCAGAGGCATAAGCAACAGCTTGCTCAATCATGCTGAGGTCCATTTCAAGCTGGACTATTAATAGCTCAGCATTTTGAATAAGTCCTTTTATACGATTCAATTCTTGTAAGTCATAATGTAAATTTGCTCCTGGAACGACAACAATTCGATTGTTTCCGCTTTCCTCCAGGGTTATGGAACCGACTCCTGTAGGATATTTAGAATCACATAAGATGTTTTCCGTATTAATTCCTTCATTTTTTAAAGTTACAATAAATTCATCACCAAATGGATCTGATCCCACTTTCCCGGCCATGGTAACATCCGCTCCAAGTCTTGCTGCTGCGACAGCTTGATTGGCTCCTTTTCCACCTGGAAATTTCGAAAAGTTTGAACCAATTACAGTTTCACCATTTTGCGGAAAACGGCCGGTCCTTACGACTAAATCCATCATAAAACTTCCAATCACTAAAATCCCCATACAATCTACATCCTTTAAGGTTATTTATTCGATAATTTCTTCCCTAAGCTGCCGCCAGGATGGTACAAATGAAAATCTTCCTTTTTAAAGCTTTTAGACATTGATAATGCTACAGCTAGTGCATCACCAATCACTAATGTAATAGTAGAGCTTGTAGTCGGAGCTAATCCAAGATGATCAGCTTCGCCTGCGTATTGGTAGGTTAGGGAAACATCACAGAATTGTGCAAGTGATGATCCAGGCTTGGATGTAATCGCAATTGTTCTGCAGCCAATCTTCATTAATGAAGGAATAAGACTAATTACTTCAGAAGTTTCACCGCTATTAGAAATTAAAATGACAACATCTTTTTGCTGAATCATTCCTAAGTCACCGTGGAGCCCTTCTGTACTATGCACAAAGAATGCCGGTGTTCCGGTACTAGCCAGTGAAGCAGCAATCTTTTTGCCGATATGGCCGGATTTGCCCACCCCGCTGACAATCACCTTTCCTTCACAGCTGCTAAGTAAATTTATTGCCTCTTCAAAATTCAGACCTATTTGATCAGATAATGCTGAAATAGATGAAGCCTCTGTTTCTATAACCCTTTTAATTTGCTCCAATATATTCATAAACTAACCCCTTTCCCTTGAAGCTATTTTCTAAAAACACTTGCATTACAATATGTAAACGTTTACACATTGCTAAAAAATTAATTTTTCATCTGGAAATTAGGTGTAATCGTTTACACATTTAACAAATAAAAATTACCTCAGCTAATCAATAAGACCATCTGTAATCATCAAAAATTACTTTACCGGTAAAACATTAATGTAAAAAAATATACAGAACTGTGTAATCGTTTACATAGAGTTTATAAAAAAAATCAAATAAATGCAATACTATTTTTATAATTTTTTGAATTTTTCATGATGACTGGAAGCGAAAAATTCGCTTCCTTTTTAGACAGGGCTGTTTAGAGCTGGGGTGATCGTCTCAAAAATTGGGGCTTCAACATTGTTGAGCAATCTTTTCAGCAATATTTCTCCCGTTCGTAGCCCCATTTCATATGGTGATTGTTTGATGCTAATAATCTTGGGTATTTTGATTAATTGATCTGCTTCATTTTCACCATACGATGCGATAATCAGATTTTTATAATTGGACATCCCATTTTGAGATAGCCTGAGCAGAATCCCAAAAGTCATCGTATTATTAAATGAAAGGATGGAAGTGGGTACTTCTGGCAAATTCAAAAAATAATCCGCAGCCTTGAATCCCCCCTCTTTGGTAAAATCTCCATTAAAAGTATATGCTGAATTTAAATCAATCCCATTTTCCTTCAAAGCCATTTTACATCCTTCAAAACGTTCCCAGCCTGTACTAACGGTTAAGGAACCATTTACGACTCCAATTCGAGTGTGTCCATGCTTAATTATATATCTGGTTAACTCATATGCCCCCTGAATGTTATCTTCAACCACATAATCTAAGCCTAATGTTTCGTTATTTATTTTTCTATCTACCAGGATAATGGGAATCCCCGCACTTTTTATTTTTTTTATATAGTCCTCATTTTCACCAGACGTAGCAAGTACTAGGGCATCCACCCTTTTTTCATATAAAACTTGCAGCATTTCTCTTTCTTTTTTAGGATTTTCATCCGCACTTGCAAAAATTAAATGATAGCCATTTTTATGAACAATGTCCTCAATCCCTCTGGATACTTTCATAAAAAAGGGGTTGGAAATATCAGGAACAATAATGCCAATCGTATTCGTTTGATGTTTCTTTAAGCTCCTTGCAATGGCATTAGGCCGATAATTTAATCTTTTGGCCGTTTCCAGTACTTTTTTCTTAACCTCATCGCTTGCATAACCACTATTATTTAGTACCCTGGATACAGTTGCCGTCGAAATATTTAATTCTTTTGCGATATCCTTGATTGTTGCATTATTCAACCTAACTCACTTCCAATTTATTTTCTAGGAGAATTGCTTTTTGCAAAAAATCTATAAATATATGTAAACTTGTTAAAGAGCATTCTAATGAGCGAGTCCGAATTTAATTTGTTCGATCTTTTCCAAACGAACAGTATGAAGTTGGCCTGTAGAATCTGCCCAGTTGGCCATTTTTTCCCCTAATTCAATTGCATACACCCGATCAATAACAGTCGGATTCCCCCCGATGCATTGTCCTTCTTCAATCATAACAGAACGGAAATCTACGTTTAATTCTGCATATATATGATTCTTTATGTTTTCTTCTTTAATTGTCCCATTAAATAACAAAAGCGCATAGTTATATCCATCTTCATATTTCTCGGCTATGTTCCTTGTAATCCGGTGGAATTCGTTTTTTTTCATCGGCCAAATATTCACATTCAAGCGCTTTTGCTGCAGCTTTTATAAATACTCCAGCTTTTTCTCCAGGAATCTCAATAAGGAATAACCTTTTTTTTGATAATAGTAAGGAACCGGCTGTGTCTTTGACCTTATATATGCTTTTTACTACTTCATTTATAGCAGAATCAAACCCTAACTGATAAAGATTTGATTCCTGGGAATCAAACAGGTTTATGGGAATCAAAAGTACACGGCAAACAGATTTCTTTGTCAGCAACTCGAAATTGAATTCTGCTAACTCCTTTTCATTATAAAATACAAACAAAATATCTAGATTGTTTACCATGCTGGCCCCGTGCCTCTTCCAAGCAGAATTTGAGATTGAACAAAGCCTTTTCGCTTGTTCCTGTCCGTTAAAACTCAGGTGTTCTATATTAGCTTCTTTTTGGGCATCTTCTTGAATTCCGGTTACAACATAATCGTTTTGCCTTTCGAACCTATGAACTACTTGATCAATTGCTACATTAACGATTTGTGGAATCGTCCCTAGCTTTAGTATTCCGATTTTTTTCAAACTAGCTGCCCCCTTTTCTGCTCCCTCGATTTAGCGGGAATTTGATGATGTGTTGGAGAATGATTACCTTTTTCCAAAATTTTACATTTTATATGTAAACGATTACACATTAAATATAAACCTTATATCTGTTAATATCAACAATTACTTCACGTCTTTTTCGTAGGCTTTACTATGTCCGAACATAAGAAAACCCTCGATACCAATGGTATCAAGGGTTGGGGTTGATAGTATTAATACATGCTCAAGTACTGCTCGCGCTCCCATGGATGCACTTGCGTACGGAACATATCCCATTCGATTTCTTTCGCTTCAATGAAGTGTTCGAAAATGTGGTCTCCAAGAGCAGAAACAATTACTTCATCTCTCTTTAGTTCTTCAAGAGCTGCAGCCAATGTAGGCGGCAGATCCTTGATTCCCTCTTCCTCGCGCTCTTCTTTTGTCATCACATAGATATTGCGATCCACTGGAGCTGGAGGAGTCATTTTATTTTTGATACCGTCCAGGCCAGCTTTTAATAATACGGCCATCGCAAGGTATGGGTTCGCTGCTGGGTCAACGCTGCGCACCTCAACACGTGTACTTACTCCGCGGGAAGCAGGAATACGGATGAGAGGTGAACGGTTTTGAGCAGACCAGGCAACATAGCAAGGTGCTTCATAGCCTGGAACCAGACGCTTGTATGAGTTAACGATAGGGTTGGTCACTGCTGTAAATGCAGTTGCATGATTCACAATTCCAGCAATAAAGTGGCGGGCATCATCACTTAGCTGAAGGTCACCGGTTTCATTGAAGAATGCATTTTTGCCATCCTTGAATAGTGAAACATTGCAGTGCATTCCGGATCCGCTGACACCGAATAAAGGCTTCGGCATGAATGTCGCATGTAAACCGTGCTTGCGGGCAATTGTTTTTACAACAAGCTTGAATGTTTGAATTTGGTCACAAGCTGTTAAAGCATCAGCATATTTGAAGTCAATTTCGTGCTGCCCAGGCGCAACTTCATGGTGGGAAGCTTCAATTTCAAAGCCCATTTCTTCCAGCTCAAGTACGATATCACGGCGGCAGTTTTCCCCAAGATCAGTTGGAGCAAGGTCGAAGTATCCGCCATTGTCATTCAATTCAAGAGTTGGTTCTCCTGCTTGGTCAAGCTTAAAAAGGAAGAACTCCGGTTCAGGTCCTAAGTTAAAATCAGTATATCCAAGGTCTTCCATTTCTTTAAGGATGCGTTTTAGGTTGCTTCGCGGATCGCCAAGGAATGGAGTGCCATCCGGATTATAGATATCACAGATTAGACGTGCTACTTTACCTTTTTCCGCAGTCCAAGGGAATACTACCCAAGTATCAAGGTCTGGATATAGATTCATGTCTGATTCTTCAATGCGGACGAATCCTTCAATTGAAGATCCATCAAACATCATTTTGTTATCAAGCGCTTTTTCAAGCTGGCTAATTGGAATTTCCACGTTCTTAATTGTTCCAAGGATATCCGTAAACTGTAAACGGACAAATTTCACATTCTCCTCTTCTGCAATACGTTTAATATCTTCTTTAGTAAACTTGGCCACTGGTAGTTCCTCCCTTAAATTTACATAAGTGATTTATTTTTTGCTCTGTTGGTGCTTGCAAGAGATCCAAGACATTATCAACGAGCTTAAAAACGGAATTTTTAATGGAAAAAGCGGTGCATGTTGCCCTGACGGGATGAAGAACGATTAAAACGTCCTGCCTGCACAATTTCCTTGCGAAGAAGTTTCCGGATTTCTTCATCCGAAAGATCGCGCCTCGCTTTTTCAGATTGCTTATTCATCGTTTCAGTTAGAGCTTGCTGTTCTTTAACGAAAAATAGCTGCTTGATCCCGGCCATATTTACGCCTTGATCTATTAAATCTTTGATTTCCAAAAGGACATCGATGTCATTTAAGGAAAAAAGCCTTCTATTTCCGTCAGTTCTTGCTGGAGAAATCAATTGGTGTTCTTCATAGTAGCGAATCTGCCTGGCAGTCAGGTCAGTCAGCTGCATGACAGTACCAATTGGGAAAAGCGGCATGGAACGTCGAATCTCGCTTCCAGTCAACTATTTCTCCCCCTTTTCAATTACTTCTTGATCTTATTATATGTAATGTAAGAAAATATGTCAATCATATGTTAGGTTTTATGACATGATTTTTTCAAAAAATTTTTGCCTTTCATATTTTCATATAATTCTCAGTTAAGCAAAAGAAAGGGACAACTGACTAAGCAGCTGTCCCTCTTATATTTACCTAATTTATTTGAACTAAACCCTTTTCCAGCAATTGGTTTAGCGCAATGCATACAGCCATTTTTACATGCGAATAAGTAAGACCGCCCTGTACATAGGCTACGTAGGGAGGCCTGATCGGACCGTCTGCAGTCAGCTCAATGCTTGCACCCTGGATAAAAGTGCCGGCTGCCATGATGACATCATCTTCATATCCCGGCATGTATGCAGGGTAGGCTGTTACATGGGAATTAACCGGTGATGCAAACTGAATCGCCTGGCAAAAGGCAACCATTTTTTCTTTATCATCGAATTGGACAGATTGGATTAAATCAGTTCTTTTACGGTCCCATTTTGGATTGGAGTTCATTCCAAGCTTTTCAAGCAGAGCTGCTGTAAAAACCGCCCCTTTCAGTGCCTGGCCGACAACGTGCGGAGCAAGAAAAAAGCCCTGATACATTTCCTGAAGGCTATATAGGGACGCACCCGCTTCTGCACCAATTCCCGGGGAAGTCATCCTGTAAGAGCAGGCTTCCACCCATTTTTTCCTTCCGACAATATATCCGCCAGTCTTTGCAATGCCGCCGCCAGGATTCTTAATCAGCGACCCGGCCATCAAATCTGCCCCAACATGGCACGGCTCTCTGTCCTCTACAAACTCCCCATAACAATTGTCAACAAAAATAACCGCATCCGGCTTAATTTCCTTTACAAACTTAATCATTTCTTCAATTTGTTCAATTGTGAAAGATGGTCTTGTTGCGTATCCTTTAGAGCGCTGAATGCCGATCATTTTCGTGCTGGGCTTGATGGCTTTTTCAATTGCAGGATAATTTATGCCCCCATCTTCATTCAGCGGGATGCTATTGTATCCAATCCCGAACTCTTTCAGCGAGCCGTTGCCTGTTCCCCGAATTCCCACGATTTCTTCAAGTGTGTCATACGGCTTGCCTGTTATGTACAGCAATTCATCACCCGGCCGCAATACGCCAAAGAGTGCAATGGAAATGGCATGGGTGCCTGATATAATCTGAGGGCGCACTAATCCGGCCTCACCGCCGAATACTTCTGCATATATGTTTTCCAATGTATCCCTGCCGATGTCATCATAACCGTAGCCGGTTGATGGCATAAAATGAGAATCGCTGACTTTGAAATTTTGAAAGCTCTTCAATACCCGGAATTGGTTCTCATCAATCCGCTCTTCAATGTTCTTAAATACCCCTGAAATTTGCTGCTCCACTTCTTTTACTATCGGCTGCAGCTTTTCTCCTTGTGATAACTGTTGAAACATGTTGTTCTCCTAACTATACAGTATATTTCGTTAAAGGCCCTGAAATTTGATGGTCTTCGAGATAATAACCCTTGCATATATAGAGTTCTTTGTCTTCATTAAAAGTTAATTCCCTCAGGATGGTTTCATTCTTAAGCTGTGACAGCAGTTTTCCTTCTGTCGACGGCACTTCAACATGGTAAGGCTTCATCATCCCCAGGATTATCTGCTCAATTTTCCTTTTCAGCTCATTTCGGTCATTTTCTTCAAAAGCGCTGATCTGAATCGTTTCTGTCCTGGCGGTCGGGACAAAATCAGGATGCCTAAGATCTCTCTTATTATATACCGTCAGCTGCGGTATTTTATCGTTTTCCAAATCTTCTATTAGTTTATTGACTGTCTGCTCATGCTGGTAATAATCCGGATTGGACATATCGACTACATGGAGAAGGAGATCTGCTTCCTTTACTTCTTCCAGGGTGGACCGGAAAGCCGCAATCAATGTAGTCGGCAAATCCTGAATAAATCCGACTGTATCAGTCACAAGTGTAATGAACCCGCTTGGCAAAATCAGCTTGCGGGTCATTGGGTCAAGTGTGGCAAACAGTTGATTCTCTTCATAAGAGTCAGCTTCAGACAACCTGTTGAAAATTGTGGACTTCCCAGCGTTTGTATAGCCGACAAGTGCAATTTGGAATGCTTTGTTTTTCTTTCTCCGTTCACGGTATCTATCCCGGTGCTGCACGATAACGGAAAGCTGGGTCTTAATATCATCAATACGGCGGCGGATATGCCGGCGGTCTGAT
Organism: Cytobacillus sp. FSL R5-0377; assembly: GCF_038004385.1. Taxonomy (NCBI): domain Bacteria; kingdom Bacillati; phylum Bacillota; class Bacilli; order Caryophanales; family Bacillaceae; genus Cytobacillus; species Cytobacillus sp. FSL R5-0377. The sequence continues at coordinate 612,210 of NZ_JBBORA010000001.1, forward strand.
TCCAGCTTGGTCTCACCCGGTCCCCTTGTTCCAATTCCCCCTCCAAGTCTTGAAAGCTGGATACCCTGACCTGAAAGGCGGGGCAGCAAATACTGCAATTGGGCTAATTCAACCTGCAGTTTCCCTTCTTTAGAGCGCGCCCTCTGAGCAAAAATATCTAATATCAGCTGTGTCCGGTCAATGATCCGTGCATCCAGCTCTGCAGATAGGTTTCTAACCTGGCTTGGTGAAAGCTCATCGTTAAAAATGATAAGATCTGCTTCCATTTCTTCCTGAAGAGCAGCCAGTTCCTCCACTTTTCCTTTTCCTATATATGTAGATGGATGAACCCGGTCCCTTTTTTGCGTAACCATAGCTAAAACTTTACCATTGGCAGTCTCGGTTAAGGATTCCAATTCTTCCATTGAATATTCAAACCGCTGATCATCTTCTTCAGTATGACAGCCGACAAGAATGACTTTTTCATAATCTGGCTTATTTTCCAACCAGCATCCCTCTTTCAAATTCTTATTTTAATTGATCATATCAAAAAACATGGTCAAATACTAATTTTCTCCGCTAGCCAAAGGCTTTGAACCTTTCAATTAAAATGCAAAAAAAGGTTGTAATTCTTCTTTTCCATGTTAAAATCATATTGTTTGGAAAGAATTGACGTTTGTAATTAATTTGGACAAAAATAGATTTAGAGATTTGCATCATGAGGAGAAATGGCATATGACATGGGAAGTTTTAAGTATGATTGGCACTATTGCCTTTGCTGTCAGCGGTGCAATTGTAGCCATGGAAGAAGAATATGACATTCTGGGCGTTTATATACTCGGGATTGTTACTGCTTTTGGCGGCGGGGCCATCCGAAACCTGCTAATAGGCGTTCCTGTCTCCGCCCTTTGGGAACAGGGGTTATTTTTCCAAATTGCCCTTCTATCCATCACAGCAGTAATGCTGTTCCCTAACAACCTGCTCAAACACTGGCAAAAATGGGGCAATTTCACTGACGCAATCGGGTTATCCGCGTTTGCCATCCAAGGAGCCCTTTACGCAACGGAAATGAATCATCCTTTAAGCGCTGTTATTGTAGCAGCTGTATTGACCGGAAGCGGCGGGGGAATAGTCCGCGATCTTCTTGCAAGAAGAAAACCGCTGGTATTGCGATCTGAAATTTATGCTGTCTGGGCAATCCTTTGCGGTTTCGCAGTAGGACTCGACATCGCTTCAGAGCCGTTTGAACTTTATACTTTGTTTATTATCATTACCGCTTTGCGGGTTTTATCTTACACATATAATTGGAAGCTGCCCGTTAAGAGACTGGGGACAAAGGCATCGGCGTAAGCCGGTGCTTTTCATATTGAAGAAGGCTATCTCTTAATTAAAAAGACCTGCTCAATCCTGAGCAGGCCACTTATTATTGCTTTACATTCGCCATAATCGTGTTAGGATCAAAGCCAATGACCCATTTTCCATTCACATAAACTTGAGGCACTCCCATTTGTCCGGTGGTTTCAACCAGTTTTTGTGCCTCCCTCTGGTCATTTTGGACATTAACCTCTTTATACTCCAGCCCCTGCTGATCCAGGAAATTCTTAACCATCGTACAGTACGGACAAGTATTCGTAGTATAAACCGTAATTTCATTCATTTTACATTCCTCCTCCAGTAAAAAACAATGCCAATGTGTCTTGACACTGCCTTTTAATTACAATATCCCCTTAATCGGTTTCTTGAAACACCAAATCATTGCTCCTGATGGTCATTAAATCATGTTTGTCATAGCTATTTTGCAGTAACAGGCGCATGGCCTGTGCCCTGATAGATTTTTCAAGGATGTTTCTGATATAACGCCCGTTCGAAAAGCTGTTTGGGCTTAAATTGTTTTTTACAAAGTGCAAGTGCTCCCTCAGCTTCTTTTCGGATTCGTGACTTAAAGTATACTCCCTTTCCTTTAGCATCCTCTGACCAATTTCCATCAGCTGCTCTATCGAGTAATCAGGGAAGTCAATAACAAGGGGAAAACGGGAATGAAGCCCCGGGTTCAAGGTCAGGAAATGATTCATTTCTCTGGAATAGCCTGCAAGAATCAGTATAAATTCATGCTGCCGATCCTCCATATGCTTGACGAGAGTGTCAATGGCTTCCTTTCCAAAATCTTTCTCTCCCCCTCTGCCTAACGAGTATGCTTCGTCGATAAACAGAATTCCGCCTATCGCTTTTTTAACCAGATCCCTTGTTTTTTGGGCTGTATGTCCAATGTATTCACCGACAAGGTCGGCCCGCTCCGCTTCAATCAAATGTCCTTTTGACAGCACATTCATTTTTTGAAAAAGCTTGCCTATTAAACGGGCAACAGTTGTTTTACCTGTACCGGGATTCCCTTTGAACATCATATGCAATGCTTGCTTTCCAGCTTTGAGGCCGGCCTCTTCCCGCTTCTTATTCACATAAATCCAGGCATAAATCTCCTTGATCATTTTCTTCATTTCTTCCATTCCCACAAGAGCGCCAAGTTCTTCTTCAATTTCTTTGAGAGCTGTATGCTCAGCCGGAATGACTTTTGGAGCCGCTTGGGATTCGGGAAGCTCTTTTGTGTATGTTTTACGCTTTTGTGAATTGAGAACGATGCTGATCTGTCCGTTATTTTTCAAGCGAATCGGCTGGTCCAAAAGCTATCACCTCACATTCTTAGCACAGTATACGCACAGAAGTATTTGTTGTGACAAAAGCCTATATGATCCCCGAGTATACGGTAATTAGGCTAAAATGCGACAAAGTCCCGCCCTTTTCAACAAGAATCAATGCAGGAGTGTCAGTTCATGCGGTTTCCCGAGAAATAACGGGTTTTTCTCCGCTTTTGGAGTATGCGGAGAACAGGCATTTACAGCCAGTACATGGGGAACAAGCCCGCCAATTGTCTTCCCCTCATATCCGCATAAATTCTCATATCTATATGTATTCAGCCATCATCCATTTCATTAAAAATATTTGTCTTTGCATAAGAAAATAGCCCGCTTCAGTCGAAGCGGGCTTTTCTTGCAGTTATATTATTGCTGGTTTTCCATATCCAGCTGAACATTGCGCTGTGGAACGAAGGTAGAAATGGCATGCTTATAAACAAGCTGCTGTTTCCCTTCTGATTCGAATAATACTGTAAAATTATCAAAGCCTTTAATTTGGCCTCTAATCTGGAATCCATTCAACAAAAATACAGTACAATTAATATTATCCTTGCGAAGCTGATTGAGTACCTGGTCTTGAATATTGATTGCTGATTTCATTATAATCCTCCTCTTTTATCTCTATCATTATGTATTCGATTTTATTTTCAGCTTTCCTTCAATATGAGCAGAAATTTCAGCGAATTTTTTTTCAAACTCATGAGGGTCGGCTGTATCGGACATATCAAACCATTCCACATTCATCTTGTTTCGAAACCATGTTAGCTGCCTTTTTGCATATCTTCTTGAATTTTGCTTAAGATTTTCAACCGCATCCTCCAGTGAGACATGCCCATTAAAGTATTCATACAGCTCTTTATACCCGATGGCCTGTATGGACTGGCAATCTTTTAAGTCCTGATCATACAGGGCTCTCACCTCTTCCAGCAAGCCTTCCTGCATCATGATCTCGACTCTCTGGTTAATGCGGTCATATAAAGTTTCCCGATTCATCGTTAACCCAATCAGCGCCGCATCATAAAGAAGAGCCGGATCCTGTTGCTCCTGATACTGGGACATCTTTTTTCCTGTGCAATGGTAAATTTCCAGCGCCCTGATCACTCTGCGAATGTTATTGGGGTGAATTTTTTCCGCGCTTTCAGGGTCTATGTCCAAAAGCTCCTTATAAAGTTCTGTGTTCCCTTCCCTTTCGGCGCGCTTCTCCAATGTTTTCCTAAATTCCTCATTTGAAGGCGCATCAGAAAATTGGTAATCATAAATAACAGATTGAATATACAATCCCGTCCCCCCAACAATCATTGGAAGTTTGCCGCGAGAAGTAATCTCTGTGATTTTGCTTCGGACCAGTTCCTGAAATTCGGCTGCCGAAAATGGATCTTCAGGATTTTTGATATCGATGAGATGATGCGGAATCCCGGCCATTTCTTCTTCTTTAATTTTGGCCGTGCCGATATCCATGCTTTTATATATCTGCATTGAATCTCCGCTAATGACTTCCGCATTAAATCTTTTTGCCAGAAGAATGCTCATTTTTGTTTTACCAACAGCTGTAGGGCCAATCAGCACCGCAAGCTTTTCTTTTTCACTCATCTGTTCACTGCCTTTACTGCCATCTTAATTTAATCCTACCATATAGCAGGAAAATTTTTCAGGTATCATCTTACCATTCTTTTCATAAAAACAGAACATTTATGCATTATAAACAAGTTTTCTCTTTCCTATTCGACAATTTTCCTAAAATTTTCTTATAAAATTACATTTTATTAACGATTCCATAACAAATAAAGGCTAACCCCCAAAATCATGTTAATTTATTAGAAGGTTATATTGTGACAATATAAATTTGAAAATAGGTGAAGAATTCATGTTAAATACATCTGAAATTGGAATAGACTTAGGAACTGCTAATATTCTTGTATACAGCAAAACAAAAGGCATTATCCTCAATGAACCTTCAGTAGTAGCAATTGATACAGAAACGAAAAAAGTGTTAGCTGTTGGTAAAGAAGCAAAAGAGATGATCGGAAAAACACCAGGCCGCATCGTTGCCATCCGTCCGCTAAAAGACGGGGTTATTGCCGACTATGACACAACAACTGAAATGCTTCGCCAGGTTATGCGAAAAGCATCGAAATCAGTTGGATTTGCCATCAGAAAGCCAAATGTCGTTGTATGTACGCCATCTGGTTCAACCAGTGTTGAAAGAAGAGCCATCCAAGATGCTGTACGCAATGCTGGAGCGAAGAAAGTCCATTTGATTGAAGAGCCTGTAGCAGCAGCAATTGGTTCAGGCATGCCTGTTGATGAGCCTGTTGCCAACGTGGTTGTTGATATTGGCGGGGGTTCAACTGAAGTGGCAATCATTTCATTTGGCGGTGTTGTTGCCTGCAATTCAATCCGGATTGGCGGAGACAGACTTGACGATGACATTATTCAATATGTCCGTAAAGAGTACAATGTACTTATAGGAGAAAGAACAGCCGAGCATATTAAAATGGAAATCGGCTACGCTCTGATTGATCATGAAGAACTGACAATGGAAGTGCGCGGCCGCGACCTCGTTACCGGCCTGCCTAAGACTATTACATTGTCATCCTATGAAATCCGCGATGCTATTAAAGAATCATTGCTTCATATTCTCGAAGCAATCCGTGCAACCCTAGAGGACAGCCCGGCTGAACTTAGCGGAGACATCGTAGACCGCGGTGTAATCCTTTCTGGAGGCGGTGCCCTTTTAAATGGCATGCAGGAATGGCTTTCACATGAAATTGTGGTGCCTGTTCACCTTGCCCCAAGCCCGCTTGAATCAGTAGCAGTTGGAACAGGAAAAGCCCTTAAATTTATTGATAAGCTGCATACGGCAGTAAGATAAGCAGTAAAAAAGCATCTACTTTGTAAAGTGGATGCTTTTCTTTTATTAGTTAAGAGCGGCAATTTGATATTTATACGTAAAAACGAATTTAATCGGAGATATTCAGGTTTTTAAGATAATAATTATGCGATTGAAGACATCTAGTTTACATAATATAATTATCGTTTATAACTAAATAGACGCCGAACCAATCTGGTTCAGCGTCTATTTTCTACATTACCCTCTTAAACATTTTCTCCATCTCATAAATAGAGTAATGAATGATGATTGGCCGTCCATGCGGGCATGTGAACGGATCAGAGGACCTTCTCAATTCATCAAGCAGCGCCTGAATTTCATCATTGCGCAGATGATGATTCGCCTTAATGGAAGCCTTACAGCTCATCATAATGGCAGCTTCCTCTCGCAGCTTTTTAATATCTACTCTCTTCATAGCTAAGAGCTGTTCAATCATATCCTCGATGATTTCCTGTTCTTCGCCTTTAGGCAGCCATTGCGGGTGGGAGCGTACGATAAAACTGTTATGTCCGAACGGCTCTAAAAACACTCCCACTTTTTCAAGTTCACTTTTGTATTCATCTATTTTTATATAATCATCAGTTGAGTATTCAAATGTCAGCGGAAGGAGCATCTCTTGCAATTCGCTTTCAACCTGTCCGACCTTCTCCCTGAAATACTCGTACTTAATCCGCTCCTGTGCAGCATGCTGGTCAATGATATAAAGGCCCCGGTCATTCTGTGCAAAAATATACGTTCCATGCATTTGTCCGATTGGATAAAGCGGGGGCACCCGCGATGGCTCCTCAATTGTGGGCGTCTCTGCAAAAAATTGACCCAGCCCGGCAGCTCTTGGCTCTTCCGGCTGGAATAAATGCTGATCTTCATCAGATGATTTTTCAGCTGAATTGCTTAAACCAATAGAAGGAGCACCCTGCTTTTCAGCTGTTTCTTCTCCTGACGGCTCAGCATAATGGCTTTGTTTAAATTGGGGAACTGCATCTATCGGATATTGCCGGACAACCTCCTCCCTCGTTTCCCGGACAAAGGAGGAAGGCTTATTTTCCTGCTGCTCCGGCAAATGATCCAGTTCTAGAGCAGTCTGTTCCGATTTGGGCTTTAGGCTCTTCGGCTGTGTAAATCCGGAAGGAATCAGTTCCTCTTTCTTAAATGCATTTTTTAAAGCACCAGATACCAAATCATTTAATTCATGCTCCTTGCTTAAGCGTACCTCCATTTTCGAAGGATGGACGTTAACATCGACAAGGAGCGGATCCATTTCTATATTCAGCAGGACAATCGGGTAGCGTCCAATTGGCAGCAAGGTATGATATCCATCTTGAATGGCTTTGGCCAATGAGTAATTTTTGATAAAGCGGCCGTTAATCATGGTAGAAATGTAGTTTCTTGACGCTCTTGTAATCTCCGGCAGTGCCGCATACCCGCTGATCTTAAAATCCAGTGAGCTTGCTTCAATCCGCACCATCTTTTTCACGATATTAATCCCATAAATAGCTGCCAGGACCTGCCGGACATCCCCGTTTCCGTTCGTCTGCAGAAGCTTCCGCTCATTGTGGATCAGGCGGATGGCCACCTCCGGATGGGCAAGCGCCAGCCTGTTAACCACATCTGTAATATTGCCAAGCTCTGTGTGAATCGTTTTCATATACTTGAGCCGAGCCGGTGTATTGAAAAATAAATCTGTTACAGTGAGGTCTGTCCCTTTTCTGCCGGGTGCCTTTTCCATCACGTCCACTTTTCCGCCTTCAATGACTACGCGTGTGCCGGCATCGCCTGTGGAAGTTTTCATCTCAATTCTGGAAACCGACGCAATACTGGGCAATGCCTCGCCGCGGAACCCGAGCGTGCGGATGCGGAAAAGGTCATTTTCGTCTTTTATTTTGCTGGTAGCATGGCGATGAAAGGCACTCAGAACATCATCTTCCTCAATGCCATCACCATTATCAATAATACGAATTTTAGCCAGCCCTGCTTCTTCCACTTCAATTTCAATAATCGTGCTTCCGGCATCAATTGAGTTCTCCATCAGTTCCTTTACCACTGATGCAGGCCGCTCCACCACCTCGCCGGCAGCAATCTTATTTGAAAGAGAATCATCAAGCTGAATGATTTTCCCCATCTCGTCACCCCCTATTTATTAATTCTTAAGTTTCTTATGCAGCTCATATAATGTATTTAATGCCTGCATTGGCGTCATATCCAAGATATCCAGCGCTCTGACTTTATCAAGGAACTTCTTTTCTTTAGAGCTTGTTACAGGTTTCTTTAGATCTTCAGAATCCTCAAAGAAGGATAATTGGGCTTGTGGCTCTGCAATATTTTCTGCAGCAGTAACCTCTTTTTTCACGGGATGAGTGTCGTTTGATTCCAGCCCTGTTAAAATTTCATTTGCCCTTACAATCAGTTCATTCGGCAGCTCTGCAAGCTGGGCCACATGGATACCATAACTTTTATCTGCTGCTCCTTCCTTAATTTTATGAAGGAACACGACCCGGCCATTTTGCTCGACTGCGCTGACATGGATATTTTTCACTTTTTGGAGTTCTTCTTCAAGCACGGTTAATTCATGGTAGTGAGTGGAAAACAAAGTTTTCGCACCAATCCGGTTGTGTATATATTCAATGATTGCCTGTGCCAATGCCATTCCATCATAAGTGGATGTTCCCCGCCCGATTTCATCAAATAAAATTAAGCTATTCTGAGTGGCATTCACAATTGCATTTCTCGCTTCGAGCATCTCTACCATGAAGGTACTCTGCCCCGAAATAAGGTCATCAGCAGCTCCAATTCTCGTAAATACCTGGTCGAAAATAGGAAGCACTGCTTCATCAGCGGGCACATAGCATCCGATTTGGGCTAAAATTGCTGTAAGTGCAATTTGACGCATATACGTACTTTTACCGGACATATTCGGTCCTGTAATCAGCAGCATTTCCCTGTCCGCATCCATATGACAATCGTTTGGCACATATTCCTGTGCGTTCAGCACCTTTTCAACGACTGGATGACGGCCGTCTTTAATATAAACCCGTCTTTCATTTGAAAAGCTTGGTTTTGTATAATGTCTCTGTTCGCTGACAGCGGCGAAGCATTGAAGAACATCCAGCTCACTAACCGTTTTCGCCAGCTTTTGCAATCTGGGTATATATTCTTTTACGTATTCGCGGACATTAGTAAATAATTCATACTCAAGCTCCACACACTTCTCCTGTGCTTCCAGTATGAGTGCCTCTTTTTCCTTCAATTCCGGTGTAATAAATCGTTCCGCATTCGTAAGGGTCTGCTTGCGCTCATATTGCCCTTCCTGAAGAAGGTGCAGATTGGCTCGGGTTACTTCGATATAATAGCCAAACACACGATTAAAACCGATTTTCAAAGATTTAATGCCTGTTTTTTCACGTTCCTGCTTCTCAAGCAGGGCAATCCAGGTCTTGCCGTTGCGGCTGGCATCACGATATTTATCCAGCTCTTCATGATAGCCGTCCTGAATAATGTTTCCATCCTTCAAAGACAGCGGCGGATTTTCCATTATGGCACTTTCCAATGTATCTGTTACTTCCTCACAGGCATCCAGGCGCTCAGCTAGCCTTAATGCTTCATCATTTGGAAGCTTTGAAACCATTTCTTTTAAAATGGGTATCTGCTGAAGCGACTTCTTAAGCTGCACCAGGTCACGGGCATTCACATTTCCAAAAGCAACTCGTCCTGCAAGCCGTTCCAGATCATAAACTTCCTTCAGCTTTTCCCGGATTTCTTCGCGTTCAAAGAAAGAACCTATCAGCGTTTCAACCAATGAATGGCGACGCTTGATTTCCTGTTCATCGATAAGCGGCCTGTCGATCCATTGCTTTAATAGACGCCCTCCCATGGCCGTCTTTGTTTCATCAAGAAGCCACAATAGCGAGCCCTTCTTGCCTTTGCTGCGGATGGTCTCTGTGAGCTCCAGATTCTTTTTCGAAAAATAATCGATTTTCATGTATTGATTTACTTGATAAGTTGCCACTTTTTGCAGATGATCCAGACTTCTTTTCTGCGTGCGGTACAAGTAATTAATCAGCCTGGATGATGTTCTCCTTAGCTTGTCCTGATTTAAATCAGCAAGAAGTCCTTCAAATGAGTCTCGCACTCCGCAATCATCCTCAAATGAAATCGCCATAACAGAGCGTTCTTTCATTCTCCTCTGCCATTCCCCGTCAAAGCCTGATGAGATGACTACCTCTTTAGCTCCTGACATAGACAGCTCATTCAAAACTTCATCAAAACCGCTGCTTAGCATCGTTACCTTCGTCTCACCTGTAGTTAAATCATTGGTGGCAAATCCAAAGGTTTCATCTTCAAAAGCAGAAATTGATGCAATGTAGTTGTTTTCTTTTTCCTGAAGACCTTTGCCTTCCATCATGGTTCCAGGGGTGATCAGCTGAACGACTTCCCGCTTCACAACCCCTTTTGCCTGTCTTGGGTCTTCCGTTTGCTCGCAGATTGCAACTTTGTATCCTTTTTCAATTAATTGCTCAATATAAACCGGTGCAGAATGATATGGCACTCCGCACATGGGAATCCGTTCTTCCGTGCCTCCCTCGCGGCTGGTTAATGTGATTTCAAGCTCTTGTGATGCTTTAAGTGCATCATCAAAAAACATTTCGTAAAAGTCGCCAAGGCGAAAAAATAAAAAGGCATCCTGATATTCTGCCTTTACTCGTAAATATTGCTGTATCATAGGCGTGTAAGCTGCTGCCATAACTTCCTCCAACGATCCATAATCTATTATTTTTATCATTTTTTTAGAAGATTCCTCTAAAAAACGTCTTAATCATTATATCATAGATTATTAGCTGACTCAGATGTGCAATATTTGCCTTGGCTAATTCGTATAGATTATTAAGCCTAAAAAACAGCAGCTCCCCAATGGAGAGCTGCCAGGATTCTCAATTATTAATGTATTTTTCAAACACATAGCCGAAGTCTTTAACATTGTATTTCTTGCGGCTGTTCATCAGCCAGTTGAAGGCTGTTTCGTTTAAAACACGGAAATTGTCCACTACATTGGCATCCTGATTGGATACTGAACGTCCAATCGTGCCTGATGCCAGATTTAGGCTTTTTTCAGCATATTCCATGGAAACTTCATTCTCCCGGCAAATCTCGGAAATGCGGATCAGAGCTTTGTACAAATCTTTCAATTCTTCGATATGCTTTTTATGTACGTCGATCGAGAATGCCTGAGAGCCGATCACAAATTTGATTTCCACATCTAAATCAACTGTACCAGCTGTTTCGAGCATCACATTTGAAATGCTGTATTCACGGTAGCTATAGCGCTTTAGAGTTCGTTTTTTACTGACAGCACTTGTGCCATCCAGATGTATAAGCGCCTTATTCGTAAAGCAGTACTCATCGGATTTGGACTTTATTAGGAAGTAAATTTTCTCATTATCTTCGTGCAGGACATAATCGTCAGCATCAACTTTGTCATAGTCAGCCGGTTGGATAACGCTCCCCACATCGCTTAATCCCAGCACATCAGAGGCAACCTTTTTAAACATAAACTCTCAACCTTTCTGCATTCATTTTATTACTTTGCTATTTTAACATATGCAGGAAAGCGATAGCTCTACGTTTTTCCAAGTTTGTTGTTTCTTGTTTAATTTAGTCTGTTGATTTTTGCTGCAGGCACGCAGCGAACCTGCGGAGAGTAATAGCTAGCCTCCTCGGCTTGGCCTGAGAGGACTCACACCTTTCGCAGGAAATTATACTAAGTTATGAAAAATGCAGCAAGCCTTGCAAAAACAGCCTTAAGAGCCGGAAGCTTTATATACCCGGGGTATTCATCAATACTATCTGCCATCCATCTGGATCTGCTATTGTTATTCCTCCTCTGCCCCAATATGGATTTTCCGGTTCTGTTTCCAAAAACCCTAAAGCAGCAAGCCTTTCGGCGATTTTATCACGCTCAAAACGATCTGCTACATAAAAGACTAAAAGATGCTCCTTTGTCGGCTGCGGAAGCTCCATTTTTTCCTTGGATTGTGTAAATTCAAGATGATACCGGCTGTCAGGCAAACCAATCATGACCCCATCATAGTCCTCATGATTCCAAAACTCGCCGACTCTTCTCAGTCCCAGTCCCTTTTCGTAAAAGGCAATAAGTTTATCAAGCTGATTTGTCGGACGTGCAATACGAAACTGCACTGCCGGGATGCCCCCTTCCCATTCTTTTCTCACAATCAATTCGTATGGATAATCCTTATGCTTAAATCTGTCATCTCTTGGCCCTGAAGCAAATATTTTAATAGGAGAAATTACGGCAGCCCTTTCAGTTGGATACCAATTCCGGCCCTCTTTCACAAGGACAAAAACCCCTTTTCTGTCCCCGTAAAAGGCAAACGTCTCACTGGAATCCATCTGTTCATTTTTCAGGAACTGATCTAACTCCTGCTCCATTGCAGAGACATCCTTAACAGGAAAACCAACCTCTCCGACGTCATGCCATTGGAACCAATCCTTTTTTGTTCCCTCAAAAGGACGCTCCAGCATCTCCAGAATATTCCCGTCCGGATCGACAAAATATGCCTGCTTGCCTTTCCAAAACATACTGTATTCGCCTTTCTGGTTTGGAAGCAGCACACTTTCAGCTCCTAATTTCTGGAACATGTGATCAAAGTATTCGGCATTTGTCCGGAAGCATACATGATAAATGGGAATCGAGTCACCTTTCTCAAAAAGCAGTTTTGTTGTGCCCGCCATAATCGTAAAATAACTTTCAGTTTCTGTCAGCAGCTCCATCTCCAGAACATTTGTATAAAAATCTTTCATTCTGTGAATATCATGGCATTTTAAATTCACTTGAAAAATTTGCATTTAGCCTCTCCCCTTTACATCTTATAGCTCCATTCTAAGGAAATGCTCTTTATAAAGGCTCAGACTAAAGATGGAAGCTTCTGTCGTTATTTCGCTTGATTTTAATAGTACGAGAATATAAGAACCCTTTCTATAAATTGTTGTACCAGGCCCAGCAATGCTGCAGGCTGATTTCTCCTCCTGGCCGCTTAGCGAACCGCAGGGCGGGCGTTGAATAGCCTCGAGGCTCTGCGTCTTCCGGGTTGGCCCGCTGCAGCCAGCCGCCCCCTGCGAAAACACCGAAATATCAAAAGAAAAACTAGGAAGCAAAACCTCCTAGTTTGTCATTACTCTTCTTCAGTTCCCACCAGAAAGTCAGGATTTAAATCCTCGAACTCTTCATCTTCCACATCAAGTCCCCAATCGTCATCATCACATTCGCACTTGTCTGGGTAAACAGCTACACAAACTTTTGTTTCGCCGATTACCTCAACCATGAACTCCCTTTCCACTGTGACGATGATTTTGTTGCCGTTTGGAGAAATAACAGCTTCACAGCAGCTCGGCTGCTGCAGAACACGGGCGATGACATCATGGTCATCCAAACAGTCCGGATCACGGTACTTCAATTTAATGACATCTTTATACTCAACCCGTTCGGTAACAACTTCGGTTTTTGTATTATTGTTATAAGAGTACCAAACGTTAATGTCATAATGGCCGCAGATTTCCACTGTTTTTCCAGCTTTTTTCGCCTCGTACGTATGGTTTATGATCCAGCAGCCAAGTATGCTTGACGGATGGTGTGACGGGCAGATCGTATGATTGGACTGTGTGAATTTTCGTCCTTTCGCAACGACCGCTTTCGTTATAATCTCTCTGTAATCTCCCATTGCGAGCGAACCCTCCTCATTCATTTTCAATTCATCCTATGCGGGATATTAGACTAGTGTGCGATAATTTTTATGAATGTTAGGCAAAAGTATTGGCATGATTTATAGTATGCCGGAAGCGGGCGAATGTTCCGATCAGTACAAATCCCGGGGGAGAATTAAATAAGTATAGATGCCTTCCTTAAGTAAAAGGCTTTACTCATAATTAGGTAATTAATATAAAAATGCACGTTTGTCCTATTACACCAGCGGAGACAGCTTGGCTAATGAATCAATATAATAAACTATCGATAAGGAGGTGAACAGGAATGGCAGACAAGGAGAACTCCAGCTATAAAGTTTCTATCAATGGAAAAGAGCTGACAGGGGAAGAGGCAAAACAATATGCAGAACAAATGGTTGCCAAATTCACTGAATCATTGGGCGGATTTTATACAAAAGGATTAGAAAAAATTCAGTCTGAAGAGTTAAAAGGAGATCTAATGGAAGCTTTCAAGCCGTTGAAAAACTTAGAAGGACTCTTCGCAAAAAATTCCTCCGGGATCGGGAACATGATTCCTGCATTAAAAAATCTGCTGCCTGTTGTGGAAACATCCGAGGATTATAAACAGGTAAAACTATCTGTAAACGGTAAAAAACTTCTGGATTTAGATCTTTCCGACATGATGAAGAAAGATTCATAATCTGGATAAGCCACTTCAATCAATTGAAGGAGGTGAAAACTATGCTATCAAGATGCTATGACAATAACGAGAATGACAATAGCGTATTGCCAAGCGGAGGAGCTGTAAATGGAGCAGACAGCGGCAATGAAGCGGAAGCTTTTACTTTCGCTGCACAAGCAAACCTTCCACAAACAAACCTAAACGGCCAATTGCCGATTTCTGGTGGAGGATTTGCCGTTAACGCTGCACTGATCAACATTCCAATTCTTTCAGCTCAATATAATGTTGCTAATGGAGGAGACTCCACAGCTATTTCTGTTAACACCACAACTCAGCAGCAAAGCAACAAAGCTTAATTAAAGATAAAGCATTATTTTCTATGCAGAGTATTAAAATGTCCAAAAAGAAGGGAGGGAGTACCATGCTAAGTCAAAGTATGCAAAAGCTCGATCTGGATCCGGAAGTCCTTAAGCAGCTGGGTATTCCAAAGGAGTTTATTGATATGGCTGCAGAAGCCGGGATACCCTCGATCAATAACCATGCTGCCGGCGGAAAGGGCGGACGGGCTATTAATCTGACATATGTGGACAATTACTCGACATTGCTGCTTGTATATACTTTCCTTCTTAACTTTTTGGACAAAAAGTCTGATGATTCAGGAACGAAAATGCTCAATCAATCCTTGCTGTCGACGTTAAATGCTGCGCTTATTGAACAGCAGGAGTATAGAAAAGAATTTTTAAAAGCAGTAGAACTATTGCGAAACCAATAAATGGCCTCCCCCACAACCCATGGCCAAAACCAATTCCTCCCTTAAATATAGAGCGTAAAAACACCCTGCACTAACTGGTGCAGGGTGTTTCGGTTGGTGTAATTAATGTGAACAGCTGGTGTTCTTGATCTTTGATCCGGTTTCGCCGCTCAGCAGATCTCCGCCTGTAGCCGTAATGACTTCGTCTGTTACTGTGTTGGAAATCGTATTTGCCACAATTTGAAGCAGTTCATTGACATCCACCTGGGATTGCTTGAATTCCTGTACAACAGGAATCTCGTCCAGCTGCTGTTCTAATTTGGCTATTTTTTCTTCCGTTTTCTTTAAGGCTTCAGCTTTTCCATAATGCTGAAGATTGACTGCCTGCTTTTGCAAACCTTTGATGGCTGTAATGGTAGCAGTAACCTTTTCATTATCATTAATTTGTGCTTCTGCACGTTTGAAGAAATCTACTTCCTCAGTTTCTGCAATCATGCGTGCCAAATCCTTCGCACGTTCAACAATCTCACTCTTTGTGTATTTAGCCATTACTGATTCACCTCAACCGCATCTAGTTCTTCAACAACCATTTCTCCATTTAGGGACCATGTCTTTGCATCTGTTACTTTTACTTTTACAATTTTGCCAATCGCTGTTTTTGGACCTTTAAAGTTTACAAGCTTATTCTTTCTTGTGTATCCTGCAAGAACTTCAGGGTTGTTCTTGCTTTCTCCTTCCACAAGAACTTCGACAATCTGGCCTTTATACTTTTTCATTGCCTCCGCCGAAAATTCATTCACAACTGCATTCAGGCGCTGAAGACGCTCTTTCTTTACTTCCATTGGTACGTTATCCACCATTTTGGCGGCAGGTGTACCTTCACGAGGTGAATAAATGAATGTATAAGCAGCTTCGAAGCCAACCTCCCTGTATAGGGAAATTGTTTCTTCAAATTGCTCTTCCGTCTCATTAGGATAGCCGACAATGATGTCAGTTGTAAAAGTTGCCTCTGGAATAGCCGCTTTAATTTTGCGAACCAGCTCCAAGTATTGTTCCCTCGTATATTTACGTGCCATTATTTTCAGGACATCCGTAGAACCGGATTGAACCGGAAGATGAATGTGCTCTACCAGATTGCCGCCTTTGGCAAGCACTTCAATCAGATGATCATCAAAGTCGCGAGGGTGACTGGTTGTAAAGCGTACGCGCGGAATATCGATTTTGCGCATCTCATCCATTAAATCGCCAAGACCATATTTCATATCCTCAAAATCTTTTCCATATGCGTTTACGTTCTGCCCCAGAAGGGTAATTTCCTGATAGCCCTGTGCCGCTAACTGCCGCACTTCCTGAATGATGTCCTCGGGACGTCTGCTCCGCTCTTTTCCGCGAGTGTAAGGAACGATGCAGTAAGTGCAGAATTTATCACAGCCGTACATAATATTAACCCATGCTTTAATATTGCCGCGGCGCACTTTTGGAAGGTTTTCAATTACGTCACCTTCTTTAGACCATACTTCAATAACCATTTCCTTTGACATATAGGCTTCTTGAAGAATATTAGGAAGACGGTGGATGTTGTGTGTTCCAAAAATCATATCTACCTGGTTATATGTTTTAAGAATCTTGTTAACAACCGATTCTTCCTGTGACATACATCCGCAGACTCCAATCAGAAGATCCGGTTTTTCTTTTTTTAAGTGTTTAAGATGGCCAAGCTCTCCAAACACTTTATTCTCAGCATTTTCCCGGATGGCACATGTATTGAGTAAAATAACATTAGCATCTTCCACTGAGTCTGTCGGCTCATAGCCAAGACCAAGGAAAATGCCAGCCATTACTTCGGTATCATGCTCGTTCATCTGGCAGCCGTATGTGCGGATATAGAATTTGCGTCCATTTCCCATTCCGTGAAATTCGTCAGGAATGTTAAAATCTTTATGATATTTTACTTCTTCTTTACCGCGTTTTTTCGCTTCCTTTAAGGAAGGTGCAGTGTAAACAGTTTCAAAGTATTTGCTGTAATCTTTTACGGATTTTTTGTCCGAAGGATTTGCTGTTTGCACTTGCTGGCTTTCTAAACGTTGTTTTTCGTTCATCATTTATCCCCTTTCTCTTTTTCCTGAGCAGCATCTATCATTTAAACTCATTTTAGCTATGATCATGTTGTGCAAAAAATATATGTGCACATTATTATAGTATAAGGCTTTCTAATAGTTAAAACAATAGAAAACCGTACTCCGGCACTTATCTGCAGCTATTACTTGTATGTACGATCAGAGACATTTCTAATCCTGCACTATCAATTATACTAGACTAACTTTAATATTTTGTATGTGACAACTGTCACATACATTTACAATCTCCTATAGACTCTCTCGCTTAGGCCATTCCCCAGTATGCAGATATTTTTCCCGGATAATTTTAAATTTTTCACTATTTTTCTGGTAGGTTTCTTCAAAATCCGTCTTGTATTTCCCCGGTTTATACAATAATTTCCCCAAGGTCACATTTAGCCGTAACAGATTATATAAAAGAAGCCCGGATGCCCCGGGCTTCAAGTCTATTACATAAATTCAGCTGCAAGTTTATCAAAGTGAGCTTGATCAAGCTTAAGGTCCGCTTGTGATAATGGAGTTTCAGAGTAACCTGAAAGCAGCTCCTGATAAGACTTTCGCTCTGTGTCCTGATAGATTAAGCCAGTTACAAGACCACTGTGCTTCATTAGAGTCTGCATAGCCATTTCACGGCTTGAATGATCATAGCCTTCCACATCGCTAAGCTTAGTCAGGTTTTCTTTAAACCAGTCATATGTGTTTACTTTGTTGTATGTAACACATGGGCTGAACACGTTAATTAAGGAGAAGCCATCATGCTTGATTCCCGCTTCGATTAACGCAGTCAGATCTTTAAGATCCGTTGAGAAGCTCTGCGCCACGAAAGTCGCACCAGCTGTTAATGCCATTTCCATTGGAGAAATAGCCTGTTCAATTGAACCTTGCGGAGTGGACTTCGTTTTGAAGCCAGCCGCAGAACGAGGTGAAGTCTGTCCTTTTGTTAAACCATAGATTTGGTTATCCATTACGATATAAGTAATGTTCACATTACGGCGGATCGCATGGATCGTATGGCCCATACCAATCGCGAATCCATCTCCATCACCGCCGGATGCAATAACAGTTAAATCACGGTTAGCCATTTTAACACCCTGGGCAATCGGAAGTGAACGTCCATGAATGCCGTGGAAACCATATGAATTGATATAGCCGGAAATACGTCCGGAACAACCGATGCCTGATACGACAGCTAGATTCTCAGGCTCTAAACCAACATTTGCTGCCGCACGCTGAATCGCAGCCTGCACGGAAAAGTCGCCACAGCCCGGGCACCAGTTTGGTTTTACATTATTTCGAAAATCTTTAAATGTGGCCATTTAGAACAACTCCTTGCATTTTGTGTGGATTTCATGCGGCAAGAATGGATTTCCGTCGTACTTTAACAGCTTATATACTTTCTCAGCATGTCCGACGTTCATCTTCATAATGTTCGCTAATTGTCCTGTAGCATTGTTTTCAACTACAGCAATTTTCTTAGCTGTTTTTACAAGCGGCAATAATTCATCAGTTGGGAAAGGATGAATCAGGCGAACTTGTGCATGGTTTACTTTAATGCCATCCTGTTCAAGTCTGCTCATAGCTTCCTCAATTGCCCCTCTTGTTGAGTTGAAGCCAACGATCAGCAGGTCCGCTTCTTCATGCGGAGCATTTTGGTGAACAGGTGTATTGAATTTAATGTTTTCAATCTTGCGGAAACGCTTATCCATTTGCGCGTTGCGGTTTGCAGCTGATTCTGAAGGTTTTCCAGTTTCATCATGCTCAACACCTGTTACATGGTGAATGCCGTTCTTCATGCCAGGAATTACACGTGGAGAAACCCCATCTTCTGTAACCTCAAAGCGCTTAAAGTAGCCTTTGTTTTCAATTTCAGGAAGTTCTTCTGTAACAAGCTTTCCGCGGCGGATTTCAACTTTACTGAAATCAAGCGGCTCCACTGTCTGTTTTCCAAGAGATAGCTGCAAATCTGACAGTACAATAACCGGACACTGGTATTCTTCTGCAAGGTTGAATGCTTCAGCAGTGTCATAGAATGCTTCCTGGACAGTACTAGGAGCAAGAACGATTTTTGGAATTTCGCCATGAGTTCCGTAAATCATTGCCATTAAATCAGACTGCTCCTGTTTTGTCGGAAGTCCTGTGGAAGGTCCTCCACGCTGTGTATCCACGATAACTAAAGGTGTTTCAGTTATCCCTGAAAGGCCGATCGCTTCCATCTTAAGTGAAAGTCCGGGACCGGCAGATGCTGTAAGCGATCGGACACCTGCGTAGTTAGCACCGATTGCCATTGTAACAGCGGCAATTTCATCTTCAGTCTGGATAACAGATCCGCCAAGCGCAGGAAGCTTTTTAATCAGGTATTCCATGATTTCGGATGCAGGTGTAATTGGGTAAGCAGCCATAAAACGGCAGCCTCCTGCAAGCGCACCAAGAGCGATTGCATCGTTGCCAATCATAAATAAACGCTTCAGCCCGTCAGCTTTTTCAAGCTCCATTAATTCCACATCATCACTGAGCTTTTCTTTCATGAAATCAAAGCCTGCCTGAATGGCTTCCATGTTCTTATCGACAACCTGCTGTCCTTTTCGTCCAAAAATCTCTTGAACTACTTCTTCAAATACTTTAATATCTAAATTTAGAACTGCACATGTTGCACCAACAGCAACCATGTTTTTCATCAGGGATGTACCAAGCTCTGTAGCAATCTCTGTAAAAGGCACAGCATACAAAGCTGCATTCGTATCTTCTGGCTGTTTAGGATCAAATTTCGCATCTGCAATCATGATCCCTTTATCGTGAAGTTCTTTGTAATTTAAATCAATTGTTTCCTGGTCGAAAGCTACCAGAATATCTAAATCATCTGAGATAGAACGAATTTGTGACGTGCTTACGCGAATCTTATTGTTCGTGTGCCCGCCTTTAATACGTGATGAAAAGTGGCGGTAACCGTACAGGTAGTACCCTAAACGATTTAGTGCAATGGAAAAAATCTCACCAGTACTTTCAATACCTTCCCCTTGCTGTCCTCCAACTTTCCATGAAAGTTGATTGATCATGTCTTACACCCCTTTAGATACGTTAAGAAATTATGTAAAAACGTTTATTAAATATCAGCGTAGTACTTGTCCAGTCAATCCCCTAAATCAACATGCTTTTATGGCTATATTCTGGAAGCTGGATGGGTACTAAACGCTTTCAATTCTAGACCTATGTGTCTAAAAAAGCAACCCTTTCCGGGCATTTATCGGATAAAAGATGAATATTTTTTTATTTTTCGAAAAATGCTAAAAAGATGTTTTCATTTTTGATTTTTGAAGTTCCTCATATCCCTTGATATATAGTTTTTTTACCATTTTCACTTTGGAAACCTGCTATAAAAATTGTGAAATAAAAATTGTTCAACTTGTATATCAGAATAATATTTTATTAGTTCATTTATCAGGCTGTCGTATTTTCTTGCATCCTCCAAATCTGCAATTTTTCCTTCTGTACCATCAAAATCCGAACCAAACCCCACGTGATTCTCTCCCCCAAGTGAGCATACATGCTCCAGGTGCCTGAGAATATCGGTAATTGTCGCTGTTTGTCTGCCTGATAAAAATTCAGTCACAAATGTAATGCCCATCACACTGTCCCTGTCTATCAGGGCTTCAATCTGTTCATTCTTTAAATTGCGGGGATGCGGGCACAGCGAATAGCAGTTCGAATGAGTGGCAATAGGATAGTCGGCCCATTCCATCACATCCCAGAAGCCCCGTTCCGAAAGATGGGACACATCGCACCATGCTTTGCTGGCATTTAGTTCAAAAACCACCCCTTTGCCAAACGAAGACAGGCCTGCCCCCCTTTCTTCAAGCACTCCATCAGCCGCACAGTTTGCATAATTCCAGGTTAACCCCACTGAAGATACTCCCAGCCTGAGAAGAGTCTTCAATTTCAGCATATCGCAGCCAACCGCGTCGCAGCCTTCCAAGGTCAGTATAGCCCCTGCCTCATCATCCTTCAGCATGCCGATGTCCCGGGCATTTCTAATGAGCTTTAATTGCGGGTTGGGTTTAAGCACTTTCTCGAAAAACAAATTGGTCATATATAAGGCTGCGTTGAACTTCATTTCCGGATGGACAGATTCCGGCACATATATGGCAAAGCACTGGACCTTTAAGGCGGATGCCTGCATCGCATCCATATTTACCTGTAGACTGCCTGAATTTTGAAAGTTAATCTTTCTATCCATAAACATTTTATATAAAACATCACAATGTGCATCAAATATTTTCAAGCGTCCTTCCTCCTTTTTTCATATCATTCTCTTTTTAAGAAGCTCTTTCTAAAAAAAGGCTGTCTTTTTTTGAATTCTCCCCTGCAGGCACTCCTCATAACTTACTGGAATTTGCTGAGTTGCTCTGCGCTTTGGGCACTTCATCCCCAAATTGCAGACGTATTTTCTTCGTGAGGTAGTTTTTCGAGGAAGCTTCATCAATGTCCTGCGCGAGGAGAGTGAAATGTGAGACCCAGCAGGCGAAGACAGGGTTCCTTAATGCAGCAAACATAACGAAAACAGCCTATTAAAAAAAGAACCTGTTTGCCTATAATGCAAACAGGTTTTATTATTTTTTGTTAGATCTATATTTTACTGACTTCTGCATATGACAAAGGATGATTTCCCATTCTGAAGCTTCTGAACTAACGCGGCTCCACAATCAGCTTAATGGCAGTCCGTTCTTCGCCGTCAATCAGGATATCCGTGAATGCAGGGATACAAATTAAATCCACTCCGCTAGGCGCTACGAATCCTCTTGCGATCGCTACTGCCTTAACAGCCTGGTTCAATGCACCCGCACCAATTGCCTGGATTTCCGCATTTCCTCTTTCGCGAAGAACTCCGGCAAGCGCACCAGCTACAGAATTAGGATTAGATTTTGCTGAAACTTTTAATATTTCCATTCCTAGCTCCTCCTCGTTTTACCCCTCCTGTATGCATTGCTCAAAGCGCTGATTAGCCTTCTGGAGAGACCATTTGCCTTTAGACAGGCAATTTCTTTCCGGTCATAAACAAGCCGCTTTGATGGAATTCAGCACCAGGTCTATATATCATTCCATTGCTACTATATTCAGCTTGGAATTCACATATTCCGGCTTGGACAAAAAAAGCATGGTTTCCTGGCTGATTTTCTTCCTGAGTTCTGCTTGTTCAAGGAAAATCTGAGCTGAAGTCTGGTTTCTCCTAATAAAAAAAACTGCATCCGGCTCATTCGGATGCAGTTTTTATCTAATTAAGAGTAAAAAGGATGGTCATCATTTATTAAGATCCGGTCAATTTTTTTAGCCAACCCTGTTTTAGGGTTTAGTTCAATAACAGCTGCGCTTAACTGAGTCCTGCCTTCTTTCGGAACTTCAAATCGAACCGGGAGTCCGGAGAGAAACCTTTTGATTACAGCTTCTTTTTCAACACCAAGAATACCGTCATAAGGACCTGTCATACCCACATCAGACATAAAGGCAGTCCCGCCAGGCAAAATGCGGTTATCAGCTGTCTGGACATGGGTATGCGTACCTACGACTGCTGATACTTTTCCATCCAGGTACCATCCCATGGCCTGCTTTTCACTTGTTGCTTCTGCATGAAAATCAACGAAAATGAATGGAGTTCTTTCACGGGCTTCTTTTATCAGTTCATCCGCCTTTTGGAAAGGACAGTCACTTGTATTCATAAATGTTCTGCCCTGAAGGCTGATAACTGCTACTTCCTCTGTATTAAACTTTAAGAACACCATGCCTTTGCCAGGATTATTAGAAGGAAAATTGGCCGGACGAACCATGTATTTTGCCCGGTCAATAAATTCAAAAATTTCCCGGTTATCCCACGTGTGATTCCCGAGAGTTACCGCCTGAGCACCAGCCTCCAGAAAACCCCGATAAATCTTTTCCGTAATCCCCTTTCCTCCTGCTGCATTTTCCCCATTAATAATCGTAATATGCGGCCGGTATTTTTCTTTAAGCTTCGGTACATATTCAGTGATCATATCCCGGCCCTGGGATCCCACTACATCTCCGACAAACAATATATTCATGTCCTATCCCTTTCTGTTTTTAAAGATATATGTATGCTTTTCCAATCCTTTTTATTAGTGTAACACAATTGCCCCCCTTAACTTAAAGCACAGCTTGGAAAAGAAATAAAGCGATGCATGCGCATCGCTTTATTTAGCATATTCAACGGCCCTCGTTTCACGGATAACCGTGACCTTGATATGGCCTGGATAATCAAGTTCCTCTTCAATCTTTTTACGGATATCCCTTGCCAGACGATGAGCTTCAAGATCATCAATTTGCTCGGGCTTCACCATAATGCGGATTTCGCGTCCAGCTTGAATGGCGAATGATTTTTCAACACCATCATAGGACTCGGAGATCTCTTCCAGCTTTTCCAGACGGCGAATATAATTCTCAAGCGTTTCTCTTCTTGCTCCAGGTCTTGCTGCTGATAATGCATCAGCTGCAGCGACAAGTACGGCAATGATTGATGTTGGCTCTGTGTCACCATGATGGGAAGCGATACTGTTTATAACAACAGGGTGCTCCTTATACTTAGTGGCAAGTTCCACACCGATTTCAACATGGCTTCCTTCCACCTCATGGTCGATTGCTTTACCGATATCATGAAGCAATCCTGCCCGGCGGGCCAACGTTTCGTCTTGTCCCAATTCGGCAGCCAGCAGTCCTGAAAGCTGAGCGACTTCCATTGAGTGCTTTAAAACATTCTGGCCATAACTTGTACGGAATTTTAATCGGCCAAGAATTTTGATTAAATCTGGATGCAGGCCGTGAACACCAACCTCGAAAGTGGTTTGTTCACCGATTTCACGGATGTGTTCATCCACTTCACGGCGGGCCTTATCAACCATTTCCTCAATTCGGGCTGGATGGATGCGACCGTCCTGTACCAATTTGTCTAAAGCTAAGCGTGCAGTCTCCCGGCGAATTGGATCAAAGCCGGATAAAATAACCGCTTCCGGTGTATCATCAATAATCAGATCAATTCCGGTAAGAGTTTCCAGAGTACGGATATTACGGCCTTCGCGGCCAATAATGCGCCCTTTCATCTCATCATTTGGCAGGTTGACAACTGATACAGTAGTTTCTGCTACATGATCAGCTGCACATCTTTGGATAGCCAGTGACAGGATTTCCTTTGCTTTTTTATCCGCGTCTTCTTTCGCTCTAGTCTCGCTCTCTTTTACCATAATGGCGACATCGTGAGCCACTTCCTGCTCCGTGCGCTCTAAAATGATGGATTTTGCCTCTTCACGAGTCAAGCCTGAGATGCGTTCCAGCTCAGCTTGCTGCTCTTTAATCATCTCTTCCACTTTGCTTTCCATCTCTTCAATATGCTGTTGTCTTTTGCTAAGAGAATCGTCCCTCTTTTCTAAAAGCGCTTCACGTTTATCTAACGTTTCATCTTTGCGATCAAGGTTCTCTTCTTTTTGCATTAAGCGATTTTCTTGTTTTTGCAGTTCATTTCTTCGATCACGAACTTCACCTTCCGCTTCAGTGCGGAGTTTGTGAATTCCATCTTTCGCTTCAAGCAGGGCTTCCTTCTTAGTAGCCTCAGCTTCTCGCTTTGCGTCTTCCAAAATCTGCTCAGCAGCATCTTTAGCTCCTGCAATTTTAGCTTCGGCAATTGATTTGCGAACAAAATAGCCAACAAAAGCACCGACGATTAGGCCAAGCAAAATGGAGATGATTGCTGTTACTAGATCCATCATTTCACCTCCTCTTGCTATGAACTTGTTTGTGTTACGTTTTTTAAAGTGTTGGCATGTACATTGTCCAATTCAATATACAGCACTAAGGCTTTTAAACGTTTCAATCTTAAAAAAGCACTGGGCATCCATTTGACGGCTGGCTAGTTAATTAACGTATGAAAAGCCAATGGAGCCTAAAGCCAGACAATGTCTGACTCAATAAGAATTTCTTTACATATAAAATGTAAAATATACATTTTTAATTGTAAAGCTGTGGAATTTTATTGTCAAGGGTTTGTCTTAAAGGCTTTTCTTAATATTTCGATTGGTTTGAACACTTCTGAAAAGGCTCTTTTCTTATAAATTGTTGTTTGTCGTTTATCAATGTTGTCCGTTGATTGCAGCGAAGGGATGCTCAAGCTTTTCCGCGAGGCGGGCGCCTAAGCTCCCCCGACTCTAAGCGTCTGCGGGGTCTCACCTGTCCCGACGTTGAATAAGCTTCCTTGAGGATACTGCCGCACGAAGAAAATGCGAATGTATTTTCGAGGATCTCGCACCTCCCGCTGCAATCAACTCACTATATATAATACTTAGCAGCAATCTTTGCGAAAAAACAGCCTTTAAAAAAAGCAAAGCCGCTCAGGACTTTGCTTTTCCTTTGTATTAATCGATCAGCTCGAATTCTTCCTGCTCTTCGTCACCGCTGGCTACTTTTTCTTCATCAAGCCCGTAGTGTTCACGGATTTGTTTTTGGATAGTCAGGCGGATTTCAGGGTTTTCTTTTAGGAATACTTTGGCGTTTTCACGGCCTTGTCCCAGGCGTTCCTCATTGAATGAGTACCATGATCCGCTCTTTTGGACAATATCGAGCTCAGAGCCAAGATCGATGATTTCACCTTCCTTGGAGATTCCTTCACCGTACATGATGTCAACTTCCGCCACTCGGAATGGAGGAGCGACTTTATTTTTAACAATTTTAATCTTTGTTTTATTACCAACCATTTCATTGCCTTGTTTAAGAGTTTCTGCGCGGCGCACTTCAAGTCGGATGGAAGAATAGAACTTCAATGCGCGCCCCCCAGGAGTCGTCTCAGGGTTTCCAAACATAATTCCGATTTTTTCACGGATTTGGTTAATGAAAATCGCGATTGTCTTTGATTTATTGATTGCGCCTGATAGCTTACGAAGTGCCTGTGACATTAGGCGGGCCTGCAGACCCACATGGGAGTCACCCATTTCTCCTTCAATTTCAGCCTTGGGAACAAGGGCTGCCACAGAGTCAACTACGAGAATATCAATAGCACCGCTTCGAACAAGGGCTTCTGCAATTTCAAGCGCCTGCTCTCCGGTATCCGGCTGGGAAAGAAGAAGCTCGTCAATATTTACACCAAGCTTTTGTGCATAAACAGGGTCTAAAGCGTGTTCAGCATCGATAAACGCAGCTTGACCTCCGCTTGCCTGGACTTCTGCAATAGCATGCAGGGCAACTGTTGTTTTACCGGAGCTCTCCGGTCCATAGACTTCAATAATACGTCCTCTTGGATAGCCGCCTACCCCTAGAGCTGCATCAAGAGCAAGAGACCCGCTTGGTACAGTGGAAATTTTGCGGTCACTCTGTTCCCCGAGCTTCATGATAGAACCTTTACCAAATTGCTTTTCTATTTGTTTTAACGCCATTTCAAGAGCTGCTTGACGATCACTCACTAATAGTTCCTCCTTTTATATAGACGAATCTATCTTTTGATTAGATTCGTTTTGTCTCATCTCAAAACCTAACTCTACTATAAACCTTTTCATTGCATTTGTCGAGCAAAAAATCGAACATCCATTCGATTTTTTTGCCGGGTTATTTTGCCCGAAAATATCAAGACTGCCGGGAAAAGTGAGGTTTTTCAGGGGTCAATCAGTATATGAAATCGCATTTAAGCAAGTAGTCTGACTATTATTCCGGCTACTAAAAACTCAGAACGCATTTTCAGGCGTTCTGAGTTTCTTTTAATGCCTTAATAAGAAAATGGCAGCCGTATTTTACTGTACGAACCCGATTGGCTGCACGGGTTCCTCCAAGGTTCAGCTTTTCAGTCTGAACCGGCCTTCCTTTAATCCAGATGCCTAAATATACGGTCCCGACCGGGTTGCCTTCCAATTCATCCGGACCGGCGACACCTGTGAAGCTGATTCCAATATCGGCATTTGTCAGACTCGCGACATTCTCTGCAAGCTCGGCTGCACACTGTGCACTGACGACCCCATCGTTATCAATCGTCTCTTTGCGGACATTTAATACTTTCGCCTTAACTTCGTTTGTATAGCAGACCACACCGCCCTTTAAAAGGCTGCCGGCACCCGGAATAGATGTAAACTTCTCCTGGAACATGCCGCCGGTTAAGCTCTCCGCAGCGGAAATTGTCATGCTGCTCTCCTTAATCAGCTTGGTAAGCTCATACATAAGGGAAGTATCATCATAGCCATAGAAGTATTCACCGACACGATCAAGGATTTTAGACTCCGCTTCATCAATCAGCATCATAGCCGTGTCAGGCTGCCTGTGCTTTGCTGTGAGCCTCAGAGTAACTTCACCATCAGAAGCAAGCGGAGCAATGGTTGGATTACTCTGCGCATCAATAATATCTTCAATTTCCGTTTCAAGCATGGCTTCTCCAATCCCGAAGAAATGAAGCACCCGGGAAACAATCACGCCATCTGTGCCGAGTTTTGATTGCAGGGCTGGAAAAGCATGTTTGAGGAACATGGGCTCCATCTCATTTGGCGGCCCCGGAAGAAGCATAAAAACATGCCGGCTACTATCGATCATCATTCCAGGTGCCATACCATGCTCATTAGGAAGCACCTGTGAATCCTCAAGAACAAGAGCCTGCTTTTTGTTATTCTCCGTCATCTCTCTGTTGGTGCGTTTAAAATAAAGCTGTATTGATTCAAGAGCCTGTTCGTCCATGATGAGCTCTTTGCCAAGATGGCGGGCGATCGTTTCTTTCGTTAAGTCATCCTTTGTCGGTCCAAGTCCGCCCGTGAAGATGATCAGCTCTGAACGGCCTTCGGCAATTTTGATCACTGATTTCAGGCGCTCAGGGTTATCTCCAACCACTGTATGGTAAAAAACGTTAATGCCCAGTTCAGCAAGCTGCCGGGAAAGAAAGCGGGCATTTGTATTAACGATTTGTCCAAGTAATAGCTCAGACCCGACAGCAATAATTTCAGCATTCATTCAAAAGCCCCCTTCCTGGGTAGAGTAATTATTTTGAGTTAATGAAGGCTTGCTTGTTTTTAGCAAAATAGTCCCAGCCGGACCAGATTGTAAAGAACATCGCAATCCATAGGGCTATCAGGTCAAACCGGATTGAAACCATTTCAAAAACAATGTTATGTAAAAGCAGTGCAGAAATGGCTACAATTTGAGCCCAAGTTTTAATTTTGCCAAGCTGATTCGCTGCGACTACTTCTCCTTCCCCCGCCAGAACAAGCCTTAAACCTGTTACAGCAAATTCCCGGCTGATTATAATAATGACAATCCATGATGGAGCCAGACCAAGATCAACCAGTACAATTAATGCTGCTGAGACGAGGAGCTTATCAGCAAGCGGATCAAGAAACTTGCCCAGGTTTGTAACCAGATTGTACTTGCGGGCAAAATAGCCGTCTACCCAATCGGTAACCGAAGCAATAATAAAAATTAGTGCTCCAATCAGATGGGTAACGGGCATTTTAGCCCCTAATAACTCTACATTTCCCCATGAAAGAGGGACTAGCATGACGAGCAGAAATATTGGTATAAGCAAGATACGGGACACTGTAATTTTATTTGGCAGATTCATGTTTTACCTCCAAGTATAATAAAGTGAAACTTCGATCAGTGGGGGCTTTATTTCCCACTGATTGTTAGTTGAGGCCCTCAGGAAGTGGGCCTCAAAGACGTTGCCACGGGATGTGGCGTTTTAGTCTTTGTCCTTCTTTCGGGCCTTTACGGGCAGTTTGCCCCCCATTTAATACCCCTTTGATTCCACTGAGCCTTGAAGCGGTGGTCCTACTGCCCGTTAGACTGCGATAAATGAGGCTTCTTGCAGAAAAAGTCTAACACATTTACTGCAATCCTTTTACTGATAATTTTTACATAAAAAGCGAAAATAGTCATCTAAAGATGACTATTCGGTCTTCGGCGCGTACTTAATGGTAATATCCTGCCTGACGGATTTTGAAGGCGGCACCTTATACTCAATTTTTTCGCCGTTTACATAAATTTCTGTCTGCGTCGAATTTCCAACTACAATTGAAGCTTCGGTTTCCTTTGAAAAGTCAACCTTCTGGCTTTTCGTGCCATCCGCTGTCAGCATTCCCTGAAAGAGGGAATCCCCTTTGCCGTTCTTGATATTCACCCAAGTTTCTCCTGTAGACAAAACCTCCAGTTCAAACTTATCAGCATTTTTCAATTCATAAACCGTTTCATTTCCGCTGGATTGAACCACAGCAACCTCCTGCTTTGGAGCTTCCTCGGTTTCTTGGTCCTTGTCCTTTTCATTAACATCATTAGCATCTTTATCGGCAGATTCTTCTTTCTTTTCTGCTGATTCATCTTTTTTATTTTCTGCCAGGTTTTCTGACTCTTCAATAACTGTCTGTTCATCAGTCAGATCTGAGGGCTTCTCTTCCTTATCCGCCTGATCTTTCGCCCCCAGAAAATTGTATAGGACCGCAATGAGACCAACAATGAAAACTCCAATAAGAATCTTTGGTAGAATATCGAACAATTTTGAAGTCCTTCCCGAAAGATCCTTCCTGGATTGAACACGCGAAAGCTTTTCCGGAATATCATCATTCATCTGTGCTGGAATATCATTTTTATACTGTTCGAAAATTTCTTCCGGCTCTATTCCAACTGCTTCAGCATACTGTTTTATAAATGCCCTGACATAAAACTTTCCGGGCATCATGCTATAATCGCCCTCTTCAATTCCAACCAGATAGCGCTTTTGTATTTTTGTAACCTTTTGCAGATCGTCAAGGCTCATATCTTTAGCCAGCCGTGCTTCTTTTAATCGATTGCCTAATTCTGTCAATTTACAACACCTTCCAACTTACTAAAAATCAAAGCCTCCAAAATCTGATTCAGAGAACATGTTGTTCTTCTCAACCACATCATAGGTTATCTCTTCCTCAGGGTCGTGGCGAAGCTCAATAATATAATCAAAATCATTAAGAGAGTACTCAGTGTTTTGCACAAAAATATCCGGATGCTCCACTACTTTAACTGCTGGGAGGCGCATAATTTCCCTGACCAGCTGCCAGTGCCGTTCGTTGGCACGCCGGGTTGAGACAATTCCGTCTATTATGAACAAATTATTTTCATTATATTCATCCTCGATCAGCTGATTTCGTATCGTCTGCTTCAGCAGTGTGGATGATACAAATAGCCAGCGTTTGTTCGCACAGACACTTGAAGCGACTATGGATTCTGTTTTTCCAACCCTTGGCATTCCTCTGATCCCTATTAACTTGTGCCCTTCCTGCTTAAATAATTCAGCCATGAAATCCACTAAGAGCCCAAGCTCGTCCCTGACAAACCTAAAGGTTTTCTTATCGTCGGCATCCCTTTGAATATATCTTCCATGACGCACTGCAAGCCGGTCCCTCAGCTTAGGCTCCCTAAGCTTAATCACTTTAATTGTGTCCATCGTATTAAGAATGGACTTTAGGCGTTCAATCTGTTCATGGTCTTTAGCCAAAATCAGCAAGCCTCTGCGGCCTTCATCCACGCCATTAATCGTGACAATGTTAATGGATAGCATACCCAGCAGGGAAGAAATGTCACCAAGCAAGCCGGGACGATTTTTTTGGATTTCATACTCCAAATACCATTCTGTTTTCTCCACCGGAAAACCTCCTCCTGCATGATGCGCTTACAAGCGCATTTTATATATAAATGAACTTTTTTTGTATGTAAAATTTTATTAAACTTATCCTAAATTTTCATCTAGATTCTATAATATATGATTTTTTGCCAATATGAAAGGAAAAACCCGTTTGGCCGGGGAGGAAATGTTTTGGGGTAAAAATCGAAAAGAGAGGCCAAGCCTCTCTTTTCCCTGATTTCTATAATTTTCTTAGCGAGTACCGTCGTTTTGAACTAGCTTTACCATCATATTGGCAATCGCATGCTGCTCTTCAGGACTTGCTACAGACCAAAGATCAGCCAGGATTTTTTCCTGGTCATTCTTAGGCTCAACTTGCTTAGCTAAATAATCGCCGATTTGAAAAGCAAGGTCATTTACTGTTTCTTTATTCATTCCCTGATCCATTCCCTGATGAAGACGATCGCCAAGGAAATCTTTCCATTGCTGCCAGTTATCTAGTACAGACATGATTTTGCCTCCTTTAAATGTTGTACAATTATATTGTGCTTAGGAGCTGAATAAAATATGCATGCACATGGAAATGACTCTTAAAAATAAATGACACTTCTTTTAGCGATTTGCAGTTACGTATACCAGCCGCCGTTTACTGCCATGACCTGCCCGGTAATATACGAGGCCTTATCTGAAAGAAGAAAGGCAATGGCGTTGGCTATATCAGCAGGCAAGGCAAGCCTGCCCATAGGAATTTCACTTTTTACAGTTTCAAGCTCTTCTTCAGTAAAATCATTCAGCATGGCTGTCTCAACTGCACCAGGGGCTATAGCATTAACCCTCACCCCGTTCAGGGCAACCTCCTTGCTTAAAGATTTTGCAAAAGCAATTTGTGCACCCTTTGCAGCTGAGTAAGCAACTTCACAAGCAGCACCTGTTTGGCCCCATATTGAGGAAACCACTATAATATTTCCGCTCCCCTTTGACAAAAGTTTTGGCAGAAGCTCTTTGGTCAAAAGAAGCGGCGAGTTCACATGAAGGTTCATTAGAGCTTCCAATTCGGTTTGATTTATTTCAGTAAGTAGTCCATATTGAGCGGTTCCGCTATTATGGATAATGGCATCAAGCGAAAATATGTTAGAGCTAATTTTTTTATAACCGCCTGGCACAGAAAGGTCTGCCTGGATCGGAATATATTCTCCGCCAATCCTTTGCAGGCGGTCGAGGAGCCTGTTGATCTCCTCTTTATTTTGATTGTAATGCAAATAAAGCGAATAGCCTTCTTCTGCCAGTTTGACGCTGACTGCCTGGCCGATTCCTCCGCTTGCTCCAGTTACTAATGCAAATTTCCTCATTTCAATTCCTCCCGAAAAAAGCAAAGCGCCATTTAATGGCGCTCTGCAGCAACTGCTTCTTATTTCTTAGGGACAACCTGGCAAACCGTAAACCTTTCTTCGCTTATTAAGTTTCCAGCCGCATTTTCCACATCCTCAAGCGTGATGCTTTCAAGGGTCGGCACAACATCGAATAAATCCATATCATTAAAAGCATACCGGGTAAATTGGTTGGCGATATATTCCGGTGAATTGACAGCCCGCAGGAATGCACCTATTTTCTTCTTCTTTGTCCGATCAAGTGTTTCCTGTGAAATTGCTCCCTTTTCCCTTGAATCGAGCAGCATCTTTTGCAGCGTTTCAGCCAAACGGTCAGGATTATTTGTGTCTCCGCCTACCATGGCAAAGCCAAAGCCCTGCTCCTGTGTATAATCATAGGAGAATGTGTCATCAATTAACCCTTCATTATACAGTGTGCTGTAATGCTCAGAACTTTTACCAAATAAAATATCCAGCAGCACATTCAGACTCAGTTCATTTAAAAGCATTTCTTTGCCAGACTGATTTGCCGTACTGCTCTTGATCCCAACCAGGCACTTAGAGGTCTGGACATTCATCTCTAGAACTTTTTTCTTTTCAGCCGTTTCAGGCGGCTCTTCCTCGAATTGGCGTTTGATTTCCGGCATCTCTTTATAATCCTTTTTGCTTTGATTATTCTTCACCTGAGACATAATCTGATCCGGATCAACTGGTCCAACGATGAACAGCAGCATGTTGCTTGGGTGGTAGAACGTTTCATAGCATTCATACAGCATATCTTTTGTGATATCGGAAATGGACTCAATCGTACCTGCGATATCGATTTTAACAGGATGGTTTTTGAACATATTTTCTATTAATCCAAAATATAAGCGCCAGTCAGGATTGTCATCATACATGGTGATTTCCTGGCCAATGATGCCTTTCTCTTTTTCAACAGTCTTCTCTGTAAAATATGGGTCCTGCACAAAATCTATAAGCGTTTCAAGATTCAACTCTACATTTGACGTGCTGGAAAATAGATAAGCTGTCCTTGTAAAAGATGTAAAAGCATTAGCTGATGCTCCCTGCTTGCTGAATTGCTGAAACACATCACCGTCCTCTTTTTCAAAGAGCTTATGCTCCAAAAAATGAGCAATCCCATCCGGAACCTTTATAAACTCCTCTTTTCCGGGGGGCAGGAAATGGTTGTCAATTGATCCGTACTTTGTCGTAAAGGTGGCATAGGTCTTGTTAAATCCCTTTTTCGGCAAAATATATACATCGAGACCATTATCAAGCTTTTCATAATACAATGCTTCCTGAAGCTGGTCGAAAGTGATTTTTTCCATTACTTGCCTGCCTCCTTTCCTGTCAGAAAATACACAGTATCCAAACTGACCTTCTTGGCTGTTAGGGCAATTTCCTCTTTTGTTACCTTATCCATTTCATCCATCCAGGTTTGAAGGGTAATTTCTTTTCCTGAAACAACATTATGGTAAAGGACTTCGACAATCCCGCGTGCTGTATCAACAGTCTCCAGAAGCTGATTTTTAATCACTGCTTTGGTCTGTTCCATTTCCTGTTCAGTAAAGTCACCGTTTTGCATGGCTTCCAGTTGTTCTTTAATGATACTCACTGCCTGATCATAGTTATTGTTATCGATCCCTGACATTACCATCATTAATCCTTTATGGCTTTCCAGACGGCTGGCTACGTAGTAAGCGAGACTGGCTTTTTCCCTGACGTTCAAAAACAGTTTTGAGTGAGAAAAACCACCGAAGATTCCATTGAATACCTGAAGAGCATAATATTCCGGGTCACCGTAAACGACATTTGTCCGGTAGCCGATATTTAGTTTCCCCTGCTTCACATCCTGTTCTTCCCTGACTTCGTTTACAGATTCCTTGGTATTAACAGGGGATGAAGGGGCTGCCTGTGGTGTTCTCTTCTCAAAAGTTAAAAGTTCACCTGCATAGGCTTCGGCATCTGCCTCTTCCACATCACCAATAACATATAAATCGAGTTCATCCTGCGCCAAGGCCTGCTGATAATATTCATAGAGGCTTTGAGGAGTGATATTGTCCACATCATCCTTCTCGCCATGCACATGCAGAGCATATGGCTCATTTTTGCACATTTCCTGAACCAGCCGAAAATTGGAATAGCGCATTTTATCATCGTAAACGGATTGAATTCTCTGTTTAAGCGTCCTTTTTTCTTTTTCAACGGTATCCGGGTCAAAAGCGCCTTCATGCACATTTGGCTTTGTCAAGATTTCCGCTAAAAATTGGAACGCTTTTTTCAAAAGAGGAGTTGGATCTGAAAGAAATTTTTCGTTTGCAATTTCAACTGAAATGGTAATGACATGATACTCGCCCTTTTTGGCCAGATCTACGAAAAGCGTTGCACCATATAATTCATCAAGGTATGCGCGCAGTTTTCCAGTCGCAGGGTAGGACGAGCTGCTGCTCTGCAATACATGAGGCAAAAGGGATCTTAATGTAACAGTACTCTTTTCCAGCGGGGCTTTCATTTTCCAAACCAGGGTATTGGTTTTATATTTCTCTGTTTTAACCACGTGAAGCTTATAGCCATTCATGGGTTTTACGGATTCAGAGATTACGGCCATGTCTTTTCCTCCTGTCAGTTAATTAATGAGTCCAAAGTTCATTCAATAGTAAAAAGAGGGAACATCCCCTATATGTAAACACTTTGCTGCTATCTTCTATAATATCCTTTGTAATAAATCATATTCTTACTATACCTTGCCCTATTTCTTTATTTCAAGTTATTGGCTGTATTGGAAGGTTTATATATATATGATAAGCGCTAGCGGCTTGTACATGAGTGAGCGAACTCCCACAATAAATCTGAGCAAAAAAACCCCATTTCCGAGAAGAAATGAGGCTTTGCTTTTTAACGCTTTCCTTTTATATAAGGAGTACCAGATGCTTTTGGAGCATCGGCACGTCCGATGAAACCTGTTAATGCCAGAATCGTTAATACATATGGTGCAATGAGAAGATATACATTTGGAATATTCTCAAGGAATGGAAGGCTGGAGCCGATGATGCTCAAGCTTTGCGCAAATCCGAAGAATAAAGCCGCACCCATAACACCAAGCGGATGCCACTTACCAAAGATCAATGCCGCCAGAGCCATAAAGCCCTGTCCGCTGATGGTCGCATGCCCGAAATCTGAAGAAATCGATTGTGCGTACACCCCGCCGCCTATTCCTGCAAGTGCTCCGGAGATTAATACCCCAATATATCTCATCCTTGTTACATTGATACCCATTGTATCGGCAGCCATTGGATGTTCACCAACCGCCCGAAGCCTTAGCCCGAATGGGGTTTTAAACATCACAAACCAGGCCAGGAATGCAACGGCGATGGCAGCGAATGACGTATAATACGTGTTTGAAAAAAACAACTTGCCGATAACAGGTATGTCACTCAAAAATGGGATATCCACTTTGCTGAATCCTTTTTGAATGATATCTGTCTGCCCTTTTCCATAAATGTATTTAACCAGGAACAGTGCTGCACCAATTGCAAGAAGGTTAATCGCAACCCCTGACACAACCTGGTCTGCTCTAAACGTAATAGAAGCAACAGCATGCAGGATGGATAGTAAAGCGCCCACAACCATAGCTGCAAGTAATGCAACCCACGGAGTCATACTGCCAAATACATCAACAAATGTCAGGTTAAAAACAATGGCAGTGAATGCTCCAATTACCATCAAGCCCTCTAAACCGATATTTACAACACCGGAGCTTTCTGAAAAGTTTCCGCCCAAACCAGTGAATATAAGCGGGGCTGCCCAAAGCAAGGTTGATGGAATAATAATTAATAAGATCTCCATTAAGCCCACTTACTTCACCCCCTTTTTGCTGATACGGTCAATTAAGATGCGAATCATATAACTTGCTGCAACAAAGAAAACAATAAGAGCAATGATAATATCAACCAGTTCATTTGGAACTCCAGCCTCAAGCGGCATGTTCAAGGCGCCAACCTTCAAGCTTCCGAATAGCAATGCTGCAAAAATAATTCCAATTGGGCCATTGCCGCCTAATAATGCTACCGCAATACCATCAAAGCCTACTCCGGTAAATCCGCCCTTAATAGCTGCATAGCCGAATGTCCCCAACGCTTCCATCGCACCCGCAAGACCTGCAAATGCTCCTGAGATTACCATTGACAGGATGATATTTCTGCTGACACTCATGCCTGCATATTCAGATGCATGCTGGTTAAAGCCTACAGCGCGCAATTCGTAACCCTTTGTTGTTTTTTCCAAAAGGAACCACATAATAAACACACAAGCTAAAGCAATTAAAATTCCCCAGTGCAGACGGGAATAATCAGTTAATCCCTCTAGAAACGGGGAACGCAATGATGCAGATTCTGCAATCATTTCTGTCCGGTCACTTTTTTCTGAAAGAACCGTACGGATAATATAGTTCGTTACATGCAAGGCCACATAGTTCATCATAATCGTGACAATTACTTCATGCACTTTAAACTTGGCTTTCAAAAGGCCCGGTATGAATGCCCACAGCGCACCAGCCGCAGCTGCTGCGAGAACCGCAAGCGGCAGATGAATGAATTTTGGAAGT
Source organism: Cytobacillus sp. FSL R5-0377 (assembly GCF_038004385.1). Classification (NCBI taxonomy): domain Bacteria; kingdom Bacillati; phylum Bacillota; class Bacilli; order Caryophanales; family Bacillaceae; genus Cytobacillus; species Cytobacillus sp. FSL R5-0377. Next base: position 648,611 of record NZ_JBBORA010000001.1, read on the forward strand.
TCAAATGCAACCCCTACCCAAACAGCTGCAAGCCACCCGACGATCAGCTGTCCTTCAACACCGATGTTAAATAAGCCAGTACGGAAAGCAAATGCAACCGCCAAACCGGCAAGAATATAAGGAGTCACCTGTCTGATTACTTCACCAGTGTAGTAGATTTCTCCGAAAGCACCGTTCCATAGGGCAATAAATGCAGATCCGGCATTATACCCTGTTGCTATCATAATGATTGTCCCTACTAATACCCCGAGGAGAACGGCAACTAGAGGTACGACAATATTCTTCATGCGATTAGACATGGTTTTCGCCACCCGCTTCCTTCCGTTTAGAACCGGCCATCAATAAACCTAATTCTTGTTCTGTTGTTTGTGTCGGGTCAACTACCGCTACAATTTCACCCTCATAAATAACAGCAATCCGGTCGCTGACATTCATAATTTCATCTAATTCAAATGAAATAAGCAGCACTGCTTTCCCCTGGTCGCGCTGTTCAATCAGACGCCTGTGAATATATTCAATTGCACCAACGTCAAGGCCACGTGTCGGCTGAGCAGCAATCAGAAGATCCGGATTGCGGTCAATTTCACGCCCGATTATGGCTTTTTGCTGATTACCGCCGGAAAGTGCCCTGGCAAGAGTAAATTCACTCGGAGTTCTGACATCGAATTCTTTTATCAGCTTTTTTGCTTTGCTGTATATTTCTTTAAAGTTGAGAACTCCCTTATTAGAGAATGGAGCTTTATAATAAGATTGCAAAACCATATTTTCTCCGATAGGAAAATCGAGAACTAGTCCATGTTTATGGCGGTCCTGAGGAATATGCCCTACACCTGTCTCCGTAACTTTACGAGGAGGCATATTCGCGATTTCTTTGCCATTCAATTTAATTGAACCGCTTTCAGACTTCCTCAAACCGGTAATCGCTTCAATTAACTCTGACTGTCCATTTCCGTCTACACCGGCAATACCGACAATTTCACCTGCGCGCACATTAAGGTTTAGATTATTAACTACACCCAGTCCCCGTGAATCTTTCACATTTAATCCTTGAATCTCAAGCACCTGATCCTGCGGGTTAGAGTCTGATTTATCTGTTTTAAAAGTAACTTCCCTTCCCACCATTAAGCTGGCAAGTTCATTCGGGTTGGTTTCAGTGACATTTACTGTTCCAATTCCAACTCCTTTGCGGATAACTGTTACCCGATCACACACTTCCATTATTTCTTTCAGCTTGTGAGTGATCAGAATAATAGATTTGCCTTCCTGAATCAGCGTTTTCATAATTTGGATTAACTCTTTAATTTCCTGCGGAGTCAGAACAGCAGTAGGTTCATCAAAAATAAGGATTTCAGCACCCCGATAGAGAGTCTTTAAGATCTCCACCCGCTGCTGCATTCCTACTGAAATATCTGAAATTTTAGCCTGAGGGTCAACAGCAAGTCCATATCGCTCGGATATCTCCCTCACTTCTTTTTCAGCCTTTTTAATATCTATTTTTCCGCCTTTGGTTGTTTCTTTTCCTAGAATAATATTTTCAGTGACAGTGAAACGGTCTACAAGCATGAAATGCTGGTGGACCATACCGATGCCCAACTCGTTTGCTATATTAGGATCTGTGATGCGCACCGGTTTTCCTTTAACTTTGATTTCACCCTTTTCAGGCTGATATAGGCCAAAAAGGACGTTCATCAACGTTGACTTGCCTGCACCATTTTCGCCAAGCAGCGCATGAATTTCACCTGGTTTCAGCTGAAGCGTGATATTATCATTCGCAACGATTCCAGGAAACTCCTTGCGAATGTTGAGCATTTCAATAATATAATCCATTCGTTTCACTCCTTGCTCAAAATATAAGGAAATCATTAGTAGTAAGAGGTCAGACCTTGGGATTTCTTAGAAAAACCCGGCCGAAAGGCCAAGCTCCTAAATAATATAAAAAATAATTAATGCATTAAAAATCTAAGTGAAATACAGAATCTGTTCTGTCCTTCAATTAAACTTTTAATTTCTATAAAAAAGGAATAAGAGGCCGCAGTGCAACCTGCTTATTCCTTAATTTTATTTATTCAACTGAGAAAGAAGCCAGTTCATCTTTTGAAGATGGAACAGTCAGGTCACCATTCTTAATCTTGTCCTGCCATTCTTTAACTGCACCTTCAATTTCTGCTTTTGTAGATACTTCAGGGTTGATAGGAGCAAGGCCTACACCATCTTCAGCCAATCCGTAAGTAGTTGTTTCTCCGCCAGGGAAATTGCCGTCTTTAGCTTTAGTAGAAAGGTCCTTAACAGCATTATCTACACGCTTTAGAGCAGATGTAAGAATTACATTGTGCTCTTTCCCATCGATTTCAACTACACCTTCAGCTGTCTGATCTGAGTCAACACCAATTGCCCAAATTTCTCTTGCCGGGTCTTTCTTTTTAAGGTCACGAGCTTCCTTGAAAAGACCGTTCCCAGTTCCGCCGGCAGCGTGGAAGATTACATCTACGCCAGAAGAGTACATTTTAGAAGCAATTGTCTGACCTAATTCAGCTTTATCAAATGCTCCAGCATATTGTACTTCTACTTTAATATCAGGGTTTACCGCTTGAACACCAGCAAGGAAACCAGATTCAAAACGCTCGATTACCGGAATTTCCATACCGCCGATGAAACCAATTTTGTTTTCTTTAGTTGCATTTGCTGCAGCTACACCTGCAAGGAAAGCAGCTTCCTGCTCTTTAAACATAATGCTTGCTACGTTCGGCTGATCTACGACCGCGTCAACGATACCGAAATGAGAATCTTTTTGCTGCTGGGCAATCTCATTGATTGCACCTTCCATTAAGAAACCGATTCCAAAAACAAGATCAAAGTCCTGACGTGCTAATGTATTCAGGTTTGTAGAATAGTCAGCATCTGACTGCGATTGAAGATAGTCAAATCCGCCTTTTCCTTTTTCAAGTTCATTTTCTTCACCAAATGCTTTTAAACCTTCCCAAGCAGATTGGTTAAATGATTTATCATCTACACCGCCGACATCTGTTACCATCGCTACAGAGAATGCTTTTTCTTTATCGTCTCCGCCAGCTGTTTCTCCGCCTTTTTCCTCACTTTTGCCGCAAGCACCCAGAATTGTTCCAGCAGCAAGAACTAAAGATAGCGCCAATCCAAATTTACGCTTTTTCAAGGTTGGTACCCCCTAAGAAATTGTTTTTGCATTAGCGGAATGAATGATTGTATTTTCACGCATCCTCAAAAGCTAGATTCTTTTTCTGAGGACATGGAAACTGAACTTATCAGCTCTGAAATAATTGACCGAATATAGAATCGGAGTATCCGCTTCATCGAAATGCATCTGCTTAAGTACAAGCAGTGCAGTTTCCGGGTCACATTCCAGAATAGGCGAAATTTTCTCGTGATAGCCAATAGGCTCGATTTGGGCAACAGCATAAGTGATTTTCCGGTTAGCCTCTTCTTCAAGCATGTTGAAAATCGACTCCTGCTCGTGGGAAAATGTGTCCGGGAGAATATTCTCAGGAACTTTATCCACACAATAAACGACCGGTTCACCATTTGCCGTTCTAACCCGCTCAATCACAGCAATTTCCTGGTCTGAAGCACATGAGAATCTGCGGATATCATCTTCTGTAGGTCCCATTGTTACAGAACTCAAGAAAACGGTTCCAGGCTTCATCCCTGCCTGTAAAATCATATTTGTGACACTATTAAGCTGTTCGATGCCGGATGTAAATAGCGGCTTTGCATTGACAAAGGTGCCTACACCATGACGGCGGATGATGACGTTTTCTTCTTCAAGAATGCGCAGCGCCTCCCGCAGTGTAGCTCTGCTGACACCAAGCTGTTTGGCAAGATCAAATTCGGAAGGAAGTTTTTCTTTTTCTTTATACACTCCATCTTCAATGTCTTGTTTTAATCGATCGATGACTTGCAAATATAAATGCCGGTTATCTGACTTAATAGACATGCAGGGTTCCTCCAACTTCAGTTCTCAAGACATCAGACCTCTGATGTTCAATCATTCCTACTAATCGAAAATACTATAACACTTTTTACCCAATAAAGAAATAGAAATTTATCAATTTGTCGAAAAAAGGTGAAAAGAACAAAAATGTTTATGAATCCCTCTGTACCAATTCTTTTTTTCTGGTATAATACCATATTGAAAACGGTTACATTTACTCCCCATCCATAAATGCACCTCTCAATTAATACTATTTCATGATGAGATGAAAGTACCATACCTCTTTCATTTTATGTAAGCGCTTTTAGTAGTATGGCTTATTCAAGTATATTTTTTATTGTCCTCGTTTTTCAGGCAAGTAAGTTCTTTATACATAAAAAAAATGGCCGTCCGGAGACTGGCCATTTTTTAATATGTCATACTTATAAATTTTAAGAGCTTGCTTCTTCCGAAGGCTTGCCCTGCAGCACAGCCCTTGGCTTACTGCCTTCATAGGGTCCGACAATGCCCCTTGCTTCCATTTCATCAATAAGCCTTGCCGCTCTCGTATAACCTATCCTGAATCTTCTCTGAAGCATGGATACAGATGCCGTCTGCATTTCCAATATTAATTCAACGGCTTCTTCATATAGATCATCATCCACTTCACCTGCAGCTTCCGGGATATCCTCCGGAATCATTTCTTCCTGATATTGCGCCTTTTGCTGGCCAATAACGAAGTCCACTATTTCTTCAACTTCTTCGTCTGACAGAAAGGCACCCTGTACACGGACTGGCTTGGAAGCACCTACAGGCAGAAAGAGCATATCTCCTCTTCCTAGAAGTTTTTCCGCTCCTCCCATATCCAGGATAGTTCTTGAATCAGTCATCGATGAAACAGCAAACGCTATCCTTGAAGGAATATTTGCCTTAATTACACCTGTGATAACATCCACTGACGGACGCTGGGTTGCGATGATTAAATGAATGCCTGCTGCCCGTGCCATTTGAGCAAGGCGCGTGATTGCATCCTCAACATCGGAGGATGCCACCATCATTAAGTCTGCAAGCTCGTCCACTATCACAACAATATACGGCAGGAGAGGCTGCTGTGCTTCCTCCTCGGCATTATGCCTCTTTACATACTCATTGTAGCCTTCGATATTCCTTGTGCCAGTATGGGAAAAGAGCTCATATCGCCTTTCCATTTCGCTGACGACTTTTTGAAGAGCCTGCGCCGCTTTCTTCGGATTTGTCACTACCGGCGCCAATAAGTGAGGCACCCCATTATAAACATTCAATTCAACCATTTTAGGGTCAATCATCATTAATTTTACTTCATGTGGTTTTGCCCTCATTAGAATGCTGGTAATAATTCCGTTAATACAAACACTCTTCCCGCTTCCTGTCGCGCCGGCAACAAGAAGATGGGGCATTTTGTTTAGTTCTGCCAGGACAGCTTCTCCGGTGATATCACGGCCAAGTCCGATCATAAGCTTGGAGTCCGGTCTGTCATTTTGTTTGGATTCAATTACTTCCCGCAGAGAAACCATTGCCACTTCAGAGTTAGGGACTTCAATCCCAATAGCTGATTTACCCGGGATTGGCGCTTCAATCCGGATATCCTTAGCTGCCAGCGCGAGTGCCAAATCATCATTCAGACTGACTATTTTGCTTACCTTAACCCCTACATCGGGATGTACCTCATATTTTGTAACAGCCGGTCCTAAATGAACCTGTGTCACCCTTGCTTTTACTCCAAAACTCTGAAATGTTCTTTCAAGCTTAGCAGCATTCGCGTGGATAAGCTCATATTCACCGCTTTGATCAGTTTGCCTTGGCAGTTTTAAGAGTCTGATAGGCGGCAGCTCGTAATCTTTATTTTCCACTTCTGTAAACGTGATTGGAGGTGCATTCTCATCCTCCGGCTCTGTGACTGCCTTTTCCTGTGGCTGATTAGAAGGTGCTTCGAGAACATCATCCTGATAAGCTCTTTCAGCAAAGCTTGAAATAATTGGTTCGGGAGCTGGCTCAGATAGCGCTTCAGCAGAATTATTGATTGTTATTACTGTTTCAGGTTCTTCTTCCTCCTGAGAATCCTGCTGTGCTTCCTCTCTTCTTGCCTGCCTCTCTTCTCGTCTTTCTCTGCCTTTTTGTATCCATTCTTTCATATCATCTATAAATGCAGTCCATTGTTTCTTGCAGAAATTCAGAATTGCGGCCATCATTTTCCCTGCAGCATCTCCGAATGTTTTTCCTGTAATAAGTACAAAGCCTATTATTATTAATAAAAAGGCTACAATTTTTGAACCTGCTTCATCAAAAAGATAATAAAAGAGAGCAAAAAAGATAGCTCCAAGCATTCCGCCCCCTAAGTCGGTTGTGCTTGTTTCACCCCTGACTTCCATCCGGAATAGTTCCCATGTATTGGCTATTACACTCGGATCATCAAACTTCCCTCCATTTGAGAGAAGCTGAAATAATGTTACATGACTCAACAGCAGAAGGGAGCTGATGATAAGATAAATACCGATTAGTTTAGTGTGGAATAAATAGGGAAGTGCCCTCTTCCACATCAGGTAACCTGAAAAGATAACGAGCCCAATGAGGCTAAGCATGTACCATTCTCCCATAAAGAACCGGAAAAAAAGTACCGTTGCATTGCCGACTGCTCCAAGCTTAGCAATTGATATTACCGCAAGTGCCAGTAAAATCAGGGCAATTAGTTCAAATTTCATCGTCCGTTTCAATGTTTCGTTCTTTTTAGACTTTCTTTTCTTTCTCTTGGCCATATTATCACCTTATCATTGTTCTTATTAACATCTTCATCAAAATTGCATTATGTAATACTTCAGGTCTGTTATGAAAGAAGAAGCAGCCATTTTTTGGCTGCTTCTAACGTTACTTTTATTATATCATAACGCTCCTTAATTAAGTTGTTTTTTGTAAGGAATTATCAGCTTAACTGCGTTAAAGTGATCATGGACCCGGGAGTACATCTTTCATCCATATAATGGGTAGGATCGCTGCTCATGATTCTTAAAATTCGGCACTCCTGTCCTGCATTCATTTCAACCAATAGAGGGATTCCTTCATATGAGACAATCTTCTGCCTGCCAAAATCGTCCTGCTCACTTTGATAAATGAGCTCTTGCGGCATCATTGTATAAAGGATCATTGTACAATCACTTCTTCTTTTGGTTTATTTATATCAATCAGCTCATTCAGCTTTGCAAGCGCAGGCCCGACCCCGCCTACTTCATCAATCAGTCCATATTCAACAGCATCCCTGCCGACCACATTCGTCCCAATATCCCTGGTCAGGTTGCCTTTATCAAACATAAGGTCTTTAAATTTTTGTTCGGAGATATTAGAATGCTTCGTTACAAAATTAATTACCCGATCCTGCATTTTATCCATATACTCAAACGTTTGCGGCACACCGATTACCAGTCCGGTCAGTCTGATAGGGTGAATGGTCATCGTAGCCGTCTCTGCAATAAAGGAATAATCGCATGATACCGCAATAGGCACACCGATGGAATGCCCTCCTCCGAGGACAATGGAGACTGTTGGCTTAGATAAAGAAGCAAGCATCTCTGATATTGCCAGCCCGGCTTCCACATCTCCGCCAACAGTATTCAAGATGACCAAAAGACCTTCTATTTTTGGGTTTTGCTCAATCGCTACGATCTGAGGAATTAAGTGCTCATATTTTGTCGTTTTATTTTGCGGCGGAAGCTGAAGATGCCCTTCGATCTGTCCAACAATGGTCAAGCAGTGAATTTTGGAATCCTGAGAAAGCTGCGGCACATTTGTTTGGCCAAGCTGCTGAATTTTCTCCATAAGGGCAGAAGGTTTATCCTCTTTCGTCTGTTCTTGCCCTTCACCGCTCTCATTGCGGTTATTTTTCATATCGTTTTCCATCCTTATTTCTCCCTTCAAGCAATATATTGTTAGTATGAACGCGAGATCATTTTTCATGCGCTAAATTGCGTGAGGGGAGAGAGCAAAAAGCACAGTCCGGCAATTGATGCGGGCTGTGCTCTAATTGTTATCCCTCCATAAGAATAGGAAGGATCATTGGTCTGCGTTTTGTTTTTTCATAAAGATACTGATTAAGGCTGTCACGCATATCCTGCTTAATGCCTGACCAGTCAAATGCTTCTCTGGCAAGGTTCTGTTCTACCGCTTCTTTTACTATTCTTACAGCTTCCTCAAGAAGCTTTTCTGATTCCCTGACATATACAAATCCTCTTGTTATGATTTCAGGGCCTGCAGATATTGTCTTTTCCTTTTTATTAAGAGTAACCACCACTAATAAAACGCCATCCTGAGAAAGGAGCTTTCGGTCTCTTAAGACAATATTCCCGACATCACCGACACCGATCCCGTCAATCAGCACATTGCCTGATGGGATTTTTCCTCCGGAAACGATTGAACCTTCCGTAATTTCTGCTACATCGCCTTTATCCGGGATGTAAATTTGTTCGCTAGATAATCCGCATTCCATAGCAACCTTTGCATGGGCTTTCAGCATTCGGTACTCCCCATGAACCGGGATGAACAATTTGGGACTCATCAGATTAATCATAAATTTAAGCTCTTCCTGGCTGCCATGGCTGGAGGTATTAAAGGTACCCTTTCCTGGGATCACCTCAGCACCCGCTCTAAACAGCATATCAATCGTTTTAAAAATAAATACCTCTGTACCTCTTAATGGTGATGCTGCAAGTAATACCGTATCACCCTGTTTAATATTGACCTGTCTGTGGGACTGCTTCGCCATTTTTTGAAGGGCCTCGATCGGCTCACCCTGTGTACCCGTAGTAAGAACAACGATTTGATCATCACTGTATTTGCCTATCTCAGTGACAGGAATAATTACATCTTCTCCTACCTGCAAATACCCGAGCTGCAGAGCAATATCATAGATTCTCTGCAGACTTTTGCCGACCACTGCCATTTTTCTCCCTGTTTCGATCGCCGCATCAAAAATATGCTGTATTCGAATTAAGTCAGATGCAAATGAAGCTGCAATGACTCTCCCCTTAGCAGCATAAAATGCAGCTGTCATCTCTCTGGCTACTATAGATTCAGAGTTGGTGTAGCCAGGTTTTTCTGCTTCTGTACTGTCAGATAGAAGGCAAAGAACCCCCTCTTCACCTAAGCGCGCCATCTTGCCGATTTCAGGTTTGTATAAGTCAGCAGCTGCCTGATCGAATTTAAAGTCGCCGGTATACACAATTGCACCCTCTGAAGTATGTATCGCCACTCCGACACTGTCAGGTATGCTATGGCTCGTCCTAAAGAAAGTTACATCTGCCGAATCAAATTCAACCTTGGTATCTGAATTAATCTCAATAAACTGCGTTTTTCCTTTGTATTCCTGTTCCTTCATTTTGGCTTTAGCCAGCGCCAGAGTCAGCTTTGTTCCGTAAACAGGAACATTGACCTTTGCAAGCACATAAGACAGGGCCCCGATGTGATCCTCGTGTCCATGTGTCAGAAAAATCCCTTTTACCCTTTCCTTATTTTGAACTAAATATGTAACATCCGGTATCACTATGTCAATTCCGAGCATTTCGTTTTCAGGAAACATTAATCCGGCGTCGATAACATAAATATCCTCGTCCACCTCTGCCAAATACATGTTCTTTCCAAGTTCTCCGACTCCTCCGAGTGCTGCCACCTTGATGCTTTCATTCTGTCTCTTTTTCAATGTATTATCCTCCCATGCATGTTCAGCCGATCAAGATCAGTTATCCATATTATACTTGAAGTCGTAAAACCATGACAACCAAATTTATACATGGGCATTATTTGCGTGTTCTGAGGTGTTTAAAAATTATTGTCTCTGTTTCTGGAGGTTAAGACAGCTCTATGTCTATCTTTTTTATTTTATAGCCGTTGAGTTTGGTCGCCATGATAGCTTTTTAGCGACTTTTTTCTTTTAAGGCCTTTGATTTTGGAAGTCATAAATTCCCCAAATAAAAAAATAAATGCCAACCAGCAAAACACTGGTTGGCATTCCTGCTATTATTTAAATAAGGCAGCAACTGCACTGCGTTCCTGTTCTGTTAACGGAACCATTGGAAGACGGACTGATCCGACATCAAGTCCTTTAAGCTGCAGCGCTGTTTTAACTGGCACTGGGCTTGGTGCAGCAAAAAGCCCTTCCATAATCGGAAGAATTTTTTGATGAATTTTTGCAGCTTTCTCATTCTCGCCATTCAGGTAAGCTGTGACCATTTCCTGCATTTCATTTCCTATTACATGGGAAGCAACAGAAACAATTCCAGTCCCGCCTATTGCCATGCACGGAAGAGTAAGCCCGTCATCACCGCTGTAAACCATGAAGCTCTCATCCGTATTAGCAATAATCTTTGCCATTGCATTCAGATCTCCGCTTGCTTCTTTCACTGCTGCGATGTTAGAGATTTCCGACAGGCGTATGATTGTCTCAGGCAGAATATTCACTGAAGACCGTCCCGGAATATTATAAACCATTACCGGGAGGTTTGTGCTTTCCGCAATTGCCTTGAAATGCTGGTAAAGCCCTTCCTGGTTTGGCTTATTGTAATACGGTGCCACGATCATGATGGCATCTACACCCAATTGTTCTGCCTTTTTCGTTAACTCAATGGATTCATACGTATTATTGCTTCCAGTGCCGGCAATTACAGGTACACGTTTGTCAGCTACTTTCACTGCGTGTTTGAATAATGCCAGCTTTTCCTCTTTTGTTAAAGTTGGCGATTCTCCGGTTGTCCCGGCAACGACCAATGAATCTGTACCGTTTTCAATCAGATGATTAATAAGCTGTGTGGTCTTGGGAAAATCAATATGTCCTTTATTATCGAAAGGGGTTACCATTGCTGTTGACACTCTGCCAAATAGAACCATATTTACACTCCTTGCAGATGTTTAAAAGATTGGAAAAAACGGGCGGATCTGCCGATTAGGATGCAAATCCGACGTTAACCGCTGAGTGGTTCTTTTTCCTTTTTTTAAACATGTTATTTTCTAATATTAAATATCTGTTCTCTCATATTCCGATAAATCTTCTTCCAGGCGGAAAGCATCGTGCAATGCATTAACAGACTTTATCAAATCTGCCTGTTTGACCAGTACCCAGATTGTTGTATGACTGTCTGCAGATTGCAGGATACGGATTCCCTGCTCAGACAATGCCGTAACGATCTGTGAGGCCACACCGGGTACGCCCTGCATTCCAGCACCCACAACCGAAACTTTTGCACACTCTCTTTCAACCAGCGGATCATGACCAAGGCCCTTTAATATACTAATGGCTTTATCGGTCATTTCTTCCGTAACTGTATAATTGACGCCATTCGGATAGATATTGATAAAGTCAACACTGATCCCATGGTTTGCCATGGCTTTAAAGACTTCAGACTGAAGATCATATTGGTCTTTTTTCGCAAGTACCTTTATTTGTGTCACATTGGAAACATGGGCTATTCCAGTTACCGAACGTTCTTTAATATCAGTTCCGCGTCTGTTCTTATTTAATGTTGTAACAAGCGTTCCAAGACTGTCGGAGTATGTTGAGCGGATTCTGATCGGAATTTTAGCCTGCATGGCAATTTCGACTGCGCGGGGGTGAATGACCTTAGCCCCCTGATAAGCCATATTGCAGACCTCTGTGTAAGTGACCACAGATAATGGGCGGGCATTTTCTGCAATACGCGGATCTGCGGTCATGATGCCTTCCACATCCGTAAAGATATCTATCCACTCCGCATTTAGGGCTGCTCCTAGAGCCGCAGCAGAGGTGTCACTGCCACCCCTCCCAATTGTTGTGACATCACCGGTTTTAGAAGATCCCTGAAATCCTGCTACTACGATAACATCATGATTTTCAAGCTCTTTTAAAAGTCTGTCACATTTCATATCAATGATTTTTGCGTTAGTATGATCATTATTTGTTCTAAATCCTGCCTGTGCCCCGGTCAGAGCTGCTGCAGGGATTCCATGTACATTCAGCATGTTTGAAAATACAACACTTGAAATGACCTCACCGCATGATAACAGAAGATCTGTTTCTCGTCTGCTGATTTTGGCATTATTGCCTTCTACAAGCGAAAGCATTGTGTCGGTTGCATATGGATCTCCTTTTCGGCCCATTGCCGAAACAACAACAACAACCTTGTATCCATCTGCCAGCGCTTTTTTTATATGTGTCATAGCATGCTTGCGGCTGCTCTCGTCGCGTACTGATGTGCCTCCAAATTTTTGAACGATGATATTCATTAAAACACCTCTAACCTCTCAACATGAAGAGAATACGATACCTATTTTATTTTACTATTCCTAGATTAATTAGACTTTCGGCGATTTGCACGGAATTCCATGCTGCTCCTTTAAGAAGATTATCAGAAACTACCCACATATGGAAGCCTTTATCCTCGTCAAGATCTTTGCGGATCCGTCCCACAAATACATCGTTTTTTCCGACACAATCAGCAGGCATAGGGTAAATCTGATTTTCCGGGTCATCCTGCAGGACAACACCTGGAGCATTTTCAAGCAGGCTCTTTACTTCATTTGCAGAAACGCCGTCTGATTCCACTTCAAAATATAGGGACTCTGAGTGTCCGGTTGCCACTGGGAGACGCACGCATGTAGCAGCTACTTGCAGCTCAGGCATATGCATGATTTTCTTTGTCTCATTGATCATTTTCATTTCCTCAAACGTGTAGCCATTTTCCTGAAACTTATCAATTTGCGGAATCGCATTGAAAGCAATCTGATAGTGTTTTTTATCGCTTTTAACAGGAAGAATTGCAGGCTCATATGGCTCATTATTAATTATGGCTTTTGTCTGCTCATTCAGTTCTTCAACTGCAGCTGCCCCTGAACCTGATACAGCCTGGTAAGTAGAAACAATCACTTTTTTCAAGCCGAATTTTTCTTTAACCGGCTTTAGTGCTACAACCATTTGAATTGTTGAACAGTTTGGATTGGCGATAATGCCATTATGCGTATGAAGGTCGTCTTCATTTACTTCAGGTACGACAAGAGGCACATTAGGATCCATTCGGAAAGCACTTGTATTATCTACCACAATGGCACCATGTTCCACTGCATGCGGAGCCAAATCCAGTGAAACGCTTCCTCCCGCGCTGAATAGGGCGATGTCTACGCCTTTAAAGCTCTCTGGCTTTGCTTCCTGAACCGTATACTCCTGGCCCTTGAATGCTACCTTTGATCCGGCAGAACGGGCTGATGATAAAAGGGTTAATTGAGAGATTGGAAAATCTCTATTTTCCAGCGTTTGAATCATTTGCTGGCCAACTGCACCAGTTGCTCCAACTACCGCTACATGAAATCCTTTTTTCTGTTCCAAATTTCTTTTCCCCTTCCAGTACCATTATATTTTTCTAGCAAAATTAATTTTTAGTGAAAACCAATAGCCCAAAATTCAATAGAACGGCAGCCAAAGTCAATTGGCAGCCGTTTCCTGCCTGATTATAAAGATGGCAGGCTTCCATTTATATTATCAGCATATTGTCAATACTCCAAGTGGTTAATAATTTTTTAAACATAGCTTGGAGGTTGGTTATCTTAGTAATCTTTATTCTAACATATTCGTTCACTAAAGGACTAAAATTTTTGCTAGAAAAAATAGGGGGGGCTAAATATCGTCTTTATATCTTTCCACTAAAACCGGCTGAATCTGTTTGCCCTCAATGGCATGAAGCACTGTATCAGATAATGCTGTCATTCTTGCCACCATCGAATTTGGCTTTTTAACTGGATCATCCTGGCCATATGGAATAAAATAAATATTTTTCGTAGCCATTAGTCTCATTAAGTTTACTCCGTTTAAACCCAATGCATCATTTGTGGATATTCCCAGGACGACTGGTTTTCCGTTTCTTAGAGTTGCCTTTGCTGCCATCAGCACAGGAGAATCAGTCATGGCATTCGCGAATTTGCTCATCGAATTTCCGGTAAGCGGGGCAATCACCATGCAATCAAGCGGGATCTTAGGTCCCAGCGGTTCCGCTTTCACTATGGAATCAATCACTTTATGCCCGGTCAAATCCTCAATTCTTTGAACCCAGTCCTCCCCTTTTCCGAATCTGGTCTCAGTGCTCTTTACCGTAAAGGTAACGACTGGAAGAACTTCTGCTCCTGCAAGAACAAGTCTCTCTATTTCAGGGAACACTGCATCATAAGTGCAGTGCGATCCCGTTAATCCGAATCCGATTCTTTTTCCTTTCAAGCTCATATTTTATTCCCCTTTCTCTTTTGCAAATCTTCCTTAATCAGTTGAGAAAGAACATTCGCCAGTATTTGTCCGGCTGTTTTCGGAGCAACGATTCCTGGCAGCCCAGGGGCAAGCAGTGCTTTTACACCCCGTTTTTCTGCGTATCGAAAATCGGTTCCTCCGGGCTTTGAAGCCAGATCAATGATGAGCGTATGTGTCGGCATCTTTGATATGACGGACGCTGTCACCACTAAATGGGGAGCTGTGTTTATGCAAATATCAACATCTTTTACTGCATCCTCAATCTCTTTCAGGTTAAATGGGGTTAGGCCCATTTCCGTTATCCTGGCGATGTGCTCACTTTTTCTTGCACCCACCTTCACTTTTGCCCCTAGTGCATGAAAGGTTCTTGCTACACTCATTCCAACCCTGCCAAGGCCGATTACGGCAATATTAGAACCATGAATGGTGAAATCTGTATGCTGGATCGCCATCATGATGGTTCCTTCAACTGTTGGGATGGAATTATAAATAGCTACATCATCCCTTTCAAATAACTGAACAAGACGCCGGTCTGCCGATTTCGTAATTCCGGTTAAATATGAATTGGTAATGCCGGAATACACTGTACAGTGTGGTGGAGTCTGGGAAAGAATTTCCTCTTCAAAAATCACTTTTTCATTGGAGAAAATGGTATCAATCTGACCCTCCAGCCCCGTACCGGGAACTGGCAGAATAATCGCGTCTATATTGGAAAAGTCCACTTCATCAATTTTTTCTTTTACCGCACCAGAGAACGCATGATCGAGCTGCTCAAAACCAATTAATGCGAGCTTGGCATCAAGCTCGGTCAGTTTACGGATGATTTCAAGCTGCCTTGCATCACCGCCGATAACTGCAATTTGGGTTCCTGTCAGCATGCAACACTCACCTTCTTTTTTCTTTCTTTTTAGAAAGCATTTATTTTTGAAGCCATAAACTGCATGACTTCTGGTAAAAAGTATCTTCGCACCGGCAACGCCGCTAAACTAAACAGTTGCACAAGACAGCAATTGCAAGCAGATTTATCTTTAAACGAAATGTGGCGTTATTTTTTAGCCGGCAATTCAATTAATAATCGTAAGGGAATTGTTGTATTGAACTACTTCAACATCTTATGTATGAAAGGAGCAATAGGTGAGTTTTCCACTTAAAAGAAAATGGTCAAAGGGGGATGGGGTTTAAAGGAAGTTCAAGGGGAGGAGGGAAGTATACAAACTGATAGAAACAAGAGGCTCTTGACGTATCAATTGCTGCATTTCGCCTCTAAATGCTGACCTTTGTTTTTCCCGGGCTGCTCAGCGAACCGCGGATGGGCGGGCGGTGAGCCTCTCTGACAACTTCGCGCCTGACGGGTTTTATCTGTCCCGCTAAGCCGCTGGAGGTTGAAACTTCCTCGAAAGCACACTGAACGAAGAAAATGCGCATGCATTTTCGAGGATCTCAGGACCTTCCGCTGCAATAAAATCTGTAAATAAGATACAAAAAGCACCAAACCTTCCGAAAACAGCCATACAAAAAGGACCTGACTAGGCCCTTTCGTTTAAATTAATCCTGATCTTCTTCCGATTCAGGAATATCAATAATGATCATGTCATTGCCAATCTTCTTGATATGCTGCCATGAAACCCGGATTTCGTCTCCCTGGCGCATGAAACCGAACCACTTTAATGAGGGGATGAGCAATGCCTGAATCTGTCCATTTTTTTCATTTATCTCAAGGTCTGTCTGCCCAAGTACCCCCAGCCGCTCGGCACGCTTCACATCCACAATTTCCTTTCCGCTCAGTTCACTTAACCTCATTATCCGCCCTCCTTTTCTCCTTCTCTATATTTTTATCGCTTAGCCGGAAGTTTTAGAAGTCCTGGACAAAGAAAAGCGAAAGCGCCCAGTTAACGAAGGAACGAAAACTGGGACCAAAAGCTGCCCCTTTTGGTCGTTTGATATATCGCTGCCGTATGCCTCAGCTTTCCATGTCCCGTGGCAACGGCTGGATGCCGGTCATAGGGCCAAACACAAAAAAATCTTACCGGAAATACATTCATTGTTTTTATAGGAAGCTTGCTCGAAAAGTGGAAGCGACTCGCCCAGGGGCGCCAGGCAAAAACCGTTCCTTTAAGCAGGCGTTTTTCCTTCTGAAAGGAAACGGCATATGCCCCCGAGTCCTGGGAGCCGCAGCTAGACAGGATTATGACCTCGAATGGCAGGGGCTGGAGCAGGAAAGTTATATATAAAAATGAAACAGCCTGCTCGAGCAGGCTGTTTCCCTAAATTTGCAATCATACCTCAATATTAAAGATTTTTCGGAAGTTCACCTTCCGGGCTAATTAAAGCCACAGAATAACGATCTGTGAAAATGGAATTTGCCATATTATTTACGCCCTCCATGGTAACTGCATCGATTTCATCGACAATTTCATCCATAGACCGATGGCGGCCAAGAAGCAGTTCATTTTTGCCATTTCGGCTCATCCTGCTGTTTGTGCTTTCAAGGCTTAGCATTAAGCTACCTTTGAGCTGTTCTTTACTGTTATTCAGCTCTTTATCTGTGATGCCTTCTTTTTTCAGAGTGGCAAGAGTTTCCTGAATCGTATCAAAAAGAACATCCAGCTGTTTAGCACCTGTTCCGCCGTAAAGCGTCACAATACCGCTATCCTGGAAGGCAGAATGATAGGAGAAAACAGAATAAGCCAGTCCTTTTTGTTCCCTGACATCCTGGAATAGACGGCTGCTCATGCTTCCGCCCAAAATATTGTTTAAAACAATCAGATTGTAGATATCCTCATGCCCTACCTGCAATCCCTCGAACCCTAAGCAAAGGTGAGCCTGCTCGGTATCCTTTTTACGGGCAAGATGGTTCGAATGAAACTCAGGCTTCTGCTCTGTTCGTTCTCTCTTACCGCCTTCGTAGGAGCCAAAGTATTTTTCAACTTCCTTAATGAAAGATTCCTCGATATTTCCGGCAATGGAAATCACGACATTTTCAGGTGTGTATGTTTCATTCATATACTGCTTTAATGTTTCACCATTAAACGTGGCAAGCGTTCCTTCAGTGCCAAGAATCGGATAACCAAGTGAGTGGTCTTCGTAGATAGCTTTGCTCAAAAGGTCATGAACGATATCATCAGGCGTATCTTCATACATTTTAATTTCTTCGTACACAACATTCTTTTCTTTGTTCAATTCCTCATCCACAAATGTGGAGTTAAAAAACATATCAGAAAGCACTTCAAGAGCAAAATCAGAATGGGTATCCAGTACTTTTGCGTAGTAACATGTATATTCTTTTGAAGTGAATGCATTCACCTGCCCGCCAATGCTATCAAAGCTTTCGGCAATTTCCCGGGCTGATCTTGTTTTCGTTCCTTTGAAGAACATATGCTCAAGGAAATGAGATATCCCATTATTTTCGGGAATCTCATTTCGTGAACCTGTTCCAATCCATACTCCTATCGCTACAGAACGGACGGTTGGAATATTTTCCAGTACGACTCTTACTCCGTTTTGGCATGTATATTTCTTGATCAAATAAATTCCTCCTGTTCTGAAACACTAAGACATCTGCTTACATTAGTTTATATTATTATTGTTATTTTTTCCAAAATCCTGATTATTATTTTGGATTCTCTCTTCGCTTAACAGCTCGGATACGGTTCCAATCTCGAGGTTCATCTGCTTAAGTCCTGTTATAAGTCTATCAAGTGACCTTTCGGTGGATTCTGTAGGATGCATTAGAATTAGTGCTCCATTATGAACTTTTGATAACACTCTGTTTATCAGCTCATCCGGCGAGGGCTTCCTCCAATCCACTGTATCTACAGTCCACATGACAGTGCCAAGGTTTTTCTCGGCAGCAATCTTAACTGTTTCATCTCTATAGCTGCCGCTTGGAGGAGCAAACCACGTAATAGGCTTACTGAGTTTCTCATCCATTGTGGCTTCAATCACATCATTTGTCTTTTGTATTTCTTCCCTTGTCCTGGCTGAAGAAATCACTTTCATATCCGGGTGAGTGTACGAATGGTTGCCTACTTCGTGGCCTGCATCGATAATCATTCTGGCAAGTTCCGGATTATTCTTTACCCATCTTCCTTCAAGAAAAAAACTTGCAGACACATTATGTTTCTTTAAAGTAGCCAGCATATCGGACAAATATTCATTCCCCCATGCCACATTAATGACGAAGCTGACCATCGGTTTATCTGGATGGCCTTTATAGACAGGTGACGGAGGCAGATCCTTTAACCTCACCTTCGGTTCAATTTTTTTAAATACAAGCTTATCCTCATTGAACTTTTTACCCGGCTTCATTTTTTTATATGATGCCTCGACATCTACTTCCATCCCGTTAAGACCGGGAATCGCTTTCCATACAGGGTCTATTATTGCATCCTGTGCAGGAATACTGTATTCCTCTTTTTTTACTGTTATTTCTTCATATAGTGAATCCTTCGGCTTAGAAACAGTTACGGCATCTGTTTCTGGTTTAAGGCCTGTTACATACTGATCAGTAAAAGGATTATTGATAAAAAAAAGTGCCATCACAAACATGATAGTAATATGGATAAACTTTCTCATTCTTCATGCCTCCTTCAATTCATAGTATGATTCGAAGGGACAAGGTAGAACGGAACCACATATCAAGTATGCAGGTTAAGGCAAAAGCCTATAGTAATTCACATATGTAAAAAGCCAGGGTTTCCCCTGGCTTTTAGGAAAGATCGCCCGCAAAAATGCTTCTCCTTTTAAATAGAAGTTAGTATTATTGCTGTGCTTTTTCCTTTTGCTCACGCTGTTCACGCAATACGGCTTTGCGGGAAAGATTTACGCGGCCTTGCTTATCGATTTCAGTAACTTTTACCAGAAGTTCGTCTCCAATTGAAAGAACATCCTCCACTTTCCCTACACGCTCTTCAGCAAGCTCAGAAATGTGGACTAATCCATCTTTACCTGAGAAGATTTCAACGAATGCACCGAATTTTTCAATCCGTTTTACCTTACCCAGATACATTTGTCCAACTTCTACTTCACGTACGATATCTTCAATAATTTTCTTCGCTTTTTGATTCATCTCTTCATTTACAGATGAAATGAATACTGTTCCATCTTGTTCAATATCAATCTTAACGCCTGTTTCTTCGATGATCTTATTGATCTGCTTTCCGCTTGGCCCAATAACATCACGAATTTTATCAGGGTTGATTGACATCATCAGAATCTTAGGAGCGTATTCAGACAGCTCTTTTCTTGGCTGTTCAATAGTGCTCAGCATTGACTCAAGAATCTGCATGCGGCCTTTCTTCGCCTGCTGCAATGCTTCCTCCAGAATCTCACGTGACAAGCCTTCAATTTTAATATCCATTTGCAGAGCTGTAACTCCCTTAGAAGTACCTGCAACTTTGAAGTCCATGTCGCCAAGGTGATCTTCCATGCCCTGAATGTCTGTTAAAATTGAATAATGTTCACCTGATTTAATCAGTCCCATTGCTATACCGGCAACTGGGGCTTTAATTGGCACACCTGCATCCATCATAGCCAAAGTACTTGCACAAATACTTGCCTGTGATGTTGAACCATTTGATTCCAGCACCTCAGATACAAGGCGAATCGTATAAGGGAAATCCTTCTCAGAAGGAATAATCGGCTCAAGAGCACGTTCTCCAAGAGCTCCATGCCCAATTTCACGGCGGCCCGGCCCTCTGATTGGCCCAGTTTCACCTACACTGAAGTTAGGGAAGTTGTAATGGTGCATAAATCTTTTTTCTTCTTCAATTCCAAGCCCGTCCAGAATCTGTACATCTCCAAGAGCTCCCAATGTACAAATGCTCAGTGCCTGAGTTTGACCGCGTGTAAATAAACCTGAACCATGTGTGCGCGGCAGAAGATTTACTTCTGAGGACAGCGGGCGGATAACATCCAAGCCGCGGCCATCCGGACGCACTTTATCTTCTGTAATTAAGCGGCGCACTTCAGCTTTAACAATTTTATCTAGGATCTGTTTGATTTGCTTCAGCTTGTCGTCATCTGCTTCTTCAGCTTCATATTTAGCTGTGATTTCTTCTTTTACTGCTTTAATGGCAGCTTCACGGGCATGTTTCTCCTGCACCTGGATAGCTTTAATCATATCCTTTTCACAGATGCCGCGAACTTCAGCCTCTAAATCCTGGTCAACCTGGTATAAAACAACCTCCATTTTTTCTTTCCCGATTTCAGAAGCAATTTCCTCCTGGAAAGCAATAAGGCGTTTAATTTCCTCATGACCAAACATAATAGCTTCAAGCATTGTTTCTTCAGGCACTTCCTCTGCACCTGCTTCAACCATGTTAATCGCATCTTTTGTACCCGCTACAACAAGGCTGATATCGCTTTTTTCAGCCTGTTCTACAGATGGATTAATGATGAATTCTCCATCGATGCGGCCTACGCTGACTCCCGCAATTGGTCCGCCAAATGGAATATCTGACACAGAAAGGGCTAATGATGATCCGAACATTGCAGCCATTTCTGATGAGCAATTTTGATCCACACTCATCACCATGCTTACAACCTGTACATCATTTCTGAAACCATCAGCGAATAATGGACGAATTGGCCTGTCAATTAAACGGCTTGCCAAAATCGCTTTTTCACTTGGACGGCCCTCTCTCTTAATAAAACCGCCAGGAATTTTTCCGACAGCATACAGTCGTTCTTCATAGTTAACTGTCAGCGGAAAGAAATCCAGATTTTTCGGTTCTTTTGATGCTGTAGCTGTACTTAAAACTACAGTATCACCATAGCGCACTAAAACTGCACCGTTAGCCTGTTTAGCCAGCTGGCCAATCTCTACGGTCAATTTGCGCCCAGCCCAATCAAGGCTGTAGACATGTTTATCTTGTCCCATAATTGTACCCCTCTCTGCATTCACTTAAGGACAGGCTTCTTTTCCGCCTGATCCGTTTAATTTTTCATTATCCTGCATATTCAACATGCATTCCTGCGGTAACAGAAGCAGAAGCTAATGAGCCTTGCCTGTTAGCAGTCCAGTTTTATATAAAAGCATGAAATGCTCATTAATCATAATAAAATTAGGCATTCTATAGTATGCACAATTTTCCCGTCTGCTAAAATAGAATAAGTTATGTATGTACATGATCAGGAAGAAAATTCAAGTTTTTAAAGCTAATAAAAAAGCGGGAAAAAATCCCGCTTCTGTTGATTATCGACGTAAGCCAAGCTTATTGATTAACTCACGGTAACGTGCAACGTCTTTGTTGCGAAGGTAAGTTAATAGGTTACGGCGCTTACCAACCATTTTCAAAAGACCGCGACGTGAATGGTGGTCTTTCTTGTGAGTACGTAAATGGTCGTTCAAATTGTTGATTTCTTCAGTAAGGACAGCGATTTGAACTTCTGGAGATCCAGTGTCGCTTTCATGAGTTTTGAACTCATTGATTAGCTCATTTTTACGTTCTTTAGTGATTGCCATCCGGTTCACCTCCTAAATTTTCAATCCCCTGTTACTGAGCAAGCGTCGGTGACTCGACTTGCCAAGCAAAGGTTCATTTGGTACGTTACTTAGAATACAACTTTTTATGACAAAAAGCAAGGCTAAACCCTGTTTTTCTCAAAATATTGCTCAGTCTGCTGTTTATCCTTTTCAATCTGGGCAATCAACTCCTGAATGCCGGCAAATTTCCTTTCGCTTCTAAGGCGATTATGCCATTCAACTGTAACCTTTCTGCCATAAATATCTGAAGAGAAATCAAAAATATGCACCTCAACAGATGGCCTGTCCCCTTTTTCCTGATTAAAAGTAGGTTTGTAGCCAACATTGCAGACACCTTCATACCAGCTGCCATCTACTTCTAGTCTTACAGCATATACGCCAGGCGGCGGGATGATACTGTCTTCAGAAACGTCCACATTCGCTGTGGGAAATCCAATTGTACGACCTCTCTTATCACCATGGATAACGATTCCGGATGTTCTATAAAATCTTCCTAAAAGGCCTGGCAGCTCAGCAGTTTTCCCTTCACGGATATATTTTCTTACTCGCGTAGAGCTGATTTTTTCGTCTTCTTTTGCCAGTTTTGCAACTACTGAATAATCAAATTGATCCCTCGAATGGAACAGCAAAGTTTCCATTGTGCCGCGTCCCATCCGTCCATAGGAATAATCAAAGCCTGCCACCACATGCTTGGCATTAAGACCAATTAGGTATTGGTCCACAAACTCCTGAGGCAGAAGATTAGCAAATTCCCGTGTAAAATTGATAATAAACAAATAATCTATACCGAGATCAGCCATTATTGCAATTTTATCCTCAAGGGGTGTAATATACTCCACATGCTGAATGCTTTTTCCCAAAACAACCGAGGGATGCGGATCGAATGTCATGACAGCACTTTTTAATCCTTTTTGTTCAGCTATTGACTTTGCTTCACGGATCACTTTCTGGTGACCCAGATGAACTCCATCAAAATATCCAAGTGCTATTGCCAATTCAGGCATTTCGTTACTATCCATTCGATGGGGATGATGTATATGAATAACTTCCATATTAATATTTCACCTTTTCTCTGGACCTATATAAATGTGCAGCTTTTAACAAGTTCCTTATTGATCATTCCTTAACACCTTTACTGGCTTCATTAACCCTGGTTTGCTGGGGTGATGCTCATAAATTGCCAGAACAAGACCCTCTTTTTCCTCTACTGCGATTGGGCCTTTAGTGTCAAGCAATTGATCTGGAATAGTTAATACAGCCCCATTTTTAACTTTCTCTGCTACTTTATCACTTATTTGAAATTTCGGCAAATGAGAAAGCGCTACTTCCATAGGCCGAAGAACTTCGGCCATTGTCCCCTTCTCAGCTCTTTCTTCTATTTCTTCAAATGTCAGGCAATCCTCAAGTGTCAGTGAGGCCGACTGGATCCTTATCAGGTCAGACATATGGGCGGGGTATCCCAACTCATATCCAATCATGACAGCAAGCGTACGGATGTATGTACCTTTGCTGCAGGCTACACGGAAACGGAAGGTAATATTCTCACCCTCGAACATCTCTCTGTCATCGAGAAGCTCGATTGAATAGATTGTGACTTTCCGGGTCGGCCGTTCCACCTCTATTCCCTGCCTTGCATATTCATAGAGGCGCTTCCCATTTACCTTTACTGCTGAATACAGGGGAGGAGTCTGTGTAATTTCCCCAGTCAGGCTTTGAAGTACTTTCATTACTTGTTTTCTGGAAATAGGTTCTGAAACATCTTTTCTCTGCACGACGTCACCTGAGGCATCTTCTGTTGTCGTAGAGTAGCCGATTGTGACTTCTCCCTCATATGACTTCCCTGCATCTGTTATATATTCAGCCACCTTTGTTGCCCTCCCAAGGCAGATAGGAAGTACTCCTGTCACATCTGGGTCCAGTGTTCCGGTATGTCCGATTTTTTTCATTCGCAAAATCTTCCGAAGCCTGAAAACACAATCATGGGATGTCATACCCTTAGGTTTAAAAAGCGGCAAAATTCCTTCCATATTATGTACCACCTTGTCTGTTTGTGTTTAGAAAAAAATGGATAGACACAATGTCTATCCATTCCATTATTCTTCTTCTTTGGAGCTTTCCTCATCTTTGGAACGGTCTTCGTCCTGAATTTGATGTAGCAATGATTCAATACGGTTGCCGTAGTCGATTGATTCATCAAACTCGAATAGAATTTCCGGTGTTTTCCGCAGCCGGATTCGCTGACCGATTTCAGATCGGATAAAGCCTTTTGCTTTAGCCAGCCCGCGAAGCGTATTTTCCCTCTGTTCCTCATCACCCAGAACGGAGATAAACACGGTTGCCTGCTGGAGATCCCCGGTAACTTGAACATCAGTGACTGTTACAAAACCAACCCGCGGGTCTTTGATTTTTCGACTGATGATTTCGCCCAGTTCTTTTTTCATCTGTTCTCCAACTCGATTTGCTCTAAGGCTCATTCTATTTCACCTCTTCTTAAAGCCACTCTAAATCTGTAATTGTCCGTTCAATTTCCGGGAACGAATCAATCAATTTCAGCGCATTTTGCAGCTCGTGCTCAGTTGAAACCTGGGTGGACGAAACGGCCACAATGGCAATTTTAGTCCGCTGCCATAGGTCCTGGTAGTCCACCTCAGATACAGAAACATTGTATCTTTGTTTCAGCCGGGTTAGAATACGCTGCAAAACAGCCCGTTTTTCTTTCAAAGAATGTGTGTCATAAATGATACATTCACAGGCAGCGAGCCCAATTATCATTAACGTTCCACTTCTTCCATAATATATGCTTCGATTACGTCGCCTTCTTTAACGTCATTGAAGTTTTTGATGGTAATACCGCACTCATAGCCTTGGGCTACTTCTTTAGCGTCATCTTTGAATCGCTTAAGAGCGTCAACTTCGCCTTCAAAAATTACAACTCCGTCGCGGATTAAACGCACGCCGCTGTCACGGGTGATTTTTCCGTCCGTAACATAAGAACCTGCAATGGTACCGATTTTGGAAACTTTGAATGTCTGGCGCACTTCAGCCTGCCCGATAATTTTCTCCTGGAACTCAGGATCAAGCATACCCTGCATCGCCAATTCAATTTCCTCGATTACTTTGTAGATGATGCGGTGCAGACGGATGTCAACATTTTCTGCATCTGCTGCACGTTTCGCGTTATTGTCAGGACGTACATTAAATCCAATCACAATAGCATTGAAAGCAGCAGCTAAAGTGATGTCAGACTCGTTAATGGCACCTACACCTGTATGAAGAATACGTACATTAACACCTTCTACATCAATTTTATGAAGAGCAGCAGTTAATGCTTCCGCTGAACCTTGAACGTCCGCTTTCACAACGATGTTTAAGTCTTTCATTTCCCCCTGTTTCATATGCTCAAACAAGTTATCCAGACTTACACGGGTTTTTTCATTTCTTTGAGCCTGCAATGCCTGCTGTGCTCGAGCTTCACCAATCTGGCGTGCTGTCTTTTCATCATCAAGAACAGCGAAGCGGTCACCTGCTTGAGGAACATCGTTAAGTCCTGTAATTTCAACTGGTGTAGATGGTCCTGCATTTTTCACACGGCGGCCAAGATCGTTAACCATTGCACGAACACGTCCAAATGTATTACCGACAACAATTGGATCTCCTACCTTCAATGTACCGTTTTGCACTAGTAGGGTTGCCACTGAACCTCGCCCTTTGTCAAGCTGTGCTTCGATAACCGTACCAACGGCATTGCGGTTAGGATTTGCTTTGTATTCTTCCACTTCACCTACAAGAAGAATCATTTCAAGCAGCTCATCAATTCCTTCGCCTTTAATAGCTGAGATAGGAACAAATATAGTGTCTCCGCCCCATGCCTCTGGAACCAGTCCATGTTCAGTCAATTCTTGCATTACACGGTCAGGATTTGCTGCTTCCTTATCCATTTTGTTTACCGCCACAATAATCGGAACTTCTGCTGCTTTTGCATGGTTGATCGCTTCAACCGTTTGCGGCATAACACCATCATCTGCTGCAACAACAAGAATTGTAATATCTGTGATACTCGCTCCACGGGCACGCATAGTCGTAAACGCTGCGTGACCTGGAGTATCAAGGAATGTAATCTTTTTGCCGTTTTCTTCAACTTGATAAGCTCCGATATGCTGTGTGATTCCACCAGCCTCACCAGCTGTTACTTTCGTGTTGCGGATGGAGTCAAGCAATGTTGTTTTACCATGGTCAACGTGTCCCATGATGGTTACAACAGATGGGCGTTCCACTAGTTCGGCATTTTCATCCTCTGCGAAGTATACTTCAAGATCGGTTGTATCAATTAATACCTCTTCTTCTACTTCTACACCATATTCCCCAGCGATCAGCTCAATGGCATCTTTGTCAAGGTCCTGGTTAATGGTTGCCATAACACCAAGCATAAATAACTTTTTAATGATTTCAGATGGCTCGCGGTGAAGCTTCTTTGCCAATTCTGCTACAGTCAGTGATTCGCTGAAAGTAATTTTTGAAGGCAGTTCCTTCACTTTTTTAGGAGCTGGAGCCACATGCGTCTGCTGCTGTCTGCCTTTGTTGTTTTTATTCTTATTGTTGTTGCGGTTATTGTTATTGTTTCTATTGTTATTGTTTCTGTTGGCATTATTTCCCCTATTATTGCCGGAGAAGTTTTTGCCGGCCTGGCTTCCCTGCCCCTGGCTTCTGTTTTCACCAGGTCTATTCTGAGGCTTACTTTTCGCAGCTGCCGAATTGCCAGCATTAGAATTTGAAGCCGGTTTTTGATTTCCCTGAGGCCTCTGCTGGTTTTGAGAGCTGCTCTGGTTTTGAGCCTGGCTGCCATTCTTGATAAAAATACCGTCAAGCTTTTGGACTGCCGCCGGCTCAATCGTAGTCATATGATTTGAAACCTCAATATTCATGTCTTTTAATTTTGTAATAACATCCTTGCTTGAAATGTTATGTTTTTTCGCATATTCATATACGCGCATTTTACTCATACTTTCACCCCCGCTAGTATTAATCGAGCAACGTTAACAGCTTTTTTGCAAATCCGGCATCTAACACTGCCACTACAACGCGGGCTTCCTTCCCTATAGCCTTGCCGAGTATTTCCCGATTTTGAATCAGCTTATAAGGAACCCCATATGATTTACATTTATCTGTAACTTTTTTTGCCGTATTTGCGGATGCATCTGCAGACAGCAAAACAAGCTTTGCTTTGCCGTTTCTAATCTCTTTAACAGCAAGCTCTTCTCCCGAAGTAATTTTCCGTGCCCGATTGGCTAAGCCAAGCAATGACATCCATTGATTTGAGTTCATTTGGATTGCCGTTTCTCCTTCTCTATTAACTCCAAGAGTTCTTCATAGATAGCATCATCTATGGAAACTTCTAAATGATTGGCTAAGATATTCTTTTTCTTTGCTAACAAAACTGCTTCCTTTTCTTTGGAAAGATAAGCCCCGCGCCCTGATTTTTTTCCGGTAGGGTCAACAGATACTTCGCCGTCTTTGGAGCGAACGATGCGAACGAGTTCTTTTTTCGGCCTCATTTCACCGGTAGCGACACATTTTCGCAAAGGAACTTTTTTACGATTGTTCACGATCATTCACCTCTTCCCTATTCTTTTTCCTCTAAAAGCTCATCATTAAATTCGAAGTCTGCATCATTTTCGTATTCTTCGTTTTCATAATCATCATTATCAAAGTTCAACAGTTTTTCATCCCTCGGATAAATTCCGGCTTCACGGGCATCTGTTTCTGATTTGATATCTATTTTCCAGCCTGTAAGCTTTGCTGCAAGCCTCGCATTCTGACCGCGTTTTCCGATTGCCAGTGAAAGCTGATAATCAGGAACTACAACAGTTGTTGCTTTGTCTTCTTCATTTACGATTACGTCAAGCACTTTTGAAGGACTTAGTGCATTTGCAACGAATACGACCGGATCTGAAGACCATTTTACAATATCAATTTTTTCGCCCTTCAGCTCATTGACTATCGCCTGTACACGTGTGCCCTTAGGACCTACACATGAACCTACCGGATCAACTTCTTCATTGTCTGAATGAACCGAAATCTTGGAACGGTCTCCTGCCTCACGTGCAACAGATTTAATTTCTACAGTTCCATCATAGATTTCAGGAACTTCAATTTCAAATAATCTCTTCAGAAGGCCAGGATGGGTTCTGCTAACAAAAATTTGTGGTCCTTTTGTAGTCTTTTCTACTTTTGTAATAAAAACTTTAATCCGGTCATGGGGCTGATAACGCTCATTTGGCATTTGTTCGTTCGCCGGAAGGATCGCTTCAATCTTTCCAAGGCTCACATAGATGAACTTAGGATCTGTACGCTGAACAATTCCCGTCATGATATCTTCTTCACGGTCGATAAATTCAGAATATATGATGCCTCTCTCCGCTTCACGGACACGCTGGGTAACAACCTGTTTCGCTGTCTGGGCAGCAATGCGGCCAAAATCCTTAGGTGTTACTTCCATTTCAACGACATCTTCCACCTGGTAGTTCGGATTGATTTTTTGAGCATCCTCAACAGAGATCTCAAGACGCGGATCAAATACTTCATCCACTACTTCTTTGCGGGCAAAGACTCTCATCGTTCCGTTCCCTAGGTTTAAATCAATGCGCACATTTTGTGCCTGGTTAAAGTTTCTGCGATAGGCTGACACCAATGCTGCTTCAATGGCTTCGATAATCACATCGCGAGAAATGCCTTTTTCTTTCTCAAGCAATGTCAGAGCATCCAAAAGTTCACTGCTCATGAGATTTATATCCCCCTTTATTTCTCTTATAAAAATAATCAACTCTAAAGCAGCAATTTGCTTTTCTGAAAGACAAGTATTGATTTTTGACATCAATACACGTACAGCTAAAAGCCGCCTATCCCCTTTAAGGTGAGACACCAGATGGGGCTCATGCCGACGCTGCCACAGGCTATGAAATTCTCAGACTGCGTTCCATTACCGGCAAGGCGCCTCCGCTTTTCTTAATAAGCAAGCCCGCAATCAGCCGGTATTAAAAAACAACGGCTAAACGGGCATTCGCTACCTTCTCATAAGGAATTTCAATATTTTTCTTCCTTGTTTTAATTTTGACTTCCACCGTAACGGTTTCGCCGTCAAATTGGGTTAACACACCTTCGAACGTTTTTTCGCCGTCAATTGGCTCGTAAGTTTTAATAAAAACATTCTTGCCGACTGCTTTTACAAAATCACTGTCTTTTTTAAGAGGGCGTTCAGCTCCCGGCGATGAAACTTCCAAGAAATAGTTGTATGGAATCGGATCTTCAGCATCAAGCTTTTCGCTTAGTCTTTCACTGACCATTCCGCATTCCTCGATATCAACACCAGTTTCTTTATCAATAAATACGCGAAGGAACCAGTCTTTCCCTTCTTTAACATATTCAATGTCGACTAATTCTAAATTAAGTTCATCCACAATAGGGGTGACCAGTTGTTCCACCGTTTCAGTCACTTTGCTCATTCATATCCCTCCTTTTTACTGAATTCTAAAGCGTGTTTTCCATTCAATCAATTAGATATTGGCTCTGCTAAACTTTAATTAACATATAGTTTTAACATAGATCCGATCTAAGGAAAAAACCGTACACAACACGAAAGAGTGGGTTGCCCCACTCTTCCTTTTGCGAGAGTTATTCTTAGTATTTCCAATAAAACTATACCATAACCAATTTTTTTATGCAAATGGAATAGCTGTCAGCAGAAGGGTTTGGACCCTTTGCTGGTCTTTTTTTTAGAATAGGGACAGCTGATTTTGTTCCGGAAGGGATTCCAGGCAGCCATGATTATCGAGATACTCGATTATCGTCTTAGATACTTTTCCGCGCTGCTGCAGGTCTTCCTTCGATAGGAATTCCCCTTCTTCTCTTGCTTTAACTATATTGAATGCTGCGTTTGTACCCAGACCCGGAATGGAATTAAACGGCGGGATCAAAGAATTGCCTTCAATGATAAACTCACTTGCACTTGAGCGGTACAAGTCCACCTTCTGGAAGTTAAAGCCCCTTTCGTTCATTTCCAATGCCAGTTCCATTACAGTTAAAAGATTCTTTTCTTTCGTTGAAGCTTCAAGTCCCTTTGCATTGATTTCTTCGATTCGAGCACGTATTGCCTGTGATCCTTTAACCATTGCATCCACGTCAAAGTCCTCTGCGCGGACTGTAAAATATGCTGCATAGTAAAGGAGCGGATGGTGCACTTTGAAGTACGCAATCCGGACAGCCATTAATACATAAGCAGCCGCATGGGCTTTGGGGAACATGTATTTAATCTTTTTACAGGAATCAATATACCATTCAGGGACCTCGTTCTTTCTCATTTCGGCTTCCATCTCATCGCTCAGGCCTTTACCCTTACGGACAGATTCCATTATTTTGAAAGCAAAAGCAGGTTCGAGGCCCTGATAAATTAAATAAACCATTATATCATCACGGCAGCCGATTACTTCGCTAAGATTACAAATGTTATTATGAATTAATTCCTGGGCATTTCCGAGCCAGACATCCGTACCATGAGAAAGGCCGGAAATCTGAACAAGTTCTGAGAAAGTGGTCGGCTTGGTATCTTCGAGCATCTGGCGGACAAATCGCGTACCAAATTCGGGAATGCCAAGCGTTCCTGTTTTACACATGATTTGGTCTTCGGTCACACCAAGTGATTCAGGCCCGCTGAAAATTTTCATTACTTCCGGATCATCTGTGGGAATAGTTTTTGGGTCAATTCCGCTCAGGTCCTGAAGCATCCTTATAACGGTCGGATCATCGTGACCCAGTATATCAAGTTTTAACAGATTATCGTGAATAGAATGGAAGTCAAAATGGGTTGTTTTCCATTCCGATGTCCTGTCATCTGCAGGGAACTGAATTGGCGAAAAGTCGTAAATATCCATGTAATCCGGCACAACAATGATACCGCCCGGATGCTGTCCGGTAGTTCGCTTTACCCCTGTACATCCGGAAGCCAGCCTGTCAATCTCCGCACCTCTTATTTGCAGATTATTATCGTTCTGATACGCTTTGACGTAGCCATAAGCCGTTTTATCGGCAACAGTACCGATTGTTCCTGCGCGATATACATAATCCTCGCCGAATAGCACCTTTGTATAGTTATGGGCTCTAGGCTGGTATTCACCAGAGAAATTCAAGTCAATATCGGGAACCTTATCCCCCTTAAAACCAAGGAACGTTTCGAACGGAATATCATGTCCATCTTTTTTATATTTAGCTCCGCAGCCAGGACAATTTTTATCAGGCAAGTCAAAGCCGGAGCCCACTGACCCATCATTGAAAAACTCAGATGTTTTGCATTCAGGGCAAACGTAATGCGGCGGCAGCGGGTTTACCTCCGTGATCTCGGTCATCGTCGCAACAAATGATGAGCCGACAGAACCACGGGAACCAACCAGATAGCCGTCATCCAATGATTTTTTTACCAGCTTATGAGAAATCAGATAGATAACCGCGAAACCATGTCCAATAATACTTTTAAGTTCTTTTTCTAAGCGTGCTTCCACGATCTCAGGAAGTGGATCACCATAAATCTTTCTTGCCATTCCGTAACTCATGCTGCGCATCTCTTCATCTGCGCCTTCGATTTTTGGCGTATACAAATCATCTTTTATCGGCTTTATTTCTTCAATCATATCAGCAATTTTGTTCGTATTCTCAACAACAATTTCCTTCGCTTTTTCTTTGCCCAGAAATGAAAAAGCGTCAAGCATTTCATTGGTAGTCCTGAAATGAACATCCGGAAGCTGATGGCGATTCAGCGGATTCGCTCCGCCCTGTGAATTAACAAGGATTTTCCGATAGATTTTATCATTTGGATTCAGGTAATGGACATTGCCTGTCGCGACTACCGGCAAGCCAAGCTTGTCCCCCAGCTTTACAATATTGCTGATGATTTCTTCCAGCGCTTTTTCATCTCTTACAAGTTCAAGCTCTAAAAGGTGTGCATAAACGGCTTTTGGATGCACTTCAAGATAATCATAGAATTGTGCTGTATCTTCTACTTCATCTGGAGATTTCTGCATCATGCCTTCAAAAACTTCCCCTTTATCACATCCGGAACCTACCAGTATTCCTTCGCGATGTTTTTGAAGAACTGACCTGGGAATCCGCGGCACTCTGTAAAAGTATTCCATATGAGAGATGGATACGAGTTTAAAAAGATTTTTCAGACCGGCTTCCGTTTGTGCCAGCAGGGTGCAATGGGCCGGCCTTGCACGCTGATAAGCATTTCCCTGACCCATATTATCATTGAATTGATCATGATATTCGATCCCTTTTCCCTCTGCGCCTTTTAGCATCTTAAGAAGCAGATAGCCTGTTGCTTCCGCATCGTATATAGCACGGTGATGCTGGGTGAGTTCTACATCGAATTTCTTGGCAAGGGTATTCAGACGGTGGTTTTTCATGTCGGGAAATAAAAAACGTGCGAGTTCAAGAGTATCTATTACAGGATTAGGCGCTTTTCCAATACCGATCTTTTTATAGCCCACATTCAAAAAGCCCATGTCGAAAGAAGCATTATGAGCTACTAAAATAGCATCTCCTGTCCATTCATGAAATTTCTTTAGAACATCTTCCACTTCCGGTGCATTTTCCACCAAATCATCTGTTATTCCAGTCAGATTAATGGTAGTTGCGGATAAAGGGTGATGAGGGTTTGCAAATGATTCAAATCGGTCAATGATTTCGCCATCATGAATTTTAACTGCTGCAAGTTCAATAATCGTATCATATACAGCTGATAAGCCGGTTGTTTCAACATCAAATACAACAAAGGTGTCATCAGCAAGCTTGCGATGCGCATCATTATATGCAATCGGCACACCATCATCTACAAGGTTTGCTTCAATTCCATACAAAATCTTAATATCATTCTTTTTCCCGGCACCATAGGCTTCAGGGAATGATTGGGCAACAGCATGGTCTGTAATGGCGACTGCTTTATGGCCCCATTTCTTCGCCTGGGAAACCAGTGCACTGACTGATGAAACTGCATCCATTTGACTCATTGGTGTATGAAGATGCAGTTCAACCCTTTTTTCGTCAGCAGGCGATGTATCCTGCCTTTGAATTGGTTTGATTTCATTAATATCGTTGCCGATCATAACCAGGTCACGGACAAAAGTATCGTTCTGAATGCTTCCTCGGACCTTTAGCCACATTCCTTTTTGAATATGCTGGTATAGAGCGGCATCCTCTTTATCACGGGAGAACATTTTTACCAGGATGGAGCTGGTATAATCCGTAATTTTAAAAGTTAATAGTGTCCGGCCGCTGCGGAGCTCTCTTGTTTCAGCAGCAAACACGTAGCCCTCAATAGCTACTCGGCGCTCTTCATCTATAATATCAATCAATTTGCGGTAATCTGCATCGTCCTTAATGGTAAGACCGATTGTTAGCGGCCCCTGTGGTGCAGTGTGATCTGCAGATTCAGCTTCCGCTTCTTTCTTCTGCATCTCGATTGCTGCCTGGAGACCACGCTCTTGATCTTCTTTGCGTTTGGCTTCCATAAATTTTTCATATTCTTCATTGGAACCATCAGCGGCTACTTCAGTGTCCACTGTTAGGGCAGGAAAGCCAAAAACTTGGAAAACATCTGAAATAATGCCGGCATATTTTTTCTTAATAGATAATCCTTCTAAATCATTACGGACTTTAATGATAAGTTTGTTGCCCTGTACAGAAGGAACCTGTTCATTCAGTAGCTTTAAAAGCGGCGGTGCCATTCCATCCATTTCTTTAATGCAGTTATGCCAGTATTCAAGTACAAGCTGTTCAGTAAAATCTTGATTTCTCACAGAGATGCTATATGAAACTTCTGCGATGTGGGAAAATGTCTTTTCAAGCTGATTTGTGAAACGGCTATATACACTGCAGGGCATTATCTTTGGAAAAGCAAAATAAAAGTGCCATTTCCGTGACTGTCTTTCGACTATGACCCTTTCGATCTGGGCATCATGAAAGTGCTGAACAAAGGCATCCTCAGTTAGCTGCATCTGCTGGAGCAAGAGCTGAAATTTAGAAGGTTCGCTCATCTTTCTCTCTCCCATCCATTAATCTTGGTTTCTATTTTTAAGTTAAATTTTATGTGCAATAAAAAACAGACGGACTTAATTATAACATATCGCTTCATGTAGTGATTGAAAAAACGGATTCCATTTTGGAACCCGTTTTTTCGTCTGACTTAGAGGATCATACACATTTTTTATGCAGTAATCCTGGATTCACTTTTTACAGGAAAAATCTCTGAATATCGTTCCAAGTGACCACCAGCATTAATAGCATTAATAGAGCAAAACCAATAAAATGGACCATTCCTTCTTTGTGACGGTCAATTGGCTTTCCTCTTACAGCCTCAACTGCAAAGAACATTAATCTTCCGCCATCAAGCGCAGGAATTGGAAGCAGGTTCATTATTCCAAGATTAATACTTAGAATTCCTGCCCATTTCATCAGATAGTAAATACCGGATTTGGCCACAGTATCTGTTGAAACATAGATACCTACCGGACCTGATAATGCATCAATTGAAAACTGGCCCGTGACAAGTTTGCCAAGCATAACAAAAATTTCTTTCGTCCAGAAATAGGTTTCCTTGGCTCCGTAGGTAATTGCCTTTAATGGAGACTTTTCCATCGGGCTATAAACACCAATTATTCCTATTTTTTCACCTTCTACATCCTGAACCTTTGGTGTAACCGAAATGGTATGCTCCTGGCCGTTTCTTTCCACTAGAAATTCCAGTTCTTCACTTGGATTCTTTCTAATGATTTCCACTACATCTGACCAGCTTGATATCTCGGCTCCATCCACACTTTGAACTACATCGCCTTCCTTAAGGCCAGCTTCATATGCTGCACCATCAGGAGTCAGCTTGCCAAGGGCAGGTTCATTTGTTGGAATCCCCTGCAATAAGGCTATTAGTACAAAAACGATAAAAGCCAAAACAAAATTCATCATTGGGCCTGCAAAAATCGCCATTGTTCGCTGACCTAAGGTCTTTGATGCAAACTGACGGTCATACGGAGCAATGAGCGTTTCGGCACCATCCTCAACCAGTACAGCTGAACGGCTAATTTTAAAGTTTTGGATTGACTCATCCTCTTCGCCCTCAACATAACCTTTTATTATTAAGTCATGCTCTGTATCAGCATCTTCAACTTCAACAATTCTTGCATCAGGATATTTATCTTTGTTGTTTAAAATAATTTTGCTGACTTCCTCATTTTTATCAAGGATTAAGCCAATGCGATAGCCGGGCTTGATTTCCACCATTTCAGGATCTTCACCGGCCATACGTACAAACCCGCCGATTGGCAGAAGACGAATTGTGTATACTGTCTCAGCTTTTTTAAAGGAAAACACCTTTGGCCCGAATCCAATTGCAAATTCCCGGCAGAGTATTCCTGCTCTTTTTGCAAATATTAAATGTCCGAGTTCATGAAAAAATACCAGTGCCCCGAAAATAATAATAAAGGCTATTACTGTACTCAAGTTTTAACCACCTTTTTTTTAGAGGTTGCTCAAATGCCGCTGGTAAGTGCATAAAGTTAGGCACTTTCGTCTAAATTGTTTTTTCGCTTGTCAATGCCGTCTGTTGCTTGCAGCGAAGGGATGCTCGCTGTAATCAGCTCAATAAATATAATTCAAATAACAGCAAACTTTGCGAAAACAGCCTAAAGTTAAATTCTGTTACACACTCTTCAGCACTTGAACACGAGCTTATAAA
Organism: Cytobacillus sp. FSL R5-0377; assembly: GCF_038004385.1. Lineage (NCBI taxonomy): Bacteria > Bacillati > Bacillota > Bacilli > Caryophanales > Bacillaceae > Cytobacillus > Cytobacillus sp. FSL R5-0377. The sequence continues at coordinate 684,096 of NZ_JBBORA010000001.1, forward strand.
AGTGAGCTGACATATTTTCTCGTTTCCAAATCTGTTTCCATAATTTCATTCAGACTTGGATTTGAGATAATATCATGGCTGTCCAGTGCTCTTTCGATGAAATCTTCTATTTGCAGGAATGTTATCTTTCCATCCAGGAATGCAGCAACAGCAGCTTCATTCGCTGCATTTAATACGGCTGGCATTGAACCGCCAGCTTTTCCAGCTTCATAGGCAAATTTCAGGCAGCGAAAACGATTAAAATCCATTTCTGTAAAATGCAGCTTGCCAATCTCAGCAAGATTCAGCCGTTTTGCTGTCCGCAGCGGAAGCCTGTCAGGATATGTTAAAGCATATTGTATAGGCACTCTCATATCAGGCGTGCCTAGCTGTGCGATTACACTGCTGTCATGATATTCCACCATGGAATGGATAATGCTTTCTTTATGAAGAAGGACATCTATTTTACTGTAATCAATGGAGAAAAGCCAATGCGCTTCAATAACTTCAAGTCCCTTATTCATCATAGTGGCAGAATCGATGGTGATCTTTGCTCCCATTGACCAATTCGGATGATTAAGCGCCTCTTCAACAGTCACATTCTCCAGTTCCTTGCGGGAGCGGTCTCTGAAACTGCCTCCCGAAGCTGTTAAAATGAGCCTTTCAATATTTTTTTCTTTTTCCCCCTGGAGGGATTGAAAAATTGCAGAGTGTTCACTGTCTACAGGCAGGAGAGCTACACCATTTCGCTTTGCTGCTTCCATGACCAGATGGCCGGCCGTTACAAGCGTTTCCTTATTCGCGATGGCAATTGTTTTCTTTTCCTCAATCGCCTGCATGGTGGGGTTAAGGCCAACACTGCCTAATACAGCATTAACCAGTACCTCTGATTTTTCGTAAACAGCGACTTCCACCAAACCATCATGTCCATATGTAAATGTTATGCCGGGAAACTCCGCTTTAAGAATATCTGCAGAACTTTTTTCTGTTAGTGAGACAAGTTCTGGCTGAAAGTCAGAGATAATCTTCCTGGCAAGATCTATATTCCTGCCGGCAGACATGGCTGCCAGCTTAAATTCCTCCGGGTGCTCCTTAATTATATCGAGAGTCTGCGTACCAATAGACCCTGTAGCCCCCATCAAACTGATATGTTTCATAGTCTCCTCCTAATAAGAAAAGCGGAAGCGCCTCGCTCACCCCTGAAAAGCACAAGTCAAGCATCAGTGAAAAGCGATCTTTGCCTTTCTGGAGCAACGGCTTATGTCTTTTGAGGCGGCAGACGCTGGAGCCTAACAATTATCTAGTGTCCAAAAGGTCCTGCTCTTTAAGTTTACAGCAGGTGAAAAAAGTGCAGCAATGGCAGGACGAATAACAAACTGTCAAAACGGTCCAGAATTCCCCCATGGCCAGGCAGAATATTTCCTGAGTCTTTTACATTATAATGACGCTTTAAGGCTGATTCCACTAAATCCCCTATTTGCCCAAACACGGACAGGATGGCTGTAATTACCAAAAGCCCCAGCAGAGATTCATCAATATCTGTAAAAATAATAAATAATACTGCAACCAGAAGCGCACAGGCTACACCGCCAAGTGAACCTTCGACAGTCTTATTTGGGCTGATTTCAGGCCAAAGCTTTTTCTTTCCCATAGCTTTTCCTATAAAATAGGCACCTGAATCTGTCGCCCATATAAGGAATAATGCAAAAAAGAGATAGGTCAGACCCTGGTCTGCGAAGCGGGTCTCCATAAAGTAGTAGAAACCAATGCCAACGTATAGAGTAGACATAATCGAAAAAGCCACATCATCAAATGTAAATTTATTTTTTGTAGCTACAGTATACGTTAAGAAAAGAAGCACCCCAAAGAGAGCTACCTCAATTTTTGTATAATTCAAGTCGTCCAGGACTGACTGATATTCTTTAGGCAGAAGGAAAACCCACAGTAAAAGTAAAGAAATAATACCTGATATCGAGAATAAACTTAAATTCCTCATTTTTAATAATTCATATAGTGCAATGGATGCCAGCAAGTATGCCAGGATAATGATTGGCATGCCCCCATAGATTATGACTGGCAGGAGGATTGCACCAAAAATAATTGCTGTGATAATACGCTGCTTCATTCAATAGTTCAACACCTTTATTGTACTCCTCCAAAACGCCTTTGGCGGCTTTGGAATACTTCGATTGCTTCAAGCATTTGCTCTTCATTGAAATCCGGCCATAATACATCCGTAAACCAGAATTCTGTGTATGCAAGCTGCCAAAGCATAAAATTGCTTAGTCTGATCTCACCGCTTGTGCGAATCAGCAGATCGGGATCCTTAAGCCCGCCCGTCATTAAGTAGGATGAAAATTTTTCTTCATTTAATTCATTTTCATCCATTATACCACTTTTGCAATCATTTAAGACATGCTTGACGGCTTCGAGTATCTCGGCTCTGCTTCCATAATTAAGTGCAAAGTTCAGCACCAGGCCGGTGTTATTTTTTGTCTCTTCCATCGCTTTGGAAACTGCTTTGCGCGTATGGGCAGGCAGGTGATCGAAATAACCAATCATTTTTACTTGTACATTCTCTTCTATCAGTTCTGGAAGGAAAGTTCCCAGAAATTCTTCTGGCAGCTTCATAAGAAAGTCCACTTCCATCTTAGGCCTTTTCCAATTCTCAGTTGAGAATGCGTATAAAGTTAGGGTCTTCACCCCTATATCACTTGCAAATCTGGTGATCTTTCGGACAACCTTCATTCCTTCATGGTGGCCGGCTACTCTTGGAAGCGCCCGCTTCTTTGCCCATCGGCCATTCCCATCCATAATGATGGCAACATGCTCAGGAATTTGCAATTCTTTTATTTTTTTAACTCTCTCTCGGAGATCGGAAGAACTGTTTTGGGACTTCCATAACTTCATTTTATCAAACATAAGTCTGCTCCTTTAAAATAGGTTAATCCTCCGATAAAAGACAAAGTGTGAAACTTCAATTAGCAAGGGACTTTTCCCGCTTATTGATAGTTGTGATTCAGTCATAGTATCTTTTAGAGATTATTCTAATGGTAAAATGATTGCCTCTTTCCGCATGATAATATCATACCAAAAATAATTAAATATATCTCTATAAAAGAGTATGTTGCCAGAAGTTAATTCAGGTCAGGAAATTGCCTTCATAGCATATTTCAGCAGAGTAAACGCCTAAACGCCTGATCAGATTATGTATGCTTTCCCAAAGAGTAAAAGAACCCCCTATTGATAGAGGGTTCTAACTATAGCATCAATTAGACTGCAAGGATTTCTTTTTCTTTTTCCTTTGTCAATTCGTCAATCTGGCTGATGTGGTCATCAGTAAGTTTTTGAATATCATCAGAAAAACCGCGAAGATCATCTTCAGTGATTTCTCCATTTTTCTCAAGTTTTTTCAGGTCATCATTGGCATCGCGACGAACATTTCGGATGGCTACTTTTGCTTCTTCTGATTCTTTTTTAACCACCTTAACAAGCTCTTTACGGCGTTCTTCTGTAAGCTGTGGAATAGCAAGTCTGATTACACTTCCGTCATTTGAGGGGTTTAAGCCGATATCAGATTTCAGGATGGCCTTTTCAATTTCGCCCAAAATTGATTTGTCATAAGGAGTTATGACTAAAAGGCGTGCTTCAGGAGCAGATACCCCGGCAAGCTGGTTAACAGGTGTCGGCGCACCATAGTAATCAACAGTGATGCGATCAAGCAAAGAAGCATTGGCTTTACCTGCACGGATGCTCGCAAGCTCTCTCGTATAAGCTGAAATTGCTTTAGTCATTCTTTCTTTTGCATCTGCAATAACTTGTTTTGGCATTATTTTTTCCCCCTAACGATTGTTCCGATTGTTTCACCCATTACGGCGCGATTAATATTGCCTTTTTCCATGATTGAAAAGACTATTAATGGAATATTGTTATCCATGCATAAAGAAGATGCTGTAGAATCCATTACAGCCAATCCTTCTTTCAATACATCAAGATAGGAAAGTTCATCATATTTTTTTGCGTTTTTATCAACGCGTGGATCAGCCGAATAGACGCCATCCACATTGTTTTTCGCCATAAGAATTACTTCTGCTTCAATTTCTGCTGCTCGCAATGCTGCTGTAGTATCAGTAGAGAAGTAAGGATTTCCGGTTCCTGCAGCAAAGATTACAACCCGCTTTTTCTCAAGATGGCGGATGGCTCTTCTGCGGATGTACGGTTCAGCAACCTGTCTCATCTCAATTGAGGTTTGAACCCTTGTCTCCACTCCAAGATTCTCAAGGCTATCCTGTAATGCCAATGAGTTCATGACGGTTGCAAGCATGCCCATATAGTCGGCGTTTGCTCTGTCCATACCCATTTCTTCTCCGATCTTACCCCTCCAGATGTTTCCGCCGCCGACAACAACAGCAACTTCAACACCTAGTTCAGCCAGATCCTTAACCTGTTCAGCAATTGATTTAATCACTGAAGGATTAATTCCGAAGCCTTGCTCTCCTGCTAAAGCTTCTCCACTTAATTTCAAGACCACGCGTTTGAATTTTGGGCTGCTCATAAGAACCTCCATATGTAGTATAAAAAGCTCATGCGCTTTAAAAGCGCTATTACTGGATTTACAATTTCATCTCATTCTTGAAAAACAGGGAACACAAAGTGTTCCCTGAGTCATAGCCTGATTAATACTATTCGAAATTACTTCTTAACTTGGCTCATTACTTCTTCAGCGAAATTGTCTTCACGCTTTTCGATGCCTTCTCCAACTTCATAGCGAACGAACTCACGGATTTTTCCGCCTTTAGATTCAACGAATTTGCCAACTTTTTGATCAGGATTTTTAACAAAAGCCTGGTCGTTTACGCAAACATCTTCGAAATACTTGCCAAGGCGGCCTTCAACCATCTTAGCAACGATGTTCTCTGGCTTGCCTTCATTAAGAGCTTGCTGAGTCAATACTTGGCGCTCGCGCTCTACTTCGTCCTGTGATACTTCATCACGGGATACATATTTAGGGTTTAGGGCAGCGATATGCATTGCCACATCTTTCGCTGCATTTTCGTCGGTTGTTCCTTCAAGAACTGTTAACACACCGATGCGGCCGCCCATATGAAGGTATGCACCAAATGCATCGCTGTCAGTTTTTGTTTTGATTTCGAATCGGCGAAGAGAAAGCTTTTCTCCGATTTTAGCAATCGCACTGTTAATGTGAGATTCTAAAGTAGCGCCGTTAGCCATTGTCTGGCCAGCTGCTTCTTCTACAGAAGCCGGCTTCGCTGAAAGTATATGCTCAGCGATTTCTTTAACAAGAGTTTGGAATCCTTCGTTTTTAGCAACGAAATCTGTTTCAGAGTTTACTTCAAGGATAACTGCTTCATTTCCGTTAACCTTTACAGTAGTAAGACCTTCCGCAGCGATACGGTCGCCTTTTTTAGCAGCTTTAGCGATTCCTTTTTCACGAAGGAAGTCGATTGCTTTATCCATATCACCTTCAGTTTCCTGAAGTGCTTTTTTGCAGTCCATCATGCCTGCGCCTGTTTTTTCACGTAGTTCTTTAACCATTTGAGCAGTAATTGCCATTATGAGATCCTCCTTAATGAGTTATGTAATAATATCTTTACCATTTATTGCTGTATAGAAAACTAAACTTTGCCTTTTCTTTAAAAAAAGGTGATAAAGGGTGCTCCCTCTTATCACCTTCTTTAAATCAAGAAAAAGCAATTTAGAGCTCTAAAGCTCCAGCGCCCAAGAGCGCTTCTACTTTTCTATTAAGCAGTTGTAACTTCTTCACCTTGTTTAGCTTCAAGGATAGCATCTGCCATTTTGCCTGTTAACAATTTAACAGCACGGATAGCATCATCGTTTGCAGGGATTACAACATCAATTTCATCCGGATCACAGTTAGTATCAACGATACCAACGATAGGGATGTTTAATTTATGTGCTTCTGCAACAGCAATGCGCTCTTTGCGAGGGTCAATGATGAATAGAGCATCTGGAAGGCTCTTCATGTCTTTAATTCCGCCCAAGAATTTCTCTAAGCGCTCTTGCTCTTTCTTCAATTGAACAACTTCTTTTTTAGGAAGAACTTCGAAAGTTCCATCTTCAGACATTCTTTCAATATCCTTCAAACGAGAAATACGCTTTTGGATTGTTTCAAAGTTTGTTAAAGTACCGCCCAACCAGCGCTGGTTAACATAGTACATACCAGAACGGATAGCTTCTTCTTTAACAGAATCTTGTGCTTGTTTCTTAGTTCCTACGAAAAGGATTGTACCGCCGTTTCCAGCAAGCTCCTTAACGAAGTTGTAAGCTTCTTCTACCTTCTTAACAGTCTTTTGAAGGTCGATGATGTAGATGCCGTTACGCTCAGTGAAGATATATTTCTTCATCTTAGGGTTCCATCGGCGTGTTTGGTGTCCGAAGTGTACACCAGCTTCAAGCAATTGCTTCATTGAAATTACTGACATTTGTGTTTCCTCCTAATGGTTTTTATTTCCTCCGCCTATATCATTTTCAGCCGGCAACTGCATGTAAACAGCACCATCCGGCTAAATCCATAAGCGTGTGTATTAACACCATTTGTTAATATAGCATAAGTGCTTTTCACAATCAAGCTATTCTTGCTGATTTTGACGAAATTTAAGCAATAACTCAACTTCCGTCTTCCCTTTTCCTAGTTTTTTGGCAATATCCTCCGCGCTCATTCCCTTTTTATTCAGAATTAACACTTGATCATTTATTGATGGAGGAATCTCTTCCTTGTATGACTGGCTGCTATCTGTCGGTTTGACAGATTCAGCTTCTTCCAATAAGGATGATAAGCTTTCTTTTTCTATCAATTTTTCCTCAGGCACCCTCGAATTCTGTTTGTAGGCTTTAGTTGCCTGGTGGATGGACACTCTGGCTGCCCGCATTGTTTTCTCATCCGCTTTAGCTGTATCCTGATCCTTTTTCCTATCCATATGTACCGGAATACTTTTCTCATTTACAGAAGGATCGCTTTTTTCATTGATCTTCGAAAATTTGCTAATAAAATCATCGTTTTCTTCTTTCATTTGTATAAGGTAAGATGATATAACCTCTTCCATTTCAACAAGCACTTTTTCCTGTCTTTTCTCTGTATCCATTAATTTGTTCTGACGCATATAGAGCAGAATAATGGCTAATAAGGCCACAATATTTAATAGCATGCTTATCGCTAATAGAAAAGCTGTCATGATATCCCTCTATCCGGTGTAGTCAATAACCTTCCCTTTGTAAGGATGGTTCAGTTTGTCATTGCTGTCTTTTTTCCGGTCTTCTTTCCGATCATTTCCCTCGTTCTCTGTTTGTCCTCTGCTATCATCATTGCCAAGATTAACATTTTGTTTATTCTCCTGTTTTATCACAGTTATCCGCTGTTTTTCAGCATTTTCCTGTGTACTGTCGGCAGCTAGCCCGCTGATTGTCTGTCCTCTCTGCTGAAGCTGTTCCTGAATTTTACCCGCTTCGAACGTTCTTGGCAGTGCGACCTGCATTTCTAATGATTTCAGACTCATCCCGGATCACATCCTTAATAACGGCTCACTTCTTATTTCCCCTTTTGAACAATGGAACTTTAAAGATTTAACAGTTTTTCGAATCACTTTAGAAAACTTTCCAAAATGAATGGAAGTGTTGGGATAGAGCTGCCCATAAATAAGGATTGAAGCATTCATTTTTTCTTCCTTTTCTTTTTCCAATTCAGCCAAGTCTTCATTTATTTTGTGCAATTTATTCATCAAATGCGCTTTTGTAGCCCTTTGCTTGAGAATAATGGTTCTTTGTTCATCTGTCAGCTTTCCTGTTAGCCTTGCCATTTCTGTTAGTCTTCCTTCAATACTATCAAGCTTTTTGATTGTTTCCTGAAGCTGCGCTGTTTCATTTAATAGATTCATTTCAGCGCTATCCAAATGGGAGTCCATGCCGGCAAATAGCTCTGTCTTAGTAAATAAGTGATTGCCCAGTTCTTTTATCTCAATGTCAGAACCTGCCTGAAGCTTGCCTCCAATGACCAATGCGCCGCTGCACCTGATGGCTCCGCCAGCCTGAACATGGCTGTGCAGGATTGATTTTTGTATTATAACGTCCTGTTCTGCCTTCACATTTGCCTGATTTAGATAGGCTGCCTGAACAGACCCCCCTGATATAACTGAACCTTTATGACTGCCGGAATTTCCGCCAGTAATAAGCACGTTATTATCTGCCTGCAGAAATGAGCCTTCAACCAGACCGGCAACAATGATATCGCCCCCTGCCTTAATCTCATATCCTGCAGGAACATTCCCACGAATCACAACATTCCCGACAAAATCTATATTCCCAGTCTTCAGGTCAAGGTCCCCATTAACCTCAAACACCGGATTCACAGAAATGCTGTTCTTGGTGAAACTGACCTGGCCATCTAATAGCGAATAGTATTTGCCTCCATTTACAAATACATTTTTCCCTGCCCTTACCCTTAATGGCTTACCATTCTTTCCGGGTATCACCTTGCCAAAAATGTTTTTTCCGGAAGTTCCAGGAGTAGCAGGAATAACAGATGCAAGAAGCTGTCCCTGCGTAACAGAAGGAATCTGGAGAACATCTCTAAAATTAAATCCTTTTCTCCCTGTTCTCGGGTCAAAAGAGACTTCATTTAAGAGATATGCATCACCGCCATGGTCTGCAGGGATTCCCTTTGCTATTAGTGTGGGGTATTCCACTGAGAGCGGATCTTTGCAGATTCTCTGGATTATTTCTTCGCTCACACCAAAAGTGATTTTTTCGTCAGCAAGCAGTTTATGCAAGTCTTCAGGCTGGACGGCGCCATCCAATTCATCAAAATCTAACGGCTGTATCAATGCGGTTAAACCGCTGGCATCAACTAAAAGTTGAAAATGGTTTTCCATGCTGATTCCTTCCTTTGCAGAAAGTAATGGCAAAACTATATGGCTTTTTCCAGCAGCTGTCTCAGCTTAAATATTGACTTTGAATGGATCTGGGAAATGCGGGATGTTGACAGGCCCATTACTTCGCCAATTTCTGTAAGGGTTAATTCCTCTTTGTAAAATAAACTTAGTACAAGCTGCTCTTTTTCATTCAATTGTAAGATTTTTTCAGCCATTTCTTCCAAAATTTCATTCTTTAATACCTTTTCTTCCGGAATTATTGCTTTTTCATCCTTGATTGAATAACTCGAATCTTTTTCTTCTGAATCTGGCTGCTCATCAATTGAAAGGATGTTTGCGTAAAAGTGTTCGTTCATAACAGAATACACTTCGTCTTCCTGCATTCCTGTTTCTTCAGCAATTTCATGCACTGCTGCATTGCGCATCAGCCGCTGCTCCAGCTTCTCAATGGCAGCTTCAATTTTTTTCGCTTTATCCCTAGTACTTCGGGGGAGCCAGTCTTCCTTTCTTAATCCATCTAAAATTGCACCCCTTATTCGAAAGGAAGCATACGTATCAAATTTCAAATCTCTTGCAGGCTCGAACTTTTCCAGGGCATCGTATAAACCTATTAGTCCAAGACTTCGTATATCATCTCTTGAAACATTTTTCGGAAGGGCAGCGGATATCCGCTGAACATGATAGCTTACAAGAGGCAAATATTTTTTTACAAGAAAATTCCCCGCTTGAGCATCACGAGAGTCGACCCATTTAGCCCAGTATGTACTTTCTTCAGTTATCGTGTCTGCCATGGTCATCCCCCTCAAACGTTTCCATTTCTATTAATCACTGTTAGTATATCAAAATATTTCCTGTAAAAATATTAACTTCATCCAATGTGCTCAGTTCTTATCCATAAAAATAAGGGGCATTGCCTTCGAGGAAATAGTTGGAGAGAGCAATAAATAAGCCGGAGTGAAAATCAGCTTTTATGCCTGGAAATTACTGCCCTGAAGCGTATGATTTTAAGCAGTTCTGTATAAAGCTGATTCATTTGTAACTGTTCCTGATTTAGGCAGGATCCTATATAACAACCTGGCCTTTATTAACTGTTCGAACCATCAATTCCCCTGTTTGCGGATTGAATTCTATTGTTCTGCCGCTATGGCCGCCAACATCTTCACCTAAAATAGCAATTCTCAGTGAAGATAATTCTTTTTTAACAGCTTCAACATTCCTTGGGCCAATCCTCATTAAATCACTCCCGGAGGAATATTGGAACATTTGAGCTCCGCCGGCAATCTTGGCATTTAACCGTGATGATTTGGCACCGCTTTGCAGCATAATTCTCACTAAGTCCCGGATTGCTGTATCAGCATATTTAGCTGAATTAAATCTTGCTCCCTTTGCCAAAGATGAATCCGGGAGCATTATATGTACCAGCCCGCCAATTTCTGCACTAAGATCATAAATCACCACACCGACACATGAACCAAGACCTGACGTCCTGATTAAACCGGGAGTCTTAACTATATTCATATCTGCTATGCCAACTTTTACAATTTCCAGAAGACTATTCATAATCCGGTACTCCCAATGCCTTAAAGATTATTTTAAATGATTCCGGATCAGGAAGCAGAAAGAAATGTCCATTAACAGCATCCGTTTTTTGCAGTTCATCATTTAAAGCTGTATCAATAACAATGGCGTAATCGCTCACCTGCGAAATTTCCAGAAGTCCCGTTCCGATAATTGCACCCACCATATCAATGCTAAGCATCGGCACTGAAGGAAAGAGTGATAGCTTAGTAAAATCCGATAATGAAGATAAATAGGATCCTGATAAAATGTTGCCAAGCTCCTGGAGTGCAGATAGAGTAATTTCATCATATGGCAGCTCATCTGCACAGAAAGGAATGTTTCCAGGCAATTCACGAATAAAAATTTCAGCCTGTGCAAGCGGCAGGACAAAAAACATGCTGCCAGGAGAGTCTCCTTCAATCCTTAGAAACACCCCTGCCACAACATTTTCCGGACCTCCGGCCATATCGATCATTTCGTCAAAAGAAACAATTTTCACATCCGGGACAGACATATCGATTTTTTTATTTAGCAGCGCTGATAATGCAGTAGCCGCATGACCCGCACCGATATTCCCGATTTCTTTTAAAATATCCAACTGCATGCCGGTGATATTTTTTTCTGAAAAATTCATCACGCTAATCCTTTTCCATCATGAGCAGACAATACTTCCGGGTTCAGGATTTTTTCCAAATCTATTAGTATAAATAACCGTTTCCCGATTTTTGTAACACCCTTGATGAAATCTGCCTCTTCTGAACCAATTACCTCAGGAGGGGGTTCAATTGATTCAGGAGCCACATCAATCACATCATTTGCAGAATCTACAATTAATCCGACTTCCATATCATTCAATACTGCAATGATGACTCGTGAATGCTCATTATATTCAGCCTCTTCAAGATTAAATCTGCTTCTGAGACTGATGATAGGTGTCACAACCCCCCGTAAATTGATCACTCCTTTAACAAAACCAGCTGTTCGCGGAACCCTGGTAATATGATCAACCTTTTCAATGGATCGCACTTGATTAACCGGAATCGCATATTCCTTATCCTTCAGCTGAAATACAATCAATTTTAAATCTGCGGCTGCTGTCTCACTCATCATGTCACTCCTCTTTAAAATTTATTATTTTATTAATGCATTGCAGTCCACTATCAGGGCAACCTGGCCATCTCCCAATATAGTTGCGCCGGAAATGGCAAACACGCTTGTTAAGTAGTTTCCAAGTGATTTTAGTACGACTTCCTGTTGTCCGATAAAGGAATCTACCACCAGCCCGGCCATCTTTTCCCCTTTTCTGACAATGACAACGGAAAGGAAATCATCTTCGTGATTGTCTGATGGCACATCAAAGATTTCCTTTAATGAAAGGAGCGGAACAACCTTGCCCCTGAAATCAATCACCTTTTGGTTATGTGCACTTAAGACGCCGTCTTTCCTGATAATGGCTGTTTCAATAATAGAAGATAGAGGAATTGCGTATTTTTCCTTCTCTATTTCGACGAGCATGACAGAAATAATAGATAAAGTTAATGGCAGCTGTATGGAGAAAATGGAACCCTGTCCAAATTTTGAATCAATAGAAACTGATCCTCCCAATGACTCAATTGTATTCTTGACTACGTCCAGCCCTACACCCCGTCCGGAAACATCAGATATTTTATCTGCAGTTGAAAATCCTGAGGCAAAAATAAGCTCATAGGCCTGCTTGTCCGTAAGTGCTGAAGCTGTTTGCTCTGTAATGATGCCATTTTTTAATGCTTTCTTTATAACCTTATCTTTGTTTATGCCTGCCCCATCATCCTCAATTTCAATGAAAACATGATTGCCGCTGTGATAAGCCTTTAAAATGACATTTCCTTCTTCACTTTTACCATTTGCTTTACGGACTTCTGGTGTTTCCACACCATGGTCTAATGCATTTCGGATTAAGTGAACAAGCGGATCCCCAATTTCATCTATAACCGTTCGGTCCAGTTCAGTATCTGCACCGACGATTTCGAGATTGATCTTTTTATTTAAATCTCTTGCTAATTGTCTTACCATTCTTGGAAAACGATTGAATACTGTTTCTATTGGCACCATGCGCATGTTCAGAATAATATTCTGCAGGTCTCCTGAGATCCTTGACATATGCTCAACCGTTTCATGAAGCTCCTGATTGTTTAGTTCCTTGGATATTTGTTCAAGTCTGCCTCTGTCAATCACCAATTCTTCAAACAGGTTCATAAGGATATCCAGTCTCTCAATATTCACTCTAATGGTTTTATTGCTGACTTGTTTTGATGCAGTCGCCTTCTTTTCCTCTTTTGGCATCTCTGAAACGCTATCTGCCTTATTATCTCCATCTGGCTGCAAAGCGTCCTCATCAGTCACAGCTTCCACTGAGCTGCAATCCCGTGTTGAAACCTGAAGCACATCTATTCTATCCACTTCTGAAACCTTCAAAAGTTTCTGACGGATAACATCTGGTTGCTCCCGGGTCACAATTGTTACAGAGAATTCCTGATCAAATTGCTCTTCTTCAAGCTGCTCGACAGAAGGAGTGGCTTTGATCACTTCTCCGCTTTTCTCAAGGACCTCAAAAATCATATAAATTCTGGCTGCTTTCAGCAGACAATCTGCCCGCAAAGCTATTGAAATTTCATAGGCATCAAAGCCCTGCTCCTTGGATTGCTGTATCACGGTCCACTCGAAATCATCATATGAACTCTTAACCGGTACCTCGGGTTCAGCAACAGCTGCAGCCGCTTCGGCTCTTGCTTGCGACTGTGCAGGGCTCTCCCCTTTTTCAATGAGAATTAATTTTTCAACAGATGTTGAAACATCCCTTTTGCCGTCTCCGCCTTGTGCAATTGATTGGACCATTGCTTCAAGATCATCAACAGCAAGAAAAACGACATCAAGAATTTCAGTATTTACCTTAATCTTCTGATTTCTGATTGCATCAAGAACATTTTCCATTTGATGAGTCAGATTCGCCAGATCTTCATACCCCATGGTGGCAGACATGCCTTTCAGCGTATGAGCTGACCTGAATATCTCATTAATTATTTTTATATCATCAGGATTTTTCTCTAATTCAAGAAGCTGTTCATTACATGATTGCAAATGTTCTTTGCTTTCTTCGATAAATACCTCTAAATATTGGTTCATCTCCATGTGCCTGCACCCCTCGGCTTTAAACAAATTTCAATATGGATTTTGCTATACGTTCAATTTTCTGCACATCATCTGCCAGGCCAGACTCAATCACTGCTCTTGGCATTCCAAATACAATTGATGATTCTTTTGATTCAGCAATAACTTTTACTTCACCGCTTTTTTTCATTGCCATTAAGCCATTTCTGCCATCTGCTCCCATTCCTGTCATTATGACAGCAATTTTTCTGACTCCTTTAATTTCACCTATAGACTCAAACATCACATCAACCGAAGGTCTGTGCCCGTTCCTCGGCGGTGATTCATCCAGATGAATAACAAGATCTCTTCCTGACCTTTCTGCAGTTACATGAAAGCCGCCAGGAGCAATATAGGCTGTACCGTTTTCAAGTATATCCCCTTCTTGGGCTTCCTTAACCGATAACGCCGATAACCCGTTAAGCCTGCTTGCCAGCGACTTTGTAAATCCGGCAGGCATATGCTGTACAATCAGAATTGGTGCATCCAGATTACCAGGAAGGTCAACAAGCACTTTTTGAAGCGCTCGGGGTCCTCCAGTGGAAGTTCCTACACAGATAAGCTGTTTGACATTGAGGTTTGATTCATCAGCAAAACGATTGGTCTGAATAGATTGGAATGGTTCTATTTTACTATAATTAAACTTTAGTTCGGCAGTTTTTTTCCCAATACTTGAAAAATCAGCCAGCACTTTAATATTCACTTTGCTTGCCTGCACAACTTTATCTGTTAATTCAGTTTTTATCTTATGCAGGTCAAGGGAGATTGGCCCAGATGGCTTCGCTATAAAATCTACTGCCCCATATTCCATAGCTGTAAAGGTGTTTTCAGCACCTTCCTTAGTTGTGCTTGAAAGCATCACTACAGGAACAGGCATAGTTTTCATAATTATTTTGAGAGCTTCCAGTCCGTTTAGGACAGGCATTTCAACATCCAAGGTTACTGCATCAGGATTTAATTCCTTAATCTTCCTTAAGCCCTCTTCACCGTTTCTCGCTGTCCCAATAACTCGAATTCTTTCATCTTGAGACAGGAGATCCGCAATCAGTTTCCTCATAAAGGCTGAATCATCTATTACAAGCACTTTAACAATGTTCATGCTGATTCACCCCCTATTAAAAAGAAATTTTTTAAGCTTTGAAATAAATTGGGAAGGATAGTGTTCACCAGCTTGCACGCCAGGCCTGCCGCCTGCTTTCTCAGCCATAGTCCGAATCGCTCTTGAAGCAGCTGAATTTCCCTGAAAAATAATGAAAGGGATTTGCCGTTTTACAGCCCGCTGTATGCTGCAATCATCCGGAATAATTCCTAAGAGATCGGTATCCCTGCCTAAAAACCTATCTGCGGCAGCAGCAATCCTCTTATATGTTTCCTGCCCTTCTCTCTCTCCTTCAGCCCGGTTAATAACCAAATGAAATGGAATCTTATCATCCAATCGATGTATATGCTTCATTACTGAGTATGCATCAGTAATAGACGTAGGCTCAGGTGTAGTAATGACCGCAATCTCCTGAACTGAGAGTATAAACTTTGCCGATTCTTCTGTAATTCCTGCACCCATATCAAGGATTATATAATCATAGTTTTGGATAAGCCTGGATAGTTCTGCGGTAAATCTTGAGATTTGCATATCATCGAGTATCAATATATGTGAAAGGCCGGTCCCGCCGCCAATATAATCCAGTCCAAAGGGTCCTTGTGAAATAATATTTTTTAAAGGTATATCCTCTTCTAAAAAGTCGGCAATAGAATATTGAGCTGATCTTCCCATTAGAATCTCGACATTCCCCATCCCGATATCCAAATCAAATAACAATACTCTGTGGCCCGTTTGGCATAGGGAAATAGAAAAATTCAATGAAAAATTTGATTTTCCTACTCCCCCTTTTCCGCTTACTACTGCAATTGTTTTAGATTGATAACTTTGGCTGTCTTCTTCTTTCAGCCTGGCTCTTAATCTTTCTGCCTGATCGTTCATTTCTTATTCCCCATTAGTTGTTTTACAATAACTTCCGGGCTTGCCACAAGGATATCATCAGGAACATCCTGGCCATTTGTAATATAAGCTGCGCCTTTTTTGTATTTATGAATTATGTTGTACATGGCTCCGTAAGTTGACGTTTCATCTGCCTTTGTGAAGATTAGCTTATCAATGTCTATTATTGAAAACTGATTATATATTTCTTCCATATCCTTTTGTTTCGCTGTTAGGGAAAGCACTAAAAAGGTTTCCATTTCCTTCTCAAAATCAATGACATTCTTTAGATCCTCTACATAATGCCGGTTCCTGAAATTCCGTCCGGCTGTATCTATTAATAGAATGTCATATTCCTTCAGCTTCTCTGCTGCCTGTCTGAAGTCATCTATTGTATAGCAAACTTCCAAAGGCATATCCAGGATGCCTGCATATGTTTTTAATTGATCGATCGCCGCTATCCTGTAGGTGTCGGCTGTGATAAATGCAGCCTTTTTTTTATGTTTAATCACACACTCTGCTGCCATCTTCGCCAGAGTAGTTGTTTTCCCTACGCCAGTGGGACCTGCTACATTAACATATTTACTGGTGAATGATATCCCGCTGAATTGAATACCCTCAATTTGCTTCTTAAGTTCTTCATGCAGCCAGGCTTCTACTTCAGCAGCTCTTGCTTTGGCACCGCTCAGGTACCATTTTTCCAGCAATACTTGAAGCAGCTGATCCTGAATAGACTTGTCAATTTCCTGTTCATTAATAAAGTGCATGACTTTTCTTATCTCTTCAGGGTAAACAGCAGGTATCTGCTGTTCTCCGGTCAATGAGGACATCATTTGTTTTAGGCTGCTTATCTCTCTAATCAGCTCATCTGATGTCCCCGATCCTGGAAATTGCGATTTATCAACGTTTTCCTTGAAATAACTTGGAGCAGCAGGAGTTGACACAGGCTTAACAGCAGGTTTATGCTCTATTTCCTGATTTGGTTCTGCTGCTGCCATCACTTCTATATTTCTTTTTTTAAAAAAGCCTAAAACCCCGCCGGTATATACTACACGTGAATTTAATATTACAGCGTCTTTACCCAGTTCCGCGCGTATTTTTTTCATTGCATCAGGCATGGAAGCTGCCATGAATTTTTTTACCTTCAATCTATATTCACCACCCCGACACTTTGAACTTCCGCATTCGCTTCCAGCTCGTTATAGGAAAGGATCGGTATTTGCGGAAAATACCTTTCTGTTAACTGCCTGACATACATTCTGACAGCTGGAGAACAAAGGACAATTGGCGTCTGTTCCATCAATGAAAGCTGTTCAACCTGGGAAGCAATGGATTCAAGAATATTCTGCGATACTGTTGGATCCATTGATAAATAATTGCCATGTTCTGTCTGCTGAACACCTTCTGCAACCATTTTCTCTACTCTCCCTGAAAGGGTCACAACTTTTATAGAGTCACCCTGCTGTGAAATCTGGTTGGTAATTTGTCTGGCCAAAGCCTGGCGGGCATATTCTGTAAGCAAATCTGTATCACTTGTAGATTTTGCAAAATCGGCAAGTGTTTCAAAAATAACCGGCAAATTCCGGATCGAAACATTTTCCCTCAATAATTTTGCAAGTACCTTTTGAACTTCACCAACAGACAATGGATTTGGTGTAACTTCTTCAATAAGAATCGGATAGCTTTCCTTAACATGGTCAATTAGCTGTTTTGTTTCCTGGCGGCCTAATAACTCATGAGCATTGTTTTTTATTACTTCTGTAATATGAGTAGAGACAACGGATGGCGGGTCAACGACTGTATAACCGAAAATTTCCGCCTGTTCCTTCATTTCTTCTGTAATCCATTTTGCAGGCAGGCCGAAGGAAGGCTCAATTGTATCAATTCCTTCGATGCTATCATCTTCTATACCTGGACTCATTGCCAAATAATGATCGAGAAGAAGCTCTCCGCGAGCCATTTCATTTCCTTTAATCTTCAATCTGTATTCATTTGGCTGGAGCTGAATATTATCACGTATTCTAACTACCGGAATAACCAATCCCATTTCAATTGCCAGCTGTCTTCTGATCATTACAATCCTGTCCAGAAGATCCCCGCCTTGATTTGTATCTGCAAGAGGTATTAACCCGTAACCAAACTCGAATTCTATCGGATCTACATTTAATAGGTTAACCACGCTTTCAGGACTTTTCATTTCATCTGTTTCAATTTCTTCTTCCATCTCCAGCAGCTGCTCTTTATCCGGCTGTGGAGTCTTAGCTATCGTATATCCGCCAAAAATCATCAAACCGCCAATCGGCAGTGTTAAAATAAGGCCTATTGGTGTCAGCACCCCCAGCAGAATGATAGTTCCGCCAGTAACATATAACATTTTCGGATAAGCAAACAGCTGGGAAGTAATATCTTTGCCAATATTTCCATCTGATGCCGCCCTTGTTACAACAATACCGGTTGCAGTAGAGATTAGCAGTGCCGGGATTTGACTGACAATTCCGTCCCCAACTGTCAGCGTTGAATACCTCATCGCAGCCTCTGCAAACGGAAGCCCCAGCTGCATCATCCCAATGACAATACCAAATAATAGATTAATCAGTGTGATAATGATTCCCGCTATGGCATCACCTTTTACAAATTTGCTCGCACCGTCCATAGAACCGTAGAAATCTGATTCACGGCTGATTTTTTCACGGCGTTCCCGGGCTTCATGCTCAGAAATCATACCTGCATTTAAGTCTGCATCGATACTCATCTGTTTACCAGGCATTGCATCAAGTGTAAAACGCGCCGCCACTTCGGAAACCCTCTCAGATCCTTTGGTAATGACGATAAACTGAATAATAATGAGTATCAGGAATACTACGAGTCCGACTATGACATTGCCTCCGGTTACGAATGAACCAAATGTTTCAACGACTTTGCCTGCTTCCCCTTCGGATAAGATGGATCTGGTAGTAGAAACATTCAATCCCAGTCTGAATAATGTCATTAACAGTATTAAGGAAGGGAAAATGGAAAATTCGAGCGCTTCCTTCATATTCATGGCCGTCAGCAATACCATGAGTGCAAGCGCAATATTAATGATTATCAATACACTTAAAAGCCAGGGCGGAAAAGGAATGATAAGCATGGCTACTATTAAAATTACACTCATCAATACTGATAAGTCTCTTGCTTGCATCGATACTCTCTCCTTACAAGAAAAGCGAAGCGCCCAGCAATTCTCCGCACTCAATGGGGCAGGCGCCGGAGCTGGCCGGTTATCTCTGTTCAAATATCAAGACTTTGATATTCTTTAAAAAACGGAACCGCCAGCTATTTCATATTTCTCTGGTTAAATTTTGTTTTTAGTTCTATACACATAAGCTAAAATCTCTGCAACAGCTTTGAAGAATTCTTCTGGAATAGCCTGGCCTATTTCAGCCTGACTATAAAGAGCCCTGGCAAGCGGCCTGTTTTCAACAGCAATTACATCATGCTCCTTAGCAATTAATTTAATCTTTTGGGCAACAAAGTCCACACCTTTTGCCACTACAACGGGAGCATCACTTTTTGCTTCGTCATAGCTCAGGGCTATGGCAAAATGTGTTGGGTTGGTGATAACCACATCCGCATTAGGGACTTCCTGCATCATCCTTCTCATTGCCATTTCCCTCTGTCTTTGTTTAATCTTGGATTTAATTAACGGATCCCCTTCAATGTTTTTGTGTTCATCCTTAATATCCTGTTTAGACATGCGGATGTTCTTTTCAAAATCGTATTTTTGATACAGATAATCAAGAACGGATAAAAATAGCAGTGCAGCTGATGCAATTAACCCCATTTGAACGGTAAGGCTGGCGATGGTGGCCATCGCCGTGCCAACTGACTTTTGAGAAAGAATTAATATTTCATCTATTCTAAACCATAAAACCGCAAACGCTGCGGCACCCACAAATGCAATCTTGAGCATGGACTTTAGCAGCTCAACAATCGCCCTCATAGAAAAAATGCGCTTAAAGCCTTTTATCGGATCCAGTTTCTCCAATTTAGGCTGAATTGCTTCTGTTGACAAAAGAGTACCTACCTGCATGAAGTTTGAGAGCACGCCCGCAAGCATAGCAATCAGCATAATCGGACCTAAAAAAAGCACCAGTTCCTTTAAGACATCAAGAAAAATCATCTGAACATTTTCCTCTGTCAGCGGCATCATCATATAATCATTAAATGAATGCGTAAAAATATAAAGAATGATATTCTTCAAATGCGATCCGGCAAACATCAAAAACAGAAACACCGCTAAGAGGACGATGGCTGTATTAACATCCTGACTTTTGGCTACTTGTCCTTTTTTCCTGGAATCCTGCCTTTTTTTCGGAGTGGCTTTTTCTGTTTTTTCTCCGGAAAACAGCTGCAGATCTAAAGAAAGCAATAACTTCATTCTATGAACCTCCCATTAGCTCCATAAGCCCTCTCATTGTCTGCAGCATCGTTTCTATTGCAAGGGAAAAAGCATATATCAGTACACTCATAACAATGATCAGGATGATAAAACTGACGCCTATTTTTAACGGCAGCCCCACGACAAAGACATTTAGCTGAGGAACTGTCCTGGCGACAATCCCTAAAGCGACATCTACAAGAAACAAACTGCCGACAACTGGGATGGACATCTGGAAGGCAATAACGAACATTGTATTCATGGCTTTAATGACAAATTCAGCAATATTTTCATTCCCGAAAGAAATCCATGCCTGATCAAGCGGGATAAAATTATAGCTGTTAAACACCCCATCAAGCATAAGATGGTGGCCATTGACAGTTAATAATAAGAAGAGAGCGATCGTATACAAATACTGTCCCATTAATGGGCTCTGGGCACCTGTCTGCGGATCAATAACATTCGCAATGGCAAAACCCATCTGAAAATCTATAAACCCACCGGCAATTTGAATGGCTGAAAGGATCAAATAAGCTATAAATCCAACCATAAGTCCAACCAATGCTTCTTTTATGATTAATAGAAAATAAGTGCCGTCAATTTCAAGTGCCGGTACATCCATGCCGAGGAACATAATCCATGCCAAAAAGAAGCCAAGGCCAATTTTGTGTGATGCCGGGATGGATCTGTATGAAAAAAGGGGCATCATTAAAAAGAAAGATGTCACCCTGACAAAAACAAGTAAAAATGCAGGAAAAGAAGGCAGAAAATCTATCATGCTATCAGCCTACAAACCTGGTCAAATTAGAAAAAATCTCATTTGCATACGAGAGCATATGGCTAAGCATCCAGGGTCCAAAAAAAACGACACCGACAAGGACCGCAACAATCTTAGGAACAAATGCCAGCGTCTGTTCCTGAATTTGAGTTGTAGCCTGAAAGATGCTGACAACCAAGCCTACTACTAGTGCCAGAATTAACAAGGGACCGCAAATCATTAAAACGGTAATGATCCCTCTTTCTGCAATGGATATAACTGTTTCTGGAGTCATTCTGAATGTTCACCTGCTTAAAAGCTTTGTAAAAGGGATTTAACTACTAAATACCATCCGTCCACCAGTACAAATAATAATATTTTGAACGGAAGCGAAATCATAACGGGAGGAAGCATCATCATCCCCATGGACATCAATACACTGGCAACAACCATGTCGATAACCAGAAAAGGAATAAAAATCATAAAACCAATTTGAAAAGCTGTTTTTATTTCACTTATGGCAAATGCAGGGACAAGACTGGTAAGCGGAATATCTTCAACAGAAGCAGGTGCTTCTGCTCCTGAGTATTCAAGAAATAATGCCAAATCCTTTTGCCTTGTGTGGGTACTCATAAATTCTTTAAAAGGGATTGAAGCTTTTTCATAAGCTTGTTCCAGATTTATTTCTTCATTGAATAATGGTGTTAATGCCTGTTCGTTTACTTCCTGCATTGTCGGAGCCATTATAAAGAATGTCAGGAACAAAGATAAGCCGATGATTACCTGGTTTGGCGGCATTTGCTGAGTAGCAAGCGCCGTTCTGACAAAGGAAAGAACGATGACAATCCTTGTAAAGCATGTCATTAATATTAGAATACTCGGCGCGAGAGAAAGTACCGTCAGCAATAAAAAAAGCTTCACAGATGCAGAAACATTTTCTGGAGAACTGCTATTAAAAAACTCCATGAATTCATTCATCTTTCTTCTGGCCCTTTCTTTCTAACTCATCAAACAGTTTTTTTCTGCCCTTTTTCATTTCAGCCAGCTGAGTCCCGAGCAGTGCAGCGAAGTTTTGGCTGCCTTCTTTGTTTTCCTCTGTTTGCTGTGTTCTTTTCATCACCTTTGTCACAATATCGCTTGGACGGATAAGCTGTTCCAATTTGTCATTATGCTCTTTGATGATCTGGCTGCATTCTTCTGAGTTGTCTATTTCTTTTAACAGCTGAATATTTTCTCCTACCCCTACTACAAAAATGCGCTTTCCCACTTTTATCAGCTGAACTGACCTGTTTGCACCTAATGCGGTACCACCCAGGTTTTCAACTAATTGTGACCTGTTATATACCTTACTTTTTTTATTGATGAATTTTAGGAGAGTATATAGTAATCCGATAGTGAAGCCTGTAGCTAAAATCATCTTTATAAAATCCCAGAAGGTAAGGCCGATTTTACCGCTTTCACTCTGTTGAGCCTGTCCTTCAGCTGATTTCAAATCCTTTGATTCTTTTAATTCCTGTTTCCCGCATTCCTCAGTACTTTCCATACATTCTTTAACACTATTATTCAATTGCTCTGCCTGGGCCAGCGGCTGCACGCCCAGCAGAACAATTGAAAACAACAGCAGCAAAGAAATCACTTTCTTTACATCCCACACTATTTTGCACCCTCTAAAAAGAATAATCACTAGCCCAAAGTTTTGCCGATCGCTTCCAGTACTCTATCAGCCTGGAACGGTTTTACGATAAAATCCTTCGCTCCAGCCTGAATGGCATCAATAACCATCGCCTGCTGGCCCATTGCAGAACACATAATAACTTTTGCACTTGGATTAATTTTTTTAATTTCTTTCAAGGCTGTAATTCCGTCCATTTCCGGCATAGTTATATCCATTGTGACAAGGTCCGGCTGTGTTTCCTTATATTTTTCGACAGCCTGTGCACCGTCAGCGGCTTCGCCTACTACGTCATATCCGTTCTTAGATAAAATATCTTTTATCATCATTCGCATAAAAGCTGCATCATCAACTATTAAAATTTTATGTGCCAATCTAATAACCCCCACTTATTATCTTAATTTTTTAATACGGTCACTCTGGCTGATAATATCTGTAACCCTCACACCAAAGTTCTCATCAATGACAACCACTTCACCCTGCGCAATTAACCGGTTATTTACCAGAATGTCAACAGGTTCACCAGCCAGTTTATCCAGCTCAATAATTGATCCTGAAGACAGTTCAAGTATTTCCTTAACGGAACGTTTGGTCCTTCCAAGCTCGACTGTTACCTGAAGCGGTATATCCAGAAGCATATTTAAATTCTTTGTTTCCTGCTCCTGCATTTGGAATGGTTCAAAGCTCAAAAAAGCTGCAGGCTGTACATTCGGCTGCACTCCATTTGCATAAAAGCCTCCGAAATGCTGCGGCCCGTTATACTGCGCCTGGGTTTGAGCAGGTGTATAGCCTGGGTTAGATGCCTGATTCATAACCGACTGTGAAAATGCCGGCTGCTCTCCGGAATAAGCAGTTTGAGTGTAAGGCTGATCCAATCCGCCTGTATGTGCTTCAGGCTTATTATCATTTGAATGCCGGCTTTCCTGATTATCAGCCTGTGCCTGAGCCGCAGACTTTTCTACAGAAACAGAGTTATTTTCGGGAAGTTCCTGCACCGGATTTAATAATTCATTCACAAGACTTTTGCCAAATTCCAGCGGAAGCAGCTGCATAATATTTGAGTCGATCAGACTGCCTATTTTCAATCGGAACGAAATCCTTACCAGCATGTCATCTGCCGGTACTCTATCGGCGCCTTCCCCCTGTGGCAAATCAAGAATATCGATTGCAGGCGGTGAAATATCAACCTTTTTTCCAAATATCGTTGACATTGAAGTGGCTGCAGAACCCATCATCTGGTTCATTGCCTCCTGAACAGCGCTTAACTGAATTTCCCCCATTAATTCAGCTGGGCTGGTTCCATCTCCCCCAAGCATTAAGTCAGCTATGATGGCTGCATCCGATTGCTGTATGACAAGCAGGTTGCTTCCGAAAAAACCTTCCGTGTAACTCACCTGAATTGCTACATAAGGATGCGGGAATTCATCGGCTAATTTCTTTCGCAAAACAACTGATACAGCTGGAGTTGTGATTTCAACTTTTTGATTCAATAACGTGGACAATGCAGTTGCAGAGCTGCCAAAAGAAATATTGCCGATTTCACCTAATGCATCCTGCTCCATATGGGACAAATAATCCTCGGTTTGAAAAAAAGCTTCATTATAATCTGTTTCGTCGCTATCGTCAGCGGCTCCCCTTAATAGAGCATCAATTTCATCTTGCGAAAGCATATCATCACTCATCATCCTCATCTCCCCCTTTCACAGTGTCTAAAATTTGCACGGCCATCTTTTTAATCATTTTTCCGGGCTGGCCGATGAATTTTGGAATATTGCCTACTTTTATAGTAAGTGCATGATCAATTCTCTGATTTAACTCAATGACATCTCCAATATCAAGGGTTAAGAAATCCTGAATGGCAATGTCAGAAGTGCCGAGTTCACAAATAACTGGAACTTCCGCTTTATGAATGTTTTGCTCAAGCCGGGCAATGACCTCCGGCTCCCTTTCCTTTTTATCCGTCTGCATCCAATAATGCACTGACAGCTTAGGAATAATGGGTTCAAGTACGACGTGAGGTATACAAATATTAATCATCCCGCTCGTTTCTCCAATTGTCGTATTTAGTGATATAACGACGACTGTTTCATTTGGAGAGACCATTTGCAGAAATTGCGGGTTAACCTCAAAATCAGACAATATCGGATCAATATCAGCGATTGTACTCCAGGCTTCCCTTAGATTTTCAAATGCCCTTTCAAATGTGGCTGACATGATTTTTGTTTCAATTTCTGTTAAATTTTCAATTTTATTGATGCTTGTCCCTCGTCCGCCCATCAGCCTGTCCATCATGGCATATGCTACGTTTGGGTTCACTTCCATAAGAATTCTTCCATCCAGCGGGGGCACTTCAATTACATTCAAGATTGTCATTTTCGGAATGGACCGGATAAATTCTTCGTATGGAATTTGATCTGCAGATGCAACTGAAATTTGCACATAGGTCCTTAGCTGGGCAGAAAAAAAGGTGGTTAGAAGCCGGGCAAAATTCTCATGAATTCTTGTTAAACTCCGTATTTGATCTTTAGAGAATCTTAAAGCTCTCTTAAAATCATAAACTTTCACTTTTTTCTCTGTCTGTTCCTTTTTTAGCTCTTCAGCATCCATTTCTCCAGTTGAGATAGCTGAGAGCAGGGCATCAATCTCGCTTTGCGATAAAACCTCACCTGGCATCAATCCTCACCTCCATCTATTGCGTTTATAAATTCGGTAATCACTGGAGGAGAGACTCGGTTATGTACACCTGAACGATCTTTCCCTCTTGCATTAAACCGTTAATCTTGGTCTTTAAATCTTCCTGCAGCTTAATTTGGCCTTCTTTCCCCTGAATATCCTCTGCCTTCATTTCAGATAATTCCTGAATGATTAGATTCTTCACCTGAAAATCTCTTTTCTGCAATTCCTCTTTAGCTTTTTTGTTTTCAGTCTGGATTTTAAAAGAAATCCTGATATAATCATCACTCGCTAAATTGGATGTAACTTGAGGAATATCCACAGAGGCCTCGAGCACTTCATCAATCGTCGGCTCTTTTGTTTCTTCACCACCCGAAAACTTCATCACAATCACCAGGGCGATTGCTCCAATAAGTGTGATCGCTACTAGCATAGTTAACATTATCATTAATAGCTTATTGTTCTTCATTTTCATTTCCCTCCGCCAGCTGCTGCCCCAGAAGATTAACAGATTGATAGAATCCTAAAATCGATTGCATGACTCGATCTTCAGATTCCTTTACGACATACTTCTTCCCATTCGTGAGCGTAATTGTTGTATCTGGAAAGGACTCTACTGTTTCTATGTACAGAGCGTTTAATACAAAAGTTTTGCCGTTCAGGCGAGATACTTTTATCAATGTTCAATTTCAGGGCTAAAGATCCTGTGCCTTCAGCCCTGACCCTCCTTTAAATTAACGTTTTAGATTAACAAGCTCCTGCAGGATTTCATCTGATGTTGTAATGATGCGGGTGTTCGCCTGGAAACCGCGCTGAGCCGTGATCATTTCAGTGAATTCTTCAGACAGGTCTACGTTTGACATTTCCAGGGTCCCAGAAACGAGTACTCCAGCACCATTTTCTCCCGGGGTTAATGGGACTGCGTCTCCTGAGTTTACAGTGTCCTTATAAAGATTGTCTCCAATCTTTTCAAGGCCGCCATTATTATTAAAGCGGGCTATTCCAATTGGCCCGGTAGTCTGCAGGGTATCATTCCCGTCTATTAAAAAGTTTATAGTTCCGTCATTCGAAATGCTTAAACTTTTTATAACAGTTGCATCCCCGCCGTTTAATTGGATTGCTGCACCATCAGATCCTTTAACTTTATCTCCTGATGCAGTAACAAGATTTGCATTATCATCAAGATACAAATTCCCGGCACGGGTATAATAGGTGTTGTTTCCTCGCTGCACCATCAAATAGCCATCACCTTGAATCCCTATATCCAAAACACGGCCAGTGGTTTGAAGACTTCCCTGGGTATCAATTGTATCTATGGAGGATAATTGCGAACCAAGACCTACTTGCTTTGGATTGATACCGCCCGAATTGTCTCCACTTCCTGTTGCGCCCGAAATTGTCTGGCTCACCATATCTTTAAAATTTACCCGACCCTTTTTATATCCAAAAGTATTAACATTCGCAATATTATTCCCGATTACATCCAGCTTTGTCTGAAAGTTTTTCATACCGCTTATACCTGAATACATTGAACGTAACATTAGTTAGTTGCTCCTCTCATTATGCTGCTTCTGTCAGTCCGCAGCTTTGGCCCCCTTATATGGTCCAGCCTAGTTATTATCCAGAATTATGGTTCCATTGATATTTGTGAAGATTTGGGTTTGAGCTTCTTTACGATCCATCGCAGTAATCACAGTATTATTCTTTGCACTTACTATAAGTGCTGCTTCTTCAAGCAATACAAGGGAATCTTTAACACCCATTTGCTTGGCCTCCCGAACTTTCTCTTCAATTTGCCCCCAACGCTCTCCGCTTATTTGTATGCCTCTTTGTTGCAGTCTCTGTTGAGCGTGCTTGCTGACAATTAAATTACTCTCAGTCTGTAAGGCCGTCTGGAGGTGGGCTGAAAAAGGATTTTTCGATTGCTTTGATGTTTGAACAGCATTCCCTTTAGGTGTAATTACCGGCTGGGTGTGGATCGGACGATAAATAAGTTTATCCAACCGCTCACTTCCTTTTACTCATTTAATTGAGAAATATTTGCCGGTTCAAGCTCCGTTCCATCATCCAAGATAAATATTGCTGTATTATTCTTATACTGGATAGAAACTACTCTACCAGTTCCTTCTTCTATACTTGGAGCCTGGTTAGGTTCGCTTGATTCGGTCAATTTATGCCAGATTACATTTTTCCCTAAAAAATTATTGTATGTCATCAGCTGGTTCTGCTCCTGAAAAACCAATAACTTCTCCATCGTCTTATTCATATTAGTCATCTGCTCCAAGGACGAAAAGGTTGCCATTTGTGCAATGAAATCCTTGTCCTGCATCGGATTCATTGGATCCTGGTTTTGCAGCTGCGTCATTAAAATTTTCAGGAAATCATCTTTGCCTAAAATATCAGAGCCGGTTTTTCGGGTTTGGCTTTTGTAGTTTGATAGCATTAAAGATGAATCTATTGTATTTGCCAACTATCTCACTCCTATGCTTCTGTATGAAGAAGCGCTTCTTCAAAAGAGCTGTTAAATTCTCTCTCAGGCTGTTTATTTTGGTCATCCCTGTTCTGTTGCTGCCTTTGTTCCTGCTGCTGGGAATCCTTGTTAAAAGACCGATCCTGCTGCGTCAATTGCTGGGAAATTTCTATTCTTTCAATCTGGATGTTTTGGGAACTAAAGGCCTGCTTCAATCCGTTAATATGTGAATCCAGAATTTCCTTAGCCGCTCCAGAGGCAGTAAGTATCCTGGCAATCATCGCTGAGTCCTTTTGAATAAGCTCTATGCGCAGCCCTCCAAGATGGTCAGGGTTCAGCTTGATAAATAACTTTTGTGTCCCGCCTGTTTTGAGGAAACTGCTTTTGGATAATATGTTTTCAAATTGCTGCATAAGCTGGTCTGCACTTACTGCCCTTCCCTGATGATTCAGAAGAGCCATCTGTTCAGGCTTTGTAAAGGATTGAACCTGAATAAATCCCTGGAAACCCGCTTCTGACCTATGTATGCTATTTGCACCAGCCTGAAGCGCAGGTTCATTTGCAGCATTATTTGGCTGTTTTACAGAGTTTAGTTCGTTTGCAAGCGGGATAAAGTGCTTCTGTAAAATTCCCTCTCTATTGTTTATCAGACTTTCTACTTTTACCTGAATATTATTCAGGAAATCTTTCAGGTTTGGTGTACTAGTGTAAAAGTCCTGTTTCGCAGACAGAATATCATACAGTTTCAGAGCTTTTAATGCCCCGTTAAAATCTTTCCCCTGCAGGTTGATGCCTTCTATTTGACCAAAATCGGAGAGTACTGAAATTAATAAACCGAATTTGTTTTCTGCATCTATATTTCCTATAGGATATACTTCCTTAAGCTTTACTTCCGGCAGAACCTGTTCAATAAAACCCTCAAGCATCTGGACTAATTCTTCCTGCGAAAGATTTAGCTGCTCTGATATGATCTCAGCTATGTCAGTTTCATTTTGAAAGGTGATCATCTCCAGAAGTTCGCTTCCATTTTCCAATTCGGAGATGTCATTTACTTTAAGAATTCGAATAGTTTCGTTTAACTTTTCGATATGATCCTCATCTGCTGCTAACTGATTAATATTATTCTCATTGGCAGACAAAAAGTTTTCTCCTTGTGGTTTGGCGTTACCGATTAAAGCAGAGAAAAGATTTCCAAAATCAGTGCTGCCTGTATCTTGCAGAGATAATTTATCTTCGGATGAAAATTGCGACTGAATAAATCCCAATCCTCCAATTTGCACTCAATTCACCTCCTCTCAAGATTTTAATTACTGGATCTGTTCTTTTCTTTGGCAGCTGTTAAAAGTGCTGTATATCGTGCAGCGTCTTTAGGTTCCATCTTCTCCATAATGGCGGCCAGCGTGTCAGAATTAACTGTTGATAATATTTTTACAGCTTCTTCATCCTTCATTTCAGTTAAAATAGGTGCTGCTTTTTTAGCAGAAATTCTTTCATAAGTCCTTACGATGTCTTTAAACGCTCGCTTGTTTTCTTCCTTAATAGCCGTAAGCTCGCTGATTTCTTCCTCCAGCCTTTGCTTTTCCAGTCCTGCTCTTTCTATTTCAACCTCTTTGCTGTCAAGCTCGCTTTCCAGCTGGAAAATCCTTGCTTCACGATCTTTTACTTCTGCCCGCAGGCTAATGAGCTGCTCCTCCATCACTTCCTGTGAACGGGATTTTGTATCATCAAAAACCTCAGCTATAAAAGGCACCTTCTGGGTAAATTCTTTAGCTGTATCAAAAATGTTGTTTCCTGTTATTGTAAAAATCAGCAGGGCTACGGTTATTCCGAAAAGGATGGGGATTAAGAATGCATATATAAACCATTGAAACCTGCTTGTTTTGGGAGTCTCTTGTTCTTCCTGCATTTTTTTCATTTAACCACCTAATCTCCCCGATTCATAAACAGCTGAATCGAGATCTCATCCATTTGCCTTCCTTCTGCTTGCTTCATGCCTTCCAGAAAAAATGCTAAATCTTTTTCCTGCATTTTTTCATACTTTTTTACTTCAATGTTTTTTTCCATTAGTTTTTCCTGCTGAAAATTCATTTGGTTTCTTGCATTCGCCACCATCTTTTGATAATGATCAATCGTCTTCTCAAGGCTGCTCACAAAATGCTGGTGATGCCTGATTTCCTGGACCGGAAGTCCATTTTCCAGTCTTGATTGCTGATATTCTTCCAGATCTTCTTTCTTTTTCAGCAGATCGTATAGTTTCTTAGCAGTTTCTTCGAATCGTTTTACAGCCTGATTGTATATATCGAACGCCTGATCTTTTTCTTTTTCTTTGATCTTCAGGATTTTATTGAATTTAAATTGGTACTGCATTTTTTATTCCCCTTTACCAGCTAATCTCTTTAATTGGCTGATGCTTTCCAAGATAGAAATTTTTTCATTCGTTTCTTGTTTTAAAAAAGAGATTATCGAAGGATACAACTGTATAGCTTCGTCTATTTCCATCGATGAACCCCGTTTGTAAGCTCCAATATTAATTAAATCCTCTGCATTGATATATGTGCTTAACATCTCTCTCACTTTTTCTGCTGACTTAATATGAAAGGAATCTGTAATATGATTCATTACCCGGCTTACGCTTTTTAGGACATTTATAGCTGGATATTGCCCCTTATTTGCTAGCGATCTGTCCAGAACAAAGTGTCCATCCAGTATTCCCCTGACTGTATCTGCAATCGGCTCATTCATATCATCCCCGTCCACCAGCACGGTATAAAATGCCGTTATAGAGCCATATTCATTTGTTCCGGTTCTTTCCAGAAGTTTAGGCAATACAGCAAAGACAGATGGGGTATACCCTTTCGTTGTTGGCGGTTCTCCGACTGCAAGGCCTACTTCACGCTGAGCCATTGCCACCCGTGTTACCGAATCCATCATTAGCATGACATTTAAGCCCTTGTCCCTGAAATATTCAGCAATAGCAGTGGCTGTATATGCCCCTTTAATTCTCATGAGTGCCGGCTGATCAGAAGTAGCAACCACCACGATGGATCTTTTCAAACCTTCCGGGCCTAAGTCCCTCTCAATAAATCCCCTGACTTCTCTGCCTCTCTCCCCAATAAGAGCAATCACATTTAAATCGGCATTTGTATTACGGGCTATCATTCCAAGAAGTGTGCTTTTCCCGACACCGCTTCCTGCAAAAATCCCGACTCGCTGACCGATTCCTACAGTAAGCAGGCTGTCGATCATTCTTACACCTACTTCAATAGGCTCAGAGATCGGCGGCCTTTTCAGCGGATTAGGAGGAGTTTGTTCCGTTAGAACTGGCTTCAGCCCTTTTGGGAGCATAGACCCATCGAGAGGCTGTCCGAGTGAGTCTATTGCCTGTCCGATAAGAGCTGGGCCTATCTTCACCTCAAGAGGTCTAGCGGTTGTTTCGACAAGAGATCCTGGTGATATGTCCTGTACATCTGTATAAGGCATAAGGATCACATTCTCATTCTTAAACCCGACTACTTCCGCCTGGATCTTTCTTGTGCGCCCATTACCGATATGGATAATGCAGACATCCCCGATTGAACTTTCCGGTCCTTGTGACTCAATCATCAGACCCACTACTCTTTTTACCCTGCCAAAACGCTTAAAGCTATCTACTTTTTCAATCTCGCTGATCAGCTGTTCAAGCTTCAATTTGATTCACTCTCCAGCATCTCAAAGAGTTTACTTTTTATTTCTTCAAGCTGGCTGTCAACACTGGCTTCAATTCTTCCGTTTGCTGATTCAATGACGCAGCTTGTATTGCTTAATTCCTCATCTGGATAAATATATAAATCTGTCTCTTTAGGAAAAACGCGGATTAGTTCTTCCTTATGAGATAGAACCAAGTCATAATGCACTGGGTGCACATGAAGCTGTATCTCTGTGTATTCTCTTGCTTCCTTTAGAGCCCTTTTTACAATAGAAAGAAATTGGTCACTGTCCTGTTCTAGAACTTCACCAAGTATTTTCCCTGCAACCTTTAATCCAAGATCCAGAATGGTCCGTTCTGATGATTCAATGTGCTGCTGATAATCATGTTTGGCGGAGTCTACCACTTCTCTTGCCATCTGAATCAGGTCAGTGTATTCCGTAAGAGCACTTTGTCTGCCTTCTTCTGCTCCAGCAGCAAATCCATGTGTTCTGGCTTCTTCAAAAACTTTTTGTTTTTCCTGTTCAAGCACCCCTCGCTGCTCTTCCATTTGCCGGGCCAAATTTTCTGAATCTATTCTTGCAGTATTGACAATCCATTCAGCTTCCTCATGGGCCTTGTTCAGCATGGCTTGAACCTCTTCATAGGGTCTCACTGAACACTGCTCCACTTCCTCTTCATTGTGGTTTAAATGGCTGTGCAGATGTCTGATCGAAATGACTTTTTTTTCTTCAATTGGCAC
The DNA here is from genome assembly GCF_038004385.1 of Cytobacillus sp. FSL R5-0377. Taxonomy (NCBI): domain Bacteria; kingdom Bacillati; phylum Bacillota; class Bacilli; order Caryophanales; family Bacillaceae; genus Cytobacillus; species Cytobacillus sp. FSL R5-0377. The sequence goes on from NZ_JBBORA010000001.1 coordinate 716,121, forward strand.
TGCAGGTGAGTATGATTTTATTAGCCTAGACAATAATATCCTCTCCTCCGCCGCGGGCGACGATAATTTCCCCTGATTCTTCCAATCTTCTTATAATGCCAACGATTCTTGATTGTGCCTCTTCAACATCTCTTAGTCTCACAGGACCCATGTATTCCATTTCATCCTTGAAGGTTTCAACCATTCTGGAAGACATGTTTTTAAAGACAATTTCTTTAACTTCATCACTCGATACTTTCAGCGATAGCATGAGGTCTTCACTTTCACAATCACGGATGACACGCTGTATTGCGCGGCTGTCTAGGGTAACGATATCTTCAAACACAAACATTCTCTTCTTAATTTCCTCAGCAAGCTCTGGATCCTGAATCTCCAGTGCATCCAGAATTGTCCTTTCTGTTGCACGGTCAACTCCATTAAGGACATCAACCACCGATTCAATCCCGCCGGTCTGAGTATAATCCTGAGTTACAGTAGAAGACAGTTTTCTTTCAAGTATCTGTTCAACTTCATTAATGATCTCAGGAGATGTACTATCCATTACAGCAATCCTTCTTGCAATATCCGCCTGCATTTCCTGCGGCAGCTCTGACAGAATTTGCCCGGCCTGTGCAGGATCCAGATAAGACAATATCAAGGAGATGGTTTGCGGGTGTTCATTTTGAATAAAATTTAGAATTTGTGCAGGGTCAGCCTTCCTCGCAAAATCGAAAGGTCTTACCTGAAGAGAAGACGTCAGCCTGTTTATAATGGCTGAAGCCTGCTCAGTACCAAGTGCCTTCTCGAGAACTGTTTTTGCATAGCCAATGCCGCCCTGTGTTATATAGTCCTGTGCCAGGGCAATTTGATGGAATTCTTCGAGAATTTCTTCTTTAGCGAACGAATCAACTTTTCTGACCCCGGAGATTTCCAGGGTTAATTTTTCTATTTCTTCTTCACTTAAATGTTTATAAATAGAGGATGCAACATCAGGACCGAGTGAAATAAGAAGAATTGCCGCTTTTTGCTTACCTGTTAGTTCTCTTTGTTCTTTTTTTGGCATTTTTTATCCCCCTTAATCTTCTGCGATCCATGTACGCAGCAGCTTTGCAAAGTCTTCAGGCTTTTCTTTTGCCATTTTCTCCAGCTGTTTACGCCTCATTGTACTTTCCGTTTCATGCTCTTCATTAACATCCGGTATGTTGACTGTGTCCAATGCATGTGATTCTATCTCTTTTTCTTGTATATGGTTCTTTCTGGCTTTTATAAAAAGGAAGATTAATAGAGCAATTATTAAAAGAAGCATTCCCCCAATTGCATAAATCCACCAGGGAATCTTGGTGCTTGTCTCATTAGGGAATTCAACTTTACCATTGAACGGCTGTACAGAAACAGCGATTTTTTCCTGAATCGCGTCGTCTGTTAATTCCTCTTCAACTGCAGCATCCTTATTAATTGTTGTGCGGACCACAGTCCCAAGAATTTTTGTAATATCATTAATTCTTTCCTGCGGAAGTGATGCAGGATCATCCGCAGTCGGGGGTTCCACCATTACCTGGATCCCTAAATCCCTGACTTTATATGGACTTTCAACTATTTCTTTGCGAATTTTATTAACTTCATTATTAATAGTCTCTTCTATTCGTTCATAATCCCCGTTTGAATTTCCAATTTCTTGGTAAGAACCTGCAACAGTACCGGCAGGCTCGTCGTTTCCTCCAGCAGGAGTAAATCCGCCTGCAGCATCACCGTTTCCAGTAAACGTTTCCGTTATCTTTTGAGCACTGATCGCCAGCCCTTCCATATTTTCTTCATCAACAGGTGCAACAAGGTTCTCTTCCCTGTTTTCCTGGGTAAAGTCAATATCGGCTGTTACTGATACAACCACTTTATCCTGGCCCATTAAAGTCCCCAGCATGTTCTGCACCTGGCGCTGTACATCCCGCTCGATTTCTTTCTTGATTTCATGCTGTGCCGCAAATGTGCTTTTAGGTGAAGAATTTTGTTCATTTTTCAAATCAAAATACTCAAAAAACTGGTTGGTAATGACGATATTATCAGTGGGAAGGTTTGGTATACTTTTCGAAGCCAAGTGGTAAAGCGCCTGAATTTGCGATTCTTCAAATTGGTGTCCTGGTTTTGTGTTAAGAACAATTGAAGCAGAGGCTTCCTCTGATGGATCATTAACAAAGATGCCTTTTGCCGGAAGGTTAATCATTACCTTGGCATCATTGACACCTTCGATCCCTTTCATTAAATTTGCAAGCTCAGTCTGCATTGCTTCCAGCTTCAGAACATTGAACTCATTTTCAGTCATGCCAATTCCTGCATTTTGGCTAAAAAATGAATAATCAATGCTGCCCGACTTCGGAATACCTTCTGCAGCCAGCTCTACTTTCAGAGTATCTACTGATTCTTCAGGTACTTTAATTGTTGTTCCGCCATCTGCTATTTCAGATACAATTCCTCTCGTATCAAGACTTTCTTTTATCGTTCCAGTTTCAGAAGGTGTCAGGTTGCTGTATAGAGGAACGAGATTCGTTCTGGTACTGAGGATAGCAGCAGCTGCAATCAGCAGTATACATAATGCAGCTGCACCAATCATTATAGTTTTTTGCTTTTTTGACCTGCTCACCCAGTAGGCTTTCAAATTGCTTATATATATCTGTAGCGTCTCTTTCATCCCAATCCTCCGGTTATTCTGTCTTAGCTAATAACCGCCATAACTAGTTTTTAGCTTTAATCATTTTCTTTCATTAAAAAATTGAAAAAACCCCACCTATCAGAGGATTCTTTCAATTTTCTAAGTTTTTCAATGGAAGTGCCTTAGTATTAAACCTGCATTCTCATCGCTTCCTGATAAGCTTCTATTACTTTATTTCTGATTTCGAGAGCTGCCTGCATCGTGATGCTCGCTTTCTGTGAAGTAATCATCACCTGGTGAAGATCGATATTTTCTCCCTTTGCAAGCTTTTCAGTCATAGCGTCTGACAGAATCTGTGCATTATTTATTTTTTCAATTGATTGCTTTAAAACCGACGAAAAACTTTGCTGAGCATCGAATGATGTATATGTATGAGTCTTTTGGTTTTCAGCGGGCTTTATTGTATTCACTGGCATAAACATGATATTTCTCATTTAAAGGTTCTCCTTATTTGCCGATTTCCAATGCTTTCATCATCATGCCTTTAGAGGCATTAAAAACCGTAACATTAGCTTCATAGGATCTTGTTGCACTAATAAGATCTGCCATTTCTCTTAAAGGATCCACATTTGGCATTTCAACATATCCATCTTCATTAGCATCAACATGCGAAGGATCATAAACCATTTTAGTTGGGGTTACCCGATCTTCTACAATTCTGGACACCTTTACCCCGTTCCCTGCAGAATTTCTCCCCTTTTGGCTTATGGCCATATTCAAGAAAGATGAAAATTGCCCTTCTTTCGGTTCCAGTACCACTGACTTCCTTCTATAGGGTCCGGCTCCATTTATACTTCTTGTAGAATCAGCATTAGCCATATTAGAAGAAATTACATCCATCCGGAGCCTTTGGGCAGTTAGCGCCGATGCTGTATTATTCATACTATGAAACATAGACATTACTATTTGCCTCCCCGCAATACATTCTGCAGACTGGAAAACTTGCCGCTTACTCGTTCAATAACTGCATTATAGTAAATCTGATTTGAAGCCAGATCCGCCATTTCCTTATCCAAATCAACGCTATTGCCGTTATGGTTGTAGGAAGAATCAGGTTTTGTTACTATACCTTGCCCTGGAGATGAAGCGTTTTTAAACTCGTAATGTCTGAAATCACTTTTGTTTGCTTCCATTGAATCATTTAAAACACTTTTGAAAGCTGCTTTAAAGCTTGCATCTTTTGCTTTATAGTTTGGTGTATCAGCATTTGCAATATTTTGTGATATTACTTTTTGTTTGAGCGATGAATAATTAAGTGCTTGTTCTAATGTAGATAGAGTGCCAGAAAACAGCTTCAATCAAAACACCTCGAATAAAAACATTTTTATATGGTAATAATTGTAGAAATTTGTTGATAATGGACAAAATATGTCATCATAAACATTATTGTAATGAATACGAAATAATATGTCTATGTACATAAGAGTAATTTTACTAATACTTTTGGCCTATTTTCGACAAATCTTTAAAATATGCTGAAAGTTACATAAGGTAATTGGATGTATTTACCATAATTACTCCGCACCTGATTCCTTCCGAATTTTATTGACATCCACTATAGTAGATCTTTTAACCTATATAACTGATTGATATATTTGAAATTTATATAACACATGACCAATGAACTTATAAAAAATGTTTAAAATACATAAATTTACCAGCATTAAATGTAATGAATTTGTAACAAAAAAAACCCGCCACTGAGGGTCGGGTTTAAAGAAATTTATTAGTTTGATTTCAGCTTTTCCAATTCAAACAGGAATTTGTCATTTAGGACTTTGATATAAGTACCCTTCATTCCTAAAGAACGGGACTCAATGACTCCTGCACTTTCCAGTTTTCTTAGAGCATTAACGATTACAGAGCGGGTAATGCCTACACGATCCGCAATTTTTGATGCAACAAGAAGTCCTTCATTGCCGTTAAGCTCTTCAAAGATATGCTCAATCGCTTCAAGCTCACTGTAAGAAAGTGAACTGATTGCCATTTGTACAACCGCTTTGCTGCGCGCTTCTTCTTCTATTTCTTCCGCTTTTTCACGCAGAATTTCCATGCCAACTACTGTCGCACCATATTCAGCAAGAATTAAATCATCATCATGGAACTGTTCCTGTAATCTTGCAAGAATTAGTGTGCCAAGACGCTCCCCGCCGCCAATGATCGGAACAATCGTAGTCAAGCCACTGGCAAAAAGTTCTTTATTTTCTACTGGAAATGCAGTATATTCACTCTCCATATCCAGATTAGAAGAAGTTTCCTGGATGTTAAATAAATTCTTCGTATATTCTTCAGGGAACTGACGATCTTCAAGCATTTGTTTCATACGCTCGTTTTCGATTTGCTGATTTACAGCAAACCCAAGCAGTTTGCCTCTGCGGCTTACTACGAAGATATTTGCTTCGATTACATCGCTTAGTGTTTCTGACATTTCTTTGAAATTAACCGGCTTCCCGGCTGCTCTTTGAAGCATTGCATTAATTTTTCTAGTTTTTGTTAATAAATCCATTGTATTTCCTCCTATTTGCTGCAACCCATAAACATATATTTTGTTAAAATTAAATAAGTTATTGCTGTTGTTGACTTTTTTCAGTATTCATTTTTCCATACCCTTTGCCTTTGTTCTTTAAACAATAAGGTCACAGTATAAACTGGCTTAAATCCTTATTGCGGGAAATGGCACCGAGTTTCTCCTCAACATATTGAGGGGTAATTGTGATTTTTTCCATGGTGATGTCCGGTGCTTCAAATGATAAATCTTCAAGAAGTTTTTCCATGATTGTATGAAGACGCCTTGCACCAATATTATCCGTATTCTGGTTAACTTCGAAAGCAAATTGAGCAATCCTATGAATAGCATCGTCAGAAAATTCAATTTGTATACCTTCTGTTACCAATAATGCTTCATATTGTTTAATTAATGCATTATCGGGCTCCACAAGTATCTTGTAGAAATCTTCCACAGTCAGCTTAGTCAGCTCCACACGGATCGGAAAACGTCCCTGTAATTCCGGAATCAGGTCAGAAGGCTTTGCCATATGGAAAGCACCTGCAGCAATAAACAATACATGGTCGGTTTTTACAGATCCGTATTTTGTTACTACTGTTGAACCTTCAACCACCGGCAAAATATCTCTTTGAACCCCTTCCCTTGAGACATCTGCAGATGAACCGCCACTATTTTTGCTGGCAATTTTATCGATTTCATCAATAAATATTATTCCTGACTGTTCAGCACGGAAAACAGCCTCTTGGCCGACTTCATCCATATCAATCAGCTTTTGGGCTTCTTCATTTGTTAAGATCTTTCTGGCTTCTCTTACAGTCAGTTTTCTTTTTTTCCTTTTCTTAGGCATAAGATTGCTTAGGGCATCCTGCATATTCATGCCCATTTGCTCCATTCCTGAGCCCTGAAGCATGTCAAACATGGAAGGCTGCTGCTCCTCCACTTCAACGGTAATAACTTCATTTTCCAATTCGCCAAGTGCAAGCTTTTCTTTTACAATCTTGCGCTTTTCCTGGAGGTTTAAATCTTCTGTCTGATACGTATCCTGCTGCTGATCATTACCTCCGCCAAATAGCATTTCAAGTGGATTTTTATAATTAGCTGTTTTTTTGGCACCAGGTACTAGCAGTTCAAGTATGCGGCGATTGGCATTCTCTTCTGCTCTTTCCTTTACACTGGCCATCTTTTCTTCTTTTACAAGACGGACTGATGTTTCCACAAGATCCCTTACCATGGATTCAACATCTCTGCCGACATAACCAACTTCAGTGAATTTAGTTGCCTCCACCTTAACAAATGGTGCACCCACCAATTTAGCCATTCTGCGCGCAATTTCAGTCTTTCCTACTCCAGTTGGGCCGATCATCAATATATTTTTAGGATTTATTTCTTCCCGCAGTTTTTCTTCAAGCAAGCTGCGGCGATAGCGATTTCTAAGAGCTATAGCAACCGCTTTTTTTGCATCTTTTTGACCGATAATATATTGATCCAGGCGCTCAACAATTTGGCGTGGAGTTAAACTTGTTCCTTTACCCATGTAACAGCACTCCTTTTATTAGAGTTCTTCCACTATAATGTTGTGGTTTGTATATACACATATTTCGGCAGCCATTTCCAGAGAGGCCTTGGCGATTTCTCTTGCTGACAAGTGTTCACCTGCAAATCTTTTTAGGGAACGTCCAGCTGCAAGAGCATAATTGCCTCCTGATCCAATAGCCAGAATCCCATCATCCGGCTCAATAACTTCACCTGTACCGGAGATGAGCAGCAGACTATCACTATTCATTACAATAAGCATTGCTTCAAGCTTGCGCAGAACCTTATCGCTTCTCCATTCTTTTGCAAGCTCTACAGCTGCTCTCTCAAGGTTTCCATTATACTCTTCAAGCTTTCCTTCAAACATTTCAAATAACGTAAATGCATCAGCAACTGAGCCTGCGAATCCTGCAAGCACCTTCCCGTTGAACAGCTTTCTGACTTTTTTTGCAGTGTGCTTCATTACAACTGCATTTCCAAAAGTAACCTGGCCGTCGCCGGACATTGCACATTCTCCATTATGATGCACAGCAAATATTGTTGTTGCATGAAATTCGGACATGAAAGACTCCTCCTTTGGAGCATATTGCCTTTAGATTTTTCTGCAGACTATTCGTTATTGGCTTTTTCCGCTATGCTCGCGGATGATGGGCCAAATAAGTTTTTTTCAAGTATTCATTCGTAACATGTGTATATACCTGGGTTGAAGATAGAAATGCGTGTCCAAGCAATTCCTGGACTGTTCTCATATCAGCCCCATTAGCCATTAGATGCGTCGCAAATGTGTGGCGAAGCATATGGGGGTGGATTTTGCCTGTTAAGGATGATTTCTCTATCATCCGGTCAAGAATGGTCCTGATTCCTCTTGCTGTAAGAGGACCGCCCCGGGCATTCAGAAACAAATTTTCCTGCACATTCCCATTTCCAAGCAATTCTTTACGTCCATGGTTTATGTATGTTTCAATTGCGTCCTGGGCGAAGCTTCCGAAAGGGACATACCTTTCTTTGCTGCCCTTTCCCCTTACAAGAACCGTTGATAAATGCATATCCAGGTCCTTTAAGCGGATTTGACTGCATTCACTAACGCGGATGCCGGTTGCATATAATATTTCAAGAAGGGCTTTATTTCTTTGCCCCAGAGGAGTGGCTGATTCACAAGCATCAAAAAGCTGTTTCATTTCTTTTTCATAGAAAAATTCCGGCAGCTTTTTCTGTGCTTTCGGAATGGAAACAAGTGCGAATGGATTCTCAGCAACTATCTCTTCTCTCAGCAAAAATTTAAAAAAGCTCCTTAGGCTTGATATTTTTCTCGCAACTGACTTGCGCGACATCTTTTTTTCGAAAAGATCAGTGAGATATATCCTGACATCCTGATACTCGACCTTTGTTAAGTCTGGAATCGCTTGTTCAGACATGAACATAAAAAACTCACTAATATCATACTGGTAATGTTCAATAGTATATTGTGAATAATTTTTCTCAATTTGTAAATATTCAATAAACAACTTTAAAGAAACGTTCACATTTTCAGACATTAAATGTTCACCTCGCATGGGCTACTAAATATTATCACAACTCAGCAGCCCAATGCAACATAATTTACAAATTTTTCATAAAGTTCTGAATTGTTCCTAATGCTCTTTCAGCATGCTTTTCATTTCTTTCTTTTTTTCCTCTTATTTTTTCGGGAAGTTCAGGGAATAAACCAAAATTAGCATTCATAGGCTGGAAACTCTTCGGGTTTGCTGTGGTAATATAACGTGCCATGCTTCCTATCGCTGTCTCATGAGGAAACTCTATTGGATCTTCGCCTAATACAATCCTTGCAGCATTAATGCCTGCCACAAGTCCGCTGGCTGCCGATTCAACATACCCTTCAACTCCGGTCATTTGCCCTGCAAAGAATAAATCATCCCTATTCCTGAACTGATATGTTGCACGAAGGACTTTTGGAGAATTGATAAATGTATTCCGGTGCATAACACCATATCTTACTATCTCTGCATTTTCAAGGCCAGGAATCAAGCGGATTACCTCTTTTTGTGGACCCCATTTCAAATGTGTCTGAAAACCTACAATATTATAAAGCGTTCCTGCTGCATCATCCTGGCGGAGCTGGACAACTGCATATGGCCTTTTTCCTGTTTTAGGGTCTTCTAAACCTACTGGCTTCATCGGTCCGAAAAGCATTGTTTTCTTTCCTCTGTTTGCCATCACTTCTATTGGCATACAGCCCTCAAAAAAGATTTCCTTTTCAAATTCCTTTAGCGGAACTGTTTCCGCGGAGGTAAGAGCCTCGTAAAAGCGGTCAAATTCTTCCTCCGTCATTGGACAATTGAGATACGCCGCCTCTCCTTTGTCATAACGTGATTTCAAATAAACTTTATTCATATCAATTGAATCTTTTTCGATAATTGGAGCTGCTGCATCATAGAAATATAAATAATCTTCCCCGGACAGCTCTTTTAATTTTGCTGATAAAGCTTCACTTGTTAGCGGTCCAGTAGCGATAATAGTTGGCCCTTCCGGAATATCCTTCACTTCTTCGTTAATGACCGTTACATTCGGATGGTTTTTAACTTGTTCAGTTACACGGGCTGCAAAATCATGGCGGTCAACTGCCAGTGCTCCGCCTGCTGGAACTGCACTGCTGTCAGCTGAATGGATGATAACAGAATTCAGCTTTCTCATTTCTTCCTTTAATACCCCGACTGCATTTGTTAAAGTATTTGCACGCAGGGAATTGCTGCAGACAAGTTCTGCAAATTTATCAGTGTGATGAGCAGGAGTCTGCCTTACCGGCCTCATTTCGTAGAGCCTTACCTTGATCCCTCTGCTCGCAAGCTGCCAAGCTGCCTCACTGCCTGCAAGACCTGCGCCAATTACATTCACTGCTGTATCTTTCATTAATTAAACCTCCATATATCCTATGATGACGATGTCATGAATAATTAATATTTTTAGGAACAGTCTTTCTTACTTTACCCTGTTCTTATTCATTTTGCCATTTTACAATACGATTTAAAAATAAAAAAGTTTCATGTCCTAATTTCGCTGAAAAAGCCAGGCGGGCTGGAATTATTTTGGATACTGAACCCATCAATAGAAAAGAGTGAGCATTTAAGCTCACCCTTAACTTTGCTTTTCTTCCTTATAGTCGCATTCAACACACTGAACCTGAACGCCTTTTTTGAGTTTTTTCTCAACCAGAAGGTTTTCGCATTTTGGACAGCTTCTCGGCAGCGGCTTATCCCAAGAAATAAAGTCACACTCAGGGAAGCTGTCACAGCCGTAGAAGATCCGCCGCTTTTTGCTTTTTCTTTCAATTATATTTCCTTCATTGCACTTTGGACATTTCACACCGATGTCCTTAACAATCGGTTTGGTATTGCGGCAGTCAGGGAAATTACTGCAGGCCATGAACTTTCCATAACGTCCCATCTTGAACACCATAGGATTTCCGCATTGTTCACAGTCCTCACCGGCAGGTTCATCCTTAATTTCTACTTCCTGCATTTCCTTTTCCGCTATTTTAAGATTCTTTTCAAAGTCTCCATAAAAATCATCTATGATCTTTACCCAATTGACTTTGCCCTCTTCTACATAGTCCAGGTCTTTTTCCATCTTTGCGGTAAACTCGATATCAAGAATCTCAGGGAAGAATTCCATGATTAATTCAAGAACGATTTCACCAAGTTCGGTCGGAATAAAACGTTTATTGTCCAGAGCAACATATCCGCGTTTTTGAATTGTATCAAGTGTCGGAGCGAACGTAGATGGCCTCCCAATCCCCTGTTCTTCAAGTGTTTTCACCAGTCTTGCCTCAGTATACCTTGGAGGAGGCTGTGTGAAGTGCTGTTTAGGTTCGATGTCTTTTTTAAGGACTTCATCTCCTTCCTGAAGATCAGGGAGCATATTATCTTTTTCCTCAGACTGATCATCAGTGCCTTCAACATACACTTTCATGAAACCTGGAAATTTCACTTTAGAGCCTGTTGCCCGAAAAATCACTTCTCCATTTTTTAAATCAACACTCATAGTGTCCATAACCGCTGGTGCCATTTGGCTTGCAACAAAGCGTTCCCAGATAAGCCTGTATAATCGAAGCTGATCACGCGACAAGTATTCTTTTAAACTTGCAGGCGACCTTAGCGTACTTGTCGGGCGGATGGCCTCATGGGCATCTTGGGCATTACTGTTTTTCTTTTCTTTTTTCTTTTCACTCTGAAGGAATTCTTTCCCGTAAGAGTTTTGGATATAGTCTGCAGCTTCACTTTGGGCAATTTCAGATATGCGTGTTGAGTCAGTTCTCATATAAGTAATTAAACCGACAGTACCTTCTTTGCCGAGCTCAATTCCTTCATAAAGCTGCTGTGCAAGCATCATCGTTTTCTTGGCACGGAAATTTAATTTTCTTGCAGCTTCCTGCTGAAGTGATGAAGTAGTAAAAGGGGCTGCTGGATTCCGCTTTCTTTCCTTCTTGGTGACTGACTCCACCTTGAATTTATTGCCCTTCATTTTACTTAAAATATTCTGAACATCGCTTTCCGACTTCAATTCAACTTTCTCATTCTTAAATCCGTAAAATGATGCATCGAAGGCTGTTTTCCCTTTAAGGAACTCTCCGTCAATGGACCAGTACTCTTCTGGGATGAAGTCCTTGATTTCCTTTTCGCGGTCGATGATCAATCGGACTGCAACAGACTGCACTCTTCCTGCACTTAACCCTTTTTTCACTTTCTTCCATAGTAAAGGGCTGATATTATAGCCGACCAGTCTATCCAGCATCCTTCTAGCCTGTTGTGCATCAACAAGATCCATATTGATTGGCCTTGGATGCTTGAAGGATTCTTTTATGGCATCTTTTGTAATTTCGTTAAAGACAACACGGCAATTCGAATTAATATCCATATCCAGGCTATGTGCCAAATGCCAGGCAATAGCTTCCCCTTCTCTGTCGGGGTCAGCCGCGAGATAAATTTTCTTAGCTTTTTTTGCCGCAGTCTTAAGCTCTTTTAGAACAGGACCTTTTCCGCGAATGGTTATGTATTTGGGTTCGAAATTATTTTCCACATCTATGCCCATTTGGCTTTTGGGAAGATCTCTGACATGTCCCATAGAAGCTTTTACTTTATATTTTTTTCCTAAATAGCGTTCAATCGTTTTTGCCTTTGCAGGTGACTCAACGATAACAAGAAACTCTGACATCAATAGTCCTCCTTGAGAGGGAATTTTATACATCCAGGCAAAACCTTTATGGAATGCGGTATTTTCACCTGCTAAACTGCCTGTATTTATTATTTATTACCATTAAAGCAGTCTCATTAACTGCGTGTGTACTGAAATATTCATTATTATTCTACATTCTATTCAAGTTTGTCAAACTTAATCAGATTATTTCCGCAACCGTTTCCAAGATAAATCCCTATAATAACTAAATAGCATAGTCTTAATTTCCTTAATACCTGTTGCAAAATGTATAACAGTTTTAATAGAATTTCAACCTTTTTGTAAAAAATCCTTTAAATAAACAAATTTAAAATCAGGGATGTAAGAGAAGAGCCTCTAATTTATCAAGGCTCCATTTTTCATTTTTAACTGATCAGTAAGCAAACTCTTCCAAGATTTCTTCAGCCGATTTTACCAGTTTGGCACCTTGCTGAATTAGTTCATTTGTTCCGGCTGAGAATGGGCTAAAAATATTCCCTGGTACTGCAAACACTTCCCGTCCTTCCTGCACAGCATAATTGGCTGTAATAAGAGAGCCGCTTTTGCTTTTCGCCTGAATTATCAGTGTCCCTCTGCAAATCCCGCTTATGATTCGGTTCCTCATTGGAAACTGCCATCTTGAGGGCCTTGTGTCCGGCGGATATTCAGATATTACCAGATGATTTTTCATCATTTCATAAGCAAGCTTCTGGTTTGCCTGTGGATAAATATGAAACAGGCCACCTGCTATGACACCGATTGTTTTTCCTTTATTTTTAATTGCTTCCTTATGTGCAATCGCATCTATACCGGCTGCCAGCCCGCTTACAATAATAATCCCCTGCTCAATAAGCTTCGGAAAAATGGACTGAATGGCTTTTTCGCCATACTCTGTTGCCTGTCTGGAACCAACAACAGCCAGGTGTACCCTGCTATTCAAAAGACTGGTATCGCCCCGGGCATATAAAACCCAAGGCGGCTGGTATGTTTCTTTTAAAAGAATGGGATATTCCTCGTCAAAAATAGTAATGGCTTTAATGCCATTTGGTGAGTATTGGCGAATTTGTTCATGGATTCGATCAGAATGCAGATCCTGGAATACATTGGAGAGAGATTCCTTAGTGGAGTTTACCGGGGGTATTATTCGATAGGGTGCATCATTATACAAAAATTTTAATTCTGGATCTTTCTTAAGAATATAATAAATCATCTTCCAGCTCATTCCTCTGCAGTGATGGAGATGGGTGAGCCTCATATTAAATTCATTCATGGAAGCCTCCTGTATTGTTTTTTAATGAAGGGGTGTGTGCGGGGAAAATGGCAAAGCAGAAATAGTCCCTCAAAAAGAGGGACTATTCTTAAGTTATTTGAAAAGATTAGTGTGTTTTACACTGGTCATAAAGGCCTTTTTCTTTCAGAACCTTTATCAGTGTTTCACCCATTACAGATGGAGTGTCAGCTACCTGAATACCGCACTCATTCATTACACGGATTTTTTCATCAGCTGTTCCTTTACCTCCTGAGATGATTGCGCCAGCATGACCCATACGCTTTCCTGGAGGTGCAGTGCGTCCGCCGATGAAGCCTACAACAGGTTTAGTCATGTTTTCTTTAACCCATTCTGCAGCTTCTTCTTCAGCAGTTCCTCCGATTTCACCAATCATGATGACAGCATAAGTTTCAGGGTCTTCATTGAATGCTTTTAAAACATCAATGAAGTTTGTTCCGTTAACTGGATCTCCGCCGATTCCAACTGCAGTTGATTGGCCGATACCTGCCTGTGTCAGCTGATGTACAGCTTCATAAGTCAATGTGCCTGAACGGGAAACAACCCCAACATGTCCTTTAGTGTGGATGTAGCCTGGCATAATGCCGATCTTACACTCTTCAGGAGTGATAACACCCGGGCAGTTAGGACCTACAAGGCGGGTCTTCTTGCCTTCCATATAACGCTTAACTTTAACCATATCCAATACAGGAATATGCTCAGTGATACAGATAGCAAGATCCAATTCAGCATCAACAGCTTCAAGGATCGCATCTGCAGCAAATGGAGCGGGAACATAGATAACGGAGGCGTTGGCACCTGTCGCCTTAACTGCTTCCTCCACTGTATTGAAAACAGGAACACCTTCTACTTCAGTACCGCCTTTACCCGGAGTTACACCGCCGACAATTTGCGTTCCGTATTCAAGCATTTGCTTTGTATGGAAAAGGGCTGTTGAACCAGTAATCCCTTGAACTATAACTTTAGTATCTTTATTAATAAATACGCTCACGTTAATTCTCCTTTCTGGTCTAAAGAGAGCCATCCTGCGCATAAAGACGTTAAGTAAAATCCTTTGATTCCGCTATATGCCTTTAATACTGAACGGCCGCTCATTTTTGATTCTTAGCCTACTAAAGAAACGATTTTTTGTGCACCGTCAGCCATGGACTCAGCAGCGATGATATCGATATCGGATTCTGCAAGAATCTTCTTGCCCATTTCAACATTCGTGCCTTCAAGACGAACAACTAATGGCACATTCAGGCCTACTTGCTTTGCTGCTTCCACTACACCAGTGGCGATGATGTCGCACTTCATGATTCCGCCGAAGATATTAACAAAAATTCCTTTTACGTTTTTATCAGAAAGGATGATTTTGAAAGCTTCAGTTACTTTCTCAGCTGTTGCTCCGCCCCCAACATCTAGGAAATTGGCCGGGTCTCCGCCATAATGCTTAACGATATCCATAGTAGCCATCGCTAATCCTGCACCATTAACCATGCAGCCTATGTTTCCATCAAGGGAAATGTAGCTCAGGTCGTATTTTGATGCTTCGATTTCCTTTGCATCCTCTTCTTCAAGGTCACGAAGATCCAGGATGTCTTTTTGACGGTAAAGTGCATTTGCATCAAAGTTCAGCTTAGCATCCAGAGCCATAACTTTGCCGTCTCCAGTTACAACTAATGGATTGATTTCAGCAATAGAGCAATCTTTCTCAATATATGCTCTGTATAAGCCCATCATAAATTTAACAGCTTGTCCGACAAGTTTTGATGGAATATTGATATTAAATGCGATTCTGCGAGCCTGGAATGCTGTTAAACCTAGAACCGGATCGATTTCTTCCTTGAAGATTTTTTCAGGCGTTTTTTCAGCCACTTCTTCGATTTCTGTGCCGCCTTCTTCCGATGCCATTAAAACAACACGGGATGTGGCGCGGTCCAGGACAAGACCCACATAATATTCCTTCTGAATGTCACAGCCCTCTTCAATCAGTAAACGCTTTACTTCTTTGCCTTCCGGGCCTGTTTGATGTGTAACAAGTGTTTTTCCTAAGATTTCACCTGCATATGTACGAACTTCGTCAAGATTTTTGGCAACTTTTACACCGCCAGCTTTTCCGCGTCCTCCGGCGTGGATTTGCGCTTTAACCACACATACCTCAGTGCCAAGCTCTTTAGCAGCTTCAACAGCTTCTTCTACTGTAAATGCCACTTTTCCATTTGGAACGGCAACCCCGTATTGTCTGAGGACTTCTTTACCTTGATACTCATGTATATTCATTTCCCATCCTCCTATCGAACTCTTCAAAAAATAGACTGCGCTTTCATTTTATTAAATGACACAACCCTTGTCTACCATTTACTCTAAAATATTATATTTCTTTAAAAATTATAAATATTGGATAGTTCATAAACCCTGGTATTAAAGAGGATTAGACCCTAATTTTATGGAAAAAATATTTTATTAAAATAAAGAAAACTGTCAGTCGATAGCTTTCGATTCTACTTGAATATAAGTATAATACCGCTCCTTGCTTCTAAAAATGATTAGTGTGAGAGAAACATATTGGTTTACCAGAATAGATTAATTCCTATTTCCCCTCTTTCCAGCTTCCTGATCTGCTCTGTAGATGAATGCAAATACCTCTGCAACGGCCTGATAAAGCTCTTCTGGAATTCCTTCATTGATATTAAGCCTGGCAAGAAGCTCAACAAGTGCAGGATCCTCCTGAACCGGAATACCATGTTCCTTAGCCTTTGCAAGGATATTTTCAGCTGTCAGGCCCTTCCCCTTTGCAGATATCTTTGGTGCCCCATTACTCTCAGGATCATAGTTTAACGCTACCGCTTCTTTCCTTTTTACATTGGGATTTTTTTTCATATTCTTATATCTACTCCGCTGAATGATTTGGCAGGTACTATTGAAGTCATTGCTTGTCCTGCTGAAAGTGAATCTCCGGCAGGCTCCGGCTTCTGAAAAGAAACCGAAGACAGCTTATAATTTAATGTAAATAGATTTGCTTTTAGTTCAGCTGCAAACGGGGAAGTTAAACTTTTCATCTCAGTATGCTCATTTATAACTGTAATGCTGATGATTCTGTTTTGGACCTGCAGATCGATAATCGTTTCATTCAGATGCTCTAAATCCAAATAAAAGATAACCCGGCAATGGCTGGGATCAATGTTTCCGTCTTCTGTTCTCCTCCCGCTCCACTGCATTGTCAAATCGGTGACCTTTCCCCATAAAGAAACCGGCAGCTGAAAGATGTAGTGCTGCAATGGTCCGGATTCCTGCGAGAGCGCCTGAAAGCCGGTTATTTTATGCAGAAGCCTTTCCGCTGCATTCTTAGCTGCATGCACAGGTTCTTCGTTTAAGAAGTCCATCAGGAGCGGTTTGAGGGTGTCCAGATTTTCGTCGCCTCCACCACCTTGCTGTTTTAATAAATTTTGGACATGATGTTCATGAGAAAATCCCAGTGTTTTGATTATTCTCTTTAATTCACTATGAATATGACGCTGGTCATATGGCAGAGGAGATTCGGGACGAAGGCTTG
The DNA here is from genome assembly GCF_038004385.1 of Cytobacillus sp. FSL R5-0377. Lineage (NCBI taxonomy): Bacteria > Bacillati > Bacillota > Bacilli > Caryophanales > Bacillaceae > Cytobacillus > Cytobacillus sp. FSL R5-0377. The sequence goes on from NZ_JBBORA010000001.1 coordinate 732,877, forward strand.
TTTTCAGTTCTGCCAGCATTGTATTTTCCTGAGGTGTGAGAGCAGCTGCACCGGAAAGCTTTTCACCTCCCAATAATCTCCCTGCCTGGACAGCAGCCTGCTTGAATTTTTCCCCATCTAATAAATGTCCAGAATCATCATTTATGGTAAGAGATAGAGCTGATTTCAAAAGAGTGTTAAGTACATTTTTTTCTGGAGGAAAAGATAATTTTCCATTCCGAAAATCATTAAGTATTGTTTGTAAAGCTTGACTCTGTCTGCTGCTTTCAGACCTTTGTGCAAAAAAACCATTAAGTTTGGCCAAATTTAAAATGAATTCACGCCTGCTCCCTGATTTGCTTATTTTCAAAAGAGCAGTCAGTGTTTGAAAAATCGGTTTGTTTTGCACGCCTTCCTCAATAAGCTGTTTTACGGCAGCATCCTCGCCAGCTTCACCAGGTAACATCCCCACTGTTTTCAAAAGCTCGAAAGCTGTTCGGGAACTAGCCAGACCTTCTGCATTCAGCCACTCTGAAAACAGTCTTACAACTGCCTGCTGGCCCAGTTTGTCTCTTGAAGCCATTGTCAAATTCTCAAGTATAGAGTATATTTGCTTTCCTTTGGATGATAAATCAACTCCCTTTAACTCATCCCGCAATTCTCCTATTAGTGAAGATAATGGGTCCCCGTTTAAGACTGAGGAGAGCGCTGAATAAACATTCTTCGAAAAGGGAAGCTGCCTTATGATCAGCTCTTTAACAGTCCTCAGGACTTCGGCAGCAGATATGCTTTCATAAATCCATTCCGATGCCATCCTTAATGTTTCACCAGTAATCGGAAGCTGCTCCTTAAGAAAATATTGAATGAGGGTTTTATTTTCCGGGGACACCTGCATTCCAAGCTGTCTTAGAAGGCTTTCTGCCTCAGCTCCTTTGCTTTGGCCTTTTACAGAATCCATAACTCTTAAATGCAGCAGCCCTTCACCCGGCTCGACTCTAAACCAATATCTATAGTCAGCAGACAAAGGGGTTTCCAGCTGTGCAATCACTTTATGTACCCCGATCTGCACCTCTGCCGTCTGATTCGGAAATAACTTCGCTACTTTACCGCTGACAATTTGCCCAGGCCTGAATGAAGCCGCTTTTCCTGCATTGCTTTGCTCATGCCTTATAATTTTTTGAATTAATTCAGACGGCTTCATACCTTCACCTTCTACTCTATTAATTATAAGAATCTTTTATCGGTGCAAAGCTTTTCCGGTGATAAGGCGTAATTCCATGAATTGATATCGCTTCAAGATGCTCCTTCGTCCCATAGCCCATGTTTTTCCCAAATCCATATCGGGGAAACTCCTTGCCTATTTCAGCCATCATTCTGTCTCTTGTGACTTTTGCAATGATAGAGGCTGCAGCAATCGTTACGCTTTTGCCATCTCCCTTTATGATAGCTTCCATTGGATAAGGTGTTAAAAGTTTTACCGCATCTACAAGCAGGAAATCCGGTTTTGGATTCAGGCCTTCAATTGCTGATAGCATTGCCTTTTTTGTTGCTTCAAATATATTAATTCGGTCGATTTCCGCGGGTTCAATGATCCCCACACTGACAGCTACAGCCTTAGTGTTTATCATGTCAAAATATTCTTCTCTTTTTCGTTCAGGCACTTTCTTTGAATCATCTAATCCCGGCAGGTAAAAGTCTTCAGGCAATATAACTGCTGCAGCTACCACCGGCCCCGCAAGCGGCCCTCTGCCGACTTCATCTATTCCGGCAATACATTCAAAACCACGGCTTCTGTACTGACGCTCATAACGTGTCATTTCTTTATGCTTCTCATGTATTTTCTTTTGGAACAACATACGGGAATGCCATTTTGCCAAAACTTGCTGCACACCTTTTCTGTCATCCTGTTTAATTGAGTGAAGGAATGGGTCATCCTCTGATTCAATTGTTTTTATCTTTTCTTCTATTTGGCGAATGGTTAACTTTTCCATGTTTTCTCCTTTTTATGCTAATCTATGTATCGTCATTTCTTCCAAAAAATAAAGGCCTCCTGCGAACAGAAGGTCTTAATAATTATTATTCAGCTTCATTTCGGACTGCCATTTCCTCCGGCAGCTCCAATGTAATTGGCCCCATTTTTTCAGAACGGAATTCCCTGATTACCAGTTCTGTTACCTTATCATAATCAATTTCGCCGCCGCCCATCAGACAGCCTCGCAGCCTGCCGATTTTATCAAAGACTTCAACAATTTCCTCCGGGATTTCTTCGATCTGGTAACGTTCTTTCAGGCGATCCGGATATCTTTCACCCAGAAAGCGCAGTGCATATACTGCTACATCCTGGAGATTTAATATAGTATCCTTGATTGCGCCTGTCAGAGCAAGCTTAAGTCCCACTTCCTGATCCTCAAATTTTGGCCACAAAATTCCAGGGGTATCGAGCAGCTCCAGCTCTTTCCCTACCTTTATCCACTGCTGGGCTTTCGTAACGCCGGGAGTATTTCCTGTCCTTGCAATATTCTTTTTGGCCAGGCGATTTATTAGTGTGGATTTGCCGGCATTTGGAATACCGACAATCATTGCCCGGATTGCCCTCGGCTTTACACCTTTGGCTTTCATTCGATCGAATTTCTCCTGAAGAATTTCCTGAGATGCGGAGACAATTTCTTTCATGCCTTGTCCGGCCTGGGAGTTTATCGCAAGAGCTCTTATGCCCTTATTTTCAAAATGTCTGATCCACTTCTTTGTTGCTTCTTTATCAGCCATGTCAGCTTTATTCAATAAAACAAGCCGGGGTTTGTGCTGAATGATTTCATCGATCATCGGGTTTCTTGATGAATAAGGAATCCTGGCATCAACGAGCTCAAAGATGATATCAACAAGTTTTAATTTTTCTGTAACCTGCCTTCTGGCTTTTGCCATATGGCCGGGAAACCACTGAATCGTCACAGCCGGCACCTCCATCCAATATATATTTATATAGCAGATAATCGTCAATCAACGATGCGAATATCCTCAATTGGCCAGTATATTACTCCGGCATCGCCCAGTACCTCTTCCATTGCAACAGGGCCAATGTGTCGGCTATCCTTGCTGAAGCGGCGGTTGTCACCCATTACAAACAAATGCCCTTCAGGAACTGTTTCCTGTCCGATCTTCTCTTTTAAAGTAAATGGCTCTGTCAGAGGCCCATCAATTACCTGCTTCTTATATTCATCCAGGTAAGGCTCATCATACGGTTTTCCGTTAACAAACAGAGTATCATCTTTATATTCAATCTTGTCTCCCGGAAGCCCTATTACCCGTTTAATGTAATCTTTGTTTTCAGGTGCATGGAAAACAATAATATCAAAGCGCTCCGGCTCGCCAATTTTATAACTGAATTTATTTACAATCATCCGGTCCTGGTCATGCAATGTTGGCATCATGGACAAGCCGTCAACCACAATTGGAGCAAACAGGAAATATCTGATGACTGCCGCTAACAGAACTGCAATTACAAGAGCTTTTGTCCATTCCCACAATTCATTTTTCTTTTTTGCCATTTAATCCCCCACCATTCTTCTAACCCATAACTAACCTGCCATGGAAAGTGTTGTCTTACTTATTTTACAAAAATTCTTCTTAATAAACACGATGGGAATCTTATTTTTATATTATTTAACATTTATGTAATATTATTTGTACTTTACTCTTTCATGAAAGAAAAAGGAGCTTGATTGAACAAGCTCCTTCTTTTCTTTATTATCGAATTTCTTTGATACGAGCTTTTTTACCGCGAAGGTTACGCAGGTAGTAAAGTTTCGCACGGCGGACTTTACCGCGGCGGATAACTTCAAGCTTCGCAATCTTAGGTGTGTGCACAGGGAATGTACGCTCAACGCCTACACCGTAAGAAATCTTACGAACTGTGAAAGTTTCGCTGATTCCACCACCACGACGCTTAATCACAACACCTTCATATACCTGAACACGCTCACGAGTTCCCTCAACAATACTTACGTGTACACGTACAGTATCACCAGGACGGAAAGACGGAAGGTCAGTACGAAGCTGTTCTTTTGTGATTTCTTCAATAAGTTTTTGCATCGTTTTCAACTCCTCTCAACAGACGCTCATGCACAACCTGTGTTTGCAGCGGAACATCTTTATCAGACGAAAGCTGAACAAGTTCAGCCTAAGTCACAAAAAGTATCATAACATATTTGGACGGCAACTTCAATGTTATTTATCTTCTTTTTTTATGTCATCCAGCCATTTTTGCTGTTCTTTTGTTAAATCTGCATCACTAAGAAGGTCAGGACGCCTTAAATACGTTCTTCTCAACGATTCTTTAGCTCTCCATTCTTCAACAAGGCGATGATTGCCTGACATGAGGACATCCGGCACTTTAAGGCCCCTGAATTCTGCTGGACGTGTATAATGAGGATGTTCAAGAAAACCTGTGCTGAAGGAATCTTTCATATGAGATTCCTGGTTGCCTAACACATCAGGAAGCAATCGGACGACACTGTCGATGACAACCATCGCTCCAAGCTCGCCGCCAGTCAGCACAAAATCACCAATTGAAATTTCATCTGTCACAACATGCTCCCGTATCCTTTCATCATATCCCTCATAATGGCCGCATACAAAAATCAGGTGATCTGCTTCTGCCAGCTCTTCAGCTTTTCTTTGCGTATAGCGCTCCCCCTGAGGACACAGCAGAATAACCCTTGGAGATGCCCCGCTCTTACTGCGCAGATCCTCAACCGCATCAAATATTGGCTGAGGCTTTAAAACCATCCCTGCTCCTCCGCCATATGGATAATCATCAACCGTTTTATGCTTATTGTCGGCATACTCCCTGAAGTTGACAACATTGTACGTTACCGCTTGGTTTTCTGCCGCTTTTTTTAATATTGAATGTCCCAAGACCCCTTCAAACATTTCCGGAAACAGAGTGAGCACATCAATATTCATCATTAAAGCAATCCCTCAATCGCATTAATTTTCACAAGTTTATCTTCCACATTAACTTCCTTAACAACATCTCCAATATACGGAATCAGAATCTCCTTAGCGCCTTTTGCTTTAACTACCCATACATCATTTGCTCCGGGAGACAGAATTTCTTTGATTTTTCCTATTTCTTCTCCATCAAGTGTTTCAACCGTACACCCGATAATTTCATGGTAGTAAAATTCATCCTCTTCAAGATCGCCAAGCTGATCTTCTGAAATTTTAAGAATGCCGCCCTTCATTTTTTCAATCTGATTGATATTTTCGTATCCTTCAAAGGTAAGCAGATCAAATGATTTATGAGTGCGGTGTGCTTTTACTGTCAGCTCAACAGGCTCTCCTTTTGCCTCCGGCATGAACAAGTACAGTTTATTTCCCGACTTATATCTTTCTTCTGCAAAATCTGTTTTGGAAATGACTCTCGCTTCCCCTTTTATGCCGTGGGTGTTCACAATTTTCCCTACGTTAAACCACTTCTGCATGTATTATCACCTCTAGCGTATTTCATCAACAATTCCATCCTTTATGATGATTGTTTTCCCTTTTTCTATGTCTTCCCAGGGGGTACCCTTTTTAACCTCGATAATCGCCTGGACTTCTTTTTCTTTTAATTCGCTTCCTAAAGGTAGCATATGTAATTGTTCTATTTGAAAATCCAGCAGCTGAACTTTTTCCTGCCTCAGTTGAATTTCCTTTTCAAAGTGCTGCTTCAGATTGGCCGGATGCAGCTTCTTGGTTTTTTCCAGTTTTTTTAGTTCAAACCTTAGCTGATCACTTTCTTTCTGCAGCTGCTTTTTTTTGGCCACGTAGCCTTCCAGCAGTTCTTGCTTGCTATTCTCTGTCAGCACTTGCTTAACTGTAACAGTTTGAATAATGTTCATGTTCAGCGCCTCCCAAATCATAATCCGGATGAAAAAACGGCGTTACTGACACTGCTGTCACATTCTTAGTTGGCGATGATTATATTTATAGATTGTAAAAAAAGGAGGGGAATCCCCTCCTTTTTTGGTAATACCCGCTTACTGCAGGATAATTATTCGATGATCTCTAAAAAGATCTTCTTTTGTTCTGTTGAACCTGCTGCATAAACAACGGTCCGAATTGCTTTCGCAACGCGCCCTTGCTTCCCAATTACTTTCCCCATGTCATTCTTGTTGACAGAAAGCTGATAGGTTACGCGCTGATCCTCTTCTTGGACATTCACTTGAACATCTTCCGGAAAATCAACAAGGGGCTTAACAATCGTTTCGATAAGCTCTTTCATCTTATAATGAATTACTTACCGTTTTTAGCGTTATGGAATTTTTCCATAATGCCTTGCTTAGAGAAAAGGTTACGTACTGTATCAGATGGCTTAGCACCTGTCTGAAGCCATTTAAGAGCCAACTCTTCATTGATTTCAACGATCGCTGGTTGAGCAACCGGATTGTAAGTTCCTACTGTTTCAATGAAACGTCCGTCACGAGGAGAACGAGAATCAGCTACAACGATACGATAGAAAGGGTTTTTATGAGCACCCATACGCTTTAAACGAATTTTTACTGCCATTTTAAATAAGCACCTCCGAATAGTTTCACACAAGATAGTATAATATCAGATAGTTAATTAGTTTGTAAAGGTTTTTTTCTTTACATGTTATGAAAAGCTTAAATAGCGGCTTAGAAAGGGTTAAAAGGAAGCTTAAATCCGCCTTTTTTCTTGCCTTTTTGCTGCATGCCGGCCATTTGCTTCATCATCTTTTTCATATCTTCAAATTGCTTCAGCAGACGGTTAACTTCTGGGACGGTTCTTCCGCTTCCCTTGGCAATCCGTTTGCGGCGGCTTGAATTGATGATTTCCGGATGAGTTTTCTCTTCCTTAGTCATCGACTTAATAATGGCCTCAACGTGAGTGATTTGCTTCTCATCGATTTGCATATTATTCAAGCCTTTGATTTTGTTGGCGCCAGGCATCATTTTCAAAAGCTCATCTAGAGGTCCCATTTGGCGGACCTGACCGAGCTGATCCAAAAAGTCATCAAATGTGAAAGAAGCAGTGCGCATTTTCTGCTCAAGCTCTTTTGCCTTTTCTTCATCCACATTAGCCTGTGCTTTTTCAATTAGGGATAAGACATCCCCCATACCTAAAATACGGGAAGCCATCCGTTCCGGATGGAACGCTTCAAGGGCGTCCAGCTTTTCGCCAAGACCGACAAATTTAATCGGCGTGTTTGTTACGGATCTAATTGATAGAGCCGCACCGCCTCGAGTATCGCCATCCAGCTTTGTCAGGACAACTCCTGTAAGACCCAGCAGATCATTGAAGCTTTGTGCTACGTTAACCGCATCCTGACCAGTCATGGCATCTACAACAAGGAAAATTTCATCTGGATTGGAAAGCTCTTTGATTTGCTTTAGCTCATCCATTAGAGCTTCATCCACATGCAGTCTTCCTGCTGTATCGATTAGAACATAATCGTTATGGTCCTCTTTTGCCTTTGCGATGGCCTGTTTTGCAATTTCAACAGGACTGACTTGATCGCCAAGGGAGAAGACAGGCATATTAAGCTGTTTGCCAAGCGTTTCGAGCTGTTTAATCGCCGCAGGACGGTAGATGTCTGCAGCAACCAGCAGCGGGTTGCGGTTATACTTTTTACGGAGCAGGTTCGCAAGCTTTCCGGTTGTAGTCGTTTTACCGGCACCCTGAAGACCAACCATCATAATGACAGTCGGCGGGCGTTTGGAAACAGCAATTTTGCTTTGTTCTCCGCCCATCAGTTCCGTTAATTCTTCTTTAACAACCTTTATTACCTGCTGTCCCGGCGTCAGGCTCTTTAATACTTCCTGCCCGACAGCGCGTTCACTGACTTTTTTGACGAACTCCTTGACAACTTTGAAGTTAACGTCCGCTTCTAAAAGAGCGAGACGAACTTCTCGCATCATTTCTTTTACATCCGCTTCATTGATTTTGCCCTTTCCGCGGATCTTCTGAATTGTATTTTGCAGTCGGTCGGCCAATCCTTCAAATGCCATTTATGCCGCCTCCTAATCTAATTTCTCAAGCTCTGCCACTGCCTCTTTCAATGCCTCTCGGGAAGGAGAACCTTCCTGAAGCATCTCTTTTATTTCTGCAATCAGCTTGCTGCGCTCTTGAAATTTATGAAATAATAATAGCTTTTCTTCATACTCTTCAAGCATTGCTTCCGTTCTCTTTATGTTGTCATAAACCGCTTGCCGGCTTATATCATATTCTTCGGCAATCTCTCCAAGCGAAAAATCATCCAGGTAGTAAAGGGACATATAGCTTCTCTGCTTAGGAGTTAACAACGATTGATAGAAATCATAAAGGTAGTTCATCCTCGTTGTCTTTTCGAGCATCCCTATTCCCCCTTGTTAAGTGAAAAGCCTTTACAAAGTAAGTTTACATAGAATTTCACAGCATGTCAAGAAAATATCTTTACAGTACTGGCAGTAATGCGTCCGGGTGATCGCAGCAGGCATCCTTCAACTTTGATTCCACTTATTTTTTCCTGTTTTTTGCATCCAGCAGTCTTTTCATCCGCTCTTCTCTTTCCTGAGGCGAGGGTTCTGCTGCTGGCCTTGTCCGGTTTGGCTTCCTTGTTTTTATTTTTTCAGGTGTTTCCTTTACAGGTAGTTCCCTTTGAAGACTAACTGACTCCTGATCGGCAGGAGACGGTTTATTTCCGGAAGCTTTAAGTTTTGGTATCTTCACAGGCTTTTCTATCACTTTTCTGTTTTTCTTCAAAATTCCCGCTGCGAGTCCAGTAAGCCCAAAGCGCCTTACTGCAATTTCTAAGAAAAATAGCAGGAATGCAGCCAGAAGCAGCCATTCACTGATCGGCTGTTTGGTGCTTGCCTTTTTTTTCAGCGGCAGGAATGCTTCTTCACCGTTCGCCAGCTCATTGCCTCCAGTCATATTTGAGAGTGACTTCAAATGCTCTTTATTTGTTCCCTTTTGCAGATACTCTTCAGAATAGGGAACGGTAAATCCGGTTTGATGAACCTGAACTTTTCCATTCTCATCAGTCTGTTTAATATTTAAAAAATACATTCCCTCCCTTTCAGGCATCTGCGCTTCATATTTACCTGGAGCTGTAAGTCTCATATTAGCTTCTACCTGTTCACCCGTTTCTGACACGATGGATGTCTCGATGGGCAAAGAAATGCTTCCCGCAGACTCCAGGGTGAGCACTGTTTTACCATCCTTGTTCTCGACATCAACTCTATATGGTTCACTTTCATATTGCGGCAGGGTTTTAGTAACAAGCTGATTAATAAAGGACAGCCACTTTTCCCAGCTGGCCCATTCTCCCGACCACTTACCCGAAATATCGGATGTAAAAGCCGCTGTCCGCCCTATTCCATATTGCCATTCAGCAAGTATAGGGTCTTTTTTTTCACTTAACAATGGCACCTGTGCCCGCGGCTTGGCCGTTGCAGCTATATAGGCATTCATCTTCGGCACACCATTTTCAAAAAGAGAGGACCAGTCAGGGTAAGGCTGTATATTTGGGTAAAATGGGTTGTCTTCGATATAAGTTCTTGTAGCCATTACGGTTTCACGAGATAAAATGCTAGGTATGACGGAAGAGTCAGTAACATCATAAAAACGCCCTGATCCCATCCCCGCAAGTTCTTCAAGAAGCCCTCTATCAGCATCCTGACCAAGTGCAACAGTTGAGAGAGTAATATTCTTCTCTTTCCCGTTTTTGATTAGAAACTCGTAGTCTCCATTTGCGGCTGATTGTCCATCTGTCAGCAAAATGATATGCTTCCTCTGCAGCTTTAAATCTTCAAGCTCACTATAAGCCTGTTCAAGAGAGGTAAAGATTTCTGTTCCCCCGCCGGGTGTAATGGATTTGATTTTTTCAATGGCCTTCTTCTTATCCTTGAGAGGCTTGGTTTCAAGGATTTCCCATGGGCGGTCATCAAATGCAATAAATCCGAGTGTATCTTCTTCACGAAGCAGTTCAACAGAGCGGGCAGCCGCCTCTTTTGCCAATTCGATTTTATTTCCTGCCATGCTTCCGGAACGGTCCATAACTAACACAAGACCCAAGGAGGGCATTTCTTTCTTCCCTTTGATATCCATATCCACCGGAAGCAATTTCTCAATCGGCGTTTTAAAATAGCCTCCCAGACCGAAGCTTTCTTCACCGCCAAACATGATAAAACCAGTGCCGAATTCCTTCACCGCCTTCTCCATCAGTGTCATTTGCCGCGCTGAAATAACTGTTGCGGGGACATTATTAAAAATGATCGACTGATATTGCAAATAGCCCGACAGAACGGTCGGAAGCTTCTCTGGAATAACCGTATCTGTCTCCAGGCCAGAACCTTTTAACAGATTTGAAATATCACCGGCGTCCTCTCCTTGTACAATCAGAACTTTAGGAGTTCCTTTCACATTCACTATCGAGTGAAGGGTATTATTTTCAGTATAGGCATCCCGGTCTGCTGCTATCTCTGCTTTATAAGCTGTTAACCCTGCGGTATCCGCTTTGTGGGTAAACGTATAAATGTTTTTCCCTTCGTTTACTTGAACAGTCTCCTTTAAAACTTCTTTATGATTTACAGAAAGTCTGATTTCAGCTTCCTTGGCAATATTGCTGGTAACTTCTATTGTAATCGGAGCCTCTTCCCCTAAATATAGTGAAGGAGGAACGTCTAATTCTGAGATTGAAACATCTTCACCTGCTGCTGTTCTTAGTGGAACATGGTCAATCTCGATACTCCGATTTTTTAATATTGCAGCTGCTGCCAGGCTTTCTCCTTCCGTTTCATTCCCGTCCGACATCAAGACAATTCTGCCGGAAGACTCCCTCGGAATGAGAGAAGCGGCAAATTGCAGGCCCGCTTCCAGGTTCGATTGAGAGTTGTCAGCCATCCCATTAAATTCGGATATAACTTCACGGTTTCTGCCCAAATTTTGTTCAAGCACTGCATTTTTTCCAAAAGCCGCAACGGCAAATTGATCATCCTTTTTCCTGTAGCCGGTGCTGTTTTCTATCCAGGCCAGTGCTTCCTCATTTGAGCCAATGCTTGCAGAACGGTCAGCCAGAAATATGACAGTCTGCCCTTTGACGGGAAGGAGTACTTGGGGAATGGTCAGTGCAATAATGATTAAAGAGAAAATAACCAGCCTTAGACCGGCAATCCAAAACTTTTCACTTCCTTGTCCCCTTTGATTTCGAATAAATAAAAAGACGATAATAACAGCAGGGATCAGGAGCAGTAACAGGAAGGGATATTTAACCTCTATACCCACGGCGATATACCTCCCATTCGATAGCAATCAATATTAAAGCTATTAAAGAAAGCCAAAACCAGAAACTTTCATTTGGCCTTTGGGTCATGCTGTTTTTTTCAGATGATTTTGCATTCAGTGTAAAGGATTCTTCTGTTCCTGCACTTTTCTCTCTTTCATCCAGAAGGACGGAAAAATAATAAATCTGATTCCCTGATACCGCCTGGTAAGTTCCGGGGGCTATAGGAGCTTTAAAGGTTTCCTCGTTTAGATCTAGAGAGTATAGATTTTCGTCTTTATTATTGAAAATTTCCCAGCTTCCAGTTCCATTGCCTATATTAATCCATCTCTCTTCTCCGGAGCTGAAATACCCAAGGAATTCTGATTGCTGGGATAGCCACTGGTAAGAGTTATATAGAAAGATTGGAAAACCCGGCAGGAGAGGCCAATCTGTGTCAGCCAGATCAAAATTGACGATAATTATTGGCTGCCCATTATGCATTCCCTTCTGAATTAAAGGAATATCCCCGCTTTTCAATACAGTCTCCCATTCCCCTTTCAGAACGGCGGATGCAGAACTGATATATACCTTCTCAAAATTTGCATATTCCAAAAGCCGATCATCATCACCTGTAATTGCTTCATCAAGTTTTATTCTATTTTTGCTTGTATTGAAAAAGATCATCGGCAGCTCTGGAAGTTTCGATAATGTGCTTCCTTCAGCTACAACGACACCTTTCATTTCCAAGCCTTTGAGGGCAGACGGATCTGTCTGCAGCAGTTCGGCACCAATAGTTTGAAAGCCTTTCACTGCAAATGGATTTACATCTCCCATAGTGTAAACCTTTGGTTTTGGGTCAGTGTAAATAGAGGCTGCTGAGTTATCTGCACTATAGCCATCGCTAATGGTGATAGCTGCCTCGTAATAAGGTTTTACCGGCAGATCTTTAATTTGAACGGTTATATCCTCTTTTGCTTTTAATGATACATTCTGTTCAAACAGTACTTCTTCCTCAGATTTTACTGTAACGCCTGTCTCTATATTTTCAGAAGACTGGTTTTCTATCACTGCAACTGCTGAAATACGATCACCCTCGGCCGCTGTCCCGAATGACTGCAGCGACACATTTGCTGCGTTCTCTCCAATATTATGTACCACCGTGTATAGACCGCCCGATTCCTTCATAAAATCTTTTTTGGCAGCCGAATCTGAAAAAACATGAAGAGCGGTGTCCTTTCCTGAAGATAGGGATTCTGCCAATAAGATGGCTTTTTCCATATTTTCATGTTCATAAGTAAGCTCCAGCTTCTTAATAGTTCTTCGAATAGCATTTGAATCATCTTCCCTGCTTAAGAGAATCTCACTTTTCTCTCCTGCTTGAATCAAGCTTACTTGCTGGCCATTAAGCTTTCCCGCAAGGCCAAGCATTTCCTCTTTTGCGATTTCAAAACGGCTTTTCCCTCCGCTGTCAGCCGACATAGAGGCAGATGGATCTATAATGATGATTATGTGTTCTCCTTTTAATGAATCTTCAAGCCAAAACGGACGCACAAGAGCCAGCATCAATAATAGCAGTGCCAATAATTGCAGCCAAAATAACAGATTCTGCTGAAGTTTTTTAAGCCAAGGGGAAGCCTGCCACTCATTCAGCACCTGTTCCCAGAGCAAATTGGAGGAAATGGTCTTTTCTGTATACTGTTTCCGAAAGAAATAAAATAGGACAACCGCTCCGATAAAAATGGATAAAACAAAATATACAGGATTTAAGAATTGCATTTTGTTCTCACCTGACCAGCCCCTTCGCATACAGATCCCTGAAAAGAACTGTCTGAAGATCTCTTGTTTCAGGGGCATAGATATATTGGCCGCCATACCGTTTGCATAGAATCTCAAGCTGTTCATTATGTTCTTTTAAACGCTTTTCGTATTCGGCCAATACGGAAGGACTCATACTCACATTTACAGCGGCCCCCCTTTCACTATCAATTAACTTTACGTCTCCAGAATATGACGGTTTTATTTCTTCTTTGGCCTGGACCTGAAATAGCCAGAACTCCTGTTTCAGCCCTCTTAACTTCCTAAACAGGATTTCCCATTCCTGAAGCGGTTCAAAGCCATCGGCTATTATTACAGCAAGCTGCTGATGTCTTGAAAGAGTGCCTTTTAGATTGCCCAGAAAGTTACTTGAAAGGGCTGATAGTTCTATTTTCTGGATCTCCATGAATGTTCGCCTGCTGTATATAGACCCTTTTCTTTTGATAGGCTGTGAGCCGGAAGAAGAAACCGGTGAAAACAGGAGACGGTCTTCCCCGGAAAGAATCATAAAACTCAAAGCAGCAGCCAGCGCTTTGGCATATTCCCATTTTTCTTCCAATTTGGTCATGGATGAAGTGGCATCCAGATAAACAGCAATAGATAGTTCCTGCTCATCCAGGAAACGTTTAATATAATGTTTTTGTGTCCTGCCAAAGACATTCCAATCTATTTGCCGGATATCGTCTCCAGGCTGATATGCCCTGAAGTCAGAAAATTCCATGGAAGATCCGAATTTATGTGATTGTCTGGAACCTGAATGAAACCCTCTTTTCCTGGTCTTTACAGAAATTTTACGCTTCTGCAGCTTTCCAAGAAGGATTTGATGGCTGTTCATCAGCTATTAGCTCCCCGGAAATTTTCTTTTATCAGAGCTTCTATAATCGAATCTGCTGTAATCCCCGCTGCTTCTCCTTCAAAGTTTAAGATGAGACGATGGCGTAAAACCGGATAGGCAACACTTTTTAGGTCGCCTATTGAAACATTGTACCTGCCTGAGCACAATGCCCTTGCCTTTGCCATATTTATGAGACTCTGAAGGCCGCGGGGACCGCTGCCATATTGGACGTTTTCTTTAACAGTTTCGGGTGCATACTCTGAATCCGGGTGTGTGGCTGTGATCAGCCATACAGCATAATCCAGGATCTCCTCTGAAACGAGGATTTCTCTTCCAAGTTCCTGAAGAACAATTACATCATTCAGTCCAGCTGCTTTATTTAAATGAGTTTTTAGTACACCAGTCGTTCTCCGGGCAATTTCTTTTAATTCAGCTTGCGTCGGATAAGCTACATTTATTTTACATAGAAACCGGTCCGTTTGAGCCTCCGGCAGAGGGTAAGTTCCTTCCATATCAATTGGGTTCTGAGTTGCAAGAACAAAAAATGGATTTTCCATCCTTTTTGTTTCACCCATAATGGTAACTGTTTTTTCTCCCATTGCCTCAAGCAGTGCACTTTGTGTTTTAGGTGTGGCCCTGTTAATTTCATCTGCCAGGATAATATTGGCGAATATCGGCCCTTTATGAAAACTGAATGTTTGCCTGCCTGCATCGTCTGGCTGAAGCAGCATGGTTCCCGTTATATCTGATGGCATAATATCAGGTGTAAATTGAATGCGGGAGAATTTCAGATCCAGCACTTCTGCAATAGTCTTAATGAGCATCGTTTTACCAAGACCCGGCAATCCTTCAAGCAATACATGACCGCCGGAGATAATGCTCCATAATACTTGTTCGACTACCTCTTCCTGTCCCACTATAAATGATTGAATCTCATCCTTCACTTTCGCAATAATATCTGCTGCTTGTGCGAATTGCTGCACTTTTTCCTGTGTTGCGGACATTGAAGTCACTCCTTATCCGGATCAATACTTGTAAAATAATTTTTAACAATTTCCTCTAAATCAGCCGGCAGCTTATACCGGTCTGTGCTCTGTCTATATGAATTCTGATAATTCCCAAACACTTCACTGTAAGGTCTGATCGTTCCTTTTAAAACAGGGCCATCCCCTTCAAACTGCTGGCCAGAAGTCCCCTGTCCAAGACTGCCGTTATCATTTTCAATATTTTTCTTTCCTTCCATTCCTGATGGAATGGTAAGCAGATCCCTGGATCCCTGTCCGTGTCCTGCACCTCCTCCAAGACCGCTTCCCGTACCTGTGCCTGTGCCTGAACCTGTCCCTGCACCAGATCCCGAACCATTTCCGGAGCCGGAGCCTGAACCATTTCCGGAGCCGGAGCCTGAACCGCTGCCATTCCCGGTTCCTGTTCCTGACCCGCTGCTATTTCCGTTATTTGAGCTAGTTCCAGGCTGATTTTGATTATTTTGCTGATTTGAATTATTCTGCTGTCCTTGCTGAGGCATATTGGAAGTGTTACCAGAGCTGCCCGGCTGTCCAGGCGGAGCGAATGCAAGCTGGCCAGGCGGCATTCCATTCGCTGCCATTTGCTGCTGTAATGATAGTCCTGAACTCTGAAGTGCATCTTGTGCTGCAGCCAGCTGATTTAAAAGCTCTTCTGAATGCATAGCTTTTTCCAGCTGTTCAAGAAGTTTTGAAAGCTCTTCTTCGGATATTTGTGTTTCACTGCCAGTAAGCTCCTTCAAGGCCTGTTTCTGATCTTCATTAAGTTTCGCATTCTGTTTGTTGAGCTTAGACAACTCTTTTCCAAATGAAGCCAGATCTTTATCTTTCAGCATTTGGCTTAATTGTTCTAACCCGTTCTTTTCAAGATTGTTTTTCATAGTTTCCAGGGCTAATGATTTCTCTTTTTCTTTAATTGCTTTTAACTCAAAGCTTTTTGTTTGTTTCTCTAATTCTTTCAAAGCTTCCTCAGCTGACTTTTTTCCTGCAATCTTCTCTGTTGCTTCCTGTAATGCTTTTTTTACTTGAGGATTCTTTTCCTTCTCGGCTTTTTTCTCAAGTTCCTCTCTGGCTTCTTTAACTATCTCCATTTCCTTCTCCCGCTTTTGGGCCAATTCCATTTTCTCTCCCGGCAGCATGTATAAAAACATCGCCATCCCAAATAAAGCCAAACAAATTAAAAGATGCTTGGGAAGAATGAAAACCTTCTTCCTGCCTAAAACCTGATGGTGAACCTTTTTCATATGTTTGACTGCATCCGCCAGCTGCAATCTTGCGAGAATATCATCATTTTCAAGGAAAGAATGGGCAGTAATGACTCTGTCGTCGGCTACAAACCTATTGAACAGTAATGCCGCCTGAGTTATGTCCGGCCGTTTCTTCCAAATTTTAAAAATAGCGAAAAGTGCTGAGAGTAATATAATCATCAGGAAATAGTTTTGCAGGTACGGGATAACAAAAAATCTTGCTGCAATCATAAGAAAAAAGGCCAGGACAGCAGCTGTTAAAAGGAAAACCTGAAATTCCTTAACAACCAGCTGAAACAGGAGCTGTCTTTTTACCGGTTTTAAGAGTCTAACATATTGATTGCGGTCTTCCACCGATATCATTCCCTTATTATGAATTTCGGGCAAACCCGTCCCCTTGGGATTTGCCCGAATAAACTGCTAACCCTTTTTCATATTGGGACGAAGTTTCTTTATGCTAAGCAGCACAGCTCCAATGAAAATCAATGTGTAAGAAATTAAGTATGAAATCCACAAAGGAAATTCAATGCCTGTTGATCTTGTTATTTCATTGGTCATTTCAGGCTCAAAGGTACTCATCAGAATAATGACCGGATTGAGCATAGCCGGGAAATATGGCAAAGGATTTGTCGGCTGAGTCCCTGAATACCCGTAGGCATTTGTTAATTGCATAAAAATCAAAGTTAGGAATGCCGTTCCGCCTGCTAAAAATAGTGTAACCCCATAGGTGGTAACCATCGAGACAATGGTTTTTCTAATCAGTGTCGAAAATAAAACTCCAATGCTTCCATAAACCAGGATCGTAAACAAATAAAATCCCATTGTGATGAGGAGCTGTCCTGGAGAAATACCTCCAAATAAAAACACAAAGCTATAAAGAGGCAAACTTGCCGCAATCAGCAAAATTAAATATGAAATGGAGGAAATTAGCTTGCTTAATATGATGCTTGAAGAGCTTTGGGTGGTCGTTAGCATGATATTTAAGGTCTGCCTCTCTCTTTCGCTGCTGATAACCCCTGCTGTTAATCCCGGGGTTATAAACAGAATCAGGCCAAGCTGCAGTATAGATAAAACCATAAACATTGTCCGGCTCTGATCCGGTTTAAAAAATCCCGGCATGTTGTTTGACAGTGATTCAATAATAATAAAACCAACAATGATAATCCCTAATGCCAATAGGTAAAAAAGGACACCAAGGTAGCTTTTAAAGCTTCGGAAGCGGAGCTTGAATTCTTTATTAAGTACTGGATTCACGATTAAATTCTTCATGTCAGCTCAACTCCCTTTGTAATTTCCATAAAGACATCCTCCAGATCTGTTTCCACTTCAGCAAAGCTGGTGATTGCCAGATTATTCAAAATGGCCCTTTTAAGAAGCTCTTTTTGCTCTTCAGCAGTCCCTTTATAAATAAACTGGATAGATGCCCCTTCTTCATGCAATGATAATTTGGAAATTTTAGGATCATCTTCAAAAAAGGAAATGGCAGTTTCCACATTTCCAAGAACTTTTACAAGAATCAGCCGTTCTCCTCTGAGCTGTGCCTGGATATCAGCAACCGACCCCTGAGCCACCAGTTTACCCTGATCAATAATGCCGATGGTATCGCACATCTCTGCAAGCTCTGGCAGAATATGTGAAGATATTAAAATCGTTTTGCCCATACTTTTCAATTCTTTTAATATCTCCCTCATTTCAACCCTTGCTCTTGGGTCAAGTCCTGATGCCGGCTCATCCAGGATCAGGACTTCGGGATCATGAATTAGGCATCTGGCAAGACAGAGGCGCTGTTTCATGCCTCTTGATAGAAGGTCCACATATGACTCTCTTTTATGTGATAAGTTAACAAGGTCGAGCAGCTGCGGAATCAGCTTCTCGCGTTCTGCAAATGGAATTCCGTAACTTGCTCCGTAAAAGTGCAGATATTCATCAGCCTTTAGCTGATCATAAACCCCGAAAAAGTCCGGCATATAGCCTATTTGCTTTCTCACAAGCTTAGGCTCCTTTTGCACATCATACCCGTTGACAAAAGCCGATCCCGAAGTTGGGGCAAGCAGGGTTGCCAAAATCGAGAAGGTTGTTGATTTTCCTGCACCATTCTGTCCGACAAAGCCAAAAACACTGCCTTTTTCAATATTAAGGTTTAAGGAATCAAGTGCTGTGAATTTTCCATACCGTTTCGTTAAATCTATTATTTCGATCATTTTGCCACCTCCCCTTTAATTGTTACAGCAGGTAATTGAACGAAAGGATCTCCCTGTGAAGACTTAATAAGCTTCAAAATAAATCGGCCATCTTTTGAAACATACTGTGATAAGTCATCTTTACTTGTCAGCTTTAAGCTCCTTTGATCCGGTTCAATCGGCAGCCATTCACCTGATTTATGGTTTTTAATTGAATACTGAACGCTTTGGCTATTAATCTTTAAGGAAATTTCTTCGAGACTATAGCTTTTCTCTTTCATCTGCTTCGGAAGACTTAAAGAATATTCATATTCTCCGTCTTCAAGCATCATTTCACCACTTGTGCTGCCTATGCCTTTTTCATAAATTTGGCCCTTAGACACATGCCAATCAGCTGCCATCATACTTTCCTTCAATGTAAATGAGCCGGAAAACTCATTTTTAGCCTCAAATGGCTGAAGAATCAAATTGGTATTATTCTGTTTGGCTTTCTTTCCTTTCATTGCTACATCAATGACAGATTCTCTTGTAATACCTGCCAGGACCGGCTGAGATGCATCTCCGAGCAGGAACGTAGAAGAGGCACTTTCAAGCCTTTCTTTTCTTAACCTATTAATGTCATTCTGTCCATTGGCAGGGGATGCTCCATTAAATGTTCCGCCGTACGGTCTGCTCAAGAGGGACTGTTTTATCGTTTTATCTACTTTAATTGTCTCACCTTTTTTGATTGAACCCAGTTTTATTGCATCATTGCCTGACCAAATATATAATTCTTCAAAATTAAAGTCACTCTCATTTTTGATAGTTCCGGTTAATTTTTTTTCTTTAAGAGTCAGGTCCGCTTTTAATTCCCCATTTATTTCCGTTTGAGCTTTTCCGTAGATGGTTTTGGATGACCAATACCCCACCTCAGGGAAAATAATCTCATTGTATTTTACTTTTTCAGCCATGATTCCGCCTCTTAGAGGATCAGAAGACGTTGAATTGTTAGAATAAACCACAGCATTAAATTCACCTTTTGGCATTGAGAGGATATATTCACCGCTTTTATTTGACAGCAGGGTTGAAGCCTGGTATCCGGTAAGCAGATTGTTATTCAACTTATATATCCCCATCTGATTCAGCTGCGGCTGAGAAATTCTGTCTTTTGCTCCCATTCCAAAGACAGCTGCCCCCATCAGTATGGCTATAGAAGGAATGATCCACCAGGAATGCTCCCGTTTATCAAGCTTTCTTAACACAAAATAAAGCACAGGCACTATGAGAATAATATAGCCGGCGAAAAGTCCAATAAGCTGTCCGACTGAAAAATTGGATGCAGGAAAGAATTCATTTACTTCTGCAAATTCCCAATAAAGCTGGTCCAGATAATCCTGTGAATAGGGGCTTGAACCAGTGCCTGCACCTGATGCCTGTTTAATATAGCCATCAAACCATGTGTCATACCCCTGCCATGAAGATAAAGGCTCATCCCCCAATGAAAAAGCCGTCTGTAAAATCGTCCCGCTTCCATACTCCTTCTTCAATGCTGCAGGGAGATCACCGCTTTTAGCAATAACTTCTGCACTCTTTTCAACCGGGCCAGTAAAAAAGTTGAGCTCTTGAAATTCCGGCTCTTCTCCCTTTGCCGGCTGCAGGAATTTGACAGCAGCGGATGATTCATTTTCTAATTTCATCGGCAGCAGAGAATACAGCTCTCCATATGTGCCGCCTGCATCCGGTCCTCCTCCTGCAATCAAAGTTCCACCGCGGAAAACCCAGTCCTTTATCGCTTTTTGCTGTTGGTCACTAAGCTGGGAAATCTTGAATTCATCAATAATCAGATAATCGAGCGTTTCCAATCCTGTGGCGTCATCGGGCAAATCTTCCCTTTTAAGCTCAAGCATCGATTTAGATGGCAGTGTCCTCAGCTCTTTTACTCGATCATAGTTTTCACTAAGAACGCCAATTACTTCAGTTGCCATATCTATAAATTTCGGCTTTAATGTTTTTTCACCAGTAAAACTGACTTTTTTCCCATCTTTCCAATCTCCTTCATAAAGAGTCAGCAAGGGAATGTTCTGATACATGGAGGGATGATCCTCCGTTATTCCAGGTACCGTAACCAGATATTCCTTTGCTGAACCGGCCGGCAGCTCTACTTTTACAGTTACTGCACCGCTGGTATTGTAAGAAGGATGGTAACTTATCAGCAAATTCCCGCTGAATGCCTCACCTGTATTTTCCATCTTAATCCTAAGAGGGAATCCCTCACCTCTTTTTACTTTTCCGCCAAAGCCCTCATCCAGACTAACTTTAATGCCTGAGGCAGCTTCTGCTGATTGAAATGGATGAAACATAAATACAAAGCAGAAGAAAGCCATAATAATAACTTTTATTTTTCTGCGCAACCCAATCTCCCCTTTTAATACCTTAAGTATCTGCTTTTAATATTTATAGACTTCCTTAACGACTATAAATTTTTCTCATTCTGATAACTTCTTCCATTTTATAGACGCAGACTAATGACAAAAAGTTCCTGAGAATATAAAATTATTTGTCTTTCAGACAAAAACAAGGAAGAGTACTACATAGTGTAATTTTACACTAATAAATGTAATTTTCAAACTGTTTTTTATTTAAATACCGTAAAAAAACAGCCTGAGAATGTTCTCAGGCTGTTTTGTCAGGATATTTTTTATTCTTCCTCTTCTTCTGCATCTGCTTCTTTTTCGACAATGTCGGCAAAAAGGCCATACACATATTGTTCTGCATTAAATTCCTGAAGGTCATCCATTTTTTCACCTAAACCTACAAATTTCACCGGTATTTCCAGCTCATTTCTGATTGCCAGAACGATGCCGCCTTTTGCAGTACCATCCAGCTTTGTAAGAACAATCCCGGAAACATCCGTTGCTTCTTTGAAGGTCTTTGCCTGTATCATGGCATTTTGTCCAGTTGTAGCGTCAAGAACAAGCAATACTTCGTGAGGGGCACCAGGTACTTCTCTTTCAATTACGCGCTTGACCTTTTCCAATTCTTTCATTAGATTAACTTTGTTCTGAAGGCGCCCTGCTGTATCACATATTAAAATATCAGCCTTGCGGGACTTGGCAGACTGGACAGCATCATACATGACAGCTGCAGGGTCAGAGCCGGCTCCCTGCTTAATGACATCTACACCGACACGTTCACCCCATACCTCTAGCTGTTCAATTGCTCCCGCACGGAAAGTATCACCTGCCGCAAGCAGGACACTTTTTCCTTCACTCTTGAACTTATGGGCAAGTTTTCCGATTGTCGTAGTTTTTCCGACACCATTAACACCTACAAACAGGATTACTGTAAGTCCATCTTTTTGAATGTTTAATTCTGTAGAAGTTTCTCCTGCACTGTCATAAATATCTACAAGCTTCTCAGAAATAACTGCCTGAACCTCGCGCGGATCCTGAATATTCTTGCGCTTCACTTCTTTTCTCAGTTCATCAACCAGTTCCATGACAGTGTCAAAACCGACATCCGCTCCAATTAAGATTTCTTCCAGTTCCTCAAAAAATTCCTCATCTACTTTCCGGTATCTTGAAACAAGGTCATTTACCTTATTTGAAAAATTATCGCGGGTTTTGGTTAGTCCGTCTTTAAACTTTTCTGTAACACTATCTGTCTGTTTTGTGATTTTTTCTTTTAGTTTTTTAAAGAAACTCATGTTTTCACTTCCTTTTAATAGCTTTTTGCTGCATGCTGTTTGTTCCGAATGAGTCTCGCATCTTCCGCTTTAATCAATTCAGTAAAACAACTTATTCGGATCAGCTAAATTACAAAACTTCCTTTATGTATAGCAGCGGAACAGTGTTATAACCGTCCCGCCTTAAAGATCCTATTGAGTAATTAATTCCCTTGTTTCCTCCAGCCGCACAGAAACCAGTTTGGAGACACCGGATTCCTGCATGGTAACACCGTAAAGGACATCCGCTTCTTCCATTGTTCCTTTTCTGTGGGTGATCACAATAAATTGGGTTTCAGCACTGTATCTCTTTAAGTATTGGCTGAATCTTTGTACATTCGCTTCATCCAAAGCAGCCTCAACCTCATCAAGTATACAGAATGGAACAGGCCTTACTTTCAAAATGGAAAACAATAATGCAATTGCTGTAAGTGCTCTTTCTCCCCCGGATAATAATCCGAGGTTTTGCAATTTCTTTCCTGGAGGCTGCGCGACAATTTCCACACCTGTATTCAATAAATCATCAGGCTGGGTCAAGCGCAGATCTGCTCTGCCTCCGCCAAATAAAGATTGGAAAACCGACTCAAAATGAAAACGGATCCCTTCGAACGTTTCTTCAAATCGCCTTTTCATTTCAACATCCATTTCATCAATAACCTGGAATAGTGTATCTTTTGCTTCCTGAAGGTCTGTTTTTTGCTCAAGCAGGAATTCATAGCGTTCCGATACTCTTTCATACTCCTCGATTGCTCCAAGATTTACAGCTCCAAGTTCCTCAATAGACAGCTTTATGAGTTTTACACGCTTTCTGGCTTCGTCAACATCAATCTGAAGCTGGAATTCTTCTTTAGCCGCTTCAAAAGACAGCAGGTATTCTTCCCTTAAGTGATTCAGCCTATTCTCAAGCTCAACATCCAGCCGATTCTGCTTAACTTCCTCATCCTTTAAAACTTCTACAAGGCCTTTATGCTGGCGTTTCAATTCTTTCGCCTCAAGCTCCTGGTCCTCTAAAGAAGCTTGGAGCTTTAAACGCTCATTCCTTCTTGAAGAAATCAGTTCAAGCGTTTCATTCTTTTCCTTCAGTTTTTTCTGTGCTGCTTCTTCCAAATGTTGTTCACCTGAAGAGCTGTTTGTCATTTCGGATGAAAGGAGCTCTAAATCTTCTTTAACGGTTTTCTGCTTCTCTTGGGTCACAGCAAGCTCAGAATTTATAGCAGCAAGCTTGTCCTCAGCATGGTTCAGCTGCTCACTCTTGGAAGCGAAGCTGATTTTTAGCTCATTAATTTCAGATACAACAGTTTCCTTTGAAGTCTGCTGGGTGTTTTTTCTTTCTGTTAATGCTTTTATCTCATTATCAAGGCTGGCTATCTGCTTTTGCTGCTGATCTAATAAAGCTGCAAGCTCTCCCTTTCTTGCCAGCAGCCTTTCAATATCTTGAGAAAACTGTGCTTTATCCATATCATAAAGGGATAGGCGCTCATTAATGCTTTTTTCTTCGAACTCAGCTTCTAAGAGCTCTCCTTTTACCTTCTGTTCCTTCAGCCGAAGCTCTTCACCTGTTTTTTTAAGCTGTTCTATGTGTAATTCCTGTTTTTGAATTTCGCTTTTTTGCAGTTTTACTTGCTTTTCGAGATTTGCTGTTTTGGATTCCATATCCACAATTCTGGACTTAAGCTCTTCAAGTTCACCTTTACGGGAGAGAATTGAAGTACTTTTCTGTTTCACCGCTCCACCGGTCATGGAACCGCCGGGATTAACCACATCTCCGTCAATTGTTACGAGTCTCACACGGTATTGAAGAAGCTTCGCAAGTTCATTGGCACCTTTGAGATCCCGGGCAATAACCACATTGCCAAGCAAGTTCTCAATAGCATGCTGGTGTCTTCCATCAAATTGTATCAGTGAAGCTGCTTCACCGATAAAAGCAGGGTGCCCCTGAACCGTTTTCAATTGCCCGGTACCCAGCTTCTTCCCTTTCACTACACTTAACGGAAGGAAAGTGGCTCTGCCGTAAGAATTTTTTTTCAGGAATTGAATGGCATTTCTCCCATCCTGTTCATTTTGTACGATGATATGCTGCATAGCACCGCCAAGAGCTGTTTCAATCGCAATTTCATACTCTTTTGGCACCTGTATTAATTCAGCTACGGCTCCTTCAATTCCCTGCAGCTTGCCGCCTCTTGCTTTCAAGACTTCCTTTACACCTTGGAAAAAACCCGAAAAATCCTCTTCCATTTCATCAAGCATTTCCTGACGGGATTTTGCCTGCTGCAAATATTGATAAGCCTGATACAAGGTTTTTTCTTGTTTTTGGTAATTGGTCTTTAATGATTCAAGCTTGCGGCTTTCATTGCGGAAAACATGTACTTGATTTTCTATTTCCTTTTGCAAGTTTTCAAGATCTATTTGTATCTTTTGTTTTTTCTCTTCGTTTTTCTTGCGGTCAGCAATATATTTTTCATTATCCGTTTCAAGCCTTGAACTGCGCTGATCCTGCTGGTTCAGCTGCTGATTAATATTCTGCAATTCATTTCTTGAGGCTGCCTGGCTGTTCAGCACTTCAATATAATCACTTTTCAGCGACTCAATTTTCTCTTCTGTGTTTTCACTATATTGCTTTAGCTGCTCCTGCTTTTCCTTTAATGCTTTTTGAAGCCTGACTGCTTCTGACTTCACTTCTTTCTTAAGAGCAGAGTGCTTTTCTTCCTGCTCTTTTAACTCAGCAATCTTCATTGTAAGTTCTCTCATGTTTCTATGGAGCTGGTCTTTATTCTGGCTGGCATTTTTCTTCCGCTCTTTGAGAACTTCTTTTCTGCCTTCCAATTTTTCCAGCTCTTCACTTGCATAAAGGAGAACATCATGCAGATCATTTACTGATTCATCAATTGCAGCAATCTGATCCTTTAACTCTTCGACTTTCGCTTCCTTGTTCTGGATTACTGCCGAGAGCTTCATTTCATCTTCTGTATGCTGCTCGAGCTGGCGTGAAAGCTGCTCCCATTTTGAATGGAGCTCCTCTATCTCATAAACTGTGAGGGCAACCTCTATCTTCTCAAGTGCTTCCTTCTGCTGCAAATAGTCTTTTGCAATAGAGGCCTGTATTTTTAACGGCTCTACCTGAGTTTCCAGTTCATGAAGTATATCGTTTACCCTGTTTAAATTATCCTGGGTTTCGGAAAGCTTGCCTTCCGCCTTTTTCTTTCTTATCTTGTATTTAAGCACGCCAGCAGCTTCTTCAAATATTGTCCGGCGCTCTTCAGCTTTACTGTTTAGAATTTCTTCAACTCTGCCCTGGCTTATGATTGAGAAGGCTTCCCTGCCAAGGCCTGAATCCATAAATAAATCTACGATATCTTTAAGTCTGCATGTTTGCTTATTGATCAGGTATTCACTGTCACCTGACCGGTAGACTCTTCTTGTAACACTGACTTCGCTATATTCGATCGGCAGACCCTGATCGGCGTTATCAAGAGTAAGCGTCACCTCTGCAAAATTCTGCGCTCTCCGGGAATCGCTGCCTGCAAAAATGACATCCTCCATTTTTGCACCGCGAAGGGACTTAGCTGATTGTTCCCCCAAAACCCAGCGGATGGCATCAGTTATATTGCTTTTCCCGCTGCCATTCGGACCGACAACCGCTGTGACCCCAGGAACAAAATCAACCGTTATCCGCTCAGCAAACGACTTAAATCCAATTACATCAAGCCTTTTTAAAAACAACCTTGGTCCTCCTCTGTCACCTCATGTATCTGCTCTTTGATGTTTTACTTTATATGGTTTTTTAATACTTCAAGAGCCATTTGGGCCGCATGCTGTTCCGCTTCTTTCTTGGATCGGCCGGTGCCTGTCCCAAGTTCTCTGCCATTTAGAGAAACAGTGGAAACAAATTCCCGATTGTGGGCAGGCCCCTTTTCCTGAAGGATCTTATATTCAATTGCACCTGCACCATCCCGCTGCACAAGCTCCTGCAGCTGGCTTTTAAAATCCATCACATGCGAAAAAGCACCAGAATCAATCTTTGGAAAAACAACTTTTTCCAAAAAGCCAACAACTGTATCCAATCCTTTGTCCAGGTATAATGCACCAATAAAGGCCTCGAATACATCAGCAAGCAGAGCCGGTCGGGTTCTTCCTCCTGTCATTTCCTCACCTTTACCGAGGAGTACCAGTCTGCCAAATGACAATTCGTGGGCAAATGAGACCAGGGATGGTTCGCAGACAACTGCAGCCCTCAGCTTCGTTAACTCACCCTCGCTCATCATTGGATATTTGAGGTAAAGGAATTTTGAAACAGTCAGTTCGAGGACGGCATCACCCAAAAACTCCAGTCTTTCATTGTCTTCATAAGGCTTTCTCCGATGCTCATTCACATATGATGAATGGGTAAAAGCCTGCTTTAGTAATTTTTCATTTTCAAATTGAATTCCGATTTCCGTCTGGAATTCTTTAAATTGTTTTTCGATTGCGCGAAATGATTTTCTTTCTTTATCTTTATTGCTGCGCATAATGCATCCACCTTGCTAATATTAATATTCTTTAAGTTTTATTCTCGATTAAAAAGGCCCTTTTCTGAAAGATTGTTGTTCTGGTTTGTGAATTCTGTCCGTTGATTGCAGCGAAAGGCACGCAGCGAACCCGCGGGGAGGAATGCGAGCCTCCTCGGCTTCGCCTGCGGGGTCTCACACTTCCCTCTCCTCCCGCTGGAGTCAAGTGCCTTCCGCACCAATCAACTCAGCAAAGTAAACTA
This sequence comes from Cytobacillus sp. FSL R5-0377, assembly GCF_038004385.1. Classification (NCBI taxonomy): domain Bacteria; kingdom Bacillati; phylum Bacillota; class Bacilli; order Caryophanales; family Bacillaceae; genus Cytobacillus; species Cytobacillus sp. FSL R5-0377. The sequence continues at coordinate 759,653 of NZ_JBBORA010000001.1, forward strand.
GGTTATGAAAAAGCAACAAACTTTACGAAAACAGCCATTAAAAATAACTAGACCTTGATTTACACTGTCCTAAGCAAGCCAATGGGCTGTTCGAGATCCTCCTTGAAAGAACAGGGTCCGGAAAAAAATAAACAATCATTTTCGAGGATCTCGCACCTTTCGCCCCAATCAACTCAATGAAAAAAATTCCAGCCCCAAAGTCATAAGGTTTAAGTAAATATACATTCAAAAATTTTAATTAATTGTTCTTCCCTAAGTTTACGTAATAAAGAGGAAAAACGCAAAAAAACTTCTATATAAAGCTATTTATGTTTCATATGGCACGGCCATTTTCACAGAAGAAAGCCCCGTTATCAAACGGAGCTTTTGAGAAACATATTTACTGTCCACAGTCACCTGGTGCAGACCGGAAGCTTAATTCTATGGTGCCTTTCAATGCTGCAGGTAACACCGGACAATAAACATCTGCTGATAAAAATTGCTGCAGTGAGGGGGATTCCCTCACTGCAGAGTGGTCCTACTAACGATTATTGGCTAGCTTTTATGTAATTTACAGCGTCACCGACTGTTGCGATTTTCTCAGCATCATCGTCAGAAATTTCCATGTCGAACTCATCTTCTAATTCCATTACTAATTCTACTACATCAAGGGAATCAGCACCTAGATCATCTTTGAAAGAAGCCTCTAATTTCACTTCAGACTCTTCAACACCAAGACGGTCCACGATGATCTTTGTTACACGTTCTAATACTTCTGCCATGCTTGTTCACCTCCCCTCAAGTATTATAGATTATTTTTAGTCTTTATTGAAAGGTTTTATAAAAAAATTTGCATTACAAGCCTGTTACAATTTTACATGACCATTCCGCCATCAACATGCAGGGTTTGGCCAGTCATATAACGGCTGTCCTCTGAAGCAAGAAACACTGCCACATTTGCAATATCTTCAGGTTCCCCGAAGCGTGCCAATGGAATTTGCTTCAGCATTTGCTCCCTTACATCCTCGTTCAGCTTATCCGTCATATCAGTTGTGATAAAGCCCGGTGCAATGGCATTGACTGTAATCCCTCTCGATGCAAGTTCCTTTGCTGAGGTTTTTGTCAGGCCGATTACCCCCGATTTGGCAGCGACATAGTTAGCCTGTCCAGGATTTCCGCTGACACCCACAATGGATGAAATATTGATAATGCGGCCGCTGCGCTGTTTCATCATCTGTCTGGTAACAGCTTTTGTACACAGGAAAACACCTTTCAGGTTAATGTTAATAACATCATCCCATTCGTCTTCCTTCATTCTCATAAGCAGATTGTCCTTTGTAATCCCTGCATTATTAACCAGAATATCCAGCTTCCCGAATTTTTCAACGGTTTCTTTCACCATGCCGGCAACAGAATCACTGTTCGACACATCACATTGAATAGCGAATGCATTTCGGCCTAATGCTTTAATTTCGTCAACAACTTCGTTTGCCCTTGCCTCACTTCCGGAGTAGTTAACCGCAATATCTGCACCTTGCCTGGCAAGACCCAAAGCGATTTCTCTTCCAATTCCTCGGGAAGCACCTGTTACTAAAGCGGCTTTTCCTTCTAGCTTCATCTCAATTCCTCCTTCAAGGATTCAGTAACTGCCTTGCATGATTCCGCATCTGAAACGGCATACGTTTTAAGGGAACGATCTACCTTTTTCACTAAGCCTGACAGTACTTTTCCTGGCCCAATTTCTATAAATGTATCTACTCCAAGCTTAATCATCCTGCGTATTGAATCCTCCCAGAGTACAGGAGAATACAGCTGTTCAATTAATCTGCCATTTATTTCTGAAGCGGAAGTCATATCAGATGCGGTTACATTGGCAATGACTGGAACCTTTGCATCTTTAATCTCAATTTCGTCAAGGATTCCCCTGAACTTCTCCGCAGCAGGCTTCATTAATTGGGAATGAAACGGGCCGCTTACCTCCAGTGGAAGCACACGCTTGGCACCTTCTTCTTTAGCCTTCACAGAAGCAAGTTCCACTCCTGCTTTTGAACCTGAAATGACAATTTGTCCAGGACAATTCAAATTTGCAAGCTGAACCGGATTTCCACCTGCAGAAACCTCTTCTGTAACTGCAGTAAGCTTGTCCCTGTCAAGGCCCAATACAGCAGCCATTGTTCCCTCGCCATTAGGAACTGCTTCTTCCATGAATTCCCCACGCTTACGCACAGCATACACTCCATCCTCAAAGGAAATAGCTTCCGCAGCTACCAGTGCTGTATACTCCCCAAGGCTATGACCCGCCACAAAATCAGGTGTTATTCCAGATCTTTTAAAATAATCGAGAATGGCAATGCCAGTAGTCAACAGTGCAGGCTGTGCATTTGTTGTCAAAGTCAATTGCTCCTGAGGCCCTTCAAAAATAAGGGACGATAATGAAAATCCAAGTTTTTGATCGGCTCTTTCGAAAAATGATTTTACTTTATCATCCTGTGCAGCTAAGGCTTTTCCCATCCCTGCGGCCTGGGATCCCTGCCCAGGGAATATAAATGCGATTTTACCCATCGTGCTTCCCCCCAAGTTTAAGTTGTTTATTTAAGAGCTGGTTTTTGGGCTTCTTTTTCAACTGCTTCCTTAATCGTATCAGCAACATTGTTTTCGACCATGTTCCTGGTCTGCCTCACTGCACTGAATAAAGCTGTTGCATCAGAAGAACCATGCGCTTTAATAACCGGCGCCTTTAATCCAAATAAACCTGCACCGCCGTATTCAGAATAATCCATTTGAGATTTCAGCTGGTATAAATCAGGCTTTAAGGCTGCTGCTGCCAATTTAGTTTTTAAGCTGCTGGTCAGAGCTGTTTTCAGCATTTTAAATACTGATAAAGCAGTACCTTCAATTGTCTTAAGCACCATATTGCCTGTAAAGCCATCCGTCACTACTACATCCGCAGCTCCTTCAAGCAAATCGCGCGCCTCTACATTTCCGATAAAATTGATATCTGCCTTCTTCAGCAGATCAAATGTATTTTTTGCCAGCTCATTGCCTTTTTTCTCTTCTGTTCCGATATTTAGAAGGCCTACTCTTGGGTTGGAAACTCCGCGGACCTTTTCGGTATATATAGAACCCATAATGGCATATTGAAGAAGATGCTCAGGTTTCGCGTCCACATTTGCCCCTACATCGAGCAAAAGGAATCCTTCTCCCCCAATTGTTGGAAGAGTCGGGGATAATGCCGGGCGTTCAATGCCCTCAATCCTTCCAACAACAAAAAGGCCTGCTGCCATAAGAGCACCCGTGTTTCCTGCCGAAATGCAGGCATCCGCCTTACCATCTGTTACAAGCTGCGCTGCAAGTACCATTGATGCCTTTTTCTTTCTGCGGACAGCTCTTACCGGCTCATCATCCGGCAAGATGACTTCTTCTGTATGTAAAATGTCAATCCGCTCATTTGAAGTAAGGTATTGGTTTATTTTTGACTGATCGCCTACAAGGGTAATATGTACATCTTTAAATTCTGCGGCAGCTTTCATTGCCCCAAGGACAATTTCCTTTGGGGCATTGTCGCCTCCCATTGCGTCTATGGCAATTTTCATGATGCTTCATCCTTTAGTGATTATTTTTTTCTGAACATGTCAAATTCGCCTTTAAATACTTGCTCGTTATTCACAAAGCTATTGACTTCAACTATCGTTCTTCCGCTGTCAATGTCAATTGTAAGGACCTTTGCTTTTGCAATGACACGCTCATTTAATCTCACTGGCCTGGTAAATTGAATATTGGCTTTTGCCGTTAATGCCAGCTCATCATTTATTACAGCAACTGCCAGTGAATTGGCCTGTGCAAAAAGGTGATGGCCCCTGGCAATTCCATTACGCTTAAAGACATGTTCATTTTTCACATCGAAAATGGATATTGCCGTTTTATCCAATTCTATATCTATTATTTCACCGATTATTTCTTCTATTGGTAAAGATCTCACTTCATCCTCAAAACTTTTTTCGGCAACATGCTTGATTCGCTCACGCAATTCGGGAATCGATAATTCCAGCCGATCGAGTCTGATTGTCTGGACGCTAACTGAAAATTTTTCTGCAAGTTCCTCGTCCGTGACAAAAGGATTTTCTTTTATTGTGTCCGTTAATAATGCTTGGCGTTCTTTTTTATTTCTTTTCATTAAAATCCCACCGTCCGAGATATTAAGACTAGGTACTAATAGTAGTATATAATCAAAAAAAGCAGATTGCAAGAAAGAACTTTTCTGCAATCTGCTCTCATCAAATTTTTTCTAGTCGAGTTTTTCCCCTTCCAGTACTCCTGTTTCCTTTAAATATTGCCGCAAAGGCAGATACTCATCTGCATGCCAGAATTCATTCGATTCCACTAGAGATGCTGCATCGTTTCTGGCGGTTTCGAGTGCGCGGTAATCATGGACCATGTCGGCGACTTTAAATTCCGGCAGCCCGCTTTGTTTTCTTCCGAAAAAGTCTCCAGGACCTCTCAGTTCAAGATCTTTCTCACTTAGAGCAAAACCATCATTTGTTTCTGTCATGATTTTCATGCGTTCTTTTCCAACTTCCGATTTAGGATCAGCCAGAAGTACACAATAGGATTGTTTATCTCCTCTACCTACTCTGCCCCTCAACTGATGCAGCTGGGCAAGCCCAAACCGCTCCGCATCATAGATCACCATCATCGTTGCATTCGGAACATTTACACCGACCTCAACCACCGTGGTGGAAACAAGAATCTGGCTTTCATTTCGGCTGAAGGCTTTCATAACATTTTCCTTTTCATCCGGATGAAGCCTGCCATGCATGAGACCGACATTATAACGGCCATGAAAATGATGCATCAATGTTGCATGGACATCTATTGCGTTTTGAACATCCAGTTTGTCTGACTCCTCAATAAGGGGACAGATCACATATACCTGCTGACCTGCTGAGAGTTCCTTTTCCATAAAACCAAGTACCCTGTCAAGCATTTCAGGTTTTGCCCAATAGGTTTCAATTGCTTTTCGTCCTGCCGGCATTTCATCTATTATGGATACATCCATTTCACCAAAGACTGTTATAGCCAATGTTCTTGGGATCGGCGTTGCAGTCATGAACAGAACATCAGGATTTTCACCTTTCTCCCTGAGTATACGCCGCTGCCCGACCCCGAATCTATGCTGCTCATCCGTAATGACAAGCCCCAGATTATTAAATTCCACTTCTTCCTGAATAAGTGCATGCGTGCCAATGAGAACATCAATTTCTCCATCCTTCAGGTGCTGGAGAATTTCTCTTCTGCGCTTTCCTTTTACAGAGCTTGTCAGGAGTTCACACCGCAGCCCAAACGGCACCAGCATCGTATTTAATGATTCCGCATGCTGTTCTGCCAGGATTTCAGTCGGGACCATTAAGGCTCCCTGAAAGCCTGCTGTCCTGCTGGCAAAAAGAGCAATCGCCGCAACTGCTGTTTTGCCGGAGCCAACATCCCCCTGTAATAGCCTGTTCATCCGGTATGGAGATTTCAGATCAGTCAGGATCTCATTAACTACCCTTTTTTGTGCTCCGGTTAAAGCAAATGGCAGTGAGTCAATAAACTCCATTAATCTTGAAAGATCATATGCCTGCGCAATCCCTTTTGAATGCTCTCTTTCAATCTTTCTTAGTGCCTGCATTTTTAATTGAAAATAGAAAAACTCCTCATAAACAAAACGCCGTCTGCCCTGCTTGAGTTCCTGATCATTTGCAGGAAAGTGAAGCGATCTTATAGCATCCTGCCTATTTAAAAGTCTATATTGCATTAGATATTTTTCAGGCAAAGTTTCCAATATTTCATTCCCATACTGTGAGAAAGCCAGTTTAATAAACCGCCTTATTCCTTTAACTGTGATATTCCCTTTTACTGCGTATACCGGCTCAAAATCCTTATTGTTAGAAGCATTTCCAATTTTCAGTTCACTGGCTGTAATGACCTGCCGATGCTGATCCCATTTTCCAGTAACTGTAACAGTTTCGTTTAATACTATTTTATTCTTCAAATAAGGCTGATTGAATAGGATCACTTGTATGAGATATCGTCCTACAAGCACTCGAACTGTCAGCCTGGAGCGTTTCCTGCCGTAATAAGCAAGTGAAGGTTCACTGTGGACCTTTCCTTCAACGGTTACTCTTTCATCATGCTTTATTTCTGCCAGGTCCTTGAGCCTGTAATCTTCATATCTATATGGTAAATATTCGAGCAAGTCTTTTACAGTGTGTATATTCATATCAGCGAGTAATTCAGCCGATTCCTCTCCGATGCCTTTTACAGCTGTAACAGACTGGATTAAATTTGGATTCACATTAATTGAACGGCTGCCAATTTTATTTTTCTTTCAGACAGTCCGCCACCCCTCCCTGTTCCGTTACTTTTTCTTACAGGCTTATGAAGCACCTGCTTTATAACTAGCACATTATGATTTGAATATGCAAGAAAGATACTTTAATGGCCAATAAAAATTTATGTTTTACAAGCATTAAAAATAGGCTGAAATGGATAAAAGCGAAGGCTGGGCCCCCGCTTTATTTATTGGTTATTCAATTGAGAAAATGAAAGAGTATAGTGGCTGTTTGCCATCGTGGATCTCGACTTCAATATCTTCATATTTATCTTCTATATAGCTGATAAGTGAGTCTACATCCTCTTCTGATGCATCTTCACCCTTTAAGACGGTAAGGATTTCAGAGTCAGCGTCGATCATTCCTTCCAGAAGATCTTTAGCAGCCTGGACTCTATCCTTGTTTTTCACAACAATTTTCCCGTCTGCAATACCCATGAAATCGTCTTTTTCAATCTCAAGGCCATCGATGCTTGTATCACGGACAGCAAATGTTATTTGGCCTGTTTTCACATGCTGAAGGGCATCTGTCATGCCTTCTTCGTTTTCTGCAAGTTCAGCACTTGGGTTAAAAGCAAGAAGTGCAGCCATTCCCTGAGGAACAGTTTTTGAAGGAACAACTACTGCCTCTTCTTCTGTCACTTCTGCAGCCTGCTGTGCAGCCATAATGATATTTTTATTATTTGGCAAAATGATTACTTTTTTTGCATTTACCTCTTTAATGGCTTTTACGATATCTTCCGTGCTCGGATTCATTGTCTGCCCGCCCTCAATGACCGCATGTGCGCCGATGCTTCGGAAAAGATCTGCGATGCCGCTGCCCATTGATACAGTCACAATACCGTACTCCTGTTTTTCTTTAGGCTTAGCTTGAGCTGCTAAAGGGGTAGGGACGTCTTCGACCAGGTTGGTGTGCTGCTGGCGCATATTTTCAATCTTCATATTGATTAAGCTGCCATAGCGCTGTCCGTATGTCAGGCAATCACCAGGCTGTTCAGAGTGGATATGTACTTTAACAAGCTGCTCATCAGCAATTACTAACAGGGAATCGCCATATTGACTTAAATCCTGGCGGAACCTGTCTTCTGAGAAAGGATTGGCAGCAAGCTTTTCATCTTCGAATTTAACCATAAATTCAGTGCAATAGCCAAACTCAATATCCTCGGTGTTCATAAAGCTATGAACATTTTTATGGTGTTCTGCACTTACCAGGTCATCCATCTTCGGAAGGGCTGCCGGTGTATCAGGAAGTTTTTCGCCTTTTAACTCGGCAAGAAATCCTTCATACACAAAAACAAGGCCCTGGCCGCCGCTGTCTACAACTCCAACTTCTTTTAAAACAGGAAGAAGATCAGGAGTGCGGTTTAGGGAAGCCTTGGCTTCCTTCAGAACTTCCTCCATAATCACGATGATATCATCTTCATGATCCGCAGCCTGGACCGCTTTCTTGGCGGAATCTTTAGCAACGGTAAGGATTGTTCCTTCAACCGGCTTCATTACAGCCTTATAGGCCGTTTCTACCCCAGCATTCAAGGCGTCGGCAAACTCTTTTCCATTGATGGTTGCTTTTTGTTCAATCGCTTTTGAAAAGCCCCGAAACAGCTGGGAGAGGATTACTCCCGAGTTTCCCCGTGCTCCCATCAGCAATCCTTTAGAAAGAGCAGAGCCTACCTTTCCAATATGTTCCTGGATATTAGCTTTTACTTCCTTTGCTCCGGAAGTCATTGACAAATTCATGTTGGTTCCTGTGTCTCCATCAGGAACAGGGAAAACATTTAAGGCATCCACTAATTTTGCATTAGCAGATAAATGGTTCGCTCCTTGTATGACCATTTCTGCAAAAAGCTTCCCATCTAAATCTTTTTTTGACACAAGTCTTTCCTCCTCACTACGGGTTCGTTACTCGAACTCCCTGAACGTAAATATTAACCGAGTCAGTGCTAAGCCCAACTGTTTTATCAAGGGTGTATTTCACTTTAGATTGCACATTATGGGCAACCTCGGAAATTTTCGTTCCGTAACTAACAATAATATACATATCAATATGTACTTCATCTTCTTCCTGACGCACAATTACACCACGGGTAAAATTTTCTTTTCGCAGGATATCTGTAAGGCCATCCTTAATTTGATTTTTAGAGGCCATTCCTACGATGCCGTAGCAGTCCACTGCTGCACCACCCGCTATTGTTGCAATTACATCATTAGAGATATCAATTTGCCCGAAATTTGTTTTTAATTCAATGGACATGGTTCGTTCCCCCTTTAGAAATTGCTTTACATAAAAGTTTCTTCAAGCACTCCCGCCTAACGATAGTGCTGGCCTGAATTGAACCCTCCCGAGGCTTAGCCTGCCGGCAAGATACCATTCTCTTTCTAGCCGGGCAGCGGTCTTTCTAACTCCAAGCTTAAAGCATACCTTATAATATTCTACTATATGAGCTTTGATATTGAAAGTCATACTTCTTTATCCCTATTATAGCTCATGCTCCAGCCCCCTATGTCAAGGAAATTTTCTTGAAAGCAAACTATTGCAATCAGAAGGGTTGTATGATAAATTATTAAAGTATCTTTTAATGCCGAAACCCGCAAAGGGATTCCGCATTAATTCAGATGGATGAATCTGACTATTGCAAATGAAAGCATTGAAAAATAGTTTCAGCTTATGCTTTTAGTAAGGAGGGAAACATACATGCCACGCAAATGTGTAGTAACTGGTAAAAAAACAACTTCAGGTAACGCACGTTCTCACGCAATGAACGCTAACAAGCGCACTTGGGGTGCTAACCTTCAGAAGGTACGTATTCTTGTAGACGGTAAACCTAAACGTGTTTGGGTTTCTGCAAGAGCACTTAAATCAGGTAAAGTTGAGCGCGTCTAACATGCTCAGGGACATCCCTTTTGGATGTCCTTTTTTATTTTCCTTCTATGACCCCTTAACATTCTCTCCCATTAAGGCAAAAAATAAAAGCACCCCAATGAGGTGCCAAGTTTAGATGCTATTTTCTTTTTAATTTATGGGTGTCTACCCTTTTTTGAAGGTCCCTAACATGGCACGCACAATGCCTCCTAGAAATTTAGGAAGTTTGATTGTATAAAATCTCATTACTCGTGTCCCTCCTCACGATCTTACGCATCCATTCTGTCCTTAAATGGTCTTTACCATCTTATTCAAATAATGAAAGATGAGTACTCATGATTACAAAAAATGATCAGAAAGCAATTCATGCTAAGACATTTATCCAGCTTCCTGCATCCTGCTGGGCAGCATCTGCCCGGCATTTAATCCTTGCTTCTTACAACCATTAATATGCCTTCAGTAAAAGAAAAAGTACCACAATCATCAATAAGTTCATTGCTGATACAAAGAGTAGAACCGGCAAATACGGTGCGATCTGTCAGCGGATACTTGAAATTTCTTAGGGTGAGGCCTTTAATTTCCATTGTGATCGGAACAAAAGAAATGTATTTAAATTCTGAATATTTCTTTATGCTGTACTGCCCCGGAGTCTTAATATAAACCATATTCGTTTTGTCAATAATTTCAACAGGAACTAAGAATTCCGCAAGTGCGGGCTTTATTAGCAGCTGAATATTTGCAAACAAGTGGTCCAGCCTGCCGCCAGTTGCACCAAGTAAACGGACTTTTTCAGGTTTTTGGCCGAGTGCCCAATTCAGGGCAAGCTCCATGTCCGTTTCGTCCTTCTCCGGCTTGAACCTGTTCAGCTCTTTTACATTTTCTTCAATGATAAGAAGCTCGTCTGTTGACACCGAATCAAAATCACCAAATGCCTTTTGCGGCTGAATCCCTCTTTGAATTAGAGTAAGTACCCCTCTGTCTACCCCGACCCAAATAACAGCAGTATCATTTAACGAACTCAGATCAGGCAGCAGGTCATCAGGGCCGCCGGCTAAAATATTGATAATCATTATACATTGCTCCATTCATTTTATGTATCTTAAATGACAAAAAGCCAGCTGTATTCCAGCTGGCTTTTATTAATGCGAACCCTTTAAAGCAGCAATCGCCGCAGCTCTGTCTTTTTGATTATAAATTGCTGACCCAGCAACCAGCACGTTCGCTCCAGCTTCAATACACAATTGGGCTGTTTCTTCATTAACTCCGCCGTCCACTTCAATTTCGATGTTTAGACCTTTTGAGTCAGCCAATTCCTTAACGGCTGAAATCTTCGGAAGAACAGCTGGAATGAATTTTTGCCCTCCAAAACCGGGATTAACAGTCATAAGCAATACCATATCAATATCTTCGATAACATGCTCTAACATATTAACTGGTGTAGCTGGATTTAGAACCACTCCTGCCTTGACACCTAAGGATTTAATAAAATGAACCGTTCTGTGAAGGTGCTTGCATGCTTCTGCATGAACAGTGATGTAATCTGCCCCCGCATTAGCAAATGCTTCAATATAGCTATCCGGATCTTCTATCATCAAATGAACGTCAAGGGGCAGCTTGGTAACAGGACGGATGGCATCAACTATTAATGGACCGATTGTGATATTCGGCACAAAATGGCCGTCCATTACATCCACATGAATATAATCGGCGCCGCCGCGTTCAACATCTTTAATCTCTTCTCCCAATTTAGAAAAGTCTGCCGATAAAATAGAAGGTGCTATTTTTATCATAAATTAATACCTCGGCTTTCTATCTTTGATTTCCTGCAGAAAGGTTTTATAATGTTCATACCTGTAGGCTGGTATTTCACCTTTTTCACAGTCGGCCTTTACAGCACATTTAGGCTCAGCCATGTGCAGGCATCCTCTAAATTTGCAAAGTTCGCTTTTTTCCTGTATTTCCGGAAAGCAATAATTGAGATCCTCCAGTTCAATATCTGTGAATTCAAGTGAGCTGAAACCCGGTGTATCAGCAACAAGCCCTTTTCCAACCTCGATCAGCTCTACATGTCTGGTCGTATGCTTCCCCCGGCCCAAATGTGAAGAAATATCATTTGTTTTCAGCTCCAGGTCCGGTCTTAAAACATTTAACAAAGAAGATTTCCCTACCCCTGACTGTCCGGCAAAAACAGATATCTCACCTTCCAGATAGGGCATAAGATCTTTAACGCCTTCTTCTGTTTCAGAGGAGGTCAGCAAGACATCATAGCCTGCTTTGCGGTAATCCGCTGCATATTGCTGAATTTCCCTATACTCATCCTCGTCCGCCAGGTCAATTTTAGTAATGCAGATGAGCGGCTTAATATGATTAAATTCAACCAGAACCAGGAAACGATCTAAAAGAGAAGTGCTAAAGCCCGGTTCAACAGCTGAGAATACTAGAATGGCCTGATCAACATTGGCAATCGGCGGACGAATCAGCTCATTTTTCCGTTCCTTTACTTCTAAGATGTATCCTTCTGTATTACTTTCAGCCTGAAATACAACTTCATCACCGACAAGCGGTGTAACTTTATTTTTCCTAAAAACTCCGCGTCCGCGGCACTGAATGACTTCATTGCCGCTTAATACATAATAAAACCCGGCTAAGGCTTTAATGATTTTGCCCTCAGGCATAGCAACACTCCTTGCTTATGATTCTTCATCCGGATAAGGTATTTCCTTTTCCTCAAAAACCTGGCCATCCCGCAGAACCTTATAGGAGGCATTCTGTCCAGGGGCTATTGTCAGATCGATTGGTATTACCACATCTTCATATATCAGCTCTGTATGCATGGGTTCAGAACCTGTATTATTCATATCTTTAATGATAATCTGAACTTCGTTTGGCTCACCTTCGGAGGCAGGCTCATATGGAACACTGATCTCAATATTTTCAGTCTTAGGAAGGAGCTCTTTTTTTCCCTTCGAAAGAACCACTGTCACCTTCTGTCCCCTCGTCAGATTAGTTCCTGGAGCCGGATCCTGTTTGATAACAAGCCCTTCAGGGACTTCCTCATGATACTCTTCTTCCCCATAATCAACTTTCAATCCGGAAGATTCTTCGTACTCCTGCAGACCTTTTTCGTTATAGCCGCGTAAATCTTTTAATGCAATCGGCGCTGGGCCTTTGCTGACAGTGAAAATCAATTCCGTATCCTCCGGAACGACGAGATCACCTTCTGATAGGTTTTGATCCAAGATGGTCCCGGCCGGCTCACTATCATTAGTTTCTTCGTTTTTTTCAATACTTTTAAAATTTTTGCTTTCAAGAAGGCGGACAACATCATCAAATTGCCTTCCCTGGTAATCTGCTAATTCAAATTTTTCCTTGCCTGAGCTTTCATAGATATCAATGGCAGTTCCCTCTTTGACAGTCCTGCCTGCTTTTGGATCTGTTTTAACAACCAGGCCTTCTTCAACATCAGGGTCACTGATCGGCTTTGTATCCCTAACCGTAAATCCTGCGGCAATTAGCTCTGCCACTGCATCTTCCACCTCTTTGCCGGACACATCCGGAACCTGAACATCCTTTGGCTCCAAAAGATCAGGGAAAACGGTTATAGCCAGGATTGCTGTCACAATCAAAAACATAAAGACTGATACAAGTATGATTGGCCATTTCTTTTTCTTTTTTTTCTTCTTTTTCTCCTTCTTATTCTTTTCAGGGAGAGGTTTTGCTGCAGGCTGCGTGTCACCCTTTGGATCCTTTGCATGCACAAGGGTTTCGTCCATACTCTGAAATGAGCCGTCATCTGTAATAACAGGGATAGCTTTGGTTGCATCATCGTCAATCGGCACTATAAATTTCTTTTCATGCAGCCTTTCGGGCTCTAGAGCTGTTCTGATATCTTCTTCCATTTCTTCAACAGAATCATACCTGTGAAAAGGATCTTTGGCGGTTGCTTTTAAAACGATATTTTCAACACTTTGCGGAATGGAGGGATTCCATCTCTTAAGCGAAGGCGTCTCCGACTGCAGATGTTTAAGTGCTATTGATACAGCAGATTCACCTGAGAAAGGAAGTCTGCCTGTCAGCAGCTCAAACATAACAATGCCAAGGGAATAGATATCAGACTTTCTATTGGCCATTCCCCCTCTTGCCTGTTCAGGAGAAAGATAATGAACAGAGCCTAACACCGAATTGGTCTGGGTTATGCTGGTTGCACTTAAAGCCATTGCAATTCCAAAGTCAGTAATCTTAACATTACCATGCCTGTCTATCAAAATATTATGCGGTTTAATATCCCTATGGATGATATGGTTCTGATGTGCATGAGAGATGGCTGAGGTCAGCTGTTTCAAAATTTCCAAAGCATCATCTATGGGAATAGGGCTGTTTTGCTGTATGTATTGCTTTAACGTTTGTCCATCTACATATTCCATCACAATATAATAGATTGTATCCTCCTCGCCAACATCATAGATATTGACGATATTCGGGTGGGCTAGGCTGGTAGCAGACTGGGCTTCACGATGAAAACGGCGGATAAATTCTTCATCTTCGGCAAAGTCCATCCGAAGCACTTTCACGGCTACATCACGATCAAGAATCATATCATGGGCCAGATAGACATTTGCCATGCCTCCTCCGCCAATCATTTCAATAATCTTATAGCGGCCGCTTAATCTTTTTCCCTTAATCATCATTTATCATCCCGCTCTCATTGCTTTCATAATACTCAGCAATCACGAGCGTAATATTATCTTCTCCGCCATTATCATTGGCTTTTTCTATCAGCACTGAGGCTTTTTCTTCCAGTGTACCTCCGCTATTGAGAATTTCACTCATATCAGGCACAGCCACCTTGTTAGATAATCCGTCAGAGCATAATAATAATAAGTCGCCTTCTTCGAATGTAATGGTTTTAATATCCATCTCAACAGCTGCTTCAGTTCCCAATGCTCTCAGCAGAACGTTTTTTCTTGGGTGATGCTCGGCATCTTCCTTTGTAATCTGCCCTGACCTTACAAGTTCATTCACCAGGGAATGATCTTCCGTCAGCTGCTGAAAACCTGATTCATTTAAAATATAACATCTGCTGTCTCCGATATTTGCAATAGTCGCAAAACGGTCGGTACAAATCGCAGCAACAACAGTAGTCCCCATACCCTCGCACTGTTCATTCACTTTCGAATGTTCATACAGAATGGTGTTGACCTCTGCAATATGCTTCTGCAGCCACCCTTCAGCCTCATCGGCCGTCTGAAAGTAATCTGTTTGATCCCAGAATCCTTTTAAACTCGTTAAAGTCATTTCGCTTGCCACATCACCAGCACGGTGGCCGCCCATGCCATCTGCTACGATGGCAAGGCGCTGTCCCCCGCTGTTAATATAGATGCCGCCATTATCTTCATTATGCTGCCTGACTTTGCCTCTATCTGTCATAAAAACAGCTTTCATTCTGTCACCTCGTCTCCTCTTTTCGCTCCTTTGCACGAAGTTGTCCGCATGCTGCATCTATATCATGACCGTGCTCCCTGCGAATGGTTACATTAATGCCGTGATTCTTGAGTGTCTTTTCAAATGCAAAAATCTGATCCTTGGGTGTTCTTACATAATCCCGCTCCGGCACATAGTTTACTGGAATCAGGTTAACATGGCACTTAACATTTTTTATTAACTTAGCAAGCTCTTCTGCATGTTCCACCTGATCATTTACCCCTCCAAATAAGCCATATTCGAAGCTTACACGCCTGCCTGTCTTATTAATATAATACCTGATTGAATCCATAAGGTCCGGCAGCTTATATGCTCTATTTATTGGCATAAGGCGGCTTCTGATTTCGGTGTTTGGAGCATGTAAGGAAATCGCGAAATTAATCTGCATATTTTCATCTGCAAATTTATAGATTTTTGGAATGATTCCGCTTGTCGATACAGTGATATGGCGTGCGCCGATGTTCAGTCCTTTATCATGGTTGATAATTTTAAGGAATGAGAGCATGCTGTCATAATTATCAAATGGCTCACCAATTCCCATAATAACAACTGAACTGACCCGTTCATCTGTCTCATCAAGTGCCTGTTGTACTTTTACGACTTGAGCAACAATTTCTCCTGCTTCAAGATTACGTTTTAAACCGCCTAATGTGGAAGCACAGAATGTGCATCCGATCCGGCAGCCCACCTGAGTGGTAACACATACTGAATTCCCGTAGTCATGTCTCATCAGTACAGTTTCAATCGAATAGCCGTCATGAAGTTCAAATAAAAACTTAATCGTCCCATCAGCTGACTCCTGCTGGATGATCGTTTTAAGGGTTGTCAGCGAAAAATTTGCTGATAAGGTATCCCGCAGCCCTTTTGACAGATTTGTCATATCCTCAAATGATGTGACTCTCTTTGTATAAAGCCAATCAAATATTTGCTCAGCCCTGAAGGCTTTCTCATTATTTTCTTTAAGCCATTCCTTCAGCTCATGGAGCTGTAAAGTATAAATGGATGTTTTTTGTTCTGCTGTCATTTTCTCTGCTGTATTTTGTTCCATTTATTGCACCTTCTTTCTCAGACAGGCAATATAAAACCCGTCCGAACCAATATCCTGCGGTAAAATCTGCATTTCAAATCCATTTATTAATGGAGTAATCGCATTAGGCATCCGCTCCTGAACAGATGGATCTCCCTCAAATTCCGCATTGTCCTTTAAAAACGCGTGAACAACATGCTGATTTTCTTCTTTGTCCACTGTACACGTACTATATACAAGAATACCACCTTTTTTCACTAAAGGTGAAACGGCATCCAATAGATCTCTCTGAATCTTATGGAGATGATATAAATCTTCTTCTTTTTTCGTGTATTTCATATCAGGCTTTCTTCTCATGACTCCAAGTCCTGAACAAGGAGCATCCACTAAAATACGGTCAAAAGATTCTTTTTCATAATGCTCCTGGACTTTTCTGCTGTCAAGGGCATTTGTCCTAATATTTGAAAGTCCCAGCCTATCAGCATTATCATTGATCAGCCTTACCTTATGCTCGTGAAGGTCCAGTGATATAACCTGTCCGGTATTTTGCAGTTTTTCTGCTATATGTGTGGTTTTTCCTCCTGGTGCTGCACATGTATCCAGGATTCTTTCATCTTGATTTCCTCCAAGGGCATAAGCAGCAAGCATGGAGCTTTCATCCTGAATGGTAATCAGCCCATCTTTGAATACACGGGAATTGGCCAGGTTGCCTCTTAAACATTTTATGGCAACTGGTATAAATGGGCTTGGTTCGACTTTATAACCTTCTTCCTCCAGAAGTGACAGGCACTCCTCCCTGGAAGTCTTTACCTCATTTACCCTTGCCGTCTGCAGAGGGGCTGTTAAGTTTATTTCACACATTTTCTTTGCTTCTTCAAATCCAAGCTGATCGACCCATCTTTTAACTAGCCATTCGGGATGACTCGTTTCAATTGAGAGACGCTCCACACTGTCTTCAATTTGTTCGAGATCCGGAAGCCCCTTCCTCTGAATATTTCTTAACACACCGTTGACCATGCCGGAAATTCCTTTATGCCCTCTTCGTTTTGCTATTTCTACTGCTTCAAAAATGGCTGCGCGGTCAGGAATTTTGTCCAGATAAACCATCTGATACAGAGTTAGCCTTAAGAGCTGATTGACCCAGCTTTCGACTTTTTTATTGCCTGCCAAAAAGGGCTTCAGGTAAAAATCGAGTGTCATCCGGCGCTGGAGAGTACCATATGTCAGTTCGGTAAGAAGCCCAATGTCCTTCTGTTCTATTTCATTCTTTTTGATAGCGTTATTCAATAAAAGATTGCTGTAAGACTGGTTTTTTTCAATGGCCTCGAGAAGCTCTAATGCAGTTTCTCTTACATTTTTCGTCTTTAGTTTTTTCATTCGGTGTCTCCAAAACGGCTGCCGTCTGTAAGATTGGACCCTGCACCTCTTAAAAATTGTTCTGCTGGCATCTTTTTCTTACCTGATGGCTGTAGTTCAGTAATTTTAACCGCTGT
Source organism: Cytobacillus sp. FSL R5-0377 (assembly GCF_038004385.1). NCBI lineage: Bacteria > Bacillati > Bacillota > Bacilli > Caryophanales > Bacillaceae > Cytobacillus > Cytobacillus sp. FSL R5-0377. Next base: position 776,863 of record NZ_JBBORA010000001.1, read on the forward strand.
TTCATTCCCTGCTGCCACAACGATTCCGTCTTCTTCAAGCCTGATGATTGTTCCCGGGTCATGGTTTTCAGCATGTCTGATCTTCTTTGAATTCCAGATTTTAATTACTTTGCCTTCAAATGTTGTATAAGCAACCGGCCATGGGTTTAACCCTCTTATGTGGTTATAAATTTCTTCGCCGGTATTGCTCCAGTCGATTTTTTCCTGTTCTCTTTTGATGTTATATGCAAAAGTAGCTTCTTCTTCATTTTGCCTGATGGGATTCAATTCACCATTCAGAAGCTTTGGCAGGGTATCTGATAAAAGTTTGGATCCCGCCTCGCTGAGTTTATCGTGAAGAGTGCCGACTGTATCTGTTTCTGTAATCGGCACCTCAACTTGTGTTAAAATATCCCCGGCATCCAGCTTTTCGGCCATATACATAATCGTGATTCCAGTTTTTTCTTTCCCCTGAAGAATGGCGTAATGAATAGGTGCACCGCCCCGCAATTCCGGAAGCAATGATGCATGTACATTTATACAGCCAAACTTAGGCGCTTCCAAGAGATCTTTCGGCAAAATTTGTCCAAACGCAGCTGTGACGATCAGGTCAGGCTTAAGAGCCAGAACTTTCTCCAGCTCTTCCGGCTGGCGGATTTTTTCGGGCTGATATACAGGGATCCCCTGTTTTTCAGCTTCAACTTTTACAGGCGGGGGAGTAAGGACCTTTCTTCTTCCAACTGGTCTGTCAGGCTGTGTAACCACCCCGATTACTTCATATCCGTCCTCTATTACTTGCTTTAATACCGGCACTGAAAAATCCGGTGTGCCCATAAAAACTATTTTTGTCATTCAGCTTCCAATCCTTCCAACTCTTCTTCGGTCAAGTATCTTGATACTTTTGAGGTAAATAGTACTCCATGCAAATGATCAATTTCATGTAGAATCGCTCTTGCCAGGAAACCTTCAGCCTCAAGGGTATAATATTTCCCTTTTCGGTCCTGTGCCTTTATTTTGACATAGATTGGCCTTGCTACTTCACCATACAATCCCGGAAAACTCAAGCACCCCTCAGGGCCTGTCTGCTCGCCATCTATTTCAAGGATTACCGGATTGATCATTTCAATTGTTCCAAACTCATCATCTATATCAACAATGGCAATTTGCTGCTTTTGCCCAATTTGCGGAGCAGCGAGACCGACACCATCGAATTCAAGCATCGTATCATACATATCATTTAATAATTTGCCAAGCTTCTTATCAAACACTTTAACTGGTTCGCACTCAGCCTCCAGAATTTCAGCCGGATAAGTAACAATTTTTTTTACCGCCAAAACATTTCCTCCATTTTTATCTATTTTCAACCAATGTGGGTTTATATATAACCAAAAAAGCAGAAGCCCCGTAAGGGACTTGGGGGATTTCTTCTAAAAGATGAATCTTTTGGTACTACATTAAAATATATGGATTCAGATCAATAGAAACGGTTAGGCCCCCTGAAGAAATTTCCTGCTGGTAATTATCCAGGATTTTCTTCAATATTTGGCCAAGTTCCGGCTCCCGCTTGTATTTTATCAGACATTGATACCGATATCTATCATTGATCCGCGGTATCGGGGAAGCAACCGGACCAAGAACTATGCTCTCTGCAGATAATTTTGACTGAATGTACTGCGTGATCTTCTCGGTTACCGAAACAGCCTTCATTAATTCCTCATGACTGACAGTGACAAGGGAAATATAGAAGAAAGGAGGATATCTATGGATTTTGCGGACCATCATTTCTCTATCATAGAATTTATTGTAATCCTGATCCCCAGCCAGCTCTATACTATAATGTTCAGGAGTATAGGTCTGAATGATTACCTCACCCTCCAATTGGTGCCTCCCGGCCCGTCCGCTTACCTGTGTCAGCAGCTGAAAGGTTTTTTCTGAAGAGCGGAAATCAGGCAGGTGCAGCATGGTATCTGCCGATAGGACACCTACTAACGTAATATTGGGAAAATCAAGGCCTTTTGCAATCATCTGAGTCCCAAGGAGAATATCTGCATGCCCTTCCTGAAATTGATCGAGGAGTTTTTCATGTGCACCCTTCCGGCTGGTTGTGTCAACATCCATCCGGATTACCTTCGCTTCGGGAAGAATCTTTGTCAATTCCTCTTCCACTTTCTGAGTACCCGTCCCAAAATAACGGATATGCTCACTTTCACATTCCGGGCATGTATTTGGAACCGCTGCCTCATGGCCGCAGTAATGACATTTCATCTGCTGGCTATAACGATGATACGTCAAAGATATATCACAATGCGGGCAATTAAGGACATAACCGCAGTCCCTGCACATAACAAATGATGAGTGACCTCTTTTATTTAGAAATAATACGATCTGTTCTTTTTTTTCCAGGCGGTCTTTTACTTTTTCAAGGAGCTTCCTTGAGAACATTGACCGGTTTCCTTCGCGCAGCTCTTCCCTCATATCAATAATATCAACAGAAGGGAGAGCCTGATTGTTCATTCTTTTTTCGAGAGTGAGGAGATGGTAAACTCCTTTTTGTGCCCGTGCAAAAGATTCCAATGAGGGAGTTGCACTGCCGAGCACCACAGGACATTTGTGATTTCCCGCTCTTTGGATGGCGACGTCCCTTGCATGGTATCTTGGGTTTTCTTCCTGTTTATAGCTGGTTTCGTGTTCTTCATCAATTATAATGATTCCAAGGTTTTCAAAAGGTGCAAAGATTGCCGAACGGGCTCCGACAACAACCTTGACTTCCTTCCGCTGTATTTTTCTCCATTCATCATACTTTTCTCCTGCTGAAAGACCGCTGTGCATAACAGCCACCTGATCGCCAAACCTTCCTTTAAAACGTTTAACCATCTGTGGAGTTAAAGAGATTTCAGGAACAAGGACAATGGCTTCTTTGCCTTCCTCCAGCACCCGCTGGATGGATTGCAGATAAACCTCCGTTTTTCCGCTCCCTGTTACCCCATAAAGTAAAAAGGTTTCATGACGATTGTATTCAATAGAATTAAGGATAGGGATAATGGCTTTTCTTTGTTCATCGGTCAAAGAGAGCGGATCGGTTCTTTCGAATTTACGGTCTCCAAAAGGATTACGGTAAATTTCTACGTCCTTTCGGCCAATCAGCCCTTTTTGCATAAGACCTTTTATTGTAGAAGAGGTGATGCCAAACATGGAAAATAACTCTTTCTGATCGACCGTTCCCTCTTCCTGAAGAAAATACTCAAGCACTTCCTTTTGTTTAGTTGCATTTCCTGGCAGCTTTTGTAGGTAATCAGCAAGCTCCTCAGAGGGAGCCGCAGCAAACACTTGCTTGGTTTTTTTCTTTTTCACCCGTTCTTTAACCTGATAGATAATTTCAATATTTCCTTTGGATGCTTCCTTTTGAAGAAGTGATAAAGCTCCGCCTTTTACAGCATCATCCCAGGTAATTTCATCGGCATTCCGGAAGATTGCCCATACTTTTTCCGGAAGAAGCTTTCGATCTGCCTTTTCGGACATTACAAGTTTCTTTTCATATTTAGCCTTTAATGCTGCAGGCAGCATAGCCTGGAAGGCAGACACTTTATAGCATAATGTTTTTTCTGTCAGCCATTCCCCAAGAGTCAAAAGCTCCTGGTTGAGGACTGGATTTAAATCCATCGGCTCTGCTATGGATTTTAACTGATGAAAATCCGACTCTTCCTTTAATCCTGTAACAAACCCCTGTATTTTTCTCGGCCCAAATGGAACAACCACCCTCATGCCAGGGAGAATAACACCTATCAGATGAGAGGGTATTTTATAATCAAACGCCCGGTCAGTCTGTTTGGCAGGAACATCGACAATAACACTAGCTATATTCATTCTTGCTCATCCTTTAGCAGCTTCGCAGCTTCTTCAAGAATTTTTTCGGCAACATCCTTCTTGGACATAAGCGGAAGTTTTTCCGATGACCCATCCTTTTTATAAAAGGTAACTATATTAGTGTCCGTTCCAAAGCCTGCACCTTCAGCAGTTACATTATTGGCAACGATCATATCGGCATTTTTCTTCATTAACTTGCTCTTTGCATACTCTTCGACCTGTTCGGTTTCAGCGGCAAACCCTATCAGGATTTGCTTCCTCTTTCTTTGTCCCAGCTCGAACAATATATCCTTCGTCCTTTCAAGCTCCAAAACTTCATCCCCAGGCTTTTTCTTCATTTTATGCGCAGAGGTCTTCTTTGGACGATAATCTGAGACGGCAGCGGTCTTTACGACAATATCGGCATTTTCAAATTCATTTATTGCCGCCTGATACATTTCTTCAGCTGATTCCACCTTTATCAGTGTTAAGCCGGCAGGCGCATCGATTGAAACCGGGCCGGATATTAAGACAACTTCAGCACCTGCAGAGACCGCAGCTTCCGCGATTGCATAGCCCATTTTCCCCGAAGAATGGTTCGTAATATACCGGACTGGATCGATTTTTTCCCTCGTCGGGCCTGCAGTTATGACCACTTTTCGGCCAGTAAACTTAAATCTGGCAGGCTTGAAAAATTCACTAATTGTTTCTGTGATTTTTTCCGGCTCTTCAAGTCTGCCTTTTCCAACATAGCCGCAGGCAAGGTACCCTTCTGAAGGCTCTATGAATCTACAGCCAAAGCAATATAGGGTTTCAATATTTTTTTGGACAGCAGGATGGCTGTACATATGCACATTCATTGCAGGTGCAATCCAGATAGGTGATGTTGCAGCCAAGAGAGTGGTTGTAATCATATTATCTGCAATTCCATTGGCAAGCTTCCCGATAACATTTGCTGTAGCCGGAGCAACAAGAATTAAATCGGCCCAATCAGCCAGGTCGATGTGTGCAATTACTTTCGAGTCTTTTTCATCAAAAGTGTCGGTGTAAACATCATGTCTTGAAAGGGCCTGAAAAGTTAATGGTGCAACAAACTTAGCAGCCGATTCACTTAGGATAACTTTTACCTGTGCCCCGCCCTGTGTCAGCTTGCTCGTTAAGGCTGCAGCTTTATAAACAGCAATTCCACCGGTTACACATAATAATATTTTCTTTCCAGTCAGCATTATATGACCCCACCAATCTAAAAAATAATTCTTCTCTATGAAAAACAGCCTGGCTATCTATTTCTATTTAAAGCCTGGCCATTAATAGCAATTACCTTTCATGATAGTTCAATTATGCAAGAAGAGCAGTGAATTTTCATCTAATAAAACCTCAAACAAAAATAACAACCTTTGGAAAGGTTGTTATTCAGCGATTTCACTCGTATGATTCATTGGCAGTTTTTTCGCCCAGGCGGTAATGAAGCTGGTCTGCATGTATTTCCTCAAGTGCCTTGCCCACATTTTTATGTGATTTATATTTTTCAAGCTGAGGTCTGGCATTAAGCTGAAGCTTGCGGGCACGCTTGGCCGCAACTGAAACAAGTGAATATTTGGAGTCAATCTTTGTCATTAGAGAATCAATAGATGGATAAAGCATATTTATTCTACCTCCAGCATTTTTTTATATTTAGGTTCTACACGTTCCCTGCGGCAGTGTTCAGCTACTACAATGGCTTTTATTCTTTCACAGGCCAGATCGATTTGATCATTCTCTACAACATAATCGTATAAATTCATCATTTCAATCTCTTCTTTTGCTGCATTCATGCGATTGTTGATAATATCTTCTGTCTCTGTCCCTCTCGTCACGATACGGTTCTTAAGCTCTGATAAACTAGGGGGAACCAGGAAAATGAACAGGCCGTCCGGAAATTTCTCGCGTACCTGTCGGGCACCCTGAACTTCAATTTCAAGGAAAACATCTTTTCCGCGGTCAAGTGTTTCTCTTACATAATCAACTGGAGTTCCATAGTAGTTCCCCACAAACTCCGCATATTCCAGCAGCTTATCCTGCCGGATGAGCTCTTCAAACTCCTCACGCGTTTTGAAAAAATAATCAACTCCATTGACCTCTCCCTCTCTTGGGGATCTCGTTGTCATTGAAATAGAATATTCAAAAGCAGTATCAGACTGAGCAAATATTTCTTTTCTTACTGTTCCTTTTCCTACACCTGAGGGTCCGGATAGAACGATCAATAACCCTTTTTCTTTCATTTATAAAATCCTACCCTTCCTCAATAATTTCATCACGGTCATTTAATCGGTGCGCGACGGTTTCCGGCTGGACCGCAGACAAAATAACATGGTCACTGTCCATAACGATAACAGCCCGTGTGCGCCTGCCATATGTAGCATCTATTAAAGAGCCCCGGTCCCGCGCGTCCTGAATAATCCGTTTAATCGGGGCAGATTCGGGACTGACTATTGATATAATCCGGTTGGCTGATACAATATTGCCAAAACCGATATTGATCAGTTTAATTGACATTTGGGTCCTCCAATCATCAGTTATTTAGTTTGACCCGCAGAGACGGAATCTAAACAACTGCTATTCAATATTTTGAACCTGTTCCTTCATTTTTTCCAATAAACTCTTTATTTCAACAACTTCGGCAGCTATTTCTGCACTATTTGCCTTGGAGCCGATTGTATTCGCTTCACGGTTCATTTCCTGCAGAATAAAGTCAAGCTTTCTTCCGGCTGGTTCTGTTAGCTGAAGTGTATGCTCAAATTGACTTATGTGGCTTTGCAGTCTTATTAGTTCTTCACTGATATCAGCTTTATCAGCGAATACCGCTACCTCTGTCAAAATTCTCGGTTCATCCACCTGACCATCCAGAAATTCCTTCATGCGCCTCTGCAATCTTTCCTGGTAAAGCTTTGCAACGGTTGGTGCATACTCTTTCAGTTTGATGACCCGATTGCTTAAAAGACTTAGATGGCTGCGAAGATCTTTTTCCAGCTCATCTCCCTCTGCTTTCCTCATCTGCATTAACTGCAGGCATGCCTCTTCAGCAGCAGAAAGGACCAGCTGGCTCAATTCCTCATTGCCGGCCTCTTTTTCTTCAATCCCAATTAATTCTTCACGTATGACATCCCCGATGGAGAGGTCCGTTTGAATTTGATACTTTGCTTGAATTGCAGTTATGTATTGATAATATTCATCTAATAGTTCCCAGTCAACATTTACTTTTCGGCTGGCCAGGCCATCGCCGTCAATAGTGATAAAAACCTCAATTCTCCCTCTTTTGATATGCCTGTTAAGCTTTTTCTTTATTTTGTCTTCAATATGCATCAGCTGTCTGGGCATTCTTATCTGAAATTCGGAAAAGCGATGATTTACAGTTTTTATTTCAACCGTAATGGAGCATTGCCCGGAATCTTTCTTGCTTCTGCCATAACCAGTCATGCTTACTGCCATTTTTCACACTTCCTTTTGGGAAAAGCACAGCTCGTAAAAAGCACTTACTTTCAGTCAGCGGCATGGTGCCTGTGCAGTTTATGTATAAAAATCAAGTAGTGATGGAGATTTATATGTTTGCGCAAAAAAGAAAGGTAATAGAGATCTTCTCTACTACCTAAAGGATTATAACATATTTTATTTTGTTTTTCTTGCCAAAAATGTGCCAGCCAGTAAAAATGTTGGAATGGCTGAGAGCCCTGTAATCATAAACCAGTCGCGGAATTCTATAGGGACTGTGTGAAATATTGGCTGAAGAGGAGGATAGTATATGACAACCAGCACTAAAGCCAGGGAAGAGATGACTGCCCAGACTAAATATTTATTGCCAAATGGATTTCTTGAGAACACAGACTTTTCACTTCGGCAATCAAATACATGAATCAGCTGAGCCATTACCAATGTGGCAAACGCCACTGTCTGTGCATACGCAAGATGATCCGGATTGGCCCGGTAGGCAAAAATAAACGCAAGTAATGTCACAAGTCCGATTAAAAAGCCTCTTGAAACCACTTTCCAGCCAAGCCCTCTTGAAAAGACGCCTTCCTTAGGGCTCCTTGGCTTTCTTTTCATCACATTCTCCTCGGGCTGATCAAGGCCCAGGGCCATTGCCGGAAGTCCATCTGTAACAAGATTCACCCAGAGAATCTGAATTGGAACTAATGGCAGCGGAAGGGCTAGAAGCATAGCAAACAGCATTACCAGAATCTCACCAACATTTGATGCAAGCAAATACCTGATAAACTTGCGGATATTTTCGTAGATATTTCTTCCTTCTTTTATCGCGGCTTTTATAGTAGCAAAATTATCATCCAGCAATACAAGTGCAGATGCCTCTTTAGCAACATCTGTGCCTGTGATGCCCATTGAAATGCCGATATCTGCTGCTTTAATTGCTGGCGCATCATTAACACCATCACCTGTCATGGCGACGATATGACCTCTATTTTGAAGAGCCTTGACAATTTTCAATTTATGTTCAGGCGATACTCTGGCAAATACAGCAACATCCTCAACTACATCTTCAAGGTTTTCTACAGACATCTCTGCCAGGTCTTTGCCTTGAAGTACTTTGGAGCCTTCTGTTAAAATACCTAATTGTTTTGCAATGGCTTGTGCTGTAATCACATGATCTCCTGTGATCATGATCGTTTTGATTCCTGCTTCCCTGCATTCCTTTACTGCTTCTTTAACCTCCGGCCTCGGCGGGTCAATCATCCCCTGGAGCCCGATAAAAGTTAATCCCTTCTCCGCCTCTTTTTCATCCAGAATGACATTTTTTGACGGGATTTCTTTATAGCCTATCGCGATTGTTCTTAATGCCTGTGATGCCAGGTCTTCTATGGCTGCCTGAATTTCACCTGAAAGCTCCCTCGAAAGAATCTGCCGCCTTCCCTCCCAAAGAACTGCTTCACTTTTCCCGACTAAGACATCAGGAGCACCTTTAGTAACAATGAATTGCCTGCCATTATGGTCCTTCACCACAACACTCATCATTTTTCTGGCAGAGTCAAACGGAAACTCATTAATAATCTGAAATTGATTTAGCAGACTGCTCCTGTTATAGCCGCCTTTCATGGCAGCTACAAGGAGAGCACCTTCAGTCGGATCACCATCAATCACAAACTCACTATTTTTCTGCTGTATTTCCGCATGGTTGCACAGCATGCCAAACATAAGCATCTGCTGCAGCGCTTTATCACTTTTCGGATCAATTTGGCTGTCATTTCTATAAAACTGCCCCTGCGGCTCATACCCGACACCATCTACTCTCCATTCTTTCCCTCCGCTCCAGAGATGGGTGACGGTCATTTTATTCTGGGTCATGGTTCCGGTTTTGTCTGAACAAATAACAGACGCACAGCCAAGTGTTTCGACGGCAGGCAGCTTCCGTACGATTGCCTTTTTCCTTATCATCCTTTGAACACCAAGTGAGAGCGCCACCGTCACAATGGCCGGCAGCCCTTCGGGAATTGCCGCAACAGCCAATGAGACACCTGCAAGGAACATTGTATATAATTCCTGTCCCTGCATTACACCTGCTGCAACAACGAGAACGGTTAGAAAAATCGCTGCCGTAATGAGAATTTTACCGAGCTGTTCCAGCCTCCGCTGAAGCGGTGTTGTCATGGTTTCTGCATTTTGCAGCAAATCTGCAATTTGGCCCATAGCGGTATTCATCCCTGTTCCGACAACCACACCCAATCCGTTGCCGCGGGTCACCATTGTACCCATAAATGCCATATTTTCCATATCGCCAATAGCAAGGTTAGGTGTTTTCAGAGAGCCGGTCCTCTTTTGAACAGGCAGTGACTCTCCCGTTAAGGCAGATTCCTCAATTTCAAGGCTATTGGATTCTACTATTCTTACATCAGCTCCCACTCTGTCACCAGTGGAAAATTTCAGCAGATCCCCAACAGCTACTTCTCTTGAGGGAATCTTCCTCCATTCCCCATCTCGAAGCGCAAGGACCTGTGGAGCAGATAACTCTTTTAGTGCACTTAGTGACTTTTCTGCTTTCCTTTCCTGAAAAAAGCCCAGAAACCCATTTATGATTACAATTGCAATAATGGCAATCGCATCAATATATTCACCAAGCAGCCCCGAAATCAAGGTGGCAGCTAATAAAACAAGAACCATGAAATCCTTAAATTGACTAAAAAATAAGAGCAAAGCAGACTGCTTTTCTCCCTCTTTCAATTCATTTAAGCCATATTGCTTGTGGCGTTTTTTTACATCTTCTTCAGTTAAGCCTGCCTTAATGTCTGTATTTAAGGCTTGCTCAACCTCCCTTTCGTTCATTTCATGGAACTTCATCCGGACATCACACTTCCTCCTTTGTGGTTTGAGAAAAGCCATAAAAGCCTCCGGTGCAGGGATTAAGAACCGAAAAAATCCCGGAAGCACTCACAGCCAGACTTTCAGAGAATCCGCCAAATGGCAGACTATCCTTTTCTGCTAAATCAAGGCAGAGTTGTCCAATCTCACTCTAAAGAAAGCATATTCATCCCTGTCCAAAAAAATGCTATTATTATTAGAAAAGCGGAAGCGCCTTGCCCACCCCCGACAAGCACAAGACGGGGCTGCCGAAAAGGCGTCCTTTGCCTTTTTGGAAGATCCGGCTTGTGACCTCGAAGGGGTAGGCGCTGGAGCTAGACAATTATCGAAGTACAAAGACATAATTTTAGCCCTATTAGAAAAGCGGAAGCGCCTTGCCCACCCCCGACAAGCACAAGACGGGGCTGCCGAAAAGGCGTCCTTTGCCTTTTTGGAAGATCCGGCTTGTGACCTCGAAGGGGTAGGCGCTGGAGCTAGACAATTATCGAAGTACAAAGACATAATTTTAGCCCTATTAGAAAAGCGGAAGCGCCTTGCCCACCCCCGACAAGCACAAGACGGGGCTGCCGAAAAGGCGTCCTTTGCCTTTTTGGAAGATCCGGCTTGTGACCTCGAAGGGGTAGGCGCTGGAGCTAGACAATTATCGAAGTACAAAGACATAATTTTAGCCCTATTAGAAAAGCGGAAGCGCCTTGCCCACGAAGGAATGCAGACTAAAAACGCCACGACCAATAGCTGCCGCTTTTGGTCGTGCGATGTATCGCTGCCGCAGCTATCCTTGTCCTGCGGCAACGTCTGCATGACCTTCATCATCCCACCTTGTTACCTCGAGGGGGCATAGGCATAGGAGGCAGACAGCTTCAGAAAAACGGTAGCTCTTGCAAAAAGTAAGCATTAAAACTTGATTTAATTCAATAAATGAAAGAATAATGTATATCTAGTTATTTTAAAAAGAAGAGAGTGTTTCAATATGTCATTTGATGGTTTGTTCACAAGAGCTATGACGAAAGAGCTTATAGATACTATAAAGGGCGGGAGAATCAATAAGATTCAGCAGCCATATAAAAATGAAATCATTTTAGTTGTGAGGGCAAATGGTAAAAATCACAGGCTTTTGCTGTCTGCCCATCCAAGCTATGCGAGAGTCCAGCTTACAAATGAATCACATGAAAACCCTTCAGAGCCTCCTATGTTCTGCATGCTTTTAAGAAAGCACCTGGAAGGCTACATACTTGAAGATGTACATCAAAACGGGCTAGACCGTATTATGGTGTTTGAGGTAAAAGGCAGGAATGAGATTGGCGATACATCCTATAAACAGCTGATTGTTGAAATTATGGGCCGGCACAGCAATATTACGCTGGTGGATAAATCCCGCAACATCATTCTCGACAGCATCAAACATGTTTCCTTTGCCGTTAATAGCCATCGTGCGATTTTGCCGGGACAGGAGTATATTCTCCCTCCGTCTCAGGACAAAATGAATCCTTTTGAAGCGGATGAAGAAGCTTTACTGCGCAGAATTGATTTTAACAGCGGGAAAGTTGATAAACAGCTTGTGGCAGGTTTCTCCGGAATCTCACCGCTCTTTGCAAAAGAAGTGATTCACCATGCCGGTCTTGTTAACAGGACAACTCTTCCTAAGAGCTTCCAGTATTTTATTGATTTGCTTAAAGACCATAGCATAAGGCCGGCCATTACAGCAGGGGAAAACAAAGAAAGCTTTTATCTATTTCCCCTCCAGCATATAAAAGGCCAAAGCAGTCTATTCAGTTCCCTGAGTAAAATGCTGGACAGATTTTATTTCGGTAAAGCCGAAAGAGACCGCGTAAAACAGCAATCCAATGATCTTGAACGGTTCATCGTAAATGAGAAAGAAAAGAATGAGAAAAAAATTGAGAAATTGAAAAAAACCCTTCATGAAGCTGAAAGTGCCGATAAACATCAACTATACGGGGAATTGATCACAGCAAATATTTATGCGATTCAAAAGGGAATGAAAGAAGCGGAAGTCATCAATTATTACGATGAAAATGGAGCTTCAGTTGTGATTCCTTTAGATCCTCAGAAGACACCTTCAGAAAATGCACAAAAGTATTTTACAAGATACCAAAAAGCAAAAAATGCCGTAATAGCAGTTAAAGAGCAAATTAAAAAAGCAGAAGAAGAAGCGGCATACTTTGAGTCTCTCCTTCAGCAAGTAGAAACGGCATCAACAAGAGACATTGCCGAAATAAGAGAAGAACTCACTGAAGGCGGTTATATTCGTGAAAGGCAGAAACGGGGAAATAAGAAACAGCAGAATCTTAAGCCTGTTCTTGACCGTTATATTTCCAGCGGCGGAACGGAAATTCTAGTGGGTAAAAACAACAAACAGAATGATTACTTAACGAACAAATTAGCCGCAAGGGATGAAATCTGGCTGCATACAAAAGATATCCCCGGTTCACATGTGGTGATCCGAAGCAAGGAACCGGCAGAAAATACAATTCTTGAAGCAGCATCACTTGCAGCTTACTTCAGCAAAGCACGGAATTCCAGTTCCGTACCTGTTGACTTCACCCAAGTCAGACATGTGAAGAAACCAAGCGGAGGAAAACCTGGATTTGTCATATATGACAATCAGCAGACGGTTTATGTTACCCCTGATGAAGAACTGGTGTTGTCTTTGAAACAAAATCTTTAAATAATTGAAAAAAGCAAGCTCTGATGCTTGCTTTTTTCATTTGACTAAAACTGAGAGATTTTTCCCCACTCAGCAGGGTCTTTTCGCCATTCAATCAGCTTTTTCATATCTTCTTCCTGGATAAAGCCCTTTTCAACTGCTACTTCTGTCAGAGCTTCAATATCAGTCAGTGTATATGCTTCAATTTCCTCTTCGGCGAGCATTTGTTTTCCTTTTTCAAGCTGGTAGGTGAAGATTGCAGCCACACCCAGCACTTCACAGCCTGCTTCCCTTAAAGCTTTGACAGCAGTTATGGCACTTCCTCCTGTTGAGATGAGGTCTTCAACAACAACAACCTTTTGGCCCTTGACTGCTTGACCTTCAATTTGTTTTCCTTTTCCATGCCCCTTTGCCTTAGAGCGGACATAGCACATTGGCAGTTCCATCTTGTCACTGACCCAGGCTGCATGCGGAATGCCTGCCGTGGCTGTCCCTGCAATTAGTTCTGCTTCAGGAAATTTATCAAGGATGATAGCCTGAAGGCCGGCAGCAATTTCTTTTCTGACTTCAGGATGAGACAGTGTCAGACGGTTATCACAATAGATTGGGGAACGCAGCCCTGAAGACCATGTAAACGGCTCGTTTGGGTTTAATGCTACAGCTTTAATATCCAGTAATTTTTCTGCTATTTTATGCTTCATTCAGAACACCCTCCCAGGATTGTTTGCATTGAATATACTTTTCGAATGGATTTTCTGCTCTGGTAATCGACCTTCCCACCACAATGGCAGAAGCCCCTTCTTTTCTTGCGAATTCAGGTGTGGCCACTCTTATTTGGTCACCTTTATCGTCAGGTGACAGGCGTATTCCCGGTGTTACAGTCAAAAAGGCAGAGCCTATTTGCGAAGCTATCGCCCTTGACTCAAAGCTTGAACATACTACACCATCAAGCCCTGCTTCTTTGGCAAGATTAGCATAATGCAGAACAGATTCGTTTAATGAAACAGCGATTAATTGGTCAGACTTCATTTGCTGTTCGGACGTGCTTGTCAGCTGCGTCACAGCAATACAAGATGGCCTTTTCCCTGTACTGCCTGCATCAAGTCCTTCACGTGCAGCTTCCATCATCGCTTTTCCTCCTGCAGCATGCACATTGACCATATCGCAGCCAAGCCCCGCAAGCCGCTTCATGGCACTTTTAACTGTATTAGGAATATCATGAAGCTTGAGATCAAGGAATATATCATGCCCCTGTTCCTTTAACTCGTAAACAATGGAAGGCCCCTCCTGGTAAAATAACTCCATGCCAACCTTTAGAAATAACTTTTCATTTTCAAAGTTTTGCAGAAAATGATGAACTTCCTGTTTCCCTGGAAAATCAAGAGCAATAATGAGCGGCTTTTTCATGTTTCTTCCAGCTCCTTCCTGTGCATTCTGCAATATGATCATACCCGAGTTTTCCAATAAGTTCCGGCAGCTCACCAATAATGTTTGGACAGACAAAAGGATTTACGAAGTTAGCTGTTCCAACCGCTACCGCACTTGCACCTGCATAGAAGTATTCAATGACATCCTCTGCAGATTCGATTCCTCCCATGCCAATAATCGGAAGAGATACCTGCTGGCTCACTTCATATATCATCCGCAGCGCGACTGGCTTAATGGCCGGTCCTGAAAGCCCGCCTGATTTATTTGCCAGAATTGGATTTCCGGTTTTTAGATCGATTCTCATGCCAACAAGCGTGTTGATCATCGTTAAACCGTCTGCTCCCCCATCTTCAACTGCTTTAGCCATTTCTACAATATTTGTGACATTTGGTGATAGCTTCACATAGACAGGTACCTCAGATACCTCTTTTACTTTTTTCGTTAAATTCTTAGCAATTTCCGGAATAGTGCCGAATGCTATTCCGCCTGTCTTCACATTCGGGCAGGAGATGTTGAGTTCAAGCGCATGTACATTCGGGCTTGCAGAAATTTTCCTGGCAACCGCTATATAATCCTCTTCCTGCGAACCGGCTACATTGGCAATGATCGGAACATCAAATTGTTCCAGCCATACTAATTCTTCATTTACCACTTTTTCAAGGCCGGGATTCTGCAGCCCTATTGCATTAAGCATCCCTGCAGATGTCTCAGCCACTCTTGGTGTTGGATTTCCAAATCGGGGCTCTAAAGTCGTCGCCTTGATCATGATTGCGCCTAATTGGCTCAAATCATACAGCTGGCTGAATTCTCTTCCGAAGCCAAAGCACCCTGATGCAGGCATGATTGGATTTTTCAATTTCAGTCCAGGCAAATTGACGCTTAATGAATTCATAGAACTACCTCCCCTGCTTTAAAGACCGGTCCGTCACTGCAGACTTTTTTATAACTGTATCCTTCCGGGTCATCCCCGGTATGGCAGACACATGCAAAGCACGCCCCAATGCCGCATCCCATTCTTTCTTCCAATGACAGGAATACCTTTTTATGCGGGTATTGATATTCAAGCGCCTTCAGCATCGGTGTCGGGCCGCAGGAATATAAAACATCGAAATCAATATTCATCCCATTAATAACATCTGTAACAAAGCCTTTCGTTCCTGCACTGCCATCAGCTGTAGCCAGATAGGTCTGGCCCAGCAGTGCAAACTTTTCTTCATAGAAAACTGCATCGGCTGCTTGGAAGCCCAGAACATGAATTACCTTAACGCCGCGGTTTACAAGCTTCTTAGATAGTTCATATAAAGGGGGTACTCCGATTCCTCCCCCTACAAGCAGTGCTGTATCTCCCAGGCCAGCTTCACTGATTGGAAATCCATTACCAAGCGGTCCCAATACATCAGCGTAATCACCAGGCCTTTTTTCTGAAAGTAATGTTGTTCCTCTGCCTTCAGCACGATAAATCATCTTAAACTGGCTTTGATCAGGTAAAATTTCGGCTATGCTGATTGGCCTTCTCAGCATGGGGTCATAGCCCTCAGATATTTTCAAATGGACAAACTGCCCAGGTTCTTTCATTTCATGAACAAGCTCACCTTGAAGGGTGAGCTCGTAAATGTTTTCGGCCAGTTTTATTTGTGATATTACTTTACATTGTTCCTGTCTGATCAAGATAAAACCGCCTCCCGGACTTCTTCTGGTTTATCCATCGCGTCTGCTGAAAAATTCATTGATTCCACTACTTGAAGAATTGCTTCTGCCGTATCAAGTGAGGTTAGGCACGGCACGCCATTTTCCACTGATTCGCGGCGGATGCGGAAACCATCTCTTGCAGGCTGTTTCCCTTTTGTTAGTGTATTAATAACAAATTGTGCTTCGCCATTTTTTATAACATCCAGAAGGTTAGTACCTTCCGAGCCAATTTTCCCGGTCACTTTTACAGGTATGCCTTCAGATTGCAGGTATAGAGCCGTTCCGCTTGTCGCCATTAGCCTGTAGCCGATGGATACAAATCTTTTTGCCAGCTGCAAAGCTTCTTCTTTATCCTTGTCAGCGACAGTCATGAGCACAGTGCCATACGGCTGGATTTTCATGCCGGAAGCAACAAGGCCTTTATAAAGGGCTTTTTCAAGCGTGGAATCTTTCCCCATAACTTCACCGGTCGACTTCATTTCAGGTCCTAAAGTGATGTCTACCCTTCTTAATTTTGCGAAGGAGAACACCGGCACTTTTACGTACACGCCTTTTCTCTCCGGAAGAAGGCCGGAACCAAAGCCCTGCTCTGCAAGAGTTTGACCCATGATAACCTTTGTGGCAATTTTGGCCATCGGCACATTCGTAATCTTGCTCAGGAACGGCACTGTCCGGCTTGAACGCGGGTTGACTTCCAAGACATATACTTCCCCTTTAGCCACTACATACTGGATATTCAGAAGACCTATAATGCCAAGGCCTTTGGCCATCTTTCCGGTATACTCGACAAGCTTGTCTTTAATAGCTTCTGAAATATTTTGAGGAGGATAGACCGCAATGGAATCACCTGAGTGAACTCCAGCTCTTTCTATATGCTCCATGATGCCGGGTATAAGGACATTTTCACCATCCGAGATAGCGTCCACTTCAATTTCCTTCCCAGTTAAATATCGGTCGATTAATACCGGGTGTTCCGGATTCACTTTTACAGCGTTTTCCATATAGTACAGAAGCTCATCTTCTTTATAGACGATCTCCATGGCTCTTCCGCCAAGTACATATGATGGACGGACAACCACCGGATATCCTATTTCACTGGCAATTGCGACTGCCTGCTCCACAGATAGGGCAGTCTTTCCCTTTGGCATTGGAATGCCAAGCTCTGTAAGAGCATGTTCAAATTTATCCCGGTCTTCTGCCCGGTCTAAGCTTTCGAGAGACGTTCCCAGAATTTTTACGCCTCTTTCTACCAGATCTGCTGCAAGGTTAATCGCCGTTTGTCCTCCAAATTGCACAACTACACCTTCCGGCTTCTCAAGATCGATGATATGCATGACATCTTCTATTGTAAGCGGCTCAAAATATAACTTATCGGAGATGCTAAAGTCAGTAGAGACTGTTTCAGGATTATTATTAATGATGATTGCTTCGTATCCTGCTTCCTTAATGGCCCAAACTGCGTGTACTGTTGAGTAATCAAACTCTACTCCCTGCCCGATACGGATTGGCCCTGAGCCGAGGACGACAACACTTTTGCGGTCAGTTACTTCCGATTCGTTCTCATCTTCATAAGTTCCATAGAAATACGGAGTTTCCGATTCAAATTCTGCTGCACAAGTATCAACCATTTTATAAACCGGTACAATCGCATTTTCTTGTCTCCAGCTGTATACTTCTTTCTCACTCGAATTCCACATTCTAGCAATTACTTGATCGGCAAAGCCCATTTCCTTTGCAGCTTTCCCTGTTTCAGGGTCAAATGGATTTTCAGTTAATACACTCTCAAAATCTATGATTTTCTTAATCTTATGAAGGAAGAATAAATCAATTTTGCTCCATTCATGGATCGTCTCGATCGTGACTCCTCTTCTGATGGCTTCCCCGATATAAAACAGACGTTCATCTCCAGCTTTCCGGATCCGCTTTTCGATTAATTCATCAGAAATTTGGCCGGCATCCTTCAGCTCAAGGTGATAAATGTTGGCTTCAAGTGAGCGGACTGCTTTCAGGAGAGATTCTTCAAAAGTTCGTCCTATCGCCATTACTTCTCCTGTAGCCTTCATTTGGGTGCCAAGCGAACGGTTCGCTGATTCGAACTTATCAAACGGCCAGCGCGGGATTTTTGAGACAATATAATCCAATGCCGGTTCAAAGCAGGCATATGTTTTTCCTGTCACAGGATTCATCATTTCATCAAGTGTCAGCCCCACCGCTATCTTGGCTGCCAGCTTGGCAATCGGATAACCTGTTGCCTTGGATGCCAGCGCTGATGAACGGCTGACACGCGGGTTAACCTCAATGATGTAATAATTGAAGCTTTCCGGATCAAGTGCCAGCTGGACATTGCATCCTCCTTCAATCTCGAGGGCTCGGATGATTTTTAATGAAGTGTTTCTAAGCAGCTGATACTCACGATCACTCAAAGTTTGGCTTGGAGCTACCACAATTGAATCACCTGTATGGACACCTACTGGATCGAAGTTTTCCATATTGCAGACAACAATCGCATTGTCATTGGAGTCCCGCATCACTTCATACTCAATTTCTTTGTATCCCGCAATGCTCTTTTCAAGCAGGCACTGTGTAACTGGGCTGTTCTTTAAGCCGCTTGTCACAATTTCGGTTAATTCTTCATCATCGTGGCAGATTCCGCCGCCCGTTCCCCCCAATGTGAAAGCAGGGCGTACAATTACCGGATAGCCAATTCTGTTTACAAATTCAAATGCTTCATCCAAGTTATGAATAATATCACTTTCAGGCACCGGCTCGCCTAGTTCATTCATCAGGTTTCTGAAAAGATCCCTATCTTCCGCTTTTTGGATAGCAGATAACTTTGTACCGAGGATCTCAACTCCGCATTCTTCCAGTACACCTGATTCGGCAAGTTCTACTGCCAGGTTTAATCCTGTCTGTCCCCCCAGGGTTGGAACGAGTGCATCAGGGCGTTCTTTTCGGATAATCCGGCTGACGAATTCCAGCGTAAGCGGCTCTATATATACTGCGTCAGCAATCTCAGTATCTGTCATAATCGTGGCAGGATTTGAGTTTACTAGAATGACGCGGTAGCCTTCTTCTTTCAATGCAATGCAGGCTTGTGTTCCAGCATAATCAAACTCTGCTGCCTGCCCGATGACGATTGGTCCTGATCCGATTACTAAAATGCTTTTTATATCTGTACGCTTTGGCATGCTGCAGCACCTTCCTCTTTATGTGATTCAATCAATTGCATGAATTGTTCAAATAGCCCGTTTGCGTCTTCAGGTCCCGGCGAAGCTTCAGGATGATATTGCACAGTGAATGCAGGGGCCTGTTTATGCTTTAAGCCTTCGATTGTCCCATCGTTTAAGGCGATATGTGTTACTTCAAGCGGAGTTCCTGTAATGGAATTCTCTTCTACTGAGTATCCATGGTTTTGAGATGTTAAAGCGACTTTTCCGGTTTGCAGATCTTTTACCGGATGGTTTGAACCGCGATGGCCGAATTTCAGTTTTTCTGTATTGGCACCGCAAGCCAGGGCAAAAAGCTGATGTCCCAGGCAAATTCCGAAAATCGGTACTTTACCCAAAAGACCTCTAATCATTGTGATGGCCTCCGGAACATCTTTTGGGTCTCCAGGGCCATTGGAAAGCATTACTCCATCCGGGCTCATGCTGAGTATTTCTTCAGCCGATGTATTATATGGCACAACTATTACATCACAATCCCGTTTGTTTAGCTCTCTTAAAATCCCGTGTTTCATGCCGAAATCAACCAGTACAACCCTTCTGCCGCGGCCGGGGCTTGGATAAGGTGTCTTAGTGGAAACTTGCTTTACCTGATCATTGCGCAGATTGGTTGCCCGAAGTTTTTCAATGATTACTTCAGGGCTTTCACTCATGCTGCAGATAGCACCTTTCAGCGTCCCATGCTGCCTGATAATTCTTGTTAATTTTCTAGTATCAATCCCAGCAATTCCGGGGATGTTTTTCATCTTAAAATAATCAGCGATAGATTGTTCATTTCTCCAGTTTGAAGGAAAATCGCTTGCTTCTTTAACAATGAACCCGGCGATTGCTGGAGAAATTGATTCAAAATCATCCCGATTTATTCCGTAATTTCCGATTAAAGGATATGTCAATGTTACTATCTGCCCGCAGTAGGAAGGGTCAGAGAGAATTTCCTGGTATCCCGTCATTCCTGTATTGAATACTACCTCTCCAATCGATGCTGTATCACTTCCAAATCCTTTTCCAATAAAAATTGTTCCGTCTTCCAGAATCAGCTGTTTTTTCATGCTTTTACACTCCCTCTGTTCCAAACAATTTTTCCGCCTTCTATCGTCACTACTGGCCAGCCTTTACAATCCCAGCCGGCAAATGGCGTATTCTTCCCTTTCGATAAGAACTTTGCAGGGTCAATTTTTTCATGCTGTTTTAGATCAAGCAGGACAAGGTCAGCGATTTCTCCTGCTTGCAATTTTCCAGATTGCAGGCCGAATGCCTGTGCAGGCTTGATGGTTAAAAATTCAATCAGCTGTTTTAGCGTGAATATCCCTTTTTCTACGAAATGTGTGTAAAGAAGCGGAAAGGCTGTCTCAAGGCCGACAATCCCGAAAGGAGCAAGCTCCATTCCTTCTTCTTTTTCTGCTGCTGTGTGAGGTGCATGGTCAGTTGCGATGAAATCAATCGTTCCGTCCAGCAAACCTTCAATTAAGGCAGATCTGTCGTCTGCTCCTCTTAAAGGAGGATTCATTTTAAAGTTGGCATCAAGGCCAGGAATATCCTCTTCACAAAGAAGGAGGTGATGAGGCGTCACTTCAGCCGTTACTTTAATGCCTGCACGCTTTGCATCTCTCACCACTCTGACGGACTCTTTTGTGCTGATATGGCACACATGGTAGTGGCAGCCAGCTGCTTCGGCAAGAAGCACATCCCTTGCGATTTGTACTGATTCACAGACGGAAGGAATACCATTTAAACCATTCTCTTTAGCAAAAACTCCATCATGTACAGAACCTTTGTTAATGAGGGTATTTTCTTCGCAGTGGGCCACAATCGGCATGTCGATCTCTGCTGCATTTTTCATTGCCTGCAGCATCATTGCTGCTGATTGTACCCCAACTCCATCATCTGTAAAAGCAAACGCTCCAGCTTCTTTCAGGGCTTTAAAATCGGTTAATTCCTGGCCCAGCTCACGGATTGTAATCGATGCATACGGCAAAACTTTGACCGCTGCATTCTCTTCAATTCGGCTGTTCAATTTTTCAAGCTGTTCTTTTGTATCAGGTACTGGACGAGTATTTGGCATCGCAGCAACCGTTGTGAAACCGCCTTTAGCAGCTGCCTTTGTGCCAGTTTCAATGGTTTCTTTCTTTTCACCGCCGGGTTCACGCAAGTGTATGTGCAGGTCTATAAAACCGGGTGCGATCAGCAACCCTTCTGCATCAATCACTTCCTGCGCTTCATTTCCGACGCCTGCACCGATCTCAGCGATTTTCCCTGACTTTATATAAATGTCAGTTTTTTCAAGTTTTCCTTCTTTAGTAAGCAACTGGCCATTTTTTATTAACATTGACATGTTTAGCTCCCCCTTCAATATGTTTAATCGATCTTTTTAATACAGCCATTCGGATGTACACACCATTTTGCATTTGCTTAAAGATTCTGGAACGCTCGCATTCCACTAGGCAATCCGCAATTTCCACACCGCGATTTACTGGCGCCGGATGCATGATAATGCTGTTTGGCTTCATTGTTTTTTCACGATCTTCTGTAAGTCCGTATGCCAGGTGGTATTCTTCAGCAGTTTGATTGGTCTTCGATTCATGCCGCTCATGCTGAATTCTCAGCAGCATTACAACATCAGAAGTTTCTATGGCTGTGTCTACATTTTCATACATACCATTTTCAAGCAATTCTTCATTAAACCATTCTTCAGGACCTGAAAAGACAACCTTTGCACCGAGCCTTACAAGCGCATCTGCATTGGATCTCGCGACGCGGCTATGTGCTATATCTCCGATTATCGCTACTTTTAATCCGTCAAAGGAGCCGAATTCCTGTTTAATTGTCAAGAGATCCAGCAGTGATTGTGTTGGATGGTGCCCGCAGCCGTCCCCTGCATTCAGGATGGAAACACCAGATCTACCTGCCAATTCATCAAAATAGCGATCCTGGCTATGGCGGATGACAACTGCGTGAACACCGATTGCTTCCAGGGTTTTGACTGTATCGTATAATGATTCACCCTTGGATACGCTTGATGTGCTGACTTCAAATGGAATGATGTCCAGTCCAAGCCGCCTTTCCGCCACTTCAAAGCTGCATTTTGTTCTTGTGCTATTCTCAAAAAAGAGGTTGGCGACAAAAATCTTTTGTTCAGGTGACCATATTCCGCCGTTTAAAAAGTATTGTGCATCTTCAAGAATTTCATTGATTTCATTAATTTCTAACTCTGAGGTAGTGAGCAAATGGTTCATTATTAACCTCCTCTTTCAGTAAAAAACACCCTGCCAATTTGGTCAGGGTGCTGCAAAGTTGAGGCAGACAGATATACGGATACACTTTTATACCGTATAGCCAGTTTGCCCCAAACACCCTTTTAAGCCTCGCTGGGCTTAGTTAAAAAGCGTTAAGCTACATTATTTTTTTTTTCATTTTCAGTTTCAAACATGTCTTCCTTCGCCTCTTCCCTGCCAGGAAGAATAAGGTTCAGCAGAACTCCGCTGATCGCCGCCAGGGCCATTCCTTCAAGCTTAAATGCCCAGATTTCTATATGAGCTCCGCCAATTCCCAGTACAAGGATAACTGATGCGATGACCAGGTTGCGGTTGTTTCCAAAATCAACCTTGCTGTCAACCAGCATTCTTAAGCCTGATGAAGCGATGATTCCAAACAGCAGGATGGACACGCCACCCATTACTGGAGTAGGAATGGAGCTGATCAGTGCGGTAACCTTCCCAATGAACCCGAAGATAATGGCGATGACTGCAGCACCGGCAAGTACATAGACACTGTATATTTTCGTAATGGCGAGTACACCGATATTTTCACCGTACGTTGTCTTTGGCGGTCCGCCAATGAGTGCTGAAATCATTGTTCCAGTTCCGTCAGCAAGGATGGAGCGGTGAAGACCCGGTTCTTTAATGTAATCTTTTCCAACTACTTTTCCAAGGACAAGCTGATGGCCGATATGCTCAGATATTGTCACCACAGCCACCGGAATCATTAGAAGTGCCAAATCAAGCGTTACCCTCACTTTATAGTCTGCAAATGGAATCAGGAATTCCGGCATTTCAAACCAAGCTGCCTGCTGTACAAGCGAGAAGTCGATCAGGCCAATGGCTAGAGAGTAAACATAACCGATGATGATACCCGCAAGAATCGGAACCATATTGAGTATTCCTTTTGCATATATGGAGAAGATGATTGTTGCACTTAAAGTGATAAGCGCTGCTGAGAAATGCAGCATGCTGTATTCTCCAGTTTCAGGATTGTTCATAGCCATTCCAACTGCTGTTCCTGCTAATGCCAGCCCGATTACAATGATTACAGGACCGACTACAATTGGCGGGAGCAGTTTCATAATCCAGCGGTAGCCTGCTTTTTTGATTATCAAGGCAACTGCTCCATACACAAGTCCAGCCATAAAGCTGCCGATCATGGCAGCACCAGGGCCCCCGGCAGCTTTTGCTGCGATGATTGGGGCAATGAATGCGAAGGATGACCCTAGGTAAGCCGGCACCTGCCATTTCGTTATGATGAGAAATGCTATTGTTGCAAGTCCGCTTGATATTAAAGCAATGGCAGGATTCAATCCAACTAGATAAGGTACAAGTATGGTGGCTCCAAACATTGCGAATAAGTGCTGTATACTTAATGTCAGCCAGTGGACTGGTTTTGGAACATCTTTTATATCTAAAATAGGTTTGTTCATTGCGATCTCTCCTCTGCTTTTTAGTAAAAAACCCTCTTTGCATGGGTGCAAAGAGGGTGCAAGAGCACAGCAAATGACAGACCGATTCTGCTGTGTTCCCCTTTGCCAGCCTCTCTGGACTGCATTTAAAAGGGCTATTTAATTTTCGTATATACTTACCTGGTCGTTCTCATCTACTTCCTTCAGCTCGACAACAATTTTTTCCGAACTGGAGGTTGGAATGTTTTTCCCGACATAATCAGCTCTAATCGGAAGCTCCCTATGGCCACGGTCCACAAGGACTGCCAGCTGGATTTGCGAGGGCCGTCCGATGTCAATCAGTGCATCAAGGGCAGCTCTAACTGTTCTTCCTGTATAAAGAACATCATCGATCAGTATCACTTTCTGATCATTTATATCTTTTGGAACCTCTGACCCTTTGACAAGCGGCTCCTGATTTTCAGTCTTTTTCGTAAGATCATCTCTATACAAAGTGATATCAAGCTCGCCAACATCAATTTTGGCACCTTCTATTTGTTCAATCCGCTCAGCAAGGCGGTTCGCAAGGTAAATCCCCCTTGTTCGGATACCAATAAGAACGCAATTTTCAATCCCTTTATTTTTCTCAATGATTTCATGAGCAATCCTTGTCAGCGCTCTCCTGATTGCCTGGTCATCCAAAACAATTGCTTTTTGCTGCGGCATCATGATCACTCCTATTGTCAAATATTTTAACAAAAAACCCTCTCACCGATTAGGCGAGAGGGTAAACGATTCTTTCAGCAGAATAAGGACACAGTACTCCTTATTCAATCCGTTTCCTTCCCAGCCTCACGGGACTGTTTTAAAGGACTTATTCAACTATAGTCATCTTATAGCACAATTGGACAAATGTCAACGATTATTTGCAAGATTATCGACTAGTTCCTTAAAATAATCCGGTGCAGGTGCTTCAAACTCAAGGTACTCGCCGGAACGCGGATGTTTAAAGCCAAGGACGCCTGCATGTAGTGCTTGTCCCCCAATATCGAGAGTCTTTCTAGGACCATATTTAGGATCTCCTGCCAAAGGAAAGCCAATGTATTTCATATGAACCCTGATTTGATGTGTTCTTCCCGTTTCCAACTGGCATTCCACCAGTGTAAAATCCTTGAAGCGCTCAAGGACCTGAAAATGCGTAACAGCATGTTTCCCGTTGTCCACAACACTCATGCTCTGACGGTCTTTAGGATCGCGGGCGATTGGCGCATCAATAGTACCGTAATCGTGTGGAATAATTCCATGGACAATGGCCCGGTACTTACGTGTAACCGTTTTGTTCATTAGCTGGTTCACAAGACTTTCATGTGCCATATCATTCTTTGCAACCATGAGAAGACCTGATGTATCTTTATCGATTCTGTGAACGATTCCTGGCCTCATGACTCCATTAATTCCTGATAAATCCTTGCAATGAGCCATAAGACCATTTACAAGTGTTCCTGTTCCATGCCCGGCAGCAGGATGGACAACCATTCCTTTTGGTTTATTTACAACAAGTACATCCTGGTCTTCATAATAAATATCCAAGTCCATTTTTTCAGGCACTACATCGAGTTCTTCTGGTTCAGGAATTGATATTTCAATTTTATCGTCTGCTGAACATTTGTAATTGGTTTTAGGCGTTTGGCCATTCACTAAAACATTGCCTTCCTTGATCCATTGCTGTACCTGAGTTCTTGACCAATCTGCATTTAATGAGGATAATACTTTATCTATTCTTTCTCCTGCCTGTTCATCAGGAATGATGTGTTCCATTTTCTCCATAAGATTTCTCCTTCTTCTTTGCTTCTCTCTCTTCAAGCAGCATCTGAATCATCAATAGCCCTACACCGATAACCAGCGCCGAGTCAGCAATATTGAAAACGGGAAAGTCATAGCCAAAAATATAAGTGTTGATAAAATCCACAACTTCTTTTCGATATACCCTGTCAATAAAGTTCCCAATCGCTCCGCCCAGCATCAAGCCTAAAGAAACTCCAAGAAGCAATTTGCCTTTTGCTGCTTTTTGAATGTAATAAATAATCCCAAGAATGACAATCACGGTTATTACGTAGAAGAACCACATTTGCCCCTGCAGGATGCCCCATGCAGCGCCCCGGTTGCGGTGAGATGTTATATAAAGAAAGTCCTCAATAACTTTAACACTTTCACCTAATTCAAAGTTCTTAACAATCAGCCACTTCGTAAACTGATCAAGTAAAATTACGAACAATGCAATTATGTAATAAAACACAAAGGCAACCCCCAAATCTCATATCATTACCTTTGCATTTTAGCACAAACTGAATAAAAAACACAGCACACACCCAGCTCAGTGGAAAATAGATTTTCTATAGAATTTCTCCAGCCTGCTGCAATCCTCCAATGATTTTAAGGTAGGAATCATCTCCAGCAAATTTTCGGGCAGCAGTTCGCCGGAAATTTCACACTTGCCGAAATTTCCCGATTCAATTTTGCTGAGTGTTTGTTCAATATCATGCAGCTCTTCCAATAAAATAGGCTTTATCAGCGCGGAACTGTTGCCTTCCATGAGTCTTTCCAATATTTCCTGTCTTGTATTACGGAGTTCAGTATATAGCCCTTCTGCTTTTGCATCCATGCTTTTTCCTCCGTTCTGTGATGTTTACTTTATTATTTTCTTCGAACGAATTTCAGACACGGATAAACTTTTAGCAAACGGCACAACATTTAGTGAAGGTGGAATTATTTATAATAGGCTCTTTTCGTATAAATTGTTGTTTTTCGCTAAGCAATGTTGTCCGTGATTGCAGCAAAGGGATGCCAAGCGTTCTGCACTGTCCCGCTGCTCCTGCTGGACATTGAATTAGCTTCCTTGAATATACACCGCACAAAGAAAATGCGCAGGCATTTTCGAGGATCTTGCTCCTTCCGCTGCAATCAACTCAGCAAATTTGATACAAAAAACAGCAAGCCTTGCGAAAACGGCAAAAAAACAGTCCCCCAATATTTGAGGGACTGCAGGTAATTAAACCAAATGGCTATAATTATTTTTTACAACATCAGCACAGCGAGGGCAGAGGGCATCATAACCTTCCTTCTGGCCAACTTCCGGAGTGACTGTCCAGCAGCGGTCGCATGTTTCGCCTTCTGCCTTGGAAACTACAATTGCGGTGTTTTCAAACTTTATAGCATGGTCAGGAGCATCGGAAAGGCTGCCTGCTACTTCGAATCCAGATACGATAAAGATCTGCTGAAGATTTTCCTGAATTGAATCAAGAAGGCTCTTTGTTTGATCATTTACATAAAGGGTTACTTTTGCAGTCAGAGATTTGCCGATCACCTTTTCATTACGCGCCTCTTCCAATGCTTTAAGAACGTCATTGCGCAGCTTCATAAATGCAGTCCACTTTTCTTCCAGCTTATTTGCATTAGGAAGCTCTTGATATTCTGGCATATCCGTCAATTGTACACTTTCTTCCTTCACATTTGGAATAAAGTTCCAAACTTCATCTGATGTATGTGAAAGGATAGGTGCAACTAATTTTGTCAGAGCAATCAGGCTTTCATATAGAACCGTTTGGATTGCACGGCGTTCTGCATTATCTTTCGCTTCAATGTAAAGGACGTCTTTCGCAAAATCCAAATAGAATGCACTCAAATCTAAAGTACAGAAATTATTCACAGCATGATAGATGCTGGCGAATTCATAGCGGTCATAAGACTCGCGGACATTCTTGATCAGCTTATTTAGCTTAACCAGCATAAACTGGTCAACTTCGCGCAGGTTTTCAAATGAAACCGAATCTGTTGCCGGGTCGAAATCATTCAGATTTCCAAGCAGGAAGCGGAAAGTATTACGGATCTTTCTATAAACTTCGGCCACCTGTTTTAGAATAGCGTCAGATACCCGGACATCAGCCTGATAGTCAACCGAAGCTACCCATAGGCGCAAAATATCAGCACCAAGCTGGTTCATGACTTTTGCCGGAACAACTACGTTTCCAATGGATTTACTCATTTTTCTTCCTTCACCATCAAGAGTAAAACCGTGGCTCAGCACCCCTTTGTAAGGCGCTTTCCCCGTTACAGCTACAGCAGTTGAAAGGGAAGAGTTAAACCAGCCTCGGTATTGATCAGATCCTTCA
Organism: Cytobacillus sp. FSL R5-0377; assembly: GCF_038004385.1. Classification (NCBI taxonomy): domain Bacteria; kingdom Bacillati; phylum Bacillota; class Bacilli; order Caryophanales; family Bacillaceae; genus Cytobacillus; species Cytobacillus sp. FSL R5-0377. The sequence continues at coordinate 804,853 of NZ_JBBORA010000001.1, forward strand.
AGGTATAAATCAGCAGGACGCTGTAAATCGTCACGCTCTATAAGAACTGCCTGGTGGGAAGAACCTGAATCAAACCAAACATCCATGATATCCGTTTCTTTTGTAAACTGGCCATTAGGGCTTCCGGAATGCGTAAACCCTTCAGGCAGCAATTCTTTTGCTTCTCTCTCAAACCAGATATTTGAACCATGTTCGCGGAAAAGATTCGATACATGATCAATAGTTTCATCTGTGATAATTTCTTCGCCACTTTCCGCATAAAAGACCGGAATAGGCACTCCCCATACACGCTGGCGGGAGATACACCAATCACCGCGATCCCTGACCATATTAAATAGTCTGGTCTCTCCCCATGCCGGATACCAATTTGTTTCCTTAACAGCTTCCATAAGTTCATTGCGGAAATCTTTAATGGATGCAAACCATTGGGCAGTAGCACGGAAAATAACAGGCTTTTTCGTTCTCCAGTCATGTGGATAAGAGTGAGTAATGAATGACAGTTTTAATAAAGCGCCCGCTTCCTCGAGTTTCTCAGTAACCGGTTTATTGGCTGCATCATAGAATAATCCTTCAAAACCTGGAGCTTCATTTGTCATGTTTCCTTTATCATCTACCGGGCATAATACATCAAGCCCGTACTTCATGCCGACCTGGAAATCATCTTCCCCATGGCCAGGAGCAGTATGAACACATCCAGTACCGGCATCGGTTGTTACATGTTCACCTAGCATGACAAGTGAATCACGGCCATAAATCGGATGTTCGGCAGTAATATACTCAAGGTCAGTTCCTTTTACCGTTTGAACAACTTGATAACCTTCCCATTCGAACTCTTTAGCCACAGCAGTCAATAAATCTTCTGCTACCATAAACTTTTTGCCGTTTACTTCCACTACGGTATAGGAGAGATCCGGATGAACTGAAATTCCAAGGTTTGCCGGAATGGTCCATGGAGTTGTAGTCCAAATGACGATATGAGTATCTTGATCCAATACTTCTTTGCCATCTTTTACTTTAAAAGCTACATAAATGGATGGCGAACGTTTATCTTTATATTCAATTTCTGCCTCTGCCAAAGCAGATTCAGATGATGGAGACCAATAAACAGGCTTTTTGCCTTTATAAATATAGCCTTTTTTCGCCATCTCCCCAAAGACTTTTATTTGCTGGGCTTCATACTCCGGCTTAAGTGTGATGTATGGGTTCTCCCAATCACCGCGTACACCTAAGCGCTTAAATTGTTCGCGCTGGCTGTCGATCTGCCCATATGCGTATTCTTCACATAGTTCGCGGAACTCTGCAACACTCATTTCTTTACGCTTTACACCCTTGTTTGTCAGCGCCTGCTCAATTGGCAGACCATGTGTATCCCAGCCGGGAACATAAGGAGCATTATAGCCAGTCATCGACTTGGACCGTACGATAAAATCCTTTAAAATCTTGTTCAGCGCATGGCCGATGTGAATGTCGCCATTTGCATATGGAGGACCATCATGCAGTACAAACATCGGACGCCCTTTTGTCCGTTCCTGGACTTTTTCATAAATATTCATCTCTTCCCATTTTGCCTGAATTTCTGGTTCGCGCTTTGGAAGATTGCCGCGCATTGGGAATTCTGTCTTTGGCATTAATAAACTATCTTTGTAATCCATTCCTTTTCCTCCTGTTTGTATCTCATTAAATACCATGATAGCCAATGAGGGCTTAGAAAAACCTCAGGAAAATACAAAAAACCCTCTCATCCCGAAAAGGGACGAGAAGGTTCTATTCTCCCGCGGTACCACCCTTGTAGATGAAATAAAATGAAATTTCATCCGCTCAAAGCATTCTTAACGTGAATGATTCGCCTTGGCCTACTGATTGATGAAAGTTCGGCAAGGAACTCAAGGGTGATTTTCCAGCTTTTGCTTATTCCCGGGCTTCCACCATCCCCGGCTCGCTTACAGAGTGAGTATCCACTCTGTATATAAGCTATTGAAAAGACTGTACTGTCCCTCTCATTGTTGATAAACATTGTATTTACTTTGTTTTAAAATTATATGCGATATTTCCCGATTTCGTCAAGCCAGTGATTCTTCTTCTTCTCTTAATGATTTTAGTTCAGTGGAATCCAGCTTATATTCCATCAAATGATCCCAATCATCGTTATTCAGCATGTCAAGCTGTGCTTCAACAAGCATTTTGAAGCGTGTTCGGAATACTTTGGACTGTTTCTTTAAATCTTCAATATCCAGCGCAATTTTTCTTGCTTTGGATAAGGACTCGTTTACAATCCTGTCAGCATTTTTTTCTGCTTCCTTGATAATTAGCTTTGCTTCTTTGTGAGCATTGCGTTTCACTTCTTCTGCTGCTTCCTGTGCAACCACAATAGATTTATTCAGTGTTTCTTCTATTGTGGTAAAGTGGCCAATGCGGTCATTTGTTTCATTTAGCTTTTCTTCCAGCTCTTTTTTTTCCCTGATCAGGATTTCGTAGTCCTTTATGATTTGGTCGAGGAATTCGTTCACTTCATCTTCATCATAACCGCGGAACCCTTTGCTGAATTCCTTGTTATGAATATCTAACGGTGTTAATGGCATAAGTGCCACCTCCCAGGTCTGTTGATCTTATGTAAATTGGTTTGAGCCTGCTGGTTCTATTTAATTATAGCAGACTCGGCTGTCTTTTGATTATTTATTCGACAGGTTGTTTCAAAATCCTTCAAGATAATAAAAAATTATATCTGTTTGGAGGTGCTGATTTTCTCTTCAGGCACTCATCGGGAAGAAATGTAAAAGCATTTTTAGGGTATTACACCCTCCACTCTAATCAGTACATTATCACAGTTTGATTAAACATCTTACGGATCACCCATACATAATCATGCTGGAGGAAATTAATCAGCCATTTAGCTATCTCTGTCTCCCGGCAACTATCCTCCATTTGTCCTTTTTTGTTTTCCCGTCTATTTCTATGATTTTGGAGCGGCCCTGCCCCCTGACTGAGATGATATCGCTTTGCTGGCATTCAAATGAAGGATTTTCTATTTGCATCCAATTGACTTTGACAATCCCCTGTTGGATATATAACTGGGATTTTTGTCTCGAGATGTTGTAGATAGCTGACATTACGGTGTCCAATCTAAGGGATGAAGTGGTAACGGAGCTTTCTTTCCACACTTCTGCCGATTGGATCGCCTGAGAAAAGGGCTGTTTTTTTAATGTTACTGACGCTCTGCCAATTGACTGCAGCTGCAGGCTAATATATTCCTCAATTTCTTGTGCAGCAAAGAATTGAATTCTGTCACCTTCAAATAGGATATCACCAAATTTTCCTCTTTTTAGGCCCATTGACATCAGACTGCCGAGGACTTGAGGGTGTTCTATGGTAACAAACTTTTTGGGGTATTCCAATTCAAAAAGCTGAATATGGAAATCACCATCATTGCTTTCATAATAATCAGGAAATATCAGTGCCCTTTTTCTCTCAGCACTTGGCGTCCCGCCAAATAAAGCAAATAAGATTCCCGAATCCTGTCCTATAACGCTTTTTAGAATTTGCTGCTCTCTTGGATCAAGAAAATCAGTAAGCTTTGGTGCGTATGTATTTTCTACAATGTTTTTCCAGTTAAGAACCTGGTCAATAAATTCTCTTTCCTCCGGCCGAAAATGCTGATATATATTCATATTTGGTGAACCTCCTTTTAAACAAATAAAAAAGGGCCATCAATATAGCCCTGTTTGTTAGTCTTATGAAATCCAATATAGAAGCTGGTGCAAACCTCCTGTGGCAAATCGCAAAACTAAGATAGCCACAATTGGAGAAATATCAATCATCCCAAGCGGAGGAATAATTTTGCGGAACGGCTCAAGATACGGTTCACAAATTCTTGCCAGAAATTGGCCAAAGGCTGATTCCCTGGCATTAGGAAACCAGGACAGCAGAATATAAATAATTAGTGCCCATGAGTAATAATAAATTGCCGATGATAATATTCCAAATACTAATTCCATTAAGTGCTACCACCTCGTATTTTCTAATTCTTGTTCTTTCATCAGCTGAGAAATGTTTCCTGATACTTCAACATTGTCAGGTGTACATAGAAAAATATCAGTTCCAATCTTTTGAATATCTCCTCCAATGGCATAAACTGTTCCGCTTAGGAAGTCGACAATGCGCTTTGCCTGATCTTTTTCTATCCTCTGCAGATTGACTACAACAGCTCTTCTGTTTTTCAGCTGATCCGCAATATCCTGTGCTTCTGCATATACCCGCGGTTCAACAAGAACTACTTTAGAAGACTTCTGCACACTTTGCAGACTGACAATGTTTTGTTTTTGAACTGGCTGCTGCTGTTTCTGCACCTGCTTCACCGGCTCTCTTTCTTCTTCGATGTTTTCCTCTTCCTTATAGTCATATTCATCATCCAGGAAGAAAAATGTTTTAAATTTTGATTTTATACTCATTTTATTAAACCTCCTGACCCTCTTGGCCTACTAAAGCTGTCCCAATCCTAACCATGGTGGCTCCTTCTTCAATTGCCAGAGTAAAATCATTGGACATGCCCATTGAAAGCTCGGTACAGGGAGCAAAATCTAAACCTAGCTCTTTTACCTTATTTTGAAGGTCCTTAAGCCTGCGGAAACAGGCACGAAGAATATCCTTGTCTTCTGTAAGTGGTGCCATCGTCATTAGACCAATGATATTGAGATTTTTATAATCGGCCAGACTTGAAATAAAGTCAGCTGCCTCATCAGGGTTTATCCCCTGTTTGGAGGTTTCTCCTGATACATTAACCTGAACAAAGCAATTTATCTTTCGATTCGCCCGCTTGTCAATTTCTTTGGCGAGGGATAGCCTGTCCAGTGAATGTATATAGTCAACTTTATCAATAATATTTTTCACTTTGCGCGTTTGCAGTGTTCCGATAAAATGCCAGGACGGCCGGTCTTTTAACACTTCCCATTTTGCAAGAAGGCCATCATCCCTGTTCTCGCCTAGGTGATGAATACCTGCTTCAAGCGCTTCCTGTGCCCTTTCAGCCGAAACATACTTAGTTACCGCAATTACGGTAATTTCTTCGGGCTTACGGTTAGCCTTTATACATGCTTCGCTGATGGCTGTCTCTATTTCCTTTAAATTTTCTTCTACTCTCATTTAAGTTCCTGCTTCCTCCTTCCAGCCAATAAAGCTCATCATCCTGCCGGTATTTCCCTTATCTCTTCGGTGGGAGAAAAAATAGTCAGTATGACAGCTAGTGCAAAAATCAGTATTCATGATATTTTCATTTGGTATCCCTGCGTTAACAAGAATTTTCCTATTTAATTCTTTAAGATCAAGCTGGAATTGATTGTCACTAATTTGATTATATGGCTTTGTATCGACATCTTCTAGTATTTTTTGCACTTTCGAAATAACATGATTATCAACAATATAACAATTTGCACAAATGGAAGGCCCAATCACAGCCTGGATCTCATTTAAGTTTATTCCTTCACCTGCAAATAGTTCAGCCATATTCCTTCCAATTCCCCCAACAGTCCCTTTCCAGCCTGCATGGGCAATTCCTATGGCTCCTGTCTTTTCATGCAGGAAATAAAGGGGTACACAATCTGCATAACACAGGGTCAGCATGACGCCTTTAGAATAAGTGAAAAAGCCGTCAGTATCCGCTAAGGAATCCTTGTAAACAAGAGCACCTTTTCCACTATCACTCCGGGTAACTTTCTGTATATTCACTCCGTGAGTTTGTTCAGCGCCAACCCAATCTCCAAGAGAAAATCCAAGCAAGTCAGCCACATGCTGCCGATTTTGACTGACTGCTTCATAGCTGTCATTCACATGCAATCCAACATTAAGCGTTTCATATGCGTTACGGCCAAAACCGCCATTTTTAGTTGTAAAACCAGCCATTATATTTGGAAAACGATCCGCCCACTCTTTTATGACAAAATACTCTTCCGTTTTTAAAGAAAATGGTTCCATACGATTAACCCCATTTTATTTTTCTATAGTTTACCACAAGGAAGGCAGTGATGACACCATTTACAACTCTTATGCTTCACCTTCTATATATTTTGGCTCAATCCCATCTTGATAACGGACAAGTATGACATCTTCACCAATTTTTAAAATATTTCTCCATGGAATGACAATTTCTGCGTCTCTGCCAAAGAAACCTAACATTTTCCCCGCTCCTCCGATAATTACAGATTCAATTTTCCCTGTATTTATATTAATATCTATATCCCCAATATTTCCAAGCTTTCTGCCGTCAGCTACATTTACAACATCCTTCATTTGGAATTCAGATATTTTCACCATCGACACTTCACTCCCAATTTATTTTCTTATTCAATATATGTTTGACTCTATAAGAAAAATGTTTGGTAAATATAAAAAGCAGCCAAATTGGCTGCTAGCTTTGAATATTTTTATTCATTTGTTTGATAGCCGCTTTTTCAAGCCTTGAAACTTGTGCCTGGGAAATACCGATTTCCTCCGCCACTTCCATTTGGGTTTTGCCCTGGAAGAAGCGTTTTCTGAGAATCAGTTTTTCCCGTTCATTCAGTCTCCTCATTCCCTCTTTGAGCGCTATTTCTTCAATCCATTGAATATCTTTGTTCCGTTCATCGCTAAGCTGATCCATCACATAAATCGGATCTCCGCCATCATTATAAATCGGCTCAAATAATGAAACAGGATCCTGGATGGCATCCAGTGCAAAAACAATTTCTTCATGAGGCACATCCAGCTCTTTAGCTATTTCCTCTGCTGTTGGCTCTTTGGATGTTTTACTCATCAGGCGTTCTCTTACTTGCAAAGCTTTATAAGCGATATCCCTTAAAGAACGAGAGACACGGATCGGATTATTATCACGCAGATACCTGCGTATTTCCCCAATAATCATCGGAACGGCATAGGTGGAAAACTTAACGTTTTGACTTAGATCAAAATTATCAATAGATTTCATCAGACCGATACAGCCGACCTGGAAAAGGTCATCAACAAATTCGCCTCTGTTATTAAAACGCTGAATCACACTCAATACGAGGCGCAAATTGCCGTTGACGAGTTTTTCCCGTGCGGTTATATCCCCCTTATGCATTTGCTTGAAGAGCTCTCTCATTTCTTCGTTTTTTAAAACTGGAAGCTTTGAAGTATCAACACCGCAAATTTCTACTTTATTTCGAGTCAATCCATTTCCCTCCTCACAGGAGCTGCTGTACAAAAAACAGTATCTCCTCGGGAAGGAAAAATATGCACCTTCTAATCAGCCTGCCGGATGGGAAAACGGTCAAAGCATCATAAATACTAGGTTTCGCCTTGCAAAATTTTGTAAAAAATATTCCTGGATTAAACTTCTAAACCATCTTGTTAAATTCTTTTTTTAGTCTTTTTATTATTCTTTTTTCCAGACGGGAAATATAAGACTGGGAAATCCCCAGCATATCTGCCACGTCCTTTTGAGTTTTTTCTTCACCAGATCCGAGTCCGAATCTGAGCTCCATTATCTGTTTTTCACGATCTGAAAGCTGATGTAATGCTTTTAAAAGGAGCTTCTTATCAACATTTGCTTCAAGATCCTTGGTAATAATGTCATCTTCAGTGCCGAGTACATCTGAAAGAAGGAGCTCATTGCCATCCCAATCAATATTTAGTGGTTCATCAAAGGAAACTTCAGAACGTATTTTATTATTCCTTCTTAAATACATTAGAATTTCATTCTCAATACAGCGGGATGCATATGTAGCCAGCTTGATTTTTTTCTCGGGATTAAAAGTATTTACTGCTTTAATAAGCCCAATCGTTCCAATGCTGATTAAGTCCTCTATATTTATGCCTGTATTTTCAAACTTTCTCGCAATATACACAACAAGACGCAGATTTCTTTCGATTAAAATGGATCTTGCCGCTTTATCTCCTTTTGGAAGCTTGATCAGGAGCATTTCTTCTTCTTCCTTACTGAGTGGAGGAGGTAGTGCTTCGCTTCCGCCTATATAATATACTTCATCTGTTTTAATCCCCAGCTTAATCAACAATTTATACCAATAGTAGGATAAGCGAAGTTTTAACTTTTTCATGAATTGTCCTCCTTCTAAATTAAGTTCGTGCAGAGTATAGTATATTAACTTACTTTTGCATCCGGCTTCAATGTACTTTTACCTGTAAGCATTTTGGGGTGTACGATGCACTGAAACGCATCGTCAGCTGAAAGCTGCTGCATCGAAAATGATATTAACCCGCGTTCCGCCTCAATAATTTCATTCTCTTTCTCAAGGAGAATCCGGTCAGGCTTAAACCCTATGATTAATTGATGCTCTTGTCCAACAACCTTACATGGGATGACCCTCATTTTATGCTCCCAATCCTCTCCAATTGACTCGCTCCCCATGATAATATCCTCCGGGTTACCTGCCATTTTACAAATTTCAGAAGGAAACTCATCTAGCCTGTCTTTAATCGATATGAACATAACAGGCATTTTCGAAATGGGGTCGTATAACTGGTTGCCGCTGTCAATCAGTCCTTTGAAGCAATATTCTGTTTCATTGATTACCACCCGCACGAGAATTAATGAGTCATATTGAATTTTTGTCATCTCAATACCTTCAACATTTTTCTTAGAAAAGTGCCAGGCTAGGGGAAATCCAAGAAGGACGAACAGCCAGCTGATTGGATCACCAAAACCTTTAACACTTGCCAGCATGACAGATGAAGAAAGCTTAAAATCAAAATTGATAAAATAATGAATGCCTATTAAGGCGCCTCCAACTAAAAAAGTAGCAAAATAAAAAGTCATAAGACCTTTTACAAAATAACGCAATCGCTTAAAGCCGAAAACAGCTATTACCATTGCAATCGAGAATAATAGCTTAGTGAAGGGATGCCCTGAATATTCATTAAATGGTGTAAATACTAATAAAATGATGATCGAACCTATGAAGCCGCCCGCAAGTATTCTCCAAAGTCTGATTTCTCTTTTTAGAATTATGGCTGTTAAATAAAGGAGAAGGCTGTCAAACATTAAATTTAATGCCCAGATAACATCCAAATAGATCGTCAATTATCTTCCTCCCTTATTAAATCAGAATCTGATAGATTGACGTGAGGTAACTATTCTCTCATATAGGTAAAGTGCGATGATTCTGTTAGAAAAAAGTATAGCGCATTTAAGTAATGGAAGTGTGTCGCTTTCTGTATGCAAAAAGATAGAAATTTTCCCTATTCCCAACGGAATTTGTCATTATTTTTCTATTGATTTTCCTTCCTATTTTCAATGGGTGTGATTTATATCACATTTTTTATTTTCATTATCAACTATAATGACAGTGAAAATAAGAAAAAGGAGTTTTGCTGATATGCTAGACACAAAGACAATTGAAATTATTAAAAGCACTGTACCTGTACTTGAAAAACATGGTGAAGCTATTACAAAAGCATTCTATAAACTCATGTTTACAAATCACCCAGAACTGCTGAACATTTTCAATCATGCTAATCAAAAGCAGGGGCGTCAGCAAAAAGCACTTGCAAACTCTGTATATGCTGCAGCAAAATATATTGATAATCTAGAAGCTATTATTCTGGTTGTCACTCAAATCGCACATAAACACAGATCATTAGGAATCAAACCTGAACATTATCCTATTGTAGGAGAACATTTAATTCTTGCCATCAAGGAAGTATTGCAGGAGGCTGCTACTGAAGAAATTATTGAAGCATGGGTTAAAGCATATGGTGTGATAGCTGATGCATTTATCGGATTAGAAAAGAGTCTGTACGAGGATGCAGCACATAAGCCAGGAGGCTGGAATGACTTCAGAGCTTTCACTGTAGCCAAAAAGGTAAAAGAAAGTAATGTGATTACATCATTCTACTTCACACCGTGTGATGGAGGAAAAATTTCCAGCTTCCTTCCGGGTCAATATATTAGTGTGAAATTATCGATTCCCGGAGAAGAATACACTCATATTCGCCAATATAGCCTGTCCGATTCCCCGGAAAAATCATATTATCGAATTTCTGTAAAGAAAGAAGAGGGCAACTCTGAGAAGCCGGACGGAAAGGTTTCCAGCTATCTGCACAACAATATTAACGAAGGCGACCTTATAGAAATCAGTGCCCCAGCAGGCGATTTCGTTCTTGAGAATGCAGATAAGCCTGTGGTTCTTCTTAGCGGCGGGGTAGGCATTACACCAATGCACAGTATGCTGCGTCATCTTGATGCCACTGGAGTAAATCATGAAACTATTTTTGTTCATGCTGCACTCAATGGAAATGTACAGGCATTTGCCAACGAGGTTCAGGAGATTGCAAAGAATAACCCATTAGTTAAACCATATTTCTGCTTTGAAAAACCAACAGATAAAGATAAAGCTGACAAAGTTTACAGCAAAGAAGGCTATATTACCTCTGAGTGGCTAAAAACAATCGTGCCAAATAAAGACAGCATGATTTATATGTGTGGACCAGTTCCTTTTATGCAGGCTATGTATGAAGTGTTGCTTGATGCAGGCTTCAAAAAGGAAAACATTCGCTATGAATTCTTCGGGCCAGCAATGCAATTAAAGGAAACTCAATCAGTATAAACAAATTAAGCATGGCTCATATTTTGGGTCATGCTTTTATATTTAAAAACTTAAATGATAATAATAAAAGCACCTGGAATCAAGCTGATTCCAGGTGCTTTTTACATATATATTATCTTCTGCGATTACGATTGCGCAGGAACGTTGGGATATCCAGCGTTTCATCCGGCTGATGAGATTGGCTGCTTCTTACAGTTTCCTGTGGAGCTTCCTCTCTCTTCGGCTCACGCTTGGCACCCGTGCCCATGCTTGGAGCAGATTTAGGCTGTCCAAATGTTGGCCTCATAGGCTTTGGCTGGATCACTTCTTCATTAAAACCCGTTGCAATGACCGTCACAACGATCTCATCTTTAAGATTTTCATTTATAACGGAACCAAAGATCATATTTACGTCCTGATCTGATGCTGAAGCAACAATATCAGCAGCTTCTTGTACTTCATACAGGCTTAGGTTCGACCCTCCCGTAATGTTCATTAAGACACCTTGTGCACCATCAATGGATGTCTCAAGTAAAGGAGATGAAATAGCCTTTTTCGCTGCTTCTGCTGCGCGGTTTTCTCCTGCAGCCACACCAATTCCCATTAGTGCTGAACCTTTATTGGACATGATTGTCTTCACATCTGCAAAGTCAAGGTTAATTAAACCTGGGACAGCGATTAAATCGGAAATACCCTGAACACCCTGGCGAAGAACATTATCCGCTTCGCGGAATGCTTCAAGCATTGGAGTGCTTTTATCAACGATTTCTAATAGCCTGTCATTTGGAATAACGATTAATGTATCAACCGCTTCCTTCATAGCAGCAATTCCGCCGGCTGCCTGAGTGGAGCGCTTTCGGCCCTCAAACGTGAATGGGCGCGTAACAACACCGACTGTAAGAGCTCCTAAATCGCGTGCAATCTGGGCAATAACCGGAGCCGCTCCCGTTCCAGTTCCTCCTCCCATTCCTGCAGTAACGAATACCATATCCGCACCTTTAAGTGCTTCTTCTACCTGCTCTTTACTTTCTTCTGCTGCTTTTTTTCCTACCTCAGGGTTGGCACCAGCCCCAAGCCCCCTTGTTAGCTTGCCTCCGATTTGCATTTTCACTTCTGCTTTTGATAAATTCAGCGCCTGTGCATCCGTGTTCACTGCAATAAACTCAACACCCTGAACACCGTGCTCAATCATTCTGTTTACTGCATTGTTACCGCCGCCTCCAACGCCGATGACTTTTATCGTTGCTAATGAATCCAAATTTGTATCAAATTCCAACATGACTAATCCTCCTAATTCGTCGACATTCCTAAGAACACCTTTTTTGATTCGCTTTAACGCACTTCCCGAATGGGGGTAACAGTGCTTTTTTCTTCCGCCGTATGGCTATCAATTCCGTTTCCCTAACCCTTGCGAATCAAATCAAGTTATTCGAAAAAGTATCCGAGGAACTTTTTAACTCTTGATGTGATCTTTTCTTCCGGCTGTTTTTCCGGCTTTGTTTTTGGTTGCGGTTGCGGCTGCGATTGCGGTTTTTGTACTCTGTTTTCTTTTGTTTCAGGGACAGTCACTGGCTGTTCCATTTTTCTGCCCTGTATTTTAGCATTCTTATATGCGAACTTAATCAATCCAACAGCAGTTGTGTACTGAGGTTCCCTTACTCCAATATAATCTGGAATTGCGATGCGTACTCTGTTTTGGAAAACATCCTGGGCAAGTTCAAGGATTCCCTGAGTGTTCGCTACGCCACCAGATAAAACATAGCCGCCAGGAAGATCTTTTGCACCCAGACGCTTCACTTCGTGCTGGATAAGATCAAAAATTTCTTCCATTCGAGCTTCTATGATATCTGAGATTTCCAGCTGATTAAATTGCTGATGCTGATCACTTCCGATGATGGGCACACTGAACACTTCATCTTCAGATGCATGGTCATAGAATGCGTAGCCATACTTTGTTTTAATTTTTTCTGCATCTTCTGTAGAAGTACGGAGTCCGATTGACAAGTCTTTTGTAATGTGGTCTCCTCCTACAGGAAGCACACTTGTTGCCTTTAAAAAACCATTTTCGAATAAAGCAATGGTTGTGGAGCCGCCGCCAATATCAACAAGTGCCACGCCAAGATTTTTTTCATCCTTGGATAATGCGAATGCACCTGCCGCCAGAGGCTGAAGTGTAATATCCATGATTTCGAGTCCGGCGCGTTCCACACAGCGCAGTGTGTTATGTAAAATTGTTTTTGATCCAGTAATAATCGTGCCTTCCATTTCCAGACGCACACCAATCATTCCACGGGGATCACTGATCTCGTCTAAGCCGTCGACAATAAACTGTTTTGGAATAACATCAATGATATCCCTTTCCGGCGGAATTGATACAACTTGTGCCGCATCTATAACTCTAGCAACATCTTCATCTGTAATTTCCCTATTTTCACTCGAGACTGCGACAACGCCATGGGATGGCTGAAGCATAACATGATTGCCAGTTATTCCCACAATCACATTTTTTATTTCCATTCCTATCATTCTCTCAGCCTGTTCGATTGCCTTTTTAATAGAATGAACGGTTTCGTCTATATCTACAATTGAGCCCTTGCGTAACCCCTCTGAATGTACATTGCCAACACCAATAATATTTAAAGAGTCATTGACCATTTCCCCAATGATTACTTTTACACTGGATGTACCGATGTCAAGACTAACATATATTTCATTGCTGTTCATTCTCTGGCACCTCCTTTTTTTTTTGCTATTCCGATTATTGAACAACAATTAATTTTGCTGTTGTTAATTTTAATAAGTTAGTTTATCTATAAAATTATTCGTCAAAACTAATATTTTCCCTTTTTTAAATATCATTTTTTTCTATTTTTTCTCTGTTTTGAGACCATTTTGCGATTAAAATTCTTCTGATGACCGCTATATTCTGAAATAGCCGGACCCCAAAAGCAAATACTGCTGCTAAATACAAGTCTACACCAAGATGCACACCCAGAAAAGCTAAACTTGCTGCCAGCAGGATGTTAAAAAAGAAGCCGGAAACGAAAACTTTTTCATCATAGATGTTTTGAAGCTGTGCCCGAATCCCGCCGAATAGAGTATCCAATGCAGCAAGAACAGCAATGGACAAATAATTCGAGTATTCATCCGGCACTTTTATGTCTGTCATAAGTCCAAGTATCACACCTATGATTAATCCTAAAACAGGAAGCCACATTATGATTTGCCTCCTTCATCAGGTTTCACAGGCTCCATATATCTGATTCTCAATGCCTCGTCATATGCAGGAACCGTGATAGGCTCCACAGCCTTTTCTACCGTTATCCGAAGATTGTCAATAAAGAATTCTTCAGCAGATTTTGATACCTGCATGCGGTTAAAAAGCTTCTCGGCAGATTGAAAATTCTCAGTGATTACTTTCACTTCAATAGGCAGGGATTTTAAGGCGTAGCCGTCAATCATGGTCTCCCTGTTAATATCCCTAATGACAGTAGTGTTGATGATCCTTCTGCCTCCAATGGAAATGTGCATGGCATCATACATATTTAACTCGTTGACCAGTCGCTTAAGCAAATCAGGGGAAACTGACTCAGCCTGCTTTCCGAGGAGCAGCTCCTCATGTACTGGTTCAATGGTTAAGATTATGCCTGGTCCCGTCACTTCACTTAATCCGGCTTCCATTTTTAATTCCTCCAGCGTCTCACGGAGCACTTGTTCTTTGCTTTGTTTGCGCTTTGTTTCATATTGGGCAATTTTTTCTTCATTTGAACTGATTTCACGCAAAAGTTTTAATTGCAGTTCCTTTTCTTTAAGGATGTCAGCTCTAAGCTCCCAGGTATCTCTTGTATCCCGGACAGCAGGTTCCTTAACTGTTTGAAACTGTATGGCAATCATAAAGCCAATTACAGCTGTTATAAAGGTAAAGCTGAGCTTCTTTTTGCTGTCCACTTAAATTCCACCTTGCTTTCCCGAATAAATTATTCTGTGGACAAATTTAATACAAAAGCTGGTTTGGCTTTACGAACCCAGTAATGGTTCAATGATAATTTCGCCCTTTTTCTCTAAAGTGAATTGGATATTTTCATCTACCAATGAATCTTTCACGCCGCCTGTCAGATTGAGAGCTGACGAAAGCACTTCGGCGTCACCAATGGCAGTGATGACAAAAGGTGCAGGATGCTGGTACCCGTCTACTTCTATCACAGGTCCATTGCATACAATATATGAACTGTGGGACAGCCTCTGCCCGTTTATGGCAACTGCAGAAGCACCGGATATATATAGCTCATTAATCACTTTAAAGACATGGTGTTCATGTACAATATAATTATTAATGTTATCTTCATCCGGATTGTAATCGCCATCTGCAAGAGTAACTTCCACACCTGGTCCCTTAACTTTAACTTTTCCAAGATGCATCCTGTACTTCTCAGCATCCTCTGCAAGATTAAAATAAACCTGGGCTTCCTGTGAAAGCTCCTTTTCAATATCAAGAACGTTTTCCTGCTTTTGATTTAATTCTTTTTGAAGAGCTCTGTTTTTTTCCTCAAGCTCAACAAGCTGATTGCGGAGCTCTAGGTCTCTTTCCCACTGTTTCCCGCTCAATGCCGGCTTTTCTTCTTCTCCCTGTGTAAGGTGATAGGAAAAAGCCATCATGTAACCCAGCACGAGAAAGACCAGGGAGAATATTACATGATTACCCTTCACCTTCATTTTCTTCTTCAACCTCTTCAGCTCCCTCTTTTTCATAAGCTTTGAAATAAGAGCCTACTTCCAAGTCAATAATTCCCTTTTTCTCGGGATCCAGCTGGCTTATGATAGAAGGGTAGTGTGCCATTTTTTCTGAAAAGCTTCTTAATGTAGCACTGACTTCAAAACCATCATTCATATACAAAGTAATATGATTGGAATCTGTTTTTTTGGGAGTGTGATGGACTTCGGAAATTGAATTTAATACCTCTTCAGGCAGTGTTTCAAGTTCTCCGATCATCATATCAAGAATGGCTCCCTCAGAAAAGCCATTTAGGATTGGTGCGTTAACAGGGATCTCTGCTGCCTTTACATCCTTTAATATGCTCCCATTCTCCATAACAGGAAGGTAGTGCTTCTCTTTCGCTATGTAGGCAATGCGCTTTAGTTCATCAACCTTGATTATGATTGTGCTTGGCAGCTGAACCTTAACAGTTGAAGATTTTATTTCAGGCAGCTCTTTAAGCTTACCCTTCATTCCCTCTTCGTCAACCTTCCAAATATTTGTTTTTTCAGTAACACCGCTGATTTGAATAATTTCTTCTTTATCATAAATTGAATTGCCGGTGACTTTAATTTGTTTAATATGGCTTAAGGGCGATTGAAAGTAGATAACTAAAACAATCAGTGAGAAAAAAAGCAGCAGCAAAAAGATCAGTCTTCTATTTGCTTTCTTTTTTCTTTGCTGTTTAAGCTTCGGGATTCGATCCTCAAGCGAGACAACCTTACTTTTCTCCACATTTATCACCCCATCAAGAAAAGCGCAAGGACAATAAATTTAAACAATCAAGTGGCTTGTCCAGCACAATTTATGCAATTAATAAATTAGGGAAGAGAACGGCATGCGAAACATGCCGTTTACACTGCATTTACTGTTATCTAATTAATCATTATATCACAATAAATGGTATCTGCGAGGTATTATTTCCCGTTACTTTCGACCGATTATTTCCACTTCTGTCTCCATCTTTACCCCGTACTTATCAAAAATTGTATCCTTAATATGCTGAATAAGTGCAAGGACATCTTCCGCTTTTGCATCTCCTGCATTCACGATGAAGTTCCCATGCATATTGGAAATTTGAGCACCTCCAATGGAGTGGCCTTTCAAGCCGGCTTTTTCTATGAGATTACCGGCATATTCAGGAAGCGGGTTTCGGAAAATACTTCCTGCACATGGGAAGTTCCAAGGCTGAGTTTCCTTCCTGTAATCCTTATTCTTTTGCATTGCAGAGGATATCTTTTCCCTGTCTCCCTCGGCAAGTTGAAAAACGGCTTCAAGAACAATCCCTGGCCGTTTCTTTTGGAGAACAGAGGTTCTATATGAAAACTCCATCTCATCGTTTGTGAGCCAGCCCATCTTTCCATCCTCAAAAAGAACATGAGCTCTGGTCAGGATTTGCGAAATATCCGATCCGTGAGCTCCAGCGTTCATATAAACTGCTCCGCCTACTGATCCGGGTATACCACTGGCAAACTCGAGTCCTGACAGCCCTTTTTTACTGATTATCGTGGAGAGGGCTACAAGTGAATAACCGCCGCCTGCTCTTAGCTCCGTTCCATTAAGATCCAAGTGATCCAAGCCGCGGCCCAATTTAATGACCACACCTTCTATTCCGCCATCCGAAACGAGCAGATTCGACCCTCTTCCAATTGCTCTCCAGTTCACTTCATATTGACGGATCAGTTCCATCGCTTTTGCCAGGCTTTCTATGGATGAAGGCTCAATAAACAAATCGGCGGGACCGCCAATCTTCATTGTTGTATGATTAGCCATCGGTTCATTCTCTTTAATTGTTCCAATGTTTAAATCTCTAAGTTTGCTGATAAATTCGTCCATATTTACCTCCCTTTCTATTGATTTCTGCCTAAATTTATTTATTTTATGCAAATATAGAAGTCATGGCTACTTCCCGCTTTTTGAAACCAATTCTGCCATTAATTTATATAGTCTATTTGATGCATCCCGGATTCCCAGCTTTTTTGAAGCTTCCTTCATGCTATCCACTTTATCCTTATCGAGGATAATCCGATCAATGCTATCTATAAGCTTTTTACCTGTTAATTCTTTCTCAAGCAATAGCTCTGCAGCACCATGGTCACTAAGCGCTCTTGCATTTTTCTCCTGGTGGTTATTTGTGACATACGGACTTGGGATTAAAATGCTTGGAATGCCTAAAGAAGTTATCTCTGCTAAAGTAGTGGCCCCAGCACGTGATACAACAAGGCTTGCTCCGGCCAGCACTTCAGGCATATTGTGAATAAACGGTTTGATTATTACATTTTCAGGGCTTCCCACAAGTTCTACTTCTTTTTGCACATCATCATAATGAACATCCCCTGTAATATAAAGAACCTGATATGGCTTTTCACCCAGCTCTGCCAGTGTTTTTAACACTGCATCATTTATTGGCCTTGCTCCTCTGCTGCCGCCAAATATCAACACAGCCGGAACGCCTGTCTTTAATCCAGCTGACAGCCTTCCTTTGATTCCATCCTGTCCAAGCACCTCTGAGGCACGCGGGTTCCCTGTCAGGACGGTTTTAGTTTCCGGAAAGAAAGCCTTAGCTTCTTCAAAGCAAACAGCGATTTTATCTACATATCTGCTTAAAAATTTATTGGTTAATCCGGGAACGCTGTTTTGCTCATGAATAACAGTTGGAATGCCCAGCTTTGATGCAGCATAAACAACAGGACCGCATACATATCCTCCTGTACCGATGACAACATCCGCCTTAAATTCCTTGAGCATCTTTTTACTGTCGCGAACACCTTTCAGGAACCTTAATACAGTTTTTACATTATCCACGGAGATTTTTCTTTTAAAACCGGTTATATGTATTGATTTAAAAGGGATATTTTCCCGATTCACAATCGTGTTTTCAAGCCCCTTTTCAGTCCCAATATATAAAAATTCAGCATTCTTATGTTCTTTCTGAATTTGTCTTATGAGCGCAAGTGCGGGGTATATATGACCGCCAGTTCCTCCGCCGCTAACAGCAATTTTCATTCTTTCACCTCATAAAAGAGTAATAATCTATAAAATTTTCATTTGTTATGCCATCCAAGAAGATTTAAGATGGCCGCAGTGGGCTGGTGTGAAAACACTCCCTCATTTCCCTATTCTACTATATTCAAAACAAATAGATAGGAACGAACATCATAATGTTAAAGAAATGTAATAATGTGCAAAATTGCAAAGAAGTTTGATAATTCTGCGTCCCGATAAATGATTTCTTTCAAAAAAGGAAACCCTGCTTTACAGGGTTTCCTAAAATGCATGTTATAAATGCGCTAGTACCTTGCATATCTGCTGATATTAAGCAGAACCCCTATAGCCATTAGCATCAGTGTCAGGGATGATCCCCCATAGCTCAGAAATGGGAGTGTTATCCCCGTAACAGGCATCAGACCAGTTACAACCCCGATGTTAATCATTACCTGAATTGCGACCATTGCAATAATGCCAACAGCCAAAAAACTGCCATACAAATCAGGGGCGCCAAGAGCGATGCGGATGCCGCGCCATAAAAGAAGCGCAAATAACAATATGACAAAAGATCCGCCGATAAATCCAAGTTCCTCAGCTAAAATGGCAAAAATAAAGTCTGTCTGCGGTTCAGGAAGATAGAAAAACTTTTGTCTGCTCTGTCCCAGACCAAGGCCAAACAGCCCTCCTGGACCTATTGCATATAAGGATTGTATAATCTGGAATCCGCTGCCCAGCGGATCCTCCCATGGGTCTAGAAAGGATGTTATTCGCTTTATCCTGTAAGGCGCTGACAGAACCAGTGCCACAAATCCGGCCACCCCTGCAGCGGCGAACCAGACAAAGTGGCTGATTCTGGCCCCTGCTATGAAGATCATGACAACACAAGTACCCACCATTACTGTTCCGGTCCCTAAATCAGGCTGCAGCATAATTAATCCAAATGCTAAAAACACAAGCCCCAGAGATGGTACAAGTCCTTTTCGGAAAGAAGTGATCAGCTTCTGCTTTTCGGAGAGGAATTTTGCCATAAACACAATCATGGCCAGCTTCATAAACTCCGAAGGCTGTACAGAAAAGGCACCAACGCCAATCCAGCTCCTGGAACCGTTTCGCACATTGCCAACACCCGGAACCAGCACCAGAAGCAAAAGCACAAAACAGATGATGATCAAGACTTTTGCCCATGTTCTCCAGGTCCAATAATCCACATTCATAATAAAAAACATCGCAATTATTCCAACTCCAGCAAAAAGCATTTGCCTTTTCGCAAAAAAGAAAGAATCGGCAAATTTATAATCTGCCCAAATTGCACTTGCACTGTAAACCATAGTCAGCCCAACAGCAAGCAGCATTAAAGTGACGATCATTAATATAAAATCGGGAGTGGTTTTTTTTGCCGGCAACGAAAACACCTCGAATGCAAGTTTTAGGGCTATTAAAGAGAATAATCTGCTCTGCCGTTAAAAGCTTACATCTCTCCGGCAGGATTTTATTCCTTTTTAAAGCTCTAAATGTCACGCGAGGAAGATGAATTCCTTTGATGAAAGTTTCCTGGTCCCGCAGACAAGCCCTTAACTAAGTTTATGCACCGCATCTATAAACATGTCTCCCCGAACCTCAAAAGTTTTATATTGGTCCCAGCTAGCGCAAGCAGGAGAAAGCAGAATGACATCTCCAGGCTCTGAAAGCTTAAAGGCAGCAGGTACGGCTTTTTCCACATTATCGACACGCTCAATGGTTTTTATTCCCGCTTCCAATGCTGCACTTTCAATCTTTTCAGCTGTTTCCCCGAAGGTTACCAGAGCCTTTACCTTTTTTAGAGATGGAATGAGTTCTTCAAAGCCATTGCCGCGGTCCAGACCGCCCGCAAGAAGAATAACAGGCTGGGCAAATGCTGAGACTGCATTCTTCGTTGCCAGGATGTTTGTTGCCTTTGAATCATTATAAAATTTCCTGTTCTGATATTCTCCAACATACTGAAGGCGGTGTTTGACTCCCGTAAACGAACTTAGAACCTGGCGGATGGCTTCGTTGCCTACACCGGCCAGCTTTGCAGCTGCCATTGAGGAAAGTATATTCTCAAGGTTATGCTCCCCTGGCAATGAAACATCTTTTCTTTTCATCACTTGTTCATCATTAAAATAAATCCAGTCATCTTTCACATATGCACCTTCAGACAGCACTTTGGAGGTTGAAAAAGGAATTATGCGAGCCTTTGACCGGGCAGCCGCTTCCATTACTTTATCTTGATCAGCATTGACAATGAAATAGTCCTGTTCAGTCTGATTCATCGTAATGTTTTCCTTGGCTGCATGGTATTCTTCTCTTGTGCCATGGTAGTCCAAATGGGCATCATATAAATTTGTTAAAATGGCAATTCTCGGCCTGAAATCCTGAATTCCCATCAGCTGAAACGATGAAAGCTCAATCACGATATTGTTTTCTTCCCCGGCATCCTGGGCAACTTCGGAAGCCACTGTACCAATATTTCCTGCAATCAGCGGCATTTTTCTTCCTGCCTGGAGCATTTCAAACACAAGTGTAGTAGTTGTAGTTTTTCCATTTGTACCTGTAATCCCAATAAAAGGAGCTTCAGAAACCTGATAGGCAAGCTCCACTTCTGTAATAACCGGTATGCCCTTTTCGAGGGCTCCTTTTATCATTGGGTTATGATAAGGAATACCAGGATTCTTTACAATCAGCTCGAACCCCTCTTCAAGAAGTTCAATAGGATGGCCACCGCAAATAACCGTAATCCCCTGCTCAAGCAGTCCCTGTGCTTCAGGATTTTCTGAGAGCGGCTTATAATCATTAACAGTCACAAATGCTCCAAGGTTATGTAAAAGGGAAGTTGCACTCACTCCGCTTTTGGCCAGCCCCAGTACTAATATTTTTTTATGTTGATAGCGATTGACTTCTTTCACTTACACCCACACCTCAATATAAATTCCTAAGATTGCAAATAATAACCCAACCGTCCAGAACGTAACAACAACCCGCCATTCTGACCAGCCCACCAATTCATAATGATGATGGAGCGGGCTCATACGAAAAATCCGTCTGCCGGTGGTTTTAAAAGAGGCCACCTGTAAAATAACAGATAATGTTTCAATAACAAAAACACCGCCGATAATAATCAGGATGATTTCAAGTTTTGTCAGAATAGCTATAGTCGCAATGGCGCCGCCAAGAGCTAATGAACCGGTGTCTCCCATAAACACCTTTGCAGGATGGGCGTTAAAGACAAGAAAACCCAATACCGCTCCCACTACAGCCACTGAAAAAATGGCTACATCAAATTGTGACTGATTCCAGGCCAATACTGCAAATGCTCCAAATGCGATTGCAGCAGTCCCTGAAACAAGACCATCGAGTCCATCTGTCAGATTGACAGCATTAGAGAATCCCACCAGCCAGAATATAATAAATAAAACATACCCCCATCCCAAATCAATCGAAACATCTGTCAGCGGAATATGTACTTCTGTAGAAAAGTCATTCTGCTTGAAAACAAAGTAAAAAATCACTGAAATAATAATCTGGCCAAGAAGCTTCTGTTTTGAAGTCAGGCCAAGATTCCGCTTTAAAACCACTTTGATAAAATCATCCAGAAAACCGAGGAGTCCAAAACCCAGGGTAACCAGAAGCAGCAGATATGTTTCTACTGTAGGTTCTGAAAATTTACCTGTCATAAATAAAGTGGTCACCGTAACGGAAAGGAGAATCATAATCCCCCCCATTGTCGGAGTACCTGTCTTCTTCTGATGTGATTTGGGGCCTTCTTCACGGATGCTTTGGCCAAATTTCAATCTTCTCAGAAAGGGAATGAATATGGGAGACAGCAATACCGTAATTAAAAAGCCCGCCAATATTGTGAAAAAAATAACTTGCTCCATCATACTTATCCCCTCCTTTCCTGCTTGCCAATTTCAGCAGCTTCCGCTAATCTTTCAGCCATTACAGCAATATCATATGTTGATTCGTTTTCTTTAAGACTTTCTTCATCCGAAATAAGGAAATTAGTTGTGTTCACACTTTCTTCTGCTTTACTTAATTTATTTAAATATAATTCCATGATATCCTTTAAGCCTTTCGTTAAGTCGTTTGTATAAAAAATAGGAAAATGATTTGGGGTGTATGACGGCGTTTCTGTATCCTCATTCCAGATTGCAGCAATAGCCCCTTTTTCAATAGCTTCCTTCAGATTGCCGGCTTCCCTGTAAGGAATATAGATTCCTTTTGGCTGTTGGTCAGTCGAGGACGAAGCGACGGTATGAAATTCCAGCTTATGATCCTTTATCCCTTTTACAGCCGGAAACAATTCCGCTAAATCCTGATACGTCAAATACATTTTATCGCTCCTCTATTGCCTCTTTTGCCACAAGACGGTCATCAAAATCAAAAACATGGCTGCCTACAATCTGATATGTCTCATGACCCTTTCCTGCTATTAAGATTACGTCTCCTTCATCGGCATTTTTCACCGCATAGTGAATGGCCTCTTTTCGATCGACGAAAACTTTGTAACTTTCCTCTTTTACTCCCTCTTCCATATCCTTCAGGATTTGAACTGGGTCTTCACTTCTCGGATTATCTGAAGTAAAGATTGGGTCTGTACTGTACTGGCATGCAATTTCAGCCATAAGCGGCCGTTTGGATCTGTCTCTGTCTCCTCCGCATCCCACGATGGCAAAGATGCGCTTCCGTGCAAATTGCTTTACCGTTTCCAGAGCATTTTTCAGGCTGTCGGGTGTATGAGAATAATCAACGATCACAGAAAAGTTCTGACCCGCATCCACGGTCTCAAATCTGCCGGCTACACCTTTAACTTCTTCCGCAGATTTAATGATTTGAGAGATTGGTATCCCCGCAGCGATCCCGGCTCCAATACTGGCAAGGACATTATAAATGCTGAACTTGCCTATCATTTTTAAGGAAACTTTATACTTCCCGAAAGGAGAGATCAAATCAAATTCCGTGCCGGCAGCAGTCATCTGAATATTAATGGCCCTCAGATCAGCTTCCTGGTCAATACCATAGGAAATGACATGAGCAGATGTCGATGTTTCATACTCTGCTGAAGCAGGGTCATCTGAATTTAAAATGGCATATTTCGGTTCTACATGATTATAGGCACTTCCAAGCTGGGCAAACAACAGCCCTTTTGCTCTCCTATATTCATCCATTGTTTTATGATAATCCAAATGATCCTGTGACAGATTCGTAAACACGGCTATATTAAAATCACATCCATGAACGCGGCCTTCAACAAGTGCATGTGAAGACACTTCCATTACAGCTGAATCTACACCTGCATCTGCCATTTTTCTAAATGTGCTTTGCAGAGTCAAGCTTTCAGGAGTTGTATTTTTCACTTCAAAGATTTCATCATTTATCTTTGTATACATCGTGCCAATTAAGCCGGTTTTCCTTCCTGCATCCGCAAGAATTTTTTCAATCAAATGGCTTGTTGTTGTTTTGCCATTAGTCCCTGTTATTCCAATCAAATGAAGCTGCTTGCTTGGCTGTTCATAAAAAGCATCAGCAAGAACCGCCAGAGCCCGTTTAGTATTTTTAACTACTATAACCGGGATATCCAAGTCCAGCTCTTTTTGGGCAACTACTGCAGCTGCACCTTTTTCAGCAGCAGAACCTGCAAAGTCATGGCCATCAACCGTATAGCCCTCAATGCAAACAAACAAACTTCCAGGTGTAACTTTCCGGTTATCGTTAACAATTGCTGTTATTTCCAGGTCTTCCCCTTTATAAGTCGTATAAGGCTGTAAAAATCGCAGCAGTTTATGTAATTCCATCTTTACCATTCCTCTCATGTTAAACAGAGCAAACTATTCCTCTTTTTAGTGAAGCTGGTCAATGTAAATAAATATAATCAAAATAACATTCTAAATGATGGCGATATATATTGTACAGGATAATTGCTTTTTTAGCTATTTAATATATAGGAGCCAAACCTGGAAAGTATGTTACAGTTTCCTTACAAACAAAAAAATCAGGCGGCCCAGGAGGACGCCGCCCTCATCCCTCTTCTTATTTATCATCAAAATACAGGCGGATCGTTGAACCTTCTTTTAACTTTATGCCCGGCTGAGGCGTTTGCTTCACCACCGTATTTCCTGTCCCGCTTGCATCTATTTTAAGGTTCAGATAGAGTTCACCAAGATCTTTCTTTGTCAGACCTACCATATCCGGCACCTCAATCATTGGGGAATCCATCCAGGTAAGCTCTTTTTCAATTTGATTTTTGCGGGGCTTTACACCCATCGCACGCAGGCTGTCACCCATGATTTCTCCAACGATTGGAGCAGCAACCACGCCGCCAAATTGAACGGTTCCTTTTGGATTATCCACAGCCACATACACGACGAGCTGAGGATCATCAGCAGGTGCAAATCCAATAAATGATACGATATGGTTATTTTCAAGGTACCGGCCATTTTGCGCTTTTTGCGCAGTTCCTGTTTTTCCCCCAACACGATATCCGTCAACGAACGCTTTTTTTCCTGATCCTTTTGCCACAACCGATTCAAGCGCTTTGCGGATTTCATCTGATGTTTCCTTTGAAATTACTTTCCTTTTTGCATCCGGCGATTTTTTCATCAAAACTTCACCTGTAGCAGGATTTATAAGCTCTTTCGCTATATATGGTGTGTATAATGTCCCGCCATTAACTGCAGCAGAAATGGCCGCTACCTGCTGGATCGGGGTAACGGAAACCCCCTGTCCAAAAGCAGTAGTTGCCTGCTCAACAGGACCAACACGATCGAGGTTAAATAGAATCCCCTTTCCCTCGCCCTGCAGGTCGATGCCGGTCTTCTCGCCAAACCCGAAGTCGCGGATATATTTAAATAGTGCCTCTTTGCCTAATCTCTCACCCAGCTCTACAAATCCCGGGTTGCAGGAATTCTGTACAACTTCAAGATAAGTCTGGCTGCCATGTCCGCCCTTCTTCCAGCATCTCAGTCTGGCACCGCCCACTTCAACAGATCCCGGGTCGTGGAAATGATCCTTTTCCAAGTTTACCTTTCCCTCTTCTAATGCAGCTGCCAGAGTAATGATTTTAAATGTGGAACCTGGCTCGTATGTACTCCATATCGGCAGATTGCGGTTGTAAATTTCCGGAGGCACATTTTTAAAATTCGCAGGGTCAAAATCCGGTCTGCTGGCCATGGCAAGGACCTCTCCGTTATTTGGATTCATGGCAATTGCTATTATTCCATCAGGATTATATTCCGCCTGAGCTATGTCCAGTTCCCTTTCTACAATAGTCTGTATCTTTGAATCGATGGTAAGCTTAAGGTCCATTCCATCAACCGGCGGCTTATAATCATCCGCCATATCGTTCATCCGTTCTCCCTTTGCATTCGCATAAAACTTTACTGATCCCTTTTTTCCTTTTAGTTCTTCATCATAATATAATTCGAGGCCCATTAAACCCTGATTATCAATTCCCGCAAATCCGAGAACATGTGATAGATAGTTACCGAAGGGGTAGTGGCGTTTTGAATCTTCCCCGATGTAGATTCCTTCAATTCCCAGGGCACGGATTTCTTTCGCTTTTTCATGGGAGATCTTTCTGCCTTGAGGAATTTTCACACTTGATGCCTTTTTGGTGATAAGCTCATAGGCTTTTTCTTTTGGCATATTCAGTACTGCAGCCAATTTCTCTGCCGCATCAGCAGGATCTTTGATTTGTCTGGGTACAACATAGACAGTTGGGGCACTGACGTTCGTAGCCAGCGGCACACCGTTGCGGTCGACGATTTCTCCTCTTTCCGGTTCGAAGGGGATATCTCTGCTCCAGAGCTCCTTAGCACCATCTGTAAGCATATTCCCCAGGAAAAATTGAACATATCCAAGACGCAAATCAATAATAAAAAAAATGAGAACACCAACAAACAACGCAGCAGTCAGCCGTTTTCGAACGGTCACATTTGAAACACGCATGTATGGACGAACCTCCTTAAATTATGGCTCGTTCCAATATATGCTTGTACCAAAATGAATAGAACGCACTGCCGCACATCCGGCAGTACGTTCTTCATCTAATCCAGCACCGCTTCTTCTTCTTCCTGCTGAACTTCAGATTGATCGTTCTCCTTGTTATATTTCTCAGCAGGCTGCTCAAGTTCGACTATTAAATAGTCACCTTTCCTAAGCGCAGAACCGGCTTTTAGATTTTGCTTCGCCACATATCCGCTTCCAACAGTATTAAGCTTTAAGTCAGCAATCTTGGCCACCTTCATGACGTCTCTTAGTGACCATCCATCCATATCAGGCACTGTTAATTCGCCATCCGTCTTTAAGATCACCCGTTCGCCTTCAAGCAAATTGTACATATTTCCTGGAACTTGTCTCTGCACCTTGCTGCCCTTTCCAAGCACAATTGCTTCAAATCCGGATTTTTTCAATTCTGCCTTAGCTTCCTCAACTGTTTTCCCTTCTACTTCTGGTGCTTGTTCAGAGTTTGCCTTTAGTTCTTTTGCCGGTTCTATATTTAAATATTGGAGACTGCTTTTCATAACTGGTGTAAAAATCTTAGCTACAGGTTCTGCACCATTTGTACTGAGGTCGATATCCGGCTGCTGGACTGCTACATAGATGATCAGTTCAGGATCATCTTTTGGAGCCATTCCTAAAAACGAGAAGATAAAATTTTCATGACCGGTTAAATATCCACCGCCATTTGGATCAGGTATTTGAGCAGTCCCCGTTTTTCCGGCTACCTCGTACCCTTCGATATTATACCTTTTATAGCCAGTCCCGTTTTCAGAAGACACAACCGTTCCAAGGATATCTCTGGCTTTCTTTGCTGTTTCTGCTGAAATGGGCTTTCCCTTCACCTTCGGCTCCGTTTTATTCACGACTTCATTTTTATCACTATTAACAATACTGCTGATGACATGCGGCTGCATCATTTTGCCATCATTTGCAATGGCAGTAGCAGCCTGTATCTGCTGAATAGGCGTAATGGCTGTACCCTGGCCAAACCCGGTAGTTACCTTATCAAGCGGCCACTCATATGCGATTTTTCCGCCAGTTTCATTCGGCAGGTCAATTCCCGTGGGATTTTCAAATCCAAATTTCGTTAAATATTCCCTGTACTTTTCATACCCGAGCTTTTCTTTTACTATTTTCGCAAAAGCCACATTCGACGAACGCTGAACACCTTCAAGGTAAGTAATGGAACCCCAGCCGCGTCCTTGATTATGGTCGCGGATTGCCGGTGAATTTTCCGTTACTTTATAACTTCCAGATTTATACCATTCATTCGGATCAAACTTGCCCTCCTCAATGGCAGCTGCCAAAGTAAAGATTTTCATGGTTGATCCGGGCTCAAATGAGTTTTCAATCACTTCATTATGCCAAGTGTCTTCGATGCCTTCCTTTGTTTTCGGATGAAATGACGGCCTCTGTCCCATAGCCAGAATTTCACCAGTTTTAGCATCAGCGACTACTGCGACCATCTTTTTGGGCTTATATTCCTCGTCTACTTTATTCATGGAATCTTCGAGAAAGGTCTGAATCTTTTTATCGATTGTCAGATACACATCTTTGCCATTTTGAGCAGGCTGGATTTTTTGATCTCCATTAGGAAGCAGATAGCCCCATATATCACTTTCATAGCTGAACTTTCCATCTTTTCCTGTGAGCGCTTTATTCAAACTCTGCTCAAGACCCAGCATCCCTACTGTATCAGTTGTATTTGTTTTCGTTTTTTTCTTTTCAACATACCCGACTAAATGTGAGGCAAAGACTCCATTTGGATAAAACCGTTTGGAATCTGTTATAAATGTAATCCCTGGCAATTTCATATCTTCTATTTCTCTTTTTGTCTTTAGCGGAAGATCACGGCCCTCTTTTCCAAATTCAACCTGGAATGGCTTATCTCCATCTTTTGTTTTCTTTGTCAAAATCCTATAAATCTCCGACTCTTCCAGATCAATAGCTTTCGAAAGCGCTGCAGCTGTTTTTCCGGGGTCTTTCACATAATCTGGTTTCATGCTTTTGTCAAGGATTGCTACAAGTTTATAAGATATCGTATCCTCTGCAATCACTTCCCCGTTGCGGTCATAAATAGTGCCCCTTTTGGCCTGTATTGTTTTTTCGCGTTCATATTTTTGCTGAGCCTTAGCCGCCAGTGCGTGGCCCGCTGCTTCGCCCGTTGCCTGAATGGAAACAAAGCGAAAAATTAATACAAAAAAGAGCAGGCTGAATATTAAAAATAATATCGCTGCTCCCAAATTGATATTTGGCTGTTTCTTCATTAATCTTCCACGACCTTGACATTATTTCCGCTGAATTTAAGACCCATTTCTTCAGCTTTTGCTTTAATGCGCTCGTATGTACTTAATTCGCTCACCTGCATTTTGAGATCTGTATTCACTTTGTTCTGCGTCTGGATTGCTTCTTCTGTTTGCTGAATTTCTTTGTTTATTTCGTAAATGGCCGACTGATTTGAAACCATTTGCACTGCGCCAAAGCAAACAATTCCAGTAAAGGCGAGTCCCAGTATTTTCTCCCCGGGGGAAAGCCAGGACTTTCTTGTTTTTATTTTTTTCTTAGGGGCCTGTACGGGCTGGGTTTGAACATCAAATTGTTTTTCTTCCTGAATTTTTCGGGCTAAATTGCTCATAATTCCCCTCCTGTAATTTTTTATTCTCTATATCGGTATTCGATTAAAGCTTCTCTGCTATTCTTAGCTTAGCGGACCTTGCACGATTATTGTGTTCCAGTTCTTCCTCTGAAGGCAGAATCGGCTTTCTGTTAATTAGCTTTAAAGTTGGCTTATATTCGTCCGGAATAATAGGCAGGCCGGGAGGCAGATTTGGTGTTTCACTTGCTTTTTTAAAGGCAGCTTTACAAATCCGGTCCTCCAGTGAGTGAAACGTAATGACACTAATTCTTCCATTGGGATTTAATATGTCAATAGCCTGGTGAAGAGAATCCTCAAATACACCCAGTTCATCATTCACAGCTATTCTAATTGCCTGAAAAACACGCTTGGCGGGATGTCCGCCTTTACGCCTCGCAGGTGCTGGTATGGCCTCTTTAATAATTTCAACCAGCTGGCCAGTTGTTTCTATTGGAGAAACGTCCCTGGCGGCCTCAATTTTTCTCGCAATTTGCTTTGAAAATTTCTCTTCTCCGTATCTGAAGAAGATTTTCACAAGTTCGCTATATTCCCAGCTGTTTACCACATCATAGGCGGAAATATCAGCGCCGGTATCCATTCTCATATCAAGCGGGGCATCATTATGATAGCTGAATCCTCTTTCAGGTGTATCCAGCTGCGGTGATGAAACGCCAAGATCATATAAAACACCATCAACTTTAAAAACACCAAGGTTTTCAAGCTCTTCCTTAAGATACTTAAAATTACTTTTAATAATCGTGATTCTGTCACCATATTCAGCAAGTTTTTCTTTTGCATGTTCAATCGCTGTATCATCCTGGTCAAATGCGTATAGCTTCCCCTTTTCAGACAGCTGGGAAAGAATTAATTTACTGTGGCCTGCGCCGCCTAGGGTACAATCCACATACACACCATCAGGATGAATGTTTAAGCCTTCTACTGTTTCTTTTAATAGTACTGTTGTATGTTCAAACATTGTTGAATGAATCCACCTTTCCAATCAGAGAAGCACAAGACGCAATTAAAGCATCCGGAGCTAAACAAGTATCTTTGTTTCATGGGAAATTATATTACTAAAACATTCCCATTATATATCAAACCCAATCATATTTTCCGCAATATCAGCAAAAGATTCCTCTGATTCTGCAAAATAATCTTCCCAAAGATTTTTGCTCCATATCTCGATCCGATTGGAAACGCCCAGCACTACACATTCTTTTTCCAATTTTGCATATTGCAGAAGCGGGGAAGCAATATTTATTCTTCCTTGTTTATCTATTTCACATTCAGTGGCACCTGAAAAGAAAAAACGGGTAAATGCACGGGCATCCTTTTTAGTAAGCGGAAGACTTTTTAATTTCTCTTCAAGCTGCCTCCACTCATCCATGGGATAGCCAAACAAACATTGATCAAGTCCGCGTGTCAATATAAAGGTTTCACCTAAGTTATCACGAAACTTGGATGGCACGATGAGACGGCCTTTATTATCAACGTTGTGATGGAACTCACCCATGAACATACCCGCTGCACCCACTTTCTAACTCAAATGTACCACAATCCCCCACTTTCCTCCACATGTTTTTAATTATTCTACCACTGCTTTTAAAATCCTGCTTCTCATAAGGTATTCACCCATTTTCTGTTCGTCTTTTTATTACATTTTCTTTAAACTCTTTACTGTTTTTTCACATGTTTTTTTAAATGGGAAATCACATAGGATAAAAGAGTTTCACCCTCTTTTTCACATAGAAAAAGACCTTATCCGAATGGATAAGGCCCGAAGAATATGGCGAATATTAAATTTTTATGACTTTATGTGTCCCATCAAAATCAAATGGGAGATGGAGTAATTCCTCCAGAAAATCTATACCATATTTATTAAGGTAATAAAGAATATTCCATACTCTTTCCTGCGGAATCCCGCCAGGTCTCAGGGAGTTATCAGCTCTTTCATATTTTTTTATGACCACTTCATATTTTTGCTGTATGGATTTCTGGATTTTATTCTCCATGAAATCTATTTGCTTTAACAACAGTTCTTCATTTTTCTTCAACATGGGAAGAAGGGCACTAACCTCTTTTAATGTAAGTTCTTCAATAAACTCATAGTTTTGTTTTAATTGATCTTTTGTTTTTTGGAACTGGCCTTCTACGTTTTCATTTTTAATACTCTTTAAATAAACATCCTTTACTGCTTCGGTTCCTGAAACGAGCACTGCCTGCAAATCAAGTTCTAAATCGTCCAAATCACTCTCTGTAAACCTTTCTAAAAAGGTAATATTTAAACGGGGCATGATAGGAGGCATTTTCATTCCAAACCATTCAAATGCCATCTTAAGCTCAGCCCAATAGGCAATTTCTCCAGGTCCGGCTATAAAGGCAAGAACCGGAAACAGGCATTCCTGAGTGAGGGGTCTTGTCACCACATTATTGCTCAGTCTTTCTGGATGATTTTCAGCAATCTCCAGAAGCTCATTCATGGTAAACTCATGGAAGGATTCTTTTCCCGTAAATACCTTTTTCTCCGGATTGAATTCGAGAAGAATTCTTTCTTTATGCTTTTCATCATAATAAAACAGGTTGGCAGCATTTTCACTTATATCAATGGTATTTGGAAAACCGGCATTCTTCAGGCTATGCTGCTGGCTTTTCACACGATTTGTGATTTCTTGAACCCCTTTGATCTGTTTGGCAAAAATACTGCTTTCAAGTTTCCGGAGTTTTAGGTCACCGGAATCAACCAGAAGCAGCCCAGTTTCTTTAAATAAGTGCATGATAATACCGGCAAAGAACTCCACATAGGTTTGCGATTGCATTATTATTTCTTCCAATATCAAAATGAGATTTTTTGTATGTTCGGTCTCCCCTAGAGCTTCAATGATTCCTTCCACCCATGCCCTGCACGTTTCACGATTCAGCGGGATATTTGATACCATTTTCTTCTCTAAGACTTTTTCAGGATATGTCACTTTTTCCATTTTATGATTCTTCTCAATGAAAATATGATTTACTTCCTGATAGTCATGATCTTCCCCAGCAATCCAGAAAACAGGTACAACAGGAATGCCAAGCTCACTTTCCTGCTGTTTTGCAAGATGAATGATTGAGATGATTTTATGTATTGTATAAAGCGGTCCCGTCAAAATCCCTGCCTGCTGCCCTCCGATAATCACTGCGCTATTTTCTTGCTTCAGCTTGTTTAGTGAGTCATGAACTGCCGGGGAAGAAGGTAAACGATCCATAAACTCTGCAATATATAGAGAAAGTTCATTTCTCATAAACGACCGGCCTCTAAGCTCCGCTAACCTTGCTTTATAATCAGAATCCGAATTATAGCGATAGTGAAAAAACTGCATAATTTCATCTGTTTGTGCAATATAATCTGTTGCAAACCGGTTTGTTGCCGGTAATGAGAGATTAAGAATCTCCATTAATGAACTTCCTTTCTCATAGCTGATCAATTTTAATTTTCATCTTATGAGTATAGCATTGTCTTAATTGAAAAGAAAAAAACTTTGCTTGCCTAAAAGCTTCAATTCAAATAATAAATCATATTGTTAACAAACTTTTACTAAGGAATGAAAACCACTGAAGTTACCCTTTGAACAACCCCTACCAGGATCAGAATGATATAAGCGGTGAAATACAGCAAGAAATTAAATCGCCAAAACCCTTTGAATAAGATACGCATATTGATTTCCTGTTTAATTCTCCAATGTATGATTATAAAAACAACCGCTGTAATTAGAAGGCATAGGAAGATCATCCATAAATAAGATTTATCCCAAATTACAATAATTAAATAATGAACAGACAATATAAATAAAAAAGTGCTGACATCCAAGGCAATATGTACAGATCTTTTATGTTTTTTTGTAATTTGTTTGCTGATAATAAAAACAGCCAGATATCCAAGCAGCGGTATGGTCACCAGCGTTGCAATCAGGCTTGAGAACACAGTGTTCAACTTATTTCCCCCTCTCCCTGCCTTTGATCTGACAATAAAGACTTTCTGTATACGGAGCAGACATCTTCTTCATTTCTGCTTCGTTTACGATATAGCCTAAAATAGCATCTATCTCTGTTTCCCGGCCTTCTTCGATATCCTTAAGCATTGAGGATTTGTTTTCCCCGGTTTCTTTACAGACTCTTTTAACATGGTTTAACGCACTTGCTTTATCCTTTATATTTAAAATGGCACTTACCTCGTCAAACAATTTCAAAAATAGCCGATAATAGTATTTATTCGTAAGGAGTTCCCCATTTCTAACACGAAGAACTGCTGTGAGAGGGTTTATCAGACTGTTTACGATTAATTTTTGAATGAGCATTTCCAGATGATCCCTGACAAAAACAAAAGGAAAATAACCAGATGCCGAACAGGATAATTTCTCCAGAAAACTAATATCCCCCTTTATAGCTGCCACTTTTGTGACTCCAATCCCGGTATGAAGCACAGTGTCAGGCTCTGTTTTTAAAGCACCATGCTCAACACTGCCCGCAAATAAGTTATCAGCTTCCAGCTTTTCAGCCCACTTCAAATGCCCCATCCCATTTTGCAGAAACAAAAATGACCCGGATTTGCCAGCATTCATCCTCAATAAATCCCCTGTCAATTCAGGAATACTATATTGCTTAACTGCAATAATAGTTAAATCCTCCTCCCCCTTCCATTCTTTAAAATGGTAAGTCTTAACCCGGGTATTACTGTGGAATCCCTCTCTCTCGAGCGTAAGACCATTTTTGCACAGTTTTTCCAGCTGGCTGCTGTTTCTCACATAGACAATGACTTCATGATTTTCATTTAAGTAATGGGCAAACAGAAGGCCGACTGCTCCTCCTCCGATAATAGCTATTTTCATAAAAGACCACCATTTTTTACTTTTTAAACATATTTTAACAAAATAAGATAAATTCATGGGTAAAAAGAAATATTTCTAACTTGAAATTTAATGATTATTTTTAAATTCCATTTTTCATCTGCTAAATCCTTTAAAAAAATCCCTTTTTCGAAAATCGAAAAAGGGATTTTTTAATGCTGGGATTAAACCGGATATACCGGATGTTTACGGACACTGAATGTCAATTCTTTAGTCTCATACAGATTAAATCGGTTAATTAAAACATTTCTTAAATCTGAAGGGGCAACTATATCGTCTACAATTAATTCAGAGGCCAGTTTGTAGATCTCAATAGTTTCTTTATATTCCTGCTGTTTTTCCTGAACGTACTTGATCTTTTCTTTCGGGTCTTCAATCGCATTGATTTTATTGGAATAAACAGCATTTACTGCGGCTTCAGGACCCATTACTGCAATTTGTGCTGTTGGCAAGGCTATGCAGCAATCAGGTTCAAATGCGGGACCAGCCATGGCATACAGTCCTGCTCCATATGCCTTTCTGACAACAACAGAGATTTTCGGAACTGTTGCAGAACTCATGGCAGCGATAAGCTTTGCACCATGGCGGATAATGCCAGCCCTTTCCACCTTCGTTCCAATCATAAATCCAGGGACATCCGCCAGAAATAAAAGCGGGATATGGAATGCATCACAAAGCTGAATAAACTTGGCTGCCTTATCTGCAGAATCTACAAATAGAACCCCGCCTTTAACCTTTGGCTGGTTGGCAATAATTCCTACAGGCCTTCCCCCTATTCGGGCAAGCCCCGTAATCAGTTCAGCAGCAAAAAGCTTCTTAATTTCAAAAAAGCTGCCTTCATCGATTAAGGAATCTATGCACTCATACATGTCAAATGGGGCATTCTGATTATTTGGTATGATTTCTTCAAGGGCGCGGCCGGATTTTGGCATAATGAACTCAGACCTCACAGGCTTTTCTTTGAAGCTTGCCGGGAAGTAAGCCAAGTATCTTCTTGCTGATTCAATGGCTTCTTCCTCACTATAAGCAAGAACATCGCCACATCCGCTTACAGAACAATGCATGCGGGCGCCGCCCATTTCTTCCAGTGTAACCTTTTCCCCGATAACCTTTTCTGCCATCCTTGGCGAGCCCAGATACATTGAAGCATTTTGGTCTACCATGATGACGATATCACAGAACGCAGGAATATACGCTCCTCCTGCAGCAGATGGTCCAAAAAGAAGACAAATCTGCGGTACCATGCCTGAGAGCTTTACCTGATTATAAAAAATTCTTCCTGCTCCGCGTCTATTTGGAAACATCTCAAGCTGATCCGTAATTCGGGCACCGGCAGAGTCAACCAGATATAGAATCGGAACTTTTAACTTCTCTGCTGTCTCCTGGATACGGATGATCTTTTCTACCGTTCTTGCACCCCATGAGCCAGCTTTTACTGTTGAATCATTTGCCATTACGCAAACAGTCTGGCCGTTAATCTTACCAACAGCAGTTACAACTCCATCTGCAGGCAGATCATTTGCCTGGCAATTCGCAAATTTGCCGTCTTCCTCATAAAATCCGTCGTCAAACAAAAGCTCAAGCCGTTTTCTGACAAATAGTTTGTTTTGCGCTTCATTCTTTTCATGATATTTTGGATGTCCGCCCGCTTCAATTACCACGCTTCTTTCCTGGAGCGTCTCAGTTAATGTCTTTGCAGTAGTCATTCCCATCCTCCTCAAATATATATTCCCATATTGCAATGATTTTTGTGGAGAGTTAAACGGAGCATACGGGCGCAGAAGAAGCCCGATGCCTCACTGAATAACTGTATCCCTGCCTTCTTATTCAAATACGATTAGTACATCGCCTTCGTTCACAAAATCTCCTATACTTACCTTTACTTCGGCAACTTTCCCAGCAGCTTCACTTTCAACCGGAATTTCCATTTTCATGGATTCAAGCATAAGCACTTCCTGGCCAGCATTTACCTCCTGGCCCGCTTCGACTAACACATTTAATACAGTACCTGCCATTGATGATGTTATTTCTTTCATTGTAATTTCCTCCTTTAGTTAACGGCAAAAGCCTTCTGAGATAGATATGATGTAGAATAATTCCCTTTGCAGAAATCATCGTCTTTTAAAATTTCCTTAAATAATGGGGCATTCGTTTTAATACCTTCAATCTTAAGCCCATCAAAGAATTGCCGTGCATTCTTTATTGCTTCATCTCTTGACTGCCCAAATATAATGCATTTTGCGATCATTGGATCATAAAATGGGCTGACAGCAGTATTTGAAGCATACCCGTAATCAACCCGTACACCTGGATTGTCTGCCCATTCAAATTTAGACAAATTGCCTGGAGAAGGCAGGAAGCTTACAGGATCCTCGGCATAAAGTCTAAACTCAATCGAATGGCCCTGCTGCTCTATGCTGTTCTGTTCAAGCGGAAGCTCTTCCCCTCTTGCTGAGATGATCTGCCACTTTACAAGATCAAGCCCTGTTACTTGCTCAGTTACGGGATGCTCAACCTGAAGCCTTGTATTCATTTCAAGGAAATAAAAGTTCTCCTGTTCATCCACAATAAATTCAATTGTTCCGGCATTTTTATAATTAACTGCTTTAGCAGCAGTCAATGCCGTATCATACATCTTTTGTTTTGTTTCATCTGAAAGAAAAGGAGAAGGTGATTCCTCCACTACCTTCTGATGTCTCCTCTGAATAGAGCAATCTCTTTCAAATAAGTGGACGTTATTCCCATGATGGTCACCAAACACCTGTATTTCAACATGTCTGGCATTCTCAATATACTTTTCTACAAAAACCTCATCAGAACCAAAATAGGCTTTAGCACGGGCCTTTGTTGAGTTATAGGATTTAGCGAGCGCTTGCTCATTTTCACAGCACACCATTCCAATTCCTCCGCCTCCACCGCTGGCCTTGAGCATGACGGGATACCCCATATCATCAGCAAGTCTGCATGCTTCCTCCAGGGTCGAAGTTCCCTCTCCGCTTCCCGGGACAACCGGCACTCCTGCTTCCTTCATGGTTTTACGGGATACAATTTTATCCCCCATCAGTTCAATAGTTTCCGGATCTGGTCCAATAAAGGCAATGCCCGCATCAATTACAGCTCTTGCAAAGCCGGCGTTTTCTGATAAAAATCCGTATCCAGGATGAATTCCATCTGCCTTTTCCCTTTTAGCAATCTCAAGAATTGCATCTGTTTTTAAATAAGACTTATTAACAGGCGGTTCTCCAATACGGAAAGCATATGTAGCCTCTTTAACAAATGGCAGGTCTTTATCTGCATCAGAATATATAGCAACGGTTTCTATTTCCATTTCACGGCAGGTTTTTATGATTCTTAAAGCGATTTCTCCCCTGTTGGCAATCAAAATTTTTCGCACAATCGGACCCCTTTCTACTTGTATTAATCCTGCAATAATAAATATTTCTACAAACTTCTGCTTATTTCCTGCTATTTTTGTAAACGCTTTCTGATTTTTATTAAAAAACTAAAAATATATTAAGTTTTTCATATGTGCAGAATTTTTTGTTTACTTGTTATATAATAATAGACATAGAAGAAACCTTCCGACTTTAAGGAAGGGATTATAAAGCGTTTACAACCGCAGAATTCCTACACACCGATGGCTAAGGGGGAGATTTTATGAACTATAAGGTTGAGAAATTAAAAGTAAATTATAAAACTCTGGAAGAGTTTAAGAAATTTAAAGAGTATGGACTGCAGGAACTTTCCATGCTTGAAGACCTTGAAGCTAATATTATCGAAAATGACAGTGAATCGCCTTTTTATGGTATTTATTTCGGGGATAAACTTGTGGCACGAATGAGCCTTTACCAGATCGACGCAAGATTCGACCGCTATTTCGAACCCGCACAGGATTATTTAGAGCTATGGAAGCTTGAAGTTTTGCCTGACTATCAAAACAAGGGCTATGGACAATCACTAGTAGAATTCGCAAAAGGGTTTGGACTTCCTATTAAAACAAATCCACGCGTGAAATCAAAAGCCTTCTGGGAGAAGATGGGATTTGAACCCGTTCATTATGATATGGAACGTGATCTGGGAGAGAATCCGCTTGCCTGGTTCCCGGCTGGTGTTAAAGAACAAACTCATTAAGCAGCTATCTTCTGCAGCTTAAGCATAAAAATAAGCGGGCAAATTTTGTCCGCTTATTTTTTTATTTTATTTTCAATTTCTATTTCTCAACCTTTTGAGGCTTTATTTCGGGATTTACAGTAAAATTCAAGTTTTTGTGGCGGCTGCCATCCTTGAGCCCAACAAGCTTTCTTGCACTTTCCATAATCTCTACCAGTGCTTTGTAATCCTGTTCCAGCGTGTTTAACTCTTTAATTAATTTTTCATTTTCCGCTGCCAGATAGTACATTTGCTTCTCCAGCTCCTGAAAGCGTTTTTTGTCATAAGGATCTTCCGTAAGCTGGGGTTTCTGAGCATTATCATATAAGTCTTTCAGAAAACCAACTAATTCATCAAATTCGATTGTCCTATTAATTGCCTGAATTGCGTTTTCGTTTCTTTTTTCCTGCCTTTCCTCAGGAACTGCACGAAGTTCTTGTTCTCTTTCAGCAGCCTGCGGGTTTTTCTTCATTTCTTTTCTCTGTTTTTTTGCCAATTCAATACCTGATTTATATTGTTTTCTAACATAAGAATTCCACCGAAATCCGCAGGCAGCCGCGGTTCTGTTTAACTGTTTGCCAACTTCTTCAAATGCCTGAAGCTGAGTTCCTCCTTCGCGTATATGACGGAGCACAACTTCTGCAAGCAGTAAATCTTCATCTTGAGACCAAGCATCCTGACGGGTTGAAGACATCAGTATATCCCTCCTAGTGTTTTTCTTTATACATATGCCAATGCTAGAAAAGATAGACTGATATCATATGATAAAATGAAACTTTATTCACCCCGCAATGAATATGCTTATGGCTTATTCAGGAAACTGTCAACTTTAGCATGATGTGCTTCATCTTCCCATAAAACCGAACAGCCGCGCACTTCCTGATCAATTCTCTCTTCTAAGCTACCCTTCTCCCATTTTTTTACAAGAAGATCTTTAAAAGCTTCCAATACCTCACTCTCAAGTCTAAGTATTCTTTCCAGAAAGCTCTGGCACGCATCAAGCGAGTCACCATGAAAGACTGAGTGAATGAAACCTAATTCTGTTAATTCTCCATCTGTATATAATTTTGCTTCCATCAGCATTTTCAAGGCGTTGGCAGGAAGCATCTTTTCCATAATGATGGAGCCTCCGCCCCAGCCGGTAGTTATGGCTAAAGTTCCCTGGATGAAACCGGCTTTTATCCCTGCTTTTGCAATCCGGTAATCACAGGCAGACGCCAGCTCACAGCCGCCGCCGACAGCTGTTCCATTCAGTATGGCGATAGTCGGTTTTCGTAAGAATAGTAATTTTTTTAAAAGAACAGCCATTCTGCTCAGCATTCCAAAGGCTTCATCTTCTGTCTTTAAACTATGAAAGGAAGATAGATCTCCTCCTGAG
Organism: Cytobacillus sp. FSL R5-0377; assembly: GCF_038004385.1. Lineage (NCBI taxonomy): Bacteria > Bacillati > Bacillota > Bacilli > Caryophanales > Bacillaceae > Cytobacillus > Cytobacillus sp. FSL R5-0377. Next base: position 844,205 of record NZ_JBBORA010000001.1, read on the forward strand.
CAAAAAGCCTGTTCTCCCTCCCCAGTAATCCCAAGCGCCTTAATTGATTTCTTTCCAGCCATATCAATTGCGGCCTCCAGACCATCCATAACCTCATAATTTATGGCATTTCTTTTTTCAGGCCTGTTAATCCTGAAAATCAACAGTCCATTCTCATATTCTTCAATTATGTAAGGTTTCATGGCTGCCTCCTTAAATTTTGATTAAACTATTTTTAATATTAGCAAAAATTCAGATAGGCTTGCAGGTATTAAGATTAAATCATCCTAAAAAACGACAAAAGCACAAGAACTATGTTCTTGTGCTTTGTATCTAAAGGATTAGTCGTTAACTACTTCTTTTCCTTTGTAAGTTCCGCAAGCTTTGCAAACGCGGTGAGCAAGTTTCATTTCACCACAGTTTGGGCATTCCACCATACCAGGAACCTGTAATTTAAAATGGGTACGACGTTTTCTCTTCGCAGTTTTAGATGTTCTTCTAAAAGGTACAGCCATTCTTCCCACCTCCTTAAAGAGTATTAGAGGATGTCCAGAGGAATTGGACAAACCCATTAAGAAAGTTATGAAGGCCAGAGCAAGCTGGTGTCTTCAAGTGCTTCTTGTTTTTCTTCCGTTATGAATCGGAAGAAGGATCATTCTGATCAAAAAATTGAGCAAGTCCGGCAAGACGAGGATCTACTTTATCCTGTTTATCCTGCTCCTGAATGACCTCCCAATCCTTACCGGATTGAGGAGCTCCCTCTTCACTGCTGTCTTCGCAGAAAACTTGCATTGGGACTTCGAGTAAAAGGATTTCATGAAGGATCGGATTTAAATCAATCACATCCCCTTTTACTTGGTGAACCTCCTCTTCAGTCTCATAATCAAGACCTTTTAAAAGGAAAGTTTCAGTTGTTTCAACATTAATTGGATAATTTACGTCAACTAAAGTACGAGAACAAGGCAGTATTAAATGACCCTTTATAATTAAATGAAAAGTCACTTTGGCAGAATCGATATCCGCACGGCCTGTCACATGCATTGGTGAAGCACCGCGTATTTCCGGATTCAATTTCATGACCTCATCAACATTGACAGTTTCATCAATGGGAAAATCCTTGCTTCGATATTTTTGTAACTGACTTAAAGTCCATTTCATACGAATCACCCCAAGGCAACAAAGGTAATTATAGCCTTCCTATAATTATTTGTCAATATTTTTTCTTTACACTATAATGTAGCTAATATCATACTATTGAAGGCTTCTTTAGTAAAAAGTTTTTGCGGGATTTAGAGTTTACTGGGCAAGGCGCTTCCACTTTTCTTTTAATACTTTTTCCAATACATATCTTTTTAAACCTTTTCGAGGAGTATGTCAAATATGAATGCTACAGGTGTAATTGTAGAATATAATCCTTTTCATAATGGCCATGCCTTCCATTTGGAGCAGGCCAAAAATATTTCAGGTGCTGAAACCATTATTGCAGTCATGAGCGGCAACTTTCTGCAGAGAGGAGAACCTGCATTAGTTTCAAAATGGAAACGTGCAGAAATGGCGCTAAAAGCAGGTGCAGATATTGTATTTGAGCTACCCTACCAGTTTGCTGTTCAGCAGGCAGATATTTTCGCAAGCGGAGCAGTATCCATTCTGGAAGCAGCCGGATGCAGCAGCTTATGCTTTGGGAGTGAATCCGGAAATATAGAAAGCTTTCACCGAACGCTGTCATTTCTCAAAAAACACCGTGCTCCCTACCAGGAAAGAGTTAAAGTGCATCTGGCAGGGGGGGTCAGCTATCCAAAAGCAACATCCATGGCATTCCTTGATCTGAACCCTGATGAGGAAATGGTTGACCTTTCAAAACCAAATAACATCCTTGGCTTTCAATATTTAAATTCAGCCTGCAGGCTAAATTCTTCTATGCAGCTTTTTACAGTTGAAAGAAAAAGTGCAGGATATCATGATGAGCAATTTGCTTCCGAATCTATAGCAAGTGCGACAAGCATTAGAAAAGCTCTTTTTACCGGGAATGGAGAAGTTGAAGGGATTCGCCAATATGTTCCGAGGTCTACTTATCAGGGTTTGCTTCAATATAAAGAAGAGTTTGGTGCTTTTCATCATTGGGAACATTACTGGCCTCTATTAAAATTCCGCCTGGTACAGCTTCAGCCGGAAAAGTTAAGATACATGTATGAAATGGAAGAAGGCCTGGAAAATAGGTTTTTGTCTGCAGCCATTCAGGCGGAAAGCTTTCAGCAGTTCATGGAAAAAATTAAAACAAAAAGATACACCTGGACAAGGCTGCAGAGGGCTTGTGTACATATCCTAACCAATACAGAAAAAACAGAGATGCCCAATAGACCAAAAAAAGCGGAATATCTTCGCCTTCTCGGAATGTCCGGGAATGGCAGGAAGTATTTAAACACGAATAAGTCCAACTTAAAGCTTCCGCTGATATCAAGAATTTCATCCCAGGCTGCAGAGCAGCTGCATTTGGATATCAAAGCCTCCAGGGTATATGCAATGGGTCTACAGTCTGCCGGGGACACCAGTCTTATGCAGCAGGAATTTAACCAGCCTCCTATTATCGTTGACTAGATCCTGTTTGTGTATTTGCTAAAGAAAAACAAAGCCGGATAAAATAGAAAAGCCAGCGGCAATTCTCGATTGCCGCTGGCTTTTTGCTGCCGGTTGAAGTCATTATTAATCCAGGTTTCTTAAATATTTAACTGCATCATCAAAAGTATTCACTGGAACAATTTTCATATCGCTCTTGATATCCCTGGCTGTCGCAGCAGCAGCTTTATAATTGGAGTCTTCTGCCCCATTTTCATTAGGCGCAAGGAAAATATCTGCTCCCGCTTTGTCTGCTGCGACTACTTTCTGCTCGATCCCGCCTATTCTGCCAACTGTCCCTTCAGAATTGATTGTTCCGGTACCCGCTATTTTATAGCCTCCCGTTAAATCTTCTTTTATTAGCTGATTGTAAATTTCAAGCGAAAACATCAGTCCGGCAGAGGGACCGCCAATTTCTTCACTGTTAATATTCACAGCCGGGTCTACCTCTATTTCTTTATCGTCGACAAGAGTAATCCCCACTCCCGGCTTTCCGGTTTCCTCAAGCTTTTTTAAAGGAATCGAGGTTTTCATAGTTTTATCCTGGCGTTCAAAAGTCAGTGTTATTTCACTGCCCTCCTGTTTCCTGGAAACCGTGCTGATAAATTCATCAGATGATTTGAACTCCATTCCATCCACTTTAAAGATGCGGTCACCTGCCTTCAGCTTGCCGTCAGCGGGCATATCAGGCAGCACATTAAGGACATATACCCCGTTATAATGATAATGAATGGGCAGGCCCGCTTTTTTATAGGCTGATTCAATAGCAGCCAGTTTGGAAGTTGCCATAAGATGAAGCTGACGTACATTATACTCTTCATCTGTTTCATTTTCAGCCCGAATCTCTTCCACTGGATACAGTTCCTGATACTTGCTGAATTTGGCAGCCAAATAGGCATATATATTCGCACGTCCCATTCTTACGGTGGTCAGCATGAAGCTCCCTTGTTCTTCATAGCCATTATCCACTTCAATAATCGGCTCGAGTTCTTTTGCCATACCCGGCTTTGATACATAATAAGGCAGATAATAAAATGAACTGGCCACAAGGATAACTGCCAAAATCAAGAAGGAACGGGTATAAAATTTGCTTCTCATGAGTCAGGAGGCTCCTTCCATTTAGTTATGTAACGATGAATGCTGTCAATATGCTTTTTTGCTTCCTCTTCGCCAATTTTGATGATTTCTTCAATATTTGTAAAGGCTCGTGAGCTATACATTTCCACCCTGGGCCTGATCATGAAATCTGAAGCAATTTCCCGGTGACTGACAAGCTCCATCTGCATGATATCCAGACTTTGCATGATTACGTCATAGATTGAGGTGATTTCTGCATTTGTTTTAACATGTGAAACATCGATAGCGATTATGATATCAGCTCCCATTTCCTTAACAACTGACACAGGAACCCTATCCACTACTCCTCCGTCCACTAAAAGCCGGCCATTTAATCTTTCAGGCACAAATATACCCGGGATGGATATGCTTGCCCTTACAGCATCAGATATGGGACCGCTATTAAAGACTATTTTCTCTCCAGTCATTAAATCTGTGGCCACAACATTAACTGGAATATCCAGGTCCTCAAGGTTTTTTCCATGAGTAAATATACGGATTAATTCCTTTACTCGTTTCCCTGCCACAAAACCCATTTTAGGGACTGTAAAATCTAAATAATACTTCCTTTTAAACGCTTTGGAAAGCTTATATAAACGATCAACATCCAGACCTGCCCCATAAAAGCAGCCTACCATCGCACCCATGCTGCTGCCGGCTATATAGTCAATCGGGATGCCGGATTCCTTCAAGACCTTGATAGCACCCAGGTGGGCGAATCCACGAGCTCCTCCCGAACCAAGTGCCAAACCTATTTTCGGACGCTGCAAAAGACTCCCCCCTAATATGCCAATGACCGATTCGAAAACTTACCCTTATTCTATTCTTTTTATTTCCAAAAGAAGCATACAATAAAAATCCTCAGCTAAAAATTCACATGCCTGTACTTAATTCTATGGTCTATTTTAAAGTTCTATGAGTATATTGGGTTATATGGGGACAAGACTTGACAGCGCAGGCTCAATCACCGTATACCATTGTTCCGTATCTCGAAAAAAAATGAAAAGGCCTGAGAAAAAATAGATGCAAATGCTTCTTTATTTTACCATTGTTTATTATCGTTTCACAGTCAGTACAACTTGAGGGAGGCTTGTCCGTGTTTCGTTCGAAAGTAAAAACGGTTACTCTTGCACTCTCTGTAACCTTAATGGCCATCTCATTAATCTCATTTCCCCAGGAATCGGTTGATGCATCCATCAGGGGATTAAATATGTGGTGGGAGATTGTCTTCCCTTCATTGCTGCCCTTTTTCATAGTATCAGAAATGCTGATCGGCTTTGGTGTAGTAAAATTCATTGGAGTACTCCTTGAACCTTTGATGAGGCCATTATTCAGAGTACCAGGAGTTGGCGGGTTTGTTTGGGCAATGGGGATGGCTTCAGGCTTTCCCGCCGGGGCAAAATTGACAGCAAGATTACGGCAGGAAGGACAGCTAACAAAAACAGAAGCAGAGCGCCTCGTTTCCTTTACAAATTGTTCAAATCCATTGTTTATATTTGGTGCAGTATCAGTTGGTTTTTTTAATAACGCCAAGCTTGGTATGATATTGGCCCTGTCACATTATCTCGGCAATATTACAGTCGGATTATTCATGAGGTTTTATGGAAAGAACTCCAAGCACCCTTCGCATGGCAAAAGGAAATTGAAACCATCTTTGCGGGCAGCATTATCAGCTCTTCATCGGACAAGAATAAAGGATAACCGTCCGATTGGCAAGCTCCTGGGAGATGCAGTCATGTCATCCATCCAAACGCTTCTAATGATAGGCGGATTTATCATTTTATTTTCTGTTATTAACAAACTCTTATTTCATATTGGAATCACAGCATTTTTGGCTAAAGGCATAGAAGCCGTACTGTCAATTTTCAGTCTGCCAATAGAATTAAGTATCCCGTTCATTTCAGGATTGTTTGAAATAACACTTGGCAGCCAGCTGACAAGCCAGGTTGAGCAGGCAACGCTAATGAACCAGGTCATCATTGTGAGTTTCATACTCGCTTTCAGCGGATTCAGCGTGCAGGCTCAGGTAGCGAGCATCCTGGCACAAACTGATATTGATTTCAAGCCTTTCTTCTTCGCAAGAATTATTCATGGCTTTGCGTCTGCCTTTTATGCATTTATTCTTTGGCAGCCAATTTATGAACGCTATTACAATACAGAGCAGCCATCCAATGCCATTCCGGTCGGATTCTTTGAGAAATATTCGTTCCTCGGCAGATTAATGGATGGAATCATCTCTTCCGGACCGCTTATCACTATCCTTGCACTTTTTGTTTATACTCTTCTGCTCGCCAGGCGTTTGGATCAAAAGTAGCAGCAAAACGGGTACCAGCCGGCACCCGTTTTGTTAAGTCATACAATCAGCGGGTAAGGACACTCCTGCTGATAAATTATTGAAATTTGTTCTTAAGAGCTTTTTCTACAATATCAGGAACCAGTTCTGATATGTCCCCGTTATATTTTGCCACTTCTTTCACAATGCTTGAGCTTAAAAACGAATATTGATTATTGGTCATAATAAAAAAGGTTTCCACTTCATCATTCAAGACTCTGTTCATGGACGTGATCTGCATTTCATATTCAAAATCAGAAACTGCACGAAGGCCTCGTATAACTGCATTCGCATTAACTGACTGTGCATAATCCATCAGCAGCCCCTGAAAAGAATCGACTTTAACATTATTTAGATCCTTTGTTACTTCTTCTATCAGCTGAATTCTTTCTTCTACACTAAAAAGAGGTTTTTTAGAAGAATTATTCAATACAACTACATAGACCTGTTCAAATACCTTTGCCGCTCTCTTAATAATATCCAGATGACCATAAGTAATTGGATCGAAGCTGCCTGGACAAACCGCAATGCCTCCCATTGTTATCCCCCTGTCATGTTCTTATTATGTATTTTTTCCATTACAATTCCAAGTATGTATTATTCAGCCCAGCTGTAGATAGAGATAGAAATGATCCCATAATTTTCGTGTTTCTGCTGAACCAGTCTTCCAACGGTTTCAGGGAGCTCCACATCTGATCCATGTTCGCATAAAATCGTCCCCTGATCCGAGAGCAGATTATTCTCATCAATTATCGTGAGAAGCTTTAGCAGCTGCTGCTTGCGATATGGAGGATCGAGAAATATATAATCAAAAACCAGATCTCTTTTTAATATAGCCTTGAGAGCACGATCTGCATCATTTCGATATATTTCTGCTTTATCTTCAAATCCGCAAGTACGAATATTTTCATGAATAGTATGAATGGCCTTTCCGTCCCTATCCACAAAAATGACCTTGTCCGCTCCTCTGCTCAGAGCTTCAATGCCAAGGCCGCCGCTGCCAGCAAACAGATCAAGCCCTTGGCCGCCGTCAAAATAAGGCCCTATTATATTAAAAATAGCTTCTTTTACTTTATCAGTAGTCGGACGGGTTGAGCTGCCCGGAACAGCTTTTAATATTTTCCCTTTTCTAGTTCCCGATACCACTCGCATTCGATCACCACTAACCTGCAATATTTCAATTTCCCAGACTGCTGAGATTGGAAAACTGTTTTTTTCTATCCTATCCTACCATACCTTACAATTTGTAGCCAACCGGCAACTTGAAAGCGAAATCATGATCTGGAAAAAAATATAGTATTAAGTGTATATCCATGAGGATTGTGGAAATAATGTAGTTAACAGCATCTATTCAAGGATGTTGTTGCCAACCGCGGAGAAGACTTACGTTTCCCCATAAGTTCTTCCTCCGGTTTCTCCTCTCCCTTTGCCTTCTATCCTGAAAAGGATATAGAAGGACCCTGCAGTTAACTGCAGGGCTTTTTATTTTGTATTCATTTAGTCCTAATACGGATTCAGGTGAATTCCGCCATCTTTTTCTTCAGCCGTCACTCTGAAGAGTTTTTTTAACCATTGGATCTCCATCCATACAGTTCCGTTTTGCCTGGTTAGCGGATTAATAAGCAATCCATAATCCTCTTCATTATAGATGAAAACATTTTTTTCCAAATAAAACCGATAACTGTTATTCCCTTTTGACAAAAGGATCGTATCTTCGCCGGATAAGAACTTGACATCATATCCCAATGCCTGCATCGTTTCTGCAAAAGGAAGAAAAATTAAGCCATCCCTATAAATTAAATTAATGCTTCCCATATCAGCACCTGACACCAAGAGCTTTTTGTCATCCTGAAAATACAGTGGAACAAGCTGTCCTCCGCTTATGATATTCATGGTGAAAAATTGGGTGTGCAGTCCTTTAGCATTGCCTAAAAGCTTGTCTAGCTTTTCCGCATTTAGAGATTCCACCTGAAATACATTTATAAGAAAATCCTTTTGTTCATCTTCAGTCAGCTCCCCCTGCAATTCCTTCAGGGCTTTTGCCGCTTTTGCTGACTCAGGTTTTGCATCTAATACGCCTGCTGTCAAAGCATCAATAATCCAGGCAGGAGTATCACCTGCAAACAATCTGTGAAGCTGCAAAGCAATAAGCTTTTTCTCCAGTTCGTTGGTTTTAATATGAGGAGATGCAATCAGGATATGTTCATCCCTATATTCTGGATAAAGATTGGTAAGGATGATTGACATAAATGGAAATTTCCCTAGATCATTTAGTTTCTTAAAATCCAGGCTTGCCTCCTGACTATCTGCTGTGAATGCATCTATATTGTTTATTGATGTCTTCAATAGCGGTTCCCCTTGCCAGTAAAGGGATGGAATTTCTCCAGAGCCCTCGAAAAAATAATAATCGATATGATCTAATTTCTTTTTGGCTTTCAGCCTGATTCCTGCAGCCCATGAACCCTCTCTTTTGATAGAATCCGAAATGGATATGGACAAGCCCTCAGCCTTTAGACCCGGGATTTTTACAAACCAATCAGTTAATAAAAGTGCCTTACTTCTTTCATTTATCGGTACAGTATATTCAAATATCATTTGACCATCGCCAGAAAAAAATGTATAAAGAATTTCGTCTGCTGAATCACAGGGTTTTCCGTTCCCATCTTTGCAATTCCAGTTATATAGAGTGTCGGGGATATCAAGTCTATATTCTTTACGGGCCATAAGCCCGTATAACTTTTGGGTGATTTTTAGTTCTTTCAGATGCGTTTCAACTGTTAGTTCCTGTGTAATCGCCTCGGAACTTTCCAGTGAATTTGCGCGATCAGAATAAGTCTGCCACTGCCACAGCATCATACATGAAATAATTCCAGTAAATATAAAAAAAATAAATAAAGATGCCTTCCACATTACTATGCCCTCTTAGTCCTTTTTCTTTTAACCTAACAATACCAAAAGGGAAGGACATCAGTCACATTAATTTTTATAAATTTTATAGTTTTTTTCCATTCTATTTTTATGCAGGGAATGATAGTATTGATGGGGAAATTCATATAAAAAGCATATACCTGGAGTATTAAGGAGGTTCAAATTTTGATACAGCGTTTTATAGAAATTGGCGAAGGTTACTCTGACATTTATGAATTAATTGAAATAGCGCGGGCGAACAAGCATCGATTATCACACATGGCCGCTTTCCATACGAGCATCAATGATAAAGAAATGACATCCCTGGCGGTCATATTAAAGCCGACAGATCCGGGAGAATTTCAGCCTTTATATATTTGCCGTGAGGGAATACCAAATCCAGAGTCAACTCCAAATAAGAGGTATAATCTTTTCGAGAATGCTGCGAAGGAACTGAATAAAGAGATAATTCAGCTGACAGTAAAACCTTCTGCCATTTTTAATGAAAAGGAATTATATTATCAGTATCTGATTGGAATTCTAAGGCTTAATCATTTTATTGCACCTTTGCATTAAACGAGAAAAAGGCTTGAGCTTTGCTCACGCCTTTATATTCCCATCTTATAATCATATTCCTTCGCTTTGTCCGGTTTGGAATTTTCAAATTCCGTTTTTAGGAAAGGCTTATAGGAGGGTTCCACTTTTTTTACAAAAGAATATGAATTTATCTTCTCCATAATTGTTTCCGTATCGGCAAGATCACAGTATAGCACTACATATTTAAGCCGCTTTGAAACATAATGAACATTTCCAAATCTTCTTAACATTTTTGCCTGTTTTAAAGAATAAAGCCATACAACAATTCCTTGCCTTTGACCAAGCATATATTTTTCCCCTTCGGTATTCGTTTGTTTTATTTAGTCTAGCACAGAAAAATAATAGTTTTCAATGGGAAGGTTCACAAACTGCATTTTTTGTCCAAAAGAAAAACCAGCCTGAGCTGGTTTTGTTTTGAAGGTTGACTCTAGGGAAAGCTTTTCTATGAACACCCGCAGCTGCCTCCAGAACCGCAGCCTCCTCCGCAGCTGGATTCAAAGAAAGGATTACCAGTGGGAACTTTAATATGTTCAGACACAGACCTTCCTATCAGCGTACTCACTTCATCCAGGAGGGTTTGCAGTTCAGTCTCTGCTCTTCTGAACTCTGCCACATGAATATCCATGTCCATGTCTCGCTTTAGCTCCCTAATAGACATCATCACCCTTTTGTACTCCGGATGATATTTGCCAAATCGCTGAACTTCTTCATACAGTTCTTTCATTTTGATAAAATCCTGTATCTTCCGCTGGGTTTCACGGCTGTTCTTTAATTTATATAAACTTTTGCGGTATTGTTCCGCTTCTTCAGATTCTGTAATCATCGCTGCAAGCTCGTCAGCTTTGTCCAAAATAGCCACTCTTTCTAATGTAGCAAGCAAAATAGCTCACCTCCGTTTCTTATTTTATCATGAAACGGTTTAAAGCTAAAGCAAGTAGACTAAGGGATCACCACAATAAAATCTCTTTTTAAAGAGACATCGGCATTTTTTCCTTTAACAAGTTCCAGCCCAATTCGATGTTTTCCTGAAGGAAGCCCTTTGATGATAAAAGCAGCTGAATGGATTTCCTCCTTCTTCTTTCCGTTTAGATACAGGATAATTTTCCCTTTTTCTTTGCTGCTTTGTTTTCTAAAGGACACATCCTGCACAATACATTCAACAAGTACATCTTTCCCCTTAATTTGATGCCTGACATAAAAAGGATCCTTGGCTTCACTTTCCACCCCTGAAACAGGCATTAATGGTTCTGCTGTTTCTTCATTTGCAGGAGTACTGGCCGCCATTTTTGTTTCTGGCTCAGGAATATCTTTATGGCACGCTGTAAGAACCAAAATAACCAGCAATATTAAGAAGTATTTTTGGCTTTTCATTATTTTAACACTCCTTTAGGATGTATTCCGTAAATATCTAATAAAGTTAGTGTTTGCCCGTCTGATTATTTTTACTCCATAACAAATAAAAAGCTCTCTCTTGTTCGAGAAAGCTTTTTAATTGGATTGAGAATTCATGGCATGAAACATGCTCATCATCATGGAGGCCATTTGAACTCCATTCGTAATTTTTTCAACCTTATGGGGAATCGTTTTTTTATAATAGTGCAGTGCTGCCACTTCCAAAGATTGAATCTCATTCGGATTTCTGCTAAGTTTTCTATACCAGTGAGGCTGTTCACGGATAAATTGCCTAAGCTCCTGCTTTTGTTCAAGGTACTCGACGATATCTTTTCTCATCTGTTCAACCCCTTAATCCTTTTTAAATGTAAAAGGGCTGCTTGGTTTTGTCACACTTGGCTTTGAACCTCCTGATGGTATCTGGCCCCCGCCCTGAAATTGTGAAATAACCCCCTGCACAGCTGAAAGTGCCCGGCTGAGATTAGTGATGTACCCCTGCATTTGATTTGCATCCATTTGCTTAAGAGTACCCATAATGTTTCCCATCCAGTCACTTTTTTTCTCAATGTTCTTTTGTGTATTATCTTTGTTTTCTCTCAAGGAATCCCACCTTGGATCTTCTTCACCAAGCAAATACCAATCCTCATATAATTCCTGCCATGTTGTTTTTCCATCCCTTACTTCTTTGATGATCCGGGGATTCTGTTTTACAAACTCTTTGAACTTTTCAACAGAGGGGTGAAGCTTCGTTTTGGACATGCCATATCACCTCGTTCTGATGCAAATGCCTATAATACCATATGAAAATGAATGAAAAAGGTGAATAAAAATGGCTGCTTTATTGGTCCATTTAAATTCAAAAATTCAGCCATTAATGTTACTATTATGAATGCAGAAAGATATTGAAAGGTGAACGATAATGAATAAAGATCTTATGGAGTTATTCAATCAGTGCACAAAGAATGCGACTGACGATGAAATAACAGCTTTAGAATCCCTGCTTTTAGGTTTTCAAAAAAGACAAACCGGGCAAAACAGCTCATATATAGGCGGTATGCTTCATATGGAGCGGCACATAACTGAAGATGTGTGCATACTGACTGTTCCTTTGAGTGAGATTGTCAATAATCCGCTCGGAATTCTCCATGGGGGAATAACTGCAACAATAGTTGACTCTGCCATGGGAACACTTGCGGCTTCCCTGCTTCCTGAAGGTTTTGCTGCTGTTACGACACAGTTGAATATTCATTATCTCGCTGTCGGCAAAGGGGAATACGTAACCTGCCGTGCCGCTATTGACCATAAGGGAACAAAAACCATGGTATTATCTGCAGATGTAATCCGTTCGGATGGCAGAAAAATTGCACAGGCAACAGGCAGCTTTTTTATCATCGAAAAGAAAAATGTAAATAATTAAAGGCGGTGGGAAGATGGTCACTGCTATCGTCATACCAATAATTTGCCTTTATTTTTTTTGGCTGACTAAAAAGGAAATGCGGGATGGTTATGAGAGGTGGGCGAAACTGGCAGATGTTCCTGAAGAGGCCATTATTACAGGTGAAATCGTCCATCTAAGCGAGCGCAGGCAACGGTATCATTACAGCCGCTATGTGCATGTCCTTGAACTAACCGTCCAGACAAAGAGCTTCAAATATTCAAATATTAAAAAAATAACTCCAATAATGTATAATACCCAAACTCCTTCCGTCAAGATCGGTGACCATGTTCACTTGTATGGAAATTGGAAGGATGACTTTTTTCAGGTTGGCAGGATTCAGATTACTCCTAACAGAAAAGAGCCTTAATTTAGGCTCTTTTCTCTTTTAGCTTTCGCCATCGGCTTTTTTTATGAAGTTTTGCGTATAATGCTTTTTATAAACCCCAACTCCAAGATGGGTAAATTCTTCTTTCAGGAGACTATCCCTATGGCCCTTACTGTTAAGCCATCCTTCAACTACAGCAGGTGCATCCGTATAATTTGCAGCAATGTTTTCCCCAGCTGCCTCATACAGCACCTCTTTAGCTTGAAGCCGGTCCTTCAAATCTCCATAAGTTTTGGAAGTATGTGAAAAGTCATTGGATTCGTACATATCTTTACTGTGATCTAATGCTGCTGATGCAGTTTGATCATCCCATTTCAGCGGCTGTAAATGATGTCTGACTCTTATAACATTAGTGATGTCGAAAATTTGCTTCTCTTTCGCTCTCTCAACTTCTTCTTCGAGGGCAGGGGAAGGCAAGGGAGACTCCAATAATTCACCACGGTAAACCATTTCATACGGGCGAAGCTTAATTAAAGTGGCTGCATCCATTAACCTCACGCTGGATAGCGTTCCTGTAAACCTGTCTATATTCAGCTGCGAATAAAAATCTCCGACCATTACAAGCGGCCTTGTATTGAGGTCATCTTCTGATAATTCAAAGCGATATGAGCTGCCTTTTACTTTAAGGCTGAATTCTGTTTCAAAAAAGACGGATGAATATAATTCACCAATGGGCTGCCCAATTTTAAAAGGATAAATGTCTGAGTCTTCTCCTGTCACAAACAAACTGACCACTTTATTATTGCTGACGCCAGCCTGAATATATTCCGTGCTGCTTATATCATAAATCCACCAATCGTAGCCGAAAAAAGACGGGTCTATTCTGGACGGCTCTCCCAAACTTCCTTTGAGCTCCCCTGATGATTTCCCCATGAGTGCTGCCACACCCTTTTCAGGAAACCCCGTATTGGAAGATAGGTTATTTTCCTTATTATTTATATCTTTAATTGTGCTTTCCTGACTGACAAGTATTTCCCCTTTTTCTTTGCGATCAATATCGATGTAAAAGCCTGCTGCCAGAAAAATGCAAATCAATACTAAAATTCGGAAAAGCGCTCGCAGAGAACCTTCCCCCCTTCGATTACTCACTGTTTCTTAGGCATTTTACTGTGATTTCTTTTAAATGAATTCTAAATGGAATAATTGCATATATACTATTTATCATACCATTAGGCGTATGGTTTATCTATTATTTTCGATAAGTTCCGAATTCAGCAATCTTTGCTACAAAAAAAAAGAACACCGAGTGGTGTCCTCTTAATGCTGTGCTCCAGTTTCATGTTTTGAAATATCAGTCAGGGCTTCACCAGCCTGGTCATCTGTTAAATGACGTACCGCAAAGTCGCCCAAAGATACTATTCCAACTAGCCTGTCCCCTTCCACAACAGGAAGCCTGCGAATTTGGTGTTCAGCCATCAATCTTGCTGCTTCCTGAGCCTCTGTATCCCTCGTAACAGTTACTAAGTGGCTGCTCATAATATCTTCTACTTTAGATGAGGCAGGGTGTTTTTCTGCCACACAGCGCAGAACGATATCCCGGTCAGTAATCATTCCCACGAGCTTATCATTATCCACGATTGGGATAGCTCCTACGTTTAATTCTTTCATCTTAACTGCCACTTCGTAAACATTGTCTAATAAAGAACAGCTTTCAACCTGGTCTGTCATAATATCGCTGATTTTTTCCACTTTTTATCCTCCTTCGTTTTTTTCCACAATGAAAATAGTCCAGTAATGACCGTGCAGTCCTCCTTGACTATATCCGGAGCCAAAATGAGTTGCCTTTTTGCTTAGAATATTTTCCCGGAGGACTGCAGAATTCATCCAGGCATTAAACATTTCATCAGCTGTTTTATAGCCTGCCCCGATATTCTCTTTTACGGTCTTAAAAGATATTTGCTGATTCCTCAGCATTTCTGTAGGATTTCCATAAGTAGGAGAATTATGTGAAACATATTGTAGTTTCATCATATCCGACGATTTTTTTTTGGCGGCAATATTCAGTTTTACATCTACTGACAACGGCTTTAACCTTAATTCCTTTCGCTTTTCATTTGTAAGTCTCATTAGCTCATTTTCATTATCATCCATTTTAGGAAAATCATTCCACTTTCCACGGCTGGGAATGATAATAATTTCACCAGGAAAAATCAAATCAGGATTTTCAATTTGAGGGTTGCTGTTAATAATGTCCTGAAGGTCTTTCTGAAATTTTAGTGCAATTTCCCAAAGTGTATCCTGCTGCTCAACTCTGTAATCTGCTGCAGCACCTGCAGACAGTGGTGTAATAAATAATAGCAAAAAGAAGATACTGATGACTTTGTATTTATGCAATTGACGCTTCCCCTTTCACAGTTTAGCTGCTGCGAGTACAGTTGTCCCAGATATGCCGGCCATGGTGTAAATTTTCGGCATTTCAGTTATCGTTCTTCGACAGACGGATGTTTTCTTGCATGAATCCGTTGCAAGTTACGCTTTTTTCTACTATTATTAAATTTGAGATAAACTTGTTAAAATTATGCATGGATCGTTCAACACAACCATGGATGTTTTCAGGAGGGACAAATATGAAATTTGAAAACACAGGTCTGGAAAATAAAAAAGCAGACTTAACCCGCTTAGATGAAGTAATGCTTTCTCACGGCCTGGTCCGTGAAGGGCAATGGGATTATGAAAGAGTTACATATGACCGTAAATTCGAATTAAAAGAGGGCGTTTTTTACCTTCGTGTATTTGGATATGCGGTTGAAGGAGATGTAGGAGCTCATAGAGCAACTATTCAACTTATGACCCCGCTTCTTGGCAAACATTATTATCCGCATGGGATAGAATATGGTGAGGGCGAAAGCTTCCCTAAATCATTAGTAAGCCAGTGCGAAAAAACTTTGAATGAGATAAAAGCAGAGATTGACCAATTCGCTGAGTAATTTTATTTTCTAAAGATTACTGAATTAGAAAAGACGCATGGATATCATGCGTCTTTTTCATATTAGCTTATAGGGCCTTTATAACTTAGTTTTCAGAAAGAGCGTTTTCTGCAGATATTATTTTTTGAACTGAGAGATCTACTCTTTTAACCTCAAGTCCCGTTAAATGGACAATTTCATCCTTTATTTCTTTCTGAATCCTGAGCGTTTCCTCCAAGATATTTTTACCTTTTACTATGTTAAGCTTTATTTTCAAATATACTTCAGTGTTTCTGAAAAATATGGAAATCGGCTCGTTTTTTTTCTTAAAGAATGTGAATCTTTCATGCTTAAGCGGAATGACACTTTTTTTTTCCTCCAGGCTGGATTCTACAATTGCGGAGATTATGTCACTGGCTGCCTGCATCGTCTCGAAGTTAAGATGATCGTTATTCATCTTCATTTCACTTCTTTCTGTGCGATTTTTTAAACAGGGCAACAATCTCTCAGGGAAAATGCATTAATTTAATTTTTATAATATGTAATGCTTAAAATACTAAAAGTGTTACAGTCTATTTATCACCGCCTTGATAAGGACTAATATTTGACTGTCCAAAGAAAAAAAGCGCCACCTTGGACGCTTTTATTTCCTTAAAAGAAATCATAGAAAAAGGACTTTTGCACAGGAATTTTTCTTTCAAGTATTTCCAAATCATTTCTGGGACCCTTTATTTCGCCAAGTTCATATAACTCTATGGGCCTTTTGTAGCCAATAACTATTGCTGAAAGGGCATTAATAGACATATGCAAACCTTTTGCGGGAGGGTTTGCACATCGGCTTCCTTCCTTCTCTTTAAACAGTCTGACGCCGTTTTCAGAAAGTAAGTAGCTTCCTTGATTCCATGGTGCATGGTGGTCCTCAATATGAAGAAAAACATTTTCGCTATTGTCCTGGAATTTATATTGCATAAGACATTTTTCAGCATTAACGATTCTTCCCATAAAGTACGGAAAAACCTCCATTTTTAAACTGGGCTGATTCAAATAATAAGGAAATGGGTCATGTACAGAGGTGGTGATCTTTACTTCCTCAACCATTGAGTCATGCTGACAGATAAAATTCCATAAATTCACTCTAGCTTCCTGGTTTAGAGCTGCAAATCCTTCGATATCCATTTTATTGTCTTGGACCTTAAATAAGATATAGCCCTGTCCCTCACCTGATTCATCAAAGTACACTGCAATCTGGTAATCAGAATACACAAAGTTCTCCCACCAATAGGTGTCTCTTACAAGCCCTCCTGAATACCGCTGCATAAATTCTTGATAAATCTTTTCGATGGTTAATGTGTGCTGATTCTTAGTAAACCGCTTAATGGCCCCTGAAGATTTCCCCGCCATTTTTAAATTAATTTTCTTAATATGCGTTTTCTTATATTCTGTGAATATCTCCCATCCGTATTTTCGATAGAACGAAATATCAAATGGATGCAAAAATGAAAATAACTGACCCTTATTATTCATTTCGGCTAAAGCGTACTTGATCAGTTTACTTACATGGCCTTTTCTTCTATATTCAGGATATGTCGCCACCCCGGCAACACCTCCCATATCCCAATCAAAACCATTAATATGAACCTTAAGGGGGATGATGTGAAGCTTGGCAGCCAAACTTTCCTCTTCCCAAATACCAAAAATGTCATGAGTTTTTAAACGTTCTATCCGGGCCGGGATGTCAGCTTCAGGCACATTGTACTGGAAGGCATACATGGAAAGCTTTATGGCCTCTTTAAATTCGCTCTCAGTTAATCTTCTTACCGACACAAAATCCACTCCCAATTAAAATATCATTATTAATATTCGCCATATAGCCAATATGTCCTTTTAAATAATATGCGGATAATATTATAGGCATAAAAAAATACCGCTAACAGCTAGCGGCATCTTAAACCTGTTACGTACCCAGGATTGCTTTTATTACAGAGGTAGTTTCTCCTCCATGGTAGAAAACATACAGCAGCAGATAGACTGCAACACCTGTTATGCCGGTAAAAAACCAGACAACACTGGTTATCGGTCCCAATTTCCTATGTGCAGCAACTTTATTTTTATAGCCAGTATATAGCGAACAAATTCCTAAAACTGCCCCCACAGTTGCCAGTGTAATATGGAAAATTAAAAAGATCGTATAATAAATTTTTATATCATCAGGGCCGCCAAAAGCAGTATTTCCAATAAAAACTGTCCTGCTGGCATAAATGATAAAGAAAATAACAGCAAACACAGCTGCTAAAGTCATTGTTTTCTTATGAGCCTCAAGCTTCTTTTTACTGATTTGCACCCAGCCAATAGCAACCGTTATTGCACTTAGAACAATAAAGGTTGTGCTTATGGTTGGGAGTATAGGCAATGAGTATTCCATAAATTCTTCCTTTCTCCAAATAACAGTTTAAAAATCTAATTCACGTTTTTTCTCACAAAGATCATTTTATTAAAGTGTACTATATTTTTCAACAAACTGTTTGGCTTTAAGGAAAAGTTCCTTAAATGTTCAATATTTATTTAAAACCCGGTGATCATTATTATGCAATATGCCAACATTTTTACTTTATTGAAAAAATCAACCCCAGCCTCTGACTGGAGTTGATTTTTATTTTTTATTTATTTTACTAAATGAGGATTTAGTATTGTTTCTTCTTCTGAAGGAGTAATTTCCTGTTCTTTTTTGTACCATGCATAGAAGATTTGAGCAAGAATAAAGCCATATACAATTTCCTGGATAATCTTCATGATGACCCCGCCAAGCTGCTGATCGTGTATAAGTGACATTGAATTAAACATTTCAGGCCCGCTAAGATTCAGGCTTGCCAGTGTCGCAGAAGGTACACATAACTGAAGGGCCTGCGCCCATGCATTCGGATCAGAATAGGTACTGTACATTGGAGTATCTGAAAAAATGATTAGAGCACATGCAGGAGTCAATAAAACACCATTTGCAAAAATATACCCTACCTTCTTTAGACCGTCCAGTGACTCCATTTCAGGAAGTTCATTAATAGTTGGCCACCACATAAAGATTGCCAGCAGAAACAGGCCAGATGTGTATACAGTATGAAGCATCATATCCGTTTTAACCACATCAAAAACATCTGGTATGTGGTAGATTGAAAATACTCCATTGAACAGGATAATAGCTATTAATGGCTTTGTAAAAATATTGAATACAGGTTTAATAGCTTTATGATTAACCACTGCTCTCCACACCCATTGGGGAATTCCCATAACTACAAGCGGAGGAACAACTAAATACAGGACAGCCATCTGAATCATATGAGCATAGAACATTAAATGGCCCATTAGGTCAAGCGGGGAACCTTTGATCGCATATAACACAATCATACCGATTGTAAAATACACACCCTGCCTTTTGGTTAATGGCTCACTATCTTTGAACCTTCCACGGTACTTGACTGTTAACATATAGTATCCTGCAAGAATTAATGCAACAAATAAAAAGAAATATGGACTCCAAAGAGCACGGAAACCGAATATTTCCAAAGACATGCTATCACCTCATTGAATATTGCTCAACCTGCCTTGAACGTAACCAATTCTAATCTTATATTGACAAGTACTATTATACCCTCTTCAGCCTGCAATCTCAATAAGCCCGAATTTGGGTAATGATTACAAACTCTGCTTTACATAAAAAGAAAATCGGCCTTCAGCCGATTTTCTTTTTAACTTACCACCAAATAACGGTCAAGAAAGCAATGATTGTAATGAATCCGACAAATGCTCCCGAATATAAGAACAAAGACGGTGCTTCATGACCTTTATGACTCATATGCATGAAATAATATAATTGAAAAACTACTTGCACGAGAGCAAGAATCAGAATGAATGGCACTACAAACCATCCAGAGAAACCTTCATAACCTGCTGCAACGAACGCAACAATTGTCAGGAAGATCATTAGTGCAAAAGTGATAACCTGGTGTTTCATCTCATCTGCACTTTTTTTGCGTCTATATTCAATGTCTACTCTTGGGTTACCTGAGTTTGGTTGTTGATTGGCCATCAGTTTATCCCACCATTCCCATTAAATATACTACTGTGAAGATGAATACCCAAACAACGTCGATAAAGTGCCAGTAAAGGCTGGCCACATAAAACTTAGGAGCATTGTATAGGCTCAATCCTCTTTTGTTGTTGCGGATCATCAAAGTAGTGATCCAAAGTAAACCGAATGCCACGTGAGCACCATGGAAACCAACTAATGTGTAGAAGGCTGAACCGAAGGCACTGCTTGTGAAGCTATGATGGAATTCATGCACATAGTGATTGAACTCGTAAATCTCCAAACCGAGGAATCCAAGCCCAAGTAAAACAGTAATTCCAAGCCATAGCTGCATTTTTTTGAAGTCGAAATTCTTCATGTGATACATAGCATATACACTTGTCAGCGAGCTTGTTAGTAACAGCATTGTCATAATGAATGCCAATGGAATTTCAAACAAGTCTTTCGCAAGAGCCATGTCACTGCTAGGTACTTTGTCTTTTAAAGCAAGATAAGTAGCGAAAAGGGAGGCGAATAAAACTGTCTCTCCCCCAAGGAAAAACCAGAAACCTAAGAATTTGTTCTTGGCTTCGAGGGTTTGCTTTTCAGGCGACGCAGGCCATGTTTCGTAAGTCATTTTTTGTTCAGCAGCCATTATGCCTTAACCCCCTTATCATTATTATCTTCCAAATCTTCTTTGTGAATGTGGTATCCATGATCATCCTTGACAGAACGTACAAACATAGAGCCCAGAGTAATAAGCATACCCACGATTAGTACCGGGATACCCCAGCTGTGTTCTGCGCGGTACATTGCACCAAATGCGGCAACAAATAGACCTAAAGAAATCACAAATGGGATGAAAGAGTTATTAGGCATATGGATATCACCAAGCGGCTCTGCAGGTGACATGCCTTTTTTGCCTTCCATTTTTTCAAGCCAATATGCATCCAGACCGCGAACAAGCGGAAGCTGCTTGAAGTTATAGAACGGAGGCGGTGATGGAATAGCCCATTCTAATGTACGGCCATCTCCCCAAGGGTCATTGCCGACTTTTTCATTTTTAACACTTGTAATAACAATATTAACTAACATAATGATTACTGCGGCTGCCATGAAGAACGCACCTACAGTACTTACCATGTTCGACGTTTCGAAACCCTGTCCAGGAAGGAAAGTGAAAATACGTCGAGGCATTCCCCAAAGTCCGAGGAAATGCTGAATAAAGAATGTTAAATGGAATCCAATAAAGAATAATACGAACGTAATTTTTCCAAGGAATTCGTTTAACATTGTACCGAACATTTTTGGCCAGTATAGATGTGCGCCAGCAAATAATGCAAACACAACACCGCCGACGATAACATAGTGGAAGTGAGCAACTACAAAGTAGCTGTCATGATACTGGTAATCCTGTGCCGCAGATGCAAGCATTACACCAGTAACACCACCGGCTACAAATGAAGGAATAAAGGCAATAGCCCAAAGCATCGGAGTTGTGAATGTAATGCTTCCGCCCCACATTGTAAATAGCCAGTTAAAGATCTTAATACCAGTCGGTACTGCAATTGCCATTGTTGCTACAGCAAAAATCGCGTTTGCAATCGGACCCATACCAGTTGTAAACATATGGTGAGCCCAAACCATGAAGCCTAAGAAACCAATAAGAACCGTTGCGAATACCATTGAAGAGTATCCGAAAAGGCGCTTTCTTGAGAAAATCGCAAAAATCTCGGAGAAAATACCGAAAGCCGGCAATACCAAGATGTAAACTTCAGGGTGTCCAAAAATCCAGAAGAAGTGCTCCCAGATAATTGTATTACCGCCCATAGCAGGATCAAAGAAGTTAGATCCAAACATACGGTCGAAAATTAACAGAAAAAGTCCTACTGTTAAAGCTGGAAAAGCAAATAAAATCAATGCTGATGTAACAAATGTAGCCCAAGTGAACATAGGCATACGCATGTAGGTCATACCAGGAGCACGCATGTTAATAATGGTAACAAGGAAGTTGATTCCCCCGATTAACGTACCAGCACCTGATATCTGCAGTCCGAGTGCATAGAAGTCGATTCCATGCCCTTCAGAAGCAATTGAAAGTGAAGCATAAGAAGTCCAGCCGGCATCAGGAGCTCCGCCTAAGAACCATGATAGGTTCAAGAAAACTCCTCCGAAGAAGAACAGCCAGAATCCTAAAGAATTCAAGAATGGAAATGCAACGTCACGCGCACCTATCTGAAGTGGCATAACAGCATTCATAAAAGCAAAAATCAGTGGCATAGCTGCCAAGAAGATCATCGTTGTACCGTGCATAGTTAAAATTTCATTATACAATCCGGCACTTACAAAATCATTATTTGGTACTGCAAGCTGGATACGGATGAACATGGCTTCCAATCCGCCAAGCAAGAAGAAAAATCCGCCAGCTATAAGATAAAGGATTGCGATTTTTTTATGGTCAACTGTTGTTAAGTAGTCCCATAAAACCGCTCCGAAACCTTTTTTTTGTGCTAAGGTACTCACAATTTTACCTCCCTTTTCAAAAAATCCCCTATTGTTCCATAACTTTCAAGCCCATTAAATATTCAGCAAGGGCATCAAGCTCTTCTTCAGACAATTCACCATAAGTACCTGTCATTTTATTGCCAGGCTTGAATGTTTCAGGATCTCTTAACCAATCCTTAAGGTCCTCTTCAGTATGATCAAGGATACCTGCAATACGGTCACGATCACCGAAGTTTGTTAAGTTTGGAGCTAAACGAGCTGCTTCAGGAGCAGTGTTTGCCGGTGTTACAGCATGACAGCCGATACAGCTGTTGTTGAAGACTTCCTGACCAGCTTGAGCCAGATCTGTCTCCGCTTTTTTAGGTTCCTTAACTTCTGCCATAGCAGTTGCCCATTGATCGAATTCTTCACGTGGAACCGCTTTAACTTTGAAATCCATTAATGCGTGGGATGGACCGCAAAGCTCAGCACACTTTCCGTAGAAGAAATTATCTGCTTCTTCAGCCTTTTCACTGTCAAACTTCAGCCAGAATTTATTCACGTTGTCCGTGTTTGTATCCAGCTTACCGCCTACAGCAGGAATCCAGAAGGAGTGCTTTACATCAGAAGCAATAAGATTGAAATAAACTTTTTCATCCGTTGGAACAACTAATTCCTGGCCAGTGATGATTTCCTGGTTTGGATACTCAAATTCCCACCAGTATAAGTTTGCACGCACATTTACAACAAGTGCATCTGTCTTGCCTTCTTCATTCTTCTTTTCCATTGGGCCTACATCAGCAAGCTTAAAGGTAGCTGAAACTGTCGGTACAGCAAGAATAAGAAGCAAAAGAATAGGAATAACAGTCCAAATGATTTCCAGTTTGTGGCTTCCTTCAACTTGTTTTGGAATTCTGTCGTCCTTTCGGCGGAACTTAAATACAACAATAAAGAAGATTACTGTTACGACCGCAATTACTCCTACCATAATTACAGTACTTAACACCATCAAATCAAATTGTGTCTGCGCCACTTCGCCGGCAGGATTCAGCGTTGATAAATACGGTTTGCCGGAGCAAGCGGAAAGAATGAGCGCCATCATTGCAAACAGAGAAAAAAGACGCCACTTTGCAAGCCTTTTCATAGCTTAATCAAACCCCTCTTTCGTAAAGATTTCATTTTTTGAATTGTTTGATCAAAAAATATGGATAAATCCCCTCCCGTTATAAACGAAAGAAGGAATTTCCTAACTAAGTTAAATAAGTGTGATGATTACCATAGCTACAAACATAATGGTCAGATATTGCAGGGAGTATACAAACATTAATGTAGCCCATTTAATATCATCATTAAACTTTCTTGCGTATAACCCGGTTAATAACCAGCCAATATTTAAAGCACCAGCAAGTATTAAGAAAGGCAATCCTAATGATGGCATAAGAAACGGCAGCGGCAATAGTGCTGCAACCCATAAATAAATATGCCTTTTAGTTGTTTTAAATCCTTTTACTACTGGAAGCATCGGAACTCCCGCAGCCCTATATTCCTCTGCCCTTCTCATTGCAAGTGCATAAAAGTGAGGAGGCTGCCAGATGAACACGATAGCAAACAGTACCCAGGCCATGGGATCAAGGTTGCCATCCACTGCTGCCCACCCGATCAGCGGGGGAACTGCCCCTGAAATGCTGCCTACAATCGTATTGGATACAAACCTGCGCTTCGTCCACATTGTATATAGAACAACATAGCTGAAAACACCTAGTAATCCAATTACAACCGCTGCTGCTGTTGTAAACATTAAAAAGGCCGTACCAAGGCCAATAAGCAGAAAACTCAAAAGTGCCACCTTGCCTGGGTTCACTTTCCCAGTAACAGTTGGCCTCCCTTTTGTCCTTTCCATTAAAGGATCAATGTCGCGGTCAATAAAATTATTTAAGCTGCAGGAGCCTGCAATAATCAGTGAAGAGCCGATTACTGTATAAAGAACTAAATCCAGATTATTGAAAAATCCTTTTCCGGAAAAATGCAGTGCAAGCCAAAGACCGGTGAAAGTTGTAATTAGATTGGAATTCACAATGCCAATTTTGATTAGAGCAAGGAAATCCTTCCAAACTGTAGTCTCAGGCAGATCTTTTTGAAGGCTTCGCTCTGTGTTCTCAATAGCTGCATCACTCAAAGCCCGTGAGTCAGACATATCTTTTCCTCCTTAATCCCTTATCGCGAACATTACACCTACTATAAAGTATAAATGCCCTGAATGCCATATTCACGATAAAAAACGAGGGGTGAACCCTGGATGAATAATAATCATACTAATAGTTTTCTACCATTAATAATGTATTTAAACTGTTTACTATCTAAATGAACCCAAACCATTTCTCTGTATATTAAATCACACTTT
Organism: Cytobacillus sp. FSL R5-0377; assembly: GCF_038004385.1. NCBI lineage: Bacteria > Bacillati > Bacillota > Bacilli > Caryophanales > Bacillaceae > Cytobacillus > Cytobacillus sp. FSL R5-0377. The sequence continues at coordinate 868,815 of NZ_JBBORA010000001.1, forward strand.
AAAACTCTTTTGTGAATTTTTTTAGAATAATTTATGACTAATTTGTGTCAAAGCCTAAATTCACTTAAAGAAAGGGTTTATTTTTGAGATAATAAAGCTGCTTCAGAAAACTACGGAGGATAAAGTATTCTCACTTTTATGTATTTTAGGTTATTTTCCGCGACAGGGGACAACCATTTTATACCCCCTTTATATTTCTAGCAAACTCTATTATAAGTTTCAACCTTTTTTACTATAATTAACTTTATAATTTTTATAACTGTTGTAAAAAGCATTTTATTCCTGTACTATCGAAAAAGTAACTAGACTCTCTTCATATATGGATTTTCAGAGGATCTCTGTTAAGATATATAATGAATAAATACGCAGTAATTCAATTATAGACACTATTGATAAACACAGAATATATAAAGAAGGTGAAAGGCTTTGCAACGATCTTTAAAATGGTTTGCCGTTCTAACATCATTCGGCATGCTTTTAGTCTTGCTGGGCGGTGCCCTGGTTACGAAAACTGAATCAGGAATGGGGTGCGGGAAATCGTGGCCGCTTTGCAATGGCGAACTGGTTCCGACCGATATTACTCCTGAACTGATTATTGAACTGGCCCATAGACTGGTTTCAGGCTCTATCGGGTTTATGGTACTTATATTATCGATTTGGACATGGAGAAAAATAGGTCATATTAGGGAAACAAAGTTTTTATCACTGACTTCTCTGTTTTTCCTTATCCTGCAGGCTTTAATTGGAGCTGCCGCCGTAGTCTGGGGGCAATCTGATTTTGTGCTCGCCCTTCATTTCGGGATATCTTTAATATCATTTGCTGCAGTACTGCTCCTGACTTTGCTTATTTTTGAAGTAGATAAAAAATTCGAGGCAGAGAAGCTTATTATCGATAAAAGAATGAGGAAACATATTATTGGGGTTTCGTTATACAGCTATGCAGTTGTTTACACCGGCGCTCTAGTGCGCCATGTAAATGCCAGCCTTGTATGCCGTGACTGGCCATTATGCATAAATGATTCCTTCGCACTTCCTGCCAATATGTATGAATGGGTACAGATGGGGCACCGGGCCGCTGCTGGATTAATTTTTATATGGATTGCTTATATTACCTATCTAGCCGTTAAACATTACCGGGAACAGAAGGTGATTTACTGGGGCTGGATTATATCATTTATCTTAGTATCGCTCCAGGTTGCTGCAGGTGCATTAGTTGTTTTAACCAGACTTAACTTGTATATAGCTCTTGCCCACGCCTTCTTTATTTCCTGCTTATTTGGAGTATTAAGCTATTTTATCCTCCTGACTTCACGAAGCAGAAAGAATGAGCTTGCTGTTTCAGGAGTTAAGGAAAAAGAGAAAAATGAAGAATCTGGAATTCCTACCGTTACTTCTATCCCTTAATTTAAATAAACAAAAGAGCTTCGGCATTCTTCGCCGAAGCTCTTTTGTTATGAATTCTGCTGTTGATTTCCGCTCCAGACACGCAGCAAACCAGCGGGGAGGAATGCAAGTCTCCCCTGCGAGGATCAAGTGCCGCGGCGAAGTTCACTCAACAAATTTAATTAAGTTAGAGAAGCAATAGACTTTACGAAAACAGCTATTTATTTAGATAAATCTATCAGTAAATCTCCTGTTTGAATTGCTTCTCCATTAGAGACGAAAATATCCTTTACCGTTCCAGAGAATGGTGCTTGTACAGTGGTTTCCATCTTCATAGCCTCGGTAATCATTAAATGATCCCCTTTTTCGACTTTTTCACCTTTTTCTACAAGTAACTTGATGACAGTTCCCGGCATGCTGGCTGCAATATGGCTTTCATTATGCGGATCAGCTTTTGCCTTGGCTGCTGTTGTATCTTTAATGCTTTCATCTTTTATGCTTACTTCACGCGGCTGTCCATTTAGCTCGAAATAAACAATTCTGGTCCCATCTGCTTGAGGCTGGCCAATCGAAACTAATTTAACAATTAATGTTTTACCTGTTTCAATTTCAATTTCCACTTCCTCACCCAGTCTTAAACCATATAGGAATGTAGGGGTATCAAGAACGGAAATATCACCAAATTGATCACAGGTCTTTATATATTCCATAAATACTTTTGGATACAGCGCATAGGCAATTGCCTCAAAGCTTGTTACCTGTCTGCCCAATTCTTTAAAGAGTTTTTCTTTTATTGCATCGAAGTCGGCATCTTCTAGAAGCTCACCCGGGCGTACAGTGATTGGCTCCCTGTCTTTCAATATGACCTTCTGCAAGTCCGCCGGGAACCCTCCATATGGCTGTCCTAAGTAGCCCTCGAATAATTCTACCACTGAGTCAGGAAAATCCAGAGATTTGCCTTTATTCAAAACATCCTGCTCTGTCAGCTGATTCTGGACCATAAACAATGCCATATCACCGACTACCTTGGATGAAGGTGTAACTTTAACGATATCTCCAAACATATGATTCACTCTGGAGTACATGTCCTTAACTTCATCCCACTTATCCCCCAGGCCTACCGCTTTAGCCTGCTGCTGAAGATTACTGTATTGCCCTCCAGGCATCTCATGCTGGTAGACTTCTGAATGAGGGGCTTTCATGCCGCTTTCGAAGTCCTCGTAATATTTGCGGACATCCTCCCAATAGTAAGATAATTGCTCGAGCGACTGGATATCAATATTTGGCTGCCTGTCATTCCCCTGCAGTGCGTAATATAATGAATTAGCACTTGGCTGAGAGGTCAGGCCAGCCATTGTGCTTAAAGCTGTATCCACAATATCCACTCCAGCTTCAATAGCTTTTGCATATGTGTAAATTCCATTTCCGCTTGTATCATGGGTATGAAGATGAATTGGAATATCTACTGTTTCTTTCAATTCAGAAATAAGAGTGTATGCTGATTGCGGCTTCAGTAAACCAGCCATATCTTTGATGGCCAGAATATGAGCTCCCTGATTTTCCAGCTCTTTTGCCAAATCTTTATAGTATTTAAGGTTGTACTTCGTTCTGGCTGGATCCAGAATATCACCTGTATAGCACATAGCGGCTTCGGCAATTTTTCCTGTCTGGCGGACAGCATCGATTGCGACTTCCATCCCTTTAACCCAGTTAAGGCTATCGAAAATACGGAATACATCGATTCCTGCGTAGGCTGATTTTTCTACGAATTCCCTTATGACATTATCTGGATAGTTCTTATATCCCACCGCATTCGAAGCTCTAAGAAGCATCTGGAATAAAACATTTGGCATCTTTTCCCGCAAAGTCAGCAGCCTATCCCAAGGATCTTCTTTCAGGAATCTATAAGCAACATCAAAAGTTGCACCGCCCCACATCTCAAAAGAGAACATATCCGGAAGCAATTTTGCTGTCGGCTCTGCGATATGCTTCAGATCATTTGTTCTTACCCTTGTCGCGAGCAGCGATTGATGCGCATCACGGAAGGTAGTATCCGTAATCAGGACTTCTTTTTGTTCTTTAATCCATTTAACAAGCCCTTCAGGACCTTGATTATCTAAAATTTGCTTGGTCCCGTCCCGGTAATCTGTGCTGTATTTTAATTTCGGAACTCGCGGCACATCAAATACCGGACGTTTTTTCTTTTCAATTCCCGGAAATCCATTTACTGTTACGTTCCCGATATAATTCAGCATCTTTGTTCCGCGGTCTTTCTTTTTCGAGAAAAGGAATAGTTCAGGAGTTTCATCAATAAATGATGTATCATATTCACCAATTAAGAATTTCTCATGTTTTACCACATTCTCAAGGAAAGGAATATTTGTTTTAATTCCCCGGATACGGAACTCCTGAAGGTTCCTTACCATTTTTGAAGCTGCCTGCTGAAAAGTCATTGCGTGTGTTGATAGTTTAACTAGCAGTGAATCATAATATGGTGTGATCACTGCTCCCTGGAAACCATTTCCTGCATCAAGTCTCACGCCGAAACCGCCGCCTGATCTGTATGCCATTAATCTGCCTGTATCAGGCATGAAGTTATTTAACGGATCCTCTGTTGTAACACGTGATTGAATGGCATAGCCATGTATATGAATATTTTCCTGTTTAGGAACACCAACTTCTTTGCTGTGCAGCGAGTAGCCTTCAGCCACAAGGATTTGCGTCTGTACGATATCAACACCTGTTACCATTTCGGTGATCGTATGCTCAACTTGCACACGCGGATTTACTTCTATGAAATAAAACTGATCACCTGAAACAAGGAATTCGACCGTTCCTGCATTTAAATAATCTACGTTCTTCATCAGGTTTACAGCAGCTTGGCATATATCGTCTCTCAGATTCTCAGCAAGGGACACGCAAGGTGCAACTTCAACAACCTTCTGATGGCGCCTTTGGACTGAACAATCTCTTTCATATAGATGAACAATATTTCCTTCTTGGTCACCGATGATTTGAACTTCAATATGTTTTGGTCTTTCTATGAATCTTTCAACATAAACCTCATCATTGCCAAAAGCTGCTTTTGCCTCTGATTTTGCACGCTCATATGATTCCTTTACTTCCTCAAGGCTCCTTACGATACGCATTCCTCTTCCGCCGCCGCCCAATGAAGCCTTAATGATAATCGGGAAGCCGTAATTTTTTCCGAAGCTAATTACATCATCCAGGCTCTCTACCGGACCATCACTGCCTGGAATAACCGGAATTTCAGCAAGCTGGGCTTGAGTTCTTGCTTTTACTTTATCTCCAAACATATCCAGGTGCTTCGAAGTAGGGCCTATAAATATGATCCCTTCTTCCTCACACCGTTTTGCAAATTCAATATTTTCAGACAGAAACCCGTAGCCCGGGTGAATTGCATCAACATCACTGCTTTTAGCTATATCAATGATTCCTTCAATATCAAGATAGGCTTCAATCGGTTTTTTGCCTTCCCCTACCAGATAAGCTTCATCCGCTTTATAGCGGTGGTAGGATCCGGAATCTTCTTTGGAATAGACAGCTACCGTGCGAATATCCAGCTCTGTGCACGCACGGAATACACGAATGGCGATTTCTCCTCTGTTGGCTACTAACACCTTGTTAATTCTTCTGCTCAAATAAAACACCCCGTCTTTATGTATTTTTTGGCAATATTCTGCCAAATCTAAGTTGAGGCCGGGCGGGTTTTCCGCTGTCCGGCCATTATAACTTTGATTGGCTGCCTCCTGATGGAAGCACTTATGTAATCAGCAAATGCTGATTGATATATAAATAAAGCACTGTTAGGTTAACTGTGTGCTTATTTATGGATTGAAAAAGATTTTTCGGAGGCCATTTCTATGGATTCCGGATTTGTTTCTTCATGTTTATTTTTATATTTTTTTTCATAATTTACGAACATAGATACATTTACAAGAATCCCCATTGCAATCGAAAGCTGAAGCAGAGATGATCCTCCATAGCTTATAAAAGGAAGTGTAACCCCGGTAAGCGGCATAACGCCCGAAATCCCTGCAAGATTAATGAACGCCTGAATTCCTATCATGGCGGAAATGCCGATAGCAAGTAAGCTGCCAAAAGCATCTTTACACTTTAAACTGATAAAGATCCCCCTCAGGACAATGTACCCAAGAAGCAGAATGACAAAACCTACTCCAAATGCTCCAAGCTCCTCTGCAATTACGGCCATAATGAAGTCAGTATGAGCTTCAGGAAGATACCCAAGTTTTTGTATACTCTCACCTAGGCCGAGCCCTTTTAATCCGCCTGCTCCAAGGGCAATGTAGGAATTCGAAAGCTGATAGCCGAATTCCGAACCAAAGGGATCTCTAAATGCTTCTACCCTCCCCAATCGATAAGGTGCAAAAATCTTATCTTTTAACAGGAGGATAAAAGGAGCAGCCAGCAGCACTCCGAAAAGCCCCAGTTTAAATATGTTCTTGAAATTCATGCCTGATGTAAAGATCACTGCTCCAGCCACAAGCAAAATGATTATGGCCGAACCAAAATCAGGCTGGACGGCAACCAGTATTACGGCAAGAATCAGATAAGCAAGCGGGGGAAGAACCCCTTTGTTAAATTCATTAATATATGGCTGCTTTTTTGCGTAGACAGCACCCAGGTATATAATGACTGATAGCTTAACAAACTCTGCAGGCTGCAGGCTTCTTTTGCCGATTTCAAACCAGCTCATAGCCCCGCCCGCCACTTTTCCAAATATAAATAACGCAATCAGGCCTAATAAAGAAAAGAACACCATTGGAACAAGAAATTTGTTGCTTTGCATAGCTTTGTATGGAAATAGAGCCACAAAAACGAAAACAATGCCTGAGATAATTAAATTCAGTTTTTGCTTATTATAAAAAAAGTCGCTATCCTGGCCATAAATCTGCACAGCTGTTACCATACTTGCACTGAACACCATAATGAGACCAAAAACAGATAACAGGGCTACAGCTATTATCAAGGTATAATCATATGATTTTAATATTTTTTTTAACATTCAGCCCTCTTCCCTTATCTTCTAAGTTTATTACTTATTCTACTATAATATTAAATATCCTGCTTTGAAGAAAAGAAAAGTTAATTTAAATGTAACACAGCTAAGGAAATAATTCTACAATTATGTTATACCAATTTTTAATTGTGTTATACAATATTATTTTTTCTTCCCTTTTCGATATACTAATTTTATTCAAAGGCTTTATTTGCATTTATTATTGATTTTCGCCAAGCAAAATTATCTGTAAATTTCTCAGGACATATAATATGCTTCCTTGGGCATACACTGCACGCGGAAAAATCATACTTCTTTTATGGAATAACGCACCTTTTGCCGCAATTAACTCATTAAGAATATACAAAAACAATTAACCTTGCCAGTATATCCTTTTTTAACCTGCTACGGTTATAAAAAAACTCAAACAATCTTTGAAAAGATGTTTGAGTTTTTTAAAATTATTTTTTTACTGAAGCTTCGTGGAGCATAGACAGCTCCCTTTCCAATTCATCCAAAATAGCTTTGCCTTCGGTCTCTTCGATTAATCCGAGACGGACAGCAAAATCAATTTCTCTGGATAAGCCAAACATCTGGGTATCAAGAACTTCCTCATATAGAGGGCATTGAGGCATGGTTAGATTATCCATTTGCACCTTTATTAACTTTAATATTTTAGCAGCATCTGCCTTTAATAGGGCATTTGCTTTTTCTTTGTGATCAATAATCATGTCAGAAGCCAACTTTCAATCCCTCCATTTCCGAGCGATTATCCTATCTATAAATTTTATACTTAAGCATGGAAAAAAGCAAGGATAATAAGGGATTTGATAGAGAAATGATATCGGCAGCAGGATAAAACGCCGCTAATATAGTGTGTCATCAATCATTTGATCCGTTCAGTTCAAATAACTTTATCCATCTACATTCCTGGATGACTGTATGACAAGCGGCATAATCATCTGTATAATTAAGTTATACAGATATTTAGCATGAATAGAGCTGCCAGGAGGTTCAATATGGAAAATATAATTGCTTTTAAAGGAAATGTAAAATATAAAATCACCTTGGATCCGGGAGTCTGGATATTCGACGATCGGAGGGTGGATTTAACAACATATTTTATCCAAGAAAATCTCAGAAAAAATGAACTTGAGGAATATACAAAAGCAGTCTCAAAGCATTGGGATAGAGAAATCATGGAAGGTGCAGTTTTTCCTCCTACACTTAAAACAGAAAAGAAATACGAAAAAGAAAAGGTTCTGACAGGCACATTCGGTATACCCTTTAAACCATTCCTAATGAACGCGGAGCCGGAAGAGAAAGCAGAATTTGTTGTAATTGAAAGTGAATATGGTGAAACCCGGTTGTCTCTTTCTGAAGCCGAGGAATTAATATTGGGGTTCTCAAAGGATGGGAAACCATTAAAAGAGGATGGGCCAGTTCATGCCTATTTCGGGGACGGCAGCAACCAAAATTCACCTATAAAAAGAGTGAAAGGATTTAGAGTGGAATGACCGGAGAGGGCGATATGAATCGCCCTTTTTTCGCAGTCTCCTCCCCGGCATGAAATCCTCAGAACTCATAAACTCTGCCATGCAGGCTATAATAGGTCTGCAGCAAGCTGGGCAAGGCCTGATCTCTCACCTTTAACCAGCTTGACATGACCTGAGATAACCTGATCTTTAAATCTTTCCACGACATAGGTGAGACCGTTGTTATAAGCATCCAGGTAGGGATGGTCAATTTGCTCAGGGTCCCCCATCAGGACAATTTTACTTCCTTCCCCCACTCTGGTTAAAATGGTTTTCACTTCATGCTTCGTCAGGTTTTGAGCTTCGTCAATAATAATGAATTGATCAGGTATGCTTCTGCCCCTGATATATGTCAGAGCCTCAACCTCAATTGAGCCCATACCTGCCAATATGGCATCCAATTCGCCGGGCTTTTTGACATTAAACAGATATTCCAGATTATCAAAAATCGGCTGCATCCACGGCCGTAACTTTTCCTCTTTTTCACCCGGAAGGAATCCCAAATCCTTGCCTACCGGCACAATGGGGCGGGCGACCAGCAATTTTTTGTACTTCCCATAATCTTCAGTCTGCATTAAGCCGGATGCCAGCGCCAAAAGGGTTTTTCCAGTCCCAGCCTTGCCGATAAGCGTTACAAGCGGCAGATCAGTTCTCAGCAATAGCTCAAGAGCCATTGTCTGCTGCACATTTCGGGGCTTAATTCCCCAAATATGGTCATGGTCAAAAATGAGTTTTTTCACTTTCCTTCCACTTTTATCCACAATGCCAAGTGCAGACGATGAGGAGCCAAGTGCATCTTTCATAACCAGAAACTGATTCGGGTAGAAAGGGTGATTTGCTATTTCAGATAGCAGCAGCTCACCTTTTTCATAAAAACGGTTCATAATATCGAGACCTATATATACTTCCAGAAACCCTGGATATAAATGATCATTTTCCACTACACGGTCACTTAAGAAGTCCTCTGAAATTAACCCTATAGCATCCGCTTTAACTCTGACAAGGGCATCTTTGCTTACAAGAATTACCGTTCGTCCATTTTCTTTTGTCTCTTCTTCCAGGGACAAGTTTTTGGCAACTGCCAAGATCCGATTATCATTCGTTTTCTCAACAAAAATCTCCTGAAGTTCATGAAATGATCTGTGATTTAATTCAATTCGCAGGCTTCCGCCATTTTCAAGAGGTATTTTCTCATGGAGCTTACCCGTCTCCCTCATGCTGTCAATCAGCCGGGATACTTGCCTTGCGTTCCTCCCAATTTCATCCATATACCTTTTCTTAGAATCAACCTCTTCCAGAACTACTGCCGGAATGACTACTTCATTATCTTCAAACGAAAATATGGAATTAGGATCCTGCAACAAGACATTGGTATCTAATACGTAAATTTTACTCAATATGATGCCTCCTGCTCCTCTTGTGTCATTATAAAGCTAATTACAAAAGCGAGGTCCCCTGCCTGCAGATATGCAGTTAATGAAAGGATTACCTTCAATCCTGATGGATTCTTATCCTGTTGTTTTATATTATTCAGCCTTTAAAAGATGTTGATTAATTAGGAAGAAATGCTTCTCATACAATGTGGACAAATCTATCTTGGTAAAAATATATGTAATGCCGAATAAAGATAGAAGAAATTTTGCACAATAACATTTAAGAATCCTCAATATTCCTGAACCTGAAAAAATTCAAGCTTTCATTTTCAGGGAATTTTGATGTCCCGGAGGTGTCGTATATGAAAAAAGTGCTGTTGATATGCATGACAGGATTACTTTTAACAGGGTGCAACATGAACAATAATCAGGCCCAGAACGATCAGGAACAGAAAACTACAAACACCGTAAATGTAAAAAATAGCACCATACAGGAAGTTGACAGAGAAACTGGGCAGCAAGTTTCCAGGCATCTCGTCGATTTGGCTTCCCGAGTTCCTAATGTCAATGATGCCACAGCAGTTGTTCTTGGACGCTTTGCTGTAGTCGGAGTAGATGTAAATAAAAACCTGGATCGTTCTGATGTCGGATCTATCAAATATTCAGTTGCCGAAACCCTTAAAAATGATCCTCATGGTGCAAGAGCAATTGTAGTGGCAGATCCTGATATTAACGCAAGACTGCGGGAAATATCTGATGACATTGAAAACGGCGAGCCCCTGCAGGGAATCATGAATGAACTGGCAGATATCGCCGGCCGTCTAATGCCAGAAGTCCCTGCCGATCTGGTTGATCCTAAAAAGGAAAATGAGAAAAACGCAACCGAAACTCCGAAGAAAAAACTCGATAATGATCAGGAGAAACAGCTTGAACAAAAACAGGAAAAACAATCGAATTTCTATAAGTAAATGTGTCTGAACCGATGCATTTATCATTAACGGATAGTCAAAAGCCGCTATTCGAACAGCAAAAGCTTAGTTCCCTTGGGAACTAAGCTTTTTTCATCGCTTCCATTACCTGTTTGTCCAAACGGGCCGCTGCGTCTTTATCATATGTTTTGTCATATTGAGGTTCTACTACGATTTTAGAGCCGTAAAACATGACATCACGGACTTCCTTTACAGTGATTTCCATAAGCGCCAGCTTCAGAGGCACTCCCTCCATTTTTTCAGCCTTAACCGAAGCTTCACCAGCTATGGAGTATGTAGATTCATTCGCGATAATATTCAGAACAACTTTGTTATTGCTGTTTATGTTTTGAACAATTCTCGAACGGTTATCAACTGCAAAATATAATGTTTCCTCATCTTTTGCCAGTACCCATGAAATCGCATTGACATTAGGTCCGCCAGTTTCAAAATCAACAGTGGCAAGCGTGACGAAGCGTTCCTTTTGCAGTTCGTCATACAATGGTTTAATTAATTTCGGTTCTACCTGATTTGCCATTCTTTTCCCTCCTTTATTTACTTCATCATAGTATGATGAAGCTTTTCTTTCAACCTATAACTTCTCATCCTTATAACCTTTACACTTTCTTTATAATATAAACCAACACATGATAACCGATACAGTCTGATCTAAAAATTAAATTGCTGCAAAGCATTCGAATCGAGCCTTAACTTATACTATAATGGTATTAACAACAGTTAAAACAATATGAGGTGTCCAATGCGAGTAAAATGTGTATTATGCGATAAAATTGAATCCATTGAAAACGAGTCCCTACAGGCTAAACGTCTCCGCAACCGCCCAATTCACACATATATGTGCAGACCATGCGAAACAAGAATTACAGAAAGAACACAAAAAAGAGCTGATACTGGAAACTTCAAGCTATATCGGAGCAAAGTCCAGGAGGAAGAATGGTAAACTGGACACATTCAAAAAAAAGCCGCCCCAAACAATTTGGACTGACCCGCGGTTTTGAGACTTAGAAAAAACACCTATGCTGCCTGTCCTCTATATTCAATAGGGGACAGGTAGTTTAATTTTGCCTGAATGCGTATTTCGTTATAATAACTCATATATTGATTTACGATATTTACTAACTTACAATGAGAAAGAGAAGATCTTTTTTGATCTTTGAATCCTTCCGACTTTAGCGAGGAGTGAAAGGATTCGATGACGGCATTATCATGGCAGTTTCCCTTTCGGGACATGCTTGTGATCATGCCGTTTTCTTTTGCCATATTCTGAAACGCATAGGAGGTATACACAGCCCCCTGATCCGTATGAATCATGATTCCTTCAGCTGGTTTTCTTTTTTCTAGAGCTTCCCGAAGGGTGCTTAAAACCAATTGAGTTTCCTGGCTTGTGCTCACCTTAAACGCTACAATTTCATTGTTGTACAAATCCATAATTGTCGACAGATAGACCATTGATGGACCATAAGGCAGATATGTAATATCTGTGACCCACTTCTCATTCGGCTTATCTGCTCTAAATTGCCGATTTAATAAGTTTTCAACAATAATATTGGTTTCTCCATTTAAGTATTTAGGTCGCTTCACCTTTATCTGGCATTGCACTTTGTATTTTTGCATAATTCTTTGGACTGTCTTCCGATTAACATCAACCCGATGATTTCGTTTGAGAAGAGCTTTAATTTTCCGGTGACCATAACGAAAATGATTTTCCTCGCAAAGATGTACTATAAGCTCTTCTAATGGACTCATTATGGTGTGAATATACTTTTTCTTCCACCGATAATAAGTAGCTTTTGGTACTTCCAAGGTACCTAAAATACTGATTATAGAATACACAGAAGACAGCTCCTCTACGACTTTTAACACGACTTGCGGCTCCAGCTCCTTTCTATCTCTTGGTACTTTTTTAAAATATCCAGCTGCATCTCCAATTGTTTATTCTTCCTTCTTAATTCATCTACTTCACTTAATTCGTCTGGCCCCTTACCATACGTGTATTGTTTGCCTACGGGCTGAGAAAACCGGTGAACCTGACCTTCTCTATGCCATTTCATCCAAGTTTTGATTTGTGAAACATTTCTAATTCCGAGCTGTTCCATAATTGCCTGATTGCTTAATCCCTTTTGCTTTAACTTAATCGCTTCCCACTTTATTTCTTCTGGATAATGAACTCTTGTCCCCATAAGAAAAACACCTCCAAAAATCGTATAGATATTAAATACGATTCAGGGGGTGTTTTTTCCTTGTCTCATTTTACTGGGTCACTCTAAATTAGTCTGGGCGGCTTTCTTTAATCCTCCGGATAATTCACATATTTTTCTGGTTCACTTTGAATCTGATTAAGCATTACTTCTATTAATTCTCGGGGAAAACGGCTCTTATTCCGTTCTTCCCCCTTGGTATAATGTACATAGTACATCACGTCATCTTTTTCAAACTCCAAATCAGAAATATTATACTCTTCCGTAAGAATTTCCAGAAACATTTTCTCAGTGTCTGCTGCCGCTGTATCGTCCGGTCGATCATCACAGACAATTTTTATCGTCAGCCAGTTATACAGTGAATCCTGCAAAGATTTCATCTTAGCCTCTCCCTGTTATTCCGCCTTTGCCTGTTCCTTCTTTTCCTGGTTAAGACGGATTTTGTAAATAATCAGGATTAATGCAGCCACAACAAGACCTTCTGCCACAGGAAGGAAAACTCCAAGAAATGTCAGCACCGTACAGCCTAAAATCAAGAAAGTGTATATCAAAGCTGATTTTAAAATAGGGAGTTTCTTGGCAAATCCCAGTTTGAATACCAAGATTGAAAGCAAAACAATTGTTATATAAAGAAGCCACATTCCGGTTGCGGGATTCTCATCGACCTTGAACAAAGCTGCAAAGAAAGACAGGCGCTGTGATACATCCATATCCTTTTCTCCTCCCCCTTCTTAGTCTTAGTTAGTTTCAGCGTATTTCTTCTTCTTGGCCATTCTTTCACGTTCATTCTTATCAAGAATTTTCTTGCGCAATCTGATTGACTCAGGTGTTACTTCAAGCAGCTCATCATCATTTAAGTATTCAAGTGCTTCTTCCAGAGTCAGGATGCGGGGCTTTTTAATTACATTCGTTTGATCCTTGTTAGCGGAACGGATGTTTGTTGCATGCTTTACTTTAGTGATATTGACAGTAAGGTCATTTTCACGTGTATGCTCTCCAACAATCATTCCTTCATAAATCTCTGTACCTGGTTCTACGAAAATGGTACCTCTATCCTCTACCTGCATAATACCATAAGTGGATGACTTTCCGCTTTCCATGGACACAAGCACACCTTTGCTTCTGCCTCCAATTTGACCTTTAATTTCAGGCTGGTAGCTATCAAATGTGTGATTGATAATACCATATCCCCGAGTAAGTGTCATAAATTCCGTGGAGTAGCCGATTAGTCCGCGTGCTGGGACATTGAAAGTTAAACGCACTTGGCCATTTCCGTTATTAACCATGTCAAGCATTTCACCTTTACGTGTACCCATTGATTCAATGATTGCGCCGGTATTATCTTCTGGCACATCGATTTGAACACGTTCTACAGGTTCACAGCGAACACCATCAATTTCTCTAATAATTACTTCAGGCTTGGAAACCTGCAATTCAAAACCTTCACGGCGCATATTTTCGATCAGGATTGATAGATGAAGTTCTCCACGTCCTGATACAACCCAAGCGTCTGGTGAATCTGTATTTTCGACACGAAGGCTGACATCTGTCTCAAGCTGGGCACGTAATCTCTCTTCAACTTTTCTGGCTGTAATATACTTGCCTTCCCTGCCTGCAAAAGGGCTGTTATTAACAACGAACGTCATCTGCAATGTTGGCTCATCTATTCTAAGAACAGGAAGTGCTTCCTGATGCTCGACTGGGCAGATTGTTTCCCCAACGTTGATGTCTTCCATTCCGGAGACAGCGATTAAATCTCCAGGATATGCTTCTTGAATCTCTTCGCGCTTTAAGCCGAAGAATCCAAAGATTTTAGTAACGCGGAATTGTTTGACCGAACCATCAAGCTTCATTAGGGCAACTTGCTGGCCAACCTTAATGGTTCCCCTGAATACACGGCCAATCCCAATTCTCCCTACATAATCATTATAATCTAAAAGGGCAACCTGGAATTGAAGCGGCTCTTCCCGATTATCCTTAGGTGCCGGTATATGGTCAATAATTGCTTCATAAACCGAATGCATATCATCATCCTGTTTATCAGGAGTTGTGCTTGCAGTACCGGCAATAGCCGACGCGTATATTACTGGGAATTCAAGCTGATCTTCATCTGCACCCAGTTCAATAAACAAATCGATTACTTCGTCGACAACTTCAGTTGGACGGGCAGATGGTTTGTCTATTTTATTTACAACAACGATTGGCGTCAGCTTTTGTTCCAAAGCCTTTTTAAGAACAAAACGCGTTTGAGGCATACATCCTTCATATGCATCAACTACTAATAAAACACCATCAACCATTTTCATGATACGTTCTACTTCACCGCCAAAGTCCGCGTGCCCTGGCGTATCTAGAATGTTAATACGTGTATCTTTATATTTAACTGCAGTGTTTTTAGCTAAAATCGTAATACCGCGTTCTCTTTCCAGATCGTTTGAATCCATCGCACGCTCTTCCACGTGCTCATTTGAACGGAAAGTCCCGGACTGTTTTAAAAGCTCGTCAACCAATGTTGTTTTACCATGGTCAACGTGGGCTATAATTGCAATATTTCGAATATCTTCTCTTAATTTCAAAAGATTTCCTCCTATTTATAAAAACTGAATCAAATCCATTTTTCAACATTTTTTCACAACTGATACATTATATCACAATTACTGTAGAAACCTAAAAAAATTTTGTGTAAAATAATGCAGAGAAGGATTATTTCTGATAAATTCTACTGCTGGGCAGTATATTCTCTACATATTTTTCACCATTATTCAACTAAATTAATCCTCATGGGAGTGAAATTATGAAGAAGATCAAGTGGCCTTTATTAGCCTTTGCACTGGGAGCAGCTATATGTATGATGGGCATTGGCGTTGCGATAGGTGAAAGAAGCATTATTGGGATCATCATCGCCATTATTGCTTTGATTCTTGTCATGGGATTTGGTTTTAAGACTAAAAAGAAGATGAGGGAAGATGGTTTGTTATAAAGAAAAGCTGCAGCGGATGGCTGCAGCTTTCTTTATATTAATGGCAGGACCATTATTAAAAACATCTGGCCATTGTCGGAAGTCTCGATTTTAAACTGCTCAAACCCGGCATCAGCCAAAAAATTGACCCAACTGTTCCGATAGTCAGGGACACCTGCAAAGAAAGACTTTTCACCCTTTTTCTTCAGCTCAGCTGCCAGCAGTTTGATAACCTCTGTTCCAATTCCTTTTCTTCTCATTTCTTTTTTAACAAGGATGGTACCAAGCCATGGCTTCCGGTTGGAAGGAGATAAATCCAGATGGTAAGTGACAGCTATTCGTTCTCCTTTTACACGCCATATCCTCCATTCCCCATTTAACTCCCGATACCTGGCCATATAATTGCTGAGGTTATTTTCGAACTTTTCTTCCTTTTCCCAATCTGCACTATCCCTAATGACTTCTAAAAAGAACGGGAAATCTTCATCAGTGATCTTGCCGCTTGATATGTTACCAATTTCCATTTTTTAAGTATTCTTTCATTATTTCCTGATGCAGACCTGGCTTAGAGACAAATACAGAATTGTTTTCAAGATAGTTCAGCTCTTCACCTTTAACAGTTGTCGCAATTCCTCCTAATTCTTCAATCATAATCACACCCGCAGCGAAATCCCATGGAGCCAGGCGCATGGTTATGTATGCATCAACTCTCCCAGATGCTATATATGCCATTTCCATTGCGGCTGAACCGTAGGACCGGGTTCCTCTTGCATTTTTTACAAGGGGTGCAAGCAGTGCTGGATCAATCCTTTTATTTTCAGTAACCCACGTGGCATTCAATCCAATGATAGCTTTTGACACATCCGTTTCCTTTAAGGGAGGAAGTTCCAAATCGTTCATGAAAACACCATTCCCTTTCATGCAATGATATAACTCATCATGAACAACATCATATATTAATCCGATTTTGCCCTTCCCATTTTCGTAAATACCGACGGATATGGCGAAATTTCTCTGCTGGTGAACAAAATTCATCGTTCCGTCTATCGGATCAATTATCCAGACGATTCCATCAAGGTCGCTTAACTTATTCCCAAACCCTTCTTCACCAAGGATCCGGTGATCAGGGTATTGTTCATTAATTTTCTTTATAAAGAATTGTTCTGTTTCCTGATCTATATCAGTTACTAAATCATTCGCATTTGACTTGGTGGTTATGGTAAGAGTTTTGCTGAAAGAATTTTTAATATTCTCGCCCGCCTCTTTAATTAAGGCTTTGGCATATGTATGAATCTCATTCCAATTTGTCATGGATCAGCCCTCCGCATAGTGATAACATTAAAATACAATTAGATTAAATGAATTAGAAAGGTTCTTCAAGTTATATACTCTCCCATGATAGGGATTATCATTTCCGGGAGAATAATTATTTACTGAAGAAAAGCCGCCATTTGTTCATTGAAAATAATAAACGAACTCCTAATAGCTTCATGGAGTTCGTTTCTAATTTTTCCTTTTTATTTGCATTTTTTCTGGCTTTTCTCCTTTATAGGCAATTCATCTTAAAGTGCTTTTAATCTAAGAAGTTCCTGCCTGATTTTTTCCAGCTTTAGTTTAGATTGTTTTTGAAGATCTTCATCCTTTTCTGACATGGCATCAAACAAAGTAGCAAGCTCATAGTCCATTTCAAGCCTTAAAACAGCTGTTCTTTCCCTATCACCATTTTTCTTTTTCACTGTATTCATTAGTTGTTTCATTAGACAGTACACCCCTTCCAAAAGTGTTTAGTTTTCTGACTATTTTTACTTTTATCATATGAAGGACAATTCTCGGTTGCAACTAATTTGTGCGATAACCCAATACTTTATTTCACCCATTCTATAGAGCATTAAGTTTTTGGATTATTTCCGGTTATGCTACAATATTTGACAAAGTATACAGGAGGTCAGCTTATGTCTTTTTCCGGTTTTAAAAACGAAGATTTCGATGTCTTTACAATAGATGGATTGGATGAAAGAATGGACAGATTAAAATCTGTTATTAGGCCTAAATTAGAAGAATTGGGCCGCCATTTTGCACCTTTACTTTCAAACCTGTCAGGGGATGAAATGTTTCCTCATGTTGCCAAACATGCGAGAAGAACAAAAAATCCGCCAAATGATACTTGGGTCGCATTTGCAAGCAATGCGAGAGGGTATAAAATGCTTCCCCATTTCCAGATAGGATTATGGGAAACACATGTATTTATCTGGTTTGCCATCATCTATGAAGCACCTAATAAAATGGCTGCAGGCAAGTCTTTTGAGAACAGCCTGGACAAGATATATAAAGAAATACCCAATGATTATGTCTGGTCCGGCGATCACACAAAACCTGCTGCTGCTCTGCATGAGCAATTGGACAAGGAAGAATTAAAATCCATGTTTCAGCGTCTGCAGAATGTTAAAAAGGCGGAAATTCTTTGCGGCTATCATCTTTCCCGAGAAGATGCCATTCGCATGTCACCTGATCAGTTTATCGAAAAAGCTGATTCTGTATTTAG
This sequence comes from Cytobacillus sp. FSL R5-0377, assembly GCF_038004385.1. Classification (NCBI taxonomy): domain Bacteria; kingdom Bacillati; phylum Bacillota; class Bacilli; order Caryophanales; family Bacillaceae; genus Cytobacillus; species Cytobacillus sp. FSL R5-0377. The sequence continues at coordinate 886,835 of NZ_JBBORA010000001.1, forward strand.
AAATTTATTACCCCTATACAAATTGTCATAAACATAATTTGCTGAACGTGAATTTGTCAGTAAAAAAACAAAACCTTCAGCATCCTGAAGGTTTTGTTTTTTTAAAAACTATTTCTGCATTTTTAATTTGTCCCCGGCTGAGCGTTCTTTAGCTAATTTTACTGTTCTGTAGGAGGAATAACCGCTTTGTTCTTCAAAGTCATCGCAGATGTTTTTCTCCTGGGCTTTCCCAGGAACAATTTCCTTGAAACGTCTATATGCATTCATGAATTGTTCCCGCTCTATTCCTTTTTCGTATGCCATTTCAATGCTTTCAAAATATTTAATAACATCCACTATTTCATCTGTTGACCAGTCCTGGTCAATTGGGTACTGATATTCCATTATCAATTCACCTCATTTATGATCTTCCTGATGCATTTCTACACTATTGAGTCCATTTCTCCCTGATCGATTCACTTTCTATAATAATCCGCTTGAATAGTTCTTCCACAGAGGGAATATCCTTAATTAATCCCATAACTTGTCCAGCCCATGCAAATCCTTTATCATCTTTCCCTTCATATATATATTTCTTATTAGCATTCCCGCTGATGTAATCTTTTAACTCCTCATAGCCGCCGTTTTGTTTTTCAATTTCGAGTATCTTTTCTGACCATGAGTTGGCAATCACCCTTGCAGGTGCACCTATTGTTCTTTTTATTACAACTGTGTCATTCTCTGTTCCTTCGACTAAACGGTTTTTATATAATTCAGAAGCATGGACGCATTCCTTTGTTGCGACAAATCTGGTGCCCATCTCAATACCTTCTGCTCCAAGACTTAATGCTGCCATAAGCCCCCTGCCGTCTCCGATTCCTCCTGAGGCAATTACAGGGATGGAAACAGCATCAGCCACCTGAGGAACGAGTACGAAGGTTCCAATATCTCCCCTGCCCAAATGCCCGCCGCCTTCCTGCCCTACAACCATCACTGCGTCCGCACCAAGCTCCTCTGCCTTTACTGCCTGCCTTTTTGCTGCCACAAGGACAAGCTTCTTCACATTTACACCCTTTAATTGATCAAAAATAGGTGCAGGATTTCCACCTGTCATAGAAATGACGGGAACTTCTTCTTCAATGGCTATATCCAGATAATCGGAGAATGGCCTTCCATGCTGCCCAATAGCAAAATTAACCCCAAATGGTTTATCTGTCAATTTCTTAACCTTTTGAATTTCTTCTCTTAATTTTTCAGGGCTGCTGAGAGACATGGCGGTAACCTGACCTAACCCCCCTGCATTTGAAACAGCTGCAGCCAAATCGGAATAGGCAAGATGGGCAAGGCCGCCCTGTATAATTGGATATTTAATTTTCAGTAAGTCTGTCACACGTGTATTCCAGTTCATTTAAGTACCCTCCATTTCTTCCTAACTTTTATTTCGATTTATATGGTTTAAATTCCTGTAAACTTCTAAAACTAAACGGAAACTGAAATGTAGAAGCTATTGCCGGGAGACAGCAGGCTTTAACAGAACGAATCAGCATAGAACTTTCTATGCAAAGGTATTGAATAATGCTATAATGCAAATGTTTTATATCAGCTTGAGCTTTTTGAAATATTACTACTAAAGAGGTGTGGGAATAAGTTGTCTCAATACAAAACACCGTTATTCAGCGGTTTGCTTGCACACGCAAAAAAGGACCCGGTACAGTTTCATATACCCGGCCATAAAAAAGGAGCCGGGATTGATCCGGATTTCAGGGAATATATTGGTGATAATGCACTCGCCATCGACCTGATTAATATTGGTCCGCTTGATGACCTCCATCAGCCAAAAGGCATTATTAAAGAAGCCCAGGATCTTGCTGCAGAGGCATTTGGGGCAGACAAAACATTCTTCTCAGTACAAGGAACAAGCGGAGCTATTATGACTATGGTTATGTCTGTCTGCGGTCCCGGGGATAAAATTATTGTCCCGAGAAATGTTCATAAATCAGTCATGTCTGCCATTGTTTTTTCAGGAGCAACCCCTATCTTTATACATCCTGAAATAGATGAAAACCTTGGTATATCTCATGGGATTACAACTGAATCAGTATCGAAAGCTCTGGAACTGCATCCGGACGCAAAAGGGGTATTGGTGATTAATCCTACTTATTTCGGTGTTTCAGCAGATTTGAAAAAAATCGTCGAAATAGCACATTCATATAATGTTCCTGTACTGGTGGATGAAGCCCATGGTGTTCATATTCATTTTCATGATGAGCTCCCCTTATCCGCCATGCAGGCTGGTGCTGACTTAGCGGCAACATCTGTCCATAAGCTGGGGGGATCCATGACGCAAAGTTCAATTTTAAATATGAAAGGAAATCTTGTTTCGGCCAAAAGGGTTCAATCCATTTTAAGTATGCTGACAACAACTTCAACTTCCTATTTATTGCTTGCTTCCCTGGATGTTGCCAGAAAACGTCTGGCTACAGAGGGAAAGGAACTTATTCAAAAGACAATTGATTTGGCAAAATCCATTCGCCGCCGCATCAATGAAATTGACAGACTCTATTGTGTCGGTGAAGAAATCCTGGAAACCAAAGCTGCACATGACTATGATCCAACCAAATTGATTATTTCAGTCAAAGAGCTTGGCTTGAATGGTTTTGATGTGGAGAATTGGCTTCGGGAACATCATAATATTGAAGTAGAAATGTCTGATTTATATAATATCCTTTGTATTGTGACCCCTGGCGACACTGAAAGGGAAGCAGATATTTTAGTTTCAGCACTTGCCGAACTGGCAAATGAACGCAGTGGGAATACTGAAAAGCTAGAAACTCAGGTTCTTCTACCTGATATTCCCGTTTTATCACTTACACCTCGTGACGCATTTTATGCTGATACTGAACTTGTCCCATTCGACGAGTCTGAAGGCAGAATAATTGCAGAATTTATTATGGTTTATCCGCCTGGTATACCCATTTTTATTCCGGGAGAAATCATTACAAGGGAAAACCTGCGTTATATAAGAACAAATATGGAAGCTGGACTGCCTGTTCAAGGGCCGGAGGATTATGATTTCAAATACCTTCGCGTTATTGAAGAGCACAAAGCCATAAGATAATGCAAAAGAGCCTTCCATTTAGGAAAGGCTCTTTTTATGTTCAACCACTATTTGTTTGTCTTTTCTGATTTTTCTCCATCACAGCAATTGCATTTTTTTGAATATAACACAGTTACTTTTTCATCCTCAAAGTGATCAATAGTTGAATTGCAAGCCTGGCATACGATTGTACCCATCTTTTCATTCTCCTTTTCAATGAGTTTTTTTGAAAGCGCTTTATCTTTAAATCTATAATAATATAACATTATTAATTTATCAAGCCCAATTGTATAACATATTTATTGTTTTTTCTTGGTAAGTACGGTTACACAAAAGGAAATCCATTATTATTAGTATGTCATAATATAAAAAACAGACCAATTTTGGCCTGTTTTTTATCATGTTCTCTTTTCGTTTAATATTGTTTATTGCCTATCAATGCAGCCTGTTGATTCTCTCCACGCTGCTCAGCTATCAAATAGGCTGGAGATGAACCTTCTCAGTACTATGTGTGGACTCATCCACCCTCTACCACTTCTCCCGATGACTTTCACAGTACGAAGAAAATGTGAATGCATTTCCAATGATCTCACAACTTACGCTGCAATCAACATTGGAACCAACAATAATCCCCTAACCTAGCTAAAACAGTCCATAAAATTAATCGTATTGTTCTTCAAAACGGGCACCGGGGATTGCTTCGAGGAAAAATTCTCTTAAATCCGCAGCCTGTTCATATAAATCGAGCTTAAATGCCTTTTGCAAATATTCGATGTCATCGAGATCTTTAGGGTCGAGGAGAGTTGAGCGGCCTGTCTGCATACAAATAACCAGAGGCTTGGAAAAGAAGAGGTTTGTATATACAATCCCGAAATCATAACGTGTTGATTCTGTCGTAAAGCCAACAAAACGTACATTCACGTTTTCATGCTCATCATAGAGCTTCTCAAAAAATTCCATAAGATTCCTCCTTATTTATAATAATATTTAGAATATTATTATAATTCATTTTAGGCTCTTTGACAAGTAATATAAAGTAACCATACTATTTTAAGTTGTCACAAGATTTTATCTAATGCTAGAATAAAAGAGGATGTTCATTACCATAATTATGGGGATAATGGGGGGAAAGAAATTGGCGGCTAATTCTTTTATCAAACTGGTTCCTTCATCAGCTAAGGAAAATATTTCAACAGAAGAACTTAAAGAACTTTTTTTATATTATAAGGATATTACGGGAAAAACAGGCAGCCAGATTAAATGGGAATATGATGATGCTGCTTTTCCTTATGATATTAAAGAGAAGCCTGAAGCAAAAGGGACCTGGTTTTACCTATATTCTCAACATGACCGATATAACGCCATATTGCTTGGCATTGATAAAGAAAAAGTGAAGGATGAAGATGGTTCTGAGCGTGAGCAGTCTTACATACAAGTTACATTGCCGGAAGGTGCAACATTCGGAGATAAAGGCAAGGCAAATGAATTTTGCAAATTTCTCGCTAAAAAGCTTCAAGGTGAATTACACCTTTTTAATGGAAGAGTAATGTATTTTTATAAAAGAAAATAATTCTATAAAATTGAGAACAGCCACTGCTGTTCTCATTCTTTTTCAATACTTATCAGAGCTGGGTCGACTGGTGTAAATCCTTTATTCTTGAGCCCCTTCACAATATCCTCCAAGGCTTCTTTTGTCCATTTCCTATCATGCATCAATAAGTTTGCACCTTTCACTAAATAGGGTGAATTAACCATTACATCTGTTAAAGCTTCTTTTGATTGATATTCCTCCTCCCAGTCATATCCGTATGTCCAATTCATGAGCACCATGTTTTCACCTTCAGCAATTTTCCTGCTGTAATCTGTATTAGACCCGAATGGTGCCCGAAAGAATTTAGGCCTCTCTCCAATAATCTCTTCAACTCGATCATTAAGACCAACTATCTCTTTATACTGCTGTGCTTCAGGTAAACTTGCCAGATTAAGGTGGCTATAAGTGTGATTGCCAATTGCAAAGCCAAGTTCATGAATTTCCTTCAATACTTCAGCTTCTTCCGGTGTATCAATGAAATGCCCATTTACAAAAAAGATTGCAGGAGCTGAAAGTTTCTTTAAAATCCTGGCCATTTCCAATGCATTTTTATCAGGAGCGTCGTCAATAGTTAGTAGTACAACTTTTGAATTTGCCTGATTAATTGGTTCTACTGTCCAATTGTTTGCATTTATTTTGTATTGAGGCTCTGTCAGGGATACCTCTTCTTCTGCAGGCATTTCATCAGCCCCTGCCTGGTTCGCATCCGAATTAGATTCTTGAACATCTAAATCTTTCAGTTTTTCCTCCTCTTTTTCCAATTCTGTTCGCTTACTTTCAACCGCAGAAAAATCCGTACAAGCCATCAGAATTAATAAAGAATAAATAGCTATAATAAGTCGTGTTATTCTCATTGTGACCTCCTTAGTGCATATTTCTTTAAACTCACTTTTATTAATGTTAGTATGTAACTTGGCCATTTTAAATGTAGTTCCCCTTATGAAACCTTACCATTACCTACTGATTTTACCAGAAACAAGTCCTTTTTTAACATTCAGTAGTAAAATTGAGAGTTCGGTTTGGATTGCTGCTCACTCTCAATTTTGCTCAATGGGCCTTGTTCAGGAAGCTGCTCTCCCCTGCTGAGCCTCCAATTGCTTTAAACAATCAAGCAGAAACTGTCAGGAAAGCGGGATAATTAAACACCTGCATTTTAGGATTGTAAGATTTATTACTTTATCAAGGTTTATATTATTAAGACTGGAGGGATTTGATGAAGAAACTGACACCCGTCTTTACGGTTTCAGTCATATTCACAGCAATATTTATTTTATGGGGACTTATACCAAAGACTATACTGCCGAAAGGCAACCTTGATGCTGTTACAGCATCTGTCCAGGGATTCATATTAGAAAAATTCGGCTGGTTTTACCTTTTAGCAGCATCTATCTTTTTAATTTTTTCTATCCTATTAGCATTCAGCAAGTATGGAAATATTCGTCTGGGAAAAGATGCAGACAGGCCGGAATATAGCTACTTAAGCTGGTTTGCCATGCTTTTCAGCGCAGGGATGGGAATTGGCCTAGTGTTCTGGGGAGTTGCGGAACCTATGTATCACTACTATGAGCCTCCTTTCTCTGAAGGACAGACACCTGATGCTGCAAGAGCAGCGATGAGGTACTCTTTCTTTCACTGGGGACTTCATCCATGGGCTATCTATGCAGTCATTGGGCTTGCACTCGCGTATTTCCAGTTCCGAAAAGGGGCAGCGGGAGTTATCAGCTCCATATTGAGGCCACTCCTGGGGAACAAAGTAGATGGTCCACTTGGGGTATTAATTGATTTTATAGCAGTATTTGCAACTGTTTTTGGTGTTGCAACTTCATTAGGACTGGGTGCCATTCAAATATCCGGCGGACTATCTGCAACAATTGCCGGTGTTGGCAATAATATTACCACTCAATTAATTATTATTGTGATTGTGACGGTTTTATTTATGGTATCAGCACAAACCGGTTTAAACAAAGGGATAAAATACTTAAGTAATTTAAATATTATTTTAGCTATCTCGTTATTATTGTTTCTGCTATTTGTAGGACCTACAAATTTTATTATGGATCTGTTTACGACAACGATTGGCTCTTATCTTCAAAATCTTCCTTCCATGAGCTTCAGGCTTAGTCCTTTTGATCAGGAGCTTACATGGTTTCAGGATTGGACAATTTTTTATTGGGCATGGTGGATTGCCTGGGCGCCATTTGTAGGTACATTCATAGCCCGAATCTCTCGCGGAAGGACAGTAAGAGAATTTATCGTCGGTGTGCTTGCTGTTCCAACCATTTTTGGAGCCCTTTGGTTCTCAGTTTTCGGAGGAACAGGCATATACCTTGAATTCTTTGAGTCCAAGCCTATTATGGAAACAATTAACCAGCAGGGAATGGAGGTTGCATTATTCACTGTGTTTGGCAACTTCCCCTTCAGCACTGTTCTAAGCATACTAGCAATATTTTTAATCAGCACATTTTTTATTACTTCTGCAGATTCAGCTACATTTGTTCTTGGTATGCAGACAACAAACGGAAGCTTGAACCCTGCGGGCAAAGTGAAATTTGTCTGGGGCATTATCCAATCTGCTTCTGCAGCTATCCTCTTATGGACAGGAGGTCTGGAAGCACTCCAGAGAGCTTCTATTATAGCTGCACTGCCATTTACCGTCATTATGCTTTTAATCGTCGTATCGCTGGCTAAATCGTTTAAAGAAGAAGTCATACCGAAAAAAAACAGCTAAAAAGCCTAAAAAATGGCACCTGTAAAGGTGCCGTTCAGTTTGTAGACAAAAGGGGTTCGGAATAGCCTTATTCCGGACCCTTTTTACTTTTTTATTGGACTTGAAAGCATTTTTTCATGACTGTAAACCTCTCCGAGGTCATCTTCTAGGCTATTACTGGGCCTTGCCAAGTCCAGTTGGCCATTTTCTTTAAATTCATGGCAGCGAAAGTAAGCATCGCCTGCATTGACAATTTTTTAAGTCCCCTTAAAGTTGTCCAACGCATGCCATGCTTTTCTTTTGCATCTGCGAAAACACGTTCAATTGTTTCTTTTCGCTTCTCATAGATTTTTTTGACGTTTTGATGGTGGCGAAGGTGGTCTGCCTCTTCCAAATGTTCCTCCCACACATGACGTTGAATGAGCTTTTGGTGCGCTTGACTCTGTGTGCATTGAGACAAGAACGGGCATCCAGCACAAATTCGCGGATCTGATTTATATTGACGATAACCTTCCTTTGTAGTCGTTTTATACTTTAATATCTCACCAGCTGGGCAAATGTAACAGTCAAAATGCTCATCATAAACATACTCATGTTTTCTGAAGAAACCCTCTTTTGTGCGAGGTCGTGTGTAAGGTAAAGCAGGTGTGATGTCGTTTTTCAATAAGTAGCTCGTGATAGCAGGTGTTTTATAGGCTGCGTCGGCCGCAACAGCTTCTGGTTTACTAACTTTCTCAATGACTTGTTCTACCAATGGCTCTAAAATATGACTATCATGCGTGTTACCAGGGGTTACAGTTGTGCCTAGTACAAAGCCGTTGCGATCTGCGGCAGCGTGAAAAGAATAGGCGAACTGTTTTGTACGCTCATCTTTTACATAGTATCCACTCTCTGGGTCAGTTGTACTTTCCTTAGTTTCTTTGAATTCTTCCTTATCAAACTTATCTGGCGGAAAAGGCTTTTTTCCATGATCTTCACGATCTCGATTAATTTCTTCTTGAAGGCGTTGTTGATAGGCACGGGTTTCTTTTCGAACAACTTTCTTTTCAAATTTCCGTTTATTCGCACTCGCTTTTACATGAGTAGAATCTACAAAAACATGTTCTGCACTTATTAAATTCTTTTCAGCTGCAGCTTTTAAAATTCGATAGAATATCTGTTCAAAGAGATCGGTATTTTTAAATCGGCGCTCATAGTTTTTTCCGAAAGTTGAGAAGTGAGGAACTTTATCGTGGAAGCCGTATCCTAAAAACCACCGATAGGCCATATTTGTTTTCAATTCCTCAATTGTTTGACGCATGGAGCGAATACCGAAGGTATATTGAATGAATGTGAGTTTGATTAAGATAACAGGGTCAATACTTGGGCGTCCTACTTCTGAATACATATCTTTCACCAAATCATAGACAAAGGAAAAATCAATCGCCGCTTCAATTTTGCGAACCAAATGGTCCGCTGGGACAAGTTCATCTAATGCAATCATTTCGATTTGATCCCGTTGAATTGGATTATGTTTAGAAAGCATCTTAATCACCTCAAGTATCGTATTACTTCTATTTTAAAACAAAAAACATACTAAGATTAGTAGTGCTGACCAAGGCATTGGTTGGCACTACTATTTTTTTATATAGTAGAAGTGAAGAATAGGTCGTTGCAGTCTTAGGATCTTAGAATCCGTACAAAAAACTGACCTTCTTCACTTACCTTATTCGAATCAGGTTTAAGTATGTTGGATCCTTGAGATCGTGTATAAGAAATGGGAGTCGATAAGAGTAAGTGAGGGAACTTCAAAACTTTTTTGGGGGAAATAACGTGAAACATGTCATCGCATTTGATGTAAGTATGGGCAAAAGCTACATGGTAATTTACAACACACTAAAAAAGTGTATTTATGAAGGAGAAATCAAGCATTCACGGCCTGAATTTGAAAACTTAAAGAAGAGGATCGACAGATTAACAGAAGGTTATGGTGAACAGCCACATATTGTATTTGAATCAACTGGGGTCTATTCCAGGCAATTGGAGCGGTTTATGAATGTAAATGGTTTTTCCTATTGTTCCTTGAATCCCCTGGAAGCTAAGCTCCAGTGCGACTCCTTGAGGATCCACAAAACGGATAAGAGTGATGCCCACCAACTTGCCCTTACCCACTTTTCAACGCAAAGGACTAATCGAAATGGCACAGAAGATCTTTTTCTCCAATTGAAGTCGCTATCCCGATTTTACAGTGAACTTGATGACGAGTTATCCGTAACACGCAACCGCATGCATAAAGTTATTCAGCTAACCTTTCCGGAACTGGAAAAAATCTTTACAACCAAATCAGAGCTATTCCTCAATATTGTTCAATTGTACCCACATCCAGACTTGGTGCTCCAACATTCAAAAACGGTTATAAAGAACAAAATCCGGACAAACACTGATAAGAATATTTCTACCGCAAGGGCTGAAAAAAAAGCTACTCAATTGCTTGAAGCAGCGCATTTATCATTTCCTGCCGTTTCGTCAACCGATGTCCTGTGTAGCCAGCTGATATCTTACGCTAGGCGTTACCAGGAACTCCTATCCATGAAAGAAAGGTGTATCGAGGACATGGCGCAACTAGCAGAAAGCCGGGCTGAATACCATATTCTCCTCAGTTTCCCGGGGATTGGCTCAAACACCGCAGTACGTCTAATGGCAGAAATAGGGGATATTAGACGTTTTGAAAACAATAAGCAGCTAAACGCATACGCTGGTATTGATATTCGCCGTTACCAATCAGGTAAAACCTTTTACAAGGACAAGATTAATAAACGTGGCAATAAGCATTTACGTAAGCTCCTTTTTATCATTATCCAGAACATGATTAAACTACGCCGTTTCAGTCAAAACCATATTGTTGATTATTACGATAAATTAAAAACGCAACCCTATAACAAGTGCCATAAGGTTGCATCCATTGCCTGTGTGAATAAGCTTTTGAAGATTATCTTCCACCTTATTACACACAATATGAACTATGACTTCCGGTTAGCCACCCAATCATAGTTTAGTACATAATACCACAAAGGCAGGTCTAGTTAAAAAACGCGAAATCACTAGGCCTATTAGGTATACCTATAAATCTGGCCCCTCTTCAAACACAACGTTGAAGGGGATTCATTTATACAGAAAATAAATTAACGGTTTAAAGGTGCTTGACTAATCGTAAGAAAGACTGCAGACAAGCTCAATTTTCATTGAGTTTGTCGACAGTCTGAATGGCACCTGTAAAGGTGCCGTTTTTTTATTGCCTGTATCTTTTCCATTTACCCATGAGTAATATAGGACATCGCCAAATGGAACGAAGCATACAGACCTAGGCTCATAACAGTAACCATAAATGTTTTTTTTGCTGACTTAATCACCCAATTCCCAATATTAATTGCAAGATAGAAAAAAACAAAAAACATAATAACTTTATAAACCAGCTGATCATATTTTGAAAGCCACTCAATGAGAGTATATCCGCTCCAGATTATCATCTGCAGCAAAAGAGCTGTATAAATTTTCATACACTCCACCACCAAATTTTTTAATCAATACCCGATTTTTTAATAGAAGAAACACTTGTGTTTGTAATATATGTTTAAAAGGAAATTCTTATTTTTCATTTCAATAACATTTGAGTGACAAGCTAATATTTCCATTTGCTATATGATAAAATACTCATAACTTATTATGAATTTCTCACCTTCTGTCAATGGAATGGAAAAATCTAAAGACTTCTAGCCTGTTTTATATCAGTCTTTTGTGTAAGGTGGAATTTATTATAAAGTGAGGGCAAAAGGATGAAAGGTGTGCCATTGATATTGATTACTGCACTCTTGCTTGTCACCTCTTCATGCAATCATAAGGAAGTAAAAGAAGAGCTGAGGATTGACGACAGTGTTAAGCAGCTTATTTTTTTTACTGATAAAAAACAATATGAACAGGAAATATCCTATTATGATGCCATCATCGAATTAAAAAAAAGCTATCCTGACCTGATTAAAGATATGAAAGTGATAACAGAAGCTGAAGCCAGTAACTTAAGCAATTATAAGGTAGAAAATTGCCCAGCCATAATGCTAGTATATCAGGACAAAGTTTTAGTAGAAATAAAAGGAACTGTATCTAAAGATAAAATCATTTATCCGCTCACCCAAGCAATGGATGAAGAAAACGAAGATCAATAATAACCTAAAAAAATCCTTCCCTGACAGGGAAGGATTTTTTGAATTATTTTACGATGTGAATTGGGCTTCCAATAGCAACTTCTGCTGCTTCCATTGTAATTTCACCCAATGTAGGATGAGCATGAATAGTCATAGCAAGATCTTCTGCAGTCATGCCTGCTTCAATAGCCAAACCAAGCTCTGCAATCATGTCTGATGCACTTGCACCGGCAATTTGCGCACCAATTACAAGTCCATCCTCTTTGCGTGTCACAAGCTTTAAGAAACCATCAGTGGAATCAAGTGCAAGGGCACGGCCATTGGCAGCAAATGGGAACTTAGCTGCTGTTACTTCAATTCCTTCTTCTTTAGCCTGCTGCTCTGTATAGCCTACAGAAGCCAATTCAGGCTCAGAGAATACAACCGCAGGGATAGCTAAGTAATCAATTTCTGCGTTATGGCCAGCAATTGCTTCTGCAGCAATCTTACCTTCGTAAGAAGCTTTATGAGCTAATTGAGGACCTGCAACAATATCCCCGATCGCATAAATATTGCTCACACTAGTACGGCATTGTTTATCAATTTCAATAACACCGCGTTCAGTCATCTTAACACCGGCTTGCTCTAAGCCAAGTTCGTCTGTATTTGGACGTCTTCCGACCATTACAAATACATAATCTGCATCAAGAGATTTCTCTTCGCCTTTTTCTTCAAACTTAACTGTAACCCCATTTTCATTCTCTTCAACACCCTTAGCAAGTGCCTTCGTAATGAATTCAACGCCTTTTTTCTTAAGGTTGCGTTTAACAAGAGATGTCATTTGCTTCTCAAAGCCGATTAGAATATCATCTGCACCTTCAAGAATCGTTACTTGTGAACCAAAGTTAGCATATGCTCCTCCAAGCTCGATTCCGATAACACCACCGCCGATTACGACGATTTTCTCAGGGATTTCCTGAAGGGCAAGAGCGCCTGTTGAATCAAGAACACGTTTAGAGAATTTGAACGTTGGCAATTCAATTGGACGAGATCCTGTTGCAATAATTGCATTTTTGAACGTGTAAGTTTGCGCTGAATTTTCATCCATTACACGAAGGGTATTACCATCAACAAAGTATGCTTCACCGCGTACGATGTCAACTTTATTCCCCTTTAATAGTCCTTCAACTCCGCCTGTAAGCTTCTTGACTACACCGGATTTGAATTCTTGAACTTTTGTAAAGTCAACTTTTACGTTCTCAGCTGTAATTCCCATTACATCTGAGTGCTTAGCATTTTCGTAGCGGTGGCCAGCTGCGATTAAAGCCTTTGAAGGAATACATCCAACGTTTAAGCACACTCCGCCCATATTAGCTTTTTCTACGATTGTAACTTTTTGTCCAAGCTGTGCTGCACGAATTGCTGCAACATATCCCCCTGGACCCGCACCGATGACTATAGTATCTGTTTCGATTGGGAAATCTCCTACTACCATTTGTAATTACGCCTCCATTAGCAATAGTTCTGGATCGTTCAGTAAACGCTTGATGTGATTCAATGCATTTTGTGCAGTAGCTCCATCAATAATTCTGTGGTCAAAGCTTAATGATAAAGCCAATACTGGAGCAGCAACAATTTCTCCATCTTTCACTACCGGCTTTTCAGCAATGCGGCCAATTCCAAGAATGGCAACCTCTGGGTGATTGATGACAGGAGTAAACCACTGTCCACCTGCAGAACCGATATTTGTGATTGTGCATGAAGCACCCTTCATTTCGTCTGGAGCAAGCTTGCCGTCACGTGCTTTACCAGCCAGTTCATTGATTTCATTTGAAATGGCAAATGTAGATTTGCGATCTGCATCCTTAACAACTGGTACAAGAAGACCTTTTTCAGTGTCTGCTGCAATACCGATGTTATAGTAGTGCTTTTGAATGATTTCACCTGCTGCATCATCAATTGAAGTGTTCAGTGCAGGGAATTCACGTAATGCACTTGTTAATGCTTTTACCACATAAGGAAGGAATGTAAGCTTAATTCCTTTATTCGCTGCAACTTCTTTAAACTTCTTGCGGTGTGCAACAAGTTTCGTTACATCAATTTCATCCATTAATGTAACGTGTGGAGCAGTATGCTTAGAGTTTACCATAGCTTTGGCAATTGCCTTGCGGATTCCGCTCATTTTCTCGCGTGTTTCCGGATATTGTCCAGCAGGAATCGCCTGAGCAGCTGCAGGTGCAGTTTCTTTGGCTTCAGTTTGTGGTGCAGCTTCCTTAGCTGGCGCTTCCTTAACTTCGGCACCGCCATTTAAGAATGCATCAATGTCATCTTTCTGGATGCGCCCGTTTTTGCCGCTTCCAGCTACCTGGCGAATATCTACACCTTTGTCCCGTGCATATTTTCTTACTGAAGGCATAGCAATAATACGGCGGTTAGGATCAACATCCGTTTCAGAAATAACGACGCCTTCTTTACGTGTATCCTGAGCAGGAGCCTCCTCTTTCTTTACATCCTGGCCAGCTTCGGCAGTTGCCTGTACCTGACCTTCTGTTTTTTCTTCTTTAGGAGCCTCATCTTCATGGTCTCCCTTGAATTTAAGATCTTCATATCCTGGAGCATCAAAAGTGATCAAAACTTGACCTACAGTTGCAACTGTTCCTTCTTCAACTAGGACTTCTTCTACTTTACCTTTAACTGGCGAAGGAATCTCTACAACCGCTTTATCATTTTGAACCTCACAAAGCACGTCATCTTCTTGTACTTCGTCACCCGGCTTTACAAACCACTTGACGATTTCACCTTCATGGATACCTTCACCGATATCAGGCAATCTAAATTGGAATGCCAATGGAATTCACCCTCCTATTTTTTCAATCGTTCTAGTAAAACACGTCAGGGGGATATTTTCCCCCTTGTGTCATTAGTTATTCAATTAAAATTCAAGTACTTTTTTAGCTGTTTCAATTACATCTTTATAGTTTGGAAGCCATACTGTCTCAGCCTGCGGGAAAGCAAATACCGTATCCGGTGCAGCTACACGGAGAACCGGTGCTTCCAGGCTAAGAATTGCACGGTCATTGATTTCTGCCACAACATTTGCTGCGATACCAGCTTGCTTTTGAGCTTCCTGAACAACAATGGCTCTTCCTGTCTTTTCAACAGAAGCAATAATTGTTTCAATATCAAGAGGTGCAACTGTACGCAAGTCAATAACTTCGGCAGATTTCCCTTCTTTTTCAAGCTCTTCAGCAGCTTTTAAAGATTCATGGACCATTGCCCCGTAAGTTACAATTGTCACGTCAGAACCTTCACGTTTAACTTCTGCTTTGCCAAGCGGAATTGTGTATTCCTCTTCAGGTACTTCCTGGCGGAAAGAACGATACAATTTCATATGCTCAAGGAAAATAACAGGATCGTTATCGCGAATAGCTGAGATAAGCAGCCCCTTTGCATCATAAGGAGTTGCAGGGATAACAACTTTTAATCCAGGCTGCTGAGCCATTAAACCTTCAAGGCTGTCAGCGTGCATTTCAGGAGTATGTACCCCTCCCCCGAATGGTGAACGGATTGTAACCGGTGAATTATATCTTCCGCCGGAACGGTAACGCATACGTGCAAGCTGGCCGGAAATAGAATCCATTACTTCATAAACGAATCCAAAGAATTGAATTTCAGGTACCGGACGGAAGCCCTGTAAACCAAGACCGACTGCCAGACCGCCGATTCCGGATTCAGCTAGAGGTGTATCAAAAACACGCTCTTCGCCAAACTCTTTTTGAAGGCCTTCGGTAGCACGGAAAACGCCGCCGTTAACGCCCACATCTTCACCGAATACCAATACATTCGGATCGTTGCGCAATTCTGTGCGTAGAGCATCAGTAATTGCCTGAATCATTGTCATTTGCGCCATGGCTTACTTCGACTCCTTTTCTTTGTATATTTCATACTGTTCTTTTAGGTTGTAAGGCATTTCTTCATACATGATGTTCATAAGGTCAGTAACCTTTTGCTTAGGTGTGTCATCAGCCTTTTTAATAGCTTCTTTAATATCTTCTTTTGCTTGTTCAATTACTTCGTTTTCCATATCTTCATTCCAGATTCCCTTATCTTCAAGGAACTTGCGGAAACGAACAAGAGGATCTTTCTTTTCCCATTCATTATCAAGGTCAGAAGTACGGTAACGTGTTGGATCGTCACCAGCCATTGTGTGCGGTCCGTAACGGTAAGTCAGTGTTTCAATCAATGTTGGACCTTCACCATTCAGTGCACGTTCACGAGCTTCCCGAACAGCTGCATAGACAGCAAGCGGATCCATGCCATCCACCTGAATTCCAGGAATACCGGCTGCCACTGCTTTTTGAGCGATTGTTTTAGCTGCTGACTGTTTTTCAACAGGCGTAGAGATTGCAAAACGGTTATTTTGCACAATAAAGATAGCAGGTGCTTTGAATGCTCCTGCAAAGTTGATGCCTTCATAGAAGTCACCTTGTGAAGCTCCGCCGTCGCCAGTATAAGTAATGGCAACTTTCTTTTCGCCGCGCTTCTTCATGCCAAGGGCAACCCCTGCAGTCTGGATATATTGCGCACCAATGATAATCTGTGGTGAAATAACATTTACACCTTCAGGGATATTACCGCCTTCAAAATGCCCGCGTGACCAAAGGAAAGCCTGGTATAACGGAAGGCCATGCCAAATAATTTGAGGCACATCACGATATCCTGGAAGAATGAAATCTTCCTTCTCCAGTGCAAATTGAGATGCAAGCTGAGAAGCTTCCTGTCCGGCAGTTGGTGCATAGAAGCCCAAACGGCCTTGTCTGTTAAGTGAAATAGAACGCTGATCAAGAATACGAGTGTAAACCATGCGGCGCATTAATTCCTGAAGCTGCTCATCGCTTAATTCAGGCATTGCTGAATCATTAACAACCTTGCCTTCTTCATTTAGAATTTGTAGAGTTTGGAACTGTTCTTCAACTGTTTCGAGCTGCTTTTTCGCATCGAATTGTGCCTTCTTTGTTTTAGAAGCCATATCAGTCACCCTTTCCTTTCATAAAAAGACGTTAATTAAGAGTTTTTATACACAAAATTTAGGTTACCCAAAACGAAGCCATATTAGATACTCTTTCAATTAGCAAAAAAGTTCCTCTTTCAGGCGTGTTTTTATTAGCATCTCTAAATAGCAGAACGTTCTTTTCTGCCATATGCATACTTTAAATAGTGTTCCACAGATCACTTCTAAAAAAACGTCTTTCTGTTCATCTTTAACTATCATATTCTGTATTAGTTTATTTTGCAACAAAATTGATACAGAATTACTTACGAGAATTAGTTTAATACACCTGAATGACCTTCGTCAATTACCTTGCTTCTTGTTTTTTTATCGATATCATACTTTTTATTCTTTAAATCAACTTTTAAAACTGTATTAACGCATATATACATTCTGTACTATAAAAAACTATTATATTTCAATGTGTTATAGTAAAGAAACTGCACTAAAGTTACTTTAAAATAAAGACAGCAGCTCAAAATGAAGAAAGCGGATTCATTCTGCCAGGTGTCTCCTTAAGCAATAATTGACAAAAAACAAAAAAATGCCGCGCATTTAACATGCCGGCATATACTTTATTCTTTTGTATTTATTTCGAGCCCTGCTTCTTTATAGAAATCCAATTTTGCTTCATTATACTCTTTTGTTTTTTCGTTAAACTGCTTATTTGAAGACAAAATCTTTTCGTACATTTCATTTATTTTGCTAATCTGATTTTCCAGCTGATCGAGAGTAAGGTCTTCCTTTTTAAACATTGCATACAGTTCTTTATCTAATTGCAGCGCATTGGAATAATCCTGGTATAGAGTGTCATGTATCTTATACCTATCCATCATAATTTCTTGCAATTCTTTTGCTCTATCCTTCAATTTTTGACTCTCTATCTCCTCTATTACCGGAGACAATGATTCAAATTCCTTTTTTGATGCCAGTATGCTTTTCTGTTCTTTCTCCATGTGTTCTTTGCGCTGCACTACAATCGCAGAAGCCTCATCAGACAGCTTCTTAATTTCCTCGAAATCCTTCATTCCCAGGTTAATAATTTTATCGTATAATTGCTTTTCTCTTGTCTCCAGCTTAACGAGCGGTTCCTGCTGCTTTTCAAAATCCTTTTCTTTTTCAACTACCTTTTCCAGAACATCATACACTTTTTCCTCTGGTTTTTGCTCATTGATACAGCCAGAGAGTAAGATAGCCGCTAAAATAAAAACAGGCAGCAGTCTGCTATTGTTCAAAATTGACACGTTGAAACCTCCTTACTATAACATTTTTAACTATAAAGGTACCCGCCCTGTTTGACAATAGCCCTTTGGTTTGACACTTTTCGCACCTGTTCACAATTTGTCCTTGTTCCAGGTGTATTTAAAATCTATTCATTCCATTTTTCCTTTATAACTTGGGCAAAGGCCTACACCAATCATCATATGAAACATAGGCTATATTAATCGTCCGATGCGGCAAGTCAAAAAAATGGACGATAATCTTACTTTAGGGAGGTTATCCTTCATGTACGGTTATGGCGGATACGGTTATGGATGCGGTTATCCAGTAGCGGGTGCCGGCTACGGCAGAGGTTTTGCGTTAATTGTAGTATTATTCATTCTCTTAATCATTGTTGGCTGCGCTTGCTGGAAGTTTTAATTATTTGAGAAGGTGCCAAAAGCACCTTCTCATATTAACTTTTTTGCTCCTCTCTGGTAGACTGAATATACTAATATAAAGTATGTTTGGCATATTTTTGGCATTTCCATTTAGTTCTTCTTGCCAATAATGTAGCCATTTTTTTATTCTTTATTACATAGCGGGAGTGATAATCATGCTGAGCATGAAAGATATTATACGCGATGGCCACCCAACTTTAAGGAAAATTGCTGCGGAAGTTAACTTGCCTCCATCTTCAGAAGACAAACAAGTCCTGCAGGAAATGTTAGAATATGTTAAAAACAGCCAAGACCCTGAGCTTGCTACAAAATATGGTTTAAGGGCTGGAATTGGATTGGCTGCTCCTCAAATTAATGTTTCCAAAAGGATGATTGCTGTTCATGTAGCCTATAGCGGCGAACTGTTTAGTTATGCATTGTTCAACCCTAAGATCATCAGCCATTCTGTGCAGCGTTCTTATCTGTCTGCAGGAGAAGGCTGTCTGTCTGTTGATGAATCCATCCCAGGTTTTGTGCCCCGATATGCAAAGGTAACTGTCAAAGGAACTGACCTGGAAGGCAATGAACTAAAACTTAAACTAAAAGGGCTTCCTGCCATTGTGTTTCAGCATGAAATTGATCATTTGAACGGAATTATGTTTTACGATCATATCAATAAACAAAATCCGTTTCAGCCAATTAAAAATGCCATTGCTATTGAGCGATAGAATGCAGATGCAGTACTAGCATAAAAGAAAGCCTCCGTCTACTGAATCGGAGGCTTCTTTGCGTTCTTATATTAATTGAAGTTCCTTTAATCCCTTCCAGATTCCTTCTTGATCGACTCCAGATGTTACACGGTCTGCTGCCTTCTTAACTACTTCTTCTGCATTCCCCATGGCTATCCCCGTTCCGACAGCATTCAGCATCTCTATATCATTCAGCCCATCTCCAAAAGCATATACATCCTTCAAATCAAACCCAAGCCTTTTTATCATTTGCTTTATCCCTTCAGCTTTGGACCCGCCAGCAGGCAAAACATCAACGGAATATGGATGCCATCTTATAAACCCAAAATGAGGATATGCAGCTGATGAAATATACTTTTCCTCATCTTTTTCCTCACAGAACAGCAGTGATTGATATAATTCCCTACCGGTGTAAAACTCATGGTCTTCCTCAGGGTGCGGGAACTTTAAGCTTCCCATGCTTTCCTCTATAAACGGATGATGAGTTACCGAAGATTTCATTGTTTTCTCATTCATAAACACTAACGGATGTCCGTTTGATTGTGCATGCCTGTACAGTTTTTCAATTTCAGCCGTCTTAAGGGGATTGCGGTATATCGGCTCGTTTTCAAAAACGACATATTGGCCGTTAAAGCTTACAAATGAATCAATATCAAGCTCACTGCGCAAATTCTCATACATAAAAGGCGCCCTGCCGGTAGCAATCGCCACGAAAGTCCCATTCTTTTTCAGTTTGTCAATTGCCTCTTTCGTACTGTCAGGCAAATTTTTTTCATGATCCAATAAGGTCCCATCTATATCAAAGAAAACAATCTTTTTCATTAAAACAAACTTCCTTTCAGGCGATATTCTACTTGCTTCCATTAAATATTTTATCGTAATAAAACACTAAACCCATAAAGTAAAAAAGTCAATTTCATTGTTATTAACAACTCGAGTTTCCATTTTTATCCTCGAGAGATTCAACTATATTTACCATATAATATAATTAAGAAAAGCGGAATCTCCCTGCCTGCGAAGGATCGGGGACGAAAAAGACATTAGGTCATAATGCCAAAGCGTTTACTATCAAGACAGGCAGCATTAGAAGCAGCCATTTTAATTACTAAATCTGCTTAAAACGTCCTTGCTGCCTTTACTTTGGACAAGGATCGTTTAAAATAGAAAGTAAGGAGTTGATCCACTATGTTAAAGAAGCTGAGAAAGAAGCTTTTAAAACAGTGGAATGAAATGCTTCGAAAAAAATCTATTGCCTGACAAATTTGAGCCCTTCAAACTTGCGAAGGGCTCCTTCCTTATTGTAAATTGGTTATCAGTATACTTATTACATAAATTCGGAAGCGTTTTAGCATTAGAAGAATTAATATTCATATCCCGCAGGAAAAAACATGTAATACATGTTATTATTTTATATATTAGATAAAAGTTTTTTATCGGATTAAGGAGAGATTGAAATGATTTTCAAGGTATATTATCAGGATTCTAAGACAGAGGTACCGGTTAGAGAAAAAACAAAATCTATTTTTGTGGAAGGCGAGTCTGAAAGAGACGTACGCAACAAGCTTGCTGACCGCAACTATAATATTGAATTTGTAGCATCTGTTCAAGGAGAATTCCTGGAATATGAAAAACAAAGTGAAGACTTTAAAGTATTGGAGATTGAGTAATTTATGAAATTTGTAAAAAATGATCAAACAGCCGTTTTCGCCCTGGGCGGACTTGGGGAAATCGGAAAGAACACTTACGCGGTGCAATTTCAGGATGAAATTATCCTGATTGATGCAGGAATTAAATTTCCTGAGGATGAACTTCTCGGAATCGATTATGTTATTCCTGATTACACATACTTGGTTAAGAACGAAGATAAGATAAAAGGGTTATTTATCACTCACGGACATGAAGACCATATTGGAGGAATTCCATATCTTCTAAGAGAAGTTAACATCCCGGTTTACGGCGGAAAGCTTGCACTGGGGCTACTTAGAAATAAACTTGAAGAACACGGACTATTAAGACAGACCACTCTACATGAAATCAAGGAAGACGATATCATTAAATTCAGAAAAACTTCCGTAACTTTCTTCAGAACAACTCATAGTATTCCTGATTCATATGGTATCGTTGTCAAAACACCTCCAGGACAAGTTGTTCATACTGGAGATTTCAAGTTTGATTTTACTCCTGTAGGAGAGCCGGCAAATCTGACGAAAATGGCTGAAATCGGTAAAGAAGGCGTGCTTTGCCTGCTTTCTGACAGCACAAATAGTGAAATACCTGAATTCACTATGTCTGAACGCCGGGTTGGCGACAGCATTCATGACATCTTCCGCAAAGTTGAAGGAAGAATCATCTTTGCCACCTTCGCTTCTAATATCCACCGTCTTCAGCAGGTGACTGAAGCAGCCGTTACAAATGGCAGAAAAATTGCTGTCTTTGGCAGAAGTATGGAAGCAGCCATAAATATCGGACAGGAATTAGGATATATTCAGGCACCAAAAGATACTTTTATTGATGCACATCAAATTAACAGACTTCCAGCCAACCAGGTAACGATTCTATGTACAGGAAGCCAGGGAGAGCCGATGGCGGCCCTTTCAAGAATTGCAAATGGAACGCATCGCCAGATACAGATCATCCCTGGTGACACTGTTGTATTCTCTTCGTCACCTATTCCTGGGAACACAATCAGTGTCAGCAGAACGATTGACAGACTTTCCCGTGCAGGTGCAGAAGTCATTTATGGAAAATTAAGTGATATTCATACATCCGGCCATGGAGGTCAGGAAGAACAGAAATTAATGCTTCGTTTAATAAAGCCAAAATTCTTCATGCCAATCCATGGAGAATACAGAATGCAAAAAATGCATGCTAAATTGGCTGTAGATTGTGGAGTGGAAGAAGAAAACTGCTTTATCATGGATAATGGTGAAGTTCTGGCTCTCAGCGATGATTCTGCCCAGGTAGCCGGAAAAATCCCGTCTGGATCTGTCTATATTGATGGAAGCGGAATCGGTGATATCGGAAATATTGTTTTACGAGACCGCCGCATACTTTCTGAAGAAGGTTTAGTGGTTGTCGTAGTGAGCATCAATATGAAGGACTTCAAAATTGCCGCCGGCCCTGACTTAATTTCCCGCGGATTCGTATACATGAGGGAATCAGGGGATCTAATTAATGATGCTCAAGCACTAATTACAAAACACTTAAGCAAGGTTATGGAACGCAGAACAACTCAATGGTCAGAAATCAAGAATGAAATCACTGACACGCTTGCACCATTTCTTTATGAAAAAACAAAGCGCCGTCCAATGATTTTGCCGATTATCATGGAAGTTTAATAGTTCCGGGCGTATTTCCGGTTTTGGATAGACACGGAATGTTATGTATAAACTTATACGAATAAAAAGGCTGTATCGCTCACACGAGAGATACAGCCTTTTTTAAATTAGGACATCACTTTCTTTTCAAATCGGTTGATATCTACGTCTGCTCCAATAACAATAAGAATATCATCAAATTGTATTTTTTCATTTGCCTGCGGAGAAACGAGAATTTCATTTTTTCTTTTAATTGCCACAATGTTGATTCCGTATTTTGCCCGGATATCAAGATCTATAATGCTGTGACCTGCAAGTTTTTCATTAGCAACGATTTCTACTATGCTATGCTCATCAGAAAGTTCCAGATAATCGAGAACATTATTTGACACAATACTATGAGCAATCCTTCTGCCCATATCCCTTTCAGGATGAACAACCTGGTCGGCGCCTATTTTCCTTAACACCTTAGCGTGATAATCATTTTGCGCTTTTACGGTAATCTTATTAACGCCTACCTCTTTTAAAATTAAGGTTGTCAGGATAGAAGCCTGGATATTATCGCCAATCGCCACAATAACATGGTCAAAGTTTCGTATTCCCAAACTTTTGATGACGGATTCATCCGTAGTATCACCAACTACTGCGTGCGAAGCAACTCTCGCGAATTCGTTAACACGATCTTCATTAACATCAATCGCCATAACTTCCATTCCTTCTTCAGCAAGTGCATGGCATATGCTTCCTCCAAAACGTCCAAGTCCGATAACAGCAAATTCTTTCTTCATCCTATCTTCCCCCAGCAAAGTTAGCAATATAGACAATCATACCATAATAGCACCCCAAGCAATATACACTGCTTCTGACAAAATAAAACCTCCGCATGGAGGTTTTAATTCGTTCATTAAATTGCTTCAAGCATATTGAATTGTGCCTTAACCAAATGAAAATATTCACCTTTCGCATTCATCAATTCCTCATGATTCCCTTGCTCTAAAATATTTCCATGATCAAGCACAAAGATTTGATCAGACTCCCGGATCGTGGACAGCCTATGTGCAATAATTATGGCCGTTCTGCCCTTTAAAAGTGTTTTTAATGCCTGCTGGATCTCCATCTCTGTCTCGGTATCGATACTTGCTGTAGCTTCATCAAGTATAAGAATACGCGGATCTGCAAGCAAAGCGCGGGCAAACGAAAGCAGTTGTCTCTCCCCTACTGATAATATATTCCCTCTCTCCTCCACTTCAGTTTCATAACGATTTGGAAGCTTTTCAATAAATCCATGAGCACCAACAGCTTTCGCTGCTTTCACTACTTCTTCATCCGTTGCATCTGGCCTTCCAAAACGGATATTATCGCAGATTGTGCCGGAGAATATAAAAGTATCCTGCAGGACGACACTGATTTGTTTGCGCAAACTTGATAAAGAAACATCTTTTAAATCATAGCCATCTATTTTCACAGTACCTCCTGAGGGATCATAAAAACGGCTGATTAAGTTTGCTACCGTTGTTTTTCCTGATCCTGTATGACCGACAAGCGCTGCTGTCTGTCCTGCTTTTATCTCCAGTGAAACTCCATTTAAGGCCGTTCTTTTTTCATCGTAAGAAAAAGTGACATTCTCGAATTCTATCCGGCCTTCTATCACCTGCAAATTAACAGCATTATTCCGTTCTGATACAATTGGCTTTTCATCAAGAAATTCAAAGATTCTTTCAGAGGAAGCCATGCCCATGAGCAGCTGGTTGTAAACCATGCCAAGCCGGGAAATAGGCTCCCAGAACATCCCTAAGTAAAAGGCAAAAGAAACGAATATGCCGATCGATATAGAACCGTTCTGAATCAGATTGGCCCCAAACCAAATCAATACAGCAGTGCCCAGGGCATTGGTCAATTCAACCAGCGGCCTGAACATTGCGTTTTTCTGGGAGGCGGCCCTCCAGCTTTCAAAGTTTTCCGTATTCACGCCATCAAAGAATGCCATATTCTCCTTTTCCTGTGTAAAAGACTGGGTAATCCTTATTCCCTGAATACTTTCATTTAAGTGAGAATTCAATTTGGATTGTTTTAATCGGACAGTTTGCCAGGATCTGCGGATATTTCTGCGCAAACTTGTTGAAATAAAAAACATTATAGGCAGGATGACCATTATTGCCAGAGTCAGCTCAGGACTTAGTGTAAATAAAATAATAAAAATCCCTGCCAGCATGATTAAATCCATAAGCAGATTGATGACACCATTAGTAAAAAGCTCCTGCAGAGAATTAATATCATTCATGATTCTCACCAGTATGGATCCTGCCGAACGCTGATCAAAGAAACGATGTGATAGCTTCTGCACGTGTGTGAATAAATGTTTTCGAAGATCATAAATAACACTTTGACCTAGCTCATTCATCCATTTAATCCTGAAATAGTTTGCAGCATATGAAATAGTGTAAAGTGCAGCAATCAATGATACCAGGAACGCAAGCAGCGGGCCGTCCTTTTCAATTAACGCCTTATCTAACGTGTATACACCGATCAGGATTGGAATAATAAGCCTGACTGCCGTATTTATTAAGACCATAATAATCGATAGAGGAACCAAATTTTTTCTGTAAGGCTTCATATAACTGAATAATCGGAGCATCTGCTTCCAATTAAATGGCTTCTCAATCACTTCGTCAGCAGAATATTGGAACCTGTTTAACACATTGTTATTTTCCGATTTAGTTTTTTTCAAGGACGCACCTCCTAGCCTGCATTTGATTGGAGAACCTTATCCCGGTCCTGATATTGAATATCGTAAATCCTCTGATATGGACCATTATTTTTAAGCAGCTTTTCATGGGTGCCCCGTTCAGCCACTATCCCATTATCAAGAACAAGTATTTCATCTGCATGTTTTAGGGAAGAAATCCGATGGGCAATGATAAACGTAGTTCGATCAGCCATTACTTCTTTCAAGGCTTTTTGTATTCTGAATTCCGTCTCCATATCCACAGCACTTGTTGCATCATCCAAAATTAATATGCTGGGATTTGCACAAATAGCCCTTGCTATCGATATCCTTTGCTTCTGGCCGCCTGAGAGCCCCATTCCCCTCTCGCCAAGAATGGTATCGTATTGATCTGGAAGCTCCATGATAAATTCATGTGCCTGTGCACGTTTGGCAGCTTCAATAATTTCTTCAATGGTGGAATCAGGCTTTCCAAATGCAATATTCGCTTTAATCGAAGAAGAAAACAAGAATGATTCCTGAAGTACAAAGCTGATATTACTTCTCAGAGACTTCAGAGAGTATTCCTGCACATTTATCCCGTCAATCATCACCTTACCTTCAACAGGCTCATAAAATCTTGTCATAAGCTGTGTTAAGCTCGTTTTTCCTGATCCCGTAGAGCCGATTAATCCAATAACTTTCCCCGGCTCAGCATGAAAAGAGATATTCGATATAGCGTCCTTGTCATCCTCGTTATATTTAAGTGTAACATTTTGGAATTCAACCTCACCCCGCAAACGCTCTGCCTTAACACATGAATCGGCATCCTCAATCTCATTATCAGCTTCAAGAATCTCAATGAGCCGCTCACCGGATGCTTTTGACTGTGAAAATAGATTAACAATGAAGCCTAAGTTCATAATTGGCCACATTATATACCATACAAGACTGTAAAAAGCGACAAGTTCCCCTGGCTTCAGACTGCCGGACATAACTAGATAACCGCCATAAGCCAAAAGCAGTACAACGCTTAAATTACCCAGAAATTCCATTAACGGAAAGTATTTTGCCCATATATCCGATGTAAAGAGATATTTATCTTTATAATCACTGTTAGAATCATTGAATTTATTGATCTCAAAATCTTCACGTGATAATGACTTCACAGTATTAATACCGCTTATATTCTCCTGAACTTTTGTATTCAGGCGCCCAAATGATTTCCGTATGCCCCGGAAAGCCGGATGAACAGCTTTATCGAATTTAAAAGTGACAACCGCCAGGAAAGGCAGTGTAATAAGTGTGACAATAGCAAGCGGAACAGAATAAAAAAACATGACTGACATACTGATGAGGATCAACAGACAAAAACGAATGAGTTCAGAAAATCCAAAAGATAGAAAGAAACGGAACCCTTCAACATCTGCAGTAAGCCGGGACATTAAATCCCCTGTCTTTGCATTATCATAATATCTGAAAGGCAGGAACTGCAGTTTTTCATAAAGTACATTTCTAAGCTTATAGACCGATGTGATGCCAAACAAATCACCAGTGTACTGATGGATATAAGTTGCAGCCCCCTTGACGGCCATTATGACAATAAAGCCTATAGCCAAATAGGGAATCCACCCATAATTGCCCCCAATGACAACTTCATCAATTGTCACCTGCAGGATCATTGGATATACAACCGTTATCGCAGTTACAATAAACAGAAAAAGTATCGACCAGATAAAGTAATGTTTAAAAGGCCAATAATACTGCTTTAACTTTTTAAATGTTTCCATCTGCATCCCCCCTTTTAATTTGCGGAAAAATTTGAAAAGTTAGAACGTAATATTAAATATATCGAGTTTCGAAGTATTTTTCCACCCCTTTTTGTTTGATTCCGCACTTTTTTTAAATTAATTTTTATAAGTAATCATCTGTTTATATCCCTATGTTCTCCCGGATTGCATATGCTTGAAATGCTAACTGTTTGCATATAGAACACTGTTGCGATAAAATAATGACTTTGATAATAAGGCTCTTTTAAATATTCTGTTGTCTTTCACCGTCTGCCAAGGTTTGTCCATTTCGGGGATCTCGTGCTGTTCGGCAGATTCAACATAGTAAATCAGCTTAAAAAAGCAGAAAACCATGCTAAAACAGCCAATAATTATGAGAGGACAGGAATAAATGGAATATCTAAGTTTTTCACAAATTAATTGGGAAGCTCTTCTTATTAATGGAGGACTAATTCTTTTAAAACTGGCAGCTATCTATTTTGCATTTTTAATCGTTAAATCAGCAGGGAATAAAATCATTCAAAAAAGCTTTGAGGGAATTTCAAAAAAGGATAGAATATCACCCGGAAGATCGAAAACATTGCTGAGTCTTGCCGAAAACATATTTTCATATGTTCTTATTTTTATTTTCGCGGTAACGGTTCTGCAGATTTTTGGAATAAAGGCAACTGCTATTCTAGCCGGTGCCGGAGTAATTGGCTTAGCAGTAGGATTTGGAGCACAGGGACTTGTCAGCGATGTAGTAACAGGATTTTTTATCTTGCTGGAAAGACAAATTGATGTAGGGGATTATGTAACAGCTGGAAACTACTCAGGTATAGTGGAACAAATTGGATTAAAAACCACTCAAATCCGCGGATTTGACGGAACTTTACATTATCTGCCCAACCGGGAAATTACCAGTCTTAGCAACCATTCGCGCGGCAATATGCGCGCACTGGTTGATATAGGAATCTCTTATAATGACAATATTGATAAAGCCATCACAGTTCTTCAGGAAGCTTGCGACAGGATCGCCGAAAAAAACAAGGCGATTGTTGAAGGACCTAACGTTATCGGAGTACAAACATTAGGCTCATCTGATGTTGTATTAAGAATCATAGCCAAGACAGAAAACATGGAACAGTGGGCTGTCGAACGGCAGCTTAGAAAAGCGCTTAAAGAGGCCTTGGAAGCTGGCGGGATTGAAATTCCATTCCCTCATCAGGTGCTGATTCAAAAACAGGCAGGAAGGGATAGTTCCACTGGATAAATAGAAAGCAAAAAAGCTGATTTCACAGATCCTAAAAAGGAGTATATGAAATCAGCTTTTTATTATATTTATGGGCATCAGCCTTTATATCTTAAATATCCTGAAATCAATTCAATTGCCTTATTGATTGCCCTTTCATCCGGGTTCAGCCTTGCATGATGGAGTCCATATTCTGAATCGACGCCAAGCCAAAACATGAAGCCCGGAATTTCTTCAACCATATAGCCGAAATCCTCACCAGTCATGGCTTCCCGACATTCAACCACATTAATGTCTGTATTGGTTCGGACAAAATCCATGAATTCCCTTGTTAAAGTTTCCTCATTGTAAACCTGATGATACATGCTTCCGTAGTCGATAGAAGCTTCACATTCATACCCAACTTCGATTCCTTTGACAAGTGCCTGAATTCTGCTTTTTACTTTCTTCATTGATTCTGGTGATAAGGTACGAATAGTCCCTTCAAGCCTAGCTTTTTCAGCTATTATATTTTGAACAGTGCCACCTGTTATTTTTCCGATTGTAACAACTGCGCTGTCCAGGGGATCAACGTTCCTCGAAATGATGGACTGAAGCTGGGTGACCAGCGTACATGCGGCCACGACCATATCATTGGTATTATGCGGATATGCTGCATGTCCCCCTTTTCCTTTTAAATCAATGAAAAGTTCAGAGGTATTCGCAAAGAGCAAGCCTTCCCTCAATGCGATGGTTCCGACAGAATATTCCGGTGCAATATGGAGGGCTAATATCATATCCGGCATCCATTCCTTCATTATTTCAGATTTAAGCATAGGCTCAGCTCCGCCAGGTCCTTCTTCAGCTGGCTGAAATATAAACAGTAAATCATCGTTAATGCGTTCTTCAATAAATTTGGTTATTAGGCCAAGTGCAATAGACATATGAAAATCATGTCCGCAGGCATGCATTTGTTCACTATGTTCTGAAGTAAAAGGCAAACCAGTTTCCTCAATGATTGGCAGTCCATCTATATCAGCACGATACCCAATCATCCTGGAGGGATTCCTGCCGCTGATTTTCACAAAAATACCCGTTTTCCAAGTTTTAATTTCCATATTATCCTGAGGAAGAGAATTCAGGTAATCTAATAGAAACTGCTGCGTTTTAAATTCCCGGAACCCCAGCTCCGGGATTTTATGCAGCTCCCGCCGCAATGCAACGAATGGATTGTTAGTGGCCAAAACTATTTTCCCCCTTGTTCAAAATGCATCTTATATTTAATCTGCATAATAGAAATGGATAACCAGAGATTTATCCCTTTAGAAAAAGCGCGGATCGCGATCCACGCTTTCTAAACTCTTATAATTGGCGAAGCTCCTGCTTAATTTCTGTTTTGGACTTAGTCTTTTCATCAATCTCCTTAATAACACGGGCTGGTGTTCCTGCTACCACTGTATATGGAGGCACATCATCAATAACAATCGCGCCTGCAGCAACTACAGCTCCCTTACCAACAGTTACACCTTCCAGAACCACAGCATTGGCTCCGATTACTACATCATCTTCTACAACCACAGGTTTAGCAGAAGGAGGCTCAATAACGCCAGCCAATACAGTTCCCGCTCCAATATGGCAATTCTTTCCGACTGTAGCTCTTCCGCCAAGGACAACATTCATGTCAATCATTGTGCCTTCTCCTATTACTGATCCGATATTAATGGAGGCACCCATCATGATTACTGCGTTATCTCCGATTTCTACCTGATCACGGATGATGGCACCCGGCTCAATGCGCGCTTTAATATTTTTCATATCAAGCAATGGAATCGCTGAGTTTCTGCGGTCATTTTCAACCACATAATCTTCTATTTTTGACTGGTTTTCTTCAATAGCCTGGCTAATTTCTGTCCATTCACCAAACACAACCCCGGTGCTGCCATTTAAAAAGACCTTTGCTGAGGATCCGAAGTTGATCTCTTCTAAATCACCTTTAATATAAACCTTTACAGGTGTGGATTTTGTGCTGTTTTGGATAAAAGAAATAATCTCATTGGCATCCATCATTTTCATATTAAAAATCCTCCTCTATGTATAACTTTGCAACTAGCATTACTTTAACAAACAAAAGCGCTGAAAACAAGAAAAATAAATGTCTGAAAAGAAAATAGATTGCTAGTGGAGTATCATTGTCTTTCTTCTTCTATATGCTCCTTTATTAACTCAACAAATGCCTGCACCTGCTTGAGCTGGAAGGCAGATTCGTATCCGAGCAGCCATGTATCACGCTTAATCGGCATATTATTTTCATCGAGGAGCGGGATCTTAAAAATATTTTTCTCAGCACCATTGAGTGTAATGGCCGGGAGAATGGCGTATCCTATTCCATTGAAAGTCATTTGCTTGCATGTTTCTATTTGGTCAACTACTATTGTTCTTTTTGGCGATGTTTTGAATTGCCGCAGCCACCAGTCCTGAATTTCCTGATAATAGTTGGAATCGCTTTTAAATTGAATAAAAGGCCGATCTGTTTCAAGAACCTGCTCAGGTTTAGTAATCTCTGTATCAACCAGATAAAGGCTATCCTTAAATAAAGGAATTTTAATTCCCTTCCAATCCGGAGTACCTCTGATAATTCCAATATGCACCTGATCATCATAGAGAGATTTTAATATTTCACTGCTCCATCCGGTGATCAGAGAAATTTTGGCCTGGGGGTAGCGGCTGACAAACTTTTTAAGAACCTGAGGGAGCCAATTTTGTCCGACAATAGAGGCAACTGCTATTTTTAATGTGCCATGAACCTCCGAATTCAGGGCAGTAATTGACTCCCTGACTTTTTCTTCCTTTGCCAGCACTTCATTGACAAATTGTATAACAATTTCTCCCGCAGGAGTCATTGACAAACCCTTTTGGGAGCGGAGGAACAGCTTGTTACCCCATTCTTTTTCAATATTCACAAGGCGCTGTGAAAGAGCCGGCTGCGATACAAATAAACGCTCAGCGGCTTTCCTCATATTCATTTCCTGTGCCAGTACTGATAAAAGATGAAATTCTGTAAGTGAAGACATAAACATTTCCCTTCATAACTTTTTCTTATAGTATATCTTAAACACTTTTGAATTTCTTTATCATCAATAATGTTCTGGAGGAGAAATATAAAAATCCCTGCACGTTAAATGCAGAGATTTCAGGGAGTGCTTAATCGGCTGTTTCTTTTTCATGCTTTGGCAGTGAGATAACTAATAAGAAGCTTATCACTGCAAATATCAGCACTGCATAATACACAGAATGAAGTGAAACGGTAAGACCATTTTGCAGAATCTCCTTTATTCCAGTATCCATGCTGTTTCTGGCTTCTTCATTTAAAAGTACATTTGCGGAATCTAAAGATAAACTGTCATCTATGCCTTCGCCATTTTGCTGTATATATGATTTAATCTGGCTGTTCAGAATTCCTCCCAGTAAGGCAGCTCCTATAGTGTTTCCAAGGTTTCTCATAAACATATTGGCTGCCGTGGCAATTCCCCTTTGATTCCATTCCACAGTACTCTGAATGGATACAATAAAAGCTGTAGTGGTCAAGCCCATACCGGCCCCGACCAAAAAGCTCCCTGCCGCTGCCCATACTGGCCCCGCTTCAGGAGTGAGTGTAACAAACATAATACTGCCTGCAATCAAAAATACTCCGCCTATTACAGATGTACTTCTAAAACCAATTTTCAAAAGCAGCTTCCCAGCCGCTGCAGAAGCTATCGGCCATCCAATCGACATTGTGGTAAGTGTAAAGCCTGCTACTATTGGAGATTTCTCCATGACGCCCTGCACAAATGCCGGAAGAAAACTGGAAATTCCAATCAGCATTACACCGGTTGTTAATGAAGCCAAATTGGCAATTAATATCGGCTTCTCCTTCCATATATTAAAAGGCATCATTGGCTCTGCAGCTTTTTGTTCCTGCAGGATAAACAAGAAAAAGGCTATTACGCTGACTGCTAAAAGGCTGATTGCTTCAATGGAATTCCAGGCCCAATTTGTTCCTCCCTCTACAAGCACAACCATTAGAGAAGAAATGGAAACCGTTAATAGCACAGCTCCTGCATAATCGATCTGATGCTTTTTCCTTTCCACATTTTCATGGAGGAAAAGCCACAAGCCTGCAATAGCCAGGATGCCAAGCGGAATGTTAACCCAAAAAACATATCTCCAGCTGACGAATTCAACAAGAAGACCCCCTATTGCCGGGCCCATAATAGCTGAAATTCCCCAAACGCTTGATAAATAGCCCTGCACCTGGGCCCTTTCCTCTTTTGTGTAAATATCCCCGACAATGGTTGTGGCAATCGGCATTACTGCACCCGCACCAAAACCCTGGATTAACCGAAAAATAATCAGCGCTGTCATTGATTCAGCAAAGCCGCATAAGATGGAACCAATTAAAAATATGATAATACCAAACGTCAAAACGGGCTTTCGCCCAAATAAGTCTGAAAGCTTACCGTAAATCAAAACAGTTACAGCATTCATCAACAGGTATGCTGAAAAGACCCAGCTATATAAAGCAAATCCGCCTAAATCACCAACAATGGCAGGCATCGCAGTTGATACAATGGTTGCCTCAATGGCCCCCATGAACATGGCAAGCATTACTGCAGCCAGTACAAATGGCTTTTTGGTCACTTTCCTCTTTCCTTGAGGCATTTTTTTATGTAAAGTTTGACTCAAGTGTTTCCCCTCCATGATTAAAAACATGAATAACGCATGCAAATGACGGCAATAAAACCGCCTGTATTCTCACCATTGAAAAATAAAGCAAGCTCCCACTGCGGGGAGCTGATTTCTATCGTTTATTTAATCGTCTGATATGTTTATTTAGCTGATCTAATACTGATCTGCGAGTCAGTATTCCCTCAAAGTAGCCTTCCTTGTTTTCAACACAAACAAATGGATGGTCAACTAATAGCGCGATCGATTGCTGTATAGAAGATGCAGCATCAAGCCGTGGAATATTTGTGTTCATAGCTTCTTCAACCCTTTTTTTCTCCAGCTGCTCAAACTCAATCCGCTCAAGACCAAGAATGGAATCCATGATAATAGGTGTGCTGATTAAGCCCTGCAGCTTATATTGCGGGTCGAGTACAGGAATTGCTGTATATCCGCTTTTCGTTAGTACTAAGAGGGCATGCTCCAGGTTGTTGCCGACTTGTACATGAGCTACCCGTTCAGAAGGAATCATGAAATCACTGATATTAAATTCTAAAAATTCCTCGCTATGGAGACTGATCATCACCGAAAACTCCTCAAAAATTAGTTATGCTTCTTAACCATTTTATCATAGTCTCCGGTAATTTGCGCCTATTAACCTTTGCTGGTTTGAATGTCTTTAACTTCATAGCTGCAGTAAGGACAGTGAAAAATAACATTTTGATTTGATTGTGCAGTTAAAACAGCATCAATTTCTTTTTCCTTCTTGCAGCTCGGACATATTACAGTTGGCATCATTCTGCTTCACCTCGTGATTGTAGGGTCTTATACTATTTATTGTTCTCAAGGCTATTTTTTCAAGTCCCGGTTATCTTTTAAAATTTCTTTCATTTCTTCAAGAGTTTTCCTTATCCGGATTACTTCTTTTTTTGTATTGATTACATCTGCAAGCAAAAGAAGAACAGTGAAGAACAGCAAAATTGTGAGCAGATAATCCATTTTTCACCTCGGGGAAAAATATTTTTTTAAGCAGCAATAAGAAAAGAGGCCCAAAAAGGCCCCTTATGTATGTGTTGAATTATTGAATCAAATCGAAAATTTCGATTGTGATCATATCAATGTTGTCAAATTGATATCTTTTTGGCTTTTCTTTATCGTTATATACTTCCAATTCAAATGTTTCATTTTTTGGATGAAAAGTTACCTGGCATTTCCTTTCACCATTCACCTCAAAAAATCTTTGCATCGGCTCTCCGCCTGTTGCTTGTTCCTGTAAGCTTTTTAAGCGTGTTAATATACCTTGAAGCTGTGACATGCTCTCTCTCCTTTCCAAAACAAAACCCATAATTCACATTTAGGTTTCTCTTTTGGCATGTTTCTATCCTAAAGAAATAAATTCAGAATATTCAAGCTTACTGCTTTACATACCAATATTAACAGAATAAAATATTGTCAGGTATTTGTACAAGCAAAAGCTTTGTAAAGGATGTGATTTTTTTTGGCAAAACCTGAAAAATTGGCGAAAAATCTATATTTAATTGATGACTTTGACCTCTCAATGGAAAAACGTACCGGTACATATGTCTTAAAAGAAGAAAAGCTGACCCTAATTGAGACCTCTGCCAGCCCCTCCATCCCCTATTTATTAGATGGCCTTAAACAGCTTCACATTACTCCGGAGGAAATTGAGTATATCATTGTGACACACATTCATCTTGATCATGCAGGCGGCGCAGGCTTATTATTAACCCATTGTCCAAACGCAAAGGTTATTGTCCACCCGAAAGGTGCAAGGCACTTAGCAGACCCTTCACGGTTAATCACCGGTGCAAAAGCTGTTTATGGAGATCAATTCGATGAATTGTTTAATCCCATACTTCCTGTTCCCGAGGATAAAATTATTATAAAAGAGCATGAAGAAGAGCTTGAAATTGGTCCAAATTGCACGCTGAAATTTTATGATTCGCCCGGACATGCGAATCACCATTTCAGTATTTTTCATCCTGCATTAAATGGAATGTTTACAGGAGATACTGCGGGTGTATGTTATCCGCGGCTAAAAGAACATGGGATTGAATTATATTTGCCCTCAACTTCACCAAATCAATTTAACCCATTCAAAATGTTTAAATCCATTGAGATGTACGAAAAAATGAACCTTGAATTTATTTTCTTTGGGCATTATGGCATGAGTTCAAACCCAAAAGAAGTCTACAGGCAAATCAAAGATTGGCTTAAGATATTCATGAATGCCGGTGAAACAGCCTTTTCCAGTGGGGGCTCTACGGGTCAGCAGACACAGGCTGCACAAGCACTGCTTGAAGAAAAAGTTAAAGGTTATTTAAAGGGTAAAGGCATTCCGCTTGACCATCCTGTATATGAGGTTCTTGCTGTCGATATCGCTGTTTGCTCAATGGGTTTGATTGATTACCTGCATAAAGCAAACTGATTGCCTGCTCGATCATCCTGCATTAAGATAGAATACAAAAAGCCGGGAGGATCGAATATTGAAAGAGATTGTTTTATATACACAGCCGGATTGTCCGCCCTGTGAAATTACAAAGATGTTTTTGAATGAGAATGGATATGCTTTTACAATAAAAGATATAAAAAAAGACGCGGAGGCACATAAAGAGCTGACCAGGAAGTATAAATCCTTTTCTACACCCACTGTTGTTATCGGGGAGACTGTCATTAGGGGATTTGACCTGGAAAAACTAATATCCGCGATAGGAATGAAATAAAAAAAGAGCTTAAAAGCCCTTTTAGCTTTTAAGCTCTTTTAATTGGCTGCCAGCTGTCCATGCAGCTCCTTCTTTTCAAATAAAGCATTTATACCTTGGCTGTCAGTTATGAGCATGCTTCCTGAACGAAACATGGCTTCAAATGGATTCAACAGGAATCCAAATTGATAGGAAGGAGTATTTAGCCAATTTGCTTCAGGTGCTTTAAATGCGGTTCGTTCTGCCGCTTCTTGCTTGCCCTCAGCTTTCTTTATTATTTTCTCAGGAATTTCTCCCATGAATTTGGCGACTTTTATTTCCTCCCCATACTTCGTAAGCATGACACCTTCATAATGACTTTCATAGCCTACAGGCCCCTCATGATTTTCCGGAAAATATTCATACACATAGACATTACCGCTTTCTTCAACTACTTTTGTGTTGTCCGAATAAGTAAAATACGGAACGTAGTATGCAGCCGAATCAGATCCAAGGGCAAAATATTTGCCATTTTCTGAAACAAGGTTTTCCTTGAGAAACTGATTTTTAGCTTCTTCAGAAAAATAGGGGTCTAGCAATTCATTTACTTCGTTCATGCTTCGCTCTTCCCCGCTAAGATCCATCTGTGCCTGAAAAGCATTTTGCAGGAACCCGTATACCTCTTCTTTATCAGTATTTCTCTCGGCATAAGTTTGAGAAGGAATCAATGCGAACATTACTGCAATTGTAATAATAACTGATAAATGCTTGTACATTCCACTCTCCCTTTCTTTATCCATCTCTTAGTTTGTACCCTTCATTTTACCAATAAATAAATATCCTGATGCCAGCTTTCGTTCTCTAAATTCCCTTAAATTCTGACAGGAAAATTCTTTTCTTGTTAAGAATCTACCCGGATTGACAAAGAATTAACGCAGCAGAAGGAAAAGCATATATTAAAATTGGATGTAAATATTGTAAATTGTTCAAAATGAGTTTTTAAAAATTAAAAAAACCCTCCAGTGGAGGGCCTTTACCAAGTCCAGGTAAGTGAAAAATAAATAATCATAACTATAACGATTCCAAAGAAGATGGCAAATGCCAAAAAAATTGGATTCCTGATATAGGTATGCTTTTGAACATTCTCCGGCAGCTGTGCATCGATATTTCCCTTAACTGCCTTTCGTTCTTTACCAATCACCAAAGTGTAAACTAATGAATATACAAGTATTCCAAGTCCAATCAGTAATATGATTAATGCGAACATGCTCATGGTTAATCTCTCCTCGAGGAAAGTTCTACACTTACATTCCCTCAAATCAAGAATAGTTATACAAAAAAATTCAACTTATAATAGCCCATCATGTTCATATAAAAAATCGTATGATAAATCAACAAATAAGTAATCATTAGTATTAAGCGGGAAGGAAAAAGTCCTTATTGTTTCACCTGTCTCTATATCGGTATATAAATCAGAGAGTATTCCCTTTTTATTTATTCGCATTTTCATAATATTTTCAAGAAAATACGGTCGCCAGCTCCAATTTTTATGCAGATATTCCTTCTGAATAAGCCATCCTCCATCCCTTTTAAAGTAATTGGCAGATTTCTGAAATCCGTCTTCATCGCAAATATACAGCCGAAAAGCTGCCCCCTCTAAAAGGAGTGCGATCTGTTCCAAGGTTTCTTCATATACTGTAATCTTTTTGTTTTTATTTACATAATCAATCAGCTTTTCATTGAACTCAGATGTTACCTGATACAATGACTCCAGTTTTTTCTTTTCATGCACAATAAATCGGTGGCATTCAATTCGCAATTTTTCCTTTAAAATATCTCTGTCAGTGAAATTTTCTGCAGGTTTTTGCAAATAATATCCCTGATAATAACGTCCGCCATTTTTCCATGCATACTGAAGCTGGTAAACCATTTCAATATTTTCAAAAAGCATGCTTGCTCCGATTTTCCTGGCAAGCATGGATAACGAATAGAGTATATCATTAAAATTATAAGCAGTTGCATTTGATTTCATTGACTCTAGATCCACCTTTAAAATGTCCGGAGCCAATTGGCCTATCCGATCTAAATGACTGCTTTCATTTCCAAGTTTATCTATTGCTAACTTGATTCCATATGTCCGGTAATAATTTAAAAGATGATCCAGATGGTCAATATCGCCTTTATAATTCCTTTCGGTAATTTCCAATACAATCCGGTCAAGGCTTATGCCTTTTTTTCCATATTCCTGGAGGGTGTTTAGAAATTGTTCCCCATCATTATACATGAGCAAGTCAGCATCTCTATTGATAAAAATTAGAACATCTTTATCAAGATGCTGTGCCTTGCTTAAAGCCTTCTTTAACACTTCATAATCAACCTCAATCCGAAATTCTTCAGGAATATTTTCATCCTGAAAGAATGGACCAAGACTGACGACCCCATCCGTACCTTTATATCGGCCTAAGACCTCATAACCAATGACACGATGCTCATCTGCACTGAATATGGGCTGGAAATAGGGAAATACATTATCCAAATCTGTTAGGATATCCAATGCATCCATGTCCTAGCCTCCCTATGTATATAAATGAAACTGTGATTAATGAGTTATTATACCATATTTGCTTAAAACCTTTACTATTCAAAATATAGGTCCCTCGTCTTGATAAAACATGATTGTTTGGCAAAAGCTTAGCAGCATATTGCGGTGCTGTCTTCCACAACCTAATATCAGAACATCAAAAGAAAGAGGGTATTTTATGAGGAATTTCATGCTTATATCCCTTCTTATTCCTTTGCTTGGCTGCGGACATTCAGAACCGGCCAGTCCTGTCCAAGAGACTGATATGACTTCCAAAGAGCTGAATGCCCAAATACCAGTTAATGCAGAAAAGGAACAGCCGAAAGTAAAAGTCCAATCGACAGAACCTGCTACGGCTGTAAAAAAACGATCTGTGATCATTGATGTTCCACTAATTAAACAAAATCCGGAATTGAAGTATGGATGTGAAGTAACCAGCCTGACAATGGTTCTGCAGCACGCAGGTGTCAAAGTCGGGAAAATGGTTTTATACAATGAAGTAAAAAAAGATAGTGATCCGCTGATACGCTCAAAAGGTGATATTTTAAAATGGGGTAATCCTGCAGAAGGATTTGTAGGCGATATGACAGGAAGAACTGCCGGATACGCAGTTTTTGATAAACCAATTGAAGAATTGGTAAATAAATACCTTCCTGGAAGAGCCGTTAATTTAACCGGCCAAGATTTTGAAGCAGTTCTTATGCATGTCTCCAAAGGATATCCTGCTGTCGTCTGGACGACAGGTGACTATAGGCTTCCTGACCGCTGGGAATCGTGGACTCACTCCGGCAAAACCATTAAAACTCCATTGGATCTTCATGCAGTCGTATTGGTAGGATATGATGATCATTATGTTTTTCTAAACGACCCCCTCTCAGGAAAAAAACAGGTGAAGGTTTCAAAAGAGCGATTTAACTCTTCATGGAAAGCATTGCAGTCAAGAGCTGTAAGTTATCAATAGGTTATGTCAGCCGGCTGAAAATATTCAGCCGGCTTTTATATTCATTAGAACGGAAACTGGTTCAGCCACTGGCCGCCATCCATTGTAATGCACTCTCCATTAATATAACCTGCATGCTCAGAGAATAGAAAGAAGGCCAATTCTGCAATTTCTTCCGGCTTTCCAAGCCTGCCCAGCGGCACACTTTGAAGTGTCCTTTGTGCAGCCTTTTCCGATTCCCACAGCCGGTCTGCCCCTCCCGTCCTTTCAATTGGACCTGGAGCTATAGCATTTACCCTGATACCGTATTTTCTTCCCCATTCGACAGCCAATGTTCTTGTCATGGATAACACCCCAGCTTTTGCGGCAGCTGAGTGTATAACTCCAGCTCCAGCGTCCCATGCATATGTAGCTACCATATTGATTATGCTTCCCTTAATTCCCTTTTCAATCCAGTATTTGCCGACTTCGCTCGAACAATAAAAGGTTCCATTCAACACAATATTAATAACAGAATTCCAGCCATTTGCACTTAGCTCCTCAGCAGGGCATATGAAGTTTCCTGCAGCATTATTGACAAGGAAGTCAACCTGCCCAAACGTATTAAGCGTTCCTTTAAGCATATATTTAACATGTTCAATCTCGCGGACATCCATTTGAATGGTCAAAACTTGTCCCTTTGATGTTTCAATTTCAGCTTTGGCTGTCTCGAGGCGTTCGGCGTTTCTGCCTGTTATAACCACATTCGCACCGGCTTCAGCAAAACGCTTTGCCATAAATTTCCCCATGCCGCTGGAACCGCCAGTAACAATGACTGTTTTATTTTTCATCCTAATTCCCCTTCCAAAAAATGAATGATCATTCATTTATATTTTACCATTAAATATAGAATTTTCGAATTATTATTTATAAATAAATACTTAAATCAATTTAAGGAAAATGAAGGATAAAAAACAAGCATAGTTACTCCTTCTTTTTAATAGGATAGTTTGATAGTATTAAAGATACTGTAATGAGAAGGCCTTCTTTCTCTTCTCGTACAAACTCCAGTAAAAATTTTTAAAGATAGGTTGGTATGTCCAATGCCGGAAAAATTGTCCAGAAGATCTTTTCTAAAAAGAACTCTCGGCTTTTTTGCTGCTGTGTGTGGTATTAGTGCAGGCGGTTATTATTATTCACGGGAAATTGAGCCTCGGCTCCTGGAAATCACAAACTACAAAATATCTGACAGTGCAATTCCCCAAGCATTCAATAATAAAAAAATTATCCAATTCAGCGACACCCATTTAGGATTTCAGTATGAACTGAAACAGCTTGAAGAATTGATTGAAAAGATAAACAGCCTGAAGCCTGATATTGTATTCTTTACAGGTGACCTGATGGATGAACCAAATAAATATCAGGAGGCAGACCAGATTGCACCGATCCTGAAAAGAATTCAGGCACCGCTTGGCAGATTTGCTATTTATGGGAATCATGATCACGGGGGCTATGGTTCAGATATCTATAAATCTATTATGGAAGATTCAGGATTTACTCTTTTACTGAATGAAAATCGCAAACTCGAATTTTCCGGAAGCAGCATTGGGATTATAGGCATTGATGATGCTATGCTCGGAAGGCCAGACATAAAGCTGGCCAGCGAAAATATGGACGAGGCATCATATAACATTTTATTGTCCCACGCACCGGATTTAGCAGATGCAGCCTCTGCTTTCAGCATCAACCTGCAGTTGAGCGGCCATAGTCATGGCGGCCAAATAAAACTCCCATTCTTTGGAGCCTTAGTTAAACCTCCTCATGCTGAAAGATACTATGAAGGTTTTTATGAAATTGGCCGTCAAAACCCTTTAACTCTTTATGTAAACAGAGGGCTTGGGACAACCAGACTGCCCTTCCGCTTTTTGTCCAGACCGGAACTGACGGTGTTTACCCTGCAATCAGACAGCAGCAAGTAATGGGAAAGCAAATTATGCTGCTTTCCTTTTTTAATGCATTCAGGACATAATTCAAGCAATAAGTTACAAGATGATTTTCTCATGCATATATTAATAAACCTTATAAGAATGAGGTGGTTGCTATTTACCATATAGTAAAGCCTGGTGAAACAATGTCTGTCATCGCGCAAAATTACCGCCGCCCTCTAAGCAGGCTATTGGCGGCAAACCCTGCCATTGTTAATCCAGGGCTAATTTATCCTGGCCAGCGAGTCTTAATACCAGGACTGCCTGAACCGGATTCCATACCATATACAATTATAGTTTCAAGAGGCAAAAAAACCTTAACTCTTTTATCTAACGGTACCGTGCAAAAAGTCTATCCCATTGCAGTAGGAAAAATGCTGACGCTAACCCCAATTGGAGAGTTTGTAATTGTGAACAGAGAACCTGACCCCGGCGGCCCATATGGGGCCATGTGGCTTTCTCTATCTAAATACGGCTATGGAATTCACGGAACCAATAACCCTTCTTCAATCGGCCAATCTGTTTCCAAAGGCTGTATACGCATGTATAACCAGGATGTACTGCAATTGGCAAGCATAGTGCCAAATGGCACAAGGGTAATCATACAGCCATAGAGAACATCCTCCTTCAAAAAAGCTTTCGCTTAAAAATTGCGAAAGTTTTTTATTTTTTGTTGATTTTTTTATAAACATAACATATCATATTGATATATCATACTGATACATTGAAAGGAGAATTATCCTTGTCTGTAGAACATACCATCCTAGCTGTACTAAGCTTTTGGCCCAGCACGGGATATAAAATCAAATCTGAATTTGAACACAAAGCTGCTGGCCTATATTGGGGAATGAGCTATGGGAGCATATATCCCAAATTAAAAAAGCTGGAAGAAGAAGGATTTATCTATACACTCGAACAGGAAGACGATGGAAGAAGA
Organism: Cytobacillus sp. FSL R5-0377; assembly: GCF_038004385.1. Lineage (NCBI taxonomy): Bacteria > Bacillati > Bacillota > Bacilli > Caryophanales > Bacillaceae > Cytobacillus > Cytobacillus sp. FSL R5-0377. The sequence goes on from NZ_JBBORA010000001.1 coordinate 928,654, forward strand.
AAAAAAATGTATGAACTCACAGCTAAAGGCTGGAAAGAGTTTGAGAATTGGCTGAGGACACCTCCTGCTTTCCCTGTTATTAAAGATGAACTGCTAATGAAAATGTCAACCTGGCATGAAGATATGGATAATGAAGTGCTAATCAGCCATTTATTAAAAAGAAAAGAGGAAGCTTCAGATATCCTTAAATTCGTAAAGGAGTGGCCTGGAAATGGGTATTCCTATGTCAGCAAGCTTGGCTCTCTCTCAATTCGATATGCCGAAATGAAGCTTGAAACAGAAATTAAATGGATAGAGGAATCAATTGAAGCTCTACAAACAGATAATCTGCCGGACGGCCAGGACCCTTATGGCAATACGGAAAAGCTGCTGAACAGGCGGAGGATGGCCATCGGAAAGGATGAAGGAAAATGACAGCGAAACCAGGAATCTTTAAACCGCTCAAACTAAAATCCTTTCGCGTACTTTTTGGTGCCCAGTTATTTTCCGACCTGGGGAACTGGCTTGATTTTATTGCGTTGCAGGTTATTGTCGCTTATCACTGGGGGCTGGATGAAACGGCCATTGCCTCAGTTATTATCGTTCTTGGTCTTCCCTGGGTCATCATTGGCCCATTTGCGAGTGTGTTTGTGGATAGAATGCCCAAAAAGGCAGTTATGATCGTTTGCCTCCTTTTAAGAGTAGTCTTTGTAGCAGGCTTATTTTACGCCCCTAATCTATACATTCTGCTTTTATTTGTGTTTTTAAAAGGAACCGTTTCGGCACTTTATGATCCGGCCAGGCAGAGTGTCATCCGGATGATTGTACCTGAAAACATGCTGCCTGAAGCAGTAACTTTAAGCCAGCTTTCAGTTAACATGATGAAAATTGCCGGGCCGGCATTAGGAGGGGGAATAATAGCTGTTTTTGGACCTAAAAGCCCTTTTTTGTTTGAAGCTGCAGGATTCCTTATAGCTGTTTTTTTCCTCTTGTTTCTTCCCAGCTTAAAGTCCTTTGAAGAATCAGATAATATTTTGGATGGCGGACACGCAAACAAAAGGAGTTTTTGGAAAGACTTTTCCGATGGAATTCGGCATATTTCCTGTACACCTCTTTTGAAGATCTCGATTATTCTTTCTTCTGCAGCTTTTTTCATTATTTTCCTTTATGATGGTCTGTTTGTCTTTATTGCAAAACAGATTGGGTTTAATGAGGGGAATTTTGGTATGCTCATCAGTGCAGTGGGAGCAGGCAGTGTTGCCGGTTCACTTTTGCTGGGCCAATGGACAGGGTGGAACCGGAAGCCCATCCATTTAATGAGTTCTTCAGCCATCTTAAGCGGCACCTTAATAGCAGCTGTTGGACTTGGAGGTTTAGGTTTTCTTAATTTGCCACAACTGGCCTGGATAATCGGTGCATGTCTTTTAGGTCTCTTAGGTGCAGGAGAATCTGTTCCCTACGGCTATGTTCTTCAATCTGAAACACCAAAGCAAATGATGGGCAGGGTTTCTGCTGCCGCTATGTCCCTGCAGACTTTTTCGATGCTTATTGCGCCTGCGGCAGGTGCTCTTCTGGCAAAAAAGCTAGGCGCCTCTTTTGTTATGATTGGCGCAGGCTTTGCTACGACATTATTGGGACTCACCATGCTTATAATTATATGGAAAAAATCTGGATATTTTCAGCCCGTTAGCAGTAAACAGCTGGACGCATAAGCTTTTATTGTCTCAACTCTATACTATGTTGGTTTTATTGCCTAAAAGGGGTATAATACGTTTATACCCCTTTAAAATATGAAAGGAGATTGGAAATTGAATTCTGACAAGAAACAATATCCCCATCTGCAACCAACGGTTGAAAACCTCTCTCAAGCCATCTTCACCGTTAACCGCCATGCAAAGACAGCACCAAATCCTAAATTTTTGTATAAATTAAAGCATGATGCATTGCACAAGCTGATCAAAGAAGGTAAAGCCCAAAAAGCTGGCTTGCATTATTCAGGTAATCCTAAAAACAGCCAGCAGCAATCTGATGTTCTTGTAAAGTGCGGGAATTATTCTTTTCACCTCCCGCCATCTAAAGAGGATTTTTTAGAGCTTCCGCATTTGGGCAAGCTGGATTCCTTCGTCCGAAATCCAAAGTCCTCCTTATCACTTAATGCAGCGAAAAAATTGCTAATGTCATATACAGGACTAAAGGAGCTTAATAGCCCGCCGAATGAAAAAAAACAGCGCTATCAAAAACCAGTATTTAAAAAATTAGGAGAAAGTTACTTTTAATCATTGAAAGTACTAGTGCCAGCTCACCCCCGGCAAGCAGAAAAAGAGGTTCTCAATGAAAAGCTTAGTTTATATGGTGAGAAATGAAGAGGGCGGCTGCCCCGGAAGCCGAACCTAGACAAGCCTGTGAACTCAAGGAGGCAGACGCTGGAGCTGAACAGTTATCAAGATTACAGTTTTACTTTCATACCTAACACTAAAAAAGCTGGAATGAAGAAATCCAGCTTTTTAGTTTGCTTATAAAGCATGCTGATCAATTAAAAGCACTAATTCTGCAATTTCCGGCTTGCTCACCTGTGCATCCGCTCCAACCATCTGTCCTTTATGGCGAAGATCTTCAGTAATCAATGAAGAAAAAATGATTACAGGAAGTTTTGCAAGTATCGGATCATCTTTCACCTTTTTAGTCAGATGATGTCCATCCATTTGCGGCATTTCGATATCGGTAATCATGAGCTGCACTTCGTCAGTGACATTCCGTCCGGACGCTGCTAATGAGTGAAGATATGTATAAGCTTCAAATCCGTTTTCAAAAAATTTGATCCGGGAAAATCCCGCTTCATTCAATGTATCGTTCAAAAGCTTTCTTAATAATGGAGAATCCTCCGCTATAATCAGCTTCTTATTAGATCTTTCACGCTTTCCAAGTTTTTGCACCTTTTGAATGCTGATCCCTGAATCCGGATTTATTTCTGTGACCATTTTTTCAAAATCAAGCATCAGGACCATCTCTCCACCTAGTTTAATGATTCCGATAATCTGACTTTCCTGCCCCTGGTACATTTCAGATGGTTTTTCTATTTGGTTCCAGGAAATTCGGTGGATTTTCGAAACATTATGAACATGAAAAACAATTTTCTGCTGATTAAACTCTGTCACAATAAACTTATCCTGCTGCGGGGTTTCTGATGAAGCCATATTCAATGAAGAAGCTACATCAACCACAGGAAGCACCTCACCTCTCAGTTCAATGATTCCTTCAATATTTCTATGTGAATGAGGGACAGGAGTGACCTGCACAGGGTTTATAATTTCCTTCACTTTGATCACATTAATTCCGAATTTATTCCTGCCTATCGAAAATTCAACAATTTCTAGTTCATTTGTTCCACTTTCAAGTAAAATGCCTTTATTCTGATCCACTTCTTTTCGTCCTTCCTTTTCCATCTGCCTATTTCAAATCCTGCCCTTCAAATAATAACTCTTCAAGAAGAGCACATGCTACTATCTGAGTCTTTTTCTCTATTAATATACCATGAATGGATAAAATTTCTTATGCAAATTTGATATATCATGTAAAAAGTCCCGATTTATACAGCAGCAGTCAGTAATGTTAATACTAAAAAGCAGGCCCTTAGCGGCCTGCTTATGGAATCTAAACAAGATGTACTGCTTTATTCAGGAATGCTTTCTTCTTTAATTTTTGAATGAACGAGCAGTCCAATTACAGTCAAAATCATCAATGAGCCAAGTGCCAGTCTGCTTGCCAGGTTTCCGTAGCTTGCAAAGATCAGGGTTATGCTTCCGTAAATGAGCGGACCAATAATAGAAGATACTTTTCCTGAAAAGGCAAACAAACCAAAAAACTGTCCTCTTTTATCTTCAGGAGTTAATTCCACTATATACGTTCTTGTGGTTACCCACATCGAACCCAGGGCAACGCCAAACATGCTGCCGGCAATCCAGAACATGACTTCATTGACAGCGCCAACCGCAATTGCCAATGCAACAAGAAGAAGGATACCAACATACTTTACCGCTTTATTTGCTCCTTTCGCCTTGGTTATATAGCCAAATACAAAAGATCCAATTATACTCGAAACCGTGGAAACCAGATATAACAAAATGAATTTGCCAGTTGTAAAACCGACTATCGTTTTTGCATAAACGGCCATCATCGCAATCGTTGTAGCTATTGCATCATTTAAGAAAAAATAAGCAATCATGAAAGTGAAAATTGATTTATAATGTTTCATTTCTTTAAAAGTCTGCCAGACTTCCTTATAGCCTGATAAAAATGTTTGTTTTTCTTTTACCTGGCTGGGCTTATCTTTAACAAAGAAAAATAGCGGCAATGAAAACACCAGAAATAAAATAGCAGTTGGTATGAAGGATTCGTGAAAACCATCATCACCTACAAACAAATAAACAGTCAGTCCTACAAGGGTTCCAATATAACCGACTGCTACTCCGAAACCCGAAATCAGCGGAATATCCTGTTTTGTTCCCAAGTCTGAGATCATTGCATCGTAAAAAACCAGACTGGAATGGAAAAAAAACTTTGCAATAACAAAACAAATAATAACCAGTGCAAGATAAACAGGCAGCCCAAATACTTTCCCGCTAAATTGGCTGGATGCAAAAACTCCCATAAAAATCGTTGCCATGACAGTAATAAGAGTGAATATAACTATATATTTCTTTTTTCTTCCTGTCCGGTCTATCATAACCCCGAACAAGGGGGAAAACAGGACAAGAAAAAAGCTTGCCAACGCATTAGAATAAGATATAAAAGTACTAGCAATCTGATTTAAAACTTCGTTCTCCCCTATTACTTCCTGCAGGTAAAAAGGAAAAAATATCGTATTAATGTTGGATGAAAAAATGGTATTCGCAAAATCATATAGTGCCCATGATACGATTGGCAGGGTCATATACAGGCGCAGAGAATTGAATTTCCCCGGTTTCTTAAGCTCCGTTCTTTCTATTTCCATGCCATCAGCTCCTTCATTAAAAAAACAGTTAGACTGTCACCGCCCAGCATATTAAACCCTGATGCCGGCTGCCTGATTAATTTGCTTTTTATGGTGTATGTCATGTTTTATAAAATCTGCAAAATAATCACGGACAGTTAAGGCAGTACCTCCAATTGTAAATGCTGTATTCAGGTTTTCTTCAGTCATCCCTTTCAGGATATCAAGGAACTGTTTTCTTACTTCTAATAGTTCTTCAATAATTTCTATTTGTGCATGCTTTTGAGAATATTCTGCTGCAGCATCATTCACATACTGAAACTCAGGAAAGCTCTCAAGTTCTGCACCCTTTTTAAAAAATGGGAAGCGCTTCTCAAGGGAAAACCGATCCCAGAATAACAGATGGGCAACCACTGCGGCAATTGGCCATTTCCCGGCTTTAACAGGTTTTAGCCACGTTTCCTGGTCAAGCACTTTTATAGACTCAAGCCACACTGAAAAAGATTCATAGTGTGTAATAATTTCATTCTTTTGCATTTTCACCCTCCCTTTCTAAAAATATATTCTGCATGCAGCCAATAAATCCTTTTAAGTGCAAATCCTAAAAAAACTGTATAGCAGCTAGGCCATACAGCTTCTTTTTGGAGTTATTTTTTTAAAACAACTGTGCCCGCGATTAGATCATGCAATGCCTGTTTTTTCTCTGTAAAAGCAGCAATGATATAGCCGATTAGGAAAATTCCAGATAGGATTGCCATAGCAAAATATCTCCCAAGTGCTCTCCAGAAAGAAATGCGATCACCATTCAAATCAGTCACTTTTAATCCAAGCAGCTTTTTGCCCACAGTCCCCTGCCATGGGGATGCATGCAGGCCAGCAAAATAGGCAACAGCAGCAACAAGATTGACAAGAAATGTTACTCCAAGTGCGCCAAAATAGGATCCCATGAATGCAAGAGCTTCTGCATCTGTCATCTCTGCTTCCATATAAGATGGGTCGCTTATCATCATGTTAAAAGCGTCAGAAGTGCCAAAGAAGATCATAAATATAACAATGCTCAGAATAGTAAGCGGGATTCCGATAATAATAGAATCAATTAAATAGGCCGCAAACCGTTGCCAGAATCCGCCATATTCCTTTGTGCTTTCATAAGGCTGCTTCTCTAAAGATGTCTCCACTTAAAAACCTCCTTAAAATAAATAAGCAGGAAACTAACATTCTAAAATTATAGTTTCCACTATCTACTAATGTTAATCTCTAAATGAATTATATTCAACTCTTTGTAAAATTTTACACAGATTAATTTTTATCGAATATTTTTTAAACGTTTTCATCTTGACTATTCTGTGAACACTCATCTAACACTGTAGACACTCTCTTTGGCAAGGCATAAAATAAGACTGTAAAGCAGAAAGTAACGTTTTACATAAATTATAAAAGAGGTGCAATCAGGCATGAAAGGTACAGCAATCCTTTACCATGATGATCATAAAGTTACGATTTTGGAAAATGTGGAGCATTCTGTGTTCGAGGAAATGAAAGATCAATGCGGCGATAAGCATTGCCATTGCCATATAGAAAATAAAGTCATCGACTTTGGGGCTGTATCCCCTGTTTTATGGCATGAAGATGAGGTGGATTGGGATTACGGATATTAATTATATTTTTGCAGGCTCTGAATAGAACTCGGAGCCTGTTTTATTTTTTACTGTTTGCCGAACTGCCAAAGTGTTAGAATATAGATTATGATGACGCGAGGTGAATACATTGGATCATTTAATCAACCAAAGAGTGAAGGACATCGAAATTTCCGGAATCAGAAAATTTTTCAATATGGTGGCCGGCACCAAAGATATGATTTCTCTTACAATTGGACAGCCTGACTTCCCTACACCATTGCATGTGAAAGAAGCAGCTAAACAGGCAATCGACAATAACTTTACCTCCTATACACATAATGCAGGCGATATCCGTTTGCGTGAAGCTGCAGCTTCTTTTGTAAAGACAAAATATAATCTTACATATAATCCTGAATCTGAAGTTATTGTGACATCAGGTGCGAGTGAAGCAATTGATATTGCCTTTAGAACCATTTTGGACGAAGGCTCTGAAGTAATCCTGCCAGGTCCTGTTTATCCCGGATATGAGCCAATCATAAAGCTTTGCGGTGCAGTTCCGGTACATGCTGATATTTCGAAAAACAAGTTTAGATTTACTGCTGAATTAATTGAGAAACATATAAGTGAAAAAACAAGATGCATAGTTCTTCCATACCCCTCGAATCCCACAGGAGTCAGTCTTACTGTGGAGGAACTTGAGCAAATTGCAGCACTTGTTAAAGGCAAAGAGATCTTTATCCTTGCTGATGAAATATACAGCGAACTGATCTATGATCAAAGCCATCACTCGATTGCTTCCCTTTTACGGGAGCAAACGATTGTAATTAATGGGTTATCAAAGTCACACTCAATGACAGGCTGGCGTATTGGGCTATTATACGCACCGGAAAATCTGGCAAAGCATATCCTGAAGGTTCATCAGTATAATGTGACTTGTGCAGCTTCTGTCTCCCAGATGGCAGCACTTGAAGCACTCACAGCAGGTATCGATGACGCGCTGCCTATGAGACAGGACTATGCCAAACGCCGCGACTATGTTTATGAGCGATTAGTAAAAATGAATTTGGATGTTGTCAAACCTGATGGAGCTTTTTATTTCTTTGTAAAAATACCGGATGATTCAATGACATCCTTTGAATTTGCCCTTACACTTGTAGAAAAAGCAGGAGTAGCTGTCGTTCCGGGCAGCGCATTTTCCTCATATGGAGAAGGCTATTTCCGCATTTCTTTTGCTTATTCCATGGAAACCTTGAAAGAAGGCCTTAACAGAATTGAAAAGTTTCTGAAGGTCTAGAATGTTTATACTAAAGGCGCCATTCCCATTTTCAGGAACTGGCGCTTTTTTCATTTAAAAAAGGCAAGCTCCAGCCTGCCCTTTCTTGTGATTATTGACCCTTATATTTTCCGTTGTTTTTTGGTGCTTTTTCCTTTTTGGCTTTATCCTTGTGTATTTTATTTGTATCAGCACTTCCAAATTCATGGGAGAATTCAGAATCAATGACAGCAGAATCGAAGCCTTTTTTATTCTTCTGCTGAGGATCATTTTTCTTGTTTCTTTTTGCCACTTGTCTAACCCCCCTTTTCACTTTCTTAATTAGTTTGAAGTGAAAAAAGAGGGTTTATTCATAAAAAGGGGCTTATTAATCTTCCCAATATTTATACAATGCCTGTGTACCGCTGTTTTCTTCTCCCTTTTCAGCAAGCTCAGCATACATTTTCTTTGCGAGGGAGAGCCCTGGTGTCATCATGCCCATTGCTTCTGCTTCATCTAAAGCAATATTCATATCCTTAATGAAATGTTTAATGTAAAAGCCCGGTTCAAAGTTCCCCTCAATCATTCTGGGTGCCAGATTAGATAAAGACCAGCTGCCAGCTGCACCAGATGATATGCTTTGGAGCACTGTCTTCGGGTCCAAACCTGCTTTTTCAGCATAAACGACAGCTTCACATACCCCGATCATATTTGAGGCAATCGCAATTTGGTTGCACATTTTCGTATGCTGTCCGGCTCCTGCTTTCCCTTGATAGACGATATTTGTTCCGAGCAGATTGAGAATTGGTTCTACGGCCAAAAATGCTTCCCTGTCTCCTCCTGCCATAATTGAAAGACGGGCATCTCTCGCACCTATATCTCCTCCGGAAACCGGGGCATCTAATGCATGCATGCCTAATATGCCTGCTTCTTCGTATATTTTTTTGGCCAATGTAGGTGTTGAGGTAGTCATGTCAATTACATATGTATTTTCTCTGCCATTTGTTATAATACCATGATCCCCGAGATACACTTCCTCTACATCTGCCGGATAGCCAACAATTGTAATAATAACATTTGCTTTCTTTGCAACTGCTGAAGGCGTCTCAGCCCACTCCGCCCCTTTCTCTAACAGTTCAGAGGCTTTTTCTTTAGTTCTTGTATACAGTACTAATGAATAACCGGCATTCAATAAGTGTCCTGCCATACTCTTGCCCATAACCCCTGTTCCTACAAATCCTATAACTGTATTTTCAGGTGAAATCATGGTACCCTCTCCCTTGAAATAATCTGAATTTTTATATCAATTCTACCATTATTTTTGTTTTTATAAAAATATTAGGATTCCAGGAACGACAAAAGACCAGGCAGGCGCCTGGTCCATCCCCAATTTTATGCGTGTAATTTATAATACCCAATATTGGGAGAAACAAAACACTTTTCTTACATTTACCTATCTTTAAAGCTGGGATGAAAAATTGTTTAAGAATGCTCTCGCGATCACTTCATCCTCATTTAAAATTTCGACTGAAACCGCATCTTCCTGCACAATCATTTTTTCTAATTCGAAAACATGCAGATCCTGTGTTAGAGGAATGGGATCCATAAAAATATAGTTCCCCTTTTCATTATTGGCTTCTATATATTCCCCGTCAATAATAGTATCTTCCCCATAAATAAACTCATCCGTTCCAAGGGCAGCTGCCAGTTTTTCATTATGTATGGAAACTTTTACTTTGTATAATTCCTCCTCTGAAAGAATTTTATCATTGATTTTAAACCTGAACTGCAGCTCATTTTTTTTAGTCAGCAGGGCTTCTGCGTGGCTATTGACAATTGAATCCTGGTTACCCTGCATACACCCCGTCAAAATGAATGCCAATATGGTGAAAAAAATTAGGCTTATGCTTTTTTTATTCACAAAGAATTCCTCCTTTTTCATTACCTTTTCCTTTCACGCCTGACAATAAACCCCAATTGCACAACTAAATCCTTATCGAACAGATATTATAGGCAATAAATAAAAGAAGCCCTTCATAGGCTTCTTCAATGTAATACGCGGGTGATAAAAGGGCTTTGTTTCTCATATAAGTCGTTCTGCTGTTTTTCTTTAATGCATCTATATCGATCATGAAAGAGAAGCTGATTATTATAGTAACCATTTTCTATCTCTCCTTTTAATAATGTAGCTTTATTATGCAGGAGTTTAGGATTTCCGATAACAACCATAAAATGGGAACTTTGTCATCCTTAAGACTGAAAACGGGTTAATTTTAAAGTCTGTTTTCGTATAAGATGCTGGCCTTAAGTCTCCCACAATTGTATGTTTATAGCGATCCATAGACTCGCTTGCACGGGGCGGCCGGGTAGAGCTTCGTTGTGAGCACTGCACACTTTTGCGGGACGGTGAATAAGCTTTCTAGCGTGAACACAAGAAATTCACGCATCCCTCTACAAGTCAATAAGAAAAAGCAGATACCTCTTTCGGAAAAGCAAAAAAATAAACCGGCCTGCAATGGCCGGTTTAAAAAAGGGGGGAAAATGAGAATGATCAGCTTAATTAAGTCTGACCTAAGTGCTTACTTCTAATTTACCCGGGAAATTATATTTAAAACACACAAATTATTACAGTTAGATTACAGTTTAGCTGTTTCTTTTACAGCTTGGACTACTTCTTCAGCTGTATTCATATGAAGCGCTCTTTCAGCCAGTGCTTCCATGTCCTTTTTGTTCAGGCGGCTGATTTGAGAACGAGCTTTAAGGATTGAAGTAGCACTCATGGAGAACTCGTCAAGTCCTAATCCCAGCAGTAATGGAATTGCCGTTTCGTCCCCAGCCATTTCACCGCACATTCCTGCCCACTTTCCTTCTTTATGCGCTGCATCAATAACCATTTTTACTAAACGCAGGATTGCAGGGTTGTACGGCTGGTAAAGGTAAGAAACACGTTCATTCATGCGATCTGCAGCCATTGTGTACTGAATAAGATCATTAGTGCCTACACTGAAGAAATCAACTTCTTTAGCGAATTGCTCAGCCATAACAGCCGTTGAAGGAATTTTAACCATAATTCCGATTTCAATGTTGTCGGCAACCTGTACGCCCTCGCTAATAAGTTTTTGCTTTTCTTCCTCAAGGATTGCTTTGCCCTGACGGAATTCATCCAGCGTGGCAATCATTGGGAACATAATTTTTAGGTTTCCATAAGTGCTGGCTCTTAATAAAGCTCTTAATTGCGTCCTAAACATGCCCTGCTCTTCCAAACATAGGCGAATCGCCCGGAAGCCAAGGAATGGGTTCATTTCCTTTGGAAGGTTCAGATATGGAAGCTCTTTATCACCGCCGATATCCAGTGTGCGGACTACAACTGGTTTTCCGCTCATCCCTTCCAGTACAGCTTTATAGGAGTCAAACTGCTCCTCTTCTGTTGGAAGCTGATCCCTTCCCATATATAAAAATTCCGTACGGTAAAGGCCAACGCCTTCTCCGCCATTTTCAACTACACCCTTCAAATCTTTCGGAGTACCAATATTCGCTGCCAATTCCACATGATGGTCATCAGCTGTAACTGATTTTTCGTTGACAAGCTTGGCCCATTCAGCTTTTTGCTCCTCGAATTTACGGTGCTCTTCTTTGTATTCGGCGATTGCCTCCGGGGTCGGATTAATATGTACTAAACCTTTTAATCCATCCACGATAATCAGGTCGCCATTTTTAATTTGCTTTGTGGATTCTTTTGTTCCCACTACTGCTGGAATTTCCATGGAACGGGCCATAATAGCCGAGTGAGATGTTCTGCCGCCGATGTCAGTTGTAAATCCTTTTACGTACTGGCGATTTAGCTGAGCAGTATCAGATGGTGTCAAGTCTTCAGCAATTATGATAACTTCTTCTGCAATCATGCTGGGATTTACGATTTGCACTCCAAGCAAATGTGAAAGTACACGCTTCGTTACATCACGGATATCCGCTGCACGTTCTTTCATGTATTCATTGTCCATTTGTTCAAACATTGTAATGAACATATCCGCAGTCTCTTTTAAAGCAGATTCAGCGTTAACTTTATCTGTTTTGATTTTATCTTCAATTGGCGAAATTAATTCCGGATCACTCAATACTAGAAGATGAGCATCGAAAATAGCTGCTTTATCTGCACCAAGCTCTTTATGTGCATTATCGCGGATAACTTCCAATTCTCCTTTAGATTCAGCTAATGCTGCTTGAAAGCGTTCCACTTCCTGTTCAGCATTTTCTACAGTCAATTTATTAAAAGAGAGATCCGGCTCAACCAAACGGTAAGCTTTAGCGATTGCAATACCGCTTGACGCCGCAATTCCAGTTAAGAAGCTCATTATTCAGCCAATCCTTCTTTTTTCAATGTTTCTTCAAGGCTGTTAAGCGCATCCTGTTCATCACTGCCTTCAGCAATAATTGTAATATCTGCACCTTGTCCAACACCTAAAGACATAACGCCCATGATTGATTTAAGGTTTACTTTCTTTTCCTTGTACTCAAGGTGAATTTCTGAGTCAAATTTGCTGGCAGCTTGTACAAGCATTGTAGCTGGACGAGCGTGAATTCCTGTTTCTGCAGTTACTTTAAATTGTTTTTGTACCATATGGGATCAATCTCCTTCGTATTTTTGAATATGAATTAAGATGTGCAAGGCGTTGCCTCACGAACTTAATGACGGGAACTGGAATTTTCAGCAAAACCAGCAGCAGGATGAATCCATTAAATTCCGTCCTATATGCTGTTTTATTTTTTCCAATGCCCTATTATTCATGTATATAGTTGTGCAAAAAGGCTGAGAAAAATTACTTCATTAACTTCTTCAGGTAACTATTCAGCTTTTCGAACACTTCTATAGAATCAGGTAGGATTACCGGGCTGTAATTAAGTCATCGGACAACTTACATCTCAGACAAAAGAATAGCACTTCACATTCATTTAGACAATGAAAAACCCTTAATTTTTAACGTTTGTTCATATTTTTTTGAGTAAAACGCTTTCATTTTCCAAGGTTTTCAACATGATACTTATCCTGTCTTCTAACATGCTTTGAAGTTTCTTTGTATTGAAGGATATTATAGCCTATTCTCATTTTTGAAATAGTTCCCTTCAGGGCTGTTTCATGATCGCCTTCCATGTCTGTATACAGTGCTGCAAGATCCGCGACCGACCGGGCCATCAATTCTATGACATGTTTCAGGTCTTCATAATGATAAGTAGTGTTATCTTCCATTAGGTGCTCAAGTATATCCTGAGATAAGCTTTTCACTCTGTATGCTTTTTCTTTTTCAAGTTTCATTCTTTATCCCGCCTTTTTGATTAATTTCTCAATTATATGCGGGACATAAGAGTGAAATGCTGTAAGCTTAATTTCCTAAAGGAAGCGATTAGTGTTCATGATGAACCAGCTCACAATTTCCTTTTCCCCTCTAGGTTCACTCTTTATCACAAAGGCCAGTCAGGATTTTAACAAGATTAAACTATGAAAAAGTAAAAAAACTATTGGAAATGTTAAAATGTTAAAGAGGCAGTCATCTTTCAGGCAGTTTAACGTTAGAATTAATGAGGTGGAGGAAATGCCGAAAATTTATTATTCAATAGGAATGATTATATTATTATTTGTTGAATTAATAATAGGTTATTTTTTTCATAAAAAGTACGCTGGTATAATGGGAACTGATCAAACCGGAATATACGGTAATAATGCAAAATTAATTTTTTACAAAAGATATAATGCTGAAGTCTTTCCTATGCAAAACCTAAAATATAAAGGTGATAATGTATATGTTTTCTTTTCTGGTCTGGCGAAAATTCCCCTAATCATCATGGGGATTATTTGCCGTAATAGAGATGAAATCTAATCTTAGCTATATGATGCCTAAAAAGCTCAGAGCATATTGACTCCGAGCTTTTTTGTGCTAATTTCTCTGTTAAAGCGGCTGCTGACTCAACTGCGAAAAGCACTGCTAATCTGAATTCTGCTCTTCAAAACCGAACCCGTTAATACTCTTCCATCCGATACATTTAGTTACTAGTCTGCTTTTAGGTTTTTCAGTAAGTTCCATACGAAACTCATTATGGCGACTGCCGTAAAAGTGGCTCCAACAGCTGTACCCGAAAGAAAAGCATTATTCTCTGTTACCGGGACTAAAGACAGTGACAGCATCATGATTGGCAGGCCAATATTATGAAGCCAAAAATGCCACATCCCAGCTTTCCCAACTGCAAGAGCAGGAAATAGGTAATATAGGATTCCTGCCAAAGTCAAGGACGTCCACCCAAGTAAATTAATATGGACATGAACAGGCCCTAATAAATAAGAATGAGTACTGGACATATAATACCCCAGCAGAATCCCAACGGCAAAGTATTCGGAAGAAATCTTAATCATGGTAATGCCCATTAAACCCTTCCCTAAAATCGTTCTAAAACATTAATAGAACATGAGCCTATAGAACCATTTAGAACAAGGTAATTGTTTCTATTTCTAACTTAATTTCCTACTATCACAATTATTGTTCATAAATCATTTTCCTTGTCATGCCTCCGTCCACTGTTATATTTTCACCTGTTATAAAGTCATTTTTCGGATGGGCTAAAAATAAGCAAGTCCTTGCAATATCCCCGGGCTTTCCAACCCTGTTTGAGAAATGCTGTTTATGGTCGATTTCCCTTAGATTTCCATATTCTCCTGTTTCAATCCAGCCGGGGCTTATGCAATTAACCCTGATCCCCTTTTCAGCGAGTGTACTGGCCATCGCGTGAGTAATTGCCCTAATTCCTCCTTTAGAAGCTGAGTAAGCTTCTGTTCCGCTTTCTGACATTATTGCTCTTGTAGAAGAAAGGTTGATTATACTGGAACCTTGCTTCATCAATTTGGCAGCCTCCCTGCTGCATAGGAACACACTCCGAAGATTTGTATTGATCACCTCATCCCACATTTCGACACTCAATTCAAAAAATGAATGAAATTTTGATATGCCTGCATTATTGATCAGGATATCTATGGATCCAAATGTCTCAAATGACTTTGTAATTAGTTCTTTAATATCAGTTTCATTCTTAACATCTGTTTTAATGAATAGGCTATTAAGGCCTGTCTTGTTTAAACGGTCTTCTAATTGTTTTCCATTCATTTCATCAATATCGGCGATAACAACATTTGCCTCTTTTCTCGCGAATGACTCGGCAATACTCAAACCTATTCCGCTGGCTCCTCCGGTAACAATGACTGTTTTCCCTTTAAAGTCGTTCATACTTGCTCATCCTTTCAAAGTTGACATAATGCTTATTTTCCTTATTTCTTTTCAATTAAACTGTATGCACATAGTAAAGACACCTGAAATGATCAAGTGTCTTTACTGCGTGCTATTTTTTTCAACGCTTAATTAGCTTCGTGGAGAATCTAAGTATTGATAAATTACATGTCCGCCTCTTTGAGCAATTCCCCTGAAGTGCTTAAAGTCATCCCTTTGTACGATGACACTGCGAAAAGGAAGAAAGTCCTCCTTTGACACATAATACTCTGAGATGATTCCATTTTTTAATTGTTCAAGCACTTCCTGAATTTGTTCATGATTCATTATCCAGAACTCCTTTTTCTACATTCTTTCTTAATCATAAATAAAGTACTGCCAATTTTGAAGTATATAAACACGACTTATTTTTCTGAATATTAAATAATTTTAATGTACAATAGTATTTTTTCTGGTATAATATTACCAACCTAAAGAATGTAACATTTTACCTTAGCAGCAGTAAATTGCAAAATTCTTTACGCATTTTAAAATATAGTGCAAACTGTTACTACCAGCGAAAGAAATGGACAAAAGGAGAGATGATTTGTGAAGAAAGCAGAGGTTGGCAATATTATTGAATTTCGTGATGGACTACAGGGAATTGTAGAAAAAGTAAATGAGAATTCCGTGATTGTGGATTTAACGTACATGGATAACTACCGTGATCTTGAATTAGATCAGAGAACTGTTGTCAATCATAAAAATTATAAAGTTGTCAGAGAATCAGCAGTATAAAAGAAGAAAAAATGAAAGCGTATTCTTTTAAAAGCAGCTCCCTTTGCTGCTTTTTGTTTTTGTCTTTTTTCCTTGGCCATACCAGCTGGATTTTTTAGCTGCACTATAAATCCCACAGTTATGGCCTCCTTTCAGGAGGCCATAACTTTATTCTTTTTCCCCTGACAGCTCTTTGAAGGATTTCACTTTTCCATGAGGATGCTGATCCTGCTTTCTAACTGTCCAGGCACGCTCTTTTTCTCTTTTTGATTTTGTCATTATACATACCTCCCTTCATATGGGCTTATGTTTAGCATTTCTGCATTAATTTATCTTAACGATTTCAAAGAAATCTTTTCCTTACTTTTTATGTTTGTTTTTTGTTAGAATAGTGTTTGGTTATTTTTTTCGCTTGAAAGGAGTTAAGTAATTTGAAAAATATTGCTGCAGATGTCCGCTTAATCGGCGGTCTGGTTCTTGCTCATCTGCTTATGTATTTTACATTTCAGGATAAATCAATTTTTTGGTACATCTTTTCAGCCACTTTACTGCTTCTAATCAGTTACTCAATTATCATGGAAGAAGTGGAAGACAAAGCTTCTTTTGGAACTTATATTACCTTCGGAACCCTTTCCGGTTTTCTATTGTATGGACTATTTTGGGCAGGATACAATTTATTTGATTTGCTCAATCTCCCCTTCGTTAATCAGGTTGAACATTTATACGGCCGATTCTCACCTTCGTTTATCTGGCACTATATTGTGCTGATTTTAATCATCGTTCCAGGTGAAGAGGTGTTTTGGAGAGGATTCGTTCAAAAAAGATTGATGAAACATACGTCTGTTAAGGTAAGCATTATAATATCATCTCTGCTCTATACTTCTGTTCATTTTTATTCAGGATACTGGATGCTCGCTTTTGCAGCATTAATCGCAGGTCTCTTCTGGGGATGGCTTTATGCCTGGAAAAGAAGCATTCCCTTAGTAATCGTATCGCATCTGATTTTTGACTTGTTATTGTTCGTTCTTCTTCCCCTTAAATAGTTGTTCATCCACATACTGCAGTGATGATGAGACAATTCTTTATGAATTGTCTTTTTTTATTGGCTCATTTCTAAAGATTGTTGTTATTATTTAGAATTCAGTGCGCTGATTGCAGCGAAGGGATCCTCAAGCGTGCTGCGGGGCTTGCGCCAGAGCCTCCTCGACGCTGTGCGTCTGCCGAGTCTCACCTTACCGCTATTCCCGCAGGATATTGAATAACTTCCTTAAGTACAAACCATACCCCAAAAATACCCATGTATTTTCGAGGATCTCTCACCTTCCGCTGCAATCAACTCAGTAAATATAATACAAATAACAAACTTTGCGAAAACAGCCTTTATTCTTTAGTGAATCTTGTCGATATTTTACATAAATGGTAATGTACAATTAAATAGGAATTTATACGTAACTCTTTTATTTCAATTACGTCTAATTAGGCAAATGCGCAGGCAGGCAACGGGAGGTTGGAACAATAATGAAAACTATGGCAAAATTTATGTTAATGCTGGGAATTGTAGCTGCTGTCCTGGCAGGATGCGGAACAGCTCAAAATGATCCAGACAATGGAGCGGAGCCTGGAAAAAATGAAGAAGAAACAGCTTCGGAACGACAGGATGGACAAGAACAAAGTGAAAAAGAGGAGCCATCAGAAGGTGGCAATAATGAAGAAGGTAATGTTATCAGAATAATGGAACAGAATATGTCTTATTCCGCTAATGGTGAAACGAAGGAAGACACTGCCTTTCTGAAACACAGTGATAATCAAAATTATTCGATTTACGTTCTGCCAGCATATGAATTAACTGCCGAGGAACCAAATAAGGATGTGCTGTACCTTTCCGAAAATGATCAAGTATTCATGAGGATTGAACTTCTTCCGGATGATGCAGACTGGGACATGATTGAAGAGAACACCAAAGCACAGCTTGAAGCTGTCAGCGAAAATGTGCAGACATCAAATGCTCCTTCAGATGATTTTTACAAAGATGCGTCTGTGATGAGAGCAGAAGGAAACGGTGAGAAGGTTTCAGCCTACCTTGTGAAAAACGATGATTTATCACTTAAGCTCACTCTATTCAATAAGGAAGATGCTGACCATGAGGATGCATTCCTGCAGATGGCGAAAACCATTATGAAAGAGAAGCCCCAGGAATAATAGGAATTTGAAAGAGATCCATGTAAAGCGGATCTCTTTTTTGTTATTATCAGGCTTTTCTGCCCTTACTTCCATCATCAAATGGCTTCATCCATAGAAGAATGATAAATGTCAAACTTACATATCCAAAAACCGGATATAAATAGGAAAGCAACGTTCCATAATTGATCAAACTGATAAAGTAACAAACTACAAAGATAAAGCCCACTATAAAAATACTCGGCACCGAAAAGTGCTTTTTTACCTGTCTCTCGATGCCAAATACATTCCCAATAACAGAAGTGAAAATCTCTCCATAGATGACAAACACAAAAATCCAATAGAATGAAGATGCCAATGTCTTTACAATAGCGGCCATCGGGATATCATATGCCTCTAGATTCGGCAGCATCATAAGTGTTAAATGGCTGGATAGCAGAATGAGTGTCAATGCGGCACCACCAAGGTATCCGCCCCATTTTATTGTCCGGTCATCATTTATTTCAGAAGCCACAGGCACCAGGACAGCCTGCGACAATGTTAAATTCAGAGCAGTATAAGAAAACGGAGCCACAACCGCCTTCCACCCATCTTCAGCATATGGGATAAACAGAACCTGTTCTGCAAAATTAGGAAGCTTCATGCTAATAAATAATAAAATAAAGCTAAATGCAATCATCATTGGAACAACGAATGTATTTACAGCAAATAATCCGCGTATGCCCACTATCATTGTAATGATCGTTAACCCTATCGTTACGAGCAATCCTGCAGTCTTGCTGATGCCAATCTGTTCCTCAAACACTGCTCCTGCACCTGACAGCATAACTGCACATACACCAAGCAGCATAAACAGCATTAGTATATTAATGGCAGAACCAAAAAATCTTCCAAATAAATATTCATTTAATTCCTGGTAGGATGCTGCTTTTATCTGTGCAGAGATTCTCATTAACTTGGAACCGAGAAATATAAAGATATAACCGCTCATAAGTATCCCAATTAAACCGATAAAACCAAATCGGGAAAAAAACTCTACAATCTCCCTGCCAGTGGCAAAGCCCGCGCCTACCACGGTTCCCACATAAACGGCAGCGATCTGAAAAGCTGCCCCCCAATTCGTCTTCACTTAATCTCCTCCTTCCTTTCCAATATATGTAGTCTGATACAAACAAAGACGAGCTTTTTTGCATTTAAACGCAAACTACATTTTGGATACAAATTCCAAAACAAATCTCTTGAAAGTCAAAGAAGGTCAAATTATAATATCGGTATAAGGTCAAATATAGTCAAAGTCAGACCAAATTTTTAATGGAGGTATGCAAAATGCTTTGTCAAAAATGTCAATCAAAAGAAGCAAACGTACAATTAAGACTGAATGTGAATGGAAATGAACGAAACATTAACCTTTGCCAAAGTTGTTATCAAACTGAAAAGCAAAAAAGTCTTACTTCCTTTGGGCCTGCTTTGAGCGGCTTTTCAGGTTTTGGCCAAATGCCTTTAGAGGATTTCTTTAAAAAAATGGCATCATCCCAAGGAAATGAAAACTTCAAGCCTTTAAAAGAAGCGCCGGGACACAATCAGGGGAACGGCGGATTTATCGATCAATTCGGACGAAATCTTACACAGCTTGCAAAAGCTGGTTTAATTGACCCAGTCATCGGACGGGACGAAGAAATAAATCGTGTGACGGAAATTTTAAATAGAAGAAGTAAAAATAATCCGGTCTTAATAGGTGAACCGGGAGTAGGTAAAACAGCTATTGCCGAAGGGCTGGCGGTTAATATTGCCGAGGGGCGGGTCCCGAAGAAACTTCTAAATAAAGAGGTTTATTTGCTTGATGTGGCATCCCTGGTTGCAAATACCGGCATTCGCGGCCAATTCGAGGAACGAATGAAGCAGCTGATTTCAGAGCTTCAGACTAGGAAGAATATTATTCTCTTTATTGATGAAATCCATCTGCTAGTCGGAGCGGGGTCAGCTGAAGGTTCAATGGATGCCGGCAATATACTGAAGCCTGCCCTTGCAAGGGGAGAACTGCAAGTAGTAGGAGCTACAACATTGAAAGAATACCGCCAAATTGAAAAGGATCCAGCTCTCGAACGCAGATTCCAGCCTGTTCATGTAAATGAGCCGACTGCTGATGAGACCTATGACATCTTGATGGGGCTGAAACAAAAATATGAGGATTATCATGATGTTTCTTTTACAGAAGACGCCATAAGAGCGTGTGTACAGCTGTCAAGCCGCTATATTCAGGACAGATTCCTTCCTGATAAAGCCATTGATTTAATGGATGAAGCAGGTTCAAAAATGAATCTTCAGTCAGGATATATTCCGGCAGAAAATATTGAGAAACAGCTGAATGAAATCAGCAGGCAGAAGGAACTTGTATTAAAAGAAGAAAAATATGAAGAAGCTGCAAAACTCCGTGAAGAGGAACTAAAACTCCAGCAGGCATTAAACGGAGAAAACAAAGCTGAAAGGCCAGTTATTGAAACTAGTCTTATTCAGGAGATCATCGAGAAGAAAACGGGAATTCCGGTCGGCAAATTAGCCGAAAATGAACAGAAAAAAATGAAAAACCTTGAGGAAAATCTTGCTCAAAATGTAATTGGACAGCCGGAAGCAGTTCGTAAAGTTGCAAAAGCCATCCGCAGAAGCCGTGCAGGACTTAAATCCAAGCACCGCCCAATTGGATCTTTCCTATTTGTCGGGCCGACAGGTGTTGGGAAAACTGAATTAACCAAAACACTTGCGGAGGAGCTGTTCGGCTCAAAAGACAGCATGATCAGGCTTGATATGAGTGAATATATGGAAAAGCACAGCGTGTCTAAAATTATCGGTTCCCCTCCCGGATATGTTGGACATGAAGAAGCAGGACAGCTGACAGAAAAGGTCCGCAGAAATCCGTACAGCATTATCCTGCTTGATGAGATAGAAAAAGCACATCCAGATGTACAGCACATGTTCCTTCAAATTCTGGAGGATGGGCGCCTGACAGATAGCCAGGGCCGTACTGTCAGCTTTAAAGATACAGTTATTATTATGACAAGCAACGCAGGTGTTGGGCATAAAGAAATCCATGTTGGATTTGGCGCAGCTGATGCCGTCAAAGATTCAAATATTCTGGATTCGCTCGGCAGCTTCTTTAAGCCGGAATTCTTGAATCGTTTTGATGGCATTATTGAATTTAAAGCATTGGAAAAAGAACATTTATTAGAAATAGTCGATATCATGCTCAATGATCTGCAGAAAACATTAAATGATCAGGAGCTTGAATTGACTGTTGCGCAGGAAGTTAAGGAGAAATTAGCAGAAGACGGGTATCACCCTGATTTTGGCGCAAGGCCATTGAGAAGAATTATCCAGGATGAGCTTGAGGACAAAATTGCAGATTTCATCATTGACCATGGCGGTAATAGTCATTTACAGGCTGAGCTGGAAAACGGAATAATTGTGATTAATTCACTACGCAAATAAGATGACAAAGAGCCGGAATTCATAACCGGCTCTCTTTTTTTATGGCTCTTCTTTAAGGCCCTTTTCGTATAAATTAATTGTTTTTCGCTTCAATGCTGTCCGTTGATAATCAACTCAGCAAATTAAACAAGTTATGAAAAAGCAGCAAACATTCCGAAAACAGCTTTTATTTTATAAACCTTTATCATTCACTGAATTCAGCCATTTCTCAATTTCCCCGATAACCGACTCTACACATCCCTCTTCAAAAGGAGAAATCAATCCAGCTTCTTTAACAAGTCCAGTGAAAGGCTTGCTGCCGCCAAGCTGGCATAGTTTTAAATAATCCTTCCATGCATCTTCCTGATTCTCCCTGGACCTTTTCCAAAACTGGAATGCGCAGATTTGGGCCAGCGTATAATCAATATAATAGAATGGAGAATTGTAGATATGTCCCTGACGCTGCCAGAAGCCTCCATTCTCTAAATACTGGTTGCCATCATAATCTTTATGCGGCAAGTATTTCTTCTCGATCTCTCTCCATGCCTGTTTTCTTTCCTCCGGTGTTGCTTGCGGGTTTTCATACACCCAATGCTGGAATTCATCAACTGACACGCCATAAGGCAGGAAAAGAAGTCCTCCGCTTAAATGTGAAAACTTGTATTTCTCAGTATCCTCTTTAAAGAAGCCTTCCATCCAAGGCCATGTAAAAAATTCCATGCTCATGGAATGAATTTCGGCTGCTTCATAGGTTGGCCAGTTATATTCAGGTATTTCAAAATGACTGCTTGAGTAGACCTGGAATGCATGGCCTGCTTCATGGGTAAGCACGTCAATATCTCCTGAAGTCCCATTGAAGTTAGAGAAAATGAATGGGGATTTATAGTTTTCAATGTAAGTGCAATAGCCGCCACTAGCTTTTCCCTTTTTGGCCACCAGATCCATTAAATTATTTTCCCTCATGTATGAGAAAAATTCGCTTGTTTCCCTGGATAACTCATCATACATTTTTTGTCCGTTTTCAATAATCCATAGAGGATTACCTTTTGGTACGGCATTACCTGTTTTAAATTCAAATCCTTCATCGTAGTATTTCAGTTTATCAACGCCAATGCGCTCTCTTTGCCTCTCCTTTAGCCTTGTCGCAATCGGAACTATAAAATCCTTCACCTGTTTACGGAAGTTTGCAACCATTTCGGCATTATAATCTGTCCGGTACATACGGAAGTACGCCAGTTCAACAAAATTCTTATAACCAAGCTTATGGGCGATTTCTGTTCTAACACTGACAAGCTCATCATAAATACGGTCCAGTTCAGATTCATTTTCAGCCAGAAAACCAAAGCGTGCCTCGCTTGCTTTTTTGCGCATTTCACGTTCTGTAGATTGGGTAAATGGCTCCAATTGGGCAAGAGTGCGTTCTTCACCTTCAAAATCAATCTTCGCTGAAGCAATTAATTTCGTATATTCCGAAGAAAGTTTATTTTCTTTTTGCAAAAGTGGTACAATCTCTGGCGAAAACACCTTCAATTGTGCTTCTGCAAGCGAAAACAGCTGATCTCCCCAGCGCTTTTCAAGCTCTCTCCTGAACCTGGAATCAACCAAAGCCTGATAATACTTTGTAACCAACCCTTCTACTTCAGGCTGAAGCTCATCCATATAATCCTGCTCTGCTTTGTAAAATTCATCATTCGTATCTACTGAGTGCCGGATATAGCACAGGTTGAACATCGTACCGACATCATTGCGGATATCATTAATTTCTTTCATAGCCTGAGTTTGCTGTTCTGCGGAAGCTGCACCTTCGAACTTTTCAAGCGCTGCTTCAAATTGTCCCTTTATCTTCTCAAGATTCGGACGAACATATGTATAGTCTTCAAATTTCACATTATTGCCCCCTCGTATTATGTATATGGATTTATTAAGAAACACTAAACTAATTCGACAATATTTGGATGATTCCTCCTCTAAACAATTCTTTATCTGGCCCAAAATAAAAAACAGCCGGTCAAGGCTGTCATTCAAGTCCGCTATTTTTATCATGGGAGATTGATAGTCCCAATTTCTTTAATAATATAATGGCTGTACCTTTCTCTTCTGGAGTCAGCTCGTTCATAAGTGAATGTATATGTTTTTCATGGTCAGGAAAAATGTTTTCGATAAATGCTTTTCCCTCATCTGTTATTTGCGCAAAGGTAACTCTTCTGTCGGTAGGGCAGGCGACCCTTTTTAACAGACCTTTCTGCTCAAGCTTGTCCACTACATACGTAATGCTTCCGCTGGCCAATAGTATTTTCCCGCCGATCTGCTGAAGAGGCTGGTCACCTTTATGGTACAGGAGCTCCAGAACTGCAAATTCAGTTGGATTTACTCCGTAAGTTTGAATAAGTTTATTAACATTTTCATTTATAGCCCGGTATGCCCTGGACAGAACAATAAATAATTTCAATGATTGGTCAATTTGTTCAGATCCCATTTTATCCAATCCCTTTACCTTTTAATGAGTAGCGTTTACATCAATTCTCAACCATTATAGAAAACAGGAAGAAAGCTGTCAATTTAACAGATTATAATCATTTGCCGGAAGTTACCTCCCAATTGCTGTTCAGAGTCGGAATTATCTTTCCCTTGTCTGAAAAATAATCTGCAATCAATTCAGTCATATCTGTTAATATCTCTTTCTCTATTGGTTTTCCCTTGAACATATAATATCCTCCTCCTCCGGCAGCCCGGTAATTGCTCATTACTGCACGGTACTCTTCATCCTCTCTGACTGGATTTCCCTTATAAAGAAGACTTGTGATCCGGCTGCCCTTTTGGCGCGAAACATCTATCTTATATTTAATTCCTTCCCACATATCGTAATTGTAATGCTGGGGCTTTGGATGTGAAAATTCAGGATTTACAACAATTTCCCCGTCACTGTTCAAATCAAAATAAGATGCTGACCGCTCCAAAGCCTCCTTAATGTCCTTTCCTGAAACTCTTAGCACACATAGTGAATTCGGATAAATATAATTAGAAACAACTTCTCTCATCGTTACTTTAGATTTGAAGCCCGGTGCTCCCTCATGAAACAGTGCAGTACAGGAAATATCACAACCTGCAGCTTCCATCTGTACTTTATTAATGAATTCAATCAGCGGATGCTCTGTGAGGCGCGCTTTGAAAATATCATCAATCACCATATCTCCTTCAATCTCACCAATCACCGTATCCAGCCAATTTTGGGTTTTAGATTCATAATACCCGGCAAGCTGAAGTACCTCACAATCAGGCATGATTCCATTGGGATAAATTAAAGAAGAATGTTTTTCATCGATCAGCCAATCATTGTGTTTTTTTCTGAATTTGACTGTAATCTTTGCCAGCGCCTGACCGTTAAACCCCGGCTGGACAATAGATACACCATTCACTTGTTCCGCTTCGATAAAACGGTGCTGGTGCCCGGTAATCAAAACATCAATTCCTGGTACCTCAGTACAGATTCTGTAGGCTTCATTTTCTCCAGTTTGTTCTTCCGTCATTTCTCCTGTTCTAAGATCCTTTTCAAAGCCTCCATGATAAGAGACGATAATTAAGTCAGGCTTTTCTTCCTCCTGGATATAGGAAACCCACCTTTTCAAGCTAACTACCGCAGACTCGAAGGAAAGCTGCTCAATATGCTGCCTTTTCTCCCAATTGGGAATATACTGGGTGGTTACACCAATTACGGCTGTTTTCAAACCATTTGCAAAGGTTTTTATTTTATAAGGAAGCCCGAAATAAGTTTCTTTTGTTGAATTGAATAAGATATTAGCTGAAAGCCAAGGGAAATTTGATTCACTGACCGCTCTTGCAAGGATGTTCTTTCCATAGTTGAATTCATGATTTCCGATTACAGCTGCATCATATTCAAGTTTATTTAATATTTGTATCATTGGATTTTTTTGGTTTTTCAGGTATCTGGAATAATAATAAGTAAGAGGAGTTCCCTGTATCAAATCTCCATTATCAATAAGAATAGAGATTTCAGATTGTTCCTTTTCTCTCTTTATTAACGCTGCAAGCTTGCCCAGGCCATGCTCAGCATTTTCATCTGTTCCATATAAATATGGATAAACATGTCCATGGATATCACTTGTAGCTAAAATTGTGAGTATAGCTTCGGATTTCATCAAACCCCTCCTTACATATAAAATAACATTCCTTTGAAAGAATTAAACCACTTTTTTTAACACAAAATGGTATAATATTGATATTGTCAGCTAGCTAAGAACAAATTAACCTAATAAATCTGGAGCTAACCTCATGAATAACCGAAACAGAAATTTCCTGCTTTATTTATTTGCAGTTATTATTCCAACTTTAGCCGGCAGCATCTTTTTCTTTATGGATTCTGTTAAACAAAACGATATGGAAAGACTGGAAGAAGCAAAATGGATTGGCTCCATACATCAACGAAGCTGGGACCAATTTATTTCCGAGACCGTGACCACACTTGAGATGCTTTCACTGACAGCGGGAAGTGCTGACAAGCCTACGGACAAGCTTGAGCCTCTGCTCCAAAAAGCCAATCAAATGGATCCGCGTTATGGAGGGATTTACCTTCTCAACCCCAGCGGAATGGTTCTTACAGGCTCAAATCAATTTTTAGCAAACTCAAATTTATCTGATAAGAAATATCTTAAAGAGGTTTTGCTAACGAAAGATATTGTTATTTCAAATACATCTGAAACATTGTCAAATGGTCAAACTGTCGTTGGGATAGCAAAGCCGGTAGTAAATGACAATGGAGATGTAATTGCTATTATTGTGGCACATATGAGGGTGGATTACGTACAAAATATTATGAGGCTTCTCACTCCCGATGCCCGACTTTGTATTCTTAATTCTAAAAGGCAAACAATCATGGACATCAATATGAATGGAGACTCCTCCTTTTCCAGTCAAAACAGCATTACAATTCCGATTGACAGGCTGCCTTGGAGTGTGAAAGTGGAATTTCCGCCAAGAGACATGCTGAAAATAATAAAGGATGCTTTCCGGGCAATCCTTGGTTTAGCGATTTTATTGCATATTGTATTTCTCTTTATTAAATATTTAAGGCTTAAAAAACAGACTGAAAAGGAAAAAAAGGAAAATGAGGTGCAAAAGCTGGAACTGGTAGGCACTCTGGCTGCCAGCACAGCCCATGAAATCAGGAACCCATTAACGGGAATAAAAGGCCTTATACAGTTATTGAGCGAAAAATATACGAATGCTCAGGACCAGTATTATTTCTCGGTCATAAATGATGAGATAAGAAGAATTAATGAAATTGTCAGTGAGTTTTTAATTCTGGGTAAACCTACAGCGCTAAAAACGGAAGCGATGGATTTAAGAGGTATTGTAAAGGAGTTAGAGCCATTAATACTTTCAGAAGCTAATTTACACAATGTCAATTTCGAATCTGTTCTTCCAGATGAGCCTGTTATGGTTGACTGTACGAAAGATCAGATGAAACAGGTAATCCTGAATTTAATGAAAAACGCTTTTGAATCAATGGAGAGTGGCGGAAAACTAACAATAAAGCTAACCAAATTGCAATCCAGATGCCAGCTTAAAATCGCGGATACAGGCTCTGGTATTCCAGAAAATGAATTAGAAAAGATATTTCATCCTTTTTACACTTCAAAGGAAATGGGTACAGGTCTTGGTCTAGTGGTATGCAGGCGCATTATCCATTCTTTCGGCGGTGAAATATTTATTACAAGCGAAGAATCGAAGGGTACTCATGTAGATATCTTTCTGCCAGTCAAAAACACATAAAAAGGGAAGGTGCATGAACGTATGCACCTTCCCTTTTAACTTATATAGATCGGAACGTTTCTCTCAATCCGGTCCTTTATTGACTTCATCATTTTTAAAAGCTGAGGAGTCCTGTCCTCAGGTGCGATTTTTTTATGGAGAACAGAATACAGAGTGATATCCCTAAGCCTCAGGAATAACGGCAGATGTTTTTCCAAGTCACCGGGAAATTCATTTTCCAGCTGATAGCCATCCAAAAAGGAGTCCAGGAACCCCCTTCCAAAACCATTTATTTCTGATTGATCTGCCTCCTTGAACTTATATAAGAGTGAGTAATATAGGGGAATGGCGATATCAGATGCAAACCAATGATAACAGCAGTCATCAAAATCAAACACTTGTATCTCTTTTCCGTCATAAAAAAAGTTTCCTGAATGAATATCCGTATGAATAAGCCCATAATTGTTTTTATGTTTTGGCAATGTTTGAAGCAGATTCAATAATTCCTTTGTATTCTGAACGATTAATTGATCTTTTTCAGGTATATATTTTTCAACGTTAAGCAATTCTTCTTCATGCCATTGCATGCGCGGGATAGTGCCAGCAGAAGGAACATATGACTTTGTGGCTGTATGCATTTTCCCCACTGCTCTTCCCCACACATAAAATAACTCCTTATTGAATACCGGTGCATGAACACTGATTGGCTTTCCCTCTGCTTTGGAAAATACACTTGCATAAAAGACAGAGCCGTCATAAGCCTCCAAAGCTTCAACCATATTTCCATCTTGTGAAGGAACACCCCTCGGAACCTTCACACCTTCTGCTCTTAAAAAGCTCATCCAGTCAACTTCTGATAATAGCTCCTGCAGCTTTCTATGGGACGAATGGGTAATTCTCAAAATAAGCTCTTCCCCATGTTTTGAAGTTTGATAGACATAGTTTTCAAAGTCACCCAGCTTTTTATAATTCACGGTATCCAAAGAAAAGATACTTAAGAAATGATGGAGGATTTCGTCCGTCATTAAAGCATCAACAGCTTTTTCCATTAGCTTCCCTGCTCTCCCTTTATTCTAAATAATGTAAATTATATAATATTTAATAGATTTTCGAAATAGCTATTTTGATAGACCTGTGAATAAGGTACACTATATTTAGCTTCACGAAATGTTCAGAAAGAAGGAGACTTACATTATGAGTGCTACCGCTGCTACAATCAATCCAAATTCTGATCCGCAGCAGAAAACAGCCTACAGGATATTATTCATCATTGGGCTCTGCCACCTGTTGAACGATTCTATCCAATCCGTAATCCCGGCTATGTTTCCCATTTTGGAAAAATCTATGGGACTTACCTATTCACAGCTGGGCATGATTGCTTTTTCGTTAAATATGGTTTCTTCCATCATGCAGCCTGTCATTGGGATGGCCACTGATAAAAAACCCTTCCCGTTCGCCTTGCCAATAGGCCTTACCTCAACTTTATTTGGTGTATTAGGCCTGGCATTTGCACCAGATTATAAATGGATCATTCTCTCAGTTCTATTCATTGGGTTGGGCTCAGCTGTGTTCCATCCTGAAGGTTCAAGGGTAGCCTACATGGCAGCAGGCCAGCGCAGAGGACTTGCTCAATCCATTTATCAAGTTGGGGGAAATACCGGACAGGCACTTGCTCCGATCATTACAGCCCTCATACTTGTTCCCCTGGGACAAATAGGGGCTGCATGGTTTACCGCAGTTGCGGCAATTGCAGTAGGACTGCTTATTTATATTGCATTTTGGTATACAGGACGGCTTCATAAGGAACTGACCGTCACAAAACCTCGGAAAGCTTCAGGGGCACACCAAAACAAAAGAATTTCTAAAAAGGTGTGGGGAGCCCTTCTATTGGTTCTTTTTTT
The DNA here is from genome assembly GCF_038004385.1 of Cytobacillus sp. FSL R5-0377. NCBI lineage: Bacteria > Bacillati > Bacillota > Bacilli > Caryophanales > Bacillaceae > Cytobacillus > Cytobacillus sp. FSL R5-0377. Next base: position 957,807 of record NZ_JBBORA010000001.1, read on the forward strand.
GATATTTGCCCGTTCGTGGTATATCTCTGGGATGACAAATTTCTATGCTTTTTATGCAATAGAGAAGTATTCATTCACAATTAGTCAGGCACAGCTCTTTTTATTTGCATTTTTAGTCTCAGGGGCGCTGGGTACGTTTTTTGGCGGCCCGCTTGCAGATCGGTTTGGGAAGAAACAGATTATTTTTCTTTCAATGATACTGACTGTTCCTCTTTCAATTCTCATTCCATTAGTGCCTTCCGCTCTTGCATTTATCATGCTGGTGGCAGGCGGATTTATTCTTATGTCAAGCTTTTCTGTGACTGTTGTATACGCCCAGGAACTCGTCCCAGGCAAAATCGGCACAATGGCTGGACTGACTGTAGGGCTGGCTTTCGGCATGGGGGCAATAGGCTCCGTTGCTTTGGGCTATATAGCCGACACTATTGGTCTGGTTAATATGATTATATTAACAGGGTTTCTTCCCGTTTTGGGATTGCTGACTTTATTGCTTCCCCCAGATGAAAGGGTTTCTGAATGGAATAATTAAGGGTTCTTTTTGTAAGGCTCTTTAAATGTTATCTTTTGCTTATCATTTTTTCCCGTTGATTGCAGCAAAGGAATGCTCAATGATCGCGGGGCGGGCGCCTAAGCCCCTCGACGCTACTCGTATGCTGGATCTCATCTGTCCCGCTACTCCCGCAGGACATTGAATATGCTTACTTGAGTACACACCGCACGAAAAAAATGTATGCATTTTCTAGGATCTCTCACCTTCCGCTGCAATTAACTCAGTAAACAAAAAGCATCAAGGAAACCTTTCAATAATAGCCTAATTATAAAAGAGGAGGGGCTCCCTCCTCTTTATATTTGCTGTATTTTCATATAAAGCTCATTTTTTTCTTCTTCAGTAAGAAGATTTTCCGCCATAGGAAAAAGAACGTTTTCTTCTTTAGAAAAATGCTGTGTCAGAGTGTGGTATGCCTTTTTAATTTGCCTGGTTTGTTCGGCCATTTCTTTTTCTGTCAAATGCTCTTTTCCTTCAGCGGCTCTTAAGAAAGAATTAATACAGCTTTTAGCCTGATCATGCTCATACTCCATGACAGCTATAGGGCCTGTTCCTTTTCCCAAATACCGTTCCATTATGCGGAATAGTACGCCTTCCTCCCTTTCTGAATGAGGATCAAGCTGACTGCAGAAACTCTGTACATTTTCAGTTAATTTCTCAAACAGAGCTCTGTCCGGAGATTCCTCCATTTTAATGGTGATATTAAGCAGCTCTTCAAGCATTGCCAAAAGAGGAGGATGCTCCTCTTTAAGCTGATTCAGTCCTTTGCTAAGAATGACTGGACCATTGCTCATCATGGAGCTCATACAGCCTTCCATCCTTAAATCCCTCCTATCTGTTATAGGTTTAGTATAAAAAATAGCAGGTTTGATTGTTGTGATGCCTATCACTTTGAACATCCTTAAAAATTTTCAAAAAATTAAAATAATTGTGTGCAATATTCTCTTTTTTTGCCATATAATAAAGGTAAGTTATCTTTATAACGGCGCAGCTAAACCCTGTAAATTGTTAGGAGGGATAAAAAATGCATCTGCCAGCCTATTATGAGTTTTATCAAAAATGCCTTATTCCGGCGAAAACAGCTGACTCACTCCTTTCCAATGGGCAAACACATTGGCTAATCGCCATGGAAGGACAGCTTAAAGAACAGGAAAAAGAGTTCTATTGCTGGAAAGTAACCATTTATCCATCTAATTCAGAAGGAAGCTTTTCATGGAATGAAGTACTATATTCTTCATCCCTTCATGAATGCATCCATAAAGCTTTTGAACATGCCAGAGAAATTGAAGCCAATGTCAAAGACTCCAAGTTCAGTTTTTTAAATAATCAAGAAAAAATCAGCTAACCTCAAAAAGTTATTTCTCCTTCGCTCCATCTTTTTTTACCCTCGCATGTGAAATAACATACATATAGGTAAATACTACGTATAATTTAAACCCAATAAAAAACCTTATCCCATAATGAAATAAAAAAAGAGCCTAGATAAACTAAGCTCTCCAGATTATAGGGGGTCAACTATAGTAGTTCGACCAATTTCAGTTTAACAAATTCTGTCTGAAAAGTTAAGTTACTAAAGCACTATTACTAAAAAGCATTAACGCGTCAGTTTGGAAAATCACTTTAGAATTCATAGTTTTTATATATCTTGTTAACAGTTTATTAATATTTCAAATTTATAATGTACATGTACCGAAAGATAAAGCCTTTTTCATCCCCCCTTTTCAAAACCGGCCAATTTGTTGGCCGGTTTTTTGTATGGTTCTGCGGGCTGAATTATGCTAGCCTGAATACTATCCCATGACCTCCTTTAGGATATTCCCATTTAATGTTCTGATACGGACATCCTATTCTGCAGCTTCCGCATTCATGACACCCTTCGTAGCCTACCTGCATTCTTAATCCTTCCCATTTGTAGACCTCAGCCGGGCAGAAGATGGTGCATATTTTATCAGGGCATTTTGTCATACAGATATCATGATCCAATACGGTAAGATGTGATTTTGTATCTGCCTTAAAACGAACCAAATATTGCTTTTCTTCGATCGTTTTTGTTGACATTATTTCACCGCCTTCCATGCTCTGTACATATCTTGAAGCACACGAATAGTCCCTCGTTCACTGGTGAAACTCTTCATTATTTCTTTTTGCTTATCTTTCTTCGGAGTTCCATCAACAGTGAAGAATTTGTTCGCTGCCCTGTTCAGCATCGGAACATATTCCTTAAAATATTGCGGATAGTTCTCAAACGTGTGAGTTGCATCTTTATATTTTTCCAGATCCTTAATAATAAAACTTTGATACAGTTTCTCCCTGTATTGATTCAAACTGGTTTCACTAAAATCTCCCCGCTCTCTAGCGGCAATGATCGTTTCAGCAGCCATTGTTCCGGAAGCCATGGCCATATTAGAACCTTCACGATGAATGGCATTTACAAGCTGTGCCGCATCACCAACTAGAAGCACTCCATTTCCGGCCACTTTTGGCACCGAGTGGTAGCCCCCTTCCGGAATAAGATGAGCCAGATATTCAGCGGATTCTCCTCCTTCTATTAAAGGTCTAACCATAGGGTGTGTTTTTAAATAATCCAGCAGGTCATAAGGTTTAAGCTTTGCCTTAATCATGCTTGAAAGAGTCGTGCCCACGCCAATATTGATACTATCTTTATTGGTGTAGATGAAAGCTGTTCCGAGATTGCCTTTAGTGGAGTCTCCGAAGATTTCTATCGTGCAGCCCTGGTTGTCTTCCAGGTTAAAACGATCATTAATCTTATCTTTAGAAAGATTAATAACTTCCATAACTGTCAGCGCCACTTCATCAGGCCGGAATTCTTTATGGTAGCCAAGCTGTTTTGCCAGCAGTGAATTCACGCCATCTGCCAAAACCACTACATCTGCATATATATCTCCATCCGGACGGTCAGTTCTTACACCAACCACTTTCCCATTCTCAGTCAAACATTCAAGTACAACGGTTTCATTTATTAATAGAACCCCCTGCTCTACCCCTTTCTTAGCAAACCATTGGTCAAATCGCGCCCGCAGAACCGTAAAATTATTATATGGTTCCTTTCCCCACTCAAGACCTTTGTAGCCAAAACTCACTGCGGATTCTTTATCCATCATCCAGAAACGCTGTTCTATGACAGGCCGTTCGAGTGGGGCTTCTTTCCAAAACTCCGGGATGATTTCCTCCATTTGCTTACGGTATAGTACTCCGCCCATTACATTTTTGCTGCCTGGATATTCTCCTCTTTCTATTTGCAGGACTTTCAGTCCGTTTTTAGCGCAGGTGTAAGCACAGGAAGTTCCTGCAGGCCCTGCACCGACCACAATAACATCAAACTTTTCAGACATAGCTCATTTCACCTCCTCTTTCGCTGGCTTCCTTGAACTTTTCAATAAGTTTCGGAACAATATCAAGTGCATCACCTACGATACCGTAAGTGGCTACATCGAAAATAGGTGCTTCAGGATCTTTGTTAATCGCAATAATAAGCTCTGAATTCTTCATGCCTACAACATGCTGAATGGCACCTGAAATCCCAATAGCAAAATAGATCTTTGGAGTAATGGTTTCTCCGGTCTGTCCAACCTGCTGTTCATGCGGAAGCCATCCCGCCTCAACAACATCCCTTGTTCCCCCTACGGTTGCTCCGATGGCGTCAGCCAGCTCATGGATCATCTGAAAGTTTTGGATATCGCCCATCCCTTTCCCGCCTGCAACGACAACATGGGCTTCAGCTAAATTCACTTTTTTTGTGACATCCTTCACAATTTCAATCACCTTTGTGCGCATGTCATCTTCTCTCAATGTAATCGATTCTTCTATAATCTCACCCTGCCTATTTGGATCAGGCTCCATTGCTTTCATAACCTTAGGGCGGACAGTAGCCATCTGAGGCCGGTGTTTTTTGCAGAGGATGGTTGCCATAATGTTTCCTCCAAATGCCGGCCGGCTTGCTTCCAGAAGTCTCTTTTCCACCTCGACATCCAGCATGGTTGTATCCGCTGTCAATCCAGTACTTAGGTCTGTGGCAACTGCACTGGCTAAATCTTTCCCATTGGAGGTGGCCCCATATAGAAATATTTCAGGCTTATATTTTTCAGCTAGCTTGATAACAGCCTTCATATAAGATTCTGTCCGGTAATCTTTCATTACTTCGTGGTCAATTACATAGACCAGATCAGCACCATATGTGATGACCTCCCGGCTTAAAGACTTTATTCCATACCCAAGCAGCACCCCGGAAAGAGGTACCTCAAGCTTATCAGCCAGCTTTCTGCCTGCTCCGAGCAATTCAAGGGAAACCTCTTCAATTTTCCCATCATTTTGTTCTATGAATACCCATACTCCACGGTACTCATCCATCATGTTAATCCCCCCTGTTTATTACAGCTATTTGCCTGCAAACAGCTCTTTTTTATCATTAAGAAGCTCCATCAGCTGCTGTATCTGTTCATCTGAATTTCCTTCAAGCCTTTTTCCGCCTTCTGGCTTTGGAGGAGTAAACATTTTACCCACTATCGTAGGAGATCCCTTCAGCCCAAGCTGGGTCCGATCCACACCTTCAAGATCATTTACAGACCAGACCACCGGCTCATATCTGGCGGCTTTTATCATATTTGGCATAGGGGAATATTCTATGCTGTTAATCTCTTTTTCAACTGTCAGCAGGCAAGGGATTTGAGCTTGGATTAATTCATATCCATCAGTGATCTTCCTTTTTATTAAAACCGTTTTTTCACTTTCATTAACTTCCGCTATCTCGATCACATTGGTGACTGGAGGGATATCCAGCCGCCTTGCGATTCCTGGTCCAACCTGGCCGGTATCTCCATCAATAGCATGCTTTCCGCATAGAATTAAATCGACAGGCATATCTTTTGAAATACGTTCTAATGCTTTAGACAGGGCATAGCTGGTAGCCAATGTATCGGCACCGGCAAATGCACGGTCAGAAATCAAATATCCCCTATCCGCCCCAATTTCGATACTTTTCTTAATAACCGCTACAGCCTGTGGTGGCCCCATGGATAAGACCGATATGGTGCCTTTTCCAATTGTCTTTGTAATTCTCACAGCTTCCTGAACTGCATGGGCGTCATAAGGATTTAATATGGCAGGAGCACTGCGCCGGTCCAAGGTATTGGTTTTGGGGTTGATTTTAATGATTTTTGTATCAGGCACTTGCTTGACACACACAACTATGTGCATTTTCTTCTTTCCCTCCTCTTACTTAAAGCTTGTATGAGTATTGAAAACTTTAAGTGAAAAAAAGCTTTGTATTACGATATATGATTCTCTATACAGGCATAGTACTTCTTTAATGAATTAATATGTTTATTACTAGAATGGCAGAAGATTGCAAAAAAAAGAACCCTCCACGGATTCTTTTTGATTACCTCTATATACTCATTAAATATCCTTTGTTATTATAATTATACAACTGCTTTCTTAAGGGATAGAATCATTTGTCTGAATGAAACTCTCATTCTATTTCTTTGTTCCTTCTCCCGTTTTATGGCGCATTGATATTCAAAAATCAATTGATCGAGTTCCTGGCTGCAGAGAACCGTTTCCTGGCTAGCCATCCCCTTTTCCCTGGCCGTTTCTATCATTTTTTCCCTTTTTTGCTGGATTTCAGTCAGCAGCTGTATTCTTTTATTGCGCAACTTTTTTCCTCCTAATCCTATCCCTTTTATCCAATATTAATGTGTCTACTTGAAGCATTATTACAAGAATTTCTATAAATGTAAATAGATTCGCAATATTAGACAATCTTTTTCCAAAGTTGTTTTAATCGACACAAATTTCACTTTGGCTTCACACGGTTTCGACACACTTCTGCTGCTTAAAACATGAGGAATCAACAGTATTTGATAAAATTTTTGCAAGTTAGGATTGTAAAAAATATCCAACTACTATAGTGGAAAAATAAAAAACCCAATGCCGGAGCAATGGGTCAACGTATTATTGATGAACTTCCTTTTCCTCATAAATTGGCACCCATCCTTCTGAAGATACAAAAATTCTGATGGCTACCACCTTTCTGTCATCCTGCAAAGTGAAATAATGACGGATATTTTCAGGCACGGAAATTAAATCGCCGGGTTTTAAGTATACCTCAAAAAATTCCCCATCTTTTCCTTGTATAATAAAAACTCCGTGGCCACTGACAATAAACCTTACCTCATCGTCTGTATGATGGTGTTCCTGCTGAAAATTCTGAAGGAGCTGTTCCAAATTCGGCGTATTTTCCGAAAGAGAAATGACATCCTGGGCCATGTATCCTCTTCTTTCTGAAATATCCTTAATTTCTGCAGCAAATGTCTCAAGTATTTGTTGTTTTTCATCATCAGAAAGCAAATATCTCTCCTGAAGGTTTTCTGGCAATTTATCTATTTCCCATTGCTCATAGATAACCCCCTGTTTTTCCAGAAAAGAAGCAACTTCTTCCTGATTCCTGATTTCTTTTTTTGAATTTTTCAGTACGATATATGCCATGCTAATCATTCCTCTCTACTGTTATCTTTCTTATTTAAATCTGCATCTTGTGCCTTACACAACTCTGGATAGCTGATTGGGTCTGTGCTCCAGAAGCCTTAGCTGATAGCGGAACAGAAACTCTGAAGCTTCAAGGATCTTTTTAGCCTCAAAAGAGGTTTTGCCCCAAACAGTAATTCCGTGATTTCTAATTAAAATTGCACCTGAATCTTCATGTACATGGGAAGAGAAACAATTTGCCAGCGCAGGAATATGCGCATAATTTGGAATAATCGGAATTCTAAGGACAGCATCCTCCTCCCATTTATTAAATGCTTTAATGAGCTCTTGCCCCTGAAATGTTACTGCCTCCTGATCTCCATATATTTCTGAGATAACATTATTATCGATTGTATGTACATGAAGACTGCATTCAGCTTTTGTTTTACTGTATATTTCCGTATGCAGAAGTGTTTCAGCGGATGGCTTTAAATGAGTTTCTTCCACCGGACGGCCAAATTCATCCACTAGCAGGAAGTCTTCGGAAGTGCGTTTTCTTTTATCCTTTCCGCTTGCAGTTACAAGGAATTGAAGCGGATTTGAACTGACCTTAATGGCCAGATTTCCGCTCGTCCCCATAAACCAGTCCCTTGCTGCGAGCTCGTCTTTAATATCGGCGAGCTCATTCCATTTTTCCTCAAGTGTGCTCATACTCTCACCTCATTTAATTTTTTTATAACTTCTATGCAATCATAGAACGTTTCAAATGAATTGTGATTAAGGTTCATCTCTTTGCTTTTCTCCAGGAGCAGATCTCTTGCTATGACAAAGTCCGCCTGTTTTGCAGCCTCAAGGTCAGTTACTGAATCTCCGATAACGACTTTTAACGTGTCCTCATCCTCCAGCCTCCTCATAATGGAGGGCTTGCAGCATCCGCAATTATTTTCACATTTTTCATCACAGCTGTGGGGCCATAAGATTTTTATTTTATCGCCGCTAAAATCAGAACTATTGCAGAACACTGCTTTAAAGGGTCCATATTTCTCCAGTACAGGAGTCACAAAAAAATCTATCCCCCCGCTTACTATATAAAGCGGTATATTTTCTTGTGCCAGGTAATCGGCAAAAAGCTGAAACCCATCTCTTATTTTTGCATTTTCCAGGATGAAATCTGTGAGATCTCCTTTCAAATTGCTAGGGAGAAGGGAAAACATCTTTCCTACTCCCTCTTTAATAGAAATCTCCTGATTCAGAACTTGATTTTTTATTCCTTCCCATTGGGGAGGAGCAAAATGTTTCATAATATTGATGATGTTATCACTTTCGGTAATAGTTCCATCAAAGTCGCAAAATACCCCTATTTTAGCCATTCTTAACAGCCGCCTCTTTTGATCCCCACAAATCGATCGCGCTTTTTAATTCGGTGAAGTCTGAAGGAGCATCAGCCAAAGAAACTCCCTTTAAAGTCAAATCAATCGCCTGGCGGAATGCCAAACCGCCTCCTCTTGCCCCATCTGGATGCCCGTGTATCCCGCCTCCGGCATTGATTACACTGTCTATTCCGAAGTCTTCGAAAAGCAAAGGCACTAAACCCGGATGAATGCCGGCTGAGGGTACCGGAAAAGATCTTTTGAAGGAATCTTCCGCATTCAGGTTATCAGCAATGGATATTGCCTGTGTCTTTTCAAGAGCAACAGACCCATAAGGAGATGGGAATAAAGATAAGTCAGCACCCGAATATCTGAGCAGCTTGCCCAAAAGTAAAGGATAAGAGATTCCATAAAGGCTTGAAGCTGAAAGAGCTCCGCTAACTGCAGGATGTGCCATGATAGGCAATTCAATTTCATTATCTTCTCTTAAGGACTGCAAAACATCGAGTCCATAAGAAAATACATTGAACAGCAGAAGATCTGCACCAAGACTTGCTGCCTTCCTTGCCTTGTCTTTTAATTCAAATGTTCTGCCTGTTAAATTCACAGCATAAAGGGTTTGATGGCCCGTTTCCTCGTAAACTTGCCTTAACACCTTTTTTCCTTCTGCTATCCGGGCTTCAAACGGTGTAAGGCTGTTTTCAAATAAAATTTCGTCATCTTTTACAAGATCAATGCCCCCATAGGCCTGTTCTCTCAGCTGTGAAGTCAAAAAATCCATATCTTTGCCGAGCACTCCTTTGAAGATGCTCATCAAAAGAGGTCTGTCATACACATTTAATTTTTCTCTCAGTCCTTCAATTCCAAATCGAGGTCCTGGAAAAAAGCTTTTAAGTTCATTGGAAAACTCTAAATCCAGCAGTTTTATCTTTCCGTCCAATGACAGTTTTCCAAAAACGGTTGTTAATATTGCCGGTAAATCAGGACTAAAATTAACAGCAGGATAGGCGATCTTAATGATCGCAGCTGTTTCCTTGCTTCCTGTATTTTTTGTCACTCTTTCAACAGAAACGACCCTGCCTTTATGCTTCTCCAGCTGAAGCTTTTCAAGCACGGGCAAATGGGTCCATGATCCCACCGTTAATCCTAAAGCAATCTCCTCTGCTTTTTTCTCGGGATTATGTTTTTCATCATGTATCAGATACGCTGCAATAATCTCACTCATTAATCTTCTTCCTTTCAATTTCAAAGAATGGAAAAAATAAAAAAACCTCTTCAAATAAGAAGAGGTTAGCATAACAATCTAACATCTCCTTATCTTTCAGCTATTAGCTGCAAGATTTAGCACCGTGCTTTTGTTAAGTCGGTTGCCGGGCTTCATAGGGCTAGTCCCTCCGCCTGCTCTTGATAAGAAAACGAAATCGAGTATTCAGTTAATTTAGAAATTTAATTAAAATTATGACAGTGCTATATGCTTTTGTCAATTGAATTTTTGAAAAAATTAAAACAAGCTTAATTTTTGTATTCGCTCCACCGCTTCTCTAAGTCTTTCTTCAGATGTCAGCAAACCGACTCTTACAAATCCTTCTCCAAACGGGCCAAAGCCGTTTCCGGGTGCCACTGCAATATGCGCTTTTTCAAGGAGATACTCAGAAAACTCTTCAGATGTAAATGATTCAGGAACCTTTAGCCATGCAAAAAAGGAGCCTTTTGGCGCTTGTACATCCCACCCAATTTCCCTGAGACCGGAAATGAGGGTATTCCGTCTAGACTCGTAGATCGAATTCAACTCTTTTACACAATCCTGAGAGCCTGACAGAGCAGCTGCTGCAGCTTCCTGAACAGCTCCAAACAAGCTGACGTAAAGATGATCCTGCATCAGGTTCAATGCTGCGATAACGCTTGCATTTCCAGCGGCAAACCCTACTCTCCAGCCAGCCATATTAAAGGTCTTTGATAGAGTATAAATTTCAATTCCAACCTCTTTTGCTCCTTCTGCCTGAAGAAAACTGACAGGGTTTTTTCCGTCGAATCCAATTCCTCCATATGCAAAGTCATGGACTACGCATATCTCATGCCTTCGGCTTAATTCAACTGTTTCCTGGAAAAATTCTTTGTTTGCGATTGCTCCAGTAGGGTTATTTGGATAATTAAGAAACATCAACTTGGCTGCTTTAAGCTCCTCAGCCGGCAAGTCACTATATACTGGCAAAAAGTTATTTTCTTCCCTCAGAGGCATTGTCACCATTTCTGCTTTAGCCAGCGCAACTCCTGACCAATAATCAGGATATCCCGGGTCTGGAACCAATATCCTGTCCCCAGGGTTTAAAAGACATTGGGGGATTTCAACAAGCCCTGCTTTGCCTCCAAAAAGAATGGCTATTTCAGTATCGGGGTCTAATTCTACACCATATTCCCTTTTATAAAAGTCAGCTGCTGCCTTTTTTAAATACGGGTAACCCTGAAAAGGAGAGTACTTATGGTTTTGAGGGTTATCGGCTGCACGTTGAAGACTTTTGACAATATGATCCGGGGTTGGCAGATCTGGATTTCCCTGTCCCAAATTGATGACATCATAGCCCTGTTCAAGTTTTTTTCCCACCTTCACAGTCAAAGAAGCAAAAAACTGTTTAGGAAGACTTTTTAAAAGTTCAGATTGCGGATAATTAATCAAATTGTTCACCTGCTTAAAAAAAGGATTGAAAATATAGTCCCAAATGATATAACGTAAATGGTAAGTTGTAAAGTAAAATTTAGAAAGTTTTTATCTATCGGACTAATCATAACATAAGGAAAAGATGATTGTGGGGGAGTAAAGTGAAATTAAGGATTGCTTGTTTGCAAATGGATATTGCATTTGGAAAACCAGAGAAGAATTTTATTGCGGCCGAAGCCATGATTAATAAAGCTCTTAAATCTGATCCAGACGTTTTAGTACTACCTGAACTTTGGACGACAGGCTATGATTTGACCAGATTGGATGAAATAGCAGATCCGGATGCTGCTTTTTCACTGGCATTTTTGAAAGAAATTGCAAAAAAAAATAAGGTTTACCTGATTGGCGGTTCTGTAGCCAAAAAAACAACTGATGGCATTTACAATACTCTGCTGATTGTAGACCATAATGGTGAGCTTTTGCATGAATACAGCAAGCTGCACTTATTCAAGCTTATGAATGAGCACCTCTATTTGAAAGGAGGGGCAGCAAGGGGAGGATTTTCCCTGGCCAACAGGAAGTTTGCAGGAATGATTTGTTATGATATCCGTTTTCCTGAATGGCTGCGTACCCATACAGCAGATGGTGCAGAAGCAATATTTGTAGTAGCTCAATGGCCATTGGCACGGCTTGCTCATTGGCGTGCGCTATTAATTGCACGTGCTATTGAAAACCAGTGTTATGTCATTGCCTGCAACCGTTCCGGCTCTGATCCTGCTAATGTCTTTGCAGGTCATTCAATGATTATTGATCCATGGGGGGATGTGCTTGCTGAAGGCACTGAAACTGAAGAAATTCTGCATGCTGAAATTGACCTGGATAAAGTGAAGGAAGTCCGCGGCTTAATTCCGATTTTTGATGACCGCAAAACGGATTTTTACCGCTGAAAATGTTGCAGAGGGCCCTGTCAGGGCCCCTGCTTATCCTTCTATTTTTGCCCACATTTCTGGAGGGTTTAATTCGTAAATCCCATTCTCGCGGTACATATAATGGTTGATTATGAATTCTCTGCGTATAGTTGCATAATCTTCATGAAACTGTTTGATGTATTCGTTAAGCTCTTTTTCTTCATATTTTTTACCCATTTTCAAGCCTTTAATTAAATGTTCAAAAACCATGAGTTTCTTCTTTCTCTGGGCAGGAATATTCTTCAGTTTTCCATCCCTGGTAAAGAAATTTTCAATAACCTTCTGGTTTTCTGAATTTTGTTCCTCCATTTTTTTAACCTCCTCTTTGTCTGCCAATTTTGCAAGAACCCCTGATTGGTGTTTCAATACGGATTCATTTAGATAAAAATACACAGAATTTTTATCTCTTCTTTGATAAACAAGGTTTATTTCCCGCAGTTTATTCAGGTGATGCGTGATAGTAGGCGGGGTTAAGCCGAGCTTTCCGGCTATAGCCTGGCCATGCAGCGGCCCTTTGGCAAGGAGAAATACAATCCGAATTCTGGTAGGGTCTCCCATTGTCTTATAAAATGCTACTAAACGATTTAATTGCATAAGTAAAGTACCCCATTTCGATTTTTATCTAATTAGATAGTAATCGAATTTAGTTCATTTCGTCAATAGAATTTAAATAAACCAAAAAAATCACCTTGAAAGGGTGATTTTGATAACTATTTAGCATAATGGGCTCCTTCAAGGGATAATAAAATTTCTTTAATTTCTGTCCTGCTTCCCGCATAGCCAGTTAAAGATTTATTTTTGCCGATAACACGATGGCAAGGAATAATGATTGGAAGGCGATTGGCCTTGTTTGCCTGTCCAATAGCCCTCACAGCTTTATCTTTCCCTATCCCGGCAGCGATTTCCTGATAGCTTCTTGTTTCGCCAAATGGAATGAGGCAAAGCTCTTTCCATACTGCTTTTTGAAAATCCGTTCCATTGGGCTCTATAGGGATATCAAATTCCTTCCTATGTCCGTCAAAGTATTCCTCAAGCTGGAGAGTACACTTTCTGATTAAAGTATTAGAAGGATCAAATTGCAATGATGATACCTCTTCCCCTTCCATAAAATCTTCCCCCATGTATATAGCCGAAAGAATTCCATTTTCTGCTACGATGTAAATATCTCCGACCGGTGTCATTTTTTTAGAATAAACTCTGCCTGTCATATTAATTCCCGCCTTTATAATAAGGGCAAATAGATGTGGAAAACAGTTCCTTTTCCCAATTTGCTTTCCACTTCAATTGTTCCCTTGTGCTCTTCTATAATTTTATATGTAACCATTAAACCAAGTCCAGTGCCTCTTTCTTTTGTAGTATAGAAAGGCTCACCAAGCTTTTTTATTTTATGCGCAGGAATTCCTGTTCCTTCATCCCTTATGGTAATGTGAACTTTATGACCAGGGCCCTTTTGAACGGATACGGTAATATAACCGCCTTTAGGCATGACTTCAATTGCATTTTTAATGATGTTGATAAAGACCTTTTTCATTTGATTGGTTTCGCAGAAAACCTTGGGCAAATTTTGTTCATAATAAGTTCTGAATTGAACATTATGAAGCACAGCCTGTGCACTAAGGAGATCGACTGTTTCTTTCATGATTTGTGAAATGTCTTTTTCTATAAATTTGACAGCTTGAGGCTTAGCGAGAATGAGAAATTCATTAATAATGGAATCAATCCTGCTGAGCTCAGTGGTGATTACATTGAAATACATCGTATGATCTTCTTTTACACTGCTCTCCAACAGCTGTATAAACCCTTTAAGAGCCGTCATTGGATTTCTTATTTCATGTGCAATCCCTGCAGCCAATTCTCCAATAACATTCAAGGTATCTGATTTCCGAAGCTGTTCTTCCATTTCCAGCTTCTCAGTTATATCTTTAAATGTACTCATACTGATATTAGAAAAAATATTATGCTTGTTGGAAAACTCAAAGAATTTCTTTCTGCCTGATTTTAAAGTAATGGAAAGATTCCCGTCAGATTGGCCATCTGTGTGTATGTTTCTTAATTGCTCTTTTAATTCATCATCGGTTATATTGCAGTCATTCAAAATACTATGAAGTGACGCTCCGATAAGATCATCCTTTTTCATCTGCAGCATTCTCTGGCCCGATTGATTAATATCAACTATTTGAAACTGATCGTTCCAGAGAAGAATACCTTCAAGTGCTCCTTCAAATATCATGCGAAATTTTTGTTCGCTTTCCCTTAAGCTTTTCTCCATGGCATGACGCTCACTTACATTTCTGAAGATTGTCATATGGTAGCCTTCAACGGAGTTTAATTTCACTGTAAACTCCAATGATTTAAACTGGCCATTGGGCATCAGAAAAACAAGCTCATCCCGTATACTTCCTTTAACGAACATCTCTTTTACAATGCTTTTGTACCTTTCCGATTTTTCATAAACAAAATCTTTTATCTTTTTATTGAGAAGCTCATCATGGGTACATTCAAATATTCGGCAAGCGGCTTCATTCGCATCGATGATTTCACCGCCGCCACCCCAAAAAATAATTCCATCAAGTGCTTCGATAAATAAGTCAGCATAAAGCTCTTCATTCTTTTTTACTTTCCGCTCAAGGAGCCTCTTGCTCGTTACATCACGTAATAAACACATATAAAGGCCGCTATCATTTAGGATGCTGGCAGTAAAATCAAACTCAATAATACTTCTGCCAGTATATACCGGCAGGATGCCTCTGGCACTTTTATTCTTCCTCAGAAGCTCTATGTGCTTTTCAAGCTTGAAATGCCTATTTTCCGGTACGATTTCATACAGGCTATTGCCTATGAGCTGCTGTTTATCCATTTTTATACTTTCAATAAATGATGGATTGACATCGACTATTTTCTCCTCGCTGTCAAATATTATAATTCCATCTTTTGAGTGTGAGAAAAGATTATATCCTAGTGAATTATTATTGGCCAAAATATTATTTTCCTTTTCCAAAGTCTCAATCCTGGCATAGAGTCTCCTGATTTCCTGATTCATAATGACCACTCTATTTCCTCCTATTGGGGTATGCAATTAATTAAATATTTCTACAAAATTTGACCAAAACCTTTAAATCTCAGGGAAAACTGTCATAAATAATTTTTAATATTAATGCGTTTGGAGAATACAGAAAAGGCATACCCTTTCACGAGTATACCTAAAAATTTACAGTTTGAATTTTATGATCATCTCATTTAATTGTTCAGCCAATTCCGAAAGAGATTGTGCATTATCTGAGATTTCCTCCATTGAATGATTAGTCTGAGCCATTGATGCACTTGTTTGCTCGATGCCTGCAGCAGATTCCTCAGATACTGCGGCAATATTGCCAATGGACTGGTTCATATGCGAAGAGTTAATTGATACTTGCTCGAGGCTGCGGGAAATGTCACTAACATTGGTGGACATTGAGTTAACTGCCTCGTAAATTTTTTGAAACGTTTGTCCTGTCAACTGAATTTGCTCAGTTCCCTTTTCAACTTCTGCATAGCCTGTTTGAAGTGACACGGCAACACTATTTGACTCTGATTGAATCCCCCCGACAATCTTGGTGATATCCGAAACAGAGTAGGATACCTGTTCAGCAAGCTTCCTCACCTCATCAGCAACGACTGCAAACCCTCTTCCATGCTCACCGGCTCTGGCAGCTTCAATTGCTGCATTTAATGCAAGCAGGTTGGTCTGGTCAGCAATTTCCTTTATAACCTTAACTAGCCTTGAAATTTGTTTGGTCTGATCATCCAGCCCATTAACCTTGTTCACAGATGATTTCATTATCTGATTAATTAATCCCATTTGTTCCTGGGATTCTTTCATGAGCTTGTTTCCATCCTCAGTAAGCGACAACACCTCTGTGGAAGCACTCTTGATTTTATTCCCGCTGCTTGCTGCTTCATTCACTCTTTCCAGGTACTCGTCCATCAATAATGACAATCGTGTTGCTGAACCAGACTGATCCTCAGCTCCTCCTGAAAGCTCCTGCATAGTAGAAGCAACCTGCTGACTGGCTGCTTTTACTTCATTAGCAGCAATATTCAATTCTCCGCTTCTTTCTGTTACATATCCAGAAACTGCATTAATTTCCTGAATCATAGCCTGCAGTTTCACTTTCATGGAATTCATAGCTCTGCTAAGCTGTGCCACTTCATCATTGCCCTCATATTCAACTGAATCAGCGTTGAGGTTTCCATTTGCTATTTCATTTGAGAATGTAACGATCGAATTTAATTTTTTTGTAATGATACTGCCTATAAAAACAATACTTGTTATTCCAAAAATAGCAGAAACGATGATTGAAATACCAAGTGTTATTAAAGTTAAGATAAGACTTGCTTTAGCAGAAGATACAGCTTTGTTCTGGTCCTCTTTCATCATACTGCTCAGGGTATTCAATTTTTCAACCGTTTCAGAAATAATATTATCTGCCTGCAATTTCCCAAGCCTGTACTCTCTTTCATGCTGAAGTTTTACTTTTGGCTCAATGACTTCATGAAATAAACTGGTGATTTTTTGATCATTTTCATCAATTTCCTTAAAAAGTTCTTTCGATTTTGCACTGCTCAAATCCGGAGAAACTTCCTCCTTTAATTTATTAAAATCCTCTGTCAGCTGGTCAAAGGTCTTTAAGTGTTTAGGATTGGAGTCAATGATAAAGTTTCCAATTGTGCTTCCTTTATGGTGAAATGTAGCAGCCGATTCAGTAATCTTAATGGCATTCTCCCCAGAATCCTTCACAATCTCCAGTTTTGAGCTGGCGATTGTAAGCAGAAAAAAAGTAAGGACTGTTGAAACTGTAAATAGACCAATAGTCACAAAAAGCGCAACCCCATATTTCTGGCCTAGCTTCAGATTCTTCCACCAGTGCGTGCCGGCCATCTTATTAAAGAACTTACCTATATCAGGCTTTTTAGGCTTAAAGGAAACAGTACGTTCCTTCTTCCCTGCTTCGTATTTTCTTGCCCCTTTCAAATTACTTCCCCCTTTGTGATTTAACCGCATGCAAACAATTGAACCAGTTCACTTCTAATTCTTTTTTACTATTCTTTCAATTCATTATAATAGAACAAAAATAACATTTGAAGATTATTTTTCCAATTTGTTATAGCCCGGCATTTATCCGTGCTTTTCCTTTATGATTTTTTTCCTGGGGAGATCGTCTTTTTATAGCTTGGCAGACTAATCGGACTGCTACCATTTATCTGAAACAAAAATAACAATCAATACAATATTTTTGAAACAGATTAATAAAAATATACTAACCCTTATATTATATGAGTTGGTTGAACACCCTTTTTATATAACAGATTTTTCATTTAGTATGTTACAGCCATATTGGATCTTTTATAATTAACTTTTTCTGTAAATATAACCTTCTATTTACACGAGAAAAGAAGTTTGCTTCATGTTACAGTGGGTAAAGACAGAGAAAGTATTTATTTGGGGGTCTTTAATAGAGGAGGACATATGAAACAACGTGACTATTACTTCGACAATGCCAAGTTTATTTTGATCTTCTTTGTCGTTTTCGGGCATTTGCTCCGCTCTTTTATTGAAGATAATGAAACAATTTATACAGTATATAAAGTTATTTATACGTTCCATATGCCGGCATTTATATTGGTATCCGGCTTTTTTGCCAAAGGCTTCTATAAAAAAGGATATATAAAGAAAATTGCCAAAAAGCTAATACTGCCATATATCATTTTCCAGGTTATTTATTCGGTTTTTTATTACTTTTTATATAATAAAGGAACCTTTGAGCTGGATCCTTTTAACCCTCATTGGTCATTATGGTTCCTGATAAGCATGTTCTGCTGGAATATTATGCTTCTGCTCTTCGCAAAATATAAAGCGAAATACTCCCTGGCAGCTGCCGTGATCATAGGGCTTGCTGTCGGATATGCTGATTGGATTTCAAACTATTTAAGTTTATCAAGAACCTTTGTTTTCTTCCCATTATTTTTATTGGGATATTATTTAAAGAAAGAACATTTATATGCTTTATTCCAGCCAAAATTCAGAATTAGTGCATTAGGTATTTTTGCGGTCGTCTTTATCGGCTTCTATCTTTACCCTGAAGTGGATTACAAATGGCTGCTTGGCTCGAAGCCATACACTGAAATGGGGGCAGCTTCCATTGGAGCTGTTCTAACGAGATTAGGCTTTTATATTTTAAGCTTAATAATGGTGCTTAGCTTCTTTGCTTTCGTGCCCCGCAAGCACTATTTCTTTACTAATTTAGGCAAAAACACACTTTATGTCTATCTGCTTCATGGGTTCTTTGTTCGGGTTTTCAGAGTAAGCCACTTACAGGACTTTTTCAATAAACCAGAAAACTTCCTGCTGCTTGCCGGTATATCGCTGATTCTGACCTTGCTTCTCTCAAGCAAACTGATTACTTCCTTTGCACAGCCAATCATCGAACTTAGAACATCACAGTTAAAAAAGCTGAAAGATAGATCAAAAGCATATGCCAGATTTTATCGAAATAAACTTACAAGTTAGATCATAAACCGGTCATTTTCTAATGGCCGGTTTTTCTTTAGGCATAACCATTGACCAATTTTGATGAAGGGATTATAATAAGTAACTGTGTTACCAATATAAATACTTGCTGTGCGATATGCCATCATGTCCCAGTAGCTCAGCTAAGCGTAAGCTTCACTGAAGTACATCCCTGCAGCTTTGTTTCGACGCATTTACTCCCTGTATAGGCTTGCAGAGGAAGAAACAGGATATGCCAATCTTATTTGTATTGCAACAATTTCATTTCATTATACCACCATGTCCCAGTAGCTCAGCTGGATAGAGCGACAGCCTCCTAAGCTGTAGGTCGTGAGTTCGAATCTCGCCTGGGACGCTACAGAAAAAAAGCGCGAAACCCATATATATCATAGGTTTCGCGCTTTTTTATTTATGTTTCTCCTTGAAAAATTGAATTTTTAAGTATTGTCAGACACCTGTTTTCAGCGTGCTGATCGTCATCTTCCTTCATCATTACATAAATAATCCTAATCTATTCAACTATCTGACTGCTTTCCAAATCGTCCATCTATCTTTTTCAACTATGCTATGATCAGCTGAAATTGACTCATCTATATAATTTATCAATAATGTTAATTCTTTATCGTCTAAATCGTGTAAAATACTCCTGCCTGTTCTCCTGTTTAAGTCATTAATCAATTGCTCTTTGCAATCATATACTTTTCTGGTTTCCCACAATTTAACTTCTTCAATTTGACTAAATCCTGCTTGTTTAAGTGTATCTATAACCAATTGGCTTTGGTATCTGCGGTTAATTTCTTTTGTTATTAACTTTGGGAACAGATCAAATATATACCCTCTAATATGACTTTCATTCCCTTTTAATAAACAATCTTCAGGTGTACGGTCCTGAACAATATAGTATCCATCATCCTTTAGTAATCTAAATGCCTCGTTAAAGCATTGCTGTAAATCATCTATATGATGGATCAGTGCTCTTTCAAGAACAAAATCATATTTGTTACTTTCTAAGCCCGTTTGCAAAGCATTACCTTTTATAAAGGATATGTTCTTATGTTCTTTACAGTTTTCTTTAGCACCTTCTAGTATTGTTTCGGAAAAATCGATGCCAGTAACAAATTGCACCCCCAAATCGGATAGAGCCTTGGAATAAATACCTCCGCCACAGCCTATATCCAATGCCAATGAGATATTTTTGATTGGCACAAGGTCCTTTATAGCTCTGATCCATGAATGATCTGCATTTCTGGTGGTATAAGTTTTACGACTTTTTTTATTATGAAAATCAATTCCCATCGGACATCCCTTGTTTGTTTGGAATATTTCCTATTCCTATAATACTTCGCTTAATATCATATGAAAATTTTAAAAAGTTTATAATTTTCCATAAGTTTAGCTTATGTTAATTAACAGCTATGATTGTTAATAAATTTCCATTATTTTATCTTTTAGTAAGTTACGAGAAAAGGAATAAATATTTAGGTGACACCTTTTGAAGCTTCACCCTCTAATTGGTAGAATAATATTACATCCACACCAAATTTAGTAAAATGATTACCTGGGAGGGATTGATATATCATATTATAAATGGCATTACATTGGCTGGTTATTCTTTGGTCTAGCACTTATTATTTCTTATTTTTCAGTTCCGCGTGAACACAGTTTTACGGCAATTATCATTTTAACGGCTTTATTTGCAATCTATGACTTCTCGGGAATAATTAGGGCAAAACGAACAGGGAATGATAATAAATCTTAATGCCGGGAGAAAAACAGGTAAGCTGCAATCCCCAGTCACTCTTTAAATCTAAATAAAACTTCTCCAAACTTGCGTTATTACTATACTCTGAAATTGCGAAAAACCGCACTATGTAGTCATACAGTTTTCCATTTAATTTTTATAGCCCTTCTCAATTTGAGAAGGGCTATAAATTTGTTTCCGTGTTTATCTCAATACAAAGACGAAACTCACCTTCCAAACGCGCGTTCCCTGAAGTTTCTTAAGCAAGACTCCGCCTGGACGATAAAAAACGCCAACAAAATGTTAGCGTTTTTTTAACCTATGATATCAAGCGTCTCACGCATTATAAATCATCAATAACAATATACGCAGCTTTAACAGGTCCATGCACGCCAACTACGAGGTTCATCTCAATATCTGCTGAATTGCTTGGTCCGGTAATAAAATTAATGCAGGAAGGAGCAAGCTCCCCTGATTTTACTCTTTCCCTTATAATCCTCGCAGCCTGTGTCATGCGGGGAACCAATGTGGTTTTCGGAATAAGAATAATGGAAGCAGCGGGCAGAAAACTGACAGCCCGTCCATGATCTCTGCTGCTGAACAAGACCGCTGTTCCGGATTCAGCCAGAGTAATTTCACTGATTGTGATTCCGATATTCGCCTGTTCCGCATATTCAATATTTTTATTTTCAGCAGAATAGTCCCATTCATATACTTTCACATTCTCTTTTGGCCAAATTTCCTCAAATAGCTGAGTGAGCCCAAACTGTCTAAAACGGTCATCTTTCCAGGTTACTATTGGGCCGCCTCCGTACTCGGCAGTAATTCTTTTAAGAGTTTCCGGCAAATCAGCGGCTTTTGTCACAAGGAGATCAGTGTGAATTTTCGTACACTGTGTTTTTAAAGCTTCTAAAAGTTCATCTGCATCTGCTTCTCTAAAGATTGCATCCTGAGGATTATAGCTCCACTTTGGCTTTTCAACTCCGAAAGTTCTTTTTTCTCTGCCCAGTCTCCCTGCAATTTTAGTAATAAAAGCATCCCGATTCTGAATAGTCCCCTTCACTGCTGTCCGCCTCCTTTTGGCCGGTTTTTGAACCAATCACGAAATCTTTCTTTATTAGGAGCTGGAAAATCCCTTATTTCTGTCCATGCCTTTAACGGTCCGGGTCCCTTTGTAATTTTGTCCCCTGCTGTAAATGGATTCATGGCTGCCGGTGCAAGCTTAGAGCCCAATTTATAAAGGGACGGTGAAGCTGCCCCCAATCCAAAAGCCTTCATGGTCATCTTTTCTGATATAGGAGCCCTTCCTTCTTTTTCTACGATTACCTGCCGGTGTTTGTGAAGAAGCTCATGCAGAGGGATTTTGACAGGACAGGCCTCTGTACATGCTCCGCAAAGTGTGGATGCATAAGGCAATTCTTTATAATCATCATAGCCTCCTAATAGCGGTGACAGAACCGCCCCAATCGGGCCAGAATAGATGGATCCATAAGAATGCCCTCCAACATGCCTGTACACGGGACAGACATTTACACATGCAGCACAGCGGATACATTGGAGGATGGATTGAAACTCCCCTCCCAAAATTGATGAGCGGCCATTGTCTACAATGACGAGGTGAAATTCCTCAGGGCCATCAACATCAAGTTCTTCTCTTGGACCAGTCAAAACAGTTATATAACTCGTAAGCTTTTGCCCAACCGCGCTCCTGGTCAGCATGCTGACCAGCACTTCCATTTCCTCGTAAGTCGGGACCAGCCTTTCCATGCCCATTACTGTAATTTGTGTCTTGGGAAGTGCTGTGACAAGATCTGCATTGCCTTCATTAGTCACTAATGTGATTGAACCGGTTTCTGCAACAGCGAAATTGCAGCCGGTTATGCCAACATCGGCCGTCAGGTATTCGTGGCGAAGCATTTCTCTCGCATGCCATGCAAGCTCTTCCGGCTTTTCTGTGTTTTGATAGTTAAGTTTTTCTGAAAATACATCGCGAATCTGCTCCTTGTTCTTATGAAGGGCAGGCGCCACAATATGTGATGGGGGATCATGGTCATCCACCTGTAGAATGTATTCTCCCAGATCAGTTTCAATGACCTGGCATCCTGCCTCTTCCAGCGAGGCATTTAAATGTATCTCCTCGGTTACCATAGATTTTGATTTAACCACTTTTCTTGCATTCTTTTTTTCAATTACTTCCCGTATATATGCAGAGGCTTCTTCAGCAGTTTCAGCAAAAAAGACGTGCCCTCCCCTATTAGCAACATTTTCGCTGAGCTGGTATAAGTAAAAATCAAGATTTTCAAGTACATGCTTTCTAATTTCTTCAGAAAGCGACCGCCACTCTTCCCAGTTTCCCAGCTCCGCTGCAGCATCAAGCCTTCTTGTCTGAAGCCTTTCCTGTGCCCCTGAAACTGCCCCTCTCATAAAGGCATTGCTTATTCCGGAATCTACTCGATCCTTAAAGTCGTTTGTTCCTATTTTCATAGCCATTTTTATTCCCCCTTAAGAAAAACGCAAGCTCCTCAATCCCTCTTGAAATGTGTGGAGGCTCTCCTCCAGACACTTCAAAACTGTCCTGCCAGCTTTGCAGGAAAGCATGTCCATTTATGGTTTAGCGGCAATTTAACACTTCAGCAATATGCATAACCCTTATTGGTTTTCCCTGTCTTCCGATTCTGCCTCCAATATTCATCAGGCACCCTGCGTCTGCTCCAATCAGAATCTCTGCTTCGGTCTCCTCTACATGCCCAACCTTCTCATCAACCATTTGTTCCGATATTTGAGCCATTTTCACAGAGAATGTTCCGCCAAAACCGCAGCATTGCTCTTTTCCTGGCAGCTCTTCAAATTCAAGGCCCTTCACATTCCTTAATAATCTCATAGGGGCTTCCTTTACTCCAAGGAGCCTGGTCATATGGCAGGATGTATGATAGGTGGCCTTTCCGGTTAACCTTGCCCCGACATCGTCCACATTAAGGACTTCAACGATAAATTGAGTAAGTTCATATGTCTTCTCTGCAAGTTTCTTTGCTCTTGGTTCCCATAATGAATCTCCTTTAAAAACATGCGGATATTCATGAAACATATAGGCGCAGGATCCGGAAGGAGATACAACATAGTCTGCATGTTCAAATGCTGTGATCATCCTTTTCATGGCTTCCTTTGATTCCTTCACATAGCCGCTGTTGTATGCAGGCTGGCCGCAGCAGACCTGTGTTTCCGGAAAATCTATTTCACATCCCAGGCGCTCAAGCAATTCAACAGCAGATTTGCCCGCATTTCCCTGAAACATATCCACCAGACATGTTGCAAAAAGACTTACCTTCATTCGTCCTCTCTCCCAGCTAAGTATTTATTTTCTACTATCTTACTATAGTTATAATGCGAATTGTTGTATTTTTATAAATATTATAATAATTTGTATAGTTTTTCCTGCAAAACATATGTCAATGTTTTACTTCCTTTTTTTCGGTCAAAAATATGATACAATTATATGATGTTTAAGTTGCTAAAAAGGGAGTTCAGAAATAAATGAAAGTTATCGCAAGTACGCTTAACGCTAAATACATTCATACAAATATAGCGATCCGCTATTTAAAAGCATATGCTCAGCCTGATTTCGATGTGGAATTAGCCGAATATACTATTAAAGATCCAATAATGAATATTGTTACAGACCTAATCCGCAAAAAACCTGAGGTGATCGGATTCAGCTGTTATATTTGGAATATTGAAGAGACAATAAAGGTTATTAAGATGATCAAAAAGATAGATTCCTCCATTCATATTGTCGTCGGGGGGCCTGAAGTGACATATGATGTCTCAGATTGGATGAACAATGTAAATGAATTTGATTACATTGTCATCGGGGAAGGTGAGGAAACCTTCAAACAGCTGCTGCATGAGCTGAAGGGCAGCATGAATATGGAAAATGTTCATGGTCTTGCTTTCAGAGAAAATGACCAGGTTCGCATCAATCCTCAGCGGAATAAGCTGGACTTGCGAGACCTGCCTTCACCGTTCCGCTTTGAAGAAGATATTCCTCACCTTTCAAAACGGGTCACATATATAGAAACCAGCCGGGGATGCCCTTTCAGCTGCCAATTTTGCCTTTCTTCCATTGAAGTAGGTGTGCGTTACTTTGACAGGGAAAAAATCAAGGAAGATATCCGGTATTTAATGAAGAATGGTGCAAAGACCCTTAAATTTGTGGACCGCACCTTCAATATTAGCCGCAGCTATGCATTGGAAATGTTCCAGTTTTTAATAGATGAACATCTTCCGGGAACTGTATTTCAATTTGAAATCACTGCAGATATTATGAGGCCTGAAGTGATTGAATTTCTAAATAAGGAAGCCCCGGCAGGATTATTCCGTTTTGAAATTGGAGTTCAATCAACAAACGACTATACAAATGAATTGGTCATGAGGAAGCAGAATTTTGACAAGCTTTGCCGGACAGTCACAATGGTAAAGGATGGAGGAAAAATCGATCAGCATCTAGACTTAATTGCCGG
This sequence comes from Cytobacillus sp. FSL R5-0377, assembly GCF_038004385.1. Classification (NCBI taxonomy): domain Bacteria; kingdom Bacillati; phylum Bacillota; class Bacilli; order Caryophanales; family Bacillaceae; genus Cytobacillus; species Cytobacillus sp. FSL R5-0377. The sequence goes on from NZ_JBBORA010000001.1 coordinate 982,636, forward strand.
TCTGCCTGAAGAGGATTACGATTCATTCAAGAGAACATTCAATGATGTATTTGCAATGCGGCCGGAAGAGCTTCAGCTTGGTTTTCTGAAAATGCTGAGAGGTACGGGCCTGCGCTTAAGAGCAGAAGATCATCAATATATATATATGGACCATTCACCATATGAAATCTTAGGAAATAATGTTTTATCCTTCGATGACATCATTCGCATTAAACAGGTTGAAGATGTTCTGGAAAAATATTGGAATGACCATAGGATGGATGCGACTGTCGAATATTTGGTTACTAAGGTCTTTCCGACTCCTTTTGATTTCTTCCAGAGATTTGGAAGCTATTGGGAGCAAAAGGGCTGGTCCCGAATTGGGCATCAGCTTGAGGATCTCTTTAAACGCCTATATGAATTTCTGCAATCCATTGAAATTGATGATCTGGATGTAGCAGAAGGACTGATGAAGTATGACTATATTTCAAAACAAAAATACAAGCCCAGAAAACCATGGTGGCAGCCAACCTTTGAAAAATCCGAAAGATCAAAGCTTTACCAGTCTCTTCTCGAAAACCCCAATCAGCTGGGAGAAAGCTTCTTAAATCTTCAGCTGAATGAAAAAGAAATATACAAACATACCTTGATTGAAAAATTATCCTTTGATATTGAAAGGTATATGAACGAGGGAATAATTGAAAAGAAAGACTCTGTTCTTCTTGCCTATTTCGATTCAGGCTCTGAGACAGTCTCTGTCTTTTCCGGACCTTTAAAATAATTAAGAAACCGGCAGGATCTGCCGGTTTTTTAGCATTCATTTTTATTTTTCTTTTGATCTTTATCCCGGTTCATAAAAGGAAGTTCGTAAAATTTCCCTGCATTTATATCACCGAATTCCATCCCGAATTCAACATTTTGAGCGCCATTCTGCCTGCCTTTTTTTCGTGGTTTATTTTGATCCACTAGGCTCTACCCTCTCTCCCATTCTTTGAGTTGCGGTTAGCCATTTTCATCGGATCTTCTCCCTGGCTGAATTCAGCAGAAAACTCCGATTCCTGAAGGTTTTTCTTAGGCGTCTTGCTGTATTTTTCAACGGCATTATACTCAGCCTTTCGTTTAGCCATCCACATCTCCTCCTGAACTTTTTTGGTGTTAAATTTATTTTCAGCTTTAACACAGGTTTATTTTAAGTAAAATACACAGTTTCATTCCTCACTGAGACTTCCTTATTTTGCATTCATAAACTTTTCTTCAGTGCAGAAAATAGAATAAAAAGGATTGAGCCTCTATGACAAATGAAAAGAAGATAAATAAAAACATTGGCATTGACGAGACACTTCCGCATCAAATTGAAGCTCCGAGCTTCAAAGGCACAGGTATGAAACTTCAGCCGCCTTTCAAGAATTCTTTTGGCGTTACCATTGGGGACAGTCATTATTCTTCAGACATTTCTCCGCTGGAAAACTGGAGTGATGAAACAGATCCTGCCGTTATGGCTGGAGACGAATGGATCCATCCGACAAATGATATCGGATGGAATACAGAGGAAAATAAAGAGCTCCTGGAAAGCAAAAAACCGCCTCAAGCCTACCCATTCATGCATCCTACCAAGGATGTCAGCCGCGGAACGGATTAAAATGAAATAGCGGCAAAGGAATTTGCCACGACTTCTAGTAACGCAAAGGTCCAAATTAATCCAAATTATCTATACCCTTTAAAAAAGCAGTCCGGAAAACTTTTCCGGGCTGCTTTTTTAGCCTATAATAACTCGCTCTTTTGGATAATGATAATTTGGCTTTTTCTCTTTGCCGCCTATTATGAATAAGAAAGAGGTTAATCCTATTCTTCCAATAAACATTAAGGCCATTATGATGCATTTGCCGATAGTTGACAGCTCAGGTGTAATTCCCAAAGATAATCCTGTGGTACCAAAAGCTGAGCATACCTCGAATATAATTTCAACAAGCTCCGCATGCCTTTCTGTAATGCTTAAAATGACTACAGAGAAGAAACACATTCCAATAGCAAGCAGAGTGATAGCAAGTGATTTCAAGACATCATCTTCATGAATTTCCCTTTTAAATATTTTTATATCCCGATTTCCTTTTGCAAAATGATAAATGAAAAGGATATTTACCGCAAATGTCGTTGTCCTGATGCCTCCTCCGACAGAGCTTGGGGATGCGCCAATGAACATTAAAATACTCATAATAATTAGTGTAGGCATTGTAAACTCATTTACATCCATGGTTGATAAACCGCCGCTCCGGGTAGTTGCGGATTGGAAAAACGCATAAAAAAGGCTTTCATGCCAGATCATTTTCTTAAAATACTGATTGAATTCCATAATAAGCAAAATTAAAGTCCCAAAAATAAGAAGAGCTGCATATGTAACAGTTGTCAGCTTTGTAAATAAAGAAAATCTGAAGGATTGTTCCTGATTCCATTTATTGCGGAATAGATATTCCTTTAATTCGATAAGAACAGGAAAGCCTATAGCTCCTAAAGTAATCAGGATAATATTGATCAGCTGCACGAAATAATCGCCGGCAAATGGTTTGAGCGATGCTCCTGTAATATCCATGCCGCCATTAGTTGTGGCACTGACAGATGCGAACAATGCATGCAGAAATGCCTCATCCCATGATGGATAATATTTAAGAAAATGAAAGCCAAGAATCAGTGCACCAAGCGTTTCAATCACCAATATTATTTTAATAATTTCTTTCACTAAATGCACAAGCCCTGACAAAGAATACTGATTATGATCCACCATAATGAGGCGGCGCCCTCTTAATCCAATCCTGCGGCCCAGCAGAAGCCAAAAGAAAGTGCCCAGTGCCATGATCCCTATTCCGCCAAACTGAAGTATGAACATAATAACAAAATATCCAAACACACTATAAGTATCTGATATATTTACTACTGTCAGTCCGGTTACACTGACTGCACTTACTGCAGTAAAGACAGTATCAATAAATGCAATCTCAACACCCGGCTTATGTACGGCCGGTATACTTAATAAAAGTACCGATACAGATACTGCCAATAAATAATATCCGGATATTACTTGGGCAGGTGTTAGTTTATCCAGCCAATGTCTTATGTCCTTCCACATATCCTACCTGTCCCCTTTAAAATTTTCTAACCCTTATCATAATGAATATACCCTCTTTTTAAAAGAGATATTAGAAAATTTGCAGGAAGTTTTTTAAAAAAGGCTATTTTGGGAAGGTTGTTTGTATTTTTACTGAGTTCATTGTTTTTCGATTAGGCTTATTTAACCTTCCGGGGGAGCAGCTGAGGAGCTGAGCCTTCTTTAGCGGAAATCAGCAGATAACATTGACAAGCAAAAAACAACAATCTATACGAAAAGAATCTTTAATTATATATAATAAAGTCAAAAACCAAAGGGAGATATAATATGCTGCTGCCTGATTTGGCTGAAAAGATCATTGCTGAAGTTCGCCAGTTCCTTCAAGAAGATATCATTGTTGCCAATACCTCAGGAGTCATTATTGCAAGTACTGACTCTGACAGAATAGGCAATTTTCATGAAGGAGCTTTGCTTACGATAAAACATAAAGAAAAGCTGATTATCACCAGGAAGGATCAATCACGCCTGCAGGGGGTAAAAGCGGGCATTAACCTGCCGATCTTTTTTAAAGGAGAGACAGTTGGAGTTATTGGCATTACCGGAAATCCCGATGAAATTTCCCCGTTTGCAGAAATCATTCGCAAACTGACAGAATTGTTTATCAGTGAAAGTTACTTTGCAGAGCAGCTCGATTGGCAGGCACGTGCAATGGAGAGTTTTATGTTTGACTGGCTGCAGACTAAAGAGTGGGATCCCGCATTTAAAGAACGGGCTCATTTGCTGAAAATAAATCTCTCAGAAGATAGACAGGTTTCTATCGCGGAATTCAGGCAAACTGGACAATTGCTTCATCGTGACCTTTGGAATAGAATTTTATCCTGGAAAGAAGCGGGTCCGAATGATATCCTGATTCGCTGGGGCAATGATCGAATTGTCCTTTTAGCCGGGGTTTCTTCAGCAGAAAAAGAACAGAGCTTAAGGGAAAAGGTCAGACGCTTCCATCGTTTTCTGGAAGACCTTCTCGCTGCCAAAGTAAGTATTGGCACAGGTAAACCTTTACCTCCCTTCAGTTTGTCGGAATCATTTATGCAGGCAGAACGAGCTTTGAAAATCGCCAAAAACCGCGAAACTATCATATTTGACCAGGATTTGACCATTGAAATGATATTTGATGACCTTTCACCGGAAACTAAGAAGGACTTCATTGAAAGAACGATTGGCACATTTTTAAATGAACAGGATCTTATGGAAACACTTAAGGAGCTGTTCAGGCAAAATCACTCTTTGAAAAATACTGCTGAGGCTCTGCATATACATATTAACACCCTTCATTACAGGCTCAGGAAAATATCTGATCTTTCAGGACTTTATATCTCAAATTTGAATGATTTAATGAAATTATTTATAGCTGTAAAACTTTTGGAGGAAAACACAAAAATTAATTAAGATATTCCTTAATATTTATATAATTATCCATAGCAGGGGATTCCCTGCTTTTTTTATACTTAAAGAATAGATATTGTTATCCTGCTATTAAAGGAGAGGATCTGCTTGATCGACGTTCAAATAAAAGAAAAATTAATTGCCGTTGTTGGTGAAGAGAATTATGATGATTCAAAAGCTGGGCGGCTCGTGTACTCTTATGATGCAACCCCCAATTTCCAATCTATGCCCGATGCGGTGATCAGTCCGCGAAATGCACAGGAAATTTCCAAAATTCTCAAAATTTGCAGCAGCAAGGGAATTCCAATCGTACCAAGAGGATCAGGCACCAATTTATGTGCAGGCACCTGCCCTACAGAAGGAGGAATTGTACTTCTGTTTAAGCATATGAATAAAATTATTGAAATCGATCAGGAAAACCTTACAGTTACGGTACAGCCTGGTGTCATCACACTTGATATGATTAATCATGTTGAAGCAAAAGGACTTTTTTATCCTCCCGATCCAAGTTCAATGAAAATAAGCACAATCGGCGGAAACATCAATGAAAATTCAGGCGGACTCCGAGGATTGAAATATGGCGTTACAAGGGACTATGTGATGGGGCTGGAAGCTGTACTTGCAAACGGAGACATTATCAGAACGGGTGGCAAGCTTGCAAAAGACGTGGCAGGATATGATTTTACCAGGCTGCTTGTAGGGTCTGAAGGAACTTTAGGGATTATTACAGAAGCCACATTAAAATTAATCCCGCTTCCTGAAGCAAAAAAAACAATGCTTGCTCTCTTTCAGGATCTGGAACAAGCTGCAAAATCCGTCTCAAAGATTATCGCGGGCAAAATCATTCCTGCCACTCTGGAATTTTTAGATCAGCCTACACTAAAAGCAGTAGAGGACTTCGCTCAAATCGGATTGCCAACCGATGTTAAAGCTGTTCTTCTTATCGAACAGGATGGGCCGGTTGACGTTGTTGTTAAGGATATGCAAAAAATGGCGGAAATCTGTCAGGAGCAAGGTGCTGTTTCAGTGCAGCTTGCAAAATCCGAACAGGAAGCCGAAGCTTTAAGAACTGCAAGACGTGCCGCCTTATCGGCTCTTGCTCGCCTAAAGCCGACAACCATTCTTGAAGATGCTACAGTGCCAAGATCTGAAATTGCCAATATGGTAAAAGCCATCAATGAAATTTCCGAGAAGTACGATCTTTCAATCTGTACTTTTGGCCATGCCGGAGATGGCAACCTGCATCCAACATGCCCTGCAGATGCAAGGGATAAAAATGAAATGGAACGTGTTGAAAAAGCCTTCGAAGAGATTTTTATTAAAGCGATAGAACTGGGAGGAACAATTACAGGCGAACATGGAGTGGGGGTCATGAAAGCGCCTTATCTTGAACTGAAACTTGGCCAGGCAGGAATTAATGCCATGAAAGCGGTAAAAACAAGTTTAGACCCTAATAATATTTTAAATCCAGGCAAAATTTTTGCCAAGGACAACAGGAAACGTGTGGTGGTTACACGATGACAACATTAAAAGAGCAGAAAGTTATTCAGGATGAATTTGCGAAGCGAATGGATGAAGACGAGCTATTGAATTGCATGCGCTGTGGTTTCTGCCTCCCATCATGCCCCACTTATGTCGAATCCGGCTATAAAGAATCTCACTCCCCAAGGGGGCGGATTGCGCTAATGAAAGCTGTTGCTGACGGTTTGATTGAACCGGACGAAGATGTAGAGAGATCACTCGATCTTTGTCTTGGCTGCCGTGCATGTGAGCCTGTATGTCCTTCTGGGGTTAAGTATGGACACTTACTTGAAGATGCGAGGGATATCATTAATCAGAATAAGAAACACTCCCTGCCGGTCAGAGCAGTTCGCAATTTGGTCTTTGAAGGCCTTTTCCCCCATCAGAACAGAATGAGGGCAGCTGCTGGGCTTGTTGGTTTCTATCAGCGCTCAGGCCTGCAGGCAGCCGCCAGAAAATCTGGGATTCTGAATTGGCTTCCTGAAAATCTCAGCGCGATGGAAAAGGTACTTCCTCAAGTACCGAAATTAAAAGAAATGAAAAACAGGCCATCCTATCTCTCAGCAGATAAGCCGGTAAAGAAAGTAGCCTTTTTTACAGGGTGCTTAATGGATACGATGTTCATGGAAACAAATAATGCAACAATAAAACTTCTCCAGCTTGCCGGATGTGAAATTCATATTCCTGGAAATCAAGCTTGCTGCGGTGCTCTTCACGGTCATAGCGGCGAAAAAGAGACAGCTAAAGATCTGGCTAAGAGGAACATAGAAGCCTTTGAAAAACTGGAAGCAGATTATATCATCACAAATGCAGGCGGATGCGGGGCATTCCTTATTGACTACGGGCACCTCCTTAAAGATGACAGGGAATGGCATGAAAGAGCAGTAAAGTTTTCGGAAAAACTTAAAGATATAAGCCAAATTCTTTATGAACTTGAATTTCATAAAAAAGTTTATCTTAAGCTGCCTGGACAGATCGTAACCTATCAGGATTCATGCCATTTGCGCAATGTCATGAAAACCGCCATAGCACCCCGTACCCTTCTGAATTCAATCGAGGGCGTTGAATTCAGAGAAATGAAGGATGCAGACAGATGCTGCGGTTCTGCCGGTATTTATAATATTGTTGAATCTGAAATGTCTATGCAAATACTTGATCATAAAATGATTCAGGCCAAATCTGCAAATGCTGCAATGATTGTAACCTCTAATCCAGGCTGTCTTCTTCAGATGAAGCTGGGGATCGAGCGTGAAAGGTTGCAGCATAAGATTAAAGCAGTGCATATCGCAGACATCCTGTTAGAGGCTGCCAGTGAAAAATAAACCTGCTGCATATGCCGAAATTTTACCACTTATGAAACCCCCTTTTTAATTCATACTAGAAATACAGAGGGATTGTAACTCTGTAAGACCAATTAAAAGGAGTTGAATACAATGGCAAGAAGCAGCAATAAACTTTTAGTTCCTGGTATTGAACAATACATGGACCAGGTTAAATATGAAATTGCCCAGGAATTTGGTGTTCAATTAGGCTCTGATACGGTATCCCGGGCTAATGGGTCTGTTGGAGGAGAAATTACTAAACGTCTTGTCCAGCAAGCTCAGGCTCAAATGTCCGGGCATAATAATCAATAACAACTTCATATAAATGGAAAAGGTCCGGAGCATGCTCCGGACTTTGCTTTTCTTTTATCGTTTTCCTCTCTCCTGGTGTTTCCCTTGTTTATTTCCGCCGTGGTTATTTCGTTGGTCCCTTTCTTGATGCTTTCCCTCAGGACCGTTTCCGCCACTTTTATTCCACTGTTTTTTATCATCTTTATGATTTCTGTCAGGTTTACCCCTTTTTTCATTATCCGGCGCCGTGCGGCGAAATTGATTTTGATTATTTTGAGCTTTCCCCCTATAATCTTTCTGATGTTTCTTATCTATATTATTTTGTCTATACTCATGCTTATTTTGATTGTGACTGCCATTTTCGTTCATTTGGCTGTTTTTTCCGCTGTTTTTCTTAACTTTGTTATTGTGCTGATTTTCGGATTTCTTACTCTGCCCTGGAACAGCTGGCTTTTTTTCCTTCTCTTTCTCTACACTAAGCTCTTCTTTTTTTATTTGGCTTTGTTGTGTTTTAGCAGACTTTTTTGGAGAATTTGACGGTTTATCAGCCTGTTTATTTTGATTCACCGGCTCAGATATTTTCTTATTGACACCGTCAGCCTTTATTTTATTTTCTTTATATAAACCAGGCGACAGTCCTTTATCAATAGCTTCGTCTCTTTCCTCTTTGCTTGCTTCCAATAAAGTTACTTCAAGCTGCTCTTTTTGTGCAGCTAGTTTTATATCTGCTAACTCTTTCTGAATACGCTCATCCGCTTTATTATTCTGATCTGTATAAACGGCAGCAATGACTACTTCCTTGTTTTCCTTAAAATAGCCCTGCTCCTTTATCTGGAGAAGAATTTTGTCAGCTACTTCATGAATACTGTTCTTTTTCCAGTCCTTTATATTCTGTATAATCCGTTTTCCTTCTTCATTGTAAGGAACAAGTTTCACTACCTGATATTCCTGATTGACCCCTAATTCAATGCTTGGATTAACGTCTATTGACATATAAGCGTAAACTTCGTCCTTTTGTAATAAGGGCAGAAAAGACACAATTGCGAGCATGATCGCAAATACTGCTGCCATTATTCCTTTTCCTCTTGATAAACTAAGGATAGGTAATAGACGCGACAACATTCCGTTTTTCAGTTCTATTGGGAAGAATACAATTTCCTGGCCTATTGCGTAAGCACGATTTTGTTTTCGGGCACGCAGAAATTCTCCTTCCGGGGTTAATAGTGTTAAAAAACGTTCGTTAATTTCCATGATTATACCTGTTTTCACGTTTCTAACACCCCTTTGATATAATCCTTTAAAAAGACATAATCGCCAGTTAATATCAATGATATGGCAATTATATATTTTCTATTTCTCTCTATTGTTTTTCTGCTTAAAGATACATAACCCTCCAGCTGCTTAATCGGCAGCTTTTTTTTATCCAAAAGAATACTTTTAAGTTCTTCATTTTCAACCAGAATTTTAGCAACTGTCATGGCATTTTTTCGTGCATCCGCATGTTTGGGGGACTGTTCGATCAGATCACTGAATGTCAGGCCGAATTCCTGAAGAATTTGCGTAAACTGGATAATTTCTTCTTTCCTCAGTTGTTCATCTGTTTTTTTTCTGTAGTCTTCAATGGACAATTCGTCTTCTATTGCCGAACCGGCCGTATCATCATCTTCAGGATTAGAAACTCCATTAAAACTGAGATTCTGAAATTTGGATTGTTTACGAATATAATCAATAACGCGCCTTTTAATCAGAACTTCAGAAAAACTGATGAGTGAACTGCCCTTATCTGGACTGTACTTTTGAATGGCTTCATTAAAAGCTATGAGGCCTATGCTAAATTCATCATCAGATTCATGAATATACCTTTTGCAGACTGATGATACGGTTTTTGCAATAAATGGCTTGTATGATTCTATTAGCTCATTATTTAATGCTGCATTTCCCTGCTGTATTAACTCTACCGTTTCTTCGAGCGATTTTTTTCGCTTTTTCGGCATAAACAATAAACCCAGCAATAGCCCCACCTCTTTTCAAAAAACATTATATCATACGGTGTCCATTCGTATTATGGATAGGGGCTATTGTAAAAGTATTGTAAAAGCTTTAATTCTCTATAAGATTTCACCTCATGATTTAAGTTATAGCGGCCGCTTGTTCATTACAACTGTACGGATTCATGAAGCAGGTTTGTGGGGGTAATGGAGGAAAATATAAAAAAAAGCCTTAACATCACTAAAGCACCAGTGTGTCAAAGCTTTTTCATTAAATTAACTTAAGTACTAACAGCCCGCTTTCTTAATTTTAGGATCAGCCACCTGACCAACAGGCCAGTTGCAACACCAGGAATAACAAAGAGCATGGGAAGAAAGACCGGACCAAAAAAAACCCCAAACAATTTCAGCCTAGTTGAGTACATAAGTCCTACAGTGACAAAATAGGCACTGAATACAAAAGGAAGGAATGATAATTCTTCCTTTTCCGGCATTGCACTGCGGTATGCATCCCACATTGCAAACATATAAAGACAAGGATAAAACATGAGCCACTGATAATTAAGGACATGAACAGCTTTATCAATTTCTCCCATGAAACTAAACATGATAGCCGAATTAAAATGGCTGTATACATTAATGATAAATTCAAGGACAACAAACAATGTCCCCTTCCACAGCTGCCCCACCAATAATTGGCTAAAACCTGGCAATGCAATACTCCAAAAAACTGCTTCTAGTTTACTGAGTTTTTTCATTTCATTACCACCAGCTACAAGTCGATAACTTTATTGTGCTCCGAATATTGGCCAATTATCAATTAATTTTCCAGCTTTTTTCCTAATACACATTCATAGGAGTGAAAAAGGACTCCTTCATCGGAAGGAGCCTTCATAAGGTTTTAGGAATTATCATTCCGTTTTTCTGTGTTCTTTTCTTCGCCATCTCTTTTTACAATTTTTAATAAGTCCTCCAGAATAGCTGCCAGATCCTCTCTGCTGTATGATTTAGCATCTGAGGATTGAAGCTGATTATTGTCATCATCATTATCGTTATTCCAGTTTCTGTCCACTCTTTCTTCTAGCAGGTAAGCAGGCACTAAGTGGCCATCCGGTGTGGCATACATTTTATTTAAACGCCGTGTATCCCTGTCAAAAAAGCTATATACAACAGGTATCACAAATAGCGTCAAAAACGTACTGCTAATCAGCCCGCCAATCAGCGTAATTCCCATCGGCTGGTTAATTTCTGTTCCTTCACCAATACCAAGAGCCAGAGGCACCAGTCCAAGTATAGTAGTTAAGGCTGTCATAAATATTGGCCTTGCACGGTCCTTAACTGAAATAATTATGGCATCGTAGCTTTTAAGACCCTGTTCTTTCTTTTGGTTAATATAATCAACAATAACTATTGCATTATTAACGACAATTCCTGCAAGCACAATTATCCCGATTATGGCTGTTAAACTGATCGGTGTTTGGGTTATAGTAAGAGCAATTGCCACCCCTATCACCATGAGCGGCACAGTAACCATGATAACTAACGGATACTTCAGCGATTCAAATTGAGCTGCCATGACAAGATAGATAAATACGATTGCCAGTACAAATGCGAGAATCAGATCATCAATTGATGATTCCAGTAATTCCCGGTCACCGCTGAAAACAACCTCTGTTTCGTCCGGCAAGTCCAGATCAGCAATTTCTTTATCCACTTCTTTTGATATGGCACCCATGTTTGTAGAAGACTTGTACTTTAATGTAAATTGGACAGCATCCTGCTGATTAATGCGCTGTATATTTACCGGTCCTTCTCCCCGCTCTATATTGGTTACATCACTTAGAGCAGCGTAATTGCCATCAGGCTTTTTAATAAGCAATTTCTTCAAATTCTCTATATCCTGTGTGACTTCCCGATCGTACTCTACAAAAACGCCGTATATATTGGATTCTTCATCTATCATTTGTGTAGCACGATTGCCCCGGGTAACATCATTTACTGCCATTGCCACTTGGGCTGGAGCCAGCCCCTGCTCAAGAGCCTTATCACGATCCACAGTAATTTGAATCTCTTCAATGGTATCCATAAGATCAGTCGACAATTCGGTTACATCATCAAGGTTTTTCAGTGCATTATAAATTTTATCTACATTTTCCTTTAAACGGTTTGGATCTGTATCCCTCACACTGAAGGTCAGTGTATTAGGCGATGTACCTGCTGTTGATTGGGTATTAAACGAGAGTTCTGCAGTTGTATTTACCTTTGATGCAGCACTTTCCAGATCTTTTTTTACATCATCTGCAAATTCAAACGTAGACCTTTCCCTCTTGTCCAGCTCCTTCATCTTGATATACACTTCTGCGATATTGGCATTTTTCGAACCACGAAAGGATCCTTCCTGTGTAGTTCCGATGAGGCTGACAAATGTATCAATATCCTCTTCATTCTTTAATACTTCCTCTAAAGCCGAGATAACCTTTTCTGTTTCTGAAAGTGCAGTACCGTTCTCAAGCTCCACTCTTACCGTAAAGAAGCCTTCATCTGCATTTGGGAGAAATTGTGTGCCTACCGTGGTCATTCCATAGCTCCCCGCTGCCAGCAACAGCATGGTAATAGCTATGACCGCTGCACGATTCCGCAAAGCCCACTTAATTGATTTTTCAAGTGAACGCATTGAGCCTGTTTCCTGCCTTCTTGCTTCCATGTTGGTTTTTGGAGCCTTCAGCAGCCTGCCCGCAAGCATCGGGACAACTGTCAGGGCAACAGCCAGAGATGCAAATAAGCTAAAGGAAATGGTCAGAGCAAACTCCTTAAACAATTCACCAATGATGCCAGTTATAAATACTACGGGAAGGAATACTGCAACTGTCGTAAGTGTGGAGGCAGTAATTGCACCTCCTACTTCTTTTGCCCCTTCACTTGCAGCCGTTTTAGGATCTTTTCCCATTGATAAATGGCGGTAAATATTCTCTATAACAACAATGGAATTATCCACAAGCATTCCTATTCCAAGTGCCAATCCTCCGAGAGTCATAATGTTTAAGGTGAAATCGGAAAAATACATTAAAACAAATGTAAAAATAACTGAATAAGGAATAGAGATGCCAATGATGAGCGGACTTTTAACATTTTTCAAGAAGAAAAACAGGACAATCATGGCAAATATACCGCCGAGAATCAATGAATTGGAGATATTTCCTATTGCAAGATTTATGTAATCTCCCTGGTCAAAAAGTATTTCTGATTCAATATTTTTAAACTGTTCCTTTTCAAGAAGAGTATCCAATTGTTTTATAAATTGATCTGAAACCTCTGCTGTATTAGCATCTGACTGCTGCAGAACACTAAGCAGGACAGATGGAGCCTGGTTTGTGCGTGTAATAGTGCGATCATCCTGGCTGGTCAGCTGAACCTCCGAGATGTCGTCAAGGCTTACTTTATTTCCTGATGCGGGGTCAACTGTTACTGTTAGCTTTTTCAGAGTGTCAAGAGAATCAATGGAACTGATAATTCTGGTTGTCAGCTCTTTTCCCTCAGTCAAAACCGGATCACCCGGCATCGAAATATTATTGGATTCAATTACATCCACTACATCCGCCTGGCTTAATTTGAAGTCCCTCAGTTTATCCTGGTCAAGCTCCACTCTTACTTCCTTAATGGCCGTTCCGGAGAGGTTAACACTTGCTACTCCCTCAATTTTAGCCAGCTCGAGATTCAGTTCGTCTGCAAGCTTTCTTAATGCTTCAGGTTCCTCTTCTCCACTAAGGGATAATTGAATAATCGGAAACTGGGCAGGATCAAATTTCATAAATCGCGGTTTATCAGCTTCATCAGGAAGCTGTGTCTGATCCAGTCTTTGAATTACTTCACTTTGTATTTCATCAATATTTGTAGTCCATGAAAATTGCATTAAAATGAAGTTTGCGCTTTCCTGCGAGGTAGAGGTCAATGTTTTAATCCCCGGCAATGTTGCCAGATTTTCCTCAAGCGGCTTAGTTACTTTTTCCACCACTTCATCGGGACTTGCTCCAGGGTAGGAAGTTACTACAACTCCTACAGGAGGGTTAAGGTCTGGAATGAGTTTTAATGGAATATTTAAGAGGGAGACAACCCCTAAAATAAGCACTAAGAACATGGTAACCAATGTAAAAATTGGCCTTTTGATTGAAAAATCGCTTATTCGCACACTTTTCTGCTCCTTTCAATGACTGTATGGATAACTGACCTATGCATTTGGTAGAATAACACATTCTAACTATATTAAAGCAGGTACAGCGATGCAAGCAATCAGTGTGCTGTATGAGTAATCAATTTGCAGAATTTCTATCTCCAGAAAAAAAACGCTTCATCATAATAAATTACCGCGGTGAATTGATGAGGTTAATGATAAAAAAAGCTGCCGAGAGTTTCTCGACAGCCTGAGCAGCCTAATCAGCTGCTTTTCTTTGTAATTTTTCAATCTTAAAGCCAGTAAATCCATAGATTAAGGTGATTACAGGACTGAGCAGACAGAATAAGGCAAATGGAAGGTAAGCTGTTGTTTCTACACCTAATACTCCTGATAAAAATACTCCGCAGACACTCCAAGGAACTAATGGATTTACAACAGTGCCTGCATCTTCAAGAATTCTGGAAAGATTCTTTGGATGAAGCCCGGCTTTTTCAAAGGGCTCCCTGAAAGTATTTCCTGTTAAAAGAATTGAAAGGTACTGCTCGCCTAGCAGGAAATTAATTCCGACTGCTGTTCCTGCTGCTGCCGCTACTAGAGTTGACACCCGATTCAAAAACCGTTTGATTCCTTCAAGCAGAGCTGGAAGTATGCCAAGCTTAAAGAATAAACCGCCCATAGAAAGCGCGAGCAATACCAGAGAAATAGAAAACATCATGCTTTCCATGCCGCCTCTTGATAAAAGGGCGTCAACTTCCTCTGAACCGCTTGTCGAAGCATATCCCGAAAACAGCAATGTCATAACTTTTTCAATGCCAAAGCTGCTTTGGACGATAACAGCTAAAATTAATGCGGATATAATGCCAGCAGACAGCGTAATAAAAGCTGATACTTTTTTCAGGGCCAATATAGCCAAAATCACAAAGGGAATTAGGGAGTACCAATGTACTAATCCCTCATCCAGTAAAACTTTTTTCAATTGGGCAATCTTTGAGAAATCAGACGCTGCTTCCGATGGTGATAGAAAAGCAAAGATTGCCAGTGAAATGATAAACGAAGGAATGGTTGTCCAGGCCATCGTCTTGATATGCTCAAATAAATCCACCTTAACTGTCGATGATGCCAGGTTGGTTGTGTCGGATAGGGGCGACATTTTATCACCAAAAAATGCACCTGAAATAACTGCACCAGCCGTAATTGCATCCGAGAGGCCCAATGCGGAACTGACTCCCATAAAGGCCACTCCCAATGTTGCAGCTGTTGTAAGTGAGCTTCCTATGCTCATTCCGATCACAGATGTTACCATAAATACAATGGCATAAAAGAACTTTCCATTGACAGCTTCCAGAGCCATGTAGATAAATGTAGGAATCGTGCCGCTCGCCATCCAGCTGCTTATCAGCATCCCGATTAAAAAGAAGATAAAAATTGCTCCTAATCCGGACTGAGCACCTTCAATAAGCCCCTTTTCCAGCTCTGCTATAGATACTTTTCTTAATAAACCGTAGGCTATTAATCCCATTATCGCGAAAACAACAGGAATATGGGGAACTGCCCCGGCAAAAATAATTGAATAGCTGATTCCGCCTAAAATTATGAAAGTGACAATAAGTGCCTCCAAGGGCTTTATATTTAATACTGCCTTATCTTGATGCATAACGTTTTCCTCCTAAAGTTGCCTGTAATTTAATACAAACAAAAAGAGCCCTCTCGCCTATAGGGACGAAGGAGCTCCGCGGTACCACCCTAATTGATAAGCAATTGCTGCTTACCCACTTAAAAATATATTGTCCATTTTGGTTGCAGTTGTATTTCGACCATTGCTGCCTGGATTTTCATCAGCCATCCAGTTTCTGTTTGCTGCCGGCAATTACTCTACTTTTGCTGCGGACAAGTTCTTCAGTTGAGATTACACTTTCTGCTTTTAAACTTAAACGCTTTTTAGCGTTAAAGTGCATGTGTTAATACTATATTATCTATTAATAAATATGTCAATAGGATTGAGTAAGGAATATATGTATAGCTAAAACGGCCCTTAAAGGGCCGCCATTTTTATTCCGAATCCATCGGGTTATATAGATTTACATCCGGATTTTTTTCCTGGAACCATCTTAGTGCAAAGTCATTTTCAAATAAGAAAACGTTTTTGCCATAACGGTCTTTAACCAGGAGACTTCTTCCGCTGGAAAGGTTTTCGTTGACCTCATCGCCTTCTACCCAGCGTGCAATCTTAGAGCCTTGTCTTTCCATATAGACTTCTGTGTTATATTCATTTTTCATTCGGTGCTCAAAAACTTCAAACTGAAGCTGGCCCACTGCACCCAGGAGATATTCTTCCATTTTGACAGTCTTAAATAGCTGGATGGCTCCTTCCTGAACCAGCTGCTGAATGCCCTTATGAAAATGTTTTTGCTTCATGACATTTTTAGCTGTTACTTTAACAAAGAGTTCAGGTGTAAACTGAGGAAGACGCTCATATTGAAAATTATTTTTGCCAACTGTTAATGTATCGCCTATTTGGTATGTTCCCGGATCATAAATCCCGATGATATCCCCGCTTACTGCCGAATCAACTGTACTCCGGTCATCAGCCATGAATTGAGTGGACTGCGCAAGCTTAATGGACTTCCCGATTCTTGGAATATTCACGGCCATGCCCCGCTCAAATTGGCCGGAACAAATTCTTAAGAATGCTATCCGGTCGCGATGTGCAGGATTCATATTTGCCTGAATTTTAAATATAAATCCGGAAAATTCCTCTGATAGCGGATCAATTTCCCCTGCAGTCGAATTTCTCGGCTGCGGCGGAGGTGCAAATTGCAAATAAGACTCAAGAAAAGTCTGTACACCAAAGTTTGTCAGTGCACTCCCGAAAAACACTGGGGTCAGTTCTCCATTTGCGATTTTCTCTCTTGAAAACTCATTGCCTGCTTCATTTAAGAGCATAATCTCTTCAAGCGTCTGATCATATAGCCCAGTATCCTTAATCGAATGGCTTCCCTCTATTTCTCCGTCCTGATTTAAGGGAAGAAAGCGCTCATCGTCCTCTACTCTGAACTGCTCAATTCGATTATTAAACCTGTCATAGATTCCAAGGAATTCTTTCCCCATTCCAATTGGCCAGTTCATTGGGTAAGATTCAATTCCCATAACTTCTTCTAATTCAGCTAGGAGCTCAAGAGGTGCTTTCCCCTGGCGGTCAAGCTTATTCATAAAAGTAAAAATCGGAATTCCTCTCATTCGGCAGACTTTGAATAATTTGAGTGTCTGCTCCTCAATACCTTTTGCTGAGTCGATGATCATAACAGCACTGTCAACGGCAGTCAGTGTGCGGTACGTATCTTCACTGAAATCCTGGTGACCAGGCGTATCAAGAATATTAACGCGTGCACCCTCATATTCAAACTGCATCACACTGGAGGTAACAGAGATACCACGCTGCTTTTCAATTTCCATCCAGTCGCTAGTCGCATATTTGCCTGTCTTCTTCCCTTTAACTGTTCCTGCATCACGAATGGCACCCCCGAATAATAGGAGCTTTTCGGTCAGCGTGGTTTTACCGGCATCCGGGTGGGAAATGATCGCAAACGTTCGGCGGGATAAAACTTCTTCTTTAAAATTTTTGGACATAGTCGTTCCTCACTTACTTATATGAAAATTTGTTGATCTAGCAATCAATGTGTCACTTAATTATTGCAATACCTTCAATTTTATCTCTCTCATGTAAAGTTTGCAACGCATTTAAGATTGCATATTTCTTTTTATTACTCTTTTTGAGGCTTATAATAGGGAAACTAAATGTAAAAAAGAGGTGAAAACATGGACACAATTACTCATACTCTATTCGGCTTGAGTCTTTATGGTGCAGTTGATAAGCAGAAGATGGATAAAAACTCCAGAAGAGCGTATTTACTTACCACTGTTGGGGCAAGCCAAATTCCGGATATTGATGTCATTTCGCGCTTATGGGATACAGAAGGACTTTATCAAATGTGGCACAGAGGGATTACCCATTCCGTTTTCCTGACTCCACTGTGGGCTATACTGTTTCTGCTGCTGTCTTATCTGCTTTTCAGAGTCAAGGATAAGAAGCTTTTTCTGCTGGGATGGCTTGCCGTTTTCATACATAATACAAGTGATTTATTCAATACATGGGGAACGGGTTATTTAGAGCCATTTTCATCTATGAGGGTAACTTTTGGAACGATTCCAATTGTTGATTTAGTGTTTTGGATTATAATAGGAGCGGCCTTTTTCTTTACAAAGAGGAATAAATCAAAATCACCCTATTATTTTAAAATGGCATGGGCTTTTATGCTGCTGCACGTGGTAATCCAAAGCACACAGGGATACCTGATTTATAAGCAGTATGATGATCACTATGAGCAGGTTGCTCTATCGGCAGAATTTATACCATGGACTTACTCTGTTATTACAAAAAAAGATGACGAAGTGACCATATTTAAAGATGCTCTTTTTACCGAAAAGAAAACCCGGTATGTGCTTAAATCGAAAGAAACTGCTGATTTGGACAAGTTGTTTTCACAAGCTCCTGAAGCTAAAACCCTTTATGAATGGTCCCCATTTGTTGTACTTGTTGATGATGATGAAAGGCTCGGACTCTACGATCCCCGTTTTTACAGGAACGGCCAGTCATTTTTATTCGAATATATTGAAAAAAATGCTAAAAGATGAGCTCAGCGCTCATCTTTTTCCGTTTATTCCCATTATTTTCTTCATGCATACTGGTTTCATGAATTTATTCCTTTTGCACATAATACAAGTATTGAGCTTTACAAGCAGTTTCATAAGGGAATAGGATTACTGGCCAGAACTTTCCCCGCTGATTTGGCCGGGGGAAACTACTACATAGTGAAGAGGTGTTAACATGAACTTTATTTGGGGGATTTTCGGTATTATTGTTGTTTTAGGAATTGCTTTCCTGCTTTCAAGCAATAGAAGGGCAATAAGTTTAAGAACAGTAGCGGGAGGTCTTGCCATTCAGCTGATTTTCGCCTTTCTCGTTCTCAAGTGGGAAGGCGGCAGAAAGGCATTAGAATGGCTCACAATGAAGGTAAACGATATAATCAATTACGCCAATCAGGGGATAAATTTTCTATTTGGCGGCTTGTTTACAGATGAATCGGGCATTACTTTCGTTTTCGCACTTCAGGTTTTGCCTGTTGTAATCTTTTTTTCATCACTGATTTCTGTCCTTTATTACTTAAGGATTATGCAGTTTTTTATTAAAATTCTCGGCGGGGGGCTTGCAAAGCTTCTCGGAACCAGAAAAGCTGAATCGATGTCGGCAGCAGCCAATATATTCGTGGGTCAAACGGAGGCACCACTTGTGGTCCGCCCATATATCGCCAATATGACAAAATCAGAGTTATTTGCGGTCATGACTGGAGGCCTGGCTTCTGTGGCAGGATCTGTTTTGATTGGCTATTCCTTATTGGGAGTGCCTCTCGAATATCTTCTGGCCGCAAGCTTCATGGCTGCACCGGCTGGGCTGATCCTTGCCAAAGTAATGATTCCTGAAACCGAAGAAAAAGAAGAGCCTAAAGAATTTGATATGGAAGTGGATAGCGATTCTGCTAACGTCATTGATGCTGCTGCAAAAGGAGCTAGTGTCGGATTGGAGCTCGCTTTAAATATCGGAGCCATGCTGCTGGCCTTTATTGCATTGGTTGCTTTGATTAACGGACTACTTGGATGGGTTGGAGGATTATTTGGATTAGAAGGCTTAACGCTCGAAATCATTCTTGGATATGTTTTCTCACCTCTCGCGTTCGCTATAGGAGTTCCATGGTCGGAAGCCGTACAGGCAGGAAATTATATTGGCCAGAAGCTGATTTTGAATGAATTTGTTGCTTATTCTGCTTTTGCGCCGGATATCCCAACCTTATCTGATAAAACAGTGGCGATCATTAGCTTCGCCCTTTGCGGATTTGCCAATATCTCTTCATTAGGCATCCTTCTGGGAGGGCTTGGCGGTTTAGCCCCAAACCGCAGGCAGGACATTGCACGTCTTGGCTTAAAGGCAGTCGCTGCAGGCGCTTTAGCATCTTTGTTAAGTGCCTCAATAGCTGGAATGCTGTTTTAAAAAAACTAAGAAAATGAAAAATCCTCCCTTCA
This sequence comes from Cytobacillus sp. FSL R5-0377, assembly GCF_038004385.1. Classification (NCBI taxonomy): domain Bacteria; kingdom Bacillati; phylum Bacillota; class Bacilli; order Caryophanales; family Bacillaceae; genus Cytobacillus; species Cytobacillus sp. FSL R5-0377. The sequence goes on from NZ_JBBORA010000001.1 coordinate 1,002,586, forward strand.
GCGGGAGGATTTCTTTTATTTCTTTAAGTAATAGATAACGGATTCGTATGGCCTTAACTGGATGGTCTCAGCAGCTGAAGGTGACTGCTTGTAGTTGGTCAGTAAGATTTCTCCTTTAAATTCATTTGCGTGAATATGTTCAGGAAGGGGAAATGATGTTTCTTTCCCATAAAAATTATTTACGACCAACAGCTTTTCATTATCACCATTTCGAACATAAGCAAATACATCAGGATGATCTTCTGAAATCAATTCATAGTCGCCATAGGTGATAATATCGTACTGCTTGCGAAGCTGAATCAGCTTTTTATAATGATAAAATACAGAATTCTCGTCCTTCAAGGCTTTTTCGGCGTTGATTTCCCTGTAATTGGAAGCAACATGAATCCAAGGCGTTCCATCGGTGAAGCCGGCATTTTCAGAGCTATCCCACTGAACCGGCGTCCGGGAGTTATCGCGCGATTTGCTTTTGAGAATATTAATAATTTCTTCCTCATCCATTCCCTTTTCCTTAAGGATAGAATAAACGTTCAGTGATTCCACATCTCTGTAGTCCTCAATGCTCTCAAAGCCCGGGTTCGTCATGCCAAACTCTTCACCCTGGTAAATATATGGAGTCCCCTGCATCATATGAATGGCTGTCGCCAGCATTTTTGCAGATTCCCGATGATATTCTTTGTCATCACCATATCTTGATACAATCCGAGGCTGGTCATGATTGCACCAAAACAAGGCATTCCAGCCTCCGCCCTTGTGCATTTCTGTTTGCCATTTCGATAATATCTGCTTTAAGGCCTTAAAATCAAATTCTGCGAGTGCCCATTTCTCCCCATTGGGGTAGTCCACTTTTAAATGATGGAAATTGAACGTCATGCTTAATTCTTCCCGCTCGGGGTTTGAATATTTTATACAATGATCAATTGTAGTGGATGACATTTCCCCGACCGTCATACTGCCGTACTTTGAGAATACTTTTTCATTCATTTCGTGCATGAATTCGTGAACACGGGGGCCGTCAGTATAGAACTTCCTGCCATCACCCGGAGGGACTGAACCGTCATCATCAGGAAAATCCTGATCTTTAGAAATTAGATTGATTACATCAAGTCTAAATCCATCTACACCTTTTTTAAACCAAAATTCCATCATGTCATACACTTTACGGCGCAGGTCTTCATTTTCCCAATTGAGATCTGCCTGTGTAACATCAAAAAGGTGAAGATAGTATTGGCCAGTTGCTTCATCATATTGCCATGCATTTCCGCCGAATTTGGATTCCCAGTTTGTCGGCTCGCTTCCATCCTCCTTAGGATCTTTCCAGATATAAAAATCCCGGTATGGATTGTTTTTTGCTTTTTTTGCTTCCTGGAACCATTCATGTTCAGTGGAAGTATGGTTAACAACAATATCCATAATGATTTTTATGTCACGATTATGGGCTTCTTCAAGAAGCTTATCAAAGTCTGCCATTGTTCCATATTCTTCATGGATGCTGAAATAATCGCTGATGTCATACCCGTTATCACGCTGTGGAGATTTATAAATCGGTGTCAGCCAGACAACATCCACACCTAATTCTTTTAAGTAATCCAGTTTGGCAATGATTCCAGGAATGTCTCCAACTCCATTTCCTGTCGTGTCGTTAAAGCTTTTCGGATAAATTTGATAGACTACTGCTTTTTTCCACCACGGTTGTTTCATTTAGAATCACCCTGTTTTATTTTTTTTGAAATTTTTTTCAAAGCTTGCTGTTTTTTGTTTTGAATTATGCCCGTTGATTTGCAGCCAACCCGCGGGAAGTAATGTGAGCCTCCTCGGCTTAGCCTGAGGAGGCTCAGCTGTCCTGTCCCTTACCTGCCACCCCGGATTACATTTAACAACATGAGTGAACCATGCTGCTCATCAACTTATCTTTTATCAGCAGTAAATAGAAGCACTTGAGCTTCATAAGGACGAAGCTTGATTGTTCTGCTGATTTGTACATCTTTATAATTTCCAATCAGTTGTTCGAATTTTTTATCCTGGATGTCTGCAGGAAGTACTGCTTCAGTGTTTTCAACATAGAAGTTGCACATAACAAGGAGTATCTGATTGCCAAGTGTTCTTGTATAGGCATAGACTTCGGGATGATCATCTAGTATAAGGTTATACTTTCCGTAAACAATAACCTCATTTTTCTTCCTGAGTTCAATAAGCTTTTTATAATACTGAAAAACAGAGTCAGGGTTTTTCATGGCCTTTTCGACATTAATCTCTTTATAGTTAGGGTTTACTTTTATCCATGGTGTTCCTTCCGTAAATCCTCCGTGCTCAGAAGAATCCCATTGCATTGGTGTCCGCGCATTATCACGCCCTTTTGCATAGATAGCTTCTAATGCCTTTTCCTCGGTCCAGCCATCATCAAGAGCTTCATTATAAAAATTAAGTGTTTCTATATCTCTGTATTCATCTATGCTTGAGTAGCGGACATTGGTCATTCCAATTTCTTCGCCCTGATAAATATAAGGAGTTCCTTTCATCATATGCAGCAATGTTGCCAGCATCTTTGCCGACTTCTCCCAAAACTCTTCATCATTCCCTAATCTTGAAACAGAGCGTGGCTGGTCATGATTATTAAAGTAAAGACTGTTCCAGCCAATTTCATCCAGCTCATTTTGCCATTTGGTCAGATTTGTTTTTAAGTCAAACAGATTGAGGGGTTTAAGGTCCCATTTGCCGTTTGGCCCGTTATCCAGGCTAACATGTTCAAACTGGAAAACCATATTTAATTCATTGCGTGATTCTCCTGTATACTGCCTTGCCCACTCAGGATTAACACCAGGCATTTCGCCGACAGTCATAACATCATACTTCGATAAGGCCTTTTCATTCATCTCCTGCAGGTATTCATGAATTTTTGGGCCATTTCGATAATACTTGCTGCCAGAAGCATACTTCTTCCCGGGCTTTGGTTCATCATCAGGGAGTCCCTCCACTTTGGAAATAAAGTTGACTACATCCATTCTGAACCCATCAATCCCTTTCTCAAGCCACCAGGTCATCATGTCGTATATTTCTTCTCTTAATTTTTGATTCTCCCAGTTTAGATCAGGCTGTTTTTTTGAGAACAGATGCAAATAATATTCTCCTGTACTTTCATCAAGCTCCCAGGCAGATCCGCCGAAATTACTGCCCCAGTTATTCGGCTCTTTTCCATCTTTTCCTTCACGCCATATATAGTAATCCCTATATGGATTATCCTTCGATTTCCTTGCTTCTGAAAACCAGATATGTTCATCTGAACTATGGTTTACCACCAGATCCATTATGAGTTTAATGCCTCTTTTATGCAGCTCGTCAAGAAGCAGTTCCCAATCCTTCATGGTGCCAAACTCTTCCATAATATCCTGATAATCACTGATATCGTAGCCATTATCATCATTTGGCGATTTATAAACCGGTGATAGCCAGACCACATCAATTCCGAGCTCTTTCAAATAATCCAGTCTTGAGATAATTCCCTGCAAATCTCCTATTCCATCTCCATTGCTGTCCATGAAGCTCCGAGGGTAGATTTGGTAAACTACACTTTCTTTCCACCAATGCTTCTTCATAATGCGACCTCCGGTATAATAAAATTTCGAGAAAGCCTAAAAATGGTGATACCATGGAATCATAGAACCCCATGGCATCTTCAAGTTTATTCGGCTTTTTTAAATTTTGAGAAAGCTAAAGTTAATAGAAACGGAACTATGAGTGCAATTCCCATTCCAATAAAGAAAGGAATCCAATTTTCCGCAAAGATGGAGAAGAACGCCGGCAATCCGCCTACACCTATTGACGGTGCCTTAACTCCATTAATAGTGATGAATATGCCAGCAATCGCCGACCCAATAATCGCTGCAAAGAACGGATACTTAAAGCGAAGATTTACCCCAAACATAGCCGGCTCGGTAACGCCCAGCCATGCTGATATTGAAGATGTAAGCGCAAGACCTTTCAGCTTTTCATTTCCTCTGCTAAGCAGCATCATGGCAAAAGCTGCGGAACCCTGTGCAATATTAGACAATGCAACCATAGGCCATAAAAACGTGCCGCCAATGCTGCCGATTAACTGCAAATCAACAGCAAGGAAAGTATGATGCATGCCAGTGATTACAAGCGGTGCATATAACCCCCCATAAATTAATCCTCCAAGTGCCGGAACAGCATCAAAGATTCCGACAACACCATTTGTAATCCAGCTGCCGATTGTAAAAGTAATTGGTCCAATGGCAATAAAAGAAAGAAATCCTGTTACTAATAATGCAATCGGTGCAACAGTCAGAAGCTGAAAAGCATCAGGAATTCTTTTTCTCAGGAATACTTCTATCTTAGCCAACACATATGAAGCAAATAATACCGGCAATACCTGACCCTGGTAACCTACTTTCTCAATTTCAAAACCAAATAAATTCCACTTTGGAACTTCCTCTGCAGCACCATAGCCCCATGCATTTAAAAGATCCGGGTGCACGAGCATCAAACCAAGCACAATACCCAGAAGCGGACTTCCGCCAAACCTGTTAACAGCACTCCATCCAATCAAACCGGGTAGGAATACGAAAGCAGTATTGGCAATCAGGTTAATGATCGCAGCCAGATCAGCCCAGTTTGTATAAACTTCAACAAACGACTTTTCATCAAAGAAAATACCTGGCGCAGTCATAATGTTGTTGATTCCCATCAGCAAACCAGCTGTTACGATAGCTGGCAGGATAGGAATAAAAATATCGGCAAGTGTTTTAATGCCGCGCTGCAAGGGATTTAAGTTTTCGGCAGCAGCACTTTTGGTCTCTTCCTTTGACGATTCGCCAATTCCGGTAGCCTCTGTCATTTCTTTATATACTTTATCAACGAGGCCTTGTCCGATTACAACCTGGAATTGTCCATTGGTGGAGAAGGACCCTTTCACTATATCAATATTTTCAAGTTTTTCTTTATTGACTTTGCCTTCATCTTTTAAGGCAAAACGCAGCCGTGTTACACAATGAGTGGCCGCAGCGATATTATCTTTGCCCCCGATAGCTTCTACGATTTGCTCTGCTGACTCTTTATTTGTAGCCATTCTTCGCTCTCCTCCTGTTACCGTTTTCAAATAAAAGAAAAAAACAGTTATAAGGTGCTTATTTATGGTCCTCAATTTTGATAAATATAAACCAAAGCAACTTGTATATACATGATCTGTTTACGCTTTCATTTTATCTTGTATATACATGTCAGTCAACTGTTTTTTCTTTTCCTTGTTTTATATACCCATTCACACCGTTTGGAAGCCATAAAAAAGAAAAACCGGCTTTGAGACCAATCGTCTGCAAAGCCGGTTCTAAACCGGTAGGCTATTTTCTTTTATCATCGTCATCATCTTTAGTGAGATCACGAGTAGATTTCTTAAATTCTTTTAAAGTTTCCCCGAATGCTCTCCCTATTTCGGGAAGTTTTTTAGGCCCAAAAATAATAAGAGCCAGAACGAGGATGAGAATTAAGCCTGGAATTCCGATGTTTGATAACATGCTGAACACTCCTTATATATCATATCGCTTGAAGCGGTAGTAATCATGTTCACTGTCTATTATAGGGGACTTGCTCAAAAAATCATAGTACGAGACTTATTATAAGATACTCATTCTCCCGCTGTTAAAAGGCCATCTAGTTCTTCGAGTACGTCACCAATTTTGCGGTCATGGATTACTTCATCTGCATAAAAGTCAAAATCAGTGGGTTCCATATTAATTATCACCAGTTTTGCTCCGTTTTGTTTCGCTATCAGCGGAAACTGATTTGCCGGGGTCACAGTCAAGGATGATCCCAGTACAATAAATAGTTCTGCCTTGTCTGATTCATCTGCCGCAAAATCTAATGCCTGCTCCGGCAGCATTTCTCCAAACAGAACTACTGAAGGACGAAGCATTCCCCCGCAATTACATTGAGTATGCCCATGCAAATAACCCTCGCTTGGGAACACTTCTTTACATTCCTGGCAGTGGAGTGTCTGCAGATTACCATGAAGCTCTGATACATTTTTACTGCCAGCAAGCCGATGAAATCCATCAACGTTTTGAGTTATAATACTCTTTATCATGCCTCTCTTTTCCCAATCAGCAAGAATATAATGGCCTTTATGAGGATTACACTCTTTCAGTCCGATTACCCTGTGCCGATAAAAATCTATAAATTCATTCACATTTTGATTTAATGCTTCCGTACTGGCAATTTTTCCAGGATCTTTCCCGTTCCATAATCCATTGTTGGCTGACCTGAAATCAGGCAGCCCGCTTTCCGTTGACATCCCTGCTCCAGCTAGTATTACTGTATATTTTGATTCCTTCAGCCATTTTTCAATCATAAATACCAGCTCCCACTAAATATATTGATACTGCTTAATGCTTATTTCCATTTTTTTCTTCAGGTTAAATGTTTATGTCATGTCACGTATGCGGTAAATAATAGATTATAACTGTTTACCCGAATTATCAATATAGGAGTGATGGCTATGCCTGAAATAGAAACGAAAGACTATAAGGATGGCTATAAAAAATTTTCTTCCAGGGCAAAACGCTACGCAGAGGATCCCGAAAAAACGAAAGGACTGCTAAAAAAGGCGACACTTAAAGCAGATAAAAACAAATCCTCATTAAATGATATATGGGAAAAGTTTCAGCTGCTGATTGATTTAGTCAGGGCATGGTCAAAAGGTGATTACCGGCATATCTCCAAAAAATCAATTATCTTTATTATTGCTTCCATTCTATACTTTGTTTCCCCTATCGACCTGGTTCCAGACTTTTTAATTGGAATGGGGATTTTGGATGACGCAGCAGTACTGGGCTTTGCCGTCAGTCAAATATCAGGGGAGCTTGAGAAATTCAAAACCTGGAAAGACAGCAGGACAATTGAAATGAAATAAATTTCAAATGCTGTCCTTTTTTATATTGTCTGCTATAATAATGATGGAAAGTATTCATGTCTGTTAAAATTATATAGCAAGAAATGTAGGGGAACCGGTGTGCCGGTTGAGACTTCATCCTTAAGATGCTGACCCTTTGAACCTGATCTGGCTAATACCGGCGTAGGGAACATATTCTTAAACATCATAAATGTTTTTTTATATGCGTCCCGGTATTATGCCGGGGCGTTTTTTAATTTTCAGGGCAGACTAATACCCACTTTCCTTACTACATAAAAGCTTTTGGAGGTTTCATTATGAAAAAATGTATAGCTGCTATTTCTGCGCTTCTTCTGCTGCTTACCGGATGTGCCGGCAGCGGCCAGACTGGAAAAGAAGATGCAGGCAGCAAACAAGAATTGAAAAAGGTTACTGTCGTTCTGGATTGGACACCCAATACCAATCATACCGGCTTATACGCCGCAAAGGAAAAAGGCTATTTTAAAGAAGAAGGACTTGATGTCGAAATCATCATGCCAGGTGAGGCAGGAGCAGATCAATTGACCGCATCAGGCAAGGCAGATTTCGGTGTCAGCTATCAGGAAAGCATTACGGAAGCGCGGGTACAGGGTGTGCCACTGGTTTCAATAGCTGCTGTCATTCAGCACAATACTTCCGGTTTTGCATCCCCTGCTGAAAAAAATATTAAATCGCCGAAAGATTTTGAAGGAAAAACTTATGGCGGCTGGGGGGCACCTGTAGAAAAATCAGTAATTGACTCTCTAATGAAAAAGGAAAATGCTGATGTCGATAAAGTGTCAATTGTGAACATGGGAGATGCAGACTTTTTTACAGCCGTTAAAAGAGATATAGACTTCGCATGGATTTATTACGGATGGACAGGTGTAGAAGCTGAGCTTCGAGGGGAAAAGATTAATATGGTCTACCTTACAGACTACTCTGATAAACTGGATTACTACACGCCTGTACTGGCAACTAGTGAAAAAATGATTGCAGATGATCCGGAGACTGTCAAAGCATTTGTAAAAGCAGCAGCCAAAGGATATGAATTTGCAATCAACGAACCTGGCGAAGCAGCTGATATTTTGTTAAAGCATGCTCCTGACCTTGACAGTGACTTGGTCAAAAAGAGCCAGGAGTGGCTATCTCCGCGCTATCAGGATGATGCTTCCAGATGGGGAGAACAAAAGCTTGAAGTCTGGGAAAACTATGCACACTGGATGCATGAAAATGGTCTTTTAGAAAAAGAATTAGATGCCGGCAAAGCATTTACAAATGACTTCCTGCCGGAATAAGGGGAGTTTATAAAATGGCAAACGCACTTGTAAGCATTCAAATCATACCAAAAACAAAAGATGGGGAAAATGTTATACCATATGTTGATGAAGCAATCAGTGTCATTCAGCAATCGGGTGTTAAATACGAAGTTCATCCCCTGGAAACAACGATGGAAGGCGATTTAGAACATTTATTAAAAATCATTGCTGACATGAACAGAAAAATGATTGAAAAAGGAAGCAGCAATGTCATTTCACAGGTTAAGATCCTATATCAGCCTGCTGGAATTCAAATGAGTGATTTAACGGAGAAGTACCGTTCATGATCAGTGCAGTCAGAAAAGGATGGAGGCCGGCAGCGGTTCTCCTTCTTTTATTCATTTTTTGGGAGCTGGCGGTGAATCTGGCAGATGTCCCATCTTGGCTGCTTCCTCCCCCGACAGACATTATTCAGGAGGCGTTTTTAGGCTGGGAGGGCTTCCGCCTGCATCTTCAATCGACAATCCTGCTTTCACTATGGGGATTTGGCATAGGCACTGTCATTGGATTACTAACAGCTGTGATACTGCATTTATTGCCTTTTATTAGGGAGTCTGTTTACCCGCTTCTTATCCTTTCTCAAAATGTGCCAATAATTGTTCTGGCTCCTTTACTGGTTGTATGGTTCGGATTTGGCATACTGCCAAAGCTTATTGTCATTACGCTGGTATGCTTCTTCCCGATTACTGTTGCAGCATTGGATGGTTTTCGGCAAACACCGGGAGAACTCAGGCATTATATGCTGATGGCAGGGGCGAGCAGCGGACAGCTATTTTGGAAGCTGGAGCTCCCCCATTCCCTTCCATCTTTATTTTCAGGCCTAAAAATCTCTGCAACCTATAGTGTGATGGGTGCTGTCATATCTGAATGGCTTGGAGCTAAAGCCGGAATAGGGGTTTATATGACCCTAGCCTCTTCCTCATTTCGGACAGACCGTGTTTTTGTAGCCATTTTTGCGATTATGCTGTTAAGTTTGCTCCTTTTTGGAGCCATTTTACTGGCTGAACGTTTGCTTATTAAATGGAAGTCCCAGGAGAGTGGCAGGAAATGATACAATTATCGGTTAATTCTATATCGAAAAGTTTTGATTCCAATCAAGTATTAAACAATTTAAGCTTTCAAGTAAATGAAGGTGAATTTGTTTCGATTCTTGGTCCATCCGGCAGCGGAAAAAGCACTATATTCAACCTGATTGGCGGTATGCTCCTGCCAGATGAAGGTTCCATTAAGCTTGGGAATACAGAAATCAGCGGAAAACGCGGTTCAATTAGCTATATGCCCCAGACACCTTCCCTGATGCCATGGAGAACCATCCTCCAGAATGTTATGCTTGGCCAGGAAATTATGGGAAAAGCCGATCCGGAAACGGCCAGAAACATGCTTCAAAAAGCAGGACTCGGCGACTATGAAAATGCATATCCTCATGAATTGTCGGGAGGAATGAAACAAAGGGCTGCCTTTATCCGGGCATTATTGAGCCCGCAGCCGATCATATTGCTGGATGAACCTTTTTCAGCTTTAGACGAGCTCACCCGCCATGATATGCAAAAATGGCTTCTTGATATTTGGAACGAGCATAAACCGACAATTCTGTTTGTAACACATAATATTGAAGAAGCCCTTTACTTGTCTGATCGAATTTTGGTCCTGAGCAGTAAGCCTGCTAAAGTAATGAATGAATATGTGGTACCCTTTAACAGGCCAAGGGTGGAGGAACTTCTTCTCAATGAGGAATTCCTTGCCTGCAAAAGAAGTATCCATCATGCGCTGAAAAACCATTAGGAGGCAGGAGCATGGATAAATATATTGATTCCCATATTCACCTTGATAAATATAGTCATATGGATTTAGAAAGAATGTTTAATGAGCTGCCATTTCAGCTATCCCTTGTAACAGTTTCAAGCGATTTAGCCTCCTGTAAACGAAACCTTGCTCTTTCGGAAATTTATCCTTTTGTTAAACCTGCCTTTGGTTTTCATCCTGAACAGGCACTGCCCAGTGATCATGAAATTTCAGAGCTTTTCAGCTGGATGAAGATTCACAAAGAGCAAATGGCTGCTGTTGGCGAGGTTGGCCTTCCATACTATTTAAAATCTGAAGGAGTAAAGCAGCTTGGCGGGTATATTGAACTTCTCGAAGAATTCATTAAGCTTGCAAAAGAATGGGATAAGCCTATTGCCCTTCATGCAATTTATGATGATGCACCGACTGTATGCAATTTATTGGAAAAGCACTCAATTAAAAAGGCTCATTTCCACTGGTTTAAAGGTGACACCGCAGCCATAAGCAGGCTGGTTTCAAATGGATATTATATCTCCTTTACACCTGATATTGTGTACGAAAAAGAAATACAGCTCCTTGTACGGGATTTCCCTATCGATAAATTGATGGCCGAAACAGACGGTCCATGGGAATTTGATGGCCCTTTTAAAAACAAACCTGCCCATCCGGCCATGATGGCCCATTCGATCAGTGTCTTTGCTGAACTAAAAGAAATTACTTTCAGCAGTGCCCTTAAGAAGCTGAATGATAATACAAAAGCCTTTTATAATATTGATTAAAACATTTACAATAAGACGGTTTTTTTAGAGAAAATATACTAGATAAATATAATCACTTCGCACCATTCCTAATTTTGGAAATATGGGTTAATCTTATATTGGACAATACTTTTAGGAGGTATGTGATGAAAAAGTATATTTTCTTATTATTGACTATTTTACTAGTTTTCTCGGGCAATGTTTCTGCACAGCCCAAAAGCAAATCGGCAATTTCGACTGAGAAGGATTTCATGAAAGCCGTTTTAAAATCTGATGAGTATAAGGAATTCAAATCCTCTATCTTAAAAGATGCAGCTACCAAGCCAAAAGCTCTTATCGATGATAAGGGAATGCAATATGGCTGGACAGTGCAATATGAAATTGAATACAATGAAAAAAATATATTCCTAAATGAAAAAGCTCACGTAAATTTCTCCTCTCTCCTTTCTTTCTCATTAGAGTCCGGAAAGGAATTAAAAGTGCGGCTGGTTGATTACAGCAGGCTCATTGAGGATCAGGCATTTTATGTAAAAGACCTGAAGTCTGAGGAAGAGACCAAAATAGATATATCAAAAGACGTTGCCTTTACTGATTATTTAACAGAAGTAGAAATGAAAAAAACTCAGCTGATTAAAGAAGCGGCTCAGATTAATACTGTTACTTCCGATAAGGCTGAAGCATCAGGCCAGCTATGCTACTATTGCACAAAGTATGAATGGCGCGGCGGCTATCCCTGTTCATCCGCTAATATTGAATCTGAAGCTTCAGTATCATCGCAGCTTGAACAAAACGGGCTGAATCCGAATTCAGTGGTCATTGAATGCTATGTCCCCCGTCATAAGGTGTGTGTTGATGGAGAATGGAGAACCTATTGCCCTATACAATGAACAAAACCGGCTAAGCGAATCGCTTAGCCGGTTTTGTTAACCTTTCGTACCAGATGCAATATTTGAACCTTCTATAAAATGTTTCTGAAAGAAGAAAAATAACAGGACCACAGGCAGTAATACCATTACTGACATGGCCATCAGGTAATGCCATTGTGTCTGTACAGTTCCCTTAAAGGTTTGAAGACCAATTTGCAGCGTGTAAAGACTCTCATCATTTAAATATAATAATGGTCCAAGTAAATCATTCCATGCGCCATTAAATGAGAAAATCGCTACAGTAATAAGCGCAGGCTTCGTCAACGGCAGCATAATATGCCACCAGATCTGAATATGATTTGCGCCGTCCAGAACAGCAGCTTCAATCAGTTCATTCGGAATGGTCATCATAAACTGCCGAAGCAGAAAGATGAAAAAGGCACTCCCCAAAAAGGCCGGAACAATCAGCGGCAGATACGTATTTCCCCAGCCAAGTTTGGAGAATAAAATGTACTGTGGCACCATAGTGACAAACCCTGGTATCAGCATGGTTGATAACACAACTATAAACAAGGTATTTCTTCCTTTGAAACGGATTTTCGCAAATGCATAAGCAACCAGCGAATTGACAATAACGCTTCCCGCCATTCCGCAAAAAGCAATAAAGAATGTATTCATAGCCCACCGGGTAAAAGGTGCCGTTTTCCATGCTTCCACATAATTCGAAAAATGAATTTCTTTTGGCATAAAGGTCGGCGGATATTGAGCTATCTCAGCAGGAGATTTCAGAGAAGTTGATATCATCCACCACAGCGGCGATATTACCAGTACACTTCCTGCTAGCAAAACGATGAAAACAAACGTCTGCTTTAATTTATCTTTGAACTTTTTCGTCTCATAAAACTTCGGTGCGGCAGCTGTTCTCATTTATTATCTCCCCCCTCATAATGAACCCATCTTTTACCGATTTTCATGTTAATGATTGTCAGTATCATGACGACAATAAACAATAGCCAGGCCATTGCAGAGGCGTAACCCATGTCAAACACCTCAAACGCATTATTCCACATATGGAGATTATAAAACAGAAGTGAATTTCCAGGTCCTCCACTTCCATTCTCTGTCATGACATAAGCTTCCTGGAAGATTTGAAATGAACCAATTGTACTTGTCAGCACATCAAAGAAAATAATCGGCGAGATCATCGGCAATGTGATATAAAAGAATTTCTGAATTACACCTGCCCCATCCAGGTCCGCTGCTTCATAAAGGGAATTAGACACCCCCTGCAGACTTGCCAGATATAGAAGCATCCCTCCTCCGACACTCCACATTTTCATCAATAGCAAAGCTGGCTTTGTCCACTCAGGGTCAAACAGCCATGCCGGCCCCTCAATCCCAAACCATGCCAGGAACGTATTAACCAGGCCTGTTGATGGACTCAGCAGCTGCATCCATAAAAAGTAAACCGCTACACCTGAGAGGATAGCAGGCAGATAATAAAGTGTGCGGAAAAATTTCATGCCTTTTACTTTCTGATTCAAAAGAACCGACAGAAATATCGCCCCTGCAGTGGTCAGCGGGACAGAGAAAAAAACGTAATAAAGAGTATTCCACAGTGATGTTTTAAAAAGGTCATCAATTGTAAACATTCGTTTAAAATTATCAAGTCCGATAAAGTTCATTCTTGAAGTAATATTATAATCTGTAAAACTGGCGAATAAGGAAAATAATAGCGGCCCAAGTGTCAGTCCCAGAAACCCGATTATCCATGGGCTGATAAAGAGATATCCAAAGATATTGTCTCTTGTTTGGCGGGACAGCCGTTTGTGTGATCCTTTTTCCTGTTTCTCTGCAAGAGCTGATCCCCGGCGTTCAATCGTTGTTTCGTATAATTTCAACCCATACACCTTCTTTTTATTGTATTTATAAGGCTCTTTTCGTATAAATTGTTGTTTTTCACTTTTCAATATTGTCCGTTGATTGCAGCGAGAGGATGCTCTCTTTACGCGGGCAGGCGGTGAGCCTCCTCGGCGCTACGCGTCTGCGGGGTCTCACCTGTCCTGCTACTCCCGCAGGACATTGAATATGTTTCCCTGAGTACACACCGCACGAAGAAAATGCGTATGCATTTTCGAGGATCTCTCACCTTCCGCTACAATCAACTCAATAAATATAATACAAATAGCAATAGCCTTTACGAAAACAGCCATTTATAAAGAGAGAAGGATGGCTCCTTCTCTCTTTGTTCTAATTTTTCTTTAGTTTTTCAACATCGTTTTCCGCTTTTTCCAGCGCTTTTTCTGGCTTGGTTTTACCAAGCAGAACATTGTCTATATGCGGATTAATGCGATTCTGGTAATCAGGGTACTCTGTCGGAACAGGGAACATTTGCGTTTGATCCAGATTTTTCACTGTAGCCTCATACACATATTGATCTTCGCCTTTAAGCTCTTTAACCACGGCTTCTGCTGCTTCTATATTTGCGACATTATCATAATTCTTCATAGCCCAGTATTTTTGGGCCTCAGGACCTGTAAGATATTCGATAAACTTCATAGCTTCCTCAGGATGTTTGGCTCCTTTCGGTATTTCAGCTACGAACCCGCCTCCATCACTCCAGTTCCCAGAACCTTCTTCAAATGCAGGAATCGGCGCAACACCAAAATTTATATCATTTCCATAATCACGAATTTGTGTGTAAAATGTACCGATATCAACCCACATGGCCACTTTGCCGGCAATGAACGGATTGGACTGTTCACTTCCAAATTCCGCTTCAAAAGACTGAACCGTTTTTTCGCCTAGACGCTCCTTCCATCCCAGCAGCCACTGTAACGCTTCCTGTTTTTTAGGTGTATTGATATAAAGTTCGCCATCTTGAATAAATCCTTTTCCACCATCAGCGCTTGTCATCCAGCTGGCAGCACCAATACTGCCCCAGAGCGGATAAAAGCCAACTCTCTCATAACGATCTCCGTCTTTAATATCCAGCTTCTCAGCATACTCCTCCAGCTCATCCCATGTCGCAGGGGGGTTTTCCGGATCAAGGCCTGCTTCTTTAAAGGCATCTTTATTGTAAAATAGCAATCTTGTATCTGTGTTAAATGGAACGGCATAAGGCTTGTCTTCGTACATTACCGACTCCCATAAATGCGGATAAAACTGGTCTTTAAACGAATCATCGATATACTTGCTTAAATCTTCTGATTGTCCATTGTCTGCCCGCTGGGCGACTGTGTTAATATCGTTGATGATAACATCTGCAGGATTACCTGCAGCAACGGATGCCAGGTTCTTTGTCCAAATATCTCCCCAAGGCAAATATGTATGCTTAACAAAAACTTCATCCTGTGATTTGTTAAAATCATCTATAATTTTTTCAATGATTGGCCTTCTTGTTTCTGAACCCCAAAAACTCCAAAAATCAACAACGACCTTTCCATCCTTAGTCTTTTCTGCCTGAGCACTTTCTCCGGAACAGCCTGCTAATGTGCCAATAAGCAGGCATGCGGAAATAATAAAAAGAAGTCCCTTTTTCATGATGCTCCCCCTAATTTTTATAAATTTCAGCTTCATGCGTAAGCCTATTCCCTGCGCACAGGAATAAAATGGCCGGCAAATTAAAATTCATTAACTAAGTATGTAGTACCCTGCCAATCGGGAATAAAACATTTATTTGAAAAATATCTCGATATTTGGCAAATCTCAGCCGTTTCTCCCTAAAAAAAAGACCCCTTACAGGAGTCAAATTAATGGGGGTTATGAAGGCTTTGTGTGATTGCTTCTAAGTATTCAATAAATATATCACCTTCTGAAGAAGGAACTGAATAAATGTCTTCACTGTTCATTAGCTTGAAATAAGTTTTCCCTTGCCCGTTCCAGACTTTTATCTTTACTGGCTCTTTTCCCTTTAAATTAAATTGGATATCATAGGAAGGGCTGGCATCTTCAATGACTGTCTCTGCAGGAATGGCCGAGTTTATGGTATTTCTTGCCGTGTTTTCCCACTTTGGATCTTTTACAATCGCCGTTTCAGCGGTATATTTTCCATCCGCTGAGAAGGATTTCTCATCATCTGATAAAGCAATCATTGTTTGGCTTATTATACTATTTCCGAGAATCTCTGAACTGCTGCTGCCTCTGGACATAGAATCCTCTGAAAATATAATGAAAGCGAACATCACACAAGCAGCCATAACAGCGGCGGCAGATAAAATTCCCGGGAAAATATCTTTCTTTCTTTTAGGTTTTTCTTCAATGCTGCTCAATATTTTTTGCAGACTCTCCTGCTTTTGCTTTTGCGACCGCGGAATATGTCCTAATTCTCGAAAGGAATTATCGGATCCGAATGAGCTCTTCATGGATTTCCCCCCTTTTCTGCAATTCTTTTTTTAGCGCTGCGAGTGCCCTGGAAGTGGTGATTTTCACTTTGTTTTCGGTCCAATTCAAGATTTCGGCCGTTTCCTTGATCGAAAACTCCTTTATTTTTCTCAAAATCAGCACTTCTTGGTAGCTTAATTTCAAGCGGCGTATTGCTTCATATAAGAGTGTAACTTTTTCACCCTTAATCATTATCTCTGTAGGAGTAGCTTCATCTGATTGGAGCTGGAATTTTTCAATTGAGAAAAATTTGAATCTGCTTTTTTTGCGCAAATAATCAATGGCTACATTTCTTGATATCCGGACAAGCCAAGTAAAGATCTGGGACTCTCCATTAAATTGATTCATATATTTGTAAGCTTTAATAAATGTGTCTTGAGTCAAATCTTCGGCCACTTCCTTATCATTTACGAGAAGAAATATGTATCCATAGATTCGATCGCTGTATTCGCTGTATATTTCTTCAAACACTTCTGCCGATATTCTCTCCATAGTGGCGCCCCCTCGCATATTATTAGACGAATAAGAATCAGAAAAGAAACACTTTACCATTGTTTAAATAAATTTTTAGAATTTCTTTAAGGATAGTCATAATCCAAATCCCGATCATTTTTCCTATATTTCAAAATAATATGATTATTTAGTATCAATATTGGGGTGAATACGAGAAAGTGCCTTTTTAACTGTAACTTTTTTTCACCCGCATTTTATCAGTTAATAATAGCTAAAGTTTCACTCCAGACTACCCATCTTTATATTTCAATTTTGGAATTTCGGATACTGGTATCCTTTAAATGCTTGCCCCTTATATTTATTTTAACATTCTGCAAAATTACCGCCTCCCTCCTTTTCCTTATTTTTCCCAAGAAAAATAAGATTGTATGGAAAAGCGATACTTTTAATCTATAAATAACCATAAAAAGTTCATTCTTTAAGCCTGTAACCCTGAGTGAATCATGAAACCAATTAGCTATTTTAATAAAGCAGCTTCAAAAATCTCTGTTTTTCGACAATCTCCGCCCATTAATTTAGCTAAAGTACATGATAACGGAAGGGTTTTCCATTTTTGGAAATACCCACAGGAGGTGGTTGTGTTCTGAATTTCAACCTGCATTTTTAATGAATTGCCAAAACAAGGAGGGAATTTTTTGAAAAGAAAAAGGAAAACAATTAATCGCATTCTTTATGTGATGCTGACAGCTTTTCTGATTTTGCCGCTGATGTTCCCAGGCATGGGATCGGCAGAAAGCAAAAGCTCTCCGCATACTTCAGTGAAGAAAGCGGCGCCTCAAACCGCAAAAAGCAAAATTAACAGCTCTCTGCTAAAACAATTTGATAAGGAAGATAAAGTAACATTCCTGATAAAATTCAAAGAACAAGCTGATGCTCAAGCAGCAGCCAAGAAGGCTGCAAAAGAGGCTGCAACTCAAAAATTGACTGCCTCTAAATCAAAATACATGAAACGATCTGCAGTACTCTCCTCACTAAGATCTACAGCAATTGAAACTCAAAGCCATGTCGCCGATTTCCTTCAAAAACAGGAAAAAGACGGCAAAGCAAAAGATGTTCAATCCTTCTATATCGTCAATGCAATTGCAGTAACAGCCACAAAGGACGTTATGGAGCAAATCGCAGTATTTCCTGAAGTAGAAAAAATTCTTCCAAATGAAACAAGACAGCTTCACAAGCCGGTAAAAGAGGCCAAAAAATCTCTTAAAACACAAGCAGAAACCAGCTCGATCGAATGGAATATTGATCGTGTCGGAGCTCCTGCCGTATGGGAAATGGGAATTGACGGATCCGGTACAGTCGTTGCTTCCATTGATACAGGTGTTCAGTGGAACCACCCGGCATTAAAAGAAAAGTACCGGGGCTATAACCCAGCACAGCCAGATTCCCCATCACATGAATACAACTGGTTTGATGCCACTGCAGGCCAATCAGTTCCTTATGATGATCAAGGCCACGGAACACATGTAACAGGAACAATGGTCGGATCCGAACCAAATGGAGCCAATCAGATCGGAGTTGCACCTGGTGCGAAATGGATCGCGGTAAAAGCCTTTACTGCAAGCGGCGGAACTGATGTAGATCTTCTCGAAGCCGGTGAATGGATCCTTGCTCCAAAGGATGCAGACGGAAACCCTCATCCTGAAAAAGCGCCTGATGTTGTCAATAATTCTTGGGGCGGCGGACCTGGATTGGATGAATGGTATCGTCCAATGGTGCAGGCATGGCGTGCAGCTGAGATTTTCCCTGAGTTCTCCGCAGGAAACACTACTATATTTAATCCAGGCGGACCTGGTTCAGTTGCTACACCAGCAAACTACCCGGAATCATTTGCTACTGGTGCAACTGATATAAACAACGGCTTAGCAAGCTTTTCACTGCAAGGTCCATCTCCGTATCAGGAAGTAAAGCCTGATGTATCAGCACCTGGAGTTAACATACGTTCCTCAGTTCCAGGAAGCAGTTATGAAGGCGGCTGGAATGGAACCTCTATGGCCGGGCCGCATGTTTCTGCAGTTGCAGCATTGCTCCGTCAGGTAGACTCAAGCCTGACCGTGGAAGAGATGGAGGAAATTCTTCTTACAACCTCTACTCCTTTGACAAATGGTACTTATCCTGAGACACCTAATAATGGTTTTGGTTACGGACTCGTCAATGCCTTCGATGCGGTTTCTTCCGTATTGACCGGCCTGGGTAAAATTAAAGGCCAGGTTGCAAAAGAAGGAGATGACTCCGAAGCTCCTCAAGCCAATCATGAAGCACCTCAGGAAACATATGCAGGAATGGATCTCGCACTTGACTTGACTGCATCCGATAATGTAAGTGTCACAAGAGTGGATCTCGAATACTTAAAAGCGGACGGCAGCTGGGCCGCCATCGAGGCCAATAGAACAGCTGGAAACTACAAAGATGGTACTTACCAGGCAGTAATTCCTGGAGAAGACATCGCAGAACCATCTGTAACTTATAAATGGAAGGTTAATGATTTTGGCGGAAATTTAATTGAAACGGAATCCTATGAAGTGGCAGTAAGACCTGGAATCAGCATTGGCTATTCTCAGGACTTTGAATCACAGCCGGCCGGCTGGACTTTATATGGACCGGAAAACAGCTGGGAGTGGGGAGTTCCAACTTCAGGTCCTGGCAATGCGGCATCCGGTGAAAAAGTTTATGCAACAAAACTTGACGGCAACTATGCAAATAGCGCAAACATGAACCTGCAAATGCCACCAATTGACCTGCCGGAAGGAAATGCCTACCTTCAGTTCAAGCAATGGCATGAGCTTGAAAATAATTATGATTACGGCCATGTATTCGTTTCGACTGACATGGAAAACTGGGAACAGGCTCTTCGCGTTAACGGCACTTCAACAGACTGGGGTAATGCAGAAGTTGATTTAAGTGCTTATGCAGGACAAAGAATCTATGTAGCCTTCAATGTGACTACAGATGGTTCTGTTCAAAAGCAAGGCTGGTATATCGATGATGTCCAATTATCTGATACTCCTGCTCAACCTGCAGGCAAAGCCAAGCTTGGCATCAGCAAAGAAAAACCTTCCACAGAACTAAAGAAAGATAAAGTGAACCCTGATAAGATTGCTCCAAAGAAAGATGTCCCTGCGAAAGAGGATAATAAACAGCAGCAGCCAGCCCCAGTATTATTACCGCTTACAGCTGAAGTAAGTGTACTGGAATCTGGCAGGTCAGTATTTACTAATCCTCAAAACGGATCTTTTGAAATGACGCATGCTTCAGGTGATTTCACTGTAAAGGCAGAAGCATACGGATATCGTTCTCAAACACAAAATGTAAATATTCCACAGGATGGAGAAGCAACTGCTAACTTTGTCCTTGAAGAAATTCCAAAGGGAACAGTTACAGGTGTTGTGACTAACGAAGCAACTGGCGAGCCTGTTGCGAATACTACTCTTCTTTTAGTAGAAGACGCAGCAGTACAGCCGGTAACAACTGATGAAAACGGTGAATATACACTAACAGCATACGAAGGAACATACACATTAAAAGCAATGGCACCTTCCTACTATAGCACCGAGCAGAGCATCACGATCGAAGGCGGTTCTTCAATAGAGCAAAATATTGGACTGAAGCCATTTATCGGATATCCGGGTGAAATTGGATATGATGATGGTACAGCTGAAAATGCACGTGCATTCTACGATGCCGGCAATGGCTGGGCAGTTAAGATGTCTCTGGCATCAGGCCATGACAGCGCAATGGTTACCGGCGGCTTATTCCGCTTCTGGGATACCAGCTGGCCGACTCCGGGCGGTACAGACTTCAAAGTGGAAGTATATGATGCAAGCGGACCGGATGGAGCCCCAGGCAAGAAACTTGCTGGACCATTTGAAGCAACAGCATTAAGAAACGGTGAATGGACACATGTAGACCTCAGTGACGAAGGAATCGTTGCAAACGGCGACTTCTATATGGTATATATCCAATCAGCACCAAATCCTAATGCTCCTGGCCTTGGCACAGATGAAGATGGAGAGAATGCAGGACGCAGCTGGCAGCTTGTAGGCGGAGCATGGTCACCGGCGCCTGAGGATGAAGGAAACTATATGATTCGCGCGACAGTGAATTATGAAGTTACAGCACCTGTCATTACTTCTCCAGCGGACGGAACATTTACGAATGAGGGTAAAGTTACAGTTGAAGGTACTTCCGCTCCTACAACTACTGTAAAAGTATTTAATAATGGAGAGGAAGTCGCATCGGCTGAGAGTACAGACGAAGGCACTTTCTCAGCAGAAGTTTCACTTACTGAAGGGGAAAACACTCTTACTGCCAAAGCATCAACAGAGTCAGGGTCCACTGATGCCTCTGAACCTGTAAAAGTAATATATGACAAGACAAAACCCGAACTGTCCATAACAAGCCCTGCAGATAAATCAAAAACAAATAAAGAAACAGTCACTGTTAAAGGAACCGTTTCTGACGATAACCTTGATTGGGTAAAAGTAAACGGCCAGACAGCAAAGGTTACAGACGGTGAATACTCTCTTCGCATCCTGCTGGATGAAGGTGAAAACACCATTACGGTAACCGCACAGGATAAAGCGAAAAACAGTGAAGAAAAAACAATCACAGTCGATGCTAAATATACCGCTCCAGCCATAGAAAATCTTCTTCCTGCAGAAGACAAGGAACTCAAAAAAGGCGAATCGGTAAAAATCGAATTTGATAGTGAACCAGGGTTAGAATCGACCTTTGTCATCAGAATGCCATTAACAAATGCTGGCGGCAAGCTGAATAACGCTACTGAGCTTCCAATGATGGAAACTTCCCCAGGCCATTATGTCGGCTACTATACTGCCACTTCAAATGTAAAAGCGCCTGGTGCCGAAATTGAAGTGAAAGTGACCGATGACTACGGCAATGAAACCCGTAAGACTGCAGAAGGCAAACTATGGATTAATGCAAAAAAGAAGGATAACAGCAGCACTAAAAAGAAGTAAATGTCAGATGGAAAGGCAGGCCCATTTTATTGGGGCCTGCCTTTTTGCAATTATTTATTTAATAATGTTCTTTTTTTCATTTAATAAGGCATTAAACTCCTTATCCAATTGGGCATATTTGCTGTCACCAGGAGTAAGCAGACTGAGTTCACCAAGTACCGCATTAATACGGTTATCAATAACCATAATCTGCTCCTTTATCGAATCATGATCTTTCTTCTGCTCGGCGCTTCTGGATTTCATAAGATATTCCTTCAGATTCATTTCAAATCTGGTAATTTTATTATTTTCAAAAACAAGCAATCTTGTGCTCAGCTTCTCCAAAAAGTATAAGTCATGCGAAATAATGATGAGTGTTCCGGTAAACTCCTTTAGCGTTTTTTCGAATTGCTCCCTGCTCGGCAAATCCAGGTGATTGGTAGGTTCATCTAAGATAAGAACGTCATATTCCTTTAAAAGCATGTCTGTGAGCTTAACCCTGATTCGTTCCCCCATGCTAAGCTGTCCAATCGGCTGATTCAGCTTCGCTTCCTTCATGCCCAGATTTGCTAAAAGAGTCCTTGCCTTGTAAATCTGCTCACGTTCGCTGAGGTCAAGTACTTCCATGGCGTTTTTTGTTAACGGTAAATCATTAATAGCCTGGCTTAAATAGGCAATCTTTAAGGTGCTGCTAATCCAGAGTTCCCCATCAGAAGGCGATACCTCTTCGAGCAGCATTCGGATTAAAGTTGTCTTGCCGGACCCATTGGATCCAAGAATCCCTATTTTTTCACCATGCTTTATATAAAACTGGCTATCCTTAAAAAGAATCCGGTCTCCAAACCTTTTTGAAAGGTTTTTTGCTTCGATGATCCTCTTCCCTCTTTTCCCGGACGAATCAAATTGAAAGTGAACTTTCGCCTCTTCTGCCGGCTTCTCTATTTTATTTTTATCCAGTTCCTGCTGAAGCCTTTTCATTTTTGACTTAACCTGCTGATCCATCTTTTTGGCTTTCACCCTGTGATATTCTTTAAAGCCCATCTGTCTGTTTTCGGATGGGCTCCCGCCTTTAGTTGATTCCCTGTGAGCCTTTTCCGACCATTTTTTTAAATTGGCCATCTGATGTTCAATCCGTTCGATTTCTCTTTGCTGTACATCAAATTGATGAAGCTGATCATCATAATTTTTCTGTTTTTGCTCCCGGTAGGCTGTGTAATTTCCGTTATACATGGATATTATGCCTTCCTGGAGCTCAAAAATCCTGCCGACAGCCTGATCAAGGAAATGACGGTCATGAGAAATGATCATAACAGGGCCACTGAATTGGCCAATTTCTCCAATAAGCCACTCAATCCCCTGTAAATCCAAATGATTGGTTGGTTCATCCAAAATCAGCATATCTGGCTTTGATGACCAAATTTTAGCTAATGAGAGCTTCAAGCTTTCTCCCCCGCTTAAAGAATCAAACCTTTCAGGTTGCCATTCATGAAGTTTTGAAAGTCCTAATCTGCTTGCCTGATGAAGAACTTCTTCTTCCGGACTTTTATCAGTAACATGAATATCACTGACAGAATAATCTGCTGACTGGTGCAGATAGCCAATTCTATATGGATCCTTCATCCGTTCAATTGTGCCTTTATCCGCCTGAATACTGCCGAATAAAATATTGGCCAATGTAGTTTTCCCTGTGCCATTTAAGCCAACAAGACCAATACGATCCTGCTGATAAATATCGAATCCTATATTAGAAAAAACCGTTTTTTCTCCGAATGATTTTTGAAGATCCCTTGCCATAATAACCGGTATGCTGTTGTAGCTGCTGATTTTATTTGCACACATAAAAAAACCTCCCCCATACCCGGAGAGGACTGTGCACCCATTATTGTATGTGGTGCAATACATAAAAAACGCGCGCCTAAAAAGATTTAATCAGCTTACAGACAAATAAGCAGATGTTACTTCCGATAAGGAATGACTAAAAAAGGGCACACTAATCCTATGTTCTCCGGGTTAAACTTTTTAAAATATAAAAAGATACCAGAAAAAATAAGATTATAACTTCATGCCCCTAAATCATCCTTTCAACCTGTTTGATTGTAGTATATAAGCTTCTGGCTTTTATTGTCAATAGGCTCACGTTCGGCCATTCAATATTTGCATCTGCCGGAAATCATTAATCAATTCGGATATGCTTATTGGTAAGCTCCTTCAGCAAATTTAATATCACAGCTCTTTCCTCCAGATTAAAGCCGCTTACCCATTCCGAAACAAGTTTATACTCGCTTTGATGCATCTCCCGCTGAAGTCCGCCCTCCAAAATGGAGTATATTTCCATCATTGTGTTTTCCCGATCCTGTGCTTTAAGTTCATCCAATTTACAAACCTCCTAGTTCTTTTATGTTGCTTCTTTTCCCCATTTGGCACCTTTGGAAACACATGATGGAAGTGCAGTTCGCGGTGAGATCTACTTTCCCGCAGTAATACCCCTTTAGTACCCAGGTTTCTTCCGGTTTGCGGGGCCAGCACTCCGTCTGCGGGCAAGTCCCCTTCTGTCTGGCACATTTTGAAATATGTATGAATACAAAAGAAAAGCAGGTCTCCCTGCTTTTCTTTAAATCTATTACCATTTGAAGCAAGAAGCTCCTACGATGATTAACAGGATAAATAGAACCACAATTAGCGCAAAACCGCCGCCGTATCCTGCGCCGCCGTATCCTGCACCGCCGTATCCACAGCCGCCATAACCATAGCCATACATTATAAAATCCCCTCCCTTGCCGATTAAATCTGTCTGCTTATTTTATTAGTAGAATCCACCGTAACCCCAAGAAGCACCGATAATAATCAGTAAAATAAACAATACAACTAAAAGGGCGAAACCGCCGCCGTATCCGCAACCGTCTGACATAGTCAATTACCTCCTTTGTTTGATTCAATATATCCTATTCAATTCACCCAGATTGTGCGATAGACGAATACACAGTTTTCTCCACAAAAAAGAAGCCTCCGTGTGAAGGCTTCAGATTTATGTTGATACAACAGTATTTCCAGGTTATTTCCCCAGATAAAAATAGGCATTTTCATTAATTCTTATAATCGAGTGTGATTAGATATCTTTAGGTTGCTCCACTGGTTCTTTCTGTTTAATTTCCTCGGTCAGCTGCTCCAGGCTTTGGCGGACATTTCCTTTGCCCGAAAAGTTTTGGAGAAGCTCTTTCACGTCAATGCCGGAAGAAGCTTTCAGGCTCTCCTGCATCGTGGACATCAGGTTGGTGGCATAGCCTGTTACTTTATTGGCACCTCCATTACTGCTGTCGCTTCCTGTATCAACCACTGTAATCTTATCAATATTCGATAACGGACTTGCAAGCTGTTTTGCATATTCCGGAAGCATTTTAATAACCATATCCATTATAGCCGCCTGGCCGTACTGTTCAAATGCCTCGGCGATTTTTCTCTTTGCCTCAGCTTCAGCCAGACCTTTGAGGCGAATAATTTCCGCATCAGTTTCACCTTGTGCGCGCTGTGAATCAGCCTTGGCTAATCCATCTGCCCTAACCCTTTCAGCTTCCGCGCGGGCCTGTGATTCAATCCGGTATTGGTTAGCATCCGCTTCGGCAATTTGTTTTTTCTTTTCTGCCTCTGCTGCCTGCTCAACAGCATACCTGTCTGCGTCTGCTTTTTTCTTCACTTCGGAATCATATTGGCGTTCTCTTCTTAATATTTCTTTTTCTTCAAGCTCAATTTGCTTTTGGCGTTCTATAATTCTGATTTGCATTTCATGCTCCGTGACTTCCTGCTTGGCTCTGGCTGTCTCAAGGTCATATGCCTGGTCAGCCCGTGCTTTGGCAATATCCTGTTCCCTTCTGTAGTCAGCCATTTTCATTTGATTTTCTTTCTCGGCTTCAGCTATTTCAGTTGCTCTTTCAAGTTCTGCCTTTTGGGCATCCTTAGCTGCTTCTGCCCTTTTAATCCGGGTTTCCTTTTCAGCTTCAGCTGTGGCAATATCTGCATCCCGCTTAACCTGGGCAATTCTTGGCCTTCCCAGTGAATCAAGATATCCATTTTTGTCGCGGACATCTTTGATTGTGAAAGAAACGATGATCAAGCCCATTTTTGCCAGATCCTGTGACGCTACTCTTTGAACCTCCTGGGAAAATTTATCCCTGTTTTTATATATTTCTTCGACAGTCATAGATCCCAGAATTGATCGCAAATGCCCTTCAAGTACTTCTTTCGCTTCATTTTCACGATCTTCCTTCGATTTTCCAAGGAACTGTTCTGCAGCAGTAGCAATTTCCCCAATACTTCCGCCAATTTTTATTATTGCAGTTCCGTCCGCCATAACAGGAACTCCCTGTTCGGTATATACCTCCGGAGTGGTCACCTCCAGTTTGCTTGATAGGAGGCTAAGTGGCTCGGCCTGCTGAAAGACAGGAAGTACAAAAGTTCCTCCGCCTCTGATTATTTTTATCTTGTTTCCTGATTCGTCTACATGCACATTTTTGCTGCCCAAATAACTGCCTGTAACGATTAGCGCCTCATCAGGCCCTGCAGTCCGATATTTTGTAATGAACACACCAAGAAGTGCAATCAGCAAAAATGCTGCAATTCCAATGACAACCCAAACCATCAACATATTGTGTCCCCCTCATCTATAATTCTTTATAATCGATTACTTTAATAACTCCATTTGCAACTTCAACAATCAGCACTTTGCTGCCTTCCGATATAGACGTATTTTCGTAGCTTGAAGCAGGCTTGGAAATTCTCCCGCTTATATTTTCTATTAATACCTCACCGAAACCATTCTCCGGTATAGGGATTAATACCGTACCTACTCTTCCCCTTAAAGATTCATCTGTATAAACGAGAGATTCTTCCGCAGATGATAATGGTATAAGAACAAAGATATTCAGTAATATATCCAGCAATACAGCAATAACAGCTGCTGTCAAGAGAATGACAACGTTATTAAGAGAGGTTGTCATTTCTAAAATGTATCCTGCAGCGGATAGAAAAGTGATAAACGCCAGAATCAGTACTGGGTTTAGAAAACTGCTCTCACCAGCTCCGTCTGCCATATCTCCGAAAAATACATACAAAATAATTAAGATGCCAGAAAAAATAAGTGTGCTGAGATAAACCGTCTGAATAGGAAAACCAAATAGTTCCATAACATGCACCCTATCCATTTTTATTGTCCGTTTATTAACCACATGCCTCCTTCCCTTTTACTTTTTCAGTTTAATTTATATACGGGCAGAGACCTGTAATTGTTTCATTTTTCTAAAGTTTTCCCATATTAATCCTGCTAGCTGTTCAGCTTGTCTGACTTTCAGCCTACTTTAGTCATTTTCTTTACTATTTCCGCATACCTTATTTGAGGATTAAAATCCCCATTAGGATTAAACCGAGAGAAATGGTGGAATAAACACTATATCTTGTTAGCGGAGGGATAGGATTATGACAAGATCTGAATTGCATAAGGAGAAGCCCGGGAGCAAAATTATGCTAATGTCAATTTTCCTATTGGGATGCTTAGCTGCTGCCTTTACAGCATTATATTTTTATTCTCAAAGCCTCATTACAATAGAAGCCCCCAAAAAAGAACTGGGGGAGAAAATTATTATTAAGCTCCCTTCCGGAAAGAGTGTATTTACATATGAAAACCTTGTTGTTGAAGAAGAAGGAAAACTTTTTTATAAAGGAGAAAGAAATACTCTGGATTTAACAGGCGGTACCATTGTTTATGAGGAATGGGAATGAACAGGAAATAAGACTCGTTTTCAAAGGAATTCTCTGCATTTGACAAAATGTTTTCACATCCTTTAAGATGAGCAAAAATGGCGAGGAGAAATGACTTTGAAGGTAATGAAAAATATTTATTTTACAGCTTTAGCTACAGTTATTTCATTTTTCGGCATTAAAAAAATGGCAAATACTGCACATAAGATAAAAAAAATAGGCCACCGGGGAGTTGCCGGCTACTGTCCGGAAAACACTTTTCCTTCATATGACCGTGCAATTGAAATGGGAGCAGATTATCTGGAAATTGATGTTCAATTAAGCAAGGATGGAAAGCTTGTCGTGATTCACGATTCCCTTGTAGACCGTACAACTGACCATAAAGGAAAAGTCTCGGACTTTACCTTTGATGAGCTTAGAAAAATGGATGCCGGCAGCTGGTTTTCTGCAAAATTCAGCGGTGCCTGTATCCCTTCTTTTGAAGAGGTCTTAGACAAATATGCCGATCGTGTCGGGCTTTTAATTGAATTTAAAAAACCGTCCCTCTATCCAGGCATTGAAAAGATGATCGCCGAGGAACTTAAAAATAGAAAACTTGATGCAAAAGGTAAAGACCATATTATCGTGCAGTCATTTGATACAGCTTCCATGAGATTATTTCATGATCTGATGCCGGAAATCCCAGTCGGCGTCTTAATTAACTATCCTCCAGACAAAATAGAGATAAAAAATATTGCCGAATATGCAAGCTACCTGAATCCAAAGTGGACTGTGGTTAATAAGCGCCTGATTGATCTGATTCATTCAAATGGCATGAAAGCAATCGCCTGGACTGTGCGTTCAAAGAAAGAAGCAGAAAAATTGAAACATTATCCACTTGATGGCATTGTTGCAGATTATCTAGATCTTATTGAATAGACAAAAATAGGGTGCAGTCCGAATAATGGCCTGCACCCTTTGTTTATAAAACAGCCTGTTTACTTCCAGTTTCCAGCAGCAGCTTTAAGGTTTCCAAATCATTTTTAGCCGGCAGAACAAATGCCTTTTGATAAGCTTCAGGCCCCTTCCCAGTTATAAAGATCCAGTCATTTCCCTTTGCTTCTGCCCAAGCTTTCCGGATAGCCAATGTCCGGTCGGCGATCACTTCACCCTTACCGTCTCCATACTCTTTATTCAGAGAATTTAATTGACTTAACATTTCACTTTCACATTCATCATTAAGGTCATCAGCGGTCAAATAAAATTTATGGCAGTATTTTGCTGAAGCTTTAATCATATCCACACGCTTTGATTGATCTCTTCCGCCCCGGAATCCATAAATTTGAAAGATTCTTCGAGCTCCCTGCTGTCTCGCTGTATCAAGACAATATTCAAATGCATCTACTGTGTGGGCATAATCCACGACAAACTTAGCTCCTGATGGATGAATTATCATTTCAAAACGGCCAGGTATACCCGGAAATAAAGCCAAAGCCTTAATCATATCTTTTGGGTCAACCCCCAGATCAAAACCTGTCAGGAAAGCCATTGCTGCATTATAAACATTATGGTGGCCAGGAAGAGGAAATTCAATTTCATAAGACTCACCTCTCACCTCCAGAGTAAAAACTGTCTTCCCATTAATAGCGGTGTCTTTTATTGAACAGCACTTTTGTTCACCTAGCATAATCATAGGAATCTTTTCATTTTGCAAATGCTCTGCCATCTTTTCTCCCCATGTATTATAAAGGTTGACAACTCCTTTACCGCCTTCTTTTAACAAGGTGAATATTTTCTTTTTATCATAAAAATACTGATCCATATTTTCATGATAATCAAGATGGTCATGAGCAAGATTAGTAAATAGTGCATAGTCCAATTCCAGGCCTTCTGTTCTTGACTGTTCCAGTGCATGAGAAGAAATTTCCATAACGACAAACTCATCATGGCTTTCACTCAGCATTTTTTGAATCTGCAAGGCGTCCGGCGTCGTATTGCTTGTCCTATATTCCTTATTATTTATTATGTTGGATACAGTTCCCAAGAGGGAGCAGGTCCTGCCTGCAGTCTCCAAAATATGCTTTAAAATATAGGCAGTGGTGGTTTTCCCATTAGTTCCTGTTATGCCTATTATTTTATGCTTTCTTGAAGGGCGATCATAGAAACAGCTCGCCAGTTTCCCCAGACAAATTCTGCTATCTGTTACTTGTATGTAGGGAACAGTTAATTCAATTGCTTCCTCTCCTAATACAGCAGCCGCCCCATTTTCAACAGCTTGTCCAATAAAATCATGTCCATCTGCCTGAAAGCCTTTAATAGCAACAAAAAGGCTCCCTTTCCCCACTTTTCGTGAATCCATTTCAATCCCTGTAATATTAGGATCGTTTGAAGGCTCACCCATCTCCCCGCTATCCTTAAGGCAATTTATAACCTGGGATAATTTCATTTTTCTGTCTCCTTTAATGTATAAACATCAAGTAATTTGGTGTATAGTCATTATCTTTTGTTTTCCCTCATTCACAGGAAATATGCCATCTTGGGGATAGAAATATAGGGGTTTGGAGAAATTCGTCTTTATATACTAGAACTAAGGATAAATCTGGGTGAATCGCTTCTGAAAAATAAGCGATTCACCCTATTGAATTGTCGGCTTATTTGAATTTCACACTAAAGACAAGGGCCTCTTGGCAAACTGTGATAGATATTTCACGTTCAATCGGCTATGCTGTGAAATCAGATAAGCATCCCTTGTAGCACCTGGCTTTCTTAGCGTATTTAGAGCTCTTATCATCCCTGCCTCATTTTCCATGCCTATCCCATGCCCAAAGAACATGCCCCCGCCCAAATAAACGGAATTCTCACCTGTCCAAACTGGATGATCATAATCAGGATTATAAAAATAAACAACGTCACCAGGTATGAAATTCCGGCCCCTTTTGGTAACAATCGACAGGTCATGGTCATAATTCCAGTCCCAGACAAGAAGTCCCTGAAATAATGTATTGAAGCGGCTGACAGAAATGGAGTCCAATACAGCTTTATAAAAAATCAGCACAATGGCTGTTGTACATTCAAAGGCATATTCCCAGCTGTTCATGAACACATCCATGATCGCATCTGACGGTAAAACAGATGGATCAAGCAGGTAACCATATCTTGTTCTTCTCCATATGCGCGGATTGAAGCGTGATGTGTTAAAGGGTGCAAACTCTACACGGCTCGCATGAAGCTGCCTGGCTGCTTTAATAATATTTTCCCTTAAAAGGATATCAAATAGCAGTTCATGCATTGAATCGTATTGATGAGTCTCAGGGCTGCTCTCCAGCGCCAGATAAATTTCACGCTGAACTCCAAAAAAGCTGGATGGCCCCGGTTTATTCTGATTATTCGAAAGGATAATCATTGTCTTCCCCCCTTCAAATGAACTTATAGTAGCTTATGGTTTCATTTGCAGGAGGGTTCCTCCATTATTTCCTTCCTTAATTGTCACAA
This sequence comes from Cytobacillus sp. FSL R5-0377, assembly GCF_038004385.1. Classification (NCBI taxonomy): domain Bacteria; kingdom Bacillati; phylum Bacillota; class Bacilli; order Caryophanales; family Bacillaceae; genus Cytobacillus; species Cytobacillus sp. FSL R5-0377. Next base: position 1,033,303 of record NZ_JBBORA010000001.1, read on the forward strand.
GCATGTTAATTATTATCGGAAAATATCTTTTTTTCTGAAATAAGCTTGCATTTTATTATGCATTACTTGTACAATATTCCACATATTCTTAAGTTTCAGATAATAATTATTATTTTACAACAGGGGGATTTTTTCATGGCTACTTTTTTAGGTTCGATTGTTTTGCTGATTGCTGGCTATGCCATTTACTCCAAAGTAGTAGAGCGTATCTTTGGCATAAATGACAGCAGCCCTACACCCGCATATACAGAAAAAGATGGAATGGACTTTGTTCCGATGAGCTGGTGGAAAGGCAGCTTAATTCAGCTTCTGAATATCGCAGGGTTAGGTCCCATATTCGGAGCAATTATGGGCGCATTATACGGACCGACAGCTTTTATCTGGATCGTGGCTGGTTCCATTTTTGCCGGGGGTGTTCATGATTATTTTTCCGGAATGCTTTCTTTAAGGCATAATGGGGAGCAGTTTCCAAACATTGTCGGCAGATACTTAGGAAAACCGGCCAAAACGTTCATAAATATATTCTCAATTCTTTTAATGATTTTGGTTGCCGCAGCATTTACTGCAGGGCCGGCACAGCTGATTTCAAGCATATCTCCATTGAGTTTTATGGCCTCATTGCTCATTATTTTTAGTTACTTTATCCTTGCAGCTGTTTTGCCTGTAAACCGTATTATCGGGAAAATTTATCCTCTATTTGGAGCTATATTAATTTTTATGGCAGTTTCCATTGCAATCGCACTGCTTTTCAGCGAAAAATCCATACCGAATGTAACTCTGTCCAATCTACATCCCGGTGAACTTCCAATCTGGCCATTACTGATGGTTACCGTTTCATGTGGAGCAATCTCAGGATTTCACTCAACACAAAGTCCGATTGTTTCACGCACATTAAAAAAGGAAAGTGATGGACGAAAGGTTTTCTATGGCGCCATGATCGGCGAAGGAATTATTGCCTTAATCTGGGCCGCTGCAGGCATGACTTTTTTCGGCGGAACAGGAGGGCTTCAAGAAGCATTAGCGGCTGGTGGTCCAGCGGGAGTGGTTAATGAAATTTCCGGCAGCCTCCTTGGAACGTTAGGAGGAATCCTTGCCATACTGGGTGTAATCATCCTGCCGATTACAACAGGAGATACAGCACTTCGTTCCTCAAGAATGATGCTTTCAGAATCACTTTCATCTTTATTGAAAATGGATGGAAAATGGAAGTTTGTCATCACCACTTTACCTGTGGCTCTTCCTACCTTATATCTTGCAACAATCGATTACTCATTCCTTTGGAGATATGTCGGGTGGACAAACCAGGTTACAGCAGCGGTCATGCTTTGGACAGCCACTATGTATCTTTTGAAACATAACAAATTCCATTGGATTTGCGGTGTTCCTGCATTGTTTATGACTGGGGTGGTATCCACCTATATCTTCTATGCGCCTGAAGGCTTTCGAATGGACTATCAACTATCTATGATAATCGGATCAGTCATTACACTCTTTATTACTGGCTGGTATGTTTTTCAAATCGTCAAACAAAAGCAGCTGAACAAGAATAACTCCAAACTAAAAGCTGCTTAATACATTAAAGCGCACCTCACATAAGCGTGAAGGTGCATTTTTTTTATGGCTGATCCATACTGGTCCATTCTCTTCACGGCTCTGCTAATCAATCACTCAGGTTTTGCTTTAATTTAAGAGGGTAATGAATACTAACAGTTTAAGGAGGGGTTAACTATGGCGGATAAAACCAATTCAGAAAAAAATAATTCTATAGAACAAAACAAAAAGAAAGAGAACGATAAAGATATCGAACCCCAAAGAGAGCCTGAAAAGCCTCAGGAAGAAAACCGAAAATAAGGAGAGGGACTTATATGGCTGACAAAAACATGCAGGATGGAAAGATGGATAACCCGGAGCAATATAAAACCGAAAAGGCAAGTTTATTTGATAAGTATGAAAGCGAAAAGAATGTTGATCCTATTCCAATGGAAGACTTGAAACAGGAAAATGAAGAAGAAAAAAACGGATCAAAAATAAAAAGCAGTTCATCTACAGAGGAAAAGTACAAAGCAGACTTTGAAACAATAAAAAAGAAAAAGCTGTTCGGCGATAAATATGACGATGGAACAAGAACATAAGTCTGCGGGAGTAACGGGACAGGTGAGACCCCGCACGCGCAGAAAGCTTGAGCATACCTTCGCTGCAATTAACGGACAACATTGTTAAGAGAAATCACTAATGAATCGAAAAGAGCCAAGTAAAAAGAAATATGGAAATTAAACGCCTGGCACTAAAAATTGCCAGGCGTTTTTTCTTAATATGGATTTATTATTTTATTAAAATCCCTGTAATGATTCAGATAGTAATCTGCTCCAGGGGCTTCATTCTGAAAAAGGCAGGTCTTGATGCCAAGTTGTTTTGCCGGCAGAATGTCTATCTCCCTGTCTCCTATTGCTAAATCAACCTTATGCTTTTCATGCAGAAATGCATAAGAAGCTGTGTGAGGCTTGCGTGGATAGCCATCGTCTCCTGCTACCATATCGGTAAAGTATTTATCTAACTTATGGAAGGTTAATATAGAAAGAACATCATCTCTTTCCTTGTGAGTCATAATCACATTCTTATCAGCCTGTTTTAATACCTGCACCACACCAGGAAAAGGCTTTAGATCATTTGGTCGCAATTGTCTCACATTCATCCTGATCGTTTTTATTTGTTCCTCATTTAATTTAAAATGATGGAAAGCATCGCTGAATGAAACTTTTAACTGACAAAAAATCTCTTCATCGGAAACCTTCTTATCACCCATCACTTCTCTTACGATCGCTGTATAAGCGGGATATGTATCCATTAAAGTGCCATCAAAATCCCAAAGTATATTCACCAGGCAAAACTCCCCTCTATATTTCTATTTACCCCCTCATATTAATAATTATACGTCCTGTCAATCTATTAAACTGCTTTTCCATTGTAATTAAATAACTTTGACAAACATATGGCACAATGCTAATTTAATAGCTATAAGACAAATAAACAGTGCCCTGAGAAAAAGGGTCAATTGTTAAAGGATGAATAAGAATGAACAAAGAAATTATTAAGTTAATCAGAAAGAGTTATAACATGACACAGCGTGATTTCGCAAGAGTTGTCAGCTGCAGCTTCTCTTTGATAGCTCTGGTTGAGGTGGGTAAGAGAAGGGTAACAGCTGATCTGGAAAACAAGATCAAAATTGCTTTTGACCTCGATGACCAGCAGATGCAGTCACTTGCTTCCCTTGTTTCAGAAATCAGCAAAGTCCCCCCTTTTATGTAAACAGCGGCGGCAGTTATAAAACCTAACCTTCTAAGTTAATACCAACCACAAAGCAGCAGCCACCAATTAAAATGGGCATTTGCCGTGTCTCTCCGCCCATTAATGCATACATTATATGGAGTTATTGGATTTTTGCATAAAAGGAGAGTGCCCAATGTACCCATATGGCTATTATCAAGGTTATCTTCCGCAGCCAGCAGCCCACTTCACCCCTGAATATGAAATTCAGCATTACGAACAATATGATACTGATAGACAGCCACAGCAGCTCGAAAGAAGGGTTACTGCGCTGGAAAGGCAAAATCAGGATCAATCCAGAGAGATTACCCGCCTTAACAGGCAGCTGGTCAATTTGACTGACCAGGTTAGAATGTTAAACCAGACTGTTGACCGCCATACACGAAGGCTTAATCGCTTAAACCAAAGACTAAGAACTGTTGAGAATAGACTTAACATCCCTTTTACTCCATTTGACGGGGAATTCTAAGAGAGTCTCTTGCCCCGAGCATCAAGAATGCCAAATTCACCCCAATCTCATATTGATTGGGGCTTTAATTTGTTTAATAAGATTTAATCGCAGTGTTTTTGTGACTTTCAGGATTAGAAGTTTGTACAGTGCTGCAGAACTCTAGGAAGGCTGAGCCGAAAACACTCCAGGTTCTGACTTTATCTGCCTTAATCACTGCAGTTCTGTCCGAAGTTTAGCTCTGCTGACTTCATCTTCATCCGTTCAAAGCCGCCTTTTTCACTTTAATCTGGCGAGGCGCTCATACACTTCTTTTAAATTTGAGCACCCTATTTTATGGACTTCCTCGATCAGGCAGCACCAAAGGAGAGCAGTCAGCTTTGCATCACCCAGAGCATGATGACGATCCTTCACAGGAATGTTATAAAATTCACACATATCTTCTAATTTCCATAATACTTTATGACGATCAGTTATCCTATAAAGGAAAGAAGTATCTAATATCCTGTGCTTGAATGGCGTGCGAAAAAGCTTCCAGCTGCTGTGCTGCATAAAGCTTTTTTCGTGGTTCGCATGATGGGCAACAAGCGGCAACCCCTTTACAAATTCAAGAAAGCTAATGAATACCTCTGAGAGGGGTGGAGCACTTTCTAATTCAGTCTCTGATAAATTTGTCAGCTCCTTTATTTCACTAGGAAGAGGCTTATCAAACTGAACAAGTGAATAAAAACTGTCGTCACTGACTTTCCCGCTGATAATTTTAACTGCACCAATCGAAATAATTTGATCACCTTTATCCGGATAAAATCCAGTCGTCTCAATATCAAAGACAGCCACATTCAAATTTCCTAAGGAAACAGACATTGAATCAGCATTCTGCAGCTCCCTCTGCATTTGCCTGATGAATGCTACATGATTCGGATTATGACCATTTATTCCACCTAACATACTAGTCTGAAGTTTGCCCTGAATACCTCTGACAAATTGGACAAAAGGATTGAATCTCATTAGCCTGCACCCTTTTTAATGGACTTAATCACAAAGAGATGTAGTTTTTTGGCATCCTTTAAGATATCTTTCAGTATATTTCGTTCTGATATTGTTAAAGTTTTAGGCTGAATATAGTGAGTATCTTCATAAGAATCTGACTGCCTGTATGAGTGAAGCCTCCATTTTAACAACACAGCAAAATTCTTTTGATATTTCCACATTCCCTCATAACCATTAATTTTCATAATCTTATTCAGTCGGGCAATCGTTGATGTGTCCTGGATTCCTTCCTTCAGAGCAAGAATTCTCACTGCATTTACATAAGGAATAAATGCAGAATATTTTAGATCCAGTTCCCCTTGATGCCTTCCCTTTTCTTCTGCCAGAAGCTGGCCAAATGGACCAACTGATTTTTTTATATGCATGCTGGTCTCTACCATTCTGGTCAGCAGATGCGGGCTTTTTTGAAAATTCTCGTAAATTAAGGATTTCAATTCAGCAATATACTTTTCCTCGCCTGCCAGCACTCTGCTGTCATAAAAAATATGAAGATTTCTCATCGTCTGGAGACTCCCCTCATGCATCCATGAAAGGATTTGTTCTTTCCATTGAGAAAGCGATTTGCACCATAGCGGATTAGAACTCATGACATTTCCTTGGCAATATGGATAGCCCACTGTCTGTAAACCTTTTGAAATTTCCTCCCCAAGCTCTAAAAAATATGCTTCCGCTTCAGGAGCCGCGGGTTCATACACCAATCCATGATCCTGGTCACTCAGAAAGCCCAGCTCCCTTCTCCCTGAGCTCCCCATTGTGAACCAGGCAAATTTCCACGAGAATGGTCTTTCAGTTTTGATCCTCTTCAGCGCTATACGGATAACAGACTTCATGATTGTGTCGTGAAATTCATTCAGCGCACTAACATTTGACCAGTATGTTAAAATCTGTTCCTCTTTCCACTCTTTTAGGGATTGGTAAGAATTCAATGATGCTTCCATCGAGGCACTTCCTTTAAGAAAGCTCGAGCCTTCTTACGAGCTTAACTTTTTGTTTTCATCAGCCATGAAGACTTCGGGATACCCATAGCTTCCATGTTCACTTAAATCCAACCCCATAATTTCTTCTTCTTCTGTTACCCGAAGTCCTCCCAATACTTTCTTGGCAGCTGCCAAAATAATAAAGGATGCAGCAAAAGCATAGAGACCGGATACAGCAACACCCATGAACTGAACTCCCAGCTGTTCAAATCCTCCCCCATAAAATAATCCAGGCTTTCCGACTGCTGCCAATTCTGGTGTTGCAAAGAAACCAGTGGATAATGTTCCCCAAACCCCAGCTGCACCATGAACAGAAAGCGCAAATATGGGATCATCGATTTTTCTCTTTTCAAAGAAACGAACACTGTAAAATACCAGGATTCCCGCTACAAACCCTATGACAGCCGCCGCCCATGTATCCACAAATGCACAGGAAGCTGTAATAGCGACCAGACCTGCAAGAGCACCATTGAGCATTGTCGGCACATCGGATTTTCCCATAACCACCCATGAAATAATCAATGCCGATACTGCACCTGCTCCAGCGGCAAGATTTGTGTTAAGAGCGACAAATCCAAAGAAACCATCTTCCACAGTCAATGTACTGCCAGCGTTGAACCCGAACCAGCCGACCCACAGGATCAGAACACCCAGAGCTGTATATACTTGGTTATGACCATAGATATTGTTAGCGGAACCATCTTTATTAAATTTTCCAATTCGGGGCCTAAGCAAGATAGTAGCTGCCAAGGCTGCCATAGCACCTGTTAAGTGTACAACTGTGGAACCCGCAAAGTCCTGCTTGCCATGTTCTGCAAGCCATCCTCCTCCCCAAATCCAATGTGCTACGACAGGATAAACAATGGCGGAAAATAGTACGGTGAAGATAAGGTAAACAGATAGTTTTGCGCGTTCAGCAAATCCGCCAAGCGCAATTGTGATGGCAATACCGGCAAATGCCAGCTGAAATACGAAGAAAACTGAAGAAGATAACCCCATTCCTTCAAGTTCAGCACCTGAGTAGAAGAAATTTGAAAGCCCAACCATGATATTTGCATTATCGCCAAATATGAAGCCAAAGCCCACCGCCCAAAACAGCAATGATGATAAACCAAAAGTAAAAATTGTTTTTCCTGCGATGTGCCCAGCGTTTTTCATTCTGGTTGAACCGGCTTCGAGCATAATAAATCCGCCAAGCATAAAAATAACTAAAATAGCTCCCAGCATAACCCATAGACTGTTCATTAAAAATATGGCGTCCATTTGTTATTCCCCCTGATTTTTATTTTGATGTTAGATAATAGCGATATCTTATGTCATATTATCTAACATCAATTTATTTAATCTTTATTTTACTCAGTTTTCAGCAGAAGTCAATCTATTTTTTGAAAATTTATAATTTTTATGTAAGATAATCTTACATAAAGGTTTCTATTGGCAATTTTATTGTTGCATCTGTCTTTACTTAATCGGTTAAGTTAAAAACGAGCATACTATTTGCTCAAATAATCGTCGGGAGTGATGTATCATGGCAAGAAACAAACTATTGGTACCCGGTGCAGGAAATGTATTGGATCAAATGAAGCAGGAAATAGCCAATGAGTTTGGAGTTCAGCTTGGTGCTGATACGACCGCACGAGCAAACGGTTCTGTCGGCGGGGAAATGACAAAACGCCTTGTTGCAATGGCAGAGCAGCAGCTTAAAAACCAGCAAAATCAGTAATAATGTTTGCTGGGCAACCGGTCCTGAAAAGGACCGGTCTTTCACTATACGTACACTTACCTAACGGAGGCAGACCTATGACCAACAAAAATGACAACCGCGAAAGAAAAAACAAATACCCCAACAATAAAAAACAGGATGCTGAGTTCTCAAGAGACGCAGATATCAGAAGTGAAATTACGAAAAAAGATCTCCAAAAATAAACTGAAGCAAAACAAAAAGGCATGTCACCTGACTGCCTTTTTTTGTTTTGCTATCATCCATAATAATGATTGCTGCTTTTTTCCCCTTGTCTACAGATCCTGCCGAAAGAGGAGGCAAACACCCACGCCTCACAAATAATTGCAAATAAGGCAGTTCCAAAAGCAAGATGGAGAACAGCCCAGGATATTTCAATATAACTGATAATCGTCAATACTCCGACAATAATTTGACTTAAGACCAGTACGGATGCAGCCATAAGCCGATTCTGCAATCCAGCCTCCCATTTACTCTTTATTGAAATATATGTAAGAATAAATATATAAATGGCCAAAATCCCCGCAAGCAGCCTGTGTCCGGTCTGTATCATTTCCGGATAGGTTTCTGGCAAAATGCCATATGCACATTCCAGCCAGCTGCACGCTAATCCAAATGTTTGGTGCTTAATATAAGCACCAAGAAATAAGGTAAGAAGGAGCAACACAAGCAGGATTTTAAATTTGTTTGGAATACTCTGGTCGTTTCTTGTTTTAGTCCGAGATGTCTGTTCATCAGCACGTCTCCATATCCAGATTAGCAAAGCAAGAAAAGCCATTGCAACCAGAAGGTGAACAGACACAATGATAGCCGGCAAGTCTAACCAAACCACAGCTGCTCCAAGTAAAATTTGAATTATTAAAAGAAGCATCAGCGCCTTAGAAACACCGCCAAGTTCCCGTTCCTGGTTTGATTTTTGAATGCTAAGGTATAATACAGCTGTCATTATTGCAAGTACTGCACCTACAATTCTGTGAGCAAATTCAATTAAGGTATCTCCTTCTAATACCGGAATCATAAGCCCATTGCATAAAGGCCATTCCGGCCCGCACCCCATGCCAGATTCCGAAGATGCCACATACCCGCCAAATACAATTAAAATATAGGTAAGGATAATTGTTAAGAACGCCAGCCGCTTCACCTTCATACTACACACCCCTTTGTATCGCAAAATTTAGAAATTTACATTCAGTTTATCAAAACCCGGACAAACCCTCGGTGATATGTGTCACAATATAGGTAAAATAGGGAATCAAGATGCAAATCCCACAATAAAAACGCCAGAGTTCCCTCTGGCGCAGCATGGCTTATTTTATGATTTTGAGAAAGTCCGGCTATATAATGTTACATCCTCAATTTTAGAACGATCAGGCTCATACCCTATTCCCGGCCCCTGCGGCACTAAAATAAAACCATTTTCCATAGTGACTTCAGGTTCAATTATATCTTCTTTCCAATAATGGGAAGACGGGGCTGTATCACCAGGAAGCGTAAAATTAGATAGTGAAGTAATGGCAATATTGTGCGCACGACCTATTCCAGCTTCAAGCATTCCTCCACACCACATCGGAACGTTATGATTTCTGCAAAGGTCATGAATTTTCCTTGACTCTGTAAGCCCGCCAACCCGGCCAATTTTCAAATTTATGATTCTGCAGCTTCCAAGCTCAATCGCCTTTCTGGCATCCTCAAATGTATGTATGCTTTCATCAAGGCAAATTGGTGTTTCCAAATGACTTTGAAGCTTGGCATGATCGATAATATCGTCATGATCCAAAGGCTGTTCAATCATCATTAGATTAAAATCGTCCATCTTCTGAAGGTGGCCAATATCATTAAGCGTATAGGCGCAATTAGCATCAGCCATAAGCTTAATATCAGGAAACTGGCGACGGATTGATTTTAAGATTTGCACATCCCACCCTGGCTTAATTTTTACTTTAATCCGCTTAAAGCCATCGTTTAGATATCCTTCAATTTGCTTAAGCATTTTTATTTCCGACTCCTGTATACCGACACTAACGCCCACTTCTATTTTTTCCTTTTCTCCGCCCAGAGCTTTTGAGAGCGAGACCCCTTTCTCCCTGGCATAAAGGTCCCAGACAGCACACTCCAGCGCTGCTTTGGCATTAAAATTTCCCCTGATTGGCCTGAAAGCCTCTGAAACATCATCAGGGTGCCGAATGTCTGATGCAAAAAGGATCGGTATTAAATGATCACTCATCATATGCCAATTAGTTTTTACTGTTTCTTCATTGTAAATGGGCTCCATTATGGAAACCGACTCTGACCATCCTGATTGCCCGCTTTTTGATTTTGCTTCTACCAGAATAAAGTCCTTATCCACTTCTGTTCCGACACTTGTCGTAAACGGATTCAGCAGCTCCATTTTCACGTGCCTTAAAACGATGCTTTTAATTTCCATATTCCCATTCTCCCGGCATTATCTCTTTTCCAAGAGATATAAGTATTGGTTTTTCGCATCTGCGTCCTTTATAAGATCTGTCGCAATCCAGCCTTTGCTTAGATACTGAACAAACGCTTCTTTCGTACTTTTTCTCCATTTCAAAGCCAATTCAATATCCCGCTTTTTAATATCCTGAAAATTCCCAGGAACCGGAATGTAAACCTTTTCATTTCTACAGTTCAAATTTACGCTTACAGGGACTCTGAAACCATCAGCGACCTCTGTTTCTATTGCCCTTGGCAGAACCTCATCAGGTCTTTGGCGCACGGGAAACACGTCTTGTATTCGCCACTCCACCAGAAATCTGTCAGACGGTATTCCGGCATTCATCTGGTCCGACATTTCACCGTAAGCATTCTCCATATAATGAGTGCATACAGCACCGAGCTTATGGAGATTAAGATTGGCATTTACGGTTTCAAGAGGATCGTATGTCCAGGAAATGAGATCATAACCTTTTTCAATCGCTGTCTGTTTTTGAGCATTTTTTAGCTTTTCTCCAATTCCAAACGCCCGGTACTTCTGATGAATTCCAAGGCTGTGGGAGCAAAGATATACCTTTGTGCCGTCAAAGCCGGGAAAGCTGTATTGAAAACCAATCAGCTCCTCTCCAATAAACGCGCCTAACACAAACCCGCCATTTTTTACCGTCGCCACTGTATGATTAACCGGCACAGCTTCTTCTACACTCCATATTCTTGCTTCAAGTTCGTATACCGCTTCAAGGTCCTTAACTGTGTGAAGGTTTTTAATGACCAGTGATGTTAATGCCTCTTGCTTCATAACCTTCCCCTTTCCTGGAAAACCGATAAAATTGAGTTAATTACTTAAAATATTATATGAGCTACTACAGCTACAATCGGCAGCGTAATAATCGTGCGAAGAAGGAAAATAAGAATTAAATCCTTAATGCTGACAGGAAGATTTGACCCTAAAAGCAGACCGCCCATTTCAGACATATAAACCAGCTGTGTTACAGAGACACAAGCAATAACAAATCTTGTCATTTCACTTTCTATGCCGCTCCCAATGACAGCCGGAAGGAACATATCAGCAAATCCAACTACCATTGTCTGGGCCGCATCTGCAGCTTCCGGAATTAGCATGAGAGCCAGGATCGGTTCAAACGGCTTTCCAAGAATCGTAAATGCAGGAGTGAATTCTGCAATTACAAGGGCAACAGTCCCAATCGCCATAACAATTGGCAGTACACCCATCCACATGTCCAAAACATTCTCAAAGCCTTCTTTTACAACTGCTGCAGCACTATTATTAGTACGCGCCTTTTTAATTGCATTATTTAATCCCCATTTAACAGGTGTCGTATGAGCAGGAATGGAGGTTTCCTCCTTCATCACAGTCCCTTCATAAGCAGTATCAGCTTTTCTGGATAATGGGGGAATCCGCGGCATTACTACAGCTGCCACCAAACCAGCAAGGATAATTGTTATATAATAATGTATAAAATATTGTTCTAAATTTAAATATTGAATAATAACAATCGTAAACGTAATGGAAACTACCGAGAAGGTAGTGGCAACAACAGCCGCCTCCCGTTTTGTATAATATCCTTCTTCATACTGTTTAGTTGTTAACAGGACTCCAATCGTCCCATCACCTACCCATGATGCCAGACAATCTAGAGAAGAACGTCCCGGCAGCTTAAAAACAGGTCTCATCACCTTAATCAATAACGCTCCAAAAAATTCGAGCAGGCCAAAATTTAATAGAAGCGGCAGCAATAAACCTGCCAGAAGAAATGTAGTAAACAGAATTGGAATTAGATCATAGATTAAGAGTGCGCCAGTATTCTCTGAATATATTGGTTCCAGACCAATTTCAAATAAGGTAATAATAGCAAAAACTGTTCCGAGCAAACGGGCTGCGACCCAAAATTTACTTACATTGAGTAATTTATTCAAATAAGGGCTGTTTAGTATAAAGGCCGGTTTGAAAATTACTGCAATCAGAGAGCCAATTACTGATAGAGCCATTATAGTAACAGTAATAGCAGGTATGGAAGATCCCAGCCATCCGTTAATTTGATTTGCTAAATATGCAACTGGAATCGTAATCCCGCCTTCTCCTTGAACGGGTATCATAAATAGTAAAATCCCAACAAGAGATGGTATTAAAAATTTAATATAGTCCCCGGCTGTAAAGGAAGCCGATTCCTCCTGCTGAATGATTTTCTTTGAAAGACTGCTCATACGTTGTGCCCCCTTTTTATTTTTACTCCCCTGCTGTTCAGCTTTATTCAACAAATAACTCCTGATCAGCAATTAAAATTTCCAGTTCCTTCTGTCTTCCCGCGATTCTTTCACGAACCTGTTCATGGATACCCGCTATCAGCACCTCCAGCAGACTAATAACCGAAGCAACTGAATGATGTCCGGTATCCATTAGTTCATCAGTAGTAAGTGTGACTTCAGCCATCTGCCCGATTGGCGAAAGCTGCCGGTCTGTGATGGCAATCACCCTCGAGCCTTTTCTATCAGCAAACGAAGCCAGCTTTAAAGTTTCCTTTCGATAGCGGGGAAAAGAAAAAATGACAACTGCTGACTGTTCTGTCCAATCACACACATCCTCAGGAAGAAATCCTTGAGGGCCTGAGATATAAACATTTCCCCTCATTTGTTTAAGTGTGTAGTAGAACCAGTATGCCGCTGCAAAAGAACTGCCAAACCCCCCAATATAAATCCTGTCTGCCTGGATCAGCGCATCAATCGCTTTCCAGAGGTCATTATTATTTACCTGATCAAGCAATTGCCGAAGTATTTTCCTCTCTTGATCTATGACTCTCTTAAATAAGTTCTCATGTGCTGCATTGTCTATGTAAGAATCATTTTCAGCTGCAGCCTGCTGTTTCCCTGCAAGCCAGTCTTTTCTGATTCGTTCCTGCATTTGGGAATAACCGCTGAATCCAAGTGCATACGCAAGCCGAATGACGGTTGTCTCACTGACACCTGCCTTTCTTCCAACTTGAAATGCTGTTAACAACACTGCTTCATCAGCATGCTCCATAATAAATTCAGCTGCTTTCCGCTGTCCTGGCGAGAGGGTTGAATAGTTTTCTTTAATCATCTGGCTAATTGTTTTCTTATCCATGCCGGCTCCTCATGAATAGTGAAGGAAAAACTTCTTATTCAAAGTATAAAGCACGAAATGCTTCTTAAACAAGAAAATTTTCTACTATTCGCAATTATTTTATTTATTTTGGCTTAGAAATCTATATTTTCATGAAGGCAATCCTTCTTTAAGAGAATTTTAAAGGATGAAATACTTCTTTAGCAACAGAAAAATGCATTTTTAGTTAAATAAATTTATTTTTATGCAAAAATACTTAGAGAAGGGTTAATTACAAATTACGTTTTTTAAGAAAAAAACTGGAGGTTTAACATGATTGCCAGATGGGTCGGCCCTAGTATTTTTACAATTCTTATCATACTTCTATGGAGCTTCTGAAAAGGTTACGATACAAATCTAAATTCTATTTGGAAAAGGCTTAGCGCAGGCAGCATTAACTTTATTCCTGCTAAACCTGAGTAAGTATTTTGTGTTTCTTCTCATTAGAAAAAGGAAATTGTGGAAGGTTAAAGTTTCACATGCAAAGGTTTCAAAGATGATGATGAAGTATCATGTTACAATCGGAATTACTGCAGCTTTTTTGGTTATTATGCATACCTCCATAATGATTGCTGCCCAATTAGAGGAATTATGGAACATAAAAAATAACACCGGATTTTTCGCTTTATTCATCCTGGCTGTTCTTTTATTCAGCGGAATTCTCCGCAATCTACTGAATTGAGAAGAAGATTTCATTATAGAATGGCTCTTGTGTTTTTTGTATTTAACTGATGCATGTTTTTGTTTAATCACAAAATTTATTATAAAAAATCCAAAAGAAAATCCCCGACAATGCAGTCAGGGATACCACTATACTGTTAATTTGTATATTGGTTCCGGGTGAATAGCCTGGGAAATCTCACCTGTCGGCTGAAAGCCAACCTTTTCATAGACCCGGATAGCAATTACAAGCTTGCTTAATAGCAGGGATACCATATCCTTTTCCCTGGAATTGATGTCCAAGCATCAGACTCACAAGTTCATACCGGTCATGGTCCCTGTCCAGTCCATGGGTTGTAAACCCTATTAAAATCTCTTTGTCAAATATGGCTTTGCTTGTCCAGCCATTAACTGAAGCAAGAGCAATGAAAAAAGCATTGGATCCGACAAATCTTACGAAGATCTGAAACTTCTTTTCCTGCTCTTCCTCATTACAAATTAATAATCTCAAAAAAATTTTTGTCTGTAACAGGTTTCAGCTGCAGGTCCATTTCCTTCCCTGCCCTTTCAGTCTAAAATGCTTACTAAGATAAGATTCGCAATTGAGATCATACCTTTTGGAAAAGAAAAAGCCTCCCTGAAATCTTAACAAAGGGAGGCTCCTGCTTATTATTTTTTTCGCTTTTTTGTCAATCTGCCTAATAGGAAAGCTCCTGCTGCTACACCAATCACAGTATTGGTTTTCTTAGTAAATACCTGTTTGGCAACAAGGTTTAAGTTCTGTGGCCTTTCTGCCAGGCGCCTCATGAAGTAACCGTACCAGTCATGCCCAAAAGGAACATATGTGCAGAAATTATAGCCTTCACCCGCAAGCTTCAGCTGCATATCCTTGCGGAAACCATAGAGCATTTGGAATTCAAATTTATCTTTTGGAATATTGTTAGCCCTTACAAAATCTTTTACATGGTTAATTACATTATGGTCATGTGTTGCTATTGAGGTAAATTTGCCATTCAGCAGATGCCATTCAATCAATTTTATGAAATTAGCGTCAATGTCATTTTTGTCCTGATAAGCAATTTCTTCAGGCTCTTTGTAAGCACCTTTTACAATTCGCAGCCGGAAATTCTGATACTTCTTAAGGTCTTCTTCAGCAGCATGGAAATATGCCTGTATAACAGTACCAAAGTTGTCGTATTCTTTGGATAATTCATCCAAAATGTCAAAGGAAGGCTGCAAACGCTTGGAGTCTTCCATATCCATATTCACAAAAATACCATAGCGGCTTGCTCTCTCTACTATCTCCCTGACATTTTCAAGGCAAAAAGAATAGTCAATATCAAGGCCTAATTGAGAAGGCTTTAAAGAGATATGTGCATCCACCTGATTTTCATGAATTGCCTCTATTACTTCTATTATTTGTTTTTTCGCCTCTGCCGCCTCTTCTTTTTTAAATACAAATTCCCCGAGATTATCGACAGTACAAGAGATGCCATGAGCATTAAGCTCTTTTATACTCTGAATTGCTTCATCTAAATTTGTTCCCGCAACTACATTCTGCGCTCCCAATTTCAAACCATATTTCTTTGCAGCGTTATTCAGAAATTCGTTTTGGGAAAGGCCTATAAACAGATCTTTCAACATAGAAATATCCCCTAACTCTTGTAATTTCACAATAAAATTATAGCATGGATTTTCAATAAAAATTATTTTGCGAATTTTTATATTTTATTGATTCCCTATCAATGTTTCGTTAAAACCTCACAGGAAACCCGGTTCAACAATGACGATCCCCAGGCGCATAAAAAAACGCTTGGCATTATTAGCCAAGCGCTTTAAGTATGATTCCGACTGGGTTCGAACCAGCGACCTCTACCCTGTCAAAGTGGCAAACAGTCATGGAAGCAATAAAGTTATTATGGAATATCCCTTACATATCAAGGCTTCAGAAGGAGTTAAGTTTGTTCCTTTAGGTTTAAAATGGACCATTGTTGACGGTTTTCGTCAACAATTCGTCAACATCTATTATATTACTTGTGATCATTTTGATTTCTTATTCAACTAAAAAGCCCCCGTTTGTTTAAGTACATTTTCTCACAAACTTATTACAGGAATGCTGCCCCAATGGTTGAATAAGAAAAAAGCTGCCGAAATGAAGCTTAGACTTTTGCTCCTGCACCCTTAGTTCTATAGCAAATCACCTTTTTAAGGCTTAAGCTAAACAAGGTCTAGTTTATCTTTTGAGTGTTCATTCATTACCTTGAACATAGTGAAAGTTGACTCCTGGTCTGTTATATAACCTTTTCCTTCTAAGTGTTTATTCTTTTTATGATGGAAAGACTCAAAATTCTCGTTATCCTTAAGTTCATACGTGTAATGAAACCCAGGGCACAAACAAAACTCCTCTATATTTTTATATGGTTTGTTTGGAATTTCTCGTGCAATTACTATGTTTGGGTCGAAGAAGAAGTAAACATAGGGTTTATTTGTTCTTATTTTCAAATAAACACTCCTTTTCAAAAGACTTTCTGTACATCAAATGGAATAACTATATTCTTCTCTATATTTACTTAATATCCTTCTTAAATTAACCCGCACCTTTAGGACAATAAGAAAAGCCGCCTGAGATGGCAGCTGGTTCTTTAAGTAATGCACAGTTTGTAGAATAAGGTAATAACTCTTATTTAGACAAATGTTTGTAATCTAATATTTCAATCTTAAAATCATGATTACATTTCAGCTTATTAAGCTTTCCACTGTCACAGGATGGGGATACTCTTACCTTAACTAAATCTTCTTTATCATTATCATTTTTTTTAGAAGGAATGAGAATTCTTATGGCAACATCATAAGAATGATTGTCATTGTAATTTATACCGACGATTCTTTGCCATTGCCAGTCAAAAAGGGCATCGCCCCCATACTCTTTAATTACTCTTTTATCAATAGTTGGAAACACAAGGTCTGAAACAATATTTTCAGTTGTCATATATATATCTTCTGGCTTTGGAATAGTTTCTGCTTTAACCATTTGTAAAGGAGTAAAAGCAAATAAAAAAATACCCAATAAGATTAAGTATTGTTTAACCAATAAAATTCACCCCTTATTTAGTTATATCCCTTAATATCCCTAATTTGTTATTCCTTATTCAACTAACCTGCCCCTTTAGCACAACAAGAAAATGACGGCCTCAGCAATCACTACTTTAACTCTTGAATCCTTTGTAAAAAAACCTAAATTCATAAAAGGTGTATTAGTCCTGCAATTCCTAATGAAATTACTCCTGCAAGGCCAGTATACATTGCAATCCTGGTTCTGAAGTTTCTATGCCCATCTGTTTCTGAATGATAATTTGCTCTATGCTGTTGACCATTCGTCCAAGCTCCGATAAAAACTCCTGATATAACAATACAAGTTAAACCAACAATTAGGAAAAGCTGAATCATCTTTATTCATCCCTTTCCATCTCTTTATACGTCTACGTTTATTTATAAATTTTGTTTCATATTACTAATAATTTCTCATTGAATGAATAATTCTTATTGAACAAACCTGCCCCGTTTGTTAATTAAGAAAAAAGATCGCTCCCGCGACCTTCACCTTAAACACTTACACCCGTAAGTTAATAACAATTTTTCACAAACTAACTTTCAAATATAAGCTATTTTAACCTTTAGATATTCAATTAAATTATTTATTCCAATAGGCTTTTGCTTCTTCCTCAAGTACCTTTAATCTTTTGTAGTAATCAGGAAACTCATTAAGATGAGCAAGAGCAATTTTTCCAGTAATAATTGGATCATCGCCCGTAACATTAGTTTGGCTAGATATTTTTCCATGTTCAAGCTCTATATTTACTCCCATCCAAAACTCATCTAAATCAAACTTACTTTGACTAAAGTCAATGCCTAGTAATAAAGCAATTGCTGCTGCTTCTTCTTTTGAAAAAGATTTGACTCTTGGTCCCGAACGATTATT
Source organism: Cytobacillus sp. FSL R5-0377 (assembly GCF_038004385.1). Taxonomy (NCBI): domain Bacteria; kingdom Bacillati; phylum Bacillota; class Bacilli; order Caryophanales; family Bacillaceae; genus Cytobacillus; species Cytobacillus sp. FSL R5-0377. The sequence goes on from NZ_JBBORA010000001.1 coordinate 1,051,075, forward strand.
TCTATAATACTTTGGACTTCCGGTGTTTGGATAAAGAGATTGCGCACCATAGTAATAACCGTTGATGAAGTGGTTTAGATGCTGATTATAATAATAGAACAATATACATCTCTCCTAAAAAGTAGTATTAACAATATACGTAAGTTGCCTATATATGAGCATGTCTTCTATAGGTAAAACAAGTCTATTCCATAAAATTAACGAATCAGCTAAATGAAATTCTACTCCGTTTATTGAATATAGAACATTTGTTTGTATATAATTAATCTAAAAAGGAAGTCGCTAAATGAGGGTAATAATTGAAACAAAACTTAATATTGAAGGAATTAGAGGTTTAAGCCGTGGAGATTTTTTTGTTCGAGACCAAGATTTTAAAGTTGATCCAAACTTTGCGGTTGCAGTTGTTGCTTACGAATGGATACAGCAACAATGGAGGGAATCTGGCTGCAGAGATTTGATTATTGATATGGTTACCTGGAATGAGGAAAATGATATTACTGAAAATGTAAAGCAGATTAGTCCGATGGTGAAGGATGACCTTCCGTTTTAGAAAAATAAAAAAGCCAATAATTAAATCGACTTCTTCATTCTACAATTGCTACATTCTCTCAGAAATTCCCCATCTCCCACTTTGGATTTAAAATGTGAGTTGCCGCAATTATCACAGCGTCCAGCTTGCTTGTCAGGTAATTCACTATAAGTATAGATCTTTTCAAGGTCTATATTATCGTAATTGTATTCCATGTAGTCACCTCAGAGGAATAATATAACAAACATTAGAGGATGTTTAAAGACTTTTTTACAATTGACTTTATTCCTGCAGAAATCATTGGGTGGGCAGCAAGGTTATGATTATTGAAATGGTACCTGGAATGAGGTAGATGATATTACTAAAGAAGTGAAGCAGATTATGCCGATGGTAAAGGATGATTTACCTTTTAATAAGGTGAAAAATTTAACCCTTCTCACATGAAAAGGGCTAAAAATGGGTAAATTTTATTGTAGACATTTTTATTCAATTCGAATAAGATGTTATTATAAAGCTCAAAGAAGTGATGGCAACCTGTATTGGTTAGGCGTCACTTCTTTTATTTTTTAACAAATCATACAATAAAAGTAATCTCCTGAGATTGGTATTTATTTTCCCTTCACCTGCTTCTATAAGCTCTTTAACCTTGTCTTTAACATATTCCTCAACCTTGTTAAAATCTAGTCTCTCTATATTGAAAGCAATTAAATTATATTCCCTATCTGATACATAATCTTCATCTAATATATCATTAATATCAGTGTAAACTTGTCTATACGTTTTGTTTATGGTATCCAGTTGGGCTTTAAAATCCCCTTGACTACTTAACCTTTGCCTTAGTCTTTCTCTTTCATAATCGTGTAGGTTGGATTCCTCTATTTTTTCCATTGAAACATACTTAATAAAAGGATATCGTCCAGCAACAGGCTCATTAGCCAAAAACCTTAATATGACATCTGAGGTTAACTCGTTTTTATTAAAAATATAATCTTCTAAGTATGTTAGTTTGTTTGGGATTTTGAAAATAACTGTAGAATCCCCTAGTGCAACAACAATTTTTTCTTTTAATGTTCCTTCTTTACTTAACTTCTTATCTATTTCATCAAGTTCAATTGGTGAAAGAAGCACAGACCTCAATGCACCTTCCTTACCAGTATCAATAACTAGCTGCTTAATTATTTGCTGGTATTTTCTAATTTCCGAAGGAGCGACTCCTTGATCGATCTTATATAAATGTTCATAAACCAATTCAAAATTATCCGTTTTTATAACAGTAAATCTGCAATTTAATTCTGGGTCATGTATCACTTCTTCAATTAATTTTTGTTCATCTTCTTTCCAGTCAACTATAATTAGTCTTTCTTCTAATGAGACTGGGTCTTCTGAGCTTAAAGAAGATGCAAAATCTTTAATGAACTTTCTAACATTCAAATCCGTTAAAGAATATCCCAAAAAAATTATTGGTGAGTGAATTAGCATTGAAATTATTTTTGCGCTTATTAGTATAGAGTTCTTATCAAAATCATCATAATCTTCTTCTGAAATTACAATTGATTTTGGCCTTTCAATTGATCCATGTATCTTAAAAAGTTCTGCATAGCCTATAGTTTGTTCAAAAAAGCCGCTCTGACCTATGTAGGTTTTTACACCGTATTGACTTGAAGAGTTATAACTGTCTTCAATAAATGTATCGTAGTTTGTAGTTATCATAATCTGTGACTTTGTTAATGCCTTTTTAAATGAAGTTACCTCTTCATCCATTTCTTGTTTAATTGTATAATCTTTTAATGCTACACTAATAGCCATTTTGAAAGGGGAAATACCCGTTGAATATACGTCTCTTGTAGAAAATCCATTTATTTGAATTTCCCCGTTATTAAACTTTCTATTAAACTTTCCTTCAATAATCGAACTCATTTTCAAATTACTAAAATATTCCACATCTTTTTCATGAAGACTGCTTTTTTCTTTTTTTATATCATCTCTTAAATTATTTAGTTGGCCATAAAAATCTCTTTCTTCAACCTGATTCCAAAAATGCTCTAATAGACCATCCCAACTCTGAAAGTCCCTAAGATACCTTTTTGATATGCCAGAACCAATAAAAAGTATAGGAAACTCATTTCGTTCCATTAATTTTTCTAATATCGTCATCCTATCCCCCTATTTTTTGTAAGTTTATTATAGGTTTATTATAGCATTACAAATCTAATAACAAGATTACTACCAATTAATAATTCCGAAAAAATTTTCACAAATTAGACACAAGGACTTTTGCCCTATTTTATCTAAATTAATAATTAGGGGAAGGTGGATAATTTGGGGTTGAATAATCATGAAATTAAAGAAATAAAAATTACATTCAAAATGGCTAGCTTAAATCCAAAGTATGTTGGAAAGTCGAAAGAAATAATAAGAATACTTGCCGACGAGTATAATGTTCCGTTTGAACGTGTTCACAAAATTATTTTTGGAACAAAAGCGAATGAAAAAATTGGGACTAATTTAAGGATACTTCGGATGAAAAGGAATCTAACTCAGCAAGAAGTAGCTGAATGTTTAGGTCTGTACTATCAAACTATTTGCTACTGGGAAAATAACAAAAATGCCCCCAAGAGTGACAATTTAGAAAAGCTTGCAAATTTTTATGGAGTTAATGTGGAGGAAATTACTGAAGGAAATTGTTAAGCAATCTTTATAAAATGATCATCCAACACCTAATACAAGCCTCCTCATTTTTTTAACTTTAAAAGTAAATAAAAGTTAAGTTTAACTACTTAATTTGTGTTTATCATTCTGGCCAGATTATTAGATAATTGATTTTACTATATCTACTTCCTTTAATGATAAATTATATTGTATTAAAGAAAAGACGTAAAAAATCTATAGATGCAGGTGAAAATATTGAGAAAGCCCGTTGATTTGAATTCTTTAGTAAGTAGTTACAAAGATTTACCCGCGGAAATCTATGAAGGAATCCTGAGTTTTTTCAATTTTACTATTAGAAATGAAGAGATTAATCAGATTTCTGCTTTTATTAGTAACCTAAATGTAGAAGACAGACACCTTGGATATTTTTATGTAGGTTATAAAATACCTCAAATTGATAAGGAATTTGACCTACTTAGAATTGGGGAAAATTATATTTTGAATGTAGAAATAAAATCCATTTTAAAAGAAGAAGACGCCCGTAATCAGTTATTGCAAAATAAATATTATTTATCTTCATTAGGTAAAAAGTTAAAATTATTTACTTATATTTCAGAAGATAATAGTTTTTATCAATTAGGAGATGAAGGAACGTTTTATCCAATAGATTTTGCTGTTTTCGAAAAGCTTTTAGAGAGTCAAAAATTAGAACACCATACAAATTTAGATGATCTATTTGACCCATCTGATTATTTGGTATCTCCCTTTAATGATAGTGAGAGATTCAATAATGGATCATATTTTTTGACGAAACAGCAACAGGAGTTTAAAGACGTAATTATAAAAAGCTCATCACAATTCATTATATTAGAGGGACTTCCAGGAACCGGAAAAACCTTATTACTTTATGATTTAGCTAAAGAATTTAGTGAAACACATGAAATAGTTATAATTCATACAGGAGTTTTAAATACTGGCCATTTAATACTGAACCAACAATACAAATGGAGAATCATCCCTATCAAAGAGGTTAAAGAGATTGAACACCTTAAACCTCAATTTATTTTTGTTGATGAAACTCAAAGAATGTATCCTTCTCAGCTAAAGTATATTATCGAATATATAAAAGAAAATAATATAGTCGGCTTTTTTTCTATCGATCCAAAACAAATACTTTCAATTCATGAACGTAACTATAATAATTTGAGCAAACTCAAGTCATTGAAAAATAGTGAGTTATTTAAGCTAAGTAAAAAGATTAGAACAAACAAAGAGCTTGGAGCTTTCATCAAAGGTTTGTTCAACTTAGATTATATGAAATATTGCAATAACACTGATAATATATCTATCCATTATTTTGGCGATATAAACCAAGCAAGAGGATTTGCAGAAGGGCTGGAGCGAGAGGGATGGCAGATAATTGACTATACAGGTCAAAACTTTAATGGGCAAGCAATTCAAAAGATGATGCTAAACAGAGGATTGAATGCACATGGTGTTTTAGGACAAGAATTTGATAAAGTACTTGTTTTAGTTGGTTCTACTTTTTATTACAATGATCAAAATAGTATTGCTGTAAGAAACGCAAATTATTATGATCCGGAGCGAATGTTCTATCAATCTGTTACTCGCGCTAGAAAACAAATCATGTTGCTTGTTGTAAATAATCCAGAATTTATGACTAAGGTCATAAAAGCATTGAAAAATACAAATGAAAAATATAGCCCCTCTCGATAGAGAAGGGCTTTTATAACTGATGGCCTAACTGCGAACTATCCTTTTCCCTGACTTCTATTTCAATCAAGGTCAAAAACCAAACAATGAACCCAAGCCATACCATTGAAGCTAACACTGCAACACCATTCTCATCTAAAGAGATCAAATATCCCACCAAAGTGCCAAAAAATGATGTAACTGCAAAGCACGTAACTGAATATAGAAGCTTTAACATTTCCTATCCTCCTCTCTAAGCAATTTATGAGCTAAAAATAACACAAATGATTTTTGAAGTAATACGATGTTCCAAAGTGGAACAATATTTTTTCCTAAAAAAATTGCCCTGGACTATTCGTCCAAGGCGATTTTTCACTTTCTCTTATGATATAAGTGTTCCCCCGTCACAGGCAATGCCATTCAGGGGTGTTATTTCTGAACCACTCTCACTTGACACGTAAGCGCTGTCCAACATAAATAGTATAGTTTTCATCGAGATTGTTCCAATCCCGGATCTGCTGAGTTGTGCTGCCATAGGTTCTACTTAACGAATAAACTGTATCTCCAGAAACAACCGTGTGATAAACTGCCGAATCCTTCTTAGGAAGATTAAAACTTTTCACAATTCCATTCACATGTCCGCGAGCGAGATTTTCAATAAAGGTGCTTGATTTTAATTTAGCTGCATCATTGGCATTGTCAATAAATCCATTTTCAGTTAACAAAGCAGGCATCGATGTTTCACGAAGTACATGGAAGTTTGCCTGCTTTTTACCGCGATCATTAAAATTTACCAGCTTAATTACTTCAGAATGGATATTGTTTTGATAGGTGGTAGTTGGTGCTCCAACTCCTGGATAAATGTAATCTTCATAACCTGTTCCCCCGCCTGCGTTAATGTGGACTGATAAGAAGAAATCAGCTCCCCATGCATTGGCAGCATTCGTACGCTCAGATAAGGAAACTGTTTGATCTCCAGTTCGGCTCATGCGGATTGAAACATTATCATATTCAAGGGTTAAAATATCTTTTATACGTGTGGCGATTTGAAGTGTTAAATTCTTTTCCTGAAGACCATTTCCTACTGCACCTGGATCTGTGCCGCCGTGACCTGGATCAATAAAAAGTTTTACCATATTTAATCACCTCTAATAATATTTTTATTCACAAATCTATTAACAGATTGTACTACTGCCCTTCTCACATACCAATCACCCCTTTTAGTGCACAAGAAAAGCCACCCAAAAGGGCAGTTTATTTAGGCCACTGATAACGCTTAGCTTGTTGACTATCCTCGATTCCCTTCGTTGTAGGATCATTCAAGGCATTCCACATACTCACCACAATCAGCAATAAAACATATGGATTTAAAAAAGCTTCGACCAGTAAATTAAAAACAGAACCCCATGTAGTGAGGTCCTGTGCGGTTAATCCATAATAACCAAGTATTGGTGCAAGAAATGCTAAAAATAGCTGGGCTAAGAAGATTGGATTTTTAAAGCGTACCTTCCAATTTATCAATTTATTGCCCTCCTCTTAAAACGTTATAAAAAATAGCGATTGCTCCTCCTATAATACCGGTGCAAATCGCTGTAATAATGGCTCCTGTAATTGTTCTTTTGATCCATGTAGTATTTTCATCAATTTTATTGAGCTTTTCATTTATAGAAATAATTTGCTGATCATGCCGATCTGTTACTCGTTCCAATTTGTTAACACGAAGCTCGATATTCTTTATTTCACCCTTCAATTCAGCAATTTCTTGATTAGATGCGTTCATTGGCTCCTCCTCTTGCGTCACTAAGAATTCCTCCTTTGAAGTAATAAAAGAATCCTTAATTTTGAGGTTCTACACCATCAATTTCTTCGTGTGAGTTAACCAGTTTGTTTTCAAGTTCCTGGATTTTTTTCAGTAATTCTTGATTTTGAGAAACCGCATTATCGAACTGTGCCTTCAAGATAATATTTTCGTATTTGAGTTTTCCAAGTTCAGTTTGTAGATAAGGGTCGATAGAAATTTTTTGTTTTTGTTCGCTCATTGAAAACCATTCCTTTCAAGTTTGCTTTCTAATTCTTCTACTCTGTTAAACAATTCTCTGATTAAAGGGATATATAAAACAGGCAACCTGTCATATTGAACTTCTTCAAGTTCCCTTTCTCCTTTTTCATTTGGCGGCCCATAAACCACGAATCTTTCAAGCCCCGCTTGGACAATATCCTCTGCAACTACTCCCGGAATTCTCCTGATATCAGAAACGTTCGCATCATCCCAATTGATTTCTTCACCCGCAGCTTCTTTGGTTAGGAGATCCGCATAACCTTCTGTGGATCTCTTGTCATACCAGGTTTTAGGATCAACATTCAGGATCTTCTTAGCTTCTTCAAGTTCTATATCCTGCTCCTGAAGCTTGTACTTCCGGGCAGAAGAAGAACGCCAAATATACCCATTAGAATTGACATGAAGATTTGCTCCGCCTGTTGTTGTTCGGTTATACAGCTTCGGCATTCTGTGTTCATTATTGTCATAAAGAGTTAATTGCGCCCCTATATAAGTTCTAATGAATATATTGCCACCTTCCTGTTGGTTTACCAAAGCAAGTTCATCACTTGCAGGGCTTCCGAATCCAAAGTATCCCGCGCGACTGAAACCATCTCCATCCTTGAAAAACTCCATATAACAATGAGTTTCCCCGACAAGTTGAAGCATATCGGAATCAGCCACAATCCTTGTTTTATTGTGCATATCAATATACTTTGGAGCAGTTCCTATTAGCCTGAAGTGCATGGAATCTTGTCCTGAAATCACGACATTTCTTTGATCCCCACTTGAAGCCCCTCTTATATCAAGCATAAGCTGACCATTTTGATTCATTGGGCTTAAATCCCCTATGCCTACTCTGTCGGCTCTTATATAAAAGGGATATGCTCTGAATGATTCATCATGTGATCCGTTTAATCTCGGAACTGTATCGGCTGCAATCCCGGAAAGGTCAACCCCTTCATTATCAACCAACCCCGGCATTATCGTCGTGGATTCAGGATAATACTTGTATTCATACGGGAGATCATAATAGAAAAAAGTATCTCTCGGCTTTGCTACTAAATCGGCAGATACACTTGAAATGAAAGACCCATTGAACATTGATGTTTCTCTGTATGATTTTGTCCAATCTCCGGGGATTAGGTATATAGTTTGACTAACATACCCATTTCGCACAATGGTTTCATTTTCTGTGTCTATTGCATAATCCTTGCATTCAATCCCTGAACCAAGCCCCACAAGATCAATCGAACCTGAATTGATATTTGGCGAATTAATTTCAACTCCGGCAGTTAAAGATCCGGCAAAAGTGACATTTCCGTTTGAATCAACAATAAATTGATCATTGACGTTCAAACCTTCCCAAGCCTTTATGTTCTTGGCTTCGATATCACCTTGAACGATTAAGTTCCCTCTAAGTCTGATTCTTACGTCTGTTTTCCTTACATAAACCTTTGAACCTGAAACACCATTGTAAAAATAGCATTCCCAATGAACGGGATCCTTTCCCGAGTAAGCCCCCTGCGGAATCGTCCGGGAAAATTTAACCCGCTTTTCGGCATTAATAGGAATGGAAGCAACGCTTGTTAATAAAAAGTTATCACTCCATGAAGTGCCATCTTCAAAAAAAACATTAATAGTCATAGGCATTGAAGGCGTTTTCGTTGCTTCTACATAAAGCATGAAATCAAAGGCAATTTCATCCCCTTCTTCCGGGGAAGGCCTATTATATTTGGTTGAATCCGTTTCCTCCATGAGATAAATCCAATCATCCAAATAAGCATACTGATACCACGTTTGACCGTTAAAGGTAACAGGGATCATATAGCCATATTTACCTTCTTCAGCAGTTGCAATATTGGCCCCAAGTTGCGCCCTTACGTCAATTCTGGCAACGTCTAAATAGTCTGAAGTGATTTTTTTTGCGCTTATATTGCCAATCTTGGCATTTGTTACAGCTAAATCAGCAATTTTCGCTGTGTCCACCGCTAAATTAGCAATCTTGGCATTTGTTACAGCCAAGTTTTGAATATGCCCTGTATTTACAGCCAAGTTTGCAATTGCCGCAGAACCAACGGCAGCGTTTTTAATATCCGCTGAATCGATCACAATTTTGTTTGATGATGTTCTATCAAGCTTGTCATTTGTAATGGATCCTATTGCAAGCTTTTCTGCTGTTATTAACAAGTCTGATAGATCCGCGCTTCCGATCCGGGCCGTTTGGGCTGATTTTTCATCAGAAAATGGGCCTGCTGTGCCTGCCCTGTTTACACCCCGAACCCTCACATAATATTGTTGGTTTGGTTCGCCTTCATAGGCAAAAACACTTGTTACAATCCGAGCCGCCAAATTTGAAGCATCAGGAGTAAATCCCGGAATTGTAGAAACATAAACTTCATATTCTTTCAGATAGGCGCTTGTATCAGCATCCCATTCAATGATCACTTTGGAGAATGCCCCTGTAACCGTTACAGTAGGTTTTGCCGGAGTTATATCCGCAAAGTCCTTGTCCTCAATAGGGCCAAGGTTTCCGGCACCTTCGTCCCATATCCCTTCTTTTCCGTCTACTTTGCTTTCAATGTTCTTCAGTTTTGAAGCTAAATCTGTAAACATCGGTAGGAAGTTGCCAAGGATAATTTCTGTGTTTTCAGGGTTTGCAAGATCCCGCTTGATTTCAATTACCCTTGCTTCAATTCGTAACTCCGGGGTGAATTCCTTATCAATTACAAAAACGGTATCCCCAAGCCTCACTTTCTCATGTGATAGGCCCGATACCGTTTCCAAATCAAGGACATTCATTTCATAAGTAACTTTGGGAGCATTAACCCCTTGAAGGGCATTCCAAGTCTTTTGCAATAAAGCTGCGGCATCTGTTTCCTGCCCATCTTCAAATACTCCAAACCTATGAACTTTCTCCCCGGTTTCAGGATCAATGCGGCCAAACTGCTCTAAAGCTTCAGGATCCCCAACCCATTCTTGCCCTGCAGGCTTATCAACAGGATCTAACCCGGATCCGTTCCAAACCTCGTCAGCAAAAGTTAAGCGCCTTGAATATCCACCCGTTTCCGTTTCTTCCCCTTTTCCTCGTCCATATAGAGCTGTTTTGACGTTTGAAGCATCAACAGTTCTTTTTATACTCAAAAGATCTTTTGTGTATTCAAACCGCTTTCCTGTGTCCGCTCCGCGCCTTGCAAGGAGATCAACAAAACGGCCTGTGATCTTATTTCCGTCAAAGGTTACGCGCTTCTTCAGTTCCCCGCCCCATGTTTGAATGATCTTCTGGATAGAGGAAACGGCAGATTCATAATAAAAGTTTGTCGTTCTTAGACCAAGATCCGCAACGATTCCTTTCTTGAATCTGCTCTTTGAAAGGGCATCGTCCATAGCATCGCTTGCTGTGCCGTTAACCGTTCTAAGATCCTCAATAATATCATCATTCATTTCAAAGAATGAATGCTCTGCATAGGCCCTTGTCACAAGTTCTAAGCCGTTGTGTTCTTCCTCGGTTTTATAGATCTGGAATAGTAGATATTCGCCATCTTCATCCTTAAAAACGACAAGATTATTTTCTTTAACGTGTGCAGCTGCTGCGTGATTTGCCGGAACAGAAAATTCAAAAGTATGATCTTTATTTAATTGTTCTGTGTGAATGGCATCAAAAAAAGGGCATTTCCCGCTGTTATCGTTTTGCAAAACTGCAAGAAGCCCCTCTGATTGTCCTTCAAGTATAAAAAGCTTGTTCATTTATAGCCACCTTCTTACATAAACAAGGCTTATCGCACTAACCCTTTTAGGCGTAACAGTTAAAGTTGTATCTCCCGGATTCAAAGAGAAAAAATTCGAATTAATATCAAGTGCAGTAATTAAGCTACTTATGCCGTTATAAGTAATTGTGCCAACTTGACAATTAATCACAACTTCATCACCCGCCACAAAATCCCGTACAATCCGTATAAATTCATTTGTACTTTTCTCAATCTTTAATTCAGTAGCTGAAGCCAAAAAATCAACTGTGATTATAGGAAATGCTTCTGCCGTTCCTGGGTTATATATCGTTGAAGAATCGTTTGAAATCGTTGCAGAACTTTCTGTTATGGAATAAGCAAAGGGATCCGAACAAAGGAACTCAATTTCAGCAGTTCGCTTTGCAAAGATTCCTTCAAAATCTGTATTTCCTGTTACTACCGCAAAATATTTCTTGTCGGGTTCATCATCAAAAATTAATTCGCCTGGGCCATTCCGGGGATCCAGCCATGCAGCTAAATCCCTTATAGCGCTTCTAAAGTTTGCAAGAGAATCCCGGAAAAGGCTGATTGTTACAATGATTCTCTTTTCTTCAAGTCTGTACCCAAAATAATAGGTTCCATGCTTTGTGCCTGCTGCAGCAGTTTTGCTGTCGATCACTGGGAGTGTGTCCCGGCCTTCGATATTGGCTATTGTGAGGCCCCTTGTACTTGAATGGCTGCCTCTATATTTTAAGCCCCATGTCACCCGCTGACACCTCCCACTCGTAAAGATCTGTTTTCTAAGCTTGCTAGCCTTTGGCTAATTCCCGTTGCATCTCTTTCATTCCGAACATTCGGCATGATTAGTTGTATTGTTTTATGAACGGTATTTGTTACCAGGTTTGCAGCTTGGGCCGCTCTGATCTTTTGATTGCTTATGTCTAGCCTTGCATCATTCAAAGGCTTCCTTGTGCCAACGGCAACTGTTTCCCCGATTTGGGTTGAAGCCTTCATAAGCTGTTTGGCCCTTGATAATAAGCCATCTTCAAGCCCTTCAGTAAAGAAGCCACCAAGTTCAATTGCAACCCTTGACGGACTGTGGATCCTCAAAGCGCCTTTGATCTTGTCTTTAATGCTGTTTGCAATGTTGCTGGCTGTCCTCATTAAACTTCCAAGCATCCCGGTTAATCCATTGATAAGGCCCTGAATAATATTCCGGCCAATGTTTTTCAAGTCGATTCTTCTAAAGAAATCCTCAACATAACCCCATAATCTTTGGGCTGTCTCTTTGACCCGGTTCATCCCTTCTTGGACTACATCTTTCAGGGCATAAAAACGATCTTTCATTGCCTGCCAAATAGCCTGTGCTTTGTCCTTTACAAGGTTGTAAGCACTTGTCAGGGTGTTTTGTATCTTGGACTTGATAGAATCGTAAATTGACGTTGTTTTGTCCTTTATAGACTGCCATTTACTAGAGATATAGCTTCGTATATTTTCAGCTGTATTCTGGGCAGCATCTTTCATAGAATTCCAAGTGTTCACAAAGAAATTTTTGATTCCCTTGTAAATTTCTTCTGTTTTCTTTTTGGTGGCTTCCCATGATTTTTTTACAAAATCGGTTATAAATTGAACCGTTTTTTCAAAGACAAGTTTGGTTGCATCCCAAAAATTAGACAGGAAGGTTTTCAGCTGCCCCCATTTTTCCTTTGTCCACTTACTAATATCGTCCCAATTTTGATATATTAGGAATGCTAAAGCTACAACAATAGCTGAAATGATTCCAACCGGGCCGGTCAAAGCCATCATTGCAGTACGGATCAAAGGAAATATGGCTTTAAGTTTGGTAAACCAATTTAAAGCCGTTGTAATATGAGGGATCATTGCGCCCAATACAGTAAGAAAAGGGCCAATTGCTGCAGCAATCATTCCGATTCCAACAACGATTGCTTGCATAACCGGATCCATGGAGCCAAAGGCATTCGCAACAAAGGAAATGGCATCAGAAACATAAGGAAGTACCACCATGGCAAAATCTAAAAGCACCTTACCCAAAGGCTCCAAAGATATTAAAGCTTCTCTGGTGAACTGCTTCCACTTCGTGCCAAAGGATTCTTCTGTTACTTTGTTCATTTCCTCCATGGATCCTTTAGCATCCTGTATTCCGCCATCAATGCCACCAAGGGCATACATGGCATCAGCTTCAAGATCTTCCCACTTAGTACCATAAAGCCCAACGCCTATTTCATTAGCTTTTACCTGATCATCCATGTCCTTTAGTTCTTTAATGACTGCATTGTGAACGTCTTTGACAGTTCCTTTCCCTGCTAAGAAGTCCTTCCATACCTTTTGAGTGCTTTCAGACATTTGACTCATAGCATCAGAAGTACTTTTTGATCCGTCTTTCACCCGGATCTGGAATTCCTTCATAACATCATTTACGTAATCAAGGTTATAAACCCCGGCTTTGCTGCCTTGTTCTAAAAGCTGAAAGTATTCGGCAGCTGTAAAGCCCATTTCCCCAAAGAGTGGAGAATATTCGCTGAGGTTATCAAACATTTCTTTGGAGAAGTTTAAGCCGTTCTGCGCTCCATGGGCCATAAGGTCAAAGGCCTCGTCTGAAGAAATCCCAAACGCTTCCATAAGGTTGCCCCCGGCCCTTGTAACCTCATTCACATCAGCATCAAAGGTATTCGCGAGATTCAAGGCCGATTTGGTTGCCTTTTCAAGATCTTGATCATTTAGGCCCCTCATATTTTGTTTTGTTTCAATCAGGGCATTTGTAACATCTTCAAGGCTTTCACCATACCCCGCTGTATACACATTCTTTGCATACTGCGTTAACTTCTCTGTTTCTTTAGCAGTAAGCCCCAAACTATTTCTTAATTTGGTCTGGGCTTCTCCAACATTCATTGCAGCAGTAACCCCAGCAGCGCCCATTGCAGTAAGAGGAACCGTTACAGCTTTGTTCATTCTTTCGCCAATGGATCCCATTCTGTCCGCAACATCTTGTACCCGTCTTTCGATTTGCTGCAGGCCGGATTCAACATTATTTGTATTTATTTCAGTGTTAATGACTATGCGCCCATCACCTGAAGCCACTTAATCTCACCTACCCTTTTTGTAGGATCTTTTAAGAGATTCACCAATTGACGTTAAAGCCGCATCCGCTTCATCTAGGGAAGGTTTTTCGTTTTTCAGCCTATAAACCCGCTTCAGTTCGATAATACGCTTGCGTTCTTCCTGATTGTATTTGGTAGGTGCGGGGATCTTTTGCGCCCGGATTGCCACAACCTCTTTGAATTTCGTATCATCGGAAAGCCCATCCAATAAGGCTTTAAACTTCTCCCAATGAAGTTTTCCTTGCATATCAAAGAGATCCATTTTGTAATCCTGGAGAAAAGAAGCATATATAAAGCCCGCATCCTGTTCAAAGTCGTAATAGGCTTTCCCTCCGCTTTCTGGGCTTTTAGGGAAAAGCACCTTTTCAAAAAGAAAGCCTATGAATTCGGCCTTATCCTCAATGGATAAATCGAACTCATAGGCATTTTTAACAAGCATTTCAAATAGAATTTCAATTTTTTCATAATCATCGAATGAATCACTCTGCAACAGTTCATTAGTTCTTAGAACGTTGTCAAAAGCAAGATTCAAAGCGAATATTTGACCGTTAAACTCTATTTCATCTGTGAATCTATCTGTTAACTTCATTGGCTTACTTCTTTCCTAAATAATAGGCTTTTTCCTTCTCCTTAAATACTTTCAGGCGTTTGTCTACAACTTGCATCAGCTGCATGATAATATCAGCCATAACAAGTAAAGATTTGCCTGTTTCGCTGTATATCTTTTCAAAGGATCCTTCACCTAATAAAGCTTCAGTGACTTCAAACATCATTTCGTGATTCTCTTTTTCTGCTGCTTTCTGTTCTTTTGATGTCATTTTAGAATAATCCCTTTCGCTCATTTTCAGGGATTCTTTGCGGAATTTAAGAAAAACTTTATCGTATCTATTCATACTTTCGTCATTCAATTCCAAACGGTAGATAGAATCAAGGATTTCCACTTCTTCATATGTCTTTTGAACATCTATTTTGATTGCCATTAATTTTCCCCTTTGGTTATTTGTTATAAATTAAGCGCCTGTTGCTGGCGCTGTATAAGTCGGTTTTCCGTTAAAGTGGATCTCAAAGCTGAATGTGCTTTTCTCATTGGCTGCACCTGAAGCACCAACGATATTCGCAACCGTTACTTTTCCTGAAAAGGATCCTCCGTCCGGCTCTGTCCAACGGAAGTTTGTTTTCCGTCCTTCTCCTGTTTCTGTTTGAAGGCTTGCAATGAAATCTTGCGCTGGATCTCCATAAGCTCTATGTCCTTCAAAAGCAATAACAAGCTGTGCGCCTGTTACGTCAGAGGAAGCAAAGCCATCTCCATCTAAATACATAGTTTGATCAATCTCTTCATTCCATTGTGGATCAAAGGAGGAAATCCCTTTAGCTAATAATGCAAAAGTTGCTGCTGTTTCATCTGCGCTTTGCGCTGTGTCAATCTCGAAAGAGTGAGCAGATTGTAAAGTAAACATATAAAAACCCCCTAAAGTTTTGTAAGAGTAGCATTAAATAAAGTCGAATAAATATAGCTGCCCCGGCTATCTTTTTCAATCAAAATAGGCATGGTGTATATTTCCGATTTGATAAACTGATAGGATCCATCAGCAGGCTTAACCGCATCAGTCCCTAATTCATCAAGATAAACCGCTAAGTTATTCATGGTGTCAATGGCTTGGCCCTGATTCTTGTGTTTAACAAGGATCTGAAAGGCAATAATCCAATCTTTGGACCCGTCTATAAACCTCTCCAAGGGTGCTGAAGGGGTTCGCCTGATTGTTATGGCATTCGGATCATCTGGCAGAACATCAACCGTCAGGGCATCAAATAAAGAAAGCCTACTTTCTAAATGATTTGCCATATCGTCTATGAAATCTGAAGGCATAGGGGAAGCGCCCCTTTCTTACAAGTGCCGATCAATGGCCTGTTGTGTCATTCGTACCCAATCACTAGTAAATCGGGCTTTTGCAGCTTCAAACCAAAGCCCCTGAGCGTTCGGGTTTGCATCTTTTGAAAAATTGTATTGCGGATTATAATACAAGCGCCTTGCATATGGAGTATCCCAAACAATTTTGCCTTTTCCGATTTGGGAAGCCCTAACCCCGGATCTTTCAAGTTCCCCGGTATCTTTGGGAATAAAAAAATTCGATCCTTTCAAAACTTCCTGATCAAGTTGCTTCTGCCCGGCTTTCATGGCTTTATTAACGGTTTCCCGGATCCCTCCGAGTTCCGCCCTTACGTTAAATCTGATCATGATAATTCAATCTCGTAATGATGAAGGGTATCGGTATACAAGGGATTAATACGGGTAATAAGCATTGTTACTCCCTGAAATGTCACCTTTGATTTTTCCTTAAATTCAAATTCGCCTGTGGCGCTTGAATTTCTTTGGTCAAAGAACAATAAGGCTTTAACACTCTTGCTTTCCGTATCTCTAGCCCGGCTGAAGCTTCTTTCAAAGTTAATTCTGATATTTTCAAGGGTTATTGCTGGCAGATACGCTTCTCGATAGCGCCCATTTTCCACAAACTGTTCATATTCCGCTGTATGAATTAAAAGCCGTTTGGGGATAGGCCGGATCTTTAACATCGAACCCCAACCCCCATATAAAGCAACCCGGTAGGGAATAGATAACGGTAGGACATATCAGAAAGGACTTGAACCCCTGCCGTACCGCCTGAAGCGTGAGATCCTTCCGTATAGCTAAACCCGCCTATGCTAACTGAAGAAGGGGAACCGCCATGAATAGACGTTTCCCCTCCTTCCAAGTGCATAAATTCAATTTGGGCTGCTACTGCTTTTTTAATATTGGTTTGAATGAATTCAGGCTGATCCGAAAGACCAAACTCGAAAAGCCTGTAATTCGTCACCATATCAATAAGATCTGAAGCTCTTGCTGCCAATTTGGCAAAGTCAACAGGATCTATTGGATTGCCTTTGTAAACATCATTATAAAAAGCCAGATCAATATAAGTCATGGCTACTCATCCTTTTTAGCTTCAGGCTCTTTCGCTTCGTTTTTCCGGGGGTTCTTCTTTTTATGCTCATTAGATTCCTCTACTGTATAACCTTTAATCTTAAACCATTCGATCAACCAATTATTATCGGTTTCAGCTTCTCCATTAACAAATTGAAGGGATGCGCTATTACCGTTGTAATTAGGATTAGGACTTTTAATTTTAGCCATAAAAAATGCTCCCTCCTTTATTGAACTTTAATATTACGGAGAACACCGGCTTTTCTAGTAGCTTTAAGGGCAACAGCAGCCACCATTTCAACCTCACCTGTTTTAACCGCTCCTGGTGAGTTGAAGTCAGGCAAGAAAGTGCGAATGATTTTATTACCTGTTGGGGAAACACCATGGAATCCATCCATGCCAAGGGAAACAGCATAAAGATCAGTTAAGCCCGTTTGCTCTGTGCCAACCGTACGGTTTACGATTGGGACAATAGGAACTGTTGAAGTACCGTCATAGAAATATTCAAGATCAACCAGAGGAATTCCATCATAACCAGTTACGGTGCGACCAAATCCATCCTCTGTCTTAGTCGCATAACCAGCCCGGCGGGCAACCGATTTGATTTTTGTGATTAACTTGCTATTACCCATTAACATTGTTGGCCGGCCATCTAATTCCGCAAGGAAATTATCGATCTCATCTAATAAAGCAAACTTCTTACTTTCTAATCCTGCTTCATCTGAAATATCAATTACTGATTCCGTATTTAATTCTGTATTAGATCCAGCAAGAGCCTTATCTAACCCATCAAACGCTTTAGAATCGACTGCTGAATCACCATTAATCACAGTGTGATGAAACAGATTGGCCGCTCCTTTAATCTTTTGCTGCATTTGGAAGTTCATTTCATTGATTTGACCACTAGTATCCTGAATTACACGGTCAATTTTAAATGCTCCCCCAAATATTTTAAGATTCACATATTGATTCTCACGGTCTGCTTCATTTGCTGTGTATTCACTGTTGATTTCACGGAATCCAGCAGTTGAAGGAGTTTTTAAACGAGTGTAACCATAAGTTAAAGTTGATCCACCTGTACCTGGTGAAACGGCATTATCGAATGTTAACTGATCTAAAAGGAATGAAGCTCGACGAAATTCATCGATAACCTGCTGGTCAATATGGTCCGCCATTCCAACCTTTGCTTGTGCTAAAGTAATTGGCATAAACAATCATCTCCTAATCTTAATTATTGGTTGTTGAAAACCTTTGATTTAGTGCATCTAAAAGAGTACTAGGCTCACCACCAGAAGTGGTTTGGTGTTGTCCTTGAGAAAATGTTGGCTTACTTGCTTGCTGCTCTGTTTCAAATAAATAAGCATCGCTTTTCTGCAATGCTTTCAACTGATCTTCCAAGCCAAGGAGCTTATCTCCATCAAGCTTGATAGAATCCTTATTTAATAGAGCTTCAACTGCTTTAGGGTTCTTGGCCTTAGCATCTGTTAATGCCGTTTTAAGGGCAAAATTAAAAGCCTGATCTTGGATCCTGGCTTGATAGTCTTGAATAGTCTTTTTATTCAAGTCTGTAAGTTCTTGGATCTTGGCTGTTAATTCCTCATTGCCCGTGGCTTTGGCTTTAAGATCTTCAAGCTGAGAGTCGCGATCTTTTAGCTGTTTTTTAAGATCCTTTGCGTTATCAAGAGCATCATCAAACTTGCTTTTCGGGATCCAATTTCCATCAGAAACAATCGCAATCTTGTTATCTCCCGCTTTTTCCATGACTTGCTTATAAAGTTCTTCACCAAGTAATTCATTTAAATCCATCTATATTAATCTCCTTTTTAATGTTTTTTAACGTGTCACACCTCACGCAAAAGGATCCGTTTCTTTATGGCGTCTAACCTTTAAAAAGACGCACTACTATCAATAAGCCTTTTCTCGGTCATATCGCCGTGTTCGACCAGTATCGTCAATAAAGGCTCTCATGGTAGCTTGTCGTTGCCGTACTTTCTTTTTAGCAGCATCAATGGCTTCAGATTCACCCAGGGCTTCTGCAACGGCTAATTGTCTTTTAGCTTTTCTGATTTCTCTTTCTAAGTGCCTTTGCTTTTGGCTTTCTTCGTAAATCTTCCTGTTTTCTGCAGCTGGGTATGGCCTGTAGACACGCTTTGAAAAACCTTCAATATAAGGGTAAAAAACATGCCGGCAATTAATCCCCCTTAGTCCATCAGGTTCGCCATAGCTAGTTAATGAAAGAGGAGGGTATTTATTACTGCCTCCAGATCTTGAAAAGATTTTCCCCTGGTACTTTGCACATTTTGGCCTTGCACCCATATGTGAACTGACTTCAACTAAATCTGCTCCATATTCATCCATTCGAGTAAATTGCATTTCATTAGCAACACTATTTGAAATTGACCTTGTAACCATAGAAACATAAGCTTCCGTTGACATTTTGGCCCCATCTTTACGTATTAGAGCAGGAACACCGTGTTCTGCCCATCGTGCAGCTGTTTCTGCCAGCGCTTGTCTTGGTGTTTTTGTGCCAGCTAAGATTTTTCCTGTTGTTTCATTCAAGATGTTTAGATATATTTGCTGAGACTGATCTAACATCGTCGTATTAATTAGGTTGAAAGTTTCCCTTGCTTGCCTTTGAAAAGACACTAAGACCGCTTCAAGATCGGGACTTTCTTTAGGTAAAGGTGGTTGTAACAAGATTCCTTGAGTAACAGCCTCTATCAATTCCATTTCCGTTTCTGTAATTGCTTCGTAGCCGGCTTCTTCAAGCATAGTTGTTACAGTTTCAATCGAGAGTTCCGCATATTTAGCGATAGTTATAATATTTTGCTGTGTTAATTTTCCTAGTTGACCAAGCTTTTCGGTTTGCCACCTCTCCACGTCTTCTTCAAGCAGGCTTTTTCCTTGTTTCAGGATCTTGGCTATGTTCAGAAGAATTTCTTCCTCAACGGATAGAAAGACTTCGATAACAGGCATTGTTAATTGCTGTTGCCTTAGGGGTTCCATTAAGTCTCACCCTGGTCTTGTCTATTTTTATTTAGTCCAAAGAAATCAATTGCTTCAGCAGTTACTGTTGCATTTTCTTCCGCAATTTCTTTTAACAATTGTTCTGCTTCTTCTTCAGAAAAACCATGAATTTTCATAATCGCTTTTTTCTTAGAAGTCAGCTGATTAGTAACCAACTGAACTTGCTTTGCAATCTCCGCGTTTTGGTCTTCTGCTATCGAATCATCAAAAGCAACGGTGACTTCATATTGACCATCAGGGCGAGAAAATAACTGATATAGCTCAGCAACCTGGATGATACATTCCACAAGTTCCTGAATGCCAGCTTCAATAAGGTTTTCATGACTTTGCTTAGTACGGAAGGTCTTAGAGTTTTCCGAGACAACCTCTGTTGCTGTCTTGACTCCCTGTCCATCAAAAGTGAAAGCACCGGAAGAGAAACCTATTTGCATCGCCAAGACATTGAGCAAGGAGTTGATCGCTGAAATATGTTCCTCCACACGAAGTGATGCTGAAATATCAGCTATTTTATTGGCATCCATATCACCAAGAGCCATCGCCTGGTAAACTTCATCTTCGGCATCAAAGTAACGATGCATCTGACCTGTTTGGGGATCAATAACGGTTTGAATCGCCGTATCAGGTACTAAAATTCGCTTTTTCCCAAGCTTAAATTCTCGCTGAAACGAGTCAAAAGCAATATCCAAGGAATGCAGGGTATCAAGCGCATTAGCAAAAATAGAGATTCCTAATGGGCTGGTGGTATCCAAGTTATTAGCTACATTTGGCTTAAAGTAAACAAAACCTGGGCGCTTGTAATTTGAAATCCTAATCTCCTCTTCAAGGTTCGGGAAAAATTGCTTCAGTGAAACCTTAACTCCTAATTCCTCGCCAGTATTATTTTCATAGACCTCATTCCGGATTAGATAGGTCTCCCCATCCCACAGGTGCCATTCCAGGTGAGTGTATTTCTTTCCTTTCTTAGAGAATTCATTAATGAAAATAGCCTTCTTAATGGTGTTATGGTCCCAGCTAATCGGGATAAAACAATCAGCTGTTACATAGGAGAGCTTTAATAACCCATCCTCCACATAAGGCTTGATCACCATGCCACCCAATGCAAACTGGTATTCTAAGTAATCCTGGAATTTCTTAACGAAATTATTATTCTTAAAGACATCATGTAGGTTTTCGGATAAAGTCTTGTCAGAAATATTGATCTCGCAGCGTTCGTTAAAGATTAATGTTGCTAGCTCTTGAGAAACCACTTTGGGCATGTTCAGAGAAGCCATACGGCGTTTTTTCTGTCCGGCAATCGTTGTATATCGGATATCATGCCATTCACTAAAATAACCTTTATAAAGAGCTTTCCAATTGCCAATATACTTGTAGAAATCCTCATTAATTTGGATATCCTTGTGGTCAGCCAGCTTCTTAATGCCTTTAATCAATCCCATTCTGTACATCACCTGCCTTATGCGGACCAGCATGTTTTTGAACATTGGTTGTCACCGCCTTAATATTTCAAACCAAGCTTCCTCAAATTATCCTGAACATAATATTGGAACGCATCGACAGTGTGATCATCAATCTTTATGACCTTAGGATCATCGCTCTGTAAAGTATCAGCATCCCATTGATATTTTTTATGTTCTGTCAGGAAAATCTCATTGGCTGCTGTTTTAAGCACAAAAAAACGCCCTTGAGCTAATAAGTCCTGGACGTTGTCGATCATATCTATTTTCTTTTTCTTAGCAACCGGATGAAGCCGGATTCCATAGTCTTTAAAGAATTGGTTCCGCAAAGCCCCTTCTGCAGAATCTATGGTCTGCTTGTCAAAGTGTCGATTATAGGTTTGCTGGATTTTATCCATCCATTCTTTTAAATCCTTTGAGAGCTCGCTGGGAGCCTTTTTAACCACTTTATTTTCCGGGCTATAATAAAAGGTATCAAGTAGAATTACATTCCTCTTTTTCGTCAATCCCAAGGCCAGGAAGGTTGTTGCTGAAACCTGGTGCCCAGTATCAATGGCTATATCGATAATTATTAAATCATCGTCTTTAGGAAGCTCCTCAATTTCATGGAAGTGGTCCATATTGTACACCATGTCGCCAAGGCCAATAACCTCACCAGCATACATCCACCGCCAGTAGTCCTCATCATTTTCCTTGTACTTCTCAATTTTCCTGATCATCTGCTCTGAGAGAAATCCCTTTTTATCATCCAAGTAGGTAGAATGATGAATGAAATAATCATCATCTCCTGACTTACTATCCAACCACTCATTGATCCAGCTGTATGGATTTCTGGGAGGATTGTAGGAGAAGTAGACCTTAACCTCTTTTCCTTCAATCTCCTGCCGGATAAAAGTATCCTCAACGATATCAATATCTTCGACGCCAGCAAATTCAGCAGCTTCCTCAAACCACAGTGCCATGACATAGCCTTTTGCAATTTTGGCTGACTTAATCTTCATTGGATCATCGACGCCATAAAAATAAAAGGCAGTATTCGTGGCCTTATGACGAATTATGAGGGGAGACTTTCCGAAATAAAACTCATCCTCTACCCCCAGCATGTATATGGCCCATTTAATTTGCTCGTATATAGAAGTGGAAAGATATTTTCCTACTTTCCTTAGACAAACGACATTGCCCAGGTCATCTTCCAAAAAATCGACCACAAGCTTTAGACTAATGACTGAGGACTTCATGGATGAACGTCCGCCTTTAGCTACTATATGAGACTGCTCAGCAAGCCAAAGGGAATAGAAATTGACGTTCATCAAGTCCATGACGTTAATTGTTTTGACTGTCATTTTCTAACGCCTTCCTCATTGCTTCCTTGTCATTAACGATTACAACCTTGCTAGCATCTCCGCCCTCTTGTTTGATTTCTGCTTTAGTTTTCTCAATATTAGCCCGCATCAGTTCAAGTTTCAGCCTGCGCTCATCATCGATATGGGCCATCTCATCAAATTGCTTAATAAGGGAACGCAGCTCCCCCATTGCCCTGGATTGTGCATTTAAATAGTTTGCATGCTTATCCCAAGCAAATTGATACTCCCACTCTCTTTCCTCAGCAGAATCTGAGTCTTTTTTCTTTTTTAAAACCTTTGTAATATCGTCTTTGTTTTCAACAAACATGATTCTCTGTGCTCGAATAATTGCAGCATACTGAATCTCTATCTGGTCCCATAGAAGATCAGTTGGAGAACGTTCATTCAAACTCTCTATTATCTCTAATGTGTCTCTTGGCAAGAACTTTGAGAATAAGCCATGCTTCTCTGCAACCTTGTTCCGTTTTGTAAATAGATTCTGAGGGTTAGGATTTCCACTTCTTTTCCTTGGAGCATCCTCGTTTTTTAGGGTTGCAACCTTTTTACTTTTGGTTGCACCCTTTTTAAGAGATCCTCTTGACCATCCTTCACGGCTTTTCCTGCTCTTTAATGTGCCGATTTTAACATCGTGTTTCTCAGCAAGTGCCTTTAATGTGATCTTAGAGGTCTCATATTCTTTTCTAATTTCATCCCATTTCATTACATGGCACCTACCTCCTGTCTAATTTTTTTCAAAAGAAAAAGCACCCAGAAGGATGCTTCTATCCACCACGATTACCAGCCACTAGCTGCAGAGGCTCTTGCAGGTTTTGCAAAGCTTATTCTTGTCACAAGGTTCATGTTGATTGCAGTCTCTGCTTTACTATCAATGTACCAACCAGAATGACTGGTTAACTTGTTAAGCAATTGTTCTGCAGATTCCCCTTCTATTTCTAAAGTTTTAGAATTCTCATGGTCGAAGCTAAATCTTACTTTGAATTTTTGCATCTTTAACACCCCCCCTTTACATCACTATTCGACTAAAGGAGATATTTCCCTCCAAAAATAAACCGCAAGGTGGGACTCAACGAACAAAAATAGAGGAAGCAGCTTGTTACCTGCCTCCCCGTCCTGCCTTCAATTTTAGCAAGCAGATTTATGTTTTAGCAACTTCGTATCATTTGTACCATTTTTAACATTTGGAACACATTCACTCATTTTCTTAACAATAGAATCTTTAATACGTCCGATGTGGGTATGTGACAGCCCCATATGCATAGCAATCCAACGAAAACTTTTCCCCTCAAGCAGCCAATGTAGAACCTCAATTTCTCTTTCATCTGTTATAAGATGCATCCGATCCTGAATAACTGAAATTTTAGCCTCGTACTTCTGAATAATTGAGTATCTTCTCTCCCTGCGTACACACTCTCTATACACAGGATCACTTGTTATGCCTTTAGCTTTCGGCATCCCAGCCTCATCTCCATATTGAGCTGTGAGCTCTTCCCCTGCATCTTTTATTGAGTCCCTGAGTATCTTTATAGAGTTCATCATCCAATGATAATCCTTAAGAATGGATTCAATTTGTTTGCTGGCAGCTTCTTTCATTAAAAACACTCCTTTGGATATAATAAAAATGGACACCAAACAACGCTTAATTCGCCATTCAGTGCCCCTGGTTGTTCCAGTAGACTTATTTTGTTTTTTTATGTATTTTTTATTGAGCAATTAAAAATAATAAATCTAATAAATACAAAGGAGATGAACAGCTATGACATACCACAAAATGATTCGAAGTGTCCTTGGTGTTGATGTACGCCCCCGTTCCAGCAATGAACTAGATAAGACTTTCACACACGATCCCTTTGCAAACCCAATAATACATAAACAAATAAACGGTACTGAAATTGTGCCAATTAATCTTAGTAAGTTATGGGGTAAATAAATTGTACCTATAACTTAATCGAATAATTCAATTCATAGTGTGAAGGCTTCCCTGCTTGCCAGGAAATTACTTGTTTTCCGAAACCCTTCGTTGGGGTATCGACTAATACAAGATGGCCATCTTTTACGATATACACTGCATCTTTCATTAAATCGATTTCAGTTGTCATTTTTTCTATATTGGTTTTCACCAGGAACCCCTCCCATGTTATAATTTGCTTAGGTAGGTCAGGAGGAGTCCTGGCTTTTTTTTGTTTACAAATCATTTTTTATTTTTTTCAGGTATCCCGGAATGATTGTCTTATTTCCACAGTTATTGCAATATACTCCTTCAACCCCTTTGATAAAGTAAGTTTCCATGATGTATTGCGGGATTGGCCGAGGCAAACCACATTCAGAACAAAACAATAAATACCTTGTTTTTTTCTCGGTCATACCTCTTCCCCCTTTTAAAAAATACTGAGATAACTTCTTAGTAATATAGTTCGGGAAGTACTAGCCATTCCCTGTTGGAAAGAACGTAAATTAAAACCTTCTATCTTTTGTTTCATTCTTTTTTGTCGTGACATAAAATGGATTGTATATATAAAGTAATAGTGATATTCTGAATTGACATAGTGTTTTTCCTATGTAAAGGAGCGAATACACTATGCTTAGTAAGGCAGAACGGTTACAAATTATTAGAGAACTTGGTCGTTTACAAACTGATTATAATAACTGTATCGATGACCAAGTACGAAAAAATATTCATCAAGACATTCTTCTACTCTTAAATGCACTATCAATTACTGCTATTATATAGCAGTTTTTTTACGCATTAAGTTGGGCTACCAAAACCCAATATTTATCGTTTATTTACAAATTTTGTCGAAATCATTTAATATTTTTCCTTTATCTGCAATAATGGTTCCTGGACTTTTTCATTTAAAGGAGCAAAAGAATGTGTAATTTCTGTAAAGAGCTTAGCAATAAAATTCAATTTTTTAGAAAAGCACTCATTGACACTGGAATGAAAAAAGGATTTAAACATCCTGAAACTATAAAACGCAGTCAGCTGTTAGACAAATTAATTTTTAGTTTTCAGTCCAAATGTAAGTAGTTGTTTTTTCTCTTTAACCATAAAAGCATTTTCCTCCCCCCTTTCTTTAGGGGGGTTTTTGTTCGTAAAATACGTTTCCTGCAATTAATCTTCGGACCCTCTTTATATAAATACCTTTAGAATATTAATTCCCGTTTTTAAACAAACTATATAAAAAGATAAAGGAATGATAAAATGCGTCTAGGCTCGATTAAAGTTTCCCTGTTTTTAATTTCTTGGCTATCTTTTATTTTTCTTCCTAACAAGAAGGAATTGTTTGTTAAATACCTACCTGTTTGGCTATTTTCTTCTTTGACCTTAGCGTGTGAAATGTTTTATTTTACCATACATAAGTTATGGATACTAAAAGGCGGGCAAAAAAGTCAGACAAGCACAGCATTCTTACTTTTATTTGGACCCTACACAGTTTTGACGATTTGGGTTCTGTATTTATCGAAAGGGAAATTTTATTTATACGCTTTTATCAATTTAGTTGCCGATTTAATTTATGCTTTCCCAATGGTAGCACTATTAAAAAAGCTAAATGTTTTTCATATCAAGGTAAAATCCATTAATTTCTTTCTTTTAATCTTTGCAGATGCATTACTTAACTTTGGATTCCAAAAAGTTATTGAAAAAATATACCCAAAAACAAATAACTTATCTAATACCTAGGTAATAACCCTAGCTATTTTAATTACCTTTTTCCCAAACCTTAAATTCTGCACATCTTATGTCCAGAATATATAAAACAAACTTTCAGAAGGAGTAAGGCCAATCTCTTATTATCCAGAGATCGCCAGGTGATACAATGCTCAAGTTTATTGATGAATACACTTTAAAAAATGTTTATTTTGCAACAATTGGAATTCCATGTATTTTGGCAGCTATTTGGCTTTTAGCAACTGCTTGGACGTTTAGAGCCGAGAAAAAAGGTAAATGAAATAGAATACTTATTTGGCTTCATTCCAACTTCCGTTTTTCACCCATCGCACGATTTTTGCTACAAAGGTATTAAATCCACCAAATATACCCTTTTCATTAACATGAAGTGCATATCCTGAGAAGTCAGGACCCTCATATAAGTATGCACCCTTGTAATTTTTATGTTTACGGATCAGTAGCCGTTCCCTCCCTCTGTTAAACTCCAACTCTTCGCCTTGTTTTAGTTCAGCTATCTGATCTTCAATTGCGAAGGAAAACAAGTCTAACTGCTTCATTCCCTCACCACCAACGAAATTCATAATCCATAATGCGCGAAATTATCAATTTTTTGTCACATTTTGTCGTTTTCTACTATATTCACTGTGTTAATATACCTATATTGGCAAATTTTACGAAAGTAAAAGACGCAAAGCCACGGGCCTAAGACAAAAGCTAAGGCAGCCGGGTTCCCGAGATTTATCAATCTCGTAAATCTCTTATAACTCCTTTCATAAATTTGCCAAATTATAAAAAAGGGAGTTTGATATGATTAATAACGTACTAATTGCTGATGATTCTATGTTTATGAGACAAATACTTAAAAGAACCTTGTCTGAAGGTAATTATCAAGTAATTGCTGAAGCCTCTGATGGTTGCGAAGCTATATCACTTTTCAAGAAGTCTTCCCCGGATATCGTATTACTAGACTTAACAATGTCATGTAAAGATGGAATGGCTGTTTTAAAAGAGATCAAGGACCTTGATCCAAATGCAAAAGTTGTTATATGTTCCGCAATGGGACAATCTAAATTAATTTTGGAAGCTTTAAATTATGGTGCTAAAGATTTTATTGTAAAACCTTACTTTAATGAATTAATCCCCGCATTAAATAAGCTTGTCAGCTAAACAACCTCTTTATAGAGGTCTATTTTTGAGGAAAATTAGCAGACAAGCTCAGGTTCGCCGCTTTTATTTTCATATGGCGTTGTGCTTTTCCGAATAGCATTTAACGCAGGGACCTTCAACGTAAAAATAATTTGGCTTTCCACAAATATTGCAAGTCTTGGAGTAAGTATTCCAACGTTTGTTGCAGTCCCTGCACTCAAGTAATAAGAGGTTTTGTCGATGGCCAATCACAGTCCCCTTGGACAAACATATTGGGCACCGGGTAACCGGCTTAACATTAGTTACGCTCATGTTTATTCTCCTTTCAAAACCAGGTGTTTTCAGTAGCCTCTGCGTCAATATCACGAAAAGACGCAAGGACAAGTTCATATTTCAATTCCTCGTAATCACAATCATGGATACTCTTTCCTGATTGAGCTTTAGAGATATTCAAATCTGCTAATTTCCTTATGAGGATATTCCTTTTCTGCTGCATAACGGATTCATAAAGGATCCCCATAGTATCAACTCCCCGACCTTAAAAGTTTTAACTTTTCCTTCAAATCTGCTTTCTTTTTAGCAAGGTCCTGCTGCTCATTCTTAATAAGTTTAGGCTTTTCCTGTTGCTCATCTTGTTCAAACCAATCTGGGAGCATCTCAGTACGTATTGGATTAGACCGAATACCCTTGGATCTATAAGAATTACTGCTCTTAAAAGGCTTAACATTTTTAGCTACCTCTTTTGCCTGCTCTCTTGCTACCAAGGCTTCATAATGATCCATGATGTACTTTTCACAGTAACCAAATGCTTTAATAGCCCCATTTGGCTGACGTTTATTATATTCTGCAAAACACTGTTCAAGCAATTTGACTGTTTGTGGCAACGGCATACCACGGGCGACAATCCGGGCGATTGCTTCATAATCTTTTGTTGTTGGGTAAACAGAACGTCCTTCTTGTATCGTTCGTAACTCTATGAATCTTTCAGCAATAATATCTACAGGGTCATTTTCTTTAGTAATAGTAATAGTAGTATTATTTATCTTTGTAATATCTTTATTAGAGTGGACACTTTTGTCCATATGACAGGACATTTCTGTCCACTCTAGACTAGACGTTTTTGTCCGCTCTCTTTCAGACTGGACATTTTTGTCCACTCTCTCTTTGCTGTATTTTTTGGAGTTTTTCACAGTTATAATATATCCATAAGGTGCTCTAGTGATCTTTATGTAACCATGTGTTTCCAGGTCATCCAGCCACCTTTGAACAGTTCTTTCGCTAACTCCAAAAGGTTCCGCCAACTCTGAGCGTTTCAATGGCTTATTTCCTAACACGATGCCCCAGGTTACCCCATCTCGTTCAATTTCTTTTGTAGTGGAGCTGACGCACCAGAGAAAAAGCCACAATGCTGATCCAATTTTTTTGTAATGTTTCGGCTCTAATAATCCTGAATAGGTTGGAAATGGATAACTTTCGGGCACCGTATCACCTACTTCCTATGGACATTTTTATGACATGGCACGCATATCAGATTCCCCGATAGTTTCACATTTGAATATAAAATACTTGGAAAATACATCTCCATTTGGAATACGAATGGTCTTAACAAACATGTGATTCACTCCCTCTCACATACAGCAAATCCTTTTTTAACCCCTTTTACTTTGTAATTTGGATACCTTCGCATATACTCTAAAACAAGCATTTTCAAGTGTTCTTTATCTTTAGCCTCCTCCCAAATCCATGCTGGAAGGAGAACATTTGTTTCGTTACTCTGCATCTTCAAAATCTATGTCCAATGATTCCTGTGCAGAAATCTTCTTTTTTGTCTTTTTCTTCTTTTGATCCACATCAATAATTTCTGGTTCGGCAGCTGATTCTTTATCTTCTTGGCTTGGTGGATCAAAATGGATGGACTCTTCATATTCATTAGCATCATCCGTAATATCTTTTACCTCACGCCACTGCTCGTCTTCTGAGAATGCTTTTTGCATATCGATGGACAAGATACCCCATTTGCCTAACATGTTCCTAAGAACTGTTTTCATTGCCATGGCATCGTAATCAGAACGCCAAACATTATTAAGAGATTTCTTGTCTTTTGCCTTGTTGTGCTTAATCCTGTGTGCCTCTACTTCGTCCCGGGTCCAATAAACTGTTTTTTCAAAGCCATTGACCAACTTAAAGTAGCCACAGTAACCGATAACCTTATCACTTTTCTTGGCGTCCAAATCAAGGTCAATTTCCTCCGTTAGACGATTCCACTTTAGGAGTTCTCCTTCATATACCGGTATTACATTTATAGCCTTGTACTGGCCACTTCTTAGTGCCAGCTGAATGTATCCTTTGTATCCCAGCTGGAACTGTGCTGCCTTATACCCCTTTTTAGAATCATAAAAAGCAACAATCCAGGCGTAACCTAAGTTTTTATCAACTGGTAAATCGAGAGATGCAGCAACCATTGCACTGGACACTATGGACATAGGCTCAGCTTCTCTTAGGCCAGGATCTCCGTTATACAAATTAAGAACGGAAGCCATAAATTGCGGAGCTTTATTGGCCAAAACCTGCTCAAATTTCTTTTGCATTGTTGGCGTATTTAGTAGACTTTTAAGTCCAAGTGATTGAGCTGATACTTGCTTTGCTGCTGTCTCCTGCCTATTAGCTAATTGATTTTTCAATTCGGAATTGGTCGCCATCAATTAATCTCCTTTACAGCAAATTTTCGGAAAGAGGATTCTTTCAAAACTTTTTTGTAAATGTCCGGAAACTTCTCTTTCAGGGCTTTCGAATCCACACTTTTTCTATTCTGATTTTTCCAAGTGACTATAAATTGATCTGTAATACCTGTTTCAGCATCCTTCAATACTTCTTTTAATTTGTTTTCAATTTCAGTTTTAGCTGATTTAATCAGCTTTTCATCGGATTTCACTTTCTCATATTGAACCAGCAAATCTTTATAATCAGATGGAAGGACAATTTCTTTATCCTTCTCAGCACGATCGTACTTCTCTTTCAAATACTTCTCAGCTGCGCTTGATCCGTCTATCGCTGGAGCATGCCCTTGAAGAATGTGATATTCCCAAAAGTGCTTTTCAGCGTTAAATATCATATCGATAAGCTCCTGGTCTCGCTTTACTTCCTTCCAGATGAACTTGTTGCCACCGATAAGAACAGCGATATAACCCTTTTCCTTTTCAGTCACTCCTAGATAATGCTGGAGCTGCACAAGGTAGCTTGCCGGAACTTCTTCGCCTTCCCACTCTTTAGCGAGATACGCACTGGCTGCCTTGCATTCCAAAACCGCTGATTCTCCAACAACTAAACGGTCAACGTTTGCTTTAATAAATGGATACTTGGAATGGCTGTACATGAAATTTGTTCGGCGTACCTTTTTACCTGTACGCTTTTCAAACTCCTTGGCAACCACATTTTCCATTTGATTTCCCCAGTAAATTGCTTCATTATCAGTTTCCAGTGGTTCGACTTGGCCTGTTTTTTCAAGCCAAAGTTCAAAAGGTGTACAAAATTTATTAACTCCAAGAATGATTCCAGCGTCACTCCCGCCGATTCCTTTAGCCCGTTCTTGCAACCATTCGTACCGGCTCATATCCTTTGTAGGAACTGCATTGTTTAACGCCAATTCTAGTCCCCCCTTTACCGTCAAGAGCCTATATGCTAAAATGACGGTACAAAATAATTAGCCAATCATTACGGACTCCTGCGCCAACAGGAGTCATTTTTTATGCTGTTCTAAATTCAAATTCCATTACTTCTGTTAAGAACCGATCCAAGTTGTCCTTCAAAATGATTTCACCATCATATTCAACAATGTCATCACCAAAAAGAATTTCATCACCAAAATAATCTAGCCCCACGTGTTCAGGTTGTTCAACCATATTCGGGTATCCAGACCTCTCTATTTGGTCAATCATAGGATGATTCATTTTTATCCTCCTCTCTATGTATTAGGTGCTTTATTCACACCGCGATAAGCCGAAACGTAGATGATGGGGGAATGGTAGATATTTGTTCCGACTTATCGCGGCAGGAACAAAGATTCTTGCCGCCCTATTCTAGTGGTGGTAGAATAAGCATATCGATATTTAGTGGCAGTGAGCTGTGGTGAGCTTACTGCTTTTCTTTTTGATTTGAAGTAAAATCTCCAATTAAAATTCCCATGATAAAAATAAAGTAGGTTCCAAAAATCATAGCTAGGACATAGCCCAAGTCCACTTAAGAACCCTCCTTTGAAGTACGGATTCTAACTGCCCAATCAATCTTTACTCCTTGGCTCTTTAATTTCTTAATCAATTGTTCCAGCTTCTCTTTTCTGGTTAGAACCATTGGATTATTCCTCCTATCAACGGCATTAACTGCTGCAATATCATCACTGGATCTACCCCTGTCACAATGGCACATGCCACATCTTTAGCTGAGGTAACATCTGCCCACTTGATTAAAGTAGCGACATCTAATGTTTTTTTATCTGTTTCAAATTTTGAAATACAACTCCGTGAACGATGAAGCTTCTCTGCGATTTCCTCCTGTGTAAGACCTGCTCGCTCCCGGCATGCTTTCAATACTGCGCCGAAAGTCAATCCTTCTTCCCCCCCTTCTATGTTCCAATTTGGAAAGGTTCCAGTATGGAACCGACAAATTAATAGATTGCTATTAAAATTAATAGATGAAAGGAAGTGCACCGAATCTTTTAGAGCCTGGCAGCTACGTTCGGTGCCTTCGCTCACGAAACTTTTCTAGGAAACCAGTTTTCTATGTAGCTGAGGGCTGATTGAAGCTCCTTTCTCTTAATGTCTTTGTAGCTTGCTACACCAAAACGGTCCTTTAATTCTCGATGTAGTTCCCTAAATAGCTTTGAACGGAATTCTGGATTACTTTCCAGCTCATAAACCTTTTGAGCGATTCCTTTCTGCACACGTCGTTGTTCGCCACTGGATAGAGTGATATGCTCTTCGACTTTATGATCAATCTCATAGACTAACTTTCTGATTTTATGTTGTTCAGCTTTAATGGTTTGAGTATCCTCCATAAGATCTGCAGTTGTTCTCAGCACCGTTACCAGAGCCTGATCTTTTGATAGAGGAACCATGTCTTCTTTAATCGTGTAGTATTCATCGACCAGCCTTTCATATGCATCCCATGCTTGCTCAGTATTTAGTGATTTAGCGTGAAGCCAAGCTCCCTTTTCAGTCCAAAGATAAAGGATAGAAGCAAACTTAAGGCTATCGCCAAATTGACGTGACCCTTTGAATTCACGTAACTCTTCTCCCGATAATGCAAAATAATGTTTGCCTTGAACATACCGGTCAGAATTTCTTTGAAAGTTACGGTTAATAATTTTTGCTTCTGTACCAAAAGCTTCTGCAAGCTGTGTGGTAGTTAATACTCGCTTACCTCTCTGGCAAATAGGCTGTAATTGTTTCATTTACATCGCCTCCAGACTTTTTTGTTCTTGGTCACGCATCCAGGCATTGATCGATTCCAAAGAAAAGAAAATTCTTCGTCTAACTCTGAAATGTGGGATTTGCTTTTCACGGACCATGGTATAAATCGTGTCAGGATGGACACCAATATAATCAGCAACTTCTTGAGCTGTAAGTGTACTTCGTTGCACTTTGAAATGGTCCTGAGCTATTAGTTTTTTTAAATTCATATCTTGCACCTCCATAAGTGAAATTGTCAGTCTGGCTTGCTTTCATTAGGCTGTGCACCCCTTATTACCTTTTGGTAATTCGTGTGTATAAGAAAATACTTCTTCAAAGCTTAACTCCTGAAAGTTCTTTAAAACACCAGCAATAAACTTACTTCCAGGATTTCTTTTACCATTTAAGACACGATTAACAGTACTATGAGCTACACCAATAGTTTCTGCAAATTTGCTTTCGGACATATTTTTTTCATGTAAATACTTTTTTAAGAATTCGGTTCTCACAATAATATCTGTAGAATCAGTCACGTTCTCACCTCTTTTCCTCCAAATTTATTACCTTATGGTAATAAAATAACACCAAATTTACCAAAAGGCAATACTTTTTATCATATTTTCTCGAACTTTATTGCCTTTTGGTAATAACACACTCTAAAATAATATTATCGATGGCTATTAATCTTGAATGGATGATTCTTATGACTGAATTTGGAACACATATAAAGAAAATTAGAGAATCAAAAAACTTAACCTTAAATCAGGTTGCTCTTTACTCTGAGATCAGCGCAGCTCAATTATCGAGAATAGAGACAGGAAAAAGAGGCGTGCCAAAGCCGACGACTATAAAGAAAATTGCAGAAGCTCTAAAGACGGATTACGATCAATTAATGAAAGTAGCAGGTTACTTGGAAGAAACATCAACAAAAAGTACATCTTCCACAAAAGACGAAAAAGACATCGCAAAAAGAATGGAAAAAATTCGTCAAGACCTTTCTGAAGATGATGGCTACATGTTAATGGGGGAACCAATTAGCGAGGAAGCAAAAGAAGCTATCATGGATGCTATGGAATATGCAATAAGACAAGCTACCAGAATCAACAAAAAGTATATTCCAAAAAAATATCGAGGTAATCAGGACTGATATAGATGAAGGATTTTATTGTTGATGAAGTTCAAAAATTAATTAAGAAATTCAAGACAAGAGATCCTTTTCTAATTGCTGAGAGTCTTGGTGTCCATGTTGTTCCATGGGATTTTACGGATGAAGTTCAGGGGATGTACAAATATGAGAGAAGAAATAAGTTTATTTTCATAAATAACAACTTGGGCAAAGTCCGTAATTTTGTCATGGGGCATGAATTAGGCCATGCGATTCTCCACCCCAAACATAATACTTCATTTCTTAAGAAGAATACTTTCTTTCCAGAAAGCAAATACGAAAGACAGGCTAGTCAATTTGCGGTAGAGTTGTTACTTCCAGATGAGAGTCTAAGAGATTATGAAAATTCGGATCTTTCCATATATGAAATTGCTGAAATACATGGAGTGCCAAGAGAACTTGCTCATCTGAAAAAATTTTGACCAGTGAATAGGCATAATTACATAAAACAAAGTGATCACGCCGAGTATTATAGCGTGTTTTTATTTCGTAGATAACTGGGTTTTTAACCCATAAATACATAATTTATATAAAAGGAGTGTATTAAAGGAAAATGAGCTTTTTTAAGAAGTTATTAGGCCAAGAAGATTTACCCCCAGAAGAAAAAGCAAGGGTACTTGCTGAAAAAGAAGAAAAGCGAAGGCAGAAAGAAGCTGCATCACAAGTGTCCCAAAGACAAAAACAAGAAAAACAAGCTGCAGAAATGCAGTTAATGGAAAAGTATTTTGGCAAAAGTTCCGGAATGTTTAATAAAATGAATTTTTCTGTTTATAAGCTAGCAATATATTACTTTGAAAATAATATTAAACGTACTAGTGAGGAAGTATTAGCAGCTATTCCAGCCGAGTATGATAAAACGAAAAAGCGTGAAATTAAAGGAATGTTAATTGCTACCAGTGAACGACTTGTTTTTGTTACAAGCGGCATTGGTCATGGGGAGTTTTCTGAAGTGTTGGAGTATCACAAAATGAATGGAATTTCTTTAGCAGCTGATGGTTTTACGCAGAAAGAATTACTTATTGATTATGGACGTTCCAGAAAAGTATTTGATGATATCGTAAATGATGATAAATTTAAAAATTTTATTAATATTGTTAGAAATAAGATAAATGAAGCAAAAAGAAAACCTGCACCGAAAAAGGCAAAAACTAAGCCATCAGCTCCTCCACAAATAAGTAAATATGAACAATTAGCACAAATCGCAAAACTTCGTGACCAAGGAGTATTAACCGAAGAAGAATTTCAAAGAGAAAAAGAAAAGATACTGAATTCATAGGAGAGAAAATTGCACAGAATTAAGAAAAGTATATCCGAATGGGGTGCCAACGATCATCCAGCATATGCATCTAAACATGATCGTGACAAAGATAACTGGGCATGTGAAAGATAATTTAACAAAAAAATACACATTGGAGTGAACTAGATGACCGCTATATTTTTAATTGGTTTCTTAATATTTTTATTTTCTTTGATTTACTTAGCTTTTCATTTTATTCGAAAACTCAAGGATCGAAGTCGAAAACTTTCTAAAAAGATTTTTTATCCATCACTAATTGGAGGATTACTCTTATTCATAATCGGTGGGTCCTATATGGACACAGGAGTGCAGGTGCAATTAGATGAAGCAATAGAAGATAATAAAAAATTAACCGCAGAGAACAAAAAACTAAAAGCTGAGATTAAGGATCTTCAAGGAAATATTAAAGAATTAACAACAGCAAACGAAAAATTAGAAAATGATTTTAAAGAAGTCTCGACTAAAGTAGAAGCTGCCGAAAAGGCTGAAAAAGAATTAACTAACCAAAAATCTGTATTCGAAAAAGAAAAAGAGGATCTTAATAATCAAATAACGGATTTAGAGGCAAAAAACAAGTCACTAAATAATGAAATTAGTAGCTTGAAATCACAACTCGCAAGTAAAAACACAACAACTACAGCAGCAAGTTCAAATTCGTCCAGTTCATCAAATAACACTGCTTCTTCTTCAAATAATTCAAGTCAATCTAGTGGAAGTGAAAACTTTGCAAACTGCACCGAGCTCAGAAATGTCTATCCGAACGGAGTTCCTGCTGGGCACGCAGCTTACCAATCTAAGATGGATAGAGATAAGGACGGATATGCATGTGAAAGATAAGAAAAGGCCCTATTGGGCTTTTCTTTTCAACTTAAAACAGAACATACATTCCCTTTCGGAAATCTTGATGAATTTAATAAGGAGGAAAAAATAATGGGAAGCGTTCAAAAACGAGGAGCAAACTCTTTTATGCTTGTTGTAGAGATCGGATATGATTCAAAAGGCAAAAGAAAGAAAAAAACCAAAACTATTCGAATTAAGGATCAGTCTTTATTAAAAACAAAAAAGAAATTAAATGACTACTTGCAGTCAGAGTTAGTTAAGTTCCAAATGGAAATTGAGTCAGGCGAGTACATTTCTCCTGAAAAAATGATTCTTGCAGAGTTCGTAAAAGACTGGCAGAAAAAATACGCCGAAAAAGGCGGTCTAAGTGAACAAACATTGGATGTGTACCTCACCCACTTTAAAAACCACATCCTCCCTACTCTTGGCAATATGCGACTAGATCAGATAAAGCCGATTCATATCGTAAACTTTTTATCTCAATTAAAAAAAGTAGATGGCAGTCCTATGGCTGTCTCCACTGCTCAATATGTATATCGTGTCCTCAGAAACATTCTACAGCGAGCTGCAGATTGGAAGATTATAAAATATAACCCTGCAGCAGATGTCAGCAAACCTAGCCTACGAGGTATTTTAGAGAAAGAAATCAACGTATATGATGAAAATGAAGTAGCCATATTGTTTGATGCCGTTCAGGAAGAACCGATACATTGGCGTGTATTTACTTCTCTTGCTCTTGCTGCTGGATTAAGACGTGGAGAATTATTAGGGCTGGAATGGTCTCATATTGACTTGGAGAAAGGTATTGTTCAAATTAAACAGGTTATAACACGTGGTACAGGCGGAAGACCGATTTTAAAAGGTCCAAAATCAAGGAATTCAATAAGGGTTATTTCTTTGCCGCCACTGATGGTCGAGGAGCTTAAAAAATACCATATTCACTGGAAAAAAGAAAAAATGCGGATGAGAGATTTGTGGATTGAGTATGAGCATGAATTTGTCTTTTGCAATGAAAACGGAAAACACTATTATCCCACTACCCCTACTACCTGGTGGAGACGATTTACCAACAGGGCTGGAGTCCGATTTATCCGGTTACATGATCTGCGACATACTTCAGCAACTCTACTAATAAATCAGGGTGTTCACGCAAAAATAATTTCAGAGAGACTGGGTCATTCAAATATCCGTATAACCATGGATACATACGGTCATGCTTTACAAACTGCAGATCAGGAAGCAGCTAACAAATTAGACTCACTTTTTACACGGCAAAAAAATAGCATTTAAAAATTTCGTCAACAATTCGTCAACAATTGGGGTTTACTCTATATTTTTAAGAATATAGAAAAAGCCTAGAACCGTTGAGGCTCTAGGCTTTTAACTGATGATTCCGACTGGGTTCGAACCAGCGACCTCTACCCTGTCAAGGTAGCGCTCTCCCAGCTGAGCTACGGAATCGTTATGAATATTCCCCTTTACTTGGGACAATATAAAATATACTTCTTTTTATTCTAAAAGTCAATACCTATATTTCATCCAGAAACTATCAGGTTAGTAACTTTATAACCAGATTACATTCCCTTTACAAATTCAGCATTTGTACCTTTTAGGTATCTTTTTAAGATTATATGCTTTATAATGCCCTCTATATGATTCTTTTCTTAGTTGAATCAATCTATGCAGGGTTACGGAAGGAGAATTTGAATGAAGAAGCTAATGTACCCCTTTTTACTAGTATTAATATCTGCCGTTTTAGCTGCTTGTGGAGCTGATGACGAAAGCAAGAAGGCAGATAAAAAAGAAGAAGCAAAAACAGCTGAAACCGATCAGCAGGACCAGCAAAAGCAAATGGAAGAAATGCAAAAGAAAATGGATAAGCAAAAGCTTGATGAAAACAAGACAGTTGCCATTGTGAATGACCAGAAAATTCTTGGACGCGAGTATAACAGCGTGCTTACATCATCACAAATGATGTATCAGCAAATGGGACAAGATCCTACTAGCAAAGATGCTGCAGAAGAAATTAAGAAACAGACACTTGACAGTCTAGTGGGACAGACCCTGCTTCTACAGGAGGCTGATAAAAAAGGCTATAAAGCTTCAGATGAAGAAATTAAGAAAAAGCTAGAAGAAACAAAAGGGCAATTCAAAGATGACAAGGAATTTGAAACAGCAATGAAACAGGCTGGCCTTAATCCCGATTCATTAGAGACGGAAATTTCCAATAATATTAAATATACAAAATACATCGAAGGCGAGATTAAGCCAGAGAAAGTTACAGATGCTGAAATTCAGAAGTTCTATGAAGAATATGCCAGCCAGGGTGGTGCTGAAGGTCAGGAGCCCCCTAAATTGGAAGAAGTAAAGCCGCAGATCAAACAGAATCTCGAACAGCAAAAACAGCAGGAAATGCTCGTTAAGCATGTAGAAGAGTTGAAGAAAAATGCAAAAATTGATATTAAGGTATAAATATATTTAAACAGCTCCCTATATCGGGAGCTGTTTTTCTATGCAAATGGCACTTAATGGATGTAATCTTCCCCTTGAGGAATTATTTAAATGCTGTAATATGTATTGGGGAGGATCAACATGATAAAACATACTACATTTATTCAAATAATTGCAGGTTATTTAATTCTCACTCTCGGTGTCTCATTAATCATTTTATCCAATCTTGGTGCAGGTGCCTGGGACACTGTTTATGTTGGACTTTTTAATCAGTTCGGTCTGACCATCGGAACATGGTCATTCCTGGTTACTGCATCCCTTATATTTTTCAATGCCTTACTTACCTGGGAAAAACCGCAGTTTAAATCATTCATTGGTACCATATTAGCGAGTCTGGGGATTGATTTTTGGATGGAGATTGTTTTTAGCGGCTTCACAGTTACACAATTTCCCTATCAGGTATTTGCCTTCTTCACTGGTATTATTCTTCTGGGCTTCGGAGTATCTATCTATATCCGACCGCAATTATTCAGCGGCCCAATTGATGGTTTAATGATCGCCACTGCCAAAAGGCTCAATATCAGCATAAAATCAGCTCGTATCATTAATGAATTTCTAGCATTAGCCCTTGGCCTTCTCTTAGGCGGCCCTGTAGGATTGGGTACATTAATTGTAGCCATCTTTTTAGGCTATGCCATACAATATGGAACTGCTTTTCTAAATCACTTAAAAGATAAGGGATTAAAAATTATTTAAAAGACTTCATTTGTGAAGTCTTTTTTTAAGCGAACAAATTTTCGTATTTCTCTTGATTAAGAACGCACGTTCGTTTATAATGTAAATAAAAGTAAGGAGGGATTTCTCTATGAAAGGAATTCTTTATCGAGCTATGGAAGAGAGAAAGCCTGTGGAAATCATTTACCTCTCCAAACGCAATTCTTTTACGCAAAGAAAAATATTAATCAAAGAACTTCGAGGCAGCACGATTTTAGCCTATTGTTTATATAGAAAACAAATGCGAATCTTTAATTTAAATCATATTATGTCCATTTTACCTGAAAAGAAGGCTCGCCAGATCAGCTAAAGGACAATTCAATATATTCATCAAGGCTGTATTTCACAAAAGAAGTACGGCTTTTTATTATGCCCCCTTTCTGATTATCCTGCTCCCTTTGGGGTATATATTCTCTAACCGGGATTGGACCCTAAATTTCTGCATGGTTTGGAAAGGATGGATTTTATGAAATCAAAATCATTCATTACTGCTTTGTTTGCAGGCTCCCTTTTATTGGCAGGCTGTAATCAGAATGAAGAGCAAATTGTAGAGAAGGAAGACAAAAACAACCCTTCTACTGAAGAACAGCGGGCAGAAACGCAGGAAGCACCAAAAGAAAACAAAAGAATCACTGAAGAAGTTGGCTTAGGAGACACTCGGGATCTCTTCACAGAAGCTTATGGGGAAAATAAAAACAACGAGGAATTAGCCCGTTTTAATGGAGACAGTATGCTGGTAGAGTTTCAAACCCATCGTGCAGTTAATGTGGAACTGCAATTTGAGGATATGGAAAAAGAAATGAATAATGAAGAGGTTCTTGCATTTATCGAAAAAAGGATTCCGAAAGATGCTGAGGAAGTTAACAGAGTTAAAGGTGATAGCAATCACAGTGAAATCATTGAGTATAAAAGCGAACTATTAAAGGAAACCCTTAGTGAAAAAGTCTATGAAGGGGATGAACCAGGTACCTTCACTGTTCTATTAACGAGCAGCGGAGAAAATTACGTCAGTGCCACACTTTCTATCGGCCATAGCGACCAAGGTGCCTGACAAACCAATACCAGAAGTAATAAGGAAGGAGCTCATAGGAGCATCCTTCCTTTTTGCTATAATATTATATTACATTGGGAACTGCCCCGCTCCAGCCTTTTAGCTTTTTTTAGGTTAAGCTGTTTGCGGCTTGGCCTGATCATCTTTTTTTATGAAAACCTGCAATACAATCAACAGGATAAAGATACCCAAGCCTACAATATCAGAAACCCCTTCAG
The DNA here is from genome assembly GCF_038004385.1 of Cytobacillus sp. FSL R5-0377. NCBI lineage: Bacteria > Bacillati > Bacillota > Bacilli > Caryophanales > Bacillaceae > Cytobacillus > Cytobacillus sp. FSL R5-0377. The sequence continues at coordinate 1,091,708 of NZ_JBBORA010000001.1, forward strand.
GGTAAATAAGCAGCAGCCCTCCTGCAAGTCCAAGCAGCCTTTCAAAAATATTCAACTTTCGCAGCCAGTAGCCTATTACGCCAGCGCCTATGGCCATCATACCTGCCAAAGCGGTGAATACTACCCAGATTAAGTAATACCAGGTGGTATCAATCATCAATAACTCCGGTGAAAGGACAAACATGTATGGGATAATAAAAGCCCCGATGGCAAGCTTTGATGCTGATACTCCTGTCTTTATCGGATCTCCACCGGATACACCAGCTGCAGCAAATGCAGCCAGGGCAACTGGAGGTGTGACATCTGCCACTATACCGAAGTAGAACACGAATAAGTGTGCAGATAAATCAGGTACGCCCAGAAGGATGATTGCCGGTGCGGCTATTGTCGATGTAATAACATAGTTCGCCGTTGTTGGTGATCCCATTCCAAGAATAATAGCTGCTACCATGGTCAGCATCAAAGTTGGGATTAACAAACCGCCGGAAAGATCAAGCAGGCCATTCGCCATCTTTAATCCAAGACCAGTCTTTACTACTACCCCAACAATAATACCTGCCGCAGCTGTCGCTGCAGCAACGCCCAAAGCAGTGCGTGCACCATCAACTAAAGCATCGATAGCATCTTTGAAACCAATACGCGTTTCCTTGCTGATCATACTGACTGCAACCGTAATGACAATTGACCAGAGAGCAGCCCGTATTACACTCATTCCGCTCATAAGCAGGATGATAACGGCCAAGATCGGCAGCAGCAGATAAATCTTCTTTAATACTTCTTTACGGTTAGGCATCTCTTCATCTTTCAGGCCTCTAAGACCTACACGTTTTGCTTCGAAGTGAGTCATGATCCAGACCCCAGAAAAATACAGAAGCGCCGGAATTGCAGCTGCCTTTGCAATATCCCAGTATGTAATACCGCCGCCAATAAACTCAACCATTAGGAATGCAGCAGCACCCATGATCGGAGGCATTATCTGGCCGCCGGTTGATGCAGTTGCTTCAACTGCGCCAGCGAATTCCTTCTTATAGCCAAGCTTTTTCATCATCGGGATGGTAAAAGAGCCTGATGTTACTACGTTAGCTACAGAACTTCCGCTTATTGTTCCCTGTAGTGCACTTGAGAAAATGGCAACCTTTGCCGGTCCGCCTGTTCTCTTTCCAGCTATGGATACAGCCAAATCATTAAAATACTGCCCTACCCCCGTTTTTACAAGGAATGAGCCAAATAACAGGAATAAGAAAATAAACGTAGCAGATACGCCTAAGGGAGTACCCAGGATCCCCTCGGTCGTAAAGAACATGGTCTGCACCAATCTTTCTAAATCAAGCCCGCGGTGTGCCAAAAATGCAGGCATATATGGTCCGTACATCGCATAGGCAAGAAAAATGACGGCAATAATGGTTATTGGAAGTCCAACTGCCCGCCTTGTCGCTTCCAGAACCAGGAGAACTGCAATTAAGCCTACATAAAAATCAATCTCGGTCAGCCGGCCGGCCCTCATGACAATTTCATCAATAAAAAGCGGCCAATAAGCACCTACAGCAATACCCAGTAAAGCTAAAATGAAATCGTACCAGGCAACTTTATGCTTTCGCCCCCTGTCTTTCTTCCTTGCAGGGAATAACAGAAATATTAGAGCTAATGCAAAGCCTAAATGAATTGAACGCTGCAGCTGGGCTGTAAGCATTCCGAAAACCCCTGTATATAAATGGAACAGCGAAAATGCTAATAGACCAAAAAAGACGATCCATCCTAACGCTCCGCCTAATTTCCTTGTACCAGCCTCTGGATCATACTTTTCCAGCAATTTCTGCTGTTCCTCAAGAGATAATGTTTCCCCTTTATTTTCCAAGGATATTCACTCCTTTCAACACCTCGATTAAGTTTATTTTTTTTGCCTTTATCCGCACCCATGTACCAGGCTGGATATAATCTGAAAGAACATACTCTTCACCTTGCAAAATCAATCTGTGATTTGCTCTGACCTTTCCCAGTCTTAAGTCAAATGAAGAGAATACCCTTTCCATATTCTTAATATAATATTTGCCGTCCTTTTGTTCAAATGTTTCTCCATCTGAAGCATTCTCAGGCATGCCGATGGCAAAATCCTCATACATGAGTTCAAACAATTTAATACTTCCATCCCCGGTAATTGTATAGCTTTCTACCACATCTGTAAGATGGATGGAATGTGTATACTTTATCTTAAAGGTTCTGCCCTTTTTAATCGGGAAATAAGCAATCACCTTTCCTTTGTTTTGATACTCAAAAACAACTGCCTGCTTAAGGGGTATGAAAAACATGAATGCGATGGTTATGATAACGAGGATTGCCAGGAGCGCTTTTTTATTCCCTGGCTTATTAAAGTTCATGGAACCTCCACCTAAAAAATATTGTCACGCTTTACAATTGATTTCCATTTTATAAAAAAAATTAATTGACCGGCGCAATAACCCTATCAGGTTTTACAGCCGGTCAAATTTTATCTTTTGATTATGTTATGAAAGATTATTCAGCTTTAAATCCTTTTTCATCAAAGTACTTTTTAGCACCAGGATGCAGTTCAATGCCAGTTCCTTTAACAGCATTTTCAGCCTTAATCATTTTTCCTTTGGCATGTGTAACTTTATCAAGGTTCTCAAAAATTGCTTTCGTAACATCGTAAACTACATCTTCTGAAAGGTCATTTGAAACAACAAGCATTGCCTGTACTGCTACTGTCGGCACAGCTTCTGCAAGCTTGTATGTTCCAGACGGCACTTCATCCTGTACATAGTATGGATATTTCTCAATTAATGCATCAATTTTATCCTGTTCAATCGGAACAATCACAACATCCTCAGTTGCAGAAAGTCCTTCTACAGCACCTGTAGGTGTTCCTGCTGTAACGAATGCAGCATCAATCGTGCCATCCTGGATTCCAGCAGTTGACTCATCAAAAGAAAGATCCTGCTTTTTAATGTCATCCAATTTGATGCCATGTACTTCAAGGATCTGTTCTGCATTCGCAGCAGTTCCTGAACCAGGTGCTCCGATTGAAACTTTTTTACCTTTTAAGTCTTCAACAGATTTAATGCCAGATTTTGCAGTAGTAACAATCTGGATCGTTTCAGGATAAAGTGTGCCGATTGCACTTACATTATCCACAGCTGCACCTTCAAACATTAACTTTCCATCTTGCGCATATGACGCAATATCTGTTTGAGAGAAAGCAATCTCAGCATTGCCATCTTTCAGTGTGTTCATGTTCTCTGCAGATGCACCTGAGACTTCAGCATTTGTATCAATGCCTGTAGCATCTGAAATAATCTCAGCGAATGATCCGCCCAGCGGATAGTATGTACCGCCTGTTCCACCAGTCACGATGCTCATGAATTTAGGCTTGTCTGCGCCGCCTTCTTTATCACCGCCGCCTTCATCTTTTCCGCCGCCGCAGGCTGCAAGAACCATAGAAAGCGCTAACAGCAGAGCTGTGGCTAGGAAAATACTTCTCTTTTTCATTCTATTTCCCCCTTTTTATTTATGAAAATTCTCTATTCTATACTAACATAAAACTTATCAGAATTGTCAAATGATCCCTTCCAACTTTTAAAAATTCCTGTCTAATTGTCTATTTACACCCTATTCATACTCTCCGTAATTTTTTCAGCAATAAAGCGCGAAGACCCATGCATGAGAATGCATGTAAAAAGCAATTCCTATATATATATGATAAAATCATCATGTAAACTCTTACATAAAGACTAAACGGAGGATAAAACCAATATGGATTACCCTAGAGGATCAATACAGGATATTACAATTCAAAGCAAAGAACTGGGTGAAGAAGTTGAGTTGCTCATTTATTTGCCAGCTTCCTTTTCACCTTTATATAAATACACAGTTGTAATTGCCCAGGACGGCAAAGACTACTTTCAGCTTGGTAGGGTCGGTCGGGTCGCAGATGAATTGTTAGATGGAAAAGAAATCGAAAATATCATTATTGTTGGTGTTCCTTATAAAAACGTAAAAGACAGATGGAAGAAGTATCATCCGGACGGTGAACAGCATAATGCATATATCCGTTTTCTTGCACATGAACTGGTTCCATACCTTGACCGTGAATTCCCTACTTATCAAATGGGAATGGGACGAGCCCTTATGGGAGATTCCCTTGCTGCCACTGTTTCCTTAATGGCAGCCGTTCAATATCCTAATACATTTGGAAGGTTAATTCTCCAATCGCCTTATGTTGATAATTCTGTTACAGAAGCAGTAGAGGAATTTACACAGCCCCACCTTCTTAATATTTATCATGTTATCGGCAAAGGCGAGACATCTGTAGTAACTACTGGCGGCGATGAGAAGGATTTTCTAACTCCAAATCGGGAACTTTCTAATTTGTTAAAGCAGAAGCAAATTCCTTACTTCTATGAGGAATTCGATGGGGATCATACTTGGACATACTGGCAGCCGGATTTAAAAAGGGCCTTAAAGTTTATGTTTTAACTGAAATTGAGTGAAAAGAACTACTCTTCTTCAATAAAAAGATTCTCTGAGCTCACTGCTTTTTATTGTGAAAAAAGGTATAATTATATAATGAATTTAGAAAATTTGCTATAATAATTCAACAAAGCTGTTTTTTAAAAGATTGTTGTTTTTTGTTAATGAATTCTGCCCGTTGATTGCAGTGAAAGGCACGCAGCGAACCCGCGGGGAGGGATGTGAACCTCCCGCAGGACATTGAATTAGCTTCCTCGAATAAACAACGCACGAAGGAAAGCGTCAGCATTTTCGAGGATCAAGTGCTCTATGCTCCAATCAACTCAGCAAATTAAATTTAGTTTTGAGAAAGCAACAAATTTTACGAAAGCAGCCTTCAACAAAGTGTTTTTCATTTTCTGTTTAACCTGCCGATTATTAAAAATAAGAAACATGGAGGTTGTTGTATGGAGACTAATTACGGCATCGTTATTTTCCCGTCAAAAAAGCTGCAGGATTTGGCCAATTCTTATAGAAAGCGGTATGATCCTCATTATGCTTTAATTTCTCCGCATATAACTTTAAGATCGCTCTTCGAAGCGACTGAAGAAGAAATAAAGCAATTGACAGAAACACTTTATGAAATAGCTAAAAAACACGAACCGTTTCAAATTAACGCATCAAAAATCAGCTCATTCCAGCCAGTCAACAATGTCATTTATTTCAAAATTGAACCTTCATCCCAGCTCGAAGAGTTACATGTAGAACTGAATGATCATATTAGCGGAGAAACACCTGAGTATAATTTTGTTCCCCATATTACCATTGGGCAAAAACTCTCCAATGATGAGCATTCAGATGTATATGGGAGCTTAAGAATGCAGCCTGTAAATCACGAGGAGATTGTAGATCGTTTTCATCTTCTGTATCAGCTGGAAAACGGATCTTGGACCGTTTATGAAACATTCAGGCTAGGAAAGGAATAGTGTAATGGAAGTTAAGGTGGTATCATCAGAACAAGAAATGCAAGATGCCTTCTCAATAAGGAAACAAGTTTTTGTCGGCGAGCAAAATGTTCCCCTGGAAGAAGAGATCGATCAATTCGAGGACGAAGCAGTCCATTTTGTACTATATAATAAGGGTATTCCCGCAGGTGCCGGAAGGTTTCGCACCGTTGACGGCAATGGCAAAGTAGAAAGAATTTGTGTATTGAAGGAGCACCGCAAAAGTGGATCCGGAAAAGCAATTATGGATAAAATTGAAGAACTTGCCAGGAAACAAGGACTGCCTGCTTTAAAGTTAAATGCCCAGACCCAAGCCATTCCTTTTTATGAAAAGCTGGGCTACCAGGTAATCTCAGAAGAATTTATGGATGCAGGAATCCCCCACCGTACAATGAAGAAGACGATATAGCGGACAAGCTCCTGCCCTGATGGCAGGAGCTTTTTTAAATGCCTAATCTCAGGCCGAATTGTTAGAAGCACTTAAAACTTACATGCAATAATTTAGGGACTTTCTGCAAACACTATTCAGGATACAGCATTCTAAGGAGTGGTTTGAATGGAATATTTACATATCCTCAGTGTACTTGTGATAGGCTATTTTTTCTTATTTATAATGGCGAAACTCCTGGGCAAAACCCAGATCACACAGATTACTCCTTTTGATTTTATCTCCGCCATCGTATTAGGTGAGCTCGTTGGCAATGCTCTGTACGATCAGGAGACTGGAATTCCCGAGATTTTCTTTGCTGTTACAGTATGGGGTACCCTCATTTACGCAACAGAAACGCTTACCCAGAAATTTAAACGGGCACGCAAGCTACTTGAGGGTGAACCTTCAATAGTAATAAAAAAAGGGAAAATTATTTTTGAAGAACTGAAGAAAAATCACCTTGATATCAATCAGCTGCAGCACCTCCTCCGGGCAAAGGATGTTTTTTCAATAAGGGAATGTGAATATGCCATTCTGGAAACAGATGGAACAATCAGCGCTTTAAAAAAAGCGCTCTACTCGACACCAACCATTCAAGATTTAAATCTTCCACTAAATAATCCTGAACTGTCTGTAACATTAATTTTAGATGGAGAGGTGGTTTGGGATAATCTTAAAAGCATTAATTGGGACGAAACAATCCTAAAGAATGAAATAAAAAAATTCGGAGCGAACGGTATCAAAGATGTTTTGTACGCCGAATGGAAAAAAGGAGAGGCTTTGCACGTGCAAACGTACTAAGCCCCTCCTTTTTCATATACATTCACTAATAAACCGACCTTTTCCTGTCAGGTCTCCATATATATCGTCTGCTTTTTTCCCATCAGTCCGCGTTTTTTCAGCCTGTTCTTGAGTATTTGATTTAGGAAACCTTCTTTGTACATCCAGGGGAAGTGCTTGATGGAAAGCTTTTGGATTAGATTGTGCGGATATCCTGGCAACTGGAACGAACCGAAATGGGTCATACTTTGTGCTATTCTTTCTTTCTGCATACTGTTTATATTGATATGAAGTTACCGGTAGAATGTAGCCCATTAAAACTCCCCTTTCGATTATGTATTTTATCTAATTATTAAGAGGATACGAAATTGTATTGGATTTTATGTACCCGTTTCCATGAATTTTTAAACAGAAAAGCACTTTAGAATCCTCAATCGGTTTGTTATGATTAAGTTTGGCTTATATCTAAAAGGCTCTTTTCGTATAAATTGTTGATTTCCGCTTATCAATGGTGCCCGTTGATTGCGCGAAGGGATGCTCAAGCGTTCCCTGGGCAGGCGGTGAGCCTCCTCGATGCTATGCGTCTGCGCGGTCTCACCTGTCCCACAACTTCCGCAGGACGTTGGATAAGCTTCATTAAGTACACACCGCACGAAGAAAATGCGCATGCATTTTCGAGGATCTCGCACACCTGCCACAATCAACTCAGTAAATATAATACAAATAGCAACAAACGATACGAAAAAAGCTATTTAAAAAGAAAAGTCATATTGTTAAACTCGGCAATTTATATATAATGGGGTATTTTTAATGAAAACAGCAAAGCTGCATAATAAAACTGTGAATCTAGAACAATTGAACAGAGAAAGTTTTCAGCATATTTATGAAGAAGGAAAAAAAGGAAAGCTGTACTGCCCTGATTGTGGCGCTGCTGTCCGTTTGTACTTGGGAATTCTTGATGAACCTCATTTTTATCATATTCAGAAAGACAGCAATACGTGCAAAGATATGCATCTTGACCCGGAACCAGTCATGACTGAGACTGCAGAATATATAGAAAGAAACGGATTTAAAATCCCTGTATCAAGATCAATAGCTACAGCTGAAGTGATTGAAGCCCATTCAGCCTTTAAAAAGGCCCAGCAAGTAAAAAATATCCCCCCCTATATCCAGGAAGGCACTGACAGTCCCAATTTTCCTGATGAATACCTAAAGTCTCTTTCAGAAGCAGGGGTCTTTTTGGATCAGCAGCAGGCAGCGGCAGTGTCTCACCTGGATGGGCCACTACTTGTTCTGGCAGGTGCAGGCAGCGGCAAAACCCGTGTGCTGACAACACGAACTGCATTCATGCTTCGCGAGAAAAATATCGATCCTAAGTCAATTATGCTTGTTACCTTTACAGCTAAGGCTGCAGCTGAAATGAAGGAGCGCCTTACCCAATATCCCGGAATGGACGCCCGAAAGGTCAGGCAAATCGTTTCAGGCACTTTTCACAGCTTATTTTATCGGATACTTTCTTTCCACAATCCGGAAAAATGGGCATCTGGCAAGCTCCTTAATAAAGAATGGCAGCGGGAACAGATTATTAAAGAATCCAGCAGAGACTTAAAGCTCGATGAAAAGGAATTTGCCTTTGACCTTGCCCTCCAGCAAATCAGCTTTTGGAAAAATTCCCTTATCACACCTGGAAAAGTTCACCCAAAGAATGAATGGGAGGAACAAGCAGCTATTCTTTATCAAAGGTATGAACAAATAAAAAGAAAAAGAGAAATATTTGATTTTGATGATATGCTCACTGGCTGCCATGCCCTTTTTCTGAACGAACCTAGGGTTTTGGAACAATATCAAAATCGCTTTCATTATTTCCTAATTGACGAGTTCCAGGATATTAATAATGTTCAATATGAGCTTATGAAAATGCTGTCTGACAAAACAAAAAATGTTTGTGCAGTTGGGGACGATGATCAATCGATTTATGCCTTCAGGGGAAGTGATCCCCAATATCTTTTAGATTTCGAAAAAGACTTCCCTAGCGCTAAGGTAATAACATTAAGCCAGAACTATCGCTCTGCTCATGAGATTGTTTCAGCAGCAAATCAAATTATTTCTCAGAATAAATATAGGCGTCCCAAGAGCATGAATGCTCAATTTTCCGGTGGACAGCATCCATTCCTCTTTTTTCCATATGACGAGGAGGAAGAAGCTACAATGATCCTGACTGATATCCAGGAAAAAATTGAAGAAGGGTATGAGCCGAGGGATTTTGCAGTTTTATTCCGTACTCATACCGGGAGCAGAGCCATTTTCGAGCGGCTGGCCAACTCCAGCCTTCCTTTCAAGTTAGATCATGATGCCGAATCATTTTATGACCGTTTTATTGTTCGAAGCATGCTTGCTTTTCTAAAGCTATCGTTAAATGAGGAGGACCAGAATAGCTTAAAAGATGCGCTTCCATCTCTGTTTGTTAAGCAATCCGTCCTTCAGGATATTAAAGCAGAAAGTATCTTACAGGATTGCTCACTGCTTGAAAGCCTGAAGTTTATTAAAACAGGCTTTGCTTTTCAGGAAAGCAAATTAAAAAAAGCGATCCCTGTTATTAGATCAATCTCAGGTCATTGTCCCATTGCCGCTATTGAAACGGTTGAAAAAGAATTGGGATTCCAGGACTTTTTAAAAAAACGGGGCAATGAAGGAAATAAAATGGATAAAGGCTCTGATGATATAAAAGATTTGAAGGTCGCTGCCCGTAATTTCCAGTCTCTTAAAGAATTTCTGGAGCATACTGAACATATGAGAGCCATGAACAAGGAGATTAAGCGCCTGAATAGAAATAATGATAATGCCGTTACACTGAGCACTATCCACCGTGCAAAAGGGCTGGAATATAATGTGGTATATGTGGCTGGTGCAGTAGAAGGAAACCTGCCGCATGATCATGCGCTGGAAGCTTACCGTTCTGGAGAGTCGGCGCCGCTTGAGGAAGAACGAAGGTTAATGTATGTTGCCGTAACAAGGGCCAAAAAGGACTTGTATATATCCGTGCCAGAAAAAAGGCGTGGACGGAAGGCTTATTCATCAAGGTTTCTTGCCCCCATCACAAGAAGCAGCAGGAGCAAAGGGAAAAAATAAACAGAAGACCTGGCTTTTACCCGGCCAGGCCCTTCTGTTATTTTTTATTCATCATCTGGGAAATTGTATTGAAATCAAGCTGTTTTCCATCAGCAACGATGGATTTTACAATCTTATCTTCCATATCTTTTGAAACAGGTTTATTTGCAATTTGCGAAACTCTCTTGATTACATTTCTTACTGTTTTTTCATCTTTGAAATTTGCATTCTGCAATGAGCCGGCCAGTTCAAATACATCCTTCATATTAACACCTGTTTTCTTTTCGAGGTTCTTAAAAAAGTTGTTATCCATCCTGCTCAATCACGCTCCTTCATTTACTCCTTTATATCTTATGAAGGTGGGCGGAAAACGTGTCATTTATGTACATGATATGCAAAAAAGCCGACACAAAACCTGCTGCCGATTCTGAGTCAGCTCTTTACAATTTAGTTGTAGAAACTTGCTCCGACAATAATTAGTAAAATGAATAGGACGACGATTAAAACAAACGTATTACCATAGCCCCCGCCATATCCGCAGCCTCCATAGCCATAGCCCATGCCTCTCACCTCACTTCAATTTCTCCTTACACAATATGTGATAGAGAAGCATGGTGTATGGGCAAGCTCCCAAGAAAGGCTTGGTTTATTCATTCGGATTGGATAAGGGGCTTGTTCATATTAGTTTAGAGAATTCCCTGTATGATTTAGCCTTTTGGCTTGAAAATTAATGCACCAATAAAGCCGAAAATAATTGCTGCTGAGATACCGGAGCTGGTTACTTCGAACATTCCGGTCAAGACGCCGACAAGTCCATGCTGGTCAGCCTCCTGAAGGGCTCCATGGACAAGGGAATTGCCAAAGCTGGTTATCGGTATGGTCGCGCCAGCTCCGGCAAAGTCCGCAAGTGGCTCATAAAGCCCCACACCATCCAGAACAGCTCCTATTACTACTAGAAGACTTAGTGTATGGCCTGGGGTCAGCTTAAAAACATCAAACAATATTTGGCCAAATACACAGAATAAGCCTCCAATTACAAACGCCCAAAAAAACATAGGCAGCATACAAATTCCTCCTCTAAGTCATTTCTATAGAAACAGCATGGGCAATGCAGGGAATACTTTCACTCTGCTGGAATGTCAAAGGCGATAATAGCGCACCTGTAGCGACCACAAGGATTCTTCTGTAAGCCCCCTGCTTCATTTGATTCAAAAGATGCCCGTAAAGAACAGCAGCTGAGCACCCTGCACCACTCCCTCCAGATTGGACCGGCTGATCTTCTTTATATATCATTAATCCGCAATCTTTAAATTTCTCTCTATCTATTTTCAGGCCATTATTTAAGAGCAGCTCATAGGTAGTTTCCTGGCCAATTCTTCCTAGATCTCCTGTAACAATCAGATCGTAATGTGATGGATCGAGCTGCATATCTTTGAAGTGTGCCGTAATGGTATCTGCTGCAGCTGGCGCCATGGCCCCTCCCATATTAAAAGGGTCTGTCAGACCCATGTCAATTACTTTGCCAATTGTAGCAGATGTGGTAACCGGCAAATTGGGGCCAGCTGCTTTCGCGGATATCAGAGCGGCACCTGCACCAGTTACTGTCCATTGGGCTGTAGGAGGCTTTTGGCCTCCGTACTCTGTCGGGTACCTAAATTGCTTTTCAACAGCAGCATTATGACTCGAAGCTCCTGTTAAAACGTAATCAGCCCCTCCGTAATTGACAATAAAGGATGCAAGAGCAAGTCCTTCCATTGAAGTTGAACACGCTCCAAAAACGCCAAAATAAGGGATTTGAATCGTTCTTGCACTTAAACTAGAGGGAGTTATCTGATTAATTAAATCTCCAGCAATATAAAAATGAACATCTTCCTTTTGAACATTTGCTTTATTTAAGGCCGTTTGTCCCGCTTCTTCCAAGAGGACCCTGTGTGCTTTCTCATAAGAATCTTCGCCCATCCATAAGTCATCATGGAGAACATCAAAATCCTCCGATAAATTGCCATTTGCCTCAAAAGGCCCGCCTGAAACACCGGATGCTGCAATTACCGGGAGATTTTGAAAGACCCAGGATTGTTTTCCCTTAAGCATTAAATAACCCCCCATATAATTAATAGCGTTTTTATCAGGGCTACCACAAAAGCCGCAAAGACTCCAAAAAGAATAACTGATCCAGCGAGTTTAAACATGTTCCCGCCTACACCCAGTACAAAACCTTCCGTTCGATGCTCGATAGCAGCTGAAATCACAGCATTTCCGAAACCTGTTACAGGAACCGCGCTGCCAGCACCGGCAAACTGGCCTAAACGGTCATATACGCCAAAGCCTGTCAGCAGCATAGAAATAAAAATCATGGTAGCAACAGTTGGATTTCCGGCTGTCTGTTCGGTGAAATTAAAGAAATAGATATAAAAATACGTTATTGCCTGTCCAACAACACAGATGAGCCCGCCCACCCAGAAAGCATGGATGCAATTTTTCAGTACCGGGCGTTTAAGCTCATGTTTTTGCTCAAGTTTCTCATATTTCATCTGTTCCGGTGTTTTATTTGCCTTATTACTCATACCCATGTTCCCTTCTATGTCATTTCATTTTTAAGTTTAATGATTTTATCAAGTTTCTTTTTTGCTTTTTTATCTGTAAAGTTTGGATCTTTCATTTTTTCCTGAAGTTCTACTGCTTCTATAAAGATTTTATAATCGCTAGAAACAATGAAGTTTTCATCCGGGTATTTTTCTTCAAGCATTTTTGTCATCTCTTTCTCAATTTTCTTCATGTGGAATCGCTGCAAGTGCTTAACTTTGTAAGCAACTAGTGTATCTCCATTGCTTTTAACTACTGCAACATCATAAAGTTCTTTCATTTTTTCCACGTCATGCTCAATTTTTTGGACTAGATCCAAATTTTTTTTTGTATTTTTATCAATTAATACAGCAGGAGGATTAGTCGTTTTGAGGAGTGCAAGGTCACTTTCCGTTACCTCTCCATCCCCGCTGCAGCCTGGCAATAAGACCATTGAAAATACAATAAACAATAACAGTTTCTGTTTCATAATAGTCCCTTCCTATGTAGAGTCTTTAATTATATTGTCTCGAAATGTCTTGGTTTTATGAACAATAATATCCATCCTATTTTTCCCAAAAAAGAGCAAATAAAAAAAGCCGGAAAAACCGGCTTCAAGTATATTATCGTTTTTTTCCGCAGCCGCATCCCTTTTTCTTTTTCTTTTTCTTGGTGACCGGCTCTGATTTTTCCGATGGCTGATTATTATGCTTATTTAACATCGATGAGGCCCTCCATTACCAGTAATTTTCCTCAAATTAATTTATGCTGAGCCTCAGGAGCTTGTGTAAAACAAATGCCCACATAAAATATAAATAGATATGCTAATCAATCAGCTTTTGCACAAAAGTTTCTATAATGGCAGCAAGGCCTGCAACCGCTAAAATAACCAGCACCGGAGCCGCAAAAGCTGCATACAAGTAATAGGAAGCATATAAAAATATGGCACTCCACACACCAGTACACCAATAACAGCTTAATAGCTCTCCAAAAAAGCTCCTGACTCTTCCTTCTCTTACTACCCAATAAACTTCTATTTCTCCGTTTTCATTTGTCTCTTCCACTTCTTTTAGAAAAGGCCTGCGCAAAAATCCTGTAATTTTATCATACACAATCAGTCTGGTCAGCCTAAAGGACGCAAGAGCCAATATAAGCAGCTCCATAGGTGTTATGTCCATTTTTTTCACCTCAATTATTAAAAAATAGCCTATTTTTTGAAAAAACAAGGCGTTTGTCCGTAACCCATAGGGCACTTCGGCAATATGTTAGTAGTGTAGACCACAAGAAACAAACAAGGAGGAAAACAAAAATGGGTTGTGGAAAAAAAGACGACTTCAAAGGCAAAAGCTGTGTATGTGAAGTACTTCGTGCTATAAAAGATATTCAAGATAACGCAGAAGATGTGTGCGAATGCCCTTCAAACTGTTTCCTGGAGCCGCTTGGAACTATATCTCCCTCTGGCAGAAAGCGCCATAAGCGTCCAGATACACGCGTATTCACATTAAAAACTGCGGACGGGTCACCATTCCATGCTTTCTTTACAGGAAATGACTGTGCTTGTGTATCAATCTTCTTTAGAGTAGAAGAAGTCTTTGATAACTGCTGTGCAGTGCTTCGCGTTCTTGAGCCAGTTAACAGAATATCTGGCCCTGATAAAACAGTAAACCTTGTTGAAGACTGCTGCATCGACTTGAAAAAGGTTTGCGAAGTTGACTACTTCCGCAGTACAGATGACTGTGTAACAGTTGACTTAACTTGCTTCTGCGCAGTTCAATGTATTGCAGATGTTGACCTTGATATTTGCGAAGACTAATTAAACGAGGCCAGCCGAACATTCGGCTGGCTATTTTTTTGCCTGCCTGCTTTCGTATTCAAATCTACCTTCTCAGGCCGATCATTTTGACTGCCTTTAAGGATAGAACATTTAATTTTTCAACCCTGTCATCAAATAACTTGACCTCGATCCATTCATCATTCTTTGAAATCAGAAAGCCTCTTATCGCCTTTTCCTCGGTTTCAAATATGCATGGTATGGGCGGAAGCTGTTTTGGGAAATCAATTAAGTAATCCAGGCGTTCAAGTGTGTCCATTTCCTTAAACCTTTTTACCCGATTAAAAAATGGTTTTCTTTTTTCTGCCGTAAAGGCAAAGGATACACCTTTTTTCTCTTCTCTCCCCGATTCAAACTCTTCAATAGCTCCCTGCACATCTGCTTGCTCTGCAGTATTTTCAATTACTTCTTGAGGTACTTTTTGTTCCTCTTTAGGACCAGCCAATTCCAATAAATTGGAATTTTGTTTCTGTTTGCGTTCCTGCTCTGCTTTTCTGCTGGAATAGATTGTTTGCATCCTGTTTTCAGGAATTTGAAAATTCGGCTGCTGTATATAGAATAACGGCTCCCTTTCTCTCTTCTCCGTCACTTTTTGCCACCTCCGCTATCTTAATGTTTCGTCGTATTATATGTATGCAGATAATGGGCTTTCGTTTCTAAGGAAAATAAAAAAGCCCGCTCACATTGGAGCGGACAATTTCATTAAAGGATATGATAACCGGAATCTACATGAATATTTTCACCCGTTATTCCTCTGGACAGGCTGCTGAATAAGAACAGAGCAGTATCTCCAACTTCTTCAGGCGTTGTGGTTTTGCGAAGCGGAGCTTTTTCCTCAATTTCCTTCAGGATCGTATTAAATTCGCTTATGCCTTTAGCAGAAAGGGTCCTGATTGGGCCGGCTGAAATAGAATTAACCCTAATCCCATCCTTTCCAAGGTCATTAGCCAAATATTTAACGCTTGCATCAAGGGAGGCTTTTGCTACACCCATAACATTATAATTTTTCACAACCTTTTCACCGCCTAGGTATGTGAGAGTCACAATGCTTCCGCCTTCTGTCATTAGTCCCCTGGCTTCCTTTGCAATGGCCGTCAGGGAATAAGAACTGATATTATGAGCCAGCAGGAATCCATCTCTTGTTGTGTTCATATATTCTCCCTGAAGTTCTTCCTTATGGGCAAAGGCGATGCAATGGGCAATGCCATGAATTACACCGGCTTCCTCCTTAATTGTGCTGAAACACTTCGCTATGTCTTCATCGCTTGTTACATCACACGGAAGAACCAATGATTGGGCATCCTCCAATGATTCAGCCAATTCACGTACACTTTTCTCCAGTCTTTCGCCCGCATATGTAAAGATTAAACGCGCACCAGCATCATGAAGGGATTTGGCAATTCCCCATGCAATGCTTCTTTTATTAGCTACACCCATTACGACGAATGTTTTTCCATTTAAAGAAAGAGTCATAATATATCCTCCTGATTTATTGTTACATGTTATTAGTACCTAGTGCTAATTGTACATCAATTCTGCTCAAAAGAAAAGCCGAAAAAATCCTATTGTTATCGTAGGGTTTTTTCGGCAAGAATATGCAATCAGACTCTAACACCATTCACAAAATTCGAGTTCCCGTTTTAATTCATCAACATATTCCTTAGATCCCGTAACAATCAAGCGGTCATTTACATGAAGTTCAGTATCTCCGTGCGGAACAATGGAATCTTTCCCCCTGAATATCCGGACGAATATAACATCCCCTGTAAACGGAAATCTCCGAAGCATCATGCCTTCGAACTGCTCATTCTTTAATCGGATTTCATATAAAGCTGTCTCCTGGTTCGTTAAGATGTTCACCACACTAGGTGACTCGATTAATGCACGAAGGAGCGCCTTCGATGAAAGAATAGTTGAAAACAATTCAATGTCATGCTCCCGAAGCGTTTCTTCAATATCAGGGCTTTCCATTCGGCAAATGACCCGTTCCACTCCCATATCTTTAAAAGCAATGGAAAGTGTAGCATTGGTCTCTTCATCCCCTGTTGAGATGACAACAATATCCGAATCAAAAACCTCTGTGCCTTCAAAATGTTCCATATCAAATTCATCAACTTCTATAATATCAAACAGAGAGTCAGCTATCTGCTTTTCCGCCTTTTCCTGCTTCTTATGATATAAAGCTGGCTCGTAAAGGGATGACTTAAGCTCATTATAGATCGGCATTGTCATTTGGTTAGCACCAATAAATGCCACTTTAAGCTTCTTCTCCTCGGCAGCTTCCTGAGGGAATAGCTTTTTAAAGACAACAGGTGTGAATATACTTGTGATGACAGCAACTAGGATCAATGTACCGCTCATTTCTGCAGTTATAACACCCATTCTTTCACCTATTGTTGCTGCTGCAATAACAAGAGAAAGAGTTGACGTTAACAGAAAGCCTGAGGCAAATACTGTTTTGATGTCATACCATTTCTTTAGAATATAAATCGGGATCAGCTTTGACAGCAGAAGAGCAATCAGAAGCAATGGGATAAGCATAAGCATCTTCGGATCTCCAAACAAAGTCCATACGTCCAGCTCTACCCCAACCATTACAAAGAAAATCGGGATAAGAAAGCCGTATCCGAAAGAATCAAGCTTATGGATCATTTCCTGATTTGGAGCAAGCAGCGACACGAGAACCCCGGCAAGGAATGCACCTAATATATTCTCTGCCCCGACTGTTTCTGATAATGCCACAAGGAAAATAATTAGTGCAAATACTGCTCTTGTTCCAATCTGAACAGTCCCTGTCGACATCGCTTCTAGGAAATTAAGGTTCTTAAACCTTCTGCCCAGGAAGTATAGCAATACGCCTACTCCAAATAAAATGAGAAGCAGCCATGTATTTCCTCCCCCTTTATCATTTAAGGAAACAAATACAGCCAGAAGAATCATTGTAGCCAAATCCGCAATAACCGCGATTAATAGAATAATTTGGCCAATGACTGTTTTCATTAAATGTGCTTCCTTGAGTGTCGGAACCACGACTCCCAGAGATATGGTTGAAATAATTAAAGTCATTAAAAAGGCATTATCAATAAATCCTGTCCAGACAAATAAATAAGAAAGCCCTAATGAAACAAAAAATATCCCTGCAAAAATAATTGATGACACCGCAAATGAATTTGGTTCCAGTTTACCGTTGGGAAGCTTTTCTCTCTTCTTTGCCGAAGAGAAAGCTGTAAAGTCAATCTCCAGTCCGCTCAGGAACATTAAAAATATGAATCCCAGTGTCGAAAGAGTTTCCAGCCACATATCCTCATGGACAATATCAAAGCCGCTTTTACCAATAACTAAACCAATAAGAATCTCAGCAACCACTACGGGAATAAAACTAACCTTTAGACGGTGCAGTATTATCGGTGTTATAAAAGCAGCTAGAATAACGATGACAAGCGATGCTACCGATGCCCCATGTTCCATAATATAACCCCCTTAGCCTGTTAAATAGCTCATAAATAATGTCGCCATTCCAAAATAAATTAAAATACTGATTAGATCGTTGATGGTAGTAATAAATGGACCTGACGCTACTGCCGGATCTATTTTCATCCTGTGCATTAATAAAGGAATCAGCGCACCGGCAAGGGTCGCTACGATTAATGTAAACAAAATTGAAATGCCAACTAAAACCCCCAGAAAGAAGTTCCCTTTCCAGAAGTACACAATGAAAGTAACCAGGATACCGCAAATGCTTCCATTAATGAATCCAGTACCGGCTTCTCTAATCACCAGTTTCCATTTATTTTCTTTCTCCAGGTCTCCTGTCGCAATTCCCCTTACAGCAACAGCTAATGCCTGAGTTCCGGTATTACCAGCCATCCCGGCAATAAGAGGAATGAATACAGCCAGTATGGCCACCTTATTCAAAGTGCCCTCAAACCTGCCGATCAGGCTTGCAGTTAACATACCCAAAAACAGCAGAATGATAAGCCAGGGCAGCCGTTTACGCGCAGCGGAAATTGGATTCCGGTCAATATGATCCATATCCGAAACAGCAGCCAATTTAGAGTAGTCATCGGATGCTTCTTCTTCCATAACATCCATGACATCATCAACGGTGATAATGCCCAGCAAATGGTTTTGAAAATCTACAACCGGAACAGCCAGAAAGTTATAGTCCTTAATTTTTCTCGCAACTTCTTCCTGATCTTCTCCCACTGAAACCGAAACGACTCTGTCATTTGTTATTTCCGAAATCATCACATCATCGTCACTTACTATTAAGTCCCTTAATGAAATGACGCCTATAAGCTTTTTTTCGTCATTCACAACGTATACATAATAAATGGTTTCTGCCCTTGGCGCTTCATTCTTTAAGATATACATAGCAGAACGAACAGTCTGATTGGCTGAAAGTGAAACAAACTCTGTTGTCATAATACTTCCTGCTGTATATTCTTCGTAATGAAGCAAATCCTTAATTTCTTTTGCCGATTCATCATCCATAATTGTTAAATAGCTGACAACCTGATCTTTATCAAGTTCATTTAAAACATCAACCGCATCATCGGCATACATTTCTGAAAGCATATCTGCTGCATAATGGGGGCTCATCTCAGCAAGTACGTCTTTATAATCTTCTTCTTCAATCTCCAGATTTTCAAAAAGTGCTGCCATTTCTTCAGGAGATAGATAAAGATAAATTTTTGCACGAATATCCTCATCCAGATCTTTAAAAAATGAAGCCTGATCATATGGGTGCATATCAAGAAATTCATTCCTGAAGGTATCAATTTCTTCATTTTGTAAAGATTGGATTAAAAGACTGGCATTGATGTGGGAAGCTGATTTTTCCTCTGTATGACCTTCCAATTAATTAACCTCCTCTCATTCCATTAGCCATCCATACTCTGTTGGATAACAGGAAAATGTACTTCCCTATACTAGCAAAACTTTGTTTTTTTGTCGTCTCTGAGCATTTTGTAAATTTAATTTCCCCATTCTTGAACTTTAAAATCGTTAAAGCTTTATATCCTGCTTGAAAAATAATGCGATATGATAAATATTATGAAAATAGATATGATAACAGTAGAACTTTAAAGGGAGCATTAAAAATGAGACTAGATATTATCGGTGATATCCATGGCTGCTTTGCTGAATTTAAAGAGCTTACATTAAAACTGGACTATAGCTGGAAAAAAGGATTTCCTGTCCATCCAAGCGGCAGAAAACTGGCCTTTGTGGGAGACCTGACTGACAGAGGCCCGGAGTCGCTTGCAGTCATTGAAGCAGTATATAACCTTGCAGTAAACAACTTGGGTTACTATGTCCCAGGCAATCATTGCAATAAGCTCTACCGCTTCTTTTTAGGAAATAAAGTACAAATTACACACGGACTTGAAACGACTGTCGCTGAATATGAAAAGCTGTCTTCCCGCTCACAGGAGGAAGTCAGACAAAAATTTATGGAGCTATATGAAAACGCACCTTTATATCATGTACTCGATAACGGCAAGCTGGTAATCGCCCATGCTGGAATAAAAGAAAGCTATATTGGGAAACACTCGTCAAAAGTAAAAACCTTTGTACTGTATGGTGATATTACAGGAGAAGAAAATCCTGACGGCACACCTGTAAGACGGGATTGGGCGAAGGAATATATGGGTGACTCCGTAATCGTCTACGGCCATACTCCCATTAAGGAAGTTAGGATAGTAAATAACACTTATAATATTGATACTGGTGCTGTATTTGGCAATAAATTAACCGCGCTTAGATATCCGGAAATGCAATTTCAATCTGTCCAGTCCCGCATGCCTTATGTGGAAGAGAAATTCAGAATGGTATAACTAAAAAAGGCCGGCAAAGGCCGGCATTTTATAAAAGGCAATTCATGTCTCCAGGAAGCTGTTGTTCAAATTCAAGGGTTTTGTCCAGGAAGGGATGTTCGAAGGAAAGACTGCAGCAGTGCAGTGCCTGCCTCTTGATGAAAAGTCTTGTTCCACCATATAATTCGTCACCCGCAAGAGGGTAACCAAGCCAGGCCAAATGCACTCTTATCTGATGAGTTCTGCCGGTATCAAGTTTCAGTTTTACATGCGTAAATTCATTATGCCGGCTGATGACCTGATAATGTGTACATGCATATTGGCCTTCCGCACTGACTTCCCGCTCAATTATACTGTCTTTTTTTCTGGCAATCGGCTGCTCTATTGTTCCTTTATCCTGGCATATTGAACCCTCTGCAATTGCTTCATACAAGCGATGAATTTTTCGTGAGCGCTGCTGCCAGCTGAACAAATGATGTACATGCCTGTGTTTGGCAATCAGAACCAGGCCTGATGTATCTCTATCAAGACGTGTCACAATATGGGCTGCAGACTTTAAGCCGATCCGCTGATAATATCCAATCAGCCCATTGGCCAGACTTCCTGAAGGATGTTCTCGGGAAGGAATGGAACTCACACCTGCCGGTTTATTTACCACAAGAAGATAATCATCTTCATAGCGAATATCCAGGGGCAAGTTTTCCCCCTTCATGCCTTCACTCGGAACTTCTTCAGGGAATCCAACCTGAAGGTCATCCCCCTCCTTTAACACATATCGGACATTGACTTCCTGACTATTCACTCGAATGAAGCCGCCTGCGAATTTTATATCTGTCAGTGCAGTTTTCGAAATATGATTGTCTTTTAAAAAGTCTCTGATTAACAAGCCCGCCTGACGGGCTGTAATTTTCCAATGTAATACAAAACGCTCCATGAGCTATGGCTCCTGTTCTGTCAGCTGGTGACCTTTCTTCAATCAGCAACAAAAGAATCGTGGACCCTTTTCCAAAATGGAAATGGCCTGAACCTGGCAAAACGGATCTTCTCATCTGCCACTCTGAATTGTATTGACTTTACATCTTTATGAAGAAGCGTCAAATGATCAATCGTAATCTGAAAATCCGGTTCATTCACAGGCTTCAGCATGCATGTATGATGGGCCGGTAATACAAGCGGGGAGCCCACTGTTCGGAATACCTTATTATTAATGGAAGCCATTTCAGCCAGCTGGATGGCAGGCAAGGAAGGGTGCAGAATAGCCCCTCCCAGCGCCTTATTATAAGCTGTACTTCCTGATGGTGTGGAAACGCACAGGCCATCTCCGCGGAACCGCTCAAAATGCTGGCCGCGTATTTCCACATCCATAACTAAGGTACCCTCTACCGCCTTGACCGTAGATTCATTTAATGCAAGATAACGGGTTTCTTTCCCGCCATGCTGGTAGCGGATAATCACTTCCAGGAGCGGATATTCAATCACCTGATAAGGGGTTTTGGCAATTGCAATGACAAGCTTTTCGATTTCCTCCGGCACCCAGTCAGCATAAAAGCCAAGGTGACCTGTGTGTATGCCTACAAACGCGGTCTTGTCCAAGCGGCTGCTGTATCGGTGAAAGGCATAGAGTAAAGTGCCATCCCCGCCTACCGATATGACTATATCAGGCTCTTCTTCATCATATGTAAGCTCGAAGTCCAATAAATAGGTTCTCATTTTGTGCATGAGTGTATTTGATTTTGAATCTCCTTTTGAGGTAATGGCAAATTTCATCTTATCCAAGCTCCTCTTTTTATACTGTTAGTTTTCTCCCTTTTGCTGCTTTTCCTTTTTTCTTGTAAAGAATGCCTGGGCATCCTGTATTTCACCGCGAATAAGAGACATTTCTTCATCAAGCCTGAAAGCAGCTTCTGCCGCCCGCTGAAGCCTCATCTTAATATCTTCAGGGAATTGGCCCTTATATTTGTAATTCAGGGAGTGTTCAACCGTGGCCCAGAAATTCATGGCAAGCGTCCGGATCTGTATCTCGGCAAGGATTTTCTTCTCTCCTTTGATTGTCTGAACAGGATACCGGATCACGACATGGTAAGACCGGTAACCGCTTGCTTTTTTATGAGATATATAGTCTCTTTCTTCAACTATTTCAAAATCATTTCTTTGTCTTAATAATTCAACCACTTTTTTAATATCATCAACAAACTGGCACATCATTCTCACACCGGCTATATCCTGCATTTCCGATTCCAATCTGTCGAGTGGTATGCCTTTTTGATTTGCCTTATCTAAAATGCTGGCAATAGGCTTTACCCTCCCGGTAACAAATTCAATCGGAGAATGGGAAGAATCCATTTCAAATTGGCTTCTCATGCCTTTTAGCTTTATTTTAAGCTCTTCAACCGCCTGTTTATATGGCGCCAAAAATAAGTCCCAATGTTTCACCTGCAACACCACCAAATATCCGAAATAAAAAAACAGCAACCCTACTGCACCTGCTGGGCAGGCACTTATTTGTTCATGAAGATCAACAATATTCTCTATGTTAAATACATAGCCTATCTCTATAGCCAAGTATTATGCCGCTTAAACATTCAGCTGGAATACATTCTCTGCTTTTTCGACCATTTCATTTCCGTAATTGCTGTTCCCACGGATATTTTCTAATAAATCCCCTAATTCTTCATGAAACCCTAAAAGCTCTATGCGATCATGATTACTGTCAGCAGCGTAAACCCGCAGCTGGCCATCAAGCGCCTTCTTTAATTCCGGCCAGACTGTTTCCGGAAGAGAAATATATGTATAATCATCATTTTGCTCTGCTATGTAAATAAATGAAAGATTGTCGGAATCAGCCAATATTTGCTGCATGGCTGTCAGCCCTGAGACTTTTCCAGTTTCTATTCCTAATATTAATTCATTTTCAATCCATTCTGCATTTACAACTGTAAGTTTCTGTTTCATTTTTTCTACCTCCATTGTCATAACTTATTCTATCGCAGTTTTTATAGACAGTAAAACCCCTGCTGCATTTTTTACAGCGGCAGTAAGCCACTCTCCTGAATGAATTTATCACAAGCCTAAAAAGATATTCAAAGGATTGATGTCCAGACGGAATAAGGAGATAATACAGGTAATTACTTATTGCTGAGGTGTACAGGCTTGTCTAATAAAAATATTGAAATTGAATTTAAAAATTTGATCACAAGAGATGAATTTACTGCTTTAAAGAATTTTTTTAAATTAAGAAATGAAGATTTTATCGAACAGGAGAACCATTATTTCGATACACCTGATTTTTTATTAAAAAAAATGGGAAGTGCATTAAGGATCAGGCAAAAAAGTGGCTCATTTGAATTGACACTAAAACAGCCCCACCCTGATGGGTTACTGGAAACCAATGAAAATCTTACTGAGTCTGAAGCTGCCATGATGATTCAGACAGGTAACATTCCCGTTGAACAATTAAAACAATCCGTAGAAGAGCTTGGCATCAAGACAGATAAACTTCAATACTTTGGTACTCTCACCACAAGACGCGCTGAAAGGGAATATAAAAAAGGATTGGCTGTTCTTGACCACAGCCTCTATTTAGATAAGGAAGATTATGAGCTTGAATTTGAAGTGGATAATCGGGTTGAAGGCAAATCGGCTTTCGATAATTTGCTTCAGCAGCTTAACATTCCCGTCAGAAAGACCGAAAATAAAATTAAGAGGTTTTACACCGAAAAATACAGACAGCAAAAGGCTTAATAAAAGCAGACTTTTGCCAAGGAGCAATACAATGAACATAGAACAGCTAAAACTAATGATGGAGCTGCAGGCATTGCAGGGGTTCAATAGCTCTAATCAAACGAACAATTCTAACCCTCTGTTTCATGAGCTGCTTTCAGGGTTAGTTTCGGAAAATAACGGTTCATCCAATCAAATCACAGGCGGACTTGGAGCAGTTGCATCCTTGGAGCCTTTTATTATCGCTTTACAAACTGATTCTCTTTCGGCAGCCACTCTCCCGCCTGTTAAACTAACCAAGTTCGCAGAATCCTCAAAAAGTGAGTTTGATGATCTTATTCAAAAAGCATCAGAAATGTTTCATGTACCTGTTAACCTGATTAAGTCAGTCATTAAGCAGGAATCAAACTTTAATCCGAATGCAGTCAGTCATGCAGGTGCATCCGGCTTAATGCAGCTGATGCCCGAAACAGCCAGGGGGCTTGGAGTTAAAAATATCTTCGATCCTGCAGAGAATATTTTTGCAGGAGTCAAATATTTAAGGCAAATGATGGACAGATATGGGGATAATGTAGAACTGGCATTGGCAGCCTATAATGCCGGACCGGGAAATGTAGATAAATACGGCGGGGTCCCTCCTTTTAAAGAAACCCTAAATTACATAAAGAAAGTTACCACATCGTTTATGGCTTAAGCTATCTATTGCCGCCCGACTTATTGGGCGGTTTTTTCATGTACCTTTTCAGCAGATGTTCCGGATTGACAGGACAGGCTTAATCCATACTATATAAATAAGCTGGCGATGGAGACGTAAAAGCGGAAAGTAAGCTATTTGTTTGAGATATAAACCCCTCATTGATAAAATATAAAGAGATCACAGCAATTAACATTAAACATTTTTACAAATGATAACTCATAAAAGGAGTTTTAAATATGGCCGAGAAAATGCACACTCCCTTCGACGCTATCGGTGAGGAAAAGCTTCACCAGCTAATTGACGCTTTTTACCTGCGCGTAGGACAACATCCTGATCTCGTTCCTATTTTTCCAGAAGACCTGACAGAGACAGCGAGAAAGCAAAAACAATTTATGACCCAGTATTTAGGGGGGCCGCCATTATATACATCAGAACATGGACATCCGATGCTCCGTGCGCGGCACATGCCTTTTCCTATAACAGAAACCCGGGCAAAGGCCTGGCTCTTATGTATGAATGAAGCAATGGATGAGATCGGGCTCGATGGACAATTGAGGGAAGACTTTTTTTCCAGACTTGTGCTCACTGCCCAGCATATGATCAATACACCTGAGGCCGGCGTGAAAGGTGATAACCCGTGAATATGCCAGAATCCAATGAAATCAAGTTTACATCACCCCATTGCTACGGCAGTGAAAAAAAGCCCATAGAAGTCTATATGTTTGTTGACCCCCTTTGCCCTGAATGCTGGGCTCTGGAGCCAATCTTAAAAAAGCTCCTGATTGAATATGGCCGATACTTTTCAATAAAGCATGTATTAAGCGGCAGGCTTGCAACTTTAAATATGGGGAAAAGACAAAACTACGAAAACATTGCTGAATTGTGGGAAAAGACAGCAAGCCGATCTGGAATGTCATGTGATGGAAACCTTTGGTTCGAAAATCCAATTTCTTCACCTCATCTGGCTTCAGTTGCCATTAAAGCGGCTGAATTACAAGGGAGAAAAGCTGGCATCAAATTTTTGCGCAAGCTTCAGGAGGTTTTATTTCTTGAAAAGCAGAATGTGTCAAATTTTGAAGTTTTAAAGGATTGTGCTAAGGAAGTCGGTCTTGACGTTGTAGAATTTATTTCTGATATTCACTCAGATAGTGCAGCTAAAGCATTCCAATGCGATTTAAAAATAACTTCTGAAATGGATGTTCAAGAAATACCCACTCTCGTCTTTTTCAATGAAAATATAGAAGATGAAGGCATCAAAGTAACAGGGTATTATCCCTATGAAATATATGAACAGATTTTGGAAGAAATGCTGCCTGCTAAACCTGAACGTGCTCCTCTCCCCCCCCTGGAATATTTTTTACAATATTTCAAGCTGGTGGCCAGCAAGGAGATCGCTGTCGTATACAATATGACCGACAGCGAAGTGAACAAGGAAATGAAAAAGCTTCAGCTTAAGCAAATCGCTGAATATGTACCTGCAAAATATGGTAATTTCTGGAGATATTCAGGCTAATCAAAGCTGTGCATGCTGCACAGCTTTATTTTTTTCATGAAAAAACCATGCAGTTTTCGCACGGTTCTCTCGGGGTTATTTTTTACGAACAAAGGGGATGGGAGAAATTCTCACATCCAAACAAAAGGGGTAAATGTTTGCATGTGATCAACTTAACATCTGTACTATATCATGAGGTAAAAGAACAGAGCAATAAGTTTGTGTTTTTATTCACAATATTGTCAAAATCAAGTCATGACACTCTGGACAACCGCATAAAATAGAAATAAAGCGGCTCAAAGAGGAGGCTGCAATATGAAAAAGCTGCCTGTATTTCTAATGCTGATGCTCATCTTGCTCTCCTTTATTTTAAATATTCTTGGCTTGATGAAGCTTATTCCCCTTTTCATTACTTCACCTATACTATTTATTTCAATCCTGATCTTATGTTTATATTTGAATGACCGAAGGAGATTTAAAGGGTTTTGAACCATCACAAAAGGTGCCGGGCAATTTAGCCCGGCACCTTTACATTAAGAAAGCAAGCTTTCCATTTCATTAAGTTTTTCTTCAAATACTTTACAGGCATCTTCAATCGGCTTGCTGCTCGTCATATCAACTCCAGCTTTCTTTAGGACTTCAATAGGGTAATCTGAGCTGCCGGATTTCAGAAATTCAATATATCTGTCAACTGCAGGCTGCCCTTCCTGAAGAATCTGCTTACTTAATGCAGTAGCAGCACTGAAACCTGTAGCATATTGATAAACATAATAATTATAGTAGAAATGCGGGATTCTGGACCATTCCAGTCCGATTTCCTCATCAATTATGATGTCTTCTTCCCCAAAATACTTCTTATTAAGTTCATAATACTCTTTTGTTAATGAATCCGCTGTCAAAGCTTCATTGTTTTGCGCCTTTTGATGAATGAGATGTTCAAACTCTGCAAACATAGTCTGGCGGAAAACTGTCCCTCTAAAGCCTTCAAGATAATGATTCAGGAGATACAGCCGCTTCTTATCATCATCAATTGTTTTTAGCAAATAATCATTTAAGAGGGCTTCATTACAAGTGGAGGCAACCTCTGCAACAAAAATTGAGTAGTTTCCATAAGGATATGGCTGACATTTTCTTGTGTAATAGCTGTGAACAGAATGCCCAAATTCATGAGCCAGAGTAAATAAGTTGTTCACATTGTCCTGCCAGTTCATAAGTATATAAGGGTTGGTGCCATATGTACCTGAAGAATAAGCACCGCTTCTTTTGCCCTTATTCTCATGAACATCCACCCACCTATTTTCAAAACCTTCTTTTAGAATATTTAAATAGTCATCGCCTAGTGGCTTCAATCCTTTTAAAATCAGATCCTTTGCCTCATTATATGGGATCTCCATTTTAACTTCCTTCACTAAAGGAGTATAAAGATCATACATATGAAGCTCCTTAACCCCAAGAACCTTCTTGCGGAGTTTGACATAGCGATGCAGCAAATGCAGATTATCGTTTACGGTATTAACCAGATTTTCATAGACACTTTCAGGGATATTGTTAGCGGAAAGGGCAGCATGGCGCGCCGAATCATAATTCCGGATCTTTGCATTGAAATTATCTTTTTTTACGTTTCCGCTTAATGTGCTTGCAAATGTATTGCGAAACTTTCCATAAGTCTTATAAACTGCCTTGAAAGCATCCTGTCTGACACGCTGATCATCACTTTCGAGAAAACGGATGAATCGTCCATGAGTAATTTCTACCTCTTCTCCATTTTCATCTTTAATGGATGGAAACTCCAAATCAGCATTATTCAGCATGCCAAAGGTGTTACTGGAAGCCCCAAGCACCTCGGAAGCTTGTGCAAGCAAAGATTCCTGTTCAGCTGATAAAACATGAGGCCTTTGAAGATTAATTTCTTCAAGTGAATGTTTATATAATTGGAGCTCATTTTTTTCCGTTAAAAAGCGTTCAATCTTCTTTTCATCTTCAGCAAGCAGCTCAGGAACAATATAGGCAAGTGCACTTGCAGCTTCAGAATACAAGTTTTTAATCTTATCATCCATTCCCTGATAAAATGAATTAGTTGTATCCTGGTCATAACGCATATGGGCATATGTATAAAGCTTCCCAAGGCGCGAAAGTAAATGATCCTGGAACTGAAGCGCTGTATATAATGTTTCAGCACTTTCCCCGAGCCTGCCCTGATACTTTCCTGCATCAGGAATCAGTTTCTGCACCTCACTATATTCCTTGTTCCACTCATCATCAGAAGGGAAAATATCCTCCAAACGCCAGGTATCTTCAGGTGAAATCTCACTTCTTGCCGGCAGTTTCTTAACAGCTGTTTCATTAGCCATACAATCATCCTCCATTCATAAATCCCATTACACTATCTTCTCTTTGAAGAAAAAAATTCCTGCTTTTTTAAAGTACAAAAGTGGAAGTCTTTGATTATTTTATGTTAATTTCATCTTTTTCATTTATGACCCAGTAAAATCCTTTGAGTGATGCCTTTGTAAAAATCCTCCTCTATTTGGATAATACGGGAGAAATAATCAGGATCAATGCTTAATGCGGTTTTTTCATACAAACCTTTTCCTGTATGCTTAACAATGTTTAAGCTAATAAGAACATTAAGGTATTCACTTATTGCCATGATTTCGGAGCCTTTTTGAACCAATGGGATTGACCTGATTTTTATATCGTTATTCTTTACCCTATTGCGAAAGGCAGAAATCATTTGCAGAAGTGAGAACGGCCTTTCTTTGCAGACTATATCCAAAAACAAATAACTCTGCCACTGTACTGGTGAGGTTTCGATAAATACAGAATGATGAACAGGAAGGCCAATCTCAGGCGGGAGGAACGCTGGAGCAATTGAGCGGGAGTATAAATCCTGAAGAAAATTATTTTTAACAGAACCATTATTTCGAGAAAGGGAATTCTTAATTTTCCGGACTTCCCTTTTCCACTCCTGTATATTTATATCTTTATTAAAATATGGGGCAAATAATATATCTGTTTCTGCTTTGAAAATAGGTTTTACATCATAATGCGCCCAGGCATTTCTGACAGTGAGGGGCTGGATATGGTGGATATTGATGAAAGACTTTGTAATGGGGCAAAAAGAGGGAATTACCCAATGCCCTGAAGGTGCTTGACGAAGGAACAGGTACTGAAAACCAGACAAAGAAATTTTTGTTTTGCCAATCCGCTTAATGCTTTTTCCTGCGAGTATCCAAATTGGAACGATACCTGCCTGAAAGTAAGCTTCTGTCCGCTTTATAAATAACTCCTCCGAAATACTGGAACATTGATATTCAAGAGCATATTGTACACCTTCATAACGGACAGCAATATCCGGTCTTTGTGAAATTTCCGGATAGTATGGTTCTAAAATTGGATTTAAACCTTTTTTCTCCAGCCACTGAAACAATAACACCTTTCCTGAAATATGATATTCTGATTCCCTTTCATACCTTTCCGGACATTCAGAACCCTTTCTGTGGCTGAAATGCGGAATTCTCTTTATTCCGATTTTCATAATTACTTTCTCTTTGCATTCCGGGCAGAAAAAGGTGTGTGATTCCCTGAAATGCTGTAAATCCTGGGTACTGTGTGAACCTGCTAGGCTTATTCGCACCCCTTTCTCTGTTGAGGCAACTAACAAATGATCATCTCCTTTCCTCCTTATTGTTCTATCAGTTATGGTTAAATTCCTTTTTTATCTGAGGTATTCTCTCAGTTTTTCTTATAGCTGCTATGTACAGTCCGCATACAAAAAAGCCGATTCCAAAAATGAAATCGACTTTCCTTTACTATTTAAAGTGTTTTCTAAGATTTTCAAAAACATCGTTTTCAATGATCAATTTACCATATTCCATTACACGGTGAATTGTTGTACTTGTTTCGTGCCCGTATTCAAGAAGAATGCTCAGCATGTTATCTATGTCATCCTCTTCAAAAAGCTCCTCAGGGAACTCTGCGAATAAATAATACTTCCCTTCAAAGGAATATAGCTTTGTGGTAATGGAGTCAAGAATTGACCGCTTTGATAACGAAATAATGTCTTCAAAATCTCTAAATGATAATAGGAACTCAAGGTCACCCTCATATCCGCTGTCATTTGCATCCGATTTACGGAAATGATGATCAAGCATTTCCTCTATTTGTTCATCCACAGGCAAATCTTTCACTTTTTCATCCGGGACAGGAAGCTCAAACTTTTGACCATCCTTTGATAGCTGAGCTTTTGTCACAAGAACCTCCAAACCCTTATCCAATGCTTGAACCTGGATCCATAAAGGGCCTTCAACAAGAAATTCTTCCTCTTGATGGACTTCATCCATCATTTCCCAAAAGAGTTCCTCACTCCGTTCACGATTGTACCAAATCTCTTCACGGTCAAAGCCTCTTTCTTCTATATCAAGATAAGAAATATAAAATTTAACGGTATGATCATTAATACGTTCGATTTCCATGCAGCAACTCTCCCTTCTGGCTATGATTGAAGGGACTAAATACCCCCAGCAGTCATGTGTTATCCATTTACCCGTATATCATTTGGTTAATCCCCGATTAATTAAGGTAAAATGTATTTTGTACCTTGTACTTTTATTTTATGACAAATTGAGCATAAAGGGAATTAAAAAGTCATATGTTTAAAAAAACCGTTAAATGCCTATCTTGTCACAGTTGGTACATCTTATCTCATTGGCTTTACTAAATATTCTCTTATTATGTCCATTTTCCTTTTTCTTTTTCATATAATGGACAAAAAGACCTTCTTCTGTTAACAGAAAGAAGGCCTCTTAATTTTAAGTATTAATAATGCACTGGTTAATTAACCATACGCTGCGCTTCACGCAACTGGTAAGTACGGACTTTTCTTGGAAGGAAACGTCTTATTTCGTCCTCATTATATCCAACCTGCAAACGTTTTTCATCAAGAATAATTGGACGGCGGAGCAGCCCCGGGTTTTCCTTGATTAGCTCAAATAAATCTTGGAGAGGCATTGATTCAAGGTTTACATCAAGCTTTTGAAATGTCTTTGAGCGAGTTGAAATGATTTCATCTGTCCCATCTTCAGTCATTCGAAGAATTTCCTTAATTTCATCAATCGAGAGCGGTTCAGAAAAGATATTTCGTTCTTTATAAGCAATTTCATGCTCTTCCAACCATGATTTAGCTTTCCTGCAGGATGTACAACTTGGTGAAGTGTATAATGTGACCATTTTACAAATTCACACTCCTTAAATTTAGACATATATGAAACTATCAGAGATTATATTTGTTTAATCAACTATTTCTAGATTCTTCTAGATTAAAATAACTTTAATCAAGGAATTTATATTATTAATTATACACTAAACAGTTTCTATTTGGTATAACTTTTTATAAATATGATAAAAGTATTAAACATTCATTAAACAAATAGATTAAGAATTAAAATCTACTTAATAAGACGAATGAACAAGCAAAAAGTTTCATTTTTATATATATTTTTTGTTATAATTGCTTCCATAAAGTTTCTTAGGCCCAAGCCTAAGGGAAATATATATATGATTTCATTAATGTTCATATTAAATTATTCTATATATACCCCAGTTAATTTCAAATAAACCATTATGCTTATGAATATTTTCTCAATTAATTAATGAAAATGAAAACACAGCCATTTACATAAATGGCTGTGTTTTTCCAAATTCTTATAAATCCTCTAATACATCTGTCCCGCTTTTATTCTCTTCATAAGTCAGAACCTCATCTACTGGCTGATATGACTTCCCATAAAAATGTGAATCCTTATAAGTGTGAATCATTTCATATGTTTTCTTCATGGCCTCATAAATCATTTCTTCACTTTGATTCTCAGGGGACCAATAAAGAATTTCCATAGTATTGATCTCATTAGTCGCAAGAGAACGGCGGCTGTAACCAATTGATTGTGCGTGCTCAAACCCTTCTCTCTTATAGAACTTGAGCCTCTTCTCAGTATCAGTGTCTTCGTAATCAACCGGCTCAACTTCCAATATGATCGGTTTGCCTTTGTTTTTTAGTTTTTGAAGTAATTTATGGCCAAGTCCCTGTCCTCTGGATTCCTTCGAAACAAACAGATAATCAATAAACACAAAGTTATCCAGTTCAACATACATAAGTACATGATGTGGACCTTCATCTTTATGATAAATGTCTGACCGTTCCTTCAATAAGGTTTCCATATGTTCTCTTGATTTCATTTCTTCAATCGGGAAATATTGATTCAATTTTTCATACCAATGCATGGATCTTCTCCTTTTTTGCCCACAAACAACCTATTGTCTGCAGTGCTTGAATATTTATTCCAGCATGATAAGCTCCCAGCTTTCCTTTCCACTTACTATTATACTTAGACTGCTAATATTTCTATTCAGATTAAGTATTCGTGGAATTTCCCCTTTTAATACTTGAAAATTTCGAATAAAATAAGATTAGGGATGTTCACACACTAATCACAGGGAACTGTGAAAAGAAAGATGGGGATTTATCATGGTTGGCTACATAACTGATTTAACAATTGTTGCTCTGCTCATAATTGGATTTACTGCCTTATTAGGTGTACTGACTAATGGTATTGGAGAAAAAGTATTTGGCGGTAAAAATAAATCCGAATTCGTGGATCAATCTGCCAGGGTGCAGACTGGATGGAAAAGCGTAGGCGGAAAGAAAAAGCAGTAGCCTATGCCTTTATACTATGATACCGCATTCAAAAATAGTGTCAAATGATATGTAACTTAATGACTTGATAAACAAAGCCAGAAGGAGGCCAAATAAACGGCCTCTTTCTGGCTTTTTATGGTGTATAATCAACATTTGGTGTATATGAATTACCTGCATTCCATAAAAGGAATTCCTTAATTCCCTGTTCGTTCAGTGCCTTTATTTGAGCTTGCACCTCTGATTTTCCATAATTCTTATAATTTCCGGCTCCTAAATAAGAGGCTGTAAAGTCCTGAAGCCACGGTCTTGATACAGGCGGACTATCCAATTCTCCCAGCTTCGCTTTCTCAAGTTTAGCATATTCAGAAACAAGCTTATATGGCTCCAGATCTGGCTTTGCTATGCCAAAATAAGATGTCCAATGGCTTGGATAAATCATAGAAGAAATTACATCAACATGTTCTGAGATCTTGGAAAAATTTTGGCCAATTCCAGGTGCTTCAGGAAGGGTAGCCGTGTAGCCAAAGATATCAACCGAGACCTTTACACCATATGGCTCAAGCTGCTTCCTCGCGTACTCGACAAAGTCGGTAACTGCACTTACACGCTTTTGTACATTTTCAATCTTAAGATTTTCATATTCACCCATACTGTACTTCAAAGAGGTATCACGCTGTTCAAAACCTTCAGGAAAACGGACATAATCAAATTGAATTTCCTGAAATCCCATTTTTGCAGCTTCGATGGCAATTCCAATATTGTAATCCCAAACTTCTTTTAAGAATGGATTCACAAAGGATTCACCTCTGCCATTCTTCCATACAGAATTTCCTTCCTTATACGACCATTCAGGTTTTTTATTGGCCAGAACGGAATCCTTGAAAACGACAACCCGTGCAATCGGATAAATTTGCTTTTCTTCCATTTCTTTCAAAATGTTTTTTGGATCCTTTATGTAAGGCTTGCCGATATCATTATAGGATGAATCGTCTTCTGGAACATATGTAAGGTTGCCCCAATCATCCTTTATATCGATAACCATCGCATTTAAATCGGTGTCATCCATCAATTTCATTAATTTATTGAACTTCGCTCCCCCTGCTGAATGTCCGGTAACATAAATACCCCTTACAGCATCTGGATATTCAAAATGATAACCGGAATCAAATTGAAAACGGTTTACTTTTTCCGGAAGGGTTTTAACAAGGGAAACATGTTCCCTTTGAGGGTTTTGTCCTAATCCCTGATTTTCATGTTCTTTTGCCCCAACTGAATCGGCTGATACGGATAAAGCTGATACTAACATGAAGGCAGCAGCTAATTTTATTGACTTGTTCAAATGTTATGCCCCCTTTTCTTAGCAATCTATTGGTACCTACATTATAATTTTTTTTCAAAGAATTAAGTACTATCTTTATACTAAATTATCATTATAAGTATTCTTTAAACCAATTCTATTAAAAAAATCTCAAAATTGTGGTTAAAAAACCAAATTGACGGAAAAATATAAATAATTGAAAATTCTCATAGTAAAATTCCGGAAAATGTTGTATTATAAAGAAAATCACACATTAGTGAATAAAAGTGTTAAAGAGAAATTTCCAATCTATCTCAATATTTGATCGGGTTATTTACATCTTGGCAATTCCTTTATAGCTAACCTTTACTTTTCCAGGATGTAAAAAACGATCTCATTCGAGATCGTTTTTTGTTATTTGGCATATTTAGCTTTTAATTCTCTGTATTCTTTTTCAGAGCAATAAACAAAATGACCAGGAGTTATTTCACGCATTTCCATCTTTTCATCATCAGCGTAATTGTGAACTGATGGATCATAAGATTTTCTTCTGCGGGAACGCTCTGTTTCTGGATCTGGAAGCGGAATAGCTGACAGCAGTGATTGTGTATAAGGGTGCATAGGGTTATTGTATAAGTCTTCAGCTGGCGCAAGCTCAACCAGTTTACCAAAGTACATAACACCGATGCGGTCGCTGATGTATTTAACCATAGATAGGTCATGTGCGATAAACAGGTAGGTTAATCCTTTTTCACGCTGCAGCTTTTTCATCAGGTTTACTACCTGAGCCTGAATGGAAACGTCTAAAGCTGAAATTGGCTCATCGGCAATAATGAAATCAGGGTCAACTGCAAGCGCGCGGGCTATCCCGATACGCTGTCTCTGTCCTCCAGAGAATTCATGCGGGTAACGGTTAGCATGTTCTTTATTCAGACCGACAGTGTCCAAAAGTTCGTAAACCCTTTCCATACGTTCTTTTTTGCTTTTTGCCAAACCATGAATATCGATTCCTTCAGCAATAATATCAGCAACTGTCATACGCGGGTTTAAAGAAGCATAAGGATCCTGGAATATCATTTGCATTTTCCGATTAAACTTTTTCAGTTCTTTTGCAGATTTTTTGCCGTGAACATCTTCACCTTCAAAAAGCACCTGCCCATCGGTTGCATCGTATAATCTGATTATAGTCCGTCCAGTAGTTGATTTACCGCAGCCAGACTCACCAACTAATCCTAGGGTCTCTCCCTTGTAAATATCAAAAGTAATCCCGTCAACTGCTTTTACCATATTCGGACGGCCAACGTTAAAATGCTGCTTTAAGTTCTTAATCTCAAGTAACTTTTCCGCCATTATTATTTCCCCTCCTTCACTAATACAGGCTTATCAAAAGTGGAGGATAGCTGGCGCATACGTTTTTTAACTGCTTCTGGCGGCTCAACCTTTGGTGCATCCGGGTGAAGAAGCCATGTTTTGGCATAATGTGTTTCTGAGATTTGGAACATTGGCGGCTCTTCTTCAAAGTCAATTGCAAGTGCATATTTATTTCTGGGAGCAAATGCGTCTCCTTTTGGAGGATTTGTCAGATCCGGTGGTGTTCCTGGAATTGCAGCTAAATCGGCTTTCTCATCGTTTTCTAAACTTGGCATGGATGCAAGCAATCCCCATGTATAAGGATGACGGGGATCATAGAAAATTTCATCTACTGTACCCATTTCAACAATCTGCCCGGCATACATTACCGCTACTCTGTCAGCAACATTTGCAACGACACCCAGATCATGTGTGATAAAGATAATGGACGTATCCATTTTATTTTGCAGATCTTTCATAAGCTCCAGGATTTGCGCCTGAATGGTAACATCAAGTGCTGTTGTCGGCTCATCCGCGATAAGCAGTTTGGGATTGGCTGCAAGAGCAATCGCAATCATCGCACGCTGCCTCATACCTCCGGAAAATTCATGAGGATATTGATCTACCCTTTTCTCAGGTATCGGAATACCTACAAGTCTCAGTAATTCAATTGCTCTGTTTTTGGCATCAGACTTAGACATATTCTGATGTTTAATCAGCACTTCCATTATCTGTGTTCCAACTCTCATTGTTGGATTTAATGAAGTCATTGGATCCTGGAAGATCATACTGATTTCTTTACCACGGATCTTTTCCATTTGTTTTTCTGTTTTTGGGACGATGTCGTCACCACTCAACAGAATCTGTCCGCCAGTAATACGGCCCGGCGGCATAGGTATTAGCTTCATAATAGACTGGGAAGTAACACTTTTTCCTGACCCAGATTCGCCAACAATCGCTAGCGTCTCTCCCTTATGAAGGTCAAAGCTGACTCCGCGGACTGCTTTTACTGTACCTCCATATGTTTGGAATGAGACTTCTAAATTTTTAACTTCAAGCAATTTTTCCATGTTCTCACTCCTTATTTACGCATTCTAGGATCTAGAGCATCACGCAAACCGTCGCCAACCACGTTAAATGCAAAGATCGTTAAGCAGATAAATATTGCAGGGAAGAATAAGCGCCATGGGTAGTAACGCATAGCCGCAAGTCCATCATTAGCCATCGTTCCCCAGCTCGCAATCGGCGGTGTTAATCCCAGACCAATAAAGCTTAGGAATGCTTCTGTAAAAATGGCCGAAGGGATTGTAAGAGTCATTGTGACTAAAATAGGTCCCATTGAATTTGGAATTAAGTGTTTACCCATAATCCTGCTTGTATTGGCACCAAGCGTTTTGGCAGCCAGGACATATTCCTGATTTTTAAGAGATAACACCTGTCCACGGACGATACGCGACATATTGATCCACCCAGTGATGGACATGGCAATAATCATAGTCGACAATCCCTGCCCAAGTACAACCATTAACAAGATTACTAATAATAGATAAGGTACACCATATAAAATATCGGCAAAGCGCATCATACCTTCATCTGTGCGTCCGCCTTTATAACCGGCAATACCGCCCCAAAGTACACCAATAATCAAATCAATTACTGCTGCAGCAACTCCAATGAAAATAGAAATTCTTGCACCTTCCCAAGTACGGGCAAACATATCGCGGCCAAGATCATCCGTACCAAACCAGTGTTCTGATGAAGGTGGCTGATTTTTATTTCCAAGATCATTTGATGCATAATCATATGGAGTCATATATGGTCCAAAGATTGCCATGAAGATCAGCAGAGCTAATAATACTAATCCAAACAGGGCAAGCTTGTTTTTTCGAAATCGGATAAATACATCTTTCCAAAATGAAAGACTTGGTTTTGAAATTTTCTCAGCTTCGCCGAGCTGTGTCCCGACTATCTTAAATTTATCTTTCGAAATCTGCATAATTACTCTCCTTTCTTCCCGCCGGCAAGTTTGATGCGTGGGTCGATGATTCCGTATGCAATGTCAACAAGGAGAATAGATACAAGCAACAGAATACTGTAGAAAACGGTTACACCCATAATTACCGTATAGTCACGATTGTTGATACTAGTTACAAAGTGTGCACCAAGTCCAGGAATCCCGAAAATTCTTTCAATTACGAAGCTTCCTGTTAATATACCTGCAGTTAATGGCCCCATATATGTTACCACTGGTAATAGGGCATTACGGATTGCATGTTTTACAGTAATTACTCCCCTGCTTAAACCTTTTGATTTAGCAGTCTTAATATAATCATTCGCCAGAACTTCAAGCATGCTTGAACGGGTTAACCTCGCGATAAACGCCATTGGTGTTGAAGCCAACGCAATGGCTGGCAGGACGCTGTGCATGAAAGATTCCCAACGTGCTACAGGAAAGATACCCATTTTTATTGCCAGGAAATATTGCAGGAATGACGCCATGATAAAAGAAGGTACAGAGATGCCTAATACAGCTACAATCATAGCTGTGTAATCCGGCCATCTATTGTGTTTTAATGCTGCAACAATTCCTAAAAGAACTCCTACTGCAACGGCAATAAAGATGGCTTCCATCCCAAGAAGAAATGAGACAGGGAAACCTTCATTGATTAAGTCGTTAACAGTCTGGCTTTTATATTTAAAAGACGGGCCGAAATCCCAATTTACTATACGAACAAGATATTCCCAATATTGTGCATACCAAGGCTTGTCCAAGCCAAAATGAGCATTCAGGTTAGCTTCAATTTCGGGAGGAAGTTTTTTCTCAGATGCAAAAGGGTTTCCGGGTGCAATGCGCATAAAGAAAAATGTTGCTGTTACAATCATCCATAGTGACAGGATCATGTAGAGCAAGCGTTTTCCAATATATTTCGCCATTGTCAAACACCTCCATTTTATTACAATGCCTTAATCAGAAACGAAGGTATATGGGATTGAGAATCCCATATACCTTTCGTAAAGTTAGCTATTTTTATTCGAAGTGTGCCCACTTATACTGGACATCACCTAGACCGGATACTGCAACATCTTTTAGGTTCTCAGCCTGTACCCAGTTGTTAGTATAGAAATAGACTGGAGCTACTGGCATATCTTCCATGAAGATTGCTTCAGCATCTTTCAGTAACTGCTGGCGCGCTTCAGGGTCAGTTTCTGTTGCAGATTTAGCAAGCAGATCCTGGAACTCTTTGCTTTCCCATCCAGTATTGTTGTTTCCGCCATCAGCGTCACGGTACATTTCTAAGAAGTTGATTGCATCATTAAAGTCACCCAACCAGCCCATACGTGCTACTTGGTAATCCATTTGGTTTACGTTATCAAGGAATACGTTCCATTCAGCGTTATCAAGTGTTACTTCAACACCTAGATTTTGCTTCCACATATCCTGGATTGCCTGTGCAATCTTTTGGTGCGCCTCAGAAGTGTTATAAGAAAGAGTTACAGCTGGAAGTTCAGATGCATCTTTCATTCCAAGTTCTTCAAGACCTTTTTGTAAATATTCTTTAGCTTTTTCTACATCATTATCAGGGAAATAACCCTTTTCGTTTTCTTCAAACATTGATGGTGGAACAATTGCCATTGCAGGAAGCTGCTCACCCTGAAGGATGTTATCAATAAGCTCCTGACGGTTGATAGCATGTGCAAATGCCTTACGGATATTGACATTATTAAATGGTTCTACAGTTGTATTAAACTTGTAATTGTAAATACCTGCGATTGGTTGAGTAACTAAGCGGCCTTCCTCTTTAAGAGCCTGCATAGCGTCAGTTGGAAGGGCACCTGTTGGAGCTCCAGCCCAATCTAGTTCGCCGTTATCAAACATAGATAATTCAGTGTTAGGATCATTGATCATAATCATTTCAATGCTGTCCAGCTTAACTGTTTCAGCATCCCAATATGTTTCGCTCTTTTCAAGAACAATCTTGTCACTGTGAGCCCATTCAACTAAATGGAAAGGACCGTTAGTAGTGAAATTATCACCAGCGTCTGTTGCCCAATCTGGGTTAGCTTCAGCAATCTTGCTGTTAACTGGAAGATAAGTATAGAAAGCAGTTAATTCTTCAAAATATGGTGTTGGGTTTACTAATTTAACTTCTAAAGTTTTTTCATCGACAGCTTTAACACCAACAGCATCCTTTTCACCTTTGCCTGAGTTGAATGCTTCTGCACCTTCGATGTAGTAAAGCTGGTATGCATAAGTTGAGTTATTTGCAGGATCTAATGCCCATTTCCAAGCATATTCAAAGTCATTAGCGGTTACAGGATCACCATTTGACCATTCCGCATCGCGAATTGTGAATGTATAAGTTTTTCCGTCTTCAGAGACTTTAATGTCTTCTGCCATTGCTTTTTCAGGCTTACCATCTTGATTGATGCGAGTAAGACCTTCTAAAACGTTACGAAGTACAGTTCCAGAAGTTGAATCTTCTGCAAGTCCTGGATTTAAAGATGGTGGTTCAGTGTTGATATTTACTCTTAGCTCCTGCGGCACATCAGACTTTCCGCTGTCATCTCCGCCTTTTTTGTCGCCGTCAGCATTGTCTCCGCCGCCGCTGCACGCAGCAAGGAACATACTTAGCACAAGCAACATGCTAAAAAAGATCGATAATCTTTTGTTCACGGTATTAACCCCCTATTAATTTCCTCAAACAGTCTCTTTACCATTTGCCTATCATAAAAAACACAACTGTGCGCTCCAGATATATTGCTTAAATAGTCTGTTAATTAAATTTAAAAAATTTGCAGACTATTTAAAAGGCAACAAAAAAAGCAAGTTTATATTCTCTTAAAGATAGATTATCCCTATATTCTGATAATTCAGATTAAAAAGAGTAATCTATAATATGTAAGCAATAAACTTACTCAATATGCACTATATTCCTGAAACCTAGAGTGATATAGTTTTGTTTTAAATGTAACAAATTCGTAAAGATTATGTTTGTTACGTTTATTATAAATAGTTTAAAAACTTATTGCAAGTGGCTTTTTGTACGTGCAATCCGCTCTGGTATGACATTTTTCGTCAAAAAGTCTTATAAATTAAGATTTTTGCGATAATAAAAAAATTTTTCTTTTTAATATATTTTACTATTTTACTAGGAGTTTCCACCCACATTTTGGTAAAATGCATTCTCAAAACAATGTAGATGAATGACCTTTAATTGCTTTTTATTTACTTGCTTTTTGTATCCGGATAGTTTATTTTATTATATAATAAAATTAAATTAAATTATTTGTCGGCGATGAAAAAAGAGTAGTACATTTACCGAGGGTTCAGCAGAGAGCCTGTGGAAGGTGCAAACAGGCAGCCCGGTAGATCGAATGGACTTTTGAGCCTCTGAATTTCTCAGGCGCTTCCCTGCGTTATCGGGGACCTATGCATTTTCTGCATAGGGCAGAGTGACTCAGTATTTGAGTAATTAGGGTGGCAACGCGGACCATTCG
Organism: Cytobacillus sp. FSL R5-0377; assembly: GCF_038004385.1. Lineage (NCBI taxonomy): Bacteria > Bacillati > Bacillota > Bacilli > Caryophanales > Bacillaceae > Cytobacillus > Cytobacillus sp. FSL R5-0377. The sequence continues at coordinate 1,132,452 of NZ_JBBORA010000001.1, forward strand.
TCCCTATTTTATAGGGATGAATGGTTCTTTTTTATGCTTTTTTATGATTACAGGAAGCATTCCCATCCTTCAGCGCCTGACTGCTCATGAATTTTTGTGCCGATTAAAGGAGGAAAAACATGAAAACTATATTTTCCGGCATCCAGCCAAGCGGTACTATTACCCTAGGCAATTACATTGGTGCCATGAAACAATTTGTTGAACTGCAGAATGACTACAACTGTTATTTTTGTATTGTTGATCAGCACGCAATTACTGTTCCGCAGGACAGACTGGAATTGAGAAGGAACATTCGAAGTCTTGCTGCCTTATATTTGGCTGTTGGAATCGATCCTGATAAATCCACCCTATTCATTCAGTCGGAAGTTCCAGCCCATGCCCAGGCAGGCTGGATGATGCAATGTGTTTCTTACATCGGTGAACTTGAGCGCATGACTCAATTCAAAGACAAATCAGAAGGCAAGGATGCGGTTTCTGCAGGATTGCTGACCTATCCTCCTTTGATGGCTGCAGATATCCTTCTATATAATACTGACTTGGTTCCGGTTGGAGAGGATCAAAAACAGCACCTGGAATTAACCCGTGATCTTGCTGAAAGATTCAATAAAAAGTACAATGATATTTTCACTATTCCAGATGTAAGAATCGCCCAGGAAGGTGCAAGGGTAATGTCACTTCAGGATCCATTAAAGAAGATGAGCAAATCTGATCTCAATAAAAAGGCGTTTATTTCTTTATTAGATGACCCAAAACAAATCGAAAAGAAAATAAAAAGCGCCGTAACAGATTCTGAAGGCATTGTTAAGTATGATAAGGAAAACAAACCAGGAGTATCAAATCTCCTTTCCATTAATTCAATCCTTTCAGGGAAAACTATTGCGGAAATCGAAAGAGAATACGAAGGCAAAGGATACGGGGATTTTAAAGCCGGCCTGTCTGATATTATTATTGGGGCACTTAAGCCTATTCAGGATAGATATTATGCGCTAATGGAATCAGAAGAACTTGATCTTGTACTTGATCAAGGAGCAGAAAAAGCTAATAGAGCCGCAAATAAAATGATTAAAAAAATGGAAAACGCCATGGGACTTGGCCGAAAAAGAAAATAAAAAAAACAGCCTCGGGCTGTTTTTTTTAATTTACTTTTGGACCATGCTCCATTTCCCACAACTTCTCGAAAAATGGCTGTCCTTTAATTAAATTTTCACAGAACTTTTCATGTTTACTTGACCAGCCGTATTTACTTTCATCAAATAATTCATACCAGGCTTCCTCAAAATTCATTGATTGGATTTTCTTATAGCGCTCAGGACTCCACTCCGTATACCAATAACGGATTTCAGCATCATTTTTAGAGGAATGAAGCTGGTCCAGCGCCATAAACAGCAGCTGTTTAAGCTGCCTTTCTTTCCTTGTCAAACCTGCCATCAAATCCGGAGACGGGGAAAGAATATGGAATTCCTTCAAAGCGGTTTGATCATTAAAAGAGTAATTTGCCGTTTCCTGATTTTCAAGCATTTCATATGCAAGCTGCTCCTGCCTTGGTATTAGCCTGCTTTTTCTGATAGGGATGTTGTAGCCGATTGTATCTACAGCCAATATGCCTGTCCCATCTGATACAACAAAACAATATTCCAATTGAATGCGTTCATGATTTTTCCTTAAGTAAGCTTTTTGATAAATGTCATCCAGCAGTTGTTGTGGCAGCTCAGAAAGATCATTTTCGATGTAATTAAAAAGCACCGGGTCAATCTTCAGCAGAGGGACCTGATCTAGCAGTTCTACACCATCATCTTTTCTCCATTCATGAAAATGGCATACATTGTATCCATTTTCTTCTCCTTCAAACCAATTCACCCAAACATCATGAAGATACAACATTTTTCAACCCCCACTTCAACAAACTATTTGTCACTCAGTATGGGCATCAAGCAGTAAATTTATTCCTATATTGCACTTGCAATCCATTTTTTGTAATAACCATTCTTTATAATTAATGAAATGCCCTTTATTCACCCTCGTTTGAATGGGGTATATAAATGCTCATGGTTATAATAATGATTCCGGCCGGAAGCAAATAGCATTCTGGACGATGGGTGATAAAATTTATATATTCTTTGAATGTATGTCCAGTTGTAAGCAGGTTTAAATACCCTATGACACTGACTCCTCCTGAAACAGCGACTCCAAACCCTGTTAGAAGCCAAAATGCCCTAAATAACATGTTCTTTTCTATACTTGTGAGTCATAAAAGTTTTTACTGCTGCCATAAACACACTCCCAGTCCCTGTTTTTACAAGTATATGAAAGCATTTGTTTGGATATGTACAAGCTATAGGCCTGAAAACAACAAAAAACGCCTGAATACAGGCGTTTTTTGTTATCTTATCTGTTTGATTTAGGATTGAAAGCATCTTTTAAGCCTTCTCCAATGAAGTTGATAGACAGGATGGTTAATGTAAGAATCGCAGCAGGCGGGATCCATATCCACCATTTACTTGTTAAAACATCCGGGCTCCTTGCTTCCTGAAGCATGTTCCCCCAAGTTGGAATGTTAATTGGTACACCAAAACCGAGGAAGCTTAAGCCAGTCTCAGCTACAATCATCGCAGCCAGAGTAATCGTTGCCTGAACAATAATGGTCGACATGACATTAGGCAGCAAGTGTTTAAAAATAGTTTTTGGTGCTGAGCATCCAATGGATACCGCACTCATTATATATTCATTTTCCTTCTCAGCCATTACCTTGCTTCGTACCAGACGTGCTGTTCCTGTCCAGCTAAGTACACTTATTACAAAAATGAGTGTTCCTGTACTGGATTCAATAAAAATGGATTTTAATACGATAACAAATAGCAGGAATGGAAAATTCATCATAAAGTCTGTGAATCTCATCAGAGCATTATCGACCCAGCCCCCAAAATATCCGGCAGCAGCACCAACAATAGTACCAATGGTAATAACAGAGAGCGTGATAGAGAATGCCAGCAGGAGTGATGTCTTACCGCCGTGCAGTGTTCTGGCAAAGACATCTCGGCCAGACTTGTCTGTGCCAAAGTAGTGATCTGCGGATGGTTCTTTGCTCATCTGTGTTAAATTAATCTTCGCTGTCTCCTCCACCGGCATAGACAGCGGCTCTGCCAATATGGACATTACACAGACGATCAGCAGGAAAACAAGACTGATCATCGCAGCTTTATTGCGCAAAAACTTGCGGCGGGCGAGAGCCCATGGTGATTGACTCTTCGGAGGTTTAACAGGCTCTGCTAAACCAGGCGAAGTTTGCTGTGAAATTGATGGTTCCATACTCTCACCTACCTAACTTAAACGAATACGCGGATCTACTAATCCATATAGTAAATCAGCAATTAAATTTCCAATGAGCGTTAAAATAGTCAGCATCATGGCAATAGCCATCATGACTGAATAATCCCGTGAATTAACTGATTCTACGAATAAATAACCGATGCCAGGGTATGTGAAAATGGTTTCTGTAATAATTGCCCCTCCAAATAGGTTGGCAATATCGAATCCAAGTAAAGTAACAATAGGTATGATTGAGTTTCTTAGAATGTGCTTATTATAAATCGCAGATTCTTTCGTACCTTTCGCTCTTGCTGTACGAACATAATCCTTGCGAGAGCTTTCGATCATATCATTTCTCAGGAACTGTGTATAAGCGGCTGTAGCCATGGCTCCCAGGACAATAGCCGGCAATACTGTATGTTTTGCTTTACTTAAGTAATATTCCAGTGTTCCTGCTTCTACTCCGCTGCCGATACTTCCACTGGCAGGAACCCATCCAAGATTGATGGCAAAGACATAAATGGCAACCAAAGCTGCAACAAAGCTAGGTATTGCAAGTGCTAAATAGTTAAAAGCTGATATTAAATAATCCCCTATACTATAGGCAAACCGCCCGGAGTACCTTCCCATTAAAAAAGCTAAAAAATAAGTGATTAATAGAGCTGATATTCCTAAAATAATCGTGTTCGGCAAACGGTCACCAATTAGCTCCATAACCGGACGCTTATGAACAAATGAATCTCCAAAATCTCCTTGGACCACACCACTCATCCAGCGGACATACTGTACAGGAATAGGATCGTTCAATCCCATCTGCTCACGCATTTCTTCAATATACTCCGGATCTGAGTTTAATGGGTCAATTTTTCCAGACAGTGCATCACCGGGCATAAGCTTTGCCAGGGTGAAAACCACTACTGAGATAAGGAAAATTATTGGAATCATACCTATGAGTCGTCGAATCGTGTACTGTAGCATTTCCATTCCCCTTACCAAACAAAGATTTATTCGCTGGTTAAACTTGTATTCCTTGGAGGAGCAGCTCCACCAAGGAATACAGGTTCCTTTTATTCTATTACTCTACAATGTGCCACTTGTGGAACTCATCAGTTCCAAATGGTGTAACTTTAACTCCGCCCACACGCTTGTTGATCGCCCATGGATCTACACGCTGTTCGAAGAAAATGATTGGCAATTCTTCGTTAACAAGCTTTTGCCATTCGTTATAGACTTCCTTACGGTGTTCAGTAACATCTTTGCTTGAGTCTTCAGGGAATGATACACCTTTTTTGATTAGAGCGTCAGACTCTTCGCTATACCATCTCCACATGTTCCATTTGTCAGTAGACAGCCAGATGCCTGCTGGATCCGGGTCGTTAGCAAGTCCCCATGCACCCATGAATGTTTCAACAGATGGGTCATCTGCTTCGATAGTGTCATAGAACAGGTTGAAGTCTTTTAATGAACCGCCGTTAAGCTTTGCATTTAAGCCAACTTCCTGCCAGGATTGAAGGATGAATTGTGCACGCGCTTCTGAAGTTTCAGCACCAGCCATTGCATCAAAGTTGATTGTGAATGGCTTTCCTTCTGGATCTTCACGGAAGCCGTCGCCGTCTTTATCAACATAGCCTGCTTCGTCAAGTAATTTCTTTGCTTTTTCCGGATCATATTCGTACTGATTGATTTCTGAATCGTCAATCTTAGCCCATGATACTGAAGGGAAAGGAGTGTTTAATGGTTTACCTAAGCCGTTTGCAAAACCATCGATAAATGCCTGACGGTCAATGGCATGTGCCATTGCATGGCGAAGGGATTTGTTCTGGAATTTCTTGTTATCAGATACTACTACGCCTTTTTTAGTGTCATAGTGACCCCAGTCAAAAGCAATGTAGCTGTAGGACATAGCATCTGCTTCAACAGGATTTACATTATCAAGGGCTTTAATAGCTTCCCACTGATCTTTCGGAGCTTCAATTACATCGATTTCTCCGTTTTGCACTAAACCTTGCGCCAGGGAACCATCAATGATTTTGTAAACCACACCATCCAATTTGGCTGGTCCCTGCCAGTAATCATCAAAACGCTCAAATTCGATCATTTCACCAGGTACGATATTTTTCACTTTAAAAGGACCTACACCGATTGGAGCTTTACGGATTTGATCGGCGTCCGGAAGTTCTTTAGAAGAAATATCTCCATAGTAGTGTTTTGGCTCAGGGTAAACCCAAATATTTTCCAATAAGTTAACAGAAGGTTCAGTTACTGTTACCTCAATAGTATAATCGTCTACTACTTTGATACCTTCAATTTTGTCAGCTTTTCCGTCTTTATATTCTTGAGCACCTTTGATCATTGCAACGTTAGCAAAACGCGCACCCTCATACGTTGGATCTGCAATTAAATACCATGCAAATTCCATATCCTCTGCTGTTAATTCTTCACCATCATGCCATTTAACTCCCTGCTTAAGTTTGAAAGTTAATTTAGTATTGTCTTCAGACAGCTCATAGTCTGCCAAATTCGGCTCGGAAATAAGCTCATCATTTACTTTAAGTAAACCTTCATGTATAAACTGAAGGGCATTTGCATCATCTTCACCTTCATAATAAGCATATGATAAAACGCCTTTGAATGGCTGTGTGTAACCGAAAGTTACTGTGCCGCCTTCTTTTACTTCTCCAGATGCTTTCCCATCATCTTTATTTTCCTTGTCAGTGCTGGCTTTCTCTCCGCCGCCAGAACATGCTGCAAGGAATACAGACATGACAAGCAGAAGTGAAAGCAGCCAAAATGCTGATTTCTTCATTGTTTTCCCCCCGAAAAGTATTTTTTTGATAAAGCCCTATTTATATAAGTGACAAGCTACCCTATGCCCAGGCTTCACCTCCTTTAATTGCGGTTTAACACTTTGGCACTCCGGCATTGCATGTGCGCAGCGCGGGTGGAAAGTACATCCTTTTGGAGGATCAATCGGGCTTGGGACATCGCCCTCTAAAATAATTCTTTCTTTTTTCTTGCGAGGATCCGGCTCAGGAATCGCAGAGATCAGAGCCTGAGTATAAGGATGCAGAGGCTCTGCATAGAGACTGTCCTTTTCAGCGACTTCTACAAGGCCTCCCAGATACATAACACCTATCCGGTCACTCATATGTTTAACAACACTTAAATCATGGGCAATAAATAAGAAAGTAAGATCAAATTCATCCTGCAGCTCTTTCAAAAGGTTCAATACCTGTGATTGGACTGATACGTCAAGGGCAGAAACAGGTTCATCCGCAATGATAAGCTTAGGCCTTAAAGCCAGTGCTCTTGCAATTCCGATACGCTGTCTTTGTCCCCCGGAAAACTCATGCGGATATTTATAGTAAGCATCTTCAGGAAGTCCAACCTTTCCGAGAAGATCCATCACTTCCGGTTTCAGTTCCTTTTCGGATTTACTGCTGTAATTTCTGATTGGCTCTGACACAAGGTGTCCAACCATCATCGTCGGATTTAATGATGCATATGGGTCCTGGAACACCATTTGGAAGTCCTGGCGGATTTTCCTCAAGCTGGTCCCTCTTACATTTGTAATATCCTGTCCATCAAAGATTATTTGTCCATCTGTCGGTTCCAGAAGTCTTAGGATCGTTCGGCCAGCTGTTGATTTTCCGCAGCCTGACTCTCCAACCAGTCCTAATGTCTCCCCTTTCTTAATTTCAAAGGAAATATCATCGACAGCTTTAACAACAGCCACAGTCCTTCTAAGGATACCGCCTTTTATCGGATAGTAAGTTTTTAGGTTTTTAACTTCTAATAGTACATCACTGCGGCTTTTATCTTTTTTTAGAACAGCTGTATTATTATGCACTGTACTCATTATGCGTTCACCTCTTGTTTCGGCTGGCTTGTCTTGTAAAGCAGACAGGCAACCTCATGTCCTTCTTCATTTTCTGCCAGAAGAGGTGTAACTGTATGGCATTCCGGCATTGCCTTAGGGCATCGCGCTGCAAATTTGCAACCTGTTTTTGGCATGTTTTTTAATGAAGGCACAATCCCCTTTATAGTGCTTAGCTTTTCCACTTCTACATCCATTTTTGGTATAGCTCCCATAAGAAGCTGGGTATATGGATGCTTAGGATTGTGGAATAGGGAATCGACATCTGTCCGTTCAGCTATTTTCCCTGCATACATTACAATTACTTCATCGCACATCTCAGCCACAACACCCAGGTCATGGGTAATTAGAATGACTGACATATCATTTACTTCCTGTATTTCTTTTAAAAGTTCAAGAATTTGGGCTTGTACAGTAACATCCAGTGCCGTAGTCGGCTCATCAGCGATCAGCAGCTTCGGCTGGCAGGCAATGGCGATGGCAATCATGACCCTTTGCCTCATTCCGCCTGAAAGCTGATGCGGATATTCATCTACAATTTTTTCAGGCCTTGAGATCCCTACACTTTTTAGTAGTGCAATACTTTTTAACCGCGCTTCCCTTTTTGAGATCTTCATATGATTGAATAATACTTCCTGGAGCTGGAACCCGATCGAGAACACAGGATTTAAAGAAGTCATAGGTTCCTGGAAGATCATAGCGATATCCTTTCCCCTGATTTTATTAATCTCTGAATCTGTCATATTCTCCAGATGTACACCGTCAAAAATAATCTCGCCGTTACGGATTTTGCCAATGCCTTTAGGCAGGAGCTTCATAACAGAGAGGCTCATTACAGATTTTCCGCAGCCAGACTCTCCCACTATTCCAACGATTTGTCTGGACTTAACTCTAAAAGAAACATTATCTACTGCATTATAGTATGTACCATCTATGGAAAAGGCAGTTTCTAAATTCTTCACCTCTAGTAAAGGTGCGTCTTTAAGTTGACGGGGACTTGAGCTCATAGGAACACCTCTAACCTTTTTAATTATTCTGTTAATTCATTCTATTTGTCTAAAATATTATTACAAAGTTATTACAATTGCAAGATTTTTTTAAACTTTATTAATATTCATTATCGTTTTTCAAAAAAAAAGCCCACATTTTAGGACTTTAAAGTGTATATGAATTCAGTATCTATAAAGTTTGATCCACAAAAAATTCGGATGGAGCATTAAAAGATATTTTTGCAGTAAAATGTTTTTTCTCTCGGAATTCCCTTACAATCTCGTAGCCGGCAGCATAACCAACTAATGGAGGATATGGCCTCTCTCCATATAATATCTTTCGATGGAGCCTATTATTCTTTTTTAGTTGTAAGTTCGGTTTTATTAATTTTTCCCAGAAATCCCCGATTTCTTCTTTAGAATATCGGCTGCACCAAGATCCTCTAAACCTCTTGCCGCAGTTTATTTCTACTGCATTTTCGGCAAGCCCCTCCAATATGATGGAATCAAGAAGCGTGTATTCCTCCAGTTTTTTTTTCTGGGAGTTAATTCTGCAGACATGGTGATATTCATGCACAAATAAAGCCTCCAGTTCAGCTTCGTCTATATTAGAAGGGAGAAATAGAAACAGCATTTTTGCGAATGAAACTCCTGATTTGCCCGGCTGCCGTGAAAAAAGTCCGCCGCCTGCAGACGGGAAGATGTAAATATCACAATCTGGGCCTGCCCACATCCTCCTATATTTTACGTGAATCTTTTTCGCCAGATCCCACGCATTCTTCTTTTTAAGCTCCAGGAAATTATGCCTGCTGAACCGTGCAGGTGTATACATGCCGAAATCCGCCAGGTACTCGTATATTTTTTGGGGATTATCATCATTGAAGGGTCCGGTAAGTTTTTCACACATTTTAACCGGTTCATTAAAATCTTCCTCGAGCCATAAATCTGTTCTAACTATCCCATTTCCGCACCTCCCTTTACTCGATAATATGTAGATATAAGGAATTTGTTGATCAAAACAAAAAGCTGATTTAAGGAAAGGTTATTCCCTTAAATCAGCTTTTGTTATTTTTATTCATATTTTTTAAAGACAATTGTTGCATTGTGACCGCCAAAGCCCAGTGAATTGCTCATTGCAGCTTTGATTTCTTTTTCCCTTGCCTCATTTGGAACATAATCCAAATCACATTCAGGATCTGGGTTTTCGAGATTAATGGTCGGAGGCAGGATCCCTTCCTTCATTGCCAGAACTGTGAAAATGGCTTCAATTCCGCCTGCAGCTCCTAAAAGATGTCCTGTCATTGATTTAGTCGAGCTTACTGCCAATTTATAGGCATGCTCTCCGAACACCTCTTTAATTGCCAATGTTTCAAATTTGTCGTTATAATCGGTACTTGTTCCATGAGCATTTATATAATCGATATCATCCGGCTTTAAGCCGCCATCTTCAATAGCCATTTTCATGGCTCTTGCCCCGCCTTCTCCGCCTGGAGCAGGTGCAGTGATATGATATGCATCCCCGGTAGCACCATAGCCTACTATTTCTGCATAAATTTTTGCGCCGCGGGCAAGTGCATGTTCAAGTTCTTCAAGTACTACAATTCCCGCACCTTCTCCGATAACAAACCCGTCACGATTTTGATCAAATGGACGGCTTGCTGTTTTAGGATCCGGGTTTGTTGAAAGCGCGGTGTTCGCACAAAATCCTGCAACAGACATTTTTGTGATTGGCGCTTCTGCTCCGCCGGAAATCATCGCATCGGCATCGCCTCGCTGAATAACCTTAAAGGCATCACCAATTGAGTTTGTACCAGTGGCACATGCAGTCACTGTACAAGAGTTAAACCCTTTTGCACCTAAATAAATCGAAACTTGGCCGGTTGCCATGTCCGGTATCATCATTGGCACGAAGAACGGGCTGACTCTTCTGTATCCTCGCTTCATAAATGTTTCATATTGGTTCTCAAAGGTTTCCATTCCGCCGATGCCTGAACCTATCCAAACACCGATGCGGTGCGCATTATCATCTGTAATCTGAAGGTTTGCATCTTTAACTGCCATCATGGATGCAGCAACAGCGTAATGTGTGAAGCGGTCCATCTTTCTGGCATCTTTTTTATCAAAAAAATCTTCGGGATTAAAATCCTTTACTTCAGCAGCTACTTTAGCAGGGTACTCATCAGCATTCAATCTGGTCAGCGGTCCTACCCCTGAAATACCTGACTTAATATTATTCCATGTCGTTTCTGTATTATTTCCAAGCGGTGATACAGCTCCGATGCCTGTAACGACAACTCTTCTTTTATTCATATAATTGCAGCTCCTTATAAATAGTCATCCATATTAAATGGTGTTCTTATCTTCCCCAACGCATCGCAATGGCTCCCCAGGTTAGCCCTCCGCCAAAGCCGACCATCACAAGCAAATCACCATCTTTAATTTTACCAGCTTCCAGCTCTTCCACCAATGCAATTGGAATAGATGAAGCAGACGTATTTCCATATTTATCAACTGTTTTGGACATTTTTTCAACAGGGAGTTCCAATCTTTGACGGGAAGCCTCCATGATGCGGATATTCGCCTGATGAGGGATTAAAAAATCTACGTCTTCTTTGGATAATCCCGCTTTATCGAGTACGTTGATGCAACTCTCACCCATTTGACGAACTGCAAATTTGAATACTTCACGCCCGTTCATGATGATATATTCATCCTGGTATAGATGTTTTGCACCTGTGCCATCTGCTCCTAATTCAAATGATAATATTCCCCGGCCATCCGAGACTGGCCCAATAACAGCTGCACCTGCACCGTCTCCAAATAAAACCGCAGTATTACGGTCATTCCAGTCTGTAATTTTTGAAAGCTTTTCTACCCCTACTACTAAAACGTTTTTATAGGTTCCAGTTTCAATAAATTGTTTTGCCGTTATGATTCCATACATGAAACCTGCACATGCAGCACTAATATCCATTGCTGCCGCCTTACTTGCTTTTAATCGCTCCTGAAGCATGCAGGCAACAGATGGAAAGGGATTATCCGGTGTAACCGTTGCAACTAAAATCAGGTCTAACTCCTCTGCTTCAATGCCTGCATTATCCAATGCCTTAATTGCTGACTCATAGGCCATATCTGATGTTTCTACACTGTCATCTGCAATTCGTCTCTCTTCAATTCCAGTCCTTGTCCGGATCCATTCGTCAGAAGTATCAACTATTTTCTCCAAATCAGCATTTGTAACCACTTTTTCAGGAAGATATCTTCCGATTCCTATAATTCCAGCATTCATGGAGTCCCACACCCTTTTCAATTTTACTGTCCTTTATCCAGTCTCTATCTAAATTTAATATCAATTATTATGACTTGGTACTAATTTTATCAAATAAATATATACAAACGCAACACTTTTTACCTTTCCTTATGATTACTCCACAAATGTCTATACCCAGTGAATTTTTCTTCATATTCTGAAATATAGGCATCTGAAAGGAGGTAAATTGCATGCTTGATAAGGATGAAAAAGAGATGGGAAATACTGAAGACCCTTTAACACATTTTTTATTTGGAGGAAGAGTCAGGAAAAACCATCAGCAAGCTGAAAGCAATTTTGAATTGGACAGCGATGATGAAAAAAATCAGGGGAAAGACGACTGGCTTTTCGGAGGCAGAAGTAGAAATGCTCATGAAGCTGACGATTGGCTCCTTGGGGGAAAACGCAGAGAATTTAATGAAGGAGGTGAAAGTTCCGATAAAGATTATGCCAACAATATCCTGAACAACATAAACTTAGAGGAACTAATGGTCAGCATTGATACGATCATGACCTCAGCCCATCATTTAAAGCCATTGCTGAAAAAAGCCGGTCCTTTGCTGGAGATGTTTTGGAAGAAGTAGGGGCGGGATTATACCTTATACGCAGATTTTACTTTTTTAACAGGTACATTAACCGGCAGTCCCGGTATTCTTTATTTGTAATATTAAAATCATAAACCAGAAGTTTACTCGCTGATCTTCTTAGTTCAGCTCTCTCTTCTGTAAGATTTCCTATCTTAACGTCATAAATAGCAAAAACCAGCCAATAAGGCTGGTTTCCTATTATTCACTCCCATTTAACGCATCCGCTTTGCCCATTTCGTAGGCTTCGTTCATGACTTTTGTGAACAGGTTCATGAATGGCTGGATCATTTCCAGGGATAATTCGATGCCTGCTTCATCGAGCTGCTGTTTGGCTTCAGGCAGGTATTTCATGGCTATTTGCATGAATTCCATGTTTTTTTCGTTCATCTTGCTGTACCTCCTATGTATGGTAATTACTATTCAGGCAGTTTCCCTGTTTTTTTGTAATGCTCAATGGCAGCATTGAGTTCTTTTTTGAATTCTTCATCGACGTCAGGGCTGAATTTCCCAAGTGAAATTACATCATCCTCGAAATCAAATGTCAGATTTCCTGATTCCAGTTCACCCTCGTTAAATTTTTCTGCCACAAGTTCATATAAAACATCAACATGCTGAATTGTACTGGTCAGGACGACCGATTCACCCAGATCTGACTGGTCGGAAATATAGCCTATTGCGTACAGCCCTTCTTCTTTTAGCTTTTCGATGACAGGAACATTATACCCATCTCCTGCCGGATAGACAACATCTGTCTTATTGGCTATTAGCTTGTCCAGAAGAGCGATGGCTTTATCATCATTATCCCAGTTGCCGACATATTGGATCTGCACGTTTACGCTTTTATTAGTATAGTTTGCACCTTCATAAAAACCTTCTACTTCCGGCTGCCATTCAAAAGCCGCCAATATTCCTATATTATTCGTTTTCGTCATATGCCCTGCAACCATGCCTCCGAAGAAACCCATAGCGTATGCTTCAAAGTTCAAACTGGTGGTGTTTTCATTTTGAGCATCGCCATTAAAGCTGACGAATTGAATGTCAGGATATTTTTTTGAAATATTATTAAAGTATGCTGCGTATTCATTGCCATGTCCAAATATCAGGTTCACGCCTTTTTGGTCTAACTCTTTAACAGCTCTTTCAACAACCAGCTCTGAATTCATACCCTCTTTATAATAAACCTCAATATCATAATGGGATTGAATCTTCAGCATGCCTTTATAGCCTTTGGTCCCCCATACCTGGTCATTGACAGTATCGGGTACTAATAATCCAGCTTTCTCAAGTTTCCCTGCAGACATCGGCTGTCTGCAGGAGGCCAATAAAAGAAGGCACAAAAGAAGAATCCCTAATTTCTTTAATGTCTTATGCATCTTCTTTTTCTCCGCCTCTCTGTCTTTCACTTCATATCACCGGTTTAATTTACCAATCTAATTTAATTCTACCTTTTCTTTATGTTAAATGGAAAGATTTTTTTGCGATTTACAAGCCATCCGGGCTCTCTAATGAAATAAATTGTTTTCTTTGCTTTTCGAGACCATCGGAGATATTAATTGAACAATGAATCGTCCTTTCAGTTACTTTTCCGATTGCCAAATCGGGACTGCGCCCATTTTCATTATAGTCAATGGAGAGATAATCAGCGCATTTACGCCAGTGCCCTTTGATATTGCTTTTTAGCAGAAAGGACTCATCCGAATTCCTATCTGGACCACTTGACAAAAAAAGAATGAGGTCATCGATGAAAATCGCATCATGTATCCATTCTCTCTCACTTATTATTACTCTTTCTTTCGCTATAGATTGGTAAAAACTAAATTCCTTAGGCTGCCAGGGACCGTAAATGACAGGCAGGTAAAAGGAGGAAACGAAAATATCGTTTTCTTTCAGGACTTTAATAGCATCTTCCAGCCGGCTATGTGTTCTGCTCATGTCTTTAACCCACTGAATAGGGAACAGGAATGCAATTTTCACCTGAAGGGTTTGAAATAAAGCCAAGTTTTTCAAAAGAAATCCTTCTATAAGCTCCTTCTCCCTTAAAGCAGCAATCCCATTCCTAATATATAAGTCGTAAATATCTATAAATATTGTGTCACTTTTTTGTAATTCTGCTGATTTGATCCATTCATTATAGTTTATTTCATAAAAGTTGGCATTCCGTCCGATTGTCAGCCGTTTTTCGTGAGTTATAGCGTCATCATCTTCTTTGCCAAAATGAACTCCATCTATCTCGCAGCCCTGTTCCAGAAGATACTTGCACAGGCTGAACCCTATAAATTCAAATGTTCCTAAGATGACTGCCCTGTCCATCTTCACCCCTCCTCGGAAGCATATTACTGTATACTATGCTCAAAGGATTGTCCTTATTTCTTTACTGAATTGCAGCAGATTTTCATAGGATTTTTTCATATTTTCTAAAGAAGCTTGTCATTTGAGAGGATATTCTTTGTTTTTTATCTGGGAGGATATAAAATACAGAGATAGGGCAATTTTCATTTTCCCATTGAATTGATCGCTTCTTTAAATAATCCGATTGCTTGTAAGCTCTGCCACCGGCCAAAACCTGAATGATTCTGACGGGAACTTTAAGGCCGGATGTGAGGTTTTTTTCTTGTTTGCTGAGCAAATCCGCTATATTATCCGTTTCTATCTCATATGAAACTGCCAATTCTCTTAATAGTTTCTTATAAAAGAACTTATGCTCTCTTTCCTGTTCAAGGTGATGCTTTAATGAAAGAATAGGATTTATTAATACGGCTGAACGGATTAAATCACCCATTTCATGCAATAATCTAAGTGCAACCAATGCTCCCATGCCCTCAGCAATAATATGAATCTTTTCGTTTATAATTTCAGTGCGCAGGATATGCTCATACAAGTACTTAGCTTTCTCAACAGCCCGATCACTGCCCCAGTGCCTTCCATATAGATTTGAATAAAAAATGGTATAGCCATCTTGTCTTAGTTTCTTAATTAATGAATGTTTCCCTTCATTTTGAGTCCAAAAACTGCAGTTAGCGTCAACAAAGTGCCGATCATCCCCAATAATCAGAATACCGAAACCACTTGGTTTATCTGGGTAATGAATCATGCACCATTCTGTATCCAGCTGGAAGTTCCGGCTTTCCATAGTAAAACTCCTTTGCAAGTTTGTTCATAATATACTGTATGTATACCAACTTAAAATGAAAGGGAGATTTGCCTACTTTTAGACAAGTTCATCAATGGGCTGAAAAGAGAAAAAATAAATTTATTTCTTTAATGGGTTATGCTAATATGAAAAGGGATTAATTATGTTAGAGGTGAAATAGATGAGATTCTTTTGGACATTTTTCTGGACTTTCCTTCTTGTTCAAATGTTAACGTATGTAGTTTCCTCAATGCTTGGAACGTCTTACGATTTTGTAACCGGCACCATTTTGGCAGTTGCAACAACTGTTTTAATTTTTGTTGTCGCTTCCATCATTCCTGAAGGTCCTGTTGAAAAAGAGGGAATTCATTAATCTGCACCTTTGCAGGAAATGAAAAGAGTCATCCTGTTTATTCAGGATGATTCTTTTCATTTAAGTCCTTATTTTACCAGCAGTTCAATTTTGCCGTTATCTGCGGAAATAATAACTTCACTGTGATCTTTAATTTCTCCTGCAATTATTTTGCGGGCGAGTCCCGTTTCAACGTTCCTTTGGATAAACCGTTTGAGCGGCCGGGCGCCATAGACAGGATCAAATCCGTTTTCTGCAATATATTCTCTAGCATCCTCATTTATACTTAACTTAATATGCTGATCTGATAATCTTGCTTGAAGATGAGTGATTAATTTTAGTACAATACCCTTTATTTCATTGAGGGTTAATGGCTTAAACAAGATAATTTCGTCCACTCTATTTAAAAATTCCGGGCGGAAATGGCTTCTCAGCTGTCCGAGTACATTGTCTCTGGTTTCTTCAGTTATGTCTGCCCCATTGGCAGAGCGTTCCAGAAGGAATTGGGAGCCAATATTGGAAGTCATTATGATAACAGTATTTTTAAAATCAACCGTGCGGCCCTGTGAGTCAGTTATTCTTCCATCATCAAGCATCTGCAGCAGGATATTAAATACTTCAGGGTGAGCCTTCTCAATTTCATCAAGCAGGATTACTGAATATGGCTTTCTTCTGACAGCTTCTGTCAGCTGACCGCCTTCCTCATAACCTACATACCCCGGAGGAGCGCCTATCAATCTTGATACAGCGTGTTTTTCCATATATTCGGACATATCAATTCTAATTATTTGTTCTTCGCTATCGAACAATGACTGTGCAAGTGCCTTAGCTAACTCTGTCTTTCCCACTCCGGTTGGACCCAGGAAGATAAAGGAACCAATGGGGCGGTTCGGATCTTTAATTCCTGCTCTGGCTCTCAGGACAGCATCTGACACCAGCTGTACCGCCTCATCCTGGCCAATTACTCGTTCTTGAAGGATGCTTTCAAGGCGAAGGAGCTTTTCACGTTCTCCTTCAACAAGTTTAACCACGGGAATACCAGTCCATCTTGCCACTATGCCAGCAATTTCTTCTTCTGTGACTTCCTCTCTCAGCAGCCTGTCCCCTTGATTCTCATTAACGGCTTGTTCTAGCTCTTTCAATTCCTTTTCCATAGCAGGAATTCTTCCATGGCGAAGTTCCGCAGCTTTATTCAAGTCATAATTATTTTCGGCCTCATCCAGTTCGCGGCGCATTATCTCCAGCTGCTCCCGCTTTTCCTGGACTTTTTGGATTCCTTCTTTTTCAAGCTGCCATTTTGCTTTCATGCTATTTGCCTGATCTTTTAGTTCGGCAAGTTCTTTTTGGAGGTCTCCTAGTCTCTGCTTGCTTGCTTCATCACTTTCTTTTCTTAGTGCAGCTTCTTCTATTTCCAGCTGCATGACCCTTCTTGTAACCTCATCAAGCTCGGATGGCATTGAATCAATCTCCGTCCTTATCATTGCACAGGCTTCGTCCACCAGGTCAATAGCCTTATCGGGAAGGAATCTATCTGTAATATACCTGTCTGATAATGTTGCGGCAGCCACTAAAGCACGATCGTGGATGTTGACTCCATGATGAATTTCAAAGCGCTCCTTCAGTCCTCTGAGAATGGAGATTGTATCCTCTGCATCCGGCTCCTGCACTAATACCTGCTGAAAACGCCGTTCGAGGGCAGGATCTTTTTCAATATATTTGCGATGCTCTTCAAGTGTGGTAGCTCCAATACAATGCAATTCGCCTCTTGCAAGCATAGGCTTCAGCATATTCCCAGCATCCATTGCTCCTTCTGTCTTGCCCGCTCCCACGATTGTATGCAGCTCGTCAATAAAAAGAAGAATTCTGCCTTCGCTTTTCTTTATCTCATTTAATACAGCTTTTAGTCTTTCTTCGAATTCCCCCCGGAATTTGGCCCCTGCAATCAAGGAGCTCATATCAAGTGCAAAAATGGTTTTATCCTTGAGGCCCTCAGGTACATCCTTACGTACAATTCTCTGTGCCAGTCCTTCAACAATAGCTGTCTTGCCTACCCCCGGTTCCCCTATCAGCACTGGATTATTTTTTGTTTTTCTTGAAAGGATGCGAATGACATGCCTGATTTCGCTATCCCGCCCTATTACAGGATCTACTTTTCCCTGCTTGACCTCTGCAACAAGATCTCTTCCATATTTTTTTAAAGCCTCATATGTTGATTCCGGATTTTGCGATGTCACCCTCTGATTCCCCCTAATTTCCTTAATCGCCTGCTCCACTTGTTCCTGATTGATTCCGTATGTCTTTAAAACAGCTGCAGTTTCAGAATCCGCTGATGCAGCAGCTTGGAATACATGCTCTACTGACATGAAATCATCCTGATAAATTTTCATTTTATTTTCTGCTTCTGCCAGCAGCCGCTGCAGTTTACCGGTTATATACAGTTTTCCTTGTTCCGTTCCCGAACCGGATACTTGCGGTTTCTTTCTCATTGCTTCCTGCATTTTATCAAGAAAGAAATCGGCCGGAATCTCCATTTTTGACAGAATTAATGAAACAAGGCTGTTTTCCTGCTCCAGTAAAGCCAGGAATAAATGGGCTTCATCCACCTCCTGATGCTGCTCACGGACAGCTATGGACTGTGCATTCATTAACCCTTCCTGAAGCCGTTCTGTCATCCGATTTATATCCATTATGGAACCTCCCTTTTTGACCTTTTTTGACCTTTTATTTTATTATAATTCAATCTTTTCATATGTAAAGTTTTCAGCTATTACCATATCCAAAAAGCCATCCGCAAATGGGATGGCTCTATTTCTTATTTCCCCATTTTCCAGTTAATTAATCAGAATCAGGGCTTTCTTTTATATGTCCAAATGCGGTTATGATTGGATGTTTCCGGGAATTGATCTCCAGCTCTCATTTTAAGCATTTGCGGATTATTGACGTTGCTTCCCGTTTCGCCAATTTCTATATAAATTCCATTATTAGGCGCTTTCTGGCCAGGCTTAAATTGTCTATTTTGCCCCATGCCCAATACCTCCTTTAATCGTAAATCACTTATTATTATTTCCACTCTTGCATCTCTCATGAGGGAAACTATTGGCAGTCATTTAAAGCATGGAAAAAGAATTCTGCCTTCATGTTTATTTGAAACGGAGGGATTGTGCGGGTTTATTTGCGGCTGATTTTCTGACATTCCTAAATACTGAATTTGGGGATAAATTCAGGAACTTACTGAGCCTATCCTTTTTCTACCCGGCACAGGAAATTGCCCAGCATTTATTCGGGCTTATATAGGGTATATTGTGAGGCTGATACAAAGCGGTGGTGCATAGGATCCTAACCTGAATAGGCCTTGACGTATACCACAGCCTTTTTCGCCCATTTCACTGAAATGGATTGTAAATATTATGGATAAGTCATCCTGAAGTATTTTTGTGATTTATTGTTATGCTTTTGGACCTCTTGTGTTATTCTCATCTTACTAACAAGGCCTTCTCAACAACTGAGAAGGCCTTGTTCATTATTATAATATCTCTGAAAGAATGGCTTTTTGTACGTGAAGTCTGTTTCCAGCCTGCTGAAACACGGCAGAGTTTTTTCCATCAATGACCTCCGCTGTAACTTCCTCACCGCGATGGGCAGGGAGACAATGCAAAAAGACATAATCTTTTTTGGCTTTTTGGACAAGATATTCATTAACCTGAAAATCAGCAAAGTCTTTGAGCCTTTTGTCATTTTCAGCTTCCTGGCCCATGCTCGTCCATACATCTGTATAGATGGCATCAGCATTAGCAGAGGCTTCTTCAGGTTTGGATGTGATGATTACCTTTGAACCGCTTAATTCAGCAAACTCCAATGATTGGTTAAGCACACCTTGGTCAGGCTCATACCCTTCAGGACAGGCAATCGTGATATTTACCCCCATCTTGGCAGAAGCAATCATTAGAGAATGTGCCACATTATTGCCATCACCTACATATACCAGATTTTGTCCTTTTAACTCTCCATTTTTCTCTTCGAGTGTAAGGAGATCGGCAAGAGCCTGGCATGGATGATATAGATCTGTTAGGCCGTTAATAACCGGAATGTCTGCATGATATGCGAGTTCCTGGATCTTATCATGGGAGAACGTTCGGATCATAATTGCATCAACGTACTGTGAAAGCACTTTAGCTGTATCCGCAATGCTTTCTCCTCTTCCAAGCTGCAGATCCTGGCTATTTAAATATAAGGCATGCCCCCCAAGCTGCAGCATTCCAGCTTCAAAGGAAACTCTAGTGCGGGTAGATGACTTTTCAAAAATCATGCCAAGAATTTTGCCTTTTAGGATAGAAGTTTCTGCCCCTTGCAGATGAGCTTCCTTTAATTGCTTTGCTTTTTCCAAAAGTCCCTTTATTTCGTCTGCAGTAAAGTCGGCAAGTGTTAGAAGGTCCTTTCCTTTTATATTTAAGCCCTTTTTCGCTTCCTGAATTGAAATCATATAACGCCCACTTCCTTTTCTCCCATATTATGTTTTGCGCCCTGCCAATCTTCAATGGAATTAACATCCCACTCGCCTGCTGTCATCGATTTTAATAAGGCAATAAGCGTTTCCTTCTCACTGAAAGTCAAAATTCTGTTTTTTGTTCCCATTTCTCTCATTTTTTTATCTGCTTCACTCATTCCGGGATTATATAAAGCAAAGGTTTCCTGAGCACTCCAGTCCATATTGTCTTGAGTCAGAAGAACCGGCACAGCTTTCACCTGATTAATATAATGTGTTAATTCGTCTGTATTTGAAGAATTTGCTATTACAATACATTTGCCCTTAACACCATTCAAGCTGGCATGGAAGGACTTTCTGACAGCTTCCTCATAATTTGGTGCCAGCGAAATGCCCTCACCTGTAGATTTCATTTCAGGACCCACTTTGCTGTCCAATCCCTTTAGTGCATAATTCGAGAAGACCGGGAATTTCACACATACAAATGGGAGTTTCCCTGCTGCCGGAATTTCATCTTTCGACAATTTATATTTCCCAAGCAATATTTTTGTCGCAATCTCCACCAGCTGCACGCCTGTGACCTTGCTGATAATAGGGACCGTTCTGCTTGCACGCGGGTTAATTTCCAGTATTAATACCTCTTCACCATTCACGATAAATTGAATATTCATAAGGCCTTTATAATGAAGCTTTTGCACAATTGCTTTTGCATAGGCCAGCATTTTATTCTTTACTTGTTCTGAAAGACTTTGAGGCGGGAGAACTGACATGCTGTCTCCTGAGTGCACTCCAGTTTTTTCAATATGCTCCATAATTGCAGGTGCACAGATATAGTTTCCGTCTGCTGCCAGATCAAGTTCAGCTTCTAATGCATGGACGAATTGATCAATTAATATAGGATAAGGGATATCCCCCTTCTTTAAATAGCGCTCCAGCTCGAACGAAGAAGAAATACGTTCCATTCCTCTGCCGCCTATAACATACGATGGGCGGACCAAAATCGGGAATCCAATCTTTTTGGCTGCTGCTTTTAACTCTGCTTCTGTGTGGACGACATCACCTTTTATCCTCGGGATATTTAAATCATCCAATAACTGATAAAAGAGCTTGCGGTCCTCTAATGCATCAATGGTCTTTGAGTCCGTTCCGAGCAGGGTAACTCCACAATCCTCCAGTTCCGACGCAAGATTCAGGGCTGTCTGCCCTCCAAGCTGCACAATGGCTTCTGAAATACCTTCTGCTTCAATCACATTCAGAATATCCTCAAGAATCAGCGGTTCAAAATAAAGTCTGTCAGCTGTTGTATAATCCGTACTAACCGTTTCAGGATTATTGTTGATCATGATTGTCTCTACGCCTTCATCCTTTAACGCAAAGACTCCTTGGACGGAGCAATAATCAAATTCAATGCCCTGGCCAATCCTGATGGGGCCGCTTCCGATAATCAGAACTTTTTTCTTATCACTCTTCACCTGTTCATTTTCGCCAAAATAACTGGAATAGTAATAATTAGATTGTGCTTCGAATTCAGCTGCACAGGTGTCAACCATTTTATAAGCAGGAAGAATGCCTGCTTCTTTCCGTTTTTCCCTGACTGCTTTCTCCGACACTTTCCATTCCAAGGCAAGAAACTTATCACTGAAGCCCTTTTCTTTAAAAAGCTGCAGTTCCTCTTTTGTTGCTTCATCAAGTGTTAAGGAAGCAATTTGTCTTTCCATCTTTACCATTTCATTAAGTGTATTGAGATAGAAATAATCTATTTTTGTGATGGTATGCAAATCTTCCAATGAGTAATTTCTCCGGAGTAATTCAATCACGGTAAAAAATCTCTCATCGGTTTGCTTTAACAGCAGTTCCTCAAGTGAAGCAATCGATTTAGCTGATAAGCCGGGGGATTTTAAATCATATCCCTTCACTTCAAGTGAATGAATGGCTTTTAAAAGAGCCCGCTCCAGATTCCGGTCAATCCCCATTACCTCACCGGTAGCTTTCATTTGTGTTCCGAGCCTGCGGTCTGCAGAAGGAAATTTATCAAAAGGCCATTTTGGAAATTTAACAATGACATAATCGAGAGCTGGTTCAAAGCTTGCGAAAGTGTCTCCTGTTACAGGATTAATGATCTCCGATAAGTTATACCCGACTGCAAGCTTTGCTGCCATTCTGGCAATTGGATAGCCTGTTGCTTTGGAAGCAAGGGCAGATGACCTGCTGACTCTTGGATTTACTTCAATCAAGTAATAATTTCTGCTATGCGGATCCAGGGCGAATTGAATGTTGCAGCCTCCAATAATGCCCAGTTCTGAAATGATTTTAATGGATGCCGTCCGGAGCATCTGGTACTCATCATCAGTTAAAGTCTGGGAAGGTGCGACAACAATTGAATCACCGGTATGAATTCCCACGGGATCAATATTTTCCATATTGCAAATCGTAATGCACGTATTCTGTGAATCCCGCATAACCTCGTACTCAACTTCCTTAAATCCTGCTATGCTTTTCTCAACCAGGCATTGGCTTATCGCACTCTCTTTTAATCCTCCCTTCACCAGAGAAGTCAGTTCATCAAAATCTCCTGCAATTCCCCCGCCTGTTCCGCCAAGGGTATAGGCTGGACGTACGATAATGGGGAATCCAATTTCATGGGCAAATTGAACAGCTTCTTCCACTTCATGGACAATAATGCTTTCAGGAACAGGCTCGTTAAGCTCGTTCATCAGTTTTCGAAAGGCTTCCCGGTCTTCGCCTTTCTTAATGGACTCAATACTGCTGCCCAAAAGCTTCACTCCATACCGTTCAAGCACACCTGATTCACTCAATTTAAAAGCAAGATTCAATCCAGTCTGTCCTCCCAATGTGGCAAGCAGGCCATCTGGACGTTCTTTCTTAATAATCTTTTCAAGGCTGTCAGCAGTCATTGGCTCGAAATAGACTTGATCAGCAAAGGCTTTGTCTGACATGATGGTAGCCGGGTTGTTATTAACAAGAATAACCTTATAACCTTCTTCCTTTAATGCTGCGCAGGCCTGTGTTCCTGCATAATCAAATTCTGCTGCCTGCCCGATGACAATCGGGCCTGAGCCAATAACTAATATGGATTGGATGCTGGTGTCTTTAGGCATAAGCGAAAACTCTCCTATTCTCCTCTTGAATCATGTTCATAAACTCATCAAAAATATAATCGCCATCCGCAGGTCCCGGACGAGCTTCCGGATGAAACTGCACCGTATGGATTGGCAGGACCTTATGCATAAGTCCCTCAATTGACTGGTCATGAAGATTTACATAACGTGTTTTAAACCCTGTATCCTTGATGCTTTCTTCATCAACCACATAACTGTGATTTTGTGATGACATAAAGACAGTGCCCTTCTTCATATCAGCAATCGGGTGGTTGGCACCCCTATGGCCAAATGACAGTTTCTTTGTATTGCCTCCAAATGCTAAAGCTGCCAGCTGATGACCAAGGCAAATTCCTAATGCCGGATACACCTCCAGCACCTTTTTTAGTTCCGGGAGTATGTTTATTAATTCTTTTGGATCTCCAGGTCCGTTTGAGAGCACCACACCATCTGGGCTGAGATTTTTTATCTGTGCGAAGCTTGTATTGTAAGGAACTGATGTAATCTTGCACGCTCTTTTCAGCAGGGAGTCCACAATAGATTTTTTTGCACCAAAATCATAGACAACTATATGAATGTTTCCTTCTCCAAAGCTCTCTATAGCTTGGGATGAGACTTTACAGACTTTATCATCCTTCGGCAGCAGCAATCCGGCAGCTGCTGTTTTTGAGGTGGTCATTTTTGCCGGCATACTGCCTTCGGAACGGATTTTCTTTACTATGGAGCGGGTATCCACATGCCCTAATAATGGAATATCCCATTTTTGCAAATATTCCTGAAGTGAATAAGCGGATTTATAATGTGATGGATTTCTGCTCCCTTCATAAACAATAACACCAGCAGCATGAGGCTTTTTGCTCTCAAAATCGAATTCATTAATTCCGTAATTTCCGATTAAAGGGTATGTGAATACAATAATTTGGTCTTTATAAGAAGGATCGGTCAATACTTCCTGATAACCTGTCATTCCTGTAAAAAAAACGATTTCCCCTTCTATATCCTTTTCAGGCTGATCCGTCAGCCATTGGCCCTTATAGGAATGGCCGCTATTTAAATGAAGATATCCTTCCATTCTCAACACCTCGATGCTATCTGTATATTTATATAAATTTATTAATTTTTATTCATTCATATGAAAAATAATACAGCTTAAACAGCTGACTTTGATAATTCCTTAAATGTGGATTGCAGAATTTGCACCGCTGTATCTATTTCAGATTTTGAGGCTGTCAAGGGAGGAAGCAGCCGTAAAACATTATCTCCTGCAGGCAATGCCAGCAAACCATTATTTCTTAACTCTTTTAACAAAGATGGAAGGGGAATATCAGATTCAATACCAGTCATCAAACCAAGATTTCGAATTTCCTTAACAGCTGGTATCTGTTCAAGCGATTCGGCCAATTTGTCAGCAAGTAAAGCACTTTTTTCCTGTACAGCATGTAAAAAGTCATCATCAAATATTGTCTTCATTGTTGCAATAGCAGCTGCAATGCTGATCGGGTTTCCGCCGAATGTTGATCCATGGCTTCCTGGTCCAAATACCTCTTCTAATGTTCTTTTTCCAATCACCGCGCCGATAGGCATTCCGCTGCCCAGTCCTTTAGCGGCGGTTACGATATCGGGAGTTAGATTAAAATGCTGAAATCCGAAGGCTTTGCCCGTTCTGCCAATGCCGGTCTGTATTTCATCAATTATCAGGAGCGCACCGTATTCTTTGCAAAGATGTTCAATTTCTGCAAGAAACTCCTGATTCCCAATGTGAATACCGCCTTCACCCTGTACAATTTCCAGCATAACTGCGGCGGTTTCTGAATCCATTTCATCTCTCAATGCATGAATATCATTAAAGGGAACATATTTAAATGTTTCCAGCATGGACCCATAGCCGTTTTTTATTTTATCCTGGCCGGTAGCAGCCATAGTTGCGAAGGTCCTCCCATGGAATGATTGCTGAAAAGTAATGATTTTTTCACGTCCGGTTGCTTTTCTTGCAAGTTTAATCGCTGCTTCATTTGCTTCCGCACCGCTGTTGGAAAAGAACACAAGGTCCATGCCAGCAGCTTCAGAGAGAGCTTTAGCAGCAGTCTCCTGCTGATCCTGTATAAATAAATTGGAAACATGCCAGAATTTATTCAGCTGTTCATTAATTGATTTTTGAACAGCTTCCGGACGGTGACCAAGATTGCATACTCCAATTCCTGATGTGAAGTCCAGATAGCGCTTCCCATTTTTATCGTAAAGATAACTTCCTTCTGCTTTTTCCGGCTCCACTTCCCACCGTGCATACGTTGGAAATAAATTACTCAAGTTAAGACCTCCTTCTTGGCAGATATGTTCGTCCCGATCCATATGCCATCCTCATAAAACTTATCTTTACCTGATACAATCATTACGCTGTTAAGCCCGCTGCTGATCAGGTTCAATGCAGACGTAACTTTTGGAATCATTCCTCCGGTGATTTTTTTATCGTTAATATGCTGTTCAATTTCTTTCCCGTCCAGCTGCTGAGCCAGGTTTCCGTCAATATAAATGCCTCTTACATCCGTTACAAAGATGCAATGTTCAGCTTTAATGGCATTGGCAACAGCTGCAGCGGCATAGTCGGCATTTATATTTAACTTCGTGCCTCCTTCTGAAGCAGCAATAGGAGTAATAACAGGTACCAGGTCTTCATTAAATAACATTTTTAGTACTGACTGATCAACAGAGGTAATTTCCCCCACCAGCCCAAGCTCATTCTGATTGATACATTCTGCCTTTAGCAATCCGGCATCGCTGCCGTTTACTCCAAAGCCCCTCAAGCCATGCTGTTCGAGCATCGAAGTAAGTTTGCGGTTGGATTGTCCTGCCAAAACCATCTCTGCCACCTTCAGAACTTCCGGAGTCGTCTTTCTAAGCCCGTTTACAAATTCATGCTGAATATTATAAAGTCCCAGCAAGCTGTTAATTGCCGGTCCTCCTCCATGAACAAAAACAATCTGGTATCCTTCTTTTTTTAAAACTAAAAGACTATCAAAAAAAGCTTCTCCCAATTCTTCCATTACACTGCCGCCGCATTTAATCACTATACTTTTCATAAGTCATCCCCTTCAGGTACGGTAGCTTGCATTGATTTTGACATAATCATAGGATAAGTCACATCCCCAGGCTTTTCCTTTACCTGCTCCCTGATGAAGATCTACAGTAATTTGAATGACGGAATTTGATAAGTACTCTTTTGCTTCTTCTTCAGAAAATGCCAGTGGAACACTATTTTTCAGCATGACTATAGGTCCGATTGCGATATCCACCGAAGACGGATTAATAGCCGGCTGGCTCTGTCCGATTGCTCCTATGATTCTCCCCCAGTTGGCATCAGCTCCATATATGGCAGTCTTTACAAGGTTTGAGCCGACAATTTGCTTGGCAATTATTCTTGCCTCATCATCGTTTTTGGTTCCCGACACCTCCACCTCGATCAGCTTTGTTGCTCCTTCTCCATCTTTGGCTATCTGTTTGGCAAGACTCTCACACGTTTTGGAAAGCATCTGTATAAATACATCCCACTCCGGGTGCTTTGGTGAAAGTTTGTTGGCAGAGCTGACTCCATTAGCCATAACCATTACCATATCATTTGTTGAAGTATCCCCATCAACGGTTATCTGATTGAACGTTCGGTCGGTAACCTGTTTTAAGGCCATTTGCAAATCATAGCTTTCTATATTGGCATCTGTTGTAATAAAGGCAAGCATGGTTGCCATATTGGGATGAATCATTCCTGAACCCTTAGCCGACCCGCCCATCGTGACTTTTTTTCCATCAATATCTGCCGAGTAGCAGCACTTTTTCATTACTAAATCTGTTGTTAATATGGCTGTTTGAAAATCCTCCGAGTGTAATGCTTCATTGCCGGGCTTCAGCATCTTAATGCCCTTTTCAATCTTATCCATCTGCATATATTCTCCAATGACACCCGTAGAGGCAACTGCCACATGATGTTCCTTCAATTTAAACTGATCAGCAGCAGACTTTCTCATTTGATAGGCATCTTTTAGCCCCTGATCCCCAGTACAGGCATTGGCACACGCACTATTTACAATAACAGCCTGAATGAGCCCTTCTGCAGCAATGCTTTCCTTCGTCACTTTTAGAGGGGCCGCCTGAAAGTGGCTTGTGGTATAGACAGCTGCACATTGTGCAGGCGTATCGCTTAATATAATTCCCAAGTCCTTTTTGGAATAGCGCAGTCCTGCATGGACACCAGCTGCTGTAAAGCCTTTTGGTGTGATGATGCTTCCGGCTGGCAGTTCGGTTATTTCAGCTTGAGATACTAATTGCATTTATCTTTTCCTCCTTATGGATAGAGCGGAACAAATCCAAGTCCGGCTGTTTCATCACATCCGCTCATTATATTAGCATTTTGTACAGCCTGACCGGCAGCACCCTTCATTAAATTGTCAATCACTGAAACGATTGTCAGTCTGCCCGTTCTGGAATCTGCATGGACACCTATGTCGCAAAAATTAGAGCCAGCCACTTCTTTGATAGAAGGGAATGTATTTTCAGGCCGAATTCGAATAAATGGGTGATTTTCATAAACTGATTGATAGAGTTCAAGAATCTGAGAAGAAGTGTATTCGCTGGTCAGCTGAACGTAGCTGGTTGTCATAATGCCTCTTGTTATCGGCAGAAGATGGGTTGTGAATGTGATCGGCATTAAGGCCGAATTCCATCTCATCAGCTGCTGTTCAATTTCAGGGGTATGTTGATGCTGGTTCACCTTATATACCCGCATATTTTCATTTGCCTCCGCATAGCTCGCATTTCTTGTAAGCGCCCTTCCTGCCCCGGACACTCCTGATTTTGCATCGATGACAATGCTATCCGGCTTAATTAAATTTTCATTTACAACAGGTGCAAGACTTAGCAGAGCAGCTGTTGGATAGCACCCCGGATTGGATATGATTTCGGCTGATGCTATTTCATCATGATGCCATTCAGAAAGCCCATACACTGCTTTTTCAACTAGCGTTTCGTTTGCAGGAGTGTGTTTATACCACTTCATGTAATCTTGAGCTGGTATCCGAAGATCGCCGGATAAGTCAATTATCTTAATGTCTTTACCTGAAAAATCTTCTGCAAGTTTTCCCGATATTCCAGATGGCGTAGCCAGGAACACAATATCAGACTGATCTGCTATTTGAGCTGAATCAATTCCCTCTAAATTCTTCTCTAAGATTCCGTATAGATGCGGGTATTCATGCCATATCGGAATATCATCTTTAGTTGAATGAATAGATTTAATGTTAAATTCCGGATGCTGCTTAAGGATACGGAGCAATTCAGCTCCCCCATAACCGGTGGTACCGATAATTGAAACGTTCATAACTGCTCCCTTCACACTCTCTTGTATATTTAATCATTTATATACATATTTATGAATTTATGTTTCTCTTATTATAGAAACTGGTTAAAAAAATTGCAACCTATTTTACTGAAGTTTTTAAGATTTCTAATATTTATTTTCACCATTTCTGGATTAATTGAAAAAACCGGTCTTTTCAGAGCCGGTTCTTAAGTGTGTATGGAAAATAATAACATTAAAAAGAATATCGAAGCATTAGCTATTTCATAAATGCCAATTTTTTTAGGTGAAAATGACCTCCCATAAAATGCAATCGACCGGAAAAGGCTGGGAATAAACGCAGCAGATATAATCCATCCTCCCGCCAGCAGCCAAAGTATCGGTACCGCAGCATGAAAAATCCAGGAAATCCATTTAAAGGATCTATTTTTCTTTTCTCTTATCATGGATTTCACATAAAAGGTGCTTCCTGCAAAAAATAAAATAGATGCCGTAAATACAGTCCAGGCCATCATTGATATTTCCCCATGCGGCAAATAGCTGCTCGCAAGACCCGCTATTGAAAAGGCACAGATAGCACTAAAGTCGTTGCCTAAAGCTCTGTCTCTGTTTTTGGAAGAATAGAGCGCATTAATAATAAAAAAAGGAATCATAAGAAGTCCGAAAATGATAATCGACGGCCTATCCAGCAAAGGAATTAAAAGGAGCAAAATAGCCGGGAGAAGATAAATCGCCGTCCATTTTGCATATAAAGCCATTCTTTTTCTTTTAAAAAGAAGAAGGCCCGGATATGTGGCCAGATATAGTAATATCCAACCTAAAAAAAACGGGATATGAGACCAAATAATATCAGATGCAGCCGCTCCGAGCCAAAATGGCAGAATAAGCATAGCCCAGGCGCCATGCTGCTTCGGCATAAATAACTTCATCTATAATACCTCCCCGCTGCTTTCTGTCTTTAATATATAATCTCCCCGGCAAATTTTAAGTGAAGATTATCACTGACACACATAACGCCACAAAACGTTCAATTTTGAGAGAATAAAAAAACAGCCCAAAATTAAATTGAGCTGTTCTTGCTTCTATTTTTTTTCATTCTTTCGCTCACTAAAAACTCCACAATCCAATCAGGGCCTTTGGGATCACCAATACCGAAAAACGGGGCTTCAAGAGGTACATTATTTCCATTTACTTCTTTATTATCCCAGATGAGAACGGCACAGATATTTGTCAATTCCTTCAAAAGGTGCATATCTTCATCACTTCTAAGCAAGAGTGCCTTAGAATATGATGCCTTTTTATGACCTTCAATAAGCACGACATCCGGCTTCATGTGCAGTACAAGTTTAATTTGCTCCTCCAGGCTCCAGCTATTCTTTTCAGCATGCATAAGCAGTCTGCCTCCCCCTTCAACAAGTGAAGCGGCAGCTCCTGATTCAATATGGCTGCTGGAATCCTTTCCTTCCGGGATTTCGGGTTTGCCGCCATGGCCATGATGTTTAATGGTAATGACAGAAAGTCCCTTTTCTTTTAATCCTGTAATTAATTTATTTATCAAAGTTGTTTTTCCGCTGTTTTGATAGCCTGATACCTGAAAGATAACAGGTTCCTTTACCATGGCCATTCGCTTCCTTCATGGTCCTCAAGCAATAGGACCTCAACGATGTCCCCCTTGCCATAGCCCCTGGTACCGCCTGGCAGAATCATTAGTGAATTCGCACCGGCAAGACTCATCACAATGTTTGATTTATCCACTCCGCTTGGTGCTGCCACCAGCCGTCCTTCCAAATAATTAACAGATGTCCTGACAAATCGTGTAAATGGGTTTGCTTTTGGAAATTCTGCGACCAGCTCAGCCGTTTCTTTCCTTAAATGCGGTTTCTCAGAAAAAAGCATTTTTCGGATGATTGGTCTTGTAAAAAGCTCAAAGCCGACATAGCAGGCAGAAGGATTTCCTGAAAGTCCAAACAGCAGCTTCCCTTCATACTGTGCAACAGTCGTCACACTTCCTGGCCTCATGGCGACTTTATTAAAAAGCACCTCAGCCTGAAGCTTTTCATAAATTCCCGGCAGATAATCAAAATCACCCACGGATACACCGCCTGTAGTAATCAGCATATCCACGTCGTCCAATGCATCTTTTACAGCATTAAAACAAGTGTTAAATTCGTCAGGCAGCTTGCCATAATAAATAACTTCCGCCCCTGCCCGTTCAATTTGGGCTTTAATCATGTGCGCATTGCTGTTTCTGATTTTTCCCGGCTCCAGCGGTTCGTGGACTTCCAATAGTTCAGTGCCTGTTGCAAATAATCCAATAACAGGCTTTTTGGCAACAGGCACTTCCGCATAACCAAAGGTTGCAAGAATGGCCTGAATTCCGGGATTGATCTTAGACCCCTTCTTAACTAAAGAATCTCCTTTTTTTGCATCTTCTCCCTTGAAGGAAACATTGTCTCCAGGTTTATATGAGCGCTTAATGGACATAAATTTCTTACCATCTTCTTCATATGCTTTTGCCAGTTCAAGCATTACAACAGCATCACACTCCTCAGGCATTTGCGCACCTGTCATGATTCTTACAGCCTGGAAGGGGCCGATTTGTTTAGAAGTCACGTGTCCCGCACCAATGTGGTCTACCACCTCAAATACGACAGGATTTTCCATTGAAGCTTCCTTTGTATCTGCAGATCGGACAGCAAATCCATCATATGGTGATCGATTAAAATGAGGGACATCATGTGTCGCTTTTAAATCTTCTGCCAAAAAACGGCCATTGCTTTCATTAATGGATATGCATTCTGCACTCCCGTTTAAATGATATGCCATGACTTTTTTTACTGCTTCAGCAACAGGAATGGGAGTTCTTTTTTCCAGCATGGTATCAGCTCCTATGGACTTTTCTAATTAGATTATTATAAACGTACATGAAAATTCATAACATGACAATCGTCACACTTCCGTTTTCATATACCTTTGGGTTTACCAAAAAATTTTATAAAAAGCCTGCAAGTGTGATGTCCGTCACCAGGTTGATGCAGATAATCGTTTATTCTTTAGGTAGTTCACAAGATAGAAGGAGGAAATTTCAATGGCTATACAAATTTCAGAAGATCGTCTGGTAAAAGATATCGTAAATGAATTTCCAAAGACAAGCGATGTTTTTAAACGTCACCGCATTGATTTTTGCTGCGGCGGAAATATTCCGCTGGCGCGTGCAGTTTCAGAGCAGTCAGCGGATATGGATGTTTTAATTCACGAATTAAACGAAGTCATTCAAAAGGAAAACCCAACCGAGGATTTAGAGGTTTGGACAGACAGTACTTCAGAAGACATTATTGAACATGTCATCTATCGGTATCATCGTCCTCTTGAAGAAGAACTATCACTATTAAGCCCATATGTAACAAAGGTATCAAGAGTTCATGGTGAAAGCCATGAGGAGCTTCTTAAAGTTCATCAATTATTCTTTGAATTGAAGCACGAGCTTCTTGAACATACTTCCAAAGAAGAAGAGTCAGTTTTTCCGCTTCTGCTAAAGCTTGAAGACCCTCAGGTTAAGAATCGCGAAGAAATCATCAGTTATATCCGGGAGCTTGAGAAGGAGCATGATCATGCAGGTTCCATTTTAAAGGAATTGAGGGAGATTACAGCTGATTTTACTCCTCCAGCAGATGCATGCGGTTCTTACCGTCTTGTATATAAGCGCCTTGAAGATTTGGAAAGCCAGACATTCATGCATGTTCATCTGGAAAATAATATTCTATTCCCCCGATATATTTAAACCTGTTTATCTGCAGCCATTACAGGCTGCAGATTGTTTTTATGTTAACGGCAAAAATAAAAGCCTGCCTGCTATGGCCATTTCCCATGACACAGCAAAGCATGCTTCTTTATCCACCAATATAGGACATTTCAATCTTTTTCCTGTTTGCAGCAGTTTCCTCTGTACGTTCGTCTGAATATCTGTCTTTTCTGCCGCTCCAAATCATGATAATCCGATCGGTAATTTCTTCGTCCGTTGCGCCTTTTCTCATAAATTCCTTTATATCGTGGCCTTCTCCATTAAATAGGCACGTGAAAATTTGGCCGTTTGCTGACAATCTTGAACGAGTGCAGCTTGAACAGAAAGATTCAGAAACAGATGTAATAAACCCGACATCCACACCGCTGTCTTTATAGCGGTATCTCTTGGCCACTTCTCCGAAATAATCCGGGTCTACCGGCTCCAGCAAATAGTGTTCCTTTAAGATGTCATATATCTCTTTTTTCGTAACGACCTCGTCCATTTTCCAGCCGTTTGTGCTGCCGACATCCATGTATTCAATAAAACGGAGCTGTAAGCCATTATCCTTGCAGAACTTAGCCATAGGAACAATTTCAGAATCATTCAGGCCTTTTTTTACAACCATATTAATCTTCACGCCAAGTCCAGCTTCTTTTGCTGCTTCGATCCCTTTTAGGACTGGCTTGACACCTACATTGCGTCCGTTGATTTGTCCAAAAAGCTCATCATCCAAACTGTCGAGACTGATGTTAACCCTCAACAATCCAGCCCCCTTTAAATCCTTCGCATGTTTGGGAAGCAAGACACCATTCGTGGTCAGTCCTATATCTTTTAATCCCTCAATGTCTGATAGCATTTTGACAAGTTTAGGCATGTCCTTTCTCATGAGGGGCTCCCCGCCTGTCAACCTGATCTTCTCCACTCCAAGGCTTACGAAAATTCTAGCCAGCCTTTCAATTTCTTCATAGCTGAGAAGCTCGCTTTTTGGAAGAAAAGAAAAATCAGGACCGAAAATTTCTGCCGGCATGCAATATTGACAGCGGAAATTACAGCGGTCAATAACAGAAATTCTCAGGTCTCTTAAAGGCCTATTTAATTTATCTTTAACGATTGTTTTAGCCATTCCGTTCAACTCCATATAAAGAGTGACTTGTTTAAGCTTTCTATACAGATGTATATTTTAGCCTTTCCCTTAAAATAACAGAAATAACCCAGTATCTCAAATTAAAGGCTTTTACTATTAGAACATACAATCGATACAATGTTAATAGGGAATTGCTTCTTATTAGCTATCATTCAGCCATATCTATAGAAAATGCCACAATAAAGACACAAAAGCCGGCCATGTTTTCACTATACAAATGATATTATTGTGAAAAAAGACAGTTGTTTTATGAGGAGGATTCCCATGGCTCATAAAGCCATTAAACAAACACACTCCATTGAGATTAAAGAGCTTCTTCATTTCGCTGACCGGCATATGAAAACCCTGAAAGGAGCTTATATTTTTCAGGAAGGGATGGATGCTGATGAGTTATACATCATCCTTTCCGGCAAGATACAAATCAGCAAGATAACAGCAGATGGAAGGGAACTCACCTTCAGGTTATGCGGAGAAAATGAAATCATTGGCGAGCTGACCTTATTTACCAGTGACCCAAAATATTTATTGAATGCTTTAGTTCTGGAAGATGGTGAAGTAGCTGTGATAAAAAAAGATGTCCTGGAAAGAGAGATTTTTAAAAATAGTACTCTCGCCTATGAATTTATGAAATGGATGAGCGACCATTTCCGCAATACACAAACTAAATTCAGAGACCTCGTGCTTAATGGAAAAAAAGGTGCCCTGTATTCAACTCTTATCAGAATGACTAACAGCTATGGAGTAAAAGTGAATGGCGGCATACTCATTGATCTGCCCCTTACGAACCAGGAGCTTGGAAATTTCTGCGGCACTTCCCGGGAAAGCACCAATCGGATACTGGGTGAACTGAAGAAGGACGGCATTATTACAATAATAAATGGAAAAATTACAGTTAATGATCTCCAATACTTAAAAAATGAAATAGGCTGTGAAAATTGCCCAGCCGTATACTGCAGCATTGAATAGGAGTGCAGTCAATCTGCACCCCTGTATCCTTTTATGCTTTTTCCGTTTTCTTTCTAAGCGCCTTAGGAATATATACACAAAATGGTTCACTTTCCATATAATCTCCCGTCATGGCAAATGCACGTGATCTTGATCCTCCGCAGACATAACGGAATTCACATTGGCCGCATTTTCCTTTGTATTTATCAGGATTTCTGAGATCTTTAAAAATAGGTGAATCCCTGTATATTTCAGCGAGCGGCTGTTCCCTTACATTCCCTGCTTTAACAGGCAGCAGCCCGCTTGGATAAACGTCCCCAATGTGTGAAATGAATACAAAGCCGTTTCCATCATTTACTCCCTTTGGCGCCCTTCCTAAACCATCTATAGAACCTGTCAGCCCTTGCTGTGTAAGTGCATTGAGATAGTGAATATCCTCATTTTGAGCCTTTGCTTCCTTCATTTTTTGCTGAATGACTACTCGACGGTAATGTTGGGCTGCAGTGGTCTTAATATCGAAGGAAACCTTCTTGCTTAAATTATAAAGCCATGTAAATACCTTCTCATGCTCAACCGGTGTGATCATATCTTTTTCCTGCCCTCTCCCTGTTGGGACGAGGAAGAACACACTCCAAAGAACACATTTGAGTTCTTCTACAGCCTGGGCCATCTCCTCAAGGAAATCGATATTATAACGCGAGATAACTGTATTAATCTGAACCGGAATTTCAAGCTCGTGTAAATATTTTATCCTTTCAATCGTTAAATCAAAGGAGCCTGAAGTTCCCCTAAAATGGTCGTGAATTTCTGCATTTGGCCCATCAAGGCTAAAGGCCCATCGAGCCAGGCCGACCTGTTTGGCTTTTTCAATTGCTTCTTTAGTTACATTTGGTGTCGCACTGGGGGTCATGGAGACACGCACGCCCTTTTTCACGGCATAATCGGCAATGTTGAATACATCCTGCCTCATTAATGGGTCTCCACCTGTAAACACAAGCATAGGGTTGTTCATTTCCCTGATTTGGTCAATTAGGGCCTTTCCTTCTTCAAAGGAAAGCTCCCGCGGGTCTCTCCTATACTGCGCTTCAGCACGGCAATGCAGACATTTTAGCTGGCATGCCCTTGTTAATTCCCAGATAACAATAAAAGGGTCTTTATTAAAATCTCTATTAAATCCCATTAAAGATGCCTCCTTGACGGCCTCACTCCCGGCCATTTGTCAAAACAAAGCAGACTATTTTTTGTTTTTCATTGTTATTATAGGATAATCGGAATGTGAAATAAGTGAACTACCTCACAAGGGCAAAAAAAAAACAGCAGGAAATACTCCTGCTGTCAGACCGTAGACAAACCCCAGTTTCATTTTGTGAAACTGGGGTTTTATCATATTTTTCAGTTGGCATACCTCAATAATTAAGCTGGACATGGTCCTCGCCATGTCCAATTTGCCAGTTTCTTAAGGTTCATAGCGGCGAAAGTAAGCATCGCCTGCATTGAAACTTTTTTAAGCCCTCTTAGGGTCGTCCAACGCATGCCATGCTTTTCTTTTGCATCCGCAAAGACACGTTCGATCGTTTCTTTGCGCTTTGCATATAACGTTTTATTCAGTTCGGTATGTCTCAGATGTTCCACTTCATCTATGTAACCCTGCCATAAATGCCGATGAATCATTTTAGTGTGATTTTGGCTTTGAGTACAACGTTCTAAAAGAGGGCATTCTTTACACTTTTGTGGATTTGAAGTGTACTGTTTGTAGCCATCTCTAGTCGTTGTGCGGTAAGGAAGGATTTGTCCTTCAGGACAAATATAGCAATCAAAATGTTCATCATATACGTAGTCGTACTTTTTAAGATATCCGTCTTTTGTTCTCGGACGAGTGTAGGGCATAACGGGTCTAATCTCTTGATCCATAAGGAATTTTGCTATGTGGGGTGTCTTATATCCAGCATCAACTGCGATAGATTCAGGCTTTCCAACTTTATCCCTGACTTGAGTGACGAGTTGGTCTAACATGCGACTATCATGAACATTTCCACCAGTGACAAGAGAACCTAAGATAAACCCACGAGAATCACATGCTGTATGAAATGAATAAGCAAATAATTTCTCCCGTTCATCTTTTACATAATAGCCACTTTCAGGATCTGTTGTACTGACCTTTATTTCTTTTGACTCTTCTTTATTCTGTGGGGGAAGGGCTTTTTTCCGTGTTCCTCACGGTCGATATTAATTTCTTCATCTAGCTGAGCTTGGTAACTTCTTGTTTCAACACGAGCTATTTTCTTCTCAAACTTCTTTTTATTCGCATTCGCTTTTACATGGGTAGAATCAATAAAAGCAACTGATGGGTCGACCAATCCCTTTGTCATGGCTTCTTTTAAGATACGATAGAAGATTTGTTCAAAAAGGTCCGTATTGTGAAAGCGTCGTGCGTAGTTTTTACCGAAGGTTGAAAAATGAGGAACTTTCTCTGTGAACCCATACCCAATAAACCAACGATAGGCTACGTTGGTCTCAATCTCTTTAATTGTTTGACGCATCGAGCGTATGCCAAATAGATATTGAATGAACACCATTTTAACAAGGACAACAGGGTCAATACTAGGTCTCCCATTGTCTAAGCTATACTTATCTTTTACTAGGTCATAAATGAATTCAAAATTAATAGCTTGTTCGATCTTTCTAACCAGGTGATCTTCAGGCACTAATTGGTCAAGAGCGACCATTTCTATTTGATTTCTTCCATCTTCTACGTGTTTTGATAACATTTGAATCCCCCACAAAAAATCTTTTCAATCTAATTATACAAAAAAAGCTTGTAGACGTGGTCTGCAAAGCAGACTTTGTCTACAAGCTGACAGCAGGAAATACTCCTGCTGTTTTATGCTTCAATCTCTTATCGAACACCAAGCGCAATTTTTGCATAGCGGGACATTTTATCCTTGGACCAAGGCGGGTTCCAGACAATGTTGACTTCAGTGTCTTTTACTTCAGGGATATCTGCCAGTGCTGACTTAACCTGTTCAACGATTGTGCCTGCCAATGGGCGACCCCATGGAAGTAAGTGTCATATCAATTATGGCTTTTCCTTCCTCTTCCATTTTCACATCATATACCAGGCCTAGGTTTACAATGTCTATCCCCAGCTCAGGGTCTACTACAAGCTCAAGTGCACCCATAATGCTGTCTTTTAAATCCTGATCCATATCTGCGGCACTCCTTCATTATTTACTATCTTTATCTTAACAAAAAATTAACTGAAATGAAAAAACGCAGTTTATAGATGTTCCTCAAACCACCTAACTGTTTCGAGCAGTCCTTCTCTGCTAACTTTATGCCCTGCCTGTTCATCTGTTATAAAGAGGAGGTTTTCAGGTGAATCATTATACATGGGCTGGATGGTCTCATAAAATTGGTATGTATAGGAATACGGCACTACCGGGTCCTTTTTGCCATGCCAGAACATAATCGGCCTTCCTCCAAGCTTTTCAGGCTGAAGGCTAAGATCACGCTCCCTGAGACTGCTCAGAAGATCTGCAAGTTCTTCATTTGTGAGAGGAACCCTAATATTATTTTTCTTCAGTTCGTCGAGCTGAAGCTGAGCAAACTTTTCATAATACGGCATCCCCATCAGGCTAACTGCAGTTTTAACCCATTCATACTGGGTCAAGGCGCCCAAAGTGACTATTCCACCCATGGAGGTACCCACAAGCCCTATTCTTTCCTGATCAATCAGGTCCCAATCCTTATAAACATTTTTGATTATATTCAATTCAGCAATTGTATTCAGAACAATATCCCATAGCTTGAAATTTAAATCGCCGCCAGATAACCCCTGAGATCTTTCCCCATGAAATAACGTGTCCGGAAGCACTACCCTAAACCCCTTTTCTGCAAGCAGATAGGCATAATGCAGATTATGTTCCTTGGCACTCGTAAAACCATGAACAAAAATGATAAAAGGCGACAGTTCCCCTTTTATTTCCTGTCTGGCGAGTTCAAGAACAGGAATTTCTCTGATAACCTTATGTTCAATAACAACCACAATTTTTCCTCCTAAACCTTTTGTACCAAAGTGAATTTTTTTACAAAATTATAATAATATTGATAACATATATGTATAAAATGATTTTGTAAAAGCTTAAGCTCCTGTCTTGATGTAAATTCTTTCTATATTTTCAGTTTAACATGTGGACTTTTCTTTTCCAAAACCTTTACACTTAAAAGAAAAGCGGGGCATACTTCATTATAAACAATGGGCTGGAGTCCGGTGACTGCGGCGCATTTTTATTAAAAATTCTTCGCGCGCTTAGAAGGAGATATTATGGTAGAAAAACATTTAATTGCATTGGACTTGGACGGCACATTATTAAAAGATGACAAAACCATCTCGGCTAAAACTAAAATGATTATTCAAAAGGCACGTGAACAAGGACATGAAGTGATGATTGCCACTGGAAGGCCATTTCGATCCAGTGAAATTTATTATCGCGAAATGGAATTGACTACGCCGATTGTCAATTTCAATGGTGCTTACATACATCATCCTAAAGACCATAATTGGGGTGTGTACCATACACCCCTGCAAATGAACGTAGCTAAAGAGATTGTCGAGGCAGTTAATAGCTATACGATTCATAATATCGTGGCAGAAGTTATTGATGATGTTTATTTGCACTATCATGATGAAAAACTACTCGACATCTTTGGTTTTGGCAATCCGAATATTACAACTGGTGATTTGCGCAATTACTTAAAAGATAATCCGACAAGCATGCTGATACATACTGATGAAGAGCATGTAAAGTCAATCAGAGATCATCTTTCCGAGGTTCATGCAGAAGTAATTGACCACCGCAGATGGGCGGCTCCCTGGCACGTCATTGAAATAGTGAAAACGGGGCTGAATAAAGCTGTCGGCCTAAAAAAGCGACTGATTACTTTCAAATTCCGCCAGAGCGCATCATTGCTTTTGGCGATGAAGACAATGACCTTGAAATGCTTGAATTTGCTGGGTACGGTATTGCCATGGGCAATGCTATTGACCAGGTGAAGAATATTGCCAGAGAAGTCACCTTAACCAATGAGGAAGATGGCATTGGCATTTATCTAAATGAATTATTAAACCTAAAAGCTCTATAAACAGTTCAATTAATAGGAATTAAATAGAAACAGGAAAATCCCCTTTTTAAATCCTTCCTCTAGAGCATACTAAAGATGAAGCGACCCAATTGCGGCTTCAAACTCTTTTCATGGAGGGGATTCGAATGGGTAAACGTAATAAATCAAAACGCTTCGTTCAACAGGGTAAAGATACTGTTAGTAAGCATGATGAGCGTATCCCGTACCACATGACCTATGCTGAGGCGGAAGCCCAAAAATTAGCTAATGTGAAAGAATCATCCCTCGGAGGAATATAGCGATGGGTAACAGATTATTTCAGGAAGCCAGAAAGTATGTGGAAATAGCTAAAAATTCTTCAGACGAAGAAACTGTTTCCCGCGCGAAAAATGCTTTAAGTTCCGCGTTTGCCAACTCCACAGCGGCTGAACAGGCACAGCTGAGTGAGATGCAAAGAGGAGCTTGAACAATATTCGCAGAATCGATAAAAGAAGCCGGCGACCATTGAGGTCGCCGGCTTCTTTTTTACCTTATTTCCAGAATAACAGGAAACGAATTCATGATATTTCCGGCCTTATCTTTTTCATATAAATGCAAAAGCACTGTACCACTTTCAGGCAGTTTATCAGGAGAAATGTTTACTTCTATATAAAAATTCTCCCAGTTATTTGACTGGGCTGATACTCCCTTTTCAGGCAGAAGTTCATTATGGCCATCCTCAACAGAATACCATACCTTTCCGCCTTTTGGACGTCCTTCAATTTCCACCGAATATAAGCCATTCTCTCCATTAGCCTTAACCTGTCGAAAGACTGGATTTTCTCCTGGGATATGAACAGCATCTTTTGATTCTGCTTTTTTCACCAGTTTCTTTCCATTTAAGTTTGATGCCAAAAGCCTGGCTTTTACGGTGTATTCCCCCTCATCCACTCTTTCGCCATTCTGCCGATAATCCCAATGCTCTTTCCAAACCCTGCTTTCATCCGGTTTGACATCAATGGTCTGAATAGCTTGTAAAAAGGCTTTACCTTCTGAGGAGGAATATACCTTTTCGCCTTTTTGATTGAATATTTCTACTTCGTAAAATTGGGAACTCATGAATTCAAAGCTCAGCGGATAATTGGCTGTATTCTTCAGAACTAATTCCATCTCCATTTTTTCCGTTCCTGCTTGAGGCATTACTTTGAAATCAAATGGCATTTCGTTTATAGAAGCTTCAAAATTTTGCAAAGGTATAGTAAAGAAAATCATAGCAGCAGCCAAAAGCTGAAGCATCCTTCATCCCTCCAATTTTTTAATCCCTCCGGAAGAAACCATATACACCGGCTGTTTGAACAATATTTGTAAAAGCATTCGGATCCACTTCTTTTATGATCCTTTCAAGGTCAAATAACTCGTATCGTGTGATGACAATCATCATCATTTCCTTATTTTCATTAGTAAAAGCGCCCTTTGCAGGGAAAGTTGTTATTCCTCTGACAAGTTTGTCATGGATCGCTTTTTTCATTTCCTCTGATTTTTTCGTAATTATCAGAGCTGTGAGTTTTTCATGTCTGGTGTGAATGGCATCAATAACCCTTGTAGAAGCATAAAGGGTTACAAGGGTATATAGTGCTTTTTCCCAGCCATATAAAAAACCAGCAGTTATAATAATAATGGCGTTAAGAGTGAAGAAATATGTACCGACAGGTTTGTCTTTCATTCGGGACAGGACCATCGCGATAATATCCATTCCTCCTGTAGAAGCCCCCCATTTAAGTGTAATCCCTACACCTACAGCTGCTATAACACCCCCAAAAACAGCATTAAGCAAAATATCCTTCGATACGTGAATGACAGGTATTACTTCGAGAAAAAAAGACATCAGGAATACGCTTAGGAAACTGTAAATCGTAAACGAACGGCCAACCTTTTTCCAGGCCAATATGGTTACTGGAATATTTAGAATGAACAGCAATATC
This sequence comes from Cytobacillus sp. FSL R5-0377, assembly GCF_038004385.1. Classification (NCBI taxonomy): domain Bacteria; kingdom Bacillati; phylum Bacillota; class Bacilli; order Caryophanales; family Bacillaceae; genus Cytobacillus; species Cytobacillus sp. FSL R5-0377. Next base: position 1,173,904 of record NZ_JBBORA010000001.1, read on the forward strand.
CCTGTTGATCCGAAATTACCCAGAATGCTTGAAAGAAGCTGTGCCACTCCTGTAAAACCGCTTGCATATACATTAGCCGGTATGAGAAAAAAATTCATCGCGATTGCATTCAATAACGCGCCAATCAACACAATAAATACCTTCTTAGTCTCTAGCCAAACCATTTTTTACCCCCTGATCTTTTATCATTTCTTTACCCCAATAAGGTGCATTTTCAACACAATTCATTGTTTTTTCTCCTTGATTTCTATAAACTTAATTCATATAGTTTGAAAGCAGGTGAAAGATAATGTCAGTAAAAATTCTAGCTGACAGTGCGTGTGACTTGCCGCTTAGCTTTTATAAAGAACATGGCGTCACACTTTTTCCGTTACAGGTTCAACTGAATGATGGAGAATATGAAGATTTAATCACCATAGAACCTAAAGATGTTTATAGAGCTATACGTGAAGGCCAGATGCCTAAAACATCTCAGGTATCGCCTCTTCTTTTTGAGGAAACGTTCAATAAAATGGCAGCAAACAATGAGGACGGCATTTATATTGCTTTTTCCTCCGAACTTTCGGGTACATACCAGACAGCTATCATGATCCTTGAGCAAGTAAAAGAGAAACACCCCGATTTCCAATTAACCATTATCGATTCCAAGGCTGCTTCCTTAGGTTATGGATTAATTGTGAAGGCAGCTGCAGCTGCCTCGCAATCGGGCTCATCCAAGGAAGACATCCAGAAAATAATCGAATTTCACTGCCGGAACCTCGAGAGCTTATTTACTGTAAATGATCTTGAATACCTCGCTAAAGGCGGGCGCGTTTCAAAAGCCTCGGCATTTCTTGGCGGACTTTTGAATATTAAGCCTCTCTTAACAGTAGAAGATGGCAAACTTGTTCCAATTGAGAAACTGCGCGGCAAGAAAAAGCTGCTCCGCCGCATTATTGAACTGATGAAAGAAAACGGGTCCTCCTTTGAGAAGCAGACTGTCGGCATCAGCCATGCCGATGATGAAGAGACTGCTCTTGAAGTGCAAAAGCTGATACTGGACGAGCTTAATGCCAAAGAAGTCTATATTACCTCCATCGGCGCTGCAATCGGGGCACATACAGGCCCGGGATCAATTGCGATTTTCTATCATAAACAAATTTAAACCATAACGGCAGGATACATACTCCATTTCATTCTGACAGACAATATGACTGTACTTCAGTTATATTCCTGAAGGCTAAACCTATCAGTATGAAAGGAGTATTTTTATTATGCCGCATACTTCCGATAATGATAAGAAAGCGAAGGACAATAATGCGCTTCTCCACGAAAAAAATATGATGCGCGAGAAAAACCGCAAAGCCGGGAAAAACCAATATTCTAAAAAGACAGATCATCTTTAATAATAAAACGGACAAGCATTAGGCTTGTCCGTTTTTTTCACTAAAACACCCTATAATTTTTATTGCATTTAATCTTTCTTAAGATATGTCCAGCCCTCTTCCTGATAAACCCTTCCTTCCTTCATAAGCCGGCCCAACGCCCTTTTAAAAGAAGCTTTGCTTAACTGAAAACGCTCCTGGATATCTTCCGGGGCACTTTTATCGCCATATGGCATCGCACCGCTTCGGCTTTCAAGATAAGAAATGATTTTTTCGGAATCTTCATCAAGTGCTTCATGCTTTCTTGGAATTAGAGAAACATTTACTGTCCCATCTTCCTTCACATCAACTATGCGGCCTTCCACCTTTTCTCCAAGACGGGGCTCTCTTTTTCGCTGGGACTCATGGATAAAGCCTTTAAATCCCTCAGCTGTATAAATCCAGCTTCCAACTTTTGCGGTTCTATAAATATGTCCATGAATATTTTTATTAAAGTCACTTTTGGCTGCTTTAATTGAAATATCAGTAATGACAGGATCAGTAGCCAATTTCACATAAATTCGGTTATTCTTATTTACCCGGAGTGTAATGTATAATCTATCTCCCTCAATCGGCCACACATTTTCGTGTACAGGAAGATCCTCCTCACCGAGAAGCATGTCCTTCTGAATGCCAATATTGATAAATACACCGATGCCGGGCTTTACGTCACTTACCTCGGCCCATCCATATGTACCTGCCTGGACCTCAGGAATTACAGTTGTTGCTGCAATTCTCCCCTGTGAGTCCATATAAAGGAAAGCTTCAACCTCCTGCCCTTCCTCCAGCTTTTCTTCCGTCTCGTTCTGATGAAGAAGAACATCCTCCTCTCCATCAGTCAAAAAATAGCCAAAAGCCGCTTCCCTTGAAACGACCAGATTAACAGCACGTCCCAAATACTCTTCAATAGCCATCTATTTTCCTCCTTCTAAGCATTAAACAGCAAATATTCATTATATTAAATCCTTCCCAAAAAAGATCACATAACTCCTAAAGTTGTTTGAACTGCTATATTTTACTATAATAAGGACGAGAAGTGAAACTTAAATAGTAAACGCCAAGGAGGCTGTCATGTCTAAAGAAAGCTCATTTGATATTGTATCCAAAGTAGACTTTTCTGAAGTAACGAATGCCATTAATATTGCTATGAAGGAAATTTCCACCCGCTATGACTTTAAAGGCAGCAAAAGTGATATTAAGCTGGATAAAGAGGAGCTTGTGCTTCTTTCTGATGATGAATTTAAGCTGGAGCAGCTTAAGGATGTTTTATTGGGCAAATTAATCAAACGGGGCATTCCTGTAAAAAATCTTGATTACAGCAAGATTGAGGGAGCATCAGGTGGAACTGTCCGTCAAAGAGCAAAGCTTGTCCAGGGTATCGATAAAGAAAATGCCAAGAAGATTAATACTTTGATTAAAAACAGCGGATTAAAGGTGAAGAGCCAGGTTCAGGATGATCAGGTCCGGGTAACCGGCAAAAACCGCGATGACTTGCAGAAAATTATTGCTGCTGTTAAAGAGGCAGATTTAACTGTTGATGTTCAATTCGTTAACTATCGCTAAAAAAGCAAACGGAAAACTCCGTTTGCTTTTTTGTTTGTGCTGCTGCTATTTAACAAATCTATACATCAGTAATTCATCTGCGTAGGTCCCATCTTTTCTTTTTATATGCTTAATTTTACGGCCTTCCTCCTCAAATCCAAATCGCTTGTAAAGGCGGATGGCCCTCTCATTAAACGCAAACACCTCAAGACATATTTTTTCCAGGCCGGGTTCTCCTTCAGCCCATTGCAGGAATAGTTTCATCATTTTGCTCCCCAGTCCCTGATTGCAATGCCTTTTCTGTATTGAAATTCCGAAATACCCCAAATGGTTAACCTTTTTGCTTTTTGAACGTCTAAAGTTCAGCATCCCAACCACTTCCTGATCAATTTCCGCTATTAAGATCAGATCACCCGATTGAAGACTCTTTTCAATCCATATTTCCTCTTCTTGTATAGTCATCGTAAATTCTTCCGGCTCGGTCAATAAAAAATCACTTTCGCCAAAAGCTTGCCTGCAATGCTTTAAAATTGCCGCGGCGTCCTTTTTCTCAGCAAAGCGAATTTGCAATTTTCTTCCCCCGCTCTTTTTATATCCATTATAAAAATAAATTCAAATAATTTCCATGTTTTTTCACCATAATAAAATGGGAATGAAAAGAGTATTAATGATTTGGAGGGATTTTTTTAATGTCAGATTCTCATAACAATCCAACAGAATTTCCGCCCCAGCATCAGGATCATCAGCCCGGCACAGAGGCGCCAATGCAGCCTGAGCCGCAATCAGTCGATCCAAATTATAAGGGGTCTGATAAATTAAAAGGAAAAGTTGTTTTAATCACAGGCGGAGACAGCGGCATTGGGAAATCAGCCGCCATTTATTTTGCCAAAGAAGGAGCCAGCGTAGTAAATGTTTATTTAGATGAACATGAAGATGCGGAAAAAACAAAAGAGGCCATCCAGGCTGAAGGACAGGAATGCTTGCTGATTTCAGGAGATATCGGCAGCGAAACATTCTGTAAGGATATTGTCAGGAAAACCCTTGATAAGTTCGGTCAAATCGATGTACTGGTAAATAATGCAGCGGAGCAGCATCCGCAAAAAAGCCTGCTTGATATCACTGCTGAACAGCTTGAAAAAACATTCAGGACAAACATTTTCTCCTTCTTTCATCTAACTAAGGCAGTACTGCCTCATCTAAAAAGAGGAAGCTCTATTATCAACACAGCATCCATAACCGCTTATGAAGGAAACGAACAGCTTATCGACTACTCTTCAACCAAAGGTGCAATTGTGTCGTTTACTCGTTCATTAGCCAAATCTCTTGCTCCACAGGGAATTCGCGTAAATGGAGTGGCTCCCGGTCCTATCTGGACACCGCTTATTCCATCCACATTCACTGCAGATAAGGTATCAAAATTTGGATCCAATACTCCAATTGGCAGAGCAGGACAGCCTTATGAACTGGCTCCTGCCTATGTATATCTTGCCAGTGATGATTCATCTTATGTTAGCGGCCAGATGATCCATATCAATGGCGGAACAATTGTAAATGGATAAACAAATTGAAAGGGAAGCCTGCTGCAGGCTTCCCTTTTTTATGATACAATCTCCGGCTCTTCAGGCAAAGGACTGCTGCATGAAGAACGTTTTACAAGTTTGTGTGGAATAATAATCCGCTTTACAGGCTCACGCGGGTTTTCAATTCTGTAAATGAGGCTTCTGGCAGATTCAAATCCCAGATCGAATATATTGATATCGACAGAAGTCAGCGGCGGCCTGGACATTTCAGCTAACAGCACATTATTAAAGCTGATGATAGACATATCTTCAGGAACTCTGATTCCCAATTCATCCAATGTATTCAGGACACCCAATGCCATCAAGTCATCCGCAACTACAAGTGCAGTTGGAGGTTTTTCAAGGGATATGAGGCCCCTGACAGCCTCCTGTCCCCCTTCTTTAAGAAATTCCTCATGAACAATATATTCATTGACCAGTTCAATTGAAGCATCCCTTAATGCCTTTTCATAGCCAAGAAGCCGTTCTACTGTAACGGTTAAATTTAAATTTCCTCCGACAAATGCAATTTGCTTATGCCCAAGCTTAATCAAATATTCCGTTACTTCTTTGGCTGCACGGAAATTATTATTATCTACGTAAGTAATTTCCTCTTCATCTGAAAAAGGCTTGCCTATAACCACAAACGGGAAATCTCTTTCCTTTAAAAAGGCAAGCACTTTGTCCTCCACTTTTGAATAAAGCAAAATAACTCCATCCACCCGTCCGCCCTGTACCATCTGGATCACACCTTCATAGATTTCATCATCCGTTTTTCCGGTTGTCATATGAAGGGCATAATGCCTTTCATGTGCTCCCTCGCTCAGACCTCTAAGGACAGTTGGAAAAAATGGGTTTTGAAATACAACATCCGTGGAGCTGGGCATTATCAGTCCAATTGCGCGAGTTGACTGGCTTGCAAGACTGCGGGCAATAAAATTCGGATGGTATCCTAATTGTTCCATTGCCTCTCTGACTTTTTGCTTGGTTTTCTCGCTGATGCGAGGATTGTTGGCAATAACCCTTGAAACAGTAGAAGGTGCAACTTTTGCCATCTTTGCAACATCTTTAATTGTGACTGCCAATAAAATCACCCTCTCCTTGAGGTCTCTGTTATTTATATTATAATCCATACAGGTTTGATTTTCTTTCCAATTTTAAACAGTCACCAGAATTAGGAAGAAGGGGAGGTTTACTAAGAATAAGTTACTCGGATTTCTTCTTTTTTGACCGCTTCCATAAAAGATAGATAAAAATCATAAAAGCTGTATAAACTGCTGCAAGAGCTCCAATCAGCGGAATGTTCAAACCTGATTTTTCTTCCAGAACATATACCTCAGCTTCTTCCCGATCAATGATTAACTCATATTTATCGTCTTTGCTGCGGATAAGATCATCAGAAATCATGCCGCGAAGTTCTCCTCCGGCTTCCAATTGATTGGAGTCAAGTACCGCTTTCTGTGACTTTGTTGAATTATTAATGGCAATCACTGTTGTTTCATCTTTGAATGTCCGTTTATAAACAGCAAAACCGTCTTTTTCCTCCAGCAGTTCCATGTCGCCTCTAGTTAAAGATGGCAGCAATTGCCTAACTTCCCCAAGTTTTGCGATATAGTCTATTAATTCTTTGTCTGTACGGAAATCCATTTGCCTGCGATTGTCAGGATCCTCTCCGCCATCCATTGCTATTTCACTTCCATAATAGACAATTGGAATTCCAGGTGAGGTATACATGTATGTTAATGCAAGCTTCCATCTTGGACCCGGATGATGATTTTTTGAGATAGCATCACGGGTGAATCTGACAGTATCGTGATTATCCATGAAACTTCCCATCAGATAAGGATTTTCATAAATTGCTTTATTTCGGTCCCAGTTTGTAAAAAGCCAGCTTAACGGTTTGTCAGGTTCTGCAAAAGCTGTTCTTAGATGATCATTTAAAGGATAATCAACAAAGCCGTCTATCCCTGTTTTTTCGTATTGGGCGATATAATTGGGATCTTCCGACCATACTTCCCCAAGCAAATAAAAGTCTTCTTTGACTGACTTTACACTTTGGGCGAATTCGCTCCAGAAAGACTTTGGTACATGTTTAACAGTATCAAGGCGATATCCGTCGATATCTGTTTCTTCGATCCACCACTTAGCTGCATCAATTAAATATTTTTCCACATCAGGATTTTCCTGATTTAAATCAGGAAGCCCATAGATCCAGCCATTTTCAATTTCAGCCTGATTCGACCAGTTTACATTATCCTTTTTTTCATGGAACCACTCTTTTTTTTCAGAATCATTGATCCAATCGTGATTGTAGCCTACATGATTAACAACGAAGTCCAATATCACTTTCATATCTCTTTTGTGGGCTTCCCTGACTAACTGCTTGAACTCATCCATTGTGCCAAAATGTTCTTCAGTATTGTAAAAATCTTTGATCCAGTAACCGTGATAGCCCTTCTCTTCATTATCGAAAACCGGAGTCAGCCAAATAGCCGTAAACCCCATTTCCTTAATATAATCAAGGCGTTCTGTAATGCCCTTGAAATCTCCGCCATGATAAGCCTTTGGGTCCTTAACATCAACTTTAAAGTCATTGTTTGGATCTCCATTGCTAAATCGGTCAACCATTAAAAAATAAATTGATTCATCTTGCCATTTACGCTCTTCTTTTTCAGCTGCTCCTGCCGGCAGGGCATAAAAAAGAAGAAACGGGATTAAGATGAAGGTTATGATTCCTTTTTTCATCGCCGCTCCTCCTTCATTTTTCAAGCCGCTCCGAGGCTCCAATCAGCTCAGAGCCACAAGCGGCCAGTAAAGTTTCAGCCCTTTAAGATTAGCCTTTTGTTCCCCCTGCCGTCAAACCTGATACAAAGTATTTTTGGAACATAAGGAAAAGTGCAGCAATCGGTATCGCTATTAAAACCGAGCCAGCTGCAAACTTTGTAAATTCATTTCCAAATTGCTTGGCAACCATTTCATACAGTCCTACTGCCATTGTGAACTTTTCATCTGTTCTTAATAAAATTCTGGCAAGAATGAAGTCTCCAAAAGGAGCAATGAATGAAAATAGCGCAACAACTGCAACAATTGGTTTGGCAAGCGGCATAACAATTTGCCAGAAAACACGCAGATGGCTTGCACCATCCATTTTCGCAGATTCATCAAGTTCTTTCGGAATCGTATCGAGATAGCCTTTCATCAGCCATGTATTCATGGGAATCTGACCGCCTACATACACAAGAATCAACCCTAGATGTGTATCAATTAGGCCAGTTCTCGTCGCTAATACAAAAATGGCGATCAGTGCTGCAAAGTTAGGTATCATCTGCAGTATCAGGAACGTTAACAGTCCATTTTTCCTTCCGATAAATCGGTACCTTGAAAACGAATAGGCAGTCAATGATACTGTAATAACCGTAAGAATCATTGTCAGCGTGCTGATTTTCAATGAATTCCAGTACCATTTAACATAATTGGACTTCTCCAAATCAAATAGGTATTTGTAATGAGCCAATGTCGGATTTTCGGGAAACATTGAAGATCCCGACAAGCTCTGGCCCGGATTTAATGAAGATCCTACTACCCACAAAAGCGGATAAATAACAATAAAGCTCATTAAGGCAATGATTAAATATGAAAGAGTCAGCCGGATCGTTTTATTTTTCTTCATGCTCATATCTACATCAAATCCTCTTCTTGGAATGATTTTGTTCTTCTAAACTGCCATAGTGCTACAGTGATGACAATAAGTGACAGAATCATGGTAACTGCAGCTGCTTTGCCATATTGGGCAGAAGTCATAGTCAGTTTATAAATCCAGGATATTAGAATATCCGAACCCCCGGCATTTTGGCCCGGAATAGCCGGTCCGCCGCCATTGAACAAGAAGATAACATTAAAGTTATTAAAGTTGAACGTATACTGAGTAATGATAATTGGTGCCGTTGCAAATAAAACCAAAGGAAGCGTAATCTTTGTAAATTTCTGCAAAATTGTTGCACCATCAACTGTTGCAGCTTCATAAAGCTCATCCGGAATAGACTGCAGCACACCTGTTGTCATAGCAAAAATGAAGGGGAATCCAAGCCAGGATTGGATGAAAATTAACGCTAAACGTGTCCAATTTTCCTCAGTCATCCACGGAATAGCACCGATTCCAAATGCATCCAGGATCGTTTTATTAATTACACCGAAAGTTTCATTGAACATGCCGGAGAAAATCAGGATTGATATAAATGCAGGCACCGCCCACGGAAGAATGAAGATTGTCCGGATAATGGCTTTCCCTTTAAGATCCTTTTGGTTTACGAGAATTGCCAGGAAGATACCAAGGGCTACCTGCAAAGTGGTAGCAACGAAAGTCCAGACAATTGTCCAGCCCAGTACTCCAAAGAATGTTTTTCTCCACAAATCAAGTTTGAAGATATCGATAAAGTTCTGAATGCCAACCCAATCTACCAGTTTTGCTGGCGGAGAATGATATAAATCATAGTTAGTAAATGCAAGAAGGACTACGAATAAGATCGGAAAAATTACAACGAAAACCAAAAGAAAAAATCCCGGCGATATCATTAAGTATGGAAAACCATTATCAAGGAGATTGTGATACTGCTCTCTGACACTGTTTAATTCCATTCCCAAATCACGTTTTTTCCCGTTATTATAAGCATCATATATATTGAAGACATAAATAATAAGCCCCAATGCGGTTATAATCAATGCAATAATTCCGTCGATCAAAAGAAAAATCGAATGGTCAAGTACTGGAATTTCACCTAGCGTAAAAAGTCCCCAGAATCCCCAATTCAGTGTGTCAAAGAATGATGCAAAAAATGCAACGGTAAGAATTAAAAAGATGGCACCTTTTAAGAACTGTTTATTATAAAACTGTCCAAATCCAGGCAGAATGGATAATAGAGCAGCATTTCTTCCATGATTGGATGACGTTTTTTTTGTGTCCATACGGCTGTTGCCTCCCCTTTCTTATAGGAGAAATTATTTTCTATTATTATAAATCATTTATAAATATATTAGCGATTGTTTTTGTGCAAACGGTTGCTCTTAAACGGAACATGAAAGCGGCTTTCTGCCGGTTCTGACTGAAGATACGCGAATAAGCTGAGAACTATCTCATTCACTCACCTTCTTTTTGTTACCTTTACATAAAAGTATGGGCAATACCCCCGGGGAGGTACCGCCCTTTTGTCTGTCAAGCTTTACTTGGCAGGGTGATTTGTTTCAATATTTGTCTTGATCGTTTTAACTGCATCATCAAGCGCTGCTTTTGGCTCAGCTTTACCTGTAGCAATAGTTTGAAGTGCAGAAGCCATTGGCCCCCATACTTCTGCCATTTCAGGAATGTTTGGCATTGGAACAGCATATTGGGATTGCTCAGCAACAGCTTTTGCAGCTTCATTGTCTGCGATTACAGGATCTTCAATAAGAGATTTTACAGGAGGGATTTCCTGAGTTTTCTCGAAACGGATTTTTGCATTCTCTTCGTTTGTAATATGTTCAACTAACTTTGTTGCCCAGTAAGGATTTTTAGTGAATGCAGTTACATTCCATCCCTTAACACCCATGAATGTCTTAACAGGCTCTCCGTTTGAAAGCTTAGGCATAACAGAAACACCAACATCGATTCCTGCATCCTTCATGCCTTGAAGTGCCCATGGGCCATTCATTACAGAAGCAGCTTTGCCTTCATTGAATAGGCCATCCATTGCAGCTCCTCCGCTTTCCCCGATGATTCCTTTAGGGAATAAGCCTTCGCTGTACCATTTTTTAATGAACTCAGCACCTTCAACAGCGCCTTCGTTATTTAAACCTACATCTTCACGGTCTAATGCCCCATCCTTTTCATTGAAAACATATCCGCCCATGCCAGCGATAGGTCCGTGTGCGAAATAGAAGTTATCGAATAATGCAAGGAACCCATACTGTCCGCCAGTCGTTAATTCTTTAGCCTGAGTATAAAGCTCATCCATTGTTTCAGGAGCTTTTTCCATTAATGCTTTATTATAGATGAAAACTGGTGTTTCAGTAGCTTTTGGAAGACCATAAAGCTTTCCGTCATACATTTGAGCACTGATGGACGATTCTGTGAAAGTATCAAGAACGCTGTCATCAACTTTAATTTCCTGAAGGAGACCTTCAGTTACAACCTGTCCTATTTGGTCATGAGGCAGTGTCACAACGTCAGGTGCATTTCCTGCAGGTCCATCCAGTCTTAATTGGTCACGGATTTTATCAGCCATGCCCAATTCTTTAAATTCAACTTTAATTCCATATTCTTTTTCAAAAGACTCAATAGCAGGCTTTAATGCTATGCCTTTATCAGTGTCTTCCCAAACTACTAATTTTTCAGGTTTCGGTTCTTCAGCCTGGTTGTCACCTGTGCCGTTATCTTTATCTGTATTTTCCGGCTGTGCCTCACGCTGAGGACCGCAAGCTGCCAGCATTCCGATTACTAATACCAGCATCATTAAGAAAGATAGTGACTTTTTCATGGTATTGCCCCCTTTAAATAGATCTGCTGCTTAATATAAATAGTACAACCGTTTGCACAAAATTATAAACGCTTTAATCTATTTCTAAAAAAATCAGCGTTCACTAAAACTATCAATCAATGGAACCTCTTAATGAAAACGATTGCACAATTTCTAATTTTTATTATACAATTTTTTTGGGCTTTTACAACTACTTTTTCTAAATTATTTTTGTTTGAAAAAACTTAAAAACAAAACCCCGGCATTTAAACTATACATTTATTCTCCATTCCTATGGTATAATGCAAGCGATTGCACTTTGAAAGGGGATTTTTAATGGAAAAGGCAGCCATCATACACTATCCTGCTGATCATTTTGTTTATCCTATCAGCAGGGAAACCTTACATATTAGACTGCAAACAAAGAAGGATGATATTTCCGAAGTCACATTACTGCACGGTGATCAGTATTTATGGTCGGATGGTAAATGGCAGTATGAAAAAACAAATATGAAGAAATCTGGTTCAGATGGCATTCATGATTATTGGCATGCCTATATTAACCCTGCATTTCGAAGATCCAGATACGGTTTTCACTTAAAATCCGGTGAAGATGAATTATTTTTGACTGAAAAAGGTTTTTACGAGGAGGCTCCAGCTGATTCAGGTTATTATTTCAACTTTCCATACCTGCATCCTGAAGAAGTATTTCAAGCCCCCTCTTGGGTGAAGGAAACGGTCTGGTATCAGATATTCCCGGAAAGATTTGCTAACGGAAATCCCGATAACGATCCTAAGGGTGTGCTTCCCTGGGGCAGTGAAGAGCCTTCTCAGGATAATTTTTTTGGCGGAGATTTTGAGGGTGTTATTGAGCATCTGGATTATCTGCAGAACCTCGGCATTACCGGAATCTATTTCACACCAGTTTTTAAGGCCTTTTCCAACCATAAATATGATACAATAGACTATCTGGAAATTGATCCCCAATTTGGTTCAAAGGAAACCTTAAAAAGACTGGTTAAGGAATGCCATAACCGGGACATTAAAGTCATGCTCGATGCCGTTTTCAACCATAGCGGATACTATTTCCCACCATTTCAGGATGTGCTTGAAAAGGGAGAAGATTCACTATACAAGGATTGGTTTCATCCTCATAGTTTCCCTCTAAAAGGCGGGGATTATCCTAATTATGAAACCTTCGCTTTTGTAGAGCAGATGCCAAAACTGAATACAAAAAATCCAGAGGTAAAAAAGTATTTGCTTAATGTGGCCAAATACTGGATTGAAGAGTTTGATATCGACGGATGGCGGCTGGATGTGGCCAATGAAGTTGATCATCATTTCTGGCGTGAGTTCAGGCAGACTGTAAAAGACATTAAACCAGATCTCTATATACTCGGCGAAATCTGGCACAATTCGATGCCATGGCTTCGCGGAGACCAATTTGATGCTGTCATGAATTATCCTTTTACAACTAACCTGCTGAATTTAATTGCAAAGAAATCCATTACCGCTGCTGATTTTTCCAATAATATGACCGCTGAAATCCACAGCTATCCGGCTAATGTCTATGAAGCTGCTTTCAATCTGGTCGGCAGCCATGATACACCGAGAATCTTAACGGAATGTGAAGAGAATAAAGACAGAGTTAAACTAATATACACACTTTTATTCACCTTTATGGGTTCACCATGCCTATATTATGGGGATGAAATTGGACTAAATGGTGCTATGGATCCCGGCTGCAGAAAATGCATGGAGTGGGATGAGGAGAAACAGGACCTTGAATTGTTTTCTCATATTCAAAAGCTTATTAAGCTGCGAAAAGAAGAAAATCTGCTGGCAAATGAAGGCCAGTTTGAATTTATTCAAACTGATTCCAATATTGTTGCCTACCGAAAATACGATGATAAAAAAACAATCATTGTTATCGCCAACCCTGCGGATGAAAGTGCTGAATTTGCTTTGCCTTATTCACTCAAGGGTATAAAGGTAACCAATATACTTACAAAAGAAGAGTTTGCAGCAGAAGCAGAAAACCTTAAAGTTCAGCTTGATGGCTGGGGATTTGCTATTCTTTCCTTCCCAGCCGGCTTCAATAGATAGGAACCCTGATTGAAATAAGGAAAAGTTCTTAAGTGCCTCCTATTTATATAAAAATCTTTTACAAACAGGGAGGATAACCATGACTAAGAACCAGAAAAAAATGACATTATTTGCACTAACCTGGCCGATTTTTATTGAAATACTGCTCCACATGCTTATGGGGAATGCTGACACCCTTATGCTCTCTCAATATTCGGATGAATCCGTGGCTGCTGTCGGTGTGTCCAATCAGATCCTTTCTCTCGTAATCGTCATGTTTGGATTTGTTGCAACTGGTACGGCTATTCTTATTGCCCAGAATCTTGGCGCAAAAAAAAATAAAACGGCTGCTGAAATTTCGATTGTCTCCCTGGGAGCAAACCTTGTATTTGGGGTGTTACTCAGTATCCTGCTATTCGCAACAGGCAAACCGCTGCTCCTCATGATGGATTTGCCTGAGGAGCTATTAAGCCAGGCAAACTCTTACTTAGTCATTGTTGGCGGCTTTTCCTTTGTCCAGGCATTAATTATGACAATAGGAGCCATCATCAGAAGTTACGGATTTACAAGAGATGTTATGTACATTACGATCGGCATGAACATTTTAAATGTTATTGGAAATTACTTATTTATTTTTGGCCCATTCGGCTTTCCGGTTTTGGGCGTAGAAGGAGTGGCCATCTCTACTGCCGTAAGCAGATTAATAGGATTGGCTGCTACTGTCGCCGTCCTGCTTAAAAGAACGGAAAAAGCACTTCCGTTCCGATTACTTTTCCGCTTTCCAAAGGAACATATTAAAAATCTCCTTAAAATCGGGATTCCATCAGCAGGAGAACATTTATCCTATAATGGATCGCAAATGGTGATTACTATATTTATCGCTGCTCTGGGAACAGAGGCTTTAACTGCAAAAGTGTATACCCAGAATATCATGATGTTCATATTCCTTTTCAGTGTCGCCATCAGCCAGGGCACACAAATCCTGATAGGACATATGGTAGGCGGAAAAGATTACGAGGCAGCTTATAAAAGATGTATGAAAAGCCTGCGCCTTGCCATCTTGATTTCATTCGGGACTGCGGTTCTTTTCTCCCTGTTCTCAGAAAAATTAATGGGCATATTCACTTCTAATCCAGATATCATAAAGGTTGGCAGTGTTCTAATTCTCCTGACCATTCTCCTGGAGCCGGGCAGATCTTTCAATTTAGTCGTCATTAACTCCCTGCGTGCAGCCGGCGATGTAAAATTTCCAGTTTATATGGGCATCCTGTCCATGTGGGGCGTAAGTGTTACCCTATCCTATGTTCTGGGAATTTATTTTGGTCTTGGCCTTGCCGGCATTTGGATCGCTTTTATTGCCGATGAATGGCTTAGAGGATTGCTCATGTTATGGCGATGGAGATCCAGAGTCTGGGTGAGTAAGTCGTTCGTGTCTTCAAAAGCAGTTTAAAATCTGAAAAGCGGCAGTTACAGCTGCCGCTTCTTTTTTACTCTGCTATATTTATATTATAATCCTTAAACCACACATGAATCTGTGCAAGATGTGCTAACAGCTGAGGACCAGTCATGAGCTGCCCAAACCATGGTTCCCGGAATGAGTCACCTCCCGACTCTATAATATCCCTCAGCTGGCCGCTGTCAAAAAATTCATACAGTACGGATGACCGGTCCTCCAGGTATCCGGTTAGCATCTTCTGGACTGCAGCTGTATATTCTGGATTATGCGTTTTGGGATAAGGGCTTTTCTTTCTGTATAACACTTCATTCGGAAGTATGCCTTCAAGTGCTTTTCGAAGGATTCCTTTTTCACGGTTTCCATGCATCTTGATCTCCCACGGAATATTCCACACATACTCAACAAGCCGATGGTCAGCAAAAGGCACCCGTACTTCAAGGCTGGCCCCCATACTCATTCTGTCTTTACGATCCAATAAGGTCGTCATAAAGTAAATCATATTGATATAGAAAAGCTCTCTCCTGCTTGCGTCCTCCCTGCTCTCCCCGTCTAATGCAGGAGTTTCGGAGATTGCCTGATGATATTTTTCCATTGCATACTCCTGAAGCTTCAGTTTCTTCCTCCACTTTTCTTTCAAAAGGTCCTGCCTGGCTTGGATTGACCTCATCCAAGGGAATCCCTTCCTCTTTAAGTCATCCTCTCTATGAAACCATGGATAGCCGCCAAATATTTCATCCGCACATTCTCCTGATAGACTTACAACAAAATCCTTTTTGATTTCCCGGCAAAACCATAACAGGGAAGAATCGACATCAGCCATGCCCGGAAGATCTCTAACATGCACTGATTCGATTAAATCCTCTGCCAGCTGCTTTTGGGTGATGATACAGCTATTATGTTTTGTATTAAAGGTCTGGGACATTTTCTTGATAAATATGCCATCTGAGTTAGGCTGAAACTCATTCGCCTTGAAAAATTCATCATTTCCTTCGTAATCTATCGAATATGTGGTCAGTTGGCCCTTACCTTCTTTTTCGTACGCTTTGGCAGCAATTGCTGTAATCGCACTTGAATCCACGCCGCCGGAAAGGAAAGTACATAACGGGACATCCGAAACCAGCTGCCTTGTCACAGCATCCGTAAATAGTTCTCTGACCCGCTCAGCAGTCTCTTCAACATTTTCCTTATGATGATCGCTTTTCACATTCCAATAACGCCATACCTTAAGACCATTTCTCGAAAAGGTCAGCGCATGAGCAGGTCTTAATTCATCAATGCCTCTGAAAACCCCTGAGCCAGGAGATCGTGATGGCCCGAGCCCAAAGACTTCAGCCAATCCTTCCCTGTCCACTTCTGCCTTAACATCCGGATGGGACAAGATAGCCTTCAATTCAGAACCAAATAAAATACCCTGTTTCGTTTCTTTATAAAATAAAGGCTTTACCCCTAAACGATCCCTTCCAATGAATACCTGCTCTTTCTTTTTATCCCAAACAGCGAAGGCATAGATGCCATTCAGAAATTGCAGGCAATTTTCTCCCCATTCTATATAAGAAGTAAGCAAAACCTCAGTGTCAGAATGCCCCTCAAACGAATATCCTTTTATAAGGAGTTCTTTACGGAGATCTTCCGTATTATAAAGCTCTCCATTATAGCAAATCGTATAGCGGTTTTGATGTTTTTCCCTAGTCATTGGCTGTTTTCCGCCTGCCGGGTCTACAACGATTAACCTTTTATGGCCAAAACCAGCATGCACATCAGTCCATATATTTGTTTCATCGGGTCCCCGCTTTGACAGCGTATCCGCCATTTTGCCAATTGCAGCGGATTCTTTTCTCAAATCCTTTTGGAAATCAATCCAGCCTGTAATTCCACACATTTTACATCATCCTTTCAAAGCGGATTCGCATGGGCGCATTTTTCATGATGCTATTGTATGCTGGGCCTAGAAAAAAGTTAATTGTCCACATTCATGCGGTTATAAAAATCGCCAAAACTGTCTAAAAAGAAGTTGAGGAAGTTAATGGAGGTTTTATATGAATAGACAGCAGCGAACAAAGCTTATCGAATATCAATCCCGTGCTTTTACAGAAGGCACTGTAGAGTATATCAATGATCAATGGGTATTTTTTGACCATGAGACAGATGAAGCATCCATAATGGACGAATTCCTCCATCAGGAAATTGAAGTGTTCCGCTTTAAACGCTGGAAAAAGGGCATTTTATTCGAGGAGGGCAAGGTGGTCTTTGATGATGAAATATTCCACTTGAAGAACCAGGATTCAATTCGCATTAGAAAGCATCTGGTTTTTTCTCTCGAAAGATTATTGGAAGAAATGAATGATGATGCCTTTTACCAATTTGTAACCACTTTAAATTCCATGCAATTTTCGGTCTATGACTGCATTTATTGCTACAACCAGCTCGCATTTTTTAATGATAAAGACAGGAAAAGCGGTGTTAACTTCATCGTATTTGATAACCAGGATCATATATGCAATGTACAGCATCATTTCTGCTATTATGAAAAAATGAGTGACCGGTTTGAATTCACCTTAAACAGCGGAAAAAGAATGGTAATTGAAAAAATTTCTTCATAGAAAACGTAAACTTCAGAATCTTAGCTCATGAAGAAACAGCAGCCTCCCAATAAGGGCAGTGCTGCTGTTTTTTTTGAGCTGACTTTGCGTTTGAAGGTAATAAGGGCCTCCCTCAAAATCTCTGGCCATAGCTGGTTATAGTTTTAAATCACCTTAGATTGTTACGTCATAACTTGATAAATTAGAAAAAGCTGCCTTTTCGGAAGCCTTTTCTATATATCCATATTTACGTCATAAATGTTAATGGCAATTTAACAAAGCCTAAATATAATACCAGGATTAATGCAACAATAAACTGTCCCCACAGTATAGAAGTCTTTTTCCCTTTGACAGTGCGGATGATAATCATTTCAAACATAGCAATTACCCAAATGCCTACTAATGACTTCAGAACATAGAGAAGATCGATGCTGTTTAGGCTGCTTAAAATCCATACCCCTGTTCCAATGATTAGCAGATAAAATAATCTCAAAATCATTTGTACTACTTTTAAACCTTTTTGTTTGCCGCTTTTATGCAAAATAAGGGCAATAATAAATAAAACTAGTGCCAAAAACCATGTTGTAATATGGGCATGTATCATTCCAGTGCCTCCTAATGTAAAATTCGATATCATCATACCATATTGGCTTTGAAATTCCTAAAGTTATGATGCGAAAAAAGATTATACAAAGGCAACTTTATGAACTATTTATGGCAAGATGTGATATATCTCATTGACAAATTAATACTAAAAAGCCTGTGTATTTGTACACAGGCTACCTTCTTATTCCTCAATATAATTTTTCAGAGTTCCTATTTTTTCTACTGTAATTTCCACTTTATCTCCCGGCTTAAGAAAGCGCGGAGGTTTAAAGCCCTTGCCTACCCCGGCTGGAGTTCCAGTAGCGATAATGTCACCGGGCTCAAGTGTCATGCCCTTTGAGAGAACCGAAATGATTTCATCTATTGGAAAGATAAAGTTTTCAGTATTTGAGCTTTGTCTCAGCTCTCCGTTTACCCTTGTTTGAATGTCTAGCTTATTCGGGTTTTCAACAGCAGAGGCATGGACAATCCATGGACCCATCGGGCACGTTGCATCCAGGCTTTTGCCGATAAAAAATTGCTTATGGCGGGACTGGAGATCCCTTGCTGTCACATCATTAATAATCGTATAGCCAAAGATGTGTTCCAAAGCTTTTTCTTTTGGAATCGCCCGTCCCTTTTTTCCGATTACAACTGCCAGCTCCCCCTCGTAATCAAGCTCGGCAGTGACATTCTTGTGATTTAAAACAGTTGCATCAGGCCCTATTACTGTTGTTGGCGATTTCGTGAAAACCATTATGTGCTCGGGAATATCTTCTTTACTCCCCATCTCAATTGCGTGCTCTGCATAATTCTTGCCTACACAAAAGATATTCTTATCCGGACGCGGAATGGGTGCTGCCAGTGTAACGGAAGCAAGCGGGTAAAAGAGATCTTGCCTTTCAGGATTGCTGCTTAGCCAATCTGTTAAACTATGTACTTTAGAAATAAATTTATCTCCTAAAGCAATACATTCCTTCAGACTCCCAGGCAAGTCACTTTTGCCCTCCATTTTTTCTAATGCTTCTTTTAGCGGAACCACCTTTGTCCCAGTCTTGTCCAGCAAACCAGCTTTACACCCTTTGCTATCCTTAAAAGTAACAAATTTCAAACTAATCACCTCATTCTATTATTCACTTTTTTAGTATAATATAAATTTTCAGATTTTTGGACTATTTTAACCCTTTCTCTTCCAATTAGGGATTTTCAAATATGTAAAGCTCCTCCAGAGCCATTCGACTGGTCCATAATAATAGCGGGTGAGCCAGAAGCGGCTGATGATGACCTGAAAAACGAAGATGAACATAACTAACAGTGTTCCCCAAAATGCAGAGACCTTCCCATAAAAACCTAATCCATAGCTGTAAAAAATATAAGTTGAAATAATGGACTGAAAAAGATAATTCGAGAGCGACAGTTTCCCAACATATGAGAGCGGCAGCAGGAATCCAGGTCTTTGACTATTTTTCAGGATCACCGCTATCCCTAAAGCATAAGCAATTGCCAGCAGCGGTCCTCCAAATAAATCCTGCATGTAATCCAGTCCCAGGTTACTTTCCGTTATATAAGGCAGAAATTTGAACAATAAACCTGCCGCCAGCGAAACCAGCATAATTTTTATGAGAAATGCCCGGTTTTTTTCAGGCTCCTCAAGCCATTTCAGCTTGGCTGCTCCTCCTCCTATTAAGAATAAAGGAAGAATAGATGACAGCATGACAGGCAGTGAAGCAAGATTATTAACACCTGACCAATCCTGGATACGCTGTGCAGTAATCTCGGAAAAGCTTCCATTTTGATAGGCCTGTAAGGAAGCTAGCGCTGCTTCCTTGTCATAGATTGACAGCTCCTCAGGAGGAACAAACAAAACTGTTGCAAATAACAATAGGACAAAAAGCAGATTGGGTATAATATAAAGCAATATTCCCGTTAAAAGCATATTTTTTCCGGACATTTTTATAAATAATAAAAAGGTGAAGCCAAAGATCGCATAGTTTATTAAAATATCCCCATGCCATATAAGAGAAGCATGAATGATGCCTATAACCAGCAAAAGGGAAAATCTCCTTGCAGCCATTCCTCCAAAACCAAGACCTTTGGCCAGTACCCTCTCCCTTAGAATGACTAACCCATAACCGAACAGCATTGAAAATAACGGGTAAAAGCTTGCCTGCACAAAGATATCGATAAACGCATAAGTCCCTTTATCTGCCGGGCTATCCCACCATTCATAAGGATTAATGTACAGATATGGTGAATGGAAAGAAAGCATATTAACCAAAAATATCCCAAGAATGGAAAATCCTCTCATAATATCCAGTGAAATAATCCGATCCTTCTCCAGAACCGGGCTGACTTGCCTGTTCATAAAGCGCCTCCTTCTTTGTAAAAAAAGTCTAACCTTAATGATAGATTCCCAGGTTCTTCTTGTCCAGAAAAGAAATACTCCAGCGCATGTATCTAGGCGCTGGAGCTGGACAGTAATCAACCTTGTTAAGATTCTGAAGTCACGTCTTTAATTTAATTTACAAAACGGCCTGTTTTCCCTTTGGACTCCCAATAGTTGTTCCTAAGGTGGATTTTTTGAATTTTCCCTGAAGCCGTCTTCGGCAGCTCTTCGACAAAAGTCACTCCCGTTACAGCTTTAAAATGGGCAAGCTTCTCCCTGGTAAAACTGATAATCTCCTGCTCTGTCAGTGTTTTCCCATTTCGCAGAACTACAAAGGCATGGGGGGTTTCCCCCCATTTTTCATGAGGCACAGCTATAACAGCGGCTTCCAGTATGGAAGGATGTTCATATAAAGCCCCTTCTATTTCTATGGATGAGATGTTTTCTCCTCCACTGATAATGATATCCTTTTTACGGTCAACTATATCGATATTGCCATATTCATCGACATTTGCCATATCACCGGTATGAAGCCAGCCTTCCCTGATAGCTTCCATCGTTGCCTCTTCATTTTTCCAATAGCCCTTCATGACTCCGTTGCTTCGGACAACTACCTCACCGATTTCATTGCCATTATGAGCCACTTCTTCGCCATTTTCATTGATTACCTTGACCTCACATCCTATCATCTGATGTCCAGCCTTCGCTTTCATCCGGTACTGCTGGTTAAGCGGGAGTTCCTGAAGATGGGAACGAATCGTCGATACTGTGCTTAATGGAGATGATTCGGTCATGCCATATACCTGTATGAACTCCCATCCAAGCTCCTTTTCCACTCTTGTTACAAAGGCTGGCGGAGGCGCCGAACCAGCAATTACTACCCTGACATCCTGATCAACTGAAGGAGCAATTTGTTCATAATGCTGCATCAGCGAATTCAGTACAGTAGGGGCCATATGCATGATTGATACTTTATGCTCCTGAAGAGCCTCAAATATCTTTTCCGGTGTGGCTTTTCTTAAACATACCTGAGAAGCGCCATTTGCTGTGTAATAAAAAGGCGAACCCCATCCATTCACATGAAACATGGGCAGGACATGCAGCAATACATCCTGATCGCTTACTCTTAAATGATGCATTGTTGACAATGCATGCAGGTAATTATTGCGGTGGGTCAGCATGACACCTTTAGGGTTGCCAGTTGTTCCGCTTGTATATAAAAGGCTGCATACGTCATTTTCGTCGAGGGCTTCCCTTCGATATGGACTGCTGTCCTGGCTTTGGAGCCATGAATCATAATCGGTTTCTTTCAGATCTTCCTCTTTAGAATGCACGAAAATCTTTTCAACTGTTTTCAGCTGATCTTTAACAGGAAGGATGAGGTGGTAAAGTTCCTGATCTACGAATAAGATTTTGGATTCGCTGTGATTTAATATAAAGAGATAGTCTTCCGGATTCAGTCTGATATTAAGAGGGACCATTATTCCGCCCAGCTGAAAAACTCCATAAAACCCCTCCAGCATCTCAACTGAATTGGGTGCAAGGTAAGCAACCCTGTCCCCTTTTTGAATACCTGAAGCTCTTAATCCATGAGAAAGCTGGTTAACTCTAGTGTTCAATTCATCGTATGTAAAAGTGCGGTCATCTGCAATGATTGCTTTTTTATTGCCGTAAAGGGACACAGCACGATCTAAAAACTGCGAAAGTATTAATGGAACATTCATTTCACTGTCACCTCACTGAAAATTTTGTTAATTTTATATTTTCTATATTATCACAAAAATAAAAACAGTTTCACTCCAAATTTATCTGTTATATAACATTTTACTGGGCCCCAAATTACCGAACAACTGAGATAATATTGGGCTGATTAATCACATCCATCAATTAGGCACATACGATATACAAGAAATTATTTTAAAGGGTGTTATGTATGCCAGCTATTGTGGGAGTCGCACAGGTCATATCCATCGGGAGCAGTTCTGTCTTCAATATCGGGGACGTCTATAAAATCATGCCAGTTTCTAATGCCAAGACCTTTTCAGGTGCCGGATCGTTTAACACCGGGGATGGCCTGAATATTCACAATCACCGGAGCACAACAAACACTTATGATTGTGATGGTGTAGATCAGGGCAATTATTTCAATGCTTAAAAACGGGTGATACTATGAATTTTTATATACAGCAATCCATTCATATTAATTTCATAAAGATTGGCGGGATTTCAAATTCTTCTGTCATGCAGATTGGAAGTGCAGGCATTATTAAGCCGGCCTCCTATTTGTATAACACTGGCAACTTTACTGAGCCTGCACCTGAAGCGGAAGGTCCGGCGCCTGCGGGGCCAGCTGGGGCAAGTGCTTTTCCGGCGCCTGCTGTACCCCTTACAAGAGCGCAGAAACGATAAGCAATCTATTAATAAAGCGAGGTGGTGCGCTTGAACCAGCAATTAAATATCTACCTTCAGCAATTGCATGCTTTTGTGGAGTCACAGGAAAAACGTATACGGAGCCTGGAAGCCACTGTCAAAAAACTACAGGAAGAGACTGAATTTCTGAGAAGCCGCCCGCCGATGCAAGTGGATCGGATTGAATACAAATTCGACCAGCTTAAAGTAGAGTCTCTTGAAGGCACGCTAAATATTGGCTTAAATCCTTCTGAGCTGCAAAACATTGAAGATTTTGCCGTAGATAACAAAAACATTAAAGCACCTGTTTCTCCTAAAACCCTGATGAAGAGATCGATGGAAGTTGAAGATGCCATTAATCAATATCTAGAACGGGAACTTCCGGAAATTACAGCTTCTGTTCAGAAGGAATTAAATGTAAATGTGGATGACTCATATATTGGATTTATAAAAGAAGATATTAAAAAGCAGCTGCCCAACCGGATTGATTTCTACCTTCAGCAGCAGGCTTCTAATCGCTCAGAGAAGGATGTTACTAACGAAGAGATAATAGAGATGATAAAAAAGGAAATTTACAATGGGGTCCATGCCTTTATCTCACATTTGCCGGAGAATATGAAAGGAATGAATAAAGAATGAATTATCAGGTATATAACAGAGATCTTTGTGTTGGCAGCATAAGAGTGCTGGGTGTATCCAGTTCATCTGTATTAATGGTGGGAGATACGCAAACGATACAGCTGGCATCCACTTTCGATACACCGCCTGAATCACTTCTGATAGGGCCATTTGTGCCTCTTACACCGGAGTAAGCAGCCTATGCTTCAAAGAACTTCGTCTGTTGATAGAATTAATATTGACACTATCGCCTTTTCTTCTGTATTTGAAATTGGGGACTCATGCTTTATAAAAGGATACTCCAGAGCTATTGCTGATCAGCGTGAAGTTGAGTATTTTAACGCAAAGGAAGGGAATTTTTCAGTCTATCCTGTTTTCAGGGAACCCATTCATTTGATTCCAATTGATGAAGACATAGCAATCCAGACAACACAGCTCAATCCAATCATCCGTGTTCAAAACATTAATATTAACGGGGTTTCCTCCTCATCTGTCATTCATATCGGCAACAGCGGAAATATATCAATGGAAGCCCGGGTCAAGCATATCCGCCAGATTACTTCCAAAAACAGCACTTCCCAATCAGAGCTTGAGGATGAAAATTTTTCATAAAGGATGTTTTACATGCCAGCTATAATCGGACCGGTACAAATCATTAATGTCAGCGGAGGGATTGTTCAATTCGGAGACTCCCTTTATATCTCTCCAAAAAACAATTCCAAATCAACAACCGGACAGGGTGCCGCTAACACAGGCGGCTTTGTCATCACAAATAATGGACTTAGTGCCAGTAACGTACTGGATACCAGTCTGGTTGACCAGCCAAATGTCGGCAATAACTAATGTAATTTCAGTAAGTCAGGACGATGGCACCCCGTTATCGTCCTTTTGATTTCCGTTCATTCGACTTTCTTGCTTTTGTCAGCTTAGATGAAGGCTGCTTCCTGATCCATTTCAAATATTTACGGATTTTATTATCCTGCTGCAATAACTCGATTGAATGCAGTCGAACAGCCAGCTCGGCATTCGTATATAAAGCATGAATCTGCTTATGACAGGGTATGCATAATTTAGCGGTCGGCAGAAAGGTCCCTCCCAACTCTTTCGGAGTTAAATGGTGGACTGTTACATCAGTTTCCTTCCTCAAGCATAATTCACAGGTTCCGGTTTCTTTGCGCTTTTTTCCCATTGTTAGCCTCCTTTATATTACAATACCCTTTACATTGAGGCGGCATAATCCTCGGGTGTTTGTTTACATCGGGACCCTTTTCGCGCATTTTCCGTCTGGTATCCGCAATAAATAACCCTCCTGCTAATACACAAAAGCCGGCAAGTCCCCTTGCCGGCTTATTTCTATATCTTTATTGTATGAGCTCCGTCAAAGAAAAACAGGTATCTTTCATTAACTTCCCTTTTTAAAATTTGTTCCAATGCTCTGGTGTACATGTCAATCTGAATTTTGTACCTGCCTTCGAGAACGGGTTTGGCTTCAGCAAAACCTCCCTTAAAGCGGCCTGTAATTCCATCTGTTTTATAATCCAGAAGCACCAGACCCTGCTCATCTTCAAATACGCAGTCCACAATCCCCTGAATAAGAACTGGTTCATCTTCCCCTTCCCAATCAGAATAGATATCCCGTGCCGGGAAAGATAAACTGAATGGGATTTCTCTTCGAACCAATTTCGCCTGAACAATTCTCTGTCCCAGTTTGGTCTCGAAAAACTGTGTAATCAGCTCCGGCTCAATGCTGGCACGCTGCTCTTCCGTAAGCAATTCACTGTGAACCATCTCATCCATTTTAGAGGATATAGCTTCCACTGTTGCTGGCCGGCTGAAATCAATATGCTGCATGACAGCGTGCATGGCAGTACCCCGTTCAGCTGGTGAAAGGGATTTTTCCTGCATAAATCGAGGCCTGCTGAGCATTGGTTTACTAATTTTACGGATTAACTCTGTGCCGCTGTCTTCTTCAGAAAAAATCTCCCGCTGCCGCTTCACTTCCGAAACAGACTGTTTAGATCGGGCGTGAGCCGCCTGCTTAAAGGAATATTTCCAGGAAAGCTGTTGTTCAACTTTATCTTTATAATCTGATTCAGCAGATACAGCTTTTCCTTCATAAACCAATTGCAGCAGATCTGTTTCGCCCTCTTTCTCTTCTCCTGAGAGAACAGCAGCTTCTTCACTTTTTATTATGGATATATTCCAGCATGATGGGTGTTCAAGTATGTCACCCGGAACAAGAGGATGCACCGGCATTTCCCCTCTTAATGCCTCACAATCCCGATGCCGGACAAGAGATGGGCCAATCCAGTCCAGGTAGCTGTTTGCAGAAGCCCTGTCATACTCATTCAGGAGCCAGTCTTTATGCTCTGAAGCCTGCAGCCACTTATTCAATTTTTTATCTGCACTTTTAACAGACGAAACCAGATATAGCTTTTCCTTCGCCCTCGTTAAAGCAACATATAGAACCCGCATTTCCTCTGCCAGCATTTCCATTTTCTTTTTTCGTTTAAATGCAATCTGCGGCAAAGAGGGATATGAAATTCGTTTCTCGGCATTGACATATTTTGCTGCGAACCCGAATTCCTTATCAAGCATATATGGCTTTTTCAGATCCATTGTATTAAAGCTGCGGGCAAGCCCTGCAATAAAAACAAAAGGAAATTCCAAACCTTTACTGCTGTGGATCGTCATAAGGCGGACCACATCTTCCTGCTCACCCAAAGCGCGGGCAGCACCTAGATCATCGCCTCTGTCACGCATTCGTTCAATAAATCTTAAGAAGCGGAATAATCCTCTGAATGATGTTGCTTCATATTGTCTGGCTCTGTCATACAATGCACGAAGGTTTGCCTGCCTCTGTTTTCCGCCCGGCATGCCGCCGACAAAATCATAAAATCGGGTTTCTCTATACAGATGCCAAATCAGTTCGGAAAGGGAACCCTGACGCGCCATTATACGCCATTCTTCAAGAATATCAAAAAATGGCCGGACTTTTTCATATAGTTCTCCCATTTCAAGGGTTGGGTGATTCCGGCAAAAAGAAGTTAATGCTTCATAAAACGAACCCCTTTTATTATGGATTCTGATTTGTGCAAGCTCTTCTTCGGTCAGCCCCAAAATAGGAGATCTAAGAACCGATGCCAGCGGAATATCCTGATACGGATTATCTATTACTTTTAAAAGTGACATCACAATCGCTACTTCTGTTGCTTCAAAATAACCGCTGGAAAGATTGGCATAGACCGGGATTCCCTGCTGTTTGAATTCCTCCATAATCTGCGGAGCCCATGTCATGGACCGAAGCAGTATAACAATGTCTCTGTATCTGGCGGGACGTCCAGATTGGGTCTTTGTGTTGAATACTTCTTTTCGATTTTTAATGATTTCTTTTATTTTCGATGCCATATATCTGGCCTCTAGCTGTGACTGGGCTAAATCTTCACTGTCAAAACCCTCAACCATGGATTCAGAGTCTGGTTCACTCTTCTCATTTCCTTCAAGGTCAATAATAGCAAGCTCAACAGGCTGCTCCTGATCCTCTGAATAGGGAGCTCCTTTAACTAGTTCAGCTGACAGGTCATATTCTATTTCACCAACAGCCGTCCCCATAATCTGCTTAAAAATATAGTTGGTTCCATGCAGAACTTCTTTTCGGCTTCTGAAATTCCTCGCCAGATCTATTCTAAGCCCTGCTTTTTCACCGTCCCTGTCAAACCTGGTATACTTGCCCAGAAACAGATTAGGCTCTGCCAGACGGAAACGGTAGATCGACTGCTTAACATCGCCTACCATGAATAAATTCCCGTTCTCTTCTGAGTCTGCCGTCACCAGCTGCAAAATAGCTTCCTGAACCATGTTGGTATCCTGATATTCATCAACCAGAACTTCCTTAAACTGATTTCTGCAGACAAGAGCAGCTTCTGAAGGCATAAGCCTTCCCTCCTCATCCTGTGAAGAAAGGATTTCAAGGCAATAATGTTCTAGATCAGCAAAGTCAACAAGCCCTTTTTCAGTTTTAACCTGTTCAAAACGAAGAGAAAATGCTCTAACTAACGAAACAAGCTCATCGATATGCGGCTTCATTTCCGCCATATCACGCATGAAGCTCTCCTGTTTACGGAAAAATAGTTCTTCCTGCAGGCTGGTTATGATTTTCTTGGCCTGATCCCTGAGTTTTTTTGCCTTTTCGACCAGTCCTTCATCATATTCATCGCCCTTACACGTTTTGGCTCTGCCAAAAGACCATGATTGCATCGCCTCATACAGCATCGTCCAAGAACTGTTCTTCGCTTCAATAAGTGTATTTACAACGTGCAGATCTGCGATAAAGTTCTCAGCTCTCGGAGCCGGCCCCCCTGGAAGCTTTGTCAGCTCTAGCCCATATTCAAGCAGCTGTTTGGCTCCTTTCAGCTGAAGATCAATATCCTCCAAAAGCGAGCGGACAAATGGCAGCTGCTCAAGGCTGCTGACACCGTCCACATTATACATCTCTGCAATTGAATCAAGATACTGGTCTGGTGAAGGGTTGGAACGGGCAAAATCGTATAAGTCCCTTATTATATCTTGTAGGGCAGTGTCACTTCTATCGTTTGTAAAAGTGTCGACAAGCGCAAAGAATCCTTCATTTCCCTCTTTGCCGTATTCCTCCTCAAAAAGCTCTTCGAGGACTTCATCCCTCAATAGCTGTGCTTCTGTTTCATCGGCGATCCGAAACCCCGGATCAATATCGGTCATGTAATAATATTTGCGGATCATTTCTAAACAAAATGAGTGTAAAGTCGAGATGGATGCTCTGTTTATTAAGCTTACCTGTTTTCTGAGGTGAGCAGACCTCGGATTAACATTAATAGCTTTTTCAAGAGCTTCACCAATTCTGTGCCTCATTTCTGCTGCCGAGGCGTTTGTGAAGGTAACAACCAGCAGTTCATCGACATTAATAGGGTCTTCATCTGCAATAATCTTATTGATAATCCTTTCAACTAAAACAGCCGTTTTCCCTGATCCGGCCGCTGCAGCCACCAGGATATCCTGGCCCTTGGCCATAATTGCTTTCCATTGGTCATCAGTCCAGGTTGCATCTTCCGGCTTAGGCGGTATCGCCATTCTCATCGCCCTCCACCTCCTTCTTGATGATTTCTATCATGTCTTCTTTTGGCTTAGGAGTAAATAATCTGTAATCATTGGTTTCAAGAGATTCGTCAAATTGGCACACAGATTTATAGGCACAAAATGTACAAGGAGTTTTTTCCTTCATTTTATATGGGGCAATCTCCACATTGCCCTCTGTAATCTTGTTGCCTGTATTTCTATACATCTTTCTAACATAGCTGCGCAAATAATCAAACTCCTGCTTGCTTGCAACTTTAGAGCGCTTTGAAAGGGTGCCATCCTTTTTGAAGCCAGCTGAGATAATGGATGAGTCGCCTGTTTCAAGAGTCTGATCCATTAACCTGATAACATTTTCATCTCCAAGAAGCAGGCCATTCATTTTGAATTTCTTATAAAGTTCCTGCTCGATATCCTCCAGTGTCAGCATTTTTGAAGTACTTACAATTGGATTATGGACATGGAAGTAAAGAACTCCTGCCGGATCTGCTTTTGTTCCGATTAAAGAGCTCGAATGAGCAATTATGATGTCCAGATATGTCAGCATCTGCAGGGCAATGCCATAGTAAACCTCACTTACATTCAGATCTTTAGAACTGGATTTATAGTCAATTACCCGTAAAAATGTCCCGTTCGCATCCTGGGCTTTGTCTACTCTGTCAATTCTGCCGACAAGTTCCATTTTAGCCCCGTTCTTAAGAGGAAAAGCAAGCGAAGGAAGCTCTCCTTTTGGACCAAATCCCAATTCAAGTCCTACTGGCGAAAATCCGCTTGATTTTGCATGCTCGCTGATAACATAGGAAGCCCGGCTGATAATTTGCTCAAGCTTTCTCTTAATATAATGATGCCTGTTCGAGCTTAAGAGGATTTCATTTTGAAGTTTAGGTGCAAGCATTTCAACTGCTTCTTTTGCAAGAATCTCACACTGCTCCCTTGTCATATCTGTCCATGAAAGTTTCTGAGTCATTACTGTTTCTGCAATAAATTTTAAAGCAGCATGGAAAAGATCCCCGATATCCGGTGCTTCAAGCCGGTATACCTGTCTTTCCCGCAGCCTTAGTCCATGCTGTGCAAAATGGGAGAATGGACAGCTATGGAATAATTCCATTCTGGAAACACTCGCCTGAATATGATCGCCATACAATTCTTTACTGACTTCTCCGCCTAGCTGAAGTGTCCTGTTTTCATAATTCAGGCTGGAAAGCACCTTTAATGCAGGCCTTCTCCACTGCTCGTTTTTTAGATAAAAGTTATAAACATCCCACCAAAGGTCATAAATTGGATAACTGCGCTTTTTTAACTGGAGCTGAGAAGTCAAATACGATAATGCTGTATTAAGGTTATCAGCATATTCCAGCTGCTCCGTTTCCGGGAGCTCTGCCGGATCCGTCATAAAGGAATGGTGCCTGCAATCAGGAAATAAATCTCCCAATCTCTTAATATAAGGTGAAGGCATAAGTGCTTTCCCTTCTTCATTTGCCAGTGGATAGCTGATAAAAAGTTTTTCTGATGGAGTAACAAATGCTTTATAGGCTATAAAATCCTCATCAAGAAGTCGTGTACGGCTTCCTGGCGCCAGCTTCATACCGCTCGTGTTAAGTATCTCCCTGTCGTCATCCGCCAGCACACCGTCCTCTGCGAATTTGCCAGGCAGTACCCCTTCATTCAGTCCAATGACAAAGGCAGCTTTAATATCGGTTAGCCTTGACCTTTCCAAATCCGCCGCCATAACCTGGTCGATTGCAGGCGGAACAAGAGTAAAGCGAAGCGACTCCAGTCCGGCATCGAGTATGGAAGCAAATCGCTTAAGCGTCACTTCTTCGTCACCAAGCATTTCTACATATTGATCCAATAGCTCCATAATGGAATTCCACGCTTGTCCATGTTCCCTGGACTTTACAAGGTTCCCTTTCTCCTCCTGGACAGTTTTCCACTTTTCAATCTTCACAGGTACATCCAATTCTTCCATGTATAAAAATAATGCTTCACAAAGGCCACGGCCATCAAGAGCCTTTCTTAATCGCCTATGCAGCCTTAATATTGGGCCTGTAATCATTTCGCGCAGATCATTTAACTCATCTTCCACTTTTTTCTCGGCATCAGTCTGGGCAACTGCTTCAAACTCCAGCCCCCTGATTCTTCTATAAGTCCACCTTTTCTTTTTCGTCCATTTATCGCCTTGAATTCCATATGCAAGAACATAGTTCTCAAGTCTGTCCATTTGCTCACGAAGTTTTCCCGGGCTTATCCGGGATGGAAATATCAGCTCCGTTTTTACAGCTCTGAAAATCGGTTCATAGCGCCAATTCCCGTTGATTATTTCTAGTGTTGAACGAATTAACTCAACTAGGGGGTGATTCATCATGGTTCTTTTTTGGTCAATAAAAAATGGGATATCATAGTCCCGAAACACTGTTTCAATTATGTCATGATATTCATGCCCGTTTCTTGCCAGTACGGCAATATCACGATAGCGGTAGCCCTCTGTGCGAACAAGCTTATTTATTTTTCTGGCTAGACCTTCAATTTCGGCCCTCCTGTTGACAGCCTGTCCAATGTGTATGTCTGCTTCCCCTGAAAATGGCTCGGCAGGTCTGCTGTCAAAGTGTGCCTCAAGATGTTTAAGTGAAGGGATGCTCCATCTTTTTTGTTCTGATAGGAGTATTTCTTCCACATCCAGCATGTTGCGGGAAGTCATTTCTTTGATTGTCTGATAGTTTTCTCCCGGCATTCTGAACAAATGAAGCTCATCTGAAGCATCACTATGCGGCTGGTCAAGCGTTAAAGTGATTGTGACGTTTCTGCATTGCTTCATCATCTGTTCAACAATTGCATATTCCTGTGGTGTAAAGCTGTAAAAACCGTCTATATAAACCTCGGCATTTCTCAGGTACTCCGAATGAGAGGCTTTTTCTGCAAGCAATCGGAAATAATCCTCTGAATCTGTATATTTGCCAGAAAGGGATTCTTCGAATTTTTTATAAATTACCTCAAGATCATGCAGTTTATCCTGGAGTGCTTTATTTGCATTCCCGTATTCCGAGAGCTGATTTTGTCTTTCAGCCAGTTCATCGGGATTTACACAATAACGTTTGAATTCAGTCATTATTTGTTCAACTTGCTGAATAAAGCCATTTTTATCTGCAGCTCTTTGGAAAAGTTTAAGCTCATCCTTTTTGTCTTCAATGATTTTGCGGATTAGCATATTTATGCCTACACTATTAAGATGGTATCTGCTCATGCCTCCTGTTTCCTGAAGAATTCTCCAGGCGAGCCGCGTGAAAGAGTATACCTGGCTGCGGATCATTCCGCCAAGGCCGGGTGTTGTAATTAATTTATATTCTGAAAGGAACGTCATTTGTTCCGGCACTAAATAAATGATTGGATCTCCATCCGGATTAAACCGCAGTTCATCTCGGATTTCGTTCAGGCAGTATTCCGTTTTCCCGCTTCCGGAACGGCCTATCAATAAACGTACGGTCATATTTTTCCTCCTAAAAAAGCTCTCTTACTTTCATATTTTATCATATAAGCTGTTCAATTTTTTGAATGGAGTTTTTCGAAATACTGGAAGTGACAACTTTCTGCTATTGTGGTCAGTGCATAAAATATAGCGGCAGGTGATATGGATGAACTCAAAATCGGTCTTGATTGCAACTTCAGTCATTTTGACAGTTACAGGTATTTTTGTCGCCAGTAATATTTATACACTGATTCCTATTTACGGAGAAATTGCAGATTCATATAAAGTAAATGAAAATCATATTGTCGCAGGGGGAAGCCTTTTTGCCATTTTTTATGCTGCCGGCCTGTTATTTTTCGGACCTGCTTCCGATACATTTGGCAGACGCAGAGTTATTATTGCAGGTTTGCTTGCTTCTGCTATATCTACCTATGCCGTCGGGCTTTCTCCTAATCCAGAAGCGCTCTATATTACCAGGTCGATTCAGGGAGTGACCCTTGGCAGTTTTGCCCCTGTTGCCTTTGCTTACTCTTTTGACCTTTTTCAGCCAAGGAGCCGTACGCTTCTGCTGGTTTTCATCAACACAGGGTTTCTTGCTGCAGGCATACTTGGGCAGCTGATCAGTTCGGCAATTACTTTTTATTATAAATGGAACTATGCTTTTTATTTTTTTGCTGTTTGCTATTTCATCCTTTTCCTTGTCTCGTATAAAATACTTCCGCCTGCTTCCCGTCCATTTAATAAGGAGACTTCCACTTTTGCTGTTATGAAAAAACTAATAAGACAGGGACGCCTGCTCAAATGCTACGCTATTACCTTTACTCTTCTGTTTTCCTTCGCAGCTTTCTATGATGCAATGGGCAGAAATTTCATGGGAACGATGGAGGATTTATTCACAATAAGGGCAGTGGGTTTGATTGGGGCACTCTTGTCACTCTTTACAGGAAAATTAATTGAACGGATTGGGGCTTACTCCACATTGAAGCTTGGTATATTTTTGGGGACAGTCAGCATTATTAAAATGTTTTTCTTCAGCAGCACAAATGCCCTGATGGCTATTTCCATCCTGTTTGTTGCATCCATATCCCTTCTTGTTCCCACAGTTATCACATTGATTGGCATGCTTGCAGGGGCGTACCGTGCAAAAGCTCTATCTCTCTATTCTTTTATACTATTGACTGGTGCAAGCCTTGCACCTCCAGCGGCGATGTTTCTTAAATTTCATCATATATTGTTTTTGCTTCTTGCATTCTTCCTTCTAAATTTTGCTCTTTGTTATTTTTTATCAAAAGAAACAGCTTTTGATCTTCAATCATAATAATAGGCTGAGCGCGGAGCCATATCCCATATCCGCGCTTTTTCACGTTTTCCATTCCTTTCTGAGAAGACCGTATAGATACATATCATGCCGTTTTCCATCTCTTTCAAGAAATTCCCTGTAACAGCCTTCTCTCTGAAATCCAAGACTTTCATAAAGTGTCCTGGCTCTAGTATTATACGAAAATACTGTCAGCTGCAGTCTATGCAGATTCAGTTCCCTGAAAGCATAGCGCATCAGGCATTGCATAGCTTCTTTTCCATACCCTTTTCCCCATTTGGTTCCATCTGGAATGGCTATGGTAAGCCAGCCTGTTCTGTGCGGCCATAAAATACCGTTTAATTCTGCGTAGCCGATCAATTCATTTGCCTCTTTTAACCTGAGCGAAAACCTGAAGGTATCCTTGGGGCATTCATCAAGCCACTTCTTAATTTCTGTTTCCCGTTTAGGTTTGACTGGAAGAGCATCCAGATTTCTCATGGTTTTTTCGTCCGAATGCCACTCGATTATCTTTTGGATATCTTCGTCAATAAATGTCCCTAAAATAATATTGTCCCCTGATAATATCGTATTGCTTAACACTTGTATCACTCCCTGGAAAATTATTAGGAGAAGGAGTATATGGAAAGGAAAGAGCCCCCGAAGGAACTCTTTATTCGTACATTTCCACAAAAACTGTGGCTCCCATTCCGCCTCCAACACATAGAGATGCTATTCCTTTATGGCCGCCTCTCCTCTTCAGCTCATGAACTAGACTCACAACAAGACGTGCACCTGTACATCCAATGGGATGGCCAAGACTGATACCGCTTCCATTTACATTTACTTTTTCCCGATTTAAGCCAAGCTCTTTCTCAACCGCCAAATATTGGGCTGCAAAAGCCTCATTCACTTCAATCAAGTCTGCTTCTTCAAGGGACCAATTGACATGTGGCAGGCCCTTTTTAATTGCCGGAACAGGCCCTCTTCCCATTACCTTTGGATCTACACCCGCCACAGAGAAGCCGGCAATCCTTGCCATCGGCTTCAGTCCCTTTTCTAAAGCCAGGTCTTCTGGCATTAGGACAAGTGCTGCTCCGCCGTCATTCAGACTTGATGAATTTCCCGCTGTTACCGATCCGCCTTTTCTAAAGACCGGCTTCAAGCTGCTCAGCTTTTCCGATGTTATATCTGTACGAGGGTTTTCATCTTTTGTAATGGTTACTTCCCCTTTCCTGCCTTTAATAGTAACTGGCACGATTTGCGAATCAAAGTAACCGTTTTGAATTGCGTGTAATGCTCTCTTATGGCTCAGCAATGCCACTTCATCTTGCTCTTCCCTTGTAATCGAATGTATTTCTGCCAGGTTTTCTGCCGTTTCTCCCATCATAATATGATGGATTGGATCTTCAAGAATCTCCCATACTGTGTCCGTAACCTGCCCATGCTGCATGCGTGCGCCCCAGCGATGCTGTTTTAATACATAAGGACTGGAGCTCATGGCTTCTACTCCTCCTGCAATCACGATGTCTGACATGCCTGATTGTATTTGCAGCGCAGCAGAAATAATGGCCTGCATACCAGATGCACATTGTCTCTGGACTGTAAACCCTGTTGTCGTATCGTCAAAGCCCGCAAGCAATGCTGCTGTTCTTGCCGTATTCGGCTCATCTGTACGCTGGATGCAGTGTCCCAAAATGACTTCATCCACCTCACTGCTTTGCAAACCGCTTCTTTCCGCAGCCTCTTTTAATACAGGTACAATTAAATCTGTTGGCAGAAGATCTTTAAAAGCTCCTCCAAATGTACCTACTGGTGTTCTGACTGCTGATGTAATTACAACATTTCTCATCCTTATTTCCACCTCGTTCATTATCTGATTACCTGAGCACCTGCTCAGAGTCAGGTTATTACATCATAATACCGCCATCTACATGCAGGACAGTGCCATTCACATAATCAGATTCATCTGAAGCAAGAAAAAGATATGCATTCGCAATATCCTCCGGTTTTCCCAGCCTGCCCAGTGGAACCATGCCCTGCATTTGGCCAATGACCTTTTCCGGCACTTTTGCTGTCATGCCTGTAGAAATAAATCCCGGAGCAACAGCATTTACGTTAATTCCTTTTCTGCCAAGTTCTTTTGCCCATGTTTTGGTCATTCCCACCACACCCGCTTTGGCTGCTGCGTAGTTTGTCTGTCCAATGTTTCCATAGATCCCAGAAACCGAAGATGTATTGATAATTTTTCCGCTTCCCTGCTCCAGCATGAAAGGAAGCACTGCTTGTGTACAATGGAAGACACCTGCCAGATTCACGTCAATAACCGCATGAAAATCGTCCTTAGATAATTTTGCAAGCATACCGTCCCTTGTTATTCCTGCATTATTGATAAGGATATCAATTTTTCCAAATGCGGCTTTTACAGCTTCCGCCATACTGTCTATGCTATGCCTGTCAGCTACATTTACCTGAAAAAACTCTGCATTTAAGCCTTTTTCTTTAAGCTCTTGAGCCCTGGAGATTCCCATATCTTCATCATAATCTGCAATGGCTACAGTCGCTCCTTCACCAGCAAACCTTTCTGCTGCAGCGAGACCAATCCCATTGGCAGCACCTGTAATAATGGCAACTTTACCCTTAAGCCTCATTAAATGCACCCCTCTATATATTTGATTATTCGGATATTAAAGACTAAAACAAAATTAATAAACATGTACATCAGCTTTTATTCGACAAAGCCCGCAGATTCTCCTGTATCCCGTGCGCGTTTTATTTTCAAGCTGTTCAGCGAACCCAAGGCCGGCGTCGAGTCTTCTCCCGCAGGGCTTTGAATAAGCTTCCTTGATTAAACACCGCACGAAAAATGGAGAATCAGCTCAGTAAATAATTTATAAAAAAGCAGCAAACCATTCAAAAACATCCTTGTAAAAAATCCTGATCCTTTCAATAAAAAAGATGGGAATTTTTCGAATCGGTTTAACTGCAGTCAAAAAAGGCTAAGA
Source organism: Cytobacillus sp. FSL R5-0377 (assembly GCF_038004385.1). Lineage (NCBI taxonomy): Bacteria > Bacillati > Bacillota > Bacilli > Caryophanales > Bacillaceae > Cytobacillus > Cytobacillus sp. FSL R5-0377. The sequence continues at coordinate 1,209,888 of NZ_JBBORA010000001.1, forward strand.
AATAAAAAACAATAGACAGCAAATTGGAAAGGGGCAATTTTAATGAAAGTTGTTTATGGATTGATGGCACAAAACGGAGACGCAAAGGAGCTGTTATGGGACTTGGGATTTTGGGAAAGTGAAGAATTAGCAAAGGATTACTTAAATTCCGAAATGGCCAAATCACGCGGAATTACAGTAGAACCCTTTAATATTAATGACGCTATACCCATTCATCCGGAAGAAATGGAAGAAGAAAAAATGGCTGCCTGCTCCCTTTGCGGAATTGAATACAATCGTGAAGATGTGAATATGACTGACTATGATGAGAACGTCTGTGTAAACTGCGAACCAGAATATAGAGAAAACCCCAATTTGCATGTTATCTAAAATTAGTCATTCCTGCAAAAATAAAAAGGACTCGACTAATCATCGAGTCCCTTTACTGAAATACCTGCTAGAATGACGCATCCATTTCATCAAGCGGCCAATAGCGAAGGTTTACTTTTCCTACAACCTGGCTGACTGATATAAATCCAAAATGCCGGCTGTCCCAGCTTCCGAGGCGATTATCCCCCATAACAAATAGTTTGCCCTCCGGCACTGTTTCCGTTCCCGTCATCTCGAGCAGTGTAAAATCACCTGTAAGTTTTCCTCCTGAGGTTTCTTTCCGGTATTTATCCAAGTATGGTTCATCCACTTTCTTGCCATTAATAAATAATTCATCATTACGGTATGCAATTTCATCCCCTGGCATACCTATTATTCTTTTTACAAAATCCTCTTCATCATTATGATGGAAAACTATTACGTCAAAGCGCTCTAAATCGCTGACCTGATAGCCGATTTTATTGACAATCAGCTTATTTCCATCCTGAAGAGTAGGCATCATGGATTCACCTTCTACAACGTAATTGGAGAAGAAAAAAGTCCGTATAAAAGCAAAAATAATGATGCCAATTGCAAAAGCCTTCAGCCATTCCGCTCCTTCTTTTCTCAATCCTTCCTTCACCATGCATCTCCCCTAGTACTTACGCATTCAATGCTTTTTATTCCCGCGGCCTTTTTCTACGCTCATATTCATCTTTATTTCAATAATTTTGCCGACATACCAAAGAATGAAAATGACCAATGCAACAATGGCAGTCCGAATTGGCTGCGTTATTAAGGATCTGATATCGTATCCGACAAAGCTTATTGTAAAAATCATCACTATTTTTCCAGTCAGAACTGCCAGCATATATTGAGCAATACTGATATTTGAAAGCCCGGCTACAATATTGACAACCGCTGAAGGTGTAAATGGAAAACAAAGAAGGATGAACAATGGCCCAAATCCATGCTTTTCAACCCATTTCATAAGCTTCTGTACCTGCTTATGATTTTTCAAAAAACGGAGTATTCGTTTCTGGCCATATTTTCTGACCAGCAGGAAAACAAACAAGGCCCCTGCCACAGCTCCGACCCAGGAGTATAAAAATCCCAGCCAGAGACCAAATGCACTCGCATTTGCCATTACAAACAAAAACAGAGGCAGAAAGGGCAAAAATGCTTCTAGCATTGGAAGCAAAATACCGGGAAGAGGCCCAAATGAACGGTACTCCCGGATTAAATCCATTATATTCTCTAATGTAAACCAATCTTTGAGCAGTTCAAAATCCATTAGTATCTCCTTGTCCAATATGCAGCAATAACTTAGTCAAATCGTTTTGGTAAAAAATAAGGTTCCCCTAGTTTTACCATTTCCCCTTATATTGTACACCTAATCCGCCAAAAACAATGTTTTTGCCTATTTTATTTAGACAGAAATTCATGGATTGCCGCTTTATTCGCCTCCTTATCTATGCCCAATACCGCAGCACCATTTATTCTCTGGTTTTCAAATGTCCCATCAACAGGAACACGAAGAGTATCTACATTCCTGTTATCCTTCGATAAGAAATCTTTTCCCATATACAGGATATCACCTGTGTTCATATTGGTATTAACAAAAGGAGTTACCACCCCGATTAATTTTGGAAGCTTCGTAATGGTCTGTAGGCTTGTAAACTGGCTTGCTACTTCTTTCATAACTTTCTGCTGGCGTTCCACTCTTCCAAAATCCCCTACTGCATCCTGCCTGAATCTGACGTACCCTAGGAGATGCTCTCCATCAAGCCGCTGCAGGCCTGGTTCCAGAGTAACACCTATATTAGCTGACATTCTCTTTTCCACGTCAATTTCCACTCCTCTTGGAAAAGCTTCATCAATTAAATGGACAAAGCCTTCAAAGTCAACAATGGAATAATATTTAATATCTATATCAAAGTTCTCCTTTAGTGTCTGCCTCAATAACTCAGGTCCTCCATAAGCAAGTGCTGCATTTATTCTGTCTTGCCCATGGCCCGGTATATCCACATACATATCTCTCATAAAGGAAATAAGCTTATATGTTCCCTTATCAGGATGATATTGAGCAACCATGATCGTATCTGCCCGTGATTTCTCTTTTCCCCTTGCGTCACTTCCAAGAATCAGGATATTCGTCCCGCCATATTTATCTTTTTCGCCATTAAATTCAAACTCTTCCGCCTGTATATTTGCTTCTCCTTCTGTCTGGGAGACGCCTTGCTTGAACTGAAAATACGAATAGCCAAGGGTTCCTGCAATCAAGAGAAACAGAATCAGGAGGACAGATTTCCATTTTCTTTTCTTTTTCTTCTTTTCATATCTATCTGATCTCATTAGTATAAGTCCTTTCTATGCAGTAAAATTATAAATTCGGCCGCAGGCAGGGAAATACCCTCACCTTTATTCGACTGCTGTTTCTATAAAAAAGTTTCGATATCATTGCTGGTATATCCTGCATACCCTTATATTCTGCAGATAAATTGAATTCTTTGCAATTTATTTTTAATAGTTTCTGCCTTCTGTATGAAAACTGACTTCATTGATATATCGGCGATTTTCATGTTACTTTACAGCATTAATTAAAAAAACGCAGACCCTAAGGCCTGCGGTTACAATTTAGAGATATTCATCAAACCAGCCGGCAATGTAATTCAGACGGCTGATTCTTAAATTCGGTTTTCCGCTTCTTGAAAGCTCATGATTGGCTTCAGGGAACCGGACAAATTTTGCTGTCTTCCTCCGATGCTTTAAGGCAATAAATAATTGCTCTGCCTGTTCAATTGGACAGCGATAGTCTTTTTCGCTGTGCAGAATCAGGAGTGGTGTATTTATTTCATTCGCATAAGCAAGCGGAGAATGTTTCCATAATTTCTCTATATCATTCATATCACTTTTGATTTGCCAATCAGTAAAATAGTAACCGATATCGCTTACTCCATAAAAGCTGATCCAGTTGGATATGGAGCGCTGAGTGACTGCTGCTTTGAACCGGCTGGTGTGTCCAATAATCCAGTTGGTCATAAAGCCTCCATAACTTCCTCCCGTTACGCCAAGCCGTTCTTTATCGATGAAATCGAAGTTTTCGAGCGCATAATCGACAGCATCCATAATATCCTCATAATCCTTGCCCCCGTAATCTCCTCTGACAGCATCTACAAAATGCTGACCATATCCATGGCTCCCCCGAGGGTTGATATATAGTACCGCATATCCTTTTGCAGCGAGGCATTGGAATTCATGGAAATAAGAATTGGCATACATAGCATGTGGCCCGCCATGGATCTCAAGCACAAGCGGCGCTTTTTGGCCTTCTTTCAGATCGGCAGGCTTCATGATCCAGCCATGCAGGTCCCACTCATCCGAAGATTTAAATTGAATTGGCGCTGCATCTGCCAGCTCCACTCCGCTCAGGAATTCTTCATTGACACTTGTCAGCTGTTTCAATTCCCCTGTCGGAACATCAAGTAAAAATAGCTCTCCGGGAGATGACGGCTTGCTGATAGCTACAACCGCTTTATTGATAGTCCCGCCTGTCGTCAGCCCATATACATGCTGCTGATCCAGCAGAGCTGGATATAATTCCCCTTCTAAAGAGCCATAATAAACAACGGTATTGCCATGATCAGTTGCAAGGAAATAAAAGCTTCTGCTGTCCTCCGCCCAAAGAATTCCCGGTGTTACTGCACCCTGCTGGAAATCTCCGATGGCATAATCACCGGCCAATATGTCAGATTCTGCCGTCAGGCACTGAAGTTCTCCAAATTCGAGATTATAAACCCATACTTTGGTATGTGTTGCGTTTTCGTATTCCCTTTCATGTCCAAACAATCCTATTTGTTTTCCATCTGGTGACCATGACGCGCTTCCAAAATAACCTTTTCCATCTGTAATTTTTTTTATGTCTTTTGTGTCAAGATGGATGATATACACATCGCTTAAAAAAGAAAAATCCTTATCTTCACTCAAATCTGCCGAAACAGCAATCCATTTCCCATCTGGTGACCAGTCCTGCAACTGAAAATCATGTTCGCCAGCTGTTACATGCTCCACCTCGCCTGTTTCTATATCGATGAATGCAACCTGCCTGTATCTTCCGTTCCAAAAGCCCAGGGCATCGGATTTGTGTTTCATTTTTTCGATTTCAATCGGAGTTGGCATTTCTTCCTTGTTTTCTTGATTTTCTTCCATTGTTTCCGCGTCTTCACCCGGTTTTATTGAAAGATTGAAGGCAATCTTCTTTCCATCAGGGGACCAAACAGGATTTGAAGCACCATTCGCACAATGAGTCAGCTGTCTGGCTTCTCCTCCTGCTTTGCTCATCACATAAATCTGCGGCTTGCCTCCCCTGTCTGAAACAAATGCAATTAACTCCCCATCTGGAGACCAGCGGGGTGAATGATTTCGGTGTTTGCCGTAAGTCCACTGAATAGGCTTATTGCTTTCAGCAGTATTAATATAAAAGATATTTGAACTATATGTATTTTCTTCTTCAAGCATTCTGGTCTCTACAAAAGCCAGATCATTTCCATTCCTGGAAAGCTGCGGATCAGCTACAGATTTTAATTGATAAAGATCTTCTGGTTTAATTGTCCTTTTTTGCGTCATTTATTTTATCCTCCTAACTGTGCTGTTCTCCTTATTTCGACATCAGAAATAAAATCCCTGCCCAATAAGCTGCATGCTGAAATTTTTTTTAATTATTGGAAATGATGAAGTATAACAGTATTTCGACAAATATAGGCTCTTGCAAGATAAAACATTCCTTTGTAAAATTAAACAAGAACATTTGTTCTTACAACTGACAGGATATTATTAATTAAGGGGAGCAAAACAATATGACCAGAATTCCTGAGGAAGACCGTAATATCATGGAACAGGCAATTTATCTGCCAATGGTGCTGACGGTCTTATACCGCGACTCTATTGTCATTAATAAAAGCCCGTTTAAACTAAAACAGCCATATCTTGATTTGGTTGAAGAAACAATGAAGGTCATTCAAAGTGAACTCTCTGAGGTAAAACGCTATATGAATAAAAACCAGTTAAAAGTACAGGAAATAAAAAGGGATGAGGCGTTTACTATGTTTATGTTCCTGTATAAAGGATATGAGGAACACCATAATTATTTTAATCCCCGCATCCGCAATAAAGTTCAGGAGCTAATGACCTATTATCTCCTTAAAAGATCTTTGCCGGGATCAGGGAAAAATCTAAAGGCCAATTAATTTTGTAATAAGAAGAGCCTGCAGCTAAATAAGATAACATACACGGAAAACAGAAGCATGAAATTCCGCATGCTTCTTAGTTATCCTGCAGTTCTAATTCCTTCTCTATTGGTAGGCTCCACTTCTCTCCGAAGCATTCATTAATTTAGAACCATTCACATAGTACAATGCCTTTCTCTCCGAATCTTTTATCCTTTTTATTAATGTCGTTTTAAGCAATGCTGTTCTGAGCACCTGGTTATTAAGAGTCGTATAAGATACTGGAATAATAAAGCTTTGCTTATTTTTAAAAACCACTTGAGTTTGAGCGTTTTCCGCCCGCTTGAAATATTCAATGTGATCCAATGCAATCCAGATGCATTCCGGATTGTATGGAGAAGCCGTCGGGAAAAAGTAAATGTAATTGGTGGGGTCAATCGTTATCGGAGCTTTATGGGTGAAGCCAGTTAATTGGCGTGTACCCTCTTTTCTTCCTTCATAGCTTGATCCAAAATAGCTGCAGCTGCTTTTAATTATTTCGAAAGGCTTGAAAGGGGAAGTTATTTCATCTTCAAGCTCCCAGATTTGCGAAAAAACTTTTATCCCATAAGAAAGGGGTTTAATAATCATCGTATTTGGATTGATTTCATATTCATCGATTATTTGAATATTTTGGCTCATATATCCTCATCTCCTTTATTCTTTCGCGCTCACTTTCCCATATTACCACCAATTTATCTAAAAATTACTAATTAATTAAATAGTTTCCAAATTGTTCACAATTATGACGTCTTGAGAAATAATTTCTAAAAATTTAAAAAATTTAGTTGAATATTCAAAGGTGATTCCATATAATATTAAAAAGCTCAGGGGTGATTTCCATGAAGGAAAAATCATACACCGAATTAATGAAAATGAGTGGATCTAAGAGGAAAAACCAAAAGGAATCTTTTGTATTAGACCTTTACCTTGATATGCTGATCTCGGAGGTTCTGCTGAATAATGAAAAAGAAAAGCTGATGAAAAAGATAGACGCGGCGATTGATGAAGGAAATAAACCGGCATTTATGCATTATTCAAAGAAGTACAAAGAACTTTCAAAGCGTTTTGGCACTTAAAAAGACAGTCTGCCCCCGCCAATCAGCGGGGTATTTTATTTTTTTCGGGAGGAAGGCGGGAAATGAGCAGCAGGCATTTATTTTTAATGGGGGGAAGTCCTCCATTCGGTCAAAGGTTTGGAAGGATGTTTACAAAGCTTGCCTGTGGTGCGGATGGCAAAATAGCTATACTTTTTTTGGAAAGGGAAGGCTGGGAGGTGTATATGAAAAAGTATACTTCTGCCTTAATTCCGAATGGAGCCGAAAATTTCTGCTATTTGCCTCTTTCCGCTGACCCGGCTGAATCCTTTCTTCAAGAATTGATATCCAGTTCTGGCATCATAATTGGAGGCGGTGATACAGAAAGTTACAGAAGGTTTATTGTGGATAGTGAAACCGGAGAATGCATTAAAAGGATGTATATGAACGGTATTCCTGTAGCAGGCTTTTCGGCAGGCGCTCTCATTATCCCAGAGCATTGCATCATCCCTCCTATTGATACATATAAAAGACAGCACCTCTTTTTGAAAGGACTCGGGTTAATCAGGGATTGTGCCATAAGTGTCCATTTTACAAAGTGGAATGAACGGGGAAATCTAAAGGCAGCTGTATCAAAAACCAATGTCGCAACTGGTTATGGGATTGACGATAATGCAGGTATCTATTTTCACAATGAAATTCGGGCTGACAATGAGGGCAGCATACATATTTATAAAAATAGAACTTAAAAAAGCAAGCCTTTTGGCCTGCTTTTTTAGTTTAGCAATCAGTCCCCTGTTTGCTCCCGTTCCTTCTGCCTCTGTTCGATTTCAAATTCTTCGAGCATAGAAATGCGCTCCAGCATCGTTGGATGCCCATATCGGAAAATTTTCACAAGAAGCGGCGGATTCACCTGGCTTAAACCGGCACGTGTCAGCTCCTGAAATGTTTCTATTGCGGCTTTTGAATCCTTTGTCATTTCAATTGCATACCGGTCTGCCCTTGTTTCCTGATACCGCGAAACAAGATTGGATAAAGGGCTTGAAATAAAGAGCAGCATTGAAAGGATCATCAGAAATAGCGGCAGGGAACGTATATCATTTACAGCAGAAATTTTAAGGGCCCTTCCCCATTTATCAACTGCCTTCTCCATTAACTTGGCTGTCAGATAAAGTCCTAGCAATGAAAGCAGCAAGTATCCTCCAATTCCAATGTAAATATGCTTCTCAACGTAATGAGCCATTTCATGTGCCATGATAAACAGAATTTGATCTTCAGTTAATTTATTCAAAGTAGTGTCCCAAAGAACAATTCTTGAATTCGAGCCGATCCCTGTTACATAGGCATTCAGCGCATTCGTTTTCTCGGCCATATCGACCTCAAAAACATGTTCAGCCGGTATTTTAGCCTGAGCGGCCAAATCAAGAATTTTCGTTTCAAGTTCCTTATTTTTTAAAGGATAAAAGTCATTATACAGAGGGTCAATGACAACCGGCTGCAGAAACATCATAAATAAGGTAAATGGAACAGATAATAGCCACGCATAAAGCCACCATCTTTTCCTGCTCTTATTTATCAGCCAATAAAGAACACACACAATGAGAAGCATCCCCCCATAATTAACCCAAAAATCAATGAGTTCATCCTTCATCCACCCGCTGAAGCTCTGAGTTGAGATATTATACGTTTTAGAAAGCGAAAAACTGATATAGCTTAATGGCATCGTCGCAATAAAAGCGAAAAAAGAAAGCCAAATCAAATAAATTGCCGTTTGCAGAAATTTATATGGCGTTGTCTGTTCAGCCCATTTATTAAATGCCTTTGATAAACCAAATAAAAGAATAAATAAATAAAAGATCCACTCAAAAGGTGTAGAAATAAAAAACAGCAGGTTTCTAATTTTAGAATATTCCTCACTGAGCATCAGCTCCCTGCCGTTCAGGAAAGTTGCCGGATCAGCCCGTGACCCTTCATATTCAAAAGGCAGATTAGTGTCAGCAAAATAGAATAAATACCAATAAAAAAATAAGCCGTATACGAAAAAGGCCAGAGCCCCGTAAAAACCTAATTTCCGCGCCATCGAATTTCCCCCCTATGGTACAACCTTTCTATATTTAGTTTAGTATAAAAATCTGTAAATAGAACTATTTTGACGGGACAATCATTTCTTTCTGCACCAGCAGTGCTATTGAAAAAGCCGGTTCAAGGAAAGAACCGGCTAAAGAACATCCATCATTATCTTTTCTAAAACAAAAAAGAATATACAGATAACACAGCGATCGATCCAAGCACGACCACAATCACATTTGCGCCTAAAAAGGCTGCCAGAAAAGCTGCAGCTGCACCAAGCAGCCCAAACCAAATATCTTCATTTATAAACAGAATACCCGGAACAATGAGTGCCCCTAATGTCGCATAAGGTACGTTCTTTAATATCCCCTGAACAAAGCCGGGAAGTTCTTTCCCCTTAAAAAGCACAAAAGGCAGTAGCCTTGGGATATAGGTAACTGCTGCCATCCCAACAATCATCCACACAATATGGCTACTCATGCTCCTGCCCCCTGTTCCTGCTTTTTACACTTTCAGTCCATTCTACTATTACAGCCGATAAGAGCGTGGACAAAACAATTGCCCAGCCTGTCGATAGCGTATTGGTCAAAGTGAAAATCGTGTTAAAAGAGGCTGCAAGTGCGGCAAGAAAAACAACTTTTGCACTCTTTTTCATAGATGGAACAAGGAGGCCGACAAACATGGCATAAAGTGCAACAGACATGCTTTCCTGCAAGGTTTGCGGAAGGCTCGCCCCAATAAGATGCCCAAGGCCCGAGCAAATGACCCAGCTTGCATATGAAACCGATATGAGCCCAAGCATATAGCCGCTTGTTACCTTTTCTTCACGAACTGCTGCAACTGAAAAGGTTTCATCCGTAATCCCAAATGATAACATTACTTTGTTGGCAGCCTGTTCATCATCCCACTTTTCATTAAGAGAGGTAGACATTAAAAAGTGCCGGATATTCACGATAAAAGTTGTCAAAACAATTTCAAATATGCCTGTTCCCAATGTAAGAAGACTCAGGGATATGTACTGTGCTGCCCCGGCAAATACGAGCAGACTCATTAAAGCTGTTTCACCAATCGTAAGACCGGTTGTTTTGGCAAGCAGCCCAAATGTTAAAGCAATGGGGGCATATCCAATCGCGATGCTGATTCCCGACTGCACCCCTTTTCTAACTTCACCGGAAGGCTTGCCGACTGCTAGTTCTGCCATTATACTCACCGCCTAAAAGATAATAAAAGGTTCTAAAAATTATACTATAATAGACTTAATATTAGAAGAATTTGTTATCGCCCCATAACTAGTTCATCAAGCTTTAGTCTAATAAATTGTGATTTAACAAAAAAACGAACAGGGCATAAACCCTGTCCGGTCCGGAAGTCTAAATAAGAATGGCCTTGTCGCTGCTCATTTTCTCCCCGCGGATTTTCTGGAATTCTTCAAGAAGCTTTTCTACTGTCAGTTCTTTCTTCTGAGTTTCATTTGTTTCAAAAATAATTTGTCCCTTATCCATCATGATCAGCCTATTTCCCAGGTCAAGTGCCTGCTGCATATTGTGGGTCACCATTAATGTGGTAAGATTATAACTCTCCACAATCTCTTTCGTAAGGCTTGTAATCAATTCTGCACGAGACGGGTCTAAAGCAGCGGTATGCTCGTCCAGTAGCAATATTTTAGGCTCTGTGAAAGTTGCCATTAACAGGGATAGCGCCTGCCGCTCTCCTCCTGACAGCAGTCCGACTTTTGCTGAAAGCCTGTCTTCCAATCCTAGATGCAGCATCTCCAGCTTCTCCCGGAAAAATTCGCGGCGTTTCTTTGATACCCCTTGGCGAAGTCCGCGGGCTGCAGTTCTCGCATAAGCAATGGCCAGATTTTCTTCTATCGTCATGGAAGGGGCTGTTCCGGCCATCGGATCCTGGAAAACACGTCCAATTAGCCTGGATCTTTTATGTTCCTTCACGAGAGTGACATCATTGCCATCTACAAGCACTTCTCCCATATCCGGCATCAATTTGCCTGAAATCATATTCATAAGAGTTGATTTTCCCGCTCCGTTACTGCCGATGACTGTCATGAAGTCGCCTGGTTTCAGGTGAAGATTGATTTTGTGCAGAGCTGTTTTTTCATCTGGAGTTCCCTCATTAAACACTTTATGAATCTGATTTAATTGCAGCATACTGTTCACCACTTTTCCCGTAAGCATTCGTATTTTTCGCCTCTGCCAATCTCCGTCGCTTTCTCTGCTTCTCCTTTTGCTGCTGAATAAGCTTGGGCAGAATCAGCGCACCAATCACAATTGCAGCTGTAATCAGCTTCATATCTCCTGTTTCAAGAAATTCCACTCTCAATGCAAGAGTTACGATAATCCGATATAAAATGGCTCCTCCAATGACAGCCAGTGTAGCTCTGACAATTGTTTTTGCACCAAAGATTGCTTCTCCAATAATTACGGATGCAAGTCCAATGATTATCATTCCGATTCCCATTCCAACATCACTGAATCCATTATACTGTGCTACTAATGCTCCTGAAAAAGCAACCAGTGCGTTTGAAATACCCAAGCCGGCTATCTTCAGGAGGTCAGTATCAGCAGAAAAGCTGCGGATCATCGTCTCATTGTCCCCTGTTGCCCGTATTGCCAATCCAATGTCTGTCTTTAAAAAAAGATCAATCAATATCTTTACAGCAAATGCCAAAACCAGCATCAGCAAAAGAATCCCCCAGGTTTTAGGAACAAAACTCATCCCTAGTGCTCCCAGCAGGCTTTGAATCGCCTGGTCAAATCCAAGTCCCTGCCAGAACGCTGTAATTTTTGTGATAGCCGTTTCCTCCGAAAGCAGAGGAACATTTGACTTACCCATAATCCTGAGATTGATAGAGTATAATGCTATCATCATTAATATTCCGGACAAAAGGGCATTAATTTTTCCCTTGGTATGAAGAAGGCCTGTAATACAGCCTGCTGCAAAACCCGCAAGTAGTGCTGTTATTGTTGCCAAAAATGGATTATATCCTCCTGTTATCATGACAGCAGCAACAGATGCACCTGTTACAAAGCTTCCATCCACCGTCAAATCGGGGAAATCCAATATTCTGAATGAGAGGTAAACGCCCAGCGCCATTAAGGCATAAATCGCACCTGCTTCAATGGAGCCAAAGATGGCAGTTGGCATAGTAATCTTCCTTTCTATTAGAAAAGCGCAAGCGCCATGCTCACGAAGGAACGCAGTTTAAGAACGCTGCGTCTTGTGGCAACGTCTGCATGACCCCCATTCTAGAGGCCCCAAGCACAAGACTTAGATTCATGGAAAGGCTTCCTTTGCCTTGACTTGTGGCCTTGAGCGGGGTGGCGCAGAAACTAGACTGTTTATCATGTAAAAAGCGTTATTTACTTGCTGACATTACTCCACAAATTCAGCAAGCTCGTTCCATTCATCTTTTAAGTCAATGCCCATTTCTTCTGCAGCCTCTTTATTGATTACCAGCTTTAGATTCTGCGGATATTGGACTGGAAGTTCGGATGGCTTCTTGCCTTCTTTTAAAACTTTTGCTGCCATTTCCCCGGCCTCATATCCGATATCTTCATAGTCAAATCCGTATGCAGCGAATCCTCCGCGTTTAACAGAGTCCAGCTCTCCCACGAAAAGCGGAATATCATTGTCGTTTGAAACCTGTATAACTGATTCCAAAGCCGAAACAACAGTATTATCCGTAATAATATAAATGGCATCTGCTTTTCCGACAAGTGATTCTGCAGCCTGTTTCACTTCAGAGGAATTGGATACTGTAGCTTCGGCCAATTTCATATCTGTGCCTGAAAGAGCTTCTTTCACCTTTTCAATCTGCACCTCTGAATTTTGTTCTCCGGAATTGAAAATAACACCCACTGTTTCAGCCTCAAACTGTTCATCTATAAACTTAACCATGTTAGGTATCGCATCAGGATGAGTATCTGTTGTTCCAGTTATATTTCCTTCTGGAGAATCCATTGATTTTACTAATTGCGCCCCAACTGGGTCAGTTACCGAAGTAAATACAATTGGTATATCCTTAGTTGCATTAAGTGCACTTAATGCACTTGGAGTAGAGTTGGCAAAGATCAGGTCTACCCCATCTCCTGCAAAGTTATTGGCAATGGACTGATTATTGTTCTGGTCCCCCTGTGCAATCTGGACATCATAGCTTGCTTCAATGCCAGAATCCTCTAATGCCTTTTTAAAGCCCTCAAGTGCCGCATCTAACGAAGGATGTTCGACGATCTGCGTAACTCCTATATTAATTGACTCTTTCTTTTCTTTATCCGAAGAGCCGGCTTCCCCATTTGTACTTTCACTTCCGCAGCCGCTTAGCAGTAGAGTTCCTATAAGACCTGCTGCAGCTATAGCTTTAATTGTTTTTACTTTCTCTAACATACTTGATGATCCCCCTTTTATCTCTACTTCATCACTTTTATGCTTTTATGCTTTTATTCACTAAATTATATAGTCAATAGTTGCACGATTCAAGAAGTTTTTTAATAATTTTCTAAAAATTTATTATATTAATAAAAAACACCGCAAAAAATGCTGCGGTGTCCCTAACTGTTTATTCATTCTATTTCCCCTTAAACACAGGCTTTCTTTTTTCGGCAAAAGCTGTAAGGGCTTCTACTCTATCTTCCGTTGGGATAATGACTTCGTACGCCTTCCTTTCAATCTGCAGCCCAGTCTGCAAATCAACACCCATACCATGCTTTACAGCAAATTTAGCCTGCTGAAGAGCAAGCGGACCGTTATTAAGCATTTGTCCGGCAAATTCAAAACAATCATGCAAGAGATTATCCTTTTCGGTCACTTTAGTAAGAATGCCATATGCAAGCGCTTCTTCAGAAGTAAGCCTCTTGGCTGTAAGGATTAGTTCAAGGGCTTTAGCCTGGCCAACCAGTCTTGGCAGCCTTTGTGTACCGCCTGCACCTGGTATTATGGCTAAACTTGTTTCTGTAAGTCCCATGGAAGTTCCGGTAACTGCAATTCGGAAGTCGCAGGATAATGCCAATTCCATCCCGCCTCCGAACGCAAAACCATTTATTGCTGCAATAGTAGGCTGCGGGAGCTGATCAACCAGCGAAAAAACCTCACCTATTTTATATACATTTCTGCGTACTTCCTCATCAGATAGTGTCCTGCGTTCTTTTAAATCGGCTCCTACACTGAAGGCTTTTGCTCCTGCCCCTGTAAAAATCACAACGCGAACATCAGGGCTGGTGCGCAGTTTCTCAACTGATTCCTGAAGTTCCGACAAAGTTTCATAATTAAAAGCATTTAATGCATCAGGGCGGTTAATTGTAACGACCGCAATATGATCCTTTTTTTCGACCACAATAGAATTCATATGTATCTCTCCTCTTCCCTTTGCTATCTAATAATTCGATAAATTCCGCGAAAACCCTTTCAAATTCAGCAACTTCCAATGAAGATTAAAAAAGGACAGACATAAGTTATGCCTGTCCTTCAAAGCCTATTTAGTCTGAAGAACCTGATTCTTCAATGCCCTCCGCAAGATTTTTCCAGTTGTGTTCTTTGGAAGCTCCTCTAAAAACTCGATCGATGACGGCACTTTATATTTAGCCAGATGCTCTGCACAGTATGCGAGCAGCAATTCTTCTGTCAGCCGGGGATTACTAGTTACTGCATAGCACTTTACCGCTTCACCCAGATTCGGATCTGGCACCCCTAATACAGCAGCTTCTACGATCTCCCCATGATTATAGAGCACCTCTTCGACTTCCCGGGGATATACATTATAGCCGCCGACTAAAATAAGATCCTTTTTACGGTCAACGATATAAAAATAGCCTTCCTCATCCCTTTTTGCAAGGTCTCCTGTATAAAGCCAGCCTTCGCGGATGGTTGCTGCGGTTTCTTCAGGCAGCTTGTAGTATCCCTTCATCACGTTAGGCCCGCGGACAATCAATTCACCTACTTCGCCAACAGAGACTTCCTCTCCCAGTTCATTTACCACTTTATTCTCGACATTCATAATGGATTGCCCGATTGAGCCTGCTTTACGCGGTTTATCCAGCGGATTGAAGCAAGTAACCGGCGAAGCTTCTGAAAGGCCGTATCCTTCCGAAACAATGACATTGAATTTTTTCTCAAAGCCATGAAGAAGTGCCACCGGCATTGCAGCACCGCCTGATATACACAACCTTAACGATTTCAGATCTTCCGGGCTGCCATCTTCATACTGAAGAAGGAAATTGTACATGGTCGGAACTCCCGCAAAAACAGTAGGTTTATATTTTTGGGAGAGCCTAAAGATCTCTTTCGGACTAAATTTAGGGTCTATTAAAATAGTAGCCCCATTCATAAGAGGCGCATTGAGAGCAACCGTTAAACAGAAAACATGGAACATTGGCAAAGTAGTAATAACCCGGTCATTCTCGTTCATGTGTAAATAGTCACTGACATCCTTTGCATTGCTGTATAGATTTTTATGTGTCAGCATGGCACCTTTTGGCTTGCCGGTCGTACCCGATGTATAGAGGATAACGGCTGTTTCATCTTCTTCAAGTTCAGGGCCTTTAAACCCAGGATCTCCTGAAGCAATCAAATTTGTAAACGATTTCATTTTCGGGAAAGCCGATAAAGCTGACAAATCCTTTTCTGATGCTTGTCCCTGAGGAGTGTCACAAATAATAAAATGTTCCACCTTTGGAAGCACATCATGAATTTTTTCAATTAAAGGCACTAATTGATCAAGCGTGACAATCGCTTTTACATCACCATTATTTACAATGTAGGCAATTTCATCAGGTGTATAAATAGGGTTGATCGGTATAACAGTTGCTCCCAGCCGCAAAGCCCCATGAAGGCCGATGACAAAATGCGGTGAGTTCCCCAGTAAAAGAGCAACATGATCCCCTTTTTCCAATCCCAGTTTTGAAAGCCCATCCGCAAATTTGGATACAGCGCTATCAAGCTCCGCATACGTGCTTGACTGGTCCATAAAATAATAGGCAGTCTTATCGCCCATCTTAGTCCCCGTTTCATGCAGCTGCTGTGTTAAATTCATTTACACTCCCCCTAATATGAATGAATGATCATTCATTTTTATTTAATAAATTTTCTAAATATATTATATTGAAAGAAATTTTTGTATTCAAGTAGGAAAGCGAATCTTTTTACAGGCAAACTGCTCCACAAAACTTATACGAATAAGAAAAGCCGGCATTATGCCAGCTCTCAATCGTTAATACACCAGGTTGATAAATTCTTCTTTAGTCACATTTCCGAAGTAATGCTTAACTTCCACTCCTTCAAGAGCCTTTTCAATCTCTGACTTTTCATAGCGGATTCCTGTTAGCTTGTTTTCAATTTCACTAACATCACCAACCCCAAAGAAGTCTCCATATATTTTGCATCCCTCAATTTTTCCTTTGGTGACATTTAGTCTGATATCAATTTGCCCTACAGGGAAGCGATGAGAATGCTGAAGATCAAATTTAGGCGATCTTCCATAATTCCAATCCCAGTTTTGATAGCGCTCCCTGGACAGCTGATGAATCTTTTCCCAATCTTCATCCGTAAGCTTGTACTCAGGAATTTCATCTAAATCCCCAAAAATATTCTTTAGCAGTAAAGAGCGAAATTCTTCAACAGTGATTTTTTCATCCAGAAACTCCGAAATATTAGCAACCCGGCTTCGAATTGATTTAATGCCCTTTGATTCAATTTTATCCTTCTTTACCTTTAACGCTGAAACTACACTTTCTATTTCGGAATCAAACAAAAGGGTACCATGGCTAAACATTCTCCCTTTAGTGGAAAACTGGGCATTCCCCGATATTTTTCTGCCTTCTGCCATCAAATCATTCCGGCCGCTTAATTCAGCATTCACACCAAGCTTCTGCAAAGCTTCTGTAACTGGCTCGGTAAATTTTCGGAAGTTATGAAAGCTATCACCATCATCTTTTGTAATAAAGCTGAAGTTCAAATTGCCTAAATCATGATAAACAGCCCCGCCACCAGATAGCCTTCTGACAACATGGATGCCATTATTCTCAACGTACTCCGTATTTATCTCTTCCACTGTATTCTGGTTTTTCCCGATAATAATGGAGGGTTCATTAATATAAAATAGCAAATAAGTTTCTTCTATATCAAGATTTTTTAATGCATATTCCTCAATTGCAAGGTTAATTCTGGGATCTGTGATTCCCTGGTTGTCGATAAAAAGCATATGTTTTCCTCCTTAAAAAATATGGGACCATTGATAATCCGCTAAAGAAATTGGACCGGCATATTTAGTAGATGCCTCTTCCTTCAGCTTTCGCACTTCACCATAATGAGGCAAATGAGTCAGCAGCAAATTTTTCACCTTTGCAATGCTTGCCAATGTTCCAGCATCCAAGCTTGTCATGTGCCCTGCGTTCTTCCCGTTTTGATGACCATAAAAATTACACTCGCATATTAATAGATCTGCATTTTCGCTAAATGCCTCCAGCTCTTTCTTATAAGAGGTATCTGCCGTGTAAATAACGGAACTGCCGTCTGCTTCAATTCTCATTGCATAGCATGGCACAGGATGATTGGTTTTCAAAAAGCGAATTTGAAACGGTCCTGCTGTGAGAATTGCTTCAGGATCATAGGCGACACCTTTAGTAATATCCTTGTATGTAAGCTTGGCAAATTCGGGCTGGTCGAAAGAATGTCCGTAAATCGGCAGAGTATCTGTTTTTCTGCCCAAGAACCCCTGAATGAGCCTGGCATGCTGCAGTACTCCTATATCTGCAATATGATCTGGATGGTAATGCGATATAACCACCGCGTCTAACTCTTCTGGCTGAATAAAATTCTGCATTTTCGAAAGCACTCCGCTTCCGCAGTCGACCAGCAAATGAAAGCCTTCATGCTCGAGCAAATACCCGGAACTTGCCCCATCAGCTTTAGGGTAACCTCCCCAGCTGCCAATTACAGTTAACTTCATCACAAATTCCTCCTAATTAGAAAAGTGAATGCCGTCTGAAGCTATTACAGATAAATAACATCAGAATTTATGGGCTATATAGAATGAATGCTGTTTTTGCAAAGTTTGTTGCTTTTATAATTTATTTACTGAGTTGATTGCAGCGGAAGTTGCGAAACACCGTTGGAGCAGCTTCTAGCGGAAATCAATAGATAACATCGATAGCCGAAAAAACAGCAGTTTATTCGAAAAGAGCCTAAAAGAAAGCATAAACGGATTCGCTATAACTGGATAACCTGGCTTTCCTATGTCCAATATACTAGATTATGCCTATTTTTTCACTTTTTTAAAATTGTATTGAAACAGACGTTGACATAAAAACGCTGTTATAATACAATAGATTTAAATAATCGAACTATTTAGAACAAAAACACAAATTAGGAGGCTTCAACATGATTCAAAACATTATGGAGTTTTTCAGAAACCTGCCGGCAAAACAATGTTCAGAATGCGGGAAGTCAATCGAAGAGCAGCATGAATGCTACGGAAACAAGTGTGAAAAATGCATGGGAATGACAGATTTATAGAATAATATATTTAAAGCCAGCCCTGCAGGGCTGGCTTTGCTTTTACCTATAATCAATTTTGCTGCTCAAAAGCAGCTGCAAATCTCTTTTTGTGCATGGCAATAAAGTATATAAAGGATCCTGCAATAAACAAGGCTCCGAAGCTCAGGAGAATCACCGCATTTTCCCACATAAAATCAAAATTGCCGCTTGAAATAACTGCCTTAAAACCGGAAACAGAATAGGTCATTGGCAAATATGAACTGATTGGCTGCAGTGCATTAGGAATCAGCTCAAGCGGAAAAGTACCGGCACTTGTTGTCAGCTGGAGTATTAATATAATAATCGCAGCAAACCTGCCCGGATCACCCATGGCAGTGACAAAAAATTGAATAAGCGCTATGAAAGTCAGGCTGGTTAGGATAGTAAACAGAAGAAACAATGGTACACTCTGCACTTCCAGGCCTAGTCCCAGTAATAGTATCATCGCTGCAATGAGCCCCTGAATAATGCCTATTCCTGCTAAAACTCCAAACTTGCTTGCAAACCAGCTGAATCCTGAGCGTGGAACGCCAGCCGGTTCTCTAAGCGGGAAAACAATAGAAAGCAGCAGAGCTCCAACAAATAGACCAAGAGACAGAAAATATGGTGCAAACCCCGTACCGTAGTTTGGAACTTCTGTAATCTTCTCATTATCTATTTCTACCGGATTTGCCATCATATTAAAAGTTTTATCGCTGGCATATACTGATGATGCATTTTCAGCGCCATCCGCTAATTTATTGGCTAATTCAGACGAACCTTCATAAATTTGTGAATTACCCTCAGCAACCTTACCTGCACCATCTTCAAGCTGTTTCGTGCCATCTGCAAATGCTGCTGAACCTTGTGTCAGTTTGCCAAGACCGCCTGACAAATCTGATGCACCTCCTGCAAGCCTGTCAGCTCCTGCCTGTGCTTCACCAAACTTCTGAGCAAATGTTTCCATTCCGGAACTGAAATCTTTATGGCCCTGTACCAGCTGAATAGAGCCTTTTTCGAGCTCGGATGTTCCTTGGGCAAGCTGATTTATTCCTTGCTGGAGCTGCATTTGTCCTGCATTTAGCTGACCTATTTTTTGGGACAGTCCGGCTCCGCCAGCAGATAGTTTACCGGCTGATTCGGCAAGCTGGGCTGATCCAGTCTTCAGCTGTGCAAGAACAGTCTGAAGTTCAGCCTTTTCAGGAGAACCTTCTGGAAGCTGTGATAAAATGCCCTGCAGCTTTTGTTCTAAAAGGGCAGTGCCTCCGCTGAGTTTTTGTGCTTCCGCTTGCCATTGCTCAAGTGATGAAGATAATGTATTTGCTCCATTTTCTAGCTGTTTGGTTCCATCAATCATACCTGGAAGTTTTTCTTTTACCATTAAAGTTCCTTCTTTTGTTTGTGTAACACCAGCAGAGAGGTTTTCACTTCCAGATTTAAGCTGATCAGACGCATTACTCAATTCCGACTGGGCTGCAGCCAGCTTGCCTAAACCTTCTGAAAGAGATTTAGCTCCTTTTGCCATTTCTTCAGAGCCTTTGCTTGCTGAGCTTACACCGTTATTGAACTCAATCGATTTATCGGCTAAAAGCTCAAGCTTCTCATGCAAGGTTCTGGAACCGTCCTTAAGATCAGCTGCTCCTTCACTGATTTGAAGGGCACCATCACTAGCCTGCCCAATGCCATCTGCCAATTCCCCTATTTTATCAAACATTGTTTCGGCATATGTCTCCGTTACTTTTTCTGATAGAGACGCTTTTATTCTTTCTATAGCTGTTTCTCCAATTTGAGCTGATAGAAAATTGTAGCTCTCATTGGGAACATAGATCAAATTCATTTTTTGCGGGTTGTCTTCCAGCAGAGTTGTTGCATTCTTGGAAAAGTTCTTAGGAATTTCAACCAGCATATAGTATTGCTGATCATTTAGATCCTTGTATGCTTCTCCTTTTTCAACAAATTGAAAATTAAAGTCCTTGCTTTCCATTAACTTATCAACAAGGTCATTGCCCAGCTGCAATTCATTTCCTTCCAGTACAGCACCTGCATCTTCATTAACAATGGCAACCGGAAGGTCATTTAATTGATCGTATGGATCCCAGAATGCCCACAGAAACATTCCGCTGTATAAAACCGGAATAAACATCACTGCGATAATCGGAATCAGCAGCTTTTTGTTTTTTATAATAGCTGATAACTCCCTAAATAAAAGTTTGTTTTTCATTGTAAATCCCTCCAAATTACTATATGACTATTATTCTCATTTGGTCATTTTTCTGAAAAAATAGAGGACTATCTAGTTCGATAATCCTTTCATAATGTATTGCTCAAACAGAAGTGCTATTTTTTCTTTTTCCAAAGGTTCATGACGCTGTTCCCAATCAAAAATAAGAGCAATATACAGCTTAAGCATGACAAAGGAAGTCAATTCCGGGTCGCATTCCCGGATTTCTCCTCTTTCAATGGCAAGCGTAACTTTGTCTTTTACATACTTGATTATCGCATCCTCCAATTTCCCAATTACATCTGTAACAGCAGGAGTGCCCATTTCCTTCGCTTCCTGGAAAAGCTTAATTGTCAGCTGATGCTTCATGCGAAATTCAAGTATTTTATACAATCCCCGATGAACATTTTTATGAAAGGGCAAAGAAGGATCCAGCGCTTCATCTGCTGCACTTTTCATTTCTTTAATGAGCGTTTGGATAATTTCATCAAACAGCTCTTCCTTATTTTTAAAGAAATTATAAATAGTGCCTTTCCCA
Organism: Cytobacillus sp. FSL R5-0377; assembly: GCF_038004385.1. Classification (NCBI taxonomy): domain Bacteria; kingdom Bacillati; phylum Bacillota; class Bacilli; order Caryophanales; family Bacillaceae; genus Cytobacillus; species Cytobacillus sp. FSL R5-0377. The sequence goes on from NZ_JBBORA010000001.1 coordinate 1,230,888, forward strand.
ACATTTGCAAGCTTTGCAACCTGATCCATAGTGGTTGCTTTGTATCCAAAAAGAGAAAATGATTTTGTGGCTGCTTCAAGAATTTGCTGCTTCCGATCTGCTGACATATACTCACCTCTTAATAATGACTAAATGAACAATTTGGTCATTAGTACAAAAAGTAATTTATCATACTCTGTTTTAAAAAGCAACCTGAATTAAATGGCCAATTTAAAAAGCTGTCACACACGGACAGCTTTTAGCTTATTGCTTTGCAAGTATTCTAATATATTTGTAGCTGCCTCTTCTGCCTGGTCTATGCAGTCAGGGACACCAAGACCATCAAATGAACTTCCTGCCAGAAAAATGCCCGGCAGCTTATCCTGCGCCTGTTTCTTTGCTAATCGGACGCGCTCTCTATGTCCAACAGTATACTGAGGCATTGAATCCTTCCATCTCGTTACATAACTAAAATCAGGATTCATTGTAATATTCATGGTTTTATTTAAGTCATCAAGCACAACTTTAACAATTTGATCATCTGACAGATCCACAACTGCTTCATCGCCATCTTTGCCAACGTAACAGCGCAGAAGCACTTTTCCTTTTGGGGTAGAGTGAGGCCATTTCTTATGTGTCCAGGTACAGGCAGTAATGGTGTAATCACTGTGACGTGAGACAACAAATCCTGTTCCGTCTATATCCCTTTCAATCGCTTCCTCCGGAAAAGCAAGAGCTACGGTTGCTACTGAAGTGGAAGGCATTTCTTTAAACTGCTCAAAAAGTCCCCAGCCGGAGAAAATGCTGCACAAAGAATGGTGGGGAACAGACATAACCAGGCAATCTGCCTTAAGCTTTTCTCCTCCATTCATTTCAACGGTATAGCTTTCGCCATTCTTAATAACCGATTCTATGCGATGGCCCTTCAGTACAGTCCCGGGTTCAAGCTTGCTCTCAAGAGCATCGACAAGTGATTGAAGCCCGGATTTGAAAGTAAGAAACATTCCTTCTTTGCTCTTGCTGTTTCCAGGTTTCGGGCGAGGGCCTGCAGCCTTCTTCATTCCCAGAATTAAACTTCTATACTTCTGCTCAACCTGATAAAACTGCGGGAAAGTGGCCATAAGGCTCAATTGATCAATATCGCCTGCATATATGCCAGAGAGAAGCGGTTCAATCAAGTTATCGACAACTTCGTCACCAAGCCTTCTTCTAAAAAAGGCACCGAGAGACTGATCAGTGGAAGGATTGGAGCGCGGCAGCACAAAATCCGCCGCAGCCCTTGCCTTTCCTGCGGGAGAGAATAAGCCCGTTGTAATAAAGGGAGCAATTTGTGTCGGGATGCCCATGATGGATCCGCCAGGCATTGGATATAAACGCTGCCTGACGAGCACATAGGACTTGCCGGATGTATTTCTCACAAGTTCCTTTTCCAGGCCTGCTTCCCTTGCAAGACGCGATGCACTTTGCTTACGGGCCAAAAAGGAATCCGGGCCTTTTTCAATCACAAAACCGTCTCGTATTATCGTTTGAATCTTGCCGCCAAGTCGATGTGATGCCTCTATGAGCTTAACATCCAAAGCCAGGCCTTTTACTTTAGCTTCCTTCTGCAGATAGTATGCTGCAGCAAGACCCGTAATTCCTCCTCCGGCTACAATAACTTTCTGTTTCTCTCCCTGCACGGTAAATCGCCTTCTTTTCTAATTTTTTGCCCGATTGGTTCAGCTAACACTCAGTGGCGGGATAGCCACCACTGAGTGATGCTTCACTTTATCTATTAAGCAATTTAAAAATGGCATCTGCCATGGCATCAATGAACTCAGGCTGAGAATTTGGCATTTCAGGGCGGTAATAGCTTGCTTTCAGCTCATCAGTGACGACTTTGCATTCAAAGTCGTTATCGTAGAGCACTTCAAGATGATCTGACACAAAGCCTACTGGTGTGTAAACAAATGCCTTGTAGCCTTTATTTTCATATAGATTTCTAGTTAAATCCTGCACATCAGGCCCAAGCCATGGCTCAGGTGTGTTTCCTGCACTTTGCCAGCCGACAGCATAATTTTTGACACCTGCCTGTTCTGCTATGAGGTCAGCTGTTTCCTGGAGCTGATGCGGATATGGATCTCCTGACTGCAGAATCTTTTCGGGCAAACTATGTGCTGAAACAATTAACACTGCTGATTGTTTTTCGTCAGCAGGCATTTTAGCAAAGGTTTCCTTTACCCGATCAGCCCAATATTTAATAAACTTAGGCTCTTTGTACCAGCTTTCAACAGATTTTATTTCAGGACCGCCAAGCTTTTCGGCTTCTTCTTTAGCTCTGCCATTATATGATTTTACGCTGAAAGTTGAAAAATGTGGTGCAAGAACAATGCTGACAGCTTCCTCAATCCCATCCTCATGCATTTGTTTAACCGCATCTTCTATGAAAGGTTCAATATGCTTTAATCCAATATACATTTTGAATTCATACACATCCTGAATCTCATTTAAATGCTGTTCAAGTTTTTCAGCCTGATCTTTAGTAATTTCCGCAAGCGGCGATATTCCGCCAATCGCTTCATACCTGCTTCTTAAATCCTCAAGCATTTCCTCAGATGGCTTTCTTCCCCTGCGGATATGTGTATAGTAACGCTCAATGTCTTCTTCCTTATAGGGAGTTCCATAAGCCATTACAAGTAAACCCATTCTCTTCTTACTCATGTCATCCACCTCAATTTCTTACTGTCTCCAGTTTTTATTGTGCCAAAGAACATATCTTTTACCAAAACTAAATGCTCAGGAGCAATATACAAGTGCAGCATGCTCTCGCTTAAAATAAGCGGGAAGCTACCTGCTTAATTTAGAAGCGGAATATTCATGAATAAAAGCAGTTAATTTCTTTAATGTGTCTGGGTTGACCTCCGGAAAAACACCATGCCCAAGGTTAAATATATAACCCGGCTGAGCCATGCCCTGATCAAGAATTGCTTTTGCTTTTTCCTCAATAACCTCCCAAGGGGCAAGAAGAATTGCAGGGTCAAGATTGCCCTGAACAGTTTTGGTGATTCCATTTTCCCTTGCCTCCTGAATTGGAAGTCTCCAATCAAGCCCCACTACATCCAGCGGCAGATCGTGCCACTCCAAAGCCAGATGGCTTGCGCCTACACCGAACATAATCAGCGGAACATTCTCTTCTTTTAAGGCAGAGAATATACGATTCATTACAGGCTTAATAAAATAGCGGTAATCCTCTACGTTTAGTGCTCCAACCCATGAATCGAAAATTTGGATGGCTTTTGCACCAGCTTTAACCTGGGATTTCACATATGTAATAGTCATTTCCCCAAGCTTATCCATTAAAGCAAACCAGGCTTTAGGTTCTGCATACATGAAGGCTTTTGTTTTATTGTAATTCTTTGATGGTCCGCCTTCAATCATGTAACTTGCAAGAGTAAATGGAGCTCCTGCAAAACCGATCAGAGGAACATTCAGCTGCTCTTGAGTAAGAAGCTTAATAGTATCCAGGACATAAGGAACGTCCTCTTCCGGATTGATTTCGCCGAGTTTCTCAACATCTGCTTTGGAACGGATTGGATTTGATATAACAGGGCCAATTCCAGATTTAATTTCCACATCCACCCCAATGGCAGGAAGCGGAGACATAATGTCCTTATAAAGAATGGCAGCATCATTGTTATATTGCTCTACCGGAAGCCTTGTTACATAAGCACAAAGTTCTGGCTGATGCGTAATTTCAAATAGGGAGTATTTTTCTTTAATTGCTCTATACTCAGGCTGCGAGCGTCCAGCCTGGCGCATATACCATACAGGAACATAATCTGTATGTTCTCCCCTTGCTGCCTTCAGAAATGTATCATTAAATGAGTTAGTCATTAAATATTATCCACCTTTCAAGACTTGTCTGCGTATTATTGTAATATATATGTAACCAAATTAGAAATTTCGAATCTCTATCCTTTATGACTATATCCTTTTTTCTCTGTTTTTGTATAGATTTGAATGCCAAATGTCAAAAAATTGACGTTTTTAATTGTCTAAATAAGGGGAAATTGGAGATGTAGCGATAGGCCCTTTTGTATAAAACGATTTTTTCACCTATTAATGTTGCCCATTGATTGCAGCGAAGTGATGCTCACTTCAATCAACTCTATAAATTAAGATGCAAAAACCAGAAAAACATTCGAAAACTGCCTAAGAATGTCAACACAAATTAAATATAATTTAAAAAAGCAGAGCTAATAACTTAGGTTTATTAAAATTTAGCCCCAAAGATAAAATATAAAACTAATTTAAGTGGAGTGATAAAAATGAAGATATATATGGCCAGAGGAACTTATGATTACTTGAAGAGTATTGAGGAAAAGCACCCTGAAGAAATCATGGTTACAATGCAGAATACTGATAGTGCCTTATTAATTCATGAAACTTCAGGATCCTCTGTATTTAAAGAACCCCGTTCCTATGACGTCATTGATTCGTCCGGAACATTCACTGATGCAGGATTTGCAGTCCTGAACAATATACCTGTTACAGATGAAGGCAGACCACTTTTTGAGCACCGGTTTAAGAACAGGGCCGGACTGATCGAAAAGGAACCCGGTTTTGCAGCAATCCGGGTTTTGCGGCCACTTGAATCAAACACCTACATCATTCTAACATTATGGCGCGATGAAAAATCCTATAAAAACTGGCAGAATTCCAATGCATATGAAAAAGCCCATGAAAAGCGCGGAACAGAAAGCGGCATTGATAAGACACCGAATATCTTCTCCAGTCCTTCGTATGTAACCCAATATTATATCCCTGCAGAAGAATGATAAGAAACGCGATGGAGATAGCAATTACCGGAGTTCCATCTTACCTTGTAAAAAAGGGTGAGCCCTTATAGCTCACCTTTTTTTCGCCTGCTTTTTTATGATTCCATTTCGGTTGGCATAGACGGCTGCCTGTGTACGGTCAGTAACACCCAGTTTGCTGAGGATATTGCTTACGTGGGTTTTGACTGTTTTGATGCCAATGAACAATTCTTCGCTGATTTCCTGGTTTGTCATCCCTTCCCCAATGCAGAGCAGGACATCAAACTCCCTTTCAGTTAAATCGTCATGAGGCTTCCTTTCTTTTTCCCTGAAACGGCTTACCATTTTTCCGGCAACCTTTGATTCAATGACAGGTTCACCCAGTGCAGCTTTCTTAATGGCATTTACAACTTCAACAGCATTGGCCGTTTTCAGCATATAGCTGAAGGCACCCGCTTCAATGGCCGGGAAAACTTGTTCATCGTCGTAAAAGCTGGTTATGATAATAATCCTGCATTCGGGAAAGCTTTTCAAAATCTCCCTTGTTGCTTCAATTCCATTCCCGTTTTCCATCAGGAGATCCATTAATACGATATCCGGCCGCTCTTTCAGTACAAGCTTTACAGCTTCATTTCCACTGCCTGCTTCCCCAATAACCTCTATGCCAGATTCAGTTGCCAAATAAGAAATAATTCCCCTTCTTACCATTTCATGATCATCCACAACTGCTACCCTGATCATTTCAGCTTCTCCCCTTTTGCCGGAATTTTTATATCTATATAAGTACCTTCGTTTTCCTTGGATCGGACTTTGAATATTCCGCCAACTTCCTCGCAGCGTTCCCTCATTGTTTTAAGCCCATAAGAAGTAATTCTCTCTTTATGAGGATTAAACCCTTTTCCATTATCTGCAATAAATAGATAGACGTAGTCTTCTTCTTCAGTTAAGGTTACTGTTATCTTTTCTGCTTCCGCATGACGGAGCACATTAGATAAAGCCTCCTGGACAATCCGGAACAAATGCTCTTCTGCAGCTTTTGAAAGGTTCTCAATTTCATCAATGCTTGCCTGAAATTCAATGTTTGTTTTTGCTTTTAACTCCTGTATCAGCTTAATAATTCCATCACATAGCCTGTCATTACTCAGCTGCACAGGCCTGAGATGGAGGAGAAGCGCTCTCATTTCTCCCTGGGCTTTCGCAGCGATTTCAGAGATTTCATTTAACTGCTCTCTTGCTTTATTACTATCTAAATCAAAAACCCTCAGGGCTGCTGAAGACATCATGCTTAATGCGAAAAGCTGCTGGCTTACCACATCATGCAGATCCCTGGCCAGGCGTTGTCTTTCTTCCATTACAGCTGCTGAATGGGCTGTTTGTGCCAGTGCAGACTTTTCATCAGCAAGCCGCTGCATGGAAAAAACCTGCTCCTGTATATTTTCGGCCAGCTGATTCAGTTCATCTGATATTAATCCTATTTCATCTTTTTCATAAGAACTCATCCGGTCGACATACTTGCCGCTCCTTAGTGTCGAAACAAATAATAAAATATCACCAAGCCGCCCTTTTATTAAGTAGCTGCCCTTGAGCCCAAAATAGGCACCCGTAAGCAGTAATACTGTTAAGACATACAAAAACAGCCAGAAGGTGCTTTTAATTGTCATTGGCGATTCAGAATTATAGAATAGATACACCTGCAATCCGACAAAAAAGATTAATGAACTTATAATGGCCATCATAATAAAGCTCTGGACAAACCAATACCTAATTCCGGTTTTCATCATCTTTTACCCCTATACCTTATCGATCCGAATGGATCCAATTTTTACTTGTACAGCGATTTTCAGCTTTCTTGATGCTTCATCATAACCAGGCGACTTATAACGAAGGCTGCGGTGGATATCACCTGTCTTTTGATCAAAAATGCGGATGTCTCCTATATTAATATTTGACTGGATCATCACCGGAATGTTTTCGGGAATGATCATTTTCACATCCCCAATCCACCCTCTCACAATGACTGGAGTCTCCTTCTCCGGGATAAAAGCTTTGCTGAAATCAATAAAATAATCACCGATCATCGTATATAAATCCATTGGCTCCAGAGACCAATTCGGCTGTTTAAAATCTACATCTCCAATTGAAAAGCCTCTTATATTTTTAAGTGGCTGAGGGCTTTCATATTTTGAGATATTAATAATTTTCTTCCCCTCTGAAACCTTGTCTTTCCCATAAATATCTGACGGAAAATCCTGCTCAAAGTGTATTTTTAAACGATCTTTTTTCAATAAAATATTAATCCCGATAAAAATAAGAAACAGGGGCCAGAGTTTCCAAATTTGCAAAAACCTGAATTCAATTACTCCGAACCGATCAAGGATTAATAGAGATGAAAATACGATTAGAAATAACCCGGGAAACATTCCGCTCCGGCTTTTATTCAGTATGTATGACAGCAGGTAATGACACCCTGCAGCCAGTAGGATAAAGGGGTAAATTACGACAAATACCTCTTTTATTTCCAAGGAAATGACACCTATGTTCATAAGAAGAAGCAAAACTCCAACAGCTGATAAAGTGATCGCGAAGATTATTTGATTAACTGACCTGTATCTCATAGGCTTCCCTTCCCTCTTTTCTCCCATCTTTTATTCGCTAATGCCGAAACATTTTCCTCCTGTACATTCATTTTATCAGTCAGCAATTATATGGAATCATTCCCCGGTGTGTTTCAGCCTCCTCCTCAGGACGGATTCAATTTATATCACCATTTATTTCTTTCCGTCATATTCTGTACTACATTCCGAATCGGGTGATTCGCCTAAATCGGCGCTTCTCTTATGGAATTTAGAAAGGGGGAAAACCAAGTGGGAGTTGAATTGACAGCCATCCATTGGATATATGTTCTTTTTATTCTCTTCATCATCGGCTTTATGGTTATGAAGAGAGATACAACGCTTGTCTGTATTGCGGGGATCTTTTTAATTGCCATTACGGCTACTGGCTCCTTAAGCGGTTCGATAAGCAGTATATTTACCAGTTTTATATTTGCGATAACAGAACTTCTTTCAACTATACTTGTTATTTCAATTATAGTCGCCATGAGCAGGACACTGACTACTACCGGAATTAATGATGTCATGATCTCTCCTTTTACCAGATTAATCAGAACACCAGCACTTGCCTACTGGACGATTGGGATATTGATGATGGTTATCTCCTGGTTTTTTTGGCCATCTCCTGCAGTTGCCTTAATGGGGGCAGTACTGCTCCCCGTAGCCATTCGGGTAGGATTACCTGCTTTGGGTGTAGCAATGGCCATGAACCTGTTCGGTCACGGAATCGCACTTTCCGGAGATTATATAATCCAGGCTGCACCGAAGTTAACAGCCGACGCAGCTGGTCTTCCTGTAGGCGAAGTCATATCAGCCAGTGTTCCGCTTGTTATTATTATGGGTGCAGTCACGACTATTACTGCTTTTTATCTTATCAAGAGAGATATGAAAAGCGGCAGGCTGACTGCAGATACGGGACTAACTGGGGAATCACCAGCTGAACTTCAGGAAGATGCCAGTCAAAAAAATCTGCTTTCACTTAAACAAAAGCGCTTTTTTGCATTATTGATTCCAATCTTATTTGCTGCTGATGTTGCAGCCATGTTTGCATTGGATCTTCAGGGGGGTGACGCAACTGCTTTGGTCGGCGGGACATCGATATTTATTCTTCTGCTGATTACGCTCGCTGCCCATCGTAATAAGGGCCTTGAAAAAACAACAGCATATCTGATTGAAGGCTTCCAGTTTGGATTTAGAGTATTTGGGCCTGTCATTCCAATTGCAGCTTTCTTTTATCTCGGGGATGCCGGATTTTCTCAGATGATAGGAGACTATCTGCCAAAGGACTCTCATGGAATCGTTAATGATCTTGGTGTGGGGCTGGCATCGGTTGTTCCTTTGAGCAAAGAGGTAGGCGCCTTAACGCTGACTGCCGTTGGAGCTATTACGGGGCTTGACGGATCCGGTTTTTCCGGCATCTCACTCGCTGGCTCCATTGCGAATCTATTTGCAACAGCTATCGGCACAGGTGCTGCAACCTTAACGGCTCTCGGGCAGGTAGCCGCCATCTGGGTTGGCGGTGGTACACTGGTTCCCTGGGCGCTTATTCCTGCAGCGGCAATCTGTAATGTAGATGCTTTTGAATTGGCCCGCAGGAACCTGCTTCCGGTCACAATCGGCTTAATTGTTACAACTATTGCAGCCATTTTCCTCATTTAAATGAGTAAAGAGACTATCGGGCGATAGTCTCTTTTGTTGTTATACTGATTCCTGCTCATATGAATTCCTTCTGAACATTGATTGTAATGCCGCGTATAGAAAAATTGACATGACAACCAAAATATAACCTCCTGCAAATCCGGCTGCAACATCAGATGGATAATGTACACCCAGCACAATCCTGCTGATTCCCATCAGAAAAATCCAAATGCCGGCTATAATCGCCGTGATCCATTTCGCTGACGAAGACTTCAGCTCATTAATAATAAAAAAGGCAATTAACGTATATAAAATCATCCCAATCATCGCGTGTCCGCTCGGAAAACTGAAACTCGCCACATCAACCAGATGCTCCTGTTTAGGGCGCGGCCTTCCAACAGCCTCTTTCACCCACTTATTTACTTCATTACCTGCTGCAACAGCAAAAACAAGAACTGTCATCCCTTCATAGTTCCTATACTTAAGCCAAAGCAGCAATAGGAATGCCAATGTAATAATCCCCACACCGATTTTACTCCCCATTTTGTCCAGGACTTCGAAAATAGGATGAGCACTTTCACCAAACAAACCTGGAAAGAATTTTGAAAAATAACGGTCAAAGCCTAGTGGTTGCCCGTTCGTAACGGCTACAAGAAAATAAAGAAAAACAATTGCGGATACAGCCAGAAAAAAGTATGCCCACTTAGATTTATGTATTTTCAACCTTACTGATACCTCCCCACTTTTTTCTTAACTTATAGTATTACCTCTTCTTCCCTTTTATTAGGTTTTGTTTGCAGATTAAACATTTTCCCCTTTATTCAATTAAAGAATGTTATAATAATGAAAAAATTACGTCGATAGGAGCGGGTAAAATGACTGAAACATTATTTAAAAAACTGGAAAGCTATTACGATGAAATGGTTTCCATTAGGCGCTATCTTCACCAAAACCCTGAACTATCCTTTAAGGAAGAAAAGACGGCTCACTATATCAAAACCTATTATGAAAATCTGGGAATAGAGGTTCGAGGGCATGTAGGGGGAAATGGAGTGGTTGCCAGGATTCATGGGAGTAAACCCGGAAAGACCATCGCTTTGAGAGCCGATTTTGATGCACTGCCTATCCAGGATGAAAAGGATGTCCCATATAAATCACTTGTACCCGGTGTTATGCATGCCTGTGGACATGATGGTCACACGGCCACATTACTTGTACTGGCGAAGGCGCTCAATGAACTTCGGGAAGATTTAGAAGGTACATATATCATGATTCATCAGCACGCCGAGGAATATGCCCCAGGCGGAGCGAAATCGATGATTGAAGATGGCTGCCTCGAAGGTGTCGATGCCATTTTTGGTACTCACCTATGGGCATCAGAACCAACAGGAAAAATTCAATATCGGGTTGGTCCATTTATGGCGGCGGCAGACAGGTTTGAAGTAACCATCCAAGGAAAAGGCGGGCATGGTGCACAGCCTCATAAAACTAAAGATGCGATTGTAACGGCTTCCCAGCTGGTAGTCAACCTTCAGCAAATCGTCAGCAGAAAAGTAAACCCAATTGACTCTGCAGTTGTAACAGTTGGATCCTTTGTGGCTGATAACGCATTTAATGTCATTGCAGATAGAGCAAAATTGATTGGTACTGTCCGCACATTTAATGAAGAAGTCCGCAATAATATTGAAGAGGAAATCGAGCGCATAGTCAAAGGTACATGCTATACAGCAGACAGTAATTATGAGTATCAGTTCCATAGAGGCTACCCTGCTGTTGTGAACCATAAAAGAGAAACCGAATACCTGGCTGAACTGGCAGGTGAAATTGGTGAAGTCAAATGGATAGAAGAGACAGACCCTGAAATGGGCGGTGAAGATTTCGCATACTATCTGCAGCATGTGAAAGGCACCTTTTTCTTTACCGGGGCAAGGCCTGAAGGTACATTAGAAAATTACCCGCATCATCATCCAAAATTTGATATCGATGAAAAAGCCATGTTAATCGCAGCCAAAACACTGGGAGCAGCAGCTTTAAATTATCACAGCTATCAGGAAAGCAAGGACTCTGTTGAAATAGGACAATAACCAGAGGCTTGAGAGTGTGCCGGGTGACTGGCCCATTTTATGGTCCTGCTTTATTAGCCGATTTAAGTTTAGCGTAATGAATCACATTTATCTCAAGCAAAATATTAAAAACAGCCCCAAGCCTAATCTGGCCTTGGGGCTGTTTTTAATATCCGCAGACGATAAGCATTTTTAGCGGTTTCTCCTAAGTGGTCAAGCAAATTATAGTTCGCATATGCCCCAACAGCAGCACCAATGCCCGGCACTAGCTGTAGCATTTTAACAAAATCAATATAATCCCGGTATTCCTGCTGAAATACCTTCCAATCCATATCAGCCAGTGCTTCTTTCCGCTCATCCCATTCTTCAATCAGCTTTAGTGTCTCTTTCCTTTTCTCATCACTGGAAAATGCAAGCTGAAAGACGTGCAGGAGAAACAGGCGCTCTTCATAATCATTAGTATCAAATCCATATATGGAGGCAGATTCAAAAAGAAATTTCATCTTAATGCTCAGCAGCAAGGGAAAATCAGCAAGACCCAGGAGTATTCCCCCTGCCCCGGTTCCGGCACCTTCAACAGCGGCTGTTTTGCGGTAGGCTGAAATCTTCTCTTCAAGCATGTGATCCATCATTTCCAGGCTGCGGCCGGAAGATTGGTTCTTTCTTGTAAATGCATTTGATCCAACCAATGTTGCCTTTACCATATTTTTTATGCTGTCTGTGATAATTTGATGAGCCTTTTCAGGTATGATACTATTCACCTTTGTTTGAGCTTTTTTTGAAAGGCGGTTTAGCAGACTGGATCGCTTGTTAATCCGTCTTTTCCATTCTTCAATCTCATAATATGCCTTTAATTCATAGTCCCTCATTTTTACAACCTGCCTTTTTTCAGGATGACTCTATATACGCATGAAAGACAGTAATGGTTTCAATTTACTCTCAGCTGCCTGCCAGCCGTTTCTGAATATAGAAATGAGTATATACGTATGCAAATAAAACTCCAGCGGCTAAAGCCAACAGAGAAGCCAGCCAACCGCCCTTTGCCATTACAGCCAGCGATAATATGAGTGCCTGCACATAAAGTATTCCTGTCAGCAGCTGCTTAAAAGACTTCTCCTTGATATCCGCTTTAACTGGATATAAATTCACCCACAGCTTATCCTGATAGTGATTCCATAACGGCACCAGCTGAAAGCCGGTCAAATACATGATCAGCGGAACAAGCACGATTTGTCCCATTCCGTATGAAATTAAATAAATGGCTCCAGCTCCAATTAGAGTTAAACGAATAAATAAACCAAAATAATCACCGGAACGGAGAAATGTACGGACATATAGGTTTTTAAAAGTTGCATCCTGCCTGAAAGGAATACCTGAAAGCAGCCAATCAAGCCACTTTCGTCTTTTTACGCGGTCCTTCAGCTTTGGAACATCTGTAAACATATTGGCCAGCCTGTAGAAGGACGTCATTCTTCTCTCTTCCTGCTCAATCAAATACTCCCACTTTAATCCTTTATTCCTGGATTTCATGCTGAAGAACAAATACAGCAGGATTAAGAGCACACCAGGCGCCAATATAAAGATAGTGGATGCGCCGCTGAAAAGGAAATATAAAAACACAGCATTTACAGCATAACGGACGCATGCATCCAATAGGTGCACGCTTGTTTCAATATAATATTGTATCTTCCAGCGAATCAGCAAATTGATTATCTTTAACGTCAAAAGGATCATCAGAAAGGGTAAAAATAATTTAAAATTGCCATCATTCACCGCTGCATATAAGGGAATAAAAACTCCCAGACCCAAAACAAGAAGATATGCATGCACAAAAAAGCTGACTAGCAATGACCGTATAAAATAACCGGAAAGCCTGTCTTCAAGCGGCAGCAGAAAAATTTTGTCTGCCTCAGAAAAGAAGGTATAAATCGGGCTGTATGTAACAATAAGAGCTAAGATAGCGGCCATAATCACGGCAGCAGGGAAATCATTGGGCAGGGTTTTTATCCACTCCTGATAATAAAAAGCGGCCGTTCCCAGAAGAAACAACATGACAATGACAATATGGCCATTAAAAATATAACGGAGATAGCGTGAAAGCTCTTTAAAGGTTCTCCCGAATCTTTCCTTCCATAATTGTTTTTCATTAAACATAATCTTCTTCCTTTGTCAGCTGGATATATAAATCATCTAGGGTTGCTCCCGGCATTGCAAATTGCTGCTGAAGCTCCGCTAAGGTCCCCTTCGCCCGTACTTTGCCCTCATGTAAGATTACAAAGCGATCACAATACCTTTCAGCTGTTGCAAGAATATGAGTGGACATAAGAATGCCGGCTCCGCTTTCTTTCATTTTTTTCATCAAATCAAGAAGTGACTGAATGCCAAGCGGGTCTAAACCTACAAATGGTTCATCGACTATGTATAATGACGGCTGCACCAAAAAAGCGCACATAATCATTACTTTCTGCTTCATCCCTTTAGAAAAGTGAGACGGAAACCATTTCAGTCTTTTTTCCATTCTGAATTCCTTCAGGAGTGTTTCCACTCTTGGTTTATACTCTGTTTCAGACATACCGTATGCCATGGCTGTAATACGCAGATGCTCTTCAAGTGTCAGTTCATCATACAAAATCGGGGTTTCCGGAACAAATGTGAATTGCTTGCGATACCCTTCCTTATCCTTAAGGAATTGCATACCATTGATTGTTATTTCGCCATCCTTCGGTTCCATTAAACCAATTACATGTTTGATGGTCGTACTTTTTCCGGCACCATTGAGGCCAATCAGACCAACGATTTCATTTTCTCCCACCTCAAAGGAGACATCCTTTAAGACCGGGTTCCTCGTATAGCCGCCGGTAACATTTTTAATTTCAAGCAGCGCCATTCTCAACGTCCTTCCTACTCTATATAAGTCCATTGTAAAAAAAGCCAAAGTAAATTGTCCAGTACGGGAAAAATTCCTGTATATAAATCACGATGCTGGACATTCTAATCTATGAAGGGGAAACAAATCATTTGAACATCATTCAGATGATCAAAACTTGAAATGAGGTGTCTGTCGCAGACAGTTTCCTTTCAGTATAAGCTTCCTAACGTTCCTAATAAGGGGATGGTTGCATTGCACAACCTGAAGATCTTAAACACTTGATCGCTTTACCCGAAAGTGGTCACTAAGTCATTTTTTAAATGAGGTGTTTGTTAAAGACTATCATCCATGCTTTATACGCCTATAAAAGCATATAAAGAAAATAAGGGGATGGTCCGATTGAACAAAGATCGATTTTCTCTAGATATGAACACAATTCATTCATAAATGAGGTGTTTGTTAAAGAGAATTTAACCTGAATCAGAAACGTTTTAATAGAAGCGACCCCTTCACAAGGCAGGATTCCAAGCGGATCCTGCCTTTTATTGTTGTTTTCGTTTAGCGATGGGATGCTCAAAGGAACGCGGGGCGGGCAGTGATGCCTGCTCGGAGCCACATCTGTCCCGCTATTCCCGCAGGACGTTGAATAAGCTTCCTCGAGTACACACCGCAAGAAAGTGCGAATGCATTTTCAAGGATCTCGCACATTCCGCTACAATCCCCCCAGTAAAATTAATACAAATAGCAGCAACCTCTGCGAAAACAGCCTTATTTTATAAATAAGACAATGCAAAATCCTCCTTTTGCTTTTTGGTTTTTTGGGGGATATGGTAGAATTGTGAAAAAGATATTTGGTTAGGAGCTGACATAATGAACGATTGTATCTTCTGTAAGATAATCAATGGCGAGATTCCTTCAGCCAAGGTTTATGAAAGCGAACATGTGATGGCATTTCTGGATATCAGCCAGGTCACAAAAGGTCATACACTTGTCATTCCGAAAGTACATAAAGAAAACTTATATGAAATGGATGCAGAAACTGCACGGAACTACTTCGAAGCCGTTCCGGAGATTGCAAGGGCGATCAAGGCCGAATTCGATCCAATTGGCTTAAATTTAATTAATAATAACGGTGAACACGCCGGACAGACCGTTTTCCATTTCCACTCCCACCTTATTCCCCGCTATGGTGAAGGCGATGGCTTAGGGGTTGTGTGGAAATCACATCAATCTGATTATTCAGCTTCAGATCTAAAGGATATCTCTGATGCCATAAAAAAGCACCTTTAACCTATTGTTCCTCCTGTTTCTGCAGGGGGAATTTTTATTTGCCTCATCATCTCAAATTTTTCAAAATGTTCATTTTTTTCTCTGTACAAATCAATAAATTTTGTTAACATATTAACTATCTTTATTTCTTCACAGCGTTATAGTAAATTGATTATTTATTTGGAGGGAGAAAAATGTACCGTGCTCTAAATTTTAATGCAGGTCCCGCTGCCCTGCCGGAAGAGGTATTAAAAGAAGCGGAAAAGAGTTTACTGAACTTCGCAAATACTGGAATGGGCATAATGGAGCTGAGCCATAGAAGCAAGGAATATCAGGAAGTACATGATCAGGCAATTTCAAGTTTAAGAAAATTACTGGCCATTCCGGATGATTATGAGGTGCTCTTTATCCAGGGCGGGGCAAGTCTCCAGTTTTCCATGGTGCCTATGAACCTGCTGGGAAAAGACCAGGCTGCCCATTATGTCCTTAGCGGTTCCTGGTCGGAGAAAGCTTTAAAAGAAGCAGATAAAATTGGCGAAACCGTCATTGCTGCCTCCAGCAAGGATCATAAATACAGCTTTATCCCTGAATACAGTCAAGAAGATATTCCGGACAATGCTGCCTATCTTCATATTACCAGCAACAATACAATATACGGCACACAATGGAAAAGCTTTCCTTCAAATAATAAAATACCGCTAGTAGCAGATATGTCCAGCGATATTCTAAGCCGTCCATTGAAAATTGAGCAATTTGATCTAATTTATGCCGGAGCCCAGAAAAACCTTGGCCCTTCCGGTGTAACAGTCGTCATTATTAGAAAAGAACTATTAAAAAGATCATCGGACTCGCTCCCTGTTATGCTGAATTACAATACTTTTGCCAATAATAACTCTTTATATAATACCCCTCCTACTCTCTCAATCTATTTGCTGTCGCTGGTACTCCAATGGGCAGAACAGATCGGTGGCCTTCAGCAGATTGAAATGTCCAATGAGAAGAAGTCTGGAATGCTTTATGAGATTATTGATGATAGTGAAGGTTTTTACATAGGGCATGCCCATAAAAGCAGCAGGTCCCATATGAATGTCACTTTTAACCTTCACAGCGAGGAACTCTCAAGGGAATTCCTGAAACAGGCAAAAGAAGCAGGATTTGTAGGGCTTGGGGGTCACCGTTCTATCGGAGGATGCCGGGCATCTATTTATAATGCTGTACCTGAGCATCATGTTGAAAAGCTGGCTGCATTTATGAAAGCTTTTAAAGATAAAAATTAAAAAAATTTAACACCTTTGAATTCAAATAATATATGTTATAATAGGTTAAAGTTTTTCGCTGCAGGCAACGAGTGCACTGCAGGAGAGACGGACAGAGCTTAGTCAGAGAATAGCAGAGGAGAGATGAGAATTGAATACAAAAAATTTAGTTGCCTTATCCCTATTGGTTGGGATGGGCGCAGTACTTCATGCCGTTGTTCCGGGGTTCTT
Source organism: Cytobacillus sp. FSL R5-0377 (assembly GCF_038004385.1). Lineage (NCBI taxonomy): Bacteria > Bacillati > Bacillota > Bacilli > Caryophanales > Bacillaceae > Cytobacillus > Cytobacillus sp. FSL R5-0377. Next base: position 1,247,601 of record NZ_JBBORA010000001.1, read on the forward strand.
TCTCGGAATGAAGCCCGACATGATGCTTACCATGATGTTTTTAGGCATCATGCTTTTTCCAGATACCAAGAGCGTTTTGCTTTTAGGATTAGTTACTGGCCTGATTTCTGGATTAACCACCACATTTCCCGGAGGATTAATCCCGAATATCATAGATAAGCCTGTTACTGCATTTACCTTTTTCGCCTTTTTTCTGATCTTAAAGAAATTCAGGAAGAATATCGTCAGTGCAGCTGTCTTAACAGCCGCAGGAACAATCGTATCCGGAATTGTATTCTTAACTTCAGCTTACTTAATTGTCGGATTGCCAGGACCTTTTACAGCTTTATTTGCAGCAGTTGTACTTCCTGCAGCTGCAGTTAACACGGCAGCAATGGTTATCCTGTATCCTGTAGCACAATCAATTGCAAATAGAACCAAGCTGACTCAACAGACAATCAGCCATTAAATTAGACAAAAGCCCGCTTATAAGCGGGCTTTTTATGTGGAAACTATTCAGAAACTGCCGACAATCAGACCGAGCAGGAACAAAAGCGCCCCTCCTGCTGCAAAAGCAGCTGCCCTTTTTTTCAGAACATATTTCGGAGGATAGACTCCGGGTTTCTTTATAGAAAGGAAAAAATGAATACCTCCTAAAAACAGCACCACACTTAATGCAAATATTCCAGCCGCCGCTCCGGACAACCTGCCTCCCCCTTTCGCAACATATACCTCTACTGAATTGTATGCCTGTATGCCAGGAGCTATGAGGATATGGTTTACCCTTACATGTTTTGTGATATAGATATGGGAAGAGCACTTTTCATTTTCAGCTTTAGAAAAACGAATATTGTAGTAAAATAGACATATAAATAAGACTTAGAGGTGATGGTAATGAAAGCCAAATCATTATTGCTTGGACTATTAGCTGGAAGCGCTGCAGCCGGCATATCCACCCTATTAACTGCACCTGCTTCAGGAAGGGATACCAGACAGCAGTTAAAAGAAAACACAATCCTTCTGAAAGAGCAGCTTTTAGAATTAAAATCCGAATTGATGGCAATAAAGGAGTCGGCTTCATTTGCTTCAAAGGAAGGCAAAACAGCCTTTAAAGCATTCTCAAATGACATTAAATATTCAATCAGTAATTGGAAAAACGAAATTCTTCCCCATCAGCACAGACTGCAGCGGGAATTGCAGGAAATTGAAGCAGCTCTGCACGAACTTGAAACAAATATAAATAAATAGCAAATAAACATTCCTTCTTTTTCTTTAGTTAAAAAGGAGGATTTTTTTATTTTTGGACGAAAACTAATATATTATTAAAATGCTTCAAATTTTTTTAAAACTTTATATTGGCTATTATGCCTTGACCTTAAGCCTTTTACAGGAATATTTAATTATATTTCTAAAAATTTTGTAAATTTATATCTTTATTAATTTTTGTTTTATTGGCATAATGATACTATAAACATAAAATGAACTTCCGGCTTTATAGCCAGAAATAATTAATTTTACAAAGTAGGTGAACTTTTGAATGTCGGATAAAGCAATTTCTATAAAGGAAGCAATGATTTTCAGCCAGCGAGTGGCACAGCTTAGTAAAGCCCTGTGGAAGTCTATAGAAAAAGATTGGCAGCAATGGATAAAACCCTACGATTTAAATATTAATGAACATCATATTTTATGGATTGCCTACCATTTGAACGGAGCATCGATTTCCGATGTTGCCAAGTTTGGTGTAATGCATGTTTCTACTGCATTCAATTTCTCCAAGAAGCTTGAAGAACGGGGTTTTCTCCAATTTTCTAAGAAAGAAAGCGATAAAAGAAATACTTATATTAAATTGACTGAGGATGGCGAAAAGGTATTATTAAGTCTAATGGAAACCTATTCACCGGAGAAAAACGCTGTGTTCTCTGGTGCAATGCCACTAAGAGAGCTTTATGGGAAATTTCCTGACATTATTGAAATTATGGCGATCGTCCGCAATATCTATGGTGACGATTTCATGGAGATCTTTGAAAAGTCCTTTGCAAACCTTGAGAGCCAATTTGATGAAGACGAGGGAAAATTAAAGAAAAAACAAGCAGCTGAAAAGGAACTTGTATAAATAAAGAAAGTTCCTCCCAATATAATGTAAACCCTTACAAAGCGAATCGCATACATTCGCTTTGTATTTATAAAAATAGTTGCTCACCATTTCACATAAGTTTCATTTTAATAAAGGGTTTTTCCGACAAAATCTGCTTGTTTTCCCTATTGATTTTTTTATATATTCATCGTAAAGTATCATAAGTGAGTTTGAAAGAATACTATTTTACTCCTTGTGGAGGTATTTTTATGATGAATTGCTGGAAGACGATTAACTTCACCAAGCAATATGGATCACAGAGACTTTTTATTTTGTCTTCCTTAACTATGCTGGCTACTTTCATATTTACATATGTTCCAGCAACATATGTGTTTATGCCAGGTTCCTTTTACGATAATCATTTCATTTTCTTTGCAGCGGGATTATGGCTGATGTATCCAGTTCATAAGCTGTTTCACTTTCTCCCGATTGCACACCTAGGTGTTATCGTTAAAAAACAGCTGATCATTAAATATGGCTTTATGCCCATTATATATATTAGAATAACGGAGCCAATTTCAAAACGGCTTTTCCTTACTGCCACTCTGGCCCCTATGTTCATAATAAACAGTCTGCTTCTGACTGCTTGCTTTGTTTTTCCTCATTATGTACATTATATTGTCATCCTGTTTGCTTTCCATGCAGGCCTGTCTTTTTCTGACATGATCTGCGCCAAAAACGTGCTTAATGCTCCAAATCACTCTTATGTGGAAGAAAATGAAGATGGATTTGAGATTTTACTTCGTTCAAACCATTAGCAAAAATTCCGGGTATCCTGGCAAAGGATACCTTTTACTTGCCGGACAGGCAATCTTAAATACTATCTTTTTTGTGTGAATTTTGTTATTGTAAATAACAGACAAAACAAGTTAGAGTAAACATATGACTGCCCAAGGAGGGAATCTTGGATGATCTCCATCTTTATTATTTTTGCCGTTTTTATTTTATTTTATATCAACAAGATGACAAATTCGCTTTGTCTCCAAAAAGAGATTCCTGAGGAACGGCAGCCCAAAGTATTCAGAACCATTAACATTCTTATCACCATATTGCTAATCTCTTCATTTGTAGAAATCTTGTATGCTTAGGTTATCCTGAGCGCTCTTACCATGAGCAAAAGCGGCGGAAATTTTCCGCCGCTTTTTATATATTGTGAAGGTTTTTATCTTAGTAAAGCCAAGATGCTCCTATGATGATCAGCAAAATGAATAATACGACAATTAGCGCAAAACCTCCGCCGTATCCGCTTTCTCCGGACATTTAGAATCCTCCTTTCGATTTGCGGCACAGAGCCCAGCAGACGGACTCTATGCCCAAACTAGGCTTACAGCCAAGCTGCGCCTACAATTATCAACAAGATAAACAATACAACGATTAACGCGAAACCTCCGCCGTATCCTGCACCCATGGATAACACCTCCCCTTCAGGCTGCTACCATATCCTATTCATTTGCCTTTGTCGTCGGATAGGCTAGTATCCCGGCTATCCAAACTTTTTTTAGGCTGATTGAAACCTCTCATCAGAGGGTTCCATGTATCATATGTACAATTGTCCTGAATGGGATGGGCGGATACCCAAATTTTTTAAAAAACACTGGTTTATGGACCAAGCATTACTTTCTTCTTTTGTTATTTTTTTCATTTATGGTATAGTAGAAAATGTGATAATTAAAGGTACTGTGTAGGCAAATGCTGGTTTTAAAAGTTTAAAAATTCAGCAGAAGACTGCATTCCAGCTCATCAGAGCAGAATTGAAAATTAATTTAGGAGTGTTCAACATGAAGAAATGGATGCTATCGCTCTCCATTGCAGCCGGAGTAATTGGATTAAGCGCATGCAGCAGCACCGGCGGCGAATCAGGAGATGTGGTTGTTGAAACAAAGAGCGGAAACATTACGAAGGACGAGCTTTATGAAGCAATGAAGGAAAAATACGGCGAACAGGCGCTACAGGAGCTCATTTATGAAAAAGTTCTTTCTGATAAATACAAAGTAACAGACAAGGAACTTAACGAAAAAATTGATGAACTAAAACAGCAGCTTGGCGCTAACTTTGAGATGGCGCTTATGCAATATGGCTATAAGGATGAAGAAGATTTAAGGGAAACCTTCAAAACAGGCCTGCTTCAGGAAAAAGCAGCCATTAAAGATATTAAGGTAACGGAAAAAGAAGTAAAAGAATACTACGATAACTACAAGCCGGAAATTAAAGCACGCCACATCCTGGTAGAGGATGAAAAAACGGCGAAAGAAGTAAAGAAAAAGCTCGATGAAGGCGGAAAGTTTGAAGATCTGGCCAAGGAATATTCTAAAGACCCTGGGTCTGCTGCAAATGGCGGAGATTTAGGCTGGTTCGGACCAGGTAATATGGTTCCTGAATTTGAAGAGGCAGCTTATGCTCTAGATGTGAATGAAATCAGCGCTCCTGTAAAATCAGAACATGGTTTCCATATCATTCAAGTAACTGAGAAAAAAGAGAAAAAGTCATTTGATGAAATGAAAAAGGAAATGGAATATCAAGTGAAAGTCTCCAAGCTTGATGGCGAGAAAATACAGCAGGCAATGGATCGTGAACTAGAGGCTGCCGATGTAGATATTAAAGATAAGGAACTTAAGGGAGTTCTTGATAAGCCTGAAGCTGAAGGTGAAGCTGGAACTGAAGAAAAATAATATAAAACGGGGCTCTATGCTGGAGCCCCATTTTAATGTGCTATAAAATCATCAGCCTGCTGATTGCTGAGCAGATTTCCTCTCCTCTTTTTCCCTTTCAAGACGCTTCATGTAAATTTCACCCTCGCGTTCAATGCTGTCATGCTCCACTTTTTTCTCTTCTCTTCCTGTCCTTACCGCCATATATGCGCTTATAACGATTCCGGCTGCCACAAAATATACCCAAATTGGAATCATCAATTTCCCCTCTTTCTTTTCATAATGGTTGTCCAATTACTATAAAATGTATGCTGGACCAGGAAAAATATGATAGACAGCCAATAAAATGAAACTTCAACCAACGGGGTTCTTTATCCCCCACTGATCCTCCTCTAATTTCTCTGAGTCTTGAAGTGGTGGTTTAACTGCCCGTTATACTGCAATAAAAAAGCCATCCTGTCCAATAAGGAAGGATGGCTTTTGTTATTTATGGAAACTAGGCTTATAAAATGAACGGTTTTCCAGAGCAAAAACCCTTTCTGAGAATTCTCCCGGTTTTACCCTTTCAAGCGCTCTATCAAGCATGTTCATTTTTGCATCAATATTATCAATATAATGTAGAATTTCTGCTTCCTTGATTAACGGCGGCTTCGGACTGCCCCATTCTGCTTTGCCGTGATGGGACAAGACCAGATGCTGAAGAATCATAATTTCTTCACCGCTGATTCCCAGTTCCTCAGCTGCCTTTCCTATTTCATTGATCATAATGGTTATATGTCCAAGCAAGTTTCCTTCTATTGTGTAGGATGTTGATATCGGTCCTGACAGCTCAGTTATTTTCCCTAAATCGTGCAAGATGACTCCAGCATACAGTAGGTCCTTATCCAGGCTTGGATACAAACCGGAAATCACTTTAGCCAAATCCAGCATGGATACAACATGATAAGCCAGGCCGGACACGAACTCATGATGATTCTTAGTAGCGGCCGGATATTCAAGAAAATCCTTTTGATGCTTCTTTAATAAGTGCCGAGTTATCCTTTGGATATTCGGATTTTTCATTTCAAATATATATTGAGTGATTTTACTCATCATTTCATCAGTACTTAAGGGTGCTGTTTCGAGAAAGTCTGCGAGCTTCACCGGATCAGTTGGAGATGCCGGCCGTATTTGGCGGATTCTTAACTGATTGCGTCCACGATAATTTAAAATATCCCCTGCCACTTTTACAATGGTTTCAGGACTGTAATTTTTGGCATCTTCTTCAGATACATCCCAAAGCTTTGCTTCAATCTCACCACTTTGGTCCTGGAAGATAAGGGTTAAGAATGGTTTTCCATTACTTGCAATCCCTTTAGCTGCACTTTTAATGAGCAGAAAAAGCTCGATTTGTTCTCCTACTTCATAATAAACAATTCCTTTTGACATACGCGCGCCGACGCTCCCTTCACGAGGTTGTTTAAACAGGGCAACAGAAATAAAAAAATCTTTTGCAGCCTCTTTAAACATGCAATTCTATTAACCTAGTATACCATACAGATACGACTCTCTCCTAAATATATCATGTCACTTGCCAGCCGCAAAAACCCATTCACATGTTAATGAATGGGTAATGTTCTATTCAGAAAAAACCGCAAGTCCTCTGTTATGTCTTTAAGAATACTAATTAGACTGATAGCTTTTCTTTTTTAACAGACTGTATCTGTTCTTCAGGAAAATACGGAAGAAGATGCTTATGACAGGTGAAAAATAAAATTTGCCGATTTGTCAGGCTCTTTAACAGATTAATCATTCTTTCCGTTCGGACATGATCAAAATTCACGAAGCTATCATCAATAATAATAGGGAATGGGTATTTGCCATATATCGTCATGGCGAGTGCAATCCTGAAGGATACATATATCTGCTCTGCAGTCGCCTGGCTTAGCTCTTTTGCTTCAAAAACTGCTCCTGTCCTGCTTTCTATCAGAAAACCGCTTCCTTCCTCTTTAGGAAAAATCCGTACATAACGGCCATTGGTTAAATATGAGAGATATTGCTCTGCCTTTTCCAGCATTTTGGGCAAACGCTCATTTTTAAAACTGTTAATCGTTCGATCCAAAATATCCTTGGCAGCCGCATATTTTGCCCATTCCTTTGCTTCTGCTTCAAACTCGGATTTCAGCAATGCGAACTTATGCAGGAGTTCAGCATATGTTCCTCCCTCTTCGAGAATTCCAATTTCATGATTTACTTCTGCAAGTTTGCTTTGCAGAACAGGAATACTTTCCTTCAGCTGAGCAGCATTTTCGCTAATGGCTTGGATCTCTGCTTCCGGTTTTGCCACACTGGAATATTTTCCGATTTCCTCCTGAGAAAAAGAGTAAAGATTTATTTGCCTGCGGACTTGTTTTAGCTGTTCTTCAAGTTCTGATAATTTCTGTGCTTGTACTGCTTTTTCCCGGTATTCCTCAGCTCCATCAGTGCCGGCGCTTGAGAACAGGCGGCTGCATTCTTTTTGATAGTGGCTAAGTTCAGCCAGCACTGTGCCGAGCTCAAGCTTTAACTCCTGAAGTTTGTTTTCTCTTTCACCCTGCTTAATCTGTTTTTCCGTTTCTTCCTTTAGCCTGTTTTTCAGCTGATAGACGATTTCCTGAACACTTCCCGGCTCGCCAACCAATAAAGCTTTTAGCTCTCGAAAAGTTTGCAGCTTTTCTTTAATTCCCTTTTCTGCTGCTTCCTTTCGTTCAAGGATATATTTCTTTTCTCTGTTAAGGACTTTCAGTTTTTCAATTAGACTAAATGCATCGCCTAAATAGTTTTTGGCGATTTCAGAAGGAAGTAACAGCTGCTTCCCCAGCTGCAGGAGCTCAGCTTCAAGATCGGCAGAGTCCTTTTCCCATTTTTCAAAAGAGTTAATGACCTTTTCGTATTTTTCATTCGCCTGTTCAAGATGAATCTGTAATTGGATAAGCTGATTTTGCCGTTCGCTGTCTTCCTTTAGCTGCGCCTCGAGGCTCTCAGCATGCTGAATGTCAGGATGCTTCAATTTGTCCAGCAGTGATTGTTCTTTTTTCCTCAGGGCTTTTATTTCATCTTCAATAAAGCTGTCCTGACCCTTAGGCTCTTTTTTATTGGCCATAGTAAAACAAAAGGCTGTGCCTATAACTCCTGCGCCTGCAATAACCCATAATTGACTAAAGATTCCCCAGCCGGCAAACGCTGCAAAAAGAATACCCAAAAACAGAAGCTGCCTTTTATCGCTATATGATTTTTGCTGGCTTTTTTCCTGTTCCTTTTTTTCTGCTTTAAGAAGGAATTGTAGCCTTTCCTGTGTATTCTGCAGTTCTTTTTCGATATGATCTTTATTTGCGGTGACGCTTAGTGTTTCTTTAATTGCTGCCCGCTCTTCTTCTGTAAGAAGCTGCTCCTTCAATTCGCCAATTTTCTGTTCCGTCTTCTCTAACACCGACTTTTCATCGTTAAACCTTTCGTCCAGCTCCATTTTCATTGCCTGAAGGTGGTTTCGCCGGAAATTTACTGTATTAATCTTTTCCTTCATAAAAACACTCGTATCAGCTTGTTCAAGCTGCTGTTCGTCAATATGAAGATGAAGTCTTTCCTGAAGGTTTAAAATTTCCTCTGTAATATTATCCAGCTTTATTAATAACTCTTTGTCTTCTTGCATTAATTTATCCAGCAGCGGCAGCCCCTCAACTGCTGAATTGATTTGCGGCTCATGCTTAAGAAGCAAATAATCAGGCTGACTTTTTGCGAGCTCTTGTTCCAGGATGCTTATTCTGGATTCCAGATTGGCTTTTCGCCCTTCCAGCGGCTTAATCAAGCTCTCCAGCTTCTCCAAAAGAGCAAGGCCATTTGCCGGAAAAGTCATGTCCGTAAATTTTTCCCGTTCTTTAATCAGCTCTTGCTCCTCTGCCAGTAATGGATTGAAATCCTTCCATTCTCTCAGACGGGATAACTCCTGCCGTTGCGCCTCCAGCTCATGCTGAATTCTCTTTAAATCATTCTCTATACTCTCTTTTTCTTGCAGCAATACCCAATAGTGCTCGTTATTCTTCTCAGCATTTTTCAAATCCCGATGCAGCTGCTTCATTTCTTTCAGCTTTATATTCATGGTAGGCTTTTTTCCGTTTGGCTTAAAGCGGCTTTCCAATTCCTTTTGAAGGATATTCTCAGCGGAAACGAGATGATCCGTACCCAGTGAGCCTGCCGAAAACAAATACCTTCCTAAATCTTCACCCTTCATTTGATTCACATTTTGCAGCCCATGAATATTAAAGGAGAAAATAGATTGATACAGATTTTTGTCTATATGGTTAAGAAGTTCACTTAAAAGTTCTTCTCCCCCCCTTGTTCCATCTTCAAGCAGGACATTCACATCCCCCGATGCTTTGCCTTTAACCCGCTCTATTACAGCCTTCCCTCTATCAGGAAAAACAGCGGTAAGCCTGCCTCCATATTTGGCTCCTTCTTTAGGCTCATACCTTAATTCCGATTGGGTCTTGGCCGGAAAGCCATAAAGAACACTATGGATAAAAGACATAATGGTAGATTTGCCTGCCTCATTTTCTCCGTAAATAACCTGCAAGGATTGAATATCGGATAGCATAAAGTCAGTAAGCTTTCCATAACCGTAGATATGTATGTCTGTGATTATCAAGGGGCCACCTCCATTCATTGTCTTTAAGATTTGTATAAAAGGCCTACAAGAAGTGCTTCGGCTTCCTCTGCGATACTCTGTTTTTCATCCTTAGTGAGTTCCCCTATAAATCTCCTTGCCAGGGGATGTGAATACAGGGGCAAAGCATTTTCACCGCGCTCAGCAAACTGATCCGCTGTTTTAAAAAGCTCACTGAAAAACTCTGAATCTTGTGCCAGCTTTTCTTTATTCCACATTCTTTTTTCATTCACTGAAATACCGGAAATCCATACAAATGATTCCTCATCTGCCTCGTCCTCCTGCAGGGTTTCGAGGAGCTCCCCATTGGTTAGGCTTCTTACTTCGTGATCAGGCATGGCTACGCCGGTAAGTGTCAGGTTTATGACTGTTCCCAGCCTGTTTTTGCGCTTTTCTTCCATCAGATTTATGCAAGTCTCATATACATCCTGATAGTTTTCCAATCCGGAAGCATCTATTTCTGCATTTTCCCAGATAACAGCAGCAGTCTCCAGAAACTTTGTCTTTGCACCGGAACTATCAAGTTCAACTAAATAGCATCCTTTCGGACCAGTTTCTTTGCGGTTTCTTCCCTGTATATTACCGGGATAAATGACCGGTGGCTGGGAAACGATGATTTCCCGTTTATGTATATGTCCGAGAGCCCAATAATCAAAACCCTTTTCCAACAAATCATTCATTCGGAACGGCGCATATGGATCATGATCACTGCTGCCTTCAAAAGTGCCATGAAGTATACCAATATGCAGATCTGCGCCATCTTCCCTGCGATATTGATCGATCATTCTTTCCAGCACATGCCGTTTAGGATAGCTGAAACCGTAAAGATGAACAGATGTCCCATTTTCAGCAATATGCTGCATCACTGCAACCTCAGGGGAAAAAATATGGACATTTTCCGGCATTGGCAAATGAGCCCAGTGGCCATCCATATGATCATGATTCCCATGGACTGCATAAACCGCAATTCCGCTCTCGGCCAGCCGCTCCATCTCCTTCCGAAAACGGGTTTGGGCCTTTATGCTTCTGTCTTCACCGTCAAATAAATCCCCGGCTAAAATGACAAAGTCCACTGCATGGAAAATAGCTAAGTCAATTATTTTGGTAAATGCATCGAAAGTGCTTTCCTGAAGCCTTTTAAAAATGGCAGTAGGCAAATGCTTCAAACCGGACATTGGACTATCCAGGTGCAAATCTGCAGCATGAATAAACGTAACCCTTTTCATGTAAACTTCCTTTCATTCCTTTTCTCTCATTTTACCTTATCCAAAAATCGAATGCACGTTCCTATCCGTAATTAAATAAGAAATATTCCCCCAGGTTTCTTATTCCGGTTTTAGACCGGGAAGCTTGTGCATAAAAATGTACAAGACTCTTTCCTTGAGGACTGGCAGATAACCTCAAGGAAATTATTAAGGGCGGAGTGGTATATTGGGAATCGGAATTTATTTAAGTTATGTGTTTCTCGGACTGTCTCTGGCAGCTCCAATTGGGCCTGTAAATGCTGTCAGGCTTGAAAAAGGGATAAAAAATGGATTTTGGCATGCTTGGATTGTTGGAGTGGGCTCAATGATTGCAGATGCGTTTTATATGCTGGTTGTATACCTTGGGCTCGTCCATTTTTTGGATACCCCTTTTATACAGATTTTCCTGTGGCTTTTTGGAGGATTTATTCTTTTATATACGGGAATCGAGAGTATTATAAATGCCAATAAAATTACCATAAGCTATGTGCGCAGCCAGGATTCATTGTTTAAATGCTTTTTCTCCGGGTTTATTATGTCTATATCCAGTCCTCTTTCTATTCTGTTCTGGCTGGGCATTTACGGATCTGTCCTTGCAAAAACAGCTGCATCCTATGGAAAAACAGAGCTCTTTTTATACAGTACCATGATTTTTCTGGGACTCATGCTATGGGATATATTTGTAGCAGGATTGACCACTGGGTTTCGCCGATTCCTGACCAGCAAAGGAATAATCATTATATCGATTCTTTCAGGATTATCGCTGATTGGATTTGGGGCTTATTTTGCATTTGAAGGATTGAAGGCATTGTTTGCATAAAAACTCCATGAAAAAAGCTCCGTTTCTTAAAGACGGAGCTTTTTTCAATAGGGCCCATTATTAAAGACAATTATTGTTCTAATGAATCTGTAAGTTGGATTCCACTTTGGCACTTTCTTTCCGCGGCGAGTGCGGTGGGCCTGCCTGACTCCCTGAAACAGCTGTGCGCAAAGAGTATGCGTATCATTTTCGAGGATTAAGAACCTTCCTTTTGAATCACTCATTGGCTAAACAGATTATCTGTCTAAGAGCCATGAAATTTTGATAAACATCCTGTTTATTCATTTTTAGTAAGCTGTAATGCTTTTTTAATATCCTTAAACGAATTGGATTTACCATACATTAATACTCCGCCCCTGTAGACTCTCGCCCCAAAGACAGCCAGCACGATAATGGTAATGAGAAGGATTGCGATCCCTAGAACCGGCTCCCATACCGGCAGTGACAGCATCCCTACTCTCATGAACATAAGCATCGGAGTGAAGAAAGGTATATATGACGTGATAGTTACAAAGGAAGCTTCCGGCTGGCCTAAGCCAAACATAGCAATCATAAAGCCTGCAACTACCATCATGGTCATCGGTGTAATCATCTGCTGGATATCTTCAATTCTGCTTACCAGCGAGCCAAGAAAAGCTGCCAGGGTGGCGTATAGGAAATATCCAAGTATGAAAAAGATGAGTGCATAAGTGATAGTCGAAGCTGGAATGTTTCCAAATCCAAAGAATTCAAAAAAGCCGCCTTCCATCTTATCAAGATTTGGTTTGACTGAAAAATAGCCAACCAATAGAATTAGTAGCATCTGTGTCATGCTTAGGAGCCCGATTCCCAATATTTTTGCGAACATCTGCTTGATTGGTGAGACACTGGAAATCAGAATTTCCATAACACGGGAAGACTTTTCTGTCGCTACCTCCATGGCAATCATATTAGCGTATAAGATGACGGCAAAATAAATAATGAATAATAGAACATAAACAAGTCCTCTTGCCTGATTAAGTTCTTCTTCTGTTTTAGCGTTTTCTTCAAGAGCAGTTTTATCAAAAGGCACCGGCTCATATAGTTTGCTTAATTGCTCCGGACTAAGGTTTATTTGAGTGGCGGCCATCTGTGTTTTTAACTGCTGCAGTCCGCCCTGCAATTCGGATGGGATGGCTGAATCGGCTATGCTTCTTGCTTTATAAGCTGCTTCAGGCAGCACTTCTTCAGTAAAGGATAAAACTAAAAGCCCTTGATACTTTTCATCCTTAACATCATTTTCCCCTTCTGACTCTGACCCTTTGTATGCAATTAAAGATATTTTGCTATTTAAAGTATCCATTTGTTCCTGCAGTGGGGCCAACAGCACACCAGTCTCATCGATTACTGCTATTCGTTCTTGATCATCCTTATTAAAATAATCAATAATTCCGGATAAGTTGGCAAGCCCTGCAACTATCGCCACCGTAATAAGAGTTGTAACAATAAACGACTTGGTCTTCAGCTTGCTTAAATAAGTATGAAAAAGGATTGTCATAAAGTTATTCATAGGAAGCACCTGCCTTTTCAATAAAAATATCATTCAGAGACGGCTCTTCCAAAACAAATTTACGGACAAACCCCTTCTCTGCAACTTCCCTGAAAATTACTTCAGCAGCATCTTCACCGGAAATCTGCAGCTGAATCCCCTCTGCTGTCTGTCTGGCTTTCACCACTCCACTGACATCCTTCAAAAAGCTTAAATCATAATCTGCATGGATTATAAGATTCTTTCTTCCAAAGGACCGTTTAATTTCCTTTAAAGACCCGTGGACTACCGGCCGACCTCTTTGCATGATGCATAAATGCTCACAAAGTTCTTCAACATGCTCCATCCTATGTGAGGAAAAGACAATGGTTGTACCGTTTTCCTTTAGATCCATAACAGCATCCTTCAACAGCTCTACATTAACCGGATCCAGCCCGCTGAATGGCTCATCCAGAATTAAAAGCTTTGGCTTATGTATAACTGCAGTAATAAACTGGATTTTCTGCTGATTTCCCTTTGAAAGCTCTTCAATTTTTTTATTCGCATATTCAGGAACTTTGAATCGCTCAAGCCAATAAGTTAATTCCTTTAGACAGTCATGCTTTTGCATTCCTCTCAGCTTAGCCAAATAGATAACCTGATCCTTAACCTTAAGCTTTGGATATAAGCCTCTTTCTTCAGGAAGATAGCCTATCAGCGGACTGGTTGAATAATCGATGGGATTTCCATTCCAGGTAATCTTTCCTCCGCTGGGATCCAATAGCCCCAGTATCATTCGGAAAGTAGTCGTTTTACCAGCGCCATTAGCCCCCAAAAATCCAAACATCTCACTTTCGGGAATTGAAAGTGACAAATCATCCACTGCAGTAAACGTACCAAAGCGCTTTGTTACATGTTTAAGCTCTAAAGCCATATCCACTTCCCCCTTTTTATTATGCAATACGTACAGAATAGGGAAAAAGTTCCCTATTCTATGTAAATATTTTCTGGATTTCTCATAAATAAATACTTTGCACATTATAGGAAATTATGCAAGAATAATAGTAACTATCTGAATTTTTCAATAAGAGGGGGTCCTATAATGAAGACTTATAAGCTTACTGCTTTTGAACAGGACGGGAAAAAGATACTGGATGAAGCATTCCAGGCAGCTTCCGATGACGAAGCTAAGAATGTGGGAGAAAATCTCCTTAAGGAAAAAGGACTGGATGAAAACACTCACCGCTGCACTTCTCCTGCGGGCAAACTAATACTGTTTCATAGGTAGGAAGAAAAGCGGAAGCGCATTGCCCATCCCCAACACCTTCGGAGGGCGGCGCTGGAGCCTGACAATTATATGAGGTGTCAAAGAAAAGCAAAGGGCTCGGCTCTATGCTTTTCTTCTGTCACATCTTATTTTCCCTTAAACACAGGCTTTCTTTTCTCAATAAAGGCCTGGATTCCTTCTTTATGATCTTCCGTTTGCCGCATTTTATGCTGGCCGAGCTTTTCAAGCTCAAGCACCTTCAGCAGCAGCGGCCGATTTTTATCAGCAAGAATTTTCTTTGTCTTAATCATTGCTTCCGTCGGGCTGTTCAGCCATCTTTTCAATTTTGCTTCAACTGCTGAGCTTAAATCATCTTCTGCTATTTCGTGTATCAGCCCCATTTGCAGAGCTTCATCAGCAGTCAGCACTTTTCCTTCCCAGATTAAGTGCTTAGCTTTATCTTCGCCAATGCGCTGCTGCAGGAAGAAGTGAGACCCACCATCAGGAATTAATCCGATTCCAATAAAATTCATGGCAAGCTTGCTGTTCTTGTCTGCCAATATATAATCAGTGGCAAGAGCCAGGCTTAAGCCCAAACCGGCAGCTGCTCCTGTTACAGCACTTATGGTCAGCTTCGGCATGCTATAAAGAGTTACAGCCAGCTCACTGATGCAATCCATTACCTCCGGAAAACCGCTTTCATTTGTTTCCAAAAGCATTGTTTTAATATCCCCGCCTGATGAAAATGCGCGGCCTCTTCCTTTCAATACAACAGTATCGATTTCATCCATTTGGCCAATATCTTTCATGGCACTCATGAGCCCTGTCAGCATTTCCACATTTAATGCATTCAACGAGTCCGGCCTGTTCATCTCAACTGTGGCTACCCGCCCATCAAACTGCACGCTGACAGTATCAGTTACAAAATCAGTTGTCAAAATCCTTCTCCTCCTTAATATGCTTCTTTTATTATAAAGAGTATTATTATATTTAAAAAGCGTTTTTTCTAAAAATTTATAATTTTGTCACTTTTTTGTTATGTCTGCGATAATGCCTGCGATTACAATTAAATAGAAAACGGTATCTATCTATCACTTGCTTTGACACTAAATCCTGGGGAAGGAAGGTACTAAATTAAAAAATTAAAAAACAGCAACCTCAGTAGGATGCTGTTTTTTCAACTTATTTACTTTGCCTGACCAGTATATTCTTTTTGGACCTGTTCTCTCAACGCCATTTTGAGGAATTTCCCTACAGACGTTTTTGGTATTTCCTCAAGGAATAGAATATCATCCGGAAGCCACCACTTTGCAAATTGCGGTTTCAGATATTCATAGAGTTCTTCTTTTGTGGTCTTCCCTTTAAATGGCTCTTTCAGAACAACACATGCCACAGGCCTCTCCTGCCATTGTTTATGTGGTACAGCAACGACTGCTGCCTCAAATACCGACTCATGTGCCATTATGGCATTTTCGATATCAACGGAAGAAATCCACTCCCCTCCGCTTTTGATTAAGTCTTTTGTCCGGTCAACGATTTTCATATATCCTTCTTCATCAATGGTTACGACATCTCCCGTGTAGAGCCAGCCATCACGAAATGCCTCATTGGTCCGCTCATCTTTATAATATTCAGAAGCAATCCATGGCCCCCTTATGGCGAGTTCCCCCATTTCCTTTCCATCCCATACTGCTTCGCCATCCTTGCCGGCAATCTTCATTTCGAGCCCTGGAACAAGAATGCCCTGCTTGGCTTTTATATCAAGCTTTTCTTCTGCTGATAGCTCCTCATGGTAGCTTTTTAAGGTCGAAATAACCACAAGAGGACTTGTTTCAGTCATTCCGTAGGCATGCATGAATGGTATTTTGTGCTTTTGCTCGAAGGCTTTAATCATGCCTTTTGGCGCTGCCGAACCTCCACACAGAACCGATCGGAGTGAACTCATGTCATATTTATTTTCATCCAGTTCATTTAATAATCCGAGCCAGATTGTCGGTACTCCGGCTGTTATGGTAACCTTCTCGGATTGAATAAGCTCTGCCAGAAGTTTCGGTGTAAAATATGGCCCCGGCAATACAAGAGCAGTTCCAAACCAGACAGCAGCAAACGGCAGCCCCCATGCATTTACATGGAACATCGGCACAACTGGAAGGGCGATATCTCTCTCGCTTACAGCAGCACTATCTGCCATTCCCAGTGCCATACTGTGAAGAACAATGCCCCTATGGGAATAGACGACACCTTTCGGGTTGCCTGTAGTGGCTGAGGTATAGCACATTCCCGCTGCTGAATTTTCATCCAGATCATCAGGATATTCATAGTTACCGCCCGCTTCATTGATAAGCGTTTCATAGTGATATACCGGCGAAAGAGAAGTCTCAGGCAATTCTTCTTCATCTGTCATAATAATGAATGCCTTGACCGTCTTTAACTCATCCTTAACCTTCTCAATTAGCGGTACAATATCAGGATCAATCAGCAGCACTTTATCTTCGGCATGGTTAATAATATATGTAATATGCTGAGGTGACAGACGAATATTAATTGTGTGCAGAACGGCTCCGCTGCATGGTATGGCAAAATAAGCTTCCAGGTGGCGATGATGATTCCATGCCAGTGTCCCGACCTTATCCCCTCTCTCCACTCCCAGCTTTTGGAGACTCTCTGCCAGCTTTCTGGTTCGTACTGCAATCTCCTTATATGTAAATCTCTGAATTCCGCCGGCCGTTCTTGAAACGACCGTTTTTTTTGGAAAATACTTTTCTGCCCGCTTGATCATTTGCGTCATAGTCAAAGGTGTTTGCATCATCATTACAATTCCCCCTTTTAGAAAACGCTTACATTTAAGATCATAGAGTTCTATGATCTTTTACCTAATTCATTCTCTTTATTTTCACAAAATCCCTTTAATATTTTCTTAATTTTCTAAAATATCCCCATAAGAAAAACCCCCGCCTATTCAGCAAGGGATTCGTGTTTATTAAATAACTCTTTTAATATTTTCAATTTCTCATCTGTATAATGCTTAAAACTGTCATTATAGGATTTTGGATCTTTCGGGTTAGCAAAATGAGTAATTTTTCCTGTCTCTGGGTCAATGAACTTACTGGAAGCCCCGCATCCAAGCCCGATGATTGTCTGCTGTTCTTCCATAATCATAATATTATAGATGCTTTCCTGATTCGGAAGAGCATAGCCGACATTCTCAAGATTGCCAAGGATATTTTTCTGACGGTATAGGTAATAGGGATGGTAATTATGCTTTTTAGTCCAATCCTCAGCCATGTCCATCATTCTTTCAATTTCTTCCCGCTCAGCAACTTTATATTTTTGCTTATTCTTCGTCATTTCCGAAGCACGTTTAAAGGATAAAGTATGAACTGTCAGGGATTCCGGCATTAATTTCTCTGTTTCATCCAATGTATGTGCAAATTCCGGTACACCTTCTCCAGGGAGTCCGATAATCAGATCCATATTAATGTTATTCATTCCCATATCGCGGGCAAGGTGGAACTTATCTACGGTTTCTTCCACTGTATGATGGCGTCCAATAGCTTTCAGTGTCTCCTGAATATAGGACTGGGGATTGATGCTGATTCTGTCAATATTCCATTTTTTCAGCACTTCAAGCTTTTCAGGTGTGATTGTATCCGGACGGCCTGCTTCCACGGTGACCTCCCGAATGTTTTCTACATCTGGAAAAGATTCATACATTTCCTCATAAAGCATATCCATCTCTTCAGCTGTAATGCTTGTTGGAGTCCCTCCGCCATAATAGACAGTGGTAATTTTTACATTATATTCTTTCAGCCATTCTCCCATTTTGCGCATTTCAAAATGAAGGCCGCCAAGAAATGAGTTGACAGAACCCTGTCTGCCATTAATCGCATATGCAGGAAAAGTACAGTACGCGCACTTTGTCGGACAGAACGGAATGCCGATATATATGCTTACCTCATTTTTCAAGTCATAAAGATCCGGCACGACAGCGAGCTGCCGGTCTACAATATTCTGCATAAGCTGGATTTTCTCATCTGTAATCAGGTACTCTTCCTTCAGCTGCTGATGTGCTTCCTTAAGAGGTGTCTGATTCTGCATGGCACGGTGAAGCAATTTTGTGGGACGTACCCCAGTCAGAATTCCCCACTTCTGCGTAATGCCCGTCCAGTCCTGCAAAACAGTCAGGTATACATGAGATACTGCATTCTTGATTTGTTTGAAATTCTCTTTTTCTGACTCAGCCGGAATGAACTCTTTTTCAAAATCAGCTGTAAGTTTATTGCTATTTTTATCAGTAATCTCTGCAGCGGCTTTAATGCGTTCTCCATGCTCAATTTGAAAAGAAATGATCAGATCTGCTGCATCATTCTCACCAAGCACCACTTCACATTCTTCAAAAAAGAGGTTCCCTATCAGCCGAAGCGGCCGATGGAATCGTTCATCCTGTATGCCTAAAATTGAAATGTTCAAATCGATCACCTTTTTTTAAAAATATAATAAATCTGCCGGTGTTTTATCTCAATGACGGCAGCTGCATAGTCTATTTATTCATGTTGGCAAACTCCTTCTAGTGTACATAAATGGGGAAACAAGGTCAATATCAGGAAAGTGAATCCTATAGGTTACTGATATGGTTTCTATACTATCGCTAACTAAAAAAAGAGCCGAATTACTAATCGGGCTCTCATTCATTGAATTTTATTTTAATAGATTCATTTTCTTCAGGAAATCGATTGGATGCTGTTTACGGAAATGTTCTTTAACCATGTAGCTTACGCCGTTCTGATCATTTGATCGCGTCAGCCAGTCCGCTGCTTTTTTTACTTCTGCCGGAGCATTGCCCATTGCCACACCCAATCCTGCTGCTTCAATCATTTCCAGATCATCTTCAGAGTCTCCTATGACGACCATTTGATTTCTGGAAATCCCAAGATGCTCACATAAATAGAGAAGCCCATTCAGTTTTGAGACCCCTGCAGGAACAATGTCCATCCTCAGATCGTTCAGTTTTAAGACTTCTACATTTTCAAACATGCCCCAAATGGCTGTCTTAGCATCCTCAAGGTCTTCCTTATCTTCAAAGTACACTTCGATTTTCGGCGGCGTAACCGGCTCATCTAAAATAGTCTCACTTAAAGAATCCACAAATTGCTGGGAATAAAAAATGGGATCACCCGTTGTAAAAACTGTTTTTGCAAGCATATTGGTATTAAGCTTCGTTTTGTTTGCAAGGGAATATTTTTCGTGCACCAGCCTGATTTGACAGGTAAAGCCTTCAAGCAGGCGCACGATTTCAAACGTTTCATCTTCCTGAATCCTTTTTACAAATATAGGCTTTTCCTGGGAAGCTGCAATATATGCCCCCCTGTGTGTAACCAGCAAAGAATTGGATTTCAATGCTTTAGCCACTTTCTTCGCGGAAGGAAAGCTTCTGGATGTGACAAGTGTTACATAAATTCCCTTTTGCTGCACATATTCAATTGCTTCTTTTGTTGATTTATGAAGTCTTCCATTTGATTGGAGTAGTGTTCCGTCTATGTTTAAAGCAAGCATTCTGTATATCATCCGATTTGCCCCCTATTCTCGGTGTAAAATTGTCCTATTACACTTTTATGAAGGGAGGGACTGGATTAGAACATGACATGGACAATGCAGAAATTTTTTCGTTGATTGCCTGTGTTAGTGAAGGTGTTTAACTGTTTTCATAGATTATTTGAATAAAAGAATTATAAATAGTCATTTACAATTTGGATTCTCCGTATTAAGATGGAGTCATTAAAAACTGCATATCCAAGTTTTGCACTAGGGGAGCTTTTTGGCTGAGAAGAACAATCCGTTCTGACTCTTATTACCCGATCTGGATAATACCAGCGTGGGGAAGTGCAGGTGAACGGCTATCATTTTAGTGTATTGATAACATTCAACTGCATTTCCTATTGGGAATGCAGTTTTTTTATTTTAACCAGGCTGTTTTTGTAAAATTTGTTGTTTTTGGCTCATGTATATTGTCGTTGATTTCCCAGCGAATCGCGGGCAGGCGGTGTGCTTGCACATATGCTCCCGAAGGAGCCTTGCACCTGTCGATACTATCAACACAGTAAGTAATTCAAAAAACAGCAGCAAACCTTACGAAAAAAACTTTTCATTAATACTAGGAGGATGGCAAAATGCAGGAAAATTTTTTATGTGGAACCAGTGAAATTACAGGGTGCAGATTTTCAATTTATCCCATGACTGACAGGTTTGCGGATATTATTTTATCAGCTTTAAAAGAAGTGGATACGAGCAAGGTTTGGATGGAAACAGATGATGTTAGCACCTGTGTGCGAGGCAGGTCCATTCATGTTTTCGATGTGGTTAAAGCTATTTATCTTCAAGCTGTTAAGCATGGTGACCATGTAGTATTTAACGGAACTTTTTCAAATGGATGTCCTGGTGATACTGCAGGAGATGCTTATCTTGCTGAGAATGAGGAATTGGCAAATGAAGAATCAGCAGCAGGTATCAGCCAGGAAGTTGCGGTCCAGTTCGCCCTTTATCCGATGGGGATTCCTGAATACATGAATGTCATTATGGATCAGGTCGAGCTTGCAATGAATCAGGGAATTTTTACAAAAGGGGTGCATTATGCTTCAAGATTAGACGGGGATGCACACTCTGTTTTTAAAACTCTGGAGGACGCTTTTGAAAACTGTAAGAAAAGCAATTCCACCCATATTGTTATGACGGTGAATATGTCTGCCAATAGCCCATCCAAAAAGGGGGCTGAATAATATGCTTGAAAAGTGGAAGCTTCGTGAAGTCATTGTCCTGTCTGTACTCGCTGTCGTGTTTGCAGTTGTATACCTGATATTCATGCAATTTGGCAATGTGCTATATGCAATATTCGGCTTAATTGGATATGATTTTATTTTTGGCATTTGGTTTATTGTTTCAATTCTCGCAGCGTACATAATCAGAAAACCCGGGGCAGCTTTCTTATCGGAAACCATCGCTGCAGCCATTGAAGTCATGATCGGCAATGCTGTCGGTCCCCGCCTGATTCTGTCGGGCATGATTCAGGGGATTGGAGCGGAAGCTGTTTTTGCGGCCACGAAATGGAATAATTACCGGACATGGGTCTTAATTGCTGCCGGCATGGGCTCTTCTGTTACAAGCTTTATTTGGGGCTATTTCATTTCCGGCTATGCGGCCCTCTCACCCGGTTATGTAATGGCTATGTTTTGTGTAAGGATGGTCAGCGGTGCTTTACTGGCAGGCTTGATGGGCAAATGGCTGAGCGAAAGCCTTGCAAAGACCGGAGCATTAAACAGCTTTCCTATTGGCAAAGAGCTGAAAAGGGGAAAACCGGAAAATGGCATTACAGCATAAACAGAACATATTAAAAACAGAGCAGCTTACATTCAGGTATGAAGATGTGAAAAAGCCCATTTTTAAAAATATGCAATTCAGCCTTAATGCAGGGGAAGCAGTTCTATTATTGGGACCCAGCGGCTCGGGAAAAAGCACACTTGCTTTCTGCTTAAATAAATTGTATCCCGAGGCCGCAGATGGCGAATTGGACGGGATCATTTCATTCAAAGGAAAGAGGCTGGAGGAATTCGGCCCTGGTGAAATTAATCAGCACATTGGAATTGTGTTTCAGGACCCTGAAAGCCAATTTTGCATGACCACAGTCGAGGATGAGCTGGCATTTGGACTTGAGAATTTGAAAACGCCGCATGAAGAAATCGGGAATAAGATTGATGAAGCATTGGAGCTTGTTCATCTTTTGCCATATAAATATGCCCCAATTCACACCCTTTCCGGGGGCCAGAAGCAAAAGCTTGCACTGGCATGTGTATTGTCATTGAAACCGGATCTCCTGATTTTAGACGAACCGACAGCAAACCTGGATCCGGCTTCAAGCTATGAACTTACCCGCATCATTAAAGAGCTTAAAGAGAAGAGATCATTCTCCCTTCTAATAATCGAACACAGGCTGGATGATTGGATTGATTTGACCGACCGCTGCGCAGTCCTAAACAGAGAAGGCGAACTATTATTTAATGGAAGCACTGAAGAATGCTTTAATCAATATGCAGAAGAATTTCTGCTTGAGGGCATCTGGCTGCCAAGTTCGGTAAAAGCAGGCCTTTCAGGGAAAAAAGCAGGTATTTATAAAGGGGAAAAACTTCCGTTGACTGATGAGAAATTAATCGCCGGATTTGAGAATCCCATTGGTGCACTTCAGGTTTTAGATAACAGGAAGAAAAATCACCAAGCTCCTGAAGAACAAATTATTCTATCCGCAGAGAATCTATCCTTTTATAAAGCTGGGAAAGATTTGCTAAAAGATATTAGTTTTTCTGTTAAAAAAGGTGAATTTGTGGCCATTGCCGGCTCAAATGGATCAGGAAAAACAACGCTTTCAAGACTCTTGGCTGGACTTTATACTCCTTCCAAAGGCAATATTCTCTTTTATGACAGTCCCCTTTCCCAGTGGAAGGAGCAGGAGCTAAGACAGAAATTAGGTTATGTTTTTCAAAACCCCGAACACCAATTTATTGCTGATTCTGTCTATGATGAAATTGCATTCAGTCTAAAAATACAGCAGATTCCTGATGGTGATATTAAAGAATCAGTTCAGGCTGCACTGCTTCAAGTGGACTTGCTGCAGTGCGCTGACATGCATCCCTTTTCCTTAAGCCAGGGGCAAAAACGGCGGCTTAGTGTTGCATCGATGCTTGTGTATAACCAGGATCTTCTCCTCCTCGATGAGCCGACCTTTGGACAGGATGCCAGGACGTGCGGTGAGCTTATGAAGCTAATGGAAGCAAAGATCCAAAGCGGCGGATCCGTGGTGATGATCACACATGACATGGAAATCATCCATTCATATGCGGACAAAGTGATTGTTCTTTCAGAAGGAGAGAAGATTTACGATGGTTTGCCTGATGCATTATGGAAAAAAGAGGACATTCTGAAGACTGCTTCCTTAAAGGTTCCATACATTGAAAAACTCAGGAATGATATCGGGTCCATTGCAGGGAGGGAAAAACTTGTTCTTACATGAATTAAACCCAAGCATTAAAGCATTCACTGTGATAGTCTGTGTATTACTTCTATCGATTTTTTTTGACCCGGTTACACCTTTTCTGACCTTAGTGATAACGGCAGCAGCCACCTTTATTTTTGGAAGAGTTTCATTCAAAAGATGGATTCTGCTTTTCTCGCCATTTATCTTCATGGCTGTCATATATATTTGGTCAGCTTTGATTTTTTCTAAAGCGATTGAAGGGGAAACCCTATTATGGGCATGGGGGATCTTCACATTGACTGAGGAGGGCCTTCTGCGTGCCCTTTCCCTTGGAATGAGGGTGTTAAGCTTTACTTCTCTGTCCCTTCTGTTCATTTTAACCACAAAGCCGACAGCATTTCTGCTCAGTTTAATGCAGCAATGCCGGCTCTCTCCAAAGCTTGCATATGGAATCATGGCAGGCTATCGATTCCTGCCATTAATGAAAGAAGAATTCGAGATCATCAGAAGCTCACACCGGATCAGGGGAGTACCCAAAGCCAGGACACTCCCGGAAAAAATGGCAGAGCTTAAGAGGTATACAGTTCCCCTGCTTGCCGGAGCGATCCGTAAAGCTGAGAGGACAGCCATGGCAATGGAATCAAAAGGGTTTACCGGAGATAAAAACCGGGATTTTTATCATAAAGTCTCTGTTTCCTGGAAAGATTGGGCTTGTTTGGCCATTTTTATAGGAGCAATATTGGTCAGTGCCTATATCTCTTGGCTTTTCGGGTTTCTCCAGCTTTATAATGGCGAACTTTAGCTGGCAATTTTGATTTCTGTGCGGATAGAATCTTTTTGTGTGCGGAAGAAGCCATTTTATGTGCGCAACAAATTTTTTCTGTGCGAATAGCCCGTATTTATATGCGCACAGTCCCATACCCGCATTTGCAGATTCAAAAAATTACCATAAAGTACCATAAACAACTATGAATAAATCTTATTTGCTCTCCTAAAGCTATAATTGTAACAAACAAGAAAACTACACCAAGGAGATGATTTACATGGCAAGAAACAGCAATTCTAATCAGCTTTTAGTATCAGGAGTCAGTCAGGCAATTGATCAAATGAAGTATGAAATTGCAACAGAATTCGGTGTGAACCTTGGCCCGGAAACATCTTCAAGAGCAAATGGATCTGTAGGCGGAGAAATTACGAAGCGCCTTGTGCAAATGGCTGAGCAGCAGCTTGGCGGAGCACGCTAATCTTCTAAACAATCATAATAAAATTAAGAGCCGTTTCCACCTTTCGCGGAAGCGGCTTTTACTCTTTTATTTAAGCATTTCTAAAATGTCCTCTACTGCCTCTAGAAGTGATGAAGCCTGGATATCTGCACTTGTTTGCTCTGAGCCGATAAAAACAGTTTTACAGCCGGCTTTCTTCCCTGCCTCAATGTCCCGCTCATGATCGCCTACCATAATGCTTTTAGCCAAATCAAGATGGTGCCTTTCAGCCAATTCCAAAAGCATGCCTGCATTTGGTTTCCGGCATTCACAGCCTGCTTTCGGCTTATGAGGGCAATAGGCAACCTCTTTAATATGTCCGCCTTTGGCTGCAACAAGCTCCTGCAGCCTTTCATGAATTTTCTTTAGCTCTCTTTCTTTCAGAAAGCCGAGTCCCACACCGCCCTGATTGGTCACGACGAAAATTTCATATCCGGCTTTGGTCAGTTCTGACACAGCTTCTGCTGCCCCTTCCAATAAATATAACTGCTCAGGCTTGTTAACGAATTTTACCCTTTCAGATAAAACCTCATTCAAAACGCCGTCCCGGTCAAGAAAAATGGCTTTATTCAATGTACTGCCCCCTTCTTTAATCAATATCTATCATAAAGGTACCCAAACCTGGTTTAGTTTAATATGAAAAAATGATCTTTTCTTATAAAAAAACTCCCGGATCAATATCCGGGAGTTTTCTGATGAAATTATTCAGCCGCTCCATAAAGCTCTTCAAGAGGCTTCATGATGATTTTGTTCATTTCTGCAATCATCATGCTCATGCGCTGTTCTGCTTCCATAAGCTTTGAGATCTGGGCATGCTGCTGTACAAGTGCGACTGTCTTTTGAGCCTGTTCTACTTCTTCCTGCGTAATATCCTGGCCCATCATTTGCTTTTGCTGAAGTTCCATCTGGATTTTGCGGAAGTTATCAAACATTGCTTTCGCAGACGGATCTGCATTCACATCATCATATGCTTGCTTTAGAGCTTTATATTCATCGCTCTCCCGCACTGCTTTTTCTAACTCGTAGGCTGAATCAAATAAATTTACTGCCATTAATAACACTCCTCCCGATACTTGTTCAAAATGGACAATACATTCTCCGTTTCGAACATCCACTACACTATAACAAACTATGACAGTAAACGCGAGGCGATACCCTTTAATTAATCAATATAGCAATGATTCCCTGTACGAGACCAATAATACCCCCAAGCAGGAAACCTAAATTTGTAATCATGGCTAACTCGCTTTTGATTATAGAAAAGACCATATCTTCTAATCTTTCGACTGAAAAATTGCTGACCTGTTCCCGGACAACTTCTGCGAGACGAAGCCGTTCCATAACCATTTCTGTCTTGCCTGAGAGCCAATCAGTAAGCATCTGAACACTTTTAGGAGCCAGCTCATCTGTCAGTACTGTCCTGTATGGGGCCACAAAGGATGAAATAGGCTTTCGAAATACATTCTCCAGATTAATGACTCTGTGTGCAATATTCTTTAATACTGTAAGAATCTGTTCCTTTTCGATCTGCTCTTCAATAACTGCAGCTTCCATCTCAAGAATTTTGCTCCACTCTTTTTGTAAAAGGGTTGTAACCAGGTCGGCTGTACCCTCATTGCTTAAAAACCTGATGATTTCCGGCTGAATTTTATCCGCAAGATTGATATTCCCCATGAACATCTGCAGCATATTGCTGAGCACACCGCTTCGCTCACGAACAAAATCATCAGCCATTCTTTGTATCCGCATTTTGCCTTCAATACTGGAGAAATAATCAACCCCTTTTTTAAGGATCATTGAACTGATAGCTGGAATTTTTTCATCCGCTTTATCCAAAAGACCCTGAGGAATAACTTCTTTAAGGGGCAGTCCTCTATATTTGCTTATAATGTTTTCATATTTCTGTTCAATTAATAAGTTTATATGTTTCTCCGCTTTCGCTTGGCCATCCTTGATTCCAAACGCTGCCAGAATGTTCTCTGCTGATTTTTCCGATTGCAGGAAAGTTTCCAGCTCTTTCTGAACAAGCCCGGTCATATCACGCTGAAATTGATCATTGATGAACTTCTTCTTGATGCTTTCCGGTGTCAGAAGATGGTTAACAACCAGCTTACCCATCTGATCTGCCATTTCATCTCTTCGTTTAGGAATCAGCCCAGGGGTAAATGGAACCTTCCATTTACCTATGTACACGGCCTTATAAGGTTTAAAGAGCATTTTAATAGCCAGGTAGTTAGTAAACCCGCCAATAAGAGCCCCAATGATCATCATTAATATAATTGTCATTGCTATTTCCATAGATATCTCTACCTTCCTTAAGTTACAGGCTCCTCTTAAGAAGCACCATTTAATTGCCCAGAACATACGATATGGTATCAGCTTTTGCCTATTTTTTCATTATACAGTGAAAACTTCATCAATGGGAGTTTTGCACTTTCTGCGGCAGGTAAAAAATCTGCATTCAGTTTGCAAGCTGCTTGAGGTTGTTCAAAATAGGCTCAAATAAAGATAAGCAAATGAGGAATGATCATGTCAGTTTCTTTATTGCCTATTACGATTGTTCCGGTAAAAATGTTTCAGGAAGATCAATTTCGCATTCAAATTAGCCATTCTCTCGTACATTACTGGAATATTGATTTGCAAATGCCCCATTTGCTGCGGATCGGCAAGCACACCATTCAAATAACCATTGAAGGAGCAAATATCAGGAAAGATGAAATTTTCTTCTGTGACCGTCTTTTTCAGGAATGCTGCTTGCCAATGGAGGATCTTAATTTTGTCGCCAGTTACTCAAGAAAGGACTTTACTATAACTGCTGGACCGGTTATAGGGCTGATGACAGATTTTAATGAAAGTGGCGAAGATCCTGACTTCCGCTCCATTCATTCTTTTTGCAAAGAATTGCACGAGGCTGTTTCCGGCCTGCATGGATATTTTTATGTTTTTCATTTTCGGGACTTCATTCAGGAAAAGCTGCAGGGATACTGCCTGCGTGAGGAAAAATGGATAAAACGCCCCGTTCCTTTGCCGAGTGTAATTTATAATCGGGTTCACTCCCGGATACTTGAAGCAAGTTCTGCTTTTCAAACATTTAAAAATAGCATGCTAAAATATAACATCCCAATGTTTAATGACCGTTTTTTATCAAAAAAGGAAGTTCATACCCTCCTCTTTTCTGAAGACCATATGCATCCCTATCTGCCTGATACAGCCATTGCAGATGAAGAAACCATCAAGGAAATGCTGGCCAGACACAGACTGATATTCCTTAAGCCTATCCACGGCAGCCAGGGACGGAATATTATCAGGCTGAGTATTAATGGTGAAGAAATCATATCAGAACAATCGACCGGAAACGGCAAGGAAAATACGCTAACATTCAAAAATTATGACCGCTTTATACTATGGTTCAAACAGTACCTAAAAAAAACAATTTATTTGGCCCAGCAGGCCATACCTCTGCAAACCTATAAAGCCAGGCAGCTTGACTTCCGGGTGCTCTGCCATAAAAATCATCAGGATATCTGGAGGGCCACTTCTGCAGTGGCAAGGGTTTCTGCAGAGCGGCAATTTGTTTCCAATATAGCAAGAGGCGGGGAAATGATGAAGCCCCTCAGAATTTTCTCCATGCATTCTGATCAGAAAACAGCGATTCAGCAGCTGGCTTTACTGAAGGAGCTCGCAGTTGAAACAGCAACAATCATAAGCCAAAAATGCGAAGGCCTAATCGGAGAGCTTGGGATTGATATTGGTTTGGACACTAATGGAAAACTTTGGATCATCGAAGTGAATTCTAAACCCTCCAAGAACTTCGAAGACAAAGAAAAAAGAGTCAGACCCTCTGCCAAAGCACTTATCGAATATGCAACGGCTTTATCATTTATGCAAAAAGGAGGATTACAGCATGCTTTCATTCGGAATCATGACTTTAAACAAACAGAGTGAACAGCCATACTTTATGGAATTGGCCAAAAGAGCCAATGAATATAACATTAATTGCTTCAGGTTTGTGCCTTCAGATATCAATCCTATTTCAGAAAGGATTGCGGGGGATACCTTTAACCCCTCTTCAAGAGAATGGGAGCCGGCAGAATTCACAGTCCCGGAGATCCTGTATGACCGCTGTTTTTACGGGAATGACTCCCATTCAAAACAATGTATATCTATCGTGAATTGGCTGAAGGCAAGAAATGATATCCAATTCCTTGGCTATGGCTTGCCTAATAAGCTTGAATTATATGAAATACTCTCCCGCTCAAACATCTCACCCTACTTG
Source organism: Cytobacillus sp. FSL R5-0377 (assembly GCF_038004385.1). Lineage (NCBI taxonomy): Bacteria > Bacillati > Bacillota > Bacilli > Caryophanales > Bacillaceae > Cytobacillus > Cytobacillus sp. FSL R5-0377. The sequence goes on from NZ_JBBORA010000001.1 coordinate 1,276,414, forward strand.
CTGAAAACTGACAGATTTACAGGCGCTGACAGTTTCTTAAACAGCCTCATACCTGATCAGCCGTGTATTTTAAAACCTGCAAGCGGTTCTCAGGGCCAGGGAATCTATTATATTGAGAAAACAGGCAAAATCATACTTGTTAAAACAGATAAAAGGAATGGCCAGGTAACACGAAGCTTTGAAACTGAAAAAAAGGCAGCCGGCTGGCTAAATAAATTAACCGCAGATCGGCAATACCTCATCCAGCCATATGTGAATCTATCAAACAATGACGGTCAGCCCTTTGACATAAGAATATTGCTTCAAAAAAACAGAATTGGCGCATGGAAGGAGATGGGCCGGGGAATTCGCACAGGCAGAGAAGGAGGCATCGTCTCCAATTTAAGCGCCGGCGGCAGCAATATTTCTTTTGAAGATTGGATCGCTCAATACCCTTCTTCTTTAAAGAGCTTTCTATCCGATGAACTTAATGATATTACCGATACACTTCCTGCTGTCCTTGAACGAAAGCTCCCCCCTCTATTTGAAATGGGTATTGATATTGGAGTAGAAACTAACGGCTCTATTTGGATACTGGATATAAACTCAAAACCAGGCAGGAAAACAATCCTGAACAGTCAGCCCGAAATGAAGGAAGAGTTATATACCGCTCCCCTTCTCTATGCCAAATTCCTGGCAGCCACTAACGAAATGGAAAGGAGAACGAATCATGAGAAAACAATATCAAATTGAAATTTCCGATTCCGCCTCCAAAACAGTTTATATACCTAATGAGCTTAACCTTCATACTCATTTGACGAGATTGGCATTTGGCACTCATTCAGCAGATGCTTCTTTCATACTTCAAAAAACAAAGAAAAACTCGATCTTAATAAGTAAAGATGTGGCAGAAGCACTTCATTTCCCGGATCTCAAGATACCTCTGCATGCGTTTGCCAATAAGGGGATTCTATACCTCGGCCCGCTCGTTGGTATCTTCACATCAGGATTCACCTCCTTTCCTTTAAGGCCAGTTGGGGATCGGACCCTGTTTTTTGCCAAACTGCTTTCAGTTAAAAAAACGGTTGGTGCAATCCCGTTTTTATTCGGTGATCAGCAAATCAACTGGGAAAAAGAAACCATCAACGGGCTCTTTTATCATGAGGAGGGCTGGGAAACATTTGAAGTCCCTTTTCCAAATGTTGTTTATGACCGGCTTCCCAACCGAAGAAGCGAAAGAAGGAATGAGCTTAAGGAAGTACGCGGCCGTATGCAGAAAGACTATTTAATTCCCTGGTATAATCCTGGTTTCTTTAATAAATTAGATGTTTATGAAAGACTGCAGAATGATGATGATAGCAGTTATTACTTGCCGGAAACCCACCCTTTTTCTTCCTTCTCTGTAATTGAAAGGATGCTGGCTGATTATGGCCATGTTTACCTCAAACCTATCAATGGAAGCCTGGGGCTTGGGATTCATCAAATTATTTTTGATAAAAAAGATGGGTATTATTATTGCCGATATAGAGTCCGGGACGAAAATAGGCTAAGAAGATTTAACACTTTGGAAAATTTAATGCGCAATGTTTTTGCAGGACGAAATTTAAACCGTATGCTTGTTCAGCAGGGAATTCATTTGCTCCGCCAAGAACAGAGAGCGGTTGATTTCAGGGTTCATACGAATAAAGATGAGAATGGGGAATGGAAAGTAACTGCTGCAGCTGCAAAAATAGCGGGCCCTGGCAGTGTTACAACACATGTAAAAAGCGGAGGTGAGATCAAAACCCTTGATGAAGTATTTGAATCGGATGCAGAAAAAACTGAGGCAGTGGCTAAGTTAAGTGAGGCGGCACTAACGATCAGCAAGGCACTGGAACGGAACATGGAAGGAATTATCGGTGAAATCGGCTTTGACTTTGGACTGGACCGAAATGGCCATGTTTGGCTGTTTGAAGCAAACTCAAAGCCGGGCAGATCTATATTCAAACACCCTCAGCTCAGGGAGTTCGACTTTCTTACCCGCAAACTTTCACTGTCATTCGCCGTTTTCCTTGCCGAAGCATCGATTATGAAGCCTCAGGAAATAGTGAGATGAAAATTTATTATGACTGGGCCAGCAGGACCTGGTTCTGCAGCAGCAGCTGTACTTTGGGAAGCAATCACCAGCCTTTAAGCATTATTAGCCCGCAGGCGGAACGGGATTCGCTTTCCTTTTCTTTATCCTTGCAAGACGGTAATGCAGGACCTGTGATAGGCATTCTGACGGGAAAAGGAAAGGAACAGTCTATTGCCGGCAATGGTCCTTTATTTAAGGCCCTTCAGAAAAGCATCCTGCAAAAATGCGGGCTTTCCTATGTATTTACTCCAGAGGGTTTGAAGGAGAATTCAGTGAACGGATATATATATAACCCTTTGAATGATAGGTGGATTGAAGCCTGTTGTCCTCTTCCTCATCTTGTCTACAACAGGGTGCCCTTCCGAAAAATAGAAAAGGCAGAAACCTTTCAAAAAGCATGCCGTTTTTTTAAAGAGCATGACATTCCATTTTTCAACCCGGGCTTTCTGGATAAATTTGAGGTTTACCAGCTATTAAGAGACCATCCGCCATTAAAGGAATATATTCCGGAAACTATTCGTGTCACTGGGCCAAAGACACTAAAGGATTTTATCGGCAGATATCATAATATCTACTTAAAGCCTGCAAATGGGTCCAAGGGGAAAGGGATATACCAATTAAGCCAGCTGAAAAAAGGCATCTCCTTGAACGGTATGCGCGATTCATTCAGTTACGATGATTTTGAACAATTCTGGAACCTGCGGAACTCTCACCTGACGAACAAACCCTATTTAGCACAGAAAGCAATCAGCCCTGCCAAATTAGACGGCAAGCGGTATGATTTTAGAATCTTAGCCCATTTCAGTGAAGGCAGCTATTCGGTTACAGGGATTGGCATTAGGCAATCTCAGGAACAGGACATTACAACGCACATACCGAATGGCGGGATAATGATTCCATATGAATGGATCCGTACAAAAGAGCATGATGCTTTTATAAATACTGCAGCAGCGGAGGCAGGAAAACTTCTGGAGAGGACGAAGGGGTTTTATGGGGAATACTCAATTGATGCAGGATTAACTGACCAGGGCACCTATGTGATTTATGAAATTAATTCAAAGCCGATGAGCTTTGATGAAGCGGGGATAGAAGAAAAAAGAATAGAAGAATTGACCCGATTATTTTTCTCATTATCAGGGTTCCAGCATACTAATAAAAAATAGCCGTACAGCGTCAGCGTGCACGGCTATTTTTATGCGATTCTTAACGGGTGGTCCTAATATGTCGTTACGGGGCTTTTCGCTGTCTTTTCCCTATCTTTTTTTGAGGCACTTCCGGCGAAAGATTTAAACTGGTCTTTAAGCTTTTGGCGTGTCTCCGGGTTTCTCATTAAATAAGCTGCTCCAAGGGCCATGGCTGACATCATAAATTTGTTGTTTCTTTTCATCCTTTTGCCTCCTTTTAATGTTAAAATGTTTCTACATCTGTTCCATTCCCCTTTTCAGTAACATTAAACGGGATACTACGACATCTGGAGGAATCCTAATGCTGACACATTTCCAATTCAAACCTTTATATGAAAACAAACAATTGCCTGGTTGGACATTTTCTTTTTACTTCAAAAAGCAAAAGATTACCGGCATCTATCATCCTGACGGGAAAATTGAATGGACATCCGGAGAACCTGCTGGCCAGGAGGAGGACCTGAAATCCCAGATTCATGAATTGATGTTATTTCATGTATATGAATAATAAAAAAGTTAGAAGATCCATGCATGCCGATAATACCTTTTTGGAAAAATAATCCCGCCGGGATATTTTCTTTTAAAGGAGCGATTAACACATGGATAAAGAACGCAAAGTTTCAGACGACGTCCATTACGAAGGCAGGGACAAAGCTTATATGGATATAGACAGAATCATTAACGAGGGTCTTTCTGGAGGCTCCGTCCATGGCCGCGGAGATGATGTTAATATCGAACAATCAAGGGAACTCCAAAAGGAAGAACCTCCATCTGAGGCAGAGTAAAATTAAGAGGCACCTGAATTCAGGTGCCTCTTATCATCTTTTATAGGAAAGATCTGTCCAGCTGCTGGAGCTCCGCTTTTCAGGTCATCTGCTTTTCACAATCATATTAACCGCTTCCTGGATTGCATCCTCTGCATTTTTACCTTCATTATCTGCTTCCCGAATGCATGCCTCCAGGTTTTTAGCTACAATATATCCCATTGCACGGTCAACTGCAGAACGGACAGCAGATAATTGTGTAACAACATCCTTGCAGTGTTTCTCTTCTTCCATCATTCGGATTACACCCCGCACCTGGCCTTCCAGCCTTTTTAAGCGGTTTTTCATTTCAGGTGTATATTCCATGAGTCTCACCCCTCACACTCTCATTTCCCTTTATAGAAGCAGATTAAGTTCATTTTTTCAATTAAATTATAACTGCTATAATATAAGAAACACAAAAATTTATCAAACTAAGGGTAATGATATGTTAAACAAATTACATGACCGGTATCCGGGATCTCAACTTCGATTTAAAAAACCTGATTTTAGCTTTAAATCTGATAAGTATTGGTTTCATCATGAAGAGTCAGGCCAATGGCTTGGCATCTCAGCTCAAGAGGTAACTGAAGATAGTCTGATGGTCTTGAGAACTTTGTTTGAATTCCATGACTGCTCCATTCACCATGCCCCTGCTGCCCAAGCCTGGTTTCAATACTTATATTCAAATGGAGAACAGCCGTCATTCGCGAAAGATGTTCCGTACAGGCTGGTTCAATTTAAAATCTCTGAGGGCGAATGGATACGAGAAGATATGGAAGCTGCATTTAGAGGCTTTTTTGAAAAGGACATAACGATTTTATGGAACGGGGAAGCCACAGGGGTCATCATTGAGGAAAGTAACGACTCTCTATCTGAAGAAGAATTCCTTGCTGTTTCCAATGCATTGGAAAGTGACTTTTTTGTGAAAACAGCCTTTTATATTGGCATTCCGAATATGGCGGGAACACATTTGCACAATCTTTTTAAGGATGAACAGCTTCTATTCGAGCAAGCACTCTCTTTGCTTCCGGCTGAAAGAGTGCTGAATTTTGAGAAGCTTTTTCCCTCTCTTGTCACCGGGAACCTGGATGCATCTTTAAAAAAGAGCCTGCTTTCCCGCCTTTCTTTACTGGCAGATGACGCTGAACTCCTTCACACCATAAAAGTCTTTTTACAGAACGGCTCCAACGTTTCATTAACTGCGAAAAAATTGTATATCCACCGTAATACTCTGCAATACAGGCTGGATAAGTTCACAGAGAAAACCGGCATTCAATTGAAGGATTTTAACAGCGCGCTGACTGTTTATTTAGCCTGTCTGCTGATTGAGAAAACATAATTTGAGCACATTGCATAAAAACGCTTTCAGTTTTTTTGTGCAGTTTGGCCATATGGGAAAACCCTCATATCCATTAAACTATAATTAAGAATAAGATTATTGGGAGGTTACCCTGATGGCAGAATTAAAACTCGATAATATTTATAAAATTTATGATAATAAAGTAACAGCTGTAGAAGATTTTAACCTTCATATTAAAGATAAGGAATTTATTGTTTTTGTCGGTCCTTCCGGCTGCGGTAAATCCACAACCCTTCGTATGATTGCAGGTCTTGAGGAAATTTCAAAAGGCGACTTCTATATCGACGAGAAGCGTGTCAACGATGTCCCTCCGAAAGATCGTGATATTGCAATGGTTTTCCAGAACTATGCACTTTATCCGCATATGTCCGTGTATGATAATATGGCTTTCGGCCTTAAACTTCGTAAGTTTCCAAAAGATGAAATCGACCGCCGTGTAAAAGAGGCAGCAAAAATTCTTGGGCTTGAGCCTTATCTTGACCGCAAGCCAAAAGCATTGTCAGGCGGACAGCGCCAGCGTGTAGCATTGGGCCGTGCGATTGTCCGAGATGCAAAGGTCTTTCTGATGGATGAGCCTTTATCAAACCTTGATGCAAAGCTTCGTGTTCAAATGCGTGCAGAGATCGCCAAACTGCACCAGCGTCTTCAGACCACAACTATCTATGTTACACATGACCAGACAGAGGCCATGACAATGGCTACCCGCCTGGTTGTTATGAAGGATGGAGTAATTCAGCAGGTTGGTGCACCAAAAGAGGTTTACGAAAAGCCTGAAAACGTATTTGTAGGCGGATTTATCGGTTCACCCGCGATGAACTTCTTTAACGGAAAGCTTGAAGAGGGCAAATTTATCATTGGCAAAACTCAGATAGCTGTCCCGGAAGGTAAAATGAAGGTTCTTCGTGAACAGGGATATACAGGAAAAAATATTATCCTCGGCATTCGACCGGAAGATATTCACGATGAACCGGTATTTATTGATGCATCTGCAGGTTCAAAAATCAATACCCGCATTGACGTTTCCGAACTGACTGGTGCTGAAACAATGATTTACTCAAGCATCGAAGGCCAGGATTTCGTTGCACGCGTCGATTCCCGCACAGATATTCAGCCGGGCCAAAACCTTGAACTCGCTTTCGATATGAACAAAGCGCACTTCTTTGATGCAGACCATGAAAGAAGAATTCGTTCTGATAAAGAATAACATTGAATGCCCCGTCAAAAACTGACGGGGTTATTTTATGCTGTCCTGCTCTACTGCCCCCACGAGTACATTCTACTCTTTGATAAACTTTACAGAATCATGGCCGCATGATGGACACTTCAGCAAATGCGGACACTCTTCCTGCTGGTAATCCCGGGGATAGCCATCCTCCATTTTCATCTGGTCAATTGGCATATACGCACTATAATCATCGTAAAAGTCCATTACTCTTCCACTGTCCTCCATCTTGCTTCCGCAGGAGCTGCAGGCTGCTTCGATATTCTCAAAGCCGTTGCAGACTGGGCAAATAGCCATTCCAATCCTCTCACTTTCGTTTTCCTTACTGATATTTATTATGATTTGTCTGTTTAACCTTCGTTATGTAAAACTCTTAATCACAAGTTTTTTTCAGGAAAAAATTCCCGATTTTCTGAAAGAATAAACTTTTATAAATCAAACATAATAGAGAGTAAACACAGCGTCATCAAGCACCAGCACTAAAAAACGATGGGTTACGCCAGGCAGTGGAGCAGGATCATATCCTTGCGCTGGTGCAATTCCAGCTAACCCAACCAAAAACCAATACACTTATATTTCGAGGAGGAAATCACATGAACAACCAATCATCTAGCAGAAGCAATTCCTCAAACCAATTACTAGTACCAGGAGTAGCTCAAGCACTTGATCAAATGAAGTACGAAATCGCTACTGAATTTGGTGTAAACCTTGGTGCAGAAACAACTTCCCGCGCTAATGGATCTGTTGGGGGAGAAATTACAAAACGCCTTGTACAAATGGCTGAGCAACAGCTTGGCGGCGGTTCTTTCTAATATAGCAAGATAACAATTGAATAAATATGGCTATGGCCCTCCTTCTTGAAAGGGGGGCCATTTTATATAAGTTGTTATTTTGCCTCAAACTGCTTATTATTTAGACCATCTTTTCAGGCACAACCCATTTCTCATATTGTTCTTCTGTAATATAGCCTGTTTTTAAGGCTGCTTCTTTCAAGGTCGAATTCTCTCTGAATGCGAGTTTGGCAATTTCCGCCGCTTTTTCATAGCCAATATGCGGATTGAGCGCTGTTACAAGCATTAATGATCTCTCAACATGGCCATTAATCACTTCTTTGTTAGCCTCCAGTCCCATCATGCATTTCTCATTAAAAGAGGCCATTCCATCTGCAAGAATCCTGATGCTTTGAAGAAGATTATAAATAATAACAGGCTTAAACACATTCAATTCAAAATTCCCCTGACTTGCCGCGAATCCGATTGAGGCATCATTTCCAAAAACCTGGCAAACTACCATCGTAAGAGCTTCACTTTGTGTCGGATTTACTTTGCCTGGCATGATGGAGCTGCCTGGTTCATTTGCAGGAATCGATAATTCTCCAATTCCGCTGCGCGGCCCGCTCGCAAGCCAGCGGATGTCGTTGGCTATCTTCATTAGATCCGCTGCAAGCCCCTTCAATGTACCATGAAAATGGACAATTTCATTGTGGCTGGTCAGGGCCTGAAATTTATTTTCAGATGAACGGAATGGATAGCCCGTAAGTCTGGATATTTCGTTTGCCATTTCAGTTCCAAATGACTTATCTGCATTAATGCCCGTTCCGACTGCAGTACCGCCAATAGCTAAGTCCAGCAGATACTGCTTTGCGCCAATCAGCATTTTTTCATTTTTTTCAAGCATGGCACGCCAGCCGCTGATTTCCTGTCCCAATGTAAGAGGGGTTGCATCCTGCAGATGAGTCCTGCCGATTTTAACGATTGTTTTAAAGGCTTCCTCTTTCGATTTAACTGTCTTTATCATTTCCTTTAATGATGGCAGCAGTTTTTCCTCCGCCTCTGTATAAGCCGCAATATGCATAGCAGTCGGAAATGTATCATTTGAGCTTTGAGACATATTCACATCATCATTGGGATGAACTTTAGTATCCCGAATCCCCTTCTCTTCCAGCCATTCATTCGCCCTTCTGGCGACAACCTCGTTTACATTCATATTTGATTGTGTGCCGCTTCCTGTCTGCCATACAGCCAGAGGAAAGTGGCTGTCAAACTTATGGTTAAGAACTTCATCACAGGCTCTTGTGATAGCCTCCATTTTGTCATGGGAAAGCTTCCCAAGTCTGTTGTTGACAACTGCAGCAGAACGTTTTACTTTGGCAAATGCATAAATTACTTCCATCGGCATCTTTTCAATGCCAATTTTAAAATTGTCCTTGCTCCGCTGTGTCTGGGCTCCCCAATATTTATCAGCAGGCACCTTCACTTCGCCGAGTGTATCTTTTTCAATCCTAAAATCAGCCAATTTCATACCTCCTTATATAATTTTATGATTCCTTTTTATTCTTTTCCCTTATTTTCAAAATTTAATGATAAAAATCAGTATAAAAAACTGCCTGGGTAGTCAGCCGGCAGCTATGCTTTTACTATTGTGTACCCAATAAAATAGCCAAGGACCATAATGCTTGCAATCACCAATGTAATAGAAAATTCCTCCATATAATCTCCTCCAGATATTCATGATAATATCAAAGTATCATGAATTCACTGAACAGAAATTCCTTGTTCGGCACTTTTCTGTGTCGGGAATGTGAATACTTTTTGAACAAGTCGCTTGGAAAAGATATTCGCGATAACCGGTGTTTCCGCGTGTTAATTATAAAAGAAAGCGCCCTCCGGCGCTTCCCCCTATCCTGCAAGTGTTGATCCCTGCTGGAGCTGATACATCTGATAGTATTTTCCCTTACGCTCCATTAACTCTTCATGGTTTCCTTTTTCAACGATTCTGCCTCTATCCAGAACGAGGATTTGATCAGCATTGCGGATTGTCGAAAGCCGATGGGCGATGATAAAGGTGGTTCTTCCTTTTTTGAGCACGTCCATCGCTTCCTGGATAATTAATTCTGTCTCAGTGTCTATGCTTGATGTTGCTTCATCCAGTATAAGGATGGCAGGATCAAAAGCAAGGGCACGTGCAAATGAAATAAGCTGTCTCTGCCCGCTGGAGAGCGTACTTCCCTTCTCGATAACCGGCTCATCGAAGCCTTTTTCAAGATGCTGAAATATCTTATCTGCTCCGACATCCTTCAGGGCCTTTTCCACTTTCTCCCTTGATATTTCCGGGTCATCAAGACTGACATTTGAAGCAATGGTTCCTGTGAACAAAAAAGGATCCTGAAGGACGATGCCCATATGCTTTCTAAGCTCCTGCCTTGGAATCTGTTTAATATCCATTCCATCGATCATTATTTTGCCTTCCTGACAATCATAAAAGCGGAAAAGCAGGTTCATGATTGAACTCTTCCCTGAGCCAGTATGGCCTACGAGTGCAACTGTCTCACCGTGCTTTGCTTCAAAATTAAGATCCTTCAGCACATATTCCTTCTCCTTGTAGCCGAAGTGCACATGATCAAATGTAACATTCCCTTTATAGCGGGGTATTTTATTATCACTGATATCAATGCCTTCCTCATCAAGCAGTCTGAAGACTCGTTCACCGGCAACCAATGCCTGTTCAAGATTGGCCAATTGGTTAACAATGCCCTGCACAGGCTGAAACAGGCGGTTAATATAGTCTACAAACGCATATAACATCCCAAGTGAAATGACAGCTGAAGCATTAAGCGATTCTCCTCCAAAGTACCAGATAAATGCTACAAAAACCACATTCCTCAGCACGCCCACTAAATTATGCGATGTAAGTGAATTCAGGCTCAAGAGTTTATTTTGGAAGGTAAAATGCTCTGTATTCAGCTTTTCAAAATCCTTCTGTGTATCTTTTTCGCGGCCAAACGCCTGGATAATGTTCATACCCTGTATCGATTCGTTAACTATTCCATTGATATCACTCACCCTTGAACGGATCACGTGATTATATTTTGATGCATACTTCCGATACACAATCGCCCAAACATATAAAATCGGAAGCAGGATTAGACATATCGCAGCAAGCTTGGCATTTAAAATAAACAATGCGATATAAATACCTGAAATATATATGGCACTTGTAAAAAAGGTTGCCAATACTGTCACATAAAGCTCACGGATGGCTTCTGTATCATTCGTTATACGGGCAACCACCTTGCCTGCCGGAAGATTATCAAAATAACTAATTGGCAGCCTTTGTATCTGTCCGAAGACATCCTTTCTCATTTGCTGGATAATCCTGTTTGCTGACTTTTGCAGAAAAAATCTCTGGCCGTACTGAAAAAATGCAGCGACAACCAGCAATCCAAAGTAAAAAGCCAAAAGCTGAATAATTTTAGGAATCTCAGGTGAATAAAATAGCATCAATTCTTCAACAGACAATGCCTTCCCTGCATATGTTTCAGTCTGGCCGCCTTTTTCAATAAAGAGTTTATCCTCTTTGAACGTTCGCTCTCCATCAAAAGCAATGTCACCGCTGATAAAGATGAATTGGCTTCCAGCCTGCAGGATGCGGGCCTGATCTATTTTCCGCTCATCCTGATCTAGGTTTTGCTCCTTTTTGTAAAACTGGCCATCATACTCCACGGCATCTTCTCTGTCTTCTGTCTGATACCAGACAGATTCTATGCCAAGGATATGGTCATCAATCATCTTCTTTGCGATAAAAGGCCCTGCCAGATCTGCTGCTACTGCTACTGTTAGCATCAGCAGGGCAGCAATAATTATTTTCTTATAATGAAGTGCATACTGGAATAACCGCTTTCCTGTAGTCACGAAAGCACCTCCTCTTCAGCAGTTGTTTGAGTCTGCTGCCTCAAAAATTGTTCCTTGTACCATCCATCCATAGCCATCAAGTCCTCATGAGTGCCTTCTTCTGCTATCCTGCCTTCATCAAGGACAATAATATGATCGGCATGCTGGACTGCGGACATCCTGTGTGTCGTAATGATTGTTGTTTTTCCTTTGCGTTCAGTCCGGATATTTTCAATAATTTTCTTCTCTGTTTTAGCATCAACGGCTGAAAGAGAGTCATCAAGAATCAGAATTTCCGGATCCTTCACAAGTGCACGAGCAATCGAAATCCGCTGTTTTTGACCTCCTGATAAGGCCACTCCTTTTTCACCGACCATTGTTCCAAGCCCTTCCGGCAGAAGTTCAAGATCTTTTCGAAAAGCTGCCAAATCAATCGCTTTTTGCATTTCCTCTTCAGTTGCTTCCTCTTTTCCAAAAAGGATGTTTTCCCGTACAGTCCTTGAGAAAAGAACATGATCCTGAGGAACATAACCAATCCATCCCCTCGTCCTTTCAAGCTCCTGTTCTTCAATCGGAACGCCTGCAATGGCAAGCTTCCCTGACCCTGACGGATATTCTCTTAATAGCTGCTTGATAAAAGTGGTCTTACCGCTGCCTGTTTTTCCTACAATACCGAGTGTTTCCCCGCGTTCAATATGCAGCTTAATCCCTGTGAGATTAGCCGTTTTTGAGGAAGGATACTGGAAATGTACATCCTCGAAGGTAACATTGGCAGGGACTGCAACCATAGAAGGGGTTTCAGGATTCTCAATATCCTGCTTAGCTGACAAAGTTTCCTGCACCCGGTCAAGGGATGCATTTCCCCTTTGCATAATATTAATTAATTCTCCTATAGCAAACATTGGCCAAATCAGCATGCCCAAGTACACATTAAAAGACACAAGCTGGCCCAGAGTGATGGTTTGGTGGAAAACAAGGTAAGCGCCATATCCAAGTCCTATCAGATAGCTTAAGCCCACAATCACCTTTATCGTCGGTTCAAAAAGAGAATCAATTTTCGCCACTTCAATATTTTTGCTGTAAACATCTTCAGTGAGTTCATGGAAACGCTGCTGATCAGCTCTTTCCTGAACATAAGCGCGCACCACCCGAACTCCCGAAACGGATTCAAGTACCCGGTCATTTAGTTCTCCGAAAGCATCCTGGGCACTCATAAACCGTGTATGAATCTTTTTCCCGTAAACTTTTATCAGATAAGCCATGATAGGCAGCGGCAATATTGCTGCAAAGGTTAGTTTCCAGCTAACCAGAAATCCCATGGTAAACAATATTGTCAGCATAAAAACGCTGGAATCCACGAGGGTTAATATTCCAAAACCGGCTGTTACCGAAATCGCTTTTAAATCATTTGTTGCCCTGGCCATTAAATCACCGGTCCGGTTTTTCTCAAAAAATGTTGGAGTCATTTTTAATAGGTGGCCCATAAACTGTGAACGCAGCTTTCTTTCAACTAGGAATGCCCCTCCGAAGAGCTGATACATCCAGATATAGGTTATTGCATAGGATACAATTGTAATGCTTGCCAATACTCCAAGGTATTCCACTATTTTAGCACTGCTCATTTGACCCAAATGGATGTCATCAATCGCCATTCCGACAAGCCTTGGAGGCATGACATCAAGAATTCCTACAAGGATCAGCAGTGTAATGGCACTTGTATACCTTTTCCAGTTTTCTTTAAAAAACCAGCTTAATTTACCTAAAATCGAAAACAACGATCTCTCCCCTTTCCGGTATGAAGCTCAAGTTTAAAGAGAGCTTTCATACATAAACCAGCAGCAAATTCATAACTAGCCTCCATCCAGATCCTCCGGCAAAATTGTTTTTCTTTTCATTCTTACAGCATTCATAAAAGTTCCTCCTTGTTTATTTGGCTGCGAAAACAGCCTCTATTAAAACTTACATTTATGGAAACAGGCAGTGCCTGTATTTCCTGTTGGTTATTGTATTATTGGACGAAAAAAAGACATACCGCGGCATGCGATATGTCTTTAGAGACAAAAGAGCCCACGTTACCTAATGTAACCTGTGCTCCTTTAAAGTGCAGGCAAATCCTGTTTAGAGTTTAATATGTTTTAAAGGAGAGGTTACAGTTATTAATTTATGTGCTGTTGTTTGATGATGATGAATTAAGATCATTTTGTAGCCCTCCTTTTCATTTTTTTCCATATTGGTAAGATTATCACCGCTTACAGTAAAAGTCAATCAGTCTTTTGCCTACTTTTAAAAATTTTCTGTCATCTCCAAAAAAAGGATCCATCAGGATCCTCTATGATGCCAATCTTCTTTTTTGCCTGTTAATAAAGTCAATGGTTATCCGGTTAAAGGTATCAGGCTTATCAATATTGCATACATGGCCTGCCCCTTTAATGACTTTAACTGTAGCTGTTTTTGCTTTTTGGGCAATGCTCTTTACAGACTTAATAAACAAGTGGTCTTCCTGCCCCATGATGAAAAGGGTTGGAATGTGAGAAATGCTTGATTGTATTTTTCCGAGGTACGGGTTAACTGATTTTGTTAATCTCAGCCAATTGATGAATTCTTTTTGGCACATTTTTGCTGCCTGTCTTACAAAGGCATGTCTTGATTCAAGATGGTGTCTTTTTGGCATGATAATCCAGGCAAAAAGCTTATAAAGCAGCATATATGGAAGCATATACTTAGTCAGGTTCGCAATGGCTATCAAAAACCTTGTGCGCCGGTTCAGCTCAGTAATGGCTCCGCCCAATATCATCGAAGCTACTCTATCGGGATGAACCTGTGCGATCGTCTGAATTACGATAGTCCCCAGCGAAATTCCGACAAAGTGAGATTCTGCGATATCTAGATGATCGAGTACCTCAACTATTTCCTGAGATACTTCAGAGAAATGATCACCTTCTTCCCAGGTGCCCCTTCCGGATTGACCATGCCCCCGCAGATCTACCAGCAGAACATTGAAATGCTTTTTGTATTCTCTCATTTGTTTATACCAAATTGCAGAGCTGCCCCCTGCACCATGAACAAAGGTAACCCATGGCAGGGATTCATCTTTCACATACGTACGGTAATATAGCATATATACTCCAATCCACATTCTAGTATCATTTTCTTAGTATAGTTAATTAAGAAGGTTCACTTTATTGTAAAGGATTTCAGCGGAAATTGCTTTTAATATCCCAAAAAATCCTCCAGTTTCTTTTTAAGTATTTTCTGCCAAATATTCATCAACACTCCTTTCCCTACATAGAGCATTGGGAAACCTAAAGAAACGGATATAGGCCGGTTTTTTCCATTTTTAATTAGAGAGTACCGTGTTCGGACTCTGACTCCCGGATTTCTTCTTTTTCTGTCCGAAATATCACCAAGTTGGGACTCACTTCCGGATCCTTCTCTTTCTGTCAAATGCTGCGGCACCAGGTTAGCGCCGATCATAAAAAAACCAGCTAATCTACGTCAGCTGGCTCTTCTCCTCTTATTCTTCAATTATGACTGCAGTCCCATAGGCTATAATTTCTGCGGCATTCTGCATAACAGCTGAGGTTTGAAGCCGCATTCCTATGATTGCGTTAGCCCCTTTTGCTTTCGCATCTTCAACCATTCTGCCAATTGCCTTCTGTCTAGCTTCATCCATCATTTCAGTATATTCTCCAATTTCTCCGCCTACAATTGTTTTCAATCCTGCCAGAATGTCTTTACCGATATGCTTTGTCTGGACTGTACTGCCCCTTACAAAACCTTTAATTTCTTTAATCTCTTTCCCGTATACGGTATCAGTAGTCACTATAATCATTTTTTTCTTCCTCCTCTTTTTCTTTTTTTCTCTCAGCTATTAGCACAATGAATAACGCAATGATCAATAATGCATATAAAATATAAAACATAATTGCAGCCTTTATATTAATAAATAGCATGGCAATCCCGAGCAGCTGGCCGCCAGTGGCTGCAAGAAGCAGAATCTGTTTTAATCTTTTCATCCTTTCATCCCTCAATTAATCTTTTTTCTTCCAGGTCTTTTTGATGAAAATCAAGTAAAACAAGGTCGGCATTGGCGCCTGTATTAAACCAATTATTCCCCAAAGCCAATAATTATGACCGTGCTTTCTGGCATCCAGGAATAGGAACGTACTCTGTGCAATTAGGATGATTCCCACTATAATCAATAAGGGAAGCGAAATTTCTTCGCTGTTCATGTGCCATTCACCTGTTTCACAAAGCTGACTGTGCTGTATACCATAATAAAAACAGTGACAAATCCTTGAAGCAAAAGGAATACAGCTGGCAGCTGATACAATATGAATAATATCGAAGTTACAATGAGGAGCGCTGCAACAGTGAAGATAGCTAACTCCCTGATCAATTTCTTTTTCATTGTATGTTGTTGCTCTGCAACCAAGGTTTCAAAGTATTGCAGGTCAGGTGTATATACCGGAACGTTTTCGTCCAGCCCCCTCAATCCGTCTTCTATCTCCCTTACTGCAGCCAAAAAATGTTCATCTTTATGATCGTTTTCCAGCTGCAGCACTTTCCTGTTCACCATAAATCTTCAACTCCTCTCTTACAGACATGATCCCATTGTGCACTCTTGATTTAACAGTGCCTGAAGATATGTTCATCATGTTTCCAATTTCCTCGTACGAATAGCCATAATAATGCTTAAGTATGATAGGTATCCTAATCTCGTCTTTTAGTTTTCCTAAAGCTGACAAGGTATCATTCCATTCTTCATTCCGGCTTTCAAGATGCCACTTCATGCGTCTGAGGGCTTCTTCCTGCGCTTTCCAGTTCCTCTCTCTTTTCGACTTTCGCTTCTGATCAATATACAAATTCGTAGCAATGGATATCAGCCAGGAGGAAAACTTCGATTTGCCATTAAACAGGCTGATTTTTTCAACACATTTAGCCATAGTTTCCTGAGCAAGCTCTTCAGATGTATCAGGATTCATGGTAATTTTGATTAAGTATTTAACCAAAAAGGGATAATTATTTCTAAAAAGTATGGCAAATGCGAGCTGATCGCCTCGTTTGGCACTAGCTATCAGGTCTTTCTCCTCCATCAGCTTCTTTCCTCTCTACTCTATCATCTCATATCAGCTGTTTGTTTCACTCATAAGACGTTTAAGAGATGAAAAGGTTCATTATTTATTGAAAATTATTTTTTCATACATAAAAAGCCCCTATTATAGGGACTTTTATTACATTATACTGCACCAGTCTGTTCTAAAGAATGTGCTTTACCGCTTTTTTCGTTTTTTTTCGTTAATCCTGGGAGAACGAGTCTGTAAAATACACCAACAAGTGCTAAACAGCCGCCTACCATCCAATATAGCATTTCCACTCTTAGGAATCCTGGAAAGCTGACAGCAATCAATCCGAGTGTTATAGATTGTGAAAGCATCATCAGCGGACTTACCCATCCCTGTACTCTTCCCATCATCTTCGGATCCACAATGCTTGGCATCCAGCCGCCAATTGCGACGTTCACTAAAGGAAGGCCAAACGCTGCAGCAAATAATAAAGAAAGGAAAATAAACGTGTTCTCTGCAAAAGATGCAGCAATGATGAAGCTGCCGGTTAACAGCAGTCCCGCAATGATGAGCTGATATAGCTTGAATTTTTGAGTGAGCAAAGAAGCAACAAAGCTTCCAATCAGAACACCAATCCCAAATGTTATTCCGAGCAAGACTGAATATTCCTCATAGGATTGCGGCTCGAGCTTATATTTCAGCATAAAAATAGGCATGACTGAAAAACCTCCATTTACCACACCGAAAACGAAAAAGCCAACAAGCAAGGCAGATAATAATTTATGCTCGATAATATATTTGATCCCCTGTATAAAGTCCTTGAAGACAAACGGTATATCCAAGTCTCTAATCCCATGCGCGCCATTTGGCAGACGGACCTCTTCGGGTATGCGGCAGGATTTTATTAATAAAGCACTGATGATAAAGGTAAGCGCATCAGCTGCAATTGCACCGTATACTCCCACTGTCCAGTAAGCAAGAATACCAAGCCCGTTTCCGAACAGCATGAAAAGACTCATCACAACCTGATTAAGGCCTGCAGCGGTCGTATAATCTTCACTTTTCAAAATGCCTTGAATCATACCATGTTCAGCAGGAAAGAAGAATTTCTGAATAGCACTCCTCAGGAACAATACTGCAAATACCAGCGGCATCCAGCCAATAATAACAGTCAGCAAAAACACAATTGATAATAGCGCGCTAATCCAATCACAATGATAAGCTATTTTTTGGCGATCCATCCTATCCGCAAACACTCCAACTAAAAAAAACACCGCCAGAGTTGGAACAGAAAACATCAATTCTGTTAGTGCGGCATAAAAAGGCTGTTCTGAGAAACGATCCAGCAAATAAAACATAAAGGCAGTTAAACCAATCGTACTTCCCATCTGAGAAGTGAAGTTGGCGAAAAATAATTTTACATAATTGGCATTTTGGAAAATACCCCGGAATTTTTGCATCTCTTTTACCTCAGTTTCCCTGATTTATATCATAAATATAAATTGAGACTAACATTTGATAAAGCGGCTTATGATGGTTTTAATCTCCTTCTTGAGACTGAAAGTGATTCAAACCCCTAAATCGAATGAAGTAAAAAGGTAATTATTCACACTTTGAACCAGGTGGTTTACGGTTGTAATCACCGGGGTAATTCCATAATACAACCACATCATTAAACGATTAATATAAAATACTTTATTAAAAGGAGATTTTTAAAATGAAAGAAATTATTTCTGCTAATGTATTAGTTCAAAACAAGTTCACAATGAAGAAAATGCTTGAAATTTACCAGGCGTCAAAACAATTTGATGGCACCACTTATCTCTACAGCAAACATAAAGCGGTGGATGCCTCAAACCTTTCTAAATTAGTTTCCTTCCTTTTAACAGTGAAGCAGCAAACAAGCCTGAAAATCATTGTGGAAGGAACAGAAGTTCAGAACCATCTGCAGCACATTAAAGATATGTGCAGCAACCATGTTTCTGAGGTTCGTCTGTCAGAAAAACGTTTCATTAATGCAGCTGAAACAATTCAGCTGTAAAATGACTATTTTAATGCAGAGAGAATGGAGTGAAAAATAGATGATACGTACAATTTTTATGGTAGTTGGAGCGATTGTGGTAATTGGAGCGCTAATCAACTGGTTATTCTAAAATATAACTATTAAAAAAAAGGCCGGATGGCCTTTTCAGCTTGTGGAGAAAGGTATGATTTTTCCACAAGCTTTTTTTATTTTCTCAATTACTGACTTAAAAATAGGCTTTTTTTATGGAAAAACAATAGATCGCCACAATTATCCTAGCTTGGCTAGGTGAGTGGCGATCTTTTTCATATTCTGGCACGCTGCGGTGAGTAATACTTGCTCACTCGCATTGTGCAATCCCCGTAACCGGCAATAGCGAAGCCCATGCAGTTCTTTTGAATCTGCGAAGCTTCGCTCAACTTTCTCTTTTCTATATTTATAAAGAATTTTTCCGGAGAGGGAGAGTCTGTTTAGGCGCACTTTCTCTTTAAATTCTTCCCACACATGGCGTGTTAGGACCTTTTGTTTGTTCTTTGACCTTGTGCACTCCTTCAGGAGTGGGCATTCTGAACACTTTTTAGAATCAGACTTGTACTCTCTGTACCCTTCTCTTGTTGTTGTGCGATAAACTAGCTTCTGGCCATTTGGACAAACATAGATATCTTGTTCTTTATGATAGGTAAACTTCCATTTTGGAAATAATCCTTTGGTCGGCTGATATCTCCGATGGGCAATTACACCAAAAATGCTTCTGTCGTGAAGCCCTTTACAAATGGGATTCGTTAAATAACCTGAGTCGAGTGCCACTGCCTCTACTTTAAATCCAAAACGATCGATCTGACGATCCAATCTAGAAAGATAAGGGATAGAGTCATGGACATTTCCAGGAGTAACATAGGCATCCGTTATGATATTGAACTTCATATCCGTTGTTCGGTGGTCTAAGTAACAGAACATTTCCTGCTTATTTTCCCTGGACATGAATCCGCAATCTGGATCGGTTGTACTTTTTCGGATTTCCTTGGTCTCTGTCACCTCCTCTCTTTCTTTTAGCGCTTTTTTCCGTGGTTTGACCTGTCTTCCTCAATAGCTTTATTAAGTTCATCTATATATTCCCGAGTTTCAATTTCTACTTCTTCACGAGTGAATTTGTGCTTGTTTGCATTCGCTTTAAGGTGAGTGGAGTCAGTAAATAAAACTCTTCCACCGACCATTTTATGACTAATGGCTTGATGGACAATTTCATCAAAGATCTCTTGAAAAATATTTGTATCTTTAAAACGAGTTCGCCGGTTCCAACTGATGGTTGAATGGTCCGGAACAGGATCATTGAGCTTCAAGCCAAGGAACCATCGGTACGCCACATTCATCTGTACTTCCCGTTCTAATTGTCGTTCTGAACGGATGCCATAAAAGTAACCAATGAACATCATCTTAAAAAGCATAATGGGGTCCGAAGGACGCCCGTTATTCTCTGAATAGAAGGGACGGACTTTCTCCCCGATAAAAGAAAAATCTATGTACTTATCAACTTTTCTTAAAAGATGATCTTCAGGGACTAAATCTTCAATAAAAACAAATTCCGCTTCATTTTGTGATTCTCTTTTCGGTTTGAACATGCCATCCACCATCCTAAGTAAAATTAATTATATTATATCAAATTAACGCGGTGAATTAATAAAGTTAATGATAAAAATAAAAGCTGTCGAGAGTTTCTCGACAGCCTGAAAAGGCCGGATGGCCTTTTTTTATTTATATGCAACCGCAATTGGCTGATAAAAACCTGACTCTTCAGGGAGGAGCCATTTCACCTCTCGAAAACCGGCTTTGTGCAGAAGCTGGTTTAAGTCTTCCCTTCGATAGGCCCTATACTGAGAATTTCTCTCAGACACAGACCAATCCCCATCCTTTTCCACCATTGTAAAATGCCTCAAATTATACATATCGGAATGCTGCTTCCACTCCCAAAGCTGAAAGGTTATAGTGTGATCCCTTATTGCTGGCAAGGTGGATGATGGCTTTTCTTTTAGTATTTCATCATAATTCCTGATAGAAAAGAGAAAAATACCTTTCCCGCTGAGTAAACTGTAAACCTCTTTAAGTGCCTTGATACATTCTTTTTCGTCCATAAGATGGGGCAAGGCATTATCCATAGATAGGATGGCCCGGAAAGTTTCCTTGTGGACAGATGATAACTCCTTCATGTCTGCCTGAAAAAATGGGATATCCAGTTGTCTCTGTTCTGCTTCTCTTTTTGCTCTTCCTATAGATTTTCCGCTAATGTCGGATGCGGTTATTTTGTATCCCTTTTTGGCCAGAGCTAATGTCTGAGTTCCTATTCCGCATGAACAATCCAATAGGGATGATGTTTTTTTTATGCCTTCTGCTGATAAAAGATTATCCAATACATCACCTTGCCTTGAAATGGATCGATCCCAATCCTCAAATATCAAGTGATACTCTTCCGCTAATGCATCATAGAATTTTTCTGCCATGTTAGGTGCCTCCTTTAAAAAAAGAGTACAGTTTTTCACTGTACTCGTAAAATATAATTCATTAATCATGCTTCTTTTCTCTATCTTTCTTTTTATCTCTCTTTTTTTCTTTTTCTTTGCGTTTTTCTTTCCCTTTATTCCATTTTTCTTTCCATTTTCCTTTTTCTTTTTCTATTTTATCTTTTATCTTTTCTTTTTCTTTCTTTATCTTTTCTTCCCAGGCTTTTCTTTGCAGCTCTTTTTGTCTTTGTTCCATCAGACCGGCTATATGAGGGACATTAAATGATTCAGCTTCCTGATTTTTCAAAGCTTCTGACATGATTGTCCGGAATATTGGAGCAGTGCCTTCACTGCTTGAAGTTGTAAGATAATTATTCGCATCTGTATTATCATGGCCAACCCACACAGCACCTACGAGCTGTGGTGTGTAGCCGACAAACCATTGGTCTTTAACTCCGTCAATGCCTTCGATGGTCATTTGTGTACTTCCTGTTTTCCCTGCAACTTCTCTGCCTGGTATTTGGGCAGCCTTCCCTGTACCATGCTGAACCACCCCAAGAAGCATGGTTGTTATATTGTCTGCAACATCCTTGGAAATGACTTTTGTATTCTCACCTTTCCACTCTGCTACAGTGACTCCGTCTTTATCGACTATTTTTGTAATGGAGTGGGCTTCCGGCCTCTCGCCGCCATTTGCAAATACAGCATATGCCTGTGCCATGGTCAATGGAGACACCCATTCACTTGTTCCCCCAAGAGCAAGTGCAAGATTTCGATTGATGGCGTCATCAGGTATGCCAAACCTTGATGCTGCATCTACCCCTTTTTCCACACCAACCTCATCCAAAAGCCATACAGCAGGAACATTCAATGAGTCCTTGACTGCTTCATACATTGGCACATTTCCCCGGAACTGTCCGTTGTAGTTATTCGGCTCATAATCTTTGCCAAATGTCATTTTTTCATCTTTAAGTTCATCTGTGATCTTCCAACCCGATTCCAATGCGGCTGCATATGGCACGATCGGTTTCATTGTCGATCCAGGCTGGCCCACTTTATGAACGGCACGGTTATGTCCAAGAAGGGTATGTTCGCCTCTTCCGCCTGCAAGGGCGCGAATTCCGCCATTCTTCGGATCCAGAAGTACAGCTCCGCTTTGTACTGGCTGATCTCCAGTACCTTTAGGAAATAATTGATCATTTGTATAGGTTTCTTCTACACTGCTCTGCATATCCTGATCAAGCTCTGTATATATTTGATACCCTTCACTTAAAAGCTCATCTAGCGAAATATTGTATTTTTTCATCGCCTCTTCCAGTACAGCGTCTACATAATAAGGGTATTTCCCTTTAAGGGGATCACCGCCGCCGTCTTCGAAGACAAGCTTTTCATTTTTTGCTTTTTCCCATTCCTTTTCAGAAATAAAGCCATATTCCTTCATACGATCAAGGACGGTATTCCTTCTTTCAATTGCCTTTTCTTCATCTTGGTATGGATTGATGGCTGATGGGGCTTTAACCAGCCCTGCCAGCAGTGCGGCTTCGCTAATGGACAGATCCTCAACATCCTTTCCATAGTACTTCATCGCCGCCCGTTTGATCCCCCAGGCGCCTTCCCCAAAATAAACCTGGTTTAGATACATCTGAAGAATTTCGTCTTTGCTGTATTCCTTTTCGATTTCAAGCGCAAGGAAGAATTCTTCCAGTTTTCTTTTATATGTTTTTTCTGCAGATAATAAGGCATTTTTGGTCAGCTGCTGGGTAAGCGTACTCCCGCCCTCTACTATTCCGCCTGCTTTCACGTTTGTAAAAAAGGCCCTGCCAATTCCTTTTAAATCAATGCCGCCATGATCATAAAAACGGTGATCTTCAATCGCGATTACAGCATTCTTCATATGATCTGGAATTTGATCAATGGAAATGCCTTCATTTTTATTTGCAGAGATCTTGCTGGCTACTTCCCCATCTCCGTCATAAATGACTGTTGATTGCGCAAGCCCTGCTTCAAGCGCACTTATATCCGCATCCTTATATGAAAAATAGACGAAGCTTAAGAAAGCCAGGACCAAAGTAGATGCAAACAATATGGATACCTGTGTCAGGTGCAGTTTATTCCAAGTTAACTGAAACTTTTTAATAACTGAAGTTCTCTTTCTCATATTTCCTCCATTAGTCTTGATGAAAATTAGTTTGCACTTGTTCGGAAGTCTTCAGATTACACCGATAACAGCATAACTTCAAAAAATATGTTTTTATATAGTATTTTATTTCCATGGTAATTTCTTTTGGACATATAAAATATACCCTGAAATTTTCAAGGTCACTCTTCACAGCTGAAAATATGCATTAGACCTTACGGAATCCGGTCATTTTTTATGGGGGTATTAAAAGTTTTGGCTCTATTTCAAAGATTGTTATTCTTTGTATATGAATACTGCCCGTTGATTTAATTAAAGTTATGAAAAACAACAACTTTACGAATATAGCCTAAGTTTTCCAGCCCTGATGATTCTTATGATTTACTCTTTACAGCTAAGGGTATATAAACAATAAGTTTCCTTATTTTAAGAAGGAGTGAACATTGATGAATATTAATAGAATTGTATTGGGCTATGATGATTCGGATGGCAGCAGGCAGGCATTGAATATGGCAATCGGATTAGTTAAACAAAATCCTGAAGCTCAGCTCCTGGTTGCTCAGGTCTTTGAAGAAACAGTGGAAAATATCCCCATAAATAATAAAAAAGCGGTAGAGCCTGTTAGAACAAACGGCTATCTGCTGGAAGGAATTCAGATTCCTCCTCTTCCTGTATATCATGATGAATCCTCGTCCAATACACACGCAAGAGTAAAGCATAGTGTTGACAATACTTTTTATAATGCAAAGGAAATCCTTGAGCCTTATGGCATTAATGCAAAGTTCGAAGTTCTTGAGGGGGGCCCGGCAGAAAGCATATGTGAATATGCAGCGGCCGAAAACGCTGATTTAATCATTGTGGGAAACTCAGGCAAAGGCGGAATTAAAGAAATGTTCCTTGGGAGCACCAGTACAAAAATTGCCAAAAGTGCCACTTGTCCGGTTCTTATAGCTAAAGATAAGGAATATCCCGTAAAATAGAAAAGCAGCCCGGCGGCTGCTTTTTTATTGTTGCTGAAGGTCTTTATTCTCTGCTGCGAGCTCCTCAAACCGTTCTTTAGAAGACAATTCATCGAAACTGCTGTAAATCCTAAAATGGTCCTGGTCAATAATCCTGTAGTGCTGGCTGATGATGTTTTGCTGAAGGATCAAACCGTTGCTTCTCTTTATTTCCCGCCACCATAGCTTTCCGCCAAGAGTCTTTTCCTTCCTATAATCGATTCCTTCTCTGGCAATAGTCTCAAGGACTTCAAGCGGTTCATTTCCAAACAAAAACCGGACTGTTTCCGTTTCTCTGAATAATGCACAAACAGCTACCACTGTGGACCAGCCTGCCTCCGCTCGCCCTTTCTCTATTTGAACCAGGGTCTTTTTTGAAACACCAATAATTTCCGCCATTTTATCCTGTGTGTATCCTGCCTCTGTCCGAATAAGACGTATCTTATCTGAAACTTTCAGTATAATTTCATCTCTAGTCAATGCAGCTTCATTCCTTTTTTGTTGTTGGTGTAAATTTACACCTGTTTTATATATTATAAAAGAAATAATGACAATATTACAAATTAAAAACTACCTTTTCCTTTAACTATACCAATTATATCAAAAAAATAACTGTGCATTTAGTCACGAGTTAGCTATAATCTACAGGGTAAAAATTACTGTAATTTTCCATAAAATTAACAGAGGATTTTAAAAAATTCTATCGAAATTTATGGGTTAAGTGTTACTATGAAAAAAAAGTGGAGGATAAAATGACGATTGAAACAAATAATGCCATTTTGGAGCTGCTTCTGACGGAAAGAGAAAACCTTTTAAGGGAATGGAACGATAAAATCCTCATAAATAGGGATGATCCTTTTAAAGATAAAATTAAAGATAATGGCGACGCCATGTACCAATTGGTGATTCAAATATTGCTGAAAGATGGGAAAGAACTCGAAGACTATATTCAGAAACTGGCGTACTCTGTCGCTGAACAGCGAGTAAAAGCAGATATTAATATTGGAGATTTTGTTTATAATGTCAATCTGGGAAGAACGATCATTCTCAATATATTGAATCGTTCTGAAATACATTTTAATGATCTCCAGAGACAGTACGAAAAAATCGGTTATTGTTTCGATAAATTCTTGTATCACGCTGTGTCCAGATATACGGACGCCAAGGATCAGATAATAAAGGAAAAAACACAATTTATCGATTCCACCCATAAAGATAGATTAACACTGCTGGGCCAGATGACTTCAAGCTTTATTCATGAATTCAGAAATCCGCTTACGTCTGTACAAGGGTTTATTCAGCTGTTAAAATCCGAAAATCCCTCCATGAAGTATTTAGATATCATTTCAAATGAACTGGAGCAGCTGAATTTTAGAATTTCACAATTCTTGCTCCTATCTAAAAAGGAACTGATTGGAAAAGAAAAAATCACTTTCTCTTTAAATGAATTAATAGATGAAGTCCTTATATTTTTGTATCCCAGTATTTTGGATGGAAAGGTTACGATTCTTCAGGATATGAAAGAAGATATCTATTTGGTTGGCTATGCGGATGAAATCCGTCAAGTTTTCATCAATATTATCTTCAATGCTATTGATGTGCTTACACAGTACCGGAGCGACCCTGTCATCCATATTAAGAGCAAATGGGTTCCGGATGGTCAGATTAAGCTGGATATTTCCAACAATGGGCCGAGAATTCCGGATCATCTTGTTAATTCTATATTTGAGCCATTTGTTACAACCAAAACACTCGGAACGGGGCTTGGTCTATTTGTTTGCAGAGAAATAATTGAAAAGCACCAAGGGACTCTGACCTGCGACACCGAATCAGACTGGACCGTGTTCAGCATAACTCTTCCAACTGAAAAGCTGACTAAAGACAAGAGCTGACTCCGAACCGGGAGCAGCTTTTTCATCTTTCATTCAAAGTAGCCTTTTTACAAAAAAATCATATACTTTTATTTTTTTCCAGATTATTATTAATATTATTTGCAGTTTGGGTGAAGGAGGTTTATCACTTGTTTTCATTAAAAGTAGATGAAGAAATAGAATTACAATTGTTCCAGCTTCATCATTCAGAAGAGCTTTTCGACCTGGTGGACAGAAACCGCATCCACTTAAGAGAGTGGCTTCCATGGGTAGATAATATGGCTTCACCAGTTCAGTATCATTCGATTATTCCTTTATGGCTGAAACAGTTTGCCGATAATAACGGCTTTAATGCCGGAATCCGTTATCAGGGAAATCTTGCAGGCTCTATAGGTTTTCACCAAATCGACTGGAACAACAGACAAACCAGCATTGGCTACTACCTTGCAAAGGATTTTGAGGGAAGCGGAATTATGACTCGAAGCGTGCAGGCCATGATCAATTATGCTTTTTTTGATTTAAAACTGAACCGCATCGAAATCCGCTGCGGGATCAGAAATGAAAAAAGCCGAGCGATACCTGAACGTCTTGGCTTTCGCCAGGAAGGTATTATAAGGGATGGCGAGTATCTTTATAATCGATATCACGATCTTGCCGTATATGGACTTCTGGCAAGAGAATGGAGAATTTAAACTAAAAGCTGTTTTGAAAGAGTTTGTTGCTTTTTCATAACCTAATTTAATTTGCTGAGTTGATCTTCGATGTGGGCACTTGATCCTCGAAAATGCTGACGCATTTCCTTCGTTCGGTGCCTGATAGAGGTAGCTTATCAAATGTCCTGCGGGAGGAGAGGGCAGTGTGAGACCCCGCAGGCGAAGCCGAGGAGGCTCGCATTCTTCCCCGCGGTTGCTGCAATCAACGGGCAGAATTCATAAAGAAAAACAACAATCTTTGAGAAAAGAGCCTAACAGAAAGCCTGCGAACAGGCTTTTTTTATTTTCCCCTGCATTTAGGATCGGCAATATTTATTACTCCTGATTACATCTCTTAATTCAGGGTAATTCATATAAAATGTATCCTTTATTCATGATTTATTTGTAAAATTTATGAATAAGGGAAAAGTAGTTATAAAGGAGGTGGCGGTCCCTTACCTTTACAGGAAGGGTTTTATATGATCACCCTTAACCTATTCTTGCTATTTTTATTAATTGCATTAACTGCTTTCTTTGTTGCATCTGAATTTGCCATTGTTAAAGTACGAACTTCACGAATTGACCAGCTTACCCTGGAAGGAAATCCTAAAGCCCATTCTGCGAAACAAGTGATAAGCAGCCTGGATGAATATTTATCTGCCTGTCAGCTTGGAATTACAATCACCGCACTGGGCCTTGGCTGGCTCGGTGAACCGACTATCGAGAGACTGTTTCAGCCTATATTTGAAAGTCTCAGCTTGCAGGCTTCCTTAACTCATATCCTCTCCTTTGTCATTGCTTTCGCTGTGGTGACTTTTCTCCATGTGGTCATTGGGGAGCTTGCGCCAAAAACCTTTGCCATTCAAAAGGCAGAGGCCATAACTTTATCTTTTTCAAAGCCATTAATAATATTTTATAAGATAATGTATCCGTTCATTTGGATTTTAAATGGTTCAGCCAGGGTTGTAACAGGATTATTTGGACTGAAGCCGGTTTCAGAGAGTGAGATGGCTCATTCAGAAGAAGAGCTTCGGATTATCCTATCTGAAAGCTTAAAGAGCGGTGAAATTAACCCATCCGAATACCAGTATGTTGATCGAATATTTGAATTTGACAATAGAATAGCCAAAGAAGTTATGGTTCCGCGGACCGAGATTGTTACCATCCCGGAAGATTCATCACTGGCAGAAACCCTCGATCTCATATTAAATGAACGATATACACGCTATCCGGTCACTGCTGGCGATAAGGATAATATTCTCGGGATCATGAATGTTAAGGAAATCTTAACTGACTGTGTAAGAAAAAAATGTGAAGAGGAACGCCCATTACTGCAATATATTAAACCTGTCATCAGAGTTATTGAAACCATCCCTATTCATGATTTGCTCCTTAGAATGCAAAAGGAGCGTTCACATATGGCTATTCTCCTTGATGAGTATGGCGGAACTGCCGGATTGGTCACTGCAGAAGATATCCTGGAAGAAATCGTAGGTGAAATCCGGGACGAATTTGATGCCGATGAACTTCCGCTTATTCAAAAGTCAGGGGAAAACCATTATATCCTTGATGCGAAACTGCTGATTTCAGAAGCAAATGATCTCCTGGGCACAGCTTTATCTCATGATGATGTGGACACCATCGGCGGCTGGATCATGACGCAAAAGTACGATGCTGCACAGGGAGACATTATAGAAGAAGATGGATACAGATTTATGATCAAAGAAATGGACGGACACCATATTTCTTATATTGAAGTTGTGAAAATAATAAAATGAATTACTTAAGACCAGAAGCATACTTTAGCTTCTGGTTTCTCTTGCCTGCAGACAGTTTAAGCTGCTTCATGTAACCCATCTGAATTTTTTTATTTTTTCCGAATCTTTTTACTTCATATTTTATGAATAATTTCATAAAATAAGTGTAATCCTTTTTTCCAAACTGCTACGTTTGACTGTATGGTTTCCGCTAACGTATAATTAATTCTAACTATATCTCTTGTTGAAAAGTACTATTATGGAGATATAAGTATTCAAAACAGAGGTGATATGATGGGGCTTACTATCGTATCGGCGAATTAGCCAATATTGCTAATGTTTCTAAAAGAACAATTGACTACTACACTAGCATTGGACTAATAAAAGCGAAACGCTCAAAATCAAATTATCGCATATATTCAGAAGAAGTATTGTCTGATTTAAGATTCATTGAGGAATGCAAACAACTGCATCTACCGCTTGAAGAGATTAAAAGAAAACTAGAAATGAAAACGAAAAGGGAGATTCAGACAGGGGAAGTTGAAAAGCATATAAACACAGTGACTTTACAGATGAAACAGCTTCAGCAGGAAATAGCTGTGCTCATGCCGCTTATTAATACAATGGATGATGAGCAGAAAGATGGCTATTCCAGAAAGCTGACTGCCGAAAGTACTGCTTTGCTCCGTTCCCTTTCCGGCTTAACCAGCTAGTCCCATTTTTCACAAAATCAGGAGGTGACACCCTGCCCGTTTAGGCGGGAGAAGGGGAACTTATTTGGACATATTAAACTTGGTTTTTATAGCCATTTTAATTGCTTTAACGGCGTTTTTCGTAACATCGGAATTTGCCATTGTTAAAATACGAAGTTCCAGGATTGATCAGCTAATTGAAGAAGGCAATAAAAATGCAATAGCTGCTAAGAAAGTAATATCGAATTTGGATGAATATCTATCAGCATGCCAGCTGGGAATTACCATTACAGCCCTTGGTCTTGGCTGGCTGGGTGAGCCGACAATTGCACACCTGCTTCGGCCAGTGATCTACAGTTTCGGCCTGCCATCATCCGTTTCGCATGTAATCTCAATCAGCATTGCTTTTGCTTTTATCACCTTCCTGCATGTAGTGGTGGGAGAATTGGCTCCAAAGACTCTGGCAATACAAAAAGCAGAAGCCGTTACACTTTTAACAACACGTCCTTTAATCTGGTTTTACCGGGTCATGTATCCGATTATTTGGGCGCTGAATGGCTCTGCCCGCCTATTGACCAGCATGTTTGGATTAAAGCCTGCTTCTGAACACGACTTAGCACATTCTGAAGAAGAACTTCGCATCATTTTATCAGAAAGCTATGAAAGCGGCGAAATTAACCAATCTGAGTTTAAGTATGTAAATAAAATCTTTGAATTTGATAATCGTATCGCGAAAGAAATTATGGTTCCGCGTACCGAAATAGTTTCTCTTTCAAAAGACGATACACTTGAGGATTTTCTTCAAATCGTCCAAGAAGAGAAATTTACTCGGTATCCGATTATAGATGGAGATAAAGATCATATTATTGGCATGGTCAATATTAAAGAAGTCATGACAGATTTCATAATGAACCGGGAATTATCATCAAGCACTCTTGAATCGTACATCCGTCCCATTATCCGGGTCATTGACAGCATCCCTATCCATGAGCTGCTGCTTAAAATGCAAAAGGACCGCATCCACATGGCCATTTTAATGGATGAATACGGCGGTACCTCAGGGCTAGTGACTGTTGAGGATATCATCGAAGAGATTGTAGGCGAGATCCGTGACGAGTTCGACATGGATGAAGTGCCGATGGTCAGAAAGACGCAAGAGGGACAATATATTATTGATTCAAAAGTTCTTGTCAGCGAAGTTAACGACTTGCTGGGTATCGATATAAATGATGAAGATATTGATACCATTGGCGGATGGATATTGACTGAAAATTACGAAGCCAAACAAGGCGACATAATTGAAAAAGGAAAATATCGTTTTAAAATTCTTGATATGGAGGATCACCATATTAAGTATATTGAAGTAACAGCAGTACCTGAAACAGAAGAGCCTGCCCCTGCAAAAGAAGTGCCTTTTACTGAAACAGAGGTATTGTCTTAAAGTGAAACCGTATCTGCCTGTTATACTTCGATAAATAACCAAAGGAACAGCCTCCTGGAGTGCTGTTCCTTTTCTTTAGCCTATTTGTTCCCGTGGAAATCTAATCGTAAACTTGGTCCCTTTCCCTTTTTCACTGCTGACATTAATTTCTCCGCTGTGCAGCTGAACAAGCTGTTTAACAATAGAGAGACCAATGCCAAATTCACCAAATGAATGATTGGTCCGGGATAGATCAGCTTTATAAAAACGGAGCCAGATCGACTCAATTTCCTGCGGATCGATGCCTATACCTGTATCTTCTATTACGATCAATGTTTGATCCGGACCTACTTTACCCCTTAAAAATATGGAGCCCTGCTCGGTAAATTGAATGCTGTTTTTTACAATATTAACTAGGATCTGAATTAACCGGTCGTAATCCGCATACACAGAAGTCCCTTCTTCAGCCTCTAAATAAATTTTATTACCCTTTTCCACTGCCTGCATTTCCAGCTGTTCCTTCACAATTTCAAAGGCTTCCATGAGATCAATCTCCATTTTATTCAGCTGCAGCTGATTGGAACGGATCTTTTCATAATCCAAGTTTTCATTCACCAGCCGAATAAGCCTTTTTGCTTCCCTGTCTATCAGGATCATCCCTTTTTCTGTATCCTCCTCCGGGATCAAACCTCCCTTAATGCCCTCAGCCAAGCCGCTGATAGTGGTCAAAGGAGTTCGAAGCTCGTGCGAGACATCTGCAATAAATTTCCTTCTTCTATTTTCCAGCCTTTTAATTTCTTCATTAGATTCCCTCAGTCTTGCTGCCATATTATTAAAGTCTTTAGCCAATTCACCAATTTCATCCATATAGGTGTAGGGAATGTTAATGTCATAGTTCCCGGATGAAATCATGGAGGCAGCATTCCTGAGCTCCGTTATTCTCTTGATCAGATTTTTGGAGAGAACAAGACTTAAGAGAATGGTCGCAGAGAGTGAAATAAAAATGGTATATAATAAAAATCGGTTTAATTGGCTGACAACCTCCATAGCCCCTGTTATAGGAGACAGAAGCAAGACTCCGCCAACAAGGCTGCCCCCCTGCATATATGGAAGGGCA
Source organism: Cytobacillus sp. FSL R5-0377 (assembly GCF_038004385.1). Lineage (NCBI taxonomy): Bacteria > Bacillati > Bacillota > Bacilli > Caryophanales > Bacillaceae > Cytobacillus > Cytobacillus sp. FSL R5-0377. The sequence goes on from NZ_JBBORA010000001.1 coordinate 1,308,019, forward strand.
ACCAATGTTACCTCCTGGCCAAAGCGCTCTATATCATGCTTTACAGTTACTTTATTTCCTTTCGAAATTTCATTCCACTCAGATTTTGTCAGCTGAATCATCGGATCGGATTTAAGTTCGGGGTATAAGACCCTCCCTTTATGATCAAAGAGGATATATTTGATATTTCTGGCATCAAGCAGCTGGCTGTATTCTGTCAAAAATTGTTCATCCCCCTCTATCCTGACTGTTATGTCTGTCAGGATCTGCTCTCCATATGAATCAAGCTCTTCCACTTTATTTTCAAAAATATAATTCTCCACAAACTGGGAGAAGAGAAGGCTTAATAACAGGAATGCCAATATTAGAATGCTGACATGACTAATCAGCAGCTGATAAAAATACTTAACCTTCATTTTCCGCTGCCGTTTCATCGAATTTATAGCCCACACCCCATACAGTATGGATAAATGGCTGCTCGTCCGTGCCAATTTTTTTCCGGAGTCTTTTTATATGTACATCTACCGTTCTTTCATCTCCATAAAACTGATAACCCCATACACTATCGAGCAGCTGCTCTCTTGTAAAAACCTGCTTCGGATGTTTTACAAGATAATACAGCAAGTCAAATTCCTTTGGTGTCAAGTTTTTTAAAAGCTGCCCATTATAATATGCCTCTCTGGATTCTTTACTGATTTTAAAATAATCACTGGCAACGTAGTGGTGTTCATCCGTTCCTGATTCAGCCCGAAATCTGCGTGTGACAGCTTTAATTCTGGCCATCAGCGTCAGCGGGCTGAATGGCTTAGTCACATAATCATCAGCGCCCATTTCAAGGCCCAGAACCTGATCGGATTCGCTGTCTTTAGCCGTCAGCATGATAATTGGAACCTTGCTCAGCTCCCTTATTTTCCGGCAAAGCGTCACACCATCCATAACCGGAAGCATCCAATCAACGATAATCAAATCCCACTTTTCTTTATTAAAATGCTCAAACCCCCGCTGGCCATCATGAACAAATACACCCTGATACCCTTCTTTCATAAAGAACATTTCCAGCATGGAACAGACACTTTCATTATCTTCCACAACAAGTATTTTCATTTTGCCTTCACCGCCCCTGAACAGTCTTTTATTCTTAATGTAATCGAAGTGAGTGTTTTTTTACAATTAATATCTCTGACCATAGTGTTTTTCTATAAAAAGTCAGCCAAATTTTTTATTGTTTAGCAATATCTTGGGAAATGCTAAATACGAGTTATCATTTTGAAAGGAGCGCAATAAAGAATGAATAAAAAATTTCTACTGCTAATATCATTTTGCCTTTTTTTAGCTGGGGCCGCTTTATCGGTTAATGCTGAAACAGCGCCAAGGGAAAAATCACCTTCACAAGAGGAAAAACATGAGCACCATCACAGAATTATTGATGAATCCCTAATGAAATCCCTTCAGGAACAAGGATTCACAAAAAAGGAAATCTTTATAGCTGCACACATTGCAAAGTTTTCAAATAAAAAGGTTGAAGACGTTTTAAGCTTTTACAAAAAAAATAATTCCTCCTGGGAAAAAACAGCAAAGCAGTATGGAGTGGATATAGAGAAAATAAAAAAGCATCATCACCATCACATGGAAAAGTTCCTTGAAACTCATAAGGAAGCTGTTCTGCAAAAGGTCTCCGAGTATTCCGGAAAATCCCCTCAAGTGCTGCAGACTTATCTTGACAAAGGAGTCCCTCTTCGTTTCCTTGTTTCAGGTGCAGCCGTGGCAAAAGCGGCAAACAAGGATCTGGATGAAATAATCCAGATGAGGGAACAAGGAAAGTCATTGCTAAATATAAAAACAGAATTAAATCTTGATAAAGAACAAATTCATGCTGAAATGAAAAAACTGATTGATGAAATTCACAAGGAAATCAGAAAGACAAAATAATAAGTTAAAACCGCAGAGAGATCTCTGCGGTTTCAGCTTGTAGACAAAGTCTGCTTTGCAGACCACGTCTACAAGCTTTTTTTGTATAATTAGATTGAAAAGATTTTTTGTGGGGGATTCAAATGTTATCAAAACACGTAGAAGATGGAAGAAATCAAATAGAAATGGTCGCTCTTGACCAATTAGTGCCTGAAGATCACCTGGTTAGAAAGATCGAACAAGCTATTAATTTTGAATTCATTTATGACCTAGTAAAAGATAAGTATAGCTTAGACAATGGGAGACCTAGTATTGACCCTGTTGTCCTTGTTAAAATGGTGTTCATTCAATATCTATTTGGCATACGCTCGATGCGTCAAACAATTAAAGAGATTGAGACCAACGTAGCCTATCGTTGGTTTATTGGGTATGGGTTCACAGAGAAAGTTCCTCATTTTTCAACCTTCGGTAAAAACTACGCACGACGCTTTCACAATACGGACCTTTTTGAACAAATCTTCTATCGTATCTTAAAAGAAGCCATGACAAAGGGATTGGTCGACCCATCAGTTGCTTTTATTGATTCTACCCATGTAAAAGCGAATGCGAATAAAAAGAAGTTTGAGAAGAAAATAGCTCGTGTTGAAACAAGAAGTTACCAAGCTCAGCTAGATGAAGAAATTAATATCGACCGTGAGGAACACGGAAAAAAGCCCTTCCCCCCACAGAATAAAGAAGAGTCAAAAGAAATAAAGGTCAGTACAACAGATCCTGAAAGTGGCTATTATGTAAAAGATGAACGGGAGAAATTATTTGCTTATTCATTTCATACAGCATGTGATTCTCGTGGGTTTATCTTAGGTTCTCTTGTCACTGGTGGAAATGTTCATGATAGTCGCATGTTAGACCAACTCGTCACTCAAGTCAGGGATAAAGTTGGAAAGCCTGAATCTATCGCAGTTGATGCTGGATATAAGACACCCCACATAGCAAAATTCCTTATGGATCAAGAGATTAGACCCGTTATGCCCTACACTCGTCCGAGAACAAAAGACGGATATCTTAAAAAGTACGACTACGTATATGATGAACATTTTGATTGCTATATTTGTCCTGAAGGACAAATCCTTCCTTACCGCACAACGACTAGAGATGGCTACAAACAGTACACTTCAAATCCACAAAAGTGTAAAGAATGCCCTCTTTTAGAACGTTGTACTCAAAGCCAAAATCACACTAAAATGATTCATCGGCATTTATGGCAGGGTTACATAGATGAAGTGGAACATCTGAGACATACCGAACTGAATAAAACGTTATATGCAAAGCGCAAAGAAACGATCGAACGTGTCTTTGCGGATGCAAAAGAAAAGCATGGCATGCGTTGGACGACCCTAAGAGGGCTTAAAAAAGTTTCAATGCAGGCGATGCTTACTTTCGCTGCTATGAACCTTAAGAAACTGGCAAATTGGACATGGCGAGGACCATGTCCAGCTTAATTATTGAGGTATGCCAACTGAAAAATATGATAAAACCCCAGTTTCACAAAATGAAACTGGGGTTTGTCTACGGTCTGAAACCGCAGAGAGATCTCTGCGGTTTCGTTTTATATAAAACAATCTTATAATGAAAGAGAGAGGTGAACAAAATGACAGATAATAAATCGGCGTATCCAGATGACCTGGATGAAGAAACTTTATTCATGGTCTCACAGACCTTCAAAGCTCTATCCGACCCAACCAGACTTAGAATTCTTCACTTATTATTTCACGGAGAGTACTCTGTTAATGAAATTGCCGAAAATTTATCCCTGCTCCAGTCTACGGTTTCTCACCAGCTCCGCTTTTTGAAAAACCTGCGTCTGGTAAAATTCCGCCGTGAAGGAACTACTCTCTTCTACAGCCATGATGATGAACATGTCATAAGTTTATTAAACCAAGCAATTGAACATAGCCAGCATTCATGAATAAGCTGTCCTTTGGGCCTTATTAATTGCAGCTTTCATTATGGCCGGGACAGCCCTTTCTTTCTCCTTCCACTTGTATCGTGCTATGCTCAATCCCATATTCATCATGCAGTACCGATTGAGCAGCATGAAGGACTGCATCGTGGCCGCCTTCATATTCAATTACAAGATGGCAGCTAAGAGAAGGAAACCCGGAAGTAATCGTCCAAATATGAAGATCGTGCACATCTATGACATGCGTAAGTCTGAGGAGCGCACTTTTAATTTCCTCAGGATCCAGGTGGGCAGGTGTTCCCTCCATTAATATGTGGAAAGACTCCTTTGCCACTCTCCATCCGCTTATTAGGATAAGAACTGCTACGATTACACTTGCAATAGGATCAGCAAGTCCCCATCCGAAAAAATAAATTAAAAGAGCTGCCGCAATAGCTCCAACAGAACCAAGCAGGTCACCAAGAACATGCAGAAAAGCGCTCCTTACATTTAAGTTGTGATCCTTATCCCCGCTCATTAATATGAATGCTGCTGCAATATTGACGAGAAGCCCGATCGATGAAATTACCAGCATCCCCATACTTTGAACCGCAGGAGGCTCAAGAATGCGGTGATAGGCTTCATAGAAAATATAGAGAGAAATTAAGAGCAGTGTTATTCCATTGATTGAAGCAGCAATAATTTCAAATCGTTTATAGCCAAATGTTTTTGAGTTCGTCGCCTTTTTTTCGCCAATTTTGATAGCCAGAAAACTTAAGCCAAGCGCAGCTGCATCACTCAGCATATGTCCGGCGTCCGACAGAAGCGCAAGGCTGTTAGTCCATATGCCTCCTATCACCTCTACAATCATAAATGCAGCAATTAAAATAAATGCCCACATCAAAGCCTTTTTATTGCCAGTGTGATGGTGACCATGTGAATGTCCGTGCCCATGACTGTGTCCCATTTTATACACCCCTTTATATGAATATATGCTCATATATATTATGTATGACTTTGGCTTATTGTTCAATTATTTTAGTATTCCCTTTTTAATTTAGACCAAATGAATACAATCAAACATATGAAGAAATTAAATAAACCAACAGCAAAGTGAAGTCAAAAAAGGGCTGCCTGAGTATACAGGCAGCCCTATTCCTTTTATGCAAGATAAACAAAATACCCCATAAATGCAATACATAGTCCATACATGATCGGATGGATTTCTTTTGGCCTTTTAAGTGCCAGCATAGTAATTGGGTATAAAATAAAACCGAGTGCAATCCCTGTTGCTACACTGAAGGTCAGAGGCATCATTAAAATGGTCACGAAAGCAGGGATAGCTATTTCCAACTTACTCCAATTAATATGTTTTACCTCCATGGCCATTAGTGCTCCTACAATAATCAGTGCAGGCGATGTTACTTCAGCCGTAATCACACTGAGCAAAGGAGAAAAGAATAGTGCAACCGCGAAGCATGCAGAGATAATCACTGAAGTAAAACCTGTTCTTCCTCCAGCCGCAATCCCTGAACTGGACTCAATCATGGAAGCAGTTGTAGAAGTTCCAAGCACAGAGCCTACGACAGTAGCACTGGAATCTGCCAGAAGCGCTTTGCCGGCATTAGGAATTTCATTATTTTTCATCAGGCCAGCTTGACTCGCAATCGCAATTAAAGCTCCTGCTGTATCAAAAAAGGCAACAAATAAGAAAGTAAATATTACTGCCAGCATTTCAGGAGTAAAAACTTGATCAATATGCAGAAAAACCTCCCCAAATGTCGGCTCAAGGCTCGGAATGGCCCCCACGATATTTTCCGGCTTATCAATTAGGCCAATTAACATTCCGGCAGCAGCTGAAATGACCATGCCATAAAAAATGGCCCCTTTAATACCTCTTACCATTAATACGATTGTTAATATAAAACAGAATACAGCAAGCAGTGTAACTGGGGATTTAATATTGCCAATCGCAACAAATGTCGCTTCATTTCCTACAACAAGGCCTGCATTTTTCAATCCGATGAAAGCAATAAAGAATCCGATGCCGCCTGCAATTGCATGCTTTAAATCCTTCGGTATAATGTTAATAATTTTTTCGCGTATTTTTAATAAACTTAATATCACAAATAAGATCCCTGAAATAAATACACCGGTTAATGCTGTTTGCCATGGAATATCCATTCCGATGCATACTGAAAAAGTGAAGAAAGAGTTGAGGCCCATACTTGGTGCAATTCCAATCGGATAATTGGACAGCAGGCCGATTAATAAAGAGCCAATAATCGCCGAGAGCGCTGTAGCAGTAAAAACAGCCCCTTTATCCATTCCGGCCTGACTAAGGATAATTGGATTTACAATTAAGATATACGCCATTGATAAAAACGTTGTGATACCTGCCATAGTTTCCTGCTTATATGATGTTTCTCTTTCATGAAACCGGAAAAAAGCTGACATGCCATTCCCTCCTTTTTTAGTGGAAAATAAAAAAAGCTCCGCAATATGCGAAGCTGCCATAAAGAAAAACAGAAGAAAATAGCATGCTAATTCCAAACAAGCTATATCCCCTGTAGTCAAGCTATTTACGGCAGCCCGGTAGAAACGCTCAGACCCTATCTCTGAACATATACAGGTAAGATGTAAAGTGCAGTGACCTGCACCAACAAAAATTATATATTGATATAATGAAGCCAATTCTAGCAAACTCAATTATGGCCGTCAATTCTTTAATTTATTCTGAGAATTCCCTTTTATCTTGAAGTTGATTAAAAAGATTTAACGTTAATTTTTTGCTTTAGTGGGTAAATAATAAGAAAACCCGGCATGAGGAGGCAGGTCGTAATGTTCATTGTATATGCAAGCTTGATTCTTATTGCAGCATCCCTGATTTTTCTGGGCATTTATGCTTTTAAAGCATACAAAGATGCTAAACCCGCAATTAAGAAACTGACAGCAATAAGCACTGTCATGCAGCTGAAAGCTGATCAATTGAAATCCGGGGTTGACGAATTGACAGCAACCCAGAAAGAAATCCAAAGGGATATCAATTATAAGAAACAAACATTTAATAATACAGTGTCTGCTGTAAAAGAAACACCGAAGAAAATAAAAAAGTGGTGGAACATTAAAATTCCTTTTATCCATCAAATCAAATAAAACGAGGGCTGAGCCCTCGTTTTATTTTGTCCTATTTAATTGAAAGTGTACGATACGCTTCTCCATCAGATTGTACTTTGGAGTTTTCTTTATTATTGTCCTTCTTCCCGCTGCCCGGCTTGAATGTATTATTTCTGTGGTAGAGTGCACTTATTTCTCCGCCAATAACAAGTGCAAGACCGGTTAAAAAGAACCAAAGCATTAATACAATAACTCCGCCAAGACTTCCATATGTGGCCGAATAATTTCCAAAATTGCTTACATAATAGGATAAGCCAAAGGATATGAGCTGCCACATTACCGTGGCGGCTATTGCACCCGGCAATACCTGTTTGAACGGAAAATGTTTATTCGGTGCGACCTTATAAAGAATCGCCAGAACTGTAACCATGATCACAAAAGCAACTGCCCATCTCAATACATTGATCAGAATTTGCATCCCATCAGATATATTTATAAAGTTTCCAATAAAATTCAAGATTACTTTTCCGAAAACGGGAAGAACCATGGCTACTATGAATGCTGCCAGCAGTCCAAGTGTTAAACCTATGGAAACCAGTCTTGATTTTATAAATGATCTCGATTCTTCTACATCAAACGCATCATTCATGGCCCTTATGAAAGCCTGCATTCCATTAGAAGCGGACCATAATGTACCTATAATACCAAAAGTAAGAAGTCCGCCGTTCGGCTTTGTAATGATATCAATTACATTTTCCTCAATTATACTAAACGAATCAGACGGCATTACACTCTGCAGATAGGATAATGCTTTTTGAGGATCCAGTGATAGATATGGAACGATGGAGATAAGCAGGATCAATAAAGGAAAAATGGAGAGCATATAATAATACGCTTGTTCAGCTGCAAGCCCGGTTGCCCGATCATTCTTAAATTCCTTTCCGAGCTTCTTGCCAAATTGAATAACCTTCTGCATCTAATTACCCCTCCCTTATTCAGCTAATTGCTTGTATGTGTTTATTTCCCCGTAGAGGTTTGAACTAATCGTATTTTCATAAAATATTCAATCAGGTTCATAAAAAAGCATAGAAGTACACTACTAAGCTTGTTATTTAACTTCGGAATCACTTATCTGATTAAGAAATGGTATAATAAGATATAGCACTTATCATTCTGCCGAATATTATTTTGAGCTAAAAAGGCACAAGCTATCATATTATGTTAATAGCTTATAAAGGTGCCTGATATCATAAAAAAATGGGGGTCATTTATGAACGTTTCACTCGAAACTGCTGTTGAAGCAAATGTACATAAAGGATTAACTAAAGGAAAGCTTGCAAAAAGGATTTTCTTCATCATAGTTGGAGCCATACTTATGGGCGTGGGAATCGAGGAATTCCTTGTGCCCAATAAAATACTGGATGGCGGAATAGTAGGCATCTCCATTATCCTCTCTCACCTGTCCGGCTGGAAACTTGGCTGGTTTATTTTCATCCTTAATATTCCATTTTTTTACATAGGGTACAAACAGATAGGGAAAACCTTTGCTTTGTCTACGCTGCTAGGAATTGCCGTATTATCAGCAACTACCCTCCTTTTGCACGATGTCCCTGTTTTTACAGAGGACTTGCTGTTAGCAACTGTATTTGGCGGCATGGTTCTTGGTGTTGGGGTCGGCATGGTAATCCGGTATGGGGGATCCTTAGATGGAACTGAAATCTTGGCCATTCTGGTAAATAAAAAACTTCCGTTCTCTGTCGGCGAAATTATTATGTTTTTCAATATTTTTATTTTTGCTACGGCAGGCTTTGTTTTCGGCTGGAACCGGGCAATGTATTCAATCCTTGCTTATTTCATAGCTTTTAAAACGATTGATGTTGTTATCAGCGGGCTGGATGAATCAAAATCGGCCTGGATCATCAGCGACAAGCATAAGGTAATCGGCGAAGCGATTCTGGCCCGGCTGGGCAGAGGAGTTACCTACTTAAATGGGGAAGGTGCATATACAGGGGACGATAAAAAAGTAATCTTTTGTGTTATCACCAGACTGGAAGAGGCAAAGTTAAAAGCCATCGTTGAAGAAATAGATCCCAGTGCTTTTTTAGCAGTTTCTGATATTGCGGAAGTTAGGGGCGGGAGATTTAAAAAGAAAGCCATTCATTAAGTCAGTTCATAAAAAAGATGAATGCGCCAGTCAAATCAAATTCAAAAGATAACTGATTATATTATAGATTGTGATGATAAGTGATCGTCTCTGATCTGCTCTCTTAAGTGACCCACAAGATTATTGCTGCCGCTTAACCAAAGGTTAAGCGTTAAAGGGAACAGCACCCGCTGTCCCCTCCCGAGAATTATAATATATTTATCCAGATCTTAATGGATGTGGCCAAGATTAGTACAGCCAGAATTACTTGGAGAATTTTTGTATTTACTTCTTTTCCTGCAGCAGCTCCTAATGGAGAAGCAATTATGCTGGCAATAATCATAATGGCTGCCGGAACATAGTCTACCTGTCCGGTTGCTAATTTACCTGCTGCAGATCCAATCGATGAAATAAATGTGATTGCAAGTGACGTCGCAATCGTCATCCTTGTAGGAATCTTTAATACAACCAGCATAATGGGAACCAGTAAAAACGCCCCTGCTGCACCAACGATACCAGCCCCGATGCCGACAATCATAGCAAAAAATGCTGCAAGCCATTTATTGAACTTTACCCTGTCCAAAGGTATGTCATCCAAACCCTTTTTAGGCACAAACATCATGATTGCAGCAATTAAAGCTAAAACACCATATACAAAATTAATGCCGCCTTCAGTCATAAACCTCGAACCGTAGCTGCCGATTAGGCTTCCGGCCAGTACAGCTGAACCCATATAAATAATAAGTGTTTTATTCAGATATCCGCCTTTCCTGTAAGCCCATACACCTCCGATAGTTGCAAAAAACACCTGTATTGCACTGATACCGGACACTTCATGGGCAGAAAATGCTGCTAATCCAAATAATGGCGGAATGTATAAAAGCATAGGGTATTTTATGATTGAGCCGCCAATTCCTACCATACCGGAAATATAAGACCCTATAAAACCTATTAAAAAAATAACAATCAAATAAGTAAAATCCATGTGGCTATCTCCTCCTTATAAGCAATAAAAGGGAGCGGAGACCCCCTTTTATCTATTCAATGGATTAGCCTTTTTTTATCCAGAACTTTAACACTTCATTATCAGCCTCATGTTTTAAAAGCTCATGTCCTGTTGATTCTGTCCAGGCAGCCAAATCTTTGACTGCTCCTTTGTCTGTTGTATGAACCTCAAGCACCTGCCCTGTTTCGATTTCACCTATTGCTTTCTTCGTTTTGACGATGGGCATCGGACAAGCTAACCCTTTCGCATCCAGTACTTTCGCTGTGTTCATGTTCCATTCCTCCCATTTTTAATTATTTCTGCTAACCGATTATCTTACTGCACAGCGATTTGGACCGATTTCCATTTCACGCTGTTTTTCTTCATCCGGACTGATTTTCCCCATATTTGTTTCGCGGATTTCCTGATATGCATTTGGCTGAGGAGGAAGATTCTCAGAAACTAAATTTCTGAACTCCTCTTCGTCTTCAATGTTTAGCCCGTGATTTCTTGCAAATAATGTCCCAAGTTTTTCGGATACACTGCCATCTTCATTTAATTCTTCAATAATCATGAAGTGTGCAGGCAAAACAACTAATTCGTCCGATAGGTCTTTATAGCGCTTATAAAGTGTTTCTCTTAAATCTCCAGCCCAATCACTGGCCTTGCCGGCGAGGTCCGGACGTCCGATTGAATCGATAAATAGAATATCACCTGAAAGAAGGTATCGATCGTCCACTACAAATGATGTCGAACCAATCGTGTGGCCTGGTGAGTAAATAGCTCGTATACTGATTTTAACAGAACCGATCATGACTTCGTTTCCATCTTCAAGACGGCTGTATTCAAATGTTACTTCTTCTGCATCCTTAGGAGGAAGCCAGTAGGAAGCACCCGTTTTTTCGGCTATTTTGCGTCCGCCGGAAATATGATCTGCATGCAGATGAGTATCAAAGACATGCTTGATCACTGCATTCTTTTCAGCAGCAAATTCAGTAAATTCATCTGTCATTCTTGTTGCATCGACAATTGCAGCTTCACCATCTGAAATCACCATGTAGGACAGGCAGCCTTTCCCGATGCGGACGAATTGATATATTTCTCCGCCATCCTTCAGATCACCAGCTTTAATCGGCTCGAGGTATTCACTCCATGATTTCATCCCGCCTGCAAGGTATGAAGCATCGCGTCCTGCTTCTTCAAGCATTTCTGCGACCATTACAGAAGAACCTTCTTTTGCACACACTACTAAAAGCTCTTTATCAGCCGGAATTTTATCAAGAATAGGTTCTACTCCATCCAGAAGTTCGAAGTATGGAACATTCAAGTATTCGAAATTTTTGCCTTCAATCTTCCAATCCTTAAAGTCGTTTTCATTCCGTACATCAAGTATAAATAGTTCTTCATTATGAATAACCTTTTTCGTTACTTCTTTAGCAGTCATTGCTTTCATCGTTTATATACCCCCTAATGTATATTTTTGTATAAAAATTTTTAGTTAAGCTTCGTTTCTTTTGGACCATTCCATTCAGACATTCCCGGGACAACATTCATTACGTTTGAGAAGCCCTTTTCTGCTAATACCTGGGATGCCATATCACTTCGGCTACCTGTCCGGCATACAACAAAAATCTTTGCATTTGGGTCGAGCTCACTAATTCTCTCCTCCAATTCTCCGAAGGGTATCGAAATAGCATTGGGAATATGGCCGAATGCATATTCAGCAGATTCCCTGACATCGAGAATAACGATATCATTATTGGAATCCATCTCTTTTAAAAGATCATCGTTAGAGGCAACAGGCTCAAAAGCTGAAGCTTCGCACTCTTCATTTTCACCTGCTTTTCGTATATAGTGTTTAAGCACTTCGCCATCTTCCATTGTGCCAAGATATTGGTGTCCCGAGCTTTTTGCCCATGCCTGAATATCTGCTTTTGAACCTTTATCTGTTGCAAGTACCTCAAGTACCTCCCCAGGATTCAGATGATTAATTGCTTTTTTTGTTTTTACAATCGGCATTGGGCAGGCAAACCCCTTTGCATCTACTGAAGAATTTGTCTTTAAAGTATCCATTTGAAATTCCTCCTTACGACTTTAGATAAATAAGTTAACATTTCCGTCTTCTGCATCTGCAAGATAAGCCGCTACTCCTGCATATTCCACACCATCTATTATTTCATCGTGCTTAAATCCAAGCAGATCAACAGTCATTTGGCAGGCTACAAGCTTAACTTCCTGTACTTTTGCCATTGCAATAAGGTCGCTTACTGGCATTGTATTGTGCTTTTTCATAATATCTTTTATCATCATAGGACCCATTCCAGCCATATTCATTTTCGATAAGCCCATTTTTTCCGGGCCTCTTGGCATCATTTTGCCAAACATTTTTTCCATGAATGTTTTTTTGACTTGAATCGGTTCATCTTTTCTAAGAGCGTTTAATCCCCAGAAAGTGTGAAAGATGGTTACCTCATGATCGTAAGCAGCTGCACCGTTAGCGATGATATAAGCTGCCATCACTTTGTCATAATCTCCGCTGAATAAAACAATTGTTGTTTTTTTCTTTTCCAATTTTTCATCCTCCTTTTTACCATACCGGGTATATTTATAGTAAAAAATTATGGGTGACCCTTATACCCAATAGGGTATATATTAGAGTGTATTTGTCTTTCTGTCAACTTAATTTTCTTGGCCGGTTGCAGAACAAAAATCTAGTGGCTCTTCCAGTTCATCATACCTCCCAGCATGTAATGATATAATCCTACTGCCAGGATAATGCCTTAACAAATTGAGAAACTAAGCAGAAGCAAGGTTTAAATATAGCCTTTGTGTAAATTATTCGATTTACAACTTAAACAATATACCCCATTAGGTATATTGTCAATACCTTAAGCTTTTATATCCGATGTTGCAGCGAGCTCGAACCCTGACTCCGATTTTATCTGAGCCTGCTCTAGTTCGGACTCTAAATCCGGGTTTTCTGCTTTTTCTGTCTGAAGTTGATCCAAGTTCGGGCTCTGACTCCAGCATTTCCCCTTTTTGTGTCTGGACCTGATCCAAGTTCGGACTCTGACTCCAGCATTTCCCCTTTTTGTGTCTGAACCTGATCCAAGTTCGGACTCTGACTCCAGCATTTCCCCTTTTTGTGTCTGAACCTGATCCAAGTTCGGACTCTGACTCCAGCATTTCCCCTTTTTGTGTCTGAACCTGATCCAAGTTCGGACTCTGACTCCAGCATTTCCCCTTTTTGTGTCTGAACCTGATCCAAGTTCGGACTCTGACTCCAGGTTTTCCCCTTTTTGTGTCTGAACCTGATCTAAGTTCGGACTCTGACTCCAGGTTTTCCCCTTTTTGTGTCTGAACCTGATCCAAGTTCGGACTCTGACTCCAGGTTTTCCGCTTTCTGCGTCTGAACCTTCACCATGTTCGAACTCCAACTTTAGGATTAAATAAAAAAACACCCAAGAGGGTGTTTTTTATTGGCATTAGCAGCAGTCACTTTCATTGCCTAACAAGACTATTCTTTCATTTTCCTGATCAAAGTCCAGGACCATACTTTCTGTGTGCTCCTTGATTTCAGGGTCGATTGCCACCTGGATTTCATTTATTGTTTCGGTTATATCGTCTGATTCCGGCTCATCCAGAGCCAGTCCAATTTGCGGGCCTCCTCAGCCAAAGCCTGCAAAATAAACCCTAATTCCGCCAGTATTCTTCTCTTGAAGAACCTGTTTCAATAGATCCCGAGCTGAATCTGTAATTTTCAAGATCATCATCCTCTCATATGTTAAATCAGAAATGGGTCATTTACTTTTCTATATACCCCAGCCTGTACACTTAATCGTACTGCAATACTCCCTGGGAAGGAAAGTATTTAGTTTTATTCTGCCCATTATTTTAGAGCCTGTTCGGAGCCCCACACCAAAAAGACGAACCACAATATATGTGGTCCGTCTTTTATTTTTACAAATACTTCCTGTGGATGCTCTTTCCATCGTAAGTGAATAGCATATTTTTGCCTTCAACAATGGTTTCCATGTGGACTCCTCTTCCCCACAGCTGGTATACGTATGGGAGTACTTTTTCAAGATATTTAAGATCAAGCTCAACTCCTTCAAACCAGTGCTTAAGGTAAAGCTCTCCGTTCTTCATATAATCGCCGTCATTAACCGTTAAATAAGGGAATCCTCCATTTACACGCATGCTGACAAGCTGATCGCGCACATTCTCCCATTGTTTATCCACAATTTTATAATCCTTGCCCTTTTTCTGGAACAGGTACATATCTTCTCTCATGACAAGGTCTTTTGTTAAATAATTTCTTAAAAAGGATATATCTGACTCAATTTCACGAACTTCGAACATTTTCTCCCTGCCTGAATTTGGTACCACACCACGCCTCTTCATTTCCTCTGTAGGGTTGTTATACCTTTCTTCAATATCTTCAAAAATTTTCAGACCCAGATAATATGGATTAATTCCGGTTCTGGATGGCTGCACGACACCAGCATTCAATTTTGCAAATTCTAATGCTTCAGCTGAAGTCAAATCCATTTCCCTCAAAATACGCTGGTGCCAATACGATGCCCAGCCTTCGTTCATAATTTTGGTTTCCAGCTGCGGCCAAAAATAGAGCATTTCTTCCCGCATCATCGTCAATATATCCCGCTGCCAGTCGGTTAGCTCCCTGCTGTAGCTTTCAATAAACAGCAGTAAATCCTTTTCGGGTTTAGGAGGGAATTTCTTTTTCTTCTTCTTTGGTTCATGCTTCTTATTTCTTTCATCCAAATCCCATAAATCATCATAAGGACTGGAAACCACTGTATCCCCGCTGCTTTCATACTCATCTTCCGTACTCCACGCAAGCTTCGGTCTCATAAGAGATGGATCAATATGTTCCTCGATTGCCAGGACTGCATCAAGGAAAGTTTCCACTTCCTTCTTCCCAAACTCAATTTCATATCGCCTTATTCTTTCAGCAGTGGCAGCCATGCTCTCTACCATGTCCCTTTTTGTGTTTTGAAAACGGACATTATTTTTGAAGAAATCACAATGAGCTAAAACATGCGCCACGATTAATTTGTTTTGGATGAGTGAATTGGAATCCAGAAGAAACGCGTAGCAGGGATCTGAGTTGATGACAAGCTCATATATTTTTGATAATCCTAAATCATAGTGCAGCTTCATTTTATGAAATTGTTTTCCAAAGCTCCAATGCGAAAACCGGGTCGGCATGCCATAAGCGCCGAATGTATAGATGATTTCGGCTGGGCAAATCTCATACCTCATCGGGTAATAATCCAAGCCAAATCCATTTGCAATTTCAGTAATTTCCTGAATGGCATATTCCAATGATTTATTTTCTTCTTCCCGCATTGCCACTCCCCCTTTTAGTCCTTACCATAATCTATGAACCAAAAAGGGGATTGATGAGTAGTCTCTTCATAAGCTTGTAACAAATTACAGCAAAAAGCGGAGCAATCCGCCCCGCTTTCTATTTGGTATTAGTCATCCAGTTCGACTTTTAAAACTTTTCCGGATTCAGCATCTATATCAACATCTGCTTCGCCTTTATTTGTTTTCAGTTCAACTTCATAAAGGATTTGTCCATCGTCTTCATCTAATTCAATTTCCTTCATCGTTCCATTAACTTCTTGTTCAGCTATTTCAACAGCCTTTTGTTCAGAGATTATATTTTCTGCATTTATCTCTTTTTCAGATTGATCATCATCATCTTGCTCTTTTTTAACTGAAATGACTTCACCGTCTAATGCGTTAATTTTAATATCGAAATCTTCTTTTCCGTTGTCCACATCAATTTCATAAACCTGCTTGCCTTTTTCTCTTTCCAGCTCAATGCTCTCTACTTTTCCCTCTGCTTCTGATAAAGCAATCTTCTTCGCCTCTTCAATAGAAATCAAATCCTGTACAGCTTCTTTTCCGTTCGTATCAGCAGCTCCTGCTGCAACAGCTCCACCCAGTAATATAGCTCCTGCCATTGAAATAACTGCAAATTTTTTGTTCATGTTATTTTTCCTCCTTTTCTTTTCTACATTTTCAATATAACCGGTGAAAATGAGAGAAAAAGGATAAGAAAATTAAAATTTGATGAGAAAAGATTAATCATCCCAGGAAACCGATAACACTTCTCCCGTAATAGCATGAATTTCGACAGCAGCCTCCCTGCCATCATCTTTTTCTATCTCTACAAGATAGTAAGACCCTCTTTCTGATTCCTCAAAACTGATATCATCCACTTCCCCAGGTTCACTTTTCAAAGCAATTTGAATAGCTTCCTCCTCGGTTAGATTTTTGACAGGGCTCTTTACTTCCTCGGTATAACGGGATACAACTTCTCCAGTCTGAGCATCAACCGTAATCTTAATCTTGTCTTCATCTTTCTGAACTATTGCCTCAAATGCTGACTTTTCTTTATGAGTCACTTTTTTCATAGATAGTACTTCACCAGGTTCTTCTGCCCGAATAATTTTCTTTATTTTTTCTTCATCAAGCTGCTTCTGTTTGCCAATTGAATCCTGCTCCTTTTTTTCAAACGAAAGAATATCTCCTCCGTTTTCACTCAGCATTATTTCATATAATGCTTCGCCTTTTTTCATTTCAATCATATAATTGCTGTTCACTTTTTTCAGATTCTGTATTTCTCCCTGATATCGGTCTTTTATTAGTTCCCTGGCTTCCCCTTCAGTAATTGATTCAGATGCAGAGACATTTGTAAATTGTATTGCTGCAAATACAAGGATCGCAGCCAGCAGAAGCACAAAACCTGCAATTACAAGTTTTTTCTTCATTTTTACACCTCCCATTTTTCTTATTTCCCCATTATCTAATAATAAAATGAGAAAAAGATGAGAATGGTTATGTCACTTTGATTTTTATTGATGCTGTAGTTCCTGCTCCTTCAGTACTTTCTAGCCTGATTTCAACTCCCAGTGCATCTGCTATTTCTTTGGCAAGGGACAGTCCCAGCCCTGATCCCCCTGTTTTTCTATTTCTGGCCTCATCAACACGGTAAAAACGGTCAAATACTCTTGGCAGATCTTTCACAGGTATACCCATGCCTCGATCTTCAATCCGGATATAAACATTATGTTCCTCTTTTCCAGCTGTAACCTTTATGGCCTCTTCACTGTATTTCCTGGCATTATCCAGAAATATAAACAGAAGCTGCTTCAATTTATTTTCATCAGATTGAATAGATGTATTTTCAGGCAAAGCAGATTCCAAATGGACAGTCCTTTTAAAAGCATCTCCATATGTCCTGACTACTTGGGATAAAAACCTGTTAATATCCATCATTTTCAAGTCAATCATCCAGTGGTTATCGTGTTGTGCAAGCAAAAGAAGCTGTTCTGTCATCTCCTTCATTCTTAACGCCTCTGAGTGAATGGCTTCAATGGATTCATTAAATAAATCAGGTTCTTGCAGCCCTCTTCTCTTAAGCAGGCTTGAATAACTTTCTATAACTGTTAAAGGAGTTTTTAATTCATGGGAAGCATTTGATATAAAAAGTTTTTGCTTTTCATAGTTGGATTCAAGAAGATCTATCATATGGTTGAAGGTTTCTCCCATTTGATGAAGCTCATCCTGGGATTCCCCCTCCATTTCAATCCGCTTGAATTGACCGCTGTTTTTAATCTCTTTCATCGTGGCTGTCATTGTCGCTACAGGCTTTGTAATAAACTTGCTGAGGAACGCACTGGAAATTAAAACCGGAATCATTGCCACGACCGTTACAATTCCAAGCACGAAGCGGAGAGTCTTTAATATTCCTTCCGCACTTTCCATGCTTCTGGTCAGTTGAAAACTTCCTATTTCACCATCCGGCAATATTACAGGTGCAGATGCAAACATATAGACCCTCTTATCTAGTTCCATTGTTTTTATCACTTCTCTGGTGAAATACTCTGCAGGGATTTTACTGAGCTCCTTTTCATCCGGGGATGTGGAAGTTACTGCCTTTTTATCCGGATGAACAAGTCTTACCATTCCATTTGAAGGAACAAAGGCCCTGAGCAGTTCTCTTTCCGGAACCTTTCCGATTGATCTTTGGGCAATCTTTGTCATGTTAGCCATTTCATTTGAAATGGAAGCCTGCTCATTTTCATATATTAACTTGCTGAAAACAGCATACACAGTGAAGTTCATAATAAGCAGCATTACTGCAAAGAGAACAGTTGTATATAAATAAATTTTCTTCCTAAGATTCATCTTGTCTCCTTTAAAACATATCCTACTCCGCGGATGGTGTGAATAAGAGGGGGCATCTCAGGCAAGTCTATTTTCCTGCGCAAATACCTGATATAGACATCAACAACATTTGTGTCTCCCACAAAATCATATCCCCAGACAGCCTCCAATATCTGTTCCCTAGTTAGTACCTGCTTTTTATTTGTCATTAAATACACCAGTAAATCAAATTCTCTGGGCGTCAGTTCAATGAACTGATCTCCCCGGCTGACTTCCCTTGTTTTTTCATTGAGCTTTAAATCTGACATTTCAAGGCATTCAATAGAAGGAGTTTCTTCTGCAGCTGCTGATTTAACCCTTAGGGCCGCCCGAATCCTTGCAAGCAGTTCCTCAATCTGAAAAGGTTTTGTTATGTAGTCATTCGCTCCCAGATCCAAACCTGATACTTTATCTTCCACTGAACTTTTGGCCGTCAGCAGCAAAATAGGAGTCTGTTTATCCTTGGAGCGAATTCTCCGCAGAATTTCAATTCCGCTAAATCCTGGAAGCATGATATCCAGAATAATCAAGTCCCAGCTTCCAGTCCGATATAACTCCATTGCCTGAATACCATCCATTGCCTTAGTTACTTGATAGCCTTCGAATTCAAGTTCAATTTCCAGAAGCCTGGCGATTTTAGCTTCGTCCTCTGCAACAAGAATTGATTCCCTCAAAAAACTCACTCCCCATAATTGTCAGTTTGATTCTTAATTCAAGGTTATCA
This sequence comes from Cytobacillus sp. FSL R5-0377, assembly GCF_038004385.1. Taxonomy (NCBI): domain Bacteria; kingdom Bacillati; phylum Bacillota; class Bacilli; order Caryophanales; family Bacillaceae; genus Cytobacillus; species Cytobacillus sp. FSL R5-0377. The sequence goes on from NZ_JBBORA010000001.1 coordinate 1,327,058, forward strand.
GAAAGATACGTTTTAATCATTATTTTGAAGATGGAGACAATGAAAAAAGCCCCCGAAGGAGCTTACTGTTCTTTTCTCTCTACTGAAAGACTAACCGCTTTGTTATCCTTAAGGTTATGTGTGACATTAACTAGCACGGTCACAGGCTTCCCATTCTCTTTTACGGTAAAAGTGAAGGTGTCTGTTACATCTGTTTCAGAAATTTTCTTTCTTCCTCCATATTGATAATCCACTACTTCTTCCCCAGGATAGTCTTCTTTTACAACTGCGATAGCGATTCTCCCATATTTTTCATAATCCGGCTGCTGGACAGCTCCTGCCAATGAGCCTCCCCCAGCTAATAAGCAAGTCAGCATTAACATGGATAAAAACTTTTTCATTTTTGCCTCCAAAACATATGTCGTTAATTATATTTTTGACCCAGGCCAGAATTTTATGTATGGAATTGCCTTATAAATGAATGCTGCCAATATATACAGGAAAATGATGAAAACCCTTATAAATCAACAAGTCCAAGATTTACTGTGAAATAAAATGCCGCTTCATCATAAACTATAATCAACTCCTGAAAGAGGAGGAGAGGACAAATGAATAAAGTGGATTATGACCGTGCGTTATATTATACACACAGGTCTGAATGGGATAACCTGCTGATCCTGATGGTCAGAACAGAAGATCAGTTTCTTTCCAAGAAAATTGAACATTTTCTTCATGCCTACAATTTCGAAAAAGATTATTCTGTCATTGAGAAACATTTATACTCACTGCTGCGATATATTGACCACGCCAACGAATTATCGGAAAAACAGCTGCCAAACACTGTATTTTATGAACTAACCTAAAAAAGGAATTCCACCAATAATAAAACACGGATTTTTTAATCCGTGTTTTTGTTTTTTACTGTTTTAAGTCCTGCTTAATTTGATTATATGATTTCATATATACCTGTAGTTCATTCATTAAACCGTCTACCAGTTTGGCCGGTTCCTCAAAAAGGCCATCATTTTCATAATCAAAACAGTGCGGGTCCAAAACAAGCTGTTTAGGTATAACATTGGCATATACGCCCCTGCCGGCAATTCTTAAATTATTCAGCGCATTAATGCCGCCTTTTCCGCCTCCTGCTACAACCAGCAGGCCGACTGGCTTATGGGCAAATTGCTCACTGCCCAGAAAATCCAGCGCATTCTTTAACGCTCCGCTCATGGCACTGTGATACTCAGGGGAAGCAAGGATGACTCCATCAGAGTCTGCAATCTGCTGTCGCAATTTCTTTATGGCTGGCAGCCCATATTGATCTTCAGTTCCATTATATAAAGGAATTTCTCCAAGGCTTAAGTCGATCAGTTCAGCATTATATTTTTCTGCAATATAACGGGAGGCTATACCCGTCCGTCCCTTCGCTCGCGGACTTCCATTAATAATTGTAAGTTTCATTTTTAACTCTCCTTTATGTTCCTATATTCTTTAGTATATAGAAACATGTGCCTTTACACATCGTCAGGATGGCTGAATTTTATTAAACTGGATTTAGTACTATTTCAGTAAATGTTCCCTCAGACTTTTGGATGAGTTTTTTAATCTGACTCAGCAATGCCATGGCGCACTGCATAAAGTGCTGCCTGTGTCCTGTCTGAGAGCTCTAATTTGGAAAGCAGGTTGGAAACATGAGTTTTGACTGTTTTTTCTGTGATAAACAGGGATGAAGCAATTTCTTTATTGCTTTTCCCTTTTGCAATCTCCCTCAGAACCTCGAGCTCTCTCTTTGTAAGCTCTTCAAGCGGCTGTCTTTCTGTACTGTTCTTATTCGTTAAATGTGTGAGAAGGTGAGAAGTGGCTTTTGGATGAAGCTGATTCTCCCCTTTCATCAGCTGGACAATTGCCTGAACAAGGATATCCGGCTCAATATCCTTCAGCTGATATCCTGATGCGCCAGCCTCAATTGCGGGTATTACATGATCCTGATCTGAAAAGCTTGTGAGTATCAAGATTTTCACATCAGGATAATTCAGTTTAATTTGCCGTGTCGCTTCAATTCCATTCATTACAGGCATATCCAAATCCATTAAAATAACATCAGGCTGAATTTTTTGCAGCATCTCAACAGCTTCAAGGCCGTTTTTTACTTCTCCGATAATTTCGATTTCTGGCTGCGTTTTGAGAAAAAATACAAGTCCCCTTCTTACAACGTGATGGTCATCCGCTATTAAAACCTTGATGGCCATTTAATTCCCCCCCTTTTCCAAAGGAATGATAATTTCAATATTTGTTCCTTTGTTTGGCTTTGTTATTAATTTGAATAAACCATTTAGTGCTTCCGTTCTTTTCTTCATGCTTTTGAGGCCGAGAGAAGGGAGATCGTTTTCACGATAATGAAATCCTCTGCCGCAATCGGAAATCACCATTGTAACTGTTTTTTCATTCACTCTCAGCACGACATCTGCTGCTGATTCCCCAGAATGTTTTTTACAATTAGCCAGGGCTTCCTGGCCAATTCTCCAAAGTGTTTCTTCGACTTTTCCCGGAAGGCAGATTACACCGTTTACTTTTGAATTTAGCTTCAGACCAAGCATTTGACTGTATGTCTGCATAGCACAGATAATCCCATTTTCAAGGCCGCGCGGTTTGAGCTGCCAGATAAGCGCTCTCATCTCGCTTAAAGCTTCCTGCGCAAGATCCTGCATGTAGGAAAAGGTTTCTTTCATTTCCGGGTTATCAGTCATTTCCGCTCCTCCTCTCGCCGTTAAGCTTAAAGAGAATAAAAGCTGGTTGACTGAATCATGCAGATCCCTTGCAAGTCTGTTTCTTTCCGCAGCAAGTGCCGTCTCCTGTTCCAGCTGTGTGAGCTTGATTCGTTTTATGGCAGTTCCGATTTGGAAAGCAACTGATTCCAGCAAAGCCAATTCTTCCTGTGAAAAATGAGTTTTAGCAGGAGATCCAATATTAAGAACTCCAAACTTTTCCTCCCCTGCTCTCAGCGGTACGGAGGCATGATGGGTTAGCCCGTTGGTATCTTTTCTGTGTCCGGCAATTGCATCTTCTATTCTTTTACATTCGATTATATTAGAAGCTTTATTCAGTCTGCCGTCATTATAACGGTCAATGCACCAGCAATCTCCCTGGCACATCGGCCTGCAGTTATCCTCCGAAAGGGCAGGGGGCAGTTTCTCCTCCGCTGCCAGGCGGAACTCCCCATGGCTATCGATCAGAAATACCCATCCCGTTTCGAGACCTGTAACGTCCAGCAATTTTTGGAGCACCTCTCTAAGAAGCGAATCTATTTCAGTTCCTTCATTCAACAGTTCTGCTATTTCCTTTAATATTACGATTTCAGATTGTCTTCTTTTCCCCAACACCCGGTTCCTCCTTGGACCTTGTCATATATATACTTTTATTATATAACTTCTTTTCCCATACTTCCTTGGCATTTAGGAGGAAGCAGCCTGCGACTAAAGTTGCAGACAGAAAAGTTCCCTTACAAAAAACACCGAAGAGCAATCCTCTTCGGTGCAAAATTTATGCTATTGGGTAGTCTTGAACAAACGGATGAAGGACGATTTCATCTATCAGCATGTGCTTCGGCGCAGATGCCATGTAAACGACAGCATTGGCGATATCTTCGACCTTCAGCCAATCTTTTTTCTCTTCAAGTCCCTGCTTTGATTCTGCAAAAAACGTATCAACCATTCCGGGATTTATGGTTCCGACACGGATACCATATTCTCTGACTTCCTGAGCTAAAGAACCTGAAAAGCCTTGAACTGCATATTTTGTTGCCGTATAGGCTGATCCATTTGGAATCGTATACCTGGCTACATCTGAAGAGATGGTAATGATTGAACCGGATTTTCGCTCTTTCATGTGCGGCAGCACTGCCCTGCTTCCGAGAAAAACCCCCTGCACATTGACTTCAAAGACCTTCTTCCATTCATCCAGTGTTGTTTCTTCAACCTGCTTGAAAAAGCCCATACCAGCATTGTTCACGAGCAGATCAAGCTGTTTGTAGGTTTTAAGAGTATTTTCAACTGCGGCCTTTACTTGTGCTTCATCTGAAATATCTGCCTGAATAGGCAGTACTTCTGAAAATCCCATACTGATGATGTCTTCTGCAGACTGATGTATTTCTTCTGAGCTTCCAATCAGGGTTAGCTTCATGCCCTTCTGAGCTAGCTTAACAGCGATTTCTTTGCCGATCCCTCTGGATGCACCTGTTACAATTGCTGTTTGTCCCTTTAACATCAAATCTTCCTTTCTGTATATACCTTCTGGGTGCAAGAAATTTATTTTGACACTGAAATACCCATTCTTTCTTCGACGATGTCCATGAACGCTTTTTGGACAGATTCAAGTTTTTCCTTGCTGGCTGCTAATGATAAGTCCTGGACTCCAAAGTAAAATTTAATCTTCGGTTCTGTACCAGACGGCCTCAGGCAAATCCAGTCTCCATCTTCGAAGAAATACTTAATAACATTGGATTTGGGCAGGTCGATATGCTTCTCAGTTCCATCTGCTTCGGTTCTGATTCCTGTTAGATAATCTTCAACAGCCTTTACCTGCATGCCTTTAAGATCCTTTATTGGATTAGCGCGGAAGGATGCCAGTGTCTGCTGGATTTTTTCAGCACCTTCAATTCCTTTTAGAGTCATTGATTTTAATCCTTCAAGGAAATAGCCAAACTCTTCAAATAAGCTTAGCAATGCATCATAAAGAGACATGCCTTTCTTTTTATAATATGCAGCCATTTCTGTTGCAAGCAGCGCTGCCTGGATAGCATCTTTATCCCTTGAAAAATCGCCGATAAGATATCCATAGCTTTCCTCATATCCAAACAGGAAGCTGTATTCGCCCGACTCTTCATATTCTTTGATTTTTTCTGCAATGAATTTAAAGCCCGTTAAAACATCAATGGTTTCGACTCCAAAAGAAGAGGCAATAATGCGGCCAAATTCGGATGTAACAATCGTTTTTAACATGATGCCATTGTCAGGCAGTGTATTCTTTTCATTCTTCTGAGAAAGTATGTAGTGAAGCAGCAGCGCACCTGTCTGATTTCCTGTCAAAAGAACATACTCACCTTCCTGGTTCCTCGCAGCAATGCCAAGGCGATCGGCGTCCGGGTCTGTAGCAATTAACAAGTCAGCATTGGTTTCTCTTCCATATCTCATTGCGAGCTCAAACGCACTCTTTTCCTCTGGATTTGGACTTTTTACTGTTGAAAACTCAGGATCCGGAAGCTCCTGTTCCTTCACCACATGCACATTGGCATAGCTCATTGCTGACAGCGCTTCTCTGACAGGCTTGTTGGCTGTACCGTGAAGCGGTGTAAAAACTACGTTAATATCCGCTTCATTTGCTGCACCCGGATTTTCGGAAATAGTAAGGAGCTGCTTCTGATATGCCTGATCAACTGTTTTGCCGATCATGGTAATAAGCCCCTTTTTCTTTAACTCATCTTCATCCATTACTTCTATCAGCAATTCGTTTTCTAATTCATTTACTTTGCTTATAACAATATCTGCTTCAGCTGGAGTCAGCTGAGCCCCATCCGAGCCATACACCTTATAACCATTGTATTCCGGTGGGTTATGGCTGGCTGTAATGACAATCCCTGCATATGCATGCAGGTAGCGGACTGCGAATGAGAGTTCAGGCGTTGGACGAAGTTCATCAAATATGTATGTCTGAATGCCCCTGCTGGCAAGTGTTTTAGCCGCCTCCATGGCAAATTCCGGGGACATATGGCGTGAATCATATGCAATTGCCACCCCTCGGCTTTTTGCTTCCAGCCCTTTTTCTTCTATGTATGCTGCTAATCCGGCAGATGCCTTACGGACAGTATAGATATTCATTCGGTTTGTTCCAGGGCCAATCTCCCCGCGCATACCGCCTGTTCCGAACTCCAGTCCCTTATAGAATGCTTCTTCAAGGAGCTTTTCATTTCCCTGCAGACCCTTTAGCTGTTCTAATAATTCACTGTCAAGATACTCATGGTTTATCCATCGTTCTGCTGCTGTTTTCCATTCCATTGTATGACCTCCTAAAAAAAGCTTCTGCATATCCTTTTCGAGTTCCAGGCGGATATTCCTCTTAATAATATCCGAGTTATTTTGACAAAATCCGCCCTTAAATTATGTATTTCAACATGAAATGCATTGAGCGCCAAGTGATAAGGCGCTCAAGCTGCATCTATATATTACTTTTTATATTTAATGGTGTAAATATCATGCCTGCGGTCTTTTAGCTGGCGTACCGTTCCATCCTGCCTTTGTCGGCGGAGAACTTCGAGGTCAACATCACCAATCAGAACCATTTCAATATTTGGATTGGTTTCTCCGACAATGCCATCCCTTGCAAACTCAAAATCGGATGGTGCAAATATGGCAGATTGTGCATATTGAATATCCATATTCTCTGTTTGCGGAAGGTTGCCGACCGTCCCCGAAATAACGGTATATATCTGATTTTCAACAGCACGGGCCTGAGCACAATACCGCACCCGTAAATATCCCTGCCGATCTTCGGTACAGAAAGGGGTAAAGATAATTTTCGCACCTTTATCGGTTGCAATTCTCGCCAGTTCAGGAAATTCGATGTCATAGCAGATTTGGATCGCTATTTTTCCGCAGTCTGTATCAAATACCTTCACTTCGTCCCCGCGGCTGATCCCCCACCATTTGCGCTCATTTGGTGTAATATGGAGCTTATACTGCTTTTCAATCGTTCCATCACGGCGGAAAAGATAAGCAATATTATAAATTACATCATCATCCTCCTTAACAAAATGAGATCCGCCAATTATATTGATATTATATCTGACTGCCAAGTCTGTAAATAACTCGATGTATTGTTCAGTGTATTCTGTGAGCTTCCTGACCGCAAGGCTTGGTGAACGCTCCTCCAAAAAGGACATTAGCTGGGTGGTAAACAATTCGGGAAAAACGGCAAAGTCGGACCCTGAGTCAGAAGCAACATCTGTAAAGTATTCCACCTGATGGGCAAATTCATCGAAGGATTTTATCTGCCGCATTAAATACTGAACCACGCATATGCGGACAGGATAACTTGTTTTATAAAACCGTTTGCTCATTGGCCTGTAATCGACATTATTCCATTCCATCAGCGTTGCATATTTATTTGACTGCACATCATCAGGCAAATAGTTGGGATTAATCCTCATCAGCGTAAATCCATTCAGCAGCTGAAAAGATAGCACCGGATCATAAATTTTGTGGAGTGAAACCTCTTTCACATACTCCCGGGGGTTCATTTCTTCCGAGTACTTATGATAATTTGGAATACGCCCGCCAATGATGATGCTTTTTAAATTTAAAGACCTGACAAGCTCCTTTCTTTCCTCATACAGGCGATGACCTATTTTCATTCTGCGGTAGTCAGGGTGAACCATTACTTCTATACCATAAAGGTTATATCCTTCAGGGTTATGATTCGATATGTATCCTTTGTCTGTAACGTCATCCCAGGAATGACGGTCATCATATTCATCAAAGTTGATAATAAGGCTCGAGCATGATCCAATAATTTCCCCGTCATATTCTGCAACAAACTGACCTTCAGGGAAAATGTCCAAATGGCTTTCAAGCTGATCCTTCTTCCAGGGAACCATGCCGGGAAAGCATAGCTCCTGAAGAGCAATGATATGATCTATATCTGTATGCCGGGTATTTCTGATAATCATTTTCTTCTCAAATTTCTTTAAATCAAGCTTTGTCAATGGTGGTGCACTCCTTTTGGAAAATAATAATTATCCCGGGAGCTGATCCGAAAACTCGGCTTCTCCAGTGATATACAGCTCTTTTCCCTTTTTTGCTGCCTTCATAACCCTCTGAATTCTCAATGCAAAATCCCTCTTGTTATCTTGCTTCTTTTCCTTCATATATATTTCTCTATAGGTGAATGATTATCATCTTTTAACTCCTAAATTATCACCCCTTTTTCTTTAGAAATGCCATTTCAATATTACAGATTCCCTATTTCCCGATTTCCTTTGAACATGTAGATTTACAAGGGATGTCCTATAGCTTTATAATTTTAGAGTACATATCAATAAGGAGATTATTATGGAGAAAATAAAATCAGACCTGCGGGAAAGTTTACTGTTTATTGCCTGGGCAGCTTCCATTCTTGCTATGTTCGGCAGCCTTTATTTTTCGGAAATCAGGCAATATGAACCTTGTGAGCTTTGCTGGTATCAGAGGATTATCATGTATCCCTTTGCTGTCATACTGGGCTTGGCTGTAGTAAAGAAGGATTATCGCATCAGCTTATATACAATGCTGTTATCTGCTATTGGAGGAGGCATTTCAATCTACCACTACTCCATTCAGAAGATTTCATTTATGGCTGATCGTGCAGCATCATGCGGAAGAGTTCCCTGTACGGGGCAGTATATTAACTGGCTGGGATTTGTTACAATTCCGTTTTTAGCATTAACAGCTTTTATTATTATTTTTATTTGCAGTTATCTTGTCTGGAAGAAAACGAAGGAGGTAGCAGAATAATGAAAAAAGTCATTATTTTTCTTGCCATTATCATTGCATTATTTGCAGCAGTTGGAATCTTAACTAAAATGCAAAACGAAGAAAAGGTGTCAGAGAACAATCCATATGGGAAGGATTCACTTCATCCTGAAACAGTCAAACAGCTTGAAGACCCCAATTATCAAAACCTGATTCTTCCTGAAGAATTGGATGAAAAATTAGATAATAAAGACGATGTAACTGTTTATTTTTATAGCCCGACATGCCCGCATTGCCAAAAGACAACTCCTGTGGTGGCTCCACTTACAGAAGATATGGGCATTGACATGGTTCAATTTAACCTGCTTGAATTTGACGACGGCTGGGACAAATACGGAATTGTGGAAACTCCAACAATCATTCAATACAAAGACGGCAAAGAGGTTAACAGAATTACCGGTTATCAGGAAAAAGAGATTTTTGAAAAATGGTTTAATGAAAATTCCAAATAACTAAAAACGCCTGCAGCTGCAGGCGTTTCAGTTTGTAGACAAAAGGGGTTCGGAATAGCCTTATTCCGGACCCTTTTTACTTTTTTATTGGACTTGAAAGCATTTTTTCATGACTGTAAACCTCTCCGAGGTCATCTTCTAGGCTATTACTGGGCCTTGCCAAGTCCAGTTGGCCATTTTCTTTAAATTCATGGCAGCGAAAGTAAGCATCGCCTGCATTGACAATTTTTTAAGTCCCCTTAAAGTTGTCCAACGCATGCCATGCTTTTCTTTTGCATCTGCGAAAACACGTTCAATTGTTTCTTTTCGCTTCTCATAGATTTTTTTGACGTTTTGATGGTGGCGAAGGTGGTCTGCCTCTTCCAAATGTTCCTCCCACACATGACGTTGAATGAGCTTTTGGTGCGCTTGACTCTGTGTGCATTGAGACAAGAACGGGCATCCAGCACAAATTCGCGGATCTGATTTATATTGACGATAACCTTCCTTTGTAGTCGTTTTATACTTTAATATCTCACCAGCTGGGCAAATGTAACAGTCAAAATGCTCATCATAAACATACTCATGTTTTCTGAAGAAACCCTCTTTTGTGCGAGGTCGTGTGTAAGGTAAAGCAGGTGTGATGTCGTTTTTCAATAAGTAGCTCGTGATAGCAGGTGTTTTATAGGCTGCGTCGGCCGCAACAGCTTCTGGTTTACTAACTTTCTCAATGACTTGTTCTACCAATGGCTCTAAAATATGACTATCATGCGTGTTACCAGGGGTTACAGTTGTGCCTAGTACAAAGCCGTTGCGATCTGCGGCAGCGTGAAAAGAATAGGCGAACTGTTTTGTACGCTCATCTTTTACATAGTATCCACTCTCTGGGTCAGTTGTACTTTCCTTAGTTTCTTTGAATTCTTCCTTATCAAACTTATCTGGCGGAAAAGGCTTTTTTCCATGATCTTCACGATCTCGATTAATTTCTTCTTGAAGGCGTTGTTGATAGGCACGGGTTTCTTTTCGAACAACTTTCTTTTCAAATTTCCGTTTATTCGCACTCGCTTTTACATGAGTAGAATCTACAAAAACATGTTCTGCACTTATTAAATTCTTTTCAGCTGCAGCTTTTAAAATTCGATAGAATATCTGTTCAAAGAGATCGGTATTTTTAAATCGGCGCTCATAGTTTTTTCCGAAAGTTGAGAAGTGAGGAACTTTATCGTGGAAGCCGTATCCTAAAAACCACCGATAGGCCATATTTGTTTTCAATTCCTCAATTGTTTGACGCATGGAGCGAATACCGAAGGTATATTGAATGAATGTGAGTTTGATTAAGATAACAGGGTCAATACTTGGGCGTCCTACTTCTGAATACATATCTTTCACCAAATCATAGACAAAGGAAAAATCAATCGCCGCTTCAATTTTGCGAACCAAATGGTCCGCTGGGACAAGTTCATCTAATGCAATCATTTCGATTTGATCCCGTTGAATTGGATTATGTTTAGAAAGCATCTTAATCACCTCAAGTATCGTATTACTTCTATTTTAAAACAAAAAACATACTAAGATTAGTAGTGCTGACCAAGGCATTGGTTGGCACTACTATTTTTTTATATAGTAGAAGTGAAGAATAGGTCGTTGCAGTCTTAGGATCTTAGAATCCGTACAAAAAACTGACCTTCTTCACTTACCTTATTCGAATCAGGTTTAAGTATGTTGGATCCTTGAGATCGTGTATAAGAAATGGGAGTCGATAAGAGTAAGTGAGGGAACTTCAAAACTTTTTTGGGGGAAATAACGTGAAACATGTCATCGCATTTGATGTAAGTATGGGAAAAAGCTACATGGTAATTTACAACACACTAAAAAAGTGTATTTATGAAGGAGAAATCAAGCATTCACGGCCTGAATTTGAAAACTTAAAGAAGAGGATCGACAGATTAACAGAAGGTTATGGTGAACAGCCACATATTGTATTTGAATCAACTGGGGTCTATTCCAGGCAATTGGAGCGGTTTATGAATGTAAATGGTTTTTCCTATTGTTCCTTGAATCCCCTGGAAGCTAAGCTCCAGTGCGACTCCTTGAGGATCCACAAAACGGATAAGAGTGATGCCCACCAACTTGCCCTTACCCACTTTTCAACGCAAAGGACTAATCGAAATGGCACAGAAGATCTTTTTCTCCAATTGAAGTCGCTATCCCGATTTTACAGTGAACTTGATGACGAGTTATCCGTAACACGCAACCGCATGCATAAAGTTATTCAGCTAACCTTTCCGGAACTGGAAAAAATCTTTACAACCAAATCAGAGCTATTCCTCAATATTGTTCAATTGTACCCACATCCAGACTTGGTGCTCCAACATTCAAAAACGGTTATAAAGAACAAAATCCGGACAAACACTGATAAGAATATTTCTACCGCAAGGGCTGAAAAAAAAGCTACTCAATTGCTTGAAGCAGCGCATTTATCATTTCCTGCCGTTTCGTCAACCGATGTCCTGTGTAGCCAGCTGATATCTTACGCTAGGCGTTACCAGGAACTCCTATCCATGAAAGAAAGGTGTATCGAGGACATGGCGCAACTAGCAGAAAGCCGGGCTGAATACCATATTCTCCTCAGTTTCCCGGGGATTGGCTCAAACACTGCAGTACGTCTAATGGCAGAAATAGGGGATATTAGACGTTTTGAAAACAATAAGCAGCTAAACGCATACGCTGGTATTGATATTCGCCGTTACCAATCAGGTAAGACCTTTTACAAGGACAAGATTAATAAACGTGGCAATAAGCATTTACGTAAGCTCCTTTTTATCATTATCCAGAACATGATTAAACTACGCCGTTTCAGTCAAAACCATATTGTTGATTATTACGATAAATTAAAAACGCAACCCTATAACAAGTGCCATAAGGTTGCATCCATTGCCTGTGTGAATAAGCTTTTGAAGATTATCTTCCACCTTATTACACACAATATGAACTATGACTTCCGGTTAGCCACCCAATCATAGTTTAGTACATAATACCACAAAGGCAGGTCTAGTTAAAAAACGCGAAATCACTAGGCCTATTAGGTATACCTATAAATCTGGCCCCTCTTCAAACACAACGTTGAAGGGGATTCATTTATACAGAAAATAAATTAACGGTTTAAAGGTGCTTGACTAATCGTAAGAAAGACTGCAGACAAGCTCAATTTTCATTGAGTTTGTCGACAGTCTGAAACGCCTGCAGCTGCAGGCGTTTTTTTATACAAGCATTTCATTTGCGGCTTTAGTATAAACACTGAATAAATCATTTCGGGGCATTCTCTCTCCGCAAAAATGACTGTAGTCAAACGGAAATGATAAACCGAATTCTTGAAGTATTTGTACATTTTTAAAGAATATCGTTTCATATTTACTGCTGATTTGGCGAGATTCCAGAATAGCGATAAGCGTCTGCAGCCCTGCAATAACCTGATATGCCTCCTTTAATGTTCCGAAGTATTCAAAGTGCCTGGTAGAAGTATGTAAAATCTTCTGCTGTTCAAATTCTCTTATATCATCGTCCGAGAAATAAAGAGGAAACACATTTGAATAAAATTTTTCTATTAATTCTTGAATTTTTTGTTCCTGATCAGGAGTTGATGCAAATACAACCTTCACTGATAACCCACCTTTGTAATCCTTGTAATCAGTTCGTAATATATATATACATAAGAATATCATATTCTAAATGCCCTTTAGGGTGGTAATTATACCCATGGAGAAGGGATTTGTTGGTATTTATTCCTCCTCCGGAAATAGATGGCACAGGCATAATGCTAAATAATTAGTTCTAAAGCTCTATAATAACCCCATTTTCAGCAAAACAAAAGATGATTTTAAATATTACAATAATTTTTTGAGATGGCTATTTCTTTTATCAGCTGTCTTTAAAGGCTAAAATATTATTGTAATTAATTTATATGTGCTAAAGGTGTAATTATTCAACCGGGATAAGGAGTAATTTATGGTAAAAATACAAAGGTTTGGTGAATGGTGTGAAATAGAGGTACCTGCCCGCTGGGAAGGATATTCAATTGATTATATTTTCCGGACATTATGGGGAGCGCCCAAAAAACAAACACACAATATGAGAATGAAAAAACAGGTTCTATACAATAATGAACCTGCTAATTGGACTAACCCTGTGCATGCAGGAGATAAATTAAAGTTTCATTTTTTTGTGGATGAAGATCCAGGCGTTATCCCCTCCTATTACGAGGTTGATGTTCTTTTTGAAGATGACCATATGCTTGTTTTGAATAAACCTGCCGGCATGGATACTCATCCTAACTCGCCGGATCAAATGAATACCCTGGCAAACGCTGCAGCCTTTCATATGCAGATGCAGGGAGAATATAGAGCCATCAAACATATACATCGTCTCGATCGTGATACAACCGGTGCCATTTTGTTTGCGAAGCATGCATTAGCGGGAGCAATCTTGGATAAAGAGCTGCAAGAAAGAAGAATTAAACGCACATATTTGGCATTAGTCCATGGCGAAATGTCAAAGAACAAAGGAACCATCAGGGAACCAATTGGACGGGACAGGCATCATCCAACAAGAAGAAGAGTATCCCCCGGCGGCCAGCCTGCTGCTACTAACTATGAAATAATTGAGTACTTTCGCAAACAAAATCTTTCCCTTATTAAATGCCGTTTGGATACAGGCAGAACACATCAGATACGTGTTCACTTAAGCTGCATCGGACACCCTCTTGCTGGAGATACTCTATATGGCGGGAAGCCTGTTTTTGCACGGCAGGCACTGCATGCGGTAAAAATGGAGATACCTCACCCATTCTCCGAGGAAGCCATAGTCTGTCATGCCCCTTTTCTGGATGATCCTGGGATTTTCAAGGCCATTGATCCGTATCGTTTTTAAACATGAAAGAGAGCTGCCCTTTCTGGGGCAGCTTTACTTTACCCTATAAGCAAAATACAACAAAAAAAAGAAGCCCCAGATGGGACTTCTTTAAACAAATTTAATTAGTCATGAGTTTTACGCATAGCCTTCATAATAAAGCCTACGATGAATACAAGCACGATAGCACCAATTAAAGCAGGAATAATAGCAAAGTCAGCTACGACTGGACCCCAATCACCGAGAATTAAAGAACCTAACCATGCACCAATGAAACCAGCAATGATGTTACCAATAACTCCGCCTGGAATATCTCTTCCCACGATCATACCTGCTAACCAACCTATAATACCACCTATAATTAATGCCCATAAAAAGCTTAACATTGAAAATCACTCCTCATTTTTAATTTGATTTAGCTTTTGCTCAGATAAGAATTTCATTCAGCAGCTGCGCAGCTTTTGGTGATTCTATCTGCTTGTATAATTAAATTACCCAGTATTCATTATCTAAAACCAAAAATGGTTAAACTATTCTTCTGGAAAAATTTTATAACAAAAAAACCCGTTTAAAGGTCAATAATTATCTGGATTAGCGGCCCCAAAATGATAATTATATTTTATGCATTCCTTTGTTCATTTCATCAGTTAGACAAATCATCAATATCTCCATTTTCCCTTAGTCACTGATTTTGGAATGACCATTATTCGGTTTTGGAGATTCAATAAGCCTTTATCCTATTTTTCTGTGTGATCTCCCGAATTGAAGGATTCCAACTCCATTAGGCTGATATTCTTTTTAGATGGCACATTTCCTTCATTTATCTTTGCTGCTTACACTCCAAAATAAAAGCGATTGCCTTTAAGAAGCAATCGCCCATCTATATAAACGGCAGCTGCCGGGATTTTATATTAGGGCACCCTTCCCATTTTTTCTCATCTAAAAATGATTTTCCCGGCTGAAAACTGTCCTAAACAAAGGACAGAATCGTTTTCTCAAAAAAAATAAGCAGCTGATAAATTCAGCTGCTTAAGTTTTAAGCCACAATGAAATTGCCTTCTTTTAATCCATAAAAATATAATCGGTGAAGAGGACGTGTCATGGCGACATAAAGCAATTTAATATCCAGTTCTGAGTTTCTGGAAAACTCCTCTTCAATGGACAGAATCATAACGGCATCAAATTCAAGTCCCTTGGCCAAGTAAGATGGCACGATAACGATCTCATCCTTCGGTATGCTTTCCTGTTCCTGCAGCAGTTTAAAGGGAAGCTTAGCATGCTTTTCAAAAAGTGCATGCAGTAGCTGGCAGTCTTTCATCGTTTTCCCGATCACCGCAAACGTTTTGTACTCCTCTTTCTTCAATGAAATAACCTGCTCCTCAAGCTGTTTCACCAGTTTTCTTCCATTCTCTCTCTTGATAAACTCAGGACTGTTCCCATGGCGTACAACCGGCTCCACTTTTGGGAATGAATAAGGAAGAAGCTTTAGTAATTCATTTGCTTTTTCCATAATTTCCACTGTAGTACGATAGCTTTTCTGAAGTTCTGTATATGTTGCACGGGGAAAAATATAGTCCAGCACCTCCTGCCAGCCTGTAAGCCCCCTGTAGGAATGAATTCCCTGGGCAAGGTCCCCTACTAGTGTGAACATATCTGTATCTAGTGACTTCTTTAAAGAAAGAAGCTCCATGAAGCTGTAGTCCTGGGCTTCATCGATGACGATGTTTTTCGCCTTCAGCTCTTTAGGAATGCCAAATAGGCTTTCCTGGAGGTAAAGCATCAAAGCTAAATCTTCCCTCTCATAAACCTTTTTTCGGAACAATTTACGGCAATATTCACAAAGTGTTTCTGCGTGGTTGACTGACAATTTTCCCCCTGATAATCTTGAAAGACGTACAGGATCTTCATATAGGTCTTTGTAATACCGGATCAGGCTTTTTTTCGGAAATTGCTTCATGTATTTTGGAACGGCTGTCCTGAAGCTTTTCTTGAGGTATTCCAGTCTGGATGCTTTTTTATCAAGCGCCTCTGAAACATACTGTCTTCTTTTCTCAGGGTCCCTGCCTCTATAGAGGGCCCTCTCGATCCTCTCGTCATAATACGTTTCGATTTTCTTAATGATATATTTCTTTTTCTTAGCAAGATCGTTTTGAAGCACAGCTTTTAATTTTTCGAGTCTGCGATACAGAGGCATGTAATTGTAATCCTCCAAAAAAAGCTGAAAGAATTTCTTTCGGCTGAACAGCCTGAATTTATCTACCATAAAATCATCACTGGGCTGAAAGCTATTATAAATTTCCTTTAAATAATGGCTGAGGATTGTTTGAAAAACGGGTGAACCTTTAATCGATGATGCCCATGCTGCAAGTTTTACTTCTTCACTTCCATGATCTTCAAGCAGGTTCACGAGTTTACTGTCATCAGCCATTTTTAGATCCTCGCCAAGACATGCCATCACATATTCCTGGTAGGTTGTCTGGCGCACCCTTTCTACCCCCAGCTCGGGAAGTGCCTCTGAAATATAATCAATGAATAACCTGCTCGGCGCCAGTATCATAAGCTGTTCGGGAGCAAAATTTTCTTTGTACTGATAAATGAAATAACTAATTCGATGCAGGGCAATTGTCGTCTTTCCGCTTCCTGCAGCACCCTGAACTATAATGGGCTTATTCAAATCAGCACGAATTATTTTGTTCTGTTCTTCCTGTATGGTTGAAATAATCTCAGTGAGGCGGTTGCTTGAACTCTTTGACAATGATTCCTGAAGCAATTCGTCCGTGGTTGTGAGATCAATATCCCTTATTTCATCCAGAACCCCGTCTTCAATCATATATTGCCTTTTTAAAGACAGGTGGCCTGTAAAGCTTTCTTCATAAGAATGGTATTGTACCTTTCCAAGCCTGCCTTCATAGTATAAATTGGCTATCGGAGAACGCCAGTCAACAATAATCTGCTCCTGATTTTCTCTTGAATACAATGAAGTTTTGCCTATGTATAGTTTCTCTTCTTCGTTTAAATCTTCCCTTAAGAAATCGATTCTGGCAAAGTAAGGTTTTTTCCGGGCTTTCTTCAGCTGCGTTAATTCATCTTTGGACATTTCAAAAAAACGGGCATTAGTCAGGAGCGAAGAGTAGCTTAAACTGGATTCAAGCCAGTCAACGTCTTCGAAGGCTTCTTTCATATTTTCCTGAAACCGATCTTTGCTGGATTCCGACGTTTTAATCACAACATCAATATAACGTTTCGTAAATTCAAGCCGCTGAACTTCCTTTTGAAAATCGGGGTGTTCTAATTCAGATGGCATATGTTTCTCCTTTCAAATTTTTTCAGCCGCAATGGAGAAATACATATGAGCGAACGCGTGGGCGGAAGAATATATTATCAGAAAAGTCTGCAAGAATCAATAGAAGAAAGTGACGGATTAGATTTTTCCGATTTTGGGGTGTTACAGTCATTGCCGCTCATGTTAATTTATAATATAGAAATACATTCTTTAGGAGGTGATGAAAGTGGCCATTGCAATTGCAGTGCCTGATAATGCAGCGTCTCATGCAAAGCCTGATATTGGTGGCGATACTTTGCATGAGGCGGTAATGAACTAAATTATTATCGCCCCTTCTGCTAGAACCATTTCTGATATCGGCTTTGCACCTTATTCATTTTTTTTGTCAAAAATCAATAAGGAGCTGGCAGAAATGAGTTATATAAAAGCGAATGCCGTTTTACCGGCAAATTTAATAGAAGAAATTCAAAAATACGTTCAAGGTGAGGCAATTTATATCCCTAAGCCGGAAAAGGACCACCAAAAATGGGGATCACGCTCCGGAGCGAGAAAAGCCCTTGATGAAAGGAACCTTTCGATTAAAGGTGCCTTCCAAAAAGGCAAAACCATCAGCCAATTGGCTGAAGAATATTATCTTTCAGCTGAAACAATAAAAAAAATAGTTTATAAAAAATGAATTTTGCACTGAACTTTGTTCAGTGCTTTTTTATATGCCAAGTTCTTTTCCTAATCATTTTATACATTTACATTTTTATGTAATTCTTTTAAAGTGAAAGTGATATATAAAGGTGCTGAATGTGTAGGGGTGTGTGTATCTTGGAACCTTTCATAAGAAATGATCAATATAATTTTATTAAACAACAGACGCAAGCGCTTATTAATGGCCATGCATCTGTCAATGATACAGGAGTGCTGGATGCCCTGAAATCTCTTTCTGCTGAGAAGGTGTTAAGCCTTTTTGAGGAGCTTAGCGAAGAGCAAAAACAGCTTTTATCCCCAGTCAGTAATATAAAAGAAAGAGAGCAGGCTGATGCCTTCCTGGATCAAATAAAGGAGTATGTAATACCGTTTGCACCATTGACGGAACAATCCATCAAAAAGCTGTTCCCTAAAGTAAAAAAATTAAAGATTCCAGCACTTGAAGATATCGATTTCAGGGAAATAAGCTACTTGGGATGGGACGACAAAGGCACAAACAGGAAGTATATGATCAGCCAGCTGGATGGCAAACTCACTGGCATATCTGGAACATTTAAACCGCTCGGCAAAAAAGGAATCTGTGCCATCTGCAGCAAATTTGAGGAAACTGGTATGTTCTTAACTGAAACCAAAGGGACTCAGTTAGGCACCTATACAAAAAAAGGGAATTACATTTGCCAGGACAGTCAGAAATGCAATGCAAATTTGAATTCACTTGAAAAAATGCATGATTTTATCGGGAGACTGAAAGGATAGTTTGTCATCCCTCTATTTGAGAGGCACCGCCGAGTTAGGCGGTGTTTTTTTTAGCTAATAATCGGCTCTTCGTTTATTCTCATTAAAGCAGGGAATATTACTTTAATAAAAAAAACTATCATATTTTGTCGATTTCGTTTAAAATAATAACGTTTGATTGAAGTTTTCCTAAAATATTGGGGGTAAAATAATGGTTTTTAAGAAAAAGGACAAGTTTAACACATTGTTAAGCAATATTTCTGTAAATTTAAAAGATAGTGCAATTTACTTTGCCGACTATAAGATCAACAATGTCAGTGATTTAAAAACTTTTTCAAAAACTATGAAGGATTATGAAACAAAAGGCGATTCCTATGTTCATGAAGTTATTAAGGAATTAAATAACGCTTTTATTACACCGATCGAAAGAGAAGATATTCTTCACCTTGCCATGAGCATGGATGATGTGCTTGATGGGTTTGAAGAATGTGCTGATTTATTCGAAATGTATTCAATGACACAGGCAGATGAATTTATGCTCAAGTTCGTGGATGCCATTAAGAATTGTGCAATCGAAATTGAAAAGTGCGTGGAACTTCTGTCAACTAAGAAATTACTGCAGATCAGGGAGCATGCAATCAAGATTAAAGATTATGAATCGAAATGTGATGGAGTCCGCCGTCAGTCAATCAAGCATCTCTTTGCTACTGAAAAAGATCCTATCCGGATTATTCAGTATAAAGAAATTTATGAAACACTTGAAGATATTGCGGACAGCTGCCAGAATGTCGCCAATACGCTTGAAACCATCATCATGAAAAATGCTTAAGGGGCGAATACAATGGATGCAGTATTTATTATTACAATTTTAATTGTCATTGGAGCCCTGGCATTTGATTTTATCAATGGATTTCATGATACGGCAAACGCAATAGCTACTGCTGTCTCCACTAAGGCTCTTAAACCAAGGCATGCCATAATAATGGCTGCCGTCATGAACTTTGTGGGTGCCATGACATTTACTGGGGTTGCCAAAACCATCACAAAGGATATAGTGGATCCGTTCACTTTGCAGAATGGTTCTCTTGTCATTCTGGCTGCCTTAGTTGCCGCGATTTTCTGGAATCTGCTGACGTGGTATTATGGGATCCCGAGCAGCTCTTCCCATGCGATCATAGGATCGATTGCCGGTGCAGCGATTGCGGCAGCTGGATTTTCGTCTATTAATTATCAGGGGTTTTTAAAAATTATTCAGGCACTTATCTTTTCGCCGTTAATTGCTTTTGCAGTCGGTTTTATCGTTTACAGCATTTTCAAGATTGTTTTTAAAAATAACAACCTGACTAAGACAAACCGGAATTTCAGACTGATCCAGATTTTTACAGCTGCTTTGCAATCATATACACATGGAACAAATGATGCGCAGAAAGCTATGGGTATTATTACAATGGCACTTATAGCAAACAACTATGTCACTTCAACTGATATACCATTTTGGGTACAGTTTTCCTGTGCATTAGCCATGGGGCTTGGAACATCGGTTGGAGGATGGAAAATCATCAAGACAGTTGGCGGAAAAATCATGAAGATCCGTCCGATTAATGGAGTTGCTGCAGACTTAACAGGTGCAATGATCATCTTTGGCGCTACATATATCCATTTGCCAGTCAGTACTACTCATGTTATCTCGTCTTCTATCCTGGGTGTGGGATCTGCCCACAGAATTAAAGGGGTTAAGTGGGGAACAGCACAGAGAATGCTTATTACATGGGTAATAACATTGCCGATATCCGCAACATTAGCGGGTGTCGTTTACTTAATCTTGAATGCAATCTTTTAAGATTAAAAGGAGCAGACTAAGTCTGCTCCTTTTTTATATTCAGCTTTGCCTCATTATCAGTTCATCAATCGGTATTTCAGAAAAAGCCCTGTACCGCATAACCTTTTCATGAAAGGAAAGAAAATGCGTCACATCATTAGGAACAGCTGCACAGTGCATTCCTGCCCGGACAGCAGCAATTGATCCATTTACAGAATCTTCGATCGCCAGACTTTCTTCCGGTTCAACGCCCATTACTTCAAGTGCCTTTATGTAAAGAGCCGGATCGGGCTTTACCTTTTCTACATCCTCTTTTGTTTTGACCGTTTGAAAATGATCCTCTATTCCAAAATGTTTTAAATAATGCTTAACCCACTCTCTGCCTGAGGAGGATGCAACTCCAAGTTTAAGGCCTTTTTCACTGCATTTGCCTATCAGCTCCTGAATCCCATCTCTCAAAATTAAAATATTCCTTTGGCTCTGGAATGCTCTTTCCGTTTTTTCCTGTAAAGATTTGCGATTAACCTTTAGACCTAACTTATCATCTATATAATCAAAAAGAATATCATCTGTTGTGCCAATACCCTTCGCAAAATCCTCCAGCCCAAGGTCAAATTTGTAATCTTCCATCAGGATTTGTTTAAAGACCTTATACCATAAAGATTCTGTGTCTACAATCGTCCCATCAAAATCAAATATTACAGCCTTTATCATTTTGTCACCTCCTCCGAATTCTCTCCTTACATTAGACGCTATTTTCCTGGTAAAGTTACTTCTGCCCCTAGGCGCGTAACTTAATTTCTCGGCTTTTCAAGTATTCTTTTTGTAAGCTTTCGAATAACCTCAGGCAAAATTTCAAAAGTATATGGTTTATAAACACGTTCTGTCCATTTGTGTCCAGCCTTCCCATAGACTCCAAGGTTAATTACAGGTATATTTAAGTCTCTCATCGCCTTTAATGGAATGGGAAAAAGGCTTTTCAAGGCAGGAAAATTTTTTTTAAGAGATTGGATATCCTCGTCAGAGCCGTCAAAAGATAAAAAGCTTCCGTCCGATAAGTAAGGGAAATATTTGCGGACTTTGAATGTCTCGCCTGTATTCTTTGTCTCCTCAGCAAGCACTTCTTCCAGACATTTTTTCAAATACTTGCCTCTTTCTGCAGCCACATCAATCGTGTTGGCAGGAAGAAATGGGGTACCATAAAATAAAATCACTCTTGGTTTCTTCTCAGGGTCTGATTGGTGGAGAGCTTCTACAATATCAAAAGCAATCATTCTGGCATCTGTTTCAATATGGGAGCTTTTATTTTTTGCTTCTTCCATCACACTCACTGTATCGATGCCCTTTTCTTCAAGGTAGACAAGAAAGTCATCTAAAGCCGTCACTTCTGTTCCCCAGTCCAGCTGTCTTTCCGGCAGCTTATTAACAGTCCGAAAATCCTTATATGCCCCTTTCAGGCGGTGTTCTACAGCAATGGCCGCATCTTCTGCAATCATTCTCAGTTCTTTTGAAAGCTGCTTCAGAGGCTTCTCATAGAAAAAGTAATTGAAATAAACCCTGCATCCTACTGCTGTCTGAACGTCATAGCGTTTTTTATCATCCCGCATATATAAACAGCTGGGTGGAAGCACCAGTTCTCCTTCCAGCTTTTCAGTCAGCTGAAAATTCTGACTGATACGCGCAGTCAGCTCCGCAGCAATTAATGTAGGGTCAATTCCCGCAAGACTTTCACCTGCGTGAGTCTCCCTTCCGAAAATGGAGAAACACGGCAATATTTTGCCAGCTGTACCCGTATAGATATACTTAGTGTTATCTCCATCATATAATGGTGAGATAAAGTCATTATTAATGGCAGCCATATACTCCAAGCCCATTTCTTCTTTCAGTCTCAGCAGTTCGGAAAGTGCTGCTCTGCTTCCTTTATGCTCCCCCTCCTCATCAGCATTGAACATAACAAGCAAATTTCCATCCAATTCACCGGGATTTTCCGAGAAAAACAGGAGATTGGCCAGGTGGACAGCAATGCCGCTCTGCATATCCAATGCCCCTCTTCCAAAAAGCCACTCATTGGACTGGGCATCTTCCTTCAGTTCCGGATCAGAATCATATTGTTCAAAAAACGCCTTAAGCTTATCGGGATCATGGGCCATGTCCTGAATCGGACCAAAATCCTCTGTTCCAACCGTGTCCAGATGGGCCAGATATATAATGGTCTTTTTGGTCTCCTTACCCTTGAGTAAGGCGAAAACATTCTTTCTGCCCAGTTCATCTCCGGGGATTGCCTGGGTCCATACTAAATGATTATTAGCCTTAAAAGATGGATACGAACAAATTACTTCCTTTAGATAGTCAGCTTTATGCCCCTCTCCATCTGAATGGTTATAGCTCTCCATCTGCACAAGGGCCTTTGTTAAATATTCGGCCTGCTGACTCAGGTTCATTGTTTTAAGATTTGCATACATAGGCCAACCCCATTTCGTTATCGTTTGACACTAGTGTATAAGCATACTCTATTGATAATCAACACATTTTTATATTGCGGAAAGGAAATCTCGCAAAAGAAATAGTGCTGCTTTTTTCTGTGTATTAGGATGAAACAGATAAGATAAAGAATAATAACAGTAAGGTCTTGAAATTTATATCAAAAACGAATATTATATTATTTGTGCTTTTTAAATGTTCGTATTTATCATTAACACATATAACCTGAAAGAAGTTATAGTTTATGGGGGACTTTTTATGTTCAAATTAAAAGAAAATCAAACAAACGTTAAGACCGAGGTCTTGGCAGGCATCACAACGTTCTTAACTATGGTTTATATTGTGGTGGTAAACCCTGTTATTTTATCTGATGCAGGTGTACCTTTTGAGCAAGTCTTTTCCGCAACCATAATTGCGACTGTCATAGGTACTCTATGGATGGCGCTATTCGCCAATTATCCAATTGCCATCGCCCCGGGAATGGGCCTGAACGCCTATTTTGCCTACTCTGTTGTCGGCACTCATGGAAATATTGATTACATGACCGCATTCTCGGCTGTATTTATTGCCGGTATTATCTTCATTATATTGTCACTTACCCCTTTCCGGGAAAAGCTGATCATAGCAATACCGGATAACTTAAAGCACGGAATTACTGCGGGAATCGGTTTATTTATTGCCTTTATCGGCTTGCGGTTAACCGGGCTGATTACAAGCCATCCAACAAATCTTGTTGCACTGGGAGACCTGCATTCTCCTCAATCTATTCTTGCCCTTGTCGGCCTTGCAGTAACTTTAATTCTTATGACGCTTGGGATAAATGGGGCTTTATTTTTCGGCATGATTATCACTGCCCTTATAGCCTTCTTTACAGGACAGCTTTCTTTTGACCAGGGGTTTGTTTCACTGCCTTCGCTTCCCGATGGAATCATCATTTTAAATCCATTTGAAGCAATTGGTGATGTGATGCAGCACAGTTTATACGCTGTTGTTTTCTCCTTCCTGCTTGTAACGATTTTTGATACGACTGGAACGATGATCGGCGTTGCCCAGCAGGCCGGATTAATGAAAGGCAAAACGATGCCGAGAGCACGTGAGGCCCTTTTGTCTGATTCCATCGCTACTTCTGTAGGTGCTATGTTTGGTACAAGTCCGACTTCTGCATATATCGAATCTTCTACTGGTGTGTCAGTGGGAGGAAGAACAGGATTAACAACCTTGACTGTTGCAGGTTTGTTCCTGCTGTCAGCTTTCTTCGGGCCTCTTGTCAGTGCGGTATCAGGTCTTGCTGCCATTACTGCACCTGCACTGATTATCGTTGGAAGCCTGATGATGGGCAGTATTTCTCACATTAAATGGAATGAACTGGATGAAGCATTTCCTGCATTCCTGATTATCTTAAGCATGCCTCTTACATCCAGCATTGCAACAGGAATCGCCCTAGGATTTATTGCTTATCCGCTTATGAAAGTGGTAAAAGGGAAATGGAGAGAAGTTCATCCCCTTGTTTACTTATTCGCAGTATTATTCTTTTATCAGCTGGCGTTCCTGCCGCACTAAACTGACCTTATAAATTAGCTTGTCCAATCCGGACAAGCTTTTTTTGCATTAAACTGCTTCTATTTCATCGCTTACCATTCATATTCTATAGATATATATAGAATGGACAGGTCAGGGAGGTGGGTAAATGATCGAAAAGCTACTGGTAACTTTAATAGGAAGTTTATTATTAGGCATTGGCATTAACGGCTTCCTTGTACCCCACCATTTACTTGACGGCGGCATTATCGGCATAGGGCTGATCCTCCATTATTATTATGAACTTCCCACTGGGTTGAGCATGATTGTCTTAAGCATTCCTTTATATGGACTTGCCTGGTTTTTTGAGAGGAAATACTTCTTCTATAGCCTCCACGGCCTTTTGATTTCATCCTTCATTATTGATTTACTATCGGCTTTGCGGGGGCAATTTGAGCTTTCCGTATTGCCCAGCGCCATTTTAGGCGGATGTCTGGTCGGTTTTGGGATAGGCCTGATGCTCCGTTACGAAACCAGCACAGGGGGCACAGACCTTCTTGCACAGCTGATGACCAAGCTTCTTCCTATTAACATTGGCGCTTTAATATTCGCAATTGATGGCCTGGTCATTTTAAGCGGATTAAAAATAGTCGGCATGGAAAAATTCCTTTATTCATTTATTACCATAACTTTTGTTGGTGCTATGACATCCTTGACAGTTATTCAAAGGAGCGTCAAATGAAAAAAATCGACAGGTGCCAGGCACCTGTCGATTTTTCTTTATGCTTCTGCTTCTATTTTTTCATTCATATTGTTATAAAGGTTTCCATCCATTTCACCGGTGATTCGGCTCGTTAAGATACCGGAAGTCATGGAGCCGCTGACATTAAGGGCTGTACGTCCCATGTCGATTAGCGGTTCAATGGAAATCAGTAAGCCTGCCAGCGCAATTGGCAGGTCAAGGGCTGATAAGACCAGGATCGCTGCGAACGTCGCACCGCCGCCGACCCCTGCCACACCAAAGGAGCTGATCGCCACAATGAGAATGAGTGTAAAGATAAATCCTGGTGATAGAGGGTTAATACCCACAGTTGGAGCAATCATTACAGCCAGCATTGCCGGATAAATTCCCGCACATCCATTTTGGCCGATGGAAAGGCCGAATGATCCTGCAAAGTTAGCAATTCCTTCAGGAACACCTAGAGACTTTTGCGTTTTAATATTCAATGGCAATGCACCGGCACTTGTTCTTGACGTAAAGGCAAAGGTCAAAACCGGGAATGCTTTTTTCAAATAAGTGATTGGATTTAATCCGCTTAATGTTAAAAGAATCAGGTGAATCAGGAACATAATGGCAAGTGCCACATAAGAAGCAATTACAAATTTACCTAAATTTAAAATAGAGTTAAAGTCACTCATGGCAACTGTTTTCGTCATAATTGCCAATACCCCGTATGGTGTTAATCGTAATATAATCGTAACCACACGCATGATAATCGCGTAGAAAGCATCCACAATTTTTGCAAAGAGTTCAGCCTGCTCTGGTGATTTTCTTCTCACACCTAGAAAAGCAATTCCTAAAAAGGCTGCAAAAATAACAACCGAGATCGTAGATGTTGGTCTTGCACCAGTAAAATCAAGGAACGGATTGGCCGGAAGCAAATCAAGCATTTGCTGCGGGAACGTTCTTCCTTCAATGCCCTGATATGTTTCTTCAAGCTGCTGACCACGGGCAGCCTCAGCATCGCCTTCGCTGATTTGGACTGCCTCCAAGTCAAAACCTGCTGCAGTTGCAATTCCGACAGCAGCCGCAACTGCGGTCGTGCCTACCAGCAGACCGAGAATAAGCACACTTATTCTTCCAATATTATTCGTTAATTTAAGCTTAGTAAAAGCACCTAAAATCGAAATGAAGACAAGCGGCATGACGATCATTTGCAGGAACTTGACATAACCTCCGCCAACTAAATTAAACCAGTCTGCAGATTTGGCAATGACCTCAGCACCCGATCCATATATCAGCTGAAGCGCGAAACCAAATAGGATTCCTAAACCAAGCGCTGTAAACACACGCTTTGAAAATGAAACATGCTTCTTTTGCATGAAAAATAATACGCCTAAAAGCAGAAGCATAATGATGATATTTAAAATTATAAGTCCTGTACTCATCGGACCAGATCCTCCCCAAAAGATATTATATAATGACTTACTATAATTCATGTATTCCTATGAGTCAAGTCGGAATTAAAATTTAAATTTTCTTATTATATATGCTATTTCGATGTGGATGTTCCAGTTTTACGCAAATTAGCGGCAAAAACCCGACAGTATTATATAATGCCAGGTTGGTTGTAAGTATATTTTTGTTTAATTATTTTTTAGAGATAGTTCCTTTGTCTTTTCAAAACATTGATCCATTGCACTCATCACCGCTGCACGGAATCCTTTTCTCTCCAGTTCGGCAACAGCTTCTATTGTTGCACCTCCCGGAGTACAAACCTCATCCTTTAATTCCGCGGGATGCATCCCTGTTTCCAGCACCATTCTCGCTGCCCCCAATATAGCCTGTGCTGCAAGCTCATAAGACTGGTCACGGGGCAGTCCTGCTTTTACGCCGCCATCTGCCAAGGCTTCAATAAACATATAAGCATAAGCGGGAGAAGAACCACTGATAGCTGGAATGGCATCCATCTTCTTTTCTTCCATAACAGCTGCTCTTCCAAAACAAGAAAAGATCCTGATTACATCTTTCATCTCCTCATGAGATAATGCTTCATTCGCTGCAAGAACACTCATGCCTTCTCCAACTAAAGAAGGAGTATTCGGCATGGAGCGGACTGCTTTTATTTTTCTATCAAATAACTTTTCCAGGAAGGAAAGACTTATGCCCGCCGCAATTGTTATGATAATTGCGTGGGAGTGAATACTATCTTTAATTTCCTCAATAACCTCAGCATGTGCATCAGGCTTAATTGCAAGAAACAGGATATCTGCTTCCTCCGCTGCTTCCCTATTAGATAAACGTGTTTGTATATCCCATCTGCTTTTAACGTCAGCAAGCGTCTTCTCCGTTTTCGCTGATGCAATAATCTGCCTTGCATTCACCAGATCAGATTTTATAATACCCCCGATTATCGCCTGAGCCATTTTTCCGCATCCGATAAATCCGATATTTTTATTCATTCATGTACACATCCTGTTCTTTATTCCTTTTGCTATTATACTGCAGGTATGGTTATGAAAAAATAGCAAAGGGTAAAAACATAGGACACGAAGCTGCAGCACTAATAATACTTAATGGAGAGATTGACTATGAAGGAAATAATACAATATGCCCCGCTTCCAGAAAGCTTTTACCAAAAGCCGACCCTTCTGCTGGCTGAAGCACTTCTGGGCTGCTTATTGATCAAAGAAACGGAAGAAGGAATTGCCTCGGGCTATATTGTTGAGACAGAAGCTTATATGGGCCCGGAGGACAGAGCAGCACACAGTTTTGGGAACAGGCGAACCAAAAGGACAGAAGTCATGTTCAATGAACCCGGTTTTGTCTATACTTATGTGATGCATACCCATTGCCTCGTTAATGTGGTGAGCGGTCCAAAGGAAAAACCGGAGGCTGTTTTGATCAGAGGGGTTGAACCTGTCGACGGACTTGAGTTAATGAAGCAAAGACGCAAGATGGAAGACCTGAGAAATCTCACCAACGGACCTGGTAAATTAACTAAAGCTCTCGGTATTACAATAGATGATTATGGACGACATTTTACCAGCCCTCCTCTAATGATTGCTAAAGGAATCCCTCCCGGAGAAATCAAACAGGGACCGCGAATCGGGATTGATAACTCCGGAGAAGCACGGGATTATCCCTGGAGATTCTGGAGTGCTGAAAGTCCCTATGTTTCACGGAACAGAAAATAACAGCAACTGCCGGAAAACCTTTTCAGACACATGAGGTTTTCCGGCTTTTTTAATTTGTCTTAGCCGTATACCCTGATGACCAAAGGATTACATTGTTTCTCCACGGACTGGAAATAATAGGAATAAATGTACATTCAGAGAAGAGGTGAATGGAATGAATGCTCTTTATGCTTTTTTGTGGATATTCGCTCTATGGAAGTGGGGTGACTGGAGAAATTGGAAAATATATTACCCCACCATGCTTTTTTTCATATTAGGGGACTTTTTATATTTATATCTGCTCTCAGATATCTACCCGATGTGGACTTATGACCCGCAGGGAATCGATGAGAAAGCGAATCTTACAAACACCCATGTCAGTTTATCCATTATCGCTGTAAAGTATCCTGCCACCATTTTAATCTATTTGTATAGATTCCCTGCAGGCAACCTTATTAAAAAACTGCTCTATATCTCTGGCTGGGTCCTTCTCTATACGGTTAATGAGATTGTTGACATCAAATTAAAATTGATAAAGTATGATAATGGATGGAATTTAAAATGGTCGATTCTTTTCAATGCTGTTATGTTTATTATCCTCTGGGTGCATTTCAAGCGGCCAGCTGCAGCATGGGAGCTGTCCATTCTTTTCTTCATCTTCCTATGGAGACAGTTCGATGTACCATCAACAGTTTTTAGATAAGTGTCTAATTTCAATACAATTTGTCGATAAAAAAACAAGCAATTTTACTGGACATTTTTGATTAAAGCGTTTATTTTACTATAAAAAGGCAATATTCTATGTATAAGTTTCAATAAATTGGAATGGGATGGTGTTACGGATGGCAAACAAGAAAAATGTTAAATCTCCCGGCAAAGATCTCAATATTGGTGCAAATGTTTCATTAAACGGCCTGGTAACAGCCGTTTTTGATAATATGGTCCATGTCCAGATTGGCGCTAAGATAGTAACAGTTCATGTTAAAGACCTGTATTCAGGATTAAATAATCCATTATTGAATAAACAGCAGGCTTAGTATCCACCATCTCAAATTATACTTCAGAAGGGGCAGCTCGTAAGCTGCCCCTTCTGTTTTTTAGACCGGCTGAACCTGCTTATGCTTCACCGCATCATGTGCATAATCTCCAAGCACTTGATATGCCTTCCAATCAGATCTGTCTAATAATGACACAGCTTCTGCAGATGCCTTAACAATCACAGCCTCTTTTGACACTTTGCTGATGATTTCAATTCCCTCTGGCAGCTCTGTTTGCTCAACATTACCAAATACAACCCAGATCTGCTGTTCAACAACGTTCTCTTCCGATACTGCTTCCTCAAATGCTGAAGGAAAATCGGCTTTTCCTGCATGAATTAAATCTTCAATAATTGCACTTGCCGTTGGGAACATGCCTGCTCCTGGCCCCTGCAGGCTGATATTTCCGACAATATCTGCATCGATGGAAACGGCATTTTGCACGCCTTCTACTCTGTACAAAGGATGTGCTTCTCCTGTCAGGACCGGCTTTACTGTACAGCGGATAGAATCTTTTTCCTTCTGAATGGATGCTACATGCTTGAACTTCAGGCCCAGCGAATCAGCCAAAGTAATTTGCTCAATCGTAATATCAGTAATACCTTCTCTGACAGAGTATTCCTGTGCCGGCGCTTTCCCAAATACCAGCTCGCTTAGAACAACTGCTTTGTAAAAGGCGTCATATCCTTCGATATCATTTTTGGGATCGGCTTCTGCATAACCTTTTTCCTGAGCTATTCTCAGTGCTTCTTCAAATGATAAATTCTCCTCCCTCATACTTGTCAAAATGAAATTGGATGTGCCATTTAATATTCCTTCAATTCGTTCTATCCGGTTGGCATTCAGCAGCTGTTTGATGGTCTGAATGATGGGAATTCCGCCGCCGACAGTTGCTTCAAATCCCAGTGATACATTCTTTTCTTTTGCAAGCCTCGAAAGCTCACTTCCATGAAATGCAAACATTTCCTTATTGGCTGTAATGACATGGCATCCTCTCGATATTGCCTGGCGTAAATATGTATAGCCCGGTTCCCTGCCAACAATGGCATCAATTACGACATCAAGCTTTGGAAGCTCAATGATATCTTGAAAGTCATCTGTTAAAAGCACCTCATCATCAGGCAAAGTATGCTTATTCACATTTTTAACAAGGATGGCTGCGACCTTCACTTCTTTCCCTAACACCGCCTGTAGCCTTCCCTGATGTTTGCTGATCGTTTCATATACTCCTTTTCCAACTGTTCCAAACCCCAATAGCCCAATCGTCATCACTGACATCTCTCATTCCCCCTGGATACAATTTATCGTGCCTGCCGTAAAACAAAAAACCCCTTCCGTCCATTACAGACAAGAAGGGGTTTGAATTTACTATCCGTTCATTCCGCCTTCTTATCTTCGGAAAATGTATTCCTCTGAATTTGGCACCGTGCATAAATGCTGGTTGCCGAGGCTTCATAGGGTCAGTCCCTCCGCCTCTCTTGATAAGAAGTTTCTAAGTATTCAATTTATATGAATGATAAACATTTTTAAGGACTGCGTCAACCTTTTTTTTGATAAATTATTTTCTTCAAACGCTTTCACTTTCCCTGGTATCCGTTATGATTTCAAGAAAGTGCTTAAGAATCCTGGCTGTAAGCCCCCAGATGACCTTATCCTGAAAATAATAAAATACTTCTTCTGCTCTTCTTGTCTGCCAATTGTAATTTTCTCCTCCAGCAATCAAGTCAAAAGGAAAATTTTCTTCCGGCTCTACTTTAAAATTCACGTGATATGTTTCCGGCTTTACGTTTTTTAAAAATGAAAGAGGGACAGTAAAGATCTCTTCTACTTCATCAGGGTTCGGCACAATCTGCTCCGGGTTTTGGATAATGCCTGCATAAGGGTAAATAATCTGGCCAAAAGAAATCATGTAATCCAGCGGGGAAACATCTGTGATGCTGTCTTCATCCACACCGAGTTCCTCAGAGGTTTCACGGATGGCCGTATGCTCTTCATCCCTATCTTCCGGATCTATTCTTCCCCCGGGGAAACATACCTCCCCAGGCTGCCTTCTCATTTTTAATGAACGCACTTCAAAAAGGACATGAACCTCATTATTGATCTCAACCAGCGGAAGCAAAATAGCGAATTTCGAATATCGCTCACTCCCTAAAATGATGGGGGTTCTGTTCCTCAGCCTTTTAGCCAGTTTCTCAATCTCCATTTCTGCCCACCTCCAGCAGCAATACATTTCAGTTTTTATATCCTTATCATACTGTATTCTTTGCGTTTTATTAATATATACGGCTTGTCCCATATAAAGATTAAGGCCCATCTGCTGTATTAATGGTCCCTGCCCTTCAAAAGTAAAAGAAAGTTTCCCCGCCTGCAATTCAGGGAAAATAAAAAAATATCAAATGACAATGGGAGTGAAAAATATGCAGAAGAATATATTAATAGGCGGATACGATACACAGCAAGAGCTTAAAGAGGCCATTGAAGGCGCAGGGTCAAATGGGTATCAGAAGGAAAATCTTGTGATCGTCTCAAAGGATGGAGCAAACCTTGAAGCCTTTGCAGACAATTACGGAGTAAACTTGCGAATAGTCGGATCTCAGGAACTGGGCAATCAGCGTTTTCTTGATTCAGTTAAAGCTCTTTTCATGGGGGAAGACCCGGACACAAGTTCCGGAATTGATCCTGATAAAAAAGATGGTACACGGTTTGATGAACATGATCTGGATCAGTACGCAAGCATGGTTTTTGATGGAAAATATGTTTTAATCGCTGACTATTATGGGCAATATCCTGGGTCCCCTCAGGACAATCAGAGGATCAATGCTGAACACTCTGAAGGATATTTGGAGAGTGCTTCAGCCCGGGAGGCTGTCCATGAATCGGATATCAAGACACTTGCAGATAAATCCGCAGGTACATGCTGTGTCAATGAGAATCATAATCGTGTTCAGACTTCAACTAATTCAGCGATAAAAATCAGCTCAGAATTAAATAGAGATGAGCAGCTTGCCAAGGAAAGGCTTAAATAGCATAGCCCCCTGAAAAGGGGGCTTTTTGCTGAAACGAAAAGAGAGGTTTCCCCTCTCTTACGCATATTTCTTGTTATCCTCTTCCCTTTTAAAGAAGCTCTTCATCGCATGGAATACATCTGCTTTTTGCTTAAGAATATAATATCGGAAATCTTCATTCTTAATATTTTTATAGGCGGACATCAGGGTCGAGTGGCGGTTATACTGGTTGACCTCACCGTATCCAAACATATTGGAGACCTTCATCAGTTCTTCCACCAGCTTGACACAGCGTGCATTATCAGAGGTCAGGTTATCACCGTCTGAGAAGTGGAAAGGGTAAATATTGTATTTGCGCGGGTCATACTTAGCATCAATCAATTCAAGCGCTTTTCGGTAGGCAGATGAACAAATCGTTCCTCCGCTTTCTCCTTTGGAAAAGAAATCTTCCTCTGAAACTACCTTTGCTTCAGTATGATGAGCAATAAATTCAATTTCGACAGTTTCATATTTGGTTCTCAGGAACCGCGTCATCCAGAAGAAAAAGCTTCTGGCCATATACTTTTCCCAGATCCCCATTGAGCCGCTCGTATCCATCATTGCAAGTACGACAGCCTTAGAATCAGGTTTTATTATCTCATTCCAGGTTTTAAACTTCAAATCTTCTTTATAAATCGGGTGGAATGCCGCCTTTCCCTTCATTGCATTGCGCTTGAATGCAGACATCATGGTCCTCTTCTTATCAATGTTACCCATTAATCCAGTCTTTCTAATATCATTAAATTCAATATCCTCAATAATATTTTCATCCTGCTCTTTTCTCTTTAAATTAGGCAATTCCAATTGTTTAAATAAAGCTTCTTCAATTTCCATCAATGAAACTTCTGCTTCAAAATAATCCTCGCCTGCCTGGTCGCCTGCCCCCTGCCCCTTTCCGGGTCCTTTCTGGCTGCCGGATCCGTCACGCGCCACTACATCTCCAATCTGGCTATCTCCATCGCCTTGGCCGACATGTTTGTTTTTATCATAGTTATAACGGATTTTGTATTCATCCAATGAGCGAATCGGTATCTTCACCACTTCACGCCCGTTCGACATTACAATGTTTTCTTCCGTTATTAAATCAGGCAAATTGTTGCGGATTGCTTCCTGGACTTTATCCTGATGACGCTGCTGGTCATCATAGCCTTTGCGATGGAGGGACCAATCTTCTTGGGAAATCACAAACTGATGGTTATTGACATTCGTCATGTTAACCCCTCCTTTTAAATTAAATCTCACACATTACAGCTTTCCAACATACAATATCGCGAGTGTCAAAAAAGATGAAACATCCCCAATTCAGCCGTCTGCCTTCTTTTCATAGACTCATTTTCCGGCAGTCATTCTGTTATTAATGAGCCAATATAAATAAGTGTTTATTACTCTATCATATGCGAGAAGACAAAATAATTTACAAATAATTTTGACAATAAGACGTTCGTAGTATCTTTTGGACAAGCCCATTTTTTAATATGGGATATTCCTAATTAAACAAAAATAAACCCCCGCGATTAGCGAAGGTTCTTGTCTTTGTCCTTATTCTGAATGGGATCCGGATATTTATTATAATCCTCTTTTAATTCTTTATTGGTCCGCAAATTTTCCATCTGCTTGCCCAGGTTTTCCATCTCTTCAATATTTTCGGCCATTGAGCTGTTTCTCGGTGTATAATCCTTATCTAATTCTTTCTTTTTCATGAATATCACCTCTGCTGTATTTATACCCGAAATTGTGCTTATCCAAACTTTATACTGAATCTGCAGAATAAATATGGCCAAACGTAAATAGGATGATACAAAGGGGGGATTTTATGAGCGAAATCCTTTGCTGCAGCTGGTGCGGTGAATTATCTTTGTATGAGCGGACCGTTTTTCTTGAAAACAAGCCAATCTGTCCTGAATGTCAGAACAAAAAGAAGGAACCAGCATTAAAAATAGAGAAAAATGGATGAAGAGGCTTTTTTGAAGCCTCTTTTTTATTTGGGTATTTTAGAAATCTATTATTTTGGTTCTTTGGCCATTTGGGGTTCAGACTCTCAGTCCTTTGCTGATGCGCCTTCGAATTATGCTGGTGTCCGGCTGCCTGCATTTTGGCCGGGCTTTTTCGAGCCTTCCCAATTCTTCGCCATCTTTCCATGACTGTGGACCATCAAAAAAAGGAGCCTGGCAGCTTTCCTGCCAGGCCCTTTTTTTATCGATTCAGCAAACTTCCCACATAGCGGAGCAGTTCGTTTGCTGATGTTGAGTTATAGCCATGTTCGTCAATTAATCTTGCAACAACTTCATTCACCTTCTTCAGCTGCTGCTCATCAGGCGTTTTTGATGATGTTGTAATCTTCACGACATCTTTCAGGTCAGCGAAAAGCTTCTTCTGGATAGCTTCACGCAGACGGTCATGCGAATTATAGTCGAAGCGTTTGCCTTTCCTTGCATAAGCTGAGATGCGGATAAGGATTTCCTCCCTGAATGCTTTCTTGGCATTCTCCGAAATTCCAATTTGTTCTTCGATTGAACGCATCAGCTTTTCATCAGGACTGATTTCCTCACCAGTTAATGGATCGCGCAGCTTTGCTTTATTGCAGTATGCTTCAACATTATCAAGATAGTTCTCCATAAGCGTCTTCGCAGATTCTTCATAAGAGTAAACAAATGCCTTTTGTACTTCTTTCTTCGCAATATCATCGTACTCTTTTCTGGCCAGAGAAATAAAGTTCAGGTATCTTTCTTTCAGTTCGGCAGTAATCGAAGGATGCTGATCCAATCCTTCTTTAAGTGAACGCAGTACATCCAGCGCATTGATGCTTGTAATATTTTTTCGGATAATTGTAGAAGAAATCCTATTAATGACATACCGCGGGTCAATTCCGCTCATGCCCTCATCTGCATGCTCTTTTTTCAATTCTTCCACATCTGCTCTGTTATAGCCTTCAACGCTCTCTCCATCATACAAACGCATTTTCTTTACTAAATCTATATCGCCCTTTTTCGGATCCTTCATACGGGTTAAAATCGTAAACATTGCTGCAACTCTCAGAGTATGCGGTGCAATGTGCACGTTGGAAACATCGCTCTCACGGATCATCTTTTCATAAATTTTCTCTTCCTCTGAAACCTTTAAATTATATGGGATTGGCATGACGATTATTCTGGAATGCAATGCTTCATTCTTTTTATTGGAAATGAATGAACGATACTCAGTTTCATTCGTATGAGCGACAATTAGCTCATCTGCCGAAATAAGAGCGAAGCGTCCGGCTTTAAAGTTGCCTTCCTGAGTGAGTGACAATAAATGCCATAAAAATTTCTCATCGCACTTCAGCATTTCCTGAAATTCCATCATACCGCGGTTTGCTTTGTTCAGCTCTCCATCGAAACGATAGGCCCGTGGATCTGATTCAGAACCATATTCAGCAATAGTTGAAAAATCAATGCTTCCAGTCAGATCGGCAATATCCTGTGATTTCGGATCTGACGGGCTGAAGGTTCCAATCCCCACCCTGCGGTCTTCCGAGAAAATGATTCTTTCAATTAGAACATCTTCTATCCGGCCGCCATACTCCTGTTCGAGACGCATACTATTTAAAGGCGATAGGTTTCCTTCAATTCTTATTCCATACTCATCATAAAAGTCTTTGCGGAGGTGATGCGGAATCAAATGAAGCGGATCTTCATGCATCGGACAGCCCTTAATAGCATAAACCGCACCCCTCTCTGAGTGAGAATATTGCTCCAGACCTCTCTTTAGCATTGTCACTAATGTTGATTTACCGCCGCTGACAGGTCCCATTAATAAAAGAATTCTTTTACGGACATCAAGCCGTTTGGCAGCAGGATGAAAATACTCTTCCACGAGTCTTTCCAAGGCTTCTTCTAAACCAAAGAGCTGGTTGCTGAAAAATTGATATCGTTTTTGCCCCTTCACTTCTTCGACACCGGCATCCTTAATCATATTATATACCCGTGAATGTGCTGACTGAGCAACCCAAGGCTTCTCTTTAACAATTTCTAAATACTCCCCAAAAGTCCCTTCCCATTTCAGCTTTTCTTCCTCGTGTCTGTACATCTCAATTTTTTTTAGAATATCCATAAGGACCTCCCCCTGTCGCATTATCAGAGACGATTAATATACTCTATGCGCACCGGCAATCGAACATGCGTAAACTATTAATAGTTTGGTTTGTACTTTTTACGGGGATTAATTATTAGGAATACTTCGCTGCCAGGATCCAGCTGTAAAAAAAACTCCATACTTTTCATTCACAGTTAGACATTTTTGGGCTATAATAAGCTTATATTTACATGCTTGCCTATTGAGATACCGCTAAAGGAGGATTACATATACATGGGTACAATTATTATTATCGGTGTAATGGTTGCTTTCCTTGCTGCTATTTTCACTGCTGGTTACGATGACAAGCCAGGCATAAGCAAAAAATAAGCTGCTGAACCTATCAGCAGCTTTTTTCTTATTTACAATTTAATCCTACCTTAAATCCATCTTTTTACTCTGAACAAAATCCTTCATATACATCCTTGTCTGCTTTTCTAGCATGCCGGCAATTTGACTCGTCCACGTGTCCTTCCGCTTGCCGCCTGTACGCTCATCATAATACTCGGAAATAATCTTATTATAAACTTCCAGCTCTTCGCAGTAAGATGCTTCATCCTGGTTGTATTCATTTTCATGATATATATGGTGAAGAGGAAGCCGCGGTTTTTTATCGTTCTTTTTGGAAGGATAGCCAACAGCCATTCCAAACAAAGGAATCACACGATCAGGTGTTTTTAAAAGCTCTGCCACTGCCTCAAGATTGTTTCTTATTCCGCCAATATAACAGATTCCAAGCCCCATCGATTCTGCCGAAATAGCAGCATTCTGCGCAGCTAATGCTGCATCAATAACAGACACCATGAACTTCTCTGTGCTTTCGATTGATGGAATTACATTTTTATTTTCCATCTGGCCGATGATTTCATGACGATGCAGATCAGCACAAAATACGAAAAAATGGCCATTTTCAGCTACATAATTCTGATTTCCCGCAAATTCAGCAAGCTTCTTTTTCTTTTCTTTATCTGTCACTCCGATAATTGAATAAGCCTGGACAAAACTTGAAGTGGATGCAGCTTGAGCAGAAAGTACAATTGTTTCAACCTGTTCTTTTGACAGCGGCCTGTCTTCAAAATTCCGGACAGAACGATGATCCATCAGCAATTTGGTAACTTCATTCATCACATCTCATCCTTTCCATATGTACTTTTTCATTTTACCCAGAGAAGAATGTTTTCTCCAAAGAAAAAGACCTGATCATCTCACAGGCCTTGTGTTGTTTTCCTATTTTAAATGTAAGTACTCCTGCTGGCGCAGAGCTTCATAGACAAGAATGGCAGCCGTATTGGATAAGTTAAGCGAACGGACATTATCATTAATTGGAACCTTTAATAAGCGCTCTTTGCTTCTTTCAATTAAATCCTTTGGAAGTCCGGATGTTTCCTTGCCAAAAATAAAGTAATAATCCTTCTCGACGCTGCTATAGTCAAATTCGGAATATGGGCTTGTGCCATACTTCGTTACATAGAAGTATTCACTGTCTTCAGTTCTTTTAAAGAAATCATCCAATGAATCATGAAAAACGATTTTGACATGTTGCCAGTAATCCAATCCTGCCCGCTTCAGCCTTTTATCCTCTGTTGAGAAGCCGAGCGGCCTGATCATATGCAATGTCGTATCAGTAGCCGCGCAGGTGCGGGCTATATTGCCTGTGTTGGCCGGAATTTCCGGCTGATATAATACTACATGCAATCCCAATTTTTTCACCTCTAAATTAAATCTGCATGTGTAATTATATCACTTTGAAATCACCATACAAATTACTGGTCATCAGTAATAGTCAAAAATTTATACTTTATATTGGGTGTATATGCTGTAGAATCTTCATACGCCCAATAGCGCATTCGGCTGTTATAGGTATGGGCGTTGACAAGGGGCATTCCCGATGCATCCTTGCCCGTCACGATCGTTGTATGGTCAAATCGCCCGTCTCCCTGGAAATCATAGCAAATGACATCTCCAATTAAAAGCTGGTCTGGACTGGAGACTTCCTGAGCCCTTAACCCCGTTTTTGAACTTGGCAGATACCACCGCATTGAATTCGCAACTGTCCAGCTGTAGCTCCAATTCCCGCTTCTCATCCACCAGCCTTTTCCTCGGTGGGGATACCCCCTCATTGGGCTGCCGCCAGCATGAAGGCACTGCGAAATATAATTGGTGCAATCCACATCAAATTTCTTATAAGCCGGATTAAAGCTGTTCCACCACTTTTCTGCATACTGAACAGCCTTAATGCGGTCATATTCATACTCGTATCTTTCTTCCTCTTCAATTTCCCGGTCCAGAGACACTTCTTCTTTTTTTATATCTTTAAAAGGATTTTTCTCCCGGTCTTCAACAAATACTCCTTTATAAAAGTCGGCTGTCCGCTCCTCGATCTCTTCTTCCATATAGAAGACGCCTTTTTGTTTAATCAAATATTTGAAGTGAACCTTATATTCAACCGGAGTCACATCATCCTTCTCCCTGCCGACATTGATCACTTTTCCAGTTGCCTGTGCTTTCACAATCTCACCGGAGCGGCTGGAAAGAGATTCTTTCTTTTTTTCAATTTTAGGGCATGTATGAATTGAACTTCTTGAATGGGAAACGCACTGCTGCACTCTTTTCTTTAACAGCTCATGAAGCTGGTCCCTCACGCACCTCACTCCTCTCTATACAATACATATGAGAGGAAGCAGAGGACGTTGCTTAATTTTTCGCGCATTCAGCAGGCGCAAGAGTGTTTTTCTGCTGGCATCGGGTAAAAAAAGCCACAAAAAAGAGAGAGATTCCTCCCCCATCATCATTGTTCAAAAAAGCTGATTCCTTTTTCGATTTCAGCAATGACTTCTCCGTCCTTCTCCTGTTTCAATGCCTGTCTTAATGCAGGAAGAGATTGTTCTCCTCCTATTTTCCCGAGTGCCCAAGCTGCCGTACCCCGGATCACCGGTCTCGGATCCTCTGTCATAACCTTGATCAGGTCTTCTTCCGCTGTCTCATCTTTGTAATGAGCAAGGGCGATAATAGCATTTCGCTGGATCGGCTTTTTCCCTCTCCAGGAGCCTGAGACCGGGCCGTACTTTTCTTTGAAATCACGGTTGCTGATAAAGAGCAGCGGCCTTAAAAGCGGCTTTGCCACTTCCGGATCAGGCTCCATTTCATCATGCAGGTGAAAATCCTTGCCTTTATTTTCAGGACAAACAGTTTGACAGGTGTCACACCCATAAAGCCTGTTTCCCAGCTTTTCTCTATATGGCTCTGCAAGAAAGCCCTTTGTCTGTGTTAAAAATGCGATGCATTTCTGTGCATCAAGCTGACCTCCCTGAATTAAAGCACCAGTCGGGCAGACATCAACACATTTATTGCAGCTTCCGCATCTGTCTTCCAATGGCATATCAGGCTCAAAAGGCAGATTTGTTATCATTTCTCCGAGATACACATATGATCCGAACTCCGGTGTGATGATGGAACAGTTTTTTCCGCTCCAGCCGATTCCGGCACGCTGCGCTACAGCCCGGTCCACCAGCTCTCCTGTATCCACCATGGATTTGCATATGGCCTCAGGAATTCTTGACTGAATAAACTCCTCAAGCTTCTGAAGACGTTCCCTAAGGATATGATGATAGTCTTTTCCCCATGAAGCCCGGCAGAATATCCCCCTTCGTTCACCTCTTTTGCTGACAACCCTTACCTTCATTTTGGAAGGATAAGCAACCGCAATTGAGATAATGGATCTCGGCTTATCCATTAGCAGACCGGGATTCACCCTTTTCTCAATATCAGGTTCTTCAAACCCTGACTGATATTGAAGCTCCTGCTGGCGAATCAGTCTATTCTTCATTTCATCAAAAGTGCCTGCTGTTGTAAAACCGATTTTATCAATGCCAATTGTCTTGCTGTACTCAATCACTTCCTGCTTGAATTGTGTAAAGTCCATTGGATAACCTCCTTTCTGTATGAAAATGAAATTTTATATGAAAACGTGCTGTATTAACGTTGGTGGCAGATACCTTTTATTCGGACAAAAGGGATATAAGATGCGTGTAAGACTGCTTTTTTTCGGCTTTGGAAAATTAACTGCGTCAAACTTCTGATTAGTTACCATTTACTCCGCTAAAGTGAATATATGGTGCGTCTGAGCGCTCGTTTTGGGCCCTTTATTTGGTGAAAGTCAAAATAGACGGTGTCAAAGCGTTGGTTAGATACCTTTTATTCACCCATCACGGGTGATAGGTACCTGAAAGTCTAATATTTATTGAATCACCGCTTATTATGATAAACTATTTTAAAGTAATTTTGGAGGTGGAAAGCTTGGAAATTATAATTGCTCCCGAGTTGTGCAGGTTAATTCCCCAATTTAAAATTGGATTTATTATATATAAAAATATAGAAGTCGGACAGTCTCCTCAAATGGTAAAGGGCCGACTCCAGTTATTTCAGGAATCCATTTATTTTGACTTAGAGGACAAGAGTGTTACAGATCTGGAAGGAATCAATGAATGGAGACAGATTTTCAAAACAGCAGGCAAAGATCCAAATCGTTACCGCCACTCTGCAGAAGCACTGTACAGAAGAATAAAAAAACAAAATTACCTGCAGCCGGTCAACAGCTCCATAGATATTAACAACTTCTTTTCCCTGGAATATCAAATACCAATCGGCGTATATGATGCTGATAAGCTTTCAGGTCCATTGACTATCAGGTTTGGCAAAGAAAGCGAAGAATATAACGGTTTAAACGGAAGACCCAATTCTCTTGCCAATTTAATAATCAGTGAAGATATAGCAGGCCCCTTTGGCAGTCCGTTTGTGGACTCTGAAAGAACAGCTGTCACGGAACAGACTAAAAATGCCGTGCAAATTGTTTATTTGCGCCCTTCTCTGGAAACTAATATGGCCGAAAAAATGGTTGAGTCATTAATGAACATGTACACTCAAGTGCACGGGGGAGAAGGAAGCTTTAAGGTCATTGGATGTTAAACACTTCTATAAAAAATCGAGTGGGATCTGCGGATGCCGCCCGATTTTTTATATAGCCATGAAAATGAAAAAACGCAATACCTCGTTCTTGTTGAACGAAACACTGCGTTGGCTATGTATGGAGCGGGTGAAGGGAATCGAACCCTCATCATCAGCTTGGAAGGCTGAGGTTTTACCACTAAACTACACCCGCATTATTATGAAGTTACCGCCTGCTTATTTTTTCCCGTACTTTCATGCCTCTTCCTCTAAGAGCTTTTTCAAGGAAGCCTATGCGTCGAGGCAACTCGAAGCTGATTCATGGAAGTATCGCTCGTGGCTGAGGTTTTACCACTAAACTACACCCGCATTTGTTTATTTATATTTAATCATTAACGTAATTATGATTAAATAGAATGTCGATTTTTCTCTACAGCAAAATAAACATTGTGTCGAATCAACTATTTAATAGTACTAAATTCAGCGTAAATGGTCAACCCCTTTTTTAAAAAAATTGTCGAAAAAACAGAGAGGGGTTTTCCCTCCCTGTTTATACCCACCACATTTCCGATGGCTGTTCTTCGATTAAAATGGACTTAAGGTTCCTTACGGCTCTTGTAAACCCTTCTTCAATGGACATCAGCGGGTCTTCGTGCTCAATGCTGACAACGTAGTCATAACCAAATGTGCGCAGTGCGCTCATCATATCAGACCATTCCTGCAGGCTGTGTCCGCATCCTACTGACCTGAAGGTCCACGCCCTGGTCTGTACGTTGCCATACGGCTGCATATCCGTTAACCCATACATATTGACATTTTCCTGGTCAATATAGGTGTCTTTTGCATGAAAATGATGAATGGCATTTTCTTTTCCCAGTATCTTTATGGCTGCAACTGGGTCAATGCCCTGCCACCATAAATGGCTTGGGTCCAGGTTGGCCCCAATGGCGTCACATGTTTCTTCCCTTAATTTTAAAAGTGTGTAGGGAGTGTGTACAAGGAATCCACCATGCAGCTCGAGCCCGATTTTCACATTATGGTCTTTGGCAAACTGCCCGGCTTTTTTCCAATAAGGAATGAGTTTCTCCTCCCATTGCCATTTAAGCACTTCTCCATACTCATTTGGCCACGGAGCGACCGGCCAATTCGGATGCCTGGCCTCTTCCCCGTCACCTGCAGTCCCGGAAAAACAGTTCACAACTGGAACATTCATTAAGCTGGCTAACTTAATCGTGTCGTATAGTACGCGATCAGATTCCTCAGCAAATGCTTTATCAGGTGAAATCGGGTTGCCATGGCAGCTGAATGCACTGATTTCAAGCCCCCTCGATAAAACCTTATTCAGGTAATCCTCCCGGACTTCATCGCTTCCCAATAGCTCCTGCAGTCTGCAGTGAGCGTTGCCGGGATATGCACCCGTTCCGATTTCCACAGCCTTAAGACCTGCAGCTTTCACATGATCGAGCATATCCTCAAAATTTTTGTCAGCAAATAATACTGTAAATACGCCGAGCTTCACAAAATCCCCTCCTGGCTACTACTATTATCTTGTTTGCTGCTGCTATAAATCGCATCAATAATTCTGGTTGTCTGCAGAGCTTCTTCTGCTTTAACCATAAACTCTTCCTTTCCCAAACAGCTTTTAATAAAGTTCCGTGCCTGTGTTAATGCATAGTCATCTTCTCCCGGGAGCCATTCTGAACGTGTATTCAGGAGCATACCATATTTAGATTGATTCAAACGGAAGGGGAATAAATCAATTCCTCCAAGCTGCCCCGAAAGACTGAGGCTTTCATCATCCTTTTCAATATTGGCAGACCAGGAAGTTTCAAAAAGCAGGGAAGCACCATTCGCAAATTTTATGTAAGCTGTCACATGATCATCTACATCAAAGGATTGATGGTCAAAGCTTCCCCATAGATTCACCTGATCAGGCATTTTACTTAACGTGTTGTATGCTGTACCGGATACCTCCGTTTCGGCCGGGTTACCAAGAAGCCAAAGCGAGAGGTCAAGCAAATGGCAGCCGTAATCTATCAAACTTCCGCCGCCCTGGAGTTCTTTATTGGTAAAAACACCCCAGCCAGGCACCTTTCTTCTTCTCATGGCTCTTGCTCTGGCTATAAACGGAATGCCAATTTCATTTTCTGTAATGAGCTTTTTGGCAGCCTGTGCCTCTTTCATGAACCGGTAGTGATAGGCAATGGCCAATACCTTCCCGGACCTGTCTCTAGCCTCGATCATTTTCCTGCATTCGGCTGCTGTCATCGCCATCGGCTTCTCACACAAAACATGCAGCCCAGCCTCCAGTGCAGCAACGGTAATTTCAGCATGAAATTTATTCGGTGTACAAATGACTACGGCATCTGTTTCAGTGAATACTTCCTTATAATCTGTAAAAACGCGGCTAATTCCAAACTTCCTGGCAGCAAGCTTTGCTGTATCCTCATTCACATCACAGATAGCTGTTATGGTAGCACTATCCGAAAGTTTTAATAAAACTGGAATATGCCTGGATTGGGCAATTCCTCCAGCACCGATAATTCCGATCCGAAGTTTCATCATGGGGGTACACCTCAATTAATTCTGACAATCTGCTTTGTTTCACTTGACTCAAGGGCAGCTAGAATCACTTGGAGCGATTTCATCCCCTCAGATCCAGGGATGGCAGGCTCCTGGCCTTTTAGTATACTTTCAA
This sequence comes from Cytobacillus sp. FSL R5-0377, assembly GCF_038004385.1. Taxonomy (NCBI): domain Bacteria; kingdom Bacillati; phylum Bacillota; class Bacilli; order Caryophanales; family Bacillaceae; genus Cytobacillus; species Cytobacillus sp. FSL R5-0377. Next base: position 1,371,196 of record NZ_JBBORA010000001.1, read on the forward strand.
CAAAATGGTCAATGACACCTGAACTCTTTTGCCCGCCTTCTTCATTAGTCTGAATTCCGCCGAGCTCATACTTCACTGTTTCACCGTTAGCATACTGAACAATGAGAGAGTGCAAAGGATCATCTTCTAATCTTAAAATGGCTTTCTCACCATAGATAATAGTTGAATTGTCTTCTTTAGAAACATAAGACCAGCTTGCAGCCAAAGTACCAATCACACCGCTTTCCGTTTTCAAGACACATACGGCTGTATCATCGACATCAGCATCCGTTTTGGAACTAGTTTCAACAAATGCCCCAACCTCAGCAAACTCTTCACCCAGCAGATAGCGCAAGAGGTCTGTCTTATGGACACCAAGGTCACCCATAGCACCAATAAAAGCCTGATCTTTCTTGAAGAACCAGCTATCTTTGCCATCTGCACTCCATCCTTCTGGTCCGCCATGGCCAAAGGCAGTCCGGAAACTGTAGATTTTTCCCGCTTCACCCTTTGCAATTAATTCTTTTGCTTTTTTATGAGACGGAACGAAGCGCTGATTATGAGCAATCATTAATTGCTTTCCACTTTTACGCGCTGCTTCTATCATTTCCTCTGCTTCTTCCTTAGAAGTGGCCATCGGCTTTTCACATAAAACATGTTTGCCCTCGTTCAATGCTGCAATCGAAACAGGGGCATGCAGATAATTCGGGGTGCAGACACTCACTGCATCTATTTCCTTGTCAGCCAACAATTCGCTATAATCGGTATACGCCTTAGCCTCGTAAAGGTCAGCAAACACATTTGCACGCTCTTCATTAATATCACAAACTGCTTCAATGACAGCCCCGCTGCTGGCATGATATTCAGGCATATGCCTGTGCCTGGCAATACTTCCGCATCCAATTATTCCAATTTTGAGTTTTCTCATCCTACTTCACCACTCCTTCATGTTTCACACTGATTTTCTCCAGCGGCTTCGCATTTCCATAGACCGGTACCGGAAGATCAGCCTGTTTAGCCCACTTTACAGCATTTTTTATAACCTGCTGAACCTCCTTATGATAATAGGTTGGATACGTTTCATGTCCCGGGCGGAAATAAAAGATTTTCCCTTTTCCGCGCTTGTATGTACAGCCGCTCCGGAAAACTTCCCCGCCTTCAAACCAGCTCAGCATGACAAGCTCATCCGGTGCAGGAATATCAAAATGTTCTCCGTACATTTCCTCTTTTTCAAGTTCAATATATTCTCCAAGGCCTTCTGTAATCGGATGGCTCGGGTCTACTATCCAAATTCGCTCCTTTTCATCCGCTTCTCTCCACTTTAAATCACAGGAGGTTCCCATCAGCACTTTGAAAATTTTAGAAAAATGCCCGGAATGAAGAACAATCAATCCCATTCCATCGAGAACTCTTTGTTTAACTTTTTCAACGATTGAATCCTCAACTTCTCCATGTGCCAGATGCCCCCACCAGACTAGTACGTCTGTTTCCTGTAAAACGGCATCACTCAGTCCATGTTCAGGCTCATCCAATGTTGCTGTCTTCACTTTTAATTCTTCTCCATTTAAAAAATCGGCTATGGCACCGTGTATACCATTGGGATAGACAGCCCTTACCTTTTCCTCCTTTTGTTCATGGCGGTTCTCATTCCAGACAAGTACGTTAATCATGAATCTTCCTCCTTCTTAATGCATGCTTCTATATTCATTTGGGGAAATCCCCTCTGTCTTTTTAAACACTTTGCTAAAATATTTTTCATCCTGATAACCAACCTGGAAAGCAATTTCATAGATTTTCAGTTTAGGGTTCAGCAAGAGCTCCTTTGCCTTGCTAATTCGGACATTTGTGATAAAGTCTGTAATAGTAGCCTGATATTCCTGTTTGAATTTCCTGGAAATGTACTCCCGGCTTAAATAAAATCTGTCTGCAATTTCCTGGAGGTTAATATCTTTGTTATAGCTTTCCAGCAGAAATTGTTCTATTTGCTGAATCACATTCAACTCCCTGTTTTGCTCCTGCGTGCATTCCAATGAAGTATTTTGCTGATTCCATTCATTAATGGCTCTCTCCAGGATTTCATTCAGTATATCAGGGTCGATAGGCTTCAAGATATAATCAAAGCTTTTATAACAAATGGCATTCCTCATATAATCAAAATCATCATATCCGCTGACAACAATCGTCTTGCTGGAAAGGTCCGAAGAATGTATCCATTTTAAAAGGCTTATGCCATCTCTCTTTGGCATGCTCATATCTGTGAATATGATTTCCGGGCGATGCTCTTTTATCAGCTTTATTGCCTCATTTCCATCTGCCGCCTCCATGATCGTGTCAATCCCAAAGCGGCTCCACTCTCCCAGAAGCATTAAGCCTTCCCGAACATGCTGTTCATCATCCACAATAATTGCTTTCATCTTTTCCACCTTCCATCCTTTTTGGAAGTTTAATAGAAACCTGCAGCCCTCCCTGCTCAAGGTTCTTAAGCTGCAGGTAAGCGCGGCTGCCATAATAAAGTTTTAACCGGACATAAACATTCTTCAGGCCGATATTCATTAACTCTCCCTTTTGTCTTATCCTGTCATTCATCAAATGCATCCGGATTTCCTTTAGCCGATTTTCCGAAACCCCTGTGCCATTATCTTCAATAAGAATATCAAGATAAAATTCATCCTGTCTGCATGTTATGTTAATCTCTCCAGTTTTTTCGCGTGCATCAAAGCCATGTTTAAAGTAATTCTCCACTAAAGGCTGTAAAATCATTTTTGGAACAGGAAACCCCAATGCTTCTTCATCAAGCTGGAAATTGAACTGAAGCTGATCATCGAACCGTTCCTTTTGCAGTAAAAGGTATGCCCTGGTATGTTCAATCTCTTTTTGAAGAGAGACCATACCCTCCTCCATATTCATGCTGTATCTCATTATTTTTGATAGGCGGGTAACAGAAGAATATATTTGCGGACCTTGATTTTTCAGAGCCGCTGTTCCAATTGACTGCAATGCATTATATAAAAAATGCGGATTAACCTGTGACTGCAGAACCTTAAGCTGATTGGTCTTGTTTTCAAGCTGAAGTTTATACTCCCTATTGATGAGATCATTAATTTTATCGATCATTTGCCTGAATCGATCACCGAGATAACCAATCTCATCATTGCCGAAAGATTTAAAGCGGACATCAAGATTTCCCTTTTCAACCTGATCGATATTACTCAGGAGGATTCTGATGGGAGAGGTAATTCTGAAAGAGATAAATAGCGTGGCGAGGATAACAAGGAACAGCCCTATTACGCCAAATATGATATTTATTTTCGCCACACTGAATGCACTTTCATATAAAGTGGCATATGGAACTCGCTTTACAAGATACCAGCCGCCCGAATTTTGCGATAATTGATCATATATCATTACACCATTGAACGTTTCTTCCTTCCATTCAACCGTGCCATTTTCCTTATTTGTTTGTATTACCCAATCCATCCAATCAGGCGCTTTATCTCCTTTATCATCCGTTGAACGATAAATTATGTCCCCTTCAGGAGATATAATATAGAATTCTTCATTATCCCCCGAATAAAGATTACGGCTGATATTGGTTATTTGATCCGGCGAAAACTCCAATGAAATATAGGCCAATATATCATCTGCCGGAATATTGATTAAAGACCTGTGAAGCGTAATGACATTTTCAGGCTTTTTATCTTCAGGATTCTTAATCTTATGGATGGGCTCAAGGTACATATTGTTTGGACTTTCTTTTGCTTTATCGTAATATTTTTGGCTCGCAGTTGGCAGTCTCTTCGAAAAAACAACTGTAGAGCGGCGGGACGCAGTTATGAGCCGATTTTCCTTTGCAACAGCAATATTGACTCGTTTGATATTTTCCTCAGCATACAGGATGGTAGAAATTACATTTCTTACTGCTTCGACAGCCTGATAATTATTTTCCTTCCTGGGATCTTTTAAAAAGTTTATTAAACCCGGGTTATTGTAGAGGGAAAGTGTCAAACCGTCCAACTCATTTATATACCCCTCCAGGTTTACTTTTCCTTGATATAATAGGTTGCTGTTTTCTTCAATGGCCTGATCTTTCAATGATTCCGCTGTATGGTAGTAGGTGATGATAATGGACGCTCCAAAGGGAACGATCGTAGCTATCATTAATAGAACGATCAGTTTATTCCTGATACTCTTTTTGAACATGTACATCCCCCGCTGCTTTCTCTTTTACAATAGTATAAAGTAACTTCCTTTTTTTTGGGGGGCTTTTTTGCTGTGGAATCTAATAGATATAAAAATAGAAAACAGAAAGCATATCTTCCGCAGACATGCTTCCCGTTTCACCAAATTTATTTCAAATTATCCCAGGATGTCTGGAAGCGTTCAACGACCGTATCATAGTCAATCTTTCCTGCAGCATATTCCTGGATTGTTGCAGCAAATTCTTTATTGGCGCCATCCGGCCATCTGAACCATGTCCAAGGAATTGTTTTCTCTTCCTTAGAATACTCAAGAATGTGCTTTCCAAGCGGCCCTAAACCGGTTGGCTCAATATTGTCAAAGGCTGGAATGAAAGCAAACTCTTCTGTGATATAACGCTTGCCTGTTTCAGAGGAAACCATCCAGTCAAGGAATAACTTAGCCTCTTCAAGATGCTCTGAGTTTTTGTTTAGAACCCAGTTGTTTGGCACGCCTACTGGCAAACGGTCAGCTTCGGCTTCATCATCAGTTATCGGAATCGGGAGGAATCCCATATTAATGTCAGGGTCGATTTCAAGAATCATGTTCTCCGTCCAGTTACCCTGCTGAAGCATAGCTGTTTTGCCGGAAGCAAATAGTGTGACTTGAGTATTGTAATCAGTTGTTAAAGGATTGTCATTACCAAATTTAATTTCAGTATCCAGAACTTCTTTAAATTCTTTAAATTTATCATTTCCAGTTAACTTTTCAGACCCGCTGTATAAGCCTTCAATAAATGCAACAGGGTCCTCCTGCTGTGCAAATGGGATGTTTAACAAATGCTGCCCAATGACCCACCACTCACCGTAACCAGCTGAGAAAGGGGTAATCCCTTTATCTTTGAGCTTTTTAGCAGCATCCTTTAACTCAGAGATCGTATTAGGCGGCTCAGTAATTCCTGCCTCTTCAAATAAATCTTTGTTATAAATGAAACCATAGCCTTCCAGGTTTACTGGCATTCCATAAAGCTTGCCATCTGCATCGGTGGTTGGAACCTTGCCAATAGGAAGCACATGCTCTGCCCACGGCTCATTTGAAAGGTCAGCAAGATGCTCTTTCCAAAGCTCTAATTCCTTAAATCCTCCATTGTTAAAAATGTCAGGCTGTTCACCGGATGCAAACTTCGCTTTTAATGCGGCACCATAATCAGCTCCGCCTCCGACTGACTCAAGCTTTATTTTAATATTTGGATGCTCTTTTTCAAATTCGCCAATCATTTCCTGAAGCTGATCGGCAATCTCCACTTTAAATTGGAACATGTTCAGTGTTACCACTTCATCCCCGTTTTTTGAATCATCCTTAGGCTTTTCATCCCCTGAAGAGCTGGAAGAAGAACAGCCTGCCATAATGCCTGCCATTAGAACAAATGACAGCAATAATAGAGCAAAGCGTTTCATTTTGTTTCCCCCCTGATAATTTTTTATATAAACTTTCACAGCCCTTTTGGCGGCAAAAGTCTCTATAACTACTTTATGGAACCCTGGGCAATGCCTTTAATAATGTGTCTCTGCAGGAACAGGAAGAAAATGATGACCGGTGTAATGCCCATCACAAGGGCAGCCAGTCCCATATCCCACTGCTTTGTATATTGTGCAAAGAATGAGCTTGTGGCCAGAGGAATCGTCCTAAGCTCTGCATCCTGAAGCACGAGAAGCGGCAGCAGATAGTCATTCCAGATCCACAATGTATTTAAAATGACAACTGTTACAGTAATTGGCTTCAGAAGTGGAAAAACAATTCTCCAAAAGACGCCAAACTGGCTGCACCCATCAATTCGGGCAGATTCTTCTATTTCGATTGGAACAGTTTTTATAAAGCCATGATAAAGGAAAAGCGATAATGGTACACCAAAACCAAAATACATAATGATGAGACCAGGTATGCTGTTTGTCAGATTCAGTGTGCCTCCGAGCTTCATCAGAGGAATCATGACTGTCTGAAATGGAATAACCATTGCAGATACAAATAAGACAAACAGGATTTTGCTGAATTTCCCCCGAGTCCTGACCATCTTCCAGGCAGCCATAGAACTAATAATAACCAGTCCAATATTGCTGATTACGGTTATTATAAGAGAATTCCAGAAGGCGCGCGGGAAATTAATGATATCCCATACCTTCATATAATTGGAGAATAAAAACTCCTTTGGCCATGCTGCAGCATCAATCAAGATATCAGCAAAACCCTTTACTGAATTAATAAACACAAAGTAAAAAGGAATGAGGAATATGATTCCTAATATGATTCCGATGATCTCCAGCAGAAACGTAACCTTCGTATATCTGGGATTCATTAGGCCTCAACCTCCCTTTTCTTCGTCATCATCACCTGAACAGTTGTAAAAATAGCTACCACAATAAAAAATAAAATCGATTTTGCGGTACCAAGACCATAGCGGTTATTCTGGAATGCTTCCTGATAAATATTAATCGCAACCGATTGAGTCGAGTTAAATGGTCCGCCGCCTGTGAGCGAAATATTCAAGTCAAAAATCTTAAATGCCATTGATATAGTTAAAAAGAAACAAATCGTAAATGCCGGTAATATGAGCGGAACGATAATTTTTGACAGGAGTGTCCAGCTTGATGCTCCATCGATTCTTGCTGCCTCCAGCAGCGACTGATCAACACCCTGCAGTGCTGCAATATAAATAACCATCATATAACCGCTGATCTGCCAGGCAAACACAATGACAATTCCCCAAAAGGCTGTTATCTCATCACCAAGCCACGGAAGCTTAAAAACCGAAAGATCCGTAAGATTACCGATAGCAGCGAACCCTTTGACAAAGATAAACTGCCAGATGAATCCAAGCAATAAACCTCCAATAACATTCGGAATGAAAAACACAGTCCTCAGCAGATTCCTGGACTTCAAGGCTGCATTCAATAATAAGGCAAGTCCAAACCCTAATAAATTACTAATAATAACAGAAGCTAACATAAATTTAGTGGTAAAAATAAAGGAATCAAAAAACTTAGGATCATTTCTAAAGATCTTCATATAATTCTCAAGTCCAACCCACTCCACCACAGAACTGACTCCATTCCAGGATGTAAACGAATAATATATTCCCATCAGGAAAGGAATGATCTGTATCACCAGGAAAAAAATTAATGCTGGCCCTACAAAAGCAAGGTACGTTAAAATCTTTTTCAAATTTACTTTTTTCCTGGGAACTGCTTTAACCTCTGACTTAATTGCCGGTTCCCCGATCTCGATCTTTGTCTCCAACTTTCTTCACCGCCCCCTAATTTCCTGCAAACGCTTTCTTACATTATATTTGAAACCGTTTGCATATATAGGTGACTGAATTGACTAGATGGTGTAATATTTTGACTTTTTCAAAATCTGCAACTTGTTTTCATGAAAATCCTTGCATTAAATGAAACTATCTTGAATATAAGGATGTGAATTATGATAGTAAAAATTCGGTATGAACCAGAGGAATTAAAGCTGCTTCGATGTTTACAGTGCAGAATGAAACTTACTTCTAAAGATCAACAGTTACTTTTAAAACAGAATAGCTCTTTTCGGCTGAATTTTAGTGCCGTTTACATGGGATTTCCGAAACTGAACAGCTCTATTCAGTCGCATTAGGGCTGTTCACATGACATTTCTCAAAACTTAAGGGCTCTATTCTAATGCATTAGCTTACCTGACATTTTTAAAAGTGATCCCTTTTATTACTCCTGCCCAAACAGGAAAATGCCATTTTAATTTACTTCCGAACAGTTCAGAACCCACTTTCGAAACCATCCTCTGAAACGTTCGAAACTCTGGTTGAACACTGATATCCCAGTAAAGAAATTGGCTGCATTAATGAGGATCAATCTCCGCCAATATTCACAAGGATAGAAATTAAACAATAAAAAAGGTTTCCCTAATGGGAAACCTTTTTTTAGATACCGGTGGTCGGGGTCGAACCGACACTCCAGAAGGAACACGATTTTGAGTCACCATTTTGGGTAAACTCCTTACCAGTACCTGATATATCAACGTTCTATTAATTTCGTATAAAATCGGTGCACAAGATTACCTTAATTATGCCTCAGATTATTATTAAGAGTCAAGAAATGTTTACCTGCTTATTAAACTTTGCTTGTCCTAGCCTTTTATACTTCTTTATCAATTTTGCCTCATAAGCTCTTGCTTCTTTCACATCATCAAATTCCTCTACAAACATAAATTCAACTTTTCCTTCCTTCAGAAGCTGTTTATGTTCTTTGTTTCTTCTATTAGTATACCTTCTACATCTATACCAATTACCACTTCCAACGTATATGACTTCCTCTCCATTAAGATGTAAGTAAACTGTCTGTTTATCAACTTTTCTAAGTTTATCCGGCTTCAGATTATACTTCTTAATAAGCTGTTGAACTTTCTGAAAGTTCGTTCCATAAATCTTTGCTATGTCTTGGTTTGTCATTTTATCTGATAGATGCTGCTCAAGTTCTTTTTTAGTTGGTAACAAGTTATATCAACCTCCTAGTGCATTTCTATCAGTCTTATATAATTTGTAAAAAAAATTACTAAAAAACAGTGATACCCCTATTTATTTATGAAATTTTTCATGGTATAAAATGTATGGGGGAGTAAAACCTCCCTGCAACATATGTAGACTACCAAATTTGAATTTGAACGCTGGCGGCAGCAAGAGGGGATCGGAATCACCCATGTGGGGATTCACGATGGGGGCTACCTGAAAAGGTGGTGTTGTTCTTTTTCATAAAGAAGGTGGATACATATGTTTAAGAAAACTGTAATAACTGGGGTATTTTTTATTATTGCCCTCGCAGTAGTGCTAACAACTTATGTAATTGTTTCGAACCGTCCTCTAGATGTGACGTCAACTCGTTGTACAAAAGTATCATTTAATCTCGTACAAGGGATAAATTTCACTTCAGCCGAGGGTATGAATGCACGCTGCATAATTAAATAAAAACGGAGTCTATACTTCAGTTTTTTCCGAGGGCATCCCCCTCGGTTTTTTATTGTCACAAAAACCCCTTCTCATTTCTGAAAAGGGGCAATGATTTCTGCTTATTTTTTTATAATTTTATGAATTTCATTAATTATGTCAGATGACTTTTCATTAGCTTCCACCTGAATTCTCTTTTTATCTACCAATTGATATTTATATCCTGGTTCAAAAACATTACCGGAAAATGTATAATCTTCTTTGTAATATGGCTTTTTAAATGATCCAATTGCAACAAGAATAATCTCGGTAACTCCTTCATTGATTAACAGATTTCTTATACATTCAAATGATGATCCATAGGTAACATAGTCATCAATGACGCATATTTTTTTTCCTTTCAATTTACCTTTATATTTCGGGTTCAAACTTATCGTGTCAAAGTGTCTCTTGGCCCCCTGCCTAATCCTATCATTGCTATCCATATATGTAGATTTTTCGGCAGGTGTGTGTCGAATAAACAACTCATCTTTTCTACTATTTTTGAGCAGGTAACGAGTCCGCTTAACAATATCATATATATTATTGTCATTAGAGCCGCTGGATGAAGGCACACTCATCCAATAATATACATCATGGAAATCCTCTATTCCTATTATCATAGTTAAATAGTGAAAGTAAACTGCATACTTGTAATCTTCGTTTCCATATTTAAGAGTACGTTTATATTTTTCAATCATCTCAGCTTCATTTTTTACTGCATAATATTTATTTGCATTAGAAACAGCAATCAGTCTCGTGAAATCATCTACTTTAAAATCATAAAACAACTCAGTATCAAGGCGTAAAATATCTATACACTGAATTATTTGTTTAAAGCTCTTTAATTGGAATCCATACTTTTCTATATTTGCTTCAACATCGGATAACCATAATGGATTGATCAAAAGTATTTTATTATTTGCGGCAATCCTGATATCTTCATCAACGGCCCCAACTAACATGATGTTTTTAGGGTTGTCAACAAATTTTCTGGACAATTCCCCCCGCTGTCCATATTTTATACTAGCCCCAGGAAGATCTGCCTCTATTATCTCTTTGTACTTCTGTTGGCTTCTTGTAACAAGAACAATCTGAATATCCTTTTCTTTTACTAATTCAGCTAATTCAAATATTTCTTTTCTTATATTATCATCACTATCGAAAAAGACATTTCTTGAAATTAAAAGATAATACATTCTTGTCCCCCCTTAGTTATTAACATCAATAGCATTAAACCTACCAATATATTCAATAACTTCATCAGTTAACAGAGATGAATCATAATAAATTTTTTTATTATATTCATTACCTTTACGGACAGTATTTAGCGTGCCACTTTTAATTGACGCTTCTATAACAAATATTTCATCACTCATTTTCGCCACTATAGAATTTCTATCAGTGAAATTTGACTTGTATGTATTTTCAAAGGGGCCGGTTACTGTGACAGCTAATCCGTTATTTTCTATAATATCTTTAAATAGTCCTTTATTTTCTGCAGGATATATCTTTTCGAATGAGGTTGGCAGTACAGCAATTGTGTTTCCTTTATGGACTATTGTTTCCTGATGTACAATTGTGTCAATCCCTTTCGCCAAACCACTTACTGTAATCCAACCTTTATCAACATACTTTTTTACATACTCCCTCGTCTTTGCTTCAGCTCTGTATGAAGAATTCCTGGTCCCTATAATGCCAACTTTTTTATTTATTTGCTTCAACAACTCTAAATTCCCATAACAATACAGAAATAATGGCTCATTATTGTATTCAAACAAATGTTTTGGAAAATCTTCCATTAAGCTACAGTAAATCTTGACTCCATCACTTTTATACTTTTTCATTTTTTCTGTAAACTTTACAGAAAAATCAAGTAAGGACTTATAGTCTTCGGAAAGTGCCTTTTCTTTTGATGTATAAATATCTAAATACTTATTGTGAAAAGGGTGATTTGGATTAAAAATGATATCAATAATTGACTCTTCATTCTGGTAAATTGTTCGTAATGTCTTATCACTAAAACCAAATTGTTTCAACAATAAGAGAATACTCCGTATATTGTTTGTTATCAAAGTATCCTCCCTCCATCTAATTTTTTTAATAAATGACATAAGATATAGTTTCCCCTCTATTATAGTAAAATATAATCAAAAGTGATAATTTAAAATTCGTTTACAATAAAACAAGCAAAAAAAATAGTATGGCCACATCCTTTAATCGGATATGACCATATTAGACTCTACCAAGAATCTTTAGGAGGGGATCTTCACTTAAATCCACAGGTTTTGCTTGTTCCTCTTTGAATTTCTGCGTTGCATCCAATCCAAGTAATTTAAAGTTTTCTATTATTTTTGCCTGGGCTTTCATTGCTGTACTTACTGAAGGATGTTCCTTCTTTCCATGAGGACCCTTTATTGTATAGCCATCTTGAAGAAGTTCACCTTCACAAGCTTCTACGGTTGCAAGATTGAAAGCTAAACGTTCAATTATGATTTGGTTAGTTGAATCAACCTTTCCAATCTTCTCAAGTTCATTTACAACATGGTTAAAATATCTTTTAGCTGTATCATTAAAATGCCCTGGAGCTTTCATGAGCGACCTCCCGTTTACAATTTTTTACATAAAAATAGTTTTTACAAAAAATGCAGGTAGTAAAAGAGACACCTCCCTCGTTATTACTAGACAAAAAGGCTTTTTTTCAAAAAAGATAGGCGGGTACGTCAACTACAACCAATCCCGAAAATAAGAATATGACATTGGTTCACATCCAAAGTCACGTAAAGTAAGATTCACTTTGTCACAAAGACCCATCCTTGTGATCTTCTTTCCTTTGTAGTACATCAATTCAACGATATGTTTCGATTGAACTGTTGCAATTGCTCGTCTGAATGCACTTTCCCCAATGTCCCCTCTTAGTTCTTGAAGAACATCCATCTTCTCTTCTTTACTCAATGGTTGATTGATTTCAATTACCTTCATTACTATCCTTCCTTTCTATGTAGTAAGAAGAAGACTAAGAGAAGTCTTAGCCTTCAATTCAGATATTAGTTTGCTGTTTCGACTACTAACGCACCGTTACCTTGCAATGAAATGCTGTATGTTACCAAATCATCGTATGGAAATTCGAGTGAAAAATCTGTGATGGTGCAATTTCCTCGATATTTCGTACCTGATGGCATTTCAAGATAAACATTGACGTTCTCGCTATTCAAGAACTTATCCTCTAGAATCTTGTATGCAGCATCATCTTGAACGAATGCTCCATCGCAATCAATACTGAACGATTTGAAGCCTTGTAGAGATTCTTGCCAGAAACCTTCTGTGTCTTTAGATGTTGCGTCAATTGATTCGGCTGAACGATTGAGCGTAGCGTTCCTTTGCCCCGCGAGCACCTTTCCTGACGTATCATCATGAATATATAGCTTTACTTTCATGCCCGAGATCTTGCTCATGTATATTACCTCGTTTCGTTTATTTCTCAGATTTAAAAGAAAAAAGGAAGCCAGAAAAAATATTCTAACCTCCAAAATTTGTGAACATTTTCACATATAGGCGTATAATTAAGCAGAAGTGACAACTAACTTAATGGCAGCTTGTGGATTTGTAACTGCTCCATCCATATAACCATCAAGAACAAGCAGCTGAGAACCACGAAGTGCATTAGGACCATCAATGATTTGCTTGATTGACATTTCTTTCTTCACTAGAATGCTGTATGCTTGCTTCATGTTAGCAAATACGGCAGGAGTCTCACCAGCAGCTTCGCCAGCATCGAGCGCTTCTGTTACAAATACCGGTCGACCAAATAAAGTGTAAGTTGGCTTTCCATTAACAATTCCATTTTGCATATAGAAGTGACCGTTCTCATCTTTAAGCTTAACTACTTTATTGAAGAAGCTACGAGACATATAAAATGCTGCATCTTCCAAGAATGCTGGATGAAGTTCAGTATATAAATCTAGTAGTCCATCAACTGAGACAGCTCCTGAAATTTCTTTACTTTTTACTTCAGTATCACCGATAACCCCTGAAAACTGTTTATCTCCATCTCCGTTGAAAATAGCGTGTTCAGCAGTCTTACCAACGCGGCGGCCAAGTAATTCATTTACATAAGCAACAATATCAACTGCTGAATCGTTCATTAATTGATTAGAGAGACTTACTGCTGCACCTAAGCGTTTCTGTTTAAGCTCGACATGTTTGAAGTTGATTGAGCTCTCAAGAATTTCTTCTCCTTCACCAAAGAAACCGGCTTGTACACCATCATTTTCACGAGCAACTTTCAAAGTTCCGTTTACTGAAGGAAGTTTACGTGCGTGTTGGAAGGCAGGAGATACTTCTTCCATTGTTTTAATAATTTCACCTTGAACGTTTTCAGGAATTAATGCTGTAGCATTAGATGTTGTTGATAGATTACGAAGTTCTGTTTCAAAATTTCCCATTGTGCGTGTTTCCATCTTTTTCATATCTTGATTACCTCTTTCTTCTTTTTGTAATTTTTCAATCTGATCCAAAAGTTTGTTTCCTTTGGCCAAATTTTCATCATAAAGTTCTTTAAATCTTTCGCTCATATTTCCTGAGCGTTTTTCAGAAAGCTCTTTAAGATAGCTGAGAACTTGTTCAGCTTCTTTTTTCAGTTCATCAATTTCTTTTTGCTTACTCATTTGGAACTTTCACCTCCGCTTTGTTTTCTTGTGGCCCAAGATTTAAGAAAACCATTTGGCCATCGGAATAATTAACAACATTTCCAATAGATAAAAGTCGGAAATCTTTTTCTTCTTTAGGAAGATCAAGTTTGTATCGAGCTTCGTTGAAGCTGATTAAACCTGACTTGAATTCTTCTGATACCGTTTTAACTTTTTCTTCTTCGGTGGTTCGAAGGAGTTCAGAAGTATCGAATCTAAAGAAAAAACCCAAGTCTTTTTCGACTCGAGATAGTAAATTCTTATCAAATGATGCCTCAATAGAAGTAATGATTGGAGTAAGAGTAGCTCTTAAGTATTGGGCACTGTTTTGAGATAAACTATCGTACTTATTGGCTGAGCTGTTTATCATGGATTCAGGAATATTGAACACTCGTGCAATCTCAGAAATAGTATGTTTATTTCCTTCATGTAAACCGAGCTCATCTGGTTTAAGAGATAATTGTTTGTAATCAAGACCTTCTTCCAGAATAACTGTCTTTCCAGAATTTCTTGTTCCTTGATACAAGTTTTCAAAACTTGAACGAAGACGGCTGATCGCTGTCTCAGTTAATCTGGAGGTTGCTTTCAATAATCCTGTTGGAATTGCTCCATTTTGTAGCAATGTTTCTTGATAGTTTAGCTGTTCATAAGCAGTATTGAATAACTTTCCTGCATCATGAAGAAGTCCATTTGTACCGGAGTCAATTTCAATTACTTCATGTTCTTCAAGCTCGACTGTTTCTAAGCCTTCAAAAATATACTTCTTTTGAGCAATTGTAATGTTATCTTCTGTATAAGACTCTTCTTGAACGTTCTTAGCTGGTAGATGATAAAGCTTATCTTCTTTGTTGTATAAATAAGCTTTTCCTCGAAGTAAATAATCTTGAACGACCTTCTTCTTGATGACTTGAGCTGAATCAAAAGAATTTGCTTCATGATTCAAGACAGAAACTCTGCTGTCTTCGATATTACTGATGCCTTCGTCCTTTTCAACTTTTAAATAGATCGGTAGTTGAGAAATAGAAGAAGAAATCAATTCAACAGAAGCTTTTACAGCTGGAATTGATAAAGCTTTGTCTTCATCAATTAAAGCTGGCGGTCTACTAGAAAAAATAGTAGTAGAAAAATAATCTTTTGTAGCAGCCTTAGACGTGTTACCAAAAGTAAAAAGTCCCATTAGCTTTCCTCCTTGTAAAGTCTTTATTTTGTTGCAGAAAACTGCAAAACTTTTAATTGATAAAAAAAATAGAGCCATACCCGTAGGTATGACTCATGTTCGACTTCCTGTGCTCAGTTAAGTACAATAGTCAACTTTCTCTCCGCCGTAAAATACAACTTTGAAATTCGAAGACAGATAAGAGAAATCGTTACAAGAATTGGTATTCGTCCTGTTGTATTAGATCAAAACTTTTCAGACAAGTAAAATTCACGAAAAACTTGTCTGTCTCCCCTTCTTTTAACATACATAAAATGTGAGCATCTTTTCGGATGCTATTTATTTACTTTTAATTATTTGTCTTATGTAGTGGCTCGAGGGAGCCCCAACCCTCGAACCTGTGCCAAAACCATTCGAATACTTAAGAATCGAGATGAATGTAATCTTCAGGAAAAGGAACGTCAAACGTCATCTAATTTCGTATTCATTGTAAGTGCTTTTCAGCACTCATTTATATAAGTTGCTTAAATTCAAAATGAAAAAACCAGGCTATGACGGACCTGGTTTCTAAGGAGGAATGTTTTATGCCTTGAATAAAACATTCTACTAACAACAACCTGCATTAATTAAGGGGGAATCTTATAACCCAACTACTGATAAGGAGTGTTGCCACGAATTGTTGTTAGCTAATTATGATACTGTTTGGTGCCCCATTACTGGACATGATAAAAATAGGAGGTCAAGCACTTTTACAGAACTCAATAGAAAAGGAGGAACCCCATGGAATAAGGTAAAAATTTGAGTTCTGATAAAGTGCTCAACAATGATCTAAAAGCCTTAAAAGAAAAACGTTGCTGAAGCGTTTCTCAAGAGAGAGCTATCGAACTCAGGAATGAAGGGACCTTTCTGAATAACTCTCTCTAATTTATATATATACAAAAAGAAGTTGCTAGACGAAAAATTGCACTTTTCTGCAACTTTTTATCTCTCTAGTAATATTATACTTAAAAACCCTTTAATGTAAGAATATTCAATAATTTTATAGCGAAACTTGCTGTGAATTAGCTCTTGTAGTTATGTCTCGAATAACTTTCCATCCATGCCATTTACTTCTTTTAGTTGGAACCCAACCATTAGAAAGAGAATGAACTGCTTTTCCTACAGAGTCATCAGTAAATTGTGAGCCCATCTCTTTTGCAAACTCAAAGCTTGAAGAATACTTTCCATAGAATTTTCCGTCTTTAAATACTATTATTTCTTTGGAACTTGATTGACCAATTTTCTTTTTAGCTTCCTCTGAATGAGTTCTACCATACATCGGATTATTTTTTCCGGAGATTAATTCCCCTTTGCCGTACAGCCAGTGGTTTTCTCCAGATAGCAAATAACCCTTATCGAACATTGGATGATTTTTGCCGGTTACATTATACATGCCATTTTTTTCTCCGGAATTAGCTTTAGAAATTTTCTTCTTTGAATCTTCAGTATGTTTCCCCCATTTGTTTTCTTTCCCATACATCCCATTACGTTCACCCCGATAATCTTCCCCACTTGCTTGAGCTAATCCGATATCGTGATAATAACGTATCAGCTGCCTTTCGTAATTAATCGCCTCTGTTGAAGTATCGAAATACTGAATGATTTCTATATCATAATTTTCATTATTTTCATTAACAATTTCATACCACTTTTTTGATCGACCTGATTTTTCATAGGCTCTATAAGGATTGCCCGCTCTATAATTTGAACCAACATAAAATACTTTTCCATTGATAGAATGAGTGTAGACATAATATTTCTTTTCCATTTTCATTACCTCCGATTTTTTATATTGCTGGTTCAATAATTGTAAGCTTATCTATTTCTTGTTGAGTCTTTGGATACTTAACAAAGTAAATGCTTGGGTCATACTTCGCAGAAGAAATTTTCTTTCCTTTTTGTTCAACTATCAATTCTGCTTTGATTAGTTTGTCTAAAGAGCTTCTAACTGTTGGAACTGAGATTCCTAACATCGTTGAAAAAGATTTTGGATAGCTTTTGATGTAAGCAATTCCGTTTTTAGTAACTTGCTCGTGATAAGCAGCAGCTCTTACTTGGTCATGAATGTAAGTATATAGAATTAAAGCATTAGCATTTAATTGATCTTTATAATAAACGTTAGTCATCATGATTCTTGGAATAGAAGCAAATGATGGTGTATTTTGATAGTTTTCAATAGTTACGAACATAATAACAACCTCCAATTTATTGGTTATTTATAATACATTTATATCTTGAAGAATTAATTCGTAAATGAGATTTCAAAAATTTTTTCAATAAAAATATAAAAAAAATAGCAACCATTGAGGCTGCTAGAATTTTAGTTCATGTCTGGATACTCGTGGTTTCTTTGACCATCTTTCCAAATCTCGTAAGGTGTTACATAGATCGGAGTGCTGATTCCATTTTTCTTTTCAACTTGCTCCTTATAATCTATCAATCCCAAGTCTTTCAGTTGCTTCTTTAATTTGAAGAAAGTTCCCTTGCTTATATTTAGTTTTTCTTTTGCATGAAGTTCTGTGAAAAGAATGAATACTTGACCATTTTCATTAGTATACTTTTTGACGTTCTCAGGTCGCTTAGAAAGGCTGACTTGATTTGCCATCATTGAGTAAAGAATAATTCCATTGGACTTTAATTCTTTTGTTCTTTCATTTGTGAACATTTCATAATATACTTCAAAGTAGCTTGATTTTTTTTCCATTTTAAATTCCCCCGAATATTGTATTGTGATTTAACTCACAATTCTTTTATATCGTGGGTGTATAAAACGTAAACTACTTGTAGTATATTTTTTATACTTGTTTGCTATTGTGAGAAAGCTTGCTTTCGAGCAATAAATCAAGTTATTGTGACCGTCAAGTAGAATGATACAATTTTTGCTGATTAATTTGAGACACTTTGTTCACCAAAAATCGTTTTTCGATGTTTCATTCTCCAACTATCTTCATTTAAATGAACTATTTCCACTCGATGTAAGATCCGGTCCAGTATAGCTGTCGTGATGGCTTGGTCGCCCAATAGCTCACCCCATTCTTTAGGCCCTTTATTAGATGTAAGTATAATCGAGGTTTGGTTATAAAGGGTGTTAATGAGATGGAAGAACATATTAGCTTCCTGTTTATCCATTGCCATAAACATCAAATCATCAATAATAACCAAATCTGCCTCTCTTATTCGCTTCATTCTTGTTTTGGATTTCCTCGTTATTTCTTCAGTCTTTAATGCCTGAATTAAATCTCCCATAGTGGTAAAGATCACTTTATATCCCTGGTTTAAAGCTTCTATTCCTAAACCTATCGAAAGATGGGTCTTACCGACACCTGGCGGTCCTAGAAAAATGATGTTATATAGCTGCTCAATCCATGTTAAATCTTTTAACTGGTTTAACTTCTTACTGCTCAAAGACTTTTGCTCATTCACATTATACTCATCCACAGTACTATGGAAGGGAAACGTCGCCCACTTAAATCGCCTTTCCAGCTGCTTTTCATCTCTGCGTTTTTGTTCATAGGTTACTACATCTAGTAGAAACTGAGTAAAGGACAAGTCCCTTTTCTCAGCTTCTCTTATTAACTCTGGCAATCGATCAGCTGTTTCAGCTAACCGAAGGGACCTTAATTTATCTTGGACCTCCTGAAGCTGATTCAACTTTGATCACCTTCTTCCAGTAAAACCGTATAGGCATCTACATTTCTCTTTTGTGCTTCTGTTTCTATTATCCAACCGGATATGCTATTTAATGGTGAAACAGTCTCAGCTTTGTCGTTTGTTGTATCATGAACCTGTCGTTGTCGCTTGAGGTATAAAATGATATCGCTGAAATCTGTTGCACTATATAAGTTTCTCTTGATACATTCCGAGAGGGCTGCTGTTAGAAGCTGCTCGTTATTTTGTTTTGTTTCTTTTAGTATCATTTGTAACTGATCACGAATATACCGTGGGTACTTCTCACGAAGTTTATCCAAGTAATCGTAGGCCGTTTCTGTTTCTTCGAATCGTTTTGCCACAGTATCAATAAATGTATCGATTCCTTTTGAGCGATCTCTTGTATGCTTTCTGTCTTTAATTAATTGTCCTTTACCATCCGGAATCTGATGTTTGGCCAGGAGTTCTCCTGTCTCAGAGTTATAGATTAATAGTTCTCTGTCTTTTGTTTCTTTTATTGAGACCATTTCATGCTTATGAAAAGTTCCAAGTGGAAGGGAGTACCTATTGGATAAATACCGTATGGTATTGTCCTTATGGATGCTTCTTGTTATACTATTTTCATGATTGTTTAGGAAATTAATGTTTCCTGAGACTGGTCTTAAGTGTTGCTTTTCCAAGGAGAACACTTCGACCGGTCTTTTTTTTGTTGTGTTGTGGATTTTTCGATTACCTGTACGATTTAGCCATTCCCATCCTTGCTCATTCCAAGAATCAATATTATTGAACACTCTATACTTGGCGAAATTGTACTTAATAAATCCTACAACGTTCTCTATTTTCCCTTTGCTTTCTGGATCGGCTTTCCTACAAACCCGAAGGTTTAAATTTCGAGTTTGCTTATAGTGCTGAAACTCTTTCGTTAAAATGAGATCTCCGCCATTCTCGCTCACCACAATTAAGCTATCCTGATCATACACGAGTTCTCCTGGGATCCCACAAAACCATTGAAAAGCATTTTCATGAGCTTGAATGACATCTTGAGTTGTAAAGGGGCGATCTAACCACTCTTTATATTTGTATCTCGAGTTAGATAGCACAAAGGCAATAAAGTTCAGCTTTACTTCTTTATTATCAGACGTTTTCTGCTTGGTGTGCCCAAAGTCAACTTGGACCTGTTCCCCCATTGGTGAATCAGGTATTGCTTCATAATCCCTTGGTGAAGATTCCTTAGCTATTTTATATTCAACTCTTAGCTCCCTTACGTAAGCACGGACTGTGCTTTCACCCACTTCAAGTTGTTCCTTATACCTTTCCATCAACCAATCTTCTACTTGTGCTGCTGAAAGATCAGGATGTTCCCTTAACCAATTCAAGATTAACTCTTTATAAGGATCCAACTTTTTCTTTCTTGTTTGTAAAGATTCAACCCATTCTGCCATCTCCGAAGGAGATCTCTTAAGATGCCGATATACAGTTGCCCTGGATACCCCCAGTTTATCTGCTACTTTGGATTTACTAAAACCTTTCTTGAGTAACTGCTGAATTTCCATATACATTTCCCACTTATCCACCTTTTCTCAGCCCTCCAATGATTTAAGAATCAAACCATCATCATACAATGGAGGAGCTATATATTTTACTGGTATATTAGGGTAAATAAGTGTTTCATCTTATCTAGCAAAAACTGTCTACTTTAGTTTAGCAGTCACAGTTATATATAAAGGTAGTTTAATAAAGTTAGTTAGAGTATAATCCGTATACTACTTTTGACCAAAGTTTATACTACTCTAGAATAAAAAGTATACTACACTAAAAATAGTATAAAATGAGAATTTTATAAATAAAAAATCGGACATTAAGATGCCCGACAAATTTACTAATCTGCTATAATATTAAGATACGTACAATGAGGTGATTACATATGATCGTCCTTTACAAAAAAGAAGGAGACCAAGAAAGAAAAGTAGCTGCTTTTATCAACTTGAGACAAGCTTACATTTGGTCTTGCGCCAATGGAATTATGAACAGTAAGTATGTTGAATTAAGTGTTAAAATGAATGACTATATAAAAATGAAAAAACCTTCTGAAAAATATCCAGATACAGAACTTTATCGTTTTTCCAAAGAAGAAGGAGACTTATTCCAGCCTTTTATCTTATTTTAGCTTTCATATTAATTTAACAGCAAATCATAATATGGTTTTGTTCAGCATAATTTTTCTGACAGTCGTTCATTAGTGTCTATCAGCCCATATGACATTAAAATTCATTTATTAATATTCTTTTAAAATTAAACTTGGGCTGATTTTAGGCTTCAGGAAAACATTAAAAATCAATAATCTTCATCAATCTTTGCTTTTGGAAGATTTCTTACATTGTAGTGCTTATCATAAAGTTCATTAAGCAGCTTCCATCTTTCAGAATTGTCCATTGTCTCGATCAATTTTAAAATTTCTTCCGCTGTCGATTTTACTTCCTCTTTGTTGACTTCTTCCAATCTGTCAATCTTCTCTTCAACTTTATCAAATCGTTCATTCATTTCCTTTTGAAACTGCTTGATATCATCCAATATTCTCTCTGCGGTCCATTTCTTGTCTTCCAAGAACATCACCCTTATTTAAGTTTTGATTCAATATCTTCAATCATCTTGTCGGTAAATATATCAGAGTTGAACTCCAGGTCAAGGCCTAAGAGAAGTTGGTTAGCTTTTTGAAGTTTAGAAAGATCTTGATCTGCAACAGCTTGTTGAACAAGCTCCTTTGACTGTTTTAGCTTATCCAATACTTTTGGATGGGCCGAACGATTCTCAGCAACTTCAACTGCATCATTAGAATACTCTTCCACAACTTCAATATTTAGAACCTCAGAGAAGTTTGAAGCAGTAGCAATTGCTCCATCTAAGAAGATTGAAGCGTTATGAATTGCATCAGAGATAGTTCCGTTCTCTTCTAAATTTTCATCAGCTACAGTAAGTACAAGTGGCTCATTTACTTCTTCATCAGCATTAGCTTCGGAAGGTTTTTGATTACTTACACCAAACCAAACAGTTCCAGCAACGACAACAGATAGACTAGTAAGAAGAATTTTTTTCATGTTAAACATACCTCCATATTTTTATGGTAACAAGTTCCAAATTTATATTCAAGAAAAATATGGAAGTATATCCTAAACCTGATTTAAAAATAAGTGAATGTTTATACGGTCTAATTCATTCTTCAAGCCAGTTATAGAATGAAATTCCACTACTTTCAGCATTTTTCTTAATCTTTTCAATAGGATTTATTCTTCCATGCTTAACATTAGAACGATACAGCGTATTTTGTAAGCAGCTTCTAAAATATAATTCAAAATTCCAAATATCGTCTTTATTTCCTATCTCGTCTAAAACTCGAAAACAAACAGATTTACTGAGCCCTTTATCCATGAATTCAAGAACTAAAGAATTGATAATATCTTGATTGTTACCTTCTTTGTTAACAAAATTATTCTTTTTATTTTTAAATTGTTCTTTTTCATTTATATTTTTATATGCCTGTCTCTTTTGGTTAGGCTTGTCTTGACCTTTGTTACTCGCAAGGTTTTCCCTTTGGTCATAGCTGGAGAAAACAGCAGGCTGCTCCTTTACTATGTTTTCAGGCTCTTGTTCTTCGTTCAGTTCTTCCTTTTTGTCAGAGCTGCTATTTTCTTTTGGAAGATACAACTTCAGAATTTTGTTTGTAATATGGAAGTACTTTCTCGCTGGTGTACCCATGATTACAGACTCGATGTAGCCAGCTTCTTCTAAATCCTTGATTGCTTTCACTTGCTGTTTGTAAGATAGAGCTGTTTCTTCTTCAATTACTTCACTTGTTAAGTAGAAGAACTCTTTTCCATCACGAATAGTAAGCATATCCTTACTTCCGAAACTTTCATAGCTGCTGCATAGTTGACCAAAGATGATTGCTCCATTGACTGATACTTCTCTTGCTACTTCTTTGTTGAACATCACGAATGCGTTACCACCAAGAATTGATAATAAGTTCATTTTTCCCCTCTTCTCCTTTTGACACAGAAGAAGAAACTTGCTACTATAAAAGTAGAAGAACATTCTTCTGTATATGTATAGACCTTGTTCTAGAGTTCCAGCTCTATAATGAACAAGGTTTTTATTTATAATTATATTTTAACACTTTAAAGTAATAACGTAAAATATAAGTTGGTAATATTATCCTTAAATTTTCAATCCATTTAAAGCTCCATATTGCCTGTGTTTCTTCTCAATATCAGGTCCCCATAGGTTTCATATCTCTTAGTGATTGTCATGTCACTATGGCCTAATATGGTCATTAATGTGAATGCATCTACCCCTGACATAATCATTCGTTTAGCCATGGTATGCCGGAATGTATGAGGACTTACTCGCTTTCCGATGTTAGCTTCCTTTCCATACTTTTGGAACCTTGTTTGAATACTGTGTCGATTCAATACCTTGTCATCCTGACTGATGAATAGTTTATTTGTATTAACTTCCCCTCGCAGCTTCAAATACTTACTTATTTGCTCTTGTGTAATTTCAGATATGTATACAGTTCTTTCAAATAAGTTTTTTGTCATTCTGATCCGTATTTTATTTCCTTGAATATCATCAACTTCAATTCCAACAAGTTCAGATAATCTAACACCTGTATCAAGAAAGACCAGAAGGATTACTTCATCACGAAAAGAAACAAATGTTTTCTTCTTTCTAATGGTATTTAGCAATAGTTCAATTTCTTTATTATCTAACGTTTCAATTTCCTTCTTTCGATCTCTTAAAAGTTTAATGTTCTTCATAGGATTCTTCTTGATGATTTTCTTTTTATGTACGAAATTAAAGAATGAACGGAGCGCTCTCAGCCGAGTATTAATAGAAGTTACACTCGTAGTATTTTTACTAGCCAGGATAAATTCTTCAACATCTTTTTCTTTCCAGGATGTTAACGGCTTTCCCATTCTCTTCTTTGCAGCTTCAATTTCTCTTCGATAATACACAATGGTTGCTGGTCTCAAATTTCTAAGTTGGCAATCACGAAAGAATGCTTTAAATGCCTCTTCCTCAGTATCTGTGTTTCTTATTAGATTTAATTCTTCCTCAGATAATGTTCCTCGTCTTTTACCCATAATTTCACCTCAAGGCACACGATTCAAGGCACACGATTTTTACTTAGTAAACTACACAAAAAAAGACCTTCAACAGAACGTTGAAAGTCTCTTTTCATAAGGTTTTGAGCCTTATAGGTACTACCGGTGGTCGGGGTCGAACCGACACTCCAGAAGGAACACGATTTTGAGTCGTGCGCGTCTGCCAATTCCGCCACACCGGCATATTAAAATGAATTAAATCTTGTGGTGCCGAGGACCGGAATCGAACCGGTACGGTAGTCACCTACCGCAGGATTTTAAGTCCTGTGCGTCTGCCAGTTCCGCCACCCCGGCGTATATCAGCGTATCAAGATTTAGATTATGGAGGCGGCAACCGGATTCGAACCGGTGGTAAAGGTTTTGCAGACCTCTGCCTTACCACTTGGCTATGCCGCCATAAAGATAAGAAATTCTGGAGCGGAAGACGGGATTCGAACCCGCGACCCCCACCTTGGCAAGGTGATGTTCTACCACTGAACTACTTCCGCAAAATGGCTGGGCTAGCAGGATTCGAACCTGCGAGTGACGGAGTCAAAGTCCGGTGCCTTACCGCTTGGCTATAGCCCAATGATCATTTCTTAGTACATTTATATGAGAGTACCCTTGTACTGTTTCCTAAAAATTATGGGGCGACTGATGGGAATCGAACCCACGAGTGTCGGAGCCACAATCCGATGCGTTAACCACTTCGCCACAGCCGCCATAATCATATTGGCAGGGGTAGTAGGAATCGAACCCACATCAAAGGTTTTGGAGACCTTCGTTTTACCATTAAACTATACCCCTATATAAATGGTGGAGGGGGGCAGATTCGAACTGCCGAACCCGAAGGAGCGGATTTACAGTCCGCCGCGTTTAGCCACTTCGCTACCCCTCCATATTAACATGAAAAGATGGTGCCGGCGAGAGGACTTGAACCCCCAACCTACTGATTACAAGTCAGTTGCTCTACCAATTGAGCTACACCGGCTAATCAAATTAAAAGGTGGCTCAGGACGGAATCGAACCGCCGACACAAGGATTTTCAGTCCTTTGCTCTACCGACTGAGCTACTGAGCCAAAATAATATTATATCCCTAAATCTAAACACATGTGCTTCAAAGCCCTGCGTTCTTTGTCGCAGATTTTAAAAGCATGCTATTCGATGATGAAAAGCTTCGCAGCTGCATTCTTTTAAAATCCTCTACCGACTGAGCTACTGAGGCATTTTGTATTAATTTTGTAAAAATGGCGGTCCGGACGGGACTCGAACCCGCGACCTCCTGCGTGACAGGCAGGCATTCTAACCAACTGAACTACCGGACCAGATTGCGGGGGCAGGATTTGAACCTGCGACCTTCGGGTTATGAGCCCGACGAGCTACCGGACTGCTCCACCCCGCGATAATAATATGGTGGAGGATGACGGGATCGAACCGCCGACCCTCTGCTTGTAAGGCAGATGCTCTCCCAGCTGAGCTAATCCTCCAAAATGGTGACCCCTACGGGATTCGAACCCGTGTTACCGCCGTGAAAGGGCGGTGTCTTAACCGCTTGACCAAGGGGCCAATATGAAATTTATATGGCGGAGAGCAAGGGATTTGAACCCTTGATACGCGGTTAGCGTATACACGATTTCCAATCGTGCTCCTTCGGCCACTCGGACAGCTCTCCATTTTTGGCTCCGCAGGCAGGATTCGAACCTGCGACCGTTCGGTTAACAGCCGAATGCTCTACCACTGAGCTACTGCGGAAAAGTGGTATTTTTAAAACAGCCCGGCAGCGTCCTACTCTCACAAGGGGACAGCCCCTAACTACCATCGGCGCTGAGAAGCTTAACTTCCGTGTTCGGTATGGGAACGGGTGTGACCTTCTCGCCATCGCCACCAGACTATTTTTCAAAGACAAGTATTATTATACCGTCTTTTTATCATTTTTCAAGAGGAAATTTACTTTTTTTCGTTCCCTCAAAACTAGATAATGTATGAAGAAGTATTTACCGAGTATTCACCAATGACTTGTCTAGCTTCGGCTCCTAACTTCTCGGCCGTTTCGATCCGTCCCTCCAAACCCAAAACCAGGATTTGAATGAACGGCTCTCCAACGTCTCTCGAAGTTGAACAGTCGCCTCCGCTTTTCGTTTTGGTTAAGTCCTCGATCGATTAGTATCAGTCAGCTCCACATGTCGCCACGCTTCCACCTCTGACCTATCAACCTGATCATCTTTCAGGGATCTTACTAGCTTGACGCTATGGGAAATCTCATCTCGAGGGGGGCTTCATGCTTAGATGCTTTCAGCACTTATCCCTTCCGCACATAGCTACCCAGCGATGCCTTTGGCAAGACAACTGGTACACCAGCGGTGCGTCCATCCCGGTCCTCTCGTACTAAGGACAGCTCCTCTCAAATTTCCTGCGCCCACGACGGATAGGGACCGAACTGTCTCACGACGTTCTGAA
>NZ_JBBORA010000001.1:1402500-2130000 GCF_038004385.1 Cytobacillus sp. FSL R5-0377
CAGCTCCAGCCTTTTTTCAAGAGGCTCCTGGCTATTTACCAATTCTTCATATAGTTTCATTATTTCAGGTTCAATTTGCTTCACCTGATTCCAGACAGTTACTTCCGGATGGAATCCATTTTCGATAACAGCAAGCCTGGCCAAATGATGAAGGGAATGAACAATATGGTTATAGGCATCGAAATAATGGCGATTTTCAAAGAAGGCTTTTCCATCCATATATCGTCTGATCAGCTTGGCAAACTCAAGCCCCATTTTTAATTTTCGTCCATAGAACGGAAATTCTCTTAATTCCACCTTCAGGTTATGAATATATTCATTTCGATCAAATAAAACTTTTCCATTATAAAGCCAGTCAAAGATCTTTCGGTTCGACCCCAGCAGGATCCATTCGCGGAGCTGCTTATCGGTCACAATATGAAGAGCTGCTTTTTTATCTTTATATGTGTAATGTTTAACAAATACAGGTTCATCGGCTTCCTCAACAAGGATTAGCAGTACAGCATCAAATGTATCAGTAGCAGGAATAGCCTTATGCATTTTTTCGGTCATAATCACGCCTAGAGTGTTTGTCTGGCTTGCCCGTTCCTGGTATATAGGACGGAGAATATCTTCCATCATAATTCCTCCATTTTATTGATAGCGTATATCTTCGACAATTATAAATGAAATCCTTCCTAAAGGTGAGACATTTTTCGACACCATTCTATATTAATATTTATTTCAGCAAAAGGAGTGTGGTATAGTTAGGTTTTAGGAGGGAGCAGTATGGCTAAGTACTCAAATAAAATCAATAAGATTCGAACATTTGCCCTTAGTTTAATTTTTATCGGATTTATCGTTATGTATCTCGGAATATTCTTTAGGAATTCCGCTCTTCTCATGACAATATTTATGCTTCTTGGGATGCTCTGCATTCTCGCGAGCACCGGTGTTTATTTTTGGATCGGCATGCTATCAACAAAAACCGTGCAGGTGGTTTGCCCTAACTGCGGAAAACACACCAAGATGCTCGGCCGCGTTGATATGTGCATGTACTGTAATGAACCTTTGACGCTTGATCCAAATCTCGAGGGCGTTGAATTTGATGAAAAATACAACAAAAAAAATACGAAGCAGAGCTGAATCATCTCTTGCTTCCATATCCATGTACTGAAATGACCGGCTTTCCAATAGCCGGTTTTTTATTTGAATAAAAATAAAAAGCTGACAGCACAGCGCCGGCAGCTTTAAAAATTATTAATGAGCTTCTTTGCTTGCACAATCTGGACATGTTCCGTAAATCTCCATTCTATGATGGCTGATTTTAAAACCTGTTACATGCGAAGCAAGGTGTTCTACTTCATCCAGGCCAGGATAGTGGAAATCTACAATCTTCCCGCAGCTTTCACAAATGACATGATAATGATGAGTGGTTACAAAATCGAAGCGGCTCGATGCATCACCATATGTCAGTTCCTTTACCAGGCCAACCTCACGGAATACTCGTAAATTATTGTAAACTGTGGCCACACTCATATTCGGGAATTTTCCCTCTAATGCTTTGTAAATATCGTCAGCAGTCGGGTGTGACATGGAGTTTATTAAATATTCAAGTATCGCATGACGCTGCGGAGTGATACGTACTCCAGTGTCTTTTAAAGTATCCAGCGCCTCTTTTAATTCCATATGCGCCACCGCCATGCACCTCTTTTCCAACAAATATTATTACTTTATAATCTTTATAAATAGTGTACTAATCTTTTACCACATTTGTCAATATTACAAACACCTCAATAGAGGGAATCAGCTCTTTTCATCGTGCAGTGATTGTTCACCAGTGCCCAAATGGTGATTCACAAATCGCGCAGCAACAAACAGCAGATCAGAAAGCCGGTTCAGATAGACTAAAACGAGCGGATTAATTTCTTCACCGAGTGACACTGCACGTCGTTCCGCTCTTCTGACAACGGTTCGCGCTACATGGAATGCCGCTCCTGAAGGATGACCGCCAGGCAAAATAAAGTTATTAAGTGCTGTAAGATCAGCTTCCCACTCATCAATTTGCTTTTCCATGAAGGTGATATCCTCTTGCTTTATCGTCCATTTGACTTTTTTTCCTGCGGGGGTTGCCAATTCTGCTCCTGCGTGGAACAAGTCTGTCTGCACCTTATGAAATACCTGTTCCGCTTTTTCCTTACCGCTGAAATACTCGCTTCTCAAATGGCTTAATGCCATTCCAATCATGGAATTCGCCTCATCACATGAACCATATGCCTCTACGCGGATGTCATTCTTACTGACCCGCTGTCCATATATTAGTGACGTTGTCCCGTTATCCCCCGTTTTAGTATAGATTCTCATTTCAATACCCTCTTTCAAGATCGACCACATTCATATAATCTTTGTTATTTTTTATATATGTATGAAGGTTATGCTTAAAAATTTCAAAAGATCTCGGTAAATAGTTTTTAGTTCGGCTTGACAGATGTGGTGTGACTGTGACATTCTCCATACTCCAGAAGGGATGCCCCTCAGGCAGAGGCTCATTTTCAAAAACGTCCAGATAGGCATGTGAAAGCTGTTTTTTTTCAAGGGCGGATAGCAGCACTTTCTCCTCAACGAGATCTCCTCTTCCAATATTCATAAACACAGCAGAATCCTTCATAGCAATAAAATGCTCTTCTTTTAACAGATGTTTCGTTTCAGGCGTACTGGGAAGGATTGAAACGATAAAATCAGCTTCAGGAAGGATCTGGGTAAGCCCGCTGACAGGATAAATACCATCCGTCCATGGATTTTCCCGTCCGTTCCTATTCACTCTAGCCACTTTCATACCAAAACATTTTGCGAGTCTTGCTATCTCTCCCCCTATTGCACCTACACCAATGATTAATAATGTTTTCCCATGAAGCTCTTCTATTGGCAGATTACGATTCCAGACTCTCGCCTTTTCGTTTTCCATCAGCAATGCCTTCTGTTTAACATGCCCTAACATAGTGCCAAGCGCAAATTCAGCCATGGGGATTTTATGGATTCCTCTTGCATTTGTAATTAAGATGCCTTTCTCCTTGCAGGATTTCAATGGCATTTCATCCATTCCCGCAGACATCACCATAATCCACTTTAGTTTTGTTGTTTTATTTATATGTTCCTCTGTCAGATCTTCTCCATAAGTAATAAATACTTCAGCACTAAAAAAGGATTCCCCCGCAGCTTCTATTCCGTCAAAAAACAGGAATTCTCCCTCAGGGAAATCCCGAACTACCTCCTGACTCAGCTCTTCGGGAGGCATAATGGAAGACACAATATTCATAAACACCACTCCAGCATTGTTTTGTTCATCATACCACCCATCGATCAAAGGAAAAAATAATAAAAAAAACGAACCTGTTCAGGTCCGTTTCAATAAAGTATCTGAGGAGGTATGCCCTAATACAATGATATGCAAAACTTGTTCTTCGGAATGGACAAAAGCCTTGTTCCGATAAAAAATAGGCAACCTATTTAAGGCTGGGTCAAATTCTCCCTGATATACTCAAGCGCCTCCTCGACATGACCCTTGACCTTTACCTTGCGCCATTCTTTCACGAGCTTGCCTTCCTGGTCAATAATAAAGGTTGAACGCTCAATACCCATATATTCTTTCCCGAAGTTCTTTTTCAATTTCCATACACCGTACGCTTCTGCAGCTTCATGGTCTTCATCTGCAAGGAGCAGGAAAGGCAGACCATGCTTTTCAATAAACTTTTCATGTCTGCTGAGCGGATCAGGGCTTACCCCTAAAACGACTGCATTCACATCTGCAAAATTCTGATGCTGGTCCCTGAAATCACATGCCTGAGTCGTGCAGCCAGGCGTCATGTCTTTCGGGTAAAAATAAAGCACAACATTCTTCCCGCGGTAATCTGATAATTTTACCTTTTCACCATTGCTGGATTCGAGCTCAAAATCTGGAGCCGTTTTACCGATTTCAATTGTCATTTTCATTCCCCCTGTTGAATAGGTTTCTTACTCTAAGCCTATCCAACTTTGCGGCCAAAAACAACTGATATCTATAAAGCACGGTCACCGGCATCAAATACCACTCTGGCTACAAATGCTGCCGGGATCACATAGCCAATTAACGCTTCGAGCACCGCTATAAGCCTGCCTATTCCAACAGGACTGATATCTCCATACCCAACAGAAAAAAGGGTTACCGCACTAAAATAAAAGCCCGACTCCAGTTTCTCGAGGAAACCGGTCTCCATATAGTCGGTGCCGTCCATCAGCACCACCAGCCCATGTAAATCAAGCCAAATATAAATCAGGCCAAACCCAATCAAAATCGTTGCATACAAACTTATGAGATACAGGAAATTCTCCATCGAAACCCATCTACCCTTTATCTTGGCTGATGAAAATAAAGTCTGCAGACTCATGATCATGCACAGCACGATTAAAATCAGCGATAAATAAAATGCCATACTGCACCTCGTTTCGAAATGCTTATCAATTCAATTATACGCATATACCCAGTCCTGTATGACAGCCTGTCTCTATAACCCCTTGCTGGATGGGAAAGGTCCGCCCAATAAAAAAAGCCAGGAATTAACCCGGCTAATTGCCCGCACCTCGATAACGCTTCACGCCTGCATTCCACGTCAGAATCGAAATGCCGAAAAATATGGTTCCGATTACAGGTGTCAAAAAGGAGTACAAAAACCATTCCTCTTTTCCCAAAAAGTATGAAGCTGGATACACGCCAACAAAGGCAAACGGAAGCACCCAGGTTAGGACGAATCGTATGACACTGTTATAAATATCAACCGGATACCTTCCATAATTCCCGATGTTATACATCATCGGCATGATGGATGTTCTTGCATCCGCCCAAAAGCTGATACAGGCAATCATAACAAAGATGCCTCCGTATACAAGCATTCCGCCTAACACAAATAAGAAAAATAAGATTGGGTCTGACCAGGAAATCCCTATGCCAAGTCTGTTTCCTGCATAAATCATAACTGCAATGCCCGTTACTGCACCAAATAAGGACTCAAGTTCCATCCGTTCCAATACGATTTGAAACAAACTATGAATTGGTCTGGTCAGTATCCTGTCGAGTTCCCCTTTTACGATATACCTCTCATTGAAATCCCAAATGTTAAAGAATGAGGAAAACAGTGCATAAGGGACAAGAAAAAATCCGTAAATAAAGATGATTTCATCTCTCGTCCAGCCACCAAGCAGATTTGTATGCCCAAACACGACTAAGATAAAAATTAAGTTGACTGCCTGAAAAAGAAGATCTGAAAAGATTTCAACAAATAAATCTGCACGGTATTGCATTCTTGTTTTCATATATTGGGCGACATATTGAAAGAAAATAACTATATAAAACATGCGTCACCCTCCTTGAATAACGAGCTGTTTTTTAGCAATGATCCACAGAATCTGAATGGGTATGATCAAAATAAGAACCCAGATTCCCTGCATCATAATCGCCTGGATGGCTTCGTTGTCTGAAAAGCTACTTGTAAAAATCATGCTCGGTACATAGCTGATACCCTGGAATGGCAGATATTTTAATACATCCTGTGCCCATAAAGGGAAAAAGCTGATAGGAATCAACAGGCCTGAAAATAGATCAATCACAACTCGTTTGGCCCGGATAAGCCCAGTATTATTATATAAGAAGAAAGTGGTAATACCTGTCAGCAAATTGATTTGCGTATTGATAAAAAAACTTAATATAATCGATATCGCAAAGAAAACCCAGGTCGTCCAATCCGCAGAGAATTGGAGCGGAAAAATGAACGAGACGATAACCATGCCAGGAACTGAGAAAAAGAAGAGACGGAAGATCCCCTCTCCCAGCCCCTGCATGGTTTTCATGCCTAAATAATTATATGGCCGGATCAGTTCCACCGCTACTTTTCCTTCTTTTATCTCTGCAGCCATTTCCCTGTCTATGTTATTAAAGTAAAAAGCCCTTGCCATCCATGCTACAGCCACATACGTCGACATCTGGATTACAGACATTCCCTCAATCGCATCCTTTTCTCCATATATAGCACTCCACAAGAAATAGTAAGCGCCAATATTAATGCTGTATATCAGAATGCCTGTATAGTAATTGGTCCGGTAGGCAAGCATCATCAAAAAGCGGATCCGAATCATTTCTATATATTTATCCACAGGAACACCCCCGGATATAAATAAATCCTTTCATTAAGAGATCCCCCGGTCATATATATTTCTTATGATTTCCTCTGTTGACGTTTCTTTAATATTAATGTCTTTCACCTTCAATTCGGCAACCACTTTGGCAATCAGCAGGGAGATCAATTCATCATTATCCTCTGCAAAGGCTGTAAAGATTGCTTCCTTCTCATCCTTCTCCCATTTCACTTCCGATGTAGCCGTTATTTGGTTTAAGTCGTTCAGGGTCACATCTTCAAGGAATTGGAATTCTATTTCCTTCCCTTCTCCCCATTTTTCCTTCAGGCTTTTCAATGCCCCGTCATAAATGATTTTTCCCTCATCCAGCATAACCACGCGTTCGCACAGCGCCTCAATATCCGATAGGTCATGAGTCGTCAGCAGAATAGTTGTATTGTATTTTTCATTTATTTCTTTTAAAAACTCTCTGATCTTTAATTTAACAAGCACATCAAGCCCAATAGTCGGTTCATCCAGAAACAGCAGCGGCGGATTGTGGATGAGTGCCGCTGCCAGTTCACACCTCATTCGCTGCCCAAGTGACAGCTTACGGACCGGTTTATCAAGCAGAGGTTCAATATCCAATGTCTTGATAACATGTGTCATATGACTGTCGTATTGCTCATCCGAAACTTTGTACACCTTTTTAAGCAGCCTGAAGGATTCCTGAACAGCAATATCCCACCAAAGCTGAGATCTCTGGCCGAAAACAACGCCAATCGTGCTCACGAATGTCTCGCGGTCTTTATGCGGATTCATTCCATTCACGATCACTTCACCGCTCGATGGGGTTAGGATTCCCGTCAGCATTTTAATGGTGGTTGACTTCCCTGCTCCATTTTCACCTATATATCCGACCATCTCGCCTTGCTTTACTTGAAAACTGATATTGTTCACTGCCGGGACAATCTTATAATTCCTTGTCAGCAAGTCGCGGAAGGCACCCTTTAATCCAGAGCGGCTGGAATATGCCTTAAACTCCTTTTTTAAGTTCCGGACTGTTATTGCATCTGTCATCATTATTCCTCCTGCCTCTTAATACCCTAATGAAATAGTTTAGACAAACAGCTCATTCTTCACAACTAGATTGCTTCAATTCTTAACATTAAAATACAGAATACTCCGCCATCCTTCAGATTGGACGAAGTCCCTTCCAAACATGTTAAAATAATGACGGATGAATAAATGGATTTAATCAGGAGGAATAACATGCAATTTACTAATTCTGAACGGCTGCATAAACAAGCTTTAGAACATATTGTCGGAGGAGTTAATAGTCCTTCCCGCTCCTATAAAGCAGTTGGCGGCGGCTCGCCCGTTGCAATGGAACGTGCACAGGGAGCTTATTTTTGGGATGTGGACGGCAATCAATATATTGATTATCTGGCTGCATACGGCCCCATCATTACGGGACATGCCCATCCGCATATTACAGAAGCAATTAAATCAGCTGCTGAGCGCGGCGTATTATATGGAACTCCCACACCACATGAAGTGAAATTCGCCGAAATGCTAAAGGAAGCAATGCCTAATTTGGACAAAGTCCGCTTTGTGAACTCAGGAACTGAAGCTGTTATGACCACGATCCGCGTTGCAAGGGCGTATACGGGCAGGGACAAAATCATTAAGTTTGCCGGCTGCTATCACGGCCATTCCGATCTGGTTCTGGTTGCTGCAGGTTCAGGACCTTCAACACTCGGAACACCTGACTCTGCCGGAGTTCCAAAGAGCATTGCCCAGGAAGTGATCACGGTTCCTTTCAATGAAATCGAACCATATAAAGAAGCGCTGGAAAAATGGGGAGACCAGATTGCCGCTGTATTGGTAGAACCGATTGTCGGCAACTTTGGTATTGTTGAACCAAAACCAGGGTTCCTGGAGCAGGTTAACGAATTAACACATGCAGCTGGTGCACTTGTCATTTATGATGAAGTCATCACAGCTTTCCGTTTTATGTATGGCGGTGCTCAGGACCTGCTTGGAGTAAAACCGGACTTGACAGCCATGGGTAAAATTATTGGAGGCGGCCTTCCAATCGGCGCATATGGCGGAAAGAAAGAAATTATGGAGACAGTTGCTCCTTTAGGTCCAGCTTATCAAGCTGGTACAATGGCTGGAAATCCAGCGTCAATTTTATCTGGAATTGCATGCCTCGAAGTTTTGAAGCAGCCGGGTGTCTATGAATATCTGGACAGACTGGGAGAAATGCTTGAAAAGGGAATTAGTGATGCTGCTGAAGAACAAAATGTCCCAATTACAATTAATCGATTAAAAGGTGCTCTGACAATCTACTTTACGGAAGAAAAAGTAGTGAATTATGAGCAGGCGGAAAATACCGATGGAGAGATGTTTGCAAAATTCTTCAAGCTGATGCTTAATCAGGGAATAAATCTGGCTCCATCAAAATATGAAGCCTGGTTTATCACAATCGCGCATACAGAGGAAGATATTCAGGCCACGCTTCATGCGGTGCAAAACGCATTTCAGCAACTAAATGACAAATAAATATTCACTATTTTATACATTCACGGGAGCAGAAATGCTTCCGTTTTCTTTATTCATAGCAATGAAAACGTTTACAATAATAGGTTTGTTTTATGCAAAATCCAATATTCCACCTAAAACCATATCCAACTTTTTGTATAAATAATTGATTTCTGAAAATTCATATGATATGATGGGAGAAATCTTTTGTGTAAGAGCGGATGACGCTGACATAAAGACCTTTACGTCAGCAGCGTATCCCGAATTATCCAACTATTCTTTTAATAAATGCTCCATGCATTTACCTTTCAAACCAAAAATAACTTTGTACCATCCTCTTTTAAAACCCGTAAACCAAAAAAATCTTATAGATTACTATTTTTCAGGAGGTGAACGGCTTTAAGGCACAGCCTTATTTTCAGCCGAATTTTATGACATTACATCAATGGAGTCCTTCACTTTTTAAAGAGTTTCACCGCCAGGAGCACGATGCGTGCGGCATCGTTTCTGCAATGGAGAAAAAGAAAGTCCCAACCCGCGAAAATATTTTCAGCTGTATCAATGCGCTTGTTACGATGAATCACCGTGCCGGTTTTATTAATGGAGAAGGCGACGGTGTAGGGATCCATATTGATATCCCAAGAGAGCTATGGAAAGAAAAATTAAAGGCAGCAGGAGCTGATTCTAAAGCAGCAGAAAAAGAAGGATTTGTGGTTGGACATGTATTTATGTCCAGAAAGCAGGATACTGAATCACTGAAAGCGATCTTGCTGCAGAAACTTGATGACGCAAATCTAACGGTTATTTATGCATCTGACGAAGTAACCGAATCATCAGCTTTAGGACCGATTGCCATACAGGAAAATCCCGTATTCTGGCAGTTTGCCTGTTTAGCAGATTCGGCTGGGACAGAGCTTTCCAAAAAGCTGTTTGAATTAATCATTGACTTTGAAGAAAACGAACATGTCCATGTCGCTTCCCTTAGCCAGCATCACGCTGTTTACAAAGTAATGGGTGCAGGAGATATTCTTCCGAAATATTATCACGACCTGGCAAGCCCTCTTGTTGCATCAACAATGACGCTTGGCCATAATCGCTATTCAACTAACACATTATCAAGCTTTTTCCGCGTGCAGCCTTTTAGCGTGCTCGGACACAATGGGGAAATCAACACGATTGCCAAGCTTAGAGATGAAGCCAAAATGGTCGGCGTTCCGCTGGTAAAAGACGGCAGTGACTCACAGGATCTGAGCAGAACACTTGAAACGTTAATTTGCCGTGACGGCTATAGTCTCTTTGAAGCAATGGACGTTATGTTCCCTCCTATCGTAAATGAAATCAAGTCATACCCTGATCATCTTCAGGATATGTATGCCTATATCAGGGAAGCATGGGGACATTTTGCCCAGGGACCAGCAGGGATTATTTCGCGATTTGCAGATGAGGCAGTGTTCAGTGTTGATGCATTAGGTCTTCGCCCGCTATGGATGCTTGAAACAGAAAGCTCTTACCTGTTTTCATCAGAGCCAGGAATCATTCCATCCAGCGAATATGTAAATGAACCTAAGCCTCTATCACCAGGTGAAAAGGTTGGTCTGAAATGGGACGGTGATACACTGGCTGTTTACGAGCACAGCCGTTATCAGGCTGAAGTTTTTAACAGATTTTCAAAGAGAGTGAAATCTGATAACTTCAGGATTCGCCTGCAGTCTCCAAAATTGGAAAAAACCATTTCTGTAAATTACCCGGATAAGATTCATAACGGGCAGTATAAAGCGTTCGGCTGGGAGAGAGATCATGTCCAGCTTGTCGAGCAAATGGCAGAAAAAGGCGCGGAGCCAATTCGTTCTCTTGGACACGATTCTCCTTTAGCAGCACTAAATCCTCAGCGGAAAAATATTGCTGATTTTATCAAGGAAAGTGTTGCTGTTGTTACTAACCCTGCGATTGACCGTGACCGGGAAACGGAGCATTTCTCAACCCGCACAATTATAGGAAAGCGCCCTTCTCTATTTGAAAAGCAGGAGCCAGCGGCCGTAATTGAATTGCAGACTCCTATTTTAATAGAAGGAAAAGCAGGCTACGAATGTTCCGATGAACTAAATCAGCCGAGCTACGACCAGGTAACAGGCTTCTATCACGAACAAAAGCTGATATCTTATTTATCTTCCACATTTACGAAAGATGAAACGGTAAAAGAAGCTTTAGACCGTTTAGCATCAGAAGCAGTAGATGCTGTTAAGAATGGCAAAACTCTGCTTGTACTGGATGATGCTAATGCTCATCAGGATGACTCTTACTGGATTGATCCGCACCTGGCAGTTTCTGCAATCGATCAGGCTCTTGTTAAAGAAGCAATGCGCCGTGAATGTTCCCTATTGCTGCGTTCAGCTTCAATCAGATCGCTTCATGATATTATTACTGCATTCGGTTTAGGTGCCGATATTATCAGTCCTTATTATATGTTTATGACCGTTCTGGGCGAATCTGAAACACCGCTGAAGAATCTATACTCAGCACTGACAAAAGGCCTTGAAAAAGTCATTTCAACAATCGGGATTCATGAGTTAAGAGGCTATGGACGTTTATTCTCTGCCATAGGTCTTCACGAAGAATTAGCTGAATACCTGAATATCGTCAATTTCTTCGGATCTAAAGAGCTATCGTTTAGCTTTAACACTTTAAAGGAAGATGCATTTGCAAGAGCTGAAGATTACCAGAATGAAAAAGAACGAATCGGTAAAACGTTCAGCCTTTTCCCGCGTATCTGGAAAGCAATTGGCGAAGTGGCATCGACTGGTGACTACAGTGCTTACAAGGAGAAAATCACTGAACAGGAAGACCAGAACCCGACAACAATCCGCCATTTAACCGGATTTAAGGAAACGGCTTCTCAGCTAAAAGCAGAAGATATCAGCCTGCATGTGGGCGAGCATGATTTGCCATTTGTCATCTCCTCCATGTCCTTTGGTTCTCAGAATGAAACGGCCTTTAGAGCCTATGCAGAAGGCGCTGACAGGCTGAACATGGTCAGCCTGAATGGAGAAGGCGGAGAAATCAAGGATATGCTTGGAAAGTATCCGAGAACCCGCGGACAGCAGGTGGCATCCGGACGCTTCGGTGTGAATGCCGAGCTCCTAAATTCATCCAACCTGCTGGAAATCAAAATTGGGCAGGGTGCTAAGCCTGGTGAAGGCGGGCATCTTCCTGGATCCAAGGTTACGGCCAAAATTGCCGAGGCACGTAATGCGACAATCGGATCGGATTTGATCTCACCTTCCAACAACCATGATATTTACTCGATTGAAGATTTGGCACAGATGATTCACGAGCTTAAGACTGCCAATGACAAAGCTAAGGTTGCTGTAAAAGTGCCGGTTGTACCGAATATCGGAACAATTGCAGTCGGGATTGCAAAAGCTGGTGCGGATATTATCACACTGAGCGGCTTTGACGGAGGTACAGGGGCAGCGAGAATTCATGCCCTGCAGCACGTAGGCCTTCCAGTGGAGATTGGTGTTAAGGCAGCTCACAACGCACTGCTAGAAGCTGGCATCCGCCATAATGTAGAGCTTTGGGCTGATGGCGGAATCAAGAGTGCCGCAGACGTATTAAAGGTTATGCTGCTAGGTGCTAACCGTGTAGGATTTGGCACACTTTCCATGCTCGCCATCGGGTGTACGACATGCCGCGGCTGCCACCTTGATACTTGCCATGTTGGGATTGCAACTCAAATTGATTCAGAGGCACAGGCGAAAGAACATGGCTTAAGACGATTTGTTCCACGCCAATTTGATCTTGCTGTCAAAGGCATTATGAACCTGTTTACAGCTTTTGGAGAAGAACTGAAAGCATTGTCTGCTGCTATCGGCATTAAAAATCTGCAGGATGCAGTAGGCCGTTCTGATCTGCTTGTACAGATTAAGGGACAGGATCAGCTTGATTTGACTCACCTGCTGAAAACACTTGAAATCGGCCAATTCTCTGCCCAGGAAGCACCTGAAGCCCTGCAGGAAGCACAGCTGCAGGTAGCTGTTGGAGCGGAGTACCTTGATGCAAGTGTAGAAGAACTTGATCAGTCACGTGAATTCCATAGCATCACGTCCGAGCAGCGGGTATTGGGAAGCCGGGTTTCCTGCCACCGTGTAAGAGACAGACTGGACGGTTCATATAAAACTCTTCCGCAAGTTAATCTGAAATACAAAGGCGGTTCCATCCCGGGCAATGGCCTTGGAGCTTACAATAGCTTTGGCATTAACATCGAAGTTGCCGGAGGCGCTCAGGATGGCATCGGAAAAACTTCGTTCGGGGGACAAATTAAAATCTTTAAAGCCAAAGGCAAAAATGGCAAGTTTTACAATGGCTCAGTCGGTAAAGGCTTTGGGTATGGAGCTCAGCAAGGCTTGCTTGTAGCTCAAGGAAATGCTGATGCCCGTGCCGGAATCAGATTATCCGGAGCCGATATGATTATCGGCGGCCAGCTGCAAAAGCCGCTGCCTGAAAAAGAATACGGCAATATCGGTTCAAATGCCAATATCAAAGGATTTGCCTTTGAGTATATGACAAATGGCCGAGGATTAGTTCTTGGCGATGCCGGTCCATGGATCTGCGCAGGAATGACAGGCGGTGTTGTTTACTTAAGACACCAGCCGGAAATGGGCTTAACAAAAGAAGCCATCCAGCGCAGAATTGCCAAAGGAGCTAAAGTCTCCGTTACAACACTTTCCGACAAAGGAAAGGAAGATGTAAAAGAAATGCTTGGCCAATACATCGCCATGCTTAATGATCAAGGACAGACA
Source organism: Cytobacillus sp. FSL R5-0377 (assembly GCF_038004385.1). Lineage (NCBI taxonomy): Bacteria > Bacillati > Bacillota > Bacilli > Caryophanales > Bacillaceae > Cytobacillus > Cytobacillus sp. FSL R5-0377. The sequence goes on from NZ_JBBORA010000001.1 coordinate 1,415,970, forward strand.
GAAGAAGCTTCACAGCTTGCTTCCCTTCTTGATTATCCGGAAGACCACTTTGTTCAAGTCATCCCGGTCAAAGAACAAGCAGATCCATCTGTATCCACAGAGTGATTATCTGCACCAATCGATCCCCATCCGTTTATCTGGATGGGGGTTTTTCTTCTTTATTTGGCACACCGTGTTTGTTTCTTTTACTTCGCCTGCGCTTCACTAAGCGGCACTATTCCGCTGCTTGAGGTCCTCTCTCTACTCCTCCGCTTCGCTAAGCAGCACTATTCCTTTGTTTTAGTTCCTCTCATTCCTCCTCAGCCTCCCCCATTCTCATTAAGCAATTCCTATAATTCCTTCTGCAGCCTGTCTTCTTTATTAGCAATCTCTTGAACTTTCCACATCATTCAGGCAACCTAAATTTTTTTACTAACATTTAATACAAATTTCATAAAAATGCCCCTTGAACTTCTTTCCATATCCCTGTATAGTACAATATTGTTTAACAATGAACAAAATCGTTTAAAGTATGAATAAATACGGCTTTTACGGTTTCATTCACCCTGTTTTATAATGAATCAAACTTTAATGAAAGAAAGGACATACATTGTATGAAACTTGGCGCCCGCATTCTTAAGACGGGAATCGCAATCATTCTGGCACTGTTATTATCAGAACTCTTCAATTTGCCTGCTCCTATCTTTGCAGGAATTGCCGCTATTTTTGCCGTTCAGCCGACCATTTACCGATCTTATTTATCTATTGTTGAACAGATTCAGGGGAACGCAATAGGCGCATTAATTGCTGTGATTTTTGTGCTTTTATTCGGCAACCATGTCTTCATCATAGGGCTGGCAGCTATTATTGTAATCACGATTAATCTTAAGCTTAAAATTGAAAACACCATTGGCCTGTCACTTGTAACCCTGATTGTCATTATGGAGACACCGGGCGATACCTTTCTGCAATTCGCTCTTATTCGCTTCTCAACTATTATGCTCGGGGTATTGTCAGCTTTTATTGTTAACCTTGTATTTCTGCCTCCTAAATACGAAAATAAGCTTTACTTTAAAATATCCAATAGCACAGAGGAAATTACCAAATGGATCAGGCTTACCATACGCCATGCATCTGAACACAGGTTGTTAAAAAACGATATTGATAAAATGAAAGATAGCAATATTAAGCTTGAACAGCTGTACTATATGTATAAAGAGGAAAGAAATTATTTTAAGCGAAATGACCTGGTTAAATCCAGGAAACTCGTTATTTACAGGCAAATGATTTCCACAGTTAAACGCTCACTGGAGACATTAAAGAAGCTGCATCGCTTTGAAAATGATCTGCAGCAAATGCCTGAAGAATTCCAGCATGCCGTGCAGCAGCAGCTTGATATTCTCATCCATTATCATGAACATATCATGCTTAAATTTATTGGGAAAGTTCGTCCGAATGTAGTGTTTGAGGAAGGCGACTTCAGCATGAGCAGAAAGGAACTGGTGAACCTTTTCCTGGCTCAGCAAAAAGAACATGAACAAGATGAAGAATCTATTCTCCCGCATATCATGCAGGTTGTATCAGCAATTGTTGATTACGATGAACATGTGGAGCACTTGGATAAACTTATTTCCAGTTTTCAGGCATATCATAAAGAGGAAAATGAGGTTTCGATACCGGATGTTGCTGAGTAAGCTTGTTAGGTGCAGCATCTATTCATAGGAAAAAGCAGCTGATGTCAGCTGCTTTTTTTGTTAATTCTTCATACGCGGATCAAGTGCGTCCCTTAATCCATCACCCATTAAATTAAATCCCAAAACTGTTAGCATGATCGCAAGTCCAGGGAAGATCATCGTCCATGGAGCCTGGATCAAATATGCCTTCGCATCAGAAAGCATCTTTCCCCATTCAGGATTTGGCGCCTCTGCACCGAGGCCAAGGAATCCAAGGGCAGCACATTCAATAATGGCTGTTGCAATCGCAAGTGTTCCCTGCACAATGATAGGTGCCATGCTATTTGGCAGCACATGTCTGAAAAGGATCCGGCTGTTGCTCATTCCGATCGCTTTTGCAGCCATAATATATTCCTCCTGTTTGACACTCAGCACCCGTGAACGGATCAGTCTGCCGAAATTGGGAATATTAATAACCGCAATGGCAATAAGGGCATTTCTCAATGATGGTCCAAGCACGGCCACGATTGCAATGGCTAGCAATATGCTTGGGAAAGCAAGCATGATATCAAAAACACGGGAAATAATGGTATCAACCCATTTGCCATAATATCCTGCTACTACACCTAAAAGGCATCCAACTACAATAGATCCGATTACGGCAAGAAAGCCTACCCATAATGAGATCCTTGCCCCATATACAACTCTTGAGAAGATATCCCGGCCGAAGTCATCTGTTCCAAACCAGTGCTGGCTAGATGGAGCCTGAAGCCTTTTTGACAGCAATTGTTCATTAATCCCCTGCGGCGCAATAAGAGGTGCAAATACTGCCAGAATGATGAAAAATACGACAATAATGGTGCCGATTAAAGCCAGTTTATTTTTTCTAAAGCTCCTCCATGCTTCCACCCAGGGGGAAACTGCTTTTTCTTCAGCTGGCATAATAGGCGGCTGAAGGTCTTTTTGTGTTGAAAGTTCCAAGTACGTTCCCCCTCCTTAATTATATTTAATGCGCGGATCAATTGCTGCATACAGCAAGTCTACAACCAGATTGATCATGACAAAAATAAACGCAATGATAAGTATGCCTGACTGGATAACAGGATAGTCCCGATAATTAATAGCTTCATAAATATATCGTCCGATTCCCGGCCAGCTGAAAATCGTTTCAGTTAAAATGGCTCCTCCAAGCAATAATCCCATTTGAAGACCAATAATTGTAAGAACTGGAATGATGGCATTCTTTAATGAGTGCTTATAAACAACCCAAAACATTCTCAAGCCTTTGGCCCTTGCTGTTCTGACAAAATCGGATCTCATGACTTCAAGCATCGTAGAACGGGTAATCCTTGCGATGATTGCCATTGGGATGGTTGCAAGGGCAAATGCCGGCAGAATCAGGTGTCTGATGACATCCCAGAACTGATCGATTCTTCCCTGCAGGAGGGTATCAATCATATATATGTTCGTGATCGCCTCTATCGGATTTCTCACTTCTTCCCTTCCCGATGTAGGAAGCCAGTCCAGCTTAATGGCGAATGCCCACTGTTCCATTAAGCCGAGCCAAAAGATCGGCATGGAAACGCCAATAAGCGCAAGCACCATTGCCACATAATCAAACCATGAGTTCTGATACCAAGCACTGATGATACCGGCATTCACACCGATAAAAACAGCAATTAACATGGCAACTAATGTAAGTTCAATTGTTGCAGCCAAATACGGCCAGATTTCCTGGCTGATTTCTGTTTTTGTACGGAGTGACTCTCCCAGATCTCCGGTAAGAAGATCTCCCAGATATGTAAAATATTGAAGGTACCAAGGCTGGTCAAGCCCCAGCTGCTTCGTTAATTCCTCCACTGCTTCTTTTGTTGCCAATTGTCCCAATATAATCTGTGCAGGATTACCGGGGATTGCCCGGATCATAAAAAAGACGATTAGGGAAAGACCAAGAAGAACAGGAATTAGAGAAAACAGTCTTTTTAGTGTGTAGGACAGCATTGCCATCTCACCTCTCTTGAAGGTTAATAAGAAAAGCGCAAGCGCCTCGTTCGCCCCCGACAAGCACAAGACGAGCCTCTCAGAAAGGCGTTCTTTGCCTTTTAGGGAGGTTTGCCCGAAAAGTTGAGGCGACTGCTTAGGGACGACAGGCATAAGACGGTTTCTGTAAGAAGGTTTTTTCCCTCTGGAAGGAAACGGCTTATGATCCCGAGTCCCTAGGAGCCTCAACTAGACAAGCTTGTGGCCTCGAGGGGGCAGGCGCTGGAGCTAGACAGTAATCGAATTCAAAGTTTCTCAATTTATAATATTTTTATATAGAAAAGGGAGCTACAGAACTGTACTCCCTTTTCCTTGAATATAAGAAGTATACTTATCTCACTTGTAAAGCACCTTATTTAAATTCTACAGTTGAAAGTAAGTCAGAACCTGTTGGATGCGGCTTGAAGCCTGTGATATCAGCTTTACCCGCTAGGATTGGTCTTGAGTGAACAAGCGGAATCCATGGAGCATCTTCTTTAATCAGAAGCTGAGCCTCTTTGTAAAGTTTGTCACGCTCTTCCTGATCTGGACTAGCCTGAGCTTTTACAAGCAGTTCATGCACTTCAGGGTTCTGGTAGTATGAGTAGTTGTTAGATCCGATGCTGTCCTGGTCAAGAAGTACATATAGGAAGTTATCAGCATCTCCGTTGTCGCCAGTCCAACCTAATAGGAATGTATCAGCTTCACCATTTTTGGCTTTATCCAGATAAGTACCCCACTCATAAGTAACGATTTTTGCTTTTACGCCGATTGCATCAAAGTTGGCTTGCAGTGCTTCAGCCACTTTTTGTCCATCCGGCATATAAGGTCTAGGAACAGGCATTGCCCATAGCTCCATTTCAAAGCCATCTTCATATCCTGCTTCTTTTAAAAGTTCCTTTGCCTTTTCAGGATCATACTCATAATCCTTAACGTCATCATTGTAGCCCGCTACAACTGAAGGCATTGGGTTTTTCGCCGGCTCAGCTGCACCGGCGTAGAATGCATCGATAAGAGCTTGCTTATCAACTGCATAGTTCAATGCCTGGCGGACTTTTTTGTCCTTTAATGGTCCGCGTGTGCTTGTTAATCCAAGATAAGCTACGTTTAATGACGGACGTTCAAAAGTTTGCAGATCAGGATTTCCTTCGATTTGGCCAACATCACTGAAGTTAACACCATCGATTAAGTCGACTTCGCCTGTAGCCAATGCGTTCAGACGAGCAGAGTTTTCGGGGATGACACGGAAGATAACCTGGTCAAGCTTCGGAAGGCCTTCGTCCCAGTAGTCTTCATTTTTAACAAGTGTGATGCGGTCGTTGGCTTTGTATTCTTTAAATACAAATGGACCTGTACCCACCGGGTTATGAATGAATTTATCACCATGCTTTTCAATTGCTGCCGGGCTTGCAATTCCAAATGGAGACATTGCAAGGTTCTTAAAGAATGGTGCAATTGGTTTGTTTAAAGTAAACTCAACTGTGTAATCATCTACTGCTTTTACTTCAGAGATTTTATCTCCAAATTGAGAGTTATAGTAATAGAACTGCTCAGCGCTTCCAGCTTTCCATCTTTCAAAGTTGAAGACAACCGCTTCAGCATTGAAATCAGTTCCATCGTGGAACTTAACGCCTTCACGAAGCTTTAAAGTATGCTTTAATCCATCTTCGCTTGATTCCCATTCAGTAGCAAGTCCAGGCTGAATTTCTGTATCCTGCTCACCAAATTCAATCAAAGTTTCATAGATATTTTTTGTAACTTTAAAGGATTCACCTTCTGTTGTAATAGCCGGATCAAGTGAAGTAGAGTCACCGCCGCGGCCAAATACAAGTGTGCCGCCTGAAGACGTTTCCTCTGTATCTGTACCTTTCTCTTTATCCTTTTCGTCTTTCGTTCCGCTGCTTGAGTTGCTGCTGCAGCCGGCAAGAGCCAGTGACAGTAACAAAGCTGCAACCAAGAACCAAATGCCTTTGCGCTTCTTCATTGTTTTCCCCCTCTTTTTCTTTTGCCGGTATCGGCTATTTCCTTTTTATTTATCATCCATGCAGTACTGCCCTTACTTATAGCTCAGCTATAAAGATGGCAGGCTGCAAAGTGACCAGGTTCAATTTCCTTCAGCTGTGGCCTATCTGTTTTGCAGATTGCCATGCAATCTTTACATCTCGTATGGAAAGCACATCCAGCTGGCGGATTTTGCGGGCTTGGGATGTCCCCAGTCAACAGCTCCCTGTCTTTCTTTAAAGCCGGGTCAGGGATGGGAACGGCTCCAAGCAATGCCTTTGTGTAAGGATGCAGCGGCTTATCGTAGAGCTGGTCAGATGTTGTGATCTCTACTAATCTTCCAAGATACATAACACCAACTCTATCACTGATATGTTTAACTACCCCGAGATCATGGGCAATGAATATATACGTCAGCTGAAATTCTTTTTGCAGATCTTCCAGCAGGTTGAGCACCTGTGATTGAATGGATACATCCAGTGCAGAAACAGGCTCATCTGCAATGATCAGCTTAGGCTTGGTCATCAATGCCCTTGCTATTCCAATCCGCTGCCTTTGGCCTCCGCTGAATTGATGCGGATATCGTTTGGCATGGTAGCTGCTGAGGCCGACAACTTCAAGCATCTCTTTTACCCGCTGTTTACGCTCTTCTTTGTTCCCAATGCCGTGGACAATGAGAGGCTCTTCTAAAATCTGCTCAACAGTATGGCGGGGATTTAACGATGCAAACGGATCCTGGAATACCATTTGCATTTCCTTTCTCATCTTGCGCATTTCCGCTGAATTTAGGGATGTCAGTTCCTTTCCATCAAAAACTACTTTCCCCTCTGTTGGTTCAATCAGGCGCATCAGCATTCTTCCAGTGGTTGATTTTCCGCAGCCTGACTCACCTACAAGGCCAAGCGTTTCCCCTTTGTTAACGAAGAAGCTGATATCATCAACCGCTTTCACATCACCCTGTTTTCTTCCAAACAGCCCCCCTGTTACGGGAAAATATTTCTTTAACTGATTAACTTCCAACAGCACTTCGGTCATTAATGACACCTCCAGACTCATGCAGGAAACAGCGCACTGTATGCGGTTCCTCATTATTGGCATTATAAAGTGGAGGACTTTCCGTCAGGCAGCGGTCATGGACAAACTCACATCGCGCTGCAAAACGGCATCCAGTCTTGATGGAGCCCGGTTTAGGAACATTTCCAGGAATCGAATATAATCGCTCTTTTTTTTCTCTTACATCAGGCACTGATTGAAGAAGTCCCTGAGTGTAAGGATGCTTTGGATTTTTGAATATCTCTTTTACAGGAGCTTCCTCCACTATTTTCCCGGCATACATGACAATTACCCTTTCACACACTTCTGCTACTACCCCGAGATCATGCGTAATCATAACTATGGCTGTGTCCAGCTTTTGATTAAGATCCTTCATAAGGGATAATATTTGTGCCTGAATTGTCACATCCAAAGCGGTGGTCGGCTCATCTGCTATCAGAAGACGAGGATGGCAGGACAATGCCATAGCAATCATTACCCTCTGCCTCATTCCCCCGGAAAGCTGGTGGGGATATTCCTTGATAATCTGTTCTGCCCTCGGCAGACCGACAAGTTTAAGCATTTCAACAGCCTGCTGGATAGCAGCCTTCTTATTTAACTTTTTATGTAATTTAATTCCTTCTGTCAGCTGATCTCCAATTGTAAATAACGGATTCAATGAAGTCATTGGCTCCTGAAAAATCATAGCCACTTCATTTCCCCTTATTTCACGCATTCTTTTTTCTGATGCTTTAACGAGATCTTCTCCATCCAGAAGAATTTCCCCGCCAACAATTTTTCCCGGGGGCTGTGGAATCAGCTTCATGATGGATAGAGATGTAACACTCTTTCCGCAGCCTGATTCACCTACTATCCCCAAAATTTCACCCTTGTTGACAGAGAAGCTGATATCATCCACAGCCGGAACTTCTCCATCTGAAGAGAAAAAGGAAGTCCTTAGCTGTTTTACATCTAATACTGGAGCTTGAGTCACACGGATACTCCTTTCCTGATCGTCCGTTTCTATGAAATAGGACATTTTTAACAAGTTTGGACCTTATGTCACTATCTTTTTTCATTCTATAAAAAAAGATAGGTTAAGTCTACTTATTTTTCAAAATTATTTAAATATAGTAAACATTATATAATTTTCAGTGCAATTTAATAAGGAAAATTAACATATCCTACTAATAGTTATGAAAATATTGGACATTCATGACGTTTTTCTGATTACAGCACTTTGATGCTATAACAATTTGACGCATTGCCATGAAAAAGCAAATATAAAGCCGGCCCTGTAAACAGAGCCGGCTTTTAGCCTATTTTTCAAGCTGCTGAACCTGAAAAAGCTTATAATAATTGCCTTGTTTTTTCATTAATTCTTCATGGCTTCCCGCTTCAGAAATTTCACCATGCTCTACCAGAATAATTCTATCTGCATGTGTGATGGTTGAAAGGCGATGCGCCACGATAAAGGTCGTCCGGTCTTTAGCCAGCTTTTCCAATGCTTCCTGTATCAGATGTTCACTTTCCAGGTCAAGGGCTGATGTGGCTTCATCAAGGACAAGGATCGGCGGATTTTTCAGAAAGATTCTCGCAATGGCAATTCGCTGCTTCTGCCCTCCCGACAGTTTGACACCGCGCTCGCCAACCTTGGTATCATATCCTTCCGGCAAATTCATAATAAATTCGTGGGCATTTGCAGCCTTGGCTGCCTCGATTACTTCCTCTTCAGCGGCATTGGGTTTGCCGAGAAGAATGTTTGTTTTAACCGATTCACTGAACAAAATATTATCCTGAAGGACCATCCCGATTTTATCCCGGAGGCTTCTAACTTTAAACGAACGGATATCACTGCCGTCAAGCAGAATTCTCCCTTCATTCACATCGTAAAAACGCGGAATCAGCCCTACCAAAGAGGACTTCCCTCCTCCACTCATCCCTACAAGGGCAATCGTTTCCCCTGCCGATACATCAAGGCTGATTTCCTTTAAAACCGGAGGCTCATTCTCATTGTAAGAAAAGCTGACTTCTTCAAATTGAATATGCCCTTTAACATCCCTGCATTCTATGGCATCTGGTGAATCGTCAATATCATATTTCTCATCAATTAACTCAAATACCCGGTCCATGGATGCGATTGATTGGGTTAAGGTGGTGGATGAGTTAACAAGCCTTCTAAGCGGGCCATACAATCTATCTATATAAGCGACAAATGCCATCATCACACCCAGGGAGATTTCCCCCTGAATAACCTGATATCCTGAATATCCAATGACCAAAAGCGGTGAAATATCCGTAATAGTGTTAACAACCGCAAATGCCTTTGCATTCCATTTCGTATGGTCGATCGCTTTTGTCAGGAAATTCTTATTTTGCGCATCAAATTGGGTTTGCTCATAATCCTCAATGGCAAAGCTTTTAACAACTGCCATCCCCTGAACACGTTCATGAAGATAGCCCTGTACCTCTGCAAGAGCCTGTGACCGTGCTCTAGTCAGCTTTCTGAGATTCCCAAAAAAGTATTTGACCGAGAAAGCGTAGAACGGAAATAAAAGCAATGATACGATCGTCAGGCTAACATCCATTTTCAGCATAATCGCAATTGCTATTAAAATGGTTGCCACATCAAGCCATAAATTCATTAACCCGGTCACGATGAAGGTCTTAGTCTGCTCCACATCATTTATTACCCTGGAGATAACTTCGCCTGTTCTTGTATTCGCATAGAATCTGAAGCTTAACTTCTGAATGTGGGTAAACAGCCTGTCCCGGATATCATATAAAATTTTGCTTGCTACCCACTGGGCAAAATATTGGCGGTAATACTCTATTGGCGGGCGGGCAATGACAAATATAGCAATCATCACACCCATAACCATTAACAGTGTACTCGTCTTATCGCTCTGGCTTAATGCTTCATTGCCAATAATATCATCTATTACATACTTAATCAGAAGCGGAATCAAAAGCGGAATGGCAAACTTAATGATGCCTATTATGATGGTTCCGATAATCTGAAGCCGATACGGCTTAACGAAACTTAAATATCTTTTTATACTGTCCAACCGGATCGCCCCCTCTCTGTCTCATTCCCAGTTATTTTCTTAAACTTACCCCTAAAATCCCGCAATCATGCAGATTCAGCGCAAAATAAAAACCTGCTGACTCAAGGTCCAACAGGCGTTTTTTTCGGCATTCAGCCCTTTTTTAGCGTCTGTAAGTAAGATAACGTTCATACCATATATCAATAAAGTCGGGTGCAAAAGGACCTTTTCTCTGACGGATCCAATGGATGAGATTGTCCACATTTGATTTAAGAATACTGTCAATCACATCGGGATAATTCATTTCCTGACGATGCCGTTCGTACTCGTCTTCGTCAAGCAAATTGAATGTCATGTCCGGATATACTTTGATATCAAGATCATAATCAATATACTTTAACGCTTCTCCATCAAAAATAAATGGTGAACTAATATTACAATAATAATAAACACCATCTTCCCGAATCATTCCAATCACATTAAACCAGTGCTGGGAATGAAAATAACAAATGGCTGGCTCTCTGGTCACCCAAGTTCTTCCGTCAGATTCTGTTACGATTGTCCGGTCATTTCCGCCAATCACTAAATTCTGTGTCCCTTTTAGTACGGTTGTTTCCTCCCAGACGCGGTGGATATGCCCATTATGTTTATAGCTGTGTATTTGCATTGGTTCGCCTTCGATGGGTACCGCCATTCTTTTTCCCCTACTTTCCTTCCGGAAGCTTTGCAACCTGATAATACTTTTTTGGCGCCTTGAATAGGCTTCCTCCCCTTCATGCCTGCGCACAACTGCACAGCATGACTCAATAATATCCAAAAGAAAAAGGCAACAAAGTACGATTCCTGTTTTCTACTATTATAACGGTAAAAGGAAATTTTTAAAACAAAGAGCCATTGAAATGTATCAACGGCTGTAAAAAAAGGATATAATGGCTTATTTTATAGGTTTTGAAGACAACGAAAGATTATAGAGAGTTTATCTTTAAACGGTTACATTTACTTTCTGATAGGAGCGGATGACCTCTTCTGTCTGCTGCTCAAAAATACGATGAATTTGTTTGAGCTCTTCTTTCATTCTTATTATTTCATACTGTACGCTTTCCAGCTCGGTTTCCTGCTGAATTGCTTTTAATTCCTCTTCAATCTCCTGGCAGCGCTCTAGTTCACTCTGAAGATACAGAAGCTTTTCCATTGTTTTCATCTGTTCTGAAACTAAACTGTTAAAGTTCTCCATGTTTGTTCCACCGTCCCCATTATTTTTCCTACCCTATAATTTCGCTGTACCTTTTTTTAACCCTTTGACTAGTTATGTTGACTTTATGGAAGTTTTGTCGAAGGTGCAGAGAAAAATACATGGGACGATTTAGACAATAAAAGAAGCCGCCCTTTCCATTAAAAAGGCGGCTTCTTTCTTTAAATGTTATTAGCGGCTTTGTTTGCCTGCATTTTGACCTTTGCGAGCTTCAGCTTGCTGGTTTTGCTGTCTTACTTCAGCAGCATTTGTTTCGCTGGCAAATTCAGTACCGAATTGGCCTTGGCCAGCAGATTGTGCGTTTTGTTGTCTCACTTCTTGAACGTTAGTTCCAGCTTGAGTTTGGTTTGGTTGTTTAGCCATGATTATCACCTCCACGCTCATTAATTTAACCGGGAGGGGAGGAAACTATCCAACTTTTTAACAAACCAAAAATATCCATTTATTTAAACAAGCAGAGAAATGCCTCCATCCACAATAATCGTCTGGCCGCGGATCATACTGGACTCCTCACCTAACAAGAACATAACCGTATTCACCATATCTTCAATTTCAACCATGCGTCCTGCAGGGGTTTTGGTCTTAGCTTCTTCTAAAAGCTCTGCACGGTTAGGGAAATGCTTTAAAGCTTCTGTATCCACTGCACCGCCGGAAACAGCGTTTACGACGATATTCTTAGAGGCCAGCTCCACAGCAAGGTATCGTGTTAATGCTTCTAAAGCTGCCTTGGAAACCCCAACAGTTGTATAGTTTTCCAGATAGCGGATCGACCCGAGCGAGCTGATGCTTACGATTTTTCCGCCTCCGCTTTTCTCCATTAGCTTTGCGGCTTCCTGACCGCAGAAAAGCAGAGCTTTGCTGTTAATATTCATTGTCCAGTCCCAATGGGATTCTTCCAGTTCCATTACCGGACGCAGAACCCCGGAAGCTGCATTGTTGACAAACACATCAAGCCTTCCAAATTCACGGTCAATCTCCGCGAAAAGGCCTTTAATTTTCTCTACATCCCCCACATTTGCTTTAACAACGAGAGCTTTTCTTCCAAGCGCCTCAATTTCGGCTGCTGTTTCATTTGCTGCTGATTTGCTGCGTGCGTAATTGATGACAATATCATAGCCTTCTTTAGCAAGCCTGATGGCTGTTGCCTTTCCAATTCCTCTGCTGCTTCCTGTAACCAGTGCTACTTTTTGTGTCATGATCCATTTCCTTTCTGTTATGTATTTCTGTTGTTTAGGGATTATTATCCCGGGAATTTATAAGCAAACAACTTACCGATTTCATTTTAGCTTTTTCCATGTATATAAGGCAATTCGAATTAAAACACTATTTGTAATCCAATTGAGGAAAGGAAGATGGCAAATGTTTGTCGGACGTGATATGACAGAGCTTTCCATGATGTCAAAATCGGACTGGAAGGACAGTGAGCTTGCTTTTTACCATCATTCGTTTCAGCAGATCATGCCTTATTTAAATGCTGAGGGTCAAACCATCCATAGGGAAATTATTGAAGAAATAGAAAACCGGGGCGGCCTGAAAAGACAGGAAGCCGATTATACTCACGGAACCAGGGTCAGCTTTGATTAGTTTTAAGGGGAAAAGGGGAAAGTTCCCCTTTTCTATGTTCTGCTTTCCAAATATTGCTTCCAGATTTTCTGATGGGAAACCGGAAATGGAAATTCCTTTATTTCTTCAAGGGTAACTAATCTCAAATCGTTTCTTTCCTCTTCAATTTTGATTAATTTTCCTTTATAAACATTTATGTTCCATGTCAAATGGGAAAATACGTGTTCGATCTGACCTGTCATATCCTGTATATCCACATTGGCGCCATATTGCGTGCTGAACACATCTTTCATCTGCTCTTTGTCGCTTACATAAGCAATATTAATCTCTGCCATGGGAAATTCCCAGAGATTAGCAAGCAGGCCTTTGCCGGGTCTTTTGTGTATCAGCACCCTGTCTTGATCATCCATTAGGACCGCTGCTGCCAGCTGCACATTTCTTTGCTTTTTGGTTTTTGTTTTTACGGGCAGCTCCTGCTGAGTCCCTTCATAAAACGCAGTACAATGTTCTCTCACCGGGCATAATAAGCAGGAAGGAGAAGTTGGTGTACATATTAATGCGCCAAGCTCCATAAGCGCCTGGTTGAAATAGGAAGGATTTTCATGTGAAATTAATGTGCGGACAGAAGACTCAAAGATTTTCCTGGAAGATGGCTTGGCGATATCTTCCCAAATGGACAGGATGCGCGAAAGGACACGCATTACATTGCCGTCCACAGCCGGTTCAGGTATGCCGTACGCAATACTGAGAATGGCTCCTGCAGTATAGGGCCCTACTCCTTTTAAGGAAGAGATCTCTTTTGGCGTATCAGGAACTTTGCCGCCATATTTTTCATGAACCTCTCTGACGGCAGCCTGGAGATTTCTTGCCCGTGAATAATAGCCCAGACCCTCCCAGGCTTTTAAAACCTTTTCTTCGTCTGCTTCAGAAAGATCCTTGATGGTCGGAAACTGTTCAATAAAACGGAGGAAATATGGAATGACAGTATCCACCCTCGTTTGCTGGAGCATGATCTCGGAGACCCAGACTTTGTACGGATCCTGATCCTTTCTCCAGGGCAAATCCCTTTGCTCGGCTTCGAACCATCTGAGCAAATCATCCTGAAATCCTTTTATATCTGTTGATTCGATTGTATTTTGACTAACTTCTTTCAATTTTTTATTCCTCCTGATGTTAAACAATCGGAAAATATGGGAATATATTAGTACAGTCGCTGCATGAATCATAAGTGAACATTTTGCTCCAACTTTTGCGACACCTTTAAAGGTACCCATATTCAGCTGTGAATACAAGAGTTTTGTTAGTACACTTTAATTAGGTAACCCCCAAATATAACTAGCCTCACATAAGAATTGTTACCAAGGAAGGAGGTATTTCCTCTTGGATACCGGCACACATGTCGTGATGGGCCTGGCGATTGGCGGCATTGCCACTCTTGATCCCGTTGTTGCAGAGAGTTCTGCTACAGCAACCAGTGTCATGATTGGGGCCATCGTCGGTTCACAAATACCTGATATAGATACTGTCTTAAAATTAAGAAATAATGCCGTTTATATTCGCAATCACAGGGGAATTACCCATTCCATACCAGCTGTACTGCTTTGGCCTCTTGTCATCCTTGCAGTGGTTTATCCGTTTTTTCCGTCAGCTAATTTGCTTCATTTATGGCTATGGACTTTTTTAGCTGTCTTCCTGCATGTTTTCGTAGATATATTTAATGCATATGGAACACAGGCGCTCAGGCCCTTTTCATCTAAATGGGTAGCACTGGGGATTATTAACACATTTGATCCATTCATCTTTGGGATCCATGTAGCAGGATTATTTATATGGGCATTCGGTGCCCATCCCGGTTATACCTTTTTAATCATTTATGGCATTATTTTTGTTTATTACCTTCTGCGGTTTGCAGCCCAGAGAAGTGTAAAAAATGCCGTCAAGGTTATGATACCGGATGCCACTGACATCATCATTGCCCCAACCATGAGATTTAATCAATGGCGTGTGGCGGTGATGAGCAGGCAGCAGTTTTTTGTCGGGCGCGCAGTTAAGAATCATGTACGGATACTCGATCAATTTAATCGCGTTCCGGTTCCCGAGACACCTGTTATAGAAGCCGCAAAGAATGATAAGAATTTATCTGCCTTCCTATCCTTCTCACCGGTTTACCGCTGGGAAGTGGATGAATATGATGACTATTACGAAGTTCGTTTCATTGACCTCCGCTATCGGAGCAATGGACATTATCCATTTGTCGCTGTGGTCCAGCTCGATCGGGACCTTAACATTCAATCATCCTATACAGGCTGGATTTTCAGCGAGGAAAAGCTTCGAAAAAAACTGGATATACTCCCCGGCTAATGAAAACAGGCTGCTTCAATTGGCAGCCTGTTTTTAATTTAGCTTATTTTTATCCTGCTCAAGCAAATGCTTGTATTTAGGATTATTGGCAACAAATTCATGGAGCCTGGCTCCATAATTTTCTACCCATTGCCTTACAATCCTTTCTGTCATTTCAGCACCTTTGTATTGTCTTCCAGCCTTGGCATAAGTCGCTTCGAAATCTTCCCAGAGCAGTTCAATCCATGTCCTTGCCTGATTTGCTGAAAGCATATTATTCTTTTCCAATAAAAGTTCATACAGCTTTTGCTGGTACTCATTCATAAAAATCACCTCTTTACCATTTATTAATACCTTTATTCCTTCATAGCCTTCCGTAAAGTACAAATAATAGTAGTACGTGATTGGCTAAAGCTTGTCACGCTCTTATTCCGGTTTAGGAGGCTTGTTATGCGCAATAAAGCGAGAAATTTTCCAAATCAGAACAATATTAAATTGGAGGGGGAGCCGCGGGCCAAAGCAGAGTATGCTTCACGCCGGGCAGATGGCACAATTAACACGCACCCTCAGGAACGAATGAAAGCTTCATCAAACCGCGAAAGTGACACACCAGAATTTTAAAATACTGGGAGGCTTGGTTATGGGAAACAGCAAAAACTTTTTTGGAGATAATCCTTATTCCAGTCCATTTACTTCACCGCACTTTAGGCCAAAACGCGCACATTCACAAGTAAATGGCGAGACCCAGCAAACTCAAGACCTCATTATTTTAAAACGGCAGATTCGCAAAAATTCTTAAAGGAAGCTTCAATCAGAGGGTTTTCGCCCTCTGATTGTTAATTATTCTTTTTTCTCTACTTTTTTTAGCATGGATATAGGCAGAGCCTCTTCCCCTTTGCTTCCATTCAGCCGGAATCCCCAGGCAAATACGCCATTCATATAGTCAATTTTAAAGTAAACTCCTGGATCCCCGTCAATTTCATAAATTTCACCGGGCTCGAAATCATCCGGATTGAGCAGGTAGGATTTCGCCATTATGGCTTTGCGTTCAAGCACGGCAAACTCATTTACCATGCCCATCTGTTCAGCTTTCCTTGCTTTTTCATTCAAACTGGCAATTTCCTGCTGAAGCTCATAGGTAGACATTGTACTGTATCTTTTATCCTGCATATTAATCCCTCTTACTTTCTCTATTGAAGATACCATCTTGGTTAATACTTGATTTTGTTTAGTCTATTAATCATAACCGTTGATTTACGCTCCAGGCACTCAGCAAACCATGGGGCTACCGGGAGCCTCCTCGACGCTCCTGAGTCTGCGGGGTCTCCCCTGGTTCGCTACTCCAGTAGGACGTTGAGTAAGCTTCCTTGAGGACACATCGCACGAAGAAAATGCGTATGTATTTTCGAGGATCTCGCACCTTCCGCTCCAATCAACTCAGTAATCAAATATTTACATTGCGGGCTTTTAAACCACACACTCCTAAGTATATGAGAAAATGAGCGATTAGAAAAGGCCGCTGCATCCGTTTTGATGCTTTTCGCATGTATTGGACTTTTTTGCTAAGATGATGATTATAAGACGTTTCAAAGGAGGATTCAAATGAAGTCAGTCATCATTACCGGAGCGGGGTCGGGTTTGGGAAAAGAGCTTGCTTTATTATTTGCCAGACAGGGATTACATACTATTTTAACAGGCAGGACATTGGACAAGCTGGAGAGCGTAGAACAGGAAATCCGTGAGGCCGGCGGAAGCGCTGAAGTCCATACATTAGATATCACCAAAACCAAAGAGATCAGCAAATTAATGACACAAATTCAGGATCATGAACTCTATGGGCTTTTAAACAATGCCGGGGTTGGGCATTTCGGGCCTTTTAACAGCCTTTCAGAGCAGGACATTCAGGAAATGTTTGACACTAACACGCTGGGCACTATTCATATGACACAGGCTATTCTGCCCTTTTTAAAAGAAAAGAATGAAGGCCTGCTGATGAATATCATTTCGACCGCGGGCTTAAAAGGGAAAGTTAATGAATCTGTGTATGTGGCAAGCAAATTTGCTGTAAGAGGATTTACCGAGAGCCTTCAGAAGGAGCTGGAGAACACAAATATTAAAGTTAAAGCTGTTTATATGGGCGGAATGGACACCCCTTTCTGGGATGAAAGCGACCATATCAAGGACAAATCGAGGCTTCGCTCTCCTAAAGAAGTGGCAGAAATGATTCTTGATCATATGGAAGATGATTCAATTGTCATCGAATCAAAAAAATAACACATGGTCCTCCATGTGTTATTCTTCTTCACTTAAAAATTGCTCTATCAGGTCAAAAGTAAAACCTTTTCTGAATAAAGCCTGCTTCATTTTTTGAGTATATTCGAACTCAGGAAGACCTGCATATTTTTTCTTTGCTTTTTCCGCCTGGAACCTCAGGGCAGCCAGTTCTTCATCCTCTTCTTTATCAATCTCCGTTTCAGATACAGCTTCTTGAATGATGTCAAAATCAAAGCCTTTACGCATTAACATCTGTTCCAGCTTTTGCTTAAGGATTTTGGATGAATCACGGGCATATTTCTTTGAATACTTTTCACACAGCCTTATGGCGGCAGATAATTCAGCATTCCTTGGATATTCTTCTAACGCCTGTTCGATTAATTGAGGGGAAATCCCTTTCTCCTTCAGCTCCGTGCGGATCAGCCCTTTCCCTTTATCTGAAGTGTTCATTTGGGTACGCACAAAAGCGGCTGCAAATTCTTCATCGTTTAAAAAATGGTAATCATACAATTTGTGGATAACTTCCTGAATAACCGGTTCTTCCACTTCTTTTTCAGCTAGATGTTTGCGGACTTCGGTTTCTGAGCGCATTCTTCTGGATAAATAATGAATAGCCCTGTTATAGGCTTTCCGGATATCATCCTGGTAGCCAATCTCATTTAAAGAGAATTCATCTAGCTCCATTCCCTTTTTGAGCTGATGCTTAATTAAAACATCTTCATCCACACTAAATGCATATTCTTCACCTTTCCCATAATCCATATATATATTATAGCGGTCTTTGCTTTTTTTCTGGACAGTGATCTTCGTAATAGTCGGCATTTTCTCCACCTCTTATCTTAAATGTAACACATCCAAAAAAGGATTTTGAAAGAAAACGTCGTAAAATGTAGCAAAGTATGACACATGAAAGGGGAATCTCCCATGAGAATTGCCATCACCGGCGGAACTGGCTTTGTTGGAAGCGCCTTGGTTAAACAATTGCTGGAAAAGAAACATGAACTATTCATTCTTACAAGAAATACAGCTGATAAAAAGGCTTCTAAAAACTTGAATTATGTTCAATGGCTGAGCGATGATGACTCGCCTGAGGATGCTCTCGAAGGCATTGACGTGTTTATCAACCTGGCTGGTGAGTCTATTAACAGCGGAAGATGGACAGAGGTACGCAAAAAGCGGATAGTAAACAGCCGCATTACAGCCACCAGGGAAGTTCTCCGCATTATTAGCCGCCTGGAAGAAAAGCCGTACACCTTAATCAATGCCAGTGCCGTCGGCTACTATGGCATATCCCGAAATGAAACCTTTACTGAGGACACCAGAAAAAGCGGCACTGATTTTTTAGCTGAAACAGTAAGACGCTGGGAAGAAGAAGCCTCTAAAGCAGAAGCATTTGAAGTCCGGACCCTTTTCTGCAGGTTTGGAATCATTCTCGAAAAGAACGATGGTGCCCTTCCCCGTATGGCCCTTCCTTACAAATTATTTGCCGGAGGGCCTGTTGGAACAGGTGAGCAATGGGTTTCCTGGATTCATTTAGATGATGTTGTAAACGGAATCCTGTTTTCCATAGAACACGAGCAGCTTCAAGGTCCCGTTAATTTTACATCCCCAAATCCCCTGACAATGAACGAATTTGGAAAAACACTTGGTGAGGTTCTTAATCGTCCGCACTGGATGCCCGCTCCCGCTTTTGCTCTAAAAATTGCTCTCGGGGAGATGAGTACCCTGGTATTAGAAGGGCAAAAAGTGCTTCCCGAAAAATTGCAGGCATCCGGTTACAATTTCTTATATCCTGATCTAATGTCTGCCCTAAGGAATATTTATTAATGAAATTTGTATCATTTTTGTCAAATAAGGGAAAAATAAGGGAAGTGTGTACCCTTATTTTGAAAGGATGATGTAAAGTGGATAAAAAGAAAAAAGACAAATCCAAAAGCACCTTATCAAGCATGCAGGAAGTAACCTATTCAAGAGAATTCAAGCGGGCTGACAAAGCTGGCGGATTTGCAGGCAGACAGCCTAGACATTAATTTCCACTCATACCGCCCTGATCTATGGTACATGATAAAGGTACGGAAACATCTGAGTTTCCGTACCTTTATTGCTGAAAGGGGTTATTTACAATGGGCCGTGCACATGGACATAAAACTCGTGATAAAAACAAAGCATCACTTCCACAAGTACCTAAAAGCATGAAATCTGACGGCATTGACGTAGAATTTAACCGCGAACTCGCCGATCAAGAAGATCTCGAGGCAATGGCACGTTCCAATGCTGCCAATCAGCGAGCATATAGCCGAAAAAAGCGCTAGCTCAAAGGTAAAAAAGAAGCAGGAGCATCAGGTTCCTGCTTCTTTCATTTTCACGTTAATGAGTGTGTGCTTCTCTTTTACCTATGCCGTGTCCGCCTTTCTTCATTGTCTTAATATATGGGATGGCGAATCTGTCAATCCCCCAGCAGTAAGCGCCTGCACCTGTGAATAGAAGGATGATTGCTGCTGTATATAGTATCGGGTTAGTGCTTGTTGTTCCTGCTAATAAGAAGTTTAGATTCATGAAAGCTGCTGCAACTAAAGCCGGAATGGTCGCAGCTCCAAGGATAAGTCCAATCCCGACAAGAACTTCGCCCCATGCCACCAGAGTGCTGAATAGATCCGCGTTTGGCAGTGCTACATTTTTAAGGAATCCCGCATACCAGCCCTGCACTGCAGGATGATCGCCGGCGGCATTAGCAATGGCCCCCTGTATGAACCCGCCTGCATTAAAACCGTCTGCTACCTTATGCCACCCTGCTTCAAGCCATTGTATGCCAAGCCACACTCTTAATACTGTCCACACCATTGCTGCCTGAGGAGTTTTCCACCATTTCATTGTAATCATCTCCATAATATTAATGTGAAATTCTTCACATGATTTCTTAAAATTTTCCCTCCTGGGTATTTTAAAAGCCGGCCAGCTCTTGGGAAGAAAGCATTCTTAGTGAATTTATTTGTGAAATACTTCACTAACTTTCCTCACTTATAATATACTCCATCCTCCCTCTTTCCGCAATATACTTCACCAATTCTTCACAAATATTGGGCCGTGCCCAAACAGGCCGTTTTCATCCTCACAAAGCGGGAATAGGTAGAGAGTACTGTGTAAATTATCGCTTTACTAAAGGAGGACCTTTGACATATGCTCGAAAACTTATTGAAAGACCTTATTTCCATTAACAGCTCTTCAAAGGAGGGAGCAAACCAGGCCATTGAATATTGCCACCAATGGCTGTCGGGACATGACCTCCCTTCCAGAATCATCGAAAACAATGGCTATAAAATGGCTGTCTGTGAAATTGGAAGCGGTGATCGGACCGTTATTTTCAACGGACATGTGGATGTTGTATCAGGAAAAGAAGAACAATTCATCCCTGCAGAAATCCGCGATAAGATTTATGGCCGGGGCGCTGCGGATATGAAAGCAGGAGTTGCCGCTATGATGTGTGCGGTAAAAGAGCTCAAAAATATGCCTATTGGCGTAAAAATTCAGCTTCAAATTGTTTCAGATGAAGAAATCGGCGGCTTTAATTGTTCCGGGTATCTGGCAGAACAGGGATATCGCGGCGATTTTGTCATTTGCTCTGAACCTACTCAGCTTGGAATTGCACTCGAAGCCAAGGGGGTAATCAGGCTTGACATAGAAATAGAAGGAGATCCAGCCCACGGAAGCCGCCCTTGGGAAGGAATCAATGCTATAGAAAAGGCTTTTGAAGTACATCAGAAATTATTAGAATTGCCTTTTGCAAAGGAATCATCGGAATTTTTCCCACATCCTTCAATTAATCTGGCGAAAATAAACGGAGGTGATGTTTATAATAAGGTGCCTGAAAAATGTGTAATGTCTTATGATATCCGCTATTTGCCCCAGCAGAATCATGAAGAGATCATCAAACAAATTGAGGATATCACAGATGGGGAAATTATCATGAATATGTTCTCAAAGCCGCTTGTAACAGAAAGAGATAATCCTTTCATCCTGATGCTTGAACCCATTGTGGAAAAGTACACCGAAGATAAAGCTGTTTTCTTTGGCCAGCATGGGTCCGCGGATACTGTTTTCTTTGCCAATTACGGGATACCAGCTATTGAATTTGGCCCAACAGGCATGAACTGGCACGGTGATAAGGAATACGTCCTTCCGCATTCCATTCATTTATATGAAAAAATGCTGATCGGCTTTGCTATGAAATTTTCAAATTAAGAGGCTTTTTTGATGTGAACAGTCTCCCAATATGGTAAATTTTTGACTATATGATAAAAGGGGGATTCACTGAAATGAGCGCTATTAGTTTATTAAAAAAATCAGCCGGCATTGTGCTGGAGAAAAAGAATCTGACAAATGTTACAGCGAGAGTAGGTCTGGTGCTGGACATTTCAGGCTCCATGCGAAAGTTATATAAAAATGGGACTGTTCAGAGGGTTGTGGAGAGAATCTTAGCTGTTGCCAGCCAGTTTGATGATGATGGCTCACTGGATGTTTGGGTGTATGATAATGAATTTTCCAGGCTGAAGCCGGTAACCGAACATGATTTTGAAGGATATGTGGATCAGTATATTTTAAATAATGATCTGATTCACAAATTCGGAAGAAATGATGAGCCTCCGGTAATGGAGGATGTCATTCAGAAATATACCTCTGAAGATCCGAGCAAAGATCCTGCTTTCATTGTTTTCATTAATGATGGCGGCTGCAAAAGAACCATCAAAAAGCCGGTGGTTTCCTCATCCGATAAACCATTGTTCTGGCAGTTTGTCGGGATTGGCGATTCGAACTTTGAGGTATTGGAAAAGTTGGATGAAATGGACGGCCGCTATATTGATAACGCAAATTTTTTCCACATTAAAGATGTAGAGGCCATCTCTGATAACGAACTATATGACCTCCTTCTGAACGAATTTCCGGACTGGCTAAAAGAAGCAAAAGAAAAAAATGTCATTTGATAGAGCAGCAAAAAAGGCGGATTTGATTTATAATCAAGTCCGCCTTTACATATTATTCACGCATTTGCCCTTGCGGCCGCTTTCCCATGCAGCCGATAATAAAAGCCCTCCTGTTTAAGCAGTGAGTCATGTGTTCCTTCCTCAATAATCCGGCCCTCATTGAGAACAAAAATCTTATCGGCATTTTGAATTGTGTTCAAACGGTGGGCAATGACAAAGCTGGTCCTTCCTTTCATCAGCTCCTGAAGAGCATCCTGAATTTTAAGCTCTGTTACTGTATCAATGCTGCTCGTGGCTTCATCCAGAATTAATATGTCCGGGTTGGCCAGAAATGCACGTGCAATGGAAAGAAGCTGCTTTTGCCCCTGGCTAATGCCATTTCCATCCTGGCTCAGCACTGTATCATACTGCTGAGGAAGTTTCATGATAAATGAATGGGCATTAGCAAGCTTAGCTGCCTCCATCACTTCTTTATCTGAAGCTTCCAGCCTGCCGTAGCGAATATTTTCGCGCACAGTGCCACGGAATAGAAAGGAATCCTGCAGGACAAATCCCATATGTTTTCTAAGGCTTTCTTTTTTCACACTGGCGATATCCTCACCATCAATTAAAATACAGCCTGAGTCCCGTTCATAAAACCGGGAGAGCAAATTGATCATGGTGGTCTTTCCTGCACCTGTCGGACCAACGAAAGCAGCGGTCTGGCCTGCTTTGACATGAAGTTTTACGTTTCTTACCGTATTTCCGTCTTCTTCATATGAAAAAGAAACATCCTGAAATTCGACCTCACCTTTTACTTCACCAAGGTCTTTGAGCCTCTCTTCATTTCGGAATTCTTCCTCCTCATCCATGATGTCAAATACCCGCTCAGCTCCTGCAATTGCAGAGAGTAGGGTATTAAATTGGTTTGCCAGGTCATTAAGCGGACGTGTAAATTGCCGGGAATACTCCGTGAACACGACAATTATTCCGATTGAGATCATGCCATTCAGGGCAAAAATCCCCCCTACCCCGGCGATGATGGCAAAGCTCATGTTGTTCAGGACATTCATCAATTTCGGGATAAACCCGGAATAGGTTTGGGCCCAAAATCCAGCCAGCTTAAGTTTTTCCCCTTTTTCCCGGAACTCGGCGATCACCTTCTGTTCCTGTGAAAAGGTCTTGATGATCCTCTGTCCTGATATGGTCTCTTCAATATAACCGTTCAGCTCTCCAAGATTCTTTTGCTGCTCTTTAAATAATCGTCCTGTCCGTGCTGTAATCCACTTCATGCCCAAATACATCAGCGGCACAATGATCAGGGTAATGAGGGTTAGCAAAGGACTTAGCCACAGCATAACAGAGACAGTTCCAATCAGAGTCAGCAGGCTTGAAAACACCTGGATCACTGAACTGTTAAGTGTCGAGCTGACATTTTCAATATCATTTGTTACCCTGCTCATCAGTTCCCCCTGCTGGCGCTTGTCAAAGAACGGAATAGGCAGTTTGTGCAAATGACTAAAAAGCTTTGTTCTCATTGTAAAAACCGTTTCCTGTGCAATGCCGATCATCCAATAATTCTGAAACCAGAGAGCAAGTGAGTTCGTCACATAGATGACTCCGAGCCAGATCAGTAAGGCGATAAATCCATCACTATTTTTTGTGACAATATAATCGTCAATAGCCATTCCGACTAAATATGGGCCAAGCAGCCCCATAGCCGAGCTGATGACCACCATTAATAAAACGAGATATAACAAACCCTTATTAAAGGCTAAATAGGACCAGATTCTTTTGAGTGTAGACCCCATGTTTTCAGACTTAGGCTTTTTCCCTTTAGGAAATTTTCCATTCAGTTCAAGTGGAATCTTTTTGTATTGGAAAGGTTTTATTAGGTGCTTAAGCATAGTCTCTGTTCTCCTCTCCAGACTGGGATTGAAAAATCCGTTTATACAATCCGGATGTCTTAAGAAGATTCTCGTGGTCTCCTTCAGCAAGAAGCATTCCATCTTCAAGCAGCAAGATTCTGTCTGCTTCCATTGCTGTGCTGATTTTCTGTGTAATAATCAATGTTGTACAGGTATACTCTTTCAATGAACTCAGAAGTTTTGCTTCTGTTTTCATATCCAGTGCACTTGTGCTGTCATCAAGAAGAAGGATTTTAGGCTTTCTTACAAGCGCCCTGGCAATGGAAAGACGCTGCTTTTGCCCGCCTGATAAGTTAACACCCTTTTGCCCCACTCTTGTTTCATAGCCCTGCGGAAGCTTCATGATGGTTTCATGTATCTGCGCATTGACAGCTGCTTCAGTAATTTCCTCCATCGTTGCATGTTCTTTGCCCCATGATATATTCTCTTTCACACTGCCTGTAAAAAGCAGGGCTTCCTGAGGAACAAAACCGATTTTCATGCGGAGGTTTTCCATTTTCAGTTCCCTGACATCGTGCCCATCAATTTCTACCTTTCCTCCGGTTACATCATAAAGCCGGGGGATCAGCTGGAACAGAGTGGTTTTTCCGGAGCCTGTTGCACCCAATATCGCCACTGTTTCCCCGGGATGGACGGTAAAGCTGATGCCATCGAGTACCTTCTCTGAAGTTCCGGGATATTTGAAAGAAACATCTTTAAAGTGAATTTCGCCCTGGCTCACAGTTAACTCCTTCATATCAAGAGATTCTGAACGGTCAGTCAAATCCACTTCAGTGTCCAATACTTCTTTTACACGGTTCGCAGAGGCCCTAGCCCTTGAAAACGCCATGATAATCCAGGAAAAAATGGAGAAGGCTGCGGTTATTCTGGTTGCATAGTTCACAATCGCAACAACCTCGCCTACCTTTACATCACCTGAATTTACCTGTATGCTCCCAAACCAAAGGACGCCAAGAATACTAAGATTCATGATGAAAAGCAAAACAGGCATGGTCACTTCCATCAGACGCAATGCTTTGACGGTACTATCTCTGAGATCCTCATTTGTGCGCGTGAAGCGTTTCACTTCATGATTTCTGCGGACAAACGCTTTAATTAGCCGGATCCCCGTCAGGTTCTCCTGCATAACGCTGTTCACAGAGTCGAGCTTTTCCTGGACTGCCTTAAAAAGCGCGCCGCCTTTTCCCATTACCCAAAACAGAAATAGAAAAAGAAAAGGGGCCACAGCTGATAAGATAAGAGCAAGCTTCACATCTACCACAAATGCCATGATAAGTCCGCCGATGATTAAGAGAGGCGCTCTCATCATGATTCGAAGGCTCATAAAAACTGTATTCTGAAGCTGCGTAATATCATTTGTTATACGGGTAATTAAAGAAGAGGTCGGAAATAGATTAAAGTTGGCAAAGGAGAAGGATTGAACCTTATCATATAAGCTTTTCCTTACATCAAAACCAAAGCTCTGGCTGACATGTGCCGCATAAAAAGAATTAATGACCCCAGCGGCAAAAGAAACAAAAGAAGCAGCCAGCATAATGCCTCCCCACTTTACAACCTCCTGAAGATCATTTTGCAAAATGCCTTCATCTATGATTTTTGCCATGAATAATGGCTGAATAAGTTCAACAGCAAGCTCCGTCAGCATTAATGACAGAGCTATGGCCACCGCGATCCGGTAAGGCTTAAGAAATGCTAAAACTTTCGCCATTTGCAGTCCCCCAAGCTGTAATTGCAGTTAATATATGTATTATCATACTTCTAAAATCCTTCGTTAAACTAAATAATCCTATCATTATCATAATCCTTTTTACAAAATTTTTAAATAATTCCATCGAAAAAAATTAAAACGCCTGGAAGAAACCAGGCGTCTATTCTTTTTTATAAATGGGGGCAATCAGCTCAATCCTATTTGTCCAAATGCCTCCTGAATAACCATCAGGCAGCCGCTCCAGATCTTCAGGTCTGTCAAAGCCTTCCGACCAGCTGCCGTCCCCTGCAACCACAATGACTCTTGTGCCTGCATCATCCATTCGGTTCAGAAACTTATTTGGCCATCCCCACAATAGTTTTGTATACGATTCTGGAATATGAACCTGTGTGTTTTTACAGGCTTCTGGCATATAGCCTGTCCATCCCGCTCCTATATATGGAAGAAGGCACTCTTTTAATGTTGCCTTTGACATTACCCGCATCTCGGGCATTTCTTCCTTCAGGGCGGCGATTGGCCTATCCCCTCCATATACAGATAGTTTCTCCAATCTGTCTGGTGGAAGCATGGACAGGTATTCAGCAAGCATGACTCCTTCCTCTGGGTCATTGCTTTTAATATGAATTAAGAGATCTCCTTCCGGAAATTCCTTCATGACTTCATCCAGGCTTGGCATCATTCCGATCCCTTTACCGCGAAACGGATAGGTTTTTCCTTGATCCGCTGTATAGCCGTACCAGATATCAAGCTTTTTTAATTCTTCCATCGTATAATCTCTTGTATTGCCCTTTGCATTTGTCCGGCATTCCAGCCCCCAGTCATGGAACACCGCAAATTGTCCATCCTTTGTAACCTGAATATCCAGTTCGACTATATCTGCACCTTCTTCAAAAGCTGCATCCATGGATGGAATCGTATTCTCAAGAAAAGAATGCTCAGGCTCGTAAATTCGTTCAGCGGTACAGGTTTCCCCGGTGATTCCTTCCATATGAAAGGTCTGTGCCATTCCTCTATGTGCAAGAAGCAGCGGCTCAGCATTTTTTTCTTTTGTAAGCAGAGAGGTGTTGTTTAAAAACATAAATACGCCGAGAACTAATAAAACTATAATTAGCCGTTTTAAGATCTTCATAAACTTTTTCATGTGTCCTCCGAAATATTGTACAAATAATTCTTTTCTCACTAATTTTACCACAATGCTCCATGCAGAAATATAAAAGGCCAAATCAAAGGATTCGGCCTTTTAGGGTCAACTTGATTTACGTCCCAGGTAAGCTTCCATGATACGCGGATCATTCAGAAGCTTCTGTGAGCTTCCTTCAGCAACCATTTTGCCTGTTTCCAGGACATACCCATAATCGGATATTTTAAGTGCCTGCCTTGCATTCTGCTCCACCAATAGAACAGTGGTCCCCGCTTCATTAATTTCTTTAATGATTTTAAAGATGTCAGCTACTATAAGCGGGGCCAGCCCCATTGACGGTTCGTCCAGAAGCAGCAGCTTTGGCTTGCTGAGAATTGCCCTGGCAATGGCCAGCATTTGCTGCTGTCCGCCGGATAATGTTCCGCCAAGCTGCTTCTGCCTTTCTTCAAGAATAGGGAAACGCTCCATTACCTTCTTAATATCCTGGTCAACTTCATTGTCCTTCCGGTGGTATGCCCCCATCTCCAGGTTTTCAAGCACTGTCATTCCGGAAAGGATCTGGCGGCCCTCCGGCACAAGGGCAATCCCTTTGCGAAGCAGCTGGTCCGGCCTGAGCCCCGTTACATTCTCTCCCTGAAATTGAATGCTGCCAGCTTGGGGCTTAAGCATTCCGGAAATGGTCTTCATGGTCGTTGTCTTCCCTGCACCATTTGCGCCCAGGATCGTAACGATACTGCCCTCTTCCACTTCAAGGCTGATGTCTTTAAGAACCTGGATTTTCCCGTAAAAAGCGTTAATCCCATTTACCTTAAGCATACATATCCTCCTCCTCGCTGCCAAGATAGGCTTCGATGACATCAGGATTATTCTGGATTTCAGCAGGTGTGCCTTCAGCAATCTTCTTGCCGAAATTAAGGACGGCAATACGGTCGCATAATTTCATGACAAGCGGCATATCATGCTCAATCAGCAGGACCGTAATGCCCTGTTCCTGAATCTTTTTGATAAGCTGAAATAATTCGCTGGTTTCTGTTTCATTCATACCGGCTGCCGGTTCGTCGAGCAGCAGCAATTTAGGCGAGCTGGCCAGCGCACGGGCAATTTCCAGCCTTCTTTGCTGACCGTATGCAAGGCTGTCTGATACAGTTTCGGCAAATCCCCCCAGCCCCACAAATTCTAATAGCTCATTCGCTCTGCTTCGGATATTCTCCTCTTCTTTACGCTGTGCTTTTGTCCTGAATACACTGCTGAATACACCCGATTTGCTTCGGCAGTGCTCCCCGACCATCACGTTTTCCTCTGCTGTCATCTGAGGAAACAGGCGAATATTCTGGAATGTTCGGCAAATGCCCTTTTTCGTTATCAGATGCGGCTTTAAACCATTGATATTGTCCTCATTAAAGATGATCTCACCTGAGGAAGGAGTAAACATGGATGTAATCAGGTTGAACATCGTGGTCTTACCGGCTCCATTCGGGCCAATAAGCCCAAAGATTTCTCCCTGTTTAATCGAGAATGAGACATCAGAAAGGGCACTCAGCCCGCCAAAGTTTTTACATGCTTTTTTGACTTGCAGCACCATGCTTTTGCCTCCTCTTTGATGTTTTAAGCTTGACCCAGTTTAAAATATTTACATCAATTAATCCCTGCGGTCTGACTGCCATCATAATAATAATGATCAGACCGTAAATCATGTAGCGGTATTCGCTGATAAACCGGAGCACCTCCGGCATTACAGTTAAAAAGAGGGCTCCAAATACCGGTCCCCAGATTACTTCGCTCCCCCCGAAAACAGCGAAAATCAGTATCTCAACAGCACGGTGATAAGCAAAATCGGCAGGACTTATGTACGCAAGAACATGTGCAAACAGTGCACCTGCAAATCCCGCTACCAGGGCCCCCTGCGCAAATGCCAATACCTTATAATACGTGATGTTGATGCCCATTGATTCAGCCGCTTTTTCATCCAGCTTAATCGCTGCGAAAGCCCGTCCTACTCTTGAGCGGTTCTGCCTTCTGAAAAATGCGATGATGCTGATTGTCACCGCTAATAAAATAAGGAAGATTGCCAGAAATACAAATTGGTTATTTTGAAGCCCAAGTATTTTCGGATCAAAGCCCAAGTCTTTTAACGTATTCAATAGCTCTCGGCCCATATGCGGTATGCCTGATAAACCGACAGCTCCCTTTGTCATAGACTCCCAGTTTACAAAAATAACACGGATAACCTCTCCAAACCCGAGGGTAACAATGGCCAGATAAACCCCCTGAAGCCTTAATGTCGGGATTCCGATGAGGATTCCGAATAACCCCGCCAATAAAGTGCCTGCCAGTATTCCCACAATAATAGGAAGGTCAAAATTCAGCGTCAGCAGTGCAGACGTATAGGCACCAATTCCCATAAATCCTGCATTGGCCAGGGAAAGCTGTCCAGTTGATAGAGTAATATAAATACTAACTCCTAATATAATGTTGATTAATATAAAAGAAGCTACCTGTAAATAATATGGATTTATTAATTCTGCAAGCATGAATTCACCTTCTTATGCTGAAATTTTTTGGCCAAACAATCCCTGCGGCCTGATGAGAAGTATGATGATAATGGCTGCAAAAGCGATTGCATCCTTGTATCCTGAATCGCCATAAACAACGACAAAGGTTTCGGCCAGACCAAGGATAAGGCCCCCTGCCATCGCTCCCTTGACATTCCCCATGCCGCCAAGAATGATGATGGCAAGTCCTTTCAGCCCAATGGATAATCCCATCTGCGGCGTTACAGAGTTAAAGGCCATCCCGACTAAGATCCCGGCAATTCCGCCCATCGCCGATGCGATAATAACCGTCATGGTAATGGTTCTTTTCACATCAACACCAAGGAGGCTTGCGGTTTCCAGATTTTCAGCAGTAGCTCTTAAGGCTTTTCCTGCTTTTGTTTTGCCCAGCCAAAAAGAAAGGGCATACATGAGAAGAACAGATATAACAAAGATGACAATTTGCACAAGATATACAGTTATCGAACCGATCTGAAAGCTTATTTCCGCAAAAGAAGCACGGAAAGGATGGTTGCCCGGGCCAAAAATATGGTGGGACAGATTTTCCAGAAGGATCGATACACCAATGGTACTGATCAATGGAGCCAGATGGGATACCCCCTGTTTATTCCGAAGCGGCCTCAGTGCAAATCGCTCAAGCAAATATCCCATAGCAGCCGTTACCGCTATCGCTGCCAGAAAGGCCAGCCAAAGCGGCCCTTTAAATGTAGAAGTGACAACAACACCAATAAAGGCGCCGAACATAAATATTTCTCCGTGTGCCATATTGATAATCCCAAGCACCCCGAAAACCAATGTAAACCCCAGTGCAACGATGGCATAAATGCTGCCAAGGGTAATTCCGTTTATTAATTGTTCGATTAACACGGCATTCACCTGCTTACTAGTAATTTTCTTAAAAGTAAGCTCTGGCACTGAAGGCGCCAGAGCTTCACTTTTGCTGCTTATTAATTAAATTCCTTAAATGCTCCGCCTTCAATAACCAGGACAGTCGGATCCATTACGACATCTCCTTCTTCATCGAAAGAGAACTCTCCAAGAATTCCGTTAAATCCTTTCACCTCAGCCAGGGCATCACGCAGGGCATCACGGTCAGCTTCACCGGCATTCTTCAATGCCTCAGCCATTATGTACAGAGCATCATACGCCTGTGCTGCAAACTGATCCGGTTTTTTGCCATATTCCTTTTCATATTTGCTTACAAATTCCTTGACCTTATCATCTTCTTTTTCGCCATACCATGGAGTTGCCACAATCAGGCCATTTGCTGCATCCCCTGCAATATTGATGACCTCAGGAGAATTGAATCCGTTTCCACCAACAAACGGAACATCAATGCCCATTTTTCTGGCCTGATCCATGATGACCGCCCCTTCATTGTACAGAGCTGAAGCCAGGATAAGGTCGGGCTTTAAACCTTTGATTTTTGTCAGCTGAGCATTATAATCTGATTGGCCTTTTTGGAACGTTTCAGTCGTTAAGATTTCAAGTCCCTTCTCTTCCGCTGCTTTTTTCATTGTGTCATAGCCCGATTTTGTAAAAACATCATCATTCCCATATAGAATTGCTACTTTTTTAGCATCATATTTTTCAATGGCTTTATCTATTGCAGCCGGAATCGCCAATGCTTCAGGAAGCGAGTTGCGGAAGACATAATCCCCAATTTGCGGAATCCCTTCTGCCGTTGTTGAAGTTCCCATGATCGGCACTCCGTTCAGATCGGCTTCAGGTCCAACTACATTCATTTCAGTACTTAAGGTAGGCCCGATAATGCCTGTCACATTCTCCGAATTCATAAGCTTTTGAGCTGCTGTCAATGCCTGATCCTGCTTGCCGGCAGAATCCTCAACTACAAGGTTTATCTTGACTTCACCCTTGCCATTGATTTCTTCCTGTGCAAGCTTTAAGCCATTTGTGATAGCTTCGCCATACGCTGCTCCCGGTCCGCTAATATAAGAAATAACTCCTATATCCGCTTTAACGACACCTCCGCTGCTTTCCCCATCTTCATCCCCTGCAGCCTGATTGCCGCCGCATGCTGAGAGGACAAGCAAACTGGACAATGCTGTAAATTGTGCGAATTTCTTCAACTGCTTTCTCATTTTCTCTAGCCCCCATTTTTCTGAAATAAATAAATATTCAAAACTATATTACTATTTAAATACAAAAGCTTGTCATTGTAAACAATAATATGGAAACTTTTCTTACATACTAAATTGAAGCAGAATATGGAAAATGCAGCCTTTCATTGTCCTCTGTTAACAATAGAAATATAGAATCTTTGTTTTTTATGAACATTGTAGTACCTTGTCACAGAATTGTAAGATTAATCTAAAGATATAACCATTGGAGGTGCCGAAGAAAATGGAAGCGATTACAAGAGACTTTTTCCTATATTTATCTAAAAATAGCTTACTGAACAAAATCGCCCAGAACAAAGGCGGAAGTTTTGCGGCAGGAAAATTAATTGGCGGGGTTGATTTCAAGAGCAGCGTCCGCTTTATCAGGGACCTGAATAATCAAGGACTTTCTGTAACAGTGGACCATTTGGGAGAGTTTGTTGACTCCGTAGAAGTGGCAAACGAACGGACAGAGGAATGTATTTCAACTATTGAAATGATCAGCAAAGAAGGACTGGATTCACAAGTATCTCTAAAGATGACTTCTCTTGGCCTTGACATTGATCATGACCTTGTTGTGAAAAACATGACCAGAATTCTTGATACTGCCGAAAAGCATAAGATCATGGTGACCAT
Organism: Cytobacillus sp. FSL R5-0377; assembly: GCF_038004385.1. Lineage (NCBI taxonomy): Bacteria > Bacillati > Bacillota > Bacilli > Caryophanales > Bacillaceae > Cytobacillus > Cytobacillus sp. FSL R5-0377. The sequence goes on from NZ_JBBORA010000001.1 coordinate 1,448,193, forward strand.
CGATATGGAGGATGTTCCGCGCTGCCAGGCAACGATCGATTTGTTTAAACAGTTTAAAGAAAAGTACAGCTGTGTAAGCACCGTTCTTCAGGCCTACTTGTACCGGACTGAAAAAGACCTGGAGGATCTGGGGAAATACCAGCCATTTTTAAGAATGGTAAAAGGTGCTTATAAAGAAGCTCCGGAGCATGCATTTCCAGAGAAGACAGATGTTGATGAAAACTATAAGAAATTAATAGAACAAAGTCTCCTAAACGGAAACTATACGGCAATAGCTTCGCACGATGATCAGATCATCGAGTACACAAAAAAATTAGCGAAGAAACATAACATTTCAAACGATCGCTTTGAGTTTCAAATGCTTTATGGCATGAGGAATAAAACACAGCTGGAGCTGGCAAAGGAAGGCTATAAGATGCGAGTCTATGTGCCATACGGCATGGACTGGTACGGCTATTTCATGAGAAGGCTTGCTGAACGCCCCGCTAATATTGCTTTTGCTTTTAAGGGCATCTTCAAAAAATAATATTTTTCTTCCAAAATATTAAAATATTATTATAATTAAAATAAACTATTCATGATTTCTAGGTATTGAGAAAGCAAACTGCTGCTTTCTCATCACTTATTTTATCTAAATACTTTGTTAAACCAGTAAAAAGGAGGCTAACAAATGGATTATGCATTAATTATTTCTATTACCGTGTATATGATTGGGATGCTTTTGATTGGCTATTTTGCCTATAAACGGACTTCCAATCTTTCAGACTACATGCTCGGAGGACGAACATTGGGTCCTGCGGTAACTGCTTTAAGTGCTGGCGCATCCGATATGAGCGGCTGGCTGCTTATGGGCCTTCCGGGAGCCATGTATGCCACTGGCCTAAGCGCTTCCTGGATTGCAATCGGCTTAACTCTTGGGGCATGGGCGAACTGGCTTTATGTTGCTCCTAGGCTTCGCACGTATACTGAGGTAGCTAATGATTCTATTACTATACCTGGTTATTTAGAAAACCGTTTTGGGGATGCTTCTAAGATCCTGCGCCTGATTTCAGGATTAGTTATCTTAATTTTCTTTACCTTTTATGTGTCATCAGGCATGGTATCAGGAGGCGTCTTATTCCAAAGTACTTTTGGGCTGGATTACCACACAGGTTTATGGATCATTACAGGTGTTGTAGTAGCGTATACACTTTTTGGAGGGTTTCTGGCAGTTAGCTGGACAGACTTTGTTCAAGGTTTGATTATGTTTATTGCCCTCATTCTGGTACCACTTGTAACACTTTTCCATCTAGGAGGATTTGGGCCGGCAATTGATACTGCAAAAACAATCAATCCAGCTTTCCTCGATATTTTTAAAGGGACAAGTCTATTAGGAATCGTATCCCTTTTTGCATGGGGTCTTGGCTATTTTGGACAGCCTCATATTATCGTCCGATTTATGGCTATCAGTTCGGTTAAGGAAATCAAGAAGGCTACCCGAATTGGGATGGGCTGGATGATTTTCTCGAGTATTGGAGCTATGCTGACTGGTTTTGTCGGAATCGCCTATGTGGCTAATACAGGCATTTCAATAGAGGACCCTGAAACCATTTTCATTCTTCTTGGTGAAGTATTATTCCACCCGATCATTACCGGCTTTTTAATCTCGGCCATTCTTGCAGCTATCATGAGTACGATCTCATCGCAGCTGCTTGTTACATCAAGTTCATTAACGGAAGATTTATATAAAACATTCTTCCGCCGCTCAGCGACAGATAAAGAATTAGTTACAATTGGAAGATTATCTGTATTGCTGGTCTCTGTTATTGCATTGATAATCTCATGGGAGAAAAATGAAACGATTCTGGACCTTGTAGGGTATGCATGGGCTGGTTTTGGATCAGCTTTCGGACCGCTTATCATTCTCAGCTTATATTGGAAGCGGATGACAAGATGGGGAGCATTAGCCGGAATGATTGTTGGTGCCAGCACTGTCATCATTTGGTCACAAGCAGGATTATCTGATGTCCTTTATGAGATGATTCCAGGCTTCGCTGCCAGCTTAATCGCTATCATAGTGGTCAGCCTGCTAACTGCAAAACCATCGGCAGAAATCGAACAACAATTTACAGACTTTGAAAAATCCTTAAAATAATCTAAGCTTATCAGGACTTGGCTAGAAAAATGCCAGGTCCTTTTTCTATCGACAAAATTCGGGTGGTGCCTGTCACTGTTTTTCACTATAATAAGAAAAGCAATAAATAGGAGGTAGCTTAATGAGCCAGCCGCTGGAGAAAATCCTTAGTTTGACTGATATTGATGAAATCACAGAAATGGTCAGCACTTTTTTAAAGAAGCCAGTTGTCATCGAGGATGAGCAATTCTCGCTGCTGGCCTATAGCTCGTATTATATAGAACATTTTGATTTGGCAAACCAGCAGACTATTTTCTCGAAGAGATGGCCCATTCCTATTTTAGAGAAATTTATGGATGAAGGCATTGTTGATCAATTAAAGACTATTTCTGAACCATTCAGAATTAAGAAAATGGAAGAAATCGGTCTTAACCAGCGAGCAGTTGTAAGCGCTAAATATAAAGATCAGATACTTGGATTTATTTGGGTTCAGGAGTTGGATGGCTGTCTGTCAGAAAGCGATATGAAATTTCTGCATGACGTTTCTTTTCATATCGGTAAGCTGCTATATCAGGAAAACCTGAAAAAGCTTCGCAAAGAAGAAGAAAAGCATCAATTTTATCAAAAGATTATTGACCGGACCTATCAGACGGAAGATCAGATAAAATGGGAGGCTGCTAATGTTAAAATCATCCTCCCTGAGGCCTTTATCATTAATGTATTTACGGTCGTCCAGGGAGATGAAGAGCTGTTTGCGGAATTATCTGAAACTGTTCGGCTGTTCGCAAATGCTCTCAGCCATCCTTCTCACATTTTTACGAATCAGCATGAGATCATCGTTATGATTGGCAGCAGCTCTCCTGCACCCGGCAGCCTTTCAGAAGACGCACACGAATTAACCAACACGGTTCTAAGCCAATTCAGACAGCAGACTGTGTATGCGGGAATTGGAGGAGAATATGCCTCCATCCTAAAACTTCGCAAAAGCTATAGAGAGGCCCTGGAAGTTATTAAAGCCGCCAAATTCATTGGCTCACCTGAAGAACTGCCTTATGAATATAAAAAGCTCTGGGTATTCCGTTACCTGGAACCGATCGCCCAGCATAACAGCCAGACTAATTATGTAAACGAAGACCTGATGAAGCTGCAGAAAAAAGACCTGGAGAGCCAAACCAGCCTGCTAAAGACACTTGAAGTATATTTATTGAACAACTGCCGCCTTAAGCCGACAGCTGAACAGCTTTTCATCCATACCAATACATTAAAATACCGGATGAAACAAATTACTGATTTAACATCCATTGATTTTGATGACTTTAATACAAGGTGCCAGCTTTATATTGATTTACAGCTGCTTAAGCGGAAGAAATAGAATATGGGGGCGGCTGGCCGAGGGGATATTTACAATAGGATGTTTTGTTAGAGCGGTCTTGGTGACCGTCTTCTATTGTGTTTCCTCTTTTTCGGCTTCATGTAGCGATTATGGCGACCGTTTTTACCTGTGCTCCCTTTTTTTCGGCTTCATGAAGCGGTCATGGCGACCGTTTTCTTCTGCGCTTCCTTTTTTTCGGCTTTATGAAGCGGTCATGGCGACCGTTTTTACCTGCGCTCCTTTTTTTCGGCCTCATGAAGTGATTATGGCGACCGTTTTTACCTGCGCTTCCTTTTTTTCGGCTTCATGAAGCGATTATGACGACTGTTTTCTTCTGCGCTCCTTTTTTTTCGGCTTCATGAAGTGATTATGACGACTGTTTTCTTCTGCGCTCCTTTTTTTTCGGCTTCATGAAGTGATTATGGCGACCGCTTTTACCTGCGCTTCCTTTTTTTCGGCTTCATGAAGCGATTATGGCGACCGCTTTTACCTGCGCTTCCTTTTTTTCGGCTTCATGAAGCGGTCATGGCGACCGTTTTTACCTGCGCTCCTTTTTTTCGGCTTCATGAAGTGATTATGGCGACCGTTTTCTTCTCCGCTCCCTTTTTTTCGGCCTCATGAAGCGGTCATGGCGACCGTTTTCTTCTGCGCTCCCTTTTTTCGGCTTTATGAAGCGATTATGCGACCGTTTTTACCTGCGCTTCCTTTTTTCGCTTCCTTTTTTCGGCTTCATGAAGTGATTATGGCGACCGTTTTCTTCTCCGCTCCCTTTTTTCGGCTTTATGAAGCGATTATGGCGACCGTTTTTACCTGCGCTTCCTTTTTTCGGCTTCATGAAGCGATTATGGCGACCGTTTTTTCTGCGCTCCCTTTTTTCGGCTTTATGAAGCGATTATGGCGACCGACCGCTTCCTTTTTTTTACCTGGCGACCGCTTTTACCTCCTTTTTTCGGCTTCATGAAGCGGTCATGGCGACCGTTTTCTTCTGCGCTTCCTTTTTTCGGCTTTATTAAGCGATTATGGCGACCGTTTTTACCTGCGCTTCCTTTTTTTCGGCCTCATGAAGCAGCCATGGCGACCGTTTTTACCTGCGCTTCCTTTTTTTCGGCTTCATGAAGCGGTCATGGCGACCGTTTTCTTCTGCGCTCCCTTTTTTTCGGCTTTATAAGCGATTATGGCGACCGTTTTTACCTGCGCTTCCTTTTTTTCGGCCTCATGAACCGGCCATGGCGACCGTTTTCTTCTGTGCTTCCTTTTTTTCGGCTTCATGTAGCGATTATGACGACTGTTTTCTTCTGCGCTTCCTTTTTTCGGCTTCATGAAGCAGCCATGGCGACCGTTTTTACCTGCGCTTCCTTTTTTTCGGCTTCATGTAGCGCTCTAGGCGACCGATTCCCATGCGTTCACTAGTCTATCAAGGGCTATGACGCCGCTTATTTTTAGTTCTATTGGATAATCGGTATCTATCCAATCTCTTGACACTGTTTATTACTAGTTTGGTTCAGCTTCGTACCTCTTTTTCCATCACCAGCTTCTAAACTTCCCAGGATTTTCAACTCTGATAGAAACAACCTCCCCGCAGCTTAAACAAAAACGATAGATTTTTAACGATCCGGCGGAGAGTTTTTTATTTAATGGTTTGATTGCCATAAAGTCGGTGCCTTCTGCAAAATCTGTTCCTTCACATCTTGGGCATTCTTTAACATGGTTCACTTTCATCAGCTCCCTTCACCTTATATACACAGTACAATTGTAAAAGTTCCAAAAAAAATGCCTGCCCCTTTCCAGGGAACAGGCATTTTATCGTTCTTCTTTTTCCGGCTTGAATAAAAAATAGGAGATAACCCCTGATAATAGTGCTGCACCGACTGCTATCAACAAACGGATCATCAGGTCTATCTGCTGATAATCCTTATTCAGCATCCACATGGCAGCTCCGGCTACCAGTATCATAATGGGAGTAACAATAATCATTCTATTTTTCAAGATCTTTTACATCCTTTCGTGCACGTGCTAATCATATCTATTATAAAAGAATTATACAAAAATAGATAATAACATCCCCTAGTGCAACCCCTTCCAATTTTCATAATTATTAAACCTTATTTTTTTCCTCTCATTCCCTTTACAAAGGGGCTCGATGGGCTTTATAATCCCGTTGTTCCACTTTTTACGGATCTCGAAAAAACACACTATAAAAAAGGAGGTTGCGGCGATGCGGCAAAAACTGTTTTCTTTTATAATGATCAACCTGGGAGCTTTCCTGGTTTCGATAAATGTCCATTTTTTCTTATCCCCCAATAATTTAGCAACTGGAGGGGTCAGCGGATTGTCGATTATCATGAATGATTTATTCCCGGATTTCTCGATCGGTACTTTCATGATTCTTGTCAATTTAATTTTGTTTGCAGTTGGGTTTGCATTTCTTGGGTCTGGTTTTGGGGCAAAAACCATTTATGCAAGCTTTGCTTTGTCCTTTTATGTATGGGCGCTTGAGAGGTTCGCCCCGATGGCTCAGCCGCTAAGCGATGACTTGCTTATTCAGCTGATTATTGGGCAATGCATCGCCGCAACCGGCATGGCTATTGTGTTTAACCAGCAGGCCTCCACTGGCGGTACAGATATCATCGCTATGATATTTAATAAATATTTAAATATTGAAGTTGGCAGAGGAGTGCTTCTGGCTGATTTAGCCATTGCCCTGTCTTCTGCCGTGCTTTTCGGCCCGCAAGTCGGGATGTATGCATTTTTTGGAGTCATTATTAATGGGTTTGTAATTGATTATGCACTTCAGCAATTCAATTCAAACAAAGAAATAGTGATTATCAGCCACCACAGTGATGAGATTAAAACCTATATTGTTCATGAACTGGGAAAGGGCGCAACCATTCACACGGCAACCGGTGCCTTCACTTCAGATAAAAAAGAAGTCATTACGACTATCCTGGGAAGAAAAGATTTTACAAAGCTGAAAAGCTATATTACTCAGGTTGATAATAAAGCATTTATCACTGTTCACACAATGAATGAAATTCTCGGCCAAAACTTTAAACGGCTGGCTTAATATTAAAAGCTTCATCCGCCATGGATGAAGCTTTTTTCATGAAATATTATTCTCCTTCCGGAGAAAATGTCCGCTTTGCCAATTCAGCTTCCAGCATGAAGAATGCATTGCTGTCATTATCGATACGCCTTAATTTCTGAATTAAGCTGTCGAACAGAGCCTCTTCCTCCACTTGTTCTTCGATAAACCATTTCAAAAAGGTCATTGTCGCATGCTCCCTCTCATCCAAAGCAATATCGGATAATTTGTAGATTCGGCTGGTGACTTCTTTTTCATGAGCCAGCCCTTTTTCAAATACATCCAAAACAGAGCTGAAATCATTATTGACCAGAGGGAACCCTTCAACAGTCACCCTCGCACCTATATCATTTAAAAATTGATAGAATTTCATGGCATGAAAACGCTCTTCCTCCGCCTGAACCAAAAAGAAATTGGCGAATCCATCCAAATTTTCGGCAGAGCAGTAGGCCGCCATGGCTAAATAGGCATGTGCAGAATAAAATTCATAATTCATTTGGCTATTCAATTCTTGTATCAGTTTCTCGCTTAGCATCAAAATCCCTCCTATTATTTTTTTCCCCTTTTAAGGACACATCAAGCAGAAAACCTTAAAAATAATAAAATTCAATCGATTTTTAAAGGATTTAACCGTCTTTCCAGCCGGTTTTAAAACGGACTCTTGTGGAAAAAGGGTAAAAAAGGAGGCGTTAGCATGAAGGTGATTGTAATCGGTGCCAATGGAGATGTTGGTGAGCAGGTAATCAGGAAGCTCGCGGAAAGGAAGCATGAAGCTCTTGCTGTTGCTGCAAATGAAAACCAAATTGAAGATCTGGTCAAGCTGGGAGCAGCAGAGGCAATTGTTTATGACGAAGAAGAGCTTATCCCCTATCTTCAGGCATCAGATGCTGTGATTTATTTAACAGGCGTCAATCCTAAAAAACATACAGGCAAGACAGTTATGGTTGATCACCAATCTATATCGGATATCATCCGATTGGCGCAAAAAACAAATGTCAGGAGATTTGTGATGTTGAGTGCAGTTAAAGCAGAGGAACGCGAAACAGACCGTTCACGCAAAATTGCAGCGAAGGATCTTCCAGAGGATATGCTTAAAGCTGCCAATTTAGTGTACACTGTGATCCGAATTGGCCAATTAACGGACAATCCCGGGAACGGAACCATTACCCTGTCAGAGAAAATCCATGATCGAAGTGCAGAGATCCCGCGCGAGGATGCTGCTGAGGTTCTGGTGGAGTCCCTTGATAAAGAAGCGGTCTTTCATACAATCATTGAAGCAGCTTCTGGAGATACCCCTATCAGCACGGCTCTAAGCAAGTTCTATTAGAAGGAGGGATAAAATGAGTTTAACAGATTACCTTGTCATTGCATTATTTGTATTTATCTCATTGGTTATTTTTATACCTGTCATTCTATTTATCTATTGGTATATAAAAGATGACAGGCAGAAGCAGCACTCCATTCTGAGGAACTTCCCTGTAATTGGGAAGGTGCGGTACTTCACAGAAAATGTGGGCCCTGAGCTAAGACAATACCTGTTCAATAATGATACAGAAGGCAAGCCTTTTTCCAGAAAGGAATATCAGGATGTTGTCAAAGCCGGCAAATACAAGGAAAGATTAATAGGCTTCGGTTCAATAAGAGATTTTGATGAAGAAGGCTTTTATATACGAAATACCTTGTTCCCCAAACTGGTGGATGAAATGAAGGTGGATAATACAAGGAAAATCAACACACGTGTTTATAAGGTCGATGGGGATAATCTCTTTACAAGAAAGGAGCACAGCGAAGAAAAATTGGCTGATCCCTACTATCTTCGGGATGAAGATGCGATTGTGCTGGGAGAAAAAAGCTGCCGTCAGCCGTTCAGGGTTAAAGGTCTTGTGGGACAATCGGCTATGAGCTATGGATCCCTTGGTGAAAAAGCTATCACTGCCCTTTCCAAAGGACTTGGCCTTGCTGGAGGAACCTGGATGAATACTGGTGAAGGCGGCCTGTCACAGTATCATTTGGCCGGCAGCCCGGACATCATTATGCAAATCGGGCCTGATATGTTCGGTGTCCGAAAGCCCAACGGGGAATTCTCATGGGAAGAATTTAAAAGGAAAAGTGAAATACCCGAGGTCAAGGCCTTTGAACTAAAGCTTGCGCAAGGCGCGAAAACCCGCGGCGGTCATGTAGAAGGCGAAAAAGTAACCGAAGAAATCGCGAGTATTCGGCTTGTTGAAGTCGGTAAAACCATTAACAGTCCAAACCGTTTCTATGAATTTGATGATGTCCCTTCCTTGTTCGACTTTATAGAGGAGCTTCGGAGTGTTGGCGGAAAACCTGTTGGAATGAAAATTGTCGTAGGTGACCTGGATGCTCTTGAAAATATGATTTCCTATATGAAGGAAAGCGGCAAAGGCCCTGATTTCATTACAGTGGATGGCGGTGAAGGCGGAACCGGTGCCACTTATCAGGAGCTAGCAGACAGTGTGGGACTCCCTATCCAGTCTGCGCTTACGGTTGTAGATGAAATGCTGAGAGGGTATGGGGTACGGGACCGTGTAAAAATTATCGCTTCCGGTAAATTAATCACTCCAGATAAAATTGCGATTGCCCTTGCGATGGGAGCAGACCTGGTCAATATTGCCCGCGGTTTTATGATCAGCGTCGGCTGTATTATGGCTGGAGTCTGCCATACCAATCACTGCCCGGCAGGGGTGGCGACAACCGACAAAAAGCTTCAGGATGGATTGATCGTGGAGGAAAAGCATTTCCGAGTCTGCAACTATGTCATTTCTCTCAGAGAAGGGTTATACAATCTGGCGGCTGCTGCAGGAATTGATAACCCCACCCAATTTGAAAGAAAACATATTGTCCATAAAGATAAATTTGGGAGAGTCTCTCCCATCGAAGATATCCTGCATGCAGCCAAACGCGCACAGCTGCAGAAAGAAAATTGAACAAATGGAGGCCCGGTCCTGGATGGCCCGGGTTTTTCTAAGCAATAAGATTTACCAGCAACACCTTTTTCTTACATAAAAACAGGACTATCGTGTTATTTTGAGGTTATCATTCGAAATCCCCCGTCAATAAAGGTATAATCTAATTTGGGAAAAAAATAGATACCTAGAAAAAGTGTTTACATAAGGGAGGATACTATGATGGGATGGGTAATTGCCATACTATTTGGTTCAGCAGTCGTGCTGCTCATTTTATCGTTTTTTAAAACGGCGCAGTCGAAATCTAATATTGAGCAGCAAATTGATCAGGTTACTTTTACACTAAAGAATGAAATTCATGAACTCCAGCAGCAAATCAGAAATATTGAATTGGACGCAGAGATTACAGCGAAGCAATCGGGAGCCATGAGCGGCCCTTCAGAAGAGAGACTTTTGCTGCGTGAAGTATTGGATATGCATAAACGCGGATATTCCAATGAAAGCATTGCATTAAAAAAACAGCTTACACCTAACGAGGTTGATCTGATGCTCTTGCCTTATACAGCGAACAAGGGCGAAAGGAGCATGGTTGCCCAATGACACCAAATTCCTTGCGCAGTTTTGCAGCGGGCCTTTTAGCGGCTGCCGTTTTGACCGGAAGCGTCTACCTTTTTGGGCCTTCTGAAGCCAAGAGCACAGAAAAGCCAGCTGACAAAACAGAGAAAGCGGAAAAGCTGTCAAAAGAAGAAATGATTGAACAGCTGACTGCTGAAGGCTACGTGATTAATACGGAAGATGAATGGAGCAAGCAGCTTGCCGCTGCAGCAAAGTCCAGCGAGAAAAAAGATGATAAATCAGAAAAGAAAACCGATGATAAAGCTGGCGAAAAAGTGGTTTACCGGACTATTTTAACCGTTTCAATGGGAATGACCAGCATTGATGTTGGGAACGCGCTTGAAAAAGCCCATATTATTGAAAGTGGAATCCAATTCTATAAAGATGTAGAAAAACGCGGTCTTGAGAATGATTTGCGTCCAGGCACTTTTGAAATAGAAAGCGGAATGACGACCGACGAAATCATCTCTGTTATTTTTAAATAAGAAGAAGCTCCTTTTCGGATTGAAAAGGAGCTTTATTCATTGCAATCTAATTATTTTCTGTACTCTCCTTGCCCTAACATAACAGTACTTTGTTTTCATTCAGTCCGATTAAATATCATTCTTCCAAAAATTTTTTAATGGCATCTTCCAGTTCTTCCGGTGCTTCATACATGCTCATATGTCCTGCAACATTAATGGTCACCTGTTTGATAGCAGGCCCTTTAGCTGCAAAAGACTTATCAGGGGGAACTATCTGATCTTGGTCTCCAGCAATAATTAACACTGGGAGCCTTGTATTTTCCAGGACATGGCTGCGGTCGCCGCGCTGTTTCATTGCTTTCAGGGCAGCCTTTGCACCCTCGGCTTTTGTATGATAGCCAATTTCCTTTGCCAATTGAATTTCATCCGGATGTTTCTCTCCTGGTGCAAAAAGCTTAGGCACGAGTCCATCTATAAAGGATTCCATTCCCTCTTTATCAATTTTACCAGCAGCTACATCCCTTCCCTTTTTCCCCTCTTCAGAATCCGGGCTGGCTGTTGAATGGATAAGAGCAAATGAACTCAGCTTCTCCCCAAATTCTTCAGCAAATGCAAGGGTTACATAACCGCCCAATGAATGGCCGAAAAGAGAGAAGGCATCCAGCTCCATTTCATCTATTGCCCCTTTAATCACTTCAGCCATGTTTTCAATAGTAGGTTCACCCTCTGGCAGCTCTGAGCCTCCATGCCCTGGAAGATCAAACGCAATAACGCGAAAGTCCTCTGCCAATAATGGAATCACCTTCGCCCAGTAATCCTTGCTGCCGCAAAATCCATGCAGCAATACTACCGGCTTTCCCTGGCCTTCATCATAGTATGAAATAGATGTTCCATTTACTTCTGTTATTTTTGCGTCCATTCAGAAACCCTCCTTTAGTTTGCAAGCAAATCCTGATATTCGCTCTTTCTGTCAAAAACAGCTTTGGCATATGAACAGGCAGGCACAATCTTATATCCTTTGCTGCGCGCCTCCTGAACAACGCTTTCCAGAAGCTTTCCTGCAATGCCCTGACCGCGCAGGGAGTCATCTACATATGTATGTTCTATAGTTATGACAGAATCACCGCTTGGAAAATACGTTATTTCAGCTAGCATATTCCCTTCTTCATCATTCATAAAAAAACGGTTTTCTTCTTTTTGTATATCTGTATTCATTGCATTTCCTCCTGTCTTTATCCTTAATGCTACTATTTTCTTCGCAGTTAATTGAATATCCTTTCCTATATCTTCCCTGCTTAATTAAACTTTTAAACTTTAGTTTTTTTGCAGGTACTTTGCTTTTATCATGGCCATTATTGATGCTCAAAGAAATCCCTTTCTGCTATAAAACAGAAAGGGATTTCTTTAATTCTTTCTAATTACTCTATACTAGCTGTAAATAAAATATCCTCTATTTCTTTGTATCCTTTTCTTCTGGCAAGCTCAATTGGCCTCACACCATATTGATCTGTAAGGCTTGGATCAGCCCCGTGTTCCAGCAATAATTTTATGATGTCCTGCTGGGTTTTCCCTCCATCATTTAAAACAATCGCTTCAATCAAAGGTGTCCATCCGCAATAATTGGTGTGGTTTACGTTAATGTCTGTAGATGTTAAAAGCTCCCGGACCACCTCTATATGTCCCTTTTCGCAGGCCGGAGTAAGGCCAACACCGCCAAATCTCGTTAACAGGTTAATATCAGCCCCGGCGCTAATCATTATTTTTACTAACTTTAAATCTCCATGTATACATCCATATAAAAATGGATTTAAGCTGGTTTGATCTTGAAGATTAATGTCTGCTCCTGACTCCGCCAGATAACGAACCACATCATAATGCTTATTCATCGAAGCAATTAAAATAGCCGTTCTTTTTTTCTTGTCCTGCAGATTCATATTAATGCCGTTCTCTATAAAGGCTTTCAAACATTCAAGGTCACCATTTTTTGCTGCTTCGAATAACGCAAGGCTATCTTCAATTTTTAACATATGATCCTCCAATACATATGGGATTTATTCCAGGAAACGTATTTATGACAGCTGTCCCGCGACAACCTTTCCTCTAAACATTACCGCTTCTCTCTTAGGAGTCCTCGCTACTGCTTCTGCCGAACACGAAGCATTGACAAGTACGAGGTTTGCTTCTTCTCCCACAAGCGGCCAATTCATTTCTCCATCCTTGTTTAACGGAACAGGACCACCAGTGGCCCATTTTAATGATTGTGCCAGAGAAATTTCATCGCTCTTACGATAAAGCTCACCATATCTCGCTGCTTTTTCCAGCAGATCACCATTCCCGAAAGGCCCCCATGAATCATAGAAACCATCGCATCCCAGATAAACGTTTACACCTTTCCTGTCCAAAAGATCAATTGGCGGAAGAGATTTTGTTATAGGGATAGTGGACATGATCGACATGCCAAGCTCATTCAATTTTTCCGCCATTTCTTCTGCTTTCGGAACCGGCACTTCCCCTAAACAAAATGCATGGCTTACAGCAGCGCGATTGTGCCACTTTGCGTCTTCTATCATTTCAGCAAATTTATCAATTGTATATAAACCGGCATGTCCGCCGTCATGTAAATGGATATCTGCATCTGCATCAAATTCTGCAGTCAGATTCATGACTTCATAAAGTGACTTTTCAATGTTGCGGTCAATTCCTGCAGGATCAAGACCACCTACAATGCTGGCTCCAGATCTCATCGCTTCTTTCATGAGAGGAATGACATGTTCTCTTAAAAGACCGTGCTGAGGGAAAGCGACAATCTCGAATGTCAGTTTATCGGAATAGTCTTCTAATGCTTCTCTTACGCCCTCCAGATTCTTCAGGCCAATATAAGGATCAATATTTACATGGGTGCGAATGTGAGTTGACCCCTTAGAGAGGAGAAGCTCAATCATTTTGCTTGCCCGCTGTCTGGCTGTAGGCGCCAGTTCCTCAAGCTCCATTGCTTCATATCTTAAACGTTCCTCTAAATTTTTGACCGGCCTGCATGCCTTCCAATCAAGGGAAAGATAGGTCTTATCAAGATGGTTATGCATCTCTTTAAATGTTGGCAGCGCCAAGAAGCCTCTTCCATCCACTTTACGTTCATTTTTCGGAATTTCATATGTGCTGCCCTGTTTTTCTATTACTTTTCCATCCTCAATTTTCAAATGAAATAATTCAGTTTTTGTTGTATAAACTCCTTTTTCATCCTGGTGATATCCAGTTTCAAGCTTAACGTTTGTTAACCAATGGGACGCAGGCATTGCTCAATCCTCCTTTTTGCTCTTAAGCTATGAATTTATAATGTTTAGTTCAGTTCGTTTGCTTTCAACTTTATTGCCTTTGAAAAATAACGACTCAACCGGTGCTCTCCTTGCAATTGCCTCTGCTGAACATGTCGCATCAACAAGCATCATCGTTGCATCGTCGCCGACTTTTGGCCAAATCCTTTCACCAGCTTCATTCAGGGGAGTTATACCGCCGGTTGCAAACTTCAAGACTGATGATAAAGAATATTCATCAATCATTCGGAACCTTTCCGCAAGGGTACCCAGTTTCTGTATAGTGTTTCCTGTTCCAAACGGGGACCAGTGATCGGTTAAGCTGTCATGGCCAACAGAAACGGGGATACCATAGTGATCAAGGGCAGGAACCGGGATCGTTGTACGATTAATTGGAATAGTAGTTGTCACGTCAATTTCCTGCTCTTTTAATATTGCCGCCATCTCTGCCAATGCTTCTACGGACAGGTCGGCTAAAGCAATTCCATGGCTAATCGTTGCTCTGCCAGCCATGCCTGCTTCTCTTGTATAATCTGCCATTCTCTCAAATGTAAAAGCTCCCAGCGAGTCAGGGTCATGAAGATGGATATCGACTCCCTTATCATGCTCTGCTGCAATGTCAAAAATGGTATAAAGGGACCTTTCAATATTTCGGTCTACGGTAGCAGGATCCACACCGCCAACTAAGGTGGCACCATTTTTCATAGCTTCCCGAATTAACTGAACAGAACCGCTTCTCAGAAGTCCATGCTGCGGAAACGCAACAATGTCATATGTTAGGACATCTTCATATTTTTTTAGTGCATTGACAGTAGCCTCCAGGTTCTTCAGGCCAATTACAGGGTCAACATTACAATGTGTGCGAATATGGGTATGGCCATTTTTCAAATACAGCTCTATCATTTTCTCTGCACGCTCCTGTGCAGTTGGGAGAAGTTTTGGCAAAAGCTCCTTTTCCTCTTCCAATCTGGTGAAAATGCCATTTGTGATAGGTGTACAGGCTTTCCAAGGTCCGCCGTAATAGGTTTTGTCAATATGAATATGCATATCTCTTAAAGAAGGAAGCAGAAGCTTCTCGTTTGCATCAAGCTGTTTTTTATTAGAATCTGGGGCTAGCTGTGAAATTTCCGCAATTTTTCCATTTTCGATCTTCAAGTGGCAAATCTCTGTCCTTGTGCCTGTAATTTGTTCATTTTCATAGATAAATCCTTTTTCTAGCCGAACATTTGTAATCCATAGAGCTGTCATCCTGATTCCTCCTTAATATTGAAAATGAAGGAAAAGTACTTTTGCTTCATTTTAATTCTGGCTGTTTTCGTCAATTTTGTAATTTTTTCATTCCTTAGTTAAATTCGCTGAGTTGATTGGAGCGGAGGGCACATGACTCCTACGGGAGGCTCGCATTCCTCCCCGCGGGTTCGCTGCGTGCCTGCAGCGGAAATCAACGGGCAGAAATCATAATCAAAGAACTACAATCTTTGAAAAAAGATCCTCATCTTATTTACTTAATAACGGCTTCATCAATCATTAAATAATTGGCAGCATTCAGCCAAAAGCCGCTTACGTTCTTACTGTGCGCAGCCATATGCTCATAGTTCCGGATTGGAATATAAACCGCATCCTCTAATTCCATTTGCATTACTTTTTCGTAAAGTTCCTTCCGTTTTGCTTCATCAGTCTCTCTGCGTGCTTCTTCGATAATTTTATCTACCTCTGGGTTGCTGTAATAGAAATGGTTTCCAGGAGGCCCCTGTGAAGCAGTATGGAATAAATTATATTGATTATAATCACCATCACCGGTGGCATTTCCCCATCCGCCGATAAATAAATCATGTTCTGATTTATCAATCGTATCGATATATGCTCCGTATTCCATTACTTGAATATCTACGTCAACGCCAATTCCCTTTAATTGCGATTGAATGACTTCCGCCATATTGATGCGCTCTTTTCTATCACTTGTCAGTAATTTAAGCTTTAGTCCGTTTTCATACCCTGCTTCTTTTAACAATTTCTTCGCTTCATTTAAATCATAATCATAGGGCTTAACCTTTTCACTGTGTCCAAACACTTTTGGACTCATCGCTGCATTTGCAAGTGTACCCACATTGTTATAAACCCCTTTAATGATCGCTTCTCTCTCAACAGCATGGCTGATTGCTTTACGGACTTTAACATCATCCAATGGTTTTTTCTTCGTGTTAAATCCAATATATTCAACTGCAAGCCCCTCAGCCCGGAGAAGTCCCATTGATTCAGAAGCTTCAATTCTCTCAATTTCTGTAACAGGCACCTGATCATTAATATGTGCTTCCCCGGTTTCAATCATAGCCAGCCGGGTCGCGTCTTCTGGTACAACCTTAAAAACAACCTCATCGATGCTTGGCTGTTTTCCCCAATAGTTTTCATTCTTCTTCAGGGAAATTTCCTGACCAGATTTCCATTCATTAAAAACGAACGGGCCTGTCCCTACAGGTTTCTCTGCAAGTGTCTCCTGATTTTCGGCCAATGCCTTTGGACTCATGATGCTTCCTTCGCTGCTTGCAAGAATAGAAAGCAGTGGAGCATATGGATAATCAAGCAAAAATTGTACTGTGTATTCATCAATAACTTTTACTTCATTAATCATCGCGAATTTCTCACGCTGAGGCGATCCGGTATTTGGATCCAGCAAACGATCAAAGGTGGCCTTCACAGCGTCAGCGTTAAACGGTGTGCCGTCATGAAAGGCTACGCCTTCTTTTAGTTTGAACTCCCAGGTTTTATCATCAATGACATTCCACTCTGTTGCCAGCAGCGGCTGAATATTCATATCTTTATCAGGTTCTACTAAAGTTTCATATACTTTTTGATAAATAACGTTTGCTGACGGAATGTCAGTTATAAAGTGAGGATCTAATTTTGTTGCATCTGATAGACGGACAACTGTCAAGGTGCCCCCATCCTTTTTCCCTTCGGATCCAGTACCTGCATTCTGTTCTGTTTTTGTCTGTGTAGAGCATGCTGTTGACAGCACCATTATGATGCTTAAGAAAATCAGCAGCATTCCCTTTCGAAAGTGCTTTCTATCATTCTTCATTTTTCTCTCCCCTTTTTCAGTAAATAACTCCGGTAATAAATTCAATGTTCACCGTCCCTCCGTAAATGCTTATCTGCATTATAGAAGATGATGCTTTTAGATATTTACAGAATATTTACTTCATTTTTAAATATTTTGACAACTGTTTTAAAAAATATTTACTTTACAGTGAATTTTGATAATTTTAACTAAACGTTCTAAATCCAGTCTTTCTGCTGAAAGGAGGAATATAGATTTTCATTCTTTTTCTAGTAAAAAAATTTTAGGGGGGAATTAAGATGACAGTTCAAGTAAAAACAGAGCAGCAGGAAATAGCTGTAAAGACATGGAGCAGCTCTAAGGATTCCAGAATAAAAGATTTTCTTTCTATATTGATGCAAAATAAAGCTGCACTGGCTGGGGCCATTATTATTTTTGTTTATCTATTAATGGCGGCCTTTGCACCGCTGCTGGCTCCATATAGTCCATACGACATTGATTTGGAAAATAAGCTGACTCCCCCATCTGCAGACCATTGGATGGGAACAGATGATAAAGGAAGAGATATTTTTAGCCGGATACTTTATGGCTCCAGACTATCCATGGGGGTCGGATTTGCTGCTGTGTTATTCGGAGCTTTTTTCGGAATTATTTTCGGCCTTGTAGCCGGGTATTATGGCAAATGGGTTGACACCATTATCATGAGGATGATGGATGTAATGCTTGCATTCCCAGGGATCCTTCTGGCGCTGGCCATTATTGCAGCACTGGGTCCAAGCCTTATTAATGTGACCATAGCAGTAGGAGCTTTTTCTGTACCTTTATTTGCGCGAATTGTCCGCGGATCTACATTAGAAGTAAAGCGGCTTGAATATATTGATGCAATCCGATCCCTTGGAGCCACTGACTTTGTGATTATTTTCAAGCATATTTTTCCGAATATTCTTTCACCCATTATTGTTCAAGGTACTCTGCGATTGGCGACTGCCATTCTGTCAGCAGCTGGATTATCATTCCTTGGCCTTGGTGCCCAGCCGCCTTCACCTGAATGGGGAACCATGCTCAGCAGCGGGAGGGATTTCTTATTCTCCGCACCATATATCGCCCTATTTCCGGGTCTTGCCATCTCTATTTTAGTTCTTGGATTTAATATTTTTGGTGATGGCCTGCGTGATGCGTTTGACCCTCGGATGAAAAAATAAAAGCTATGAGGAGGTACCATCTATGCTGATGTTTATATTGCGCCGGATTATTCAGACCATCCCGGTTATTATTGGAGTTACTTTTGTTGTCTTCTTCATAATGCAGCTCGTACCAGGGGATCCTGCAGTACTTCTTGCCGGTGAAGGCGCTTCAAAGGAAACAATTGAAGCTATTCGTGAACAGCTTGGATTGAACAAGCCTTTATATATCCAATACTTCGAATACTTAACAAATGTGTTTAAGGGGGATTTAGGCGTCTCCTTAAAAAACAGCCAGCCTGTTCTAGATGAAATATTGGTAAGATTGCCGATTACG
Source organism: Cytobacillus sp. FSL R5-0377 (assembly GCF_038004385.1). Taxonomy (NCBI): domain Bacteria; kingdom Bacillati; phylum Bacillota; class Bacilli; order Caryophanales; family Bacillaceae; genus Cytobacillus; species Cytobacillus sp. FSL R5-0377. The sequence continues at coordinate 1,466,653 of NZ_JBBORA010000001.1, forward strand.
ATTGAACTTGCCTTCTTTAGCATCATTATCACGATTGTACTGGGGATGGCAGCAGGTATTATTTCAGCTGTTAAGCCCTATTCTTTGACCGATATCAGCGTCATGCTTGTTGCACTGCTGGGAATATCCCTTCCAAGCTTCTGGTTTGGCCTCATGCTTATGTACTTCTTCTCTGTGAAGCTGCAAGTTTTGCCTGTAGCAGGGTGGGACAGTCTGCTGCATGTCATCTTGCCGGCTATAACTCTTGGAGCAGGAGGAGCAGCAATTGTCGCAAGGATGACCCGGTCGAGCATGCTGGAAGTTATTCGTCAGGATTATATCCGGACAGCACGTGCCAAAGGGCTTCGCGAGCAAATCATTATTTATAAACATGCACTGCGAAATGCACTGATTCCAGTGATTACGGTTGTCGGGCTGCAGTTTGGCGCACTCCTTGGAGGTACCGTACTGGTGGAATCAATCTTTGCCATTAATGGTCTGGGAAGAATGATTGTCGATGCTATTAGAATGCGGGACCTGCCAATGGTCCAGGGAGGAGTATTATTTGCCTCGCTCATTTTCGTAGTGGTGAATTTATTCGTAGATGTTTTTTATCGTTTCTTTAATAAACGCATTGAACTTAATTAAGGGTGGTGACTGGATATGATAGAAAAGAACAAGCCAATACTTGAAGTAAAAGGGCTGAAAACCCATTTCACAACAAAGCGGGGAGTCAGCAAAGCGGTTGATGGCATCGATTTTACCCTGCATAAAGGGGAAACGCTGGGAATTGTAGGGGAATCCGGATGCGGGAAAAGTATGACTTCCCTCTCCATTCTCCGCCTTATCCCTTCTCCACCGGGGAAAATTGCCGGGGGCTCCGTTCTATTTAAAGGAAGAGATTTAGTTGCAATTCCAGAGGATGAAATGCGAAAAATCCGAGGGAATGAAATATCCATGATTTTCCAGGAGCCCATGACTTCCCTAAATCCTGTAATCCCTGTCGGGGAACAAATTGCAGAAGCATTGAGGCTGCACCAAGGGTTAGGAAAAAAAGCTGCCTGGGATAAATCAGTTGAAATGCTGAAAATGGTTGGGATCCCCTCTCCTGAAAAAAGAGCAAAACAAGAGCCATTCCAATTGAGCGGAGGGATGCGCCAGCGTGTCATGATTGCTATGGCTCTTGCATGCACACCAGAGGTATTAATAGCGGATGAACCAACGACCGCCTTGGACGTTACCATCCAAGCACAAATACTGGAGCTGATAAAAGAGCTGCAGACAAAAATAGGAATGGGTGTCATCATGATCACCCACGATTTGGGAGTAGTGGCAGAAACATGTGATAAGGTAGCCGTAATGTATGCGGGCAATATAGTCGAGCATGCTTCAACAGAGCAAATATTTGCTGATCCAAAGCACCCTTATACACAAGGACTGTTGAACTCACTGCCTAAAATACATGAAGATCAGGAAGAATTAATTACGATAGATGGCAATGTTCCGAGTCCCTACAATATGCCGGCCGGATGCCGATTTGCCTCAAGATGCCCTTACGCGGAAGAAATATGTACTGCACAGCAGCCTGATCTGATTTCCTATTCTGAAGATATTAAAGTACGATGCTGGAAATATACCGACAAGTGGACTGGCACAAGAGATAAAGAGGGGGTTGTCTAACATGAATACGGCCACAGAAAAAAAGATCATCCTGCAGGTAGATCAATTAAAACAATATTTCCCGGTTAAAAAAGACTCAATCTTCAAGCCAAAAGCATTTGTAAAGGCGGTAGACGACATTTCATTTGAGCTTTTTGAAGGTGAAACATTAAGCATCGTCGGGGAGTCCGGATGCGGGAAATCAACAACGGGACGTGCAATTTTACGGCTTGATGAACCTACTGATGGAAAAGTCCTTTTTATGGGAAGAGATATTTTATCGTTAAATAAAAAGGAAATGAGAGCACTTAGAGGTGAATTGCAGGTTATTTTTCAGGATCCTTTTGCTTCTCTTAATCCCCGTCAGACGGTTAAGCAGATTTTGAATGAAGCCATGGCCATACAAAATGTGGTTGAAAAAGGAAAGCGAAAGGATAGAATGCTGGAACTGCTTGGATATGTTGGACTTCCCCCAGAATCACTTGACAGATATCCGCATGAATTTAGCGGCGGCCAGCGCCAGCGTATTGGAATCGCCAGAGCATTGGCCGTTAATCCGAAATTAATCATATGTGATGAAGCGGTATCTGCGCTGGATGTATCCATTCAGGCACAAATTCTCAATTTATTAAAAAGGCTGCAAAAGCAGTTTAAATTGACCTTTCTTTTTATTTCTCATGATCTTAGTGTCGTCAGGCATATATCGGATCGGGTTATGGTGATGTATCTGGGGAAAGTGGTCGAGATTGCAGAGAAAAAAGATTTGTTCGATTCTCCGCTTCACCCGTATACAAAAGCGCTGCTCTCGTCTATTCCAGTTCCGGATCCAACTTTAAAAAGGGACCGTGTCATTTTAAAAGGAGATGTTCCATCACCGATTGATCCTCCTGGAGGCTGCAGATTCCATACACGCTGTCCCTTTGCTGCAGAAATATGCAAGCGAGAGGAACCTGCTCTCAGGGAGCTTTCAGATAATCATTTTGCAAGCTGTCATATCGCTGAAACTCTTCCATTTTAATACAAATATCTCTATTTTGGATAAAATGTTATATTAAAAAAGGGATAGGTTACGAACCTCCCTTTTTTAATACGTAAGGAGAAAAGACCGCATGCTGCCTATTGAATCATTCTCCATATACATTATGTTTTGTGTTCTGGTTCCGCTGGCAGGAGCCTTTACCCTGCTATTTTTATTTGTCTTTGAAAAAAGAATTGATTTACTTGAGAAGCAAAAAAGAGAAATAGCGTTAGAAAGGGAATTGCAAACCGCTTTATACAATCAATTAAACCAGGAAATCCAGCCGCATTTCTTTTTTAATACCCTAAACTCCATTCTGGCCCTGGCAAGGCTGGACCGTAAAGTGGAATTGATACGGTCGATTGAAACCCTTTCAAAATTGCTGAAATTTAAATATAGGACTATAAATAACTTTATCTCAATTGAAGATGAACTTACTTATGTTAAATACTACCTGGAAATACAGCAAACAAGATTTAGAGATCGGCTTCATTATGAAATTCAAGTGGACAGCCATGCAAATAAAGCCATTATCATTCCCTTTTTAATACAAACACTTGTTGAAAATGCTTTTAAGCATGCCTTTGAAAAACATATTGGCGAGGCCTTATTAAAAATAAACATAAACAAGATCGAATCAATGATTCATGTTTCAGTGTGGAATAATTCTTTGGAGCGCTATGAAGGAAGCCACCGGGATGGCGGCGTGGGGCTTGCGAATATAGAAAGAAGACTTGAGCTATTATTCCCCAATAATGAAACTTCTGTTAGATTAACTGATCAGGGGAACGGAACGGCTGTCATAGCTATATTCCCCCACGTTATTATGTCAAAGAAATTGGAAGGAGAAAGGCTGCAATGAATATTTTGCTTGTAGATGATGAACTTATAGAATTGGAACAGCTGGAATATCTCATCAAACAGAAATTTCCCAATTGGACTGTTTATAAGGCTCAAGATGCCTCTCAAGCTCTTCATATTATTAAAAAGCATGACATCTTTCTTACTTTCCTTGATATTCAGCTTCCAGGCAAATCAGGCTTAGATTTGGCTAAGGAGCTTTCCGCAGCTGGCGATATTGACATAATCATGGTTACAGCCTATCAAAACTTTGATTATATACAAAAATCACTCAGGATTGGGGTAGTTGATTATATAACAAAGCCCGTCATTGAAGAGGAATTAATGAGTGTTCTGCAGAGGTATGAACGAATTGGCAGCTACTCTGAGCAAATTGTTAAGGCTTTGCACATTATTCAAAAGGAATACAATGAAAAACTCACTTTAAATTATCTAGCATCTAAAATTCATATCAATTCAGCCTATTTAAGCAGAAAATTTCACGAGGAAGTAGGAATGGGCTTTTCCGAATACTTAAATGACTTTCGATTAAAGCAGGCACAGAAAATGCTGATTGAAAGCCCTGAATTAAGCATTAGCAGTATTTCAGAAAAGTGCGGCTTTAACAGTCAGCACTATTTCAGCCAGATCTTTCGGAAAGCGACTGGCCAATCACCAAGAGATTACCGGCTGAAGGAGACTTCTCAATGAGGAAAACCGATTTTCAATACTATATTGGCGGGGCATTCCAGCTGGGAATCGGTTTTGGTGTTGTAAGTCTTTTATCCAGATGGGTAACTGGCAATACCATTCTTTCATCGCCCGAAACATTAATAAAGTATGGGCTGACCGGAGGAATCGGCTATTCCCTTATGGGGGCTCTTGCACTCATTTTATTTGGAATATTAGCCAAAAAGATTCGGGATCGGTTTCATGAGCATCAAACGATAGGGGATGTATTGCGCGACAGATTGACCCCAAGGGGCTACTGGTTCATGATCTTTATTCTTCTCGTAATCAGCATCCATTCTATATTTGTTCAAGCTATGGGGGCAGGGATCCTGCTTCACATGATTTTTCCCCTGCCTGTTTTTTCTGGCATGTTTTTCTTTTTATTGTTATGTTTTTTCATTGGAGCTGGGGGAATGCAAAGAATTCATCAGCTTGCAGGCATTAATGTTGTCCTCATATTCAGCGCTGTCATCATCATCCCTGTTTACTTTTATATCCAGGAAGGTGTATATCCTGTTTATGAAGGCATTAAACTATATCATCCCTACATTCTTTACGTTAAAAATACCGAAGCTATTTTGTTTATATTCACAGCTATCTTAATTGGCTTTGGACAAGTGATTATTGATCGTGCCTCCTGGCAGAGAGTGTTTATCATCAAAAAAGAAAAGCTGAGGATTTCGTTTACATTAGCGGGTTTAATATGGGCAACTATTCCTCTTGCATTATCATCACTAATTATGATTATTATTTTTGGAAGAAGCTATGATTCCATCTATTCTTTGTTATTTGAGTTAATAGGGAAAATTAATTCAACTTTGCTGATTGTTTTATTTGTCCTGTTTTGCTTCAGTGCCATTTCATCTGCAATTACTGCAGAATTACATGCTATCGTTACATTAATCATTATGAATATCGCGGGTATGCTTCGTCCCCTCAGCAATAAAGAAAAATGGAGATTTACCTATCTGTTCTCCGGGGCCATTTGTCTATTTTTGCTCATTATCGTAAGTATTTTACCTCCAACCCCTATTGAACTGCTGTTTTTTTTCGGTAATATTTATGCCAGCATGATCGTTCCAATGCTATATATTATACTGGGCAATAAAACCTTGCCTGCTCTTATTCCCCTTGCATCTATTATTGGGACTGCTGGAGGGTTTGCAGCTTTGCCTTTTATGGAAAATATACTTACGATTTGGATAAGTTTTTCCCTGTCCAGCTTCATTTGTTTTGGTTATTTCATTTTCAATCTATTAAGAACGAAGCTGAGTGTGACAGTTTAGCCGGGCTGCTGCTTGTTGTTAGATTAAACATATCGCCCTCTTCCAAAAAAACTGGCTGAGAGCGATATGCTTTTTATTAGAACTATAGCCTGCAAGTTAATATCTTGTTATATCCATTGGCAACGACCCGGCTGCAAATCCTACAAATAAAAACCTGCCCTTCCCTGTATTGCGCATTCCATGAATCTGATTAGGCTTTGCAAGAATTACCATGCCTTTGCTTATTGGAATTTCATTCTCCAAGTCAGGAAAGTAGATTCCTGTTCCCTCCATACAAACCCAGATATCATCTACATTTGAGTGAGAATGCAAGTATACCTCCTGTCCCGGTTCCAGACACCAAACAGCCCCCACCGTTTTATCCGTTTCATAAAAATAATTCTTTTGTGGTTTCTCGGGATCGAACTTTGCTATTTTATCGATTTCAAAGACTCTTTCTTCCATAATCTGCTGAATGTTTGGCACCGCTATTTCTCTCCTATCATTTTTTATAGTTCTGCATCACGGTTGCAATCTTTAGAGTAGACATATGTTAAATTTTCTCTCCCTACTGCATACGCTGCCTGGTGAACATAAGGGCCCATGAAAATATAATCGCCTTTTTTGACTGGGATCCACTTGTTATCGAGGTTATACATCCCTTCCCCGGAAAGGATATATGCTCCGTGTTCCTGAACATGTGTTTCAATAAATGGATGGCTCGCAGCAGGATCGAAGGAAAGAATATGAAAATTCATATCAAAATCTAAGTCTGCCGGCAATAGATCTTTAATGTGGACATTATGCATATCATCGTAGTTCCTGAATTCTATTCGATTTGCATGTCCTGATATAACCCAAGGCTTCCTTCCTTCAAGAGGGCGATATTTCTGCTTGTACAAAAACAGCTTAGAATCCCCATCATTCATATTTTCCAGATACATTTTCACTCCTGGCGGGCAATACAGGTATCCGCTTTCCTCCAGAATAAACTCCTTACCATCTGCCGAAGCTTTTATCTTTCCTTCCAATATGTAAACAAAGGTCTGTACATCCTCCTGTCCGCCAAAGCCTTCGTTATTTCCGCCTCGATTTTTCATTGTCACATAATAGTCGACAAAGCTTGCCCCAAGCTTAGGAGAACCTAAAATCGAAATATGGCAAAGATGAAATCCGGGAATCACATTGTTTACTAGCCCTTCAGGTGCTATTAAGGCATACTTCCCATGTTTTATTACAGACCTGCTTGATAATAAATCTTTTGGATAACCCATTCATAAACTCCCCTTTTCTTTATTTATAAGCCAGTTCATATAAAGTGCTGATTAGCGCTTTAACCCCTTCAGCTAAATCAGCCGCCGCGGTATATTCATCAGGGTTATGGCTAATACCCTTTACGCTCGGCACAAATAACATTGCCGCAGGAATAGAGGCTGCAAAAATTTGGGCATCATGTCCTGCACCACTATGCATGACTTTATAGCTCAGGTTTTCTTCCCTGCACTTCTTTTCCATCAATTCCGTCATATCCGGATCCATTGGAACCGGATCCGTATCAAGCCATTTTTCAATGACCGTCTCAACCGCACGCTCCCTTGATATATCATTTATGTTTTCTATAAATCTCTCAGTAAAATGGGAGATTGCATTTTTATCAATATGCCGCAAATCTAAAGTAAACGCAGCTTTTCCCGGCACCACATTGGCAATGTTGGGTGAAATATCAATACTCCCTACAGTTGCGACCAGCGGGTCACCATATTGCTCTGCCATTTTAAGTGTTTCATATATCATTTGGCTGGCAGCAAATACAGCATCTTTGCGATATCCCATGGGAGTTGTTCCGGCATGGTTGGCTTGACCTTTTACTTCAACTGTAAAGCGCCTTTGTCCAACGATGCTACTCACAATCCCAACAGACTTTTTCTCAGTTTCAAGGACATTTCCCTGTTCAACGTGAACTTCCACGAAGACCTTCAAATCCTCCCGCGGAGGTTTGGTTTCATCCCTAAATCTGAACCCCGCCTCACTCATGGCATCAGCAAAAATTACTCCATTTGCATCTTCAAGATTTTCAACGTCCTTTTTAGATGCGCATCCTGCAATATTCTTTGAACCCCAGAAGCAATATGGAAATCTGCTTCCTTCTTCTTCCGCCAGTGAAATAACCTCGAGATTGCGTTTTGGAGTCCCGTAATGTTCTTTCAAATAAATTAGTGCCATAATCCCAGCTACAATACCATATTGGCCGTCATACAACCCGCCATTTTTCACAGTATCTATATGAGATCCTGTTAAAATGGTTTCTTCCTGATTTACTCCCATCAGTATTCCGCTAAGATTACCAACCTCATCAAACTTTACTTCCAAGCCCTCGGCTTCCATCCATTCCTTCAAAGCCTGCTGAGTATCGGTCCATTGCCTGGAGTAAAGAAGGCGGGTAATTCCTCCTCCCGGGTCCTTTGCAAACGAACCGAGCCATTCAAGCCTGTTCACAATATGCGCTTCTACATCTTTAAGTTCAAGCTTCCCCTGCAAATTGATTAAGTCAGTCATCCCCAATCCCCCTAATTATTTTGCGGATAATGAATTTTTTCTGTTAATTTCAGATCAGATTCAAATGTGACCTTCCATATTTTAACTTAAGGGCTTTTCCAATCGGTTTCCCCACAATCCCCTGGTCCAAATCATAGACAATCTTGCCGCGGACAAACGTTTTGGTTATCCGGCAATTAATCAACCTCCCAATATATGGGCTGTGCTTATGCCGATAATATAGGCCTTCCTCCTCCACAACATAGGAGCGATTAGCATCGATAAAGATGATATCTGCATCCATTGATACGGCTATTTCTCCTTTATTGGGAATATTAAAGCGTTCAGCAGGATTAGAAGAAATCATCCTTGAAAAAAGCGCGATTGGCAGCTTTCGTTTCAAAACCGCTTCATCAAACATTAAATCAACACTGTTTTGACATCCTGTGATGCCTCCCCACACTTCAAAAAAATTATTTGAAGAACTATACTTCATTTTAGGCGGGCATGGTGAATGATCAGACGTTAACATATCAATCTTGCCTTCTAGTAACTTTTTCCAAAGCTTTTCCTGCTCCTCCATACTTCGCAGCGGAGGAGAACACTTGGCTGCAGGGCCAATTTTTTCGAGCTGCTCAGATGAGATCGTAAAATAGTGCGGACACGATTCAAGGGAAACATCCTGCCCCCCGCTTCTGGCATTCATTATTTCTTCTACTGCTTCTGCGGTGCTAATATGCACAAAATGAATAGGGCACTTCGTTTCTTTTCCAAAGTAAAGTGCGCGTTTCACTGCTTCAACCTCAGTAAAAACAGGCCGGGATGAGACATAATCCGCAGCAGATGTCCTTCCCTGTGCATTTAACTCTTCACCTAACCGATCGGTAATTAGGGCATTTTCCGCATGAATCGATAGAATTTTCCCCAGTTCGGCAATCTTCTTCATCCCCGCAAAAAGGGTATAATCATCCACATTGGAAAAATCATCGGGATGATCTGTTCCGCATGTGGACATAAAGCATTTAAATGCGATAACTCCTTCATCTGAAAGCTCTTCAAGTCTTTCAAGATTGCCTGCAACAAGACCGCCATAAAATGCATAATCGATATAATTTTTCCCGTGGGCTGCTTCTGCCTTTAATTGCAGTGTATGCCTGTCTACCGTAGCTGGAAGGGCATTCAGGGGCATATCCGCATAGCATGTAGTTCCTCCTGCAGCAAGAGCTTTAGTCCCCGTTAAAAAACCTTCCCACTCTGTTCGGCCAGGCTCACAAATATGGACATGAGTATCAATCATACCAGGCATAACATATTGTTCAGATGCATCGATTATCTGTTCAGCTTTATGATCAATGGTTTCCGCAATCGCAGCAATTTTCCCATTTAAAATGGCGATATCATTCTTTATTACCTTGTCTTTCAGAACTACATTGCCGCCCTTTATAATCAAGTCATAAATCATCACATTACTCCCTCTGCTTTTCCTATCCAGTTATTCAGCCATCTTTTCGTAAACTAAATTCCCCTTGTAAAACACTGCCCGTCGTTCCGCCCTTCTAGCCATAGCCTCCGCTGAACAGCTTGCATCAACAAGTACCATGCTGGCTTCATCACCAGCAGCTGGCCAGACCCTGTCTCCCTTCTGATCCAGCGGTGTTCTGCCCCCTGTAATATATCGAAATGCTTGGGAAAGTGACTTTTCATCTGTCCATCTGTACCTTTCAATTAAGCGGCTTGCTCTTTCCAGGATATCTCCATTTCCTGTCGGCCACCATGAATCAAAGATATTATCATTCCCGACAGCCACCTCTACTCCATATTCACTTATCAGATCAACAGGCGGGATCTGACGGCCAGAAGGGAGACTGGTAACGATCGAAATACCGGCGTCTTTTAAAATCACTGCCATCTCGGAAGCCTCTTCCCTTGAAACATCCCCCAGGCCAAATGCATGGCTAATCGCCACTCTTCCTTCCCAGCCAGCTTCCTTAGTCAGAGAGGCCAGCATTTTCATTGTAAAAGTACCAAGGTGACCAGGGTCATGCAGATGCAAATCAATATCTGCATTGCCTTCTACAGCTAGGTCCATCAATTGAACAAGCGAAGCTTCAATATTGTTGTCAACAGTAGCGGGATCGACCGCACCGACAATACCAGCACCATTTCTAACAGCTTCTCTCACCAGCTGGGGTGTCCCTGAACGCAGCAGGCCATGCTGGGCAAAGGCAACAATCTCAGAGCTGGCATAACTTGAAAATTCCTCCAAAGTCTGCTGGACTTCTTCTAAATTCCGTAATTGGACTTCAGGGTATATATCCACATGGGTCCTGATGTGAGTTGATCCATAGGATATTAACTGCTTAAGCAATGCTTTGGATCGCTGATAGGTGCTTGAAGACATAGATAATAATGCATTCTTTTCAATTTCACACCGTTCTATGACACCGGACGCCGGAATGCAGGCCCTCCATTCATCCCCCATATACGTTTTATCAAGATGGACATGCTTTTCAACAAAGGATGGCAATAGCAGCAATCCCTTTGCATCTTTAATGGGCAGATCATCAGAGGAAGCCTCTAAGTCCTTCGTAATCTCAGCAATGCGGCCATCCTCTATTAATAAATGAAAAAGATCTGTTATCGTACCTGACACTCTATTATTCTCTTTTCTGTATCCGCATTCCAAACGCACATTCTTTAGCCAATAGCTATTATTCATTTTCATTCACCTCTCCGGCCCCGGACAAGATAAAAGGGTACCCCGAACGGATATCCCTCTTATCTTAGAGCCTTATTTAATTGAAATGTCATTGATCTCCAAGTATCCGGATGGACTGATAGAGAAGCCCTTTACATCTTTTGAAACAGCCGCCATATTCTCAATGACACGAACCGGAATATATACGGATTCCTCCATTTCGATTTCCTGGGCTTTTGCATAGAGCTCCATCCGTTTATCCGGATCTTTTTCAGCCCGTGCTGCTTCGATTAAACTGTCCACTTCTTTATTGCTGTAAAAGAAGGTATTGCCGGCAGCGCCTTTTGAACTGCTATGGAAAAGATTATATTGATTATAATCCGCATCTCCTGTCGCATTTCTCCAGCTCAAAATAAACATTTCGGAATCTCCGCGGTTTACTTGTTCGACAAATGTCCCGTATTCATATACCTGAATATCCAGCTTGATTCCGATCCCTTTCAGCTGAGATTGAAGGACCTCTGCCATATTGATCCATTCTTTCTTATCCATTGTTTTCAACGTAGTTTCAAAACCGTTTGGGTAGCCTGCTTCGGCCAGAAGCCTTTTAGCCTCATTGAGATTGTATTCGTATGCTTCCAGGCTTTCATGATATCCAAATACCTTTGGCCCCAGCAGTGAATTGGATTTTTTCCCAACATTCTCAAATACCCCTTCCAGGATAGAGTCCATCTCAATAGCATGTCCAACTGCTTTGCGGACTCGTGCATCATTAAACGGCTCCTTTTCTACATTGAATCCAATATATTCTGTGCCAAATCCTTCACTTCGGTAAATTTCCGCATTTTTGGAGTTTTCTACTGTTTCCATCATTGTGACTGAGAGCGGTTCGGCGATATGGGCTTCGCCTGTTTCAAGCATGGATATCCTTGTTGTTTCTTCAGGGACGATCTTAAATATGACTTTATCCAGCTTGGATGGAGTCCCCCAATACGTGTCATTTTGGTTAAAAACAATTTCTTTGCCTGGTGTCCAGGACTCAAATACAAATGGACCTGTTCCTACAGGCTCTTGGATAACTTTTTTTCCATATTTCTCGATTGTTTTTGGTGAAATAATGCCGCCTTCATGATTGGCCAATATGGACAGCAAAGGTGCAAAAGGTTCTGATAACTTAAATTGGACAGTAAATTCATCGACTGCCTTTACTTCTTCTACCATTTTGAATACAACAGCTCTAGGGGAGGCAACCTCCGGATCTAATAACCGGTCAAATGTTGCTTTCACTGCATCGGCATTAAATGCCGTCCCGTCATGGAATGTGACATCCTCTCTAAGCTTGAACTCCCAGGTTGTTTCATCTAGCTGTTCCCACTTTTCAGCCAGCAGCGGCTTGATTTCAGCGTTTTTATCCCGGCCAACAAGCCCCTCATAAATTTTATTATGCGTAACGCTTGCCGCATTGATTGTCGACATAAAATGATGATCTAAATTTTCTGCGTCAGATAAACGGGCTATAACTAATTCTCCACCGTTTTCCGCTGTTGTTCCCTTGGAGTCCTGACTGCTGTCAACCGGTTTTTTGGTCGAACAGCCTGAAATAAGGATGGTGATCAGCAGAGCTAAAATGACTAACCCCTTTCTTTTTCTAACCTTCATATTCATTCCCCCTTTTTTAAGCTCGTCCGAGCCTTTGTCTAATTATATAAAATATTCAGATTAATCTTTTTCTACTTTCTTTACATGTTTTTTAACTTTCTTTACTACTTATTCAAAAGGTTATTGCTGATCAATAGAATCAGCAAACCGGAAAGAAGGCGGCATCAATTCATTCTCCGGTAGCTCTTGATAATCTCTTTTTAAATAACCTTTTTTCATTTTCATAAAATATTTTTGCGCTTTTCCTTTTAATGCCTCTAAATCCATGCTGGGTAATTTTCGGTCTTTCATGACTACTTTCCCATTAATAATGGATAACTTTACATCCCTTCCACTTCCGCTTGCCATCACTGTTCTCAGGGGATCATCTAAAACTCCCATATGGAATCCGTCTAAATCAATTGCAATAATATCTGCTTTTGCACCAGCACAAAGACGGCCCAAATCTTCTCTTCCCAAAAACTTTGCAGCACCTAATGTAGCAGCCCGGTAAAGATCTGAGAAGGCTGAATCTTTAACTTCTTTATTTGCGATGCGGGAAAGCATGCTCCCTATTCTGATATTCTGGAACATATCCGGAGGGAACGTATCTGTACCTAACGCAAGATTAATTCCTGACTTCTTATATTTTGCAAAGGATTCCATTGCCTCCCCATGCCTTCCTATTATTAAGGGGCAGTGAATGACTGTGGTGCCCGTTTCCCTCAGCAGTGATAAATCATCTCCACCACCTGTTTTTGCCCCGCTGTATCCAGCAATATAGTGGGCATGAGGAATAGCCGTTCTGGATCCTAAAAATTCAAGATTATATAAACGCCTGATTGGTGTTACGCCATATTTCTGAATCATTGTATGGTACTCATATTCACCCTGGGCTGCATGCAATTTTATCGGAACTTTGTAATGGTCACTATATTGCTTTGTCCGGAGAAGACTTTCTTCCGTTTGGCTTTCAATTCGCTCAGGTGCAAGCATTCCTCTTACCAAACCATTAAATGAACCATCAAACTCTTCCAAAAAACGTACTGCTCTTTCCAATCCTCGCCTTCCGACATCTTCATCCCAATGAATCTTTATATTGCCATCACCCTGAACCACTCTTATCCCTGATTGATAGCTTGGGCCGAGGTAAATACGCAGTCCCAGGTCAGCGGCATGTTTCGCTGCTGAAGCTAGCTCCTCATATGTTTCTGCCCATTTTTTGTAATGTACAGAGGTAATTGGCATAGCAGTTGTAATTCCATGAAGGATCAGCTGTGAATAGGCATATAGAGATTTAAAGGCCTCTTCTTCAGCCGTCATGATTTCATGGTGCCCTTGCTTAACATACCTCTCTGACCAAAGCAGGTTTTTCTGTCTTGCTGAACTGGCCTCCATATGCAGGATATCATGGTCAATATCACCTAATGCATTCAAGTCAATGAATCCCGGACTGATTAAAGCGCAGCCGGCATCAATAACTTTATCAGCTTGGCCAGCATACCTTTTTCCAACATAAATGATGGTATCGTTTTCAAAAACAACTTCAGCATTTTCAATCAGCACATGATCTTTTCCATCATATCCAATTACATATTTACCCTTTAGTCTGGTCTTCATTTCTGCTCCTCCTTCTCACCAGCAGGCTCTTCCATGCTATGATCCATTCCATCTCCATAGGTTCGTGTGTGACCCCAAAAATATTTCGATTGTTTCATATATCTTTCAAGACCAGCCCGCTTAATTGTTTCGTCAGCTTCTTCATTTGCCTCTGCTAAAACTGACCTTTCATCAACGGAGCATACTGTTCTATCCTTCATAAGAACCCGGCCATCTGCGATAACATGCCACACATCAGCTGCATAAGCCTGATGGACAAGCCGGTGAATATGCATAAACTCTGGTGTTAAGTGCGGCTGATGCATATTGACAGTTATAACATCCGCCTTTTTCCCTGCTTCAAGAGAGCCCAAGTCATCATCCCATCCAATACATTTGGCAGCATCAATTGTAACCATCTCCAGAAGTTTTCCAGGAGGCAAGCAATATTCATCTCTATGAGCTGCCTGATGTATAAATTGAGTTTTTCTCATGGCTTGAAACATATCAAATGCTGTGGATGGTGAAGTGCCATCTGTTGATATAGCAACTGTCGCTCCCAGCTCTAGCAATTCTATCATCGGTGTGCGTGCGTGAATTTGAGAGAATCCAGGTGAGGCACTGACATTTGTTCCGGTTTCTGCCAATATTTTCACTTCATCAAAAGATATCCCCCGGCAATGCTGCAGATGAACATCAGGGCCTAAAAGGGCATTCTCCCAATCCTTTACTGCTAAGTGAATCATGCCTCCAAAAGCATCAGAGTGGATTCTTGTATTATATTTTCTGGCAATCTCTCTGACTTTCTTTGCCTGGTATAAATCATGCTCTGTTAAACTATGAAGTTTCGCTGGGGAAGTTGGGCCAGAGGGTTCAACTGAAGTAACAATGACGAAAGGGGTAATAAATGCTCTTGTCCGATCTTCATTGGAATGGTTTAAAGCTTCAATTACGGCTTCAGCACCCTTCAACACTTCCTCATAGGTGACATCTTTCATCATTCTTTGGCCGTTTATCCACCTGCTGAATGAATGAGGCCATGGCGGATTACAGGGACCGGTGCAAATAACTTCCCTGACACCAGTCTCTGCGTAGGCTTTAGCATGATTGATGGCAAACACCGGATCATCCGACCTTGGCATAGAGCCAAGAACAGATATACCAGTTGTTATGCCCGCCTTCAGCCGCTCAAGGGCAGAAAGCTTCCCTTCAAAATACCAGAATTCGTCTGTTACAAAATGCTTATACGTATTCGTCATAATAGGCATCCAATCATCCAGGCTTTCCATTGCTATGGTCTTAAACATCGAATGTCCGCCATGTCCATGTACATCTATTAATCCCGGCAGGATACAATGATGGGTGCAATCTATCACTTCTCGAGCCTCATATTTTTGTAATAGTTTCTCACTCTTTTCCACATCCAGGATCCTGTCTCCATTTATGGCAACAGCTCCATCCGTGATAATGCGCCTGTTTGGATCCATGGTAATGACTGTTCCATGAATCAGAAGTAAATCGATCATTCTTTCTCCCTCACTTCTTTTAACTTTAAGTATAGGAAAAAAGAAAACACTAAACTTTCAGAATCATTACATAAATTTAAAGTATTTTTACCTTTTCCTTTTTTAAAAGGCTCTTTTCGCATAAATTGTTGTTTTTCACATATAAATGTTGCCCGTTGATTGCAGCGAGAGGATGCTCAGCGATCGCGGCGCGGGCGCTGAGCATCCTCGACGCTACCCGTCTGCGGGGTCTCACCTGTCCTGCTACTCCCGCAGGACGTTGAATAAGCTTCCTTGAGTGACACCGCACGAAGAAAATGCGCATGCATTTTCGAGGATCTCGCACCTTCCGCTACAATCAACTCAGTAAATATAATTCGAATAGCAACAAACTTTGCGGAAACAGCCTTTTACAATCAGCCTTTATTTCTCCTGCCTTAATAATTCCTCCATTAATACGATCGCATGGTTATGTACTGTATCCTTCGCAGCATATAGTAAAGTAAGTTTTTGCTTCTTTGATATCTCGTACAGTTCTTCCATCTTGCTGATCTTGTCTGTCTGTGTACGCAGTTCAATGAGATACTTTTCCCGAAAAACACCGAAAAGTTCAGATTTATGATTAAAAAACTTTCTAAGCTCGGTGCTTGGCGCAAGCTCTTTCTCCCAGGCCGACAGATGTGCAGCTTCTTTTTTAATTCCTCTTGGCCACAGCCGATCCACCAATACCCGGTAGCCATCTGTCTCTTCATACGGATCGTAAATTCTTTTAACTGTAATATCAGCCATTTCTTCACCGCCTGATCTTTTTTCGTGTTTCTATCTCACTTGTCGTTTGCTATAATCTAATTACATACATATTACACAAAATTTTCAAATTCAATTAATGTGAGGTGCAAGAAATTTGACAGGTACGATTGCCGTGGTTATGATTTTCTCTATTCCCATCATTGCCATCCTGACTGTTCACAATCAAAAGCTTGCCAAAATTAAACACAATATGATAATAGATGAAATCACTCTGGAAAAGCTGAAGCAGGAAAACTATCTGCTTGAGACCGAAAAGATGAAGCTGGAGCTGGAGCAGATGAAACTAGAAGGTCCTAGGGACACCAAAATCATATAAAACCAAAAAAATCCCCATCTTACACAGAAGGGGATTTTTGCTTTACATATTCTCAATAATTTTCACGGCAGTTTCTGCCCCACTTTCGATGCAGTCAGGGATGCCCACGCCATAATAGGAGCAGCCGGCAAGCCAAATGCCAGGGTAATCCCGGCTCAATCTGCTTTCAAGTTCCGCTACTGTCTGTGGATGGGATATCAGATAGTTCGGCATTTTTTCAGTCCAATTTGTCACTTCACTTGCCGCAGGCTCAGCCGTAATGCCAAGGCTTTTTTCAATATCAGCCAATGCCGTCTTCAAAAGCTCATCTTCATCCATTCCCTTTAGAAAGGCAAACGCAGGATGGCTGCTTTTATAAAATAATCTAACCAGCAAATTGCCGCTTCCTGATGTATGCTTCCATTTGCGGCTTGTCCATGTACAGGCATTGCAATTTAACTCATCCGTATTGGCCGTAATGAAGCCTGTCCCGTCTTCAGGCAGCTCGCTGTCTGGAATATCATATGCAAGATAAATAGAGATGAGGGAACTGTTTTTCAAAAGCTCAAACTCCGCTTTCAGCCCCTGATCATCGAACAGGGTGGCAGCTGCATTATGCGGAATGCCAAGCACCACATGATCCGGCTCCAGGCTCTCGCCATTTGAGAAATCAACCTTATATCCGCTGTCCGTTTTTTCTATTTTAACAGCTTGTGTTTTTTTTAAGATTTCCGTTCCGTCCAGTCTTTCTTCATAAGCGTCAATTAATGCATCCAGGCCGTTATTAAAGGAAAGAAACTTCTTTCCCCCTCCGCTCTGGAACACCGTTTTATTTTCCTCAAAGCCTTTTATGATACTTCCGTACTTTTCTTTATAATCAAACACCTGCGGAAGTGTCGAAGCAATGGTTAAGTCACTGAGATTCCCGGAGTATACTCCCGAAAGAACAGGTGCAATTTGTTTTTCCACCAGTTCTTTTCCGAAGAAATGCTCAAGGAAATCGCCGATGGAATCATTTTTTGTAAAGCGGTCATTTTTCGTATAAAAATCCTTTAAAGCTTCAACCTTTCCCTCTGCAGAGACAATTGTTGATTTGGCAAGAGATTCAACGCTCGCCGGAATCCCAAACACAGAATCCGCCGGAATGAGCTTCAGCTCACCGTCACTGTAAATATAAGACCGTCCCGCTGCATTGTAAACAACGTCTTCTTCTAAACCAAGCTCCTGGATAAAATTCATTGCATCCGCTTTGCGGGCAACAATCGAATCAGCTCCTGATTCGATAACAAATCCGCCTCTTCTTACCGTGCGGATCTTTCCGCCAAGCTGTTCCGCTGACTCTGCCAGCACAAGCCGTATATCCTGATCATTTTCTTTTTTCCATTTGTTCAGTTCATACATGGCGGATAATCCTGTAACACCGCCGCCGATGACTAATACTGTTTTCACGTGTATGCACCTCAGTTTACATCCAATTCATACTTAAAGTGTACCACAACATAAAGCAATGCAAGAATGTGAGGGTTTGTCCAAATGATGAATATATTTGGTCAAAATAGAAAAAACGGAGAGCCGGACTCTCCGTTTCATCATCTCCTGAACCAATTCGCATGCTCATCCATATGCAAAAAAGGAATGTCGGTATCAACTTCACCAGGGATTCTGTCCATTTCAATGTCATGTCCATCGAGCCATCTTCCAAAGTCAAAAAGAACCGGCTCTCTGTCGCCGCCGAGCGCAAACCAGGCCATCATCTCTTGCGGCAGATAGGCTGATGTATGAATGGTCCCGGCCCAGCTTCCATAAAGATCTGAAAAAACGCCTTTATCACTATCATTCAAAAGGCGGAATGCATCATGTGCACCCAGGCGCTCCGCCTGACGGCTTTTCATGACATCCAGCCTGCGCATGCTGTCAGCCAGATGACTGCGATTTTCATCCTTCATGATTTCAAAATGATTTGTACAGGCTGTTGTCTGACGGACCTGTACACCTCTCGGAGATGTTTCCACAGCATAGGTCTCTCCGCCTGCCTCATACACCACATAGGTAAAAGAGTGGCGGTGCGGTATTTCCTGCAGCATCTCAACCGCTTCTTTGACATTGGCACATGCCTCTAAAATCAGGCGGCCGATCATGCAGCAGATAAAGCCATCAGCAGGCTTTTTCCGGTTCATGAAATTATAGCCGATTACAAGTCCTTTTTCATTCATGCCATCCATCCGGCCAGTCACCCTCTGGCTCGGACCAATGATCGCATAGCCCTGATCTGTTGGCTGATAAAAGGTATAGCGCCCCTCATAAGTTTTTGGATGATAATCATAATTGCGAATCAGATAGTCATCCCCTGTAAGGATGGAACAGCCTGAACGGACATAATCGAGGCGATATCCGCCAAATTCCTTTAATACCCGCTCCAACGGCCATTGCATTGCTGCCTGAATCCCAAGCAGCTCATCCCAGATTCCGGGGGCAAATCTCGTAATTGCTTTTTTTACTTCTGATTCATTTATTGAAAAGCGCGGCTTTCGCACCTTCCATTGGTCATCCCGGTTTCTGACCGAAAGAGAATCCTTTAATCGTTCTCCCTGCATGAAGCCAAAATCAAAGTGGGTGCCGCGGAATTGAATAACATCACTGTAAATCTTCTTCAAGATGAATCCCCTTCTATTCGTTTCTTTTATTTAGAATAAATGAAGGCTGAATGAAATTCCAGCAGAGAGACTACTGAATTCTAAATCTCTTTCAGTTTAATGCTATAAAACCTCATACTTTTCGGAATTCCTTTTATGGCAAATATTCCGTTATACACTAAGGATCTTACTCTATATTCGGCAAAGCCATCCCCAATTGGCTCATCCAGATGCCCTATCACTTCACCAATTAATCTGGCTGATTTTATAAAACCCTTGTTGCCTTTATGAAGCTTTTTGGCTGACTCGATGATATATTCATCAAAATAACTCTCTGGTACACTATGTATTTCATTCTCTTCCCATATGCGCAATACTTCCTCTGTTTTGGAGAGTGCCTGCCAATCTGATACAAATCCGGTTCTTTCTTCAGCAGATAAAGGGCTTCCCATGTTTTTATCCAATATGATCTTAAGCTTATCTGGAGCAGCTTCACCTGAGTGCCTGAGCTTGTATTGATTCTTTTTCGCAGGAAAAAGCTCCTTATAGGACTGAGAAGTATTAATAACATGCACATTATTATCCTTGTTTCTTAATAAGTGCAGGAAAAACCGCAAACCCGTTTGTTCATCGGCGTTGTCAGCTGTCCAGATCACGATTGGTTTGCCCGCAGGAATGGCTGCGATTTCTTCAATTGCTTTAGCTATTTTTCTTTCATATTCCTTTTCCAGATAATCATCTGGTATATTAATATGATCCTTCACCCATTCAAATCGCTTTTTTCTCCCTTCCTTTTCATGCACCCTCCACAGAGGCCCATTGCTAAAGAAGTCAGGAAAACCGATGACCTTATTTTCTTTACTGAGCCCTGCCTTTAAAGCCCCTGCAGGTGATTCTCCGCACACAATGTGGCAGATTTCATATTCCTGCTCCAAATCCCTCTCCTCGGAATAAAAGAGTACCTTTTCTTGAATATCATGGAGCAGTTCGATGATTTGTTCCTGAGAACCAGCATTGTTTTTTAATAAGTGAACCCTAAGCAATAGGTGGAATAAATAGCTCTTCGCCCCCCGCTCCGGCAGTTTTTCAATGGCTTCCCGCAGCTCATCCAGCATCCTGATCACCCTTTGTAAATGAATTTGAAATCTATCTTCTCTACGAATAAACACGATCATTAGTTTCAGGAGAATGTTTATTGATTGCAAAAAGAATTTAAATCGCATAAGATTAAATCGTACACGATATATATAGGAGGGATTCGAATGACAACAGTTTTTGATTTTGAAGTTAAAAAAACGAATGGTGACTTGAAATCTCTGAAAGAATACGAAGGAAAACCTCTCATTATAGTAAACACCGCAAGCAAATGCGGATTAACACCTCAATTCAAAGGATTGCAGGAGCTTTATGAAAAGTATAAAGACAGCGGCCTTGAAATTCTTGGTTTCCCTTGTGATCAGTTCAATAACCAGGAATTTGATAATATTGAGGAAACCACTGAGTTTTGCCAGCTGAATTATGGTGTGTCTTTCCCGGTTTTCGCCAAAATTGATGTAAATGGCGACAATACGGACCCATTATTTGCTTATCTAAAAGAACAGAAAAAGGGACTTCTGTCTAAAAACATTAAGTGGAACTTTACGAAATTTCTCGTAGACCGGAACGGACAGGTTGTAGAACGGTATGCACCTACAACTGAACCGGAAAGAATCGAGGATGATTTAAAGAAATTATTGTAAACCCAGATTAGAATCAGGTGATGATGTGAAGGACTTTTTTACACTGGATAAACAGCTATGCTTTGCGGTTTATGAAACAGCAGGCGATTTTACAAAACTATATACAAGTGCCCTGCAGCCATTTGGCTTAACCTATCCGCAATATCTGGTTCTTCTGGCACTTTGGGAAAAGGATGGCATGACAGCCAAAGAGCTTGGAGATAAATTAAATCTTGGCACCGGGACACTCACCCCGATGATTTCTAGGATGGTATCCAACGGATGGCTCCGAAAAGAACGCTCTACAGCGGATGAACGCAAGATATATATTTTCCTTGAGGAAAAAGCACGCAAGGAAAAACAGGGTATCACCAAAAATGTCGGAGAGGCCATACAGTCCTGCAGCATTGAGCTGAAAGAATATGAAGAACTTATGGAGCATCTCGGCAAACTAAGAATAAAGCTAAGAAGCAGAGTGCCTCGCTAATAGGGGCACTCTTTTCACCGTTTCATGTTTATTCCCTCTCCAAAAAGCCATATTAAGAATAGATAATTGGAAGGGAGCAAATCGCCATGGATTTTTTATCAAGAGAGCAAGTAATCAGAGAATTACAGGAGCCATTCCAGTCTTATTTAGATAAATATGGAATCGATGATATTGGGGTTTACGAGGAAGAGGGCCAGGACCAATACTATTATATGGGATACACGCTGAAGAAAGCAGGGAAAACGTATCATGTTCACAGCCCATTCCTTAAAGATGAGAATGGCGGCTTAACTCCTGCCGGCAATGAATGGATCATTGAATCGGATGAACCCGATCGTGCTGACAGCAGAGGATTCACTAGTGTTGAACAAGCACTTCAGGAATTATAAAGATTGTCTCTGATCTGTATTAATTTTTGAATATTTCGTCTATAATGAAATTGAATTAGGAAGGAGTGAAAGAAATGGCTGTTAATGCCTATTTAAATTTTAATGGAAATACACGGGAAGCAATTGAATTTTATGTAAAGGCATTTGAATTGGAAATGCCTGAGATCACCACTTTTGGTGAATCTCCACAAAACCCTGATTATCCTCTGCCAGAGGAAGCAAGGAATTTGGTTATGCATTCAAGCCTTAACATTAGCGGCAGTAATGTAATGTTTTCAGATACGTTTCCAGGTATGCCTTTTACAGTAGGAAATAACATTAATCTTGCAGTTGTCATTAATGATGTGGATAACCTGAGAAAGTATTTTAACAATCTGCAGGAAGGCGGCAAAGTAACCATGGAGCTGCAGGAAACTTTCTGGAGCAAGAGCTTTGGCCAGTTAACAGATAAATTCGGGATCAACTGGATGTTCAGCCACGAAGAATAACATACATAAGCTAAAATGGAGGCATGCGGCCTCCATTTTTTTATTCATTAAGCAAATGATGAAGCATTCTTTTCTTATTATCGAAAAATTGCTTCATGATGCGGTAATGATTCGTTTCTTCCAGCTTCTTTTCCGAAATGCCGTCCTCAGTGAATTCATATATGGCTGCATCAGGATAAGCCATGATGATGGGAGAATGAGTGGCGATAATAAATTGTGAATGTTCGCTGACCAGATCATGAATTCTTGTCAGCATGGACATTTGGCGCAGTGGGGATAGTGCCGCTTCAGGCTCGTCCAGAATGTAGATTCCATTGCCGCGAAAGCGATGAAGAAATGTGGAGAAAAACGCTTCACCATGTGACTGCTCATGTAAAGAACGGCCCCCAAAGGAGTCAATTACTTTTGGCCCGCTGCCTTCGCTGTCCATTTCTTCAATATTGGAAGCTACATTATAGAAGCTCTCTGCCCTTAAGAAAAAGCCATCTGACGGTCTATCTACGCCCTTAATTACCTTTAAATATTCTCCCATTATAGAATGTGAATCAAAGGTAGAAAAATTAAAATTGAATGATCCGCCTTCTGCATTGAATCCCAGTGCAACCGCAACCGCCTCAAGGAGGGTTGACTTTCCCATTCCATTCTCGCCTATCAGAAAGGTTACTTTCGGGTGAAAAGGCACCTCATCCAGCGTTTTCAGGCTCGGGAGGCTGAAAGGATATTGATTGAATGATGGAATATCTTCTCTTTTAAGCCTAATGCCTCTTACGTATTGTGAACTAAACAGATCCATAAAAAATACCTCTTATATTTTTATAGTCACCTATCTGCCATCAGGGCTGAAACCACCCTTTGATACACCCAGTTGAATCGGTGCATCTTGAAATTCCCGTTCCAGCATGTTAAGAACCACTTTATATGCAGATGGATTATACCATTTCTCCAAGCCAAGCTCATTAAAAACCTTGCGGATTCCAAGCCTCTCGGTCCTTCTCCCTCCGCTTCCATCCCCCATCCAAAAATCGTCGATCGTAACACGGTTAGCAATAGATTTCAGTTTTGCAGGAAATTCCCTCGAACATGGAAGCAGCGGGGCCAGTGTTGCCTGAGTGATAATTCCTGCCTCTTTTATGAGTTTTAGTGCAGCCATTCTTGCAGGGATGGGAGGTGCAGCAGGTGCAAATGCCTTTCTGACTTCTTCTTTATCTGTCTCGATTGTCATGGAGATTCTGATTCGATCTCCGAATTGCTGAAATAAATCGATATCCCGCTTCACCAATGGCGAACGGGTTTGTACATGTAAAAAGTCAGGCTGATTTTCAAGCATCACTTCCAATAAACTTCTTGTCAGTTTTGAAGTATATTCTATTGGCTGGTAAGGATCAGTGGAAGAGGACATAAATAAAGCCACTTTCCCCCTTTTTTTAGCTTTAGCCAATTCTTTCTCCAAAAGCTCAGCCGCATTTGATTTTATATCAATCCATGCACCCCATTCCTCTTCACGGAAGATGGAAACAGGCAGCTCCCTTACGTAGCAGTATTTACAGCCAAAAGCACAGCCCGCATATGGGTTCAATGAATGAGTAAAGTTGTCTATCGCACCTTTGGCAGGTGTTAAGATACTTTTTGATATGATTTCTTTTAGTTGTATGTTCAAGTCAACCACCAAACCGAATGTATGTTCTATATTTAATGTAACACTGTCACCTGCTGATGTCAATAACAGCATAAAATATGCCTGACCCATTAATCGGGCCAGGCTTTACCTATTAATTGTACTATATTAAGTTCCGCAGTATGTTCGATATGGCATGCCGGATGGCTCTGGCAGTTTGCAGTATTCTTCCTGATCTTTTGTATAAGCATAAGGATTCTCGAGTACTGCAAGCAGTTTTTTCATCACGCTGTAATCACCATTGTTAACAGCTGCTTCCAGCGCGTCTTCCACCCGGTGGTTCCGAGGAATGACGGACGGGTTGCTGTTCTTCATTTTCTCATTTACTTCTTCTTTCGATTCCTTCTGCCTGGTCAGTCTTTCCTGCCATTGACCATGCCAGCTGGCAAACTCCGGATCATTATTTACCACAGTGTTTTCAAGCTCACCCAGTGTTAGTGCACGGAAGGTGTTGGTATAGTCGGCTTCAGACTTCTGCATAATCTTTAGCAGTCCGGTAAAAAGAGCCTCATCTTCTGCTTCTTCATTAAATAACCCAAGCTTTGCCCTCATCCCTGCAAGCCAATGTTTCTGATAGATTTTATTGTATTCTGAAATGGCGCCTTGAGCTAATTTTACAGATTCCTCTTCGGCTTCATGAAGCAGAGGCAAAAGAGTTTCCGCAAATCTTGCCAGGTTCCAGCCGCCAATATACGGCTGATTTCCATAAGCATAACGGCCTTCCCTGTCAATGGAGCTGAAGACAGTTGCCAAATCATAACTATCCATAAAAGCGCACGGGCCATAATCAATGGTTTCTCCGCTGATAGCCATGTTGTCGGTGTTCATGACTCCATGGATAAAGCCTATATGCTGCCATTTGGCAATCAGCCAAGCCTGCTGCTGGATCACCTTCTCCAGGAGAGACAGGTAAGGGTTTTCGTCATCTTTTATTTTCGGATAATGACGCTGAATCGTGTAATCTGCCAAGCTTTTAAGCTCCTCAACCGGCCGCCAGTTTGCCGCATATTGAAAAGTCCCCACCCGTATATGGCTATCAGCCACTCTTGTCAGAATCGCCCCCGGAAGCTCAGTTTCCCGGATAACGGCTTCTCCTGTAGTTACAACTGCCAGACTGCGGGTAGTGGGAATTCCAAGGGCATGCATGGCTTCACTGATAATGTACTCCCGGAGCATCGGGCCCAGAGCCGCCCGTCCATCTCCGCCGCGTGAAAACGGCGTTCGGCCGGAGCCTTTCAGCTGAATGTCGAATCGTTTATCCTCAGGGGTTATCTGCTCGCCGATCAGCATCGCCCGGCCGTCTCCAAGCATATTAAAGTGTCCAAACTGATGACCTGCATAAGCTTGAGCGAGAGGTTCAGCATCCATAGGGACCTGACAGCCTGCCAATACCTCAACACCCGTTTCGCTTGTTAATGCGTCTATATCCAATCCCAATTTTTTTGCCAGCGGCCCGTTTAGGATAACCAGCTCAGGGGATGATACAGGGTTTGGCTTCATTGTTGAGAAAAATGTCTGAGGCAGCCGTGTATAACTATTATCAAAACTCCATCCGATTTCATTGTTAGTTGTCATCATAACTCCTTCCTTATCTGCATGGTTTTAAAGTCATTTTCATTTATTATACCCTTTCTAAGGAAATATAGCGGGCATCTTTTGTATGTAAAAAAACCTGACAGCCTGCATTTTAATCTGCCGGCTGTCAGGTCTTCTTATGCTTATTCATCAAGCTCAAACGTTTTACAGGCTGTTTCCTCTATTTCATCCGCTTCCCGGCCATTCTGGCCAATCACATAAATAGAGTCCGCTACACATTTATCACCTTCAGCCCAGTACTTACAGTTTTCCACGTTACACAATACTTCTACTTCCATTCTTGGCCACCTCCTTTTGGTTTACTGAATGTATACCCCTTTTTTAGAGAAATAACCATGTGGGGGATTATCCCATTAAAAAGGAGTGGCTTTGGATGGAGTTAGTTTGAGAGAACGAGGCTTCTTAGTTTTTTCGTCATTTCCGGGGAAGTCAGGTAAATCTCTTCATTGGTAATATACATGAAGGAGCTTTTTTCATTATCCTCGCCAAGCCATAAATGAATGCCGTGTGCAGGAAGATCTCCTTTGTATTCTACTGCTATATCATATTCAGGTTCCTCAATATCTGCGTTGCCTGATTGTTTTACAGCAGTTGTTATTGCCTTTTCAAATACAGCGATCGATTTTCGATCCTTGAAAGAAATAAAGCTTTCTTCATTAATTCCGCCTAAACCCTCTGATTTTGAAACTTTTATTTCTTTGATTTCTTCATCCAGCAGAACCATTGTTTCAGCTGACTGGCAGCCTGTTAGCATTGCTAGAGAAAATAAAATGAATGTGCATAATAAAAAAGGTTTCATTCTCATCCCTCACGTTTAAAAATTATCTTTTTTCGATAAAATGTTGTTTTTCGCTTTGCAATGTTGTCCGTTGATTTCCGCTCCAGGATGCTCAGCGATCGCGGGGCGTGCGCTGAGCATCCTCGACGCTTCGCGCCTGCGGGGTCTCATCTGTCCCGCTACTCCCGCAGGACGTTGAATAAGCTTCCCTGATAAACACCGCACGAAGAAAATGCGCATGCATTTTCGAGGATCTCGCACCTTCCGCTACAATCAACTCAGCGAATTAAACTAAGTTAGGAAAAAGCAACAAACCCTTAATAAAAGAGGATGGACGATTGGCCCATCCCCTAGCATTTTTAATTATTCTTTAAAGCAAAAGCCTCAAGCAATTCACGCACTTCAGCAGTAGATCTTGTGTTCATCAAGTCATTTCTTAGTGAGCTTGCTCCTGGAAAGCCTTTGACATAGATCTTGAAAAAGCGATGAAGAGCCGTGAACGGCCGCAGTTCTAAATGCGCATATTGATCATGCAGATCCATATGCAATCTCAGAAGGTCCAGCAATTCCTCACTGGTGTGATCCTTTTTCTCCTTTTCAAAAGCAAATGGATTATGGAATATGCCGCGCCCAATCATGACTCCATCTATACCGTATTTATCGGCCAGCTCCAAGCCCTTCTCGCGATCTGGAATATCTCCATTGATTGTCAAAAGGGTATCCGGAGCCACCTGGTCACGAAGTTCCTTAATCTCCGGGATCAGCTCCCAATGGGCAGGCACTTTGCTCATTTCTTCCCGCGTCCGCAGATGAATGGAAAGATTAGCAATGTCCTGCTCGAAAATGTGTTTCAGCCAAGCCTTCCATTCGTCAACTTCCGTGAAGCCAAGCCTTGTTTTTACACTGACCGGCAAGCCTCCTGCTTTGGCTGCCTGTATGAGTTCTGCTGCCAATTCAGGGCGGCGGATCAGGCCGCTTCCCTTCCCGTTCTGGGTCACATTGGGTACGGGACAGCCCATGTTGATATCTATTCCCTTAAAGCCCATTGCCGCCATCCCAATACTCATTTGACGGAAGTACTCAGGCTTATCACCCCATATATGGGCGACAATTGGCTGTTCATCTTCTGTAAAGGTCAAACGCCCGCGCACACTTTTGATCCCATCAGGGTGACAATAGCTATCTGAGTTTGTAAACTCAGTAAAAAACACATCTGGTCTGGCTGCTTCACTCACCACATGGCGAAAAACAACATCTGTCACCTCTTCCATTGGTGCCAATATAAAAAATGGCCGCGGTAACTCTAGCCAAAAATTTTCTTTCATCTTTTTATTCCAATCCTCTCATTAAGAGATACTAAAGAAACTCCATATCCCTAAATTAAAAACAGCATATCTATGCTTCTTTTACACTTATACCATGGTTAAGGACTTTTTATCAAACTCCCTGCAGAAGTTTAAAATTTCATACTATGGCCGGGATGTGGCGTTTGTCCCTTCGGATGAGACGCTTTGTCGCCTGTCCGCCTTGCATTTACTATTCCCTTTTTGTTTCGAATGGTTCACACCAGATTTTTGATCACTAGTCATCCAGTTCGAAATCATTTTCCTCCAAATGTTTTGCTTGCGGCTTTTGATTTAAGTACCCTTCAAATTTTGAGCCAAACAGTGTTTCAGGTCTCAGGTAGCGTGAATATTGCGGATCTCTCTTCCATTCGGCAGACTTCAAATCGATAACCCTATGAAAATCTGAGAGGGTGAAGCCTTGTTCCCACCAAGCCCTGATTAGACTCCTCGTCTTCCTGGAGCTCTCCCGATAGCCCGAATCCGTTTTCTCATTGAGATATTGGATGATGGCAGCGTACGGAATTTCCGTTTCCGTTTCCATTTCAGTTTCCTGCCACTTCGAATTCTCACTTCCGTTTAGTTGAATGGGTCCCTTTAATTCTCCCTCAATCTCCCTCAGCCTTTTATAGTCAATCGAGTACCATTTCGTCTGATCCCAATTATGAGCATTGAAGTTATCCGATAGGATATAGCCCTTTTCCTCGAGACCCGCAATCGTTCGCTTAATCGTACTCAGCGACCAGAACGGAAGCTGTTTCTTCCATTCTTCATAAGTGTTGTAGACCCATTTTCGGCCATCCTTCACATTCCTGCTGACCGAAAGCCAATAATGGACATGCTGCAGCATGATCGCCTCCTTCATTCCCAGCTTCACCGCTAGCGATGGAATCAATATAATGGACCGTTCCCCCACCAAAAACTTGCTCATTGAAATCCCTCCAGAATATTTTCAGAAATAGTTCGCTGAATGTCATAATGATCATCATTGACACGATCCATTGATTCAGCTCCTCACCCTCTATATATAAAGAAAACAGTAAAAAGGACAGGGTGAATTTAAATATTTTTAATATGACTGATTAAAATATCAGAAATGAAACCTTTCAGCTGACTAAAAAAGAGACTATATAGATTATTTTGTAAGTATTCTTTGAAGTACTCTATGGTATTGGTTTGCTCAGGCTGGAGAGCTTTAATGAGGTCAATCTGATCGCATTAGGCGGCGCAAGCGTACACTTTGATTATTCAACAAAAAAAAGAGCGGTAAACAGCATACCGCTCCTCTTTCGCTTGTTTCTGGAAGGAGTGTGAAACAAGCAGATAAATTTTTATTGTTTGTATATTTTTGATTAACAGCTTTCCGCATCAACTGATTATTTCAGTTCAAGAAGTGTGACCGCCTCAACGTGTGTTGAATACATTTCACAGATATTATACACTGGGCGACTATATTACCACTTTTTATAGGAATAATCCTCTTCATTATAGACCCCACCCAGTGCCGAATGATTGACTATATCAAATATATATGTTGGTATGGCTCATTCTCTCCATATGAAAATTTTCCAAATTTCCTTTGTACGTCAAATACTTCAAAATGGATGTCCTAAAACTTCCACCCCCAATAAAGGTAGATACCACCAATTATAGAGGTAATAACTATACGTTCGTTCCCTCAACCTGCCTATAAAAATCTACTAATGTACGCCAAAACAAAGGATTTTATTGTTATTTATCGTTTTATGTTCTTTTACGCTCCATGTTAAAAAATAAAATGCCATTCTTATAATGTTTGTGTCAGAGCAAGAAATAACAAAAATTAGGAGGTCTTACGGTATGGAAAAAGAGTTTCTAACAGTACGCTCATTATCCAAGTTACTAGATATGAGTGAACAAACAACCTATAAATTAGCACGAGAAGGAGTAATTCCAGGACCTGTAAAGGGGTTGGTAAATCAGTTCGTTTTAATAGAGCGATAGTTATGGAATGGTTACAGAAGGGCGGTACTGCTGATGATAATGAAAACTGAAAATCTTTACAGTTTTTCACAAGCAGCCGAAATATTGGGGGTTACAACTCAAAGATTTTTTGAACTATCATCTTCCCCCTATGTTGAAAAGGTTCAACAAGAAAACCGTATCTATTTTACAAAAGATAGCATACGAAAATTAGTATTGAGGGGTGAGGTTTAATGATAACAGTCGAAGGAGCAAGAAGAATAGTTGACCGCTTTGGGCTTGGTTTTACTGATGACTACATTATTAGACGTATCCAAAGCGGACAACTAGAAAGAGTATCTAAACCTTACAATGGTGTTCATGACTCTAGTTATGGCTATGGTGTCAGTATTGAGTCTTTAGTAAAGCTATTACTTGACTATGGAATTACAGAAAATGAAATTGATGAAATTCTACCAGTTTAGAAGTTTGTTAACTTCCTGTTGTTACTATATTGCCGCTCCTTATCAGTTATTCATGGGGTGGTTTTACATAGGGAATACTTATATCGATTTTATCCGTGGTTATCTAGGAGAACACGTTAAAAACTAGCCCGTGTAAAAGCGGTGAACACCGTTAGAGGGTGAAATTTTTCCCAGATCAATACCCGTCGCAGAGCCTTTTGGCTGGTGGCATGACAGAGTTATTTTGAATATACGTGGTAAAGCTGTACCTGGGCACGTTGATGTCATGAAGATACCTCAGGATTAGTCCTTAATATCGCCATCCCCTTTACAGGGGGGTGGTATGTTTCCTCGAATTAGTACCTAAATCCCCCTACCCATTATAAAAGGGGCGAGGAACGAAGCCCCCGAAGTGAGCGAAGCGAACGGAGAATACAGATAGACATTAATTACTTTATTGCTATGTAAATTTCAATCTCCCCATTAGTTGAATATTTTTCAAAATCATATGAGTAAGCCCTCTCTAATAAACCCGCTTCCTCTTGTTCCCATATCTTACTCCAAGTATTAATGACACCTTTTTCGTCAGTAGTATCCACTTTAAAAATTTCGTATTTCTCGTTTTTTGGTATTTCAATAAAAGATTTCCCATAACTTTCTTCAATACCAACGCTTAATGAATAATCACCTTTATAGTCACTCTCATAGTCATAATAAACACCAAAGATACTATTTTGATGATGTTCTAGATTACTATAGGCTTCTTCCCACATATTTTTGATTTTCCCCATTATTTGTTCATCATTAAAATTATTTGTTCTAATGCTGTTGACCAAAAATAATTTCATTATTAATTAGCCCTCCGATACAATTAGTTATTTAATTTCAACCATAAAAGGAACGAAAAACCCATTCTCTTACTAACCTCTAGGACACCTAAATATAGACAATATAAGTATATTTTACCAAACGTTTATATCCATTTCTATAACTCTTTAATTCCTCTTCTAAACTTATAAAAATATCTCGCAACTAATTCCCTATATAGAACGATTGCTACGGTAGAAAAGGGAAATAATAATATGAACATTCAACGAGTTTTTATTGGAACACATGATTTTAATTCGATAATCTTACACCAATTAGAGAAAGAAATTGAAAAGATTATATCTGCCGCTTACAATGATAATCAAGTAGATATAGTCGCTTTCGATAATGGAGGGCGACAATAATGAGAGTAGCAGGATATATAAGGGTATCAACTAACAAAGAGGGTCAAAAAGAGTCACCAGAAAATCAAAAGCAAATGATTTTAGATTTCATCACAGAAAATCACTTTGACTTATATGACCTTTATACAGACGTTCAAACAGGAACTACTGATAATCGTGAAGGATTAAAAAAACTTATCCATGACGCTGAAAATAAAGAATTTGATGTAATTGTAGCTAAAGAGTTAAGCAGATTAGGTCGTAATGTGGAATTACTTTATCAACTAAGGCGAGTTGCTGACAATAAAGGAGTTCGATTAATTACTTTAGATGGCAAAGTTGATACACAGGACTTCTCAAAACAAGCTATGTTCGGTCTTTATGCTTGGATTTATGAAAGTGAAAGTCAACGTATTAGCGACCGTATTAAGTCTGTATTTCACATGAGGTATAAAAGCGGAAAATTCTTGGGTAGTATTCCCCCATATGGATATGCACTGAAAGACAAAAAGCTAATAATTAGAGATGATTATACCGTTAGTGTAGTTAAAGACCTCTTTGAAAAATACCTTGAAGGTTGGGGACATGACAAAATAGCTAGGTATCTAACTAATAATGATATTCCAACTCCATCACAGGTTATAGGAAAAGCCAATGCAGGTCTTTATTGGCAGGGTTCTACTATTAAGAAGATATTGAAGAACCCCCACTATGCAGGAGACCTTGTACAGGGCAGAGAGACCACTATGAACGTGACTAATAAGACACGCAAAGTAAATGACCAAAGCGAATGGATAACCATTTCTAACACTCACGAGCCTATCATTTCAAGAAATATGTTTGAACAGGTTCAGAGCCTACTAGAACAAAAAGCTAAAAGAGGTCGGGGCGGTACTAGAAAGAGAAAGCACCTTTTTACTAATATCGCTTATTGTTCTGACTGTGGTAAATCCATGCATTATAGAATAAATCGAAAGGGTTATATTTGTGGCTCTTATGCAAAACATGGTAAGAAAGCCTGTTCTAGTCATGTGATTAAAGAGCAACTTTTAGAAGAAATAATCCTTGATGATTTAAAAAAGATAGCTGATGACTTAGTACATCCTAACTTAGAAAGCAAAATTGAGAAAAAAGTAAAAGCCACCGCAAAACAAAATGAGTCAAGATTACAATCTATTGAAAAACAAGTTCAAAAGCAGAAAGAGTTAAAGCGTAATGCTTTACAGAAGTTTATTTCAGAGGATATTTCAAAACAGGATTATGACGATTTTGTTAGTCGGTACAGGAAAAGTTACAACAACTAGAAATAGAAAAAGCAGAGATTAAAAGAGCCATTGATGAGAA
Organism: Cytobacillus sp. FSL R5-0377; assembly: GCF_038004385.1. Classification (NCBI taxonomy): domain Bacteria; kingdom Bacillati; phylum Bacillota; class Bacilli; order Caryophanales; family Bacillaceae; genus Cytobacillus; species Cytobacillus sp. FSL R5-0377. The sequence goes on from NZ_JBBORA010000001.1 coordinate 1,499,293, forward strand.
AAAAGCAGCTTTTAAAACCTCTGCTATCTTAGAACAACTAAAAACATTCTTAAACTTCAATTCTTTAACAACCGAGATGTTACTACGCTTCGTGGAAAAGATTGAAGTAACAGAAAACAAAGATGTTAAGATTTACTACAAGTTTGCACAGGGTGAGGGGCTATAATTCCCCCTCAATCATTTTTTAAAACTAACTGTGAAATGCACTCCACATGTGCCGTCTGCGGAAACATATCCACAGGCTGAATGCCATTTACTTTATATTTAGAACTCAGGACCGAAATATCCTTTGCCAACGTAGACGGATTACACGAAACATAAACCACTTTCTTCGGCTGGACTTTCAAAATCGTTTTTAACAGCTGCTGATCCAGTCCTGTTCTTGGCGGATCGACGATAACCACGTCCGGCTTCCATCCTTCTTTTGTCCATTTCGGAAGCCATTCTTCTGCCTTGCCGACCACGTATTGGGCATGTTTAATTCCATGGCGCGCCGCGTTTTTCTTAGCATCTTCAATGGATTCCCTGATGATATCCATGCCGCGGATTTCGGCTGCCTGATCGGCCACCCATAGTCCAATCGTTCCTACGCCACAGTATGCGTCAGCTACTTTTTCTTTGCCGGTTAAAGCCGCTGCTCTTTTAACTTCATTGTACAGCTTGACAGTCTGTTCCGGGTTCAGCTGGAAGAAGGTCCGTGCCGACAGTTCAAACTGAAGATCTCCAAGTGTCTCCTGGATAAAGTCGCTTCCATCCAGATTCATGGTTTCCTGCCCAAAAATAATGGAGGTTTTTTCACCGTTCACATTTTGAATGATCGACTTTACTTCAGGCAGCTCACTTTTAATTTTTTCGATTATGATCTCTTTCTTAGGAAGCTCTTTCTGAGCTGTAATTAATACAATCTGCAGCTCGCCTGTCTGAATCCCTACCCTGGCAACGATGGTTCTCACGATGCCTTTGCGGTTTCTCTCATTATAAATTGGGATTCGCAGATCCTGAAGAATCCGTTTCACAGTTTCTGTCGCCTTGGTTGTCTGTGGATGCTGGACTGCACAGTGCTCGATATTAATCAGGCGGTGCGAATTCATACCATATAAGCCGGCCAGCACTTTCCCATCTTTTTGGCCAACCTGGAATTGGCTTTTATTTCTATATCTCCATGGATCTTCCATTCCAATGGTTTCTTTTATATCAAGCTTTTCAGGATTCAGCTTTGTGTGTCTTTCTAAAGATTGAATGATGATATCCCGCTTTTCCTTCAGCTGCTGATCATAGCGGAGATGCTGCAGCTGGCAGCCGCCGCACTCATGATAGACCGGGCATGGGGGCTGGACACGGAACTCCGATTTTTTTCGGATTTTCTTGATTTTGGCTTCTGAAAACTTTGGGTTTACCTTTGTTGCTTCTGCTACAATTTCCTCGCCTGGCAATGCCCCCGGGACAAATACAACCTGCCTTTTAAAATATCCGACACCTTCACCGTTAATGCCAAGCCTTTTGATTGTCAGCGGGAATGTCTGCTTTAGTTTTAATTTAGCTGTTTGTTCTTGTTTCATGATTCTTCATCACTCCAAATTACTCGATGCTTCTCCACAAATAAAGAGAGGCATAGCTCAAATAAGGATCCCAGCTCTTCGAAAATGTCTCCATTTCCTCGAAAGTCGGTTTCACTTCTAATTTATATAATTTTTTCAACGCATTCTGAATGCCGATATCTGCCATCGGAAAAAGATTTGGCCGGCCAAGACCGAACATTAAAAAGTTCTGAACCGTCCACGGACCAACACCGCGCAATTTGATTAGTTTATCATAAATTTCTTCATCTGAAAGGTTTTTAAGCTCATCAAAGTTTAAATTTCCGGCAGCTGTCTCTTTTGCTATGCCGATAACATATTCAGCCTTGCGTCCGCTGAATTGCAGTTCTCTTAGGTCATCCACTGTCAGTTCTGCAACTTTTTCAGGCAGCGGATAGAACCACACACCCTCTTTTTCAAAGCCAAATGTTTTCACAAACCGTTCTGTTAGTGTGTGTGCAAACGCAAGATTCAGCTGCTGGTGAATAATGCATTTCAGGATACAGCCATACGGAGCAAAATCGAGCACAATAGGCGTTCCATAATGCGCTTCAAAGATCGGCTGTAATTCTGTGTTTTGAAAATGCCTGTGAATGGTCTCAAGCGGCAGATGCCATTGGAAAATTTCCGATAGGCGCTCGGCTGCCTTTTCTTTGAGGGGGCCCTCCGTTCCGGAAATTAAAAATTCCGGCTGTTCCGTCGTTCCGATTGCCTTTACTACGGCTACAACCGGCTGATGGTTGAGCAGCAATGGCACTTTCACAAACCTTTCCTCTATATTAACCTGATTAAGAGGGTCGTTTGAAAGCCTGTCCAGTACCAGATCAAAATTATAAGGTCCTTCTACTTGCATCTTTTCCAAGAAGAATCCGTCCTTTATCATTTTCCCCGATTATAGCATTTTTTGCTGTTATTTTTACTAAAATTATTCGCCTAAGCAAAAATAGACCCTGAAGAACAGGGTCTATTTCATGCAGAAATTGGGATTTGGCTTTTTTACCGGCCGTAATGGGGGATTTACCGGCCAAGCACCACTTAGGCATGCCACTCCGAAATTTTTATCAGCCAATCCAAATCAGTACAGCATCCGCTCCCCAATCGCCTGCTCCCATGTCAAGTCGTCAAGACTTTTAAAAGTATACCCTCGTTTTTTCAGATCCTGTATGGCTTTTTCAAGTGCATCTGCATTATCCTTTGATACAGTGTGCAGCAGGAGGATACTGCCCGGGTGAATCTGGCGCATAATATTGTCGTAGGAATACTGCCAGCCCTTCTGCCGATCAGTGTACCAGTCCACAAAAGCCAATGACCAGAATACGTGAGTATAGCCTTCCTTTTTAGCTAGTGCCAGTGTACGCTCACTGAATATTCCGCGCGGCGGCCGCAAATAGGCCATATGCTTAACACCTGTCAGCTTTTCGGTTTCAGCACGGACCATTTCAAGCTCTTTGGTAAATTTCTCATCGCTCACTCTTGTCATATCAGGGTGATGCCAGGAGTGGTTTCCAATAATATGGCCTTCTGCCGCCATCCTTTTGACGAGCTCCGGGGCGCTTTTTAAATAATGGCCTGTTACAAAAAAGGCAGCTGGGACATTTTCCTTTTTCAGAACGTCCAGAACCTGTCCGGTATAGCCATTTTCATATCCATTATCAAATGTTAAATAGATCTCCTTTTTGCTTGGATCGCCTTTATAAAAGGATCCATGTCTCTCAAGCAGTGCATCAAGCGGCTTGCCTGCTTCGGCAGGCATCTCATTTTTAGCTTTTTTAAATCCCCAGTGCAGGGGAGAATTGCCGTAGTTTGCATAAGCTGTTCCGGAAAAAAACAAAATAAAAACACTCAGGAAGATACTTATTTTTTTCATCTGAGCTCCTCCAATATTTTTTATTAGTGTTTGTGAATGAAACAAAATCATTCACAGGGCTCATTGGCAAAAAATTGCACATAAAAAGAGAGGCCGCAGACAGCCTCTCTCCCTGTTCATCTATTAGAATACACGCTCTTTGAATTGAGCCAGCTTCTCAAGTGAAGATTTATCTACATCACTATGAAGACTGTTTCCATGAGAATCCATCGTCACAACTGCAGTAAAGCCTTCAACCTTCAAATGCCACATCGCTTCTGGAATACCGAATTCCATTAGGTCCACACCTTCAACAGACTTGATGCAGTCAGCATAATACTGTGCTGCTCCGCCGATTGCATTTAGGTAAACGCCGCCATGTTCCTGAAGTGCAGCAAGCGTTTTTGGACCCATTCCGCCTTTTCCAATAACCGCACGGATGCCAAACTTTTTCATGATATCGCCCTGATAAGGCTCTTCACGAATACTTGTGGTCGGACCGGCTGCTTTCACATGCCACTTGCCGTCTTCATCTTTCATCATAACAGGTCCGCAGTGGTAAATGACCTGTCCATTCAGATCCACTGGTGCATCATGGTCCATGAGATGATGATGGATCGCATCTCTGCCCGTGTACATCATGCCATTGATTTGAACGACATCACCGACTTTAAGGCTGCGGATCTGTTCTTCAGTGATCGGCGCCTGCAAAGTAACGATGTTTGTTTGCTCAGCTGTCTCCGCTGCTGCCGCAGTTTCAAGTTCAGCTTCAGATGCGCCAAAGTCGATGTGCTCGCCTTCCTGGTACATCCAATCATTGATTTCGCCAGTTTCCATGCTGACTGCTACGCCAAGGCGGCGGAACGCCCAGCAATTATAGGCAACAGATACGAAGAAACTTGCAGGAATTCGGTTCATAACCCCGACTTTACAGCCAAGAAGAGTGGTTTCTCCGCCGAAGCCCATGGTTCCGATGCCCAGCTCATTGGCATTCTCCATCACATAATCTTCAAGCTTGCGAAGATCTTCATTAGGGTTCACATCATCGACAGAACGGAACAGCTGCTCTTTCGCCAGGTCATAGCCTGAAGAGCGGTCCCCCCCGATGCCGACACCGATGAAACCGGCGCTGCAGCCCTGTCCCTGCGCCTGGTAGACAGAATGCATAATGCACTTGCGGATTCCATCCAGGTCACGGCCAGCACGGCCAAGGCCTTCAAGTTCACATGGAAGGCTGTATTGGATATTTTTATTTTCACAGCCGCCGCCTTTTAAAATTAAGCGTGCATCGATATAATCCTTTTCCCATTGCTCAAATTTAATAACAGGAGTGCCAAAGCCAAGATTATCCCCGCTGTTGGCTCCTGTCAGTGAGTCAACAGAGTTCGGGCGAAGCTTTCCGTCCTTCGTTGCCTGGGCAATTGCGTTCTTGATCGCTTCTTTCATGACCAGCTGGTTAGCACCAACAGGCGTCTTAATTTTGAATGTCGGCAATCCGGTATCCTGGCAGATTGGCGACACATTATCATCAGCCATTTTAATATTATTTGTGATAGTATCCAGGCTCATCGCTGCTCTCGTGCCAGCATTCTCTCTTTCTTTCGCTGATTTAATCGCTCGGCGTACATCACGCGGAAGATTTGTGGATGTCTCAACAATCAGCTGATACATGCTTTCCTGAAATTTGTCGATATTCATTGCTTTAGTCCCCTTCCCTTTGCTCCCTATATGCATATATCTTTAATAAAAATTTTAATTGATAATCGTCTACCATTATACTCCTAACTGAAGTGTATTTAAAGACTAAGGTTGCAATCGTTTACAGGATGAAAGGGAGGTATATGCGGGATTAATTGCCATTTTTCTTAGGACTCCGCCTCTTTGGGCATTATTCGTCCGGATTTATTACCATTTCTCTCTGGTCTCCACCCTTTTGGGCACTATTCCTCTAGATTAACGACCATTTCTCTCAGCACTCAGCCATTTTCGGCACTATTCCTTCCATTCCCACGGGAACCCGGCGTTTCGGCGCAGCCCGCTGAAACTAACCGCCATCAGTTCCAAATCCCCATAAAAAAAGAGCCCTCAGGCTCCTATTTTTAATCGCGGTTATTAAATTCACGGCATTTTGATTCGAGTTCATCGATCATTTCGATCAGACGGTCGATATCCTCGATTTCAGTGTCTTCCGGCTCAATAGCATCCAGTACGTCCAGAAACATATTTAAGCGCTGTTTTAGAAAAGTAACCTGTGAATTTTTATCTTGAATCGGACTGCCCAAAACGTTCTCTCCTTTCGTCTCGATTACATCCTACAGGAAAACTGCTATTTCAGCAAATAGTGGTTTTATTTAGTATACCCATCTTGGCAATCCCAGCAACATGGAAACTGATTCAAATCATCTGTTTACAGTCTTCCTTTAAAAGGAATAGAAACTATACAGAGAGGAGGAAAAGGATGATTTTTTCCAGCTGGCAGGATATATGGAGAGTTCTCTCTATTGGCGCTATGAGTTATATCTTCCTGGTTTTATTCCTGAGGATATCGGGAAAACGAACCTTAACCAAAATGAATGCTTTTGATTTAGTGGTTACCGTTGCCATCGGGTCTACACTTGCCACTATCTTCCTTAACAAGCAGGTTTCACTTGCCGAAGGTCTGACTGCTTATGTTCTATTGATCGGCCTGCAGTATATTGTGGCCTGGCTATCTCTTCATTCAGCCAAATTCAATACATTCATAAAAGCCAGCCCTCACCTTCTTTTTTATAAAGGGCATTACATTGATTCGGCACTAAAAGAGAACAGAGTTATACGATCAGAAGTTTTGCAGGCTGTCCGTTCCAGCGGCCATTCCACGATGGACGAAATTGAAGCGGTTGTGTTTGAGCCAGACGGCAGCATGTCAGTCATTCAAAGGACCAGTTCAAACAGCACAATGAGCACCCTTTCAGATATTGGCCAAAAGAAAAGCTGATGCCAAACCGGCATCAGCTCTTTAATTGCTCCTCTGTAATTCCTGCTGCTTTCCCTTCACGGCTGGAGTCAGCCGCTCCATATAAACGGCCCTTCTCCCGATCAATCTGGATAGCCTGAACATTTCCGATCCGGCTTGGCTTATCTCCAAATTCGAATCCCATGAATTCCATTTCTCCCTTGGATTTCATGCTTATGCCCGGTTCCCATTCAATTAGCGGGCCTGTTGTGGCAAAAATCCTGGGCTCTTCAATGGCTTCCTTTAAATTCATATCATGATCAATAATATTCACGATCGTCTGAAAAACCGAGCCAATAATTGTTGGACCTCCTGGAGAGCCAAGGGTCAGAACAGGCTGATCATCCTTGAACAAAATGGTCGGGCTTTTACAGCTGACCGGCCTTTTATCCGGTTTTGGCTCATTGACGCCGCCCGGATTGGCATCAAAGTCTGTCAGTTCATTGTTTAATAAGAAGCCGTAGCCTTTCACCATAATTCCAGATCCAAATGGATGCTCAACGGTCGATGTACACGCTGCAATATTGCCCCATTGGTCAATTACCGTGAAATGGGTGGTTTCACTTTTTTCTAAATCATCCGGCTGGCGGATAATCTGCTTTGGTTCCCCCTCTTGATAATTCCATGGGTTCCCAAAATCGATTGCATCATTTCTTCTTTTAAAATTAATGGCTTTTACCCTTTCAGCTATATAATCATCATGAAGCAGCCCTTCAATTGGCAGATCTGTAAATTCAGGATCACCTGAATAGGCAACCTTGTCTGCAAAAGCCAATCGCATGGCTTCCGTAATCAGATAATACTTCTCCCAGGACTTTGAATCATATTGGCTCAAATTAAACTTCTCCAGGATTTTCAGAATCTGGATGACCGTCACACCGCCTGCACTCGGAGGAGCTGATGAAGCGATCTTATAGCCTTTGTATTCTCCCCAAATAGGCTCATCGATCGTCAGACGGTAATTCTTAAGGTCCTCAAGTGTCATAAAGCCGCCTTCTTCTTTAAGGCACTTTACAATGGCTTCGGCAATCTCTCCCTCATAAAAAGAAGAAATTCCTTCTTTTTGAAGGATGCGAAATGTCTTCGCTAAATGCTCCTTTACAAGGCTGTCACCAGACTTAAGAGTTTTGCCTTCCGGAAAATAAAACGCTTTGGCTTCCTCACCAAGTCTGTAATGAAAGTTCTGAAGAGCTTCCTCCAGTACCCAGTTCACTTCCACACCGCTTTCCGCTGCTTCGATTGCCGGCTGGATCAGATCGGCTAATGGTTTGGATCCATGTTCCTCAAGTGCTCTTTCAAAAGCTTTTAAGATACCCGGAATGCCTACTGCAGACCCATGCGTAGAGCGTTTGCGGAAGTCGATTACTTCTCCGTTGTCATCCAGAAACATTTCGGGATGAACGCCCTTTGGAGCCCGAGTGTGGCCATCAAATATTTTTACATCTTTTTTCTTATTATCATAAACCATTAAAAATCCGCTTCCGCCAATACCTGTCATCATCGGCTCTACTACATTTAAAGCAAATTGGATGGCCGCTGCAGCATCCACTGCATTGCCGCCATCCCGCAATATTTTTTCTCCTATATCTGTAGCAACCGAATGAGGACTCACTACCATCCCCTTGGTTCCAACAGCTGTTTCTCTTTCATGAGATTGTTTTTCCATATCGTTTGATAATGATTTCCCTCGTCTATACCCCATAAATGTAACCTCCAAAAAATGTCCTATACCTGTATATAAGGGTTACCCCGTCTCCGTATATCTAAAACAACCATCATTAGGAAATAAAGCCAATTAAACATCCTCCACTCATACGAGCAGAGGATGTTTAATATCATTCATTAAAGGTTATTGCTGTTCTTTTGAGTCCCGGGACTGTAAGTGACTGCACTTTCACTGCGCTCTGTCGGAAAAGCAGTATCAGTGCCGCTGGCTGAGCCTGCAGACTGATAGTTTGAGCCCGATGAAGCTCCGCCGCTTCCTACAGGGCTTTCCATTAATTCTGAACCTGCGTCTTTTACTTTTGATCCGATATCAGCCAGTTCGCTTTTTGCTTCCTTTGCTGTTGACATAGCATCGCTAGAGACCTCTTTTACCATGTCCATATTGCCGAAGACATCTTCATTAACACGCTGATATAAACTCTGTGCGTCTTTGATGGCATCTTTCAGGGTATTGGAAGCACTCTTAAATTGGTTAATCATCGTTTCTTTTACTTCACCGGGATTTTCCTTCACTTCTGAAATAAGGCTTGCTGATGAATCCTTAAGATCCATTGCCTTTGTTTTCACTTTTGTTCTGGTTGTACTGTCAAGCATGGCCAAGGCTCCGCCGATAATGCCGCCAATGACAATGCCCTTCATCAGCTTGCTGTTCTGTGAATTATCCTGATCATAAGCCGTATTCATTCCTTGTCCATAATCAGTGCTCAAAGTATTTGTGGTATTATACGAGTTATTCTGTTCCATGTTAAATCCTCCTCTTATTATTAAAAATGTTTCGTCTGTGATATTGGATTAATTCCCGCATGAGGAGAAAATAAACGTTCTAATCCTAATTTTAGTCTAAACTATCGATTGACAAGGGGTTCCAAAGATTTAATAATGACAAAGGACTTAGATTTAAAAGGAGATTTATATGAAAACACAACTTTCACCTATAACACCGGAATATGATCCATGGGAAGCTTATTCCGACATCGATCAGCACGGAAAAATGGTGCTTTCAAATATTGAATTTACAACCACTGTATTATGTAATATGCGCTGCGAACACTGCGCAGTCGGATATACCCTTCAGCCTAAGGACCCTCTTGCACTGCCTATCGACTTGCTTTTGAAAAGGCTGGATGAAATCCCCCTTCTAAGATCACTGAGCATCACAGGCGGAGAGCCGATGCTTTCAAAAAAATCGGTTGAAAATTATGTTGTGCCCCTGCTTCGCTATGCACACAACAGAGGGGTCAGAACTCAGATTAATTCAAATCTGACACTGGAGTTAGCCCGTTATGAAGAAATTATTCCTTATTTGGATGTCCTTCATATTTCGCATAACTGGGGAACGGAGGAAGACTTTATTGAAGGCGGCTTTGCGATGATGGAACGAAAGCCGACAATAGAGCAGCGCCAGCGTCTTTTTTACCGAATGATTAAAAACAGCAGGGAGCTCGTAAAAGCAGGAGTGATGGTTTCGGCTGAGACCATGCTCAACAAACGGACATTGCCTTATCTTGAGAAAATCCATAAACAAATTACAGAGGAAATGAACTGTCAGCGCCATGAGGTCCATCCTATGTACCCATCCGATTTCGCCTCTTCGCTGGAAACACTAACTCTAAAAGAAATGAGATCAGCCATCCATCATTTATTGGATATCCGAAATGAAGATACATGGATGCTGTTTGGCACCCTGCCATTCTATGCTTGCAGCAGCGACAAGGAAGACCTGGAGCTTCTAAGAAGACTGCACGCAGCTAAAAATGTGACTGTCCGCAATGATCCAGACGGAAGATCACGTTTAAATGTTAATATTTTCACTGGCGATGTCATTGTCACTGACTTTGGTGATACACCGCCGCTTGGGAATATCCAGACCGATCAGCTTGAGGATATTTATCAGAAATGGAGCAGAACAGAACTCGCCGATTCACTGAACTGTCATTGTTCGGCTGTTAAGTGCCTTGGCCCTAACGTTCTTGTGAAGAACAGCTATTATAAAGAAACAGATTTTAAGACAAGACGTACAAATATCTAAAAAAGAGCCAGCCCGCATGTTGGGCTGGCATTGTTTTTGCAAAAATAGTAAATGTTGAACGCGCTCCTTGGTACTTCTAATTATTTTGGCCTTTCTGAAACAACAAACCCAAAGGTCACATGGTCCTGAATCGGAATCCAGGCACCTATTCCCTGGGAGGTAACATTTTTAATGACAATCATTTTTTTGCTGCCTTTCAGCATTAAATACACTTCTCCATACGTGACTTTCCCCTTTTCGTTGATAGCTGGGGCATAGCCGTATAGATAGCCTAATCTTTTAGGCGGGATATTATAGATATGGTCCTTTTTGGTGCCCGCGCCTATAATTGTTTCAAAGGCTAGAGGCAGACCTGACTTCTCCATGGCTTTCAGAAGCATCATCTTTTTAACATCCTCAGCATTGGGAACCTTGGCAGTCAGACCTCCGCGGACAACCTTTTGGGCTTCCTGCACATAATGAATCTGATATGGTGCCTTGCCGCCCCGGTTATCAAAATAATTTGTGTTAATCCTCTGGTATTCCCAATTTGGAGAGGTTTCGGCAGACTGATAATTTAACGGCCATTGACCGAGGTAGACGATCGCTCTATAGCCAAGCGCAAACGGTGTACTGCTGACAGATGTTTCATTCAGCATCCGGATAAGATCCGGATTTTCGATAGGAACCTTTGATGAATCAATCAGCTGCTGGGTTAATTCACTGGGCTGAAGCGTCGGCATATCCTGTGCAGGGTTCGGATACGTATTTTCCTTCGTTACATTCAGCACAGAATTAGGGACAACAATAGCCTTTGGCTGCTGTTTTGCCGATTTCTCAGCCCCTTTCTGCGCTTCTGCAGCCGGATGAATTGACAGCATTAATATAAGACCTAAAAAAAGAATGCTTACGTATTTTTTCATGGTGTCTTTCTCCTTTCAAGTCACAATCTTTTTAGGTTGATCTTAGTTTTTTCGGAGTAAGGGGATATTATCCCTCCCATGAAAAATAAGGCTTGTTTATGAAAAATTTAATTTTGTAATGAAAATGTAAAAATCAGAATATTTACAAATATCAAATAACAATTTATAATAAGATTACTAAATTAAAGGAGGGCAGTGGAAGTCAACCCCACTATTATGTCAAAGGAGGAGAATCGTTTTTTTGTTAAGTCATCTGCAAGACAGTAATGATCAAACATCATCATGAAGGTTGGTGATCAATGACTGAAAGCGAACAGAACATTCTCTGAAAGAACATAATCCTTTAAAAAAGTACTTAAATACCCATATAAATAACCGGCCCTGAGATTTTTTCAGAGCCGGTTTTCTGTTTGCTATAAAAGATAAAATCCGATTCCCATGATCACGTAAGCTGCCAGCAGAGTGGCTCCTTCAAACCAGTTGGTTTCTCCATCATTGCCAATGACAACCATCAGCAGGACGGCCGTAACCATGGCAATCAGCTCAGGTAATGTAAAAACAAGCGGCATGGCTGTCGGGAACAGAAGCGAAAGCAGTACCAGGACTGGCGCGACAAACATCGCAACCTGGAGGGTGGAACCTACTGCAATTTCAACAGCAATATCCATCTTATTTTTATAAGCCATAATTATAGCCGAAGCATGCTCTGCCGCATTTCCGACAATTGCCACAATGACTACCCCAATAAACAGTTCTGACCAGCCAAACGTTTCTCCAACTTCTTCGAAGGTATGAACCAGATTCTCTGATACATAAGCAACAGCAATAGTGGAAATGGCAAGTACAGCAATGGCTTTCCCTTTGCTCCACTCCGGGATTTCCTCCTCATGTGAGCCCCGTTCTTCTTCTGTTGATTGATAGACGCCCCGGTGGGTGACCAGTTTGAAGAACAAGGCAGCTAAATACAAAGCGATTAAAATGACAGAAATGCCGATGCTGAACGTGATCGTCTCCGCTTCGTCCATGGTCATTGAAAAAACTTCAGGAATGACAAAGGCCACAATAACGGCAAACATCAGAAGTCCTGAATTGTGGCGGGCATCAAAGACATTAAAGCTTTGTCTCTTGAATTTCAGTCCGCCAATGAAAAAGGAAAGTCCTGCCACCAGCAGTAAATTCCCCAGTACGGATCCCGTCAGTGATGCGAGCACAACACTGATCAGACCTGCTTTTAAAGCGAAGATTGATATGATTAGTTCAACCGCATTTCCAAAGGTGGCATTCAGCAATCCGCCAATTCGGGGACCCGCTACTACTGCAAGACTTTCTGTCGCCCTTCCCATATAGCTGGCCAGTGCAATAATAGTGATGCAGTAGATCGCAAACAGCAAGATATTGGACCAGTGCATCAATGTACCGATGACAGACAGCGGCACACCTGCAAATGCCAATACCATGAACACTTTATTAGTCATATTGGCTACTCCTTCCCTTCTTAATATTTTTTAGTATTGCCTGCACTTTCCTGCCTATGTGATTATATGCAAGGAGTTTATGTAAAACGTACTTTCTCTTTAGCCATTTTAGGGGAAAGTCAAACTTGGAGGATACGGAGGGCGACTGGATATAAACCGATATCTAACTTCAGAACCTTTTATAAAGAGGCTCTTTTCATATAGATTCTTGTTTTTCACTTTTCAATGTTGACCGTTGATTGCAGCGAAGGGATGCTCAAGCGTTCTGAGGGGCAGGCGGTGAGCCTCCTCGGCGCTACGCGTCTGCGAGGTCTCACCTGTCCCGCTACTCGCTGGGCATTGAATAAATGTTAGCGTGAACGGCCTCAATCGAGCGGTTTGAGACCGTTTGTGGCAGAAAATGTCATCGTAAACAGCCACAATCGAGGGGATTAGTACCGTTCGTGGCGAGTTTTCCCGAGTACGCACCGCAGAAGAAACTGCGCATGCATTTTCGAGGATCTCGCACCTTCCGCTCCAATCAACTCAGTAAATATAATACAAAAAGCTGCCGTCTAAACAGCAGCCTTCTGCATTACTTTATCGCATCTTTTGCTAATGCCTGAATGGTCATATCATCCATCGGCGGGTTATGCAGGCCGGCACGTACATCCCTGTAATAGCGCTGGAGCGGATTTTGTGCTGATAAACTGCGTGCACCTGCCACACGCATGGCCAGATCGACTACTGTAATGGCCGCGTTGGTTACAGCGAGCTTAACCGCTCCCAATTCAGGCTGCATTCCGCTTCTCGTTTCGCCGCTGGCTTCATCCCATTTATTTGCAACCGAATAGAGGAAATGACGCGCCCTCATGAGTTCAAATTCCATCTCGCCAACCTTTTGCTGAACATTGGGCAAGTCAATAATGGCACCGCTTATACTGTTCGGGGAATAATCCTTCGCAAAGCTAATGGCATAATTCTGTGCCGCCTGAGCAATGCCCAAATAACAGGCCGGAATGTGGAGAAGCCAGCCGGCTGCACCTTTTTTGCCTGGCTGAAACATCTCGACAAGTGCATCCTCCTTAACCTTTACATTTTTTAAAAGAAGGTCATGGCTGCCTGTTCCTCTCATTGCAATGCTGTCCCATGTTTCCACAATCTCAAGGCCGGAGGAGTTTCTCGGAATTAAAAAGTTTCCTATTTCCCCGCTTTCTTCAATCGCTGCACTCACATTGAAGTAATCCAGCACAGGGGCCATGGTGGTAAAGCTTTTCCGGCCATTAATAATCCAGGAGTCCCCTTCTTTTCGTGCAGAGGTAACCGGCTTGCCTCCCCTTGTAGGGCTGCCCGTCTGCAATTCTGTTGCACAGTTATTCATTAAAGCACCCTTTTTTACTTCTTCACACAGGTTCTTAAATACCTCTTCATCCCAGTTGTTTTTCTCGCCAAGGCTTTTGATAATCCCCATATGCCACCCAATGGACAGGGCGGTGGAGCCATCTCCTTCTGCGATCTTCTCCTGGAGCTTCAGAAATTCAGAAAGGGAAATTTCTGCGCCTCCGTATCGTTTAGGGACGGTCAAGGAGGTGTAGCCGGATTCTTTTAGTTCATTAATATTCTCAAACGGAAACAGGCCTTCTTCATCGTTTTTGGCTGCTCTTGATAAGAAATTTTGTGAGAGCTCTTCCATGAGCCTGATTCTTTCTTCGGTGGTTTGCAAGTCTTGGAATTTCAATGCGGGGCACCTCGTTTCTGCTTCAATTCTTATTATTTTTATAGGAATTATTATACTATTATTCTACTGCCTTTAACAAAAAACAAGGAAGAGGCATCCCCCTTCCCTGTCCGCATGTTAAATAAGTTCAAATGTCTCTTCTATTTCAATGCTTTCTTCCACTGAGCGCACCATTGAACAGTTCTTTCTGGTCAATTCCATTGCCTTGTGGAGCTTCGCCTCATTTAGGTCCGTTCCTTTTATGATGAAATGAATCTGTACCTTTTCCACCCGGTCAGCCTTTTCAGGATTTCTTTCAACTCTTGTTTTTATTTTAATGTCTTCAAACTCCATGCGCATTTTTTTCATGATTTTCCTCAGAACACCGCCGCTGCACACAGCCAGCGAAGCGACAAGCAGCTGGTACGGCCTGAAGCCATACTCTTCATCTCCTGCCACCTCCAAACGCCCAAATGGCAAATCGGTATAGAAGCCAACTTCTTCCTTCATTTTAAATTCCATGGTATTCGCCCCTTTTTATCTTATTATTAGTAGAGATTACACTAATTCTCTTGCAAACAAAATTATTTTGACCATAAACTTACTCTTGCCAAGATAACTTATTCCCGATACCATCATTTAGGAGACGATACTATTTCACGTCAGAAAAAGAGGTTTTTTTATGAATAAAGAAACAATGCGTTTTTGGATTCTCATCAGCATTGTGGCCATTTCAGGCTTCAGCCAGGGAATGCTGCTGCCGCTGATTGCGATTATTTTTGAAAATGACGGCATTTCCTCAAGCTTGAATGGTCTAAATGCAACAGGTTTATATATCGGAATCCTGCTTATTTCACCTTTTATGGAATATCCATTGCGAAAATACGGCTACAAGCCGGTCATTATCCTTGGCGGATTATTAGTTGTTGTATCTCTCATGCTTTTTCCGCTCTGGAAATCTTTTTGGTTTTGGTTTGTGCTGCGTCTGCTTATCGGAATCGGCGACCATGCCCTGCATTTCGGAACGCAAACATGGATCACCTCCTTTTCTCCGGAAAACAAACGCGGCCGGAATATCTCCCTGTACGGACTTTTCTTCGGAGTTGGGTTTGCTGTAGGACCGTTAATGGCACCGCTTGTAAAAGTAAATGAAACGATGCCGTTTATTATTTCATCCATTCTATGTCTAATTGCCTGGCTGTTTTTATTCACATTGAAAAATGACTTCCCGGAGCAGTCCATCGAAATTAACTCTTTCAGAGAAACCATGAAGCGTTTTTCAAAAGCCGCAAAATATGGCTGGGTAGCCTTCCTGCCGGCATTGGGATATGGATTTCTTGAAGCTTCATTGAACGGCAGCTTTCCCATCTATGGCCTGCGCATTGGGCTGGAGGTTTCAAGCGTTTCCCTGCTTCTGACTTCATTTGCAATTGGGGGCATCCTATTCCAGCTTCCTTTAGGTATCATGAGTGATAAGTTCGGAAGACGCCATGTACTAATGAGTGTCCTTTTTATCGGATTTTTAAGCTTTGTCGCAGCAAGCATGCTCGAGGAAATAGTGCTTGCTCTGACGATTTGCCTATTCATTGCAGGCATGGCCGTCGGATCCACCTTTTCACTCGGCATCACCTATATGGCAGACTTAATGCCAAAGAACTTGCTTCCGACAGGCAACCTGCTTTGCGGTGTAGCTTTCAGCATCGGAAGCCTGATTGGCCCTTATTTCGGCGGCCTTTTCATTGAATTATTCAAGACGATCAGCTTTTTCAACATTATCAGTGTGATGCTATTGATGATCTTTGGTGCCGTCACCTTATTTGGGAATAAGGGTCAGGTGCTGGAGAAAAGCCAGTCATTTTAATTTTCATGTAACTGTTTCGCTTTTCTTTTCATAGGGTATATAGTAAAATAAATGTA
Organism: Cytobacillus sp. FSL R5-0377; assembly: GCF_038004385.1. NCBI lineage: Bacteria > Bacillati > Bacillota > Bacilli > Caryophanales > Bacillaceae > Cytobacillus > Cytobacillus sp. FSL R5-0377. Next base: position 1,515,455 of record NZ_JBBORA010000001.1, read on the forward strand.
ATAGAATACAATAATTGCATAATGCTAGCTGCATTACTGATTTTAACGCTGTCACCTATTTGGTGGCAGCTTTCGTTGTTTTTTAGGGGTATTGAATGTGATTATTCTTCTCAATAAGACAATTGAAAAAATAGTAAATTTATATTTTAGGAGGACAAATGATGAGTATGGAGGCAAAGGCTCTGCTTAACAATAGCCCAGGATCCCAAGAAAATCTTTTAGAAAAAATGAAACCCCATGCTGAATTAATTGCCGCCCTTCTAAGCGGTGTATTGATTTTAACAGGCTGGCTGCTGGACCGAAACGGAATGGAAGCTGGTTCAATCGCTGCTTACCTGCTGGCTTTTGTGATCGGCGGCTTTGCGAAAGCAAAAGAAGGCATCGAAGAAACCATTGAGAATAAAGAATTGAATGTTGAAATGCTGATGATCTTCGCTGCAATCGGCTCAGCAATTATCGGCTATTGGACAGAAGGCGCTATCCTGATATTTATTTTCGCAGTCAGCGGCGCTTTGGAGACCTACACCATGAACAAAAGCCATAAAGAAATCTCTTCCCTAATGGAATTGCAGCCGGAAGAAGCACTGAGAATTACGGATGGGTCAGAGGAACGTGTACATGTCTCAGCGCTTGAAATCGGGGATTTAATCCTTGTAAAGCCGGGTGAACGGGTCCCCTCTGATGGAACGATTGTAAAAGGCCTATCATCGCTGGATGAAGCTGCTATAACGGGTGAGTCTCTGCCCGTTTCCAAAGGGGCAGATGACCAGGTATTTGCAGGGACAGTGAATTTGAACGGATCGATTACAGTTGAAATAACAAAACCGAATAACGAAACCCTTTTTCAAAAAATTATTGAGCTGGTGCAATCCGCTCAAAGCGAGAAATCCCCTTCACAGCTTTTCATTGAAAAATTTGAAGGTACTTATGTCAAAATTGTTTTGGCTGTTGTGTTTCTTATGATGTTTGCTCCACACTTTCTGTTGGGATGGAGCTGGACAGAAACCTTTTACAGGGCCATGATCCTTCTTGTTGTGGCATCACCTTGTGCCCTTGTCGCATCGATTATGCCTGCGACTTTGTCCGCCATTTCAAATGGCGCGAGACACGGCATCCTTTTTAAAGGCGGTGTGCACCTTGAGAACCTGAGTCATCTTAAGGCGATTGCCTTTGACAAAACCGGTACACTGACAAAAGGTAAGCCGGAAGTTACCGATGTAGTGGTTGTGGATGGGCTTTCCAAAGAAGAACTGCTTCTAAAGGTGGCCTCCATCGAGAGCCATTCAAACCATCCTCTTGCTAATGCCATCGTCAAGCATGCAAAGAAGGAACTCTCTGAGCCCCTAATCCGTCCGGAAAGCATTGAAGATGTAGCGGGTTATGGTGTGAAAGCTAAGGTTCATCAGGATGAATGGAAAATCGGCAAAGCCTCTTTTGTCGGTAATACAGAGGCAAATGCATTTGCAGACGGAGCAGCCGACCGCATGGCAAGCGAAGGAAAAACCGTTGTGTTTGTACAGAAAAACGATGAAGTCATCGGTCTGATTTCCCTGAAGGATGTTGTCCGCGAGGAAACCAAACAGGCAATTGGCCTTTTAAAGAAACAGGGAATTTACACGATCATGCTGACTGGGGACAGCCAGACAACAGCAGCAGCGATTGCAGGCGAAAGCCATGTCAATGAACATATTGCTGAATGCCTGCCTGAAAACAAAGTCGAGCATTTGAAAAAGCTGAAAGAAAAATACATCAATGTTGCCATGGTTGGTGACGGAATTAACGATGCCCCTGCTCTGGCCACTGCCAATGTCGGAATTGCTATGGGCGAAGGAACAGATGTAGCACTTGAAACGGCTGATGTGGTTTTAATGAAAAATGACCTCCCCAAAATTGCAGAAGCCATTGAACTGTCAAGGCGGATGAATCGCATTATCAAACAGAATGTCATTTTCTCCATCACGGTAATTATGTTTTTAATTGCATCCAACTTCCTGCAGCTGCTTGACCTTCCATATGGAGTGATCGGCCATGAAGGGTCAACTATTTTAGTTATTTTAAACAGTCTGAGGCTGTTAAGATCATAAGGAAAGCCTGGGAATTCAAATTCCCAGGCTTTTTTATTAATTAGTGATAGCCGTTCTGCCCGTTAGCAGAACCGGATGTTTTTTGTTTTGGTTTGTTTTTGCCTTTTTGCTTCGTACCGCCATCTTTTTTCGTATGTTTTGTCATATCGATACCCTCCTGATGTATTCATTTTCCCCCATTACTAGTGTGTAACGGAGAGTCAATTTTTAAGAAGGTAACTTTTTCATCAGCAATCGTCTTTATTGATTTTCGAATAGGTGGCATTGATTTCGCCGCCTACAATGATGATAATGCCGGATATGTAGAACCAGATCATAAGCACGATAATAGCGCCAATGCTTCCATATGTTGCGGAAAAGTTGCCGAAGCTGCTGACATAGTATGAAAAGGCCAGTGATGAAAGCACCCAGCCGATTGTAGCAAAAACGGCACCTGGAACAGCGCTGATACAGGTTAATTTCTTATTAGGCGCAATCCAGTACAGCCCTGTAAACACCACAAAAAGAATGAACGGACTCACCAGCCAGCGAATCATATTCCAAATGGCCAGAAATTGGCCTGATAAACCAAATTCCGAAGAAATAAACAAGCCAATCTGCCTTCCGAAAACAGGAAGAAGCAGAGCCAGTACAAAGACAAAAATCATTGCAAATGTAAGCAGGATCGACATCCCGCGTGCAATAATAAAATGGCGGGTTTCCTTTACGTCATATGCCTTATTAAAAGCCTTCACCACTGCATTGATTCCATTCGAAGCCGACCAGAGCGTAGCAATGATCCCGAAGGAAAGCAGCTTTCCATTCCGCTTCGTAATCTCATAAATATTGGTTTCAATCAGCTTCATGGTCTCTCCCGGTGCAAAATCACGGACAACATTTAAAATATCCTGCTGTGTGATCGGCAAATAAGGAACGAGCGTGACCAGAAAAATTAACAGAGGAAAAAGAGAGAGAAGAAAGAAATACGCTAATTGGGCAGCAAGTCCAAATACATCATCTTCCTCTACTCTTTTCCATAAGTTTGGAATTAGAGCCGAAAGAGTTCGTCCCATTCCAACACCTCACTTGTTATTAATGCGGAAGCTGTACTGAATCATCATCAGATTTGTCCGGCAGTTCACTTGATCCATTTAGTTTAATATCTGAAAATGCCTGCTTTGTATTCTGGACAATCTGTGTTACTTCCGGTGCCATTTCCTTTATTTCTTCCACAGTTCCCGTAATAAAAGCGACGTCTTCACTTACCTGGTCAATGGCAGTTTTGACCTTATTGGATACATCCTTCACCTGATTCACTGCTTCATTTGGGTGCTTTAAATAATAGCCGACATTGCTGGATGTTTTCCGGCAATTATCAAAAACGGTTTCTCTTGTGGATTTGTCCAGAAGGCTTAGCGCACCTCCTGCAAGCGCACCATACATGACACCTTTCCATAATAATGATTTCCCCATATTTTATTCTCCTTTAGCTAAATTATTATATGAAAATTTTATTCAATTTTTCCCTTTTTTCGGTTCTGCAAAACCTGACTCGTCCAATGGCCAGCTTCTCCTTTATTTTCTACTAATTTCCATGGTACATGCAAGTCTAATTTAAGTTGACAATTTGCTGATATCGTGGAAAGATGATAAGAAAAGTGTACGCGTTTAATTACATAGCGATGAGAGGGTGTTGGGAATGAGTAATTTGTCTGTGAAATCAGCTGAGAATGTGGAGTTTATGATTGAGGCTATTAAGGAGAAGCTGAAGGTTTTGAATTTAGGCGCTATTAAGCCATCGCATTTTGATGAGGAAATGTATGAGGAATTGAAGGATATTTATGATCTTGTTATGAAAAAGGATTCGTTTAGTCCCAATGAAATGCAGGCTCTTGTTGAAGAGCTGGGGAATTTGAGGAAGAATAAATAATTTTGGGAGCAGCCATTTGAGGGCTGCTTTTTTGATGGGGTTAGGTATCCATATAAACATTATATGCATCTGTTGATTTGGGTGCTGATTTCCGCTGCAGGGCCTCGTTTTCCACGGGGCTACCGGGAGCCTCCTCGACTCTTTGCGTCTGTGGGGTCTCCCCTGGGTCGCTACTCCCGTAGGAGTCGAGTCCCTTCCGCTCCAATCAGCACGGTTTAATAAGGAATTTTAGAAAATCAAATCCCGAATAAATAACTCCTAAAAAACCCCCTGCCAATTAGGCAGAGGGCTGTCGATTTCATTATCCTAACACTTTAAGCGATTCACGTGTGAATGCCGGGATGTCGTCAGGCTGGCGGCTTGTGACTAGCTGGTTTTGGCATACGACGACTTCTGAGTCCTCGAATTTGGCTCCTGCGTATTCCATGTCCACCTGGATGGATTTGTAGCCGGTTGCGGCACGGCCTTCGAGAGCCTTGGCTGTTATGAGGAGCTGTGGTCCATGGCAGATCGCGAAGACTGGTTTCTTTTCATCCATAAAAGATTTGGCAAATTGGACAAATCGGCCATCGGCACGAAGCTGGTCAGGCGAGAAGCCTCCTGGCAGGAATAGGGCATCAAAGTCCTGCGGGTTTACGCTGTCAATGCTCTGATCTATTTGAACAGTGGCTTCACCCTGTTTTCCTTTAACAGATTTGCCCTGTTCCTTTTCAATCGTCACGACTTCATGTCCTGCTTCTTTAAAGGCTTGTGCAGGTTCCGTGTACTCACTGTCCTCGAACATCTCGGTAATTAAGCATGCGATTTTTTTACTCATTTATACCATCTCCTTATAAAAATCTTCACATAAGGAGATTTCCCTCAAGGCACAATCTTAAACGTAAAAAGCTTAAAACACACCGCTGTCCATTCTTCTCGCAAAATCAACAAACCGGAACTTGTCCGGTCTGTGCCGGGATTCTGTGTACTGAAACAGAGCCGCATCATCAAAGTAAATATAATTTTTTACCACGACGATAGCATGGAACCCTTCCATATCCAGATGCCTGCGGTCTTCAGCAGTTGGCTCTTCCACTGTGAATTCCTTTTTGGCAAAGCTGATTTTTTTTCCGAGTTCACCCTCAATGTAGGCAAAGATAGAGTTCTGGCAAATTTCTTTGGTTAACCCCGGGACAAACTTTTCTATTAGAAAATCCTTGTCCAAAATGATCCGCTCATCTTCAATTTTCCGGATTCGAAACACTTTCCATATCTTTTCATCTTGATCAATTTGAAGATGCTTCATCTTTTCAGCATCAGGCTGAGTCAGGGAAAATTCCTCCACAAGTGTTTCCGCACGCTGTCCCATTTTCCCGGCCAGCTCTTTAAAGCTGACAAGGCCCGATATGGGAAACTGCAGTTTTTTTAAATCAAGGACCATCGAGCCCTTTCCGCGTATTTTCTGAATAAAACCGTTTTGCGCCAGCAAATTCAGCGCTTTGCGGATCGTTTCCCTTGAAGTGGAATACATACCCGTCAATTCATGTTCAGATGGCAGAATGGATCTGGCGGGATACTTGCCTTCCTGGATTTGCTGGGCAAGCTCTTCATATATCATTAAATATTTATTATTTCTCATTTCAATCACCATTTCAGTCAAGTTACCCCCATTCTACCATTAAATGAGCGGGCTTTGAATTATCGGCTGGACAGCTGGATAAAATACCATCCGCCTTCCGTTACGACCGGCTTGAAGGTTTTCACTTTAAGCTTCAGCTCTTTCGCGAGATGATGGATATCCTCCTCGGTCGGAGTTGGATAAAGATTTTCAAAGGCAGAAAAGAAGCTGTTGAACACACTGGAAAACTCCTCGCCTTTTTTTGAATGAAGAATGGGGGTGATAATGGTAATGGATCCTTTCCGGCTAAGCCAGCTTTTAAGCCGGGATAGAAGCTGCCTGCGATCCTCCGGCTGGATGTAGTGAAGCAGGTTATTGACCATAATCAAATCAGCCTGATGCTCTGGAGAGTATTCATGAACATCTGCTGTAACGATTTGAATGTTAGGAATGTCTTTGCAATTAGTTCGGGCAGATTCTGCAACCTCTTCATTCATTTCAATTCCTGCCAGTTTGGCATTCGGGAACTTCTGGCTGATTCTGCTTAAATAGCCGCCTTCCCCGCAGCCAATATCGATGATCCGCTCCATTTTGTTTTTCTTAATGGTTTTCATCAAACGAGGCAGGGCAAGCTGCTCAAGCAGGGATGAGGTTCTCGCTACTGTCGGTCCATGCTCTTCATGGTTAAAAGTATTCTTCTTATTGGAACGTAGCAGTTCTGGATAGGAAAGTAAAGTTGGGATATGCAATTCCATCATTTCCTTCAGGATGATTCCTGTGGAACGGGGGTTATTCGGTGTGGACGGAAGACTGAATTTCGATGCTGTCTTGATTTTGTCCTCGCCTTTCTTTTTCAAATGGCGGATCGCCAGCCCCACCTCCACCCATCTTAAAAGCAGCTCCTCCTGCAGATTTCTGCTTGATGCCACCTCTTTTACCGTTCTCCAGCTGCGGAACTGTGAAAAAAGGTCTAGCTCAAATCCGACGTATGCATGCCAGCTGTATAGAAAGGGCTGGTTCTTTTTCATCCAATTTCGCGCTTTTAATAACCTCACATATTCATTTATCATGGCTGTTCAACCTTCCTCCAGGGATAGTCTTCTTTTTCTGTATAAAAATAATGGCTTTTCACTGAATCGGGTAAATCTTCTTTTCTAGCCGGCATGATTCCAGCCTGAATCAATCGGTCCCTAAGACTCTCCGGCCAATAACCGAGGCCTGAGACATTCAGCATTTGCTTATATTGCAGGGTTTTATCTCTTTCAATCTGCTTCAGGCCTTTTCGGCGGACTCCTGTGATTATACGATTGGAGTAAGAATAAGCAATGGCGGATAAATGGCTGAGGCTAATCATGTTTTCAGCGCGGGGTTTCCGGACCTTTTCATACCATTTCAGCTTGTCCGGCACGATTCTTCCGCTCGTATACATCTCAGCAAGCAATTCACCCAGCACATCGGCATCCTGAATCGCCATATTCATGCCTTCCCCTGCCATCGGGTGCACTGTATGTGCCGCATCGCCCAGAATCGCCATTCTTCCATCCACATATTTATCTGCATAAAAAGCCGTCGGAATCATCAGCTGAATATCCTTCCAGTTTTTCAGCCTCGTCACATACCCGTCCAATTCAGGAAAAAGCTCTACATAATTTTTATGGAAATAGTGAATTCCTTTTTGGAGATGTTCCTTATAAGAACCCTCCGGTATTAAATAAACAGACCGTACTTTCGCATCCGGCAGCGGAAATAATCCGAGGAACCGCTCATCCTTAGAGATGATTTTCCCTTCCTCCAATGAATGCGGGCAGGGAAAGGTGACCGTTAAGAATTGATGGTTGTATTCTAGCTTTTTAATTTTGCTGTTCATTTCTTTTCGGGTAATGGAATTTCTTCCTTCAGCACCTATATAAAAATCAGCTCTCACTGTCAGCCGCTCCTTTACATCCTTCCGCTCCACCAGTAAGTCGCCATTGTCATACCCTTTTGCCAGGGACCCTGGCAGATAATGAAAATTTGAATAGTGAAGCGCCTGTTTAAGAAGAATCCCTTTCAGCTTTTCATGCTCGATCATGAGTGAGTAATCATAATCTCCAGGGAGAATACTGTAATCCATTGCAAACTCTTTCTCCCCTTCCTCAAACGCGATCCGGGAAAAGGAAAAGCCATTTTCCAAGATTTCACCCAGGGCATTCAGCTCTTCAAAAATTTTCAGGCTCTTTGGCTGTAAGAGTTCACCTCTATAAACGGAAGATGGGGCATCCAGCTTTTCCACTATAGTGACATCAATATTGGATTGAGCCAGCTTCAGACCAAGCGTCAAACCGCCAATCCCTCCGCCCAATATGGCAACCTCTGTTTTCAAGGACATGTTTCCACCACCTTTGCCTTTTATTTAACCTCCTTTTTAAAAAGCAAAACCAATGGATATGCTGATATTACAATGTCTGGAAAAAATTTATAGAACAAACTTTTGAAAATAGGAGTATGATTGTGGAAGGCACCTATATTTTCAAAATCCTGTATAATAGATAGAGTAAAATTAATTAACGTACCCTTTGGGCTATATATAGCAATAATTTTGGAGGCAATAAAAATGAGAGAAATAGCAGTCGAACAATACATCCAAATGGATAACGCAGTTCCGGTCGATGTCAGGTCTCCAATTGAATTTGAGGAGTGCAGCATACCCGGTGCTGTCAATGTTCCGCTTTTCACAAACGAAGAACGTGCGGAAATCGGGACATTATATAAAAAAGAAGGCTCTGATGCGGCGAAATGGAGAGCGATGGAAATCGTTTCACCTAAAATTCCGTCCATGATGCAGAAAATCAGAGACCTGAAAAATGATGGCTTCCAGCCTGTCATTTACTGCTGGCGCGGCGGAATGCGCAGCAAAGCGGTTACTACATTTATCACTTATGCGGGCGTTTCGATCCCCCGTTTAATTGGGGGCTACCGGGCGTACCGTCAATATATACTTGAAAACACAGCAGACCTGATTCCTGAAAAAGCAGTTGTTCTGCACGGAATGACCGGCGTTGGGAAAACAGATGTGCTGAAGGTGTTAAACGAAAAAGGCTATCCTGTTATTGACCTAGAGGAAATGGCAGGCCACCGCGGTTCGATCTTCGGCTCCTTCGGCATGGGAGACGGCAGCACACAGAAAACCTTTGATGCCCTATTGTATCAAGCCCTTTCTGAGGTTAAAGGCTCCCCCTATATTATTATGGAAGCTGAAAGCAAACGAATAGGCAAGGTGGTTCAGCCGGATGAGCTGCTGGATACTAAAAAATCAGGAATCCACATTGATATGTTTGCCAGCATCGAATCCCGTGTCCAGCGCATCCTCCGTGACTATGTTGAACCATATCAAAAAGAAGAATGGTTCAAGCCGAAAGTGGATGAAAGCCTCGTGTTTATTAAAAAACGGCTGAAGAATACTGAAATCCGCGAGCAGCTGGATGAATCAGTGGAAACTGAGAACTACGAGCTATTTATCAAGCTTTTATTAGAACATTATTACGATCCACGATATGCTTTTAAACAGCATGACTATGAGGGTGAATTCCACCATGTGAATGCGGATAATGTGGAAGCAGCTGCACAGCAGGTAATTAACATTATTGAAAAACAAAATGCTCCCGTCCTATGACGCGGAGCATTACTTTTTGAGAGCGACAAAAGATATATTTTTATAAAACTGTGATAACTAACTATTTAAATAAGTTAACACTATGGTATGATGATAATAATATTGAACGATTCGTTCTTAATATGGAACCAAATATGATATAATCCTATTACATACAAAATAAGGTGTGTGGTATACGATGATCGGTGATCGTGTAAAAAAACTTCGCCAGGAAAAGAAAATGTCACTATCCGAGCTGGCTGAGCAGGCCGGTGTGGCAAAATCATATTTAAGCTCACTCGAGCGCAACCTGCAAACAAACCCATCGATTCAGTTTCTCGAGAAAATCGCCGGTGTTCTGAATGTTCCTGTGGACCATTTGATCCATGAGCAGATCAACAAGGAAGATCTGGATTCAGAATGGATGAAAATTGTGAAGGAAGCAATGGAATCGGGTGTTTCGAAGGAGCAGTTTCGGGAGTTTTTGGATTTTAATAAGTGGAGAAGCGGACAAAAATCATAATTGCCAATAAGCCTGAATGCACAGGCTTATTTTTTTGGCAAAATAAAAAGCATTTCCATATAGAGATGCCTCTAACAGAAATACTTAGCCAACTGGATATTTAAGCTTCCATCAGAACCTCTTGAGCTCTGTTATTATGTAAAAACTCTCTAATTTCTTCCTTTTGCAGGCCTAAGTTTTTTGCTTCCATAATTAACTGCAGCCACTCCAAATCAACTTCTTCAACCTTAATATTTTTCTCTGCCAAAACTCTTCCCCCCAGGATACTTTTCGTATTCCAGGCAATCCAGCCATCGTAGCATCACCCAATACCTTAGACCTGTGACTTTGCGTCCTCATTTTTCAATGAGTTTGCCTTTTTCTGCGCCTATCGGCTCAAAGAAATATTTTCCATAGATGTATTCTACTATGACCATATTGCTAACGTTGTCAGATTTTGTAATTTTTGTTGATTATTTTAATATTAAATTAATTTATTTTTCGACAAAATCCTAATACTTTTATGTATTTGATTACCTGAACCCATCATCTTTTACAGTAAGTTGTTATTTATGGCCGAACTTCTTTTGGAGTAGTAGGAAAGTCCGATTCTTTTTCTGTAGTTTTTGCTGATTTCTTTTAATGTATAGTTGTGCGTGGTTTTGCATTTCCTAAAGGTGGTGTGGACTGGTTCAAGAGTCATAGCATCCAAGAAAATTTCATTCGTTAAATCAGTGTGGCAAATCGGACATAGCCAGCCATCCGATTCACTGCTGCTGTATGAAGGTTTGTGGCATTTATGGCAGTTCTTTCGATACATTTTCAGCCTCCTCAGTTAACTAAGATTAGTAATTTCACTCTATCGATTATTAAGATAGAGTTTCATAAATCCATAAAACATGAAGTACTAATATGAATGAATAAAGATAAGCTGCACCTCTTGCCTATACCTTTACTTTAGTTTGCGGCGGAAAATGAATTGAAGCTGACAGCAGGATTAAAAAGCCTGAAAGAAAGGCTTTAATAGAAAGAAATAAAAGGGGTTCTACCGTATATAGAAAATCCATAATTGAATTCACTTCTTCAATCAGCGAAAGTCTAATTCCAAAGAACGTCAAGAGACCATCCAGAAGATTGGCTGAAGGCAAGATACCGCAGAATTTTTTTCATAAGTTCAACGCTTAATGAGTAGCTTTTTGATTATATTCATTAATTGCTTAGATAAGTTCTAAACGCGAATAAAAATTAAGGCCTTAAAGAATAGTTCATCAGGCCTTAATCTAAGTTTCACTCCTAAGCCTTCTATAACGCCATAAAAAAATTACGCTTCCGGCACCTAAAAGTAGTGCGCCAATAAGTAATAAATTATAGTTATTAGTTGCGGTATTTGGGAGCTTGTTAACTTTCTCTGGAATTACCGTGGCATCTGTTGATGGTGGTGAAGTACTAGTTCCTCCTCCAGAATTATTATCTCCTGATCCGGGAGTCTCGTTGTCAGTTCCAGAATCACCTGTTGCTTCGGCAAGAAAAATGATTTCAACCTCTGCAGCGGAGTTTTGAAATTCATTTCCCAAATGCTCAGGCATTGTTACTTGGAAGAATAAAGTTTCTTCTGTTCCTTTCGCTAATTTCCGGGGAGAGAAACCTTTAAAATCTTTTAACTTTCCTTCATAAAGCATCTTTGTATCTTTTTTAATCTCCAACTCTAATTCTTCAAATAGTCCTTTGACAGACTTTGATTTGCCAATTTTTGAGGTGTATTTAAAATCCTGTTTTCCATCATTTTTTATCGTTATATTTCGAGGCATCCAGTCGCCGGGTTTTAGGTTTTCCACATTAAATAAAATCCCGTTGGTTGTAGTATTTATATCTAGCTCTTTTTCTTCTGCACCTACACTCTTTTCAAACAAGAACATAAAAAAGAAGAATCCAGTTATTAATAAAATTTTTATTGGTTTTGCCAGCAGACTTTGTTTATTCATGGCATTACCTCACGTTCATTGATTTTAACAAAAGGTGGGAACTGGATTCCCACCTTTTTATATTGCTAAATTATGGTCGACTTTGACCTCTAGTTTGTTTTGCATCAAATTTCCAAGTAAGAGCAAGGGATGCATTTTGGAACTCATTTTGATCCTGCCCATTATCTACGAATTCAAATTGCACATGCAATTTATCAGATGTATTCGCCTTTAAGCCGTCCCTTTCTCCGTCTTGCCAACCAAAAATACTAGCACTAACGTTGTCCACAGCATCAGGACTTAAATTTTTCAATTCATATAGAGTTTTGCTTGTTATAACATTGCTCGGTCCCAAAATTCCACTTTTATCCTCATTTATTAAAAAGTTAACTTTTATGTGTTTAGCAAATTCGTCAGAAGCATCATCAAAGTGAGTTGTCAATAACACTTTTGAAATATCTAAAGTTCCATTATTCTCTAGTTGGAAAGTTCGGTACATCCAATCACCAGGTTTTAAATTAGAGACATCAATAATGGTTGCCGGATTAACAGCTAAATCTAACGTACCTGCAGCAAATGTGTTATTTGTAGTCTCTACATCATTAAAATATGCAAATGTTCCCCCACCAATTAACGAAATACCAAGTGCTGCAGATGCAATTCCCATACCTAACTTTTTCTTAAGATTCATAATAAAGCTTCCTCCTCTTACCCCTTTTTGGGTATGTATAATTTTTTATATATTGACCCCTGCATTTCTGCAGGGAGTGCAACCAAATTAAGCAGTTTTTTCTTCTGAATCTGTTTTGCTGGTTTTAGGATCAATTTCTCTTATAGCCTGGAAGATGCTGAATGCTGCATATCCTAGAAGAAGTAACCCTGGACCAATAAGTAGAATCGCGCTTCCTTCTTTCGATTGAGCAAAGTCTATAAAATATCCCACATAAGGAATGGTAAAACCAGTATAAATAGCTCTTACATTGTCAGATAGCACAGGTTCCATGTCTGCAGTTTTGTTGTTATCTCCCTTTGTTTCATACATGACATGATCTCCGCTGCTGCTGACACCGATTACTCGGTGAGTAATTAATTTTTCTTCGCTTGCCTGAAATGTAATGACATCATTTTTCTTGAGTGCCTTGCTTTCTTCTGAACTAAGCGGCTTTACTGCAATAACCGACCCAGTTTGGAAGGTAGGCTCCATTGAGCCTGATAACACTGTCTTTAGCTGATATCCAAAGGCCTGGGGCTCTCCTCCTGATGCTTTTGAGGAGACCACTAGAAAGGCCATTAAAATTAAGTTAATAAATAGAACCGCTGTTATAATGTTGCTTATAATTTTCAATGCTTTTTTCAAGCTATTCACCTGCCTCATTTGAGCTTTCTTCAGTATTAACCGGAGCTTCTGAAGCCTTAGCCTTGGTATCTTCCGGCTTTGATTCTTCTTTTGGTTTCTCTTGTGGCTTTTCTTCCACTTTAGGCTGTTCTATTTTCTGCTCATCTTTTGGTTTTTCTATTGGTTCTCCTGCTGGCTTTTGCTCAGGCTTCTCTTGAGGTTTACCTTTCGTTGGTTCAGCTGCTTCTTTGCCGGTTTCCTCGGCCTTATTACTTCCTTGTTCCGTGGCAGTCTCTTCTGTTACTTCTGCCTTTTGTTCGGTTTTCTCTTCTTCCGCAGTAGAAGCTTTATCTGACTCTAAACTAACCTTTATTTCTTCACTCCAGAGTTCTCCTTTTCCAGGGTGATCTTTGTGCTGATAGGCCTTAAACATATAGGATCCACTTTCCTGAGGAATAAAAGAAACTTCTATTGTTTTTCCTTCTTTAATAGGAGCAAATGTCAGCACTTTACTAACGGTCTTTCCATTTTTCGGGTTCCCCTTCTCGTTGTAATAAATTTCATATGTTCCTTTTGTTTTCATATCTGACCCTGTGTTTTGAATGGTGGCATATATTTTCTGTCCATCGGATTTTTGGCTTGTAAACTTTAATGAACTGCAATCCCAATCACCATGTTTCTTGCCTTTAGAACACCCAGGCTCTTCTGTCTCCCAGGTACCGGCTTGAATGGTCCCAGTTACTGTATCCCTATCACTAAAATAGGCATTCGTCTGCCCAGTCAGAGTTGCCGACATCCCAATAAGCAGATACCAGGCAGCCACAAACTTAAAAGCGAGCAATAGGATTTTGTTCTTCTTCCCAAATTTCCTGTTCCGTTTGTATCGTATAAGAACCCCCTCCTAGTGAGTTGATGTTCTTTAGTTTTGTTCGTTTCGTTCTTTTTATCGAACCGATAAGTTGAGTATAGTCCATACGTCTTATTTTGAAAAATTCCAAATTCAGCCGTTTTTTCGTTTTAAAGAACGTTTTTCGTTCTTTTCCTAAGATTATCTCGAGATTTCTCACTATTTTGTATTTTTTATTGAACATTTTGTTCGTTATAATGAAAATATGTTTATAATTTATGACAAGGGAGTATTATGCCTATGGTAGGTAGTCGAATTAAAAGTTTAAGAATTAAAAAGGGATACTCAATTAATGAGCTTTCTGAAAAAGCGGAGGTATCCAAATCATACTTGAGTTATATTGAGAGAGGCATACAGGAGAATCCTTCGCTGCAGGTTTTATCTCGAATCGCCAGAACACTGGATGCTAATCTTGAAGATCTGCTGGAAGAGAATAAGGAACAAATTACTGATTTGTCTAAGCTGGATGAGGAATGGGTTTCCCTTGTCAAAGAAGCAATCAGACAAGGAATCACAAAAGAGGATTTCTCCTATTATCTGGAGTTCATTAAATTTAAGAAGATGAATGGAGGGAACGTTTAGTTGAAGGTTAAAGGCCGTTTTCTAATTGCAGCTGCCTCCTTCCTTATCTTAATCGGAGGCGGATTGATCCTGTTCTCTCTGCAGGAAATGTATGCTCAGGAGAAGAAAACAAAGGATTCCTTAGCCCATGCACAAGAAAGAATTCAAAGAGAAGTGAACAAAGAAAGCAAAAGTGTTCTCCAAACAGAACAGAGAATAGATGTTTCTTTTAAACAGGGTGAAGCCATCGGCATCTTAAAAATCCCCCGCTTGGAAGCTGAGCTTCCTATTATAGAAGGAACCGATGAGGATGAGCTGGAAAAAGGAGTGGGACATTACTCCACAACTGCATTTCCAGGACAGCCAGATCAAATTTTATTATCAGGGCATCGGGATACGGTTTTTCGCAGCCTCGGCGAACTTAAAATCGGAGATATTTTTAAAATCAGCATGCCATATGGTGAGTTTACCTATGAAATTACCGATTCCAGGATTGTGGATGCGGACGATACCACTGTGATCCGCTCCACCGCTCCTCACGAAATTCTCACTGTTTCCACCTGCTACCCCTTCTCATATGTCGGCAATGCACCCTCCCGGTATATCCTGAATGCAAAAAGAATACAAAATTAAGAGGCTCTTTCCCAAGGAAAGCGCCCTTTTTACTCCACCTTAGACAAACACCCGTCCCCCATCCAAGAATTTGTACATATCCTTTACTATATGGGTTTCCAGAAGGGACGAATCCTGATGATCAACTTCTTAAGATTTCTATTATATTTAGCCATCATCATCACAGCTATCATTCTATCAATATAAGAAGCCAGACGTTCAAAGCCTGGCTTCCCTCTTTACTTATTCAAGCTAACTGCAATCCTAGCACCCACTTCGGCATTATGCTTCACAAGTGCGATGTTAGCTGTCAAGCTTCTGCCGTCTGTCAATTCCTTCACTTTTCCCAAAAGGAACGGGGTCACTTTTTTCCCTGTGATATTGTTTTCACTAGCTTCTTTTAAGGCTGTTTCAATAACACCGGTAATAAATGCTTCCTCCAGCGCATCTTTTTCAGGTATCGGGTTGGCAATGACTACACCGCCTTTTAGGCCGAGCTCCCATTTAGTGCGAATCATTTCGGCTGCTTCGTCCGCATAGTCCACTCTGTAGTTTACATAAAATGGACTAGTACGAGTATAGAAGGCAGGCAATACATCTGTTTCAAACCCAACGACAGGAACGCCATAGGTTTCTAAGTATTCAAGCGTCAAACCGATATCCAGGATGGATTTCGCTCCTGCACAGATAACGGCCACATTGGTCATCGAAAGCTCCTGTAAGTCCGCTGAGATGTCCATGGTCGTTTCCGCTTCCCGGTGAACGCCGCCGATTCCGCCAGTAACAAACACTTCAATGCCGGCAAGCTCAGCACAGATCATGGTGGCTGCTACCGTTGTGGCGCCATTTTTCTTTTTTGCAATCAAATACGGCAGATCGCGGCGGCTTGCTTTTTCGACGTCCCTGCTTTGCGCCAGGAATTCCAATTCCTCGTCTGATAAGCCAATTTTAATTTTCCCATTTAATATAGCAATAGTTGCAGGAACAGCACCGTTTTTGCGGATGACTTCCTCCACTTCTTTTGCTGTCTGAACGTTTTGCGGGTAGGGCATTCCATGTGAAATGATGGTGGATTCGAGGGCCACAATCGGTTTATTTGCTTTCTTTGCTTCTAGCACTTCTTCTGAGTATTCAAGCCATTTTTCTAACATGGTGTCATATCTCCCTTAGTCGAAATATTGTTTGAATGTTTCCTGCAGGCGTTTGTTGTTCAGGTTCGGATTTACTGTTTCCATGGACTGGAGGGCAAGCATCGAGCAGGACATGCCAATTTTGCAGGCATCTTCTGTGTTCAGGCCTTTTAAATGGGCATAAATAATACCCGATACAAGTGAGTCGCCTGCCCCTGTCACATCAGAGATTTTCACCTTTGGCGGCAGCTGCACACCTGCATCACCCGTGCTTGTGAAGTAAATCAGCCCTTTATCTCCACGGCTGATCACCACTTTTTCCACTCCTTTGGCGATCAGTTCCTGTGCTGCTTTAAAGAAGTCGCCCTCCTTGCTGATTTCCATCCCAGTCAGGGCTTCTGCCTCTTCTTTATTGGCAATCAGCCAGGTAACACCCTGCAGATTTTTCGGCAGATTCTTTACTTTTGGTGCTGAAACCGGCGTGATGCAGAGCGGAATACTCTCTTCGTTACACCTGGTGATGATTTGCTTTAAAATTCCTGCCGGAAAGTTGGTATCCAAAATCACCATCTCAGAAGATGCCAGGTAGCCCCACTTTTTCTCGATAAACTCTGCGGTAACGCTTTCATAAATGGACATGTCTGCTAAAGCCACAGCCATTTCCCCTTCCAGATCAAGCACTGCTGTATAGGTTCCGGTGGTGGACCCTCCCAGGGAATGTGAAGGTGTTACGTCCGCAAAGGCTTTTGTATATTCCAGAAGCCATTCTCCTTCCGGATCACCTCCCACAACTGTCAATAAACCAACATCACAGCCCAGCCTGCCAAGGTTTTCAGCAATGTTGCGGGCTACTCCTCCACAGGATTGAGAGCTCTCGGCGGGATTCGATGTTCCGAATTGGAGCTGTCCGGTTGTCTGGATTTTTCTGTCTATATTGGCCCCTCCCACACAAAGCACTTCTTTCTTTTCCGGCAGGACATAAGCTCTGCCAAGAATTTTCCCCTGCTTCGTCAGTGAAGAGATATAGCCGGCTACAGCCGATCTTGAGAGTCCCGTTTTTTCAGCCAGCTCGTTTTGGGCAATGAATGGATCTTCTTTAATCAGCTGCAAAATCAATAATTCTTTATCATTCATAATGGATCAGCCCTGTCTTTTT
The DNA here is from genome assembly GCF_038004385.1 of Cytobacillus sp. FSL R5-0377. Taxonomy (NCBI): domain Bacteria; kingdom Bacillati; phylum Bacillota; class Bacilli; order Caryophanales; family Bacillaceae; genus Cytobacillus; species Cytobacillus sp. FSL R5-0377. The sequence goes on from NZ_JBBORA010000001.1 coordinate 1,532,841, forward strand.
TAACTTTTGTTTAAATTATAAACTTCTGTCTATTTATCTCACAAGTGTTATTACTCTGAAAATTTTATAAAATATAAAAAAGGTCTCCCGGCAATAGCAGGAGACCCATTTTTACGCCACTTTATCGTCTTTTTTAATATCCTTTAAATAATATTTTTCTGAAGTAAAGAACTCGTTTTTCAGCTGTTTGACCTCTTTGCTCAGAAGCAGAACCGCCACGATATTTGGTATCAATATCATCGCCAGCGCCAGATCAAGGAACTGCCAGATGGTTTGCGCTGCACCCACTGAGCCAAGAACAATGGCAGCAATATAAACGACTTTGATGGCTTTTCCGGCAAAAGAGCCAAATAGGAACTCAGCCATTTTAGAACCATAAAAGACAACGACAATGATCGTGGAAACCACAAAGAATACGAGTGATACAGCGACAAGAATCCCTCCGAAGGAGCCGAAATACTCCGTAAATGCCGCTGCTGTCAGGGCTGAAGGATCCTTCATTGCCCCTTCCCTTGTCCATACACCTGATGAAAGAACCACAAATGCAGTCGCAGTACAGACAATCAGCGTATCCACCACGATGCCGACAATCGCCCAAAAGCCCTGGCGTACCGGGTGGTCAGTCGTCGCAGCCGCATGGGCAATCGGTGCCGTTCCAAGTCCTGCTTCATTGGAATATAATCCTCGAGCAAATCCCCAGCGAATGATTTCCCCAATGGCCGCACCAGCAAATCCGCCTATTGCAGACATCGGCTGAAACGCATAAGTGAAGATTAATTCCAACACTTCAGGAAGCTTGCCCAGATTCATAAATAACACCACTAAGGCTGCACCTACATAGATAAGTGCCATGAACGGAACGAAGATTTCAGTCACCTTTCCAATTCTCTGAATTCCGCCAAAAACAACTAATGATACTACTAGAGCTACCACAATTCCAGTGTAAAGGCCATTAATCTTAAAGGTCTCGCCAACCGCAGATGCTACGGCATTTCCCTGAACCATAATGCTTGGAATTAATTCAATCATCAGTGCGAAGGCAAAAATGACACCAAGCCACTTCATATTAAGCCCTTTCGTCATGTAATACATAGGGCCGCCCACATATTCTCCTTCTTCATTTTTCTCTCTGTATTTTATGGCCAGGACACTTTCCGAGAACTTAATGGACATGCCAATGAAGGCAATGACCCACATCCAGAAAACTGCTCCCGGGCCACCAAACATGATAGCAGCAGGCACACCTACGATGTTTGCCGCTCCAATGGTTGAAGCCAGTGCAGAGGTGAGTGCCTGCAGCGGAGTAATGTTTCCTTTCCCCTTCGGCTTTTTAAAAACACTCCCGAATGTCTGCTTAAATATATATACCGGATAGCGGAACTGAAAGAAACCCAGCAAAAAGGATAGATACAGCCCTGTTCCGGCCAATAATAGGATGATGGGATATCCCCACAGCCATCCTGAAAGATCTCCTACGACTTCTAATAGCTTATCCAAAAATATTTCCCCCTTATTGATATGCACAGTTGCCCATAATACTCCATTCCCTTATATTTGGCAGTTAAACACTTAGTTAGCAAAAGAAAGATGTAAGGTAGACATATTTTTATATTTCATGTATAGTTAGCTAGGTAACTATTTTAAGCAGGTGAAACAATGCACCCTAATCAAAGTGAATTTTTTCATTCCATAAATCAATTTACCCGCCATTTTTCCAAAGTCCTTAACGAAAGTCTGGTGCCGCTTGGTTTATATGCTGCCCAATGGACGATTATCTACCGTCTGAAAACAGGCGGTGCAAGCACACAGAAAGATATTTCGTCTTATTTGGGCGTTGAGGCTCCGACCATGACCAGAACATTGGCGCGCCTCGAGAAATCCGGCTGGATCACCAGAACAGCAGGCAAGGACAAACGAGAAAAATTGATTTCACTGACTGATGCAGCTATTCTGGAATATGACAATTGGCTTGCTGCAGTAAGGTCAAGCGAAAGCAACATCCTGCAAAACATAACCGAAGAAGAAATCAGCACGATGATCAGACTTATGGCAAAAATGAGAGAAAATATGGTACCAGGCACCTAGACCAGTTAACAAAATTGGTATAGGTGCCTGGTACTTCATTGTTAGGAGGACAACATGAAGAAACAGCCTTTATGGACGAAGGATTTTTTGAGTATTTCTATTACGAGTTTTTTCTTATTTATGGGGTTTTATGTGCTTCTGACTACGCTTCCCCTTTATATTTTGGATGATTTAAAAGGGGACGAAACACAGGTTGGCCTGATAATTTCCGTCTTTTTGATTGCGGCCGTGATCAGCAGGCCATTTACAGGGAAATGGATTGACGAGGTTGGACGCCGGAAGATTCTCCTGGCTTCCCTGATTGTGTTTGCTGTCTCCTCCCTGCTTTATTTCTGGGCTGACTCTACGCCTGCCCTATTGGCCCTAAGATTCCTGCACGGTGTTGGATTTGGCATGGCCACCACAGCGACTGGTGCGATTGTTGCTGAAATTGTGCCCAACGAGCGCAGGGGCGAAGGACTGGGCTATTATGCCATGTTCATGAATCTGGCCATGGTCATTGGACCATTTGCCGGTTTGACGATTGTTCAATACTCAAGCTTTTCATGGATTTTCGCGTTATGTACTGTTTTGTCATTTATCGCTATAGTGCTGGGTGCCTTTGTAAAAATACCGCAAAAAGCAGAAAGCTCTGTGAAGCATCCGAAATTTACCCTTTCAAGCTTATTTGAAAAAAATGCGGTTCCTGTTGCGATTTCAGCAGGCATCCTTGCTTTCGCGTACTCAGGAATTCTTTCCTTTATTTCGGTTTATGCGAAAGAGCTTGATTTGCTTGAAGCCGCCAGCTTCTTCTTCGTGGTATATGCAGCGTTCATTATTATGTCCCGCCCGTTTACAGGCCGCTGGTTTGATACTTACGGAGAAAATAAGGTAATCTATCCAGCCATTGTTCTGTTTGCGGCAGGATTGTTTCTGCTCAGCCAGGCCAATAGCACCTTTGTATTTCTGCTGTCAGGTGCGATTATCGGATTGGGGTATGGCACGATTGTTCCAAGTCTTCAGACCGTCGCCATCAAGCAGGCTGATCCAGACAAGCGCGGACTTGCTACTTCAACCTTTTTCACTCTTTTTGATACAGGGATTGGATTAGGGTCCTATGTTCTCGGAATACTTGCAGTCAAAACTGGCTTCGCTTCGCTGTACTTTATGCTTGCCGGGGTAGCACTGTTTGGCTTGCTCGTATACTACCTGCTTCACGGCAAAAAGACAGAGCCAAAGAGAATACCTTCAGAAGCAAATCTTCCATTATAAAGAGCCATTTACGGCTCTTTTTCTTTTACCCCATATTAATTGAATGTTTTTTCTGAATATTCATTGTGAAAATTTACATATAATAGACATAATAACTTATGGGAGGTTCGCTAATGACCATTGTTCATATATTAAACTTTTCCATTCCCATCGCCTGTGTTTTTTTATTTGGTGTAATGGTCGACCGCATGTGCAAGCCGGATGGCACGGACAGGGAATCAAATGAATAAAATGACTTGCAGTGCCGCCGGATTACAGCATTTTTATGTTCAAAAATAAAAAAGAAACCAGCCTTCTAAGGCTGATTCCCCGTTCTTGGCAATATTAGAATCTCTACCCGCCTGTTCTTCGCTCTGCCTTCTTTCGTATCATTTCCGGCAACCGGCTGGAATTCTCCAAAGCCTTTGGCACTGAACCATTTCGGGTCGAGCTGGTCATTCTTGAGGATGATTTTCATAAAGTTGACAGCCCGCATCACACTGAGTTCCCAGTTGGATTCGAAGTTAGAGGTGCTGATCGGAATATTGTCTGTATGGCCGCTGATGATGATATTTCTTGGCGGGTCCATGATGAGTAACCCGGCAATTTCACCAGCTATTTTTAAATCCTGTTCACGAACCTCTGCACTACCTGAGCTGAACAGGACATTGTCTCTGATAGACACAAGCAGTCCTTCCGTGGTTAATGAGGTTTCCAGTTTGTCAGCCAGGTTCTGATTTTCAATAAAGGCGTTGACTCTTTTCTGCAGCTCTGCGAGTTCTTCCTGGTCGGCAGCCTGCTTCAATTTTTCATTTTCCAATTCATCAAGCGCTGCCATTTCCTCAAAGGCTTTGTTTGGTTCCTCAGACACTGCATCAGTGGATTGCATCTGTCCTTCAGGCATTGGACTCGGGAATTCGAAGACGCCCGTTCCCCCTGAGAAGACATCATTGAAGGCCTTTGACAGCTTTTGAAATTTCTCGGCATCCACAGAACTCATTGCGAAGAGGACAATGAACAGGGCAAGAAGCAGTGTTAATAAATCTGCATACGGCAAAAGCCAGGATTCATCTACATGTTCTTCATCATGCCCCTTCTTTTTCCGCCTACTCATCCTTTTCCACGCTGCTTTCTTCGAGGAATTTACGGCGTTCTCCTGCAGGAAGGTAGGAAGCAAGCTTTTGCTCGATAACGCGGGGTGCCTCCCCTTCTAAAATAGAAAGAATCCCTTCGATCATCATGCTTTTAATTCTCGCTTCCTGCTTGGATTTTCGCTTTAGCTTATTAGCAAACGGATGCCAGAATACATAACCGGTGAATATCCCCAATAAGGTCGCTACGAATGCGGCACTGATGGCATGACCAAGGCTGGTTGTATCATCCATGTTCCCGAGTGCTGCAATCAGCCCAATAACGGCTCCTAATACGCCAAGGGATGGGGCATATGTGCCTGCCTGGCTGAAAATTTGCGCTCCGGCCTGGTGCCTTTCTTCCATCGCTTCGATTTCTTCACTTAAAACATCCCGTATATAATCGGCACTCTGCCCATCAACAGCCAGAGATAAGCCATTTCTTAAAAAGGAATCTTCCACCTCGCCCGTCTTGACTTCCAGGGCAAGCAATCCTTCTTTTCTTGCCAGCTGCGCCCAATCCGAAAATGTTTTAATCATTTCAGATGGGTTCATCAGCTTCTCTTCTTTAAATAAGATGCCAAAAAGCTTTGGGACCCGTTTGATTTCATTTGTTGGGAATGCAATTGCCACTGCTGCTGCAGTTCCCAGGATAATGATCATAATAGCGGCAGGATTAATTAGTACAGACGGGGAGACCCCTTTAAAAACCATTCCTACTCCCACTGCTATGATTCCTAATATGACTCCTATTATCGTAGTTTTATCCATGCAAGCCACACCTTCTATGTAGTCTGAAAATCTCTAAAACCTTCTATTAGTAATTTCGGATGATTTTTACAGTTCTTTAGGAAAATTTTCATATATAAAAGGCAGAGGTGCTTCCCCTGCCTTCGTTTTCATTATTTTTAGATCCAGCGGCAGCCGCAGAAACCTCTTCTTCTGCGGTCGTCGTCATCCCGGCGGCGTCTGCATCCTCTTCCAGATCCAGCCAGATCTCTGTTGTACCATAGGTCGCCAGCACCCGCTACTTCATCACGGTGATGTCTTCTGCGATCCTCTTCTTCTCCGCCAACACGATCTCTTCCACAGCCGCAATGTCTTCTGCGGTTGTCTTCAATTCCACCTACATCGTCATCCCGGCGGTGCTTTCTGCGGCGGTCTTCCGCTCCACGCACGTCATCGCGGCGGCGATCATCATCTTCTTTTACAATAACTCTATCGGCTCTGATTTCTACTTCATCTGCATTGATCTCAAATCTTCTTCTCCAATCTTTTGACATAGTTCTGCCTCCTTTCTCATGGATACTATAGAATATGTGCTGAGAGAGGTTTTCGCATGGACAAATCCCCAATCAGAAAGAAAATGTGCCTGTATAGTAAAAAAACCCTATCCTATTCAGGAGAGGGTTTTAAGAATTTTTTGAGGATGTGATTTTCAATCAGCAAAGATCAGCCTTTTTGAAAGACTAAGCTGTTTATTTTCATTAAATGCTTTAAAGCAGCCTGGAAGTTAGCATGTGTTTCAGCATTTAATTCAATGCCGGACAATACGATTTCCTTTATAAGCTGCGGGGTCATTCCTACAAAGTAAGGCTTAACTCCCATGAGGTTAATCGAATCAGTCAGATTGCGGATTTGTTCTCCAAGTTCGGAAAGGTTCATCTGCTCGATCCGGTCGGTCGTTATATCGGTAAAATCGATGATGGCAAATTGTATATCATGTTCTTTAATATGATTCAGTATTTTAGCAGTGATTTTTTCGAGTCTTTCCGCCATAAGCAGGCCAGTAATCGGCACTAAAATCGTCTGGGGAATGATCGATGGAATAATCGGTGCGGTCATATCTGCTATGGCTGCCTCGTATTCCTCCACTCTTTTTTCAAGTAACTTTATATAGTCATCTTTATTCATGTGTTCTCCTCAATTCCAATCATCTAATTCATTAGAATAATTTATTGTTAATTTTTTCTTCGTAGTTTTTGAAAAGGGATGAGTTAGTGTTTTGCCTTCTTTTGGACATCATGCTGTTGTAGCGGAGCAGCTTTTCGTTTAATTTTTTCTGCAGGTTCTTTTTTTCATCCTGGTCATCACATTTCTTCATTAAATCTTCGATCGTCAGCATTTCCTTTTTCACTTGGTTTTCTTCATCAGTGAATCCGGCATTCTTCATGATGCGATAGGCCATGCGCAAGTTCTCAGGGACAGAAGACAAGTCATCTGGCGGCAGAGGTTTCCCATATCCCGGCAGATTATCAAATTCGCCGTCTTTATAAGCCTTTTTGATCCGATCTTCAGAAAGTATAGAAAAAAAGTCCACTCAAGCTCCCCCTTCACTTCATTTGTACCTATTATTATATATATTAGTTGCTGCTTATTAAAGTAATTATGTATATGAAGGAGAAAGCCCGCGCCTCCTCCTTTAGATTTTCCCTATCAGGTTCGGGTCCATATTAATCCCTTGCTGGCCGGGCTGCCAGTTTGCCGGCACTCCCTTCCCAGTCTGCTGTGCATATTGGATGCCCTGCATGATTCTGACATGTTCATGCAGATTTCTGCCAACTTCCCCGGGGTAAATGAGCTTTGCCGCGATGATGCCATTGGGGTCGATAAAAACGGATGCCCTGATGGCCGCTCCAGACTTTTCATCCAATACTCTGTAAGCTCTGCTGATTTGATGTGTCCGGTCGCTAACCATTGGATAATTGACATTTTTTAATGACGGAGATGTTTCCTTAAAGACTTTATGTGCATAGACACTGTCCGTACTGATGGACATGACTTCACAGTTTAAGGCTTTTAAATATGGGGTCACAGCGGCGACCGCCGCCAATTCAGTCGGTCAGACAAATGTAAAATCACTCGGATAAAAAAACAGCAGCACCCATTTTCCAATATAGTTCTCCAGATTAACTTTTTTTATTTGCTGATCAATGACAGCATCTGCAGCGAAAACTGGCGCACGGTCTCCCCGTCCCGCACAAAACACGGAAGTATATGGATCATTCACGGCTGACTCCCTCCTTTTCTCTTTCATCTTTGCTCTATATACTTATGCGAACAAAGGAAAAGTTGAACGGAAAATATTGAGTGAACCAGCCATACATAGTCCTGATGCCGGAGGGGAAAAATAGTGAAAGAATGCAAATTCAAGAATGAAAGGAGCCTGATTATGTCACGCGGAGTCCACTTTAATCATAAAAGGAAGAATCACCCGGGGGAATTTCCGGAACACACATTGGTTGAGCGTCATACCACTGAGGCACAGGAAGACGAGGAATTAATTGTGACTCAGGAAGCTTTTAAAAACCGTTTTGAAGAAGATGAAGCAAAGGAACTTGAGGAAAGAGCTAAAGATTAAAAAGCAAGGGGCCTGAATACCATTCAGACCCCTGCCGTTTATATTGCGTCTATTTCCACTTTTTTCAGCCAGGCTGCGCATGCTTCAATATCCTTTGAAAACACCCGGTCTTTTGTGATGGAAGGCACCACTTTTCTAGCTTCTTCGTAAAATCTCTTTGTTTTATCAGCCATTTTATCAGAGCCGCGGAATTCTGCTGCCTGCAGTGCGCAAATCAGCTCAATCGCCAGCACCTTATTCACATTCTGTATAATCTGGTATGCATGCCTTGATCCGATGGTTCCCATGCTCACATGGTCTTCCTGGTTTCCTGATGATGGAATTGAATCCACACTTGCCGGATGGGCGAGTGTCTTATTTTCCGAAACAAGGGATGCTGCAACATATTGGAGAATCATTGCACCAGACTGCAGTCCAGGCTCAGGGCTTAAAAATGGCGGCAGGTCACTCAGCTGCGGGTTAACCAGCCTTTCAATCCGGCGCTCTGAAATATTAGCCAGCTCTGCTACAGCAATTTTCATAAAGTCCATTGCAAGTGCAATTGGCTGTCCATGGAAGTTCCCGCCGGAAATGACGCTCTCTCCGTTTTCAAAAATAAGCGGGTTATCTGTAGCTGCATTCATTTCAATTTCAAGCTTTTCCTTTACATAGTCAAGAGCCTGCCAGGATGCTCCATGCACCTGAGGGATGCAGCGGATGGAATAGGCGTCCTGCACCCGGATTTCCCCCTGTCTTGTAATCAGGCTGCTCCCTGACAGATACTCCCTTATTCTTCTGGCTGTATCCACCTGCTGCTGATACCCTCTTGCCTGATGGATGTTCTCATCAAATGCATCAATGATGCCGTTTAAGCCTTCCATGGTAACTGCTGCGATCAGCTCACTTTGATAAGCGAGATTCTCCGCTTCCAGATAGCCAATGACTCCCATTGCTGTCATCGCCTGGGTGCCGTTAATGAGGGCAAGCCCTTCCTTTGCCTGCAAGGTTACAGGTTCTATTCCTTCCTGAACAAGCACTTGAAGGGCAGGCTTTCTTTCCCCCTTATAAAACACTTCCCCTTCTCCCATTAATACTAATGCCAGGTGGGATAGAGGCGCCAAATCCCCGCTTGCCCCAAGAGAGCCCTGCTGCGGGATAACAGGATGGATTCGTTTATTCACAAGCGCTAAAAGAGTTTCGATCACGACCGGGCGAACTCCTGAGAATCCTTTCAATAAGGCATTTGCTCTTAAAAGGAGCATCGCTCTCGAAACAGATTCAGGGAACGGTTCCCCCACTCCGCAGGCATGTGAACGGATTAAATTCAGCTGAAGATCCTCGACATCTCCCTGATCAATTCTTACATCACTGAATTTCCCAAAGCCCGTGTTTATTCCGTATATAACTTTTTCTTCGCTTACAATTCTCTTAACGGCTTCATGGCTGTTTTTTACACGAAGCATGCTTTCCTCTGATGCGGCAGCCTTTGCTCCTTTAAAAAGAATTCGTTTGACTTCCGGCAAAGTAAGGGTATTTCCATTTAAAATAACCACCATGTTCTCCTCCCCATAAGTTGCAGTCATCATTGATTCTGTCAATTTTTCCATTTTATATCCTCCCCGGTACGTTAGCGAGATAAAGAAAAGGCTGTATCTCAAACACAGGTTTGAAATACAGCCTTTTTTAGAAGATTATGTGCAGTTTCTGTTGTCAGATGTCTCATCTTTATCACAGCCTATTTTCGTTATATTTTCTGAATATAATTAATTCTATGTTCTCCCATAAAGTATGTCAATGATATTTTCCCATTTTTTAACAAGTTAGATTGTTAGAATGGTAACACAGTAAAGCGTTTTTTATTATTTCCATATAAAAAGCCGGCAGTTCAGCCGGCAGTTCAAGTTTTGTTTCTATTCTATGTTTTCACCTTGTCTTTTTAAAGCATGTTTTAATTTTCCATACGTTTCAATACCCGTAAAATCCAAGCCGAGCTGAATGGAAGTCTGAGCTACCTCAGGGCTGATTCCGGAGATGGTGGATTTGACCCCTAACAGCTTTAAAGCTGTCGTTAAAGAGAATATTTGATGGGCGACCATTGTATCAATAATGGCTACACCAGATAAATCAATAAACAAGTGCTCAATATTTTCTTTTGCACATTTTTTCGGAATTTCTTCCATCAGGATTTGCGCACGCTCCGTATCAATATTGCCAATAAGCGGCAGGACAGCCGTACCATCCATAACTGGAATGACTGGCGTTCCTAGTTCATTGATCAGAGTTTGCTGGGCAGCAAGCCGGTTAGTCGTTAATTCATAATACTTCTCTGTGAATTTATTGATGAGTTTATCAAAAGCCCTGTTAATGATGGTACTCCATTTCAATACATCGTCTGCTGTGATTTCAGACTTGTTTTCGCTGATGAACTTTTCAACAAAATGCCAATAAGTTTCCCGGACATGACTTAATGCCTCAAGCACTTGATAAATGGGTGTATTCGAATTCACCCTGCTCTCCGCTACTGTAATGGCCCACTCTTCCATATTTTCGTTAAAAGTGTCCTCATCCAGCAAAGCTGCTGAAACAGTGCTGTTCGTAAACGTATTCTGTTCTCTCAGGAGTTTTTCATAAGCAGGTTCTGCATCTGCAGAATAAATGGAGCCTTTCTGCTTTTCCCTTAAGGACAGCCACATATCTGTGATTTTTTTTGAATTCTCCTGAATGTAATCATAAAGTAGCCGATTTTTTGAATTCATTTATTTCACCTTGTTTCTTTCTATTTGTAAACAAACTGGTATGTTCATTGTAGAATGAATTGTGGCTGATGAAAAGCAATACAACTTAGGCAGTTATTTACTTCACTGCCTATCAAAGTTTATCCCATTCCAAATTTCAGCTATACTTAGTTTGTACAGAAATGCCTGATTGTAATTTGAAAGGAGTACTTATGAAATCACTTGTTCTTGCTGAAAAGCCCAGTGTTGCCCGTGAAATCGCCCGGGTGCTGGGATGCCGGCAATCTCATAAAAGCTATATGGAAGGCGATAAATATATCGTCACTTGGGCTCTTGGACACTTAATCGAATTAAAGATGCCGGAGCATTATGACAGCAAATACAAAAACTGGAACCTGGAAGATCTGCCGATTATTCCTGACCAAATGGGCCTGAAGGTGATGAAGCAGACCAGCCACCAGTATAAAGCCATTGAGAACCTGGCTAAGCGGAAGGATATTAAGGAAATTATCATTGCAACAGATGCTGGCCGCGAAGGAGAGCTAGTCGCACGCTGGATACTTGAAAAAATCCGCTGGCGCAAAACAATCAAACGATTATGGATTTCCTCTGTAACCGACCGTGCCATCCGGGACGGCTTTCAAAACCTTAAGCCTGGAAAACAATTTGAAGACCTGTATGAATCCGCCGTGTGCCGGGCTGAAGCGGATTGGCTCATTGGCCTGAATGTCACAAGGGCCCTGACGACTAAATACAAGGATCCCCTTTCCGCGGGCCGTGTGCAGACGCCGACTCTGGCACTCGTGATGGAAAGGGAAAAGCTCATTCAAAAGTTTGTTCCAAAAGAGTACTGGACGATTCGAGCCCACATCGGCCCCCTGCAGGCTGACTGGGAGAAAAATGGGGAGAAGCGCCTCTTTTCCAAAGATGCAGCAGAGGGCGTTCTTTCCAAAGTAAAAGGACAAAAAGCGGTTATCCAGTCCATTAACCGTAAGGAAAAAACAGAGCCGCAGCCGCTTCCCTATGATTTAACGGAGCTGCAGCGTGATGCCAATAAACGTTTTGGCTTCTCTGCAAAGAAAACATCCAATGTGCTCCAGAAACTTTACGAGCAGCATAAACTTGTCACCTATCCGCGCACAGACTCACGCTATTTGACAAAGGATATGGAGGCAACCATGATGGATCGCCTCCATGGCATTGCTGCTTCCTATAAAGATGAAGTGAAGCCCATCCTAGCGAATCAGGGCAGGGTCCTGGCTAAGCGAGTCTTTAATAATGAAAAGGTAACCGACCACCATGCGATTATTCCAACGGAAGAACGTGTGCATCTCGGGGATTTGTCCCCTGATGAGCGTAAGCTGTACGAGTTGATCATGCGCAGATTTTTGGCCATTTTCCATAATCCTTATAAGTATGAAACCGTCCATGCTGTTATCGATGTAAATGGGGAGACATTCACAGCCAGGGAAACGGCCGTTATCGACCCGGGTTATCGCAAGGCTGAACGGAATAGTGAAGAGGAAACAGGAAAACAGAGCCTGAAGAACATTTCGAAAGGGCAGAGCTTTACGATACAAAGTGCCGAGTCCTCTGCGAAGCTTACTGAGCCGCCTCTTCGCTACTCTGAAGCCGACATTTTGACACAGATGGAAAAATACAGCCTCGGAACACCTGCGACAAGAGCGGAAATCATTGAACGGCTTCTTGAGACCGAAGCTCTAGAAAGGCAAAATGGCAGGCTGTTACCGACTAAAAAGGGCAAACAGCTTATGGACCTGGTGAATGAAGATCTGAAATCACCGGAACTGACGGCCAAATGGGAACAGGAGTTAGAAAAAATCGCACGCGGAAAAGCAGATCCCAAAAAGTTTCTGCAGAACATCCGCAAACAGACTCAAACCCTGGTTTCTGAAATTAAAAAGAGCGATAAATCGTACCGTGCCCATAATCTCACCGGCTCAAAATGTCCGGAATGTGATTCCTTCCTGAAAGAAAGGAATACAAAGGATGGGAAAATACTTGTCTGCTCAAGTCTTGATTGTAATTTCCGAAAGCGCAAGGATCCAAAGCTTTCAAACCGCCGCTGCCCTCAGTGCCGCAAAAAAATGGAGATCCATCAGGGCAAAGCAGGAACCTACTTCCAGTGCCGCCCATGCAATGTGGTGGAGAAAGCCCAGGACAAAAAGAAAGCCGTCAACAAACGCGAAGAACGAAAACTTGTTCAGAAATATACCCAAAAGGAAGATTCCTTTGGAACAAGCCTTGGCGATTTGCTGAAGGCTGCCATGGAAGATAAGGATTAATATAGAGCCCCGGCTGACGCCAGGGCTCTTTCTTTTACACATGCATACACAGCCTGTCCTCTCCATAGCATGTACTAATACTCAAAAGGAGAGTGATAGGATGTTAACCCGAATGGCAGGCCGTTTCGCAAAGCTTGTGGAAAGATATCTCCCTGATGCCTTTGTCATTGCTGTACTAATGACTCTGTTTGTATTCATAGCCGGATTTTTCATGAAGCCTTCTGAACCGGTTGAGCTATTTAAATCATTTGGTGACGGATTCTGGGTATATCTGGCTTTTACCATGCAAATGGTGCTCCTCTTAATGACAGGCATGACACTTGCTTCTGTTCCTTCTGTACAGCGTTTACTTGAGAAGCTTTCCTCCAAAGCGAAGACAGCCAACCAGGCCTACGTAATGACTTTTCTCGTATCTTCTGCTGCTTATTATATTAACTGGGGCCTTGCTGTTGTAGTTGGCGCAATTATTGCCCGTGAAGTCGGGAAACGAAATCAGAAAGCACACTTCCCGCTGCTAGTGGCTGCAGCCTATGCACCTACTGCTCTATATACAGCCGGCCTGTCGAGTTCAATTGGTTTGACAGTTGCTACTAAGGGCCATTTTCTGGAGGAAGTGGCTGGGGTCATCCCCACTTCCGAAACCATTTTCCATCCTGGGACGATTGCTATTTTAATTGCTCTTGTTATTACAATGCCCATTTTCATAGTGCTCATGGCACCAAAGAAAGACATCATTTCATACATTCCAAGAAAGACGTCTAAGAAAGAGGCTGAACCGGCAGAGGTTTTAAAGACACCGGCGGGAAAACTTGAAAGAACACCGTTTCTCGGCATCATTACCGGCTTAATTGGATTAATTTATGCAGTATTCGAGTTTGTAAATGGCCGTGATCTGGACTTAAACATTATCAATATTATTTTTCTATCCCTGGGCCTTATCCTTCACAAATCACTTGTACAGTACGCAAATGCTTTTAAAGAAGCGGGAACTGCCATTTCCCCTATCATTCTGCAATTTCCGTTTTACGCCGGCATTATTGCTGTTCTTGGCAGCTCCGGTTTGGCAGAGTCTATCATCAATGGAATGGCGTCGATAGCAAGCAAAGGCACCTTTGACATTTTCACCTATTGGGCCGCTGGCATCGTCAATATTCTTGCTCCTTCAGGCGGCGGACAGTGGGCTTTGCAGGGACCGCTGCAAGTACCTGCAGGGCTGCAGCTGGGGGTGGAGCCCGCCATTACGGCTATGGCTGTAGGCTGGGGTGATGCCTGGACCAACCTGATCCAGCCTTTCTGGGCCCTTCCTATTTTAAGTGTCGTTGGCCTTCATATTCGGCATATTATGGGCTACTGTGCATTGATGGCCATATGGGTGGGCATTGTAACAACCATTTTAATGATCTTTGTATATTAATAGAGACAGCCAGGCCTATCTTAGGGCCTGGCTGTTTTATTTTCCTCCGCCTGGAGATGGAGCCCGGAAGTTCTGGAGCATGAATTTAAGTTCAATAGGTTTCTTTTTCCGGAAGGAACAGCTACAATGAAAATGAAGATTCTGACAAAAGGAGAATACATAATGAGTCAATTTCAAACCAATTTAGAGAAATACGCAGAGCTTGCGGTTAAGGTCGGCGTGAATGTGCAAAAAGGTCAGACGCTTGTTATTAATACAACGCTTGATGCAGCTGATCTGGTTCGTACTATTGTGAAAAAGGCTTATGAAGCAGGAGCTCATAACGTTGTGGTGAACTGGAGCGATGATGTTGTCACACGCACAAAGTATGATTTAGCACCGGATGAGTCTTTCTCGGAGTACCCGGAATGGCGTGCAAAGGAAGTCGAAGCTTTAGCTGAAAAGGGTGCTGCCTTCATGTCAATCGTTTCAGCAAGCCCTGATTTGCTGAAAGGCGTAAAATCAGAAAGAATCGCAAGCTTCCAGAAAGCAGCCGGACAGGCGCTTGCAAAATACCGCAAATACATTCAGTCCGATAAAGTAAGCTGGACAGTCATTGCTGCGCCTTCCCAAGCATGGGCAAACATGGTATTCCCTGATGCTCCGGAGGAATCCAGAGTGGAAATGCTTTGGAACGCTATTTTCAAAGCCACTCGCGCTGATCTTGACAACCCTGTTGAAGCCTGGAAAAAGCATGACGAAACACTTCATGAAAAAGTGGATTATTTAAACAGCAAGCGATATCAGAAGCTTCATTACAAAGCTCCAGGTACAGACCTGACAATCGAGCTTCCAAAAGGCCATTTATGGGTCGGGGCAGGCAGTGTGAATGAACAGGGACACGAATTCATGGCCAACATGCCGACTGAAGAAGTATTCACGGTACCATACAAGACAGGTGTGAATGGTACGGTTTCGAGCACAAAGCCTCTAAGCTATGGCGGAAATATCATCGATAATTTCAGCCTGACATTTGAAAACGGCCGTATTATTGATGTAAAGGCTGAAGAAGGAGAAGAAATCCTTAAGCAGCTGGTTGAGACAGACGAAGGCTCCCACTATCTTGGTGAAGTCGCCCTGGTTCCTTTCAACTCGCCAATTTCGCAATCCAATTTGCTTTTCTATAATACTTTATTTGACGAAAATGCTTCAAACCATCTTGCCATCGGCAGTGCGTATGCATTCTGTATCGAAGGCGGCAAGAAAATGTCCAGTGAAGAACTGGCTAATAACGGATTGAACGAAAGCTTAACACATGTTGATTTCATGATTGGCTCCGCTGAAATGGATATCGACGGAATCACGGAAGATGGCAAAGCCGAACCTGTATTCAGAAAAGGAGACTGGGCATTTTAAAGTAGAAGCGCCCGGTTATGACTATAAAAAATCATGCGGTCATTGACCTGCATGATTTTTTGTTTTTCTTAATACGATTTCACTAACATTACCATCTAAATCAGAAATCAACTCAATAGAATATTTATCTGCCGGGTAGGTGGAGATGGTTTCACCTGATAGCTTCTCTTCCCTAACCGCTGCTGGAGTGCCAAACATTGACGTAATTTCGTTCATTGATGTTCTCACCCGCTGCCCAGGAATGGAAATAGCTGTAACGTTCCCGGTTTCACGTTCAAAATAATAGGTAATCTCAGGATACATCACAAAAGGGCTGCCATCTTCAAACCCCTCTTTAACAAAGTTTGGATCTGATTTTTTTATTTCAGATATGTTTGTTCCAATCGGAAATGGACTTCCGAGCGGGATTCCCTGTTTTGCTTTCTCAAGGGCATCCCCACTGAGTGCAAGGTTTTTAAAAGGATAGTAGAGGGCTTCCTTTTTCAGCCACAGATTCATCCAGTCGATATCAGATTGATCTTCGCTGGAAAGCTCGATTCGGTCGTGAAGACTCATTGAATAGGTTTCTTCATTAAAATGCCATGTTGAAATAACCCATACATCATTTTTATTTTGGGCAGTTTGAATAAATTTTTGATTAATCGTTTTTATTTTCGCGTTGGAAGTAGTGGTCATGTCTTTTTCCGTGCTGATTCTTACCACTTCTCCATCTTTAATCGCCAGCAGCTGACCCTTAACTAAATTTTCCCCCTTGGACTGAAAGATTGAGATGATGGTTTTGTTCCTCATTTTCTGAGTGTAAACCTGTTCCTTTGAAAGATTAAATGACATTTCTGCACCGTCACTAAGAGCATCTTGTTTATACGCTTCTTTTGACCCGTTCTCAGCCAGGTAAACTGAATAATGTCCGGTAAAATAAGTATCGCCTTTCTTTCCTTTTGCACTGTCCTCTGCCAGAGTGGTTCTTCTTTCGTCTTCCGAATAAAGAAAAACAGTATATTTCTTTTTGCCGTCTGCAGCTTCAATCTGGTATAGTGAATTGCTTTCCAGCCATACTGTCTCTTTTTTCTCTTTTCCATCCTCTTGCACAGAGGCAGTATCTTCTGATTCGGCTTTATCCTCTTTTTTAAGTTTTATTTCTTCTGTATTTAATGATGCATTTATTTCACTTGAGCAGCCTGCAATAACGGATGAAAGCATGGCAATCATAATCATATTTATAAAATTTTTCATTATATACTCCCTAATGTGATAAGAATATTTCCATTTAAAGTCAAATGTTACAATTACGTTTCAACTTATTAAGTGTAACAAATAGGGATCGTTTCTACAAATCTATCAATATGCTCATTTTTTTACAAAAGCACAGGTTTCCTCCCGTATCCTTTATATATGACTCCTCTCCTGCTTCAATCAAACGTTTTAATAAACCAGCCAGAGCCCTGCCTAAAGGCTTTTTGCAGGTTTAATAGAAGAGCCCCGGAATACCATTCCGGGGCCTCTTGCTTAAATTTCTGCAGCTGCAGGTGCTGATTTTTCGGTAAATAGGCTTACGGCTATATAAGATGCCAGTGATAAAGCAATAGGCATTACGACTGTATTCATGCCTAAAGCATTGGGATAAAAAGTATGGAATAAAATATAGGAAACTGTGCCGGTTATCATGGAGGCCACTGCCCCATATTTATTCCCTTTCGCCCAATAAAGGCCCAGCACAACTGGCCATATGAATGCTGCTTCCAACCCTCCGAAAGAAAAGAGATTCAGCCAGATAAGCAAATCGGGCGGACTGAGCGCCATGATGCACACCAGAATCCCCAGCAGGGCTGTGACTGCAAAACTCATTTTCTTAATCGTGCTTTCTTCAGCATCAGGTTTAATATAATTTATATACACATCTTTAACAATCGCCGAGCTGACCAGAAGGAGCAGGGAATCCACGGTAGACATAATCGCAGCCATCGGTGCAGCCAGTACAATTCCCGCAAGCCACGGCGGAAGGACCTCCATGGCAATCAGCGGCATAACTTTATCCCCCACTTCAATTCCGGGAAGAATCGGCCTGGCAAATACACCAATCAAATGCATGCCAAGCATGATAAAGCCAACCACGATTGTTCCAATAATAATTGCCCTATGCATCGCTCTGGCATTTTTATAGGACATGGCCCTTACAGCCACCTGAGGAAGACCAATAACCCCCACTCCCACCAGAATCCAGAAGGATGAAACATATAAAGGAGTCAATCCGCCATCAAACCCAAATGGGGTAATCAAATTCGGATTCTCTGAAGACAGATCGCTGATAATATTCTGGATTCCTCCACCTGCCACAATGACAGCAACCAGAAGGACCAGGGTGCCCAAGAACATAATCCCGCCCTGGACGGCATCCGTTACAGCAACAGCACGGAAGCCGCCGATCACCACGTAAACCATAACAGATGCCGCAAAAATGAATAAAGCAGATAAATAGCTTAATCCTGTCAGTGACTCAATCAATCTTGCTCCGCCAACCCATTGGGCTGCCATAGCTGAAAACAGAAAAATAATGATGCTGAGAGAAGATAGCCACACAACCCATTTGCTGTTATATCTTTCTTTCAAAAAATCGATGAGTGTTACAGCATTATACTTTCTTGCTGTAATCGCAAACTTTTTTCCCAAGACCATAAGGACGAAATAACCAGTAACAACCTGTGACATGGCGAGCAGCACCCAGCCAAGCCCCTGCGTGTATGCAACACCAGGGCCCCCAATGAAGCTGCTGGCACTTCCGTAGGTTGCAATCATGGTCATAGCCAATATAAAACCGCCCAGCTGCCTTCCTCCCAGAAAATAATCCTGCAGAAACGAGCTGCCGGCATCCATCTTTCTGCTGGACCATAAACCCACCAGAAAAATAATGATTAAAAAGAAGAGAAGAGGTGCAATAACCTGCCAGTTCATTCGGAATCTCTCCCTTCCCCATTTTCTTCGAACGGAACTTCTTTAAAGAGGAATTTCACAGCCGCGGATACCAGTATCACCATGACAATAAAACCGGCAACACAGCTCCAGAAAAACCATGCCGGCAGCCCCATGATGAATGTATACTCATCGGCAGGTGCTGACCCCAGTCCATAGGCAAACCCATACCACCATATGAAATTAAAGAGTACGAGACCAATGCCAATCCACGCTTCTTTCTCTGCTACTTTAAAACGAGGATCTTTTTTATGTATGCTTTTCTTCATTTTGTCTCCCTTCAGAGCTTTTTTATAGTATGGCATTCATTGAAGGAATTCTTTACTTGATATTCCACAAACACAGCTTATTCTGCAGCAAAAAAGGCAGATTGCTCTGCCTTTTTGATCATATTTTAAAATTGCCCTTTAAGCAAGGTCTTCTATTAGCGATTATCAATCGTCTCCGGATAAAGATCATGGTTCATCAAGCGGTAATCTGCCATTTTCTCATATTTTGTTCCGGGCTTGCCGTAGTTCGTGTACGGGTCAATGGAAATCCCGCCACGAGGCGTGAACTTGCCCCAGACTTCAATGTAGCGCGGGTCCATCAGCTCAATCAGATCATTCATAATGATGTTCATGCAGTCCTCATGGAAATCGCCATGATTTCGGAAGCTGAAAAGATACAGCTTTAATGACTTGCTCTCTACCATTTTTTGATCTGGAATGTAGCTGATATAAATAGTCGCAAAATCCGGCTGGCCCGTTTTCGGGCATAGGCTCGTAAACTCGGGACAATTAAACTTTACAAAATAGTCGCGGTTTGGATGTTTATTATCAAAAGCCTCCAGAATTTCAGGCGAGTATTCAAAAAGGTAGTTAGTCCCCTGATTTCCCAATAATGTAATATCTGTTAATTCCTCATCTTTTCTTCCTGACATAAAAATAGCCTCCCTTTATATGATCCCGCTGATCCAAAAGAAAGGTCCGAAAAGTACAGCTTGAAAAATAAAACCATATCCTCTCTTGGATATGGTTGATTATTATAATCAAAGCCATAGTTTTTTATAGAGGGTGATGCTATGAACCTCTCCCGATACCACGGGAATAATAGAAATATAATTGTCATAGTTACTATAGAGAAAAAGCCTGTTTCTGTCAATAGGTGCTTCCTTATCACCTATTCTTCATAGTATAATAACGGTAATTTTCAAAGAAAGGTGATTGGTTATGTGGAATGAGTTTAAAAAATTCGCCCTAAAGGGAAATGTCCTGGATTTGGCGGTTGGGGTTGTAATCGGAGCTGCCTTCGGAAAGATTGTATCTTCCCTTGTAGATGATATCATCATGCCTCTTGTTGGGTTGCTTATGGGCGGAGTTGACTTTACGGATTTGATGGTGAAAGTCGGTGGAGCACAGGTGAAATATGGTTTATTTATACAGAATATAGTGGACTTCTTCATAGTGGCCTTCTCCATTTTCGTCTTTATCAGGATTATCAACAATCGTTTCAAAAAGAAAGAAGAAGCAGCACCAGAACCCGTAGTGGATCCCAATGTTGAGCTTTTAACTGAAATAAGAGATCTCTTAAAAAATAAATAAAAAATGAAACTTAAAGAATAACTTTATCGTATATACATATACAAATGATGTTAGAGGAGAAATGAAAAATGTATGTACAGCACACCGCTAATAACAGTTATTTGCCTTCTGTTTTAAGGGCGTTTGCCTTATCATTGGGGATTGCTTTCGCCGGAACGATGGCGGGGGTTTTTATTCCGCCAGCCTTGTTTTTGCCGCTCATGATTCTTGAACTCGGCATGCTGCTTTTTGCTTTCCTGCTCCGCCGCAAAAAAGCTATCGGGTATACATTCCTTTATGTATTTACATTTATTTCAGGAATGACGACTTATCCGATTGTTGCCCATTACCTGGCTGCTATTGGACCAAATCCTGTTTTAACCGCCCTTGCAACGACAACGGTTGTATTTACAGGTTTAGCCGTGTATGCTTCGACTACGAAGCGGGACTTATCTTTCCTCGGCGGCATGCTGATGGCGGCATTGCTTGCTCTTATTGCGATTGGAATTTTCAGCCTCATCTGGCCGTTAAGCTCTAATGCTATGCTGGCTTTTTCCTTCATCGGAGTGCTTTTATTCAGCGGATATGTGCTATTCGACTTCAACCGCATGAAGCATTACGGAGTGTCTCCGGAAGAAGTGCCTTTGATGGCCCTTAATCTATATCTCGATTTTATTAACCTGTTCATTAATATCCTTCGCATTTTTGGAATATTGGGGAGCCGGGACTAAACAGGAGTGAAAACTCCTGTTTTTTTTTATACTCAAGCCGGAATTCTTTATTCCTTTAAAAGAATTAAGTATGATCAGAAGCAAACCCGAAAGGCGGGATATGAATGAACTATATTTTAGAAAGCCCAAATTCTGATAAAAATATGACGCTTGAACAGGCCATTAATGGACAATACACAATGGCTGTTTTCATCCGCCATCTTGGCTGACCGGTCTGCCGGGAATATCTTGCGCAGTTGCGCGAGCGCATAAATGAAGTAGAAGAAAGAGGTTTTCAAGTCATTGTCATTGCTCCTTCGAAAGGAACATTTATTAAACAATTCCTTGAGCAATTCGGTCCGTTTCCTTTTCCATTCCTTGGCGACCCTTCCCGGGAAGCTTATAGAGGAATGGGACATAAAACCATGCCAAAGTGGAAGCTTCTTTCAAAAGCCGCATTAGGATATATTACAGGAAAAGTCGGCGGCTTTATCCCTAGGGATGAAAAACAGAAAGAGTTTGTCCTGAAGTCCATGAAAACTCAGGATGTCTACATTCAGGGCGGGACATGGCTTTTTTCTCCTCAGGGAAACATGCTATGGAACCATATTGATGAATCACCTGAAGACCACGCAAAGATTAATGATGTTCTAAAGATAATGAATGAAGTGAAAGCTTAAAAGGCAGCCCATTACTTGGCTGCCTTTCCTTTTGTAATCTCCCATATTTCACGCAAAACCGGCATTTCTTCCATTTCCTTCTCCGTTACAAGATCCCATTGAATCCCGTTTGGTTTTGGATATGGCGAATTGGTTTTGATCAGCTCTTTTTCAGTGGCAATCCAGTCGACAGTCAAATCAAATGGATCCCTCGGGATATCTGCCTCTGTCACCTGGGCGCTGTTAACCGTTCCAATCACAGGGATTTCAGGATTACCCAATTCTCTGATGATCGCATACTCCCGGTCAGCATAGCCCTCCCCTTTTCCGACCCGCCGGCCATCCCGGTGAAGACCCACTGATCCGGCAAAAAACAAATCAATCTTCGGCAATTCTGTGAGGGGCACTTCTTTTCCGTAAGAATGTATGTGCTTAAGGCTCGCAGCTTTCCGCTCTTCCCCTGGCGGCACCCATCCCGGCTTTACCATAATAAATCCAGCTTTAAGCCGTGGAGTTGGAACCAGCAATGTCTTACCGTCTTTCAAAATTTGTGTGCGAACCGGCAGCTGTGGAGAATCAGGATTTACCTTAATGACCTCAGCCTCTTTATATTCAGGCATAGTAAAAACAAATGCGGCCGCTTTTTCAGCTCCTTTAAAATTGGGAATTCTATTTTTTAAAGGAAACGGAAAGCGTCCAAGCTTGTTCTCTTCAAGAAAACTCCATATGTACTCACGGATTTCTTTTTTCGTATTCATTAGGGGTTCACATCCTTTCTTTCATTTTATCCATTAAAGATAGAAACTCCAATTTTTTAAATAAACAGGTTTTAAGACCAATAGACGGGGTAAACAAATAATGCAAAGCCAATAACAAAACGGAAGGGACTGGTTGACGATGAAAAGCGTAACAGCGACTTCAAGGTTCGTCATTGGCATTGCAAGAAACCAGGGAGGATTTGCAGAGCGTTCGAAAGGCACTCTCGTCTATAACCGATATATTTAAAATCGGTACGGCCCTATGCAAATCATAATCCTCAGGTTGTCCGTCATCGGACTTAAAAAAGGTGCAGACCAATCGGTTTGCATCTTTTTTAATGCTCAAAATACCCCTTATTTCCTCTTTTCATTTCATAATCCAAAAAATAATCCTATCAAAATGTTTAGACATGTATATATTTCTCCATAATGGCAAATAAAAGGAGGTTTCTATTGAAATGTCTGAACATGAACAAAAACAAGAATCAACCATGTCCCGGAGAAGATTCATCCGCAATTCAGGTTTAGTTGCCGGCGGTTTGGTGGGCGGCGGCATTCTTGGCGGCTTAATTGGTGCAAACATGAATAAAGATGGTACAGCAACGGAAGAGAATGCCCATACAAACGGTCATGATCAGGTTGCCTATCAGCAGTCGGCATTATATTTTACTAACCCCGAGACATTCGGAATTCTGCAGGCGGCCGTTGAGAGAATTTATCCAAAGGATGAAAATGGCCCTGGCGCCAATGATTTGGATGTTCCTTTCTTTATCGACCACCAGCTTGCCGGCTCATGGGGCAACAATACAAGGGAATATATGCAGGGTCCGTTCTTTCCAGGCTCAAACTTTCAAGGCTACCAGTCTCCATTAAGACGGCATGAAGTCTTTGATGTCGGACTTGCTGCCCTGCAGACTTACAGCAATGAAAAGTTCAATAAGCCATTTGCTGAACTGGAAGGCGAGCAGCAGGATGAAATTCTTACAGCCTTTGAGGAAGACAAAGTGAAGCTCAGGGGTGTAACGTCCAGGACTTTCTTTAATATTCTCCGGGCCGCCACCATTGAAGGTGTATATGCAGATCCTGCTTATGCCGGAAACAAAAATATGGAAGGCTGGAAAATGAAAGACTTTCCTGGCCATCAAATGAGCTATATCAATCAGATAGAGTCTGAGAAATTCGAAAAAATCAAACCGAACAGTCTCCATTCATATACGAAATAGGATTATCTTTTAAGGAAGTGGTAAACATGGCGAAAACATTGCCAAAAACAGATGCAGTTATTGTAGGAGTCGGCTGGGCCGGCGGTATCATTGCGGCTGAATTAGGAAAACAGGGATTAAAAGTAGTCGGCTTGGAGCGGGGAAAAGAGCGCGGCGTCAAGGATTACTATGTTATCCATGATGAACTTCGCTATGGAATCCGCTATGAATTAATGCAGGATCTTTCTAAAGAAACGATCACGTTCCGTAACCATGGAAAGGAAAGAGCCCTTCCGATGCGCCAGCTTGGCTCCTTTTTGCTTGGCGAAGGCTTAGGGGGATCCGGCGTTCACTGGAATGGACATACCTTCCGCTTTTTGCCCTATGACTTTGAAATAAAATCGCAGACAGTTAAAAAGTATGGAGAAGCCAAGATTAAGGGCCTCCAGGTCCAGGACTGGGGCATTACATACGAAGAACTGGAGCCTTATTTCTATGAATTCGAAAAGGCGGCAGGCATTGGCGGTGAGGAAGGTGAGCTGGGGCCAAAACGGGCAGACCCATTTCCAAATCCTCCAATGAAGGAAACACCCATAACGGCCAGATTTAAAAAAGCCGCAAAATCATTGGGCATGAAACCATACCATATGCCATCCGGAAATATGAGCGAGGCTTATGAAAACCAATATGGAGCCAAACTGGCTGCATGTCAGTATTGTGCGTTTTGCGAACGCTTTGGCTGTGAATATGGTGCAAAGGCTGATCCAACTGTAGCCGTTATACCATTCGCAAAAGAAACTGGAAATGTGGATATCCGAAACTTTGCGAATGTAACGGAAATTATTCACGACGGCAAAAAGGCAACCGGTGTGCGCTATGTAGACGTCCAGACAAAAGAGGAGTTCATCCAGCCGGCTGAAATGGTTATTGTGACAAGCTATGTCATGAATAACACCCGCCTGCTGCTTACGTCCAAGCTGGGACGTCCCTACAATCCTGATACAGGCACAGGGGTGATTGGCAAAAATTATTGCTACCAGATCCTTCCGGGTTCAGCAGGCTTTTTTGATGAAGAGCAGTTTAATACATTCATGGGTGCCGGGGCTCTTGGGGCAACTGTCGATGATTACAATGGAGACAATTTCGATCACTCCGATCTTGGATTCATCCATGGCGGCTCCATCTCTATCAACCAGTCAGGATACCGTCCGATTCAATATAATATGGTGCCTACTGATACACCGAAATGGGGCAGCAAGTTCAAGGAAAATTCCATTAAATATTTCACCAGGGCTTTAAGCATCGGCACACAGGGAGCATCCATGCCTGTACAGCACAATTACATGGATCTCGACCCTTCATATAAAGATGCTTACGGGCTTCCTCTGCTTCGTCTGACATACGATTTCACTGAACAGGATAAGAATCTTTATAACTATATTGGAAAAATCACAGACCAGATCATGAAGGAAATGGGCCCATCAAAAATTAACGACCGGCAGCAGCTTGAGCATTATGATATTGTCCCTTATCAGACCACACATAATACAGGCGGTGTCATCATGGGAGCTGAGCCTGAAACATCAGCTGTAAATAACTATCTGCAGATGTGGGATGCAGAAAATGTATTTGTCGTCGGCGCATCCGCCTTCCCTCACAATGGAGGCTATAACCCGACAGGAACCGTCGGAGCACTCGCCTACCGTGCTGCTGAAGGAATCATCAAATACAGCAAAGAAGGCGGCTTGCTTGCATAAAAAATAAGGAGTGAACATCATGGGGATTTCAAATATCGGAATACCAGGATTGATTATCATACTGGTAATTACCTTAATTATCTTTGGTCCGAAAAAACTTCCGGAAATCGGATCGGCTTTTGGAAGGACCTTATCAGAATTCAAAAAATCAGCCAGAGATATTATGAGCGATGACGATGAACCTGAGTCAAAAACACGTTCAATTGAAACGGCTGACCGGAAGGATAAACCGCTTTAACAGGAGGGTTTAGAATGAAATCAGACGAACAAACCCTTGTAGAGCATTTAACAGACCTGAGAAAAGTGCTGATTCGATCCCTAGTTTTCTTTATTGTCAGCTTTGCCCTATGTCTGTTTTTCATCAATCGGCTGATACCGGTGCTGGCAAACGATCATGAGCTTGTTATGCTTGGTCCGCTGGATGTCATAAAGCTGTACACGGGAATTGCCGGAAGCATCAGCCTTGGGCTTTCGCTTCCTTTCATTTCCCATCAGATCTGGCTATTTGTAAAGCCGGCATTAACAGAAAAAGAAAGCCGGGTGTCCTTAATGTTTTTTCCGGCTATTCTGTTCAGCTTTATCGGCGGGCTTGGCTTCGGGTTTTTTATTATATTCCCTGCTATTTATCAGTTTTTATTGCTGTTGGGTGAGTCACACTTTGCGATGATGATCACGGCCAGGGAGTATTTTTCTTTTCTTCTGATGTCGACCATTCCTTTTGGGTTTCTGTTTGAAGTGCCCTTGCTGCTATTGTTTCTGACAACTATAGGCGTTGTTACCCCAGTCATGCTCAGTTCGATGCGAAAATACGCTTATTTGATCATGGCTGTTGTATCAGCTCTAATTACACCGCCTGATTTATTTTCACAGATTTTAGTCCTCGTTCCTCTTATCGGGCTATATGAAATGGGTGTTATATTTTCAAAAGTGAAATTCAGAAAACTGAAAGCAGTTCAGGAAACACCATCGAGTGAAATCTAAAAGAGTTTAATTCTCCCTCTGAAAGGATATTTAATAAGAAAACAATCCTTTGGGAGGTCTATAAAAATGAATGAACAAGAACATGTAATCAAACAAGATGGTGAATTGAATACAGAAAATATTAAGAGCGCAATGGACAAGATGTCGAATGAACGGGCAGATGTTATCTTAAGCAGCTTCGATGAATTTAAGAGCTATCTGGCGGAACGGATTGAGCTTGGCAAAAAGCTGGGACTAAATGAGGAACAGCTTGCCGTAACGGCTGAAAAAGTGGCTGGCTACCTGGCTGAAAATGTGGAGCCCAAAAACCGTGAAGAACAGCTGCTGAAGGAATTATGGAAAGTCGGGGATGAGGAAGAAAAACATAAGCTTGCCCATATGCTTGTACGCCTGACAGAGCAGGCATAATAATGAAGCCGGAATTGTTGTTCGTGACAATTCCGGCTTTACTTTTTTAGATCTTTGTACAGGTTTATAAAATGACTCGGTTCTGACTTTACTTGAAAAGAAAATAACCCCCGGCTGGTATGCAGATAAAGAAAACCAATTTCACAATTGGAGTTTCTGTACGACATATCCCAAACTTCATCAAGGAGAAACTTTTCTGATGGCGAAAGGATATGATCCTCATATAAATAAAGATAAAGTTCCTGTTCAATGTATTGCTGCTGATTCCAATCGATTTTCCGGGTGACTGTTATAAAAGGGTGGGAAGCAATGATCCGCACATGAACCTCCAGGATAAAAAGGATTTGCTTCCATTGAAACATATAGCGGCGTGTGATTCAAATGGCGGCTCTCTTAACCTGTGTATTCCTCACGCAGTATCGCATAGTAAGTCAAATCCACCAGCCTGCCATCTTTCATTGCATGCTGCCTCAAAATTCCTTCATGCTTCATTCCTGACTTCTCCATAATCCTCCAGGATCCGGGATTGTCTGTAAAAGCAAGAGCATAAATACGGTTATGGTTCAGTTCTTCGAATCCAAACTTAATAACTGCCCTAGCAGCCTCTGTACCATATCCTTTGCCCCAGAAGGGCTTGCCGATCCAATAGCCGATTTCTGCCCGTCTATTTGCATTGTTGCCCGTAATATTGATGAGTCCTATTAAGCTTTTATCCTCTTTTCTCGTAATGGCAAAAATCACAATCTTGCCTTTTCTCTCAGCTTCCAGGATGCTTGAAATAAAATCCCTTGCTCCCCCCTTCGGATAGGGATGGGGAATATTTAACGTTGTTTTGGCCACATCATAATCGCTTGCGTACTTTTCTACCATGGGTGCATCGTCAAGGGTAAGGCTGCGAAGAATCAGCCGGTCTGCTTCAAGAGTTTTCATTAGCGGGTCCTCCTACCTAACCTTAAATAACTGTTGTGCCTGCTTTCGCTACCTTCTCCTTAAAAATAAATAGGGTTTCTTCTCTTTCCAGCTTTGCTGTCTTAAATCCCGCGTAACCAAGCTTTTCATAAAAACGAATATTTTTTTCGCTTTTGCTTCCGGTAAATAATTCAAATCGTTCTGCATTAAATCTACGTTCGATTTCCTTCATAAGTGCTTTTGCAATTCCTTTATTCTGAAAGTCCGGATGCACCATTAGTTTGCCTATATGACATGTTCCATCTTTTTGAAAGGCTCTGACGGAACCTGCCAGTTCACCATCCTCTATGTATTTTAAAATTAAATAATCTCCAAAAGCCTTTTCAACATCACTGACGGTTTGCTTTAATGGCTCGATATTAAAATCTCCATAAAGTTCCGCTTCACTTCTATATGCCAGCTTTTGAATGGATAATATTTTTTCCGCGTCGCCTATTTTTGCTTCGATAACCCTCCCCATAAATATCCCCCTCTATCTGCGATGACTTTTCAAAAAAGCGCACCACATCGTGATGCGCCCTCCGTCTTACTCCACCGTAACAGCCAGCTCCCTGATTAATAGAGATGGCGAACCAATATAGCCTGTAGCCATGAATCCCATCGAGAATTCCAGGTCTGAACCGATTGCTTCAATATTATTCATAAGCTCATAAAAGTTTCCGGCAATCGTCATTTGGTTTACGGCGTTTTGCACTTTTCCGTCTTTGACATAAAAGCCGTTGGCCGCAATCGAGAAATCTCCTGAGACGGTGTTGGCACCGGAATGGAGGCCGGATAATTCGGTTATGATAATGCCCTCTGGGACCGAAGATACCAGCTCATCATAGCTTTGATCGGATGGATTGACGTAAAGATTGGCTGGAGCTACAGTCAAAGCTCCCTTATATGAAGCTTTATAGGCATTGCCTGTCGATTCCACTCCATCTTTTTGAGCTGTTTTGCGATTATGCATCAAAGTGACAAGCCTGCCGTCTTTCACAATATCTTTCCTGGAAGTGGCCACCCCTTCGCTGTCGAAATTAGAGCTTAGCAGGCCTTCTTCCAAAAATGGATCATCTGTGATATTCAATGACGCTGCAGCAATGATTTCACCTGTTTTACCTTTTAAAGCGGATTGCCCTTTTTGGGTATTTTCAGCTGAGAAAATCGGGATGTATGTCTGCAGCAGAGCGCTGGCAGCATCATTCCTTAATATAACTGGATAATTTTTGCTTTCTGCACTTTTGGCATTAAGCTGTGATAACGCTTCTTCTACAGCATGCCTGGCTATCTCCTCCGGATTAAAAACGGAAAAGTCTCTCGTAAACTTGGAGTATTCACCATTTTTCACCTGATCTCCCTGCTTAACAATGACTGATACATAAATTCCGGCATGATTGGTCTTTTCGCTGAGATTTTGGCCCTTGCTGTTGAGGAGAACCCTTTCCGTTTCACTGCTGCTCAGCATGAAATAATCAGTCCCGGTTACCCGCTCATCATATGCATAGATATGCTTTTCTATTTCCTTAAGCAAATTTATTTTTTCAGGAATCGTTACTTCAGCAAGACTGCTTGAATAAAAGCTTCCTGCCTCATACTTTTCGCTGCCGGCAAAGATTTCTTCCTGTACTTCATCTTCTATGAATTGAGAGTTTTCCTTCGCATTCTCAATCAGAAAAGACAGGGACTCTTCATCCAGTTTTTCCGTGAAAGCATAGCCCATCCTGCCTTCGTAAAGGCCTCGGAAGGAGGTTCCGAACACTTCGGAAGTGTCGTAGGAATCGATTTCACCTTTATAGAGCTCACAGGCGAACTTTTCCTCCCTCTCATAATAAAGCTCCATATCTGTAAAACCGTGTTCCTTACCAAGATGAAATAACTTCTCTTTAAATTCCTGCAGATTCATATTATTCGACCCCCTTGGTTCCGCCAACAGTCATTTCACTTACGCGGATCATCGGCTGGCCAACGTTGACAGGGATGCTTCCGCTCTGTGACCCGCACATGCCTGCACCATGATCCAGGTTATTCCCCACCATATCAACCAGCTGGAGAGTTTTCGGGCCATTTCCTATTAAAGTAGCACCTTTTAAAGGCTTGCCGAGTTTTCCGTCTTTTACAAGATACGCCTCCATGACGGCGAAGTTGTAATCGCCCGTTGTGGTATTTACCTGGCCCCCGCCCATGTATTTTGTATAAATTCCATACTCTGTATTTGAAATGATTTCTTCAGGAGTAGATTTGCCGTTGGCAATATACGTATTGGTCATCCTCGAAGTCGGTGCAAACCGGTAGGACTGCCGTCTTCCCGAGCCTGTCGGCTCCATTCCCATTCTGCGGCCCCCGAATTTATCAATCAAGTAACCTTTTAAAATCCCATTTTCAATCAGCACATTTTTACGGGCTTTTTCGCCTTCATCATCTATCGTAATCGATCCCCACTCATTGGCAATTGTGCCGTCATCAATATATGTAACGACATCCGAGGCCACTTTTTCGCCGACCCGTTTTGCAAAAACAGAGTTTTCCTTTGCTACAGATGTAGCTTCAAGACCGTGTCCGCATGCTTCATGGAAAATAACGCCGCCGAATTCATTATCAATGATGACGGGTAACTTCCCGCTTGGACAAGGGTCTGCACCAAGCATTGTAACAGCAATGCGGGATGCCTCATTCGCATAATGCTCCAGGTTCAGGTTTTCCATAAACTCAAAGCCTTTATGGGCTCCAGGTCCATAAAATCCAGGCTGTATTTTATTTCCTTCTGCTGCAATCGATTGGATAGCAAGGCGGCTTCGCACCCTCCGGTCTTCAACAAATTTACCTTCCGAGTTGGCAATCATCACATTCTGTTCTTCATCCAAATACCTGACTGTAACCTGCTGGATGCTGCTGTGATAGTTTTTGGCAATTTCATATGCCTTTTTCATCACATCTACTTTGCGGAGCTTCTCCACTTCGCGCGGATTCAGAGAAATTGGATGTGCTGCCGGGATGATCTCTTTATGCAGTTCTGCAGGCTGAATGATTTTATCTCCTTTGATCGCCTGGGCAGCATTACCCGCAGCTTTCAGCAAGCCTTCCTTTGAGCCATCCGTTGTATAAGCATACACACTCTGCAGCCCCTTAAATACGCGAATGCCGATCCCATAATCCCTGCCAGATAAGCTGCTCTCGATTTTCCCTCCCTGAAGCGCAAGGTTATTAGTGAAACGGTCCTCAACAAATACTTCAGCAAAGTCCCCGCCAGTAGCCAGGGCTGCAGTAATAACATCATGAATAACTGATTGTGAAAGCATAAAGACCCTCCTTTTATCTAACTTTTCAAACTATTCTAATCATACCTTACTGTTTCTAATTTTAGTATGTTTTTTTCCTTTTTTGACCATTAGGGAGGAGGATTATGTATCGGTCTGGAGATGGAAATGGATTTTTGGCTGTACGGGAGTTTGGTCTATTTGCAAGTTGGGCTCGTCTATTTGCAAGCCCACTCACCTATTCGCTGTTTAAAGAACTTTACTGACAAAGCAGTTGCTCCACAAAAAAAGCGCCACATCAGTGGCACTTTTTTATAATACCCCGGAAAACAGCCGGGCGAAGGATTCCTTCGACCTTTCCGCCAATCCTCTTTTATAATATTGGACAGGACTTAATTTCACACTTTCCTCGAGATCCTCTTCATAATGGGCGACAAGATCGCGGATCGAGCTTGTACCGTACAAAAAGACATTAACTTCAAAGTTCAAATGGAAGCTGCGCATATCCATGTTCGCAGTTCCTATTGAAGCAAGGATACCGTCCACGATAATGATTTTCTGATGCAGAAAGCCTTTTTTATAGGAATATATTTCGACGCCATATCGCAGAAGCTCCGCAAAGTAGGACCTGCTTGCATATTGTGTCAGAAAGCTGTCATTTATCTCAGGGACGAGGATGCGCACTTCCACTCCTTTTGCCGCCGCCACTCTTAATGCCGTGCGAATCGATTCATCAGGGACAAAATAAGGTGTGGCAATCCAAATGGATCTGGTCGCGCAGGATATCATCGAATAATATAAATCACTCATTATTCCCTGCTGTGTATCGGGACCGCTGGCCACCACCTGGACCGCGCCATCAAGCACATCATCATCGATCGGATACTTTACATCCCGGTATTCCTCCAGCACATCTTCCTTGCTGACATATTCCCAGTCCAGGAGAAAGACCGTATGCAATGTATACACAGCCTCCCCCTTCAAAAGCATATGTGTATCCCGCCAGAAACCGATTTTTTCATCTTCACCCAGGTATTCAACGCCTACATTCAGTCCGCCCACAAAGCCAACTTTCCCATCAATTACAACAATTTTGCGGTGATTTCTAAAGTTGAACTTCTGATTGAAAAAACCGTACTTCAGTGGAGAAAATGGCCGCACTTTAATGCCTGCCTCCTCCATCGACTGCAAATCCTCCAGTGAGATTCCCATGCTGCCTGCTGCATCAAAAATAAACAGTACTTCCACCCCCTGCCTGGCTTTGTCGATCAGGATATTGATGATTTCCTTGCCAAGCCTGTCAGAGCGGAAAATATAATACTCAATATGGATAAATTCCTTTGCTTCACGCAGCTTGTTCTTGATTTCATTAAATGTCTCCCCGCCATTTTTAAGGATTTTCGCCCGTGAATTAGTGCTGAGCGGGGTCAATGCCACATTATTGGCGAATTTTGCAAAGCAGTGCTGGCTGTCCTGGAGGAAAGATATATCTGGCGTGTCTTCCCTTTTCATCAGCCTTTTCCATTCATCCCTGTCCCGGCTTCTTTTGCTTTTAAACAGGTAGCCTTTCAAATATAGCTGCCCGGAAAACAGGTAAAACAGATAACCGGCAACTGGAAAAAACACCAGCACATACATCCACAGCAGAGTTTGATTAGGGCTTCGATTCTCGAGCATCAAGGATATAGCGCTGATAATGATAACAGCTGCATAAAGCAGGGCAGCACTGATTTTAATGGGTGAGCTGGCATCCGTGAAAAAGATCATATACACAGATGCAATCAGGATAAACACAAAAATGGATTCCACTCTTCTTTTTTTCATAGGCCACTACTCCTAAAAAGGTTACAATATGTATGTTTTCCTTATACCCTTTTTGATGCCATATAGAAACCAGGCAACATTAGCTTTTCCCATTTTCAGGACAAGAAAGCATGATTCGGAAAAAAAGAAGAGCCTTGCGGCTATCGCAAAACTCTATGGCTATTGTCCCCCTCCGGTATAATGCTTGTCACCCATCGTATAATTCGAGCTCTCCCCTGGCCTTTCACTTGGGCTGATGCCTTTTTGCATTGTATTGTTAATCTTCTTCCTCTTGCGGTCAATACAATAAGCGAAAACCAGAGTCGCCAAAATTAAGCCAAACAGCACTCCCATTCTGCTTCCTCCTTTTTATATGTATATTCAATATTCATGAGCGATTGCTTACAAACCGGGGTTTAGAAAGTATCTTTTCAAAGATTTTTTGTCTTTGAATTATGCCCGTTGATTGCAGTGAAAGGCACGCAGCGAACCCGCGGGGAGGAATGCGAGCCTCCTCGGCTTCGCCTGCGGGGTCTCACACTTCCCTCTCCTCCCGCAGGACATTGAATAAGCTTCCTCGAATGAACACCGCACAAAGGAAATGCGTCAGCATTTTCGAGGATCAAGTGCACACAGCGAAGATCAACTCAGCAAATAAATTAAGTTATGCCAAAAAAAGAGAGCTATACTTATAGCTCCCTCTCAGTATTACTTCCTCATATTCTCCTGGTCCTTCAGGCGGTTTTGCTGATCCGGCTTACGCTCCTGATCTTTTATTGACTGTTGTTGCTGCTGCCGGGAATCCTGCCCTTTTACAATCTCTTTTAAGTCCTTGCTGTTATTCTCGGCCATGCTGATCCCTCCTGTACTTTTTTTATCCTGTTCCCTTATCAAAGCAAATAAAACAATTTTTCTTCGGTATTTTCATATTAATTGTTGCTTTAGTCTATTGAACCGCGGGGCGGGCGAGGACTCCTCCTGGACGCTGCCTATCCTGCTTCTCCCGCTGGACTTGAATAAGCTTCCATCAGTAATATACATTTTCGAGGACCTCGCATCATCAACTCAGTAAATCATCTGCAAACATCAGCAACCTTGAGAAACAGCCTTTTTTAAAAGGATTTTTCCCAAGCAAAGAGAATCTTATGGGTAGGTAAAAAAAGGAGTGACCCCGATGGAAATTAGGCTTCTGCACCCGGATGATGCTGAGATGTACAAAGAGTTAAGATTGGAAGGATTAAAAAAGAACCCGGAAGCTTTTGGTTCAAGCTATGAGGAGGAAGCCAGCCGCCCTCCTGAATTGTATGGTGAAAGATTTAAGGCGGAAAATTCCTTCCACTTCGGCGCGTTCGAAAATGGTAAGCTGATTGGTGTTGTCAGTTTAGTAAGGGATACTGGGCTAAAAATGAAGCACCGCTCCAATATTTATGCGATGTATGTGACAGAGTCCGCCCGAGAGAATGGAGTCGGCAAGAGCCTTATCAGCAAGGCTGTGGAAAAGGCACGGTCATGGGACGGGGTGGAACAAATCCACCTGGCTGTTATGTCTGAAAATATGCCTGCTAAAAAGCTTTATGCTTCTTTAGGCTTCGAGGTTTACGGTACGGAGAGGCACGCAATGAAGATGGATGGAAGGTACTATGATGAAGACCTGATGGCACTGTTTTTATAATAAAAGGCAGCTTCCTGTTTGAGGGGGCTGCCTTCTTTTCATTGATATTTGTTTACAATTTCCTGCAGCTTCAAGGCAAGCCCCATTTTCCCGTCTACTTTCAGGCTTCCTGTCATAAATGCCATGGTAGTGTTAAGTTCATCTTTTAATAACTTTGAAAAGTTTTTGTCTGACAGTTTCAGTGTCACCTCAGGATCATGGGAAGCCCCCTCTTCTACTATGACTTTTCCTCCCTTTAATCTAATCTGGATTGGCCCGCTTTCCTCAAGGTCCACCTGAAATACCCGATCTTTCTCATCTTTGATATGTACGGGATCAGCGTTCATTTTATCTGCCAGCTGGTATAATTCATCTTTGACTGCCATGGCATGTTCCTCCTTAATATATGGCTTTATGATTATAGTTCAACACATGAACTTAAATTCCTTCCAAAAAATGAACTACTATTCACTTTTTATCAAAAGAATAGCACCTTAATAAAAGGTGCTATCCCCACAAAACTATTTCCTTTTCCCTTTCAAATCAACACCAATGGCAGCACCATTGCGGCTTGAATCTGCCACACCTTTGAAAATTCCTTTATCACGGTCGATCAAAATACTTTGGACATTTCCTATCGTGGTTGGACTAGAACCAAATTTATGTCCCATTCCGTTAAGTCTATTAATAATCTCTGAAGGAATGCCCTCTTCATAGCGGTAGGAATTCAGGTTATTTGTATAGATTCTCGGTTCTTCCACCGCTGCCTTTAGCTCCATATCATAATCAATGGCATAAAGGATCGTCTGCAGCACGGATGTAATGATCGTTGCGCCTCCCGGTGAGCCGACTGTCAGGACAGGCTCTCCATCTTCAAAGACGATCGTCGGGGTCATCGAGCTTAAAGGCCGCTTGTTTGGCTGGACTTCATTTGCCCCGCCCGGTACAGCATCAAAATCTGTCAGCTCATTATTCAGCATCAAGCCGTAGCCCGGAACCATGATTCCTGTTCCAAATACCTGTTCAATGGTTGTCGTATAAGACACAACATTTCCCCATCTGTCGGTTACGGAAAAATGGGTGGTCTCACCGTACTTGCGGTCATTCGGCTGTTCAACTTTATCATAATTGGCTTCACTGTCCTCATATTTCCAAGGATCTCCCGCTTCAGGGCTTGGATTTACTTTACTCAGACTGATCAGTTCCTGGCGCTCCTTAATATAATCAGGGTGAAGGAGCCCATTAACCGGGACATTGACAAACTCCGGATCCCCTGCATATACGGCGCGGTCTGCATAGGCAAGGTGCATCGTCTCAGCAAGCAGGTGATATTTCTCCCAGGACTTTACATCATATTGTGATAGATTAAAATCATCCAGCATCTTCAGCATCTGCAGTAAAAACACTCCTCCAGAGCTTGGAGGCGGCATGCTCGCAATTTCATATCCCTTATAGTCACCCCAAATAGGTTCATCTATGGTAACTTCATACTTTGCCAGATCTTCCGGTGTCATTGAACCTCCATACCCTTGAACAACACCTGCAAGTGCTTCTGCAATTTTGCCATTATAAAAAGCATCTGTTCCTCCAGCACGGATCATCTTAAAGGTTTTTGCAAGATCCTTCTGTACTAGACGGTCCCCTTCCTGAAGTGGTTTGCCCTTAGGCAAAAAGACTTTGCCTGCAGCCGTTCTGCCTAGCTTGTCCTGATTATCGGCAATCGCATCGGCTAAAACAGAATCAATCGGAAACCCTTTATCTGCCAGCTTAATGGCAGGACCGATCAGCTGCTGCATAGGGCGTGTTCCCCATTTTTCAAGAGCCGTTTCCAAGCCTTTCAATGTACCGGGCACACCCACAGCTGTCCCTCCAGTTGAACGCTCCGCAAATGGAATCGGCTTCCCGTTTTCATCCAGGAACATATCCGGCGTAGCACCGGCAGGAGCGCGCTCACGGCTGTTAATGATGGTGGTTTCTTTCGTTTTGCCATCATAGACCATCATGAATCCTCCGCCGCCGATTCCGGACATCATTGGTTCGACCACATTAAGGGCGAACTGGACTGCGACAGCAGCATCAATGGCATTTCCGCCCTTTTTCAAGACATCAGCCCCAATTTTAGATGCCAGCGGATGGGCTGAAGCCACCATTCCATCCCTGCCGACATCAACCTGGCTATACCCTCCATAGCCATCATCAGGCTTCGGCTTTTTCGCTTGCCCGGTTAAAGGCATGGTTCCTGCAACCAGTAAAATACTCAGAAGCATGAGAATACCAGTTTTCAAAACTCTTCTCATAATCTACCTCCTTCAGTTAGGTTTTACACTTCTAACTTAAGAGGAAGGAAAAGGATAATCAAGGAATTAGAGTTAATATTCTGAAAGTTAAATCTATTTTACTAGACAAAGGCATGTAGAAAGGTTCAATTATTTTTTCCAAATGGGAAAAAATGAGGAGGAAGTTTTTAACAGAGGAAGAACAGTGTTATGTGCTCTCCCCCATCAAAAATGCTTTGTTAATCACCAGGGCAGATTTGTACCATATGTCTTTGCCCTGGCTTCACTGTCCTTCCTGCGTTTTTTGCGGAATTCCGCCCGTTCTTTTGCCGTTTCATAAAGACTCTTTTCTTCTTCTGTTTCAGGCACGACGGCCGGCACAGGAGCCGGCTTTCCATTCTCGTCAACCGCAACCATTGTCAAAAAGGACATTGCACACACATTTCGATCACCTGTCAGAAGGTCTTCTGCGATTACTTTTACGAAAACCTCCATTGATGTCCGGCCTGTATAGGTCACAAATGCCTCCAGACAGACTGAATTGCCTTCATATACCGGATGAAGAAAGTCAACAGAGTCTGTTGATGCGGTTACCACATTTCTCCTTCCATGCCTCATCGCTGCAATAGCTGCCACATCATCAATATAAGCCATCAGCTTGCCGCCAAATAACGTTCCATATGTATTCGTGTCTGGCGGAAGCACGATGCTCGTTTTTACGGTAAAAGATTCTCTGCATGTTTTGGTTTCATTCATGTTGTTCCCTCCTATTTTACTAAAGCATATCAAATACTGATGCCTAATAAAAATTTTTTGGTTAAATATTAATTTGCTATTGCCAAAATTCCCCACTATGTCATATAATCTTATTGACCAGTGTTCAATAACGAAAGGTGATTCCATGAGTCCAAGAAAAGCAGCCCATGAGGAACTTACAAAAGAAGCCATTATTTCTGTAGCACGTGATCTGTTTATTAAGGAAGGATATGCCGCAGCATCCATGAGGAAAATAGCGGATACACTTCAATGCAGCCATGGTGCCATCTATTATCATTTCAAAAATAAAGCTCAATTATTTTATGAAATGGTTGAAGCCGATTTTCAAAAGCTCAGCCAAGTCCTCGACAGTGTGCTGAGAGACTCAGCAGATACTAATGAACAGAAGCTTTTCAGCATTTTTTACCGCTATATCGAGTTTGGCCTGACCAATCAAAAACATTATGAGCTGATGTTTTTAATACGTGATGATGATGTGAAAAGTTATCTAAGTGAAGGACCAAATACCAGCTACATGCATTTTGCGCAAGCGATTAATTCACTGGCTCCAAGGGCTCTTTCCATAAAAGATATTTGGTCTGTATTTTTAAGCCTGCACGGCTTTGTCACGCATTATTGCAGATCCGAAACGACATTTGAAGAAGTGAAGGATCTCGCCTCTTCACATGCTAAATTTTTACTAAAGGCAATTTCTTAAAGAAATGTTTCCGGCATTTCTTTCATTTTTACTCTTAATTGAACAGTGGTTAATAAAATACAAAGGATGATTGTATATGATGAAAACAGCTGCAGTGTTAGGAGCAACCGGCGGAATGGGCCATGCATTAACAGAGGCACTATGCCGCAGAAATATAAGAACTATTGCTTTTGCAAGATCTGAAGAAAACCTGCTTAAATTTAAAAAAGACTGGGGAACAAATGCTGTTATTCAATCAGGCGATGCACTGAATCCAGATGATGTTGAAAAGGCAGTAATAGAAGCAGATGCTGTTTTTCATGCCATCAATATCCCTTACCCGGAATGGGATCCAGCACTCTCCATTATTCTGACTAATACCCTGCAGGCTTGCCGCAAACATCATAAGCCCTTTATTTATGCTGATAACATATATTCCTATGGCCTTCAATCCAGCCCTGCTAACGAATTTTCTCCCAAGAATCCGCACACCAAAAAAGGCAAGCTGCGCGAAACCTTAATCAAGATGATAAAAGGCTCAGGTGTGTCATACATCATTGCCCACTTCCCTGATTTTTACGGTCCTCAAACAGGAAATACACTTTTACACTATACTCTGAGTCAGGTTCTTGAAAAAAATAAAGGCTTGTTTGTCGGCAAAACCAATATTCCGAGAGAATTCATTTTTATTAAAGATGGTGCAGAAACGTTAGCCGAACTTTCGTTAAATAGTGACTCATACGGTGAAGTCTGGAATATCCCTGGTACAGGAACCATTACAGGGCAAGAAATAGCCAGTATCGTTTCCAGCCATCTCAAGAGAGAGATTACCTTCCGATCTGTCCACAAATGGTTGGTTCGTGCCATCGGTGTGTTTGATCCCTTGATGAAAGAATACACTGAATTGATGTACTTGAATCAGACGCCTGTTATTTTGGACGGCAGTAAATATGAAGCGAGAATCGGCAGTCTGCCTAAAACACCATATGAGACTGGGATAAAAATGACATTGGATCATTTATTAAACGAAAAGAATGCCGTACTCTAACGGCATTCCTTTTATTTAAAGAATGAATTTTTCTTTTTACCCCTCAGGATATCACCCATCCAGCCTTTTTTCACCAGCATGAAATAAAGGGCTGCGGTAGACGCAAGGATAATGATCAGGGAAAACAAATACCCATACTTCCACTCTAGCTCAGGCATAATTTTAAAGTTCATGCCCCATAACGCTCCCCAGGTTGCGACCGGTGTCATTAAGGTAGTAATGACGGTGAGAGTCTTCACGATTTCATTTCCCCTGTGCATGGATACCATCTCTTCAAAATTCACAAGGTCATCAATTTCCTGCTGAAACTCACGCACCAGCGTATAACCTCTTTCAATTCGCTTGCAGGTTCTTTTAAACTCAGTTCCTTCTGTAACACCTTCACCAAAGGTTTCTTCTACACCAAGCCTAATCTCTTTAACTGGAATCATGATATTTTTCCACACTAGGATCTGGTGGCGGAGGTCATAGATTTCTTCCAGGCGATTAA
Organism: Cytobacillus sp. FSL R5-0377; assembly: GCF_038004385.1. Classification (NCBI taxonomy): domain Bacteria; kingdom Bacillati; phylum Bacillota; class Bacilli; order Caryophanales; family Bacillaceae; genus Cytobacillus; species Cytobacillus sp. FSL R5-0377. The sequence continues at coordinate 1,572,406 of NZ_JBBORA010000001.1, forward strand.
TATTATTTTTATCTTTTATTTTCCATAACAGGTCATTTAGCCTTACCTCAAACTTATCAATCTTCTTAATATTATCGCTCAGAATTTCACCCAGAATCACAAAAAATCCATCAATGGCATTGTGCGCATAATCCATTTTTTTTAAAAGCAAGGATTCATCAGACTGAATAACAGACGAATCAAAATCAACAGTCAGGAGAAAATCCCTTGTCAGAAAATAGTGGAACATGCTATGTTCATGCTGCTCCTCCGTTGTCTGCGAATATATGAGGGAGCCGCTGAGAATTTCCTTATTGCGAACTGAGGTATCTATTTCCATTACATTTGTTTTGTTCTCGGAAGTGTTTTTAGCCCATTCCTGCAGAGCTTCTTTATAATCTCCAGCTTCATTAAAGTCTATTTCATCCAAATGATCGTATCGGTGCCATGTCCAATTATCTTCATTATATTCCTTTTCCATCCCCAGCTTCCTCCTAAAAAGATTCCTATATATATCAACATCTTTCCCTGCTAATGGCTCGAATTAAACCACTCTTGGAGAGTAATTATTTCATGTATGGGAAACAATGTTAAAAGTTCTTAATGTTTGCTTCTGATTATGCCGGGTAAAGATAGAGCAAGAAAGAAAATCAAATTTATTAAGGAGGAGCATATTCATGAACTCTCGTCCGCTAAATCAATATCTATTAGCCGGTGTTGGCATCACGAGCATCTTATTATTAGCAAGCAAAAACAATCGAAATAAAGTCCAGTCTCTGGCAGTTAAAATGAAAGGCATGCTGCCTGAACGCTTTTTAAACGATACAGTGCCAACGGAAAAACTGGGTCACCCGGACCCGCATAATATTGAAGATAATAAAATGGTTGATGAAGGCGCTATGTATTCAGTAAATTACTATAATGAAACTGTTCAGCAATGACCTAAGGACTGACTCCTTAGGTTTTTTTAATAAAATTTGAGTTTCGGAGGAAGGAAGATGGGATTTCTGTTCATCCTGATTTATTTGGGAATCGTCTTGGCCGTTATTGAAATTAATACTCTAATTTTTACTTATACAGGACTTGATAAGCATGTTTCCAGATTTCAGGTAATCAGCATGCTAACTGGTACAGGATTTACAACTGGAGAATCGGAGCTCATCATTGACCATCCTATCCGCAGAAGGTTCGGAGCTTTTTTAATATTATTTGGCGCCTTTTCATTAGCAGTCATTATTTCGGCAATCAGCAATATCCTTTCCGATGAATTTTATACTGCAAAGATCTCGTTCGCGGCTGTTGCCCTGGTCATCATTATCATTATTTTAAGGCTGCCTAAGGTGCGGGATTATCTTCCCGGTAAGCTGGAGGATGAGCTTGAGGAACATTACGATTTCCGCGATCTTCCGATAAGAGAAGCTCTTCTTACAGATGATTCTGATCATGTACTGGACTACTTTATTGACGAAACATGTGAATTTAAAGATAAAGAGTTAGGTGATGTTATCAATAATGATGAGGATATCAATGTGCTGTATATTCAGCGGGGTGACTTAAAAATTAGAAAAGAGCGGCTTGTGACGGAGCTTCAGGAAGGCGACCATATTATCCTGTACGGGGACGAACAAACGATAGAGAGCAAATTTGGTAAAAATAATGAAGAAAAAGAATAAGCATCTGCCCATGTGGGGAGATGCTTATTTTTTAGTTAAACTGCTTCTCAGGCGATAGATAGAGGGTCAGGCCAATTTTTTTGCATACTGTTACATAATGCATCATCGCCAGGAGAACAGCTCCCATATTCATGCCGATAATAATCCCGTCCATCTGCAGGCTGTGAAGAGAGCCAAGCAAAAACATGGCTGAGAATGAAACAACGGTTGACCAGATGGAATGATAGAACGCCTCCTTCATCAGTCCCAGGCCGATTAAATAGGCCTGCATCGGAATTATGAAAAAGTGGAGCAGAAAAAATGGCCACAGCAGCTGTAAATACACGGCTGCATCTGTGGAGTGGAAAAACACCTCGGTCAGCGGCCGTGCAAAAAAATAGAAAAGCATAACCGATGGAATCCCATATAAAAAGGTTACAAAGAACACCTGCTGAAGAAGTCTCCGAAGCTCCTCCAGATTCTTATCCGCATATTCTTTGGAGACTGTCGGAATCAGTATAATTAAAAATGAATGTGCAATGAAAGAAGGGAAAAAACCGATCGTCATGGCGACACCAGCGAGCATCCCAAAATGTTCTGTTGCAATTTCTCCCGGCACTCCCGCCTTTAAAAGCGCCCCCTTAATCAAAAATGGCTGTATAGCATGTGTCAGGGCATGGAAAACTCTCAAAGCAGTCGTCGGTACAGAAACAGAGATTAAATTCCGCCTCACACTTCTCCCGCTTATAAACTCAGATGGCTCTTTTTTAATGCGCTGATACTGAATAATAAACATGTTCAGCAAATAAAGAAAAACAACAATCTCACTTCCTACAAATGTACAAAAGGCAATAAAGACTGCTGTATCGGCATCAAATTGAAATGCCTGATATAGCACCACGAGCAGCAGGAGCTGAGCGGATTTGCGCAGGAAATTGGAGGCAGCAATTTTCCCCATTTGATGCTTGCCCATAAAAAATCCTCTGGCAATCGAGGAAAAGGACACGATAGGGATAAACCCGATCACAACCCACCTTAAGAGCGGGTGATACTCATTAAAGGCACTGACAAACGGGATAATAAGCGCTGCAGCCGGCACTAACACGGCCGTAAAAATAATGGTCAGCTTGATGACATGATTAAGCATGCTGAGATGGTACTTTTTATCCCTTTCGGCAATGAATTTGGAAATCGAGATTGGAAGTTCAAAACTGGCCAGCAGCACGATCAAAAATATGGTCGGCAAAATCGACATGTACATGCCGAGGCCCCTCTCCCCCAGTTCCCGGGCGAGCACCATATTCACCACAAACTCTATACATTCGCTTGCAAAAGCCGCCAGTGCAAGCAAGATGACTCCTTTGAAGAATTTGCTCATTGCGTCTCTCCTTATATAATGCAGATTCTATATAAGATATGAGACATGCCCCGATAATATATTGCCTATAGGAATTTTTAAGAAAATTAATATAATGAAAAGGAGAGCAGCCAGATGCCGCCCTCCTTTCAGCTAAAATACAAAAACATGTGCAATCAGTACAATAACAGGTAATGTAATAATCGTTCTTTCGATAAAAATAACGAATAAATCCATAAAATTCAGCGGAATATTTGAACGCAGAATCAGAATTCCGATTTCAGACATGTATACTAATTGTGTTAATGACAGTCCTGCGACAACAAATCTTGTCAGCTCACTCTCAATCCCGCTTCCGATAACAGCAGGAAGGAACATATCAGCAAAGCCAACAAGCATGGTTTGTGCTGCTGATTCTGCTTCCGGCAATTGCATAAACTCCAAAATCGGAATGAGCGGGGATGCAATAAACGCGAATACAGGAGTATATTCCGCAATGATCAGGGCAGCAGCTCCCAGACTCATAACAAGCGGAATAAGGCCCATCCAAATATCCAGAACCGTTTCAATGCCATCGGTTAAAAGCTTCTTGGGACCCGGGGCATTTTTTGCTTTATTAATCGCCTGCTCCCATCCCCATTTCAAATTGGAAACACCTTCTGGAATTGTTTCATCAATCTGCTGTCCCACAGGCTCATAATAAGTATCAGGCTTCCGGGATAATGGCGGAATTCTTGGCATAATCAATGCTGCCACCACACATGCAGCAGAAACGGTTAAGTAAAAAGGGATGAATAAATGTCCAAGACCAACCACATTCGCTACGACGAGGCTGAAAGCAACGGAGGCAATTGAAAAGGTTGTCGCGATGACCGATGCTTCTCTTTTTGTGTAAAAGCCTTCATCATATTGCTTTGTTGTAACCAATACACCTACTGTTCCAGCTCCCATCCAGGATGCAAGGCAATCAATGGAGGACCTGCCGGGAAGTGTAAAAAATGGTCTCATGAATTTTTGGACAAGTGCACCAATGAACTCCATTAATCCAAATTCCACTAAAAGCGGAAGAAGGATGCCGGCGAACAGGAACCATGTAAGCAAAACGGGCGCCAGATCGTAAAGAACCACACCCCCTGTATTTCGTGACCAGATAAATTCAGGCCCGATCTCAAACATAGTCATAATTCCGACTGCGAAACCGAGGATTCTCATTGTTAACCCGAACTTTCCAGTATCAAACAATCCTTTTAAAAACTTATTATTCAGTATTAGTGCAGGCTTTGCTGTTTTTGTCAGGACGGAAAGAAAAACCGATAATCCTAAAATGAAAATAATGATGGCAGGCATCTGTTCACTGAACACATTACCTAATAGTGATGCTAAAATACCAACGCCTATCGTTACGTCTCCCTGGAATTTAACGGGAACGAGAAATAGAAGCGACCCAATTAAAGATGGAATAATAAATTTCCAGGACTCTCCTGTCACGGCTTGCGGCTTAACCCTTGTCTCAGCTTTCATGCTCTTACCTCCTTATGATTTGGAAACCACTGCTTCATGTTCCATAAGTGCTTCTTCCAAGACTTTCAGTCCCTGGTCAATCTGCTCCTTTGTCACGACAAGCGGCGGAATCATCCGAATCACTTCCCCTGAATTTCCGCAAAGATAAAAGAGGACTCCCTTATCAAGTGAAGAGTTCAGAATATCCATTACCGCATTCCCATCCGGTTTTCCGGTTCGCGGATCGATTATTTCAATGCCGATCATCAGTCCCAGACCTCTGACACTGCCAATAGCAGGATGTTCAGCCTTCAAAGCCTGTAATTTCTGTAATGCATACTCTCCCATTTGCTTTGCGTTTTCCAAAAGATTCTCCGCTTTTAGCACTTCAAGAGAAGCCAAGGCAGCTGAACAGGCAATCGGATTTCCGCCAAATGTTGTTCCGTGGGCTCCCAGCGGCCATTTTTCCATTAGCTCCTTTGATGCTGCAGTTGCACTTAACGGCAATCCTGCCGCGATTCCTTTTGCAATCGCCATGATATCCGGCACAACATCAAAAGCCTGAGCGGCAAACCATTCTCCCGTACGTCCAAAGCCGGTTTGCACCTCATCAAATATTAGAAGAATTCCATGCCGGTCACAGATTTCCCTGATTTTCTGCATCCATTTCTTTGGAGGAATAATATATCCTCCTTCCCCAAGAACCGGTTCAATGATCATGCAGGCAACCTCTTCCGGATCTACCTGATGCTTAAAGAGTGTTTCTGCATCCTTTTCCAGTTTCCTAGGGAAGTACTCCTCAGGATCTTCCCCAAAAGGACAATCCCGCATATCCGCATAGGGAAGCTGATAGGTAAGCCAGGACGGCTGCTGAAACTTGCGGTATTTACTCTTTGATGTGGATACACTGAGAGCACCCATCGACCTTCCATGGAAACACCCTGTGAAGGAGACAACATACGGCCTTCTCGTCACATACTTTGCAAGCTTAATAGCTCCTTCGATTGCCTCCGTTCCGCTATTTGCAAAGAAAAAGCAATCCAGATTTCCCGGAGTAATTTTTCCCAGCTCCTCTGCAAGCCGCAAAATAGATTCATAGATGATAACGCCTGACGGTCCGTGCACCAAATGGTCTGCACTGTCTTTAATAGCCTGTACAACTTTTGGGTGGCGATGCCCGACATTTTCCACTGCGATGCCTGACGTAAAATCCAAATACTCTTTTCCATCGACTCCGTAGTAATAGCAGCCCTCCGCCTTTACCACCGGCAAATTCGGATGGTCCTTTGCCATGCTTGGTGCCAATAAATTTGAAATGTTCCCTACAAGATGACTCCAGTTTTCTCCGTTCATACTTTTCCCTCCTGAATTCTGCATTTGATGTTAATGCTATGTTTTCTCTGCTATTCTTTAATGCAATATCCATGCCAAAGTATGTATTAACAATCATATTTTTTTAATTTTCTTACTACTGAAGGCTGACTGATCCCCAGAGCAACCGCTATTTCAGTAGTAGTTCGATAACACTTCCTTGCATTGATTAATACTTTTTTCTCTACCTCCTCCAAAATTGCCGGAAGAGACTGTCCCTCATAATCTATAAAATCCTCTTTTTTCACCTGTATGTGGTATTCATACGGCAGATCCTCTTTCGTGATCCTCAAATCAGTGCTTGTCACGATAAGCCGCTCCATCAGGTTTTCAAGTTCTCTTACATTCCCCTTCCATTCCAGCTGCAGCAGGTGATCAACCAAGGACCTGTCCAGCTGTCTTTCACGATTATGCCGCCTGGAGATAGTGTGGAGAAAATAATGAATGAGCGCAAATAAATCTTCTTTCCTCTCCCTCAAAGGAGGAATCTTTAATGGCACCACGTTCAGCCGAAAGAATAAGTCCTGCCTGAAATCCCTGGATTCCACTGCTTTTTCGAGATCCTTGTTTGTTGCAGCCAGGAGCCTAAAGTCTGCATGAACCGGCTTTGTCCCTCCTACTCTATAAAACTTCTTGTCTTGTATGAATTTCAGGAGCTTTGCCTGCAGATGAGCTGAGAGTTCGCCAATTTCATCAAGAAATAGCGTGCCTCCTTTTGCCATTTCAGCAAATCCCATTTTGCCTTTATTCTTTGCCCCTGTAAAAGCACCGCCTTCATACCCGAAAAATTCAGCTTCAAAGATGGACTCCGGAATGGCACTGCAGTTCACTTCAATGAATGGCCCGTCTTTTCGCGTACTGTTTTGATGAATCCATTTGGCGAGAGCCGATTTTCCGACACCAGATTCACCCAGAAGCAGGACTGTGACATCTACATCCCTGATTCTTCTGATGGTTTCGGCAATATTTCTCATCGCCAGGCTGTCAGCTATCATGCCATCCACTTTGATGCTCTTATTGCGCAGGAGATCCAGCTCGCTCTTTACCCTGGCCATTTCCTCCTCAACACCATTCAGATATTCTTTAATAACAAGAAGTTCTGAAACATCATAGGAATAGCTGACGATATGATCGATTTTTCCAGCTTCATTAAATACGGGAATCCCAGTAACCAGGATCTTTTTGCCCGAGCCGGCTTTTTGCACCATAATGACTTTTTTCTTTTTCTTTAATACTTCAGGAGTAATTGCAGGCTTAAACACTCCCCGTCTTTCCAGCTCATATACAGATTCACCAAGCAGCGTCTCCGGTTCTATTCCATAATGCATCCCGCTGCCCTTACTGACTTTTAAAATTATGCCGTCTGCATTGGTTACCATAATGTCTTCTTCCATTGAAGATATGACTTCTTTGTCATTATTCCAATCCATGAAAAAGCTGTTCATTTAGGTCCTCCGAAAAAATTATTCAATATTGAATAGCCTTTTTTCTTTTGAAAGATCTTATTATTAAAAGAAACTCTCGTAAAATTATTCAGATTTAAATAATTATTCAATTTTGTATATTACTATACAGGAAATAGATGAAAACTGAAAGGTCTATTTGAAATAAACTTATATTAATTCGATTAAATGCATAAAAAAAGGCTAACCCATTTGTTAGCCCTCATTCACCTTTATAAAATAGCATCCAATTTCCCGTATAGCTCTTCCCTCTTCTTTTCAAGTTCTTCTTTTTCCTTATAAAGTGTTTGCAGTTTCTCCAAATCCATTTCCGATTCCAGAACCGTTTCTAATTTCATAAGAGTTGTTTCAAGTTGTTCAATTGCGTATTCCAACTCTTCAGTAACCTGCACTTTATCCTTTTTTTCCGGTAAAACAGCTGCAATCTTAGCCTTTTTCACAGCAGGCACATCAATATCCGCTTTCCACTTCTCATCCATTTTCTTTCTGGCCCGATCATAATTCCCTTCATAGTAATGAAGTTCTTTTTGATCAATCCAGTATATTTTGCTGAATATTCGATTGATAAAGTAACGATCATGGGAGACAGCCAAAATGGTTCCATTGAATTCTTCCAATACCTCTTCGAGTACCTCTCTAGATTCGATATCAAGATGATTGGTCGGTTCATCAAGAATAAGAAAGTTAATGTCCCTGTGCATAAGCTGAGCCAGACGGAGCCTCATTTTTTCACCGCCGCTCAATTGTGAAACTTTACGAAAAACAGTGTAGCCATAAAAGAGGAAACCGGCCAGAATATGGCGTGCCTCTCCTTCCGTTACAGCAAGCCCTTCCCTAAAGGCATCAATCACCGATTGATCATCTTCATTTGTGAAAACATGCTGTGACAAATAGCCGACTTTCAAGTTGCTCCCTATCCGAATTTCCCCTGCATCAGGTTCTAGCTCTCCTAGCATCATTTTGACCAAAGTCGATTTTCCTGTCCCATTATCCCCGACAATAGCGGTCCGGTCGCGGTATTGGATGTGTATGCTGACGTTTTGGAATAAGTGCCTGCTCCCAAAAGACTTGCTTACTTCTTTCATTAATACCACCTCTTTTCCGCTCCGCTCTGATGCTTCGAGATCAATATTCATTTTTTTACGGTTTAATACAGGCCGGTCCAGCTTCTCCATCCGATGGAGGGCTTTTTCCATGCTGCTTGCCCGTTTATGAAGGCCCGCGTTAGGCGGGGTGCATTGATTGGCCCACTCTCTTAACCTCTTGATGGCTTCCTTCATCTTCTTGATTTTTTTTTGCTGCTCCTCATATTGCTGAAACTCTCTCATCAGCCTTTCTTCTTTCTCTTTTACAAAGCCTGAATAATTTGTCTGGTAAAGGGTGATTTCGCCATCTTCCAAATCCAGAATCCTGCTGGCCGTTTCATCTAGAAAATAGCGATCATGTGAAATGAGCACTACTGTTCCTTCATAATTCTTTACAAAATCAGCCAGCCATTCCACTGCCTTAATATCCAGGTGGTTGGTCGGCTCATCCAGAAGAAGCAGATTCGGGCTTTTCAGAAGCATGTGGGCGAGACATACCTTTGTTTTTTCACCACCGCTTAGAATGCTGAAATCCTTGTTCAGAAGACTGCTGATATCAAGACCATTTGAGATGCGGTCTATCTGGCTATCCATTTCATAGCCATTATTCAGTGCAAACTGATCCTGCAGCTCTCCATACTCTCCAATAAGTTTAGATAATTGATCTGAAATCGTTTCATCTGCCATTTGCTGTTCCATTTTCTTCATCGTTATTTCCATCTCCAGCAAATAAGTAAAAGCTGTTTTTAAAACATCAATTGCCTTCATTCCTGCCGGATAGTCCGGAATCTGTGCCAGATAGCCAATCTCATACCCCTTTCTCCAATGAATTTTGCCCGCATCCGGGTCTTCTGCTCCAGCGAGCAATTTGAACAAAGTCGTTTTTCCGCTTCCATTTCTTCCTGTCAAACCAACCCTGTCTCTCTCATGAATTTCGAAGGATATATTTTCAAACACGGTACTTCCGCCATATATTTTTCCGACTTGCTGTGCGCTGCATGCGATCATAGATATTTCCTCCAAATTTATAAAAATATACATAAAAAAGCCATAGGAAACATACTCCTACGGCTAGGTAAAGTCTTGATAAAATGAAGCTTTTTCTGGACGATTTTCTGCTCCCAGTTAGCTGTGCGGCAATGCGCCGGCCACTCAGCTGCTGCCAAAATGCGGCAGCTTAATACTGAGTTCATTTAAACGTACTTTTGTTGGAAGCTTGACGCAGCAGGATTTCTTAATCTTGTTGCGAAGCTTCCAGCAATTAAACGGGATAAAAAAAGAGAGCTTGAAGAAGCTCCCTTCACCGTTCTTGGAATGCGCGTTAAAGAGATGTTCTCACTGTTTTGTTTTCATATGAAATTTGCTAAAAAAGGGCAGACTTGTCCCGTTAACAGCAAAACCATGAAAAATTGCACGGTAAATTGTCAGGAATTCAATCCATTCACCACGTGCCAAAACAGTTCCATTCATCTCTTCTCCACCTCCATTTCAAATAGGTTAGTTTTATTTTAATATTTCTTCAATTTAAAGGCAATGGGTATTTTTCCAGCAAAATGTGCATTTTTTAGAAGCAGGGGTTCCGCGGATAAGAAAAAAATTTATACCCGCTAAAAAAGAAGCCTTAGTGCGGGCTTCCTTTTCAATTTATTTCCAAGTCTGGATTTGATCTGTCTCAAGAATACCAAGAGTTACATCACTAATATCAGGATCATCCAGCAGCTGATTTCTCACACCAATTTTGATATCATCTGCATCGGCAAGTGTTAGTCCTTCTACCAGCTCAATGTATCCTTCCACATGATATCTTCTCCCTTCCTGGATCAGCCGCAGCTGTTTTATATCCACGACCTGAGGATCTCCGAGAATAATTTTGGCGATGCGGTCTTCAATGTCCTTTGGTGCTGCCACTCCAATCAGGCCCAGTGTATTCTCAAATCCAATTTTTACAGCTATGCCCACCAGAAGCAGGCCAATTAAAATCGTTCCGACTCCATCCAGATAATAAAGTCCTGTAAAATGAGCAATTAAAATTGAAACAAGAGCAAGCAGGGCACCAAATGTCGCAATAATATCTTCATAAAAAACCAGGCGTGTCGGAGGTGAGGCAAGCCTGACATTTTTAAAGGCAACCGGCACAATCCCAATTCCTTTGGCGGGATTCCTGGTTTCATGCCCGATTTCTTTCATGGCTTTTAATAGAATAAATCCATCAACCCCCACCGCAAGGAGCATAACCCCAACATTGAGCCAGAGATCGGTGGATTCCTTTGGATGCTGAATCAATTCCCAGCCTTTATGTATCGTTTCATAGGCCATGATGGAAATGACGATAACAGCAATTAAGACAAACAGGTTGATTACCCGGCCAAATCCTGTTGGGAATTTTTTAGTTGGCTCCTTTTCTGCAAGCGCGCTGCCGAAGAACACAAACCCCTGGTTCAGTGCGTCAGCGACAGAATGAAGAGTTGTGGCAAGCATCGCCCCGCTCCCGCTTGAAAGAGCTGCAAGGCCTTTAGCAATTGCCAGAGCTGTATTTCCAATTGCCGCCATTCCGGATGATTTATTTCCTTTTTTCAATAATGCAATCACAGACATTTCCTCACCGCCATTTTTTAGTTTGGTTTTATTGTTACCCTCAGGATCCGATTCTGAATCATTTTTCCTCCATATTTCTTAGGCAAAAATAAAAGAGCTAATATCAAGATTAGCTCTCCAAAAATATTATTTAGCCAGCGAGTGCTTAAAGGCATAGATGACAGCCTGAGTTCTGTCTTGCACCTGCAGTTTGCTTAATATATTGCTCACATGTGTCTTGACTGTTTTTAAGGCAATAAAAAGCTCGTCTGCGATCTCCTGGTTCGTTTTGCCTTGTGTCATTAACAGAAGGATTTCCATCTCGCGGCTGGTCAGCTCTTCATGGGGCAGCTGCTGGTTTTTCTGCCTCATTTTCACCATCATTTTTCCGGTTACTTCCGGTTCAAGCACCGACTGTCCATGATAAGTAGAACGGACTGCCTCAGCAATCTCACTGGCTTTCGAGGTTTTAAGCATATAGCTTGTCGCTCCTGCCTCTAAAGCCGGATACACTTTTTCATCATCCAGGAAGCTTGTCACAATAATGATCTTAGCTTCCGGCCATAGCTCTATGATTCTTCTGGTCGCTTCGATTCCGTCCATTTCTTTCATGACCAGATCCATCAGAATGATATCCGGCCGCAATTCGAGTGCCAGATCAATAGCTGTTTTCCCGTTATCCGCCTCACCTATAACCTCTATATCCGGCTGTGCCGTCAAATAGGAAGACACCCCAATCCGAACCATTTCATGATCGTCCACAAATAAAACTTTAATCATTGGCCTCACCCTCAGAATTTAGTCTTGCCTAAAACAGATTTATTTACATAATCGGAACCTTCACTTCAAGCCGGGTTCCTTTATTTTTCACACTGATTATTTTCATGCTGCCGCCGACTTCTGCTGCCCGTTCATACATATTCTGCAGGCCATAGGAGCCTGCCTTTGTTTCCTCCACATCAAAGCCCACACCATCATCAGCCACCCGGAGTATGGCATAATCATCTCTTTGAATCAGGAGCACTTCAAGATTCTGTGATTTGGAATGGCGGAGTGTGTTGGACACAGCCTCCTGAAGGATGCGAAATAAATGGTCTTCCACCCCTTTATCGAGCGGGAAGTTCTCAACCTTCCATTCAATCTCCATGGAAACCTTTTGAAGCAATTCGACTAACAGCTCTTCAATTCCTTCCTGAAGGCTTTTGCCCTTAAGTGCAGCCGGACGAAGGTGCAGCAGGAGGGCACGCATTTCCAGCTGTGACTGATGAATCATTTCCTCCACCATTTTCAGCTGTTTTGCCTGCCTGTCTTCCGGATCCTGCTGGGTTTCAGTAATGGCGGACATCATCATGGACGCAGCAAACAGCTGCTGGCTGACAGAATCGTGAAGCTCACGGGCAAGCCTGTTCCGTTCCTGGGAAACAATCTCCTGCATCCTGTTCTCGATATCTTCCGCTTTTTCATTTGCCAGTTTTTGAGAGATCTTTGCCTGTTCTGCTATATTCTTTTGGATTTTCTCAGCCCTGGCTGCTATAGACTTCAATTCTTTACCTGTTTCCGGTACCTCTAATTGCCTGCCTTCTTCAACCTGGTGGAGCATAGTATCTACGGCAAAAAGCTGCCGGCGCCAGTAAATGCCTGACAGCAAACCAAAGATCAGGCCAATGGCCAAACTTATGCTCGGCACAAAAATAATAAAAGGAATATCAAGTACTTCCGTTTCCCAAAGATCCTTCCAGCCGGGAATGGGAAACATCGTAAAAAAAGAAGCTGTCAGGACAGCAAGAATGAGGAGAGACATGCCCGCTCCCCATGCAATTTGCCGCTGAAGGATATTCATACGCGCTTCACCTCGAGATCCCCGGCTGCAAAGGAAGTGAAAATCTTAACGCGCTGTCCGGATTGATCAAAGCCCGGCGTCTGAAGGTGAAGATGCTGATTAAACATCTTTGATTCTTCGTACTCAAATATTCGGGCCTTTCCGGCTATGGCTGAATGGCTGACACTAACCTCCACGTCATAAGGAACAAGGACCTGTACATTTCCAATGAAGTTCCGGATAAAAATGACGGTCTCTCCCTTTGGAATGACTGTATAGCTCAGGTCAATAACGGTATCACCTATTCCGGTCTGGATATTGATATCGTTCCATTCATACACCTGCTCAGGCGTTTTTTGCTGGCCGACAAATATATTGGAAAAAAGGGGATTCTTTTTTATGACTGTATCTTTCTGGAGATTTACTGCCGGTTCCTTTAAATCCGGATGAATCCGTTTAGGGTCTTTCTTAGACTGCCCAAACTGAATCAGCAGGTGGACCAGAATTGCCAGCAGGAAAAATTTCAGCGTCATCATGCCTAAAATATTGATGAGCAGAATGATTAATCCTAACCAGAAAAGCCATTTACCTGAGCTCTTTGGCATCCACTTTCTTCCGATATATACCATTCCAATTGGCACAAGAAGAGAGAATACCATACCGCTGTTGAAAAAGGCTATTTCTATAAAGAGAAAGACAATGCCCAATATAATGATCCAGTTCATATAGTCCCTTTTGTTGTAAGTGTTCATCTGGCATCCTCCTTTTGTGTAATATGGAATGATTGATTAAAAGGCGCAGTCATTCTACGCCTTTTTAGAATACCATTTTTTGTTCGTTAAGTAGAAAGAGTTTTTATCTTTTTGAGAAAAATATCATACAGGCAGGCTTCATTTTTTGTTCAATTAGAACTTCTCAGCTATTACAATACAGGCTTTTTCTCCAGCTCTTTTTCCAGCTGCGCGATGCGTGCATCGATTGTGCTGCGGTGATAGGAGCTTTTCACCTGCTGCTCAAGACGGTCTAAATAGGACTCAATTTCCTGGAATCTTGTAATGGATTTATCACTGTTTTGATCAAGCACCTTATCCATTCGGTGGTTGGCGCGTGTAATATTTTCACGGCCCATCAGTTCCATGCGGCGGATATGCATATCCTTCAGTTTATGCTTCATTTCCTCATATTTTCTTTCAAGATCACCCAGTTGATTTACCGCCTGGTCTAATAGATCTTTCAAGCGGCTGGCACGCTCTTCATACTGCATTTGCTCCTGTGATGCGAACTGGAAGAGTTCCTCTTCACCGGCCTTGGAAGCAACATCTGCCTGGCGCTTGCGCTTATCTGCAAGGTTTTTAGCCTGCTCGTATTCCCGGGTGAATTCTTCTTTCAATGTATATTGACGTTCCAACAGCTTGCGGACCTTCTCAGTTTCCCTCTCACAATCACGAAGGTATTGGTTTAATAGTGCTATTGGATTCCTTTTCTCCTTTTTATCCAACGCCTCATGAAGGTCTGCCATTACAGTATCTTTTATTCTTGTTACTAGGTTTGCCATATGGATCTCTCCTCTTTTTAGTTTTTATTTAATTCTGCCCACTGCTTTTCAAAGCTGGCAAAAGGATCATTATCTTCTTCCATTACACTTGAGCCTGAATCGTTCCATTTTTTATAAACCAGGTAAAGCACGTATGCAGCTGCAAGCCCCAGAATTGCTGGGAAGTTGGAAGCTGTGGCCATCAAAGCCATAAATCCGATGATGCCAAGACCGATTTTCGCCATGGTGCTTTCTGCTTTTAAAAATTGTTTAATCACAAAGTATAGAATTGCCGCGCTTACTGCGAGACCCACGATTGGGCCAAGATTCGAAATCAGCACCATCGCTGCAATTCCACCTGCTATCAATAATCCAACTTTTTTCATTTTTCGTTTCCTCCTTTCTTGATTTCATCTTACCTGTAATCCGTAAATGCTATAACGAGCCTCAGCTTTATTTTTAAATAAGACCTGAGACGTAGCAGCTGGTCGGCCCTTTTAAATTTAATTGGAAAATCTGGAAAAATAATCTACGTTAGTGCAGTAAAATGAGGGGTACACATGAGGTGTGCAATCAATTAACGATGTCTGATCGGGCAGTTTTTATAGATCTATTGAATTGGAGGGACTTCCATGTTTGGGTATGATGATTTTTTGAAGTTCATGCAAGCCTTTTTTGTGGTATTCCCAATAGTGACCCTCATTCATTTGCTAGGTCATATATTCTTTGCAGCCATTTTTGGCGGGAAAAGAATCCGTGTTATCATTGGCACAGGGAAAATTCTATTCACAACGAGGTTTTTGGAATTGAGACGGTACTACTTCTGGTATGGAGGGTGTGAATATACCTCTTTAAGATACAGCAGTAAACTGACCAAATCTCTTATCTTTGTAGGAGGATCCATTTTAAACATTGCGAGTATTTTTCTTGTGAATCACTTGATCCAAATAAGTGTTCTGGATGCTAATATGCTGTGGTACCAATTTATCTATTTTTCCTTTTATTATGTTTTTTTCGCTCTGCTGCCAATGGATATGGCAGATGGCACACTTAGTGACGGGAAGGCCATTTATATGCTGTGGTGCAATAAAAATATCAATGATTGCTCCGCGGACTGTCAGCTCGTCGATGAGAAAAGATCATGATCATCCAAAAGGAAGCCCAAAGAGGAGCTTCTTTTTTGTAGGTATTTCTTTTTTGTAATTGCTTATTGCGGCCAGAACTTAAGCAGATTGGAATGATGATCAAACAGACTTTTCGGCACATGAAAGAATTCTTTCCTGCCAATACTAATGGCGGAGGTGAGAATGATATGAATTTCTCATGGGTATTAGGGATTATGTTAATGGTACAAACACAGACTGCCGGGCTTCCACAAGATTTGTCCATTGAACATAACGGCCAAACCATTTCAAATATCAGCAGAATGGACTATCAAATACCGTTTCCCGGGCTTCCCATGGTAGATAGCGAACGGTTCATTCAGCTCCTTGAGACATTGGATCGACAGACGTATATTCCGCCTATGAACGCTTATATAGACGACAGCGGGCGGATCGTTGCCGAGAAACCCGGAAGAATCCTGCATCGCAAAGCATTCATCGATATTTTCTATACGTATTTTTATAATAAGGGAACGGCAAGAATTCAGATCCCGATGCTCCCCGTTTATCCTAGAGTGGATAGGGACCTTCTTTCCCATATTCGGGTTAAAATGATCGGCCAGTATGTTACATACTTTAATCCCAATAACACCTCGCGCTCGCACAATATTCAGCTTGCAGCTGAAGCCCTTGATAATACTGTGGTTTTTCCGAAAGAAGTGTTTTCTTTTAATCGTGCGGTTGGCAAAAGAACAGCCGGGAAAGGCTATATGCGTGCCCCGGTTATCGTAAGGGGGGAATTGTCAGAAGATATCGGAGGCGGGATCTGTCAGGTATCCTCGACTCTGTTCAATGCAGTGGACCGGGCTGGCGTCAAGGTACTCGAGCGTTATTCCCACAGCAAGAAGGTTCCGTATGTACCTCCCGGCCGGGATGCAACGGTAAGCTGGTATGGCCCGGATTTCACCTTTAAAAACCGCTACAGCTCGCCACTGCTTATACGGGCAAAAGCCCTGAACGGCCAAATGGTGGTCAGGGTATACTCATCTGATGAAATAGACTATGAGCCCCGCCGGGTCCCGAAGGCCTCAACCATGCTGCCGGAAGAAATCAGAATCGAAAAGGAAACGATTATAGAGGACTGAAGTTGATCAGGCTATTCATTGAACATCTATAAAAGAAGACCAAGAAGCATTATGACCAGTCCAAAGACCGAAGAGATCCGCTTCACACCTCTATTCTTTCCGGGCTTTAGGAATAAACTGATCACAAAGCCAACTGGCAAAATAATGCCATTAAAGCTGAAAGTGAATGTGCCTAGTATATAATAACCAATCAGCTTCAGCACCAGGTGCTCTTCTTCCTCATTCCTGCTGCGGAACAGAAGATAAATGCCGGCGGCCCATATTAGCAAAAAGATTATAAACATAATGTGCACCCCCTTTAAGATACGGTATTCCCTCTTAGTCAGGAAAGTGCCAATAAACAGGAAACACCCGCTCACCAGCGGGTGTTCAACTTTAGATAAGCGGCTTCGAAGAGACAATCACACCATCATCATCTGCATAAGCATATTCTCCCGGCTTCCAGTCAATCCCGCCAAAAGTGACAGGAATGCTGCGGTCTCCTTTTCCTTCTTTACGGCTTTTCAAAGGATTTGAACCAAGTGCCAAAATGCCTGTATTTAGGCTCCCAAGCTCCACTGTGTCCCGAACGCATCCGTAAATAATTACACCGGCAAGCTCCCTTGATTGAGCAATCTCACCAAGCCGGTCACCCATTAAGGCACATCTTTTTGACCCGCCGCCATCCACAACCAGTACATTTCCCGCTGGTATTGACTCCAGTGCCTCTTTTACCAGCACATTATCTTCAAACACTCTGACGGTCGAAATGGGGCCGGAAAACCTGCTTTTTTTCCCATACGACTTAAACTCCTGCTGGCAAATACGCAGCTCGTGACTGTACTCATCACATAAATCTGCCGTTTTAAAACTCAAAAGAGATCTCCTCCTTAAGCACTTTTGGCTGTAAACCTCTTCATGCCATCTTTCAATACTTCGATATGCAGCAGCCTGTTCCCTTCCTATTTTAATAATCGAATGGGAAAGATTACAGATTTCAGGCATATACCTTTTAGTAAAGAAACTCTGCACTAATAGAAAAGGGAGGTTAAAGGATGGCTTTAATGTGGGCAATTACCATCGGTTTTATTGTGTCACTGGGTCTTGTCGGATACATGCTTGTCCATTTTCTAAAAGGTGCAATGGATACCCGTGATTCCAAGACTGTTGACAGAATCGAGAGTGATACAAAAGAGTAATGAAAAGAGGCTGCCGAAATAGGCAGCCTCTTAGTCAGCTTTGGCAATTTGCACAATAGAACGTTTTCCGTGAAGATATTTCTTCTTTCACTATAGGGCTGCTGCAGCGAAGACATGGTTCTCCTTCTCTGTCATACACTCTGCACTGCTCATTATACCCTCCGGTTCTTTTATCTCCTTTAAACAACGGCTCTTCCATATAGCCCCCAAACTGAATGGCGCGGGTTAATACGCCCCTCATGGACTGATACAGGATTTTTATTTCATCCTCATCCAATTCATCTGCCTTTTTCATTGGCAGCAGTCCTGCCTCAAAGCAGATTTCATCACTGTAACAATTGCCGATTCCCGAAAGAAAATGCTGATTGATGAATGTTGTTTTCAGCATTCCTCTTCGGCTTCCGATCAGTTCCCGGAAGGCTGGAAATCCCAGCGTGTGAGCCAAAGGCTCCGGTCCCAGATCTGAAAGCTCCTTTTCAATCTCTGCGTCTGTCAGCAGGTGAAGATAGCCAAGTCTTAGTCCAATAAAATAGAGCTTTTTATCACCGAAAGAAATAATAATCTGTTTAGTTCGGTCAGGATTGTCCGCTTCATTTCCTATATACATCCACCCCCCCAGCATCAGATGAAGCAGCAAATTTTTACCGGAGCTCAGTTTGAAAATAAGATGCTTGGCCCTTCTTTGGATTTCGTTTATTTGCACACTAATCAGCTGACTTTTGAATTGGGCAGGCTGAACGTTTATGGACTTTTCGCGATTTACTTCTACATCGGTAATGACTTTACGGGCCAGCTGTTCCGTTAGCAGCCTTCTATAGGTTTCCATTTCCGGAAGTTCAGGCATCATGTCAGCTCCTTCCTAAAATACTGTTACCTTAGTATTTAATGGAAGGAATCACTTCATTCCTGGAAACTGCACAATAATACATTCATTGTTAAACGTTTCGTAACAATAGTTTCCAATATTTTGATGTCAAAAATGGTACGATTAAGATAAAGGGAGGTTTTTCCATATGCAAAAGAACCGTTCCAGCAAGCAGGCATTATTGTTTTTCTTCATTTATTCTGCATTACTTGGCAGTTTAATTTTTGCTGCTGCCACTTTCAAACCTTCGTTCCAAGAAGAACAGCCAACCGAAATTTCTTTCACTTTCTCGAAAGAACTCCAGATTCAAAAGCATAATCAGGAAAAGAAAGCAGCTAAGAACGAAGGGAAATGGAAGCCAACCAAAACCTTTGTAATCACAGCCATTTCCATTGCCTCCTGCCTTGATATCATCATTGTTCTGCTCTGGGCCCGTCATGAGAATAAACAGAAACAGCAGGGGCAACTCTCTAACCCGGATAGATTGACTAATAAGAAGTGGTTCTGGTACTTGGTTTCAATGGGCATTGTTTTGCCCAGGGATGGCAGGCTGACATTCAGCCTTAGAAACTTCATCTTAACTGCTGCCTTATTGGTGTTATTGAAGTTTTGGATGTTAGCCCGGCTTGAGAGCATCTAATATCATCCCTGACTTCGATTAACTGCCTCATTAAGCTGTGCAATAATATCGTCTGCATGTTCAATACCGATGGAAATCCTCACCACGTGCTTGGTGATTCCAAGTTCTTTGCTCACTTCAGGAGGCAGTGCACGATGGGACGTTGTCAGCGGATGGGACACCGACGTTTCAACACCAGCAAGTGTCGGAACAATTTTAATCCACCCCAGCTCTTTAAAAAACGCATTCACATCAGTACTTTCAGACAATTCAATTGTTACAATGGCCCCGAACCCTTCTTCACCGTGCTGGGAAGGATAATATACCTTATTTACCTTTTGCTCTAATGCCCTTGCCACTTTACTGGCATTGGCAGACTGCTGCTTCATTCTGAGTGCCAGAGTTTTTGCTCCCCTGCAGGTCAGCCAGGCTTCAAACGGGCTTAGATTTGCGCCAAGGTTAATAATTTTTGTGCGTGCTTTCCCGACCAATTCTTCATTTCCTGCCAGGACACCTGCTGTAATATCGCTGTGTCCGCCTATGTATTTGGTTGCACTGTGGACGACCAGATCAATGCCTTTCAAATAGGGCTGGCAATGATATGGAGTGGCAAATGTATTATCAATCTGAGTAACGAGGTGATGCTTCTTCGCCAGTCGGACGACATCCTCAAGGTTTTCCACCCGCAATAAAGGATTTGTGATGCTTTCAGAGTATAAAAGTTTTGTATTCTTCCTTATGGCCCCCTCCACTTGGTGAGCATCAGAAAATGACACAAAGGTTACTTCTATACCAAGCTGTGTCAGCTCTTCCTTAATTAAATGGAAGCTGCCTCCGTACAGGTCATCTGCTGCCACGATATGATCTCCGCTTTTGACCACAGCAAGCACCCCCGCCAGGATGGCAGATAAACCGGATGAAGCAGCAGTCCCGGCCGGTGCTCCTTCAAGGCCGGCAATTAATTCACCAAGCTCATCTGTATTCGGATTCCCAACCCGGGAATAAAGATAATTGCCGTTCCCCTGATAAAATCCCTCCAGCTCATCAAGGTCGCTGAAAGCGAAAGCAGAGGTTTGATAAATGGGTGTTACTTTACTTTTAATGTTTCGTTGGGTGTTATGGTTTCTATGAAGAACAGAAGTTTCGAAATTCATTTGGTCTTACTCCTTTAAAAGAAATAGGCCTGGAGACAAGCCCAGACCTTTTTAATGAAATTAGCTGAATTTATAAAAAATTATATCAATACAGCTTTTATACGTCAATGTACGAGAGGATCCCTACTTTACTTCCTGCAGAAAACTTTTTGTCCTGATGCCCGTCCTCCGAATGATTAATGTTGTGTCTACATGTATATCTGCTTGTGCAAATTTTTCATCCCAGTTCTTCTCGACCTTTTTGAAATCCTGATAATCCTCCCTCATCACAACCTCGCCAAAACCGAAGATATCGGTTCCATATTCCTTCTGAACTTTTTTGATCGTTTCAGCAACCATTTCATTAATCTGTTTCTCTGCCATTTGCCCATTTTCATCGAATGTCTTTGCTTTATCAAACTGATCGTTGCAATGAGTACCGTTAATATAGGACTCTGCTCTGATTTTTATATGGATATCTGCTTTCCCATTCTCGAGTTTCCCTTTAACTTTCGTCCGTGTATCGTATACTCTTATCCCCATATAACGGTTTTCGCTGCATTTTACAGTAATCGACGTTTTATCAATTTTATTCTGAAGCCATAAGTAATTTCTTGAATCCTCCAAAGTTAGAAATCCATCCAGCTTATCACCTTTGAATATCGCCAGTGAGTCCAGGACTACAAGTGCGTCCGGGGTGACCTTCATCATATTTTCCACATTTGGGCCAGCCTCCGGGTCACCATTTATTCTGACAGCGGCCATTACAGGCTGACGGCCCGGAGTTGTCCAGGCCGTAATGACATCATTCATTCTAACGCCTGGGTCTCCGCCCCAATCCTTCATCATGGTATCCAGCTGTGTGTGCAATTTTAAAGAAGTAGATTTTTGGAATTGATATGTCACCTTTAGAATATCAGAACCTTTGGCTTCTCTTGCAATCAATATATTAAAATCATCTCGAATCTCCCTGTTTCTTTCCAGAAAATCAATGAAGTCAATAATCCCCTCTTTGGCTAGTTCCTCTCCAATAATCAGCGTGCGCATGTGAGAATAGATCAGATGCCTGGATAGTCCTTCATTCACTCTATAGGCCAGCTCTGCCAGAGAATTTCCTTCTGCAGAGAATACGATAGAAGGAGCAAAGCCGCTTGCGGTGCGGTTATTTAACTCGATTGCATTAACGCCTTCCACAGTCAGGATGTATTTATCGTTTTCTCCCTTATCCACAGCCATTCCTATTACAACGGTTATTTCCCCCAGTTCTCTCTGATCCCAGCATCCTGTCAGCAGTATTGCCGTTAAAAAAATGGCACCAAATTTTTTCAATTGGACTGCTCTCCTTTCATTGGGGGAGGAGAGGGCGACCCTGTCTTTGGAAACTTTTCAGGATTCTGTGTTTTTAAATATGCCGGCCTCTTCCTCATGCTCCAGATCGGGAATCGGAAAAATACATCCTTCTGCTGCTCAATGATAAACGGTGCCACCGGCGATAGATATGGAACACCAAAAGACCTGAGAGAGCTCAGATGGGCCACAACAAAAACAAGTACAATCAGTACGCCATACAAGCCCAATATAGCCGATACAATTATCAAGAGAAACCTTAACAGCCTTGCTGCTGCAGCAAAACTATAAGTTGGTGACACAAAATTGGCGATGGCAGTAATAGCGACAATGATGACCATAATATTCGATATTATCCCTGCCTCTGCTGCAGCCTGGCCGATCACGAGTGCCCCTACAATGGAAACAGTCTGCCCGACAGCCCTTGGCATCCTAACACCGGCTTCCCTCAGGATCTCAAACGTTACTTCCATTAATATAACTTCAATGACCGCTGGAAAGGGCACTCCTTCCCGCTGGGCAATGATCCCGAGAAGCAAAGGGGTTGGCAGAAGCTCATGATGAAAGGTTAAAATCCCGACATATAAGGAGGGCGTAAGCAAGGCAATCATAAAGGATAAATAGCGGATTAATCTTAAGAAGCTTCCCATCATAAAGTTTTGATAATAATCTTCTGCGATGGAGAAGAAATCGACCAGTACTGCCGGAACCACCAGTACAAAGGGAGTACCATCGACAATGATGGCAATCTTCCCTTCCAGCAAATTAGCTGCCACCGCATCAGGCCTTTCACTATTCAGAGCCAATGGAAAAGGTGTCGCTGCTTTATCTGCAATCAGCTCTTCAATATTTCCGGATTCAAAGATGGCGTTCACCTTTATCTTGCCAAGTCTTTTGCGTACCTCCTCAACGATCTTTTTATTTGCGATTCCTTCCATAAACCCGATGTATACAGTTGTGTTAGTTTCAGAACCAATAATGAATTTTTCAAAACGGAGGTTTCTGTTTTTTATTCTTCTTCTCAGCAGGCTTACATTGGTTGTTATCGACTCTACGAACCCATCCTTAGGCCCCCGGATAACCGTCTGCGTGCTTGGCTCAGTTATGGACCGGTCTTCCCCGATAGCCATAGAAAGGGAAAGCGCCTTCTCCATATCTTTAAATAAAATAATGATGTTTCCATAAAGCAGAGAGGTGATAATCTCATCGAATGTATCAACAAGCTGATAGCCTGCTCCCCCGAATTTCTCCTTACATAAAGACTTTAAATCATCCTCTGTTGATAAATTAAAACCATCCTTATGCCCGCTGATGGATTGCAGGATCGTTTCCTTGAGTGATTTAGTATCAATCATGGTTGTAAGATAGACAAGCAGCGCATCTTTGCCTTCTGTTTTCAGTTCATCCATGCTTAAATCAATCGTGCTTCCGAACTCTGCTTTGATTTTTTTTCTCAGCTGTTCCAGGCTCATGCTTTTTAGAACCGGACCCGGGTCTGCCGCTTGCTCAATCTGAACAGGGTGTTCCTTTTTTTTGCGCATTTTCAAGAGTGATTTAAGAATACTCAAAACTTCATCCCCTTCGTGCCGGGTTTAGCCTTTTTCTTTCGGCTCTTCCATAAAACTGCGATTAATAGAAGTGAAGGCAGCGCGAACTGCATCGGCAAATGCAAGAAGTATGGAACCATCTCAAGTCCCTCCTGCCAATGGTCACCGAAATTGGCTGATATCAATATAGAATAAGATGACACAATCATGGCTGCCGGAAGGGAGAAATACCGATACGGAATTCTGAAGGTGTATTCCAAGCCCTTCAGAGCTGCAAACATAAATACGGATCCCTTGACCAAAATCCCCAGCATCATGATAAAAACAACGAGCGCATCAATTCTTTCTATGAAATTGCCTATGGAGACCTCGCGGGCAGAACTGAGCATAGGAAAATTGGAACGCAGCAAAGCATCAGATCCCAGTGTCACAATCATCAAAAACATCGCAAATAATAAAAGCACACCCGCAATCGCCACTCCCAGCAATGACACACGCAGGCAATATTTAAAGTTGGTTACGACGGGAAGGATGAGTGTGAATGCAACAAGCTCGCCAAAAGGAAACACGATTAAAGTTGGAAAAAGCGCTTTTACAACCGGCTTAATCCCATCTCCGAGCACGGGCTTTATTTCATTTAAGCTGGCATTCCCGCTTGCAAATAAGAAGATGGTCAGAAGGAATAAAAATCCGAATAAATAAGGCGTAAAAATTTCTGAAGTTCTCCCAAGGACTTCGAGGCCGAGATATAAAATATAGGCCATGGCAAGACAGATGGTCAGCGAAATGATCTCAATTGGCGTCGACGGCAGAATGGCCGAAGCAATCAATTCGCCAAAATCCCGGACCACACGGCTTGCAAGGTACAGAAAATAAACTACATAAATACTAGAAAAAATTATGGCAAGCGGTCTTTTAAAACCCATTTCCATGAGTTCATACAAATTTTTTCCAGGTACCCTGCTAATCAGGAAATAGTAGAATAGCATGATCCCAAACCCGAACATAATGGAAACTGCAATGGCAATCCAGGCATCCTTCTTGGCATCCCCGCCTACTCCGACAACAATGGCGCTTCCTAAAAGGAAATTGATCAACAATGTCAGCAGCTGGCTGAGAGAAATATTCTCTTTTAACATTCCATCACCAATCCCTTTTAAGATGTGTAAGTTCTAAGATGACCGATTCTTTTTCCTGGCTTTCCAAAGATGGAAATCAACAGCTGCACTCGAGGCAATTCCAATCATAACGGTAACAATAACAATCATTCTTCCAGTAGCAACCTCTGAAAACAGCAGATTCCTCAAAGCTTCAAAAAACGTTTCATCAAATATTTTCATATCAAAAATAGTGCACAATATAGCCAAGAGCAGAAAAATGGCCAGATAGCTAAATGTAATCATGTCTGTACCCCATTAACATTGGATATTGTATATCTTTTCTCGGTCTGCCCATTTTATCCAGAATAAAAGAAAAATCTGGCCAGGATCCGATTTACCATTCCAATTATTTGGGTATGGTTAGAGAAGGACAAATTGTATAGGAATAGGATTTGCAGGAAAAATTATGTATGAATACAACGTAGGAGGACAGATATGACGACATCCAACCACAAAACACCTCAATATCCTGAGCCATTTTGGAGGGAAGAGGAGCTTCCTGCCTTTGACAAGCTCAGAGAAGATGCTCAAACGGAAATTGCGATTGTCGGAGGAGGCATAACCGGGATTACAGCAGGGTACCTTCTTGCCAAGGAAGGTTTTAAAGTGGCGATCCTTGAAGCCGGCAATATCCTGAACGGCACCACTGGCCATACAACAGCAAAAGTAACTGCACAGCATGGTCTAATTTACGATGAATTGATCAGCCACTTTGGCGTGGAAAAAGCTAAACTTTACTACCAGGCTTCCGCTGACGCTCTGGATTTTATCAGGAAGACCGTTTCTGACCAACAAATCCAATGTGACTTCAGCAATGAAGAAGCCATTATATATGCTGTTTCGGAAGAGTATGCACAAAAAGTTGATAAAGAGCGCCAAGCCTATGAAAAACTCGGCATTCCACACGCAATGAAGGAGAGCATCCCGTTTAACATCAACACGACTGCTGTGCTTTCTATGAATAACCAGGCCCAATTCCATCCTGTGAAATACTTGAAAACGCTCCTTAAAGAATTTGTGGATCTCGGAGGGACTGTTTATGAAAATACAACAGCATCAGATATTGAAGAAGGCAATCTGCCTGATGTGGTAACCAGAGATGGCCATCGACTGAAATGCAAATATGTCATTGCAGCTTCCCACTTCCCTTTTGCGGATATGAAAGGGTTTTATTTTTCCAGATTATCTCCGGAAAGATCTTATGTCATTGGCGTAAAAATCAAAGAGGATTTTCCTGGAGGCATGTATTTAAGTGCCGATTCACCGACCCGCTCGCTGAGGTACACCCCCTATAACGGAGACAAGCTTATTTTAGTCGGCGGGGACAGCCATAAGACGGGTCATGGGCCGGATACGATGAAGCACTACGACGCCCTCGAAGTATTTGCGGAGGAGGTGCTCGGCATAACCGATTATCCTTATAGATGGTCTGCCCAAGATTTATACACACTGGATAAAGTCCCTTATATCGGTCCGATCACGTCCAAGCAGAAGAATATTTTTGTCGCAACAGGCTACCGGAAATGGGGGATGACAAACGGGGCAGCAGCTGCCATGCTGATAAGGGATCAGATAATGGAAAGAGACAACCCTTATGCCGACCTGTTTACTCCATCAAGATTCCAGGCTGACCCAAGCATTAAAAAATTTATTGCAGCCAATACAGATGTTGCCGGACAGCTGATCAAAGGCAAGCTTGAATTTGTTCCAAAAGATACAGGGGATCTGTCCAATGATGAAGGCGGCGTCGTAATGATTAACGGCAAGCGGGCAGGGGCATACAGGGATCCTGAAGGCAGCCTTCATCTTGTGGATACAACCTGCACCCACATGGGATGTGAATGCGAATGGAACCATGGTGATCGCACCTGGGATTGCCCATGCCACGGCTCACGCTTTTCCTATGATGGAACCGTTGTCGAAGGTCCCGCTGCCAAACCGCTGAAAAAGGTTGAAGAATGAGATATAGGTAATTGAAATGTAAAAAAGACAGTCTTCGAATGGGAAAACTGTCTTTTTTTATGTGTTTCGGAGGATTTACGCGCCAGTGATAGAGCTGGTCCTGATTTATGTACAGATAATTTTTTTATGTGCGGATAACCTTTTTTGTGGGCGGATAGAACTTTTTTGTGCGCATACCCCATTTTTCTGGGCGGATAATTCTTTTTCTGTGCGCCTAGCCCTTTTTGGTGGGCGGATAAACCTTTTTCTGTGCGCATAACCCTTTTTGGTGGGCGGATACTACTTTTTCTGTGCGGATAAATCTTTTTCTGTGCGCACAGCCCTATTTATGTGCAGATAGTATTCTGCACTATAAATATAGCTGCATTTTAAAGTTTAAGATGCTGAATACCCAGCTTTTACTTTCAGATAACCTCTTTTACATGCATATAGCTCACTTTTATTTTCGGATAGCCTTTACACGCCCTCAGGTATGACAGCAGCAAAAAATCCCCCTTTTAAAAGGGGGATTGGGTTCATCAGTCCTGCACATTGTTTTCTTTCTTTTCTTTGCTTCCAGTTGTGAATTCAACAAGCTCTTCGCTTGTTCGCTGCGGTCTGTGTTTATTGTTGTTGCGCTGTGCATTGCCATTTCCAAGTTTGGTTCTGCCCATATTCTCATCTGCTCCTTTTTTGGTTTATCAGGAGTAGTATGAGTCAATCAGGGAGCTGTTATTCTGATGCCAGCACTCCAAGTTCAGGGGCTTTTCTATGCCTGGTAGCCTGTTCAAAAGCATAGGCAAGTTTAATCAGGAGCGGCTCACTGTAGGCAAGTCCTGTAAATGTGATGCCCACCGGCTCTCCTTCAGGGGTATATCCGGCTGGTACTGTGATGGATGGATATCCTGCTTTTGCAGGGATGCCTGCCCCATAATTATTCGGGAACACGATGGCATCGAGATTATTCTCCTGCATTACGTAATCAATACCCTGCTCCCCTGAAAAATAGATGTCCTTCTCAAGCGCTGATATATAGGCCATTTCGGTTAAAGCTCCGCTGGTTTCCTCCGCTTCAATCAGAATGGATTGACCGTATTTTAAGCACTTTTCGCCGTTTTTATCATTGAATTTAATGACAGCGGATAGGGTGCGAATAGGAAGGTGCGGTGCGACAGTCCGCAAATAGGCATTCACATCCGCTTTAAATTCATAAGTCAGGACGTCGTAGCTCCACTCCGTTTTTGCGGAAGGAATCACTGCTTCGTCGACCACCACTGCACCCTGCTCATTTAATCGGGCTACGGCCTGATTCATGACGGCAAGCTTCTCAGAACTTAAATAGTCAAAATAAGTCTCTCTGGCAATGCCGATTCGTGCTCCCTGCAGTCCGTTTTCATCAAGGAACGAAGAAAAATCCTTCCCCTGCCGATCCTGATTGGTCAGGGTTACCGGATCATTTTCGTCAGAGACGGCCAGCACGTTTAATAATAATGCGGCATCCTTTACCGTTCTCGCCATTGGCCCGGCAGTGTCCTGGCTGTGTGCAATGGGAATAATTCCGGTTCGGCTGACAAGTCCGACGGTCGGCTTTATTCCAACGAGAGAATTCTGGCTGGCAGGACTTAATATAGAGCCCGATGTCTCTGTTCCAATGGCTGCCACTGCAAAATTAGCTGCAATAGCTGCACCGGATCCGGCGCTCGAACCTCCGACATCAAATTTACCCGGCCCGTAAGGATTTAAGGTCTGCCCGCCCCGTGAGCTGTAACCGCTCGGCATCCCATCTGTCATAAAATTAGCCCATTCTGTCATATTAGTTTTTCCTAAAATAACAGCCCCCGCTTGTCTTAATTGAGATGCCACAAATGAATCCCTTTGTGCAAAGTGATTCTTTAAGGCAAGTGAGCCTGCAGTTGTCCGCATTTTGTCTCCTGTATCAATATTATCCTTTAATAATATGGGAATGCCGTGAAGAGGGCTGCGCGGCCCCTTCTTCTCTCTTTCCGCGTCAAGAGAAGCTGCAATATGCAGTGCATCCGGATTTAGTTCTAAAACAGAATGAATATTTTTATCCAGCTGTCCAATTCGGTACATATACATTAATACAAGTTCTTTGGAGGTAATTTCCCCATTCTGCATTTTTTCCTGCAGTTGATCTATTGTGGCTTCAAGCAGATACTTATCATGAAAACTCTCTAGCCTTGGATTCTCCATTTTATTGATTTCCCCTATTCTTTAGTGAAATAAAGCTGTACTTACTAATTCGCTTAGATTACGGGAAATTCCTTTTTAAAAAAAGGCCGGACACCAACTGATTCAGGTGTCCGGCCCTTAATCTTTATACGATTTGGCCGCCGCGCATGACTTTCTTTTCTGCAGTGAGGCTCAGTTCTTTCACCATTTTCTTCAGTTCGCGCTCTTCTCTCTCAGTAACAAGAGAGATAACAGTTCCGCCAGCGCCGAATCTTCCTGTTCTTCCCGACCGGTGAACATATTGATTGATATCCTTCGGGAAGTCGAAATGTACGACATGGGTAACACCTTTGATGTCCAGCCCCCTTGCCGCAACATCTGTGGCAATCAGCATATTTGTTTTACCCGTGCGGAAATTCTTAATCGCTTTCTGCCTGTCAAATTTGCTCAGGTCGCTGTGCAAAGTGCTTGAAGAGATATTTTTAAAATCAAGCTTTTCAGCCATGACGGTAAGGTTGCCAATATCCTTAACAAATACCAGTGCCTTTATGTCCTCAAGCCTTGAGATCTTCTCGAGCATTTTGATTTTATCCCGCGCTTCTGCCACAAAATAAATATGGTCCACTCCTGCAGCCTGAATGGTTTCATCCTTCTCGACACGGATGACTTCAGCATCAGCTGTCAGCTCTTTCGCGAGCTGCTCAACAACCGGAGGCAGTGTAGCTGAAAACAGCAGAACCTGGCGTTCTTTAAGCGTAGATTTAACAATGTTTTGGACCGTCTGAGTGTGTTCCTTAACGAGAAGCTGATCGCCTTCATCAAGGACAACAGTTTTGACTTCATGCATTTTCAGCTTCTTCTGTTTAATCAGCTCCAACACCCGTCCCGGCGTTCCTAAAGCAATATGAGGATGTTTCTTTAATTTTTCAAGCTGCCTTTTCACATTGGCACCGCCGATAAAAGAAGCAGCTTTAATCCCGCTGCCTTCAGCCCACTTTTGAATCTCGCTTAATATCTGCATTACAAGCTCCTGTGAAGAGGCTAAAATGACAGCCTGAACGGCCTGTTTATCCGGGTCTATTTTTTCCAGGACCGGCAGCAGGTAAGCAAGTGTCTTTCCGGTTCCAGTCGGAGACTCGGCAATAACATCTCTGCCTTCCAGGGCCTCTGGCACCGCTTCTGCCTGAATGGTCGTCGGCTGAGCGAATGCTGACTTTTTCCATGCCTCCTGGATAAATGGCTTCATATTTTCAATAAAAGATTGTGTCATATGTTACTCCTTTAACTTTATTGCGTAAAATTAGATTAATTATTATTAGTATAGCCGAAAATCGGAAAAAACTAGTATCGGTAATGATACTAGCTTATAGGCAGGAAGTTGTCCACCTTAAAAGATGGCTCTATTCGTATAAATTATTAATTTCCAAGTGCTCCCTTTCCGCTGGGCGGACGATGAGCATCCTCTAGGCTGTGCGTCTGCGGGGGCTCACCTGTCCCGTTGGACTTTGAATAAGCTTCCTTGATTAAACACCGCACGAAGAAAATGCGCATGCATTTTCGAAAATCTCGCACTTACGCTACAATCAGCTATGTAAATTAATACAAAAAGCAGAAAACTTTGCGAACAGTTTAAATGAAAAGGCACGAAGCCTTTTCGGGCATCCGTGCCTTAATACTTACTTATGAATCCATACGGCTCCGGCAGAGTTGTCCTTTGCTTCACCGATCACTTGGAATTTCAGGCCAAATTCAGGAACAATTCTTCCTGCATCAGGAATCATACTGTTAATGAATTGGTTAGAATCATCAAAAACAGAAACTCCTTTGAGGCCAGGATAGTCATAATCTCCGCGGGATGGAGAACTTACCTGCCATGCTGGTGCTTTGTCCAAGGAAAACGCAGCATCTGCAATCTGATATCTTGTGCTTTGAGATACTGTTTCTTTGCCGTCTAACAGACCCGTAATGGCTTCCGGATGAGAATCCACCACTCCAAGAAAACCTTCTCCCGGATGAACGCCAACCCAGTTGTCTGTGTGGCTGTCATCAGCATACCAAACAACTAAACCAGTGTTGTATTTTACCCCTCTGGAATGGGCAAGAGCTGTATCGGAGCCAGCGTAATTTCTCCACTCAAGGTAATAGTGGTTCTTCGCAAAGCTGATTCCATTGGAAACAATAAATCCGTCAAGTGCCATCTGTGAGTTTCCTTCAGCATCGTCTGAGAAAATCACATTGCCGTCAGCCGTAACAGTGATTTCATCCATCGCAAACCCATCCAACGCTAAGCCGCCGTCTGTTACATATTCAAATGTCAGGCTAACCTTTTTACCTGCAAATTCGCTTAAGTCATATGTCTTATCTGTCCATTGTCCTTTTGAAGATTCAGCGCGGGCATCACCATCTGTATCTTCATCACCGATAACATCCAGCTCAGCTTCTGTCCCATCAGATGCCTTTGCAGTAACTGTCAGATAATCATAATCAAACTCAATATCAAAATATGCCTTTGCGTTAAAGGCTGCTGTTGTGGCACTTGTTAAATCAAATTCAGGCGTCGTCAAAGTGGTATGAAGATCATCGCCTTTTGTGCTGTAGTAATATTTCTCCCCGAATGCAGGTGCAATTCCCTTCACTTCTTTTTCAGGCAGATTTACTTTAACAATTGCCGGGTTTTTCGATTTGGTTACACTTTGGTCAATAACCGTTGCCATGCCTTTTTTATCAATATCTTCATAATTTACTTCCATAATATTAGCCCAGTTTCCGCTCATGCCTTTTTGGAAAAACTCTTTATTTTGCGGTGAGAAGCTGGTTGGTTCAGTACCTGCTATTTCCCCGTTCCAGCTGCCTCCGCTCATGATGGACCAGGAAGCAATCGGCTCACCCTCACCGGTATACTGTGTATCATACTCATCCGGCAATCCCAGATCGTGGCCAAACTCATGAGCAAATACCCCGACAGCTCCGTCTTCAGGCTGGATTGTGTAATCAAATGCTCCCATTTTTCCGCCCCAGTAATCTACCTTGGCTGTTGTATTTGGAACTGCAAATACTCCTTCAAGCGTCCAGCGGTGAGACCAGATGGCATTATCACCGAGCGCACCTCCGCCAGCTTCCTGACCTGTACCGGCGTGGATAATCATGAGATGGTCAACCAATCCATCAGGCTCGTTAAGGTTTCCATCACCATCTAAATCATATAGATCAAATTCATCGTATTCTGACAGATCCATTCCCGCGTTTACAGCCGCCTTTAAAGCTTCTTTTACTAAATCGCGAGGTCCAAGAGGTGATAGATTGTCATGGCCACCGCTAGGACTATCATCACCATAGTCACTTGCTTTTCCAGGGACAGTAAGCCAATCTGATACAGTGCCATCCACCGTGTAGCTGCCTCCGGACTGCTCTTCATAGTACTGCTTAAACGTTTTCACTTTATCTCCGTTAAATAATTTAAATTCAGTATCGCCAAACATCAGTTTTTCATAGTGTTCTTTGCTGAAATCATCAGCGTACATGTAGCCCTCTTCCTGTGTTACATTATTATGCTTGAAATCTTCGAATTCGGTTAAAAGCACAAGCACTTTATCTGTTCTGACATCACCATTGTATTTTGCATCCTTGGCCGGATCTACTTTTACATAGCCGTCCGGTTTGCCCTTTTTGAAATTTTTATGTCCTTTGTTCAGCTGCTTTGACAGCTTGTCTTTTTTGTTTGGTTAAAAAATCTTTTGTTTTTTTGTCAAATTCATCTTTATGAGTATGGCTATTTTTTGTACTTCCTGGCTGCTTTTCACCCTGTTTTTCATTTATGTAATCCTTAACAGCCTTTTCTATTTCTTTTGATGATGCTTCCTTTTTAACTAGCCCTCTTTCCTTTAAAGCCTTTCCGAGCCGGTCTTCATTCACGATGTTTAAATCAATCGGTGCAGAAAGCTCCTCTGCTGAAGCTTTTGAAGGAGATGCTGTCCCGGCAAAAGATCCCGCAAATAGCGCAGCTGCCATCATCGTGCTGGCTGTAATAGAAGATACAACCTTAAAAGGTTTGTTCTTATTATTCATCTTGTAGCCCCCTATATAATTTCTCTGAATCTTCGAAGCGCGAAATTAATTCTATCAAACTAACATAAAGTTTTTAATAGTCTAACAATACTGTTATTTTAATATTTTGATAAATTTTGAGTAGGTAATAATACTCGATTTTTTCAGAACGAACACTGAAATTAGGTATTCATGCTTACTTAGGAGGAATAAAAAAAAGAGCATCAGACTGTTCTGATGCCCTTTCTATTATTCATTCATTTTGGTAATTCTTCTTCAACACTTCTTTAGTCCTTTGATTCAGCCTGATAAAGCATCAAGGCCGACGAGTTCCAAAGACTGGACTTCAAATGGCTGTTACTCCGGGAATTGAAGCGAATACTTTACAAAGCCATTGGCTGCTTCCCCGGCATAGCCGATTCCGCTGTCTTCAGCAATCGCATCCTTTGCATCAGGTGAAGATACGAACGTTACATTTACTTCACCAGCAACCGATGCAAATGACCAATTGGCATCTGCAGAAGGATCGATGGTTTGTTCTTCGCGAATATAATCAATGATCGTCTGGCGGTTTTCATCCGGATAAAGCTCTGCTGCCGTATTGTTTCTAACCCCAGGGAATGTTCCGCTGGCCCGATAATTATTGGTCACTACAATGAATTCCTGATCCAAATCAATAGGTGCCCCGTTATACTGAAGATTTTTGATTCTGTTTGCATCGGCATGAACCAGCTTGCCATCTTTATCATACTTTGCAGGTTCTGTAACATCGATCTCATATGTCACACCATCGATTACATCAAAGTTATAAGTAGGGAAATCCTCATTAATGAGTGACTGTTCACCCGCTTCATTTTCGTTTATCTGATTGAACTGGCCAGCAGACATTTCAAGCCATTCTTTCACATCTCCCCCTTTAACTTTTACAGTAGCAACTGTGTTCGGATACAGGTATAGGTCTGCTACATTTTTGATGGCGATTGTGCCTTCGGGGATATATGTGTAATAGCTTGCCCCGTTGCGGCCGCCCGCTTTAAAGGGTGCTCCTGCTGAAAGCACCGGTGTGTTTTCATCTGGTGTTCCTTTTAATTGCTTTTCGATATACCACTTCTGTGCATTCGTCACAATTTGAATAGACGGGTCATCTTTGACAAGTGCAAAATAGCTGTGGATATCAGCGGTTGTTTCCCCCACAGGCTGGCGGACATAATTCACCGTTCCTTCATGCTCTTCCTTTACCGCTTTCAAAATGGCAGGATCTGCATCTGCAACGCTTTCCTTTACGGTTGCGCCGGATTCATTTTGATAGCTTCTAAAAATGGACCTTAAGGAGGACTGGGAATCCTTCACCCTCCACTTGCCTTTCACCTTGGCAATGGTCAGGTCCATAACACCAAGCTGGTTGCCCCAGCTGCCCGGCATGATGAACGGCACCCCGTTGACCGTTCCTTTTTCTGTATCCACTCCAGGAAGATCGGTGAAATCTCCCGGAAAATTTTTATGGTTGTGGCCGGAAATAACCGCATCTATTCCATTTATTTTTGTTAAGTCGTAGGCCGCATTCTCTTCCATCTCTGCATATTCCGCGTCCCCCATACCGGAGTGAGCAAGCGCAATGATAATATCAGCCCCGTCTTTCTTCATTTTAAGAATGTTAGCTTTTACTGATTTTACAATATCTTTTGTAATGATTTTCCCATCAAGATTGGCTTTATCCCATTGTGTAATCTGCGGAGTCACAGCACCGATCACCCCAACCTTAATGACCTGCTTTCTGCCTTTTTCGTCAACGACTTTTTTCTTGATGATTGTATACGGTTTAAAGTAATTTTTATCGTTTTTAGGATTTTGATCATGATCATCTTTATAGACATTGGCATTTACATAAGGAAATGGCGAATCATCCAGAACCTCATCTAAATAGTCAAGTCCATAATTGAATTCATGGTTTCCTACTGTTGCTGCATCATAGTCCAGCAATTCCATCGCTTTGAAGACTGGATGCATTTCCCCATCCTCAAGCTTATCAACTTTTGCTTTATAATCGCCAAGCGGATTCCCCTGGATTAAATCTCCGTTGTCAAATAGTAAGGTGTTTTTCGCTTCTTTTCTTGCCTGTTTGATCAGGGTAGCTGTTTTCGCAAGGCCAAATTCAATCGTCTCAGCATCTTTATAATAATCATAGTTATAGAGGTGTGTATGTATATCTGTTGTTCCTAATATCCTCAGACTCACATCATGGCTGAACTTTTGCCCCGGCTTCCCCTTATGATCGGGCATTGCTGCCATTACCGAATCATATGAAATAGGAGCAGCTAAGACAGAAAGGGACAGCGTAGCAGCGAGAATTGTTTTTCCTAATTTGCGCGCAGGATTTTTCAAATGAATACATCTCCTCAATTTTAGTAGATTAGGATGATAACATTCATAATTCTATCTATTTTTTGACTTATTTGAGAATGAGCAATTAGGAGCAATTCTTAGTAATTTTTTGTAAAAAAGTAATCAAAAAACAGCACCCTCGAAGGATGCTGCATCATTTTATCTCCACCCTCAGCCTTTTCCTTTAATTCCTATGCAAGCACTGACAGTCTTTCGGTTGTATGATTGATTCCTGTATGGACTGAACAATGCTGTCCTGGTCATTTTTGTTGCGGCCAAACATATCCAGATATTGTTCCATTTTAACGGTAACAAGCCCGCCTTTTACCTGCTGAATCCGAGTCTGTGATTCTTTGGTTGAGAGATTCATGGAGTTCATGGTATCAACCAGAACGCTGCTTTGATTATCACTTTTTTGGATTTGTTCCTTGATATGGCTGCTCATCTTCTTAGAGTTTTCAGCCAGCTTCCTCACTTCGGTTGCTACTACGGCAAACCCCCGGCCTTCATCCCATATTATGTATAAGAAACTATAAATCCTCTGTTTGCACAGGGTCATTTGACCTAAATATTAATAGAGGATGCACCCAAAAGGGTACATCCTCAAATTTCTGCTACTCTGCAGGCTGCTCTATTGGAATAGTAAGGTTCACAATTGTTCCTTTTCCCACTTCACTTTCAAATAGGATTCCAGCCCTGTGTTCTTCTATAATCTGCTTGGTAACCATCAGGCCCAGACCAGTTCCATCCGGTTTAGTTGTATAAAACGGATCTGCTATTCGCTTCAGATTATCTTTATCAATTCCACAGCCTTCATCTTTAATGCTGATCAGAACCTGGTCACCCTCCTCCACATTGGCTGAAATCAGGATCGTGCCTCCCACAGTCATAGATTCCATGGCATTTTTAATCAGATTAATAAAAGCCTGTTTCAGCATATGTTCATCACACTGAACTCTGGGAAGGGAGTTCAAATTCTCTGTTTCAAAGCGGATATTTTGACTGGCAGCCTGTTCTTTAATAATGGAGAGGACGTAGTGAATCACTGCATTCAGTTCAACACTTTTAAACACAGGCAGCCTCGGTTTGCTCAGGATCATCAGGTCATCGGCTATCAGATTAATGCGGTCGATTTCTTCGATCATAAGTTTGTATCGATTCCTGTCTTCAGGGTGTTTTTCCATCTGCAGCTGAGTAAACCCTCTTAATGCTGCTAAGGGATTCCTTACTTCGTGACCCACTGCGGAAGCCATCTGTCCGACAGCAGCCAGCTTTTCTTTCTGGCGCAGTTCCTGGAAAACATGTGTAAGCGAATGAATATATGAATAGAAGCGGTTCAGCAGCACATAAGAAACACTTGAAAAAATGATTAAAAGCACGATTGGCACCATTACCTTCTGACTGCTCAGGAAAACACCTGCTAAAAGATACTTCGCAACCATGCCTCCGGTTACAATCCAAAAATAGCGCTTATTTACAAAAATCGGTGCAAATATCATAAATAAAAGTTCTACTGCGCTCCCGCTCTGAAATTCTTTCGATTCACCAAAATAAATCAGCATGCTGCTGCTAAAATCAATCAGGGAAAACCCTGCAAAAAATAAGTATTTTACGAGGAAAGGCCGTTTCGTTCTAATAAAATAAATCCCTATCGGCAAAAGCCCGATAATAGCCAGGTAATAGCCCCATCCGAGTCCGCCCTCAGGGAGCCCGATATTGCCGCCGATATTGAGGGGAAGCACGTAATAATAAAATAAATCATATAGCGCTAAAATAATATAAAACAGCCAGATAAAGAGGGTGATTGCCTTTGTTTCTTCTTTTATCAAAGTATCTTGATTAAAGCCTTTCATTTACATGCTCCTTGGTTAACTCTATTAATAATATGCCTTTAGGACTATTATATACGTTTGTGTCGAAACATGTAACATTATGTTATATTCTTAAACTTCAAAAAACCGGTCCTGGCATATCCAGGCCGGTTTGTTTATAACGGCTAAGGCTTTAATATAACTTTAATGCAATCATCTTCATGGTCGTTAAAAATCTTATATGCACGATCTGCTTCTTCGAGGGGAATCTGATGAGTAATAATGGACTTAGGATCGAATTCCTTATTCGTGATTTTTTCGAATAGCTCTGGCATGTAGTGCACAACAGGGGCTTGTCCCATTTTAATGGTCACATTTCTCGAGAAAAATTCCTCCAGCGGGAACATATTGTATGTTAGCCCGTACACACCTGTCAGCTGAACGGTACCAAATTTCCGTACGGCTTTCGTCGCTATTTGGATCGGGCCAAGCGTTCCGCCCTGCAGCTTGAGCTTCTGTTCAATTTTTTCCACTGCAGATTTCTTTCCGTCCATACCCACACAATCAATGACTACATCTGCTCGGCCCTGAGTAATTTCTTTTAAATAAGCACCCATGTCATCATATTTCTTGAAGTCATAGACCTCCACATCATTGGTAAGTTTGGCATGGTTCAGTCGGTAATCAAGATGATCGACGGCTATTACCCGTTTAGCCCCTTTCATCCAGGCGAATTTCTGGGTCATTAACCCGATGGGGCCGCAGCCGAGGACGACGACTGTATCTCCGGGTTTTACACCTGAATGCTCTACACTCCAATAAGCCGTCGGCAGCACATCTGATAAAAAGAGCAGTGACTCATCCTCCAGCTCGCATGATTCCGGTATGACAAAGGGCATGAAATTGCCAAACGGCACCTTTAAGAACTCAGCCTGGCCGCCCGGATGATTTCCATATTTCTCTGTATAGCCAAAATAGCCGCCAGAATCGTTATGGGGGTTGGAATTATCACATTGGCTTTCCATGTCATGCTGGCAATAAAAGCAATGCCCGCACGACACATTAAAAGGGATGACCACCCTGTCGCCTTTTTTTACCCGAGTTACATCAGGTCCTGTCTCCTCAACGATTCCCATTGGCTCATGCCCAATAATATACCCTGGCCGCAATGGCATATTTCCCTGATATAAGTGAAGGTCCGATCCGCAAATAGCTGTTGATGTAATCCGAATAATCACATCATCTCTTTTTTCAATTCTGGGATCCTCCACGTTTTTCACTTGAATATCTTTTGCTCCCTGGTAAGTTACAGCTCTCATTGCTTCACACTCCTTAAATGACTTAATAGGCTTTACCCATTTAAGATAGGAGTTAACTC
Organism: Cytobacillus sp. FSL R5-0377; assembly: GCF_038004385.1. Lineage (NCBI taxonomy): Bacteria > Bacillati > Bacillota > Bacilli > Caryophanales > Bacillaceae > Cytobacillus > Cytobacillus sp. FSL R5-0377. Next base: position 1,610,586 of record NZ_JBBORA010000001.1, read on the forward strand.
CATAAATATCCAAAAATTAATTTTGAAAATAATTCCAACGGCCATTTTTACTGCACAGCAGCCTGCTTTTTCAGCTTTCGGTTATAGATAATCTTAGACAGGCTCAAACTTGCCTCGTAAAGCACCAGGAGAGGTAATGTAACCAATATATCTGAAATAAAATCAGGCGGTGTGACTAAAATTGCAACTACAATCAGCACGAAATAGGCAAACTTCCTTATCTTCTGCAGCGAATAAGGATCGAGGATGCCAAGGCTGGTCAAGAACATAATCACAACCGGAAGCTCGAACAGAAAGCCGAATGGCAATGTTAGATGCAGCACGAATTGAAAGTATTTTTCCGTTGTAAAAAAAGCGGTGAACATTTCTCCGGATAAGGTCATTAAAAAATTTAGAACCATCGGCAAAAGAATGAAATACCCGAATGCTATACCGGTAATGAACAGGAAAAATAACGCGGGTATATAGGATAACGCTACCCTTTTCTCCATACCGGTAAGCGCCGGACTGATAAACAGCCAGATTTGATGGGCAGCTACAGGGATAGCAGCTGCAATCGCGACGACAGACGCAAGCATAAAATAGACCCATAGTATCTCGGAGGGACCAAGAACAGCCAATTTAAAGTCCAGATCCTTAACCAGCCATTGATAAATGTCGCTGACGAAAATAAAGGATAATGCCAGGAATGCTATAAAAACTGCAGCAATAATCATCAGCCTCTTCCGGAGCTCCTCAAAATGCTGGAGAACATTTACTGCCTCATTGTTCAAAATTAATCACCCCAATATAAAAGGAAGGAAGATAACACTCCCTTCCTTATTCTTTGTTATCGCAATTCTTTTTTCTTATCTTCTGGCTGTTCCTCGGACACAAGTTCGCGTGTGGATTTCTTGAATTCCTTCAAAGTTGTCCCAAATGCCCTGCCGATTTCGGGAAGCTTGGATGGACCGAAAATGATCAGCGCCAGTACTAGAACAATAATTAATCCTGGTATTCCGATATTAGATAGCATAATAACCTCCTAGTACTTGAACCCTGTAATCGCCACAACCCCAGGACGCGGCATGGTGTCTCCCTTGCGGTGCGGCCATTTGCTTGTGGGATTGCTCAGGTCATCCGTCTCTTCTCCCGGATGCTGAACGGACAGGAACAGGGTTGTCTCGTTTGGTGTAAAGGATGGTCCAGTCAGTTCTGCTTCAGCTGGCGCAGAAGCAAACTGAAAGGCTTCGCCTGTATTTTTGCCGATCGTCGGGATGACGAACATGCCATTGTTTGCAAAATGAGTGTAGATTCCTGTATTCAGCTTGCTTGATGACATATCTGTAACAGTCCAGAGATTGCCAAAGCTATCGAAAGTCAGATTATCAGGTGCACTGAAACCGCTCTGTTTTCCGCCGGCTGCGAAGATTTCGAAATCAAAGGTCAGTGCTCCGAGGTCATCTCCATCCTCGATAAATCTGGTAATATGGCCGTGAAAGTTACCATGTTTATCATTGTTGGTATGAGCAATGAATACCGTTTTATCAAAAGGGCTGATTTCCACATCTTCCGGGCGGTCGGTAGGTGTTCCGCCAACAAGCAATGCTGCTTCATGGCAATGAACAGCCACATCGGCCTGTGTTTGGAATTTCTTTAAAAGATCTGCTTTCCCTTTGGCGATTTTCTGTACATTTTCGATCGTTAATGGCACCCATTCTCCGCTTCCCATATTCGCCACATAGAGTGTCCCTTCTTCAAGAAGATCTGCGTTGGCTTTGCCGCGGGACTTTACATATTTATTTTTACTGATGAACTTATACACGCAGGCATCTTTTTTATCATCACCCATATACACGACAACCCGATTGTCATTGGTCAGGCCGACTGCTGCATTTTCATGATTAAAGCGGCCAAGCGCAGTATGCTTGCGCGGCTTAAAATGAGGATCGAATGGATCAATCTCTACAATCCAGCCATAATGTGTATCATTTAATCCTGCATCCTTTGATGTAGATTCGAAATTTTCCTCAGCCGATAAAACCGTGCCCCACAAAGTCCTGCCGCCAGAGCAATTAGCAAAGGTTCCCTGAACATTCGTTGCACCGCCCACTGCTTTTGACCCTCTGGCAGGACCTGTAAGCTGAAAGGGCGTCAAGCCTGTAATACGGCGTGCATACTTAGAATTCGTGTCCATTTTCCATGTACCCTCTTTATCACGGTATACCTCGATAATCGATCCACCCTGGCTGTAAAGCATTTTCTGAATTTGCGCTGCTGTATACTTGCCATTTGCCGGCCTTGCACCATGAACAAATAGATCGCTTGAATATTCATGATTCACCCATAAGAGACCGCGCTTGTCCTTATCGATTGGAAAATATAATGTAAAGTCATTGTTAAATCCGAATGTATCGCCTTTTTTATTAATGACATCTCCATAAGCTGCCACCACATCATATTTATACCCACGCGGCAACACAAGGTCGTCTTTAGCTGTCGGATCAATCGGCTTGAAATTCAATCCAGATATTTTCTTCTGGAATCCGAATAAATGGGCCGCTGCCTCAACCCCCTTAACTTCCGCTTTTGGAACCATTGCCCCCAATCCTGTTGAAGCCACAGTCAATGCTCCCACACCTGTACCAACATAGGTTAAAAATTTGCGGCGGTTCAATTCAGTCATCCTCAGCACCTCTTCTATTAAAATATCAATTTATGTATTTAACTCAAATAAAATACTAAATGATGATTATTAAGAGAATGCTAAGAAATATGCCGAAAATTGTAAAAGTAGATTTAAATATTGTAAAAAAGATGCCCGGCTTCAGCCGGACATCTTTTTTCTTTCTATTAAGATACCTTTTCTTCCTGTGACTTGTATTCTTCTTCCCAGTACTCCGCATTTTTAATGCCAAGCTTTTTGGAATTGAATACTGGATCAAGACCTTGTTTCTTTTGGGCCTCGTAATCTTTCAGTGCAATCAGAGCCGGCTTTCTTAAGATTACGATGGCAATTAAGTTCAGCCAAACCATTAGACCTAAGCCAACATCTCCAAGTGCCCACGCCAGACCTGCTGTTTTAACAGCACCATAGAATGTTGCACCTAGCAAGACAATCTTCAGAATAAACATCGCCAGTTTGCTGTTCTTGCCGCTAATCAGGTAAGCTACGTTTGTTTCAGCCATATAGTAGTAGGCCATGATAGTTGTGAAAGCAAAGAAGAAAAGAGAAACAGCAACAAATCCGGCACCGAAGCCTGGAAGCACAGATTCAACAGCTGCCTGTGTAAAGCCCGGTCCAGCTTCCACTCCAGGAAGGTTTTCGATAATTGGAGTCTTTCCATCAGAGCCGACTGTATTGAACATTCCTGTAAATAGGATCATGAAAGCTGTTGCAGAACATACGAATAGCGTATCAATATATACAGAGAATGCCTGCACAAGGCCTTGCTTTGCAGGGTGGGAAACTTCAGCAGCTGCAGCAGCATGCGGGCCTGTACCCTGACCAGCTTCGTTTGAATAAATTCCGCGTTTTACCCCCCAGGCAATTGCACTTCCGATAATTCCCCCAAACATGGAGTCAGCACCAAAAGCACTGCTGAAGATTAACGAAATTACGCCAGGCAGTTCACCAATGTTCATGGCAATAATGATTAAAGCCACTAAGATATAACCCACTGCCATAAAAGGAACGGTATATTGAGCCACAGTTGCAATACGCTTTACACCGCCGAAAATAATCAGGCCAAGTAAACCGATAATAACAAGACCTGTTACTGTTTTGCTTATGCCAAATGCATTTTCCATTCCAAGCGCAATTGAGTTTGACTGGATGCCAGGCATTAATAGTGCCATTGCCAGCAATGCAGAAATGGCAAAAAGAACGGCGAACCATTTAATTCCGATTCCCTTTTCAATATAATAGGCTGGACCGCCTCGGTATAGCCCGTCTTTTTTCACTTTGTAAATCTGAGCCAGCGTTGATTCAACAAATGCACTGCCTGCTCCGATAAAAGCAATGGCCCACATCCAGAATACAGCACCAGGACCACCCATTGCGATAGCAGTGGCAGTACCTGCGATGTTACCAGTTCCTACACGGCCGGAAAGAGCAATAGATAAGGCCTGGAAAGACGAAACGCCCGCTGCGGAACTTTTCCCTTGAAACATAAGCAGTACCATATCTTTGATATGGCGGACCTGTAAAAATCGAGTTAAGACTGAGAAGAACAACCCTATTGCTAAACAGATGTAAATAACAGGTGTACTCCATAAAATACCGTTTAGCTGATTAACAAAAGCTTCCAAACAACTTCCCCCTTTTTTAGATATATTCTGAATCTTTTTCCTATTAGGAATTATAGAATAAATACTGTTATAAGACAATGTTTTTTTCACGGACTCTGGTAAAAATGTCATAGAAGTTTCTCTGATTCCCTGAGTAAAGCGGTTTTCATCATAGTTGAGAGGATATATATAAATTAGAGTAATAGCATAACCCTTCCTATTTTTTGTCATTTTCGTTATTATATATTTAGGGAAACGAAGTGTTGACCGGAAAGAAGTGTTTCAAACATGGTAAAACAGACAAAAAGAAATTTAATGATTATGTGGTTTGCCAATTTCTTTGTGGCAGGCAGCATGACAATGGTGCTTCCCTTTATATCGTTATATATAGAAAGCTTTGGCGACCATTCTGCCACCTATGTTCAGCACTGGTCTGGATGGACGTTTGCGATCACATTTGTGACGGCGTTTCTATTTTCACCTGTGTGGGGAAGAATCGGGGACCTTTTTGGGCGCAGGAAAATATTGATTCTGTCCGGAATTGGGATGGGCTTATCCATCTTCCTGATGGGATATGTGACTAACGTCTGGCAGCTGTTTTTTCTGAGACTGTTTATGGGGATTTTCACCGGCTTCATCGGTATGTCCCAGGCATTTATTTCCACTCAGACTCCAAAAGAAATCGCAGGCAGGGTAATGGGGACACTGCAGACCGGGAGCATTACAGGGTCATTGATGGGCCCACTTCTCGGCGGAGTTCTCGCTGATTTATTCGGATTCTCAGACACCTTTAAATGGACCTCCATCGCCATATTTGTTTCCGCTTTTCTAGTCTTTTTCACAAAAGAGCACAAAATCAAAACGCAAAAGGGCGAGAAAACACAGTATTCAAGTAAGGCCGTCATTCAGCATATTATCAGCAATCCCGTCCTGCTGACCGTCATGCTGATATCTACGCTTGTTCAAATCGCACATTTCAGTATTCAGCCTATCCTTTCTCTATATGTCAGTGAATTGCACGGACCAGAAAATCTGGCGTTTTTTGCCGGAATTGCTTTTTCAGCTGCAGGGCTTGGCAATCTCTTGATGGCAAGGCAATGGGGAAAAATCGGGGATCAGCATGGCTATGTCAAAACATTGGTTGTTCTCCTCCTTCTCGCAGGTGTGTTTTATCTGCCTGGCGGATTTGTCTCAAACATGTGGCAGCTTGTTCTTGTCCGCTTTGCACTTGGTGTCACCATCGGAGGCATCATTCCTGTCCGGATCGCCTATATTCGCCAGGAAGCACCTGTTGCTATGCAGGGTGAAGTGCTTGGCTACAACACAAGCCTCCGTTTTTTTGGAAATATTATCGGACCCGTCATCGGCGGTTTGATCTCAGGCTATTTAGGTTTTTCGGCCGTATTCGTCGTTACAAGCTTCCTCCTCATCCTAAGCGGACTGATTCTGCTTGGTATCATGAACCGCCATCCGAAGCTGGTGAAGGATTCTTATTAAATGAAAATGAAGCCGGCAGAAATGCTGGCTTCATTTTTCTTTTGCTGCGTTGCTTGCGATATGGACAGCATCCCAGACACCTGCAAATGGAGGGGCGTAACAAAGATCCACCATGCCAAGCTCTTCTGCTGTCATTTTATTGTGGATGGCAACGGCAAAAACATCGATTCGAAGGACCACTCCTTTATTTCCGATGGCGTGGGCTCCGAGAATTCGGTTTGTTCCTTTCTCACAGATCAGCTTGATCCAGATAGGGGTCTGATTCGGATAGTAGCCCGGATGATCTGCCGCTTTAACAAATTCAGTTGTATAGGCTAGGCCAAGCCTTTTGGCATCTTCCTCTGAAAGCCCCGTTCTGCCAAGCTCCATATCAAAAATTTTGATCGCGGCGCTGCCAAGCGTTCCCACATATTTTTCACGACTGCCGGCTATATTGGCCCCAGCGAGGCGGCCGCATTTATTCGCGTTTGTTCCAAGCGGGATATAATCATTTTCTTCTAGCAATCTGTGATATACCTGAGCGCAGTCCCCCGCTGCATAAACCCCTTCAACATTTGTCTGCATTTCACGGTCGATAATAATGGCACCATTTTCCGCCAGCTCTATTCCCGATCCCTCCAGAAACTTCGTAGCAGGCTTTACACCAACAGCTACAAGCACTAAATCGGCTTTATACGAGCCTTTATCCGTTTTGATGCTTTCCACTTTCCCATTGCCGCTAAAGCTCTCCACCTTTTCTCCCAGGTTCAGCTCTACGCCGTGATCACGGATTTCCTTTTCAGCGATATCGGTTATTTCCTTATCAAAAGGTGCCAGGATTCTCTCACCCATTTCAATCACTCGGACATTTTTGCCGAGGGTTTTCATCGCTTCGACCACTTCGATGCCAATATAGCCTCCGCCGACAATGACAACATCTTTCACCTCCGATTTACTGGAAATTTCTTTTAACGCCATCCCATCTTCCATGGTTTTCAGCACGTGAACGTTCTCAAGGTCCGCTGGGAACTGGGGCATGATGGGAAACGTGCCTGTTCCAATCATCAGCTTATCGTAAGTATCCATAAACATCTCCCCTGATGCAAGGTCTTTAACTGTTACTTCCTTCTTATCTGTATCCACTTTTAATACTTCATGCAGAAGATATGTTTTAATGTTCCTCTCAGAAAATTGCTCCTGTGTTCTTGCAATCATTTTCCGGTGATCATCATTTTCTCCTGAGATATAATAAGGAAGACCGCAGGCACCGTATGATAAAAACTTGCCTTTCTCATAAACGGTAATTTCCGCTTTTTCGTCCATTCTTCTCAATTTCGATGCGGCTGACATACTTGCAGCCACCCCGCCAATGACCAGCAGTTTCATCAGAATCTCTCCTCACGTATCAATAAGCTTTTAGATAGGTTTCGTTAAAGAGGCAAAATTATACAGCATCTCTATACCCTTATAGCTACCCCGCTTTGGCTATTTTAAGACGTTCTTCAATACTTCTTCCGTTACTTTTCGAACTATGCTTTCGATCATTTCTTCCCGATAGCCTGGAGCTGTCCGGCTTTTCTCCCCACAGCCACCATCAGGTATCCCGCCTGTTTTAATGCCCATTTTCTCACGGATTGTGATCAGCTCTGCAATTTGTTCAGTGCTCAATTCATTTGACTTTTGAATGATATGTCCGGAGTACATTAGCATGAGTGCATAGTGTTCCAGTGACTCCATCCGGAAATAGGCCTCTGTTATGTCCCGGCCCCAGGTTAGTGCACCATGATTTGCTAAAAGGACTGCATTGTAATCCCGGCAATAAGGGGCAATGGAATCTGGCACTTCCTGTGTTCCAGGGGTGGCATACGGGGCTACCGGCACTTTGCCAAGCAAGACTACCGCCTCAGGAGTAATGGGTTTTTCAAGACTGATTCCGGCTATGGCAAATGATGTTGCCACAGGCGGATGGGCATGAACTACAGCCCTTGCTTCAGAATTTTCCTGATACACTCTAAGGTGCATCTTTATTTCTGAAGAAGGCTTTAGCTTCCCTTTCAGAATATTTCCTGAAAGGTCCATTTTAACCATCATTTCCGGTGTCATAAATCCTTTGCTCACTCCTGTTGGTGTGGTCCAGATCTCATGGTCTCCTACTTTTATAGAGATATTCCCATCGTTAGCAGCAACAAAGTTTTTATTGTAAACCCTTCTGCCGATTTCGCAGATTAATTCCTTTGCATCCTGATCGCTTATATATGTATTTTGAACAGCCATAGCTGTCAGCTCCTTCCTATTCACATCCACTCCTTATTGTATATTCAAACAGGATTTGCATCATCAGTTTTTACAAGTTTTCATTTTTCGCTAAAAAATGATCATTTCCGCGGAAATATTATGTATTTCGGGATCATTCATGCTATACATAAAAACCGCCCGATCAGAGGATCGGACGGTCTTAGGGGGTATGATACTGCTTGCTTATTTCACGCGCGGGTATCCGAAGCCTGACGCATAGTCATCTCCTGCTGCTGCTCCGTATCCGCCTTTAATGTCATATTGCTTAGCACGGTTTTGAAGCTCTGAGCGAAGTTGAGTATGGCTCATGGATGGACTGGATGACCAGATTTTCGCTGCAAGACCAGCTACGTGAGGTGTAGCCATGGATGTTCCGCTGATCGTGTTATAGCCTCCGTTATACCATGTTGACTCAATGCTTGCTCCCGGTGCAGAAACTTCTACATCTTTTTCCTGAATCACATAGTCACCGTCAGTGCTAGGGTTTCCGCGGGAAGAGAAGTTTGCCACACGGTATGTACCGTTCTGCTGAACATTTTCAAGAGCTGCAACCGCAACCGCATTCTTTAATGCTCCAGGATATCCGATTGTATTAGCACTGTAACCTGAGTTACCTGCCGCCGCCACAATAAGGACTCCTTTGCTGTATGCGTAATCAACAGCACTGCTGATTAATGAATCTTTGCCGCTTGAACCAAGTGACATATTGATGACCACTTTAGAACCTGTGCGGGATGCTTCGTCTGCAACGTGGCGGATTGCAGCTGCAATATCATCTGAGTAACCCGAACCATTATCGCCAAGAACTTTGTATGCCCATAATTTCGCCTGTGGGGCTACCCCATAAATTCCCTGGCCATCAGATCCCCCGTGTGCCAATACAGTTCCAGCTACATGTGTACCATGTCCCTGTCGATCCGTACATGAGCCATTGACAATCGGAGAGGATTGAGTGAAATCCTTACATTGCTCCGCTGAGCCTGCCAGGTCGATATGGTTTGTATGAACCCCTGTATCAAGAACAGCTACCTTAATCCCGCTTCCGCCTGAGGTGCTCGTTATGCCGCTGTTGTTATAGATGGATTCAATCCCCCAAGGTGTCTGGTCACTTGGATATCCAGCGGCCTGAGCCTTCTTGGACGCTGCTGTCCTGACTGTATCAAGTTTAACTTCATGTACTTTTTCAATCTTTAAGTTTTTATTTTTCAATAATGCCTGGTACTGCTTAGCATTGACCTCTGCAGTCATTCCATCGCTGCCAAAATCCCAGCGCTTGTCCACCTGCGAATTCACAGAAGCTGTAGCATTTGATGGGCCTTGGATCAATACCCTATAGGTTTCGTTTTGAGTCTCCGGTTCTTTTGCAAATGCCCCCGCTGTGAAAACTGATAAACCCATTGTCATACTTAGTAATGCTGCTCCTAATGCCCTTTTTTTCTTCATCCTTTTTCTCCTCTCGAATCTTTATTTTTTCTGTCGCTTCTTGTTGCATTTAAAGTATATTTGAAATATTCAGACTCTATCAATATGCTAAATTATTTAATTATCAGACTTTGGAATCAGGCACTAAAACATAGTTTCTTAAAAAGTATCAGGTAATTTGGAGGGTTTACAAATAGTTTCTACTATTAATATGTTGTTTAATTCATAATTTTTCCACATAAAAAAGAATTCCCCCAAATAAAACAGTACAATTGGTTGATGCAAAGAGTAATATTACACTATGTTTTTTGTCGCTTTCAGGGATATTTTCCTAGTTAAACGCTTTAAAGATATAAAGAATAAAAATCCTCCTAATCGCGTGGACAGGAGGATTTTTATTCTTATTTAAACATTTTAGGAAGGCTATCTGTGTACGGTGCATACGCGATGCCATTCTCCGTGATAATGCCTGTGATCAGTTCATTATCCGTTACATCGAATGCGGGATTATAGGTTTTTACGCCTTCTGGCGCCATCGGCTTTTCGTACCATTTAGAAGTAATCTCTTCTGAATCTCTTAATTCAATATGGATATCGTTCCCTGTTTTGCATGTGAGGTCGACAGTTGACAGCGGAGCACAAACATAGAAAGGTATATTATAATGTTTTGCGAGAATCGCAACGCCTGATGTTCCAATTTTATTGGCAGTATCCCCATTGGCTGCAACACGGTCACAGCCGACAAGTACCGCTTGAACCCTGCCTTCTTTCATGATGATGCTGGCCATATTATCGCATATCAGCGTAACATCGACACCTGCTTCTTTAAGCTCCCATGCAGTCAGGCGGGCCCCCTGAAGCAGCGGGCGGGTTTCATCGGCGAATACTTTAAAATCATATCCCTTTTCCTGTCCTAAATAAATCGGAGCCAGGGCTGTCCCATATTTAGCAGTCGCAATTGTACCGGCATTGCAGTGTGTCAGAATTCCCCATCCGGGCTCAAGTACAGAAAGAGCGTGCTGGCCGATTGACTCGCAGACTTTTTCATCCTCACTACGAATTTTTTCTGCTTCCTCTTTCAGAGCCTGCTTTATTTCTGCTGCACTCCTGCCTTCTTCCTTCTGGAAACGGGCTTCCATGCGGTCGAGCGCCCAAAACAGATTGACTGCAGTCGGCCGTGATGAAGCCAGATATTCCTTCGCTTTTTTAAAATCCAGGTAAAGCTCATCATAGTCTTCTGCTGCTGATTGCTTTGTGCCCAAATAAACACCGTAAGCCGCAGCTATTCCGATGGCAGGTGCACCCCGGACCTTTAAATGATAGATTGCATCCCAAATTTCCTTTAATTCTTTCAAATACAAAAAGTTCTTTTCATTCGGCAGAACTGTTTGATCTAATAGAATGAGTGTATTGTTTTCATCCTCCAATCTTACAGACTGGATAACATCCACTGGTTTTCCCATCTTGCTGCCTCCTTAGAATCTTTTTTCACAGTCTTTTAGAGTACGCACAAAGTCTTCTCCTGTTTTAAAAGATTCCCTTTCCATAATAAACATCTTTCCGGCTGCCAGACAAATCATTTCTGCAGCAGCTTTGCTGCTGTAATCGTCAATGCAAGTGACATCCTTTACTGATGCCAGCCCAATAATCCTCCTGCACAATTCAAGTCCTGTAACAGCCGCTGTGTCGCGCAGAATTGTTTCCAGATAATATTCTTTAAACCCTTCATAACGGGCTGTTTGTTCAGTTGCTTTCTCATCCCATGCCTTCAGGAATTTCGTTTTGAACAAGTCGATAATATCTTCTATTGTATTTTCGAGATATTCCATCTGAACCTGCCTTTGTTCTCCATTATCCATTGTATATTTCGCGTTCACATAGGCGAAGATCAGATTGGCGATCACGTTGCCGATATCGTATCCGGCCGGGCCATAAAAGGCAAACTCTGGGTCAATAATTTTAGTAGAATCTTCTTTTACAAAAATTGAGCCTGTGTGCAGATCGCCATGCAATAATGACTGAGCATGGGTCATAAACTCAAATTTTAGCTTTGCCGTTTCGAGCTGAAGCTTGGAATCTTCCCAGATTTCCTTCTTGGCAAATTCCCTGGTACCTTCAAATACATCATTTCTCGAACAGTCGTAAAACGGTTCGGTGAAGACGAGATCCTCTGAAATTTCGCACAACTCCGGGTTAGTGAACCTTTGGACCAGCTCTTTCTTTTCCTTATGTCCGATGACAACATCAGAAGTGAGTAATAGGGTATTTACCAGGAAGCTTGAGATATGGTCAGCAAACAGCGGGAATTTTTCATGCTGTATTAAAGCTGTCCTCATAATAGTGTAATCTGACAAATCCTCCATTGCGGTACAATTCATTATGGGATCGTAGCTAATCACCTTTGGCACAAAACCTGGAGCGAGCCTGTTTTGAAGATCGAGAATTTCGTATTCGATGCGGTTGCGGTCAGGGGATAGCTTAAATTCATCAGATATTCTGGCAACCGGTCCGGCCTGCTTAATAATCAGAGACTTCTTGTGTTTATGGTCAATCAGCTTAAAAACGTAGTTTAAATTGCCATCGCCAATTTCCCTGCAATCCAATTCTGCATCTGGTGCAAAATAACTCAGCCTTGTTTTGGCATATTCAATGGCTTCTTGTTCAGTCATTGTAAAATAAGCAGATGTAAATACAGTCATACAAAAATCCCCCCATACGAATCTTTTTGATAGCATCTATTATTTTGTTAATTTAATATATTTGAAAATATCTAAATACTATCATGTGAATTGGGGTTCGACAATTGTTTTTTAAGGGGGTTTTCGTATAAATAGTGCTTTTCACTTAACAATGTTGTCCGTTGATTGCAGCGAGTGGAGGCTCCCTGCAGTCAGGCGCTGATGCTGTACATGTACCGGAGTAAGAAGTTTTCACCATTTTTATAAAAAAAAGCCGCTTAATAAGCAGCTCCTTTCATTACAGTTATTTAATGCTTCTAATCGCCTGCAAAACGTTCGAATATACCTCAAGGGATGATAAGTCGATGCCAAGTCCAACAGCACTTTTTGCCAAATCCGGTCTGACACCAGTGGCAATGGTATTGACACCGACCAGCTGGAGTATATTCCGGATATTGAAAATATGATTGGCAATTTCAACATCTATATGCACCGTTCCGGAAAAATCAATAATTAAGGTTTCAATCCCCAGCTGGTTTACCCGCGGGACTGTCTTCTCTATGATGATTTGTGCTCTGTCATAGTCTATGCTTCCGATCAATGGAAGTATTGCAATGCTGTCCTGAATCGGTACAATGGCTGCAGACAGCTCATTTACCTGGGATTGCGTCTCTTTTAATTGCTCCTCGGAGTGCCGTTCAAAGGCAAATACGGTCTCATTAATGCTGATGTCCAGCATAAAATTTACTTTTTTAACAATAGTAATAATTTCATCAGCCGTTAATTCAAGCTTTTTGCCAATATTATTTAATCTATCAGTAAAAACTAGGCGGGTGTCCGGATAACGGATAACGATATCAGAAATTTTCCCTCCTTTGGATGCAGCCCGCTCGCCATTTCCTTTGCTCCATTCAACAAGTCCATCAGGAATCATATTATCACTGCTTGCAATCATGGTTCCCAAGAACTTCAAAAAATTCACATACATCAATACGGCAGCCTCAATTTCCGGTTTAGGAATTTCAAAACCAAATCGTTTTATGATTTCTGTAACCAGTTCTTCGGATAATACCTCCGCATTTTGAGTAAGATATGCTGCAACTTTTTGTATAGGCTCCATCTGTATGTATATCCCCTCTCCTATGTCTTGCTTCGATTATATCCTACTAAATCTTCAAAAGAACAGATTGGGAAATGATTCCTTAAGATAATAACCATTCCTCATAATCTTCTTCCCTTTTCTCACTGATCAGGAGAGATTCAAATCTTCTGTAAAGCTCAAGGATTCCAGGATCGCTGTTAATTAGCGGCATCTTGTTTAGATAGTCATCTTCCGACTTAAAAAAACTGATTTCAGTCCACTTTGTCTCATCTGTCTTGCTTTTTAATATCTTGGTCTGTACATCGATATACTTTCGGTAGATTTCACCGGCTTTCCGCTGAATCTGCATCAGTTCCTGCTGGTTTTCAGGGCTAATATGATATTGATAGAGTTTTATGCACATAGTATCTCCTTAAGATATTGGCGATTTGGGCAAGGCTGAGGGTTTATGGATAAAATTCAGTCATCTTTTCAACCTTTCAGCTTCTTGTAGAAGCCCAATGATTCTGTTAAAAGCTCCCGATCATACCCTGTCTTTTCATGAATCCTGTCTGTCCATTCTTCAATAGTATCCGCAGGGGGATCATGGTACAAGCCTTCTGTAGTGCTGAGGAAGCTTTTCCAATTGTAAAATTCCCAGTGTGCGGTTTCGTTTTTATAGGAAATCCGCTGCTCCAGCAAAGCCTTTGGATAAATATAGTTTTGGGAACGTTCAGCTGCATCAAGAAAGAAGTTCAGTTCAACCGGATTTGTATCATAACTTTGCCGCGATATTTTTCCGTTCGGCCGGTGATAGGCAATTTCCAGCTGTCCGTGCTGGGTTGAAACCTGGACATCTGCTGCCGGGAAAAATCCGCTTCTCTTTTCCGGAGTAAAATTCCGTGCCTTTGAATCAATTAATATGGGCTGCAGCCATTGGTCGCCAAGATCACATAGAAAACGGTGCCCCTCCTCATCCACCGCTACCACTGCAGCATGGGCTGAGGAATTATGCAATTCGTGGCCAACCGGATAGGCCTGAATTCCAGCCTCCATAAACTCGTGCAGAAGCCAAATTGCGAGGTCAAAGCAGTTTCCGGTAATTCCATATTGAGCACGGTGCTCTTTCATTAAAGAAACGTCCCGCTGCTTTTTCGTTCCTGCTTTATCGTAAAACCATGCTTTAGTCAAAGTCTCCATCGGAAAGTGATCAAATTTTTTCCAAACAGACAAAATCGATTGGGGTGCCTCCAATATGATCATCCTTTCATCTATATACCTTATTTATTATTCTTTTTTGATTGTCAAATTCCTCTTCCTTTTGTTTGAACTGGAATGTATGATAGAGTATTTTCAGAGAAAAAGAATTAAAAGGAGGCTCCATATGGCCAAATATAGAGGATACATAGGGACATATACAAAGGGTGAAAGTGAAGGGATATATACATTTATTCTGGATACAGATGCCGGTAAAATTTCCGATGTGAAAACGGCAGCGAAATTGGATAATCCCACTTATTTAACAATCAGCCAGGATAACCGCTTTTTATACTCAGTAGCCAAGGAAGGCGAATCCGGCGGAGTAGCTGCATATCGTCTGGACAGCAGCACCGGTGCACTTGAGAAGATCAACAGCCAGGTTTCTGCCGGCTCCCCTCCATGCCATGTCAGTGTGGATTCTGCTGTCCGCAATGTTTTCAGTGCAAACTATCATAAAGGGACAGTCGAGTCTTACTTAACAAATGAGGATGGCTCTTTAAATCCTGCTGTTTCGGTTATAGAGCATAGCGGATCAGGTCCTGACAGCAGGCAGGAAAAGCCGCATACCCATTATGCAGGAATGACACCGGACGAAAAATACTTGGCTGCAGTTGACCTGGGAACAGACCAGGTAATTACGTATGAGGTAAGTAATGGCATTCTAAAGGAAACTAGCACCTTGTCCGTTAAACCTGGGAGCGGACCGAGACACCTTGTGTTCCATCCAAATGGAAAGTATGCCTATGTGATGACCGAGTTTAGCTCTGAGGTTCTTTTGCTTCAGTATCACGATGATGGGAGCTTTGTTCAAAAGCAGGCTATTAGCACACTACCGGAGGGCTTTACGGAAAATAATCAGGGAAGCGCCATCCATATCTCTTCTGACGGCCTCTTCATCTATGCGGGAAACCGCGGACATGACAGCATTGCTGTTTTCTCCGTCAATCAGGATAATGGAGAGCTTGCATTTGTGGAGCATACCTCAACAGAAGGTAACTGGCCCCGTGACTTTGAGCTCGATCCTGCCGAAAAATTTATCATTGGCTCAAACCAAAACTCCAGTAATATTGTTTTGTACTCGAGAGATGAACAAACAGGGAAGCTAACATTGCTTCAGGCAGATGTGAAAGTGCCGGACCCTGTTTGCGTGAAATTTTTACATGTATAAAAAAAGGGTGAGATACTGCTTTTAGGCAGCATCTCACCCTTTTTTATTCGCTGATTCTGAAAGCAATCTTCCCCCATTGCTCCGCGTTTGCAATTTTATCAAAAGCATGGCCGTATTGTTCCAGGTGAAATGCCTGATCCAATACCGGTCTTAATTGATGTTTTTCAATAAACTGGAGCATTTCATGGTATTCCTCTGCACTTCCCATTGTCGAGCCAAGCAGGTTTTGCTGAGCGTAAAAGAGACTGCGAAGATTAAGTTCCAGCACATCTCCTGTTGAAGAGCCAAATGTTACGATGGTTCCGCCATTGCGAAGGATCTCCAGAGATTTATTAAATGTAGCCGGGCCGACAGATTCAATGACAAGATCCACCTTTTCCCCGCCAAGGGCTGCCTTCCAATCTTCGCCGCTGTCCAAGGCTATATCTGCACCAAGCTCCAGAGCTCTCTGACATTTCTCCTCGGAACGGGAAGCCACATACACGGTTGCCCCTGCTGCTTTAGCGAACTGCATTAAGAAGGTTGCCACTCCCCCTCCAATTCCGGGAATAAACACCTTCATGCCTTTCTTAAGCTTTCCTCTGGTGAATAATGCTCTATATGCGGTTAGTGCTGCAAGGGAAAGAACGCCCGCTTCCTCCCAGGTTAAATATTTGGGTTTGGGAGCTGCATTTTCAGCCGGAATCACGATGTATTCCGCGAAGGTGCCATGAAACGGCAAGCCGACAATTTCAAAGCCCTCAGGTGGCGCCTCGCTTTTTTCCTTCCAGCCAAGCCCCGGATTGATGATGACTTCATCATCTCGCTTCACTTCTGATACACCCTCCCCGACTGCGTCAATGACTCCGGCTCCATCAGAACCGATGACAAGTGCCGGATCTTCCGGTTTGTGGCGATGCGGGACAAATAAATCACGGTGGTTCAATCCTGCCGTTTTTAGTTTCACCCTGACCTCGCCTGCACCCGGCTCAGGTTTTTCCAATTCACCATATGATAACCCGTCGAGACCCGCTTTTCCTTTATGAATGATCGCTTTCATTTCGTCCACCTGCTTTTCTTTAAAAATTTCGTCTATTCTATCATAGCTTGAGAAGGGGCCAGGAAAAAAGCGATATGCCTAGATAAGCTTCAGTTTCACAAACTTCCTTTTTCCTGCCTGAAGAACTAATCCATCTGTAATTTTCACGAGCAGCTTAACATCGCTGACTTTTTCTCCGTTTAACCGGATGCCGCCTCCTGCAATCATTTTTCTTGCTTCTGTTTTGGATGGAAGAAGGCCAAGTCCTGCAATCAGGTCCGTAATGAACATTTCACCCTCTCCCTTCCATTCGAGTTCCGGAATCTCTTCCGGCATGGCTCCTTTTTGGAAAATGGTTTGAAAATGCTGTTCGGCTTTATCGGCTGCAGCTGCCCCATGGTACATGCGGACAATCGTGCGGCCTAAAAGCATTTTGGCGTCACGCGGATGAAGCGTTCCGTTTTCCAGCCCTTCTGCGATTTGCTGCTTTTCAGTTACCGGCAAATCGGTTGCCAGATTGAAGTATTTGACACTCAGCTCATCCGGTATGGACATCGTTTTGCCGTACATATTATTCGGGTCTTCATCCACACCAATATAATTGTTTTTCGATTTAGACATTTTCTCTTTGCCATCAAGGCCTTCAAGGAGCGGCATAAGGATGACAACCTGCTTTTCCTTTTCAAAATGCTCCTGCAGATGGCGTCCCATCAACACATTGAAGTGCTGATCAGTGCCGCCAAGCTCGATATCACTTTCAAGAGCAACCGAATCGTAGCCCTGCATCAGCGGGTAGAAAAATTCATGAAGGGAGATCGGCTCCCTGTGGCCAGGCGCTCCGAAAAGTCATTTCGTTCCAGCAGACGGGCAACCGTAATGCTCGCGGACAGGCGGATAACATCTTCAAGCTGGAGGCCTGAAAGCCATGCTGAATTGTAATGAAGATCGACTTTATCCATGTCCAGCACCTTGCTGAATTGCTCGAAGTATGTTTTCGCATTATGCTTCACTGCCTCATCTGTGAGCTGATTTCGGGCTGCCGATTTGCCTGTCGGGTCGCCAATTTTCCCGGTAAAATCACCAATAATCAGCTGGATGATATGGCCGTTGTCCTGGAACTGCTTTAATTTGTTCAGCACAACCGTATGGCCGATATGGACGTCCGGTGCAGACGGATCTAATCCAAGCTTAATTTTTAATGGCTGATTTTGAAAAATGGATTTAGCTATTTTATTCTTTAGATCTGCTTCAGGCAGAATCTCCTGGACGCCATTAGAGTAAATCTCAAGCTGCCTCTCTGTTTCGAGCTTTTGATCCTGTGTTAATTTGTCAAAAAAATTCTCCATGTTCCCCATCCTTTCTCTAATTGAAATATAAAAAACCACGCCCCTAAAGAAAGGGACGTGGTTAACGCGGTACCACCCTTTTTGAAGATTGCTCTTCCACTCAGCGGATTAACGGTCCGGGCCGTTCCCTGCTACTCTTGTTCACAGGAAAAGTTCAAGAAGGTAATTCACTGTTAACTATGTGCTGATTTTCACCGGGCATCAGCTCTCTAAAACAGGGAGAATAACAGCTACTTGTTTCTGTCATTACTTTAAAATTTGAAATTTTAATTATTTTAGCTGAATGTTCTGGAGAGTTCAAGCGTTTTTTTCACGGGTAACAAAAAATCTAAAAAAACCAGGAGCATCCCATGCTCCTGGTTCATGATTATTTCGTTAAGATAATTGGTCCTTCTTTTGTGACCACAACGGTATGTTCACATTGTGCGACATGGCTTTTATTTGGTGTAACAAACGTCCACCCGTCGCTCATTTCTCTAACTTCGTCATCTCCGCTTGAGATAAACGGTTCGAAGGCTACTACCATTCCTTCTTTTAACAGCTGTTTATCCCATGGATCAAAATAGTTCAAAATATGGTCCGGTTTCTCGTGAAGGGAGCGGCCGACACCGTGGCCAGTCAGATTCATGATTACGTTGAATCCGTTGTTTCTTGCCACTTTATGAACCGTTTTGCCGACAAGGCTCAGCTTGCCGCCCGGCTTTAACTTTTTCAGACCTTCGTCGAATGCTTCCTGTGCCACATCACATAATTTTTGCAGCTTTTCATCTTCTCCAACGACAAATGATAGGCCAGTATCAGCAAAATAGCCATCTTTTGATCCTGAAACATCAATGTTTACCAGATCGCCTTCTTTTATTATGCGGCTTCCGGGAATGCCATGGGCTACCTCTTCGTTCACGCTTATGCATGTAAAGCCTGGAAAATCGTATTCTCCTTTAGGGCCGGAAATTGCTCCGTGCTTTTCAAACAGCTCTCCGGCTAAATCATCAAGCTCTTTGGTTGTGACACCCGGCTTGGTTTTTTCAATCATCGCATCGCGAATTTCCGCGACAATTTTGCCAATTTCCTTCAGTTTTGCTAATTCTTCTTCATTTTTTACAATCATACAGAATCCTGCCTTTTCTTTAGTTGTTATTTCTCTATTATAATCTAAATGTGACGCGCTTAATAAGAATTCGCATTTTCTCTAAATAAAAACCTTAAAATCAACAGTAATGTAATCAGCCCTATTGAAGAAAACAGCAGGACTTCAATCAGGTGTCCATCCCCTTTTTCTTTAGCATGGCTTGGTATTCTTCCTTTTTCAGCCATTATCCTTCTGTAATAATCCTCATGCCCCGATACAATCCTGCCATCCCGAACCTCAGCCATTCCATTGGGACCGGCGACGGGTACTAGAAAACGGGCTTCCTTTGTTTTTTCCAAAAATAACAGGAACTTGCCGCCCTCCTGCTGAAATTCCTCTGCCCATCCAGTATCGTTTCTGTCAATGCCTGCCGTAATGTTTTCTGCCGCTTCCCCTTTATAAACCTTTTCAACATGAAACTGGCTTCCATAAAATATACTCTTGCCTGATTTTAGTTTACTATTGAAATTATATGTTCCCAGCACAATGACTTGTGCACGGGATTCGACCTCTTCGGGATTTATTTCCACCCATTTTGTTGCCAATGTCTGCAAACCTGGCAGTATGAGCAGCAACAGTAATAAAAACACCTTTTTCATTGGCTTCTTCCTTTCAATCAAATGTTTGATTGAATTTCTTCTATCATTGGCCATAATGATGTCCAGTTCTTCTTTGTAACTCGCTGCAGGTATACTTCAAATAACTTTCTATCTTCAGCAAACAAAGGAGTGGGGTTTATTTTAAAAGAAAGCAGGTCCTCTATCCCCCAAGGAGCCGTTAGTATGATATTGTATTTGTCATCAAGTTTTAGCCCGAGTGCAGTAGCTGTTTCAGGAAATTTCGAGATCGCATCCACTGATGAAGTATATGGGGGTAGGTCATTAAGCAGATGCATTCTTGCCTCATTTTTAACAGACCAGGGCACTTGGGGCAGAAGGGATTTAAGCTTGGACTCGAGTACTTTTTCCGTTTCTTCTCTAAGGTCATTCTTATTAAAATAGACGACATCCACATCCGGCAAATGGGTTCTATTCCTGAATCCATGAAGAGTATCCCATACTTTTGCCCTCACAAAGCCGGCACATACCCACCAGTCAGGGAGGTTTAATGACTTTGCGGCTAAAAGGATATCCATCATCCATTTGTCCTCTTTTACCAGCTTCACGATATCTTCTTCTGTTTTAATCTGCATATTCCCTCTCCATCTCCCGAATCGAATGCAGTACCCGCCTGTAATAGTAATCCTCATGCGGAACAAAGTCGTCTTTGCACACTTTTATAGAAGATGTGACTCTTTCATCGCGTTCAATCTGAAATCCCTCTGCCTGGATATGATCTCTTCCTTCAAACCAGAGCTCATGGAAGTCTTCCAGATCAATCCGGTAGATTCCCGTTACTTCCTCCTGCTGCGGCTTGAACTCCTCCAGAGTATGGCCGCTGGGATATAGAAATACATTCGCCAGTTCTTTGTCGATAAAATTTTCTTTCTCTGCCATATAATCGATGACGCCCAATGGCACCAAATCCGTAAAATCAACTTGAATCCCCAGTTCTTCCTCCACTTCCCTCAGCCCGTCCATGACTGATTCATGGCTCATAAGATGGCCTGCAGCGGTTATGTCCAGTAATCCCGGGTAATCCTTTTTGTCCTTGCTGCGGTATTGAAAATAAATATATTCCTTTTCTTCTTGTCTATCGATGAACCAGCAGTGAAAGGTTTCATGCCAGAGTCCTTTTATGTGTACCTCTTCTCGGGAAGCAACACCAATCTGATTCCGATTTTCATCAAATATATTCAGCATTTCTGTCTCCAATTACATGTCCTCCTTGATCATATATCGATTAAGCAGTTCAACCGGATCTATATGAAATAAATCCCGATACCTTGTGATTTTTTCCTGTTCTGCGTAATGCCTTACCATTTTAAAAGCAAAAGAATAGCCTGAAAATATGGGGATGCCCATTTCCTTATCACCAAAACAGATTTTACTTTTTAACACATCGTCTTCTGTATGCAGATTCTGCCTGGCAATTTCCAAATAGCGATGCTCGGCTTCCTCAGTGAAGCTTTCCTTCCACCACCGCTTATCCCTATAAAGCGAAAGACTGAAATACTCAGCGCACCCCTCCATTTTATACCAGTCAGCGAGAGTAAAGGTTTCTAGTGTAAGATTGTAGATCGGATTTTCAGGGCAAGCATGATGGAGCTCATGGGCAAGCATATATTTTAAAAAGTCGGGGTCCGGCTGCGGCGGAATGGCAAGGAAAATAGTATCTGGACCTATAGTGTAGCCATTTGTCCACAGGGATTGATCTATATTCTGAAACCACGGGAAAGGCAGAGAAGGCACAATTGTTATAGACAGGCTTTTAAAGTGAAGCTGCCTCATAGCTGCCTTACACGTTTCATCGGCGATGGCTGCGATCTCCTCGGGATTCCAGCTGTACTCAGGGAGCCTCTCTGCTGACAAGGCTTCAAATTTAAAAAGCTGAAACTTTTTCGCCAGCTGCTCCCAGTTTTGCATCCACGATTTCCTGCCGATCAGGGGGCTGAACTCCGCTTGAAGGTAACGGTTCATATCCAGGCGGTTTTCCAGGAGGCGGGCTGGTGTGATTTGGTTCAGCGTGAATCCCATGAATAATCTCTCCTTTTCCGGAACTAATTTCAATAAACTTTCGACAGACTGCTTTGAAAAGCCTTTGCTTTTTTTGAAAAATTCAAACAGGCTATTTTTCATTTACTCTTTAATCTATTAAAATAATGATAAAAGACTTTCTTAAAGGGGCTTACTAATGCTGGAACTGCTGATTACGATGCTGGAGAGGCTTGGGATCATTGTCACTATTGCACTGATTCTGACAAGGTTCCGCTTTTTCAGAGAGATGATTTATGGCGAAAGATTAAAAAGGCAGCAGGAGTATAAAGCCATTCTTTTTTTCGGATTCTTTGGCATCATTGGAACCTATTCCGGCCTGGCTTTTAATACAGACACTCTGCAGTTTAACCGCTGGGCATCCGAGCTTGCTTCAGATGAAGCCATTGCCAATTCCAGGGTGATTGGGGTCGTGCTCGCCGGATTGCTTGGCGGCCCTAAAGTAGGAATTGGTGCGGGTATTATCGCAGGATTCCACCGATTTACACTTGGCGGCTTTACCGGGATTGCCTGCGGCCTTGCATCCATAGTAGCCGGGCTGCTTGCCGGCTTTTTCCGCCGAAAGAACGAACATGTAAAGCTGTCATCAGCCTTCTTCATTGGTGCTGCGGCAGAAGCCGTGCAAATGCTGATTATCCTTGGAATATCACGGCCCATGGAAAAAGCGGTGGCGCTTGTTGAAATGATTGGGATTCCCATGATTATAGCAAATGGACTTGGCAGCGCATTATTCCTCCTGATCATAAAAAATGTCATTAACGAAGAAGAAAAAGCAGGTGCTTTTCATGCACAGAAAACGCTGCGTATTGCAGATCAGACCCTTGCTCACCTTCGGGAAGGGATTAATCATAAATCCGCACTGGCTGTCTGCCAGATCTTACATAAGGAACTTCAAATGAAAGCAGTGGCGATCACCAATCACGCTGAAATCCTGGCCCATGTCGGCCTTGGAAATGACCACCACCGTTCCGGAAGCCCGATTCAGACCCGGATCACACGTGATGTCATTGAGCACGGTGAAATTATGGCTGCAAATGACCGGACCATTCACTGCCGGCAGGATAACTGTCCACTTGGTGCTGCCATTGTCGCTCCTTTAAAGCTGCGGGGTGAAACCATTGGAACGCTAAAGTTTTACTTCACTTCGGAAAAAGAAATGACCAATCTCGTGATGGAGCTGATCTCCGGACTAAGTGTACTGCTCAGCAATCAGCTCGAAATCGCTGAGGCTGATAAAGCCTACCAGCTGGCAAAGGAAGCTGAAATTAAAGCGCTGCAGGCGCAAATATCACCGCATTTTTTATTTAATTCATTAAATACGATCATTTCCCTTGTGAGGATTGAGCCTGCTCAGGCACGGAAATTGCTTGTATCGCTCTCACACTTTCTGCGGCAGAACCTGACCGCTACAACAGTCAGCTGTACGACCCTTGAACAGGAGCTCAGACATGTAAAGGCCTATTTGTCCATAGAGGAAACCCGGTTTGTGGATCGGCTAGAGGTCCTATATGACATTGAGGAAGAGGCCCTTTTGGAGAGAATTCCGCCGCTCACTCTGCAGCCGATTGTGGAAAACGCCGTAAAGCATGGGATTAAAGACAAAGAACAGGACTGTCTCATTAAAATCGAAATCATGAAACGGGATGGAGTAACGATAGTTAAAGTCGAGGACAATGGACAGGGTATGAGCAAAGAGCGAGCTGACCAAATTGGGAAAGAAACCCTTACGTCAAAATCGGGGTCCGGACTTGCACTCTATAATATTAACCGCCGGCTGACGATGATGTTTGGTGAAAAGGCTTCCCTTCAAATTGCCAGCACGCCTGGCGTCGGCACTGTCATACAATTCGCCATTCCACAAACGGAGGAAAAAACTGATGGACAAAACGATTCGGGCCTTAATTGCTGATGACGAACGCTACAGCAGAGATGAATTAAAGCATTTACTGGAGAAATTCCCTGCCATTCAGGTTGTCGGCGAGGCTGAATCAGGTGAAGCAGCGGTAATGAAAGCCATACAGCTTCAGCCGGATGTGGTTTTCCTGGATGTGGAGATGCCCAAAATGAACGGCATGGAAGCGGCCAAATCTCTGCACGAACTGAAAAAGGTGCCGCTTATCATCTTTGCAACAGCCTACCCGCAGTTTGCTGCTGAAGCCTTCCGCTATGAAGCCACCGATTATTTACTGAAGCCCTACGATGAAGAACAGCTCGAGCAGACGATCAGGCGTGTGGAAAAATTGATTAGCCGAAAAAAGGATCATGACATTGGCAAGCCTGCCGGCAAACTGGCAGTTGAAGAAGATGGGGAAATTTTATACCTGGAGCCAAAAGATATCCTCTATATCGGCCGGGACGAAAAAGTATCCAGAATCATTACCAAAACCGGAGAGCACGAAACCAAAATCCCGCTAAAGGACTTGGAGAGCAGGCTATTGCCATTTTCTTTTTTCAGGATTCATAAAAGTTACTTGGTAAACCTGGACTATGTAACCAGACTGACTCCCTGGTTTAACGGTGCCTATCAGCTTGAGATGGAAGGCCGGGAAGAACTCTTGTCTGTGAGCAGGAACTATGTAAAAGCACTGCGGGTGCGATTGGAATTGTGATAAAAGCACCGGAAACGGTGCTTTTTCCTATGTGCGGGACTTCAGTTGTTCTTATTTTAGGCTCACTACATATCGCCTCAGGTCCGCCACTGCAAATAAAGGAAATTTTCAAATCATTCGTACCCTTCTCTGCATCTTAATCCTCCTCTATTGCCTTTTAATCTTCATTTATTACATGTTGGACACAAATTGTTCAAATCTTCTCGTTATTTTATATAATTTATGTAAACGCATTCATAAAGGGGGATATATATGATTACTTTTTTAACCTGTATTGCACTTTTAATTGTAGGTTATTTTACGTACGGCAAGTTTGTTGAAAAAGTCTTCGGTGTGAAGCAGGAACGTACGACGCCTGCCTATACACATGCTGACGGTGTAGATTACATCGCTATGAGCACACCAAAGAACTCTTTAATACAGCTATTGAATATTGCGGGGACTGGTCCGATTTTCGGCCCGATTATGGGAGCGCTTTACGGACCTGTCGCTTTTATCTGGATCGTGGTCGGCTGTATTTTTGCCGGTGCTGTTCATGATTATTTAACAGGAATGATTTCCATCCGCAACCGAGGCGCCCATTTGCCTGAGCTTGCGAGTAAATTCCTCGGCAAAGTCATGAAGCATGTTGTGAACGCTTTCGCTGTTCTTCTGCTTCTTTTAGTTGGAACAGTCTTTGTTACTACTCCTGCTGACCTTCTTTATGTGGTGATGGATCAAAAAATCTCATTAACGCTAATTATTGCTGCAATTTTCATCTATTATATTTTAGCGACATTACTGCCAGTTGATAAAATCATCGGCCGCCTGTACCCTTACTTTGGCGCCTTACTTTTAATCAGTGCCCTTGGTGTGGGGATAGGCTTAGTTGCAACCGGTGCTGAAATTCCGGAGATTTCTTTGCAGAATTTCCACCCGGCTAACGCACCGATATTCCCATTGCTGTTTTTCACAATCACGTGCGGTGCTCTTTCAGGATTCCATGCGACACAGACACCGATTATCTCCCGTACAACTCAGAACGAGAACCAGGGACGTAAAATTTTCTATGGCATGATGATTGCAGAAGGTGTTATTGCGATGATCTGGGCTGCTGCTGCCATGAGTTTATTTGATGGCTACAATGGATTAAGTGATTTCCTTGCCAACGGAGGCCCTGGTGCCGTGGTAAGTGAAGCTTCTACCCTAATGCTTGGTGCAATAGGCGGAACGCTTGCCATTCTTGGTGTTGTGGTCCTTCCAATTACATCTGGTGATACAGCATTCCGAAGTGCCCGAATGATCATTGCTGACTATATCAATTTCGCACAGAAGAAAATTTCAAGCCGTTTATGGATTGCGATTCCATTGTTTGCTGTTTCCTTGGCACTTACGCAAATCGACTTTAACATTCTATGGAGATACTTCAGCTGGGCTAACCAATCAACTGCAGTGATTGCACTGTTTGTCGGTGCCATGTACTTGTATATCGCGAAGAAAAATTACTGGATCTCGCTTATACCTGGAACATTCATGCTGCTGATGGTCTTAACGTATATCTTAAATGCACCTATCGGCTTCGGATTATCCTGGACTGCTGCCTGGATTGGCGGCGCGATCGGTACAATTGCTCTTGTAGTCCTCTTCTTCTCCGCTGCTAAAAAAGCGCGGGCGAATAACCTGCCGCTTGAAGTAGATATTTCCGGCTGGAAGAGATCTGCATAATGGCCTGCTGCTCCCCCAATTACCGGGAAACAGTAAAGGAGGAAGAGAAGAAAATAAACGCGAAAGGTGAGGAGTCTCTCTCTCTTACTTCCAAATTGATTTTAACTGCAGTTATGTTATCAGGAGCAGGATTCTTCTTCTATTTAACTTAGTAATCTTGCAAAAGTGCACGTACATGCGTGCACTTTTCCATTTACCAAAGGAGGCACTATAGTATGAAAATATTAATTGTCGGAGCCGGCGCTATTGGCGGTTATTTTGGCGGAAGACTTCTGGAAAAAGGCGAGGATGTTACGTTTTTGGTGAGGGAGAAAAGAAAGCAGGAGCTTGAGAAATATGGACTGCTCGCTGAAAGTGTCCATGGAAAGATGGAGTTCTCTTCGGCGAAAATCATTCAGGCAGGAGAAAGTGCTGATGCATTCGATGTCATCCTGCTCTCCACAAAAGCTTATCATCTTGAAGGAGCCATCAGGGATATCCGCCCATACACAGGCAGCAAAACCTTGATTCTTCCTCTCTTAAATGGAATTGCCCATATGGATCAGCTAATAGCTGCTTTTGGAGAAGAAAATGTTCTGGGCGGACTTTGCTTTATTGAAACCACTCTTGGTGAAAATGGCAAAGTGATTCACACCAGCCCAGTCCATGACTTGGTTTTCGGGGAGCGTTCCGGTGAAAAAACAGAGCGAATTCTGAAGCTTCAAGAAACTTTTTCAGGTACAAAAGCAAACTTCCGCCTCTCTGAAAATATTGAACAGGAGTTGTGGCATAAGTACCTGTTTATCTCCACACTTTCCGGTGTCACCTCCCTGTTCCGTTCCCCAATCGGGCCGATTCGCGAGCAGTCATTCGGATTGAATTCAATTAAAGAGGTTTTGAAAGAGGTATCTGCCATTATGAGAGGCTTAGGTGCTCCGCTCGCTGATGGGATTGAAGAAGCCCAGGTGAAGAAAGTACATGAAATGGGCTATGAAATGAAATCCTCCCTGCAGCGGGATATGGAAAAAGGGCAGCCTATTGAAGCGGATCATTTCTTCGGGTACTTGCTGGAAAAGGCTGAACTGCTGGATATAGATGCTCCTGTTCTTGGAGCGATTTATGCGAACCTGCAAGTTTATGAGAAGAATAGTCTTTAATAACAAAAATCCGAGCAGGCCACCCTGCTCGGATTTTTTTATCTATTATTTTTTGCTGCTGTTCGTGTTATAGAAGAATTTTGCTGTGATGGATCCATCGGCATTTTCTTTAATGTTTGTTACATGGATTCCGGAGTCAGCCGGTGTAGAGCCGTATCCTTTCCAGAAGTAGTAAGAGCCTGTGTGGACCTTTCCTGAAACAGGGGTGATTTTGCTGCCTGTCTTGAAGAAGTCACCTGCATCACCGCGGTTTTTATTTTTCTCCAGGTCATACTTGCCATCAGCCTGCAGAACAGATAAGCCATAGTGTGTTACCACTGTTCCGTCACTAGCTGTTTCAGATTGGTTGTACTGGAAGCGTTTGTTCATCCAGTTCTCCACATTGTTTGGACGGAAGCCGGCTGTCTGGTACAGGTTAATGATGTTCTCATCTACATGCCACGCCACTAAGCCTTTAGCATCTTCCCCCTGGCGGATAAATCCTTTGTTAAATCCATCGTGCTGAACGTTTTCAAACAGGAAGTATTCAGTGCCGTTTGAGCCTGGCACTTCCATTTTGATAATTCCGTTGTCATCATCCGCTTTGCTGATTGGCGGCAGAGTGATTTCCTTCACGCCATCCTCTGGTTTTACTTCAATAGGCTTTACCCATCCTAAGAAGATCTTAGAAAATGGATCAAAGTGAGCTGGTGAATTTCCGCCATATTCAGGTTTATCCGGATAGCGCAGCCATGAACCGCCTGCCATCATCGAGTAGTTTCCTGCCCCTTCTGAGCTATAGACCGTATCATAGAAGTCAGGCAACCCCAGGGCATGTCCAAATTCATGAGCATAAACCCCTGTTTGTGCCGGAAACGGACCCGTTTTGGCTTCTTCTTTGTAAGTATTTGTAGCAGCATCAAATCCGGCAACATTACCGCCGATGCCTGGCTGGATATTGTAGTTGTTGACTACTACCCCATCATATGTCATATCTTCAGCAACTGTTTGGTCAATCCACGCACCTTGGGACATACCAGCATGAACATCTGCAGGTTTGCCAGTTTCATAGTATTTTCCGTAATACAGAGCACTTAAAAGGCTCCACTTATGAGACCAGAACTGTGCAGGATCACGGCTGAATTCAGCTCCTGTACCTTCATGAATGACGAAAATATTAGGCACTTCCCCATTTTCGGCATACTTTGAAAAATCAACCTGATCGTCTGCAGCTTTCAGCAAGTCGCGAATAAATTCCCCTGTATGGGCATCACCATTCACGTTTCCATTTACATATGTTCCGTTTTCAGCAAACTTTCCTTCCTGATCTAAGTAATAAGATGCACCTTTTGGCATTTGTACCCAGACAAACTCGGTGTTCTCTTTGCGGATCAGGTTCGTTTTTCCATAACTGGATTCCTTATAAGCGTTTTGCATCGTGCGATCCTTTGGAACATCTGGTCCATCATATTGCTTGAACTGTTCAAGTTCGTATGGGTTATACTCAGTGCCAAAAATTAAATCCTCATAATATTTAGCCGGGACTTGTCCGGGCATATCGCCAACAGGCTCATCGCCATCCGGATACTTTGCAAGAAGAACCAGAACTGGAATATCCCCTGTTGCTTCTTTATATGCAACGTGATTGTCGCCAGGCTTCTGAAACTTTGCACCTGCCTTGGCCGCTTTCTCAGCAGGATCCACTTTTGATAGATCCATACCCAATTCCTTCGCTTTTGCAGCAAGTTCCGGCGATGCACCGACATGATGCGCAAGACTGATTTGATACTTGCTTTCCTGCTTAACCTGAGTATTTGCCGGTCCGGCTCCTGCAAAAACGGCACTTCCTGCTAGAGCAAGAGATAATGCTGAAGTTGATAGGACTTTTAACAATGGACTCACTCCCTATAATCTATTTCTGC
Organism: Cytobacillus sp. FSL R5-0377; assembly: GCF_038004385.1. NCBI lineage: Bacteria > Bacillati > Bacillota > Bacilli > Caryophanales > Bacillaceae > Cytobacillus > Cytobacillus sp. FSL R5-0377. Next base: position 1,639,732 of record NZ_JBBORA010000001.1, read on the forward strand.
AATCTAAATATATAAAATATTCAGTATTTTAGGAATGAGTTGAAAGTATTATTTGGCAGGGAATTTAGTGATCCAAAAGACTTATTTTTCAGAAAAGTTACAGGTGAAAAGATTATATTCTCTGAGAAATTTCCTTTAATAGGTTAATGATTTATAATAGAGGGATATGTAAATAAAGGAGATTCTAATATGATTAATATAGAAGATAATACACCTAAGAAAATAAGTCTTAAAGAAGCAATGAAACAGCAGCTTATGAATAAAAAACAGGGTCAGACAGGCGGAACGTTCAATAATGCTCCCGTTAAATCCACGAAAGCATTGAAAAGCCAGCAGACAAAGAAGACCAATAATCAGCGGAAACGGACTGGTGTGTAATGGATGGCCAGAATCGCGCTGCAATTGCGCCAGGATTAAAAGTGAAAATCGTTCTAAAAAAAGATCAGCGGACAGGTGCGCTGACCGAAGGAATCGTGAAAGACATTTTAACGAAGTCCCCTTCCCATCCGCATGGCATTAAAGTAAGGCTTGTGGACGGGCAGGTTGGCCGTGTCAAACAAATCCTGCGCCCATAAGGAGCCGTCTTTAAAATAGATAACTCACGGAGGAGACTATTGGTTACACTGATTAAACCTTTACTGGTAAATATTACGATCCTATTCTCATTTGCGTTTAACGGAAACTTGTTTTTCCCATATCAGACAAAGGCCCCTCTTACCTTTAAGCAAAGGTTGATATATGGACTGCTTGGATCATTCGGAGCACTTCTGTGTATGTTTTACCCCATTGAAACATTGGGGGAAACCCATTTTGACCTGCGAATGGTCGCAATCATGATTGTGACGCTGTATACCGGATGGCTGCCGGGATCCATTGTGATGCTGAGTACTGTCATTACTCGCTATGTAATAGGCGGCCAGTTTACTTTTATTGGAATTTTGGTTTCCATTTTAGCTTTTGTGGTTTCCATTTCATTAAGAAGAGTGTTTCTTAATTCAAATCACCGGGTGATTACGGGGTCACTTATTGTATTTTTTTATTTTTATCTGTATATAGCGATCATTGAGACAGCAATCATGTTTCTGGACACCTATTTTTATCTGATCTACTATGCAGCATTTTACCTGACATTTATTGCTCTCATACTGATAATTGAGAGTTTATTCAGAACCAATAAACAGATAAGTGAAATGGTGTATATGGATAAGCTGACAATGGTCGGCCAGCTGGCAGCTTCGATTGCCCATGAAATTAGAAATCCCTTATCCACTGTGAGGGGCTTCATTCAATATTTGAGCCAGGATACGGCAGATGAGAACTTTAAGAAGTTCTCCCCTTTGATAATTGAAGAACTGGATCGCACAAACATCATCATTACCAACTATCTTAAAGTGTCAAAGCCTGAACAGTCCCATCTGGCCAATGTCCCCCTGCATGACGTGATTCAGGATTGTGTCCTGCTCATGAGGCCGCTTGCCTCTTATTCAAATGTGGAGATTGAGTACGGGAATAAAGAGCCCTTATATGTGAAAGGTGATGAAGATCACCTAAAACAGGCCATCATGAATGTGATCAAGAATGGAATTGAATCGGTTCAGGAAAAAGGAAAGATCTCGATTGTTATTTCAGCAGATTATTTTCTTAAAACCGTTAAAATATCGATTGCGGATAATGGCCGGGGCATGACATCCGAGCAATTAGAAAATATCGGTTTGCCTTTTTATACAACGAAAACAAAGGGCACAGGCCTCGGGAGCATGGTTACGAACAAAATCATTCGTGAAATGAAGGGAACAATTGAGTATGATAGCGAAATCGGCAAGGGGACAACAGTAAACATCACACTGCCTTTGCTGAACAGCGAATAAGAAAAAGAGTGCCTGAGTGCACTCTTTTTCTGTGTGGATTTTTATCCGAGCCGGCCCTGGGCTGCTGGCTGATATTTTCTCATCGGGCCTTTTGCCAGAACATCACGCATATAGAAATCACCGGCCGGATTTGTTTTTTTCAGCAATTCCAAGAGGTATGTAATATCATCCATGGCTCGGTGTGTCTGGCTTTCCGCGATCCGGTGGGATTGAAGAAGCGTCAGCAGCTTGCTGTCTGAAAAACCGTATTCTTTCCATGGAACACTTCTCATGGTGCAATACCATTTTAATTCATTGATGTCCTCTGGATACATCCGGTACAAAAAGCTCCGGTCAAAGGATGCATTATGAGCGAAGACCGAATCAGCGTGAAAGAAGTATTTTTTTATTTTGATGTCATCAAAGCTTTTTCCTCTGACAGCTTCATAAGGAATCCCATGGACTCTGAATGCACGGCTGTAATTGTTTTTGGCTGATGGGCTGATGGGCTCCCGCAGGAATGCGGATTTATCCTTTATATCAAGAATCTCCCCTGTGTCGGCACGGTATGAAAATAGCTTTAATGCCAATTCGATGATTTCATCGGAATTTGGTCCAAGGCCCGTTGTCTCCACATCCAGCAGCAATCCCATCTTTTCCTGGTTTCTCATAGCCTGCCTCCTCTTTTTGAATTTAAATTAAGCATATATTAGAGGAGTGCTGAATGCCAGCGGAACCGCTTTTAGATCTTTTTATCGTTTTTCAGGCGGTCCACATAATCGGCATGGTAATTCTGATGCATGTATTCACGGTTTTTCATAGAATAGAAATATCCTGTCGCAAGAGACAGAAAGGCGAACAGAAAGCCTATCCCAAATCCGAAGCTATGGTATCCCATAACGATGCTGACAATGGTAATGAGCAATAGCACCACTAATATATAAAATAAAATATTTTTGCTATTCAAGGACGTGCCTCCTCTTATTTGAACTAAAAATCTGTCTTATTATTATACCAAAACCGAAACAAAACGGCGGCATTATCCGTAAAGAATAACAAGGAGGTTTTTGCCATGATTGGTCTTATCATTACACAAATTTCTGTAATTCTGCTATTCCTGCTTCTGGGATGGGCTGTACGATTCAAAAAAGCCTACTGGCTCATTTCCGGTTTCGCCTCGCGGCCGGAGATTGAAAAAGAACAATTAATCAGCAGCGGCTATCCGCAAAAAACCGGCAGCCTGCTCATTGGCACTGCAATCGGGATGCTGGTGCTCCTGCCTTTATCATTTACAGAATTCCGATTCGCAATGGAAGTGCAGTTCGGTTTTATGATAATTGTTTTGCTTGGGGGATTCATTTATTTATCCAAATATGAAGTGCCTGCCAAAAGAAAACGAAGTTATATTATTGCTCTCATCATTTTTATTGTGACTCTGGGCCCCCTCATTTACCTGACTGTCTCCAGCCATAAAGGCTATGAAATGGCACTAGCAGAGAATTCATTTGAAATTTCCGGAATGTACGGAGACGAATGGGATTATCGGGATATTCAGTCTGTTCAACTACTGGAGGAAATGCCTGAGGTCACATGGAAGCAGAATGGAATCGGCCTCCCTACCCTTTCACAGGGGCACTTTAAAGTGACCGGCTATGGCAGCAGCTTATTATTCATTCAGAAAAGCCATTCGCCGATTCTGTACATTGAACTTAAAGATAAACAGATCTTTGTGAATAGCAAAAATCCCTCAGAGACTGAGAGCTGGTATATGGTAATGAAGGAAGCAGCGGCTAACAATTAAGTTGCTGGCATAAAAGCGATTTGGGTGCTTTTTAAAAAATCCCCCCCCGAAATAACAGTACCTTTTTACATTTCTAATGACTTTTAAACTAAGAAAACTCGCCCTTTAAATTTGGCGAGTTTTCTTGTTATAGAATCTGGTTTTTCTTAAAAGCACCCATTAGCATAAGTACAATGTTTCACAAACTTATTTTGAAAAAGTAATTCTTAAATTTTGGCTTTGTTAAATAGTATTGTCGTTTTTCAGGTATAAAATATGGGAACGTCCGATTTAGACGTTCCAGTTCTTATTCCATTAAGGCCCCCTATAATGGAATACTGTAAAGCTAATGAAGATTTTTTAAAAGCTGCGTTTAGCTACCCAAGCTCCCTGCATTTTACTAAGGAATACAATTTGCCCAATATGATAGGCGTCGTGCATTGCTAAACTCTTTAGTTCAATCATTAATGGATTGTCTTCAGGGATTTCTCTATACAAATCTTCAAGTTCTGATGTTGCAAGTATTTTTTCTAGTTCACGATGAACATAGAAGTATTCTTGTTTTGTTTTCTGCCAATTTTGAGGTGTCTCAGTTGGTAATCGATATGTAGCGTCATTATTTTCTGCCTGTGGTTCATTTGTTGTTTCACCAAGAAATCGTAACAGAATTCTTTTTTCAAAGAAAAGCAAATGACAAACTAATTCCCAAATGGAATGTGCCCCTTCAACAGGTTTCCAAATTGCCTGTTCAAAGGTGATATTCTCTAGCACTTTTTCAAGTGGCGGAAACCAGTCTTCTTGATCTAAGCAACTTGCCCATTGCTGTAACAAAAGTGTCCTTACATCCATTTTCTATTCCCTCCCATTTTAATCCCTTTAATAGATAATCATTTTAGTCAAGATTCATTTGAGTTGGATTTTCTATTCAAACTTACCCCCTCTCAACCAATATCTTAAAGTTGAATCCCTATCCTTTTTGCGAATTTTAAAAAATATCAATCAGATAAGGAATACCATATTTCCCCTTAAAATGCTCGATTTATTTGTCGAAAACTAAATTTGCATTTAATTTCTTTTTCAACTAACCTGCCAATTTTGTTCAATAAAAAATGCTGCACCAGCAGCACCTAAATAAATTTCAAATATAACATGGATCTATGTTTGTTTTTAAGCGGACGTTGTTTCTGAAAAATACTGTTGCTTCCCCGGTTTTAAAAGCTGCCAGCAGACATATAGAGAAAGAAGTATATTGAGGACTGATAAAATGACAATTGTATAACGGAGCGGAAACAGATCCCCGAGAACACCGCTTCCTAATAGCAGTATAATTTGAGCCATGCTTTGTATGACACCAATCACACTGGTCATTCTGCCCATGATTTCCACAGGTACATTATTCTGATAAAAGGTTTGATATCCCGCACTTGAGAAAGCATTAAAAATGCCTAGTATTATAAATCCAGCTGCAACCATCATGAAGGAGTCTGCCAATGCATAAGTCAGATAACCTGCTGCTGTCAATAGCATGCCATAGCCCATGAGCTGCTTGAGGCTGAGCATTTTTGAAATGATGGTGATAAAGAGCGCGCCCAGGGCAAAGCCAATTCCGCTGATGCTGACAAGAAAACTATAATCCGCTTCTGTCAAACCTACAACATCCTGGATAAAGACAACCTCCTGGGAATCCATTGCAAGGGAGAACAAACCAAATGCCAGAAAGCATCCATAGACAGATAGAATAAAAATCGCGCTCCTGCCAAATGAGATGACCTGCTTCCAATCATCACGGAGTGTTTCATAGGCTAACGCTTTTACGGAAGACGATGGCAAATCTTTATCCATGTCCGGCAAAAGCCATATGATGACAGCTGAAAAGACAAAGGAGGCAGCATTTATAAAGACAGCCGTTTCAATAGTTCCAATCAAAAACAAGCCTCCTGCTATCGCTGGCCCCACAATGAAAGCTCCTGAGGCAACAAGACTGTTAATGGAGTTGAACCTTTTTCTGCTTTCAATCGGAACGAGCTTGGTTATATACACAGCGGAAGCCGGCATAAATAGAGCCTTTGCCACGCTAATTAAAAAGAGGACTGCATATATGGACCCGATGCTTCCGATAAACGGGATCAGCGCTACACCCAGTGCCCTGGCCATGTCGGTCCAAATCATAATGCTCTTTTTGTTTTTCCGGTCAATCATGCCTCCGCTCCATGAATTAGTTATTACGGAAGTGATAGGACCTATAATCCATAATCCTGCTACAGCAGCTGCTGATCCGGTTAAGTCATAGACAATCAAATTAATTGCAATCAGGTATATGAAATCTCCTAATCTGGATATCCCAGTCCCCGTGAGCAGCAATGACGCTAATTTCCAGTTAAATTGCTTCATATATCACCTGTATAATTAAAGAATTTTCTTAATTATCAGTGTATCACAAGAAGATCTGGAGAGTTACCTCCAGTACCTCCCATTAACCCTATTTAAGGGCAGCTTAAAAGCTAATTCGGTGATAAAAAAATGCCCTAGTTGATCAGGACATTTCTTTTCTATCATGTAAACCATCCAAAAAATATCTTCAAAACCGCTGCGTTTATAGATGGCTCCTGCAGCCGGGACACAGCTCTTTATTTTCCGAATGAAGCTGGCAGCAGAGTTTGACTATACACTGAGTGGCACATGTTGCTACACCAACAACCATCGCTGAGAGGGAATATCAGCTGTTATTGAAGCAGTGCTGACCATCTTAGCTCCCTCTTTGATGACCTTTTTTTTAGCCCTCTTCGCTTTCGTTCGACGGTAATGGCTGAATCGCTGAATTCAAGTATGCTGTGAAGTAGCTCCACCAGCTGTTCTGCATCTTCAGGGCCTGCCTGGCACACAGCTGATGCTTCAATACCCTCTGCCATTAACTTTATGCATTTTGCATAATATGTTTCCCTTTTTCTTTTTATGCGATGTGAAACATATGGTTCAATTTTCGCCGTTACAGCTATTAGGCCGGACATCATTCCAAGGTTCGGGTCACCAAGCATTATCTCCGCAAATCCCTTGGCATTAAAGTCTCCTGCTGCATAAGGAATGAAATTTTCTTCATATTTTAATAAAACGGCCTTTAATCTGCCGTCTTCTCCAAATTCCCCCCACACCTTTTGAAAGTCATGCTCATAGCCGTATGCTTCAATATCTCCAATAATGTACAGATTCTCAGCAGGATGCCGCTTTAAAAGACTGAAGCATTTTTCATGATGTTGTTCTGTAAGTTGTCTGATCATTTTCAATTAATGTCCTCCCGATCAAATTGGCTGACACAGGCTGAAGATTAAGGTCCCTTGCCCAGACTGACAGCTGTCCAATATGATGGATTTCATGGGCAATCATATGGTTTAAGATATCTCCCTTTTTATATTGCTTCTCCGTCCATGGGGGTGTAACAAACTCATTGTATGGGACTGGCCATTCCTCTTGAAAAAAGGTTTCTAGCTCCCTGCGGTATTCTTCGGAAAGCGCCATTACTTTATCCATAGTCGGAAAACAGGGGATCTTTCACTTCCTTGCCCTGTATCACACAAATCCAGCTGTATTCTACGTCTGCGATAGGAAAGAGGGTCTCCAGAATGCCGCCAACTCCTCCAGTCCGGTTGGCATTCAGCTCTTTCGGCTGTACGTTGACGGCACCATTCAAACCACTCATCACGCACTTGCCAGTTATAGCGAAACAACGTCAGCATACATTTACCTCCTTGTCCATATACTTGTAGGTTTCTTCAGCAAATGGGATTTTCCTTTAAAATTTCTTTTCCTCCGCATAATTAATTGCCATCTATTTAATCCTAAAGGAAGCAGCATGAGAAAGGGGATTGCAGGTGAAAAAGAATTTAATGGTTTTCTATATATCGGCCGGAATCTTATTATTGCTTGTTTTATTTGGTGTGTTTGTACCGGATTCTCTGGAGAGTGTGACAGCCAATGTGCAGGCCTTTATCACCGATAAATTCGGCTGGTACTATTTGATTCTTGTTTCGTTTATTGTCATTGTTAATTTGTACTTTTTAATAAGTCCTTTAGGCAGAATTAAGCTTGGGAAGCCGGATGATAAACCCGAATTTTCCCGCCCTACTTGGTTTGCGATGCTATTTAGTGCGGGAATGGGAATCGGTCTGGTTTTCTGGGGAGCTGCAGAGCCGGTTTATCACTATGCAGTCGGGTCTCCAACTGGAGGAGAAGTAGGAACAGACCAGGCCATTCGAAATGCCATGAGATATACTTACTTTCATTGGGGAATCCATGCATGGGCGATTTATGGCATTGTGGCGCTTGTTTTGGCTTACTTTATTTTCCGCCACGGAGAACCAGGTTTAATCAGTGCCACTTTAAAGCCGATTTTAGGCGAACAAACGCAGAAAACTACAGGGAAGATCATTGATATTCTTTCAGTGGTTGCGACTGTTATTGGTGTGGCAACAACACTTGGGTTTGGTGCTGTGCAGATTAACGGAGGGCTGTCTTATCTATTTGGCATACCGGTGAGCATTACAATCCAGTTTATTATTGTGGCTATTGTTACAGTTCTTTTCATGATATCCGCATGGTCCGGACTTGGAAAGGGCATCAAAATTTTGAGCAATGCCAATATGATTTTAGCATTGATTCTATTTCTGCTTACTTTTTTCCTGGGACCTTCTTTGTTCATCTTAAATCTGTTCACCAATACACTTGGGTCTTATCTGCAGAATTTGCCTGGCATGAGCCTCAGAATTGCTCCGTTAAATCCAGAAGTCAGGGAATGGATTAATGGCTGGACGATTTTTTACTGGGCCTGGTGGATTGCCTGGGCACCATTTGTAGGGATTTTTATCGCACGTGTTTCAAAAGGAAGAACAATCCGGGAATTCGTTTTTGGTGTCCTCCTTGTGCCGTCACTAATAGGCTTCATATGGTTTTCCGCATTTGGCGGTACTGCAATAATGCAAGAGCACAACGGTGTCTCCAAAATTTCCGAATTGGCTACTGAGGAAGCATTGTTTGGTGTTTTTTCCAACTTGCCGATGGGAACGCTCCTTTCAATCATTGCCATTTTGCTCATTTGTACATTCTTTATTACATCTGCCGATTCCGGCACCTATGTATTAGGAATGATGACAACAAACGGCTCGCACCATCCCGGCAACAAGATAAAAATGATCTGGGGGATATTGCTTGCTGCCATTTCATTGGTTCTGCTTTATTCCGGCGGGCTTCAAGCGCTGCAGAATACGATGATTGCAGCTGCTCTTCCTTTTTCCGTCATCATGGCATTAATGACCTTCAGTTTGATCAAGGCTCTGCAAAAAGAAGCGAAGGAGCTCGGAATAGGAAAAATTCCGAAGAAGAAGGTGTAGATAGAGAAACCTGCAGATCTGGCATCTGCAGGTTTCTTGCTGATTATTTTACCGGAATCCAGATCTCTGAATAATAATCGGGACTGGATGCATCACCGGCAGTATACACTTCCAGTTCAGGTGCAGCGGCATGTTCATAGCCGCTGGATGGGAACCATTCCGAGAAGATTTTTTTCCAGGCGTTCTGTATGGCATGAGGCATGGCACCATGGACTTCAAATACCGCCCATTTGGATGCCGGGACTTCCAGGATTTCGAAACTGTCCGGCTTTGCGCCTTTAAAGCTTGCGGCAATCCAGTAATCCATGCTGTCTGGTTTTGAACTGCGCTTATCCACACACACGCCAAGAATCCCTTTAATTTCGCCATTATTCAGCTTGAACAGCTTATCGGAGGTGCCGTTTCTGTTCACTTCATCCCACATTTTCGGGATGCCGGCCAGATTTTCTTCATGGACCACAGAGAACTCCTTTTTGATTCCTGCTACTTGAAAAGCTTCTTTTTCAACAATTGCATATTGCATCGGTTCTGCCCCTTTCAGACTCACCTGGATTACCAGGCGGTTATAGGATTTCAGCTTTCCGGAATATTTCCTTGCTTCCGTGGGGGTCATGCCATGCTGCCTGCGGAAAGCCTTTGTAAAAGCTTCCGGAGTGTCATAGCCATATTTATAGGAAAGATCAATCACTTTAAGGTCTGTGCAGACCAGGTCCTGTGCTGCGAGAGTTAACTTTCTTCCCCGGATATATTCGCCAGCCGGCATATCTGTCAGAATAGCAAACGTCCGCTGAAAATGGAATACCGAGGCGTTTGCTGCCTCCGCAGCCTTCTGGATTGAAAAATCTTCATCCAGCAAATGCTCTTCTATATAATCAATGGCCTTCTGCAGTGATTCGATCCATGACATTACTGAACACTCCCTTATAATTATCCTATCTTTATCTCTTTTTGGCTGCCTGTCATTTTTTGCTTTCTTTTGGCAGGTGATTAGTAAAGATTCTTATTTTAAGCAAAGAATACCTGCTGAATGAGGAATTTTTATGCTGTTAGCTGCTGGAACGGGGAAAGAACAGGAAATTCACCTGCCTATTATGCTATTTTACCGGCCAAATGGGATAGAGAGCCTCCTATCATTCATAAGAGCATAAAAAAACCAGCCGCCCGTGAACAGGCAGCTGGCTTCCATTAAAGTTTATATAGCACGTCCCCAATGGCGATGCATGGCAATGGTGTTGATTAAATTCTCACTGGAGGCTGAATCGCCGCTTTTGATTTCAACGATTCCCATTTCAGATAGCGAATGTGATTGCCCCAGCATGTTTAAGGCTTCTGCGGGCAGCAATTCTGCTCCCTCGCCGCCAAACGCAATCGTCTTAAAATGCACATAGGCTTCTCTGACGAATTCCTTGGCCTGCGGCACCTTTTTCAGTGATTCTGCGCTTTCCTTCCCTCCTGCTGCGTAGATAGCATCGTACATAACCGAATGAGAGGTCAGGAAGGTTTTCATAACTTCCAGCTCCCCGCCGTCCCCTTTAATAATTCCCAGGTTTTTGCTGACAATTTCCGGCATGACCCCAGCCGCTTTCAAAGCTTCCATTACGCTGCTGACTTCCTGATAGTTGAAGCCATTATCAGCAAGAATGGCAACTTTTCGGGTCTTAGCTGATCTGGCTGTATTCATTTGGCTTAACGCAGGAGAAGATAGCGTAACTTTGGATTCAGCCGCACCATCCGGCACCTTTGCGCCCACGCCAAGGGCAATTTGTTCAGCCAGATAAAGATCTACATTGCTGAACATATCGACTGCCTGCTGCTTCACATCCTTATTCTGGACCTTTCCAATTTCAAAACGGAAGGCTTCGATAATATGCTCCTTTTCGACTTGGGACATGCTGTTCCAGAACATTTTTGCCTGGCTGTAATGGTCACTGAAGCTTTCGCTGCGCTGGCGCACCTTGCGGCCTTCGATCTTTTCCTGATAATGAACATAGCCGCCCTCCTGTGCTGTGGCAGGACTTGGATCATTATTCTGCATCGAGTTTTTATGATAGGCAACCGGCCCTTTGTTGATCGTCATGCGATGATAGCCATCATACTGGTTATTATGAAATGGACAAACCGGCCGATTAATCGGGATCTCATGGAAGTTTGGTCCTCCAAGGCGTATCAGCTGGGTGTCTGTATAGGAGAATAACCGCCCCTGCAGCAATGGGTCATTTGAAAAATCAATGCCCGGTACGACATGGCCAGGATGGAATGCAGCCTGTTCCGTTTCAGCAAACACATTATCCTGATTCCGGTTCAGGGTCATTTTTCCAATGATTTTAACCGGAACCATTTCCTCCGGCCACAGCTTTGTTGCATCCAGAATATCAAAGTCAAAGGAGAATTCATCTTCTTCATCAATCATCTGAACACCGAGCTCAAATTCAGGGTAATCACCCATTTCAATGGCTTCCCAAAGATCGCGCCGGTGGAAATCCGGATCCTTTCCGGCAAGCTTTTGGGCTTCATCAAAAACAAGTGAATGCGTGCCCAGAACCGGCTTCCAGTGGAATTTCACAAAGCGCGCCTTTCCCTGTTCGTTCACAAACCGGAATGTATGAACACCGAAGCCTTCCATCATGCGGTAGCTGCGCGGAATGGCACGGTCTGACATTGTCCACATGATCATATGGGCGGTTTCAGTATTGTTGGCAGCAAAATCCCAGAACGTATCATGGGCTGTTGAAGCCTGCGGCATTTCATTATGCGGCTCCGGCTTGAATGAATGAACGAGATCCGGGAACTTAATGGCATCCTGTATGAAAAACACAGGAATATTGTTGCCAACTAAATCATAATTGCCTTCTTCTGTGTAAAACTTAGTAGCAAAGCCGCGGGCATCACGTACAGAGTCTGCGGAGCCGCGGGAGCCCGCAACTGTGGAGAACCGGACAAAGACCGGGGTTTTAACAGATGGATCCTGCAGAAACTTGGCCCGGGTGTATTCCGCCATGGATTCATACACCTGGAAATATCCATGTGCGCCAAAACCTCGGGCATGAACAACCCGCTCCGGGATGCGCTCATGATCAAAGTGCGTCATTTTTTCCCGAAAGTGAAAGTCCTCCATCAGCGTTGGACCGCGGGAACCGGCTTTTAACGAATGCTCATCCTCTGAAACCTTAACACCCTGATTCGTTGTCAGCTTCCTGCCTGTATTATCCATGCGAAACTCCTCAAGCTGCCTGTCCTTACTGTGCTCATTTACTCCTTTGTTTTGCTCTTGTTTCAATTGCTCATTCCTCCTTATATTGAAGAAGCAAATGCTTCCGGATTACGCTGTATGTATCTATAAATTGAAGTACCCTACATTGAAGGAGGTAAACTGCAAAATAAAAGAAAGCAGGAATTGATCTGAGTCTCTTAACAGGAATCCAGACAGGTACCTTTTCACAGATTATATATTTTTGAATAAACTGGTTCCGCCAGCCTCCAAATTTTTGTTTTTTCTGACAATAATATATAAAAAAAGCAAATGAGTATTGTCAATAATAGTAAAACAATATAGAATTTTCTTATAACCTCATAAAGAGGGGGGTGAAACGGTGGAAATCACAAAGCATTTTTTCTTCAATCTATCGCTCTTGATGGTTATCTTGTTTATTGTGCTTGTATGGGCGGAAAAAAGCTCTAAATTCCGGTTTTCCAAAGTCTGTTCCTTTGCATGGCTTTTGTTTATGATCTGGATATGCTTTCAGTTTTCCTTTCAGCCAAGCCCCCATTACTTTTTTGATTTGCGATTGATACCTGTCATCATCGGCGGATTATATGCCGGATTAGGCCTCGTACTGGGCGGGTCTGTTATATTGATGAGAAGTTTTTATGGAATAGAGCCTGGATTTTATTCTAATATTTTTTTATATTTACCCTTAGGGATTATTCTTTGGAAGCTCTATCCCTGGTTTTGGAAGCAGGCGCCACGGAAAAGGATCCGCTTTTCGGTCATCATTACCATGTTTTTAAGTGTAGCAACGGTCTTGGTAATGGAATTTAGCGTGCCCCCTCAAAACCGGTTCGACGCCTGGTTTGCTTATTTAATAATTCCTTCATTGGGTGTCTTTATGATTACATATGTATTTGAGTTCGCTAAAAAAAACCTGGATATGCGCGAGAATCTCGTCCGGGCTGAAAAGCTTGAAGCTGTCGAGCAAATGGGTGCCGCCATCTCCCATGAAATCCGCAACCCCCTGACAGCTGCTATCGGATTTGTGCAGCTTTTGCAGGAACAGCGGCTGCCACCGCGGAAAAGGGGGGAGTATTTGAGCATTGTGAAGGCTGAGCTGGAATCAGCTGAACAGGTCATCCAGAACTATTTAACTTTTTCCAAGCCATCTTTAGATAAGATCGAAGAAATTAATGTAAAAAAAGAACTTATGCAGGTAATGAATATATTAAAACCGACAGCCAACCAGAATTCCGTCGAGATCAATGCCCACTTTGCCCTCCTGGGATCGATTAAGGGAGACCGGCAAAAATTCCACCAATGCTTCTTGAATGTCATTAAAAATTCAATTGAGGCTATGCCTCGCGGCGGGCAATTATACATAGAGACCCACTATAGCAGCAGCCAGATCACCATCGAAATAAAAGACACCGGCGTGGGCATGACTCCCGAACAGCTTCAGCGCCTGGGAGAACCCTATTATTCCACTAAAGGCTCCAAAGGGACCGGCCTTGGAATGATGGTTGTATTCAGTATTGTAAGGGCCATGAGTGGCACTGTCCGGGTCAAAAGCGAAGTTGATAAAGGAACTGTTTTCACTTTTACCTTTCCGAATTATAAGTCGGAAATACATAAGGATTAAAAAAAACAGCAGGAAATTCTGCTGTTTTTTTGATGTTTATTTTGATTCAATCTGCTCCGCTTCCAGATGCTTCGTGCAATTATACAACTCGCAGTTCCATTTGCTTTCCTTTAATAACAGTTCCGTAATAGAGGTGTTTTTCGGCGGAGTGGATAGATCTGTCTGCGGAACCAGTTCTCTTAGGAGATGGCGAATGAAGGAGCCGTGGCTTACGATCAAAACGTTCTCGTCCGGATGCCTTTCTGCAATCTCCTGCAGGAAGCCAAGACCTCTTTTCAAAACACTTTCTTTCGCCTCGAAACCAAGGTCCATTTCTCGCCAATTCTTGCCCCATTTCTCAAGACGCTCTGCTTCGGTTGTTCCTTCAATCATTCCTCCACTGACTTCCCTTATTCGGGAATCAAGGTGCAGTGGAATCGAACCGATTTTCTCCTGAATGACTTCTGCCGTCTGCTTTGCCCTCAGGAGATTACTGGAGTAAATCACATCCCAGTTTTCGCCGCTAACCCGTTCGGCCAGACGTTCGGCCTCAGCCAGCCCCTCTTCATGAAGGGGAATATCAGAGCTTCCCTGTGCCCGTCCTTCTTTATTCCAGGGGGTGATTCCATGACGGATTAATCCGATTTTGGTCATTTGGACAACGTCCTTTCTCTTTCAATAATTAGGTTCTATTCTACTTTCCTCATACTTGTAAAAGGATACCAGACAAATTTACTGACGCCAATAATCCGCTCTTTCTCTATAAACCCGAGTCCATTTCGGCTGTCCCTGCTGACCAGGAGGTTGTCACCCATGACGTAATAATGATCACTCGGTACCGTCAGAGGGCCGAAGTCACCGGTCAGTTTGCTGACAATCCCATCGGCTGCTTTGCGATTTTCAGCAAGGTAGTCTTCATCCCATTGCTGGCCGTTAATATACAGCTGGTCATCCTTCATTTCCAGTTCATCGCCAGGGAAACCTATTAATCTTTTTACATAGTTTTTTTCATCGCCCCTGATGATGACAACATCGCCTCTGTTCAATTCTTCAAATTTATTAACAAAGATTTTTTCCTCATCATGAAGGGTCGGATCCATGGATGCTCCTTCCACATAGTACGGCGAAAAGAGAAAAACCTTTATGACCAATGTAATTCCAAAGGCAATTAGAAGGGATTTCAGCCAGCTTGCCAGTTCATGCTTATCCATTCACTCTGCCGTAGCTTTCTGCACCCATATACCGTTCTTTGATTAAGGTGCGGTGGTGATGTTCATGGCCGGCAATGATATACGCAATGGCCCTGGCGGTTACCTCGGTGCCGTTCGCATTCCCTCGCCTTAGCAGCGCCTCATCATCCAGGCTTTTCAGTAAAGCAATCGTATTTTGACGAACCTGGGACATTTGTGCTGAAAGTTCCCTAATGCTGAAGCGGTTAAATTTCCCATTCTTTACATACTGGTTATCATCATAACCCGGCAGCTCAGCCTTCTCACCTCTGCCAATGCAAAGCATTCGATAGCTCATGATGCGTTCAGTATCTGTAATATGGCCGATCACTTCTTTAATTGTCCATTTTTCCGGAGCATACCTGAACTGGGCCTGGTCTTCCTTCAGATCTTTAACCAGATTCATTGTTTCCCTCATTTGTTCATCGAGGATCTGCAGAAGGTCCCCTTCCGGTATAGAGCTGACATATTTCTCGTAATACGGTGCATACTCATTTGATTCAGGTTTCTTTAACATCTCGTCCCCTCCTATTCTATTACCTTATTTTACTAAATTTTCATATTAACAGCCAGCATCAGGTCTGAAAAAGCTCGCCCCTGACAGCTTTGACATATCGCTCAGCTGACCGTTGAACAGCAAGGTCTGCCTCTTTTTCTACCACTCTGTGAAACGCATTGTAAATCCGGTCAAATGACAGCGGTTTGATTTTGCCGGCTATCCATTCAACGGTTTCGGCGGGAAGCGGAATGAGGTTCGGGTAGCTGTACATGAAGCTGACCCAAGCCCTGTCCGCAACGACCTGAATTATGTCGCCAGTCAGCATGATGCCTTTCCCCTCATTCCCCTTTTCCCAATGAAGGACAGCACCGCCTTTAAAATGGCCGCCCATGCGATAGATGACCAGGCCATCATGAAGCTTCAGACTTTCACCGCTCCAGAAAATGATGTGCTCACTATTCCTCATTACCCACTCCCTATCATCCTCATGGATATAAATCGGCACATTGAATGCTTCCGCCCATTCAACCTGGGCTGAATAATAATGAGGATGGGACAGTGCAATTGCGTTAATTCCGCCTAATTCTTTTATGGTTTCAATCGTGTGCTCATCAAGATAGGTAATGCAATCCCACAACAGATTAAAGCCATTTTGCTGAACAAGGTAGGCTGTCTGGCCGATGGCAAACTCCGGGGCTGTTTTCAAGCTGTAAAGGTGTGGTTCCTCCTGCTTTATTTCATTCGTATAATCTTGGCTTACAATCATTGCATGCAATGTTGTCCATTCCTGGCCGCGGGGTCCAACGTACTGGCGCTCTTCCAGGCAAATGGGACAGCTTTCAGGCTGATGTGCAGCTGGCGGAAATTGTGTTCCACATGTTTTGCATATATATTTTTCCATGAAATTGCCTCCGTTCTCATACTGGTTACATTAACCATTTTAAGACCTGACACAATAAGCTGAATCACCGTTCCGGCTGAAAGCATCTACAGCTTTAGCCTGAAGTCTTATACTTTAAGCCTAATGTAAAAATTTCAAACCCCAGCTTTTCATAATAGCCTGCTTTGTCTTCCTCGGCGAGCAATTGTAAATGGAGACTGGCCTTAGCGCACTCTTCTGCAAGCCTTCGCACCATTTCCTTGCCAATGCCCTGGCTGCGGAAATCAGGATCGACGATTACTCCGCAAAGATATGCATTGATCACTCCATCTGAAATAATTCGTCCTGTCCCGACCAGGCTCTCTCCATCATAGGCACTGATTACAAGCAAGCTCCCCTCCATCGCCTTATACAATTTTTCTTTTGGCATCTTCAAAAAATCATTCCAGCCGTCAAGTTCATATAACTGAAATAACTGATCCTGGTCCGGTATAGCCCATTCATATGTAATCATGAAAAATCTCCTTCATATGGGAATGCTAATCCTATTCTGGTTCGAGCCGGAAGAATCCTTCTTTTAAGAATTATGCTGGGATGCTGCTCAAGAACACTTAAAGATCAGCTTTATGAAACTTTTTGGTTTTTCATCCGTAACAGATAGTAACGAACTTTTTATTAGGGGAGATTCATAATGGGAAATATATTTATTTTTTCACTCATAGCCGGACTGGCGATTTCTATCCTGCTGATACCGTTCAGCTATAAATCCAAGGAAAAGGAAGGCAGGAAACGGGGAACCGGAATTATGGCCGCCACAGCCGCAGTATCTGTGCTGCTTGTTTTTGCTGTGTATTATTTCTCCAATCTGGACCGAAACCTGACCAGCTTATGGCTGTTAGCGGTTATCGCTTCATTAATTGGAGCCGTTCTTGCGACAGGCAGGGAACGAATGATCAAAACCGGTGTGTTTGCCGTCAGCCTGATAGCAGGAATTTTCTTTCTGACCGCTTTCCTCTTCAATGCAGATGAAAAATATGAGAGTGCCAAAATGAAGGAAAAAACGGAGATTGAGACATTTGATGAAAAAGAAACACCTGCAAGCGTGCCGCCGAAGTTTGCCCGCAATAAAATGAAGAAGGCTTTCGGGCAGGTTCCCAACACGAGCTATTACGAACTCGGCAGCCTGCAGATCCAAAAAGTCAATGGAGAGTATGTGTATATAGCTCCTGTAGAGTTTTCCGGCTTTTTCAAATGGTGGAATGGAGATAAGACACCAGGCTATTTTACTATTAGCGCCACTGATTCCACAGCTAATCCAAAGTTTGTGAAAAGCGATATGGTGTATACACCATCCTCTTATTTTAATAAAAATATAGAGCGCCATATCCGGATGCAGTATCCACAGGCGATTTTTTACGGAGATGTGCAGCTGGAAGTGGATGAAGACGGAAAGCCGTTTTATATCCGTTCTTATGGAGAGTTTATTTCAGCGAGAAATGGCTTTGATGTTAAAGGCATCGTCATGGTTGACCCGCTGAACGGACAGACAAAGTCTTATAAACTTGCCGATGTGCCGGCTTTTATTGATGGAGCAGTCTCTCCTGAAACGGTCAGTCTGCAAAATAGTTATTTCGGGAATTATGTCCATGGCTTCTGGAACAGCAAATTTGGAAAATCAGATGTAAGGCTTCCATCTGATGAAGGAACGGAGGCCAATGTGAGTCCGATTTTTGATGAAAATGGTGACATGTACTACTTCACTGATTTTACAAGTCCAAAAGAAGGCGTAGATTCGATGCTTGGCTATTCTCTGACAAATTCAAGGACAGGTCAGGCCACCTTCTATACAGGCAATCTCGAGGAATCATATATGGACTCCCAGGGTGCCCTGCAGATTATCGAAAAGAAATTTATCGAGAAAAAATGGAGCGGTGAAATGCCTGTTCTGTATAACTTCTACGGTGAAGCGAGCTGGCTGACGCCTGTTCTTGATGCCAACGGATTCCTGCAGAACTACTTTATTGTATCTGCAGCCAATCCGGAAATATCGGCTTATGGTACAACGCCAAATGAAGCATTGCGTTCCTATAAAACTGCATTGCAGCGAGGCGGAGGCACTGTAGACGGAAGCTCGAAGGCAGAGGAAAAACAGGTGAACGGATCTGTACTTCGAGTGTACAAGGAGAAGTCCGGTGATTACACTGTCATATCGTTCCTTCTCGATAACCGCCAGAGCTATGTGGTTTCATCTGAAACCGTGCCGATGGCCATTTATCTGCAGGAAGGCGATCAGGTGGACGTAAATTATCTGGATACAGGTGAAGCCTTCCTGCCAGTGAAGGACATGACCATTAAAGGATTAAAATAGATAGAAAAACACGATGAAGCCAGTCTTCATCGTGTTTTTGTATTAACCTGCTATTATTTTTGCTGATTTAATGGCAGTTGATAGCGTGGATGTAATGTTAACGTGATCAAATGACAACCCGAGCTGTACGGCAGTCTGGGCAATTTCCGGCCTTAGGCCGGAGATTGTGGTCTTTACGCCGATCAGGCTTAGCGCTTCTATGAGCTGGAATAGCTGGTGGGCTACCATCGTATCGATCATGACTACACCTGAGAGATCCAAAAAGAGCTGAGTCACCCCTAATTTATTGCATTGCTGAAGTGTATTTTCAAGCATGATTTTCGCACGTGTGGTATCAATATCCCCGACAAGCGGCAGAAGCGCGATATCTTCCGTCAAAGAAATGACCGGGGAGCTGAGCTCAAGGATTAAAGCCTGCTGAGCCTGCAGCCTCTTTTGGGAATGATTATTATATTCCTCCGTGAACCAGGTAACCACTTCACCAATGGTTTTAGTAATCATCCTGCGCCATAAGGAAATTTGCTTTTCATTAAATTGGCCCTGATTGATTTCAACGAATTGCTCCAGCAGATTCAAATACTGTTCCTGGGTGTTAAAAAACTCCTGGAGGATCTTCTCCAGAGGGGTGCGGAGATGTTCATCATCCTGCGCCACTTTGACAATCCATCCTTCCAAATCATGAAAAAAAGTTTCTTCATCTTTATCAAAGACTTCGGAGAACTCTTTGTGGAACTCGTAATTTTGCTTCTTTACTCGTTCGATCACAGCGGGGTCTTCCGAGGTATAAATCCCGCCGCTTTTTTCTTTGTTCACATTTTTATACCATTCTTCTGTTAAGTCCCATGTTTTTTCAAGGAAAAATTGATATAAATCATGATTACGATGCATGCCCGTCTCCCCTAACCGAACTGTTATTTCAATAATTTTATTTTAACCGAAGAGAAATAAAGTGTCGATTTTTAGCCTCTACCTATACTCGGCTAACTCTCTGCCGGCAGCATACTGATAATCTGCCCCCTGCCTTGGAAGCATTATGCTTAAGGCAGATGCGAATATCAGAAGAATAATGGAGGCAATGAAAGAACTGTCATAGCTGCCTGTCAGATCAAATAATACACCAGGGACAAAGGAACCGAGAGCTGACCCCAGCTGATGGCTCAAATAGATCCAGCCAATCACTGCTCCTGCGGACAGATGACTGAAATATTCCGCGGCCAGCTTCATAGTTGGTGCGACAGTGGCAAAATTAACAATTCCAAAGCTGATGGCAAATAGGATGAGCAGATGGGACTGGGTGATGAAAAAGCCAAATAGTGAAGCATCATTCAAGATGATCAGAAGCAGAACAATAGTCAGAGCCCTCACTCCGTAGAGAAAGGCAAGGATTTTTCTGCAATTCCACCTATCTGCCAGGAACCCGGAAACAACAGTGCCAAAAATATTAAAGCCGGCCAGCAGGCTGACAGCGGCTCCCGTAACGCCAGGCGTAAATCCGCAATATTGGGCAAATGGAATAAGGTGCGTATCCATCAGCCCAGTAGTCGTCACGCCGCACACGAAAAACGGGAGCATGAGAAACAGGAATTCTTTCCTCCTTAAAAGCTGGAATATAGATAGCGTCCCTTTTGGTGCTTCCTTTTTCTCCTGCAGGCCCTTCTCACTTTCACTCACTTTTGCTCCGTACGCATGGATATGCAGATCAGCCGGGTTCGAACGGATAAAAAGCAGAAGCAGCGGGAAAATGATTATTATCAAAAAGCAGCCGAGCACCAGGACGGTTGTCTTCCAGCCCAGCTGGTCAATTAGGAATAAGGAGAGCGGGACGAGAATAAGCTGTCCTGCGGCTGTGCCTGCAGACATCAGTCCCATCGCCATTCCTTTTTTATCTGCAAACCAGGTCGCCACTGCCATCGTTCCCGCTACATTGGATGCACCGCCAAAGCCAACTGAGGCGACTACTCCGTAGATGATCATCAGCTGAACGGGGCTGGTGGTAAAAAAGGTCAGAAGTGTTGAAAAACCAATAACCAGTATACTGAAGGATAGAATGTAACGGATGCCATACTTATCAATCAGCCGGCCGACATACGGCTGTGAAATGGCAAAAACAATATAGCTCACAAAAGCAATGAAGGAAATAACACTTCGATTTGCCGAAAACTCATGCTCCCATGGCGCCATAAACGCTCCGAACGACAATCGAACCCCCTGTGCAGCCAGCAAAGCCAAAAACGTCAGCACTAAAATTATCCACGCATAATGAACCTTTGAGCGCTTCACTACGTAAACCTTCTTTCCGGTGACAGGTACCTATACCACTTTGGCCAAGTGGTATAGGTACCTGTCACATTTTTTAAAAATAATCATACCATAAAATTTTTATAACTTTCTAAATTTTATTTGTCTTTCGTGTTTATTCAACAATTTACTTTTCAATCAAACGTTTGATTGAAAAGACATGGAAATACTGTCAGTTCTGAATTTTTCCCGGGAAATTACTGCAATAATTGTCGCCTGCACAGCGGGTATTTCGACAATATAAATGGAAAGGCCATTCCCCCAAAAGGAGAATGGCCTTTCCATTTATACTGCCTGCTTTTGCTGTTCCTGCTTCATTAATTTCATATCACTGATGGCTTGTTTCGCCTTATTTTCATCAAATTCATTTTCACTCTTCGCTACAACCATCGTGGCAATTCCGTTTCCGATCAGGTTTACGATTGCTCTTCCTTCACTCATGAAACGGTCTACACCAAGAAGCAGAGCCAATCCTTCAAGAGGAATAACCTGCAGGGCGGCAAGCGTGGATGCCAATACGATAAACCCGCTGCCTGTAACACCTGCTGCTCCCTTTGAAGTAAGCATTAATACTAGCAGAATCGTAATCTGCTGGCCGATTGTCAGATCCACTCCGAATACCTGGGCAAGGAAGACAACAGCCATAGACAGGTAGATGGATGTACCATCCAGGTTAAAGGAGTAGCCTGTTGGAATGACAAGACCCACCACCGATTTGGAGCAGCCGATGCGCTCCATTTTATCCATCATTCTCGGAAGCACTGATTCTGATGAACTTGTACCTAATACGATCAAAATTTCATCTTTGATGAACTTCAGATAATTCCATAAGCTGAATCCGTACATTTTGCAGATAATGTTTAATACAACAAAGATAAATAAGAACATTGTCACGTACACGGAAATCATCAGTTTGCCCAGTGGTACAAGTGATGCAAGTCCGAAGTGTCCGATTGTATAGGCCATGGCGCCAAATGCTCCAAGCGGGGCGGCCTTCATGACATAGCCGATGATTTTAAAGAATACCAGTGATAGCTTATCCAAAAATTCAATGACGATTTTGCCCTTTTCTCCAAGAGCCGCCAAGCCGACCCCAAATAGTACAGAAAAGAATAATACCTGCAGGATATCTCCTTTGGCAAAGGCATCCACCATGTTGGAAGGAACAATATGTGTCACAAACTCAATCCAATTGATGCCCTCTCCGCCATTGGCTGTATACTGTGAAACATCTCCTTTTTCCAATTCATTAAAGTTCAGTCCTGCACCCGGTTTAATGACATTTACGACGATCAGGCCGATCATTAAAGCAAGTGTAGTAACAATCTCAAAATAAATGAATGCTTTTCCGCCTACCTTGCCGACTTTTTTCATATCGCCCATTTTTGCGATTCCAAGGACGATGGTCAGGAAGATAATCGGAGCGATGACCATTTTGACTGCGTTTATGAAGGTGTCGCCTACAGGCTTCATTTCTTTTCCGACTTCCGGCCAAATAAGCCCGACCATAACACCGATAAAAATAGCCGTTAACACCTGAAAGGTTAAATTCTTATAAATCCGCTGCTTCTTCACTCTTATCTCAGCTCCTTTTTTCTAACTATTCATTCTATTAGAAATGATAGCGTTTTCAGATAAAAGAGAGAAGTTTATGGTCATAACGGATGTTTTGTTCATTTTGGTCTTAAGAAAACAGCTAAACGATGACATACCGATTTACAGGCCTGCCCACGCCCCCATACTGCACATCCAGCAAGATCGCTCCGCTTTTTTCAAGGTAATCCAGATAGCGGCGGGCGGTAACTCTGGCAATGCCGATGCCGTTCGCGACTTCTTCGGCAGAGCGGGGTTCAGTCTGCTGTTTCATAAACGCAGTAATTTCATTTAAGGTGAATTCATTTAGCCCTTTCGGCAATACGTTTTCTTCTTTCTTCGCCTGCTTCGCATAAATCAGGGCATCAAGCTGCTCCTGTGAGAGGGTGCCCGATTCCTTAAGGCTTTCTCTATAATGGCGGTACTTTTCGAGAGCCTGCTGTATCCTGTTCAGCTTAAAGGGCTTTATTATATAATCCCTGGCTCCGTTTTGAAGCATCTGCTTGATGGTTTCCTTATCCTTTGCAGCGGAAACGACGATGACATCCGAATCAAGGTGCTGTTTTCTAAATTCCTTCAAGGTTTGAATGCCATCTTTTTTTGGCATAAAAATATCCATGATCACCAGGTCAGGCTGCAGTTTTTTTGCCAGGGTAATGCCTTCCTCCCCATTCCCGGCCGCTCCGATGATCTTAAAGCCTGGCACACTTGCTATAAATTCTTTATTCACTTCCTGGACCATTGGATCATCTTCGATCAGCAGCACACTGATTTCTTCTTTAATCGCCATATGATTCTCCCTCCGCTTCCATCGGAAAAATGATTGTAAAAGAGCTTCCTTCATCCTTGCTTGTTGAAACCTCGATTGCTCCCCCGCCTTTTTCTGCAATTTGCTTGACGAGGTAAAGTCCGTAGCCTGTCCCGCCAGATTTATTGGCAGTAAATCCTTTTTCATAGATCTTTGGCAAAATTGATTCCTCTATGCCGCTTCCGTTATCTTCCACCAGCAGGGCACAAATCTCGTCTGTCTGCTCAATGCTGATATCCACTTTTCGATCTTCCCGATCGCTATGCTCAAAAGCCCCGAAGGCATTCTCAATGAGATTGCCCAGCAGCAGAACAAAATCATGGTGATCCAGCCGGTCCGGAAACTTCTCCAGACTGCTGTTAGAGTCGATGACGACTGTAATGCCCAATTCCTTGCCGCGCCGCACCTTGCTTAATAGTAGACCTGCAATGGCATCGTTCCGGATATTATCACTGAGGAAATTCGAGAGGGTTTCCTGCTCTTCAGAAGCGTCGAACGTCAGCTTTAATGCTTGATCCGCTTTCCCGAGCTGAATCAGACCGGCAATGGTGTGAAGCTTGTTCATATGCTCATGATTCTGCACCCTGAGCGCCTCTACAAAGCTTTTCACTCCTGTCAGCTCTTCAGCCAGCTTCGTGACTTCTGTACGGTCCTGGAAGATGGCTACCGCTCCGATCTTTTCATTGTCTTTCCGGATCGGAATTCGGGTGCTCAGTATGACCTTGCCGCTCACTATAATTTGCTCATTATAAACGGCGCGGTTGCTCTCCACAATCTCGGGAAGCCTTGTATCTTTTAAAACAGATCTGATTTTTTTGCCTGCGACACGGCCTGCCACATTAAAAATTTTCTTGGCTTTGTCATTAAAAATCGTAATATTTTCCTGGTTGTCGATCGCAATTACGCCTTCATTGATCGAATGGAAAGTGGCTGTCCTTTCCTCCAGCATCCGTTTGATTTCGTGTGGCTCAAGCTGAAACATCTGCTTTTTAATATGATTGGCGAGCATTAAAGAGCCGATCAGACCGAATATGAGCGTCAGCAGAACAATGATACTGATTTCATCTTTCAAATCTGCGATTATTTCGGTTATGGAAGGGATCTTGTTGCCGACTGCCACCACACCGATTTGGTTGAGGTTTTCATCCTTGATCGGGATAAACGCGCGGATAAAGATGCCTGCTTCTCCCTCTGCCTTGGAAAAATAAATATGTTCGGCAAATGCGGGCTTTTCATCCTCGCCTGCAGATGGCTTGCCGATCAATTCCCTGACCGGATGAGAATAGCGGATACGTTCCATATTCATGATCACTATATAATCTGTTTCATTAATAATGCGAATTTCCTCTGCAACTTTGTTGACCGTCTTCCAGCCCTGCGGCTGCAGGATCCCCTTTTTCACATCTGACAGCTCTGCCACCGTTCTGGCAGTATTCATCGAGCGAATTCTCAGTTCTTTTTCTTCCTGCTCCTGGATGTTAGCAATCACAACCATCCCGCCAATCAATAAAGAAAAAATGACGACGGCATAAGAAAGAATGGTAATCTTCCAGCGGATGGGCATCTGATTCACAAGGGGTCCCTCCCTTCTGTCTTTACGGATAGAATTCTTGTAAGTATGATAACATTAATAGTTTTTAAAAAGGAGGATTCACATGAAAAGCTATGTTCTCCTTGCCGGTTCGGTTTTGCTGCTGGCTGCCTTTTTGGGCTATCGAAGCTTTTTTCCAGGGGAAGAGATTCCCTACGATGATGACCAGGAAGGGCTCAAGGAGCAAATTGTCTTTAAATTCAGCCATGTTGTGGCAGAAAATACGCCGAAGGGCCTTGCAGCTCAACGGTTTGCAAAGCTTGTCGCTGAAAAATCGGATGGCCGCATTAAAATAGAAGTCTTTCCAAACGGCAGTCTCTATTCTGATATTGAAGAAATCAATGCGTTAAAGGAGGGGCAGGTTCACTTTATTGCTCCCTCCACGTCCAAGCTTGGCATGCTTTCCCCGCAATGGGGTGTGCTCGACTTGCCGTTTGCTTTCCCTTCGCGCGAAGCGGCTCTGGAAGGCTTGAACGGGGATATCGGCAGGCAGCTGCTGAATTCTCTTCAAGGGGCCGGCCTTAAAGGACTCGCCCACTGGCCAAATGGATTTAAACAGATCACCTCGAATAGAGGGCCCATACAAAAGCCGGAGGATCTGAAAGGGCAATCCTTCCGAATCATGCAAAGTGATGTGCTATCGGCCCAATTCAGCCGCTTAAAGGCAAAGGCTGTCCAGGATTCCTTTAATTCTACTTACAAGCTGCTGGAAGAAGGTGAAGTGGATGGCGAAGAAAACACGATTTCCAACATCTACTCTAAGAAATTTTATAACCTGCAGCAGCACATGACAATCAGCAATCATGGCTATCTTGGATATGCGGTGATGATGAGCAATAAGGTTTGGAATGAGCAGAGTGAGGAAACCAGGAAAATCCTGCTGGAGGCTATGGAAGAAACAACTGACTGGAACAGCCGGATGGCTTTTGACATGAACGAAGAACTGCTAGAGAAAATCAGGCAGAATTCTTCCATTCAGATTCATGAACTCACACCGGATGAAAAACAGCAATGGCAAGCCATGCTGGACCCGGTCTATGAAGACTTCTCACATGACATTGGGAAGAACCTGGTGAGAAAAATGAAAGAGCTGCGGGCAGAATACGAATGAAAAGGTGACAATGAAGAGATTGAAAAGGTGACAGGCACCTATACCAGTTCACTAAACTGGTATAGGTGCCTGTCACCCAGGCTGTCGAGAAACTCTCGACAGCTTTTATTTTTATCATTAACTTTATTAATTCACCGCGTTAATTTGATATAATATAATTAATTTTACTTAGGATGGTGGATGGCATGTTCAAACCGAAAAGAGAATCACAAAATGAAGCGGAATTTGTTTTTATTGAAGATTTAGTCCCTGAAGATCATCTTTTAAGAAAAGTTGATAAGTACATAGATTTTTCTTTTATCGGGGAGAAAGTCCGTCCCTTCTATTCAGAGAATAACGGGCGTCCTTCGGACCCCATTATGCTTTTTAAGATGATGTTCATTGGTTACTTTTATGGCATCCGTTCAGAACGACAATTAGAACGGGAAGTACAGATGAATGTGGCGTACCGATGGTTCCTTGGCTTGAAGCTCAATGATCCTGTTCCGGACCATTCAACCATCAGTTGGAACCGGCGAACTCGTTTTAAAGATACAAATATTTTTCAAGAGATCTTTGATGAAATTGTCCATCAAGCCATTAGTCATAAAATGGTCGGTGGAAGAGTTTTATTTACTGACTCCACTCACCTTAAAGCGAATGCAAACAAGCACAAATTCACTCGTGAAGAAGTAGAAATTGAAACTCGGGAATATATAGATGAACTTAATAAAGCTATTGAGGAAGACAGGTCAAACCACGGAAAAAAGCGCTAAAAGAAAGAGAGGAGGTGACAGAGACCAAGGAAATCCGAAAAAGTACAACCGATCCAGATTGCGGATTCATGTCCAGGGAAAATAAGCAGGAAATGTTCTGTTACTTAGACCACCGAACAACGGATATGAAGTTCAATATCATAACGGATGCCTATGTTACTCCTGGAAATGTCCATGACTCTATCCCTTATCTTTCTAGATTGGATCGTCAGATCGATCGTTTTGGATTTAAAGTAGAGGCAGTGGCACTCGACTCAGGTTATTTAACGAATCCCATTTGTAAAGGGCTTCACGACAGAAGCATTTTTGGTGTAATTGCCCATCGGAGATATCAGCCGACCAAAGGATTATTTCCAAAATGGAAGTTTACCTATCATAAAGAACAAGATATCTATGTTTGTCCAAATGGCCAGAAGCTAGTTTATCGCACAACAACAAGAGAAGGGTACAGAGAGTACAAGTCTGATTCTAAAAAGTGTTCAGAATGCCCACTCCTGAAGGAGTGCACAAGGTCAAAGAACAAACAAAAGGTCCTAACACGCCATGTGTGGGAAGAATTTAAAGAGAAAGTGCGCCTAAACAGACTCTCCCTCTCCGGAAAAATTCTTTATAAATATAGAAAAGAGAAAGTTGAGCGAAGCTTCGCAGATTCAAAAGAACTGCATGGGCTTCGCTATTGCCGGTTACGGGGATTGCACAATGCGAGTGAGCAAGTATTACTCACCGCAGCGTGCCAGAATATGAAAAAGATCGCCACTCACCTAGCCAAGCTAGGATAATTGTGGCGATCTATTGTTTTTCCATAAAAAAAGCCTATTTTTAAGTCAGTAATTGAGAAAATAAAAAAAGCTTGTGGAAAAATCATACCTTTCTCCACAAGCTGGGTGACAGGCACCTATACCAGTTCACTAAACTGGTATAGGTGCCTGTCACCCCTTTTTTGTTACAGCTTCTGTATAAATGCTACTTTAAGATAGTTTCCTTCTTTGAATTCCTTGATGGTGCGGAAGTCTTCCGGAAGGGTGAATTCCTCAAGGATTTTGTAGCGGTCCCCTGTCTGGGCGAACGCCTTTTTGATAAAGTCTTTGAATTTTTTCATGCTGAATGTGCTGCAGTTGGATGATGCCACAATGATTCCATCCTTTTCTGTGATCTGGATGGCCTGCGCGAGCAGCTCTGGGTAATCTTTTCTCGCACTGAATGTATGCTTTTTGGAACGGGCAAAGCTTGGAGGGTCCAGGATGACCATATCAAATTTCAGCTGCTTCCGCACTGCGTATTTAAAGTAGTTGAACACATCTTCCACAATGATATCCTGTGCCTCATGATCAATGCCGTTAACGCTAAACATTTCAATCGTTTTGCTTTTGCTGCGGTTGGCAAGATCGACACTGGTTGTCTTCACGGCTCCCCCTAATGCGGCAGCCGCTGAGAAAGCGCCGGTATAAGAGAACGTGTTCAGAACCGTTTTTCCGGCGGCATACTTGTCCCTGATTGTCTTGCGGACATGCCTCTGATCAAGGAATACACCTACCATGGCACCATCATTCAGATAAATGGGGAATCTGATGCCATTCTCCTTCACGATCAGCGGAAAAGATGCTCGTTCTCCTTCTATAAAATCATCATCCTCGATATACGTGCCTTTTACAGCAAACCGTTTCTTTTCGTACAGTCCTTTAACATCAGCACTTTTCATCAATGCCTGAATCACTGTATCCCTGAATGAATAAATGCCTTCACTGTACCAGCTGATTACATAAAAGCCATCATAAAAATCAATCGTGATGCCTCCGATTCCGTCTCCTTCCCCATTGAACACCCGGAAAGCGGTTGTATCGGGATCATGGTACAAAGCTTCCCGCCTTTCCAGTGCTTCTTCGAATTTTTTCGCAAAAAATGCTTCATCGAAGGTTTCCTGAGGATTTCGGGAAAGAATCCAGCCTCTGCCTTTATTCTGCTTCCCATAATACCCTTTGCCGATAAACCGGCCGCTCTCATCAGTCAATTCAAAGACCGCACCCTCTTCGATGTTCTTCGGAATCCGCTGCACAGACTCCTCTGTCACAAGCGGATAACCTTCCCGAAAACTATTCCTATATCTAGGAGCCGCAATTAATTTGATAGCATTCCTCATAAATTCACCCAATCATTTTGTTAGTATAGCTATCATTGTAACATTAAAAGTGACAGGCACCTATACCAGTTCGGTGAAGTGGTATAGGTGCCTGTCACCATCTATTTTCAGCAGAAGCTCCACTGTGGAACAGCAGCAGCAGCTGAAGCTGACGCTGTTTCTTTCTGCATAGTTCCGTTTTGGGCGAAGTCTGTGTGCCAGGAGAGGGCCTTTTCCAGTATGTGCGGTGTCTGGCCGCCTCTTGTGAGGGCTTCGCGGTAGTAGTCGCGAAGCTGGTCACGGTAGAGCGGATGTGCGCAATTTTCGATGATCAGCTCGACGCGCTGCCTTGGAGCCAGCCCGCGCAGATCTGCATAGCCCTGTTCTGTGACGATTACATCGACATCATGCTCGGTATGGTCAACATGGGAGACGAATGGGACGATGCTTGAAATCTTGCCGTCCTTGGCAATGGATTTTGTCACGAAGATCGCCAGACGTGCATTTCTGGCAAAATCGCCTGATCCGCCGATGCCATTCATCATTTTTGTTCCAAGTACATGGGTGGAGTTCACGTTCCCATAAATATCGAGCTCCAGTGCGGTATTGATCGAAATCAAGCCGAGGCGGCGGATGATTTCAGGATGGTTGGATATCTCCTGCGGACGCATAATTAAGCGGTCCCTGTACCGGTCGAAGTTCGCAAAAACCTCTTTCATTTTTTCATCTGATAGAGTGATAGAACAGCAGGACGCAAAGTCCACCTTTCCGGCATCCATCAAGTCAAATACCGCATCCTGCAGCACTTCTGAATAGACTTCCAGATTCTCAAACTCAGAATCGAGCATTCCATGAAGCACGGCATTTGCCACAGACCCAATGCCCGACTGCAGAGGTGCCAGACTTTTCGTCAGCCTCCCTGCTGCAATTTCCCCGCGGAGAAACTGAAGCAGATGCTGAGCCATGATGGCGGTCTCTTCATCCGGCGGCACGATTGTCGAAGGAGAGTCCTGCTGGTTCGTGAACACGATTCCCCTCACCTTATCCAAATCCACTTTAATTCCCGGCGTGCCGATGCGGTCGTCAGCTTTCGTAAGCGGGATTGGATCCCGTTCTCCTTGCCTGCCAGGTTCATACAAATCATGCAGGCCTTCCAGCTGTGTGGATTGAGCCAGATTGATTTCGATGATGATATGTCTGGCGTTTTCCGCGAAAGACAGCGAGTTTCCGATTGAAGTAGACGGGATGATCAAGCCATCCTCCGTAATAGAAACCGCTTCCAAAATAGCGAAATCAATAGGATCCATAACATTGGCGCGCACAAGCTCTGCCGTATGGGATAAATGCTGATCGATAAATAAGAAATCCCCCTGGTTAATGCTTTTTCTCATAGTTGGATCAGCCTGAAATGGAAGCCTCTTTCCCAAAATCCCCGCTTCCGCAAAAAGCTTATCCACATCAGATCCCAAAGATGCCCCAGTATACACATTCACTTTAAAGCTTTCATGTCTGGCCCGGTCAGCCAGTGCAAATGGTACCGCTTTCACATCACCTGCACGTGTAAAGCCGCTTAGCCCCAGAGTCATGCCATCCTGAATCCAGGATGCTGCTTCTTCTGGTGTAACTACCCTGTCATGCAGGCGGCTGTCGCGAATCCGGTCTAATTGTTTATCCATGTTGCTCCTCCCCTTTGCCATGGTATATATCATCATTTTACCCGGATAAAAAGGGAGCCAGGACTTTTTCGGTTATGTTACGGAATATTCGGATAAAACAGCAAATTACCAAGCTGAAACAGAAAGAATTTTCTAAAAACCAAGCAGTTTCCTGAAATAGCTGGAATAAGACTGGCTGACCGGCACCCGGTCCCCGTTTTTCATGACAAGGAGAAAGGTGGAATGCGAGTCAGGAAAGATCTCCTTTATTTGATTGACATTGACAATAAATGAACGATGGCAGCGGATGAAACTGTCCTTCGGCAGCGAATACTCAAAATCCTGAAGCGAATATTTGTGGGTGCCTGAATGGCCGCCGGTATGTACATATGTCTTCTTATCCTTTGCCTCAAGGTAAACAACCTCTGAAAAAGGAATAGGAATCCATCCATCATTTGTTTTCATCGTCACAACCGATTTTCCATCCGTTAAAGCCGGAGAAATAGCCGTTACACAGCCTTCAAGCTTCCCTTCATGCAAAAAAGGCACGGCCATGCCGTGATACGGAACACCAAAGACATCACGGTCAATAAACTCCGATACTCTTTGCTGTGTCCCTAATGCCTTATAGGTGATGGTTCCTTCCTTCACCCTGTCACCCGGCCTGATTTTTAAATCGATGCGCTTGCTCGGCCGGTAATAGATATATTCACTCTTATTGGAAACCGCAATGGAAATCTCATCGGAAAACAGCTCTCCAATTACATCCAGCAGCGATACAACTGTAATGCTTTCCACGTTTTCTCAGCACCTTTCATGATGATGGCTGTTTCCTATTCTACAAGTTTTCACAAGGGGTTTCACTTAATTTCTTATCATTGCCGAAAAGGCACCGGCATAGAATAGAGAAGGTTAGGGGTAAAGGAGGATGCTCGCATGCTGATTCGCCATCAGATGGTGGATAAAAAAGATGTTAAGTTTTGTGATGAGACCTTTAATTTGGAAAAGGCTCTGCAGTTTTTAAATCAAACCGGCTACCGCTGTGTCCCTATTCTGGATGCCACACATACAAGATTTGCAGGCAATATTTATAAGGTCGATATTTTAGAATATAAAGAGAATCATTCTTTGGATGACCCGATTACAGTTCTGGCTAAAGACCAGCAGACTGTAATAAATGAGGACGACTCTTTCATGAAGGCCTTTATCACGCTGAAGAGATATCCTTATCTCCCGGTTGAGAATGATCATGGCCAGTTTGTTGGGCTGCTGACACACGCAGCCGTACTTGAACTGCTGGAGGAAGCGTGGGGGCTGAACCGCGGCAGTTATACACTGACTGTGGGCAGCTATGGTACACAGGGTACCTTGAAGAAGATGACAGGCATAATCAGCAAGTACAGCGATATCCAGGGTGTTATCTCACTGGATTCATCCAACTTCCATGTCAGCTTGATCCGCCGTGTCCTTTTTACATTGCCGAAGGATACGACAGAAGAGACATTGGATAAAATCAAGAAAGAACTGGATGCAAATGGCTTCCGTGTGATCGGAGTCGAGTGTCATAATGGAGAATGCTGATTACAGATGAAAAGCCGTTCCATGATGGAGCGGCTTTTTTTTACCGGTTATTCCGGTGGAAGAATTCCTGGTACCCATATATAATCCAGGCATAAGAGGTGAAGAACAGGAAAATATGAATGGGCTTAAATTTTTCGAGCTTGTACAATTTAAACTTTTCATACAAGTAATTTAGCGGGTATGCAAACAGAAGATCCATGATTGCATTTACTGCCAGGTACTTCTTAAAACTGCCAAAAGTGAAATGGAAGATCCAGAGGGTCCCGATAAAAAATGGCCCCAGTATGAAGGTTAGATCATTAAGCAGCTTCTTGAAGTGCCCTCCTTCCACTGTCCACCATTTAAAAGGGATAGCCAGTGTGCTTAAAATAAACACTAAAATACCTGCAAAAACAGAAACTGTTGAGAATTTATTGAATGACTTTTTAGGCAGAAAAACGATTGTCATCCAGGGTATAACCAGATGCATCAGCCTTATCACAGTTGTGGCTTTCATTAAAAAATCCCCCTTCTTCCATATTATGGTTTAGGGGGATTTTAATTATTCTCCGATCGTTATTAAACAGCTGATTCCATCTTAAACGTTCCGTCCATCTTCCTGACGATCTCTTTTCCAATTTCTATGGATGCCGTCGCGGCCGGAGATGGTGCATTTAAGACATGAATGGAGCGTTTGCCGGGCACAATGAAAAAGTCATCGACTAAAGAGCCATCGTCCTTCAAGGCCTGCGCTCTGACACCGGCCGGTCCCGGAACAATATCATCCTTTTGGATATCCGGCATTAGCTTCTGGACATTTTTCATGAACAGCTCCTTGGATGCTGAGCGGACCATTTCATCCACTCCCTCTTTCATGTATTTCTTTGCAAGCTTCCAGAACCCTTTATAGGCTACAACCTCCATCAGATCTGCCACATTCAGGTCCGTCTTTTTGTATCCCTCGCGCTTAAAGCTAAGGACTGCATTGGGGCCAACATCGACCGTTCCATTAATCATACGGGTAAAATGGACTCCCAGGAAAGGAAAGTTAGGGTTAGGCACAGGATAAATCAGGTTTTTGACAAGCGAGCTTTTCTCCGGTTTGAGCATATAATACTCTCCCCTGAATGGCACGATCTTGACATCTGTTCTGAGTCCGGCAAGCTTTGCAATCCGGTCTGATTGAAGACCGCCGCAGTTTACGTAATATACTCCCCTAACCTCTTTCCTGCTGGTCTGAACGATTACTTCCTGAGCATTTTCATCAATCGCCAGAACTTTATGGTTCAGCAGAATGTCTCCGCCTTTTTCCGTAATGATCTCAGCCATTTTTTCGGAAACCTGCTTATAGTTAACAATGCCTGCCATTGGCACATGAATGGCCTTTTTTCCATTCACATGCGGCTCGATTTCATGCAGCTCCTCCTTGTCAATCATGCGGATTCCAAGGCCGTTGTCCAGTCCGCGCTGATATAAATTGTCGATGAGGGGGAGCTCGAAATCTTCGCTTGCAACAATAACCTTGCCGCAGATATCCACTTCAAGACCATGATTCCGGCAAAATTCTGTCATGGATTCGCTGCCTTTTTTAGCAAGTTTAGCTTTAAAGCTGCCAGGTTTATAATAAATACCAGAATGGATAACGCCGCTGTTATGGCCCGTCTGGTGGGCAGCCACATGGCTTTCCTTTTCCAGGATAGCCACTTTTGCAGACGGAAACCGGTTCAGCAGCTCCATTCCTGTTGACAGGCCGACAATGCCCCCGCCAATAATGATGTAATCATACATGATCCTCCACCCTTTCCCTTATTTATGATCAATCCCGCAGGCTTCTGCTAATAATTCAATAATATGAACAACACGGACCTTGCCTTCAAGCCCTTCCCGTTTGACCCCAAGGCACATCTGCAGATGGCATCCCGGGTTGGACGTGACGATGATGTCCGGGGAGATTTTTTGGACCTGTTCCATTTTGCTATCAAGGATTTCCACGGATTCTTCGTAGTGGACAATATTATAAATCCCCGCCGATCCGCAGCACATCTCTCCTTTCGGAAGCGGAACATATGTAATCCCCGGTATGCTTTCGAGGAGCTGGACGGGATCATCCGCCACCTTCTGCACATTCAGCAAATGGCAGGATGGCTGATAGGTCACAGCCCCTGATAGTTCCCGGCTGAAGCTGATTCCGAGTTTGTTCAGAATTACACTTACATCCTTATTCTTTTCCGCAAACACCCTGGCACGCTCTGCCCATTCCGGGTCATCAGCAAGAAGGTGATCATATTCAACAAGCATCGAACCACAGCCGCCAATCGCATTAACGACAAAGTCAAAGCTCCCTTTTTCAAAGGCCGCGATATTTTCCTTCGCCAGCTTCCTGGATGTTCCCGTGTCACCGCTATGGTTTTGCAGTGCGCCGCAGCAGGTTTGTTCCTTGATTACCGTAACTTCGCAGCCCGCATGCTTCAGCAGCTTGATGCTGAGGTCATTGATTTTGGCAAAAAACACATCCATTATGCAGCCTGTAAAAAATGCGACACGGACTTTCAGCTTACGCCCCAGGCTATGGGTGCCTGCTCTCAGCTGTTTATTTGGCATTTCCACCGCCGGAGCAATTTCTTCAAAAGCACGCAGCTGTTCGGGAAGAATACTGAGCACCTTGCTTTTGCGGGCAAACGAATTCAAACCCGCTTGCTGATAGGCCCGAAGTGAAGCTCTCATGGCTGCCAGCAATTTTTTATTCGGCAAGGCCTTCTGCAGCGCCATGTTTTCCATGAATGGAGCTGGTGTTTCGTCCGCTTTTACTTCCTTAAATGACTCAAGAATTTTTCCATATTGCACATTGGTTGGACAGGCTGTTTCACAGGCACGGCAGCCGAGGCATAGCTCCATCGATTCGGTAATTTCATCAATGGTTATCTTCCCTTCGGCCGCCATTTGCACAAGATTAATCCTGCCCCGGGGCGAGTGCCTTTCCTTCCCCATAGTGGCGTATGTGGGACATGCCGGGAGACAATAACCGCACTGGACGCAATCGAATGTTTCTTTATAGGCAAGCTGGCTAGTCATGGACTAACACCAGCTTTTGTCCTTTTGTCTCGGGAAAAATTTTGCCCGGATTCATAATGTTATTCGGATCCCACGCTTTCTTCATTCGTTTCATCATGTCGAGTCCCGCTTCTCCCAGCTCCATCTCCATAAATGGCGCTTTCATGGTCCCGATTCCATGCTCGCCTGAAAGAGTTCCTCCCAATTCAATCGCTGCTGTGAAAATTTCTTCGACTGCTTTTTCTACGCATTTCATTTCTTCCTTATTTGTTTTATCGGTAATAATATTCGGATGCAGATTTCCGTCTCCAGCGTGACCGAATACAACTAAGTCAATTTCATATTTTGCTTTGATTTCCTGTAGCCTTCTGAACATTTCAGGAATCTTGCTTCTGGGAATGGTGGCATCTTCGGAAATTTTCGTCGGTTTTTTCCTGACGATAGCAGGTGAAACAAGTTTTCTCGCTTTCCATAGGTTTGCGGCAGATTCCCCGTCCCTGGCGATGATTGCTTCCCTGGCCCCAACTTCCAGGCATACCTGCTTCACCTGCTCGCTTTCATCTCTGATGGCGATTGGATGGCCATCAAGCTCAATCAGGATAATCGCATCTACATCTATCGGAAGCCCAATCGGCTGAAACTCTTCCACCGCCTGGATGGAAGCCTGGTCCATGATTTCCATTTTAGAAGGCAGGATGCCGGATGTGAGTACTGCGGAAATCGCTTTTCCTGCATCAATAATGTCTTCAAATATGACCATCATGGTCTGAGTGGCCTGCGGTCTTGGAATCAGCTGGAGGGTCGCTTCTGTAATGATGCCGAGCGTCCCCTCAGAGCCAACGATCAGTTTTGTCAGATCATAGCCGGTGACGTTTTTGACCGTCCTGCCGCCTGTCCGGATAATGTCACCTTCTGGGGTGACAACCTCGAGTCCCAGCACATAATCTTTTGTTACTCCGTACTTTAAACCGCGCGGGCCTCCTGCATTTTCAGCAAGGTTCCCTCCGATTGTGGAAACATGGGAGCTGCTCGGGTCTGGGGGATACATCAGTCCATGCCGCTGCGCTTCCCGGTCAATATCGGCTGTAATGACACCTGGAGATACAATCGCAACGGTATCCTCCGGGTCGATGATCAGCTTCTCAGTCCACCTGGAAAAGTCAAGCACCATTCCGCCATGAACCGGAAGCGGGCCGCCACTCAGACTCGTTCCTCTGCCTCTTGGATAGACGGGGATTTTCATTTCATTTGCAAGCCTCACAATGCCTGCCACTTCCTCAGTCGAAACAGGCTGCAGAATGATCTCCGGAATATAGGCTCCAAATGAACCATCATATGAATAAGAGACCAGGTCTGCCCTTTCAAGCAAAATGCGCTTTTCTGAATCCATGATGCTTTTAAGCCGCTCAACAATCTGTTCAGTGATCACAAGGCACCTTCTTTCTTTCCCCTTCATTCACCTTCAATTTATTTGACACATTCTCAAGATGCACCCGCATCGCTTTTGCTGCTCGTTCTTCATCCTGTTCTTTAATAGCTGCATAAATGCTTCTATGCTCCTGATATACCTGTTCGCGCTTTGCCGGAAGGCCTACATTCTTCTTGAGGGAAAAGGCAATGGCTTTTCGGTACAGATAATCTATATTTTCCATTACTTGTATCATGAAGCGATTTTTCGTTGCAGCAATCAGGTGTTTATGAAAAGTAACATCTGCCTGATCGCCAACCGCTTCAGGGTTGGTCAGCGTGATTTCAAATTGATCGAGCGCTTCCTTCAATTTTTCCAGGTCGTCCTCATCACGACGTAAGGCAGCAATTGCTGCTGCCTGTGTCTCCATAACCATCCGCATCTCCAATAGCTCAAAAACCTGTTCCACAGAAATGTATTCAATCGCTAACGATCCAAGCATGTCTGCCATATTAACTTCTTTGACGAAGCTGCGGCCGCCTTGCCTGGATTCGATAATTCCACTGGCAGATAACACACTCAATGCTTCTCGAACAGGCGCACGGCTGACGCCAAACAGTTTGGCCAGTTCATTCTCGGATGGCATCGGCTTATTTGCCGTGAACCTGCCATCCTTTATCATTTCTTTCAGCTGATCCAGCACCTGGGCCGAGATTTTTTTTCGTTCGATTTTCATAGCTGTTAGCTCCTTATATGGTGATTTCGACTGAACTGCTTTTCTTGACTCTGATGATGTGGAATAAAATCGCGAACACACAAATACCGAGTCCGGCGATATCTGTAATCATGCCTGGTTTAATGAGCATTAAAGCTCCTGCAAACATCAGGACTCTCTCAACAATCACAAGCTTGGCATTCAGGTAGTTTCCAAGTGAACTTGCCAGAGCGTAAATGCCAACTGTGCTTGTGATGACTACAAGCGCTACTGATAAAATAGATACCGTCTCCCCCTCTGCTGCCTGAAGGAGAATGATAGGATTATAGGCAATCATAAATGGAATGATAAAGCCCGGCAATGAAATTCTAAGCGCTTCCCATGACGTCTGCATCGCATTGGCCCCGGCCAGTCCCGCTGCGGTATAAGAAGCCAATGCCACCGGAGGCGTGATATTTGATAAAGCACCAAACCAGAACACAAAGAAGTGTGCCGCAATCGGATGAACGCCTGCTTCTACAAGCGCTGGAGCAGCTGTTACTGCAACCACGATATAAAGAGCTGTCGATGGAAGTCCCATACTTAAAACGATGCAAGTGATCATAACAACGATTAAAATCAGCCAAAGCTGTCCGCCCGTTAATTCGACAATATTATAAGCTAATGTAGATCCAATTCCCGTCATAGTAACAACGCAAATGATGATTCCGATGGCGGCACAGGCGATCCCGACTTGAATTGTCCCTCTTCCGCCTTCGATAAATGCCTCAATTGTTTTAGAAATGGTAATTCTTGATGATTTATCTTTTGCCAGCCAGCTCGCAATGATGACCGCGCCGATTCCGGCAAATCCGGCAAAAAGGGCTGTTTTCCCCATTAATAGTGTTGTGATAACAACGATAATCGGGATAAGGAGAACCCCTCGTTCCTTCAGAATTTTGATAACATCCGGGATATTTTCTTTGCTGATCCCTTTTAGTCCTTGCTTTTTCGCTTCAATATCAATGGCAAAGATCAAAGCGATATAGTAGAGAAAACTTGGAATGATTGCTGCCAGGATGACCGTCGTATAAGAGATTCCAAGGAACCCGGCCATGATGAAGGCCGCAGCCCCCATAATCGGCGGCATGATCATACCGCCAGTAGAAGCAGCTGCTTCTACTGCACCGGCAAACTTAGGCTTAAGTCCAATGGATTTCATCAGCGGAATGGTAAAAGCTCCTGTTGTCGCAACATTGGCAACTGCACTTCCGCTCAAAGACCCTGTCAGTGCACTGGAGATGACCGCAACCTGAGCCGGGCCTCCACGCTTTCTGCCTGCAATGGCAAGGGCGAGATCATTGAAAAGCTGGGTGGCGCCGCTGACAGAGAGGAATGCTCCAAACAGGACGAACATGACGATGAACGTGGATGCTGTTGAAAGCGTTAATCCGAGTACACCCTCAGTCGTCATATAAAGACGGTACAGAAGCCGTTCAAGTGAAAAGCCCGCATGTCCGAAGATCCACGGGAAGTATGTGCCAAACAAGGCATATACCATTGCGCCTCCGCACAGGATGGGGATAAAGATCCCAACTGCCCTTCTTGATGCTTCAAGGAGGACAATGATAGTAATTGCTCCAAAAATATAGTCAATCATTATCGGCTGGGAGCCCCGGTCCACATGAATCGTTGTATAATTCAGGAGCAGATAGCCAAGACCAGCAAGGGCAAGTGCCGCAAATAGGTAGTCAGGTAATGTAAACCTTTTTTGATTGGAAGATTTGCCGGCAGGGTAGTACAAAAAAGTCATTACCAGCAGAATACCCAGGAAAATCAGGTTTCTGTATATCTCTTGAATATTGGATAATCCATTGGAATAAATGGCAAAAACAGAAAACAGTACAGCAATGGCGGCAGCAGTTTTTTTGTATGGCCCCTCAAGCAGGCGCATACCTCCGCCTGCTTCTTTATCCAAATCAGCGGGCTGTACAATGGGTTCGCTTGTTGATTTTGTCATCATGTTCCCTCCTTTATTTCGCTTCCGGCGGTATTAGATTTTCAGGTATATCAAGACCAGCTTCTTTAAAATATCTGTAGGCTCCGGCATGCAAAGGCACGGATACACCATCAAGGGCGGTTTCCAGAGTCATTTCCTTGGCAGAGCTATGAACCTCATACATTTCATCCAAATTTTCATAGAGCGTTTTGGTTAATGTATAGATCGTTTCCTCATCCATTTCCTTCGTTGTGGATAAAAGGTTCGGCTGGGCAATGGTGTTGATATCTTCGTCAATGCGAGGATATGTCCCGCCAGGAATGACATAGCGGTACCAGCTGTCAGATACTGCATTAATGGCATCCAGCTGCTCATCGGTTACTTCCAAAATCGAAGCTTTTACATTACTTGCATACATATCCGTCACTGCAGAAATCGGGATCCCCGCAGGCAGTGAACCTCCATCCAGTCTTCCGTCACGCATCGCGGAAACTGTGTCACTGTAGCCAAGATACTCAGGAGAAATATCTTTTTTCGTAAGACCGAGTCCTTCCATCATCACGACTGTGGATTGCTCCGTACCGCTTGCCTGCGGCCCTACAGAGAATCGTGTTCCTTTTATATCGTCGATCGTCCCGCTTTTGATATCATTGTTCATCAGCACAAAATGCTCCACATTTGGCCATAGCATCGAGATCGTTCGGAGATCCTCATAGCGTTTCCCTTCAAAGGAATCGTCCCCTGCATAGGCTTGTGAAGAAATTAACCCCTGCAGGATAGCTAGCTGCGCTTCCCCTTCACGAAGCAGTTCAATATTTTCAATAGAGCCGGCTGAAGACTGACCGCTCGCCTGAATTTTTTCATCCTTTAAATGGCTGCTCCAAATATTAGCCATTCCAACCCCTATCGGGTAATATGTACCTCCAGTTGATGCAGTCGCAACAGAAACGAACTTTTTATCCTCGTTTTCGGCTGCAGTCCGTACGCCAACAATGACAATGAAAACCAGTGTCAGAACCGATATGATAATCTTCCACTTTCTCTTAATCATAAAATCCTCCCTTTCCTGCTGAATGTTGAATGTAAGCGTTTTTAAGTTACTTGTATTACAAGTATACAAGATTACTTGTTTTGAATTCAAATAAAATTCTGATTTTTCATTATGTTTAGTGAAAATGAATGCCGAATGCCTTGGGAATACTGGGATTTCTGAAATAAAATAGGAAATTCTACCTTAAGATCGGTCTATTAACCTAGGTTGGCTGGGGGTCGTGCCTTTTTTGTTTAAAGCGTTACGGGGTTCGGACTCTGGGGGAGCGATTTTGACTTTCTCTGTCCGAAGTTGACCAAGGTTCGGACTCTAGCAACGTGATTTCCGCTTATTCTGTCCGAAGTTGACCCAGGTTCAAGACTCTAGCAATGTGATTTCCGCTTGTTCTGTCCGAAGTGCCGCCTGTGTACAAATTTTTAAGAAGAAAAAGGCCATTCCCCTTGTTTAATAGGAAATGACCTTTCTGCTATATCAGCTTAGCCATATAGTATTCATCAACAAAATTACCGTTTATCATGAGCGAATGTTTTTTGGTGCCTTCAATTTGGAAACCCGCTTTTTTGTAGAGGGCGATACCGGCATGATTATGGATAACGGCTGTAAGCTCCAGCCTGTGGATATTTTGCTCACGCGCCCAGCGGTCAAGCTCTTCAAACAGCATAGTGCCGATGCCCTGGCCTCTGTGTTCCTTAAGAATGCCTGCAACGAGATAGACTGAGTGCCTGTTTCTCTTTGCTGCACCGCCGATAGCCATTACGAAGCCGATCAATCTATTGTTCTGTTCTGCTACAATTATGGCTGAGTGATCTTCTTTTTGGATAGCTTCAATTCTTTTAAATTGCGCTTCAGCTGATGTCTGCCTTTCACCGGGCTCAAATAGCATGTAGTCTGAATCGTTTTCTACTTGTGTAATCAGATCTGCCAGGGACTGGGCGTCTGATAGGGTTATGTGGCGGATACTCATGCGGATGGCTCCTTTTGCTATTTTTTCATAAGCCCTTCAACAAAATCTTTCAAAACATGGACACCATATACACAGTCATTTAATGACGTCCATTCCCGGGGATTATGGCTGATGCCATCCCTGCTGCGGACAAACAGCATAGCCGCTGGGATTTCAGTTCCGACAATCATCGTGTCATGGCCGGCACCGCTTGGGATATAAACAGGTTTAATCTCGAATTTCTCCAGGGATTCTGCTATGCCAGATTGCAGATTTTCATTAATTGGCAGAGGTTTGATTTTGGCATTCAGCTTCATTTTCACGTCAATACTTCGTTCGTCCGCTATTTTTCGGGCTTCATTCTTAATTTGATCAAGCAGCTGATCACGGGTTTCTTCAAAAATATCCCGTATATCCACTGTTAATATTACTTCCTGAGCGATGACATTAAAGCCATTCGGGTGTACGTTCAGCTTTCCAACAGTCGCAACGGACGTATCGGAGATTTGCTTTGGAAATTTCTCGATAGACGCTACAAACAATGAGGCAGCCACTAAGGGATCTCTGCGTCCAGCCATTGGCGTATTTCCCGCATGGCCCGCTTCCCCCGTAAACGTTACCTCCAGAGAGGCTGGACCAGCAATGCCTTTTACCACACCAACTGGCTGATTCTCTCTTTCCAGCACCTTCCCCTGCTCAATATGGACCTCCACGAAGGTTTCGATGTCACGCCTGTTTCTTCCTGCCTTTAAGCACTCTTCAGCACTGCTGCCATATTCGCTTAACACTTCACGAAACGTTTTGCCATTTTCATCACGCAGGTGATCCATTTCTTCCGGCTTCAGCAGACCCATAAATGCCCGGCTGCCTGTTAAGCTGCTCTTAAATCTTGAACCCTCTTCATCTGAAAAAATCACAACCTCATACGGCTTCTCCGGTATGTATCCTGTTTCCTTCCATGACTCCGCAACTTCCAATGCTGAGAGAACCCCTAATGGCCCATCGAAGTGCCCTCCATTTGGAACACTGTCAACATGGGAACCGGAAGCGATTGAGGGGCCATCTGTTTTTCCTTCCAATCTGCCGAATACATTTCCTGCACCGTCTGCTGTCACAGTAAGACCGGCGCTTTTCATCCAATTGGTAACCAGCTCCTTCGCTTCTTTCTCTTGAGCAGAATAGCCTGGGCGGGTCACTCCACCGCTACCCATGAGGCCTATCCTTGAAAGCTCATCAAGTCTTTTAGCCAATCTTTCGCCGTTTACACCTGAGCGGGTCAGTTCCTGGTCATAACCTTTTATTAGCTGTTCATAAAGGTTCATAGGCTTCACTCTTTCTTATTTTTTTGGATACTATTAACACTGTGGATATTCGAGCCAAAAAGACCTGGCAGTATTCTCCTGCCAGGCTGCAATCATTAAATAATTCCCTGCATCCGCAGAATAATCTCGGCTATTACGGCAGATCCAATGAAGGTTCCGAAGAACACGAAGACTGCGACAATAATGCTTCTCCAACCCAGCTTGGAAAAATCAGCCCAGTTCTTTCCGATTGAGATGCCTGCATAAGCCAAAATAGGGGTAGCAAGAGCCAGGATATTGACCTGGGTTGTCCATTCGACAACGTACTGTGATCCAGGTACTCCAGGAATAGAAACGATGATTCCGATAATCCCAATATATCCGACACTCGGAATATTACCTGGCAGCACTTTTTCAAGAATAAGACCAAGTACACTGATGACAATTAACACAAGCATGCCCGGAATGGCTGCAGACGGCAGGATATCGTAGCCTACCCAGTTACCGATCAGCGCTGAAAGACCGAATATACATAATATCAGGAACCACTCTGTTATATTTTTAAGCATGGATATCTCCCCCTTTGTCCGCATCCTTCTGCTCTTTGCGTTTTATCATTATGCTGTACAGCTTTTCAGTAAGAGGGAGTCCAATGAAAATACTTGCATACAGCCCTGTTGAAAGTGAAAGAAGATTACTGGCGCCTGCGAAGGCAACAATCTGCGCCTCCATTTCAGGGAAGGCAGCAACGAGTGATCCGCTGGCAGCCGCCATCATGCTTCCGCTTCCCACCCCTGATGCCATCGCGAAAGACAATGGATGGAGCGGGGTAATGGTGGCCAGGAATCCGGAAATCAGTCCCAGGAAGGCAGCACCAAACACAGTACCGAAAATATAAATAGCCATTACTCCCCTGCCTTCTGGCGAATCGAATCCGTATTTATTCATAATCAGCCCCACGTTCGGCTCACGGGCAATTGAGTGGGTCATGCCAATGGATTCTCTTTTAAAGCCAAGAAAAATAGCCACTGGCAGCGCAAATAAGATTGTTCCCAGGTTACCAAGTTCCTGCAGCAGCAATGAAGGCCCAGCCGCAATAATGGCCTCGATTTGCGGCCCAATTGTTACGCCAATTTTCGCAATTAACAGAGTAACCCCCAGCACGATGAGGGGCTCTGCATTTTTAGCCTGTTTTTCTTTAATAAGAGGAGTGAAGTAAAGACCCAGCCCCACGAAAAAAGCATAAAGCATAGGCAGCAGCAGAATAACTCCAGCGCCTACTTTAAAGCTGATCTGTCCGATCGCTTCAGTGGCTGCCACCAAAACAAGCACAATGGCATGCAAGCGCCAATCTTTTAAAATTTCTGTTTTTTCATTTTTCACGGTTTCCCCCCTAGATATAAAGATTACTAGATAGATCCGCACCCAGTGGAAGAATCAAGCATGCCCTTCCCCTGCTCCAGCCTTCCTAGTATGTCGCACACCAGCTGAAAATATCTTTTTGTAAGTGGATATCCTTGGTCTGTGCTCGAGGCTAAACATCACATTCTATATGTATTCTGCAGGATCTTTCCACCGAATGGACAGGACCTCCATCGCAGCTTGATACAGCTCCAGGTCTGTTTTTGGATCTATCTATGGTGCTCGCTCATATTTGAACAAAACTATGAGGCTTTAAAGCAGGAAAGCCCCTGCTTTCACCCATCATACCACCCATGACAATATTTGGTCCAGGCAATGAAGAAGTTACTAGATTCGCTTGTTTTGCTGCCTTGTATGGCTAAGACGGGGAATAGTTCCCTGCATTTCCCCCATATAAACACTGAGCATTTTTCTATCAAGCTCCCAAACTCATTCCTTCGTTTCCACACATTTTACTGGTGCCTGTCACCACATTAATGCTTCTCCACCGTCCGGGCCAATACCGCTCCGGCAACAAGTCCCCA
Source organism: Cytobacillus sp. FSL R5-0377 (assembly GCF_038004385.1). NCBI lineage: Bacteria > Bacillati > Bacillota > Bacilli > Caryophanales > Bacillaceae > Cytobacillus > Cytobacillus sp. FSL R5-0377. The sequence continues at coordinate 1,684,425 of NZ_JBBORA010000001.1, forward strand.
AACAGGAGCGCTGATATGAAGAATGCTCACGCCTGATAAAGTGACAATAAAAGCTGAGAGGGCGCTTAATCGGTATCGGTTTCCGGAAAAGCCCGTTTGCAGGCTTGAATGCAGGACGCCAATGAGGGCGAACCCTGCCAGCAATGAAATGAAAGCCTGGGGGAGCGATTGGATAAAGGGAACGATTTTCCAGGCGAAAATGCCGAAGACAATCGTAATCGCTCCTGACACAACTGCTCCCATATACCTTTTTTCCCTGGGACCGGAATCCGGTCCGGCACAGATAGCACTCATCATGCCGGCGATATTGGCACACTGTCCGCCAAAGAAGCTCGTGATCACGGAGAATATGCCGCTTGATGAAACAATTTTCCGAATAGGGGGTTTGAAATCTCCGCTTTCCAATGCACCGATTCCTGGTGCCGCATCATTGCTCAGAATCAGCATTGCCAGCGGCAGAGCAATCGTTACAAGCCCCATCCAGCTGAATTCCGGTGTCTGGATTGACGGCAAAAAATATGATATGTCTTTTGCTGCATTCAAATCTGCTGTAAAAAATAAGACCGCAAAGGCAACTGCAACAGCCGCTAGCACAGGCGGGAACTTTTTCACATATCTCGTAAAAAGCAGAAAACTGACCAAAGCCGCTCCTCCAACAAAAGGCATTTCCTGGATTGCTGGTACGAGCTTCACTACATAGCTGGCGACCAGCCCGCCAAGCATGCTGGCGATGACTTCTTTCGGCACCCAGCCAATGATTTTTGTAAACAGGCCAGAAATGCCAACCAGAAAAATCAGCAGGCCGGACATGACATATCCGCCAATCAGTTCTGGATACGAATATTGTGCAGTCACAGTCGCCAAAAAGGCCGCACCGGTAATCGAATGCCCTCCTGTAATGGGCATCCGGTATAAAAGCGGCAGCAGGATGCTGTAGACACCCCCAAAAAAATAAACCGCAAACATCCAGTTAATCGTCTGCTGATCGGTGAACCCCCCTGCTGACGCCGCCTGCAGGATGATCAGGGCAGGCCCGGTCATAACCAGTGTGCTTGCAATGATTCCCGATGATATGTTTTCAGCAGTCAAATCTCTTATGAAGGAACCCTTTTGTTCCGTTTGACTGTTAGGCCTCTCCTTCGGCAAACCCATTTTTTCTGCCCCCGACTTTCAAATAGTTTACTTACTATCATGATTTTAAACGGAATAATTGTCAAACTATTTCGCCTTTGGAAACAAAAAAAAGAAATACCCTCGCAAGGATATTTCTCTGTTTCGACAAATTTCGGGTGGTGCCTGTCACTTTATGAAATTTCGGCGTTCTTCCATTTGCGGCAAAAAAAGACCTCCTAAGAGGCCCCCCGTTCATTCCTTTTAAAATAGACATTTAAAACCTGCTTCAGGGACTGATCGATCTGCACCCATTCATCAAGCTTATAGTTATTAAGCACTTCAGCCAGGTTTGGCTTTATTCCGATCAATTTGATGATGCTGCCTGTCATAAAGTTCAAGGTTTTAATCAGCTGGGTGAATTTCTCTATGCCTTTATCTTCAATTTCCCCAACAGCGGTCAGATCAAAAAGAATTTCGTCATATTCACCTGCAAAGACAGCCTTCAGGCAGCTTTCCGAAATAACGTTTATTTTATCTGCGGTTATATCGCCAAATAAAGGGATCAGGCAAAGTGTATCAGACAGCGGAATAAATGGTCCAGACAACTGATTTAAGCGGAGCAGCACTTGCTCCAGCTCTTCTTTTTTCTCCAGCAGCTCAAAATCTGTTGACGCCAGGCGCTCCTGCAGCTGCATCAGCTTATCCATCAAGCCTTCATTTGAGCTGTCCTTTGGCAAAAACAGCATATTGGCATAATCCTCGCTGTCCCATTGGATATGAACCTCAAATAAGCAGAGCTGCATTTCCCTGGTTTTCATATTCAATTCCAGCTTCACAGGATCCACACCAGGCTCCCAGCTGTATTGAATCATCTTCTCAATGCTTTCCTCATCAATGATTCCCTTTAAATGCCCGCCGCTCAAGTCAAATGTTTCCCTTGCTATACTAGAGTAGCTGACGATTTTTCCATTCTTGTCCGCTTTTAAAAACGCAAGAGGAAGCGCATGGTTAAAATATTGCATTTTGCTGTCCTCCCACTTTATGGTTTTGCAGCCATTCTTTTGTTTGCGGCAAATCTTTTAGAATAACTGTTTGATCGGAGCAGTAAGGAAGGAGGTCATACTTTCCGGTTAACCGTCCTCCAAGCAGAACTGTCGGCTTATGCGGAAGTTTGGCAAAGGCGTCGGCATATTCCTTTAATTTCGGCAGGTGATAAACAATGCTGACCGACATGCCGATGACGCTTGGCTTCCAGTCTATTGCCGTTGTCAGCGCATATTCCAAGGGCAGACTCGGGCCAAAATATTTAGTCTCCCATCCGTTCTCTTCAAAAAGGCTGTTAACCATTTTCAGCCCAATGTAATGCTGCTCCCCATCCAGGCAAAGAAACATGGCCCTTTTGCCTGTTTGGCTTTTTTCACGCTGGTAAGCGAGCTTTGACAACACAAAGTCACAGGTAGCTGTAGCAAGATGCTCATCAGCCACTGTGATCTGATTCGTCTCCCACAAGTACCCGATGTGCTGCATAGCAGGTGTAATCAGATTTTGATAGACTTCGATCCGTGATAGATGGGAATTCTTTTGAAGGTTATCCCAGACCTTCGCAGAGTTTCCTTCCAGCAATAGAGCAGCGAGTAGTTCAGCCTGTTGCATCTTACGCGCCTCCCTTCACATGTTCACCTTTCAAAACAGTAATAGCTTCAGCAAGGTAAAGATGAAACTTCTCTCTCTTTTCATCGGAATCCATACTATCAGCCAAAACAGCCTGAATGATTTCAAAATTGTCGATCAGGTGCTGTGAATTCATCCCATGCTTTGTTAAAATGCCCTCAAGCCAGACAGCATAATCAATGAAAAAAGCAGGCTGATCCAGCTCGTAAGCAGTCTCGAGATGTTTCATATGATGATGGTTGTCTTCTCGGCACTTCTCTTTCCCTTTTTCACCGAACCGCTCCAGCAGGGAAGGCTCAAGTTCATAAATCTTTTCGGTTATGCTGTTTACGATCTTTTCATAATTCACTTAGCCACCACCTTATATTGAGAAACCTTCGGTACCACCGCAGCGAGCTCCTGATCAGGATACTTTTTCTCCAGATCATGGATTCTCTTAAAATCTTCGCTCCGGAGCCAGTTTAAATAGTTTTCTTTTGTATCAAAAATGAGCTGCACAGTCAGTTCGCCGGGGCGCTTATCATTCTGCAGCAGCAGAAAGTCGACAAACCCCTCAGCCTGGTCAACCGACCGTGTTCTATTTTTATATATGCGAATGACTTCTTCCGACTTTTCGTCGGGAACGTCGAATGTTGAAAAAACAGTGTACATGAACTCTCCTCCAATTTTGGGAGTTTTATGGCTCCTTTAGTATAACATACTGCATGGGATTGTCATTTTGACGGGTTAGTAGGTTGGAGAGGGCAATGTTACTTCAGCCTCCTCAAAAAGAGGGCATTTGCGGATATTTCATGTAATATGGACAAGGGCTCTTTCCTTCTGGTTTCTCCTTCATATATTGGTAGGAGGAAAGGAGTGAAACCCATGTGCCATTATTGTGTTGAAGAATATTATTACAAGAAAAAGGTCTGCTGCAAAAAGAAAGAAGAGCCTGAACATCACGGCTGCAAGAAATGCACAAGCGATTTTAAATTCCACTGTCCCTGCAAAAGATGCTCTTTTGAGCATAAAAGCTGCTCCTGCAGAAAATGCACACCTGAAATTCATCATTGCTGCTGTAAAAAATGCGCATTTGAACGGCATGACAGCTGCTGTAAAAAGTGTTTCCATAGCTTTCACTATTAATCCAGAAAAACAGCGGCCAGCTTTGCTGACCGCTTTCATTATTTTTCAGCCTCATATTTTAAGGACTGCATCAGATATAAATTCAAGCAGGATTCCAGGCCAGCTGCTGCAGCCACACAGCTTTAGTGCTGAAATACTGGAAAAACAGCATCACTGACACCGGAATGGCCATAAAATCCGCAAAAAGCAGCCGGCAGCCCCACCCGCTTTCCTCCTCACTGCTGTCCTGTATAAATGAGAATGGCATCTCTCAGAAATTCGGCTGCACCTGGACCAATTTTATCATAATAAGCTTTAAACCTTTCATCTGCTACATACATTTCCGCCAGGCCGGCGTGGGCTTCCCTGCTGTATTCATTCCAGTAGAAAGTGATCCATTGCTTATGCAGGCCGGCTGCTTTTTGGGCCAGCTCACCATCCGGATTGCCCGTTTTCATGGCCTGAGCTAAAGTGCTGCTCACCTCTTCGGCCAGTTTGGTTACAGCCTCATGCTCCTCCTGGGTCATATTCATGAGTTTGGCATTGGACTTATCTACTGTCTCATCACCATATTTCTCCCGTATTTCCTTGCCGTATTGCTTCTCGTTATCTTCAATCATTTTCTTTTTGAACCCTTCAAACTTCTCTTTATCAGACATTTTCGTTCTCCCTTCCACTGACGCGATCGTTTTATCTACATTCGTAATAAGCAGATCAAGCTGCTTTCTTTTCTCAAGGAGTTTCTCGCGGTGCTCCTTTAGTGCATCAGCCGCATTGAAAGCAGGTGCTGTGATAATTTCCTTTATCTGATCAAGACTAATGCCCAGTTCTCTGTAAAATAAAATCTGCTGCAGTCTGTCAACTTCCTTTTGACCATAGATCCGGTATCCCGACGAATTGGTTCTTGCCGGCTTAAGAATCCCTATTTCGTCATAATACCGGAGGGTCCTCGAGCTGACCCCGGCCAGCTTCGCGAGCTTCTGCACTGTGTATTCCATGCGATGGTCCCCCTTACAAGAAAAGCGGGAGCGCCTCCAGATGAACTTCAATCCCCCACATCCTGTGACGAAAATTGAAGTCAAAACATCCTGCAAGCCCAACAGGCATAAGTGACTCACACAGGAAATCCTGATTCGGATTGAGTTGGCTTATGATCCCAAGGGGCTAGACGCCGCAGCTAGACATTGAAAAATATAGAAAGCACTTTCTGTTAATAACGATACACCTTTACGCAGCGTGAAGGTCAAATACATTTTTAAAGAAATTAATCCAGCTTTTTAATCAGGAGAGCGGCAGTAGTCCTCGAGATTCTGAATCCCTCTAGGTCCGTATCCTTAATCAATCCAAGGTCCATGGCGGATTTTATTTTCCCTTCATCCGGACGCTTTTCAATCAGATCGATAAGATTCAGCTCCTCCAGTTTGCTGACAGTTGGAACCGGGTCGAACTTCTCTGTTCTTCTGATCTGCCTCTGCAATTTGTAGCTATCGATCTTGACTTCCCCTTTTTCATTCTGTCCTACGGCTGTATCAAAATACTGGTGGAACAGGTCCTTCAATTTATCCAGCTCTGCTTCCAGGTCCTTTTTCCTGCGGTTCAGCTCATCATAACGGGCCAGCATCTCTTTTGTAATCATGGTTGGATCGCCTCTTTTCTTGGATGATACTTCATCTTATTTAGTAAGCGGCGAATTTATGCACAACTAAGGAACATACGTTCCCGATACATCCTCTTAGAGATGATGTAAAATGGAATTAACTAGGAGGAGACAATATGTTTTTTAAGCTTTTTTGGGGAATTCTTGGTTTGTATATTTTGTTTTCGCTTCTGATTCTGCCTATGCAATACCGCTTGTTGACGGCTCTAAAAAAGAATGAAGACGAAAACAAAGCAAAGGGGAAAACACAGGGAGAAATGTATGACAGCATGAGAGTGGATGAACTAGTTCTGCATGAGAATATTCAGGGAAATCCCATCTTTTTTCTGGCTAATTGGCTGGCATCGGTTATCTATCGGATTAAACATTGAATAAAGCCTGGCGAGCTTTCGCCAGGCATCTTTTTTAATTGATTTCCTCCAGCGCAATCGTCTGATATGCTTTAAAGAAGGAATCGCAAAATACATCCCACTCTTCAGCCGCTTCCATGGAAGCTTCACTGACTTCACCGCACACCGGCCGGTACAGCAGGTCGGTCAGCTGTTCAGCAAACCGATTAATCGTTTCCTGAGAAGCCCCCTCCAGCACTCCTGCCACAAAATCGGACGGCGGATACCAGTCGGCCACTCTTTGAATATCACGGTAAATCTGCGTCAGCAGCAGATTGCGCGGACCCTCCCACTGCTCATTGACAACCACATCCCGGAATATGCGCGGCAGTGATGAAAATTCCTCCATGACGCCATGGCCGGCAAACACGGAGATGCTCTCGCGCAGGACCTCTGCTCCTTCATTCGTCACGCAGATTTTCTGCAGCAGCACAAGCTCTCTCAAGTTAAACAGCTGCTTTCTCCGTTCCAGCGGCTGGTCAACCGGAATACCCGCATTCAGCGGCTGATCAAGGTGCAGGAACTGATCATAAATTTTAAAAGCACCAGCAGCTGTGCGGTGTGCAGCATTCTCTATTTTCTTCAGCGTTCTGGCAGATAGCGGGTAATCCTTTACCTTCTTGCCGAAAACCGTCCTGATATCGCCGCCATAGAGACTGGCTTCTCGGGCTGCGCGAAGCATGAAGCCTGCACAGGCAATGCCAATTTCAAGACGGGATAATGTCAGGACAATACCGACTGCAACGGCCACTCCTTTTCCTGCAGGGCCAACCGGATAAGCTAGTGCCCCATTATACTGGAACTCCCCTGTCGGCAGCTCGGCCGTTCCCATTTTCCACTTGATGCGGTTGATTTCATAGCTGTTGCGTTTTTCTTTTTTCTTATCACCCGGAAGCCAGGAAGGAACGATGAATGTAGAAATTTTATCTGTTCCGGAAATTTTCGCGGTAACTACAGAATAGTCCGCATGGGCAACCGAACAGAAAAATTTATTGCCGTACAGGCGATAGTTTTTTCCATCTGGAACTGCCTCAAGCACATTGGCAGGCAAATCGGAACCGCCCTGGATCTCCGTCATGAACTGTGCCCCGATCGCAAAGTCTCCTTCTAGTCCCTCTTTTGTATGCTGCAAAATTTGCTCAAGCTCCGGAATATCTTCATTTGGATATTGTTCAAGGAGTGCAATTAATCCAATCGTGCATGTAAGCGGACAGGCAACACCTGCTTCTCCCAGCTGATGGATCAGCATCCGCTTGGCAAAGCTTTCCCAGGATAGCATTTTGCTTGAAAAAAGGCCTGCTCCGAACACTTCCTTTTCAAGCTGATGCGTTTCCATTGGACGGACGACACGGTCAATCCGGTGATTGAAGGCATCAAAATGAAGCATATATGGACGGACTTCCGGTCTTGCCGCACGTTCTGCAAGCGAGTTCCATTTGGACGAAACAGCAGGAGAAAAATGCTGCAGCTCATAATGTATCTCTTCAAATTGTGTACCGGTATATTTTTTTAAGGCTTTTTGCAGAAAAGGGTCATCCTTATACCAATCCAGATTGCTGCGCTTCTCTAAAAAATTATCAAATGAATACGTGTTCTCTCCTCTTGTCTGTACGTCCCGGGAAGTTACATTCATGGAAAATTCACTCCTTTTTTGATTGACAAAATGTAATTTTCAGAATTATTATAAAACTAAGCTAACGTTAACGTCAACTAGGAGGATACATAATGGCCCAAGAAAAAGTTTTTACCATCAGCGAACTGGCGTCAATGTTTGACATTAGCTCCAGGACAATTCGCTATTACGAGGAAATTGGCATGCTGACTTCCGAAAACCGGGACAGCCTGACCAAGCAGCGCAGCTATACAAACCGGGAGCGCAGGCGCCTGAAGATGATTCTGCGGGGAAAAAAGCTCGGCTTCAGCCTGCAGGAAATCAAGGAGATGATTGATCTCTATGAATCAAATCCGGAAGGCGAAGCGGAAAAAAGCCGAATTATTGCATTCGCTGACAGCAAGCTAAAGGAAATTGAGGAGCAGATTATGCAGCTGCAAATGCTGCGCGAAGACATTTTAACCTACAAAGAAAAGTATGAAAACAGCCGGGTGAAAACGTAAAATCAATATTTTATAGGGGGCTGACTGAAGTGGGAACAACGATTCACGGAGTACTGGAGAGAAACGCAAGGAAGTATTCTGGAAAAGACGCCTTTATTACGGTGTCGAGCCGCCTTACATACGCTGACATGAACCGTACATGCAACAGACTGGCACGGTATCTTCAGGACCAGGGAGTCCGGCGCGGCGATCGGGTTGCGTTAATGTCGCGCAATAATGAGTATTTCTTTTTTGCCTTTTTTGCCTGCATGAAAATCGGTGCTATTCCGATGCCGGTAAACATCCGTTTGACATCGAAAGAACTGGGGGCTATTTTTCAAAATGCAAATGCTGCAGGGATTATTTATGAGAATGAGCTTGCTGAAACGGTAACGGCTTTAAAAGACAATTTGAATTTCTATTTTTCCATTCAGGATGCTGTTGAGGCTTCTGTTCTGTTTTCTGACGGCAATCTTGATGTGCCGATTGATTCACGTGATGTCTGCGAGATTCTTTTTACATCCGGAACAACCGGAACACCAAAAGGAGTCGTGTTTAACCATGAACGCATTCTTGCGATTGCTGCCGCGGTTTCGGTTAATTTCAGCTTGTCGCATAGCGATTCCATTCTTACACTGATGCCGCTTTCCCACTCTGCTCCTTTGAATACATTTTTCATGAGCGGGTTTTACTGTGGCGCATCCCATGTGCTTGGGGACTTTACACCAAAAGGCTTCCTAAACTGGATTCAAGAGGAAAAGACCACCTTCTCCTTTGCGGCACCGGTCGCCTATTTGCTTGCTTCCAAGGATCCGGATTTGGCTGCTTATGATTTATCCAGCATGCGTGTTTTTGCCTATGGCGGCGGGCCGCTGGCACTGGCCTCCTATCATCATGTAAAAAAGGCATTCCAGAACGAAAACTTTTTTCAGGTTTACGGGCTGACGGAAGCAGGACCGAATGGCATTTTATTATATCCGGAAGAGCATCTGGACAAAGCCGGAAGCATTGGCAAAAATCCGACAGTTAATATGGAAATCCGGGTCGTCAGGCCGGATGGCACTGATACGGCACCAAATGAATACGGTGAGATTCTTCTGACAGGTGACAGCCTCATGCTCGGATATGACAATAATCCGGATGAAACAAGCGCCGTGCTGAAAGACGGATGGCTCTATACCGGCGATATTGCCTACAGGGATGAAGATGGCTACTTTTACATCGTAGACCGTAAAAAGGATGTTATCATTTCGGGCGGAGTCAACATTTATCCTCGGGAAATCGAAGAAGTTCTCGCAACGCATGATGCGGTTATGGAATCCTGTGTTGTCGGTGTGCCTCATGAAGAATGGGGCGAAACGGTGAAAGCAGTCGTGGTGCTGAAAGGTCAGGTGTCTGAAGAAGAATTGCGTTCATTTGCGGCTGAACACCTGGCTGAATTCAAGTGTCCGCGTATTTATTCCTTTGTGGATGAACTTCCGCGGAATGCGAGCGGGAAGATTTTAAAGCAGCAGGTAAAATGGGTGCATGCTTAAAATAGTTTGGGGATCAGGTGCCTGGATGGTGCCTGATTTTTTTGTATGGGTGGTGGTGCTGATTCATGCAGGCTTTATGGGGACCGCTTTTATTGTTCGGGTGCCTTTTTCGGCTTCATGAAGGCTTCTTGGCGACCGCTTTTCTGGCGCCGGTCCTTTTTCGGCTTCATGATGGTTCCATGACGACCGTTTTTCTGGCGCCGGGTCCTTTTTCGGCTTCATGATGGTTCCATGACGACCGTTTTTCTGGATCGGCTCCCTTTTTCGGCTTTATTTTCCCTTCTTAGCGGCAACGACAACTAAATAAAGTTTCCTCAAAAAACAATCATTACCAGAGTCACCAGCAGGAATCCCCCACATAAAAAAAGTATCATAACAGTATGACCAAAACAATCAGGAGGGCAAATGAAATCTAGAACTGAAACTGAGATGATGAATCTAATTTTAGGAACTGCCAAGGAAGATGAACGGGTTCTGGCGGTTGTTCTGAATGGTTCGCGCGCGAATTCCAATGTAAAAAAAGATATTTTTCAGGATTATGATATTGTGTACATCGTCAGGGAAATCGAATCCTTTACCTGTAATCATAGCTGGGTGGATGTGTTTGGCGAGCGTGTAATGATGCAGATGCCGGAGGAGAAGGTGCTGCCTCCGGCCGATGGGCTCGGCCGCTTTCCTTATTTGATGCAGTTTATGGACGGAAATCGGATTGACCTGACTTTAATCCCGGCTGAAAGGATGGATGAACTTCTGGAGCCTGACAGTCTGAGTATACTGCTTCTTGATAAGGATGGCCTGATTGGGGCCATGCCGCCAGCAAGTGACCGGGATTATCATATCAGGAAGCCTGATGCCAGAGAGTTTGCAGATCTGTGCAATGAGTTTTGGTGGATTACGATGAATATCAGCAAAGGTCTTTGGCGCCAGGAGCTGACGTACGCGATGTTTATGCATGAGCAGATCAACCGCAATGTACTGATTACCATGCTGGAATGGAAGTCCGGCATTGCAGCAGATTTTAAAATAAGTGCAGGCAAAGCTGGCAAGTATTTGTCCGTTCTCCTTCCTGCCGGGGATTGGGAGCAATTTCAGTCCACCTATTCAGACGCGAATATTGATAATATCTGGGATGCTCTATTTACCATGTGCTCCCTTTTCAGAAATACAGCTGTCGAGGTCGCGGAGAGACTTGGAATTGAATACCCATTTGAAGATGATAAGCGTGTGACTGCATTCTTAAGCCATGTCCGCAGCCTGCCTTCAAACGCCCGATCTATCTATTAAAAAAATCCCCTAATAACAGGGGATTTTTCTAGTTATTCTTCAATTCCAGCTGTTCGAGCGCAGACCAGTTCACCATTTTTTCCAAAAGAATGGAGAGTAGGACACCCATGAGGAGCCCGTTTGAGACAAATGGCTGAATTAATACAGGCAATCCCGAAAATACCTCAGTCGGTGTATTCATCAGGCTGATGCCAATCAGGACGGGTGCGGCTAAACGGAAGATGGTGTCTGAGTTGAACACTTTTCCGCTTAAGCTGTTGAATGCAGTCCCGAATAGCTGAAGATACGCGACAAACAGGACGGCGTTTCCGACTGTTACCGGCATGCCCGCCAGCCATGATCCCAGATGCGGAACCAGACCAATGACTGACAGCAGCGCCCCGCCTATGAAAAAGGGTGTTTTCATTAATATTCGCGTGCTTTGGAGGAAGCCAATCGATGAGGTGAATGGCGTATACGGTACAAGGCCAAACCCGCTTCCGATCACCGTGAAAACTGAGGTGATAAAAATCGAGCTGCGGTACTCACGCTTGCCGGATTCTTTTTTAAATAACCGGTCACCAGAACTGATCGATGCGACGGTGTTGCTCAGATTCATCAAACAGGCAAAGAAGGCTACTGCCACAATTCCGATTTCCAGGTTAGGCTGTCCCAGCGGAAAGAGTGTAAAGCTCATACCTCCGGATGCCATCTCCTGTACCGCTTCGTCGGGAAAAAGGAAATTATAGCCGATCCAGCCTGCCAGCAACCCTATTAAGATGGAAAAATTGCCGATGAGGGCGTTCCCTTTTAATTTTAGTAAACTCACAAAAATAACGAGGGCAAAGGAATATAGCGTGATCGGCACATCAATGGTGCCCTGCTCGCTGACCTTCATCATTCCCTTAAAAAATATGAAAATCAGCTGGAAGGTTAATAGAAACAAATAAACGGACATCACCATTGGGCTGAAAATTGATTTCAGCAGTGAAATGCCGTTGAATGCTGCGAGAATCAGCGTGACAGCCGAAGCGAGCAGCACACCTGTTGCTATTCCGCCCCCGATTTCTGAATAGCTCATGCCAAGGGACGATGCCGACAGTCCAAGGTTAAGGATGACTCCCCACAGCAGGCCGGAATGGCCTTCCATGAGCGGGTAGCGATGCCCTTTCCATCCTTGAAAAATGGTCGCTAATCCCGTGAAGATAAGCGAGGCTCTCAGCATCAGCGCAATCGTTTCACCAGGAAGCCCGAAGACGGTTCCCACTGAAATTGGGATCATCACAGTATTTGCAAAAATAAAAAATAGCCATTGAACAGAAGAAAATATTGTTACGGTACCAAACCGTTTATCCAAGGTATCAACACCGCTCTCTATTATTTCGTTGCTCTAAAAATAAACCAGCTATTATTATAGTACAAATCGTGAAAAATTTCTTTGGATTTTTCTTGAAGACGGGACGAAACTTATAAAAGAGGAGCAGGAGCCACCGATCCATCAAAAAAAGTGCTAGGTAAATAGGCTGCAGGCCGGCATTCTTTTTAACAAAAGATAGTTATTAGTACGGACAAACTAATCCCTGTTTAAATATAATATCCTGTAAAAATTGTGTGGGAATGGATGTGAAAATGTATGTATCCAAGGAAAAAGAATGACGCTAATCCAAATGTACTGACTCCCAGCGAACTTCATTCTATTAATTCCTGGATATCCATCATGAAAAAATGGGAAAATAGAACGAATTCTGCTAAGGTCAATATGGCAAGAAGAACATTGCGGTTACGATATCGATTTCTGGGACATGGATATACCAGAATTGTCTTTGATATGGGGAACAATTATGTGTTAAAAGTGGCTATTTCCGATCTTGGCCTTAAGAGTAATAAAACTGAATTTGAAATTTTCACCAATAGTCCGCCTGACATAAAAAAACACCTTTGCCCTGTCCTGCAATATGGACATGGCTGGATTATTATGAAAAAAATCTCTGCTAAAATACCTGCTAATAAACAGTTTGATAATCAAATACTGCAGCTGCAAAATAAATTCATAAGCCACGGAATTATACCGAATGACTTTAAGAAGGCAAATTTGGCATTATCCAAAAAGCAGACCCTTACAGTTATTGATTATGGCAGTTTTATTCAGAAGTAATCAATTACCCTCCCTCTTTTCAAATCTTGCTTCAATATCCCTTCCTCCCCATTCCCGATATTTCATTGTAAAAACCCGCAATAAATATTGCGGGCAAGCTTCATTTTTTACATAAACCCGGAAAACCACAGTCCAAGCGCGGTTCCAACATAGTTGCCAATGATATAGCCCAGCGTTCCTACAACGAGTATCGGTCCGATCAGGTCCTTCCAGCCCTTCGCAATGGCCATGGCCGCTGCGGTGGTTGGACCGCCAACATTCGCATTGCTGGCCAACAGGATTTCTTCGAGGTCATATTTTAATAGTTTGCCTGCAGCCAGAGATACGCACAGATTTACAACGACAATGATGAACACAAACACCAGCAGCAGCGGGGCATTTTCAATAATCAGCGGGATTGATGCCGGGATGCCGATCACGACAAAGAACAGGTATATCAGGAATGTGCCGATTTCCTGACTTCCGTTAATAGACTCGAAGTATTTTGGGAACATGGCCAGAGCAAGAAACGTCATGGTCGTCAGCATCAAATACTTATCTCCAAACAGACCATTTACGAGATTGGTAAAAAAAGAAACACCTTCTCCCGTTGGAATAGCTGTGTCCAGGAACTCAGCTATTTTAAAAGAAACAATCACCAGCAAAAAGGCTGTTCCCACGGATAACGCGATATCCTTTAAGGAAATGTCCTTTCTCTTCCAGAAGCTTTCCGCCAGTGTCTTCCCCTCTTCTCTTAAATTTCCGCTTTCCACCTGATCTGCATGTGGTGTTTTGAACCGGCGCCGAAAAAAACCAATCGCCGGTATCAGCATCAAAACGACGAAGTAAATGGCCATCATTAAATTATCGGCGACCACTGCTGCAGAAACCATTTCTCCAGGCGCTTCAAATTTGGCCGCCATGGCAGCGAAGTTAACTCCGCCTCCAATATAGGATGCGCTTAGCATCGCCCCCAATTTATCGAGTACTGGTATATGATCTTTCAGCAGGAAAAAGCTGATGATCACGCCTGCGGCAGTTCCAATGGAGCTGATCAGAAAGATAATCAGGAGCCTTCCGCTTTCTTGCCAGATTCTTTTGATCTTCACATGAAAAAGAAGCAATGGGATCGCAAGCGGAATGATAAATGTCCAGACTGCATCATAAACCGGCGATGCTGTCGGAATAATGCCCGTATTAGAAAGAATGATGGCACCAATCAGTGCAACAATCGCCCCTGAAATTTTTGCTGCTAAAGCGTAACGCTGCTCCAGAAAAATGCTTACCGAGGCCCACACCACAATAATTCCCCATAGCGTGACATAATCATCGGCTTTAATAAGTGTCTGCTCCAATAGCAATTCCTCCCCTTTTTCAGTTTCACTACTATTATAGTAGCCTACCTCTTTATGAATTCAAAATATTCAAATCTTTCGGAGCGGTTTCGACAAAATTCGGGTGGTGCCTGTCACCAAAAATTTCTTTTTATTTTTTTGAAGCCGAAAGGGGTGTTTCGTACGTCTAGATGGCAGAGACTTTTTTAGAAGGAAGGTTATGGTGTGATAGAAGTTAGAGATTTGAGCCATGCGTTTGAGATTGGCAAGAAGGAGAAGAAGTCGGTTATTCCTGTATTGGAGGGTGTTTCTTTTTCAGTGGAGAAAGGCGAGATTGTCACGATTGTGGGCAGGAGCGGTTCCGGGAAGTCGACGCTTTTGAATATCATCAGCGGCTTTATTAAGCCGAAGCAAGGAGAGGTCTGGATACAGGGTGAAAAGGTCAGTGATTATAGCGAAGGTAAATTTTCTGATTTCCGCCTTAAGAATCTCGGATTCATTTTCCAGAGCTTTCAGCTGATTCCGAGCATGACGGCTTACCAGAATGTTGAGCTCCCTCTCATTCTCAAAGGGATGACAGAAAAGGATAGACAGCAGAAAACCGAAGAGACGTTAAAGCGTGTAGGACTAAGCGAATATAAGGATCATTATCCAAGTGAGCTTTCCGGCGGACAGCAGCAGCGTGTCAGCATCGCCCGGGCGCTCGTTGTCAATCCTCCTCTCATTCTTGCAGATGAACCGACAGGCAGCCTGGACAGCGAAACAGAAAGCGAACTGCTGCAGTTTATTCAAGAGCTGAATCGTGATCTAGGCATTACGTTTCTGATAATTACTCATGACGAAAAAGTAGCAGCCATCGGCCATAAGACAATTGAAATCACAGATGGAAGGGTTATGGAGGGTGTATTGGCATGAAATT
Organism: Cytobacillus sp. FSL R5-0377; assembly: GCF_038004385.1. Lineage (NCBI taxonomy): Bacteria > Bacillati > Bacillota > Bacilli > Caryophanales > Bacillaceae > Cytobacillus > Cytobacillus sp. FSL R5-0377. The sequence goes on from NZ_JBBORA010000001.1 coordinate 1,699,638, forward strand.
GAAAGATCAATTCCGATTTGTAAGACAAAATATGAAAAAGAATAAAACCAGGCTGTTTATGACGATTTTAGCTACAGCCATTGGATGTACCTTCCTCATTGTACTGGCATCCGTCGGCTTCGGCCTGCATAAATCAATCATTCAGGATGTAATGGAAGACAGCCTTGTGACGGAAATTCAAGTTCACGGCAAGGAAGAGGGCGAAGGAAATTATCAGGGCATCCAAGATAAAGATATTCAGTATTTCAAAGAAATAACCGGGGTAAAAGCAGTCACCCGCAGGCAATCCCTGCAGCAAACCCCGACTTTTAAAACTGGGGAATATACTGTTCAAACAGAAACCGTTTCGGCTTATTTTCCCGAAGAAGTGAAGGCCGGGTTTGAGCTGTCTGAAGGAAGGCTGCCAGAGAAAGAGAATGAAGTGGTAGTGGGCTCCTCCTTTGCAGACAATCTGGCAAAGGAACCGAAAGAAGGAGAAAACGCCTTTAATGAGGATGGCTCCATAAAAGAAGAATACGCCTACAAGGGTGAGTTAGTAGGAAAGAAGCTTGAAATGGAAGTTATTAAAACGGAGGATGGCAAAGAAGTCAAAAAGTCCATTCCCCTGACCATAACCGGGGTGACGAAAAAGCCTTCTAAAGAATGGCTGCAGATCCAAACAGTCTTCATTTCCGAAGATATCTTTAAAGAAGTGGAAACGTTCACCGGCACACCTGCCGGCAATCCGGAGCAAATGGAAGAGGCTCCCGTTGATACTGGAAGAATATACGATAGAGTGAGCCTTTATGCTAAAGATGTAGAAGCTGTTACAGGCATTAATGAAACATTGAAAGACGGCAATTATATGGTTTATTCTATCGTGAACGAGATGAAACAGATCAATATGGTGTTTACGATTCTAAAAATTGGCCTGCTCTTCATCGGAACGATCGCTTTGATCATTGCCTCTATCGGTATTTATAATACGATGACGATGGCTGTTACGGAGCGCGCCCCCGATATCGGCATTATGAAAGCAATCGGTGCCCATCCGAAAACGATTAAACGGATTTTTGTCCTTGAAAGCAGCTATATCGGTCTGCTTGGCGCCCTGTTTGGCACCATTGTCGCTTATGGAATCAGCTATGCAGTCAACCTGGCCCTGCCGCTCGTGCTGGAAAGAGTATTTGAAGAAGCCCCGCCTGAGGGCCTCATGCTTTCCTATATTCCATGGTCCCTTACGCTGATCAGTGTAGCGATTTGCCTGACCGTCACCATCTTCTCCGGCTGGCGTCCGGCCAAGCGCGCAACACAGGTGGATGTGCTAAAGGCAATGAGACGGGAAGTCTAATAGAAAAAACATCGCTGGCATAAGCCGGCGATGTTTTTTCTTATTGTTTGAGTGCTTCTTCGCGAACCTTCTGCAGAAATTCTTCAACCACCTTCAGATTGTTTTTATCGCCGCCAAGCTTCAGCATGGCCCTTCCGACGAAGTTAACGCCTCTATTTTCCCCTTCATAAATAAATCTGGTTTGGGATTCATCGATTTTGATCAGTGTAAAGCCGAGGGTGACGGCAAAGGCTTTTCCTAATACAAAATGGATCCGCTTATGCTTTTTATCCTCTGTATCCTCAAAAGCCAGCGTTTCGACAATATAAGTCTCAAGGCGCTTGCCTTCTCTGTAGGTTTGCCTGTGCTTAGCACCTGCTTCATTTTCCTTTTTTTCAATCAGGGTGTGCTCTTCAACCTTGGGCATAATTTTCTTTATGTGCCGGTCGGAAAACAGGCTCCACACCTTTTCTATATTCCTGTCAATCATGATTTCTTCTTTCCATTGAATCACGCTTCCTCCTCCTTTCCTGATTCCAAAAAAGCATCAATTTCCGCCATTTGTCCTTCAAGCTCCTCCATTTGCATCTCAATCAGCTTTCTTTTTTGCAGCAGCAAAGCTTCCAGGTTCGCAAATGATTCATCCTCCATCACTGAAATCATTTCCTGAATAGTGAAGCCTAATCCTCTCAGCTTTCGTAAAAGGATAGCCAAAAAATAGCTGCCGTCATCGTAATACCGGTAATGATTATGGGGGTCAATAAAAGCGGGCTCCAGAAGCTTCACTTCTGCGTAATATCGCAATGTTTCCTTCGTTAATCCGGTCATTTCCGCAAACTCGCTAATCTTGTACATCGCTTCCTCCCATTTATCTTAAACTGTGTGGTGCACCACAAGGTCAATGCTTTTTGATATATTATTTTGTTTTATGTATAACACAATGCAAGCCAGATAAAAAGGGACAGAAAAAGCCTCATACGGCATGTTCCGCTGAGGCTTATTTGGATTAATCTATTTGGCTCTCTTATTTTTTAAGTTTCGTTAATTCATCTACGATAAATTCCATTTGATTTTCAAGGGAAATGGCATCGTTAAACCAGAAAGATTCGGAATCAAATTCGATCACCCTGTTGTTTTGAACAGCAGGTATTTCCTTCCATACGCTTGTATCCATGAAGGAACCCTTCCCTGTTTCATCTCCTATTCCAACAAACATAATGTCACCGGCATACTCTGGGATCAGCTCAGTCGATATGGATTTATAGCCAGGCCCAAACACATCCTTTTCTACCTTTTCCGGTGCCTTCATTCCTAGGGCCTGATAAATAATTTCCGTTCCCCGTCCCCAATTCTTTCCGTAAATATATGTTTCTTTTCCCATTGTTTCGAGCACGGTTACAGTTACATCCTCACCTAAGGCGGCCTTTACTTTTTCCTTTTCTTCTTTCGCGTTTTCAGTCCATTCTTCAACCCATTTTTCTGCTTCTTTTTCTTTTCCGACAATTTTTCCAATTTCAACATGCTGCTGTAAATAATCGTACTCTGTATTTGTCAGGGCAACAGTTGGGGCGATTTCTGAGTATTTCTTTAAATTCTTATCAGATGAAAAAGCAATGATTAAATCAGGCTCTAATTCTATTAGCTTCTCGATGGATCCTTCCGCAACAACCTCTGTATTCTCCAGTTTATCACCGAAAAATTTATTTCCTTTTACCCATTCATTCACCGCTACAGGGGTGATTCCAAGCTTCAATACATTCCCCGCATAAATATGTGCCAATACCGCCACTCTTTTAGGCTTGGCAGGAACCTCGACATCCCCGTTCTCTCCATGGTATGTCCTTGTGCCGGAGTCATCGATTGAGCCTGATTTTTTTGCTGAGCCTTCTCCGCAGGCAGATAACATACAAGCGAACAACAGTGTGATGGCAATTACTATAACCTTCGTACTTTTCATTGTTTTTCATCTCCATTCATTTTCTATCAAATAGCATATGTGAATGATTATCATTATCAATAAGAATAATATACATCACCTAGTTTATCAATATCATTCTGGATAACATATCTTATTTTTGATCAGAATTCGACTTCCTCTAATTAAAAACATCAGACGTTAAGGCCCCCTTCCGTTCACTTCTGCAAGCTGATGCTTCAGCTGCCACGTAATAAAACATGAGGATAAAAAAACATCGCCCTCCAGTGGCGATGCTTTTTACCCATTTAAAAATAAGGTAGCCGTTACATATTTCTTTGTCAGTGACTTGTAGTAGGCCGATAAAACGGTGAGGGATGCCGTGACAAGAATATTCGAGACGATGTCTTTCTGCTGATCCGTAAAATCCTGAAAGCCAGCCAATGCCTGCAATGCTTCTTGTTTGATGCATGTCTCTATGCCATCATGCATGCTTTCGCCTAATATATTATGATGATGGGTTTTTTCAAAAATAGACGCGTATGCAGCATAAAATGGGATCGGCTCAATTAAATCGTCAGAGCGGTCTTCCAGATCATTAAAAAGGAGAGTCAGTATTTTCCGGATTGAATCAAAATCAAGCGTTGCCTTCAGATCCTCCACGATGAACAGCATCGCTGCCTGGTCGACTGAATATTTTTTGCCGAGGTGCGGACTTCCAATCAGGTCCTTCACATCCCGCTTCACCCAATTCTGAACTGCAGTCGAAGATAAATGAGTGAATTCAATCTGGTTGCCCAGTGCAACAATTTCGTTGATGGAAAAGCCGAGTTTCTTCAAATCTGCCCGCAGCAATTTTTCAAATATGGCCGGCATTTTCGTATCCAGAAAAGCCTCTGTTGATATTCCCTTTTTGGCATGGGCGGCTGTCCATGCCTGCTGAAGGATTTGTTTGGGCGAAAGCTCCCCTTCCCCCTTCAGCGATAGAAGGAAATCAGCCATACTTTTCCTTGATAGCTGGAATAATTCCAAGGTAATCATCCCCTGCGTTCTCTATTCAATGCTTTCATCCTAATCTTTTCAATGATGACAGTCAATGTCTATTTCCGTTTCGCCTAGTTATGGCTTGCCATTTTCATAGAAAAATTATATCATATAGTCAGATAACAAGTTCATATGAACTCGAAAATAGATAGGATGGGTGAGAAAATGGGAAAACGTATTTTTTACTTTTTATTGACAAACGTGCTTGTTCTATTAACGATCAGTATTATTTTCTCGCTGATTGGCGGAGGTAATTACATCAATGCCGAGGGCGGCATTGATTTTGGCGCATTGCTTGTTGTCAGTGCAGTGATTGGTTTTACGGGCTCCTTCATTTCTCTGTGGATGTCCCGCTGGATGGCCAAGAAAATGATGAATGTCCAGGTGCTGGATCCGAATGGCTCCCTTTCAGGTGCTGAACGCGAAATCGTAGAGAAAGTTCACCGCCTTTCAAGAGCGGCAGGCTTAACACATATGCCGGAAGTTGGAATCTACCACTCTCCTGAAGTGAACGCTTTTGCGACAGGTCCTTCGAAAAAACGCTCGCTTGTGGCCGTTTCAACAGGATTGCTCCAGGAAATGGACGACGATGCCATTGAAGGTGTCATCGCCCATGAGGTGGCACACATTGCAAACGGAGACATGGTCACCATGACCCTTCTTCAGGGTGTAGTCAACACATTCGTGGTCTTCCTTGCTCGAATTGCAGCATGGGTGGCATCCCGCTTTGTAAAAGAAGAAATGGCACCAATTGTACACTTTATAGCTGTCATCGTGTTCCAGATCGCTTTCTCAATTCTTGGAAGCCTTGTGGTCTTCGCCTACTCCCGCCACCGCGAATTTCATGCGGACCGCGGAGGCGCTGATCTTGCCGGCAAAGACAAGATGACACATGCCCTGCAGATGCTGAAGGCTTACTCCAGCCGCATTCAGGGTGAAGAACAGACAGCCATTTCCACTTTGAAAATTAATAACAGAAGAAAAGCTTCCTTATTCTCGACACATCCTGACTTAGATGAGCGTATTAGACGTTTGAGTGCGAAATAAGAAACTGTTGAAAGAAAAAAGCTATCCTTTTGCGGGATAGCTTTTCCTCATTTTAGTGATTGTTTTCCTCAAAATGGAGGGGTGTTTCCTAATTAGCTGAATCCTTTCCTGCAATAAAATGTTCATTTCCCCAATTTCACTTTTTATTTCTCCAACTCTCTGAAATTTGTTTGCCCCCTCCAATACCGGGGTAACTCCCTAATATATAGCGAGCACGCTGTATGATTACTCATTGTAAGGAGGATAAAAAGATGAACGGTTTCCAGCGTATTGCACTTGTTTTAACCATTATTGGAGCTATTAATTGGGGTCTGATCGGATTTTTTCAATTTGATTTAGTTGCCAGCTTATTCGGGGGACAGGATGCAGTGTTATCAAGAATTGTCTATGGATTAGTGGGAATTGCGGGATTGATCAATTTGGGTCTCCTCTTTAAACCAAACCGGGAATATGAAAGAGAACCTGAATCAAGGCCAGTACGATAAAAGAAATTCCCCCAGCTTTTAGGCAGCGGGGGAATTTTCAATCAAACGTTTGATTGAAACGATAAACCAGGAAACGCTCGTTTTCATTCCCCTCAAGTCTCTCCTCTTTGATCAGCTCAAAGGGAGTGCTGTTTTCCAGATAAAACAGATAATCTTCTGAAGGGTAGTAGAGAATAATATCCATTTTGCGCAGTTTTTCTTCGGCAGAGCGGAGTATGTTGTTGACGACTTTAATAAAAATCTGCACAGAAAACGGATTGAAAAAGTAAAAATGGGTGTCCTGCGGAGTGATATCATACTCCTGAGCCAGCATGCAGTGAAAGCTGATACCTGCTTTTTCCCCTTTGTATGTCCGGTGATTTTTCATTGCCTCATGGTAAAAGTCATCACTCATTTCCACACCAGCAGCGGATGCACCAAAGGTATGGTGAATATAAAACGGCAGCCGGCCCTTGCCGCAGCCAAAGTCCACGAGGCGATCACTGCTTTTCAGCGTATATTCACTGAACAGTTTTTCCAGGCCCTCATAAGGAGTAGGTTCGTAGCGGTGGTAGTGAAGGGATTTAGGAAACCCTTTTTGGTCGCCATGTGTATGGATATTCAGCCATTCATCAAAGTCTTTCATAGCAGGCTCCTTAAAAAAATGCCGGCCGCGTTCCGATGAAGACAGCGACAGGCATTTTATATGTACTATTGTTTAGGTTCAATAACTAAATACTCCCGTAAAGTCTGCTGCAAAGTCCCTTTTGTTTCTGCCTGGTCCTGGAACATTACACCAGCATGCACCATTTTTCGGACCAGTTCTGCTCGAAGACCTGTGATGACTGCCTCGCAGCCCATCATTTTTATACCGCTTAAAATCTTTTTGAAATGAACGATGACATCCACTTCCATGTCGGCAATTCCGGAAAGGTCCATGATTAAAGTCTGGATTTTAATGGATGCAATATCCATCAGAACCTTTTCTTCAATCGTCTGAATCCGGTATGAATCAATCATGCCAATCAGCGGCAGTACAGCGACAGACGTGCTGACCGGAATAATTGGCACGGATAAATGCTCTACCAGTTTGCGCTGGGATTTGAGCATTTCATCTTTATAATCAGAATAGCTGATAAAGAAATTATTTAAAAATTGGTCCACATAATCATTGACCACTTTTTCCATATGATAAAAGTCTTCCGATACTTTGTCCTGCTTTTTAATTTTGTCATATTGGTACAGAAAGTGCCACATTGTCCGTCTGATCGCCTGCACCCATTCCAGTTTTAAAAAAAGCGTCAGGGAGTGCTCAGCCCAGGCAACGCCTTCCTGTCTGGCAAAAGCAATCAGCTCTTCCTCTTTATCTTCAGCAACATATAAAGCCAATCTTTCTGCATTTTTTAAAAGATCAATATTCCCTCTTTGCAGAATTTCATTGATCTTAGAAGCTACATTTACAGCCTCTGACAATAATTTGTGCTGAAAGTGGTCTCGATTCGCAACAATAAAGCCCGCCATATCGCTTGTTTCTTTGTAGGTTGCTTCCATATCAATCATACGCCCCCTCGTGTTATATATTATACAATTCGTTTAAGTCGAAGAAAATCCTTCTCTTGAATTTGGTATTATAGATTACATCTTCATTTAGGCAGAATCCTACAATTTTATACCCTTTTAGTTTTATCCATAAACCATAAATTTAAATTTTTTTATTAAAAAGTAAAAAAAAAAAAGCGTCGGATTGACGCCTCTTTAAATAATTCCTAGTGTGCTCAGGAACACAACCCCAATTGTAACCGGAACAACCACTTTCATCAGGATGCTCCACGCTGTGTACATAGCTGGTGAAATGTCGCTTCCGAGCAGAAATTCTTCTTTTATTAGCCCTTTATCCATTCTAAACGAAATAAAAAGGGCAATCAGCAGGCAGCCCAGCGGAAGCAGGATATTGCTGACAAGATAGTCGGTGGCATCAAAAATATTTTTCCCGAAGACCGTGAAGTCTCCAAACAGGCTGAACGACAGGGCAGCAGGAATACCGGCTGCAAACATGATTATGCCGGAGATCCAGGAGGTTTTTTTCCGTGAATGCTTACCGTTCTCGATGAAGGCTGAGACGATGATTTCCAGCATGCTGAACGATGATGTCAGAGTGGCAAATAAGAAAAGCAGCAGGAAGATCGCCAGGAACAGTTCACCCAAGGGGATCTGTGAAAAGACAGCCGGCAGGACCATGAACAGCAGCCCCGGGCCTTCCGTCGGTTCAAAACCGAATGCAAAGACTACCGGGAAAATCGCTAGCCCAGCCAGGACCGAGATGATGATGTTCATGATAACAACAGATCCGGCTGACGATGGAATGCTGACTTTCTTATCCAGGTATGAGCTGTACGTGACCATGCAGGAAAAACCGACGGCTAACGCAAAGAATGATTGTCCTAATGCATAAAGTGCCGAATCACCTGTGATCTTACTAAAGTCCGGGTTCAGGAAAAACTTGACCCCTTCCATTGCTCCATCAAGCGTTAAAGCACGTATGACAAGCACGATAAAAAAGATAAATAATAGCGGCATCATGTATTTGCTTGCAGCTTCAATCCCGTTTTGGATTCCAAATGTAATCACGACAATGTTAATAAGCAGAAACGCAGCCAGTCCCATGAGTGTCCAGCTTGGTGTAGATGTGATCATGCCAAAAAGTTCCGGATAGGCTGCACCTGGCTTGATGATTTGGCCGCCGATTGAGAGAACTGTGTAAATTAGCACCCAGCCCCCAACAACCGAGTAAAAGCTCAGCAGCAGGAAGCAGCCGATTACCCCTAGTTTCCCGGTAAACGTCCACAGGCTGTTTGGCGCCAGTTTATAATAGGCCGATACGGCTTCCTTCTGTGCACCACGCCCGATAATAAATTCGGAAATGAGCATGGGCAGCCCTACCAGAATCGTAAATACGATAAACATCAGCAAAAAGGCGCCCCCGCCGCTGTTTCCGGCTACGTATGGGAATTTCCATATGGCCCCCAGGCCGATCGCCGCACCGGCCGAGGACATAATAAAGCCGAATTTAGATGACCATTGCTCTCGTTTTGTACTCATCGTTTCCCCCCTGTTGTTATATTTTTAGGTGGTCCAGACTCTAGCTGCAGGTTTCTTGTTGTTTGAGTCCGAAGTTGGACCTGGTTCGGACTCTGACTCCTGTTTTTTCGCTGGTTGTTTCCGAAGTTGGTCTTGGTTCGGACTCTGACTTCCGTTTTTACGCTGGTTGTGTCCGAAGTTGGTCTTGGTTCGGACTCTAACCTCCGTTTTTACGCTGGTTGTGTCCGAAGTTGACTCGGGTTCGGACTCTGACTTCCGTTTTTACGCTGGTTGTGTCCGAAGTTGACTCGGGTTCGGACTCTAACCTCCGTTTTTACGCTGGTTGTGTCCGAAGTTGGTCTTGGTTCGGACTCTGACTTCCGTTTTTACGCTGGTTGTGTCCGAAGTTGACTCGGGCTCGGACTCTATCTCCCGGTTTCTTGCCGGATGAGTCCGAAGTTCCCCCAATAGCTTACAGCTCTGTACGGATATCCCAGAGTTCAGGGAAGAAGCGCTGATCCAGTACTTTTTTCAGATAGCCGACACCTGATGAGCCGCCTGTGCCCATTTTGAAGCCAATGATTCTTTCGACCGTTTTCATATGGCGGAAGCGCCACTGCTGAAGCCAGTCTTCGATATCCACTAATTTTTCAGCTAACTCGTATAACTCCCAATACTTTTCAGGATTTTTATACACAGTCATCCAGGCTGCACGGACGGAATCATTTTCCTTGTACGTCCTGGTTACATCTCTGTTCAAAATGTCATCATCAATTGACAAGCCGGCTTTGTGAAGCGCGCGGATGGCCACATCATAAAGGCCCGGTTTTTCAAAGGCTTCTGTTAACCTTGCATGAAGCTCCGGATCTTTTTGATAGATTTTTAGAACATGCTCAGTTTTATACCCTAACGCAAATTCTACCATACGATACTGGTAGGATTGAAAGCCAGATGCCTGACCAAGTGAATCACGGAACTCCATATATTCGGAAGGAGTCAGAGTGGAAAGTACATCCCATGCCTGAATAATCTGCGATTGCGTCTTCGAAACGCGTGACAATCTCTTCTGTGCTGTGGATAAATCATTGTTTTCGATCGATTCGATGGCTGCGCCCATTTCATGAAGAATCAGCTTCATCCACAGCTCGCTCACCTGGTGGATGACGATGAACAGCATTTCATCATGATGGCCGGAAAGCCTGTTTTGCGCGGATAAAATTTTATCAAGCTGAAGATATTCTCCGTAAGTCATGTTATTGGTAAAGTCTGTATGGATGCTCTTTTCAGAGGTTGTTGCGTTTACGTCCTGGTTTTTCTCGTTGATCATTTGAGTTCCTCCTTGGAATTGCTTCTTGTCGTTCTCGATTCGGCCTTGTTGTAATGTCTTGTATGTCAGGGACTGACCCGATTTCATTTAGCCGGTAAATCCCGCAGTTTGGCCGGATATTTATACGATATTGGCCGGTATTTCCTTCAAATCGGCCGATAAAGGTTATTTCTGATGGCTTCAAGGCAGAAAGTCAGCATTTTGCCGATAAATATCCCGCCTAAAGCGGGCGAATGACCGCCCGCACCGGGCTGCCGTCTCCATCTTTGATTGGAAGAGGCAAAGCAATCAGTTCATAATTTCCTTCATCTACGTCATCGAGCATGATGTTTTCCAGTATATGAACGCCATTGCGATATAAGGCATGGTGCGTCGCCATCTCTTTGCTGTCGAGCGCATCAACGGACGGCACATCGACTCCGAGCAGGCGGACTCCTTTCTCGCCAAGGTAGTCTGCCATATCCACGGTCAGTTCCGGAATACGCTTCGGAAACACTTCCGAATTATTCGGAACCGAAGTTTTGAGCAGGACACGTTCCACGCCTTCAAGGTCGAATCCTTTCAGAACTTCCGAATCGACTGTTTCAAAGGCAGATACATCAATTACATGCGCCGGCCCGATATACAGCTCGATGTCCAGATCCAGGATTTTTTCACCTTCATCATTAAAATGGAACGGTGCATCAACATGGGTGCCGGTATGCAGGCTGGTCGTAATCCGTCCGATATTGACAGAACCGGTTTGTTCTTTTGTATAAGCCGTTTCATAGCTGAACGGGGTGTCACCGGGCCAATGGGCAATGTCGCCGGTAAGAGGCTGTGAAATATCAATCCAGTTTCTTTTCGTCATGCGACAACTCCCCTCTTATTTTCAAATTGTTTATATTTCTCCTCTTCCATGATTCCTTTTAAAATTTGAACCGTTTTCCAAACATCTTCAAACGTGTTGTATAGTGCAACCGGTGCCAGGCGGATTCCATTTGGCGCCCGGAAATCCGGGATGACTCCTTCAGCCTTCAGTGCCCTGCAGATCCTAGCTGCTTCCGAATGCTCCAGATAAATATGGCCGCCCCGCTTCTTTTCATCAAGCGGATTGCGCAGGACAAATCCGTGTCCATCAAGCTCCTGCTGAACCAGCTCAATCATATAGCCTGTCAGTTGCAGCGATTTTTCACGTATTCTTTCCATGCCAGCCTCATTAAACATGCTGAGCGATCCGATAATCGGCGCCATGCTGAAGATATTTGGCGTTCCAATCTGATAGGCACCCGCATCTTCAGCCGCCGTCAGCACATGCTCCATATCAAACTGCTTATCCTTGCGGGAACTGAACCAGCCGGCAAGTCCCGGGACCTTTCCGAAGTGGCGCTTGTTCACAAACAGCCCTCCCGTTGAACCCGGTCCGCCATTCAGATGCTTATAATTGCACCAGAACGCAAAATCCACATCCCACTCACTCAAAGCATGAGGGACAGATCCAACTGAATGGCATAGGTCAAAGCCTATCTCAATCCCGCGCTTATGCGCCTCGGCAGTCAGATACTCCATATCCAGCACCTGGCCGCTCCGGTACAACACACCCGGCAGGACAATCAGCGCGATTTCATCCGTCATCGCTGCGACAATATCTTCCTCTTTCAATGTATGTCCATCCGCGCTTTTCACCCGGACAAGATGCTCTCCAGGATCATAGCCCTTCAGCTTCACCTGGCTTTGCAGCGCATAAATATCACTTGGAAAATTAAGCTCATCTGCCAGTATCTTTGTTCTTTTTCCTTCCGGCTTATAAAATGTAGAGACAAGCTGGTGAAGATTAACAGTAGTGGAACCGCTTACAATTACTTCCTCCGGGTTTGCCCCTACGATTGGCCCCATTTCTTTACCCAGTTTTTCAGATAGGTAGAACCAGGGATTGTCCCCTTCTGTCCAGCCGTCAATGGCATGATGCTTCCAGGATTCCAGCAGGTCGAGCAGTGATTTCTCTGCCCGTTTGGACAGCAGCCCAAGTGAATTGCCATCCATGTAAATTCCATCTTCCTTTATATAAAACTCTTCCCGATAGGACAGGTCATTTTGTTCATCCAGTTTGACAGCATACTCCTTTGTTATATCCATAAACTCCCAACCTTTCAGAATATTAATTATTTACGAAAATTATATTGTTTGATTGACACTATGTCAATGATATAATGTCAGTAAGATCAGATAACATATAAAGGATGAAAGTGATGAAAAAAACCGTAGGTCAAATGCCGGCAAGGCAGCAGAAGGCCATGAGAACACGCCAGAAACTTCTCCGAGCCGGAAAAGAGGTTTTTCTCGAAAATGGCTTTCAAAAAGCGACCATCTCCCAAGTGATCAAAAAAGCAAACACAGGCTACGGTACGGCGTATGTCTATTTTAAAAATAAAGACGAGCTTTTCATTACATTAATGGAAGACCACATGAACCAGTTTTACGAAGTGGCAGAGATGCCCTTTAAGCCACAGTCCAAAGAAGAAGCCTATGAGAATATTAAAAAGCAGGTGAGGCTGTTCCTGCAGCTCGCTTTGGAGGAGCGGGACATGATGAAGGCCGTAAAAGAGGCAATCGGCATCTCCCCTGTGATAGAGGAAAAATGGTATGCAATCCGTGAACGCTTCATCGAACGGATTTCCCTTGACATCCGCTACGCCCAGTCCCAAAAGCTTACCAAGGAGGACCTTGACCCGGCCCTCACCGCGAGAGGCTGGTTCTATTCGAATGAAATGTTCATGTGGGAGCTGGTTCTGAACAAGGAAAAGTATAAGATGGATGATGTGATTGTGAACCTTACGAGGATGTATACAGGCGGATTGTACAAATAAAAATGCCCAAAAGGTGCCTCCCCCTCAGGAAAGGCACCTTTTTTCAAATTCGCAGCCCTTCCGAACTGTTCGGAAGGGGCTTGAGATTTAAATCCACTCTTTTCCACGATGACGAATGAAATCAATATCTTTTTGATAGTGTTCATAGTGACCTTCATCAATCATTTTTTGAAAAGCAGGGTCACCTTCGCCGGCTTTTCTTTTCATGTACTGACATAATCCTTCTAACCGGAGCAATACCATCTCCAAATAGTCTTCTTCCATATTCTCCATACCATAGGAGTCCAAAAACAATTTAACTCGCTTTCTTGTGCGGCTGGCATCAAGGGATGGATTATAATGAATGGCTTCTCCTGCTTCATTATGATAATGCCTGCTTAATGGAACGCAGGTGTAAAGAGCATACGCAATGTCCCAGAGTCTTGGTCCTGGTGCCGCAAGGTCAAAATCGATAATGCCTGCCGACTTTTCCTGTCTAAAAATAATATTGTAAATGGCAAAATCGTTGTGGCAGACAACCTCATGGCTATCTGGAGTATTGTCTATTGGCATCCATTCACCAGATATCGGAAAGTCGCTCACAGCATCATGATATTGACGGAGCATCTTCGCTATTTCTATTAAAACATCATTGGACCACATGAATTCTTTTAAAGGGTAATTGCCTGCTTCTCCTTCTATAAACGATAAGATTTCTCTGCCTTTCTCATCTATCCCCAGAAACTTTGGCGCATTGCTGAATCCTTTGCTTTCCAAATGCTTTAATACACGGTGGATTCTGGGACTGTCTGGCTTTAATTCACGCCGGACAGTATCTCCCGATCGATAGACGCGAGAGACATTCCCTCCTGCCAGCAGCTCTTCGTTTTGATTCTTCATTAAAATTCCCCCAGTTCAGGGATTCGGCAGCTGTGTCAATAAAGATGTATTTTTACCCAAAAATAAAAGCAGATCTGCAAAAGGCGTCTGCTTGGCAATGGGAAATTAATTGTCCACACCATATATCCCTTGAATGATTTCAGATAGACAAATAAACGCATCCTTAGAAATCAAGGATCGCCGCCTGTCTCTATCCAATTAATGAATCAGTTCAAGTTAATCCACATGTGTAAAATAGATTCCCCTTTCTTTACATCTCTATTATGATATTATCATAACATTCTAACTTTTCAATAATTCTATTATCTCAAGACCGTACTCGATTCCCTCTTCTCATGGCTAATAAATTCCTCAATAAACTCCCGGTATTATGACAATAAGGACTGCCCTATGCACGGGGCAGTCCTCTTTTAATACTTCCGCAAAGTATTTAATCTACAACCGGAAACCAGCCCGGAGTGTTCACAATGGCCTGCCAGAGCGGATCCGGGATAACCAGTTTTTCCTGATCCTTTTTAGATAGGGTGACAGCAATTTCGGATTCTTTTCCTTCCTGCACCTTTTGCACCCAATCCGGCTCCATAATCAGCTCCCGTCCAAGGGCAACCATGGCTACTCCTGCTTCCAGTGCTTTAGCGGCTTCATCAGGAGTATGGATTGATCCAACTCCGATTAGCGGTACACGGTTATTGATCGTTTCTAATAAATGCTCAATCCTTGTTTTGGATTCGTCGGCTCCGCGTCTTGGCTTGGACCAGAAATCCATCAGGGAGACATGAAGGTAGTCAAGCCCTTTATCTGATAGCACATCGACCAAATGAAGTGTATCATCCATAGTGATTCCCGGAGTGGTCGGTTCCTCTGGAGAAAAACGGTATCCGACAATGAATGGCTCTTTCGCATGCTCTTGCACCGTTTTTTGAACTTCTTCTACCACAGCAAGAGGGAACGCCATGCGCTTTTCCAGACTGCCTCCAAATCGATCCTCACGGCGATTGGAATGCGGTGAAAAGAACTGCTGAATTAAGTAGCCGTTAGCGCCATGGATTTCAACGCCATCAAAGCCTGCCTCGATGGCCCGGCGGGTAGTCTCGCCAAAAGCGGCAATGATATCCTCCACTTCTTTTTCCGTCAGTTCCCTTGGCGTATGGCTGCTTCCTTCAGATGCAACCGCACTGGCGCTGACTGTTTCCCCATTTGGCACCAGCTCCGGCGGACACTCCCTGCCTCCGTGAAAAATCTGCAGAACAGCTTTGGCCCCCTGCTCTTTAATACTTGCAGCCAGTCTCGAAAGACTTGGAATCATTCCATCATGATCCCCGCCAAATTCACCGTGAAACCCTTTTCCGTTCGCGGTCACATTGGTGCATGCGGTAATGACCATACCGACCCCTTTTGAGCGCCGTATGTAATAATCGATCTCGGCATCTGACACCGTCCCATCAGGATGGGAGGAGAAATTAGTCATCGGGGCCAGGACCACCCTGTTTTTTAGTTCCATTTTATTTTTTAACTGCAAAGATTCTACTAGCGGTTTATAACTTGTATTCATCTGCGTCACTCCTTTTTCATTCACACCTAGTTTGGTTAATGTTTACACAAATTAAACGGGCATGAAACCTACTGTAATGGTATAAGTTACAGTTTAGGAAGTCAATTATTGAATTCACAAAAGGAACAGAGGGACAGTTACCTGCCCCTCTGCTTTCTCTTCCTGGTTGTTCAGCCAGTTCCCTGGTCCCAGGATATATTTTCAATAACCACATCCAGCTTGCCGCTTGGGATCGTGAGTGATGTTTTTTCACCCAGATTTTTTAGCAGAAGCTGCCTGCCAACCGGAGATAAAAACGAGATACAGCCATTATCAGGGTCTGACTCTTCCGGGAGGCAAATGTGATAAACTTCCCGGTCATCCTCCCCGTCAAATAATACAGTTACCTTTGTGCCAATCAATACTTTCCGCAAAGGCTGTTCTGCCGGCGCCTGATTGCAAAGTTCAATGTATTGCTCTACTTCCCTTACATAAATACTGAGAAAATCCTTTCTCCTTTCCTTTAGAGGAGTGGAAGAAAGATAAAGGCCATTCAGCTCCTGATGATTTTCATCAATATAGGTCAGCTGTTTAATAAAGAATTCTTTTTCAGTGAGAGCCTCCAGACTATGGTTCATAATAGATAACCCCCCTGCTTGGATCAAACACTCTGCAAAACTTCATTTCTGTGATCATTCTCCCTGCACCATCCTTTTTTGAATATATAAAAAGCAGACCTTTCCCGTTTGCAAAGAAAGGTCTACTTTATATTACCAACATAGCATATAGACACCAGAAAAGCCAGCTAACTTAGGCAGTCATTGGCAAACCCCCAGAGGATTCCCATCAGGGTCAAAGAAGGTAAAAAATCTCGTGCTCCCTTCCCCGCCAATCGGGTTTACACTGACCCCTTTCTCAAGTAGCATTTTATGTGTTTCTTCAATATCCTCGGGAATGAAATTATAATATTTCCCCACGCCAAAATGATTTTCCGGAAACTTCATCGGCTGATGAGGACTGGTTCTCACAAGGCAGACGACCGTTTGAGCATGGTCTCCAATCCGCATGACAGCTGCCTCCTTTTCCATATAAATCAGCTGGAAACCCAGTATTTCTCTGTACCACCTTGCTGATTGCTCCGGGTTTTTTACCGGTATAAAGATTCCTTCCACCCCTTTCAGCAGCGGCTTGCTCATTAGAACTCCTCCTTTTCATCTGTACCATACTCCTGCCTGCCTGTCCCTTCCAGGATTTTGGCATCGCACTCAAACATTCGCACATCCGCCATTACAACCACTTCCTTTGCTATCTTATTACTTCTCCTATTTGTATTATTTTTCCTTTTTGTTCTGCATGAAAAAACGCTCCTGCTTTTGCAGGAGCGTTTAAGTTTGATTGACTCTTTTCTCATACAGCCGGTCTCGGAACTGGAAGGCTGAATACTTTCCCAAATTTTAAGCATTCTAATTGTGTATGGGAGGTGATGGATTTGCCGCGTCAAAACAATAAACCAGCGAACCAGAAAACAAATTCCGCTGCAGTAAACCGCCAAGGTTCAGGGTCAGCATATGAAAAAGAACGTGCCGGGAATATAGAAGGGTACGGTCAGCCCTACCCTGAAAATGGTGCTAAACAATAAGGGTGAGTTAGAGTGAATTGATCTTAATTCACTCTTTTTATATGGCCTTCATCACTTTTGATGGCTTCTCTGCAGGCTTTTTCCATGCAAAAGTTAAACCGGTTCCCGCTGCAGTAACGATAGCTGCGAAGTAGTATGGGTAGTTAATATCGATATCAAACAGCATACCCCCTATAATAGGTCCGCTGATGTTTGCGAGGCTTGTAAACATTGAATTCATTCCGCCGACGAAGCCCTGTTCATTTCCGGCAATATTGGAAAGATAGGTGGTGATAGCCGGACGGAATAAATCGAACCCTATAAATACAATGAAGGTTACAAGCAATATCGCAAAGTAAGAATGAACAACAGTCATTAAAAATACAAGCAGGCCGGATAATAGCAGGCTATAGCGGATCAGTCTGATTTCGCCCCATATGCGGGTCAGGCGGTCAAATAGCAGGACCTGGGATACTGCGCCCAAAATGGCTCCGCCCATGATGACAATAGCTATATCTGAAGGTTTAAACGAAAACTTGTGATCCACAAATAAACTAAAGAAGGATTCAAAAGCAGCAAGCCCAAATGAAGCAATAAAAATCAGGATAAAAGCAAAGAGATACTTTGGTTCCAGCAAGCGTCTGAAGCCGCTCTTTCCTTCTTCTTCGGCTCCTTTATTAGTTTCCTCATTGCGCTCAGGCTCTTTTAATAAAATCAGGGAAAGCACCGCTGCAAGTGCACCAAGTCCCCCTGCAAAGAAAAATGGCACACGTGTTCCAAACTCTGCTAAAAATCCGCCGATCCCCGGACCGATGATAAACCCAGTGCTGATAGCCGCTGACATATACCCAAGTGCCTTCGGTCGGGTCTCAGTTGTCGTAATATCGGCAATAAAGGCTGTTACGGCCGGCATAATAAACGCGGCACTAATCCCGCCTAAAATCCTCGAAACGAACAGAACCTCAATTTCTTGGCCGATCCCGAATAAGAATTCTGATAGGCCAAAAATAAACAGGCCGATGACGATCATGATTTTCCTGCCCCACTTATCGGCTGCTCTCCCTGCAATCGGGGATACAATTAGCTGGGCAAATGCAAATGCGGCTGTCAAATAGCCGACCGTGGTTCCTGTTATGCGCAATTCATTCATCAGCGTAGGCAGAACAGGAATGACCAGGCCGATTCCCAAAAAGGCAATAAATAAATTTGTCAATAATAGCCCCAATGTGATTTTTTGTGTTTTCATCTATATCATGCTCCTTACCAAACAGTCAAACTTGATTTATTTATACGATTTATCCTAGTCTATATAGTAACTATATAGTCAAGGGCAGTGAGGTAAAAATGAGTAAAAAAGATAGAAAATATGTAACAACAGGTGAATTTGCAAAGCTTTGCAAGGTTAACAAGCAGACCATTTTTTATTACGACCAGATTGGAATTTTGTCCCCGGTCATGAAAAATGAAAAAGGCTACCGCTATTATTCGATTCATCAATTAGAGCTGTTTTTTGTTATTGATTTGCTGAAGGATCTTGGCATGTCGCTTAATGATATCCAGCAATACATGCAAAATAAATCGCCTGAAAGCTTTTTATCCATCATGTACCGAAAAAAAGAGGAGATTATAAAGAAGCGTCAGGAAATCGAAATGAAGGAGAAATTGATTGAAGCTAAAATAAGCTTAATGGAAGAAGCCTCCCATCTTGATTTTAACCGTATTACATTTCAGCCATTGCCGGAAGCAACCCTGTATTTAAGCAGAAACATTCAAAACATATCGGACGAAGAATTTGTAGAAGTCATCTCGGATTTTATTAATGAATTGCAGATCGCACAGCTGGATTCAGGTTATCCGATCGGGTCCATTACAAAGCGTGAGCAGGTGCTCAAGGGGGAATACGCCAATTACAGCTATTTGTATATCGAACAGCCGAATCCAAAGGAAGGGCATCCCTATTTTCGGGCCGTAAAAGGAGATTTCCTTATCGGCTATCATGTGGGAAGCGAAAAAACGATCGGCGAAGCGTATGAGCGGCTTTTTTTTGAAATGGAACGGCTTGGTTTAACCCTTGGAGAGCATGTATTTGAAGAGTACATTTATGATACGGTTGTCCATAATGATAAGGAGCAGTATGTGACGAAAATTATGATGGAGGTTGACCGGGTATAATATTGAACAGGGATTATCCGGACAAATAAAAAGCAGGCTCATAAAGAGCCTGCTTTGAGTTTGACTGGTTTAAGATTAAGCTTTGCGAACGTTAGCTGCTTGAGCTCCACGCTGGCCTTGCTCAACGTCGAAAGTCACTTCTTGACCTTCTTCTAGAGTTTTGTAGCCTTCGCCTTGGATAGCTGAGAAATGAACGAATACGTCTTCTCCACCTTCACGCTCGATGAATCCGAAACCTTTTTCACTGTTAAACCATTTTACTTTACCGTTTTCCATTTTTGTTGCCTCCTTGTGTGTAAACCACACATTGTGTTACTATCCTTGCTCTCAGTGATCATCAAGACGTAAAGTTTTTACTCAAACTATCCTTTACACCGAACAAAAATAATTCTTAATCATCATAACACTTTTCAGAATTATATGCAAGGAAACTTCAAAATTCAAAGCACATTCGCGCAAATCTGTTACACTATTTAGTAAAAACGAGGTATTTCTGCCCCATATAATTGGTTATCGTATAAATGCCTGCCCCCATAAGAACTGCAAGCTCTTCAGGCGATACTTCATAGCCGAAAAGCGTAAAGCTCTTTATAGCCTCTGCAGCCATGCCGCTTATGGAATAAGATAATATATAGCACAGAAATAAAATGAAAATGAAGCGCACAGCACTTCCTGGAATGCTGGTCCCGCTCCTGAAAGTGAACGTTCGGTTCAGTAAAAAGCTGATAACTGCACCTGTGCTGTTTCCCAAAAATGTCGCGGTCCAATAAGACATTCCTGCTAAATCCAGGAGCATGAATATCATGGTTAACCCGACTAATGTATTGACTGTTCCAACGATCAAAAAGCGAATAAAGGTATTAGTTCGATTCAGATAATGTTCTAAAGTGAATGTCCGCGTACTCATTATCAGTCTCTCCATCAGTCACCATATGCCTCGAAATAGGCAGATTAAAAGCATCTACTTCAATTGAGAACCTGGGTCTTCGTTTTGTCTCTTTATAGATTTTTCCAATATATTCTCCAATTAGGCCAATGGCTGTCAGCTGAAGCCCCCCCAGCATCCAAATCGAGATAATTAAAGATGTCCAGCCAGTTTCTGTTTCTCCAAAATAGCGCAGGCCCAGAAAGTAGAGGCCAAATAAAAAGCTGAGCAGAAAGGATCCGATTCCCAATGCCAATACCATCCGGATCGGCGTCACGGAAAAAGAGGTAATGCCCTCAAAGGAAAAGGCCAGCATTTTTTTCAGCGGATACTTCGTTTCCCCGGCAAGGCGTTCTTTGCGGTCATAGTAAACACTGGCTGTTTTAAAGCCCAGCAAGGGCACAATTCCGCGGAGGAACAGATTGGCCTCCTCATAGCGCTGCAGCTCCTCCAAAGCCCGCTTGCTCATCAGGCGGAAATCCGCATGATTATAGACAAGATCTACATCCATTTTCCTCATCAGCTTATAAAATCCCTGTGCCGTGCTTCTCTTAAAAAATGTATCACTGTCCCGCTTTCTTCTCACACCATAGACAATGTCAAAACCTTCACGGAACTTCAGGATAAACTCCCTGATCACGTCAATATCATCTTGAAGATCAGCATCAATGGACACTGTGCAATCCGAAACTTTCCCCGCTGCCGTCAATCCTGCAAGCAGCGCATTCTGATGTCCTGCATTCCTGGCAAGCTTCAGTCCGCGCACATGGGGATTATTCAGGCTATGTTTATAAATAATCTGCCAGGTCCGGTCCCTGCTGCCATCATCTACAAAAAGGATTTTGCTTTTTTCAGAAACCAGTTCATCATCCATCAGTTCTTCAATCAGCCCATTCAGCTGATTAATGGAATCCGGCAGTACCTCCTCTTCGTTATAGCAAGGAACTACGATAGTAAGTACCGGGTTGGTCATTCTCATTCCCCCTGCTTATATGGCTTTATAAAGATAGATTTTCCATACCGAGCTTTTTGATTCAAAAACCTTCTCCAATACAAGCTGATTCTCTTCGGCATTGTCGATGGGAACGGATGAAAAAAGATAGGAGCCTCCCATGGACTTAAAGGCGTCTGTATTCAATTCCAGGTTCTTCAGCCTTTTTTTCGTGCGCTTTTTGAACATATAATGCTTGCCAAGCTCGTCTGTAAAGATATAGCATCTCCCGCCCCATTCATCATAATAGGTGCGGATCGTTTTATTTTTTTTAAGCTCTTTTTCAATGATTTTCCGAAATTGATATTTATAGGTTAAGGGATAGAAATTATTATAGGAATCCAGCGTGTAGAACCCATTATACTGGGCAATCGCCGGATGAAGCCCAATGCTTGCCACCCTGTAATCCTCCTGAGGAAGACCGATGTATTCTTTAATGGCCGAGAACTGCTCTTCTGCATAAAACTGTTTGAAGGTTGGCTTTTTCTGAAAAAGAATTTCCTCGTTAAAAAAGGACACGGCAACCACCTGGGCAAGCACCAATACAGGGATCAGCCTCCTCCATATCCCCCCGTATGACCAAAGTATTTTCAGCGATAGCGCAAATAAGACATAAACAACCATGGGCCTTAGAAAGTGATATCTCGCAAAGTTGAATGTATCAAGCACGTGAAAACGCTTTGTAAGGGGCACCCAGCCTTTGTAGAACCAGAAGGCATACCATGCAGATAACGCAAAGTTCAGGAAAAACAGGAACAAAAACACCTTCTCTTTTTTCCAATCCTTTTTCCAAAGTATCATAAAAAGGGACACAAACATAACCGGCAAAATAACCAGCGTGTGAATGGTTGCAGCATGATGGTGGCCGATCGCAAAATTCTTGAATGTCAGTCTGACGCAATGCCAAAAGGTGAGCCTCGCATGGAAATATTCATCCCGGCTGTTCGGCTCATCGTCAAAAAGGAAGGAATACACCAGCCTGTATTCAACGATGAAAAAGATTCCGGTCATATAAACAATCGATAAAAGAAACGGCCAGTTCCATTCCCTTTTCCTGATTGCGTCCACCAGCCAGAAAACCCCCATGGCGCTCAGGAAAAAGAAAAAGCCCAGGACGATGCTTGCATATAAAGGCAAAAGGGTGAGGACCAGTATATTTTTCCACGACCGCTCCCCCTGCCTGATATTTAATATGGCCCAAAGGGCAAGCGGCATCCCCAGCGTGCTCAGCATGCCGGATGGCCAGAAAGGGGTGAAGGCAAAAGCAAGGGCAGTCCCGATCGTTATAGGTGCCCACTTTTTTTCTTTAAGAAAATGCTTTTTCAGAAGCAAATACATCCCGATAAAAGCAAACACTCTTGTGATTGTCTGGCTGAGTGCATACGCAATCATCGTCGGAAAAAGAGCATACAGCCACACAATTAAGGTAAATTCCGATCCAAACGCATTGCGGGATAAATTCCCGTTCATAACCTGCGGAATGACAGCATCTATGGGTCCTGTAAGCTGCCCGCTTTCAGCAAGGACTTTATACCACGCCAGATTGCTGTCGAGATTATCATGAACGCGTATATGTGCATTTTCACCTAATATGTATAAAGGGGAAACAAATAAAGCTAAAGCAATGCCTGCCAGAATAAGGAGATTTTTCTCCGCCGCCCATTTTTTTAGAAGCAATCTCTACACCTCTGGGTTCATGATTATTTACAATTTTAGGGTTCACGAACCGTGGCAAAATATTCAGGAAGGGATAATACAACCTTCCTCCGACATAAAAATAGAGGGGAAAGGGGGATTGCAATGATTAAAAAAGCGGTCATTCCTGCTGCAGGGCTCGGAACCCGTTTCCTGCCGGCCACCAAGGCACAGCCCAAGGAAATGCTCCCCATCGTCGATAAGCCTGCCATTCAATATATTGTGGAGGAAGCCATTGCTTCAGGAATTGAGGATATTATTATCATAACGGGGAGAAACAAACGGGCGATTGAAGACCATTTTGATAAATCGGTTGAAATGGAGCTGCTGCTGCAGAAAAGCGGAAAGTATAAAATGCTTGAGGAAGTGCGGGAAATCACTAATCTGGCGGATATCCACTATGTCAGACAGAAGGATCCGCTCGGATTGGGTCACGCCATTTTATGCGCGAGAAAGTTCATTGGCAAAGAGCCGTTTGCCGTCCTCCTTGGCGATGATATCATCGACGGGGATCCTCCTGCCATGCTGCAAATGATGGAGCAATTTAACCAAACGGGATCAAGCATCCTCGGATGCAGCGAGGTTCCTCTCTCCGAAGTCAATAAATATGGAATTGTCGGCTATTCAGAACAAAGGGGCCCATTATACAAAGTGGATAGCCTCGTGGAAAAGCCTCCTGCTGAAAAAGCCCCTTCTGCACATGCCATTATTGGCCGCTATATCTTAACACCTGCGATATTTGACATGCTTGAGAATGGAACCCCGGACAGCAAAGGCGAGCTGCAGCTGACAGATGCTCTCCATGCCTTGCTTCGCCGGGAAAATATTTATTCCTATCTGATCCAGGGAAGCCGTTATGATATTGGAGATAAATTCGGCTTTCTTAAAGCCTCGATTGATTATGCACTAAAAAGACCAGAGCTGAAGGAAAAGCTTTCACTCTACTTAAGGCAAGCCCGCATATGAATTATGATATCCGTCAGGATGGGACCTGTGCCAGCGCCAGGCATCCCCGACAATCTGGCGGATACTTGTTTTTTCGGGCTTCCAGTTCAGAATTATTCTTGCTTTTTCAGATGAAGCTACCAGTTCTGCCGGATCACCAGACCGGCGGGGAGCTTTCGTTACTTTAAAATACCTGTTTGTTACCTCCGCCGCAGCTTCAATTACCTCTTTTACCGAAGCCCCTTTGCTGCCTCCCAGGTTAAAGACATCGCTCTCCCCTCCATCTTCCAGATAGCGGAGTGCGAGCAGATGGGCTTCTGCCAAATCTTCTACGTGAATATAATCCCTTATGCAGGTACCATCCTCAGTTGGGTAATCATCCCCAAAAATGGAGACAGATTCTCTTTTTCCAAGGGCCGCCTGCAGTATAATCGGAATGAGGTGGGTCTCGTTCTGATGGTCTTCGCCAATTTCTCCTGAGCCCTTTGCTCCTGCAGCATTAAAATAACGGAGCGACACGAATCTGGCTCCTGATGCCTGCGCCCACCATTGAATCATCCGTTCAACGGCAAGTTTCGTCTCACCATACGGGCTTGCAGGCGCAAGCGGTGCATCCTCCCGTATTGGCTGGCTTATTGCCTCACCATATACGGCTGCAGTGGACGAAAACACCAGTTTTTTTACCTTATGCGCTTCCAAAGCCTTTAACAGGCTATGGGAACCAAGCACATTATTATTATAGTAATTTAGCGGATCTTTCATCGATTCCCCTACCAGGGATGATGCCGCAAAATGAAAGACCGCCTCTATTCTCTCACGGGAAAGGACACTATTTAGAAAATCCTGCGATCTGATATCACCCTCATAGAATGCAGCCTTTGGATGGACCGCCTTTCTATGGCCAGTAGTCAAATTATCTGCCACTGCTGTTTTGTATCCCTTTTGTATGAGAAGATCTACAATATGCGAACCAATATAACCGGCTCCTCCAGTAACCAAGATTGTCATTCCATCACTCCTGCATAGGTTTACTTTCCCTTTTCTATATGCAGGTGCGGGCTTGAGTATGATAAAAGACGGGGTACCTCTTCAGGTTCGGACTCAATATAAAAAAGGGCCAGATTCATCCGGCCCCCGTAATTTCTTATTAAATTTAAATCGCAGCCTTGATCTGCTTCGTATAGAAAAAGCGCACGATAAAGAAGTAAACCACCTGGATGGCCAGGAAAACACTCAGAACAGCGACTGATTCTTTAAACAGATTAAAGTAGAACAGGTTGGATAACGCAGTCAGAGCAACGGCACCATGGATAAGAGCGACGAGGATTGGTGCGAAAAACAGGATCATAGTCTGTCTGTTTAAGACCTTTTGCAGCTCTTTTTCTGTCAGCCCCATCTTGGATATCGACTTGAATTTTTGTTTGTCCTCATCCAGATCCATGTAGAGCCTGAAGTACAGGAAGCTGCCGGCTGATACGAAAAAGACGATCCCGATAAACAGCCCGACAAATAATATCGGCCCAAAGCCTTTCATAATCTCGTATATTTCGTATTCAACTGATATAATTTCATATCTTGGCAATTCCTTGTACAGCTTTTCAGAGGCAGCCATTATGTGCTCCTCACCATCTGTTGCCTCCCAGGCGTAATAACTTTCCTGAAACCCTGGTTCAGGGAGCTTTTCATAGTCTTCATCTGATACGATATAATAGGAGTCCGTTGCCGGCAGTGCTTTCGAATGAATGACCTCCTTCGGCTTCAAAACGGTGCCCGAAGTCAGTGTAATGGTTTCATTTAGGAGCTCCTTCGTTTGCCCGAAGTTGGTCCCTTCAAACTCGACTGTCATGACTTGCCCGGCTTTTAACTCAATCGGATCTTCATCAATGAGTGCTGCAAAACGGTTATAGTCGGATTGACTCGCAATCAGAATGCTGTCCCCGCCAACTTCAAAGTAACGTAAAATCGCATGCGCCGATTCTGCTGTAACCTTTTCTTCCTTTAACGTCTGATTGATAAACTCTACATTCTTCACTTCATGTTCTTCAGTCGTTCTATAAGAAAACGTTGTGGCATTTGCATTCTTAATGCTGGAAGTCAGCACCGTCTGGAATCCGAATAAAGTGCCAATTGCACTGAATGCAACGGTTGAAACCATTGCCACCATGAAGAAGGTTCGCGCATTATCCTTCATGCGAAAGGCCAAATCTGAAAACAGCAGCATATTGGTTTTAAACCAAAATACACTTTCATTCTTCTTTAATCTTCTAATAATATAAACACTCAATTGTGTAAATAACAGGTAGGTGCCAATGCAGACAACAATAATAACCGGCACCATTGCCGCTACAACAACCAGCCCTTTTGCGATTAGGGCAGCAGCATACCCCACCCCTATTAATAGGACAGCGAGCATCGTTAGAAAACGATTCGCTTTTGGCTCTCCCTTTGACATTTTATTACCCTTTATTAATTCAATCAGCTTTTTGCTGCGCAGAACATACGTCACAAATAAGGAAATGAAGAAAAATAAAATAATAAAAGAAATGAAGGTGACCAGGATGGCCTTCATTGGAAAGTAAAAAGACAGAGTCTGCTCTATAATCAAGACATTTTCAGCAAGAAGGAGAATCGCCTTGGCAAACACAAGACCAAGGAGAATCCCCCCCAAAGTGGCAAATAAGCCAATCAGCATATTTTCCAAAAATACCATGAGACGAATCTGTTTTATGCTCATGCCCTGTATCATTAATAACCCAAACTCTTTTTTCCGGGACTGCAGGAATGAACTCATCGAATATAGAACAAAAAAGAACGAAAATACATAGATAATGCCTGCAGAGGCATTCATTCCCTTTGTAACGACAGAGTTCATGCCATCCCCGCTTAAGGCAGGATGATTCGCAAAAATCGAGAAGGTAAAGAACACCATGACCGTAAATAAACTGCTGAGAAAATAGGCTGCATACAGCCGTTTATTGCGAATAACGTTATTAAACGCGAACTGACGAAAGGTCATGTGCATCCCCTCCCAGCAGTGAAAGTGTATCGATGATCTTTTGGAAAAAGGCCTGGCGGTTATCTCCGCGGTGAATCTCCGAATAGAACTTTCCGTCCCGAATGAAGATGACCCGGTTGCAATAGCTCGCTGCCTGCGCATCATGTGTGACAAGCATCATAGTAGTCTTCTCTGTTTGGTTAATCGATTCAAGCATTTCCATTACATCCTTGGAAGACTTGGAATCCAAATTCCCTGTAGGTTCATCGGCGAGTAGAAGCTTTGGTGTATGAATCATCGCTCTTGCCACAGCAGCTCTTTGCGCCTGCCCCCCGGATATTTCATACGTCCGTTTATTCATAATGCCGGAAATCCCCAGCTTCTCCGCTATTTCATGTGCTTTCCGCTTCATTTCCTTCACTTTTTTCCCGTCCAATGTCAGCGGTAGAACCATATTTTCTTCAACCGTCAAGGTATGAAGCAGGTTGAAGTCCTGGAAAACAAACCCCAGTTCACGGCGCCGGAATTGAGCCAGCTCCTCTTTTTTTAGTACATGGGGGTTTCTTTCATTGATCAGGATTTCTCCTGTTGTCGGTTCATCAATGGTGGCAAT
Source organism: Cytobacillus sp. FSL R5-0377 (assembly GCF_038004385.1). Classification (NCBI taxonomy): domain Bacteria; kingdom Bacillati; phylum Bacillota; class Bacilli; order Caryophanales; family Bacillaceae; genus Cytobacillus; species Cytobacillus sp. FSL R5-0377. The sequence continues at coordinate 1,727,032 of NZ_JBBORA010000001.1, forward strand.
CATGTTCAGCAGCGTTGTTTTCCCGCTTCCCGAAGGTCCCATGATTCCGACAAACTCACCTTCTTTAATGGTTAAATTAATATCCGTTAACGCACGATAGGCGATTTTTCCTTCATAAATCTTGCTTACTTGCTTCACTTTTAGCATCACAAGCTCTCCTTTCACATTCAGTTGACTTGTGATCAGTATATCCTTCAGACCCATTTCAAAAAATCGATTTTTCTTTCACTTACCTTACAGGGCTGTAAGGTTCTGTGTTTCGCTAAAAATCAGCCTGAAAATTGTCCCTTTTCCGGGCTCGGATTCCAGTTCGATGCGATGGCCCAGATGATCAGCCGCCTCCTTCGTCAAGTACAGCCCCATACCTGTCGATTCCCTGAATTTCCGTCCATTCTCTCCTGTGTAAAAAGGTTCAAACACCCGGCGCTTGTCCGCTTCCGGAATCCCGACCCCATAGTCCTTCACTTCTAAGACAGCTTCCCCGTTTTTCTCAAAAATGTCGATATCAATCCGATTGCTCTTCCCTCTGGAATACTTGACCGCATTATTGATCAGCTGAGAAAGCATAAAAAACAGCCATTTCTCATCTGTCTCCACGATCATATCCTGCTTGTCCTGAATGAGATTTGGATACACCCCGTTCCGGATATAAAACCGTTTGTTCTCACCATTCACTTCATGAATGATTTTGGACAAGTGTACAGGTTTTATATGAAAATCCTGTTCGATTGTCCGGAGCCGCGCCATATAGAGGATGGTGTTCAAGCCCGTTTTCATCCGGTCCGTCTCTTCACGGATACTGGAGGAATCCGGTTCATCCAAGTTTTGTGCAATCAGCTCAATGACGGAAAGCGGCGTCTTCATCTGATGAACCCATTGATCCATAAACTTCAAATGCTCCTCCTGCCTGGATTCCAGCGCTTTGATTCCCGTCTGATAATGCCTGTACTGAACCTTTAGCAGATGATCAAGGGCCTTAGAAATCGGTGAATTTTCTGTTGTTTGAAAGGAATCGTCAAGGGAAGCAAGTTCCTCTGTCAGCCTTTGATAAAATTTGCGGCGGCTGGCATAGTGGTATGCCAGATAGGCTGTTAGAAAGAATAGGCCTAGGAAGATGCCATAGAGGGCAGGCAAAAGATGCCGATAGCCATCAAGCCAGTAAATGGCCAGAATCATAAAAAATTGAATGATCTGTACCCCGATTAGGAGTGCATGCTCTTTAAGGAATAATTTCATGTTTCTCCAGCCCTTCACCAGGTGACGATCAGACGGTAGCCTGCGCCTCTTACGGTTTCAACCGCCCCTGAAAGCCCGATTGCCTCGAATTTTTTTCGTACCCTCGCCATATTGACATTCAGCGTATTTTCATCCACATACACCTGCTCATCCCACAGCTTTTCCAGCAAATCTTCACGCCCGGCCACACGCGGGTACCGCTCCAGCAGACTTTCTATAATATCCGCTTCTTTTTTAGACAGCTGTACGGTTTTATCCTTGAAACACAATTCCAGCCTTTCCGGAAACAGCTTTAATCCCTCTGTCTCAAGCACCCGCTCCTGGGCCTGCGAGGCATATTCCCCGTAAGCCCGTCGCAGCTGGCTGCGGATTTTCGCCATCACAATTTCCGGATGAAACGGCTTGGTAATGAAATCATCGCCGCCATTCTCGAGCGCCATCACCTGATCCATCTCCCCTACCCGAGCCGAAATGAAAATAACCGGACAGATCGATTCCTTCCGGATTTGCCTGCACCAGTAATACCCATCAAAGCTCGGCAGATTTATATCCAGGAGCACAAGATCCGGTTTATGCCTATGAAACTCTTCCATCACATGATCGAATTGTTCCGCAGCCGCAGCTTCATAGCCATACTTCACTAAGTGTGACCTCAGGTGCTCTGCGATCTTCGGGTCATCCTCAATAATGAATATTTTCTTCATCCTCTCACTCCTTTGTCTTAGAAAATTATGCCATACGATATACAGGAAAAAAAGAGCTGCCTCAGCAGCCCTTCTAGAGGCAAGCTTTCTTTTCTAATGTACTGATCCATTTGTAATACCCCATCAGGATCATTAATAGAATCGGATTTACAAAGGCAGAATACCATAAATTCCACCATCCATAATGAAAGAAACCAAATGGATGAGGCAGCAGGGTGGCCGCTTCATAGCTCAGCAGGAAGATTTCCCAAATAATAAAGTAGCCCACCTTTTTCATAAAAGAGCCCGAAAAAGGATACCAATTAATAAACATCAAATTAACAGGCGGGATTAAAATGGTGTAGGACGGAAGTGCTTCCCAATCAATTCCTTGAGTAAAGTACCAGTATCCTTTGTACTTGAAATCCACAAAAATATCAAAGAATAATTGGAAGGCTATTGTAAAAATCCAGATATGGACAATTTTATTGACTGATATCCCTTTAATGGTCTTATATATATGATCAAATTAAACAGAACTACTGAAGCAATTTGTAAAATCATTTTCCACTCCGAAACTTTTTTTGGATAGTATTTGCAGTTTGGGGAAATTCAATCCTTTCTTGATACTCACTTAGGGACCAGTTTCCCAGCATATACAAATTGAACATGGATAGTGAAAAGTTAGACTGTTCTCCCCCAACATGACAAAAATGTCACTTTACATTCTGTTACATCGATGGCTGGCGGGAAGTATAGCCGGTATAGTGTGATAGTGAAGGAGGTCGAAAACATGACCAGAATGATACAAACCAAAAATCTATCAAAATCTTATGGGAAAACACAGGTCTTAAAGAATATTGATTTGACTGTTGAACAAGGGGAATTGACTGCCATTATGGGTCCGTCCGGATCCGGAAAAACCACCTTAATGAACACCCTGTCCACCATTGATGACTTTAGCGGGGGAAATGTATGGATAGAGGGAAATTCCCTATTAGATATGAAAAAGAAGGATCTGCGGTCGTTCCGCCAAAAAAGAATGGGATTTATTTTTCAGGATTATAACCTGCTGGATACTTTAACGGTGAAGGAGAATATCCTCCTCCCGCTTTCTCTCCAAAAAACACCTGTTGATGAAATGGAAAAGCGGTTAGCCAGATTGGTTGATGCCTTATCGATTGAATCCATTTTACATCAATACCCTTCTGAGATATCAGGCGGTCAGAAACAGCGGACAGCTGCCGCTAGGGCAATCATTACAAATCCCGCCATTGTGTTTGCTGATGAACCAACAGGTGCACTCGACTCCCGGTCTGCTACCCAGCTGCTGGAACAAATTCAATTACTCAATGAAACCTTCAGGACAACTGTTCTGATGATTACGCACGATCCCTATGCAGCCAGCTACTGTCAGCGTGTTATTTTTCTCCGTGATGGAAGAATCGTCAATGAAATGTTTAAAGGCGAGCAGACGGAAAAGGAATTCTTTGATCGCATCCTGACGATTCAAAGTGCTTTAGGAAGTGACCGGCGATGAACTTAGTGGATTTATCATGGAGAAATATGAAACGGAACTTCCGCTTGTATTCCATTTATTTCATCTCGATGTTTGTCGGCGTTGTCATTTACTTTACTTTCTCGGGTCTCATGTTTAATAAAGATGTAGTCGAAGCCATTCAAAATAAGGAAAACTACAAAATGGTTATTTCCCTGGCTTCGGTGATTGTCTTTTTGTTTATTGTCTTCTTTATTTTATATGCGAACTCTTTTTTCATGAAGCAGCGAAAAAAGGAATTCGGCATGTATTTGCTTTACGGCATGAAGGAGAGACAAATTGCCGCAATGGTCTTCTTTGAAACCTTATTCTTGAGCGCCATTTCAGTTTCCAGCGGGATTTTAATCGGTGGACTGCTATCGAAATTTTTCGGTGCGGTATTAATGAACTTAATGCGCTACAATGAGGACATTTCTTTTGCTTTTCCATTAGAGGCGATTGGATCAACTGTTCTGTTATTTGCCTTATTAATCATCATCATTACCATTCAAAGTTATGTAACTGTCCGGCGTGTCCAGTTAGTGGAATTGTTTCATGCAAAGGAAAAGATGGAAAAGCCATTTAGATTTTCTTTTGCCTTCGCGCTGCTGTCCATTCTATTGATTTCCGGGTCATACTATATGATTACCATAGGAGATACGGACATTTGGAAAAATCATTTTAATGAAACCTTAACAGCTGTAGCGGCGGCTTTGATTGCCGGGACCTATTTATTTTACCGGCAGTTCTCTGGCTGGATGCTCCAAAAGCTGAGCCAGCAGAAAAACTATTTTATGGGCAGTAAAATGTTATGGATCTCTTCTCTCCGTTTTTCCATTCGAGGAAATACAGTCAATTTCACCTTCAATTCACTGATTAGTGCGATTGTCATCTTTACAGTCGGATTTCTTGCTGTAGACTATGCCATGAAAAGCGAAGTGGTAAAAAAAGAGTACCCGAATCATTTTGCCTTTTCGACCCAGGATGATGAAACTCAAAGATATATTGAAAAAATGATGAATGAGTCTCACCCCATCCTTGGCCATGAAACCCTTACAGGAATTCAAACAGAAAAGATCCAAAACAGAAAGGCATTCTTTAGCTATCCCGAATATTACACCGAGGAATTTTACCTTTTCCCGGAGTCCCAATTAAATGCCATTGTTGATTTGAGAGGAACGGGAGAAAAAGTAGATATCGCCGGGGATGAGGCCATTGTATTAACAAGGGGGATTGATGAACCGGTAAAATATAAAGGTTCTCAGCCTGAAATAACCGTTTTGAAAGACCATACATTTCGTTTAGCGGAAAAAATACGGTACCCGCTGTTAACCATCCCAACGAGGCCTGGCGGAAAAACCAATCCGCAGCCTTCTGTGCTTATTGTTTCAGACGAGGCTTTTGAGGAATTAAGAAAAGAACGCACCCTTTTTTCATTTGAAATTTATCAAATTGAAGATCCCAAAACATCCAATGATGTATCACGGGAAATCCATGACATCGTGATGAAAACAGAAGGAGCCTATTATTCGGCCTATATTGATATGTATTCTATAGATACGGAGTCATCTTCTTTAATCTTGTTCTCTGTTGCCTTTTTTGCTGTTATTGCCTTGTTTGCTTTAGGGAGTGTGATTTATTTTAAACAGCTGCGCGAAGCTACAGAAGAACGGGAACACTACGCCATTCTGCGGAAAATCGGTGTGGACGACAAAGACATGAAAAAGATTATCCGCAAACAATTGCTGTTCGTATTTTTGCCTCCGCTCCTGCTGGGATTGCTTCACAGCTGGTTCCTTTTATATTATACGGTCATCCTGGTTATCAAAGATTTGCCTTCTTTAACGACCATTATTTTTTCCGTCATGGGATTATATGTTTTAACATATTTAATCTTTTACGCTTCATCTGTATCTATTTACTACAAAATTGTCAGCGAAAAAAACACACGATGAGCTTTACTCATCGTGTGTTTTTTTCATTAGTAAAAAGGGATCGCTATCAAGCGGGAAGTGAACGATAAATTGGGTGTATTCATTCACTTTCGACGTGCAGCTAATATAATGCCCCAGCTTATTGCACAGCTGCTGCGCTAAATATAAACCCATCCCGGTTGACTTCGAATGCAGCCGCCCCGTTTCTCCGGTAAAACCGCGATTAAATACTCTTGGAAGATCTTTTCTGCTGATGCCAATCCCATTATCCCGAATCACGAGCTGCTTTTCCTGCGGGGTTTCAAAAACGCTAATAGTGATTTCTCCGCCAGGTTCCGTATATTTCAAACTGTTTGTCAGAAGCTGATTGACAATGAAATGGAGCCATTTAGGATCACTTTGAACTTCAAGCTTATCTGCCTGTATGTGCAGGCGGATGTTTTTTGAAATAAACGACTTGGAGTGGGACTTTACAATATCCTTCGTAATCTTGATTATATCGCATTTCCGGATATCGTAATCCTGATTAAAGCTGTCCAGTTTAGCGTAATAGAGTGCTTGATCAACATAATTTTCAACTTTGGCGATTTCTTCCCTTAAACTGTCTGCATCCATATCAGTCTGCTGCAGCAGGCGAAGTACCGCAATCGGAGTTTTGATTTCATGAAACCAGCTTACGATAAAATCATAATGTTCCTTCTGTCTTTCCTGAATCCGATTCATCTCCCGGATATGTTCCCGCTTCAGCTCATCGATGTGGGCCTTAGCAAACTCTCCTTCCAGAGACAGGCTTTCATAATCCGATCTTTCTATTTGCCGGATCACACGCAGATTTTGCTGATACCGGTATAATAAAAACCCGATTAAGACAATCGAAGATAAGGTAAAGGCATAGAGGAATGTCCCCCACGCCAGGCTGCCATGGATATCAGTAAAAAAGATGGCGGCTGAAATCAGGAAGCTGATCAGGTAGAGGACGATATAAGCCTTTTCATAGGATAGATAGCGAAGGAAATTCATTCGATTATATACCCTAACCCTTTCCGAGTGACAATGAAGTCCTCTAGTCCAAGTGCGCCAATTTTCCGGCGCATCCGATTCACATTCACGGTCAGTGTATTATCATCAACAAACTGCTCCTCATTCCACAGCGCCTGCATTAAGTCATCCCTGGACACGATTTTTCCGATATTCCGCATCATCAGCTGCAAAAGGATGAATTCATTCCGGCTTAGCTCATTGCTTTTCCCATCCAATTCAATCGTTGAATTGGTTACATTTAATTTCAGGCCGCGATGGATCAGACGGATATTCTCCTCTTCCTGATAGGTATACTTCCGGCGGATGAGCGCACTGATTTTGGCAAGAAGGATATCCAAATCAAAGGGCTTCTGGATAAAATCATCCCCGCCCATATTAATAGCCATTATGATATCCATATTCTGATTTCTGGAGGAAAGGAAAATGATCGGCACCTTTGAAACCGAGCGTATTTGCTGGCACCAGTAATATCCATCAAAAACAGGAAGATTGATATCCAATAAAATCAGGTGTGGACTTGTCTGCTCAAATTCCGTCAGCACTTGATCAAACTGAGTTACCTCTACCACATCATATTGCCACTTTTTAAGCGTATCAGCGACAATCCGTCTTATTTTTTCATCGTCTTCGATCATCATGATTCTATACATAATATCCCTCTTTGCTGGAATAATGACTTCGTTTAAAATTTTTAAGATACTGCTATTATTCCATACTGTAATCCGGATTTGAAATGATCACCTTATTGCTTGAGCTCATCAAGAGTCTTAAACATTCTCAAATACACATCACGAATGGATTCATCGGTCAATTCGTCATTATACAGCGCATACTCCCAAGTTTGAAGGGAATCATTTTCTTCGGAAGTCAGAACTCCCACAGCATAGCTTTTGCCAGCCTCCCACTTCCATGAATCACTATATTCTGTGTCTTAACCTAAAAACGGGATATGACTGCTTGCCGATACAAAAAAGAACGGAATGGATGACTCTGCATAGGTATCTGCATATTTGGCTTCAGCCGCTTTAGCAAGATTCTTTTCAGTTATGATAACTGCTTCATAAGAGCTTAATTCCTCAGCTCTAAGTTCATCAATAGATAGTTCATTAAACTTCACTTGGTCTGCATCCAATCTTGGCGGGTCTCCAACGACCGCAATCCTTAATGCTTTTCCATCATACGGCTCGAGGTCAGGGGTTTGATTACAAGCTGATAATATAATGGCCAGGAATAGCAATATAGAAGAAAACTCTCTCGTCATAAGCTTCACCGTACCTTAGAAAAAATAAAAAATAGCCCCTAGTATCCCAATCATCATTAGGGCAAAACTCTTTTTAAACTGTCTCTGCCTGAATGTAGACACGCATGCTGTCACCAGCCCGATGAACACTAATCCGGAGCCTATATGCTGAATGATTTTGATTTCTGAAATGCTGCCGGTAATAAAGACTTGAAAACCTATGCAGCAGCCTCCAAAAGTCAGGAAAAAGAAAGGGTTCTTCAGCTCTATTTTCACATCCTGCTGTTCCTTTTTGCTCATTTTTTTATAAGCATTTTGAAAGAAGAAAAAGGGAGCCACCCATATAAATATGATTAATATTGCCTGGAAGAAAAACATATGAACTCCTCTCGCCATTCTATTAATCTACCACTTCAAAATTATACCATATTCTAACAATAACAAAAAAAAGCGCCCTCCAGTGGATAGGCGCCCTATAAACAATACTTATGATAAATGCCGTATTTTGCTATTGATCTGTGTACGCGGCTTCGCTTCCGGCACTTCTGCAGGATATCCTACACCGAAGATACCGACGACATCGTAATCTTCAGGGACATTTAACGTCAGTCTGGCTTTGGCAGAAGTCCCCAGAGAAGACCAGAAAGTCCCTACGCCTGATTCCCACGCCATCAGCATAAAGTTCTGGATAAAGCAGGATACGGCAGCCATATTCTCTGTTCGCTCCAGAGCTGTTGCTCCATGCTTGGACAGAATCGCTAGCACAATGGGCGCTCCCCCGAAATCGGTTTTATGATTCAGCTTAGCCCTTGTTTCCGGGCCAGCAAATAAAACTTCCCAAGGCTCCGTCATTTTGTGGTTGGGCGCCATGGTCGCAGCCTCCAGCCAGGAGATGATGGCACTTTGCTCCACTGCATCCGGTTTGAATTTTTTGATGTTGCGGCGAGTCGTGATTATTTTCTGTATATCCATTGTTCATTTCCCCTTTCATTTATCATTCATTTTACTGGATTAATAGATTATTTACATCACAGCCTTCTCATTATCAATGGATTTCCCGCTGGGCCGGGCTGCCAGGAACAAATAGGACAGTACAGCCCCGGCACTTGCGCATGCTATGACAATCCCCATCGATATCGCCGGGCTGTCTCCTAAGCCGACAAGGGGAGCCACACAACCTCCAAAGATTAAGGACAGTACCCCCAGTAATGCAGAGGCACTTCCTGCCGACTTGCCCTGGTTTTGCATGGCAAGCGAGAAGCCTGAAGTACTCACCACCCCAATACTTGATACAACAAAGAATAACGGCAGCAAAATAGCGTACAAGCCTGCATCTAAAAGAAGCATGATTAATAGAGCAATAGCCCCAATGAAAGAGATGCATATGCCAGCCGTAAAAAGCTTCCTTTCGCTGATCCTCCCCGCCAGTCTTCCCGTTATTTGACTGGAAATGATGATTCCGAGACCATTGATGGCAAAGATCAGGCTGAACATCTGCGGGGTCGCCCCATAAATGTTCTGAAGGACGAAGGGTGAGCCGGATATATACGCAAACATGGCGGCAAACACCAGGCCTTGCGACAATGCATACCCTATGAAACTTCGATTCAATAAGAGCTGCTGAAAGGTCGATAATGTGTTTTTTATGCCGCCCTGTGAACGGGAACCGTCTGGCAGCGTCTCTGGCAAACCAAATAGTACGACAAGAAACATCACCAGGCCAATTACACTCAAAACGATAAACACTCCCTGCCAGGGAGCAATCCGCAATAACTGGCCGCCAAGTATAGGAGCAAGGATGGGGGCCACACCATTCACCAAAGCCAGCAGAGAGAAAAACTTAGTCAGTTCCGTGCCTGAGTATAGATCCCGGACAATCGCACGGGACATGACAATCCCGGCTGCCCCGGCCAGACCCTGAATAAACCTCAGCACAATCAAGCCCCAGATGGACTGGCTAAAGGCGCACAGCAAAGAAACGCCAAAATAAATGAGTAATCCTATAAGAAGCGGCTTTCGGCGTCCGCGAACATCACTGAGCGGCCCTGCAAGCAGCTGGCCTAGGGATAAACCGAGCAGAAAAAAGGTTAAACTTAGCTGTACAAGGGACGGCTTGGTATGCAGGTCATTCGCGATATCAGGCAGAGCCGGCAAATACATGTCGATGGATAACGGAGCAAACGCTGCTAAAGTACCAAGCACGAGCGCCATCCATAATCGCCTGGATTTTGAAGGACCCGGGGTATTTCTTATACTTTCTAAAGAATCATTCATTGGTTTTCCTGCCTTTTCCTATGAATTTGGACTTTGAGCTTAAAGATTATTGATAAGAATCCGTATGGCTTCTGAAACATCCACCTTTTTTTCCTGGCAGAAATGATTCAGCTTTTTGAACATCTCTTCGTCGAGCCTGACATGGATGGAATGCTTAAGTTTTTGGCCTTCAGGCTTCTTGGGCCGGCCCCTTCCAATTTTCCGCTGTCCTTTTTCGTCCCTCCAAACGGCTATGGTCACATACCCGTCTTTTTCCAGCCATTTATGAAGATCATTTTCCTTCCAAATGCGCGCTGCATCATTCTCATGCTTTTTCAGATATTCTGTAAGATCCTCACTTTCAAGACCTTTCTTTTTCGCTTTATGGATCATCTTATTTCTAAGAAACTCTTCGTATTGTTCGAATGATGTAAAGGTTTGTTCTTTCATAAACCCTCCGGATTATTTTTTGTTCTACAAAAAATAATAAAGAAGTTTATTTCACAATGCAATCTTTTTTGTGCTACAAAAAAAGAAAGCCAAATTTCTCCGGGAGAAGTTTGGCTTTCCATATGAATATCAATGTTTCTGAACCACCCCAGGCTCAAGATCTCTTTCTGAACTTTTTGAAGACACAATCAATACACCAATTCCAAGCAGTAAGAGAAGGATCCCTAACCAGGAAGTCATGTTTAAAGATTCCTCTAATAGAAAAACACCTAATAATGCTGCAGTTAAAGGCTCGGCCAGCGCAAGTGTAACAGCTGTTGAAGAGGAAACATAGACAAGCCCTTTTGAAAAAAGGAAATAGGCAATTCCCGTAGCCAGAATCCCCAGGTGCAGGCTAACAGTCAACCCCCGAACACTCCCAAGCCAGGACATGTCAAAAATAATTAAGAATGGCGATAGAAAGATGGCACTTAGTGTGAATACAACGGCAACGACTGATAGTGATGAATAATTTTCAACCAGATCCCTGCTGACAAGTGTATAGCATGCAAATGTTAAACCAGCCCCCAATGCCATGAATAGTCCCGCCGGGTCCATTTGAACGGAATTTTTGTTCACGAAAAGCAAAACACATCCCAAAACGGACAAGAAGGTAGAACACCACCAAATGGCAGACGGGCGTTTTTTTAAATAGAGCCATTCAAGAAATCCCGATAAGACCGGCGCACTCCCGATCGCTGTTACGGTACCAATGGCCACTCCTGTAAGGGTGACCGCTGAAAAGAACAATGGCTGGTACAGGGCCATACAAAGTGATGCCATCAGGGTATTCTTAATTGGCCAATTTTTCAGGTCCAGTTTCCCTGCCATCAGAACCATGAATAATAAAAATAAACCACCTGCCGCCAGACGGGCAGCCCCGATGGCAATCGGGTGTGCGCTTTCCGGAGCAAATGCCTGTGTGGTACCCGTAGTCCCCCAGAGCACTCCGGCAAGCAATATAAAAAATGGAGCTGCTTTCCCGTTCATGTTATCACCTCAATAAAAAAAGATAAAAGGAATCATTAAACTTATCTTAGAAAAATTCCTGAGAATTTTCTTTACCAAGTTTAATATCCCTTTTATCCATTCTTAAGGATCCTGTATTTTTGTGGTGCTATTCCTTCACAGCGGGTGAACCACCGGGTAAAGGAGGAAGAATTTTCGAAGCCTAATTCCCCGCTGATCACCGACATGGACCAGGAGGTTGACATTAATAAATGCTTCGCCTCTTTCAAACGGAGATCAGATATATAGGCTTTGGGACTTCTCCCGGTTTTCTTCTTAAACCATGCGGAATAATAGGCCGGATGATAATGTTCGATTTTCGCTAAAGTCTCAAGCCGGATGGACTCCTTAAAATGCCTATGAATATAGTCAACCGACGGGGGCTTGGCGATTTGCAGTTTGCTGGCCACATATCTGGTCAAATCTGCCAGGGAGGATGCACTCCCCTGATTCCCCGCCTCTTCAAGCAGCAAATAACGGATCGAAGCCCATTGCTGATCCAGCTGAATGTACATGCTGCTGGAATCTTCCGGCAAATAAGCTATCGGGATATCCAGGATCAAAAACTCATTCCGGTCCATCGACCTATAGTTATGATCAACCCCTTGCGGAAGGAAAAAGCAATAGTCCGGGCTAAGCTTGATTTCCTGCCATTTCGTCTTGATATCCAAGGATCCCTGTAACGGGAAAAGAAACTGGCCAAATTCATGCTGATGCGAATGAAACTCACTGGGATAGGATCTTTTTTCGCAGGTGATGCTTTGCATTAAACTCCCTCCTAGTCTTTAATTTATTATAATCCGAAACTAAGAGGGATGAAAGATTGGGTAATGAAATCTATACTTAATAAAAAGCCAAATGTCACATGATGGGGATAAAATGGGGGTGGCATCCGGATGGCAAATTTCTTTAGAATAGTCAATGCGATTATCTTATGAGCCCTCGTCATTAAGTTTCTTCCAAAGAATCTTTAAAAAGATATTTGCCGGTCACACTGTTCTTCGCAGGTAATTACTTACACTTTCTCTTCTTAAAGGCGGCACTAAATTTCTTATATTTGATGCCCCTGCTTTCATATACGAGCCATTTTTTAACTTGTGGATCTTTCATTTTACATTGCAGATTCTCAATTTATGCCTTAACCAACCTCATCATGGACCTATTATTTGCTTTTCCCTTGAGTGCACTGGTTCAAAAATTGGTCATTATAAATTAAATAATAAACTCAATGGGCTTATTTATAATGTACTATGCTTTCGCATTAAAATTACGGATTTCAAATGATTTTCGAAAAGGAGATTAACCGCCTCAGTAAAAAGCCCATCAGTATGTAGAGTGACCCAGTAAAATGAGACAAGGAAAAAACACCCCCTGAATCGTATTTAATATCTATACGATTTTTGGAGGTGTTTTTCTTATGGGGACAAGAGTTCATTATCCAGAAGAAATAAAGTGGGAAGCGATTAAGTTAAAGCAAAAGGGATTAAGCAATCAGGCAATTATGGAACAGCTCGGAATTAGAAATGTTTCACAAATCAAAACTTGGATGAAATGGCATAGAGAAGGTCAGGTTCACCGGTTTTCTCAGCCCGTAGGCAAACAATACACGTATGGTAAGGGGCCAGACGAATTAAGTGAAGTAGATGAATTAAGAAGGAAGAATAAACAATTGGAGATGCAGCTGGATATTTTAAAAAAGTACCAAGAGATAGAAAGGAGCTGGAGCCGCAAGTCGTGTTAAAAGTCGTAGAGGAGCTGTCTTCTGTGTATTCTATAATCAGTATTTTAGGTACCTTGGAAGTACCAAAAGCTACTTATTATCGGTGGAAGAAAAAGTATATTCACACCATAATGAGTCCATTAGAAGAGCTTATAGTACATCTTTGCGAGGAAAATCATTTTCGTTATGGTCACCGGAAAATTAAAGCTCTTCTCAAACGAAATCATCGGGTTGATGTTAATCGGAAGACAGTCCAAAGAATTATGCAAAAATACAAAGTGCAATGCCAGATAAAGGTGAAGCGACCTAAATACTTAAATGGAGAAACCAATATTATTGTTGAAAACTTATTAAATCGGCAATTTAGAGCAGATAAGCCGAATGAGAAGTGGGTCACAGATATTACATATCTGCCTTATGGTCCATCAATGGTCTATCTGTCGACAATTATGGATTTGTACAACAATGAAATTGTAGCGTTTAAGGTGAGCACAAGCCAGGAAACTCAATTGGTTTTAAGCACCCTTCGGGAAGCTCTAGAAAAAAGAAAACCAGCTGAAGGAATCATGATTCATACGGATCAGGGGGCTGTGTATACCTCCTATGCGTTTCAGAATATGGCAAAAGAAAACGGCATGATCACAAGCATGTCCCGAAAGGGAAACTGCCATGATAATGCCGTCATCGAATCCTTTCACTCCTCGCTAAAGTCGGAAGGATTCAAAGATCAAAAAAGATCTTCTCTTTCTCATTGTAAGTTAGTAAATATCGTAAATCAATATATGAGTTATTATAACGAAATACGCATTCAGGCAAAATTAAACTACCTGTCCCCTATTGAATATAGAGGACAGGCAGCATAGGTGTTTTTTCTAAGTCTCAAAACCGCGGGTCAGTCCATATGCATATCCGCTTTTTTTAACCAAGCTGCTACATTCTATAGCATCCAGAAAAAATCAGTCTTAATGGCAGTAATGAACAAAATGATGGAAAAAAACAAACAGCCTAGAGTTACAATAAAAGCCCTGCGGTTTTCGGCAAATTTCCACTCCATAATCGCTTGAACCGTCTCCGTAACAACGATTAATAACATTAGCAAAAACCAAGGCTCCCAATACCAGAGCGATTCCTCGAAGTCTCTTTCAATATTAATTCCAAATCCAATAAAGAGGAGCACGATGAAGGAAATCCGAATCGTCCAATCTATTTTTTTATGTTTGTCATTAACATGGCTATAAGAAAAAAACTTTCTCTTCTCAACCTTGAGCCATTTTCTCAATCCCAGCTCGAATGAATACATCAATACTCCTGCAATCGTTACAATAAGGAGAAGCTTTGGCCCAAACATCGGATCCGCTCCATACATACCTTCCTCCCCTTTCTCCTTATTCTTATCTATATCTACGCATGAGAGTGGGAAAAGTTCCCTTAATGAGCTGCAGAAAAAACAAGGCTGAAGAGGACCATCTCTTCAGCCTTGTTTCTCTAATTTAAGCAGAGTCTGCTTCATTTTAATGCCCCCGCGATAGCCGGTGATCGCACCATTTTTGCCGATGACCCGATGGCATGGAACCGCGATTAACAGTGGATTGGCACCGATTGCTTTCCCTGCTGCCCTCACTGCCTGCGGCCTGTTTATTTTCTCTGCGATGTCAGAATAAGTGACTGTTTGTCCATAAGGGATATGTGCCAGTGCCTCCCAGACTTCCTCTTGAAACGGAGTGCCTTTCACATCCAGGTCCATTGAAAATGCTTGTCTTTTTCCCAGAAGAAATTCCTGTATTTCGGTCATGTATGGCTGCAATGCTTTATTATTTTCCACCAGCACTGCAGCTGGAAAATATATTCCCAGCGACCTTTCAAAATCCTTAAACTCCGAGTCACATCCTATATAGCAGAGGCCCTTTTCTGTTCTGGCCAGATACAGGCTCCATTCTCCTTCCTCAAGCTTCGCCCATTCAATGTTCATTCTTCCGCTCCTCCCTTGTTTTGTTTCTATATGCAGCAGGTGTTGTACCCAGCTTCTTTTTAAATAAAGAGATAAAATAAGGGGTGCTGGGGAATCCTGCTGATGCACCGACATCGGCTATCGATTGCTCCCCTGCCTCCAGCAGATGGATGGCTTTTTCGAGCCGGAGATCCTGAATATATTCTGCGGGCGACTTCCCGGTGACACGTTTGAACACCCGCTGCAAATGATAGGGACTTCCATGAAAGAGGTCCCCCAGTTGCTGTAATGTAATCGGATCCTTATAATGCTGATCGATCCACCCGGTTATTTGCTTAATCCATACTTCTGCAGGCAGGCTGAGGCCATCCGGTTTGCAGCGCTTGCATGGCCTGAAATTTTGCGCCAGTGCTTGAGCGGCATTTTTAAAAATAGTGACATTTCCAATATTGGGAACTCTCGACCGGCACGACGGCCTGCAGAAAATTCCTGTCGTTTTAACGCCATAAAGAAAGAGCTCATCATAGGATTTGTCGCAATCCTTTATTGCGTTCCAATATTCTTCCGGAATCTGTTCATAAGCCACATGCACTCACCTCTGCTAAAAAGTATACACAAAAAAGAGGCTAAAACAGCGAAATCCTTAATATAAACGCAAGATAACGTAATCCTGAAAACTTACAATAAAGAAAAGGAGGAATGCAAATGAACTCTCATTTTGTTAACTGGAAAGAGGCTGAAAATGGCCTGGTCCTTTTCACCCCGCCTGACTTCAGCTTTTCCGAAAACCTGCGATATTTGTCACGATCGGCAAATGAATGCCTTTATGAGATTTCTGGGGAGACAATTAGACACGCCCTTTCCATCAGAGATGAAAAGCTGCTGCTTGAAATAAGCAGCGCTGCAGATCATTTTCTATCTGTCAGGATTCATAAGCCTGTCCCTCATCAAATGAAAGGAGAAATTGCCGCATTTATTCATGATTGGTTCGACCTGGGGACCAGCCTGACCCCATTTTATGAGATGGCACAAACAGACCCCTTGCTGAAAATGCCTGCTGAGCAATTTTTCGGACTGCGGGTGATGGGCATTCCCGATTTATTCGAGGCTCTTGCCTGGGGAATCCTTGGCCAGCAGATTAACCTTACATATGCATATACACTAAAGCGGCGGCTCGTTGAAAAATTTGGGGAGTGCCTGAATTACGACGGGAGCAGATACTGGCTTTTTCCTTCTGCTGAAACAATAGCGGGGTTAACCATGGAGGATCTGGCCGACTTAAAAATGACCGTGAAAAAGTGTGAATATCTCATTGATGTGGCTCGCTTAATGGCAAATGGCGAGCTATCGAAAGAGGACCTGCTTAAGGAGGGAGATGTAAAAGCTGCCGAAAAAAAGCTAACGAAAATACGCGGCATCGGACCCTGGACCGCCCATTATGTCCTCATGCGGTGCCTGCGCTTCCCGAACGCTTTTCCTATCGATGATGTCGGCCTGCATAATGCGATTAAAGTGATCTCAGGCTCTGAAAGGAAGCCTGCGAGAGAGGAAATTCTGAAATATTCAGCCCGCTGGGAGAAATGGGAAGCATACGCTGCTTTTTATTTGTGGAGAGTTCTGTACTAAAAATCTTTTGACAGCATCAGTATCCCATGCTAGTATTTTCTTTAAATTTAAATTTTTTAAATTTTCGCGAGGGTTTCCGAAACCCGCGCACAACCAGACAATTTCATAACGAATGCTTCAGGTGCTGAACGATCTTGTTCAGTTAAAAGGGAAGACCGGTTAAAAGCCGGCGCGGTCCCGCCACTGTATTGGGGAGCGGCTTATATCAAACCACTGTTTCATCTGAAATGGGAAGGGTTAAGCTGCGGTGAACCAGAGCCAGGAGACCTGCCTGTTGTATGCACTTGTACTCTACGGGTATATAGAGAGGAGTGAGATAAGCAAGTTGGGGAAGCCCCGACTCTATTTAACTATGCACAACTATCTCTCTTTTCAATGAAAAGAGAGATTTTTTATTTTACAGAGAAAAAGGACGGGAGTGTTGTCAGATTGAGTAAAGTGAAGAGTTCGAGCTTAGGATATCCTCGTATTGGAGAACAGAGAGAATGGAAAAAGGCGCTGGAGCAGTTTTGGAAGGGCGCTACTGAAAAAGAAGATTTTTTAAAGCACATGGAGGAGCTGCGCCTGAATCATCTGAAAAAACAGCTGGACCAGGGCATTGATCTGGTTCCTGTCGGCGATTGGAGCATGTACGATCACATGCTGGATACGGCTGTTATGTTTGGGCTGGTGCCAAAACGTTTCGACTATACCGGCGGCAAGGTCACACTGGAGACCTATTTTGATATGGCCCGGGGAAGCGCTTCTGCTGTTGCGTGTGAAATGACAAAATGGTTTAACACCAACTACCATTATATCGTTCCCGAGCTGGACCAGCATACTCCTTTCCTGTCTGAAAACCGGCCGCTCCAGTTCTTTAAAGAAGCGAAGCAAAAGCTCGGCATCACAGGCAAACCGGTCATCATCGGCCCCATCACCTTTGTCAAATTAGCGAAAGGCTATAAAAAGGCCGAACTCGCTCAAATGGTGCACCTGTTTGTGCCTTTGTATGCCCAGATACTCAAAGAACTTGAGGAAGCCGGTGCTGAATGGGTGCAGATGGATGAGCCGATTCTATGCAGCACGCTCACCCATGAAGACAACCAGCTTTTTAAAGATGTGTACGGGCTATTAAGCGAAGCAGTCCCGGGCATCAAGCTGATTCTTCAGACTTATTTTGATTCAGTGGAATTTTTTAGAGAAGTAGTCTCCCTCCCTGTTCACGGGATAGGCCTTGATTTTGTCCATGATGATGGACGGAACCTGGAAGCCTTGAAGAAATTTGGATTTCCAAAGGATAAAACGCTGGCCGTCGGTGTGATTGATGGCCGCAATATTTGGAGAGCTGATTTGGAGAAATGCTTCAGGCTGCTGGAGGAAGTTTCCGAATACACTGAGAACCTGATTGTCCAGCCGGCTTCTTCTCTCCTGCATGTTCCGGTTACTGTTAAAAATGAAGAAGAATTGCATCCTGTATTAAAAAACAGCCTCTCTTTTGCGAATGAAAAGCTGCGGGAAATCGCCATTCTTTCAGATGTACTTCAAAACAGCAGAGAGAAAGCGGCCGATGAAATAGCCGCAAGCTCAGCTGCCAATCGAACATTCGCGGACCTGCCCGAACGAAAGCATCAGGAGGTAAGAGAAAAAATGGCGAACCTTCAGGCATTGAACAGGGAACGGTCCGCTCTCTTTGAAGTCCGGCATCAGGCGCAGGAAGCTGCCTTTAAGCTGCCGATTCTTCCAACAACCACCATCGGCAGCCTTCCACAGACAGCTGAGGTCCGGAAAGAGCGCCTTAAATGGCGTAAAGACGAGATCACACATGAGGCCTATGAACAATTTATACAGGCTGAGATCAAAAAATGGATCAGCATTCAGGAAGATCTGGGATTGGATGTGCTGGTCCACGGGGAATTCGAGCGGACCGACATGGTTGAATATTTCGGCGAAAAGCTGGGCGGCTTTCAATTCACGAAATGGGGCTGGGTGCAATCCTATGGGTCACGGTGTGTCAAACCGCCGATCATTTATGGGGATGTGTTTTTCAAGGCACCGATGACACTGAAGGAATCCGTCTATGCGCAGTCTCTGACATCCAAGCCGGTAAAAGGGATGCTGACAGGACCTATCACCATTCTGAACTGGTCATTTGTCCGGAATGATCTGCCCCGCTATGCAGTAGCAAACCAGATTGCTCTGGCATTAAGAAAAGAGATCGAAACCCTTGAGGAGCACGGTATCCGGATGATCCAGGTGGATGAGCCCGCACTAAGGGAAGGGCTTCCTTTAAAAAGGAAGAATTGGGACAGCTACCTGCATGCAGCTGTGGATGCCTTTAAACTGGCTACGGCATCTGTGAAAAATGATACCCAAATCCATACCCATATGTGCTACTCCAATTTCAAAGATATTATCGAAGCCATTGATGCACTGGATGCAGATGTCATTTCCATCGAAACCTCCAGAAGCCATGGCGAGCTGATTGGGGCCTTTGAGGAAAGCATCTATTCGAAGGGCATTGGACTTGGCATTTATGATATTCACAGTCCACGGGTACCAAGTGTGGAGGAAATGACCCGTAATATTGACCGGGCACTGAAGGTCCTGGATCCAAGGCTGTTCTGGATTAACCCGGACTGCGGCCTGAAAACACGCGGCATAGCAGAAGCCACCGGGGCATTGGCCGTGATGGTGGATGCCGCGCGTCAGGCCAGGGAAAAACTGCTGGCCCAATGGCTTGAAGCGGAAACTGCAGAGAATACCCATTCAACAGAAGTGTCGAAAACCGTCCAGACCCGATTGGTCCTCCCGCCTGACACAAACCATCTGCAGACGATCTTTGGCGGAAAAGTGCTGGCCTATATTGACGAAATTGCGGCACTGGCGGCTATGAAGCATGCCAACAGCGCGGTCGTGACTGCCTCCATTGACTCGGTCGATTTCCTCTCGTCTGCTAAAGTCGGGGATGCGTTAAGCCTGGAAGCCTATGTCACTTCCACTGGCCGGACATCAATGGAGATTTACGTGAAAGTCACGTCAACGAACCTCCTGACAGGCGAAAGCACACTGACGACCGAGTCCTTCCTGACCATGGTTGCCGTAGATGAAAGCGGGAAGCCGGTTCCGGTTCCGAAAGTCATCCCATTAACAGATGAAGAAATCCGGCTGCATGCAACGGCAGCTGCAAGGAAGGAACACCGGATCAATCGGGCGAGCATCCGCTGATGAGGGTTTACTCCCTGATGTAATGCCATAAACCGGAGTAAATTAGAGGACAGGGTTCCCCCCTGTCCTTTCTATGTCAGAAAAAAGTACAGCGGGGTCATCACAAGAAATAAGGCTTGAAAAAAACACCCGCCAGCACAGCCAAGACAGCCTTCATCCGCCAGCTGTTCACCCGCTTCATATATATTCTCCCCTACATCCCAGCCATTGTCCTCTTCTTCACCCTTGTACTTTTGGCTATTCTCTTTGTCTTGAATCATAGATACTCCTTTTTTCTGATAGATAATAATTTTTCAGAAAAAAAGAAAAGACCCATGTGGCCCTCCCTTTAATAATGAATCTTATATTTCTCCGCCAGTATTTTTATATCCAGCCTGTAGAGAAGATCAATCATCCGGGTTCCGATCATCTGGCAGATCACGGCATACACAATGACCTTCCAGTCCACGACAACCCCCGTAAGAAGCAGCAGACAGCCGTTTATGTAAAATAATGTCCGTCCCGGCGCACTTCCCCTTGCTTTGGAGATGATTAGCGCTAGGATATCCATGCCACCGGAGGAAGCCCCCATCCGGAATAAAATGCCGACACCTACTCCAAAAATAACAGCACCCAGCAGTAAATCCAGAAGGACCGGATTCAGCGGTTCCAATGCTAAGGGAGTCAGGAGATCAATTGTAACGGAAGTGACTGATACACAATAGAGCGTCCAGATTACACTGCTTTTCCCCAGCCACTTTGCTGCTGCGAGGAGAAGGCCTGCGTTCAGCACCCACAATGTGACCGAATAAGGTGTATTCATCAGATAATTCAATAGTACTGCCAGACTTGCAGCGCCACCCGACGGGATAAAATGCGGAAACAAGAAAAAAGTCATCGCGATTCCCTGGATGACGGCGGCCATTCCCAAAATCAAAGATTTATAGAGTACGTGCATGACAAAAACTCCTAACGTTTTTCCTTACTCTATCTTATAATAATTCCATAGAATAAGAAACCATGCGAGGTGATAGAATGTCCATTCCTTTTGAAACAGAACGGCTCCTGCTCCGGACCATGCAGGGAGATGACCTGGAAGCCGTTTATGAGATTTGGGGCAGCCCCGAGGTAATGAAATACTGCGGCGGCGCCAGTACTAAAAGCCGTATCGAGCGCTCTATCGATTTTTATAGGGAGCTGCAAAATGAAAAGGGCTACTCGGTTTACACTGTTCTGCAAAAAGAAACCTCTGCCATCATTGGGGTTTGCGGGTTTAACCCGGCAGAAGATGAACATGAAGCCGAGCTTATTTATCATTTTAATCAGCATTACTGGGGAAAAGGATATGCTGCAGAAGCATCCGCTGCATGCTTGGCTGTTATAAGGAAAAATTGCCCGCGTATCCGGAAAGTGATTGCGGCTGTGGATCCGGCCAACCCTGCTTCCGGGAAGGTGCTCCGGAAAATCGGCATGACCCCGGCTGGGATGAAGTGGTTTGAAGATACACAGCAGGAAGAACTGTGTTTTGAACTGGAGCTTGCGTAAACAATTCACCTTCTTATTTTGCTGAGAAATAAAAAACGAGTCTGCACTTGCTGCAGACCCGGCTCTTTTATTCTATTAAAATCCAACTGCCTTTTTTCCGCCCACAACAGGCAGGCTGATGTAACTTTGCCCGAGCTTTACTTCAAACGTGGCCTCTGTTGTGGATGGAATGGTACGTCTTCGGTCGCTTCCGGCGATGATAATGCCGATTCGGTGACCTTTCTTAAATACATAGTCTTCAGGCAAAACACTCCACTCAAACTTATAATTCTTGCCTCCTTTTAAAGGTTCCTCCTTCTCAATCGTTTTCCAGTTTTTCGGATCAAACCATCCTCTTGTCACGACTTCATATGGTGCTGTGTGAGTAGTTTTTTCTGTTTCTTTGTAGCATGCATCATCAGTTGAGATACTTTCTCCCCAACAGCTTTCTGTATTGAGAGTTCGCACTCCCTCTCCCGGGCCTTCATGATGAATGCGGGTATCCGTTCCATAATCTACAATGAGAACTGTCAAATTAGAGTCTTCCTTATTGACCTTTGCCCGAAGTGAAATTTCAGGAATGCCACTCAAACGGACATCTTCTGCAAGCTGTGGAGATAAAAATGCCAGGCGGTCGCTTTTGACAGCCGTTTCATTGGTGACCATCTGCTGCTCGGATTGTGTCGGGTTATCTGTAAAGGATTGCTGAAAATTGCCCTTCACAGGTCCAGTTGTCAGCATGCCATTTGTCTCTTCATTCTCACCTGGCGCTAATCGTATTTTTACATTTGCTGCATTTTGATCGGGCCATGAGGTTTGGGTTTCCCAATTATCCGCACCTCTTTCAATATCAACGGCAGGCTCGTCCATAATGCCGTTCTCAATATCCATCAGCCAGTAGTCAAACCAGCGCTGCAGTGTATCAACCCACTCTGCTCTTCGGAAGTCAAATGGATCGACATGGCCCGTTTGCGTGAGCCATAGTTTTCTCGGAACATCTTCTTTGGATAGAGCTATCCACCAATCCGCGAGGTGATTCATTTTTACATTGAAATCATTTAATCCATGAACTGCAAACACACTTGCTTTTACATTTTTTACGTCCTTAACGTAATTTCTTTCATCCCAAAACTCATTATAATCTCCCGATGGGTCATCCGCTTCCGCATTCAAGCGATCAAACACCGGCTTACAGGCCTCTTTGCGGGAGCTGCTGGCCACTCTGCTTGCCAGGCCTCCTGGCCCGTTGTTGTAATATGTAAGCCCCTCATGGCGATAATAATTGTACCAGCTGCTAATGGCACCAATTGGAACAATTGTCTTTAAGCCTTCCACTCCTGTAGCGGCAACCCCATTGGCCAGCGTGCCGTCATAGGACTTTCCAATCATTCCGACATTCCCGGTTGTCCAATCTGCTTTCACTTCATTATTATCATGATCCCATGCTTTTGCTCTGCCATTCATCCAGTCAATTACAACCCGGATGCTTTCAATTTCCTCATATCCGCCTGTTGTCGGACAGCCATCAGAATTGTTCGTCCCAACCATCTCGGGCAAAGCGACTGCATAACCTCTTGGAACAAAATAATTATCATAAAATAGAGGAAACTTCTCATTAATGCCATCCTTATCCCCGTCTTTCACTTCACTTTCATTTCCCCGCCCCATACTCTCATAATACGGACTCGCATCCATGATCACGGGAACCTTGAGTCCCTCTTCTGTTTCTTTCGGACGGATGATATCCACGGCAATTCTGTCTTGTTTTCCGTTTTCATCCGAATCCAGTGTGGACTCGACATAGACCGTCTCACGAATCGCCTCTTCATATGAATAAATCGGCTGAGACTTTGCCTCCTCGATTGGTGCTGCCTGTGCCGGTTTCTCTTTCACAGCTGCATTGGCAGGCGTGTAAGCAAATGATGATAGAGTCATAGAAATGACCGCTAACAAAGCTGCAGATCTGAGAAGCTTTTTCTTTCTCATAGAATCCCTCCTCTATTATTTGCAACTCATTATATTTCGAGTATGGAAATATTAATAGATTACTTTTTCCTAAAATTCAATATTTTTGAAAAAATGTTACTTAGTTACTAATAGTAGGAAAGTCTCGGAAGTGGCAGTCTTCCTTTTAACAGAACGTTACAACACTAGTCGAGGATATACAGATGCAGCTGCTGGAGAGTCATCAATTTGACAGCAGGAACTGATTTTTTGACAAAAAAAACCTGGCACTCACCAAGAGTGCCAGGTACCTATTAACAAACCGAATCAGTAGATTTCGGGTTCTTCAATCCAAACAGCGGACGGATGAACAGCGCTACACCTGTTCCGAGCATAGCCATGATCGCCCATACCCAGCCGTGCAGGCTGAAAGATGCGATTCCTCCGAAGTAGGCACCGATGTTGCAGCCGAATGCAAGGCGGGAACCATATCCCATCAGCAGTCCGCCGACAACCGCAGCACCTGCAACACCCGGCTTGATTTTGCCAGGCTTGAACGTTCCCTGTGATGCCGCTGAAATGAAGGCACCCAGGATGATGCCGAAGTTCATGACGCTAGTAGAATCAGCCAGCACTGTGTTTTTCAATGCTGCCAGGTTCGGTTCAGTCGCAAAATAACCCCATGATGTTACGTCGATGCCCATTGCCATCAGTGCTTTTCCGCCCCATAATGCGAATGCGGATGTGATGCCCCAAGGCGTTCCGCGTACAGTAAGAGTCAGTGCATTCAGCACAGCCAGAACGATTGCTGCTGCGAACAAAGGCCATGAACCTCTCAGCACTTTTTTCCATCCAGCCGTTGTAGGCAATGCTTTCATCATTGGCGCTTTGCGCTTTTTCGCGATTTGAAGGGTTACCCAATAGATCAGGCCAAATACAGCAAGCTGAACAACCAATGCCCCGCCATATCCAAGACCCGTAGAGGTAGCCAAAGAAATCGGCGGCAATGCTGGAGTTTCTTCCATCCAGAATGAGAAGTGATACGCTCCGATCGTGGAACCAGCGATGAAAGAAATAAGCGTAAGGATCATGGAGGATTGCCCTCCCCCTACAGAGTACAATGTACCGGATGCACAGCCATTCCCAAGCTGCATCCCAATTCCAAAAATAAAGGAACCAAATAGGACACTGACTCCTACAGGAGACACATATCCTTTAGGCTCAATTCCTGTAAAACTGAAGCCAGTGCTTAAAATAACCGCAAACAATGCTGAAGCAACGGCCAGCATCAGCATATGCGCCTGCAGCCCCTGCCCGTTTCCCACGCTGGCAAATCGCCTGAAGGCAGACGTAAAGCCGAACCGTGCGTGCAGCAGGGTCATGCCGATTGCAATTCCAATAATGAATAATACTCCCTGCGTCATGTCTGCTGCATTTATGATAGAAATGAACAAAATGATAGCCGCAAGAACACCAGCTGCAACAAATGGCTTTTGAATCGGATTTAAGTTTGAAACAACTGTTGTAGGTGCTGAAATCCATGATTTATTTTTCATTTCAACTTGAGCCAACTTCATTCACTCCTTTTCTTATCTTTTTAGTCGGATTAAAGTGCTATTTTATACTAAATTATTTTAAAAGTAAATGGTGAATTTTTCATTCCACCAATGATTTCCGGTGGGACACCTGATATAATTATATATTTGGAGAGTCATAATTTCATAAGGCAGGAAAGGAAAGGATATCATTGCTTAAGCGGCTAAAATGGCCTTCATGGGCCGTCATCTTCGTCTTCATTGCAGGCATTTATTACTTCATCAGCTCTGGAGCAGACAGCAGTCTCCAGGCTTTTTCGAGAACAGAAACCACTTCCCCGGCAGCTTTCCCCGGATTAAATCTTGAAACCCGGACAAAGGAAACGAAATCTTATACCCTTGCGATTAGTACTCCGATAACGAAATTCGAGAATTTGAACAAACCGATGAAAGATTGGATTCAGGCTCAGGAATCAGAATTTCTGAAGACGGTCAAAGCAAACCGGCAGCTGATGGACAGTAAGGAATTCCGTGCCCATCTTAATATTAAGGCAGAGCCTAAAAAAATCTCCGATACCATGTACACCCTAGTTTTTGAGGCCTACCGATATTCCGGCGGCGCAAACGGCCAGGCTGAGGTTAAAACGTTCACCGTCGATATCGGCAAGCAGAAAATGGTTCAGCTTGAGGATGTTATCCATATGGATGAGGAATCCCTGGCGACACTCAGGACGCTGATAAAAAATCAAATGGGCGAGAAGGAAGAACTCCAGGACTATCTGTTTGAGGACTTCCTTGACGAGGCGCTTGAAAATCCGCTGAACTGGAAATGGGCACTAAGCGGCAAGCATTTCACGCTTTATTTTAACGAATATGAAATCGCGGCCGGTGCAGCCGGTGCAGTAAAAGTGAAAGTTCCCATCGAACAGATTCGTCCCCTCTTAAAGGATGAAATCATCCGGCATTTGGAGCTTCCTGACATTCAGGCTCCTGAACCGGAAGTGAGCGAACCAGAAACAGCTCCGCTGGATCCGGCCGGCAAGTACATTGCCCTTACTTTTGACGATGGGCCACACCCAAAAGTAACACCGCTAATCCTGGATATCTTAAAAAAGCATAATGCAAAGGCTACCTTTTATATGCTTGGCAGCCAGGCGCAATTTTATCCTGCCCTTGCAAGCCAGGTGGCAGAAGAAGGTCATGAAATCGGCAACCACAGTAACAGTCATGCGGATCTTTCCTCCCTCGGCGCAAAAGAAATCCGCAAAGAAATGGAAGAAGCCAGCGCCAAAATCAAAGAAGCCAGCGGCCAGCTTCCCGCAACCGTCCGCCCGCCTTATGGCGCCATGAATGAGGATGTGAAGAAGATTGCCGGAATGGCCCAAACACCGCTTATTCTGTGGTCTGTTGATTCACTCGATTGGAAAACACTCAATGCCCAATCAATCAAAAAAATAGTGAAGGCTAATGCCGTGCCAGGCTCGATCGTCTTAATGCACGACATCCATATGCCAACTGCTCAAGCACTGCCGGAACTCCTGACTTATCTGGAAAAAGAGGGCTACGAATTCATTACCGTCTCTCAGCTTCTGTCCCTGCAGGAGCAGGAAGTAACCGGCACGTTTTTTGGAAAAAGATCATAAGCATACAGCTAAACGCTCAGGTTTTTTCCTGAGCGTTTTGTTTTATGCGCCTGTCCCCTTTTCATAAAACTGAGTGGAACCGCCGCCCGCCCCGAAAACCTCTCCTCTATGCAACCAGCCATATTTTTCATAATACCCTTTTAAATCTGTCTGGAGATAGAGTTTTTTAAAACCAAGCTTTGCCGCTTCTTCAATAGCATGATCAAGCAGGCTGGATCCAAGCTTCTGTCCTCGGCTGCCGGGATCAATGTACAGACAGGCAAGCCACGGCTGCAGATCCTGCCGGCTATTGAGATCATTGCGGATTAAGGCATATATGCCAATGATTTCCTCATCCTGGATAGCTGCATAAAACCTTGGGATTCCGTCATCTGTATTCCCGGAGTGAATCATGCAAGCCTGGTAAAAAGTGAAGTTTTCACCTGATCCCCACTTCTCCCAGAAATATTGAACTGCACTATCCAATAAATAAGGATGTTCGTGAACTGCGATAATTTTCATTCTTCTTTCCTCCCGCATAAATTATGCCCCTTTAATCTTGGTCCTGGATGAACTCTTAGCCGAGGTTAACCGCCAAATAAAGTTGATAGGAATAAAATTTTCCAGCAAGCGAAGAATAATAATATTTATGTCTTTATAAAGGGGTAACCCGCCATGGACCGTTTTATTAATGAAATAAAAGCAGAGCTTGGCAACAATAGCGATTTTCATCTTCAAAGGGACTATCTTGCGGATGCTGCCGTGATGCTGATGGGATTTAATACACTCATTGATTTTATCAAAACGAGAACAGTGCTGCACAAGCTTGCAGAGAGCCTCCTTTCCCTGAATCAGCACCCTCAGGATTTATGGGAGGCAATAGGAGAAGTGATGGAGGGGGATGTCCGAAAGGCCATTTCATCCATATTTGAAGGCAAACTGATCATACATTTTGAAAACACCGACCGTTTTATCATTATGGAGCCTGTTCCGCCTATGCTTGATCGCTCGGTTGATTCACCCGCAAACGAAAATGTGATTCAAGGAGCATTGGATGCTTTTACAGAAGGAATTGATACGAATATCGGCATCGTCCGAAAACTGGTGAACTCGGACAAAATCAGAATCGACTCATTCTCATCCGGCCGCAGCCGCAATAACAAACTTTCCATGCTGTATATAGAGGGTGAAGCAGATATAGAGCTGGTTAACAGCATCCGTGATCATATTGAAAAGAACATCCAAATGGAAGCAGGTGATCTGCAGGGGCTTGCCAAAATGCTTGGTTTTCCATCTTGGAACGCTATCTCTAAATTTAATACAACCGAGCTTCCCCATCATGCGGTCCAGAATCTGAGAAAAGGAAAAGTAATTCTGTTCGTGGATCGCTTGCCTTTTGCGCTTATTCTTCCAAATCTGTTCTGGGATATGTTCGCTGCTGAAAATGACCGAAATTTCCCCCTGCCTATCATGCTGGCAATCAGGCTAATCAGAATCATCGGCATTTTAATCACACTGATCACACCCGGGCTTTATGTGGCACTGGTTTCCGTAAACCCTGAAGTCCTTCAGATCCAGCTGGCTTTATCAGTTGCCCAAAGCCGTGAAGGCGTACCTTATCCAGCCTTGGTGGAAATTATTTTTATGCTGCTTATTCTGGAATTAATCCTGGAAGCCAGTGTAAGACTGCCAAAATCCATAGGCCCCACCATTACAATGGTTGGAGGAATTATTCTGGGGCAGGCTGCCGTGGAAGCGAAATTAGTCAGCAATCTCCTAATCATCATTCTTGCCGCTACTACCATCGCCAACTCAACTATCGTAGGATTTCAGAATACTGTTGCCATCCGGCTTTTCAAGTATGCCATTGTGCTTCTGGCAGCGATATTTGGCATCCTGGGACTGGTTGCCGGTTTGGTTTTCATTTGCGCTTATCTGGCAAGCCTCAATACCTATGGCAAGTCCTATCTCTACTTAAATGTAAAAGGGAATGAAAGCAATGGCGGATAAAAGTTTGCATGTCATGCTGATGTATGTCATCAGTCATTTAGGCCTTATTTTCTTTATGTATCCAGGCAATGTGATTTCGAGTACAGAACAGGGCCACTGGCTTCCTGTTCTGATCGGCGTGGCCATTCATTTCTTTTTTATCACTGTATATATGAAGGGACTTAGCTATTTTCCGAAAAAAGACATCATTCAAATCTATGCAGGGATCGGAAAAGGGACAGCTATTTTTTTTATTATTCCGGTTTTCTTCTATTTCAGCATGATCTTATTGATTACGGTCCGGGCTTATGCCGAAATCATTACCATCGTCTTTTTATCAAATACTCCTTTATGGGCAATCATGCTTTTACTGATTTCCATCTCGACCTATATAGCGGTCAAAGGAGTTGAAACGATTTTTCGCACAGGACTTCTCCTGTCCCTTTTATTTCTTCCCGTAATCATCTTTATCTTCTTTACTTCTTTCCAAAACGCAGACTGGAGGTACATCGTTCCTTTAGATGCAGATCTCGGATTCCTTATGAAGAGAACATACTTTGAAAGCTTTTTCGCTTTCTCTGGAGGCTTTCTTTTTCTCGGCTTTGTCCAGCCTTATTTCTCCTATGACAGAAAATATGTATTATGGGCCGCTGCATTTCTTATTCCCTTTTTCCTTTTTTCAGTCTATATTCCAGTCCTGACCTTTGGGCAGGCGACCTCGGCTACAACCTTCCTCCCCTATGTAATAGCCGTGGATGCCATCAATATTAATTGGCTGATGTTCGACAGGGTCACCATGTTTTTCCTGTTAAGCCTGATCTGCTTTGTCATGCTTTATATTGCACTTGTGTCATGGAAAGCAGTCCGGATTGCAAATCATTATCTGCCTGCGATTAAACCGGTAAAGTTACTGCTTGCCCTGTCGGCTTTAGTGTACATTTCCTGTTTTTTCATTCCAGACTGGAGGGCGGTTGAGCAATTATTTTGGTGGAATACATTTTTACGGTTTTACATCCTGATGGCCGTTCCTTTTTCACTATTATTCTTTGGATATCGCATGAAGAGGAAGAGTAATCATGAAAACATGTAAATGGAAATCCAACATCTCTATTGCACTCTGTCTGCTTCTGACAGTCATAATATTGACCGGCTGCTGGGACATCAGGGATATCAACCATCGGACACTCCCCATCGTTCTTGGCATTTCTACAGATGAGGAGGGTAAATACAAAGTATTTCTAAAGATCCCTGAACCTGTGGAAGATAAGGTTGAAGTGAAAATCGTCAGCGGAACCGGTGAGACCATTTCCCATGCAATCGATGCAATCAGCCGGAACATGGAGAGCACGATTGACCTCCTTCACGTCAAGGTCATTATGATTGAGAGGAAAACGGCTGAGGAAGGCATGAAAGATATTATTGCCGGTTTCATCAGATCTCGGGAAGTATCACCCAAAGCACTCATTACAATTTGTGACCAGAACCTGGATGAGTTTTTTTCGATTCTTTCCACTTCAAAGAACCTACAGGGAACCAACATGTTCGAATTCTTTGAAAAAAATGCAGGCTGGAACCCGGAAATTGCTCTTACACGAATATGGGAAGTGTACCGCAGCATCCATTCGTATACACGTGATGTAGCGATCCCCATGATTGCTACGGGAGAAACGACATCTTACCGGCAAACCGGATCGGCCGTTATCAAAAACGGAAAGATGGTTGAGCAGATCAGTAATGACGAAACCCTGCTATTCAACGCTTTCAACAATGAAAGCACCCATGGACAAATTGAAGTTCTGAATCATGCAAGTGTCATGATCACCGCAAACTCGATGGACCATTATATTGAATTTAAGAATAACCAGCCTTATCTCAAAAGCCGTGTCAAACTAAGGGTGGTCCTCCTGGAAACCAGGGGCAAAACCACCGATGCCATGATTAAAAAAGAATTAAGGCGCATGCTGACAAGCCGGTTTAATGACATGCTGGCCAAACTCCAGAAGAGCGAAGCAGATATACTCGGCTTGGGGCAATTGTACCGCACGAAAATCAGCCGAAAAGATTTGAAAAACTGGCGGTCGGTTTATTATCCAACTTTAAAGTCTGATATCCAATTTGACATTGATATCCAAAATGAGGGGTATTTGAAAACCATCTGATGGGGCAGATCACCTGTCCCTTTTTCAGGTCTCTATTCGACCTGATTAGGGCCGCTCACCGCCGGGCTTTCCCTCTAAGCGGCTCTATTCTCCTTGATTAGCGCCGCTCACCCTCAGTCTTGACATCTAAGCCCCTCTATTCCACCCGACTACTCCCCCTAACTCCCCTGCTGCAGCTCCCCAAACTTCCCAATCTCCTTCATAAACGCCAGCCGAACTGTCCCAATCGGCCCATTCCGCTGTTTGGCGAGGATAATCTCTATCGTATCCTTACGGTCGGAGTCCTTATCGTAATAATCATCACGGTATAAAAACGCAATCAAGTCTGCATCCTGCTCAATCTGCCCGCTCTCACGCAAATCTGATAGCATCGGCCGCTTGTCCTGCCTGCTTTCCACGCCCCGGCTCAGCTGCGACAAGGCAATTACCGCTACATTCAATTCCCTGGCCATCGTCTTCAGCTTCCGGCTGATTTCGCTGATTTCCGCCTGACGGTTCTGATGCCCCGGATCCCCCGAAATCAGCTGCAGATAATCAATCACCACCAGCATCCGTTTCCCCTCTCCGTACTCCCGGCGTGCTTTTCTGACCTTGGACCAGATGTATCCAATATTCATTCCCGCCCGGTCAAAAATATGCAGATTCACCTCACCGAATGACCCCATCACACTGGAAAATTGAGTCCAGTCTCCCTCACCGAAATAACGCTTCGGATTCCGGAGTTTTATCGAGCTGATTTCTCCTTTACAGCTGATCATCCTTTTCAGGAGCTGCTTTTTGGACATCTCCAGTGAAAAAATAAGGGCCGTATTCTGATCAGCTGCGTTCATGGCCATGTTCAGAGCAAAGGCTGTTTTCCCAACACTGGGGCGCGCTCCAACAATAATCAAATCAGACTCCTGGAATCCTCCGGTCAGCTTGTCCAGACTCCTAAAACCTGACGGAATCCCGGTCATTTCGCCAAGATCCTTCTCAGCTTCCCCGTAAAGCTCGACCAAAGAAGGCACAACATCCCCCAGGTCATCATCACCAACAAGATCCTCAATTTGCATAAGATCCTGAATGCCATCCCTCAAAGTACAGGATATGTCTCCGGTCTGCGCACTCTCCTGAATCCGCCCCGCAATCTCAACAGCTTTGCGCTTTTGGTAATATTCAAAAACGGTATCCTGATAAAATGTAAAGTTCGCTGCAGTCGGCACACTTCCCGCAATCTCGGTAATATAGCCGATTCCCCCAATGCTCTCAAGATTGTGGTGGCCCGCTTCTTCCACAACTGAAATCACATCAACCGGCTTCCCCTTCGCATCAAGCTGCAGGATAATCGTCATCAGCCGCTTTAATCTCGATAAATAAAAGTGTTCCGGCCGCAGCTTACAATCTTTGATCAGCCCATCCTCCAAGAACAGTGCCCCCACCGCCGCCTCTTCTGCCTCCTGACTGTATAGCCCATACCCCAGCATCAGACTTCACCTCTGGCTATCCCCAGAATCTCCCGCATTTTCGCTAGCTCCGCCTGAACCACTTCCTCCCTTGCCGGCTTCCAGGATGTCGGCACAATAAGGGCCGTATCCCGGCAATCCGGAATGGCTCTGGATACAGCCATAGGTTTCCGCACCAGATCCGAAATCTTCGGTGAATATGGGGACTCCTCCACATGACGATACAAATTCAGCTGCAGTTCTTCAATCTCATAAGGATGCAGCAACTCGTGCCAATAATCAATTTTCTGCTGATTCACCTCAAACTGCTCGTAATAAACGGCAATTAGCGCCAGCAGCGTATACGTCTCCCGTTTAGTCATCAAGGTTGAAATCCTCCTCCCGCAGCTGCTTTGTAAGAGGCTTTTGATTCAGGTACGATTCAAAACGGGTGCCAAACAGCGTCTCCGGCCTCAGGAACTTCCGCCAATACGGGTCATGCAGCCATTCCTCTGCCTTCAGGTCGATCACTTTTTTAAAATCCTCCAGCCTGAATCCCTCCAGCCATCGTGCCCGGATCAGATTCTTCGTCTTCTTCGAGCCTGTCCGGTAAGCTGATTGGGTTTGGCTGTTCAGGTATTCGATAACCGCAGCATAAGGGATATCTTTTTTCTCTGTTGTAGTCTCTGTAGTAATCTCTGGTATTGGTTGCTGCACATTGTCATCTTCGGAGTCGCAATCTGTTATATTCAGTTCTTCAGACTGTGATTCTCGATGTTCCATGCCAAGTGATTCTTCCCATTCAGCCAGTTTTTGATAATCTATTGTGTACCATTTGGTCTTATCCATTTTACTGGCATTAAAATTCGCAGATACCAAGTATCCTCTCTCCTCAAGGGAACGAATGGTACGTCCGATCGTCGCATGAGACCAGAATGGCATCTGCTTTTTCCAGTCTTTATAGGTATTGTAAATCCATTTGCGCCCTTCTTTTAGATGCCTGCTCCTCACAAGCCAATAATGAATCTGCTGAAGGAGCACCGCCTCATTCAGTCCCATCTTTTCCGCCAATGACGGAAGTATTAAAATAGGCTTTTCATTTACCAAAAGTGAACTCATATACATCCCTCCACAATTTATATTCTCGAATTCTGCTACATTCGGATTGGCAGATTCGAGAGTCGCAACCCTTTCATATGTATACATATATAGTTGAGCCCTAAAAGGACAGGGTGAATGTATATTTTTCCGGTAATTATGTATATTTCATGAACAAATAAAGAAAGGCTGCCTTTTTCAGCAGCCTTACATTGGTAACCTTTTCTCCAGCACGATCTTATGTATTCCTATTTCATCGGTGTAAGTTTCGATAACATCGAATCCATGCTTAATATTCAGAATCAGCATCTCTCTCCATTTGTTCATCGTCTTCGTCCGGACCATCTTATACCCCATTTCTTTTAAGTGTTCATGCTGCTTTTCCATTAACTTAGAAG
Source organism: Cytobacillus sp. FSL R5-0377 (assembly GCF_038004385.1). NCBI lineage: Bacteria > Bacillati > Bacillota > Bacilli > Caryophanales > Bacillaceae > Cytobacillus > Cytobacillus sp. FSL R5-0377. The sequence continues at coordinate 1,760,620 of NZ_JBBORA010000001.1, forward strand.
CAATACCATTTCGCCTGTATTGAGGATCCACTCCGCCTAGCCAACTATAAAAGGTATCCTCATTCAGGCGGTATCCCATTTTATACCCAATTACTTTTTCCCCATCCATAGCAGTCAGCACCAGCAAATCAGGTTTGGTTTTCATTTTGACGGCTAACCCTTCAGAATCGCCGAATATGCTCCCATGAAGTTGATCTATTCCTTCTAACATGTCATCCCCTGTCATTGAAATAAAGATATTTAATTTCATATGTACCTCCCCGCGCAGATAGCTCTCCTCCTCTTAATATACCAAATTTATACTATCGCTGCTCTCTACCTTTAGGTTATTACAGGCATCTAGTCTTAGTTCTCCTGCACCATTTTGAATATTTTAAATATTTTATATTTTTATTCACGAAACAAAATTGTATAATTTACCAGAATACTAGAATTAAGGGAGGCGAAATAAGTTGAGGCAATTGAAAAAGTCTTTAATCTTATTTGTTACATTGCTTTTAATGACCATTTCTTCTGCGGCTTATGCAGAAAAACCGGGTCTCGAAGACTTCCCGGAACCTGCAGATATGCAGTTCTGGGAGCTCCCTGAGGATATGACCTGGGAAGATTACCGGCCGATTCCGGGAATTGACTGGCGCACGGCTGATATTAAGCCTGAGAGAGTATTAAGGGGAGCACTTGTCATTGTCGATTTTCCTGACCGGGAGTTTATTCTAAGTCAGCCGGAAGGATCTGAAGTGGCAGGCAACCCTATTGGGACCGGTAATATCCCGCGGGATGAAATCGGCCAGTTCTGGGTAGATTTCCTGAACAAACCGCAGCCACTGAATAACCATCGGACGATTAATGAATATTGGAGAGAAAATTCGTATGGCAAATGGGCTGTTGAACTTGATTCATTTGGAACCTACCGGATGGACCACAATGAATTCCAGTATGGACTGAACGAATTTGGACAGCAATCCAATATGCCGGGAGAATATCAGGCAAAAAATTTAAGAGCTGAAGCAATGGAAAAGGCGCAAGCAGATATCGCCGCTTCAGGCAAACATTACGATTTCACCTTCATCCTGCATGCCGGATATGATGAGTCAGGCGTCTGGCAGGAGTTTGGGGAAATGATGTTCCAGACAGCAGAAGATGTAGCAAAGGAATTCGGACCGCCTTTTGAAGGATTACCGAATTCCGCCAATACCCGCTATGTTCCTTGGACTTCTTGGCTTGCTGCGAAAAGCATCTGGTCCAGTGCCAGCAACGGGGTTTCCATTCAAGGTGAAAATGACGGAATGGGTACCTTCGCCCATGAATTCGGCCATATTATGAAATTGGGAGATAACTACAACAATCCATATGGAAAGCCTGTTTCCCGCTCCTATTCCGGTCCCTGGGAATTAATGAGCCGGGGAAGCTTTAATGGGCCTGCAGGGCCTCATACACGCTGGATGGTACTCCCTACTCTGGGAGGGTCAGCTCCGGCGCATCACATGCTCCGGAACAAAATCAAGCAAGGCTTCTTATCGGAAGACCAGTACTTGAACATCAGCCGTGAGGAATTGGCTGAAACCGGACCTGTGTTTACCGATATCCTGGCACGCGCGGTACCGGCCGGTGAAGAGTTTGGCCGCAATGCCCTTCATGGCATCAACATCAGCATGGAAGATCTGACTCCGAAAAATTCACTTGAGGACGACTGGCGTGCTGATATGCAGCGCGGGGAAAAGTGGTATAACAACTATACGGTAGAAGTAGTGGACCGTGTAGGATTCGATTCGTTCACTCCAGATTCCGGGGTTCTACTGGCTAAAACCAAAAATACGGAAGCCGCACCAAACATCTGGGTAATCGACTCTCACGCAGAGGACATTAACAAGGTTGACTTTAAACGCCCTGACGGAACAGAAGCCATGTATTCAAAAGGGGATTACAGGCAGCTTTCGGATTCTCTCTTTAAAGCCGGAACCGATGAAGGCGTTGTCAGCGAATATAAGGACGAGCATAACCGTCTTCACTTTTACATTTTAAATAAAAAGATAGATCATGAAGGAGCACTCTCCTATCGAGTTGCCGTCCGTCATATGGATGAATCTGGACCGGCCACAAGAGGCGTCTCAGCTGAAAAAAGCAAAGTCCAATTTGCTGCTCCAGGCAAAGTAGCAGCCTATTACTTCAAGGTAACCAATACAGGAAATGCTGCGGATCTTATCCGCCTTAATGCCAAGACAGAAGCTGGCTGGGAGCTCATGCTGGAGCATAATGTGATTGAGGTGCCAGCCGGTGCAACAGTAGATGTTCCAGTTTATGTAAAAATCCCAAAAACCAAGCCGGTACCGACAAACCTTACATTTACAAGCACCTCTGAAACCGATCCTGCCAAAAAGGATACAGTTACACGCCGTGTTGGCCCTGGTGCGGGGAAATAAACTATGGAGGACACTCTTTTGTGTCCTCTTTTTCAAATTGCAAAGGGACAGTGGGAACTTTCCCTTCAAAAAGTTTTATGATGTTAGCTTGGCTATTTTACAAATAAGACCTTGATGTTCGCAGGCTTCCTTACTTCAGCTTCTCAAAAGTTGCAGAATCAGGTATAGCAATCTTTCATATCGACAAATCCTTATGGAATGCTATTACAATTTCATCTGATAGAAGATCTAAGAAGTATTCACCCCCTTCTGCTTTTGCCTGTCTTGGATCTCCCAGTATGCCTGCTTCTGTAATGCCGGATATCCCACTATCAAATAGATCCTGTCATTTTTATTAAAGTCTCCTCCATGTGAGGAAAAGAGAATGACCTTATGACGGGCTGTATTAATTCTAGCAGCAGAAAAGATTGGTGATGGTTTCCATCTCTCCTCCATGCCCACAGCTTCCTTCAGCAAGACCGAACTCCTTATCTCCCCCACCTGATCAGCGCTGCTGCCCAAGCCAAACCTGATCCAAAACCCGCCAGGACAACATGGTCTCCGGCTTTAATCCGTCCCGTCTCCACTTCATCAGCAAGAGCGAGTGCCACACTGGCAGAAGAAGTGTTTCCGTAGTACTGGACGGCATGGGTGGCTACCTTCCCAATTGGGAATTCAAGATTATGTACCGCTTTTTCAATAATGCGAAGGTTTGCCTGATGTGGAACCAGATAATCTAAGTCATTGAGAGTTAAATCGGCCTTTTGCAAGACGTCTTTTACAATACTTGGAATGTAGGTCGAAGCAAATTGAAATATGGCCTCGCCATCCATTGACGGCCTGTGATTCTTGTCTTCTCTCATATATTCAGACCCGGATCCATCAGAACCTGCTGTTGAAGATAATAAGCCAAAGCCTTCTGACACTTTACCGACAATCGCAGCGCCCGCTCCGTCGCCAAACAGAATATTAACCTTTCTTTCATTCTTGTTTTCTAATACCATATTACGGGAACATTCATCTACACCAATGACCAGCACTTTTTTCGCAAAGCCGGTCTGTACATACTGAAAGCCATTCAGCAGAGCTAATACAAACCCAGCGCAGCCTACACTCATATCATAGGCTCCAGCTGTGGTCGGGATGCCGAGGCGGCTTTGAACCTGACAGGCAATAGAGGGATAGATGCGTTCCTGTGTAATAGTGGAGAGAATAACAAAATCAATTTCGGATGCATCTGTATTTGCATTCTCCAAGGCTGCTTCCCCTGCTTTACACGCCATGTCTACCATATCAATGCCTGGAATCGTAAATCTTCTTTCCTTGATGCCTGTCATTTTTTCAATGGATCTGCCAGAAATGCCGCACTTTTCATTGAAAAAATCATTAGTCACTACCCGAGGCGGCAAATAGCTCCCTACCCCCATTATTCCAGCATTTTTCAACATGTTAGCATCTCCTTTTTTGACGAATTTTGTTGGACCACCTCAATTGTACCCAATATTTTCATAATTTAGGAGTAATTTGTATAATAGATAGTTTCATAGTTAGGAAAAGCTGGAGTCTCCGTAAATATAAGCTATGTGCGGAGAAATAAATGATTAAAAAGGGACAGTACCGACTGCCCCTTTTCATTTGCCTACTCTCTTTCCTGCAAATCTATCTTATAAAACTTTAGAAATCCCACAAACACCATAACCGCACCAATCGTGCTGCAAGCTACTCTGATCCAATTGATCATCAGAAACTCCCTTGCTGTCTGCTTCAGAAATGCTGCAGAATGAACACTCTGCCCTTCAATAAACATAATTTCATTTCTCGGCCATTCAAATACCATGGAGATGAGCCCTAAAAGAATCATGACAAGAATGCTTCCCAGAACCCAGCGGCGGGCAGACTTTTGCTTCCACACCAGAATCAGCGCACCGGCACCAGTGACCCAGCTCGCAAATCCAAGCGGCGGGAAGAAGGTATGGGGGCTTGCAGCCTTCATAAAATCCATCGAAACCTCCAGCGATTCCGGCATGTTATGAAAAATATTCGGATACACCATGAATACCTCCAGTACAAAAGCCCCCAGCGTAATAAAGGTAATCCATAAATAGGAAACCATAAAGAAATACGTTAATTTTTGCTTCATTATTTTTCCTCCCCCTTTTTATACTGCCAGGCGGGCAGTATCACCGCTGAACAGGCAGCCATATAAATCGGCAGAAATTTGATGCCAATAGGCTTATCCACTAAAATCAGTCCAACGATGGCGATTACATTTGAAAATAGGATTCCAGCTGTAAATCCGCCGGCGGCACCGCCCAATGCCCAAATCAGGAGCCCTCTTTCCTTTCCTGCAGAAGCTTTAACGGGGTTCTCATTCCTGTAAGTCCCCTTTAGAACCTTACGAACTGCTGCAGCACCTGCCCCCAGAAACACAATCCCGGCAATTGGATGAAAAGCGCCCAGCCAGCTGATCCTCCACCCCATGTTCGCCGTAAAGTACATGACAAACAGCAGCAGGAAAACGATCGTCATTTCCTTATAGATCCGCTTGAAAAATCCTCCTGCCAGCGCAGACAGCATCATCAGCACCGGAATGGCATAGCCAAACAAATGAACAAACATTTTATGGGCAGCCCACTTGGACGGATCTCCAAAGATCGACATCCCAGCAAGCAAAAATTGAACCAGCAGGCAGCCCAGATAAACCAAACCCAATCCTATATAACTATTTTCAGCCAGTGTTCTTTTTGGCATTTTCAGTTTCCCCTCTCTTGTTTCCTTTACAAAACCCATTCTACGGAGAGGTTCTAACAGCACTCTTATCAATTTCTTACAGAATTATTAAATCCAAAAATAAAAAAAGAACGCATAGAAATCTATACGCTCTTACCGTTTAAACCGATAGCCCACACCCCAAACCGTTTCAATATAATCCGGTTCAGATGGGTCTTTTTCAATTTTTTCCCGCAGTCTTCTGATATGAACTGTCACGGTTGTGACATCCCCATAGAAATCAAAGCCCCACACCTGCTCGAGCAAATGCTCTTTACTGAAGACCTGGTTCGGAGAGGATGCCATGAACTGCAGAAGGTCAAACTCTTTGGCGGTAAGGATTTTTTCTTGACTGCCTGCAAATACTTTCCGTGTACCCGGCTGAATCAGCAAATCCCCTATCCTGAGGTCTTCACCCTTGCTGGGACCGCTTGAAATCAGCCGGTCGTATCTGGCTATATGTGCCTTTACCCTGGCAATCAATTGATTGGGATTAAAAGGCTTGGCAATATAATCATCGGCTCCTCTGCCTAAGCCCCGAATCATATCAATGTCCTCATTTTTGGCTGTCACCATGATAATGGGAATCTCTGAGAATTCCCTGATTTTCCCGCAAACCTCATAGCCATCCATATCCGGAAGCATCAGGTCAAGTAAAACCAGCCGATAGGTGTTTGCTTTTAAGCGCTCCAGGCCTTCCTGACCGGTTGCCGCAATATCTGCCTCATACTGGTTCAATTCCAGGTAATCCCTTTCGAGCTCAGCAATACTAAGCTCATCCTCGATAATCAAGATTTTTTCCAATCAGCTTCCCCCTTTTTCAACGTAAAACATATACTAAGCCCCTGCCCGTCTCCTCCACTTGCCCAAACGGTCCCCCCGTGGCCTTCAATGATCTTTTTCACAATGGCGAGACCCAGACCGCTGCCGCCTGTGGCAGAATTCCTGGAGATATCCGTCCGGTAAAAGCGGTCAAATAAATGAGGCAGCTCAACCGGTGAGACGCCGGTACCATTGTCCTGGATTTCAACCGTCACGTACTCCTCTTTTGAAGACAGTCTGACGACTAATTCCTTTTTGCCTTCCTTCATATATTTCAAGCTGTTCTGCACAATATTGCCAATAACACGATTTAATTTCTCCCTGTCTGCCTGCACCCGATATGAATGATTGGGCTCGCATTCAAGACGAAGATTGACTGGCTGTCCCGCCAGATTAAACCGGAGCTCCTCGAGATAATCATCAAAATAGGATGCTAAATCCATCACCCTCAAATGGTAAGGAACATTCGGCAAATCAAGCTTGGAATACAATAAAAGCTCCGAAATCAAGTCTTCCATATCATCCGTCTTTTTTTCAATCGTGCCCAAATACCGCGCCAACTTTTCCGGCGTATTCGCCACTCCATCTGATATCCCCCTGATATAACCCTTAATGCTTGTTAAAGGGGTTTTTAAATCATGGGAAATGCTCGCAATCAATTCCTTCTGATTTTCTTCATACTGCTTTTGCATGGCATCGGCCTCCTTAAGCCTTTCGCGCATCATCTCAAAGGCGATCGCCAGCTCGTTCAGTTCATCCTTTCTCCCGGTAACTTCTATTTGGGTATCCAGATTTCCTCTGCTGATATCATTTGCCGCGTGCTTCAGCCGGAGAAGAGGGGCAATGATGCTTTTCGAAACAAGGAAAGTCAGGACGCCATTGGTCAAAATCAGCACCCCGACCAGCAGATAAATCCGGATCGACCGGAAGAATTCGAGATCCTCGTGATCGACTGATCCTTTTACAGGATAAAACAATACATATCCAATAATTATTTCCAGCAGTAAAAATAATAAAACAGGGAGCAGTACCATCCCTATATTCGATAATATCAACCGCTTTTTAATCGACATCCTGTCACCCCTGTTTTTTTATTACCTCTCCAGAATAAATGTAAGGTTAAGTTCTAACCAAACCCTTATGCATATATTACAGAATTCTTAACAAATCTTTATGCACTTCCTATTATGTATGGGTTCTGCCTCTCATCCTGTTAAATGCTGTTTGTGTTTTATCCTTAGCTTACATTCTCTTTGTTCTTTTGAAGGTATGAATGTATAGAAATGACAGGCTCACAAATAATATGAAAAAAAACAGAGGTTTTGCTATGAAGAGAAAGAGCAGCCGAAATAGTGACGGCATCGGCAACTCCCATTCAATCCATCAGAATTGGGTTGAAACTTTTTCCGATTCAAATGACTTTGTTCATTATCATACTTCATCAATCGATAATCATCCATTTTGGGTATCCTATTTTCGCACGCTTATATCATCAGATATTCTGCATAAGGATGTTCTTCCATACATACAGGGCCGCCTTTCCTTAATCGAGCTAAAAGACATCATTCCGATTCAGGAAATGATTATCACCAGCGATTCGGATGAAATCATTCAAAGCATTATGAATGGCTACATGGCCATTCAATTACATCCTCATGATGAGGACTGTTTATTAGTCAATATCGCAAACAGTAAATTTCGCGATGTGGGAATTCCAACATTGGAAGCCTCTGCAATAGGTCCTCAAATCGGGTTTATTGAGGAATTGGATACTAATATTAACCTCATCCGAAAGAGATTGCCTATACCTGACCTTATCGTAAAGGAAATGACTGCAGGGAATTTATCAAAAACAAAAGTAGCCGTTCTCTATGTGAAAGGGATAGCAGATCCGGAAAATATCAACACCGTCATTCAAAGAATTACAGACATACAGTATGAACACATCCAGGATAGTTCCTATATCTCAGCTATGATCGAGGACAATTCCAATTCTTTGTTTCCCCAATCCATTTCAACAGAAAGATCTGACAGGGTGGCAGCGGGGCTTACAGAGGGAAAGGTTATCATTGCCGTTGATGGGTCACCCAATCTGATTATCCTGCCCGTCACGTTTATGGAATCCTTTATTGCAATGGAGGATTATAACTATTCATGGATTATCAGTAATTTCTTCCGTATATTGCGCTTTGCTTCCTTATTTATTTCTGCATTTGTCACTCCTATGTATGTGGCGATCATGACCTATCATTACGAGTTAATTCCAGCCCGTCTGCTGGAGCCGCTTGTAGGATCAAGAGCAACAGTTCCCTTCCCCCCTTTTCTGGAAGCATTGTTTTTAGAACTAATGATTGAAATGGTAAAGGAGGCAGGGATCCGATTACCCCTTAAAATTGGGCAATCGCTGGGTGTCGTAGGCGGTATTGTCATCGGACAGGCAGTGGTGGAAGCCGGATTAACCAGCAATGTGCTGCTGATTATCGTGGGGCTTGGAACATTAGCTTCCTACACATCCCCCGTGTATAAATTCAGCAACACCATCCGCTTTATTAAGTTTCCGATCATTTTTCTAGCCGCTTGGCTGGGCCTATTTGGTGTATACCTTAGCTTAATCTATACATTGATACACATACTTAGGCTGACATCACTTGGACGGCCATATTTAAGCAATTATCCTATGCGGAGAACCGCATTTCAGGACCTGTGGATCAGACTCCCTTTTTCCATGCAAAAAGATAACCCCCAAAATTTAAGGCCGCAAAAAAAGAAAAAGGTTTCAGGAAACCAAAAGAATCCTGAGCCATTGAATGATTTTTACGAATAATGTTATAGGGTGATTCGTTTGAAAGTAAGCATAAGGCACCAGGTCTCCCCTTATTTGGTCTTTTTCATCATTTACAACTCACAGGTGGGTGTGGGGATTTTAAGTTTTCAAAGAACGATTGCAGAAAAAGCGGGATATGATGCATGGATTGGCGTCCTCGCCGCAGGATGTCTGGTTCAGGTATTTATTTGGGTTATGTATAAACTGCTTGGAAAAGCACAGGGGGATATCATCGATGTTCACAAGGCTTCCTTCGGCAATGTTCTTGGAAAATTCCTAAGCTTCTTCATCATCAGCTATTATGCTTTAGCAAGTGTGTCTGTCATGCTTAAATTCATAGAAATTATCCAGGTTTGGATGTTTCCGGCCATACCTTCCTGGATTGTATCCGTGTTGATTCTAATACTTGTATATTATTGCATTTCCGGAGGCTTTCGCGTTGTCGTCGGCCTGTCATTTTTATCTTTTCTTTTCCCGCAGCTATGGGTCTTATTTCTGTATATATTTCCATTGAAGACTGCTCATTTTTCAAATTTGCTTCCCATCATGAATCACTCCGTTATGGACATGCTGGACTCTATTAAGAGCTCCATGTACACCATAGCAGGAACAGAGACACTATTAATGGTTTACCCATTTATCCGAAATCCTGATAAATCCAGAAAGTTTGCTCATCTCGGTGTACTTTTCACTACATTGCTCTATACCCTTTCTTCCATTGTGTCTTTCACCTTTTATAGTGAAAACCAATTAAAATCGACCATCTGGCCAGAGCTTTCACTTACTAAAGTCATTAAGTTTTCTTATTTGGAGCGCTTTGAATATTTATATATCTCTATGTATTCAATGGTTGTCACCGCATTGATTTCACTGTTGTTATGGTGTTCAAGCAGGGGATTAAAGAAAATCTTTAATGTGAAGCAAAAGTATGCTTTATGGGTCCTTATTTTAATCAGCGTAGGGTTGTGTCTAATTAATAATGAGCATTTTAATGAGATGCTGGATAAATATATTACGCAGATGAATTTGTACGTCTTTTACGTCTATATCCCTCTGCTTCTGATTTATTTCACTTTGTTTAAAAGGGGGCATCAAGATGGGTAGCCGCTCAGTATTATCGATCTTCTTCATCCTTTTCCTATCCGGGTGTTCCCTGCTCCCAACCCGTATTGTCAATGAGGTCGGGATGATACAGGGGGTTGGCTATGATTTGGCCGGTGAAGGGGAGATTGAAGGGACCGTTGCCTATCCAGTCTTTAAGAATAAAGGTTCAACAACCGAGGTCAAATCAGTATCCGGATATTCAAGCAAGGAAATAAGGGAAAAGTTAAATAATGAAACACAGCTTCGATTAGTCAGCGGCCAGCTCAGGCTGGCTCTTTATGGGGAGTCACTGGCAGAAAGCGGGATCAGTGATTTTATCGATACCTTAAACCGGGATCCCTTTATCGGAAGCATCGTACAATTGGCGATTGTGGATGGGGAAACGAAAGAGCTGATGAACCTGAATAAATATCAGAGTGAGAATATTTCCATTTACCTCCAGGAAATGCTGGATCAAAACATGGAGTTCGGAACGCTTCCAAAAACCAATCTGCAAACCTTTTTATTTCAATTATTTCAGACAGGTCAAGATGCATACTTACCTTTAATAAAGAATGTAAATGGTACCATCAGAATAACTGGTTTGGCGGTTTTTAAAGATGATAGCTTTATTACTTCCATTCCAAGGGAAGACATATTTATGTTCAAAACATTGCTTAAAAAGAACAAAAACAATGGTACGCAGGCGTTTATGCTGGAAAATGGGGATAAGGTGGTCCTGGAAACCCTTTATTCAAATCCTAAATATAAAATAAAGATGGTTCAGGGAAAGCCGGAATTTTCCATTCACCTAAAAATGAAAACAAAGCTTCAGGAATTTGCTTCATCTGAGAAAAAAAAACATGCTTTTGATAGGAAGAAATATCAGGATAAAGTAGAAAAGGAACTGGAAAAAAAAGCCCTCCATTTCATAAATAGGCTTAAGGAGGAGCAGGTTGATCCTCTAGGGCTGGGAGCAAAATACAGGGAGCATGATCGTGCCTTTGATGAACAACAATGGAAGATGCAATATCCAGATGTCAAAGTGTCCATTAAAGCCGATGTGGAAATAGAGCAGACTGGAACAATCAATTAACTGGATCAAAAAAAGCTGCCTGATCAGCAGCTGATTATAGCTTATGAAGGTCTCTGTGCCCATGTAGTACGAAGCTTGAACATCGAAATGATCATGACTAAAGATAAGATAATGGCTCCCCCGTCCGTAATCGCACTTGGCAGAATCCCTAACACGCCATAAATGTCATTAACTGCTGTCCACATTGATGAAGGAATCATAATTGGCCCAGTGGCTTGCGTGACATTAACGTTTAATATGATCCACCATAATATTTTTGAACGGCTATTTAAAGCCAATATGCCTAACGCATTTCCAGCAATGTATAAACACCCGACAATTCTAAAACCAAATGTGAATTCGATTGCTTCACCAGCAGGGTCTGCTGCTCCCGCCATTTGCATCATGGTTTCAATTAAAGACGGATTTATAATAATAAAATTGTGAATGGCTGTCCCAATGGTAAAAAGAATGGAACATAAAAAAATGGTCATTTGCAGCTTTCCGGTTGCAGCTGAATCTGTTAACTGATGTTTCTCTTTTGGCATTTATCTTCATCCTCTTCCTGACTCTTTATATATCAAATGTACCATGGTCCATTTATAGTATCCTGGGCCTCCGGTTCAATTTTTATCTAAGTCTTGGGATTTAGTCTATCGCAGGGAATGGACCAGAAGCTGTTCCTTAATAAAAGCACTTTTGTTCTAGAGTTAAAAATCCGCCAAACAGACGCACATTTTTGTCACCCATAGAAAAAAGCCTTTCTCAGCGAAAGGCTTCTCTAATCTCGCAAGGTTTGGCCTATTAGGATCATTAACCTCTATCAGCAGCTACAGGCGGCTGTTCAAACCACCCTTTCTCAATCATAATTTTTGCAGCATTCTCAACAAAATATGAGTTTTTCATAATGGCCTTCAAATAAATCATGCCTATATCCCGCCGGCCATTGACGGCCACTGAATTTCCGAAGGCCCTAATTTTTATTGAAAACATATCCATCTTATGGAACAGCATGATCTTATCTGAAAAAGGCGAAAAAGTAGAATTGGTTACTAAGTCATCCAGATAAGGTGGAGAAGGCAAATCTTCATCATGGAGCTTTTGTTTATAATTCTCAATATTTGAGGCAGTTATTTCCTTTCCACGCTCGAATAGTTTTCGGATCTTTTCATCCTTTACCACCTGGCCAAATGCCATAATCAGTGCTTTGCTTGTTACATTATTTTCAATATTATCGTAGAAATGAGTGATTTCCATTGCATGCATAGGACGTTTGTTTCCAAGATATCCATTCAGAAAATCCTTATGTACAAACTCCACTTTCTCAGGAGCCGGAATTAATGGTGGTTTAATAATTAACCTTTTATGCATGAGGATATCTTTTATCTGCTCCATTAAATCCATGGCAGAATCCATACAATGCCTGAAGAATTCCTTTACATCCTTTCTGTAAACAAGTGGGATCGCGATACTGTAAATACTTAATCCTGCTTTTGCCGTATACTTTAAATAATGGACATAAAATTCGTCCATAAACAGTCTCGGAGCACCTAAGTTAACATCCTCATCAGAAAAACCCGCAGGAATGGGAACTCCATCCTTCTCAAAGATCCCTTTAATGATTTCCAGGAACTCTTCTGACAAGTGCAAGGCGTTTTCCAATAACTTTTTAATTTCTTTATCTTCCACATGCTGCAAAAAATATTTTAAAATGCATGTTGCCATGCTGTTTCCCATATATGTAGCCCAAAGCTTGCCCAATTCTGCAGATGTTAATTTTTCCTTGCTGCTTGAATGATTAGAACTTAATTTAATTGGCTTATTTTTTTTCATTGTAATCCCTTCTTTTTTACTTAATATCTCCCTCCTTTAAATTCGTATACTTTAAATATGCATATTGTCATCATTAATACGGAGACACGCTCTTTAGGATTGACTCGCTAAGCAGCCAGGCTTACCATTTTTTGTTCTTCGTATTATATAAGAAAAAGAAGCTGCCGATCCCTTGGATCTTCAACTCCCAGCTAACGAAAAGTACCTTCCGGTTATTTGAAAATAAAATATTGGACTAAGATCATTCCACACTGATAAAAACGTCCGAGAATGCACCTGTCCTAAATATCGCCCACTCTAATCTTTGTGTATTTTACCCTTCCTGGGATGACATGGTTAGTTTATATATATGAGCAAGCGACCCTATCAGGGCAAACACAGCCAAAGCATTCGTCACAGAAAAAAAGCCTATGTCCGCTAACATATTCCTGATCATTATAAAGATAGCTATCACCGAAATCACGACAGCCCAATAATAATCAAACCTGCCTCTATCCTTTTTCAAAACCAGCCCTCCCTTTATAATCTAGTACGATCTTTAAGGAAGAAAGGTTTCATTGAACGGAAAATAAACAAGAAAAAGAACACCCCTCCAGGCTCTAATTAGCCACCTTCCTACAGGTCAGCTCCTTCCGCCTGTCTCACCTTAAGCACCGCCAAAAAAGAGAAAAACCCGGCTCCACCAAGGAAGCCGGGTTTCCAAATACTATTACTTATCTTTCTTTCCATTCCCTTTACCAGGCTTTGCCGGACCATCATTATTTATTGAGAAAAGAGGCCTTTATCTGTTATATTATTAGCCACCCATATCATATGGATTATCATACTGCACTTTCAAAATTCTTTTTTCATTATCAGTTTTTATTTCATATTTAAAGGTATCAAAATCACCTTTTTCAATGATTAAAGAAACAATAACTCCACCAATAAGAGCCCAGAAAGGTGAGCTAATACTAAAAAAAGAGACTCCTGACATCGCAATAACTAATGAGAAAAATGCACCAATTTGAAATTTCCTCTCAGTAAAGGTTGCTTGAAGAGAACTTACCAGTACACCAATCATAGCTAGTCCCGCAACAGTTGAGATCAAAGCACCTGGTAAGGCAGTTACAAATGGGACGGCTAAACCTGCAATTAAGCCAAAGCCTCCAAATATTACTGCATTTACAATTACAGAGGCATAGCGCCCTTCCCTATTTTCTCCAGATTCCCTTGACGAACAGATTGCTGTCATTGGCCCTGCAATATTTGCATTATGTCCGCCGAATAGAGATGTAATTATCCCGCCTATTCCGCTCCAAATCGTCATTGAATTAATAGGGGGCTTATATCCTTCTGCCATCAAGACACCTATTGCTTGGGCATTCTCCGCCCCAATTACTAATAAGGTTAGAGGTATAGAAACTGATATGATTGATTCGAAACTAAATGTTGGAAGTAAGATTTGCGGCAGGGTGATTCCTGCTTCCATACTGGATGATTGAAACTCTCCCATTACTGCTGCCAAGATTCCTCCAGCTACAAAAGACATTAATATAGGAGGTACTTTTTTTATATAGCGTGAAGAAAATAAATAAACCAGAATTGCTGTTCCTACTATTAAAGGAGTTCCTTCAAGCGATGTAATCATCCCAGTGCCAAATTTGATCATCGCCCCTACGATCATCGCCATTACAATCGGCACTGGAATCCATTTCATAATTTTCCCTATTAGACCTGAAATCCCCAGAATAAATACGAGAATTCCTGAAACTAAATAGGCTCCTGAAATTTCATTAAGGGAGTAATGCTGAAGGGCACTTGCGACTAACACTGCCCCTGGAATGGACCAGGCTCCCGCAATAGGCTGACGATACTTTAATGCTAAATAAACTCCAATCAAACTTCCGAAGAAATAAACTGCAAACAGCCATGAAACAGTCTGCTCAATGGATAATCCACCTTCAGCAGCACCGCCAATGATAATTAAAGCCGGTCCAGTGCATCCAAAAATCGCCGCTAGTGTTCCAGTACTAAAGGTGTTAATATCTAAATACCTGGGCATCATTCTAAAACTTTCACCCATTGAGTATTTCATATATACCCTCCATTTCCCAATTCAACTCTCCTAAATCCCTTTGAAACTAGGTTTCACCTTATTTCCAAACGACTGTACACCTTCATTAAAATCCTCAGTAGATCGCAGCATTCCATATGCAAATCCTTCTATTTCCATCCCTACACTTAAAGGCGCATCCTGGGAGCTATTTATGACCTTTTTTAACACTTTTAAGGTCATTGGTGAAAGCCTAACAAGATCTTTAACCAATTTATTTACCTCTACTTCTAAATTTTCCTGACTTGTCACAGTTGTTAACAGGCCCCATTGATGTGCTTCATGTGCTGGTATCCGTCTTCCTCTCATTATCATATCCTTTGCACGACCGACTCCAGCAATTTTGGCAATCCGCTGTGATCCACCACTGCCAGGAATCATGCCAAGATTGATCTCGGGCAATGCCAACTGCGTGGTTTCTGATGCCACTCGAAAATCACATGCCATTGCGATTTCAAGACCTACCCCAAATGTGTACCCCTGCAATTGGGCAATGACGGGTTTGGGAGAACGCTCTGGAGCAGCTACATTCACATGCAATTCTGATAGTACGGATGGATGCTGCTCCATGAATTCTGCAATATTCCCGCCTGAACTGAAGGCTTTTTCACCCGCTCCCTTTATCACTATCACCCTTACATCCTCATCATTATTTAATTCAGTGAAAATTTGATTAAGATGTGAGCGAGCAATAAAACTTAGCGTGTTCATTTTTTCTGGCCGATCTAATGTAATTGTAGCCGTCTTTGCTTCAATATCCTTGTCTACTAAAATATGATCCCATTGGTAAGTATCGTTGTTATTAAGTGCTGTCATTAGCCTACACTCTCCTCTTTTTGTGTTATAGATGGATAATTTTCTTTTAATTTTTTTCTTAAAATTTTCCCTACTGGGCTTTTAGGTATCTCATTTATAAAACAGTAATCCCTCGGCCGTTTAAAGTTTGCCAACCTGCCAGATTCTCTGCAATAGTTGTCCAGATCTGCAGATGAAATTGCTGGGCTTTTACCAACTATAAATGCAACAACCTTCTCTCCAAAACGCTCATCAGGTATACCAACAACTGCAGCCTCTAATACTTCCGGATGTGAAGACAAAACGTCTTCAACCTCAAGAGGGTGAATGTTTTCTCCTCCAGAGATAATCATGTCATCAACGCGGCCAACCACATAAAGATCTCCATCTTCATCTAAAACACCCATATCTCCCGTGAAGTACCAGCCATTTCTAATCGATTTGATGTTTGCATCAGGTCGTTTCCAATAACCTTTAAACGCCTCTAACGAGTCAATATTCACAATAATTTCTCCTGGCGTTCCATGTGGGACAATATCAGCAGGACCTGTTCTTCCTTCAGGGTCAGGTTCAACTATTCTTAATTGCTGGTGGAAACCTGCTTTACCAGCACAACCCGGCTTTTTATCTAAATAGTTACAAATACTGAAAGTATAAACCTCAGTACTACCATAATGATTTACAAAAACATCCGGCTTTAATTTCCTGAAACATTCTTCTGTTAATTCTGTAGTCATGGATGCTCCAGCGTATCCTATTTTTCTAATATTCCGTAAATTATACCTACTAAATTCTTTATGATTTAATAGGTCATGTATAATGGTAGGAACTAAATAAACGCAACTAACCTTTTCATCTTCCATCACTTTTAACATTTTTGATGTATTATTATCAGGAATCATAACCATTTTCCCATTAATAAATGCCATGGATAATAGAGAGCGCATTCCCATGGTGTGATAGAGCGGCATGACACCCAGAGTGCTTTCATGAAGCACATATTGGTTTTGAATAATGTGTGCGATTGCAGCACTGTATTCATTTTTGTGGCTTCTGGGAACCCCCTTTGGCTTCCCCGTGGTTCCTGAAGTGTATAACATTAAACAAATATCATCTAAATCAATATTGGGGAAATCAAACGCCTCTTGATCATGTTTTATAAGCTCTTCATAGGTTATATCTGCACCTTCAGCACCTAAAACGCTTACAAAAAGCGGCTTACTTGAATATGTGCCATTTAGTGCGGCATTTTGGCTGCTTGGCTCAAAAATGACCGCTTTAGCATCAGCATTATTTACACAATACGCCACTTCTTCTGTTGACAGTCGAAAATTTATTGGTGTAAAAATGGCACCTATTTTTTGAATAGCCCAATAAATTACGACCATCTCTAAGCGGTTCTTAAGTATAATGACAACACGATCTCCTTTTTCAATCCCCTGCTTCTGCAATGAATAAGCAAGCTTATTCATTTCTGCTTGTAATTCCTTATAGGATAACCGTCTATCATCTTGAACGATGGCTGTTTTATCAGGAAATCGATTCACTGCAAAATCAAACAGCTTTCCAAGATTCACTAATTGTCACCTTCTTTACATTTATTTATCCCACACGCTTTTTCAATAGCTGCAATAATTCCTGTGTACCCAGTACAGCGGCAAAGATGGCCGGATAACATTTCTTTAATCTCTTGTTTTGTGGGTACTTGGCCATTATTCATCATCTCTAGTGAAGACATTAAAATCCCCGGTGTACAAAAGCCACATTGAAGTCCATGGCACTCTGTAAATGACTGCTGCAAAGCATGCTGTTCTCCATTCTTTGCTAAGCCTTCAATTGTTTGTATGTCTGAACCGTTAGCTTGAACAGCAAACATTAAACAGCTTCGTACGGCTCTACCATTGTAAAGTACCGTGCAGGAACCACAAACTCCATGTTCACAGCCAACATGAGTACCTGTAAGACCTAGATCTTCTCTTATAAAATCACTCAAGAGTTTTCTAGGCTCAGCTTCTGCTTCCACCTCCTTTCCATTCATTAATAGGGAAACGTTCATTTTTTGTTTAAGGGTGAGATTCGACATTTTAAACCTCCTTTCCTAATGCACGGTTATATGCTTTTATCAATGCTTTCCTTGTGAGAACTTTAGCTATATGGATTCTATATTCTTTTGAAGCATGTAAATCATCATCCGGATCAGCATCCATTACTGCAAGCTCTACTGCTCTGTCAATTGTTTCCTCTGTTATACTTTTTCCTTCTAAATATTCCATAGTCCCTTCTGCTAAAAGAGGAATCGCATCCACCCCTCCTAAGACAAGTCTCAATTTATCTACTTTTCCAATTTCATCAACTGATAAAATACAAGCAACTGCTCCTAAAGCAAAATCACCGTGTCTCCTGCTAAATTCTTCAAATGCGTAACCAGTTTGTTCAGTGAGAGGGACATGAATTTCAGTTAATATTTCCTCCGGCATCACCTCTGTTGTTAAATAGGTAATAAAAAACTCATTTATACTTACTTTCCTAGTCTCATCTATACTTTGAATAACGATTTCGGCATTGAGTGCCAAAAAACAAAGAGGCAGTTCTGCGCTTGGGTCTGCATGGACAACACTTCCTCCCACAGTACCTCTATTTCTCGTTTGGACATGACCAATAAATGGAGTAGCTTCTGTGAGTATAGGAACATGGATTTTAACAGCCTCCGACTGTTCGAGTTCCCTTTGCTTTGTAAGTGCCCCAATTTTCAGAAGGCCATCTTCTACTCTGACTCCGTTTAATTCCTTGATTTTGTTAATGTCAATGAGACACTCCGGTTCTGACATTCTCATATTTAATATAGGAATAAAACTTTGCCCGCCGGCAATGATTTTCCCTGTATCTCCATATTCATCTAAAAGTTTCACTGCTTCCTCTATTGTTGAAGGACTATAGTAAGCAAATGCTGCTGGTTTCATATAATTGTCCTCCTTTCTAGTCAGCAATATTTACTTTATCCAGCTCTCTTTTAATCTTTTTAAAAAAGTCTTTAATAATCAGTTTTGCAACACCACCTAACATACGCTGACCAATTGAAGCGACTTTTCCACCTACAGCGGCCTCATAAGTATACCTAAGCTCTGTATTTTCATCGTCCACCGGAACTAAATGAATGGCTGCTTCGGCATCTACAAATCCTGGTGCTCCTTCACCATGAACAATTAACTTATAGGAGTGAGGAGGCTCCAGGTCCGCAAGACGAATGGTTGCATCATATTTCCCTTTTACTGCAGCAACCCCAACGGATAAGTCTGCCACATACACATTGGTTTCTTGTTTATATAGATCTTTGCACCCCATAATGCAGTTTTTTAATACTTCCGGATCTAATAAGCTTGAAAAAACTTTATCCAGATTTCCGTTCAGCTGAATATTTCCTTCACCATTCATGACAATTCCTCCTTAGGTTAAATTTGTATCGGTTTCTTATTATGAATTTTTGACCAAATCCGATTTGGAGATAAAGGAAGTTGGTCAATCGAGATATTAAATGGTTTTAAAGCGTCTGTAACTGCATTTGCGATAACAACCGGAGCACTCATTGTGTTTCCTTCGCCTAACCCTTTTGCTCCAAGAGGGGTTAGGGGGGAAGGTGTTTCAATATGCTTTATGGTCACATTTGGGATTTCTGTCGCCGTAGGACATAAGTAATCCATAAAACTTCCAGTTAGAAACTGCCCCCTTTCGTCATATGCAAGTTCTTCATAAAGTGCGGCTCCTAGTCCGTGTGCTAAACCACCCATTATTTGACCTTCCACAATATTTGGATTTAATAGTTTCCCAGCGTCATGGATTGTGGTATAGTCAATAATTTTTACTTCACCTGTATCAATGTCCACTTCCACTTGAACAGCGTCAAACACAAATCCATAAGTAACTGATCCATTAACAAGATCCATTTCATTAGGTGACTCCGCTGCAGATAATGTATAAAATGCAGATTCATGGATACCTGGTTCAATACCAGCGGGAAGGCCTTGAGGATTCCAATGTGCCAAACCTACTAATCTCTTAATGGAGATACTATTCGAAGGATTTTTTTCTGCAAATACCTTGCCTTCTCTCATGACCAACTCGTCCACTGTGGTATTTAATTGGTTTTTGGCAATTTCTAAAAGTTTCAATCTTACTTTTTGTGCTGCTTGATAAACGGCACTAGAACCTATTGGAGCAAACCTGCTGGAATAACTACCTGAAGCTACTGACCATGGGCTTGTTAACGTATCCAATTCAGCAATAACCCGGATAGAAGCAGGATCAACACCTAGCACGTCTGCAACGATTTGGGAAGTAACTGTTTCGTGTCCTTGCCCCGTTGGTACCGTACTGATCCGGACTGTGACTCCACCCATGGGATCTATCGATACCGTGGCACCTTCAGAACAGCCTGATTTCGGCAATGATTTTGCTCTCTCTTCCGGCGTCAAAGCAATGGTCACGTAACCCATATTCGACCCGGATGGCTCAACGATGCTAGCAAACCCCACCCCCAGATATTTCCCATTTTCCCAGGCTTCTTTCTGTTTTTCTTTAAAGCCATCATAATCAATTGATTCAAGTGCAAGATGCAATGCCTTATGATAATCCCCGCTATCGTATATTCCCCCTGAAGCTGTATGATAGGGAAATTCTTCTTTCGTAATTAAATTTTTCTTTATGACTTCAATCACATCCAGATCCAATTCAGCTGAAATGATTTGTATCATTCTTTCAAGAGGAAAATAGTGCTGAGGACCGCCATAGCCTCTTATAAGCCCCGTTGGACTTTTATTCGTAACGACTGCAATCGCTTCCATTTTCACGTTTTGAATTCGATAGGCTCCAGTTGAATTTGAGTGTGTTCTATATAAACAAGCAGGTTCGGGGGCACGTATATAACCGCCAACACTATCCGCATATTTCATTTTCAAACCCATAATGGTTCCATCTTTTTTTACAGCTGCATCAATCCAGGTTACACGATCTGTACCACTGGAACTTGCCATGAGGTGTTCTTGTCTGTCTTCCGCCCATTTAACTGGTACATCCAATATTCTTGACACTACTCCGATTAAGACCATATATGGAAATACTCCTGATTTGATACCGTAGCTTCCGCCTATATCCTTTGGCGTAATAATCCTCAGTCTATTGCTTGGCACCCTTAGTGCTGCAGTCATGACGGAATGAAGTGTAAATGGTCCATGAAAATTTGACCAAATGGTATACGCACCTTCACTTTTTGTATAATTCGCGATTACTCCATAATTTTCCACTGGAGTTGCACTAACCTTAGGAAAAGTGAATTTTTTCCTTACAATATAATCTGCACTTTTAAATGAATCCTCGACATTTCCGTATTGGAATACACGATGATTAACTATATTCGTACCTGCTTCTTCATGAAGAACGGCTGACTTAGACGAAAGAGCATCTTCAATTTGGACTACAGGATCCAGCGGTTCGTACTCGACTTTTATTTTTGCGAGAGCATCTTCTGCAATATAACGATCTTTAGCCACAACAACTGCAACAGCTTCTCCCACAAACCGAACCTTATCTACTGCAATGGGGTAGTATTTTATTGGTACCTTTACGCCCACTGGAAAAGGATTGGTTAAAGCTTTTACATGTTCTCCAACAACCACTCCTATTACACCAGGTGTTTTTGCCGCTTCTTCTGGAAGAATCGCTTTAATACGGGCATGTGCATGGGGGCTTCTAAGAATCGCAGCATAGTGGATATTTGGCAATGGCGAAAGATCATCAATAAATGTTCCTTCACCGGACACTAACCTAGCATCTTCTATTCGTTTCACGGGCTTACCTACATAGGTCAATTTCATTCCTCCTTTTTAATAGTCTTCTATAATCTTCAATGGTATCGATGTCCTCCGGAGCTTTTTCATCCTCATAATAAATGTGCGCCTTTTCTTTATTAGCACTAATAAGTAATTTTGCTCCTTGATCTCCCTTGAGGTTCAAAAGCTCCTTGAAATACAATTCACCAAACAAAATAGGATGCCTGATTTTCCCTTTATATGAAGTTATAATTAAGGGATTTTTTGATACGAGGTACTTTTTAATTACTCCGTTCATTACTTCTACTTTAATCTCGGGCTGATCTGCTAGAGTTATCAACAAAGCTTCACAAGTTGAAGGCAAGCTTTTAATTGCTGTTGCTAAGGAGCTGCTAATCCCAAGTTTAGGACAAGGGTTCCAAACTATGTTTACTGGCAAATCACGAATTTCACTTTCCAGTTCAGGAAAATCTCTATTCAATACAACCATCGTTTTAGTGGCCATATTAGCCGATATCTTTTTGACGGTGTACTTTAGGATTGTTGATCCATCTTCAAGCTTTTTGATTAACTTATGAGTTCCCATCATCCTCGTTGATTGACCAGCGGCTAAGACCACGTTCCAGATTTCAACCTTCATCTATTGGACCAATTCTTTTAACCTTTGATTTGAAGCATGAATTGAATCCTTTTTCCATTTAAGCGGTTGGCTGCTTGTTTTACTTTTGTGCCCCATAATTTCTGCTGCGATACTCAGTGCTATTTCCTCAGGTGTCTCAGAGCCTATATCAAGGCCTATTGGTGAATATATCTTTTCAGAAGCTTTTGCAGGGATATTGAACCCTTGTGCTTGTAGATCATTTTTAAGATTGTTGAACCTTCTCTTTGGACCCAATAGGCCTATATAGGAAAGATTCATCAGGAGCAATCCTTTCAGGTAAATAAGATCTTGTTCATAATGGTGAGTCATGATAATTGCATAAGAATTTTCACTCGCATTTAGACCTTCCGGAAATTCTCCCGGCGGGACTAATTTCAATTCATCTGCGTAAGGAAAGTTATCCTTATTTAAATATCCAGGACGATGATCCACTATTGTTACTCTCCAATCTAATAACTTTAATTGATCTATTAATGATGATGCATCTGGTCCTGATCCGAAAATGATGATATCAGGTTTGGGTGTAATCGTTTCCAAAAATATAGTTACTTTTTCCTTTTTTCCATTCACACTAATTGAATAATTTTCTATAATTCTGCTTGACATAATCTTTAAGAGAGGCAACTCAACATTTTCTAAGATAGTTCCCGGCAGAAGCGTATTATGATTACTTGATTCAATGACTGTACAGACTGAATATGATTCCTTACTTTGATATTGCTGTTTTAATACTTTGAATTGCTTTTCAGCTGATTCTTTATTATTTTCAGGATCTATAAGCGAAAGCCAAACGGTTATGACGCCATTACACCCAACACCTAACCCCCATGGCACATTATCATCATTTCTTAAGTCATAAATAATCTTTCTTGGTTTACCTGTCTCAAACACTTCTCTTGCATGTTCAAGCAAGTCTTGCTCAATGCATCCACCGCTAAGAACACCATAGGCTGTTCCATCTGTTAAAATTAGGCTTTTTGCTCCGACTTGGCGGTAGGAAGAACCCTTTTTATCAATGATAGTTGCTAAGATTGCTTTTTCATTATTTTGAATGCATCTATTAAGTTCACTTATAATCAAACTCCTTCGCCCCTTTGAATTTATTAATTGAATTATAAGAATATTTATAACATTAAGGTTTCAATATATTTGCAAATGAACTTTTAAAATACTATTAAAAAAAGGACAAATCCCGAAATGGGACTTATCCTTAGATTTATTATCTTTTATTACTTTATAAAAAGACTTCTATATTCAGATGGTGTACAGCGTTCACTTTTTTTAAAGGTCGTTGCAAAATACCCGGAACTAGTAAAACCTATTTGATGTGCGATTACCTCAATAGGTAAAGAGGTCATTTTGAGTAATGACTTTGATTGTTCTATTCTATATGCCGTTAAATACTCGATAAAAGTTACGCCCATTTCTTCCTTGAATAAACGGCTAAAATGGGAAGGGCTCAAATAGACAGAGTCTGCAACCTGATTTAGTGTAATTGGATTTTTAAAATTCCCTTGAATGTATTGAATAGAAGATTCAATTGGATGAGCAAGATCGACATTTGCGGTATCTTCCCTCTTTCCAGTAAAATGGTTTGTCTCCCTTGATAGACTATGGATAATTATACGCTCAAACACCTGCTTGATTTCACTTCTTGACACAGGTTTTAGCAAATATGCTGAAAATCCTAGATTAATAGCACTTTGGACATATTCAAATATTTCTAGCTGAGTATAGATTATTACTGAAATTCCTGGATCCCACCGCTTTGCTTCTTTTCCAAGTTCGAAACCGTTGTTGCCCGGCAAGGAGATTTCTACTATAAGGATGGAAGGCTTTAGCTGTTTTAGCATTAACAGTCCCTTCTCATATGTATCTGCTTCATGTACAGAAAAATAGTGATATTCACTGGAAGCGATAAACTCACGAAGGAAATATCGGCTTTCGTATTCATCATCTATAATTAGCATATTGGGCATTTTAAGCCTCCTGCCTAATTCATTTTTATTATTTTGCTTTTAAATGATAAAAATTTGAAAGTCCACCCTATTTTTAATAATTTGATTTAATTTTTTTGCGCATTATTTTTCCTACAGCTGTTTTTGGAAAGGATGCTTGAAAAATATATTTTCTCGGCCGTTTATAGTTTGATAATTTAGGATGTCTTTTGCAAAATAAATCCAATTCATTTACGGTCAAAGATGGATCACTTGGGACGATATATGCAACCACCACTTGTCCCCAGCGTTCATCGTCTTCCCCAACCACAACAGCTTCCTGTACCTTCTGATGTTCTAATAGTACAGACTCAACTTCTATAGGATATATATTATCTCCTGCGTGAAGAATCATTTCATCCAGACGCCCTACCACAAACATATCTCCATCTGCATCTTTGTATCCTAAATCCCCTGTATAAAACCAATTCTGAATCACACATCTTTTCGTATGTTCTGGTTTATTCCAATACCCTTTAAATGATTCAGGAGAGCCGATATGAACAATAATTTCACCTATTTCACCATCATTAACGGTGTCCGCAGGTGTCTTAGAACGGCTTATATCAGGTTCAACAATCCTTATATTTTGATGGATGCCTGGCTTCCCAACACATCCAGGCTTTTCCGAGATATGATCGCAAAAGGAATAGGTGTAAATTTCTGTGCTTCCATAGTGGTTAATAAAATACTTGGGCCGGAATACTTCCATACATAAGCCGATTAATTTGCTTGTCATAGGAGCTCCTGCATACACAATAGTGCGCAATTCATTAAAATTCGATTTATTCGATTCAGACAATGTTGCCATATCGTGATACATATTAGGGAGAAGATATAGACAATTTATTTTTTCCTGCTCTATTAATTTAATAGCCTCATAAGAATCGAAATCCCGAAGAATGATGAAGGTACCGTTTAACAGCACCATACTTAGCAGGGACCGCAATCCCATTGTGTGGTACAGTGGTATTACCCCTAACGTGGAGTCATGCCACTCATAATGACATTGGAGGATATGGGCAAAAGCAGCTGCATATTCATTTTGATGCGAACGTGGAACACCTTTTGGATTACCTGTTGTTCCAGAAGTATATAAGATGACGGCTAAATCACTTTCAATGATTTGATTGGGAGTAAAGTCGTAAGGTTCTTGTTTTTTTAGTTCTTCATAATTAATATCTCCGTCATTTCCATCTATATTTATAAATACTGGCCGTTCTATAAATCTTTTTTTGTTAATTAAATACTCAGTCGAAGCATCGTAGATAACGAATTTCGACTCTAAATCACTTAAACAATAATGAACGATTTCTTGGGATTGTCTAACATTTATTCCTGCATAAATAGCGCCCAGCTTTTGAATGGCCCAAAAGATTACCACTGTTTCAAAACGGTTTTTCAAAAGCACAGCTAATCTGTCGTGTTTATTCACTCCAAGTTTGTGTAAGGAAGAGGCCACATTGTTGACCTCTATCCCCAGCTGGCGGTATGTATACCTTTTATCCCCTTCTATTATTGCAACCTTATGAGGATGTCTTTCAATAGAATATTCAAATATTGTACGCAGATCCAAAGAAATTCCTCCTTTATAATCTTTAACTACATAAAAATTCGCTAAATTGCGGAGAAACCCTTTTATACAAACGATACCCAAAATGTCACGTTCCTATGAAACAAATGCCACCTAAACATCTACCAAAACTCAAAACTTTTCTTTTTCAAGGTTAAATGTTCTATTTGCATGATTCTGATTCGATTTAGCACCGATCTATTATTAGAAGGATGCCCCATCCTATTTCAAAACTACTCCCCCAAAAAAGAAAACCCGGCTCCACCAAGGAAGCCGGGTTTCCAAATACTATTACTTATCTTTCTTTCCATTCCCTTTACCAGGCTTTGCCGGGCCATCAGGGGTTTCGTTATTTTGCGGAGGCTGTTCGCCTTTTTTCAGCTTGTACAGTTCGACCGTCTTGGTTGTTTTGTTGCCTGCCAGGTCCTCTGCTTCAAACGTGAAGACGTTTAAGCCTTCCTTCAATGAGAGTTTAATCTTTTTGAACTCTTTTTCAATTGGTCTCATTGCGTATGGTTCCTGGAACTCCTGGTAAAATAGCTCGCTGCCGTCCTGATAGAAGCGGAGCTGGTCAAAATTATCTGTCACTGTGATGTTGATGACAGGGTCTTTTTTGTTGTGCTTAATGTATTTGCTTGAAGGCAGTCCATCGATTTCGACAGTCGGACCAGTCGCATCTACGATAATTGTGCGCTTGAAGGAAATTGCATTATTCGCAGTATCAACGGCTTTCACTTCCAGGCTGTGAACGCCATCTTCAAACGTCATCTTTGTTTCAAACTCATACTGGCCTTTAGCTTCATTGTACTTGGTTTCAATTGGAGTTCCAGCAATGGAGAATTCCTTCATGCCAGACTCTTCTTTAATCGTTCCGCTGACAGTCAGTTCATTCGTGTTATACACTTCAAGTGCCTCAGGCTCTTCAAGGTACACGTATGGAACGGTCTTGTCATTGCTCACTTCGCCCACTTCCACAGTCGCTGCTGATGAGTTGCCGGCAAAGTCATAGGCTACAACCTTAACATTGGTGCCAGCTTCCAACTCTTCCGGAAGTGTGAATTCTTCGGTATCTCCGCTTAGCGCTTCATCCAGAATGGACTCTTCCTCTACGAAAATATCAATATACGAAATGCCGGAGCCTTCAGGGTTATCAGCAGCTTCAATCTTAAGTGCTGTGTTGCCTTCGATCAGCTCAGCCTGAACGCTTGGCGCAGCCGTGTCCACTTTTACAGGGATTTTCACGGATTGCCATTCTGCCCCTGCATAGTCGATAACAGACTTAATTTCAAAATAATACTGTCCATCCTGTGCAAGCTGGTTGCTGATTTTTCCATCCCAGCCCCAAGACGGGTTAAGCGTGTATGTTGCACCACGGCCGCCATCGTAATAATGCTTGCGGAGGCTGTTTTCCGTGCGCAGCTTGCGCAGCGTTTTTCCATCCTCATCTGTAATCGCGAATTCTACTTGTTTCGCATTTCTAAGGAACGAAAGAACCGGAATTAATTGATCCTGAACTTTGTCCCCATTCGGAGAAATCGCAATGGCTTCACCGTTGAAAGAATCATTTACCGGGTCGTATCCCAAATATGTGTAGCTGTCTGCTGACTCAGAAACAGCTCCTGCCATTCCGTAGAATGAACTGTCATCATACTTCATGCCGTCAAGGATCGGAGCTTTATCCCAATCACCCTTGAAGCCTACATATGGAACCGTTAACTGCGGGTTCACATCAGCTGAATCTGTCAACGTGACATAACCTTCAACAAAGTATCCATTAGGGAATACCTCGTTAATGTCAAGCGGAGTTTCCCAATCTCCTGTCACTGAAGGTTCTACCACTTTTGCATTGCTCACATCCACACTTACTTTAAAGCTTACAGATCCATTCGCAGGAACGGTTACCTCTGCTGAATCCTGGCCATCCACTTTTACAGAAGCATCTAAAATCTTCTGAGCTTCAAGCTCATCTGCTGCCCAGCCCATCTCTCCATAGGCTGCAAAGTCAGTCTGAAGATTAGCCGCCACATCATATGCTACATCTTCATCACTGAAATTTTGTGCTTTTAACGTGAATTCAAACGTATTGCCAACCTCTTTTAAAGCTACTTTCCCTTCATTCGTTGATGCCTCCGTCACAATCACAGGAGAAGACAATGCCGAATGAAGCTGCATGATGCCCGATCCCTGGCGGCGTGGAGAATAAGGGATATTCCATTCAAATGCACTGTTTACGGTTCCTTTATCAATAACCGGTGCTGCTGTATTCATCATCAGGTTCTTCGCAACGCTGACACGGTCAAAGCCGGTTACGCCAAACTCGTTATCCACGCGCTCAAGAACAAGTGCTGCACCACCAGAAACATGAGGAGCTGCCATGGATGTACCGCTCATCATTCCGTACTGGTTATTCTCAAGAGTAGAATAAATTTGTCCGCCTGGAGCTGTAATTTCAGGCTTGAAGTCCAGGTTAGGCGTTAATCCCCATGAAGTGAAGGCGCTCATTTTGCCTGCTTCAGGGTTTGCAGATTTCGTCTTTTCTCCGTTGAACGTAAGATTGACTGTCTGTCCATCCTGAAGAGCTGCTGCCAGCTTGTCACCATCATTTTTCAGCATGAACAGCTGCGGGATGGTAATGGACGGATCACTTGCCATGTTGACATATCCGTCTGCATTGTTGTAGATAATGACACCAAGTGCTCCAGCTGCCTGGGCATTGACCGCTTTATCAACAAATCCCAGCTCTCCGCGCTGAATTAATGCGTATTTCCCAGCAACTCCGGAAAGCTCTTCAGGCTTGCCCAGTCCGCCGTATGCCACTTCAAATGTTTTCTTTTCTACATCGTTCGGGTGAACATTTGATGCTGATAGGAATGCAGCTTTTCCAGACTCTTCACCGAATTGGTAGTTCACTGCATCCAGATCCATGAAGCTATTTTCAATGGATGCAACCTGCAGAGAATCATAGGATACACCAGGTGATCCGCTGACACCGATATCGGGATTTTCACTGCTTGGATTCGCAAATCCATTTCCAAAGTGAGCAGAGTTCCCAGCAGAAATAGACATTAAAATGCCGTTTTCAACTGCTCTGGCAATCGCTTTTTGCTCAGCTGATTCAGGGCTCACAAAACCAGCTGTAGAACCAAGGCTCATGTTTAGTACATCTGCACCAAGTACGATCGCATCATCAATTGCCTTTACATAAATATCGCTGTATGTAGAAGGCATATTCGGATCATTTCCGAATACTTTAAGTGCAAGGATCTGGGCTTCAGGGGCGACCCCTTTAATACCGCCGTTTTCCTCATCGCCATTTGCTCCGACAGTTCCGGCAACGTGCATTCCATGCATGGAAGCATCCGGGCCGATATCGCGGATTGTGTCATTTTCATCCATATAATTGTATCCATATGGAACTTTTTCAGAATAATATTTTCCTAGAAGGCCATTATCTTTTTTAAACTTGTTGATTTCGGCCTTCGTTAATTCTTTTTCAGTGTCGCCGGCTAAAACCATATCGCGGTGAGAAGGATCCATTCCGGTATCAATGACGCCGACTACCATTCCCTCACCTTTAAATCCATAATCACGCCAAGCTTCCTGAGCCTGTACGAGCTCTTTGCTGTAAACCATATCCGGTTTTTCCTGCGGCTTTTCGTACTCGTTCACCACTTGTACCTCTGCCACTTCCGGCATTTCTTCTACAAGCTCAATGTCGCCATACATCATTTCAGCACTAAAGCCATTTACGATTGTAGTAAAGCTTTCGCGTTCAATCATCTTCACTCTATTCTTTTTGGCGCGATCCTTTACCTTCTGCTGTTCAGACAGCTTTTCATTTTTCAGCTTCTGCTTTGTTGCATCTGGAAGTTCTTTATACTTCTTCTTTTGCTTTTGGGCATAAAGGACAGAAGGCTCTGTCTTCATCTCCACTATGACTCGGACAATATCTGTTTTCTTGTACTGCTTGTCCAATTCACTTTTCTTAATTTCCTGGACGGTCTTGCGGTTTTCATCTCCCTTGGTGCTCGGTGATTTTTCAGGCAGCACAGCCCCCGACACCGAACTGGAGAAGATTAGCATGAACATTAATAAGGCCACTGCTGATCTTTTAATCCTCATCCCTTACCTCCTAGTTCTATTATTCAGAATTTTTTTAATACACTATAAAGGTAACAAAACCAAATTTTTCATATAAGAATCAAAAGACCCGATTAACAGCTTTCGAAATAGGGAATTAGAACTATTTTCACGAAAAATGATGTTGAATATTTTCATAATTTAACTGAATATGAGATTTATTGTAAGTAAAACAGGACAGTGGAGCATGTGATTTGTCACAGATGGACGTGACAGAATTTTATCAGGCTCCACTGAGAAAAGAGGCATAACCAGACAGCTGAACTGCCGTGTTATACCTCTTGAGTTTCCTTTTCTAAAAAAAGCACTATAAATGGATATTTATGTTAAAATATTACTTACACATCCTTATGCTTCAGCCTATTCAGTATCTCATGATTCTGCTTAATGATATATTCCTGCTCTTTCTTTATTTCGTGCTGTCTAAAAGCAATAAATAGGAAAAAACATAAACAAATAAAACAAAAAAGAAGCCAGAATACCTGCACAGCAAAAACCCCTCTACTACCTCCCATAAAGTATAAAGTCATTTTAGCATATAAAAAACCTTAACCTTCTAAGGAAAGCGGTGAAAATAATGAATAAGAGCAAACGAACTTTACTTAGCCTGTTCTCCATCCTATTTTGCCTTGCCCTATTTGTGACTGGAATCCGTTTTGCTGAAAAAATACCTTTCCTTACTGTACTGGGAATTCTGGGACTCTGCGGAATCTATTTTGTCGTGTACCGGCTTGTCAAAACAACCGTGGAGATAAAAAAATCATAAAGCATGATGAAAAGGAGATACACATGAGTACAAAATATAAAAACCTCATAACCACAATAGGAGAATTTGCTTCTTTTCGGGAGGAAATCGGCCAGCCGAGTGCACGTGCCGCGGCCAAAGTCATCCCTTTCATTGATGAGCATTGCATTGATTTTATTTCCAAATCGGCTTTTTTAACCTTGTCCACTTCAGATGCAGCCGGGAAATGCGATGTTTCTCCAAGGGGTGATTCCCCAGGGTTTGTGACAGTTCTTGACGAGCAGCATCTTTTTATTCCGGAACGGCCGGGCAATCGAAGAATGGATACCGCTCATAATCTTATAGAAAACCCTAATGTCGGTCTTCTTTTTCTCATACCAGGGCTTGGCGAAACGCTAAGAATTAACGGCAAAGCGTACATATGCCGTGACCCCGAGCTTTTAGAAAAGAGTATAGCCAATGGCCGCACTCCCTTATTTGGAATTTTAGTAGAAGCAGAGGAATGCTTTATCCATTGTGCAAAAGCGTTGATCCGATCGGGATTATGGAATGTGGAATCATGGCCTGCAGAGGAAGCCCTGCCTTCCGCTCCTGCAATGCTGGCAGCACATACGAAACTGCCGAATGACACCGTTGAACTGGTGGAGAAGGATCTTCAGGAAAGTTATAAAAAGAGATTATATTAAGGAAAAATTTTTCGATGCGGGAAAAAGAAGCTGAACTGATTTCTGATTGAAAAGAAGGCAGCCGCTTGGGGAAAAACTTAAATTTCCGGCTCTTCTGCCAGATAGAAGCTAAGCGTTATAGTGACTACCTCGAGGGTAATATTTAGGCTCTTCTTAGTGGCCTAAATAATTTTCGTATTGTTTAAGCAATCTCATGTAATCAGCCGGCGGTTTTATGTCCGGCTTTAATTGTTTAACGAGTTGAATGGCAGGGTCACGCTTTAAACCAAATCTTTGCATATAATAAGCAGTAATAACAAAGCCCAACCGCTCTTTGCCTATAGTATCATGGATTAAAATTCTATAGTTTAACTCCATTAGATGGTTTAACTGATTCATAAGACTGAGAACCCAATCTAAACTCGGAGCCACCCGAACATTAAGCGGGGCCCAAATCATAATTCTATTCGTAAAATCAAAAGGAGGCTGATCCGGTTTCGTTCTTAGATTAACAATTGCGGTTATATTGTTTTTAATAAAGTCCCAGTCTGCAGCAGTAATCTTTCCGCCTATATAGAGCCTTTGAGGAATCATTTCTACAAAACTCATTTTTGACTCACCTCTTTCCATCTCATAGAGAATGAAGCGGCAGTCAAGGCTGCCTCCTTTTGAAATTGAGTGTTAATCAAAATCATGTTCTTCTTCGATTTTTAACACTTTACCTGTTTTTGCAGCAATCTCGACCTCGAATATTCTGTTATCCGCTGTTAAAATGAAAACCTCATAAACTAACACACCATTTTCTAAATCCATATCTACATGCTGAATTTGCCCAGGTACGTTTTTCAGGGCGATTTCCTGAGCCTGCTCCTTCGTAATTCTCTGTCTATACACTGGTCTGGGGCTGCCATAATAATAATTTTCATACATTCGGATATTTCCTCCTCGTCAATACATAGATCAATCTTTTTTATCCATATGTATGTGACAAACTAAAAGTGCTATTCCATTCCCCTTTTTACCTAACCTTGATTTATTCAAAAAGAAAAAGCCGCCTGATTCGGCAGCTGGATCATATAACGCTATTTATAACACTTTCCATATTTTAAAGGCATAAATAATGAGTGGAATTTGAATACAAATTTCCCTTTGCAAATCCAAGAGAAGTATAGAATGTATCCCCTTGTTCGGTATCTGTATTAAGCACTAAAACCTTATAAAAGTTTTTTGCATCGGAAATTAGCTGATTTACCAAGAGTCTTCCGAGGCCATTCCTTCGATAACCCTTGGAAACATAGAACCTTCTCAGCCGTCCAGCTTCATTTGAAAATGGATCTATATTAAGCCCTCCAATTGCAATTAGTACACCCTCTTTGTTAAACAAACCATATAAAGACTCCCCAGGTTTATCAAAGTTATTAGTGTCATCTTCATATTCATTAACTAATCTTTCAAGAAATCGAAAACCGTCTTCTTTGCTTTCCTTAACTAAATGGTGTAAGTCAATATCAAACAGGCTTTTTAATTGCTTCACTATAAACTCTTCCATATTTCCCTCCGAAAAAAGCATTCTCAGGAACCCCCTTGGTTCCTGCATAAGCCTGCAAGATTTCTATTATTTGGTTTTCACTTTATATCTAAGAACTGTCTTCAACTTTGCCGGTTCTACTTTTCTAGCGTCTGAAAGATAAATCTCCCTGTGTTTGAGTGTAGCAATTTCCAGCTGATTTTCCTCTATGTATTCCTTCATTTTTCTAAAGCTTTGCGGTTCCTCATCATAAGAGCCGATATGAAGCATTTGGACGGATAGGCCATCCTCCATGGATTCAAATGACACTTCATCAATAAGCGGATTGGGCTTCTTTTTTCTTACGCTTTCAATCGCCCTTTCGACTATTTCTTTTGTCACAAAGTCCGGCTGTCTGATCATAATGGTATAAAGTAATTGATCCTTATCAAGGGTATCTAACTTTCTTCCCTCTTCTGTTAAATCCCAAAGTCCTTCTAATGGATAGACGGTATATTCAAAGTATCCTTCTGGGGTATACCCTTGCCTTGGCATCATTCTGATGGCATATGCAATGGAATAAAGAACTTCTATCCTTCTGGAAAAGTCCTCACTATTGGGATTTCCTTCTCCGTCTATAGTAATAAATTTTTGCTCTGGCACCGTTACGACTTCAGGTTTCTGTTTCGGCAAATACAGATTCTTTTCCTGCTTTCTCCATTCAAACTTCATGGCCGCAGCTCCCTTCTATTCAGCAGTCAATCACTCATTTTTGTATCGTATTTAGAATACCATTTTAACAGCTTATATCATCCCAGGCCTATGTGAAAAATTCCTTACTTCTCTCCCTTTTCCACCAGCTTAATTTCATCAATTCTCCACTTTTCCTCACTCTCAAATCGTCCTGGCGCCTTAACCATAACAAATTGATAATTCTGTTTGATATCCTCTGCCGTATGATAGGTCAGTAAAATTTTATCCTTTTCAACTCTAAATGCTTTTAGGTCAAGAACTGCATTGGGTACCCATTCAAATCCTTTTTCATTTAAAAAGAACCCACATGGGCAGCCTCCTCCTCGCTCGCTTGTATAGGATCCACCCCCGTCCTTTAGGGCAATAAACCTATTTGCCTCCTCAAATGTTTGTACGGCCTTGTAAGAGTCAATCGCCTTTACCGCGGCAGTAAATTCCGTATAGTCAATCGCAGCCCGCAAGGATTCGGTTTCCTTCTCCAGCACCGAGATCCTTTCTTCAAAAACTCTATTTTCCTTTTTGGTCTCATCCAGCATTTTAGCTTTCATTTCATATTCATTTTTGATACTTCGACTTCCTCAGCCAGCCGGTCCTGTTCCTTACGCAGCTCCTCAGCCGCATTTGAATTATTTAAGCCATCCATGATAGCCAAAACGGCAATTATCAATAGAAGAAAAAAAGCATATGTTTTATAGTTTTTAATAACTTTCCCTCCCATCCCAGCCGGGCACGGTGCATGCAAAAGAAGCCATTCCTATCGGAATCGCTTTTCTACCATTTATTATTCCGCCTATTTTGATATTCACCCCTGAAAAGATAATCGGCACTTTTGCCTGAGCTCCATTGGGACAAAAACGTGGAAATGCTCATAAGTATCCCGCCAATTAGAAAACCGGCCATATAATAGCCCATAAAAATTAAAACAAAGGAACCTATAAGGGTAACTATCATGATCGTCAGCAGCCAATTTTTCAGTTGCTCTTTTCTTTCATGCTTCAATCCCAGTCCCACCCCTATCAAACATCTATTTTAATAATTTTCCAAATATTACCTTTATTTTAACATAAATTTCCTGCTAAAAGTGTTACAAAAAAAATAACTTTGACCTGTTGGACAAAGTTATCAGAACGATATCTTAACTCCCGGCACATTCCCGAATCGCATCAGCAGCAAGCGTAAAAATGCCGCTTTTTGGCGGTTTCAAGGATTGGATCATGGCTTGAGCCAATTTTTCTGTCGGCATCGGCTCCTGAGACCGAAGCAGTCCGAACCGATTAAAAAACTGTACGGCTTTTATTCCCGCCACCTCCATGGTACGATCACTGTTTTTTCGTACCAGCACAGGCGGCCTAAGGATGGTCACGCCAGGAAACCCTAATTCTTTTACGGCTTCTTCCAGCTGCCCCTTCATCCTTGGATAAAAGAAGGGAGAATTAGGCGATGAGCCTCCTGAGGAGACTAAAACATAATGGCTAACATGGTTTTCCCTTGCGATACTCGCAAATTGGTACTGGTAATCGTAATCGACTCTCCATTGTGCCTCTTTACTCCCCGCAGCCTTCAAGGTTGTGCCCAGGCAGGAAAACAAGCAATCGCCCCTCACTAAATGCCTCCATTTTTCCGGCTGATCAAAGTCAATCACATGCACTTTTAATTTTTCATGCTGGATAGAAAGATCCCGCCTGACAAAAACATCTACCTGACGGAAATGCTCATCCTCCAGCAGCAATTCCAGCAAGTCCTTGCCAGTTGCTCCCGTTGCTCCTATTAATAATGCGTGCATTTTTTTCTCCTTATATTTTCATAGTTTTTTTTATAAGAATTATATAACATGTTTCCTCAAATATAAGACATAACGGCTTAACTTCTGATTCAAATTGGCCATACTCTGAATAAATGCTGGAACAAAGGGTAATATACCTCTATAACACATAATGAGGTGATGGAAATGTCTAACATGATAAATCAAGAAGAAGTAGAAACATTACGAGAGTTAATCAAAGACATAGATACGGCCATGCTGACCACAGTAACGGAAGAAGGGCTTGTGTCCCGTCCTATGAAAACGCAGGAAGTAGAGTTTGATGGTGACTTATGGTTTTTCACGAAAAAAGAGACTGCTAAGTATGAGGAAATTCTGCATGATCAAGATGTAAATGTGGCTTATGCAGGCAAATCCTATGTGTCTGTCCGCGGCAGAGCGGAAATCGTTGAGGATTTAGAAAAGAAAAAAGAATTATGGAGCAAAGCATACGAAGAAATCATGCAGACGTCTTATGATGATCCTAACGTTGTCCTTATCAAGGTAAAAGCGGAAGCGGCCGAATATTGGGAGACTGGCAATTTTACGAAAAAAGCAGCGTTTCTCTTTAAACGCATGACAGGGCAAAACTCTCAATCGTCAGATATTAATGAAACCGTTGAATTGGATTAATAAAGCAGAAATGGATTGTCTGGAATAGACAATCCATTTTTGTATGCCAGAACTATGCCGATTATGACAGCCACGCTTTTTTTGCGAGAATTGTATTTTCTCAGTAGATGAACAACACAGCACATCACCAGCATGGCCTGAATGGCGCACACACTATCAGGCCATGTAGTGAACTGCCCCAGCTCTTAGGCATTAGGATTGGAAATTCCCTTATCATCAGCAGCTCCATTTTCAAGGATTTCCTTAATTTCACCAGCATCGCCTTTGGCATTAATAATTTCAAATATCTGATTCAGTCCTTCACTCGTTTCCTGATCTTTGTCTTTCATTTTGGATCCCTCCAGTTAATAACCTTTTACTATAGGTTTTCCAGACTCTCCATTTGTATCCTTTCTGATACTTTTTTTGCCGCTTGCTTCCCATATTCCTCTCTATATAAGAGTATTTGATTTATTTAGTTCGTTCTATAATTAAAAAATTGAAAGGAAAATGATGAGTAAAGCCATCACCACAATGCAATAAGCAGAAAGAGATTTTTTATTATGACGAAACTCTTGAATACTCCAAAGAATCAAATTCATTGCAATCAATAGGTTAATTATTTCGATTAATCCATCATAGCTGTCGTGTATAAAAGGCAAGTATTCCTAATAAAGCAGCTGCTAACGCGAATCAAATCTGTATTTTATCCATCATATTACGTTTTTTCATCGTCTCCTCCCTTCCATTGAACGATATTTCAATTAATCTCTTTATCGTTTTATGTCTCAATTGGTAATACAGGCTACAGAGAGAATAAGTTTCGGTTACGATAAACCTCCCCGCAAATAAAAAAATCAGCCTGGACAGTGGCTGATTTCAACCTGAAGGACCTCGACTCCTCACTTTTTAGAAAAGAGGTATTTCTCTTTGAAAGCTGGACTTAATTCACTCCAAACATCAAATTTATTGCCATCTAAGTCATAAAAAACAAAATTCCTTCCAGCGTGACCTCTGTCTTCAATCTCACCAACTCTCAGTCCATTTTCCTTAAAGTCTCTATGTATGTCTTCTAAGGCATTTAATCCATTCACCTCAAATGTTAGCGAAAAACGCTCGTTGCCATGAATATCATAGAAATTGGAGCTTTGATCCCTATTGGATTTCACAAGAAAGATACTCTGATTGGCAACGTTTAAAATGGCTTTGTCCTCATCTTTGTAGCATAGCTCTGCCCCTAATTTATTTACATACCACTCAGAGGAAAGCTCTACATTTGTTACGGGTATATAGGTAGTGCCTACTCTTATTAATTTCTCGCTCATTTTCGTCATCTCCCCATATATTTTTTAATAAGATCGACCAGGTTTATTCATTGCTTGTGTTATCCGTCCTGGCACGCTTTATATCAAAGAAACCGATAGCACCACAAATCAACACACCTAAGCTAAAAAAAACAGTAAGCACCCAATTATTACCCCAGCTGTTGATCATGCTCAATAAACAGCTGAATGCAACAGCAGCAGCTCCGTATTTCGCACGCCATTTTTCTAGTTTTGAAGGGTTAACATTACTCAAAATCACTCAACTCCATATGAGAACTTCCACCATGAACATCAAAGCAGGGAAACAAGGAACTCCATAAAGAAAATAGACAGAATAAAAACAGGAATGGCGATAAGTATTTTATTTCGCAGCCTAATATCTTCAAAATGTCTATGTAATTTGTTTATTACGATAAAACCAATGATCAGAACAGGTACACTGATACATATGGCTATTAAATCAACACGGGTAAAGGGTCTGCTGATGTATTGATCCAAAATGAAGTTTAATACAAGAAGCGCTGAAAATAAAACGAATTGATAAAGGCAAAATTTAATGTATAGCATGGATGATTCCCCTAGTTGCATGACCGCCTGATTTTTTTGAATTTATTCCTTATTGCTTAAAGTATTAATATTATCCCAGCCGTAAACAAGTTCCTTAAGTTTCTTTCCTGCAATTTCAACTCCAACCTTATCGATGGCCTTACCTCCCATGGCCTCATAAAATAACGCGGATTTATTATCCGCTAAAACAAAAACGAGCATAGTGTTCATCCCTAATTTCCTCAATTCCTTCATTACCGAATTAAAAAGGGCCTTGCCTATTCCTTGCCCCTGGAATTCCTTCAAAATATAGATGGCATTGAGTTCTCCCTGGTATCCTTTGTATTTCCCGCTTCTTTCTTTGCCGCAGGATGAAAATCCAACAATCTGTCCTTCATCCGTTTCTGCCACAATAACACTTCCCTTTTAGATAATATAAATCCATAACTCTTCACGGCTTTGATAGGATAGATTCTCCAAAAAATTTTCTGGAATAATATCTTTGTATGTAGTTCTCCAGCTGTCGACGTGTACCTTTGCAATTCCTTCTGCATCAGATAATTCAGCCGCCCTTATCTTCATAAAATCCCCCTTTTTTCCATTCGTTCAATCCAGATTACAGTGAATCATTATTTCGGGGCATTAATTTTATTAAAGCTGCTATACAAGACGCTCCCAGCAGTTTAAGTATGCTGTTACCTATAATAGAGTCATCAATGGTTATACTCATGAACAAACTGTCTGCTAATAATAGAATCATAATGAACAGAGTTCTCATAATGTAGCATCAACCCTTAATCTGCAGGCGGAATAACACCTGAAACAAGAAGAATAAACAGCAGCAGTCCAATGGAGAAAAAAACGATGGAGGAAGTGAAGACAGGACCTCTTCTTAACACAAATACTTCCCTTTTTTGGATGTAGCCTGTTTGAGCGCTAGCCTGTGAAGAACTGAAATCTGAAATGACCCCTCCACTGCTTGAAAAGTAAAAGCTTAAGCCGG
Organism: Cytobacillus sp. FSL R5-0377; assembly: GCF_038004385.1. Taxonomy (NCBI): domain Bacteria; kingdom Bacillati; phylum Bacillota; class Bacilli; order Caryophanales; family Bacillaceae; genus Cytobacillus; species Cytobacillus sp. FSL R5-0377. The sequence goes on from NZ_JBBORA010000001.1 coordinate 1,799,465, forward strand.
CAAAAGCCATCCCGGTAAAAAACATAACCTCAATGAACCTTACAGAGAATGTGGAAGCAACAAACATCGTTACAGCCGCTTCAACCAAAAAAGTAAAAAGCAATATAATAAAATATCTTGTCCGAATGTCTTTCTCCTCCTTTTTTAGTAACCTAGTACTATATTAATTTTAACATATTTTTACAAAAGTTACTATATTCTGAAAATAGAGTGCGTGCGGGTAAACTTTACCTTGCCGAATGGAAATGCCTCCTTTAATCTAGTAATAAATAAAATGGCCAGAGGTGTCCAATGTGTCCAAACCTTTTAAATTAAAACGGCCGGGGCTTTTCGGGCAAATGGTTCTGCTTGTTCTTACTGTCCTTATCCTTTGCATACTGCTAATCATCATTTCTTTTTCATCAATTATTGATCAAATGATTGAGAGAACCACTGGACAGCAGGCGCTGACCGTTGCGGAATTGGTTGCTGAAAACGATTCTATTATTGATGCGTTTGATACAGAACATCCAGCAAAGATTATACAGCCGATTGCTGAGAAACTAAGAAAACGGACAGGTGCGGATTATATTGTAATAGCAAACGGGGAAGGCATCCGCTATTCCCACCCCTACCCGAAACAAATTGGCAAAGTGACAGAAACAAGCAATGATGCCCCGCTCGCAGGAGATTCTGTTATTTTCATAGGAAATGGCGTCTTAGGGGAAGCAGTTAAAGCGAAAACACCTATTTATGATGAGGAGGGCACCATTATCGGTGTTTCTTCCGTTGGCTTTTTAACAAATGAAGTGGAAAGCAAGATCTTTACTTATCAGTTGCGGGTAGCTGCCTTCGGCGGACTTGCCCTTCTCATTGGCATACCAGGGGCATTTTATATTGCACGCCGAGTCAAAAGGCTTATATTTAATTTGGAGCCGGAAGAGATCTCCCACGCTTTTTCTGAAAAGCAGGCCATTCTGGAGTCGATTGGGGATGCCACTCTTGCCATCAGTCCTTCATTCCATGTTTTATCAGCCAATAAAAAAGCGCGTGACATTCTGGGGAAACATGCAAAAGGCATACTGACAGAGCCTCATTTGAAAGCGCTTATCGGAACTGCATTACAGAATCCGGACCGATTAATTCAGGAACAAGTGCTCATCAGCAACTCGATCTATATCGTAGACATTTCTCCCATCACAGCGGAGGAAACGGCCATATCAGGTATAGTGCTGACTATCCGCCCCTTCTCTGAAGTAGAAGATCTGGCGAATGAACTTATTGAGATCCGGCAGCACGCAAACCATATTCGGGCACAGACCCATGAATATTTAAATAAACTGAACACATTAAACGGACTCCTGCTATTGGAGCGCTACGAAGAGGCAAAAGCATTTATGAAGACGGAAGTGCAGGAACTGCAGCAGACTGTCACCTTTTTAATGACTACAATTAAAGATCCTTTAATTGTTGCCGTTCTTCTTGGGAAAGTGAACCGGGCCAAAGAAATGAAAGTTTCGTTCACCTTTGATGAAAACAGCCAATGGCTGGACTACCCTGACACCATTCAAAGCGAGCATGTCGTTACTGTAATTGGCAATTTGATCGATAATGCTCTTGAAGCATCTTCTGAATGGAAAGGACAAAACGCTGCTGTCCACTTATCCTTCACAGACTATGGAGACGAGCTGGTTATGGATATTGAAGACAATGGCAAAGGCATGACTTCCGAAGAAGAAGCCTACTTTTTCACCGAAGGAGCCACAACCAAAAACCACCCGCAGCACGGCCTGGGCCTGACAATTATGCAGCACGCATTGAACCGCCTTGGCGGGGAATGGTACCGTACTGACCGGCCAGAAGGCACATGCATGACCATCGCCATTCCAAAGAACAAGCCTGAATACACCACCGCGGAGGAGAGAGAAAATCATGACTAACCCATCAATTGGGGTGCTTATCGTTGAGGATGACCCTGTCGCTTCGTCTGTATATGAACAGCTTATTCAGAACAGACAGGATTTCACTGTGATAGGGAAATCTCAGACCGCTTCAGAAACGATTCAGCTGCTGAACGCAGTTACACCTGATTTAATCTTACTTGATGTTCACCTGCCGGATGCAAATGGCATTGATTTGCTGTTTCAGATCAAACATGAACATTCCCATATCGATATCATCATGATCACCGCTTCAAATGATGCTAAAACCGTACGAGATGCCATGCGCGGGGGAGCCTACAGCTACCTGCTGAAGCCTGTAATGGTTGAAAGCTTTTTTTCTACCTTTGAAGAGTACAGCCAAACAAGGCAAGGCAGACAAACCAGTTCTCATATGGAACAACATCAAATACAGCGGCTCTTTCAGAAAATCCCCCCTGCATCAGAGGCAAATCAGGAATCCAAGGCTTTGCCAAAAGGCATCGACAAACATACACTGCGAAAAGTGACCAAAGCAATTGGAGCTGCTTCCACAAGCCTGAACGCTGAAGAAGTAGGAAGGCAAATCGGTGCAAGCCACTCCACGGCAAGGCGCTATTTAGAGTACCTGGTTTCCATCGACCTGGTAGAAGTGGATATTGTCTACGGCAGTGTGGGCCGTCCCGAACGCCGATATAAGCAACACTAGCAAGCCCTCTTATAAGGGGGCTTGCTTTTATTTTTTGAGAATAGACCTCCTGCCGTCCTATGTCTAGGAGCAAGCTCCATCTTCCCACTGAGACTTAGACATATTCCAGTTTATTACCACCCCTATTTTTCATAGAAAATATGAAAATTATGAAATTAATATGTTTTATGTAAATTAAACAACTAATCTGGTCTTTCAGGAGCCCCCCTGTTAAAGTGATTCAAAAGGAAGCGCTTACAAATAATAAGGAGGGGTTTTATGCTGGCAATACTGGGATATTGTATGGTTGCTGTTTTTATGGCTTTAATTATGACGAAACGAATGTCTGCCCTGTTGGCATTAATTATTGTGCCGATCCTGTTTGCTTTAATTGGCGGGTTCTATACAGGGATTGGCGATATGATGCTGGAAGGGATTAAGCAAGTTGCTCCAACAGGCGTGATGCTCGTGTTTGCTATCCTGTATTTTGGCATTATGATTGATGCTGGCCTGTTTGATCCAATTGTGAATACGATTTTACGGATTGTTAAGGGGGATCCTCTAAAAATAGCCCTCGGAACCGTTGCTCTCGCGTCGCTGGTAGCTCTTGACGGAGATGGAACAACAACGTTCATCATTACTGTCACAGCCATGCTGCCACTATACAAAAAGCTGAATATGAATTTATACATGCTGGCAACGCTCGCCCTTCTCTCCATCGGGGTTATGAACATGACACCCTGGGGCGGACCGACAGCGAGAGTCATCAGCTCTCTGCAGCTTACAACCGAGGAAGTATTCCTTCCGCTGATTCCTGTAATGGCAGCCGGCATTCTTTTTGCCTTTCTTGCTGCCTGGTACTTTGGGATAAAGGAACGCAAACGAATTGGAATCCGCTCAATGGATGATTCCGCTATCAGGGAGCTTAAGGCTGCAGAGGAACAGATAGCTGCGGCTGTCAGCAGAGAATCACTTGCAGATTTGCAGCGTCCAAAGCTAATTTGGGTAAATGCAGGACTGACAATAGCCCTTCTGATTGCCTTAATCGCCGGATTGCTGCCGCTCCCTGTACTCTTTATGTTAGGCTTTGCAATTGCTGCGATGATTAATTACCCAGACCTTGTACAGCAAAAAGAACGTGTTGCCGCTCATGCTGGCAATGTCCTGGCAGTTGTCGCGCTAGTCTTTGCTTCTGGTATTTTCACAGGAATCATGAATGGAACTGAAATGGTGGATGCAATGGCGACAGCACTTGTTCAAGTCATCCCAGATCAATTGGGAAGCCAGCTGCCTTTAATTACAGCGATCACGAGCATGCCATTCACGTATTTCATGGCGAACGACCCTTATTATTATGGAATTATCCCGATCATAGGGGAAACGGCTGCCAGCTACAATATTCCTATGGCTGAGATTGCCCGTGCATCAGTGCTCGGCCAGCCTGCTCACGTGCTAAGTCCGCTCTATGCAGCAGGTTACCTGCTAGTTGGAATGATCGGCATTGACTATGGCCAGAATCAGCGCTTTGCATTAAAATGGGCAGTTGCCTCTTCCCTATTTATGATTATGGCTGCGATTGCATTTGGCGTTATTTCAATTTAATATCCTTAATGCTGGTGCGGATAATGAATTTATGCTGTTTTCACCCCGCAGCTGATCCTATGCTATAATTTGAAGGGTAAAATAAACATAGAGGTGACAACCCTTGGCCATACATGTCGTACTTTATCAGCCGGATATACCGGCCAACACCGGAAACATTGCGCTGACTTGCGCCGCAACGGATACAGCTTTGCATTTGATCCGGCCGCTTGGCTTTTCGACAGAGCCGGAAATGATCAAACGGGCAGGCTTTGATTTCTGGGACTCTGTGAACATATCGTATTATGATTCCATGGATGAATTTTTCTCTAAAAACCAGGGAGAGTTTTACTATATAGAAACCTTTGGTGAACAGGCCCATTCATCCTTTGATTTCAGTGATGTCTCAAAGGAGCATTATTTTATGTTTGGGAAAGAAACAACAGGCTTGCCTAAAGACTTGCTGGAGGAAAATAAAGACCATTTCTTAAGAATCCCTATGAATGGCAATGTCCGATCGCTCAACCTATCGAGCACAGCTGCGATATTGGTGTACGAGGCATTGCGCCAGCAGGGGTTTCCGAATATTAAATAACCATCTTCCCTGCTGGAAGATGGTTTGTTTTTGCTCAAACAGTATCAAATCTGATTCAGCCTCCCAGCGCCTTTCACCTTTATTATCGCATAAAAAAAGCTGCACAATGACAGCCCAGAATCCCGCTTTCTCTCTATGACACCCTCATTTTTCCGGCTTCAGAATCGTCCTTTGCAGAGGAACTCCTCCCATCGAAACATTGCGTTCTATGAATATATAGGTCCGGCCGTCAATAATGAATTTTCGATTTCCAATATAACTGACCTCTCTCCCTTGATTCACAAGCTCATTTTGGATAGCTTCTATATATTCTTTAAAATCCACATACCTCTCATCAAAATCAATCGTGATATGATTTTTTCGATATCCCATAAGCCAATTAAAACCAGCCAGACATAGGCCGAGTATAACCAAAAATAGTATGAGTTTCATCTCGGGGCTTCACCTCCCTTTAATAACTATTTTACGTGAGAGAAACTCATTGGTTTCATGTAAAACAAATTTGACTAACTCATATTCCAAATACTAAAAAACAGAGGGTCTCATGAGTTCCTCTGTTTTCATAATTCCCCCTCCATCAGCTGGGCCATTTGCTTGGAATTGGGATCATTCTCTTTTTATAAGGCTCTTTTCTAAAATTTTTTTGTTTTGGTTTGTGAATTCTGTCCGTTGATTGCAGCGAAAGGCACGCAGCGAACCCGCGGAAAGGAATGCGAGCCTCCTCGGCTTCGCCTGTGGGGTCTCACACTTCCCTCTCTACCCGCTGGACATTGAAAAAGTATCTTCGAATGAACACCGCACCAAGAAAATGCGTCAGCATTTTCGAGGATCAAGTGCCCGCACGAAGATCCAACTCAGCAAATTAAACTAGGTTATGAAAAAGCAACAAACTTTACGAAAACAGCCTTTTATAAAACATTTGGATCCACTTGCTCCCTGCTTACTTCGCATAGCTTTTGTATCTAATCGGCATCATCTCCACTACTCAATTTTTAAAATAAAAAACCGGGAGGCACCTGATCTGGATGCCACCCGGTTTTTTCTCTATTGATTACTCTTTAACAGTCATTTCCTCACCTGTTTGATTCTCATGATGAGGTTTCACTCTCTTAATAAAGAAAGCAAGAATAAGTGCAATGACCGCAATCAGGGCAGAAATGAAGAAAGTAAAATTAATGCCATTCAGCATCGCTTCATTCATGATCTGCCGCTGGATATCAGCTGCAGCCTGTGCAGATGGCTGTGCACTTGCACTCATATTGGCCAGTGTGTCAGCTGCCAGCTCCTCTGCTTTTTCTTTCGTACGGTTATTCATGACGGTAATCAGCAGGGCCGACCCAATGGCGCCTGAAACCTGCTGCAGCGTATTATTCATAGCGGTTCCGTGCGGGTTATTGATCGGCGGCAGCTGATTCAACCCATTTGTCATGACAGGCATCATCACCATTGACATCCCGAACATCCGGAAGGTATACAGCAGAACAAGGGTTGAATAGGCCGTAGTCATGCTGATTCTGCTGAAGTAAAAAGAGGTTACAACCGTAATGGTCAGTCCAATCACCGCTAAAACCCTTGCCCCATACTTATCAAATAGCTTCCCTGTAATTGGAGACATAATCCCCATCACAATCGCTCCCGGCAGCATCAAAAGACCCGAATCTATCGGTGAAATGCCGCGGATGGTCTGTACATAGATCGGCATCAAGATCATTGCCGAAAACATGGCGACAGCTATCACGATTGAAATGGCCGATGACAGGGCAAACATCGGATATTTGTAGATGCGAAACTCTAGCATTGGATCATCCATCCGGAGCTGTCGGAGTATAAAAGTAACTAAAGCAATGGCCCCAATTACAATCGTCCCGTATACAAGAAGGCTATCCCATCCTTTTTCCCCTGCTGAGCTAAAGCCATAAAGCAGCCCGCCAAATCCGATGCTTGATAATACCAGCGAGATGAAATCAAGCTTAATCGCTCTCTGCGGTGTGATGTCTTTTAACTTAAAGACGGCAAAAACTACGGTTAACAGAGCAATAGGCAGAACAAGATCAAATAACATTCTCCAGCTGTAATGTTCAATCAGCCAGCCGGAAAGAGTCGGCCCGATCGCTGGAGCTGTAATCATAACAAGCCCAAACATCCCCATTGCCGCCCCTCTTCTTTCAACCGGAAATGCGGTTAGCATGACATTCATTAATAATGGCATCATAATCGCTGAGCCTGAAGCCTGGATCATCCGAGCCCCTAATAACACACCAAATGCAGGGGCAATGCTTGCAAGGAATGTTCCCAAAGTAAACAGTGACATGGCTGTAATGAATAACTTCTTATCAGAAAATCGCTGAATGAAGAACGCACTCGCCGGTATTAAAATTCCGTTAATCAGCATATAGCCTGTAGACAGCCATTGAACGGCCGTTGCGTTCACGTCAAATTCCGCCATAATGGATGGGAGGGCTACGTTCAGCAAGGTTTCATTCAAGATCGCTACAAAAGCCCCGATAAATAAAATGGCAATCATGCCATATGGCGGTTTATTTTGATCTGCTTTGGTTTCCTGCTGCATATAGATCAAACCTTCTTTCTATGTTAAATATAAATTTGCTTATCGGATACATCCGGACGGATCAGCCCTGAATGAAGCCATTCCGAAGTGCATTGTGCAAAAATGAGCTCGGCTCCCCTGCGCTATAGAGCTGCAATTCATGCATAGCCCTGGTGCAGGCGGTGTAAAAGACCCGGCGCAGACTTTCATTCCCATACACACGTTCAGAAGCATCATAAATGATGACAGCTTCAAATTCGATGCCCTTGGATAAATACGAAGGTACGACAACCACGCCTTCTTCATATTCTGTCGAGTTGCTTTTCAAGAGCTTAATGCCATCGATGCCGGACAGAGCCTCATAAGCCTTTGCACTTTCTTCAGCTGACTTGCAAATAATAGCTATGCTTTTAAGCCCCTGGCTTCTCCAGTCAGCCACCTTGGAGGCAATGCTCTTATGCAAATCGGTATGATCGGTTAATTGCATCAGCTCAGGCACCTTTCCACCACGATCAAAAGGAATGATTTCTTTCCCGTTCGGAACCAGTCTGCGCGTGAATTCGATGATGGGTTTAGTCGACCGGTAGCTCCTCGCTAAATTAATCAGCTCTGTCTGATCCGGCCCATACAGGCTGGTCAGTGTGTGAAAATCAGCGGTTTCGCTCGCATGGGCGAAGATTGCCTGATTAAAATCACCTAGCACGGTCATCTTGGAAGCTGGAAACAAACGCTTTAAAAACTCAAATTGAAACGGAGAATAGTCCTGTGCCTCATCCACTACAATGTGTTTGATCGCGCTATTCGTCTGAAATCCTTGAATTTGCTCCTTCACATATAAAAAGGGAGTCGCATCTTCATAGCATAATCTGTCTTCATCAAGCCTTTCCTGTGTCGCCAGGCAAATATCCTTCCATTCTGAAGGCACCTCCTCTGCCCATTTCTGAATCCTTAGCGGATCAGCAAAGAGCTGCTTGTAAATCGCCTTTATGTCAATGAAACGCATGCTCCTGATTTGTTTTCGCAGCGGCTTGAATTTTTTCCGGACAATCAGGCGGGCTAACGCTTCAGGCTCGATTTCATAATCATGTACCGAATCCCCTGTAAAGCCGCGTTTTTTCGCAAGATAGGCATGCGCCTTATGGTACTCCTCATTGCTGAGCAGCTCGATTTCCTCCTGTACCCACGGCTGATTCCTTTCAGCTTTTTCCGCTTCCTTTATACGCTTGCCAAGCCATTCCGTCAGCTTCTCAAGTCTGTTATGGAATCGGAGTGAGGTATCGCTGCTGTAGAATCGGTCAGCCATTTGCTGAGCAGTAACGATTGGCTTGCCCCTGAAACTGATATCCTTAAAGATAATGCCTGTTAACTCCAGAGACGTTAAGTAATCATTAATCGCCTCAAGAAAACGAACAGATGCCTTGAATTTAATGCCAGCTACCCTAGCTTTGTACTCAGGGGTTTCCGCTGCAGTTAAGACATACTCTAATTGCTCATATGGATTTTCGACAGTAAATTCTTTCCCCAGCCGGTGATCGAGGTATTCCTGGAAAGTAACCTGCTGCATGTTCTCTTCCCCCAGTTCAGGCAGCACATTGGATACATAGCTGTTAAACATCGAATTGGGAGAGAACAGGATGATCTGATCAGCATTTAGATTTTCCCGATATTTGTAAAGCAAATAAGCAATCCGCTGCAGGGCAGCAGATGTTTTGCCGCTGCCGGCTGCCCCGTGAACTATTAGCAGCCTTCCCAGATCATGACGGATAATCCGATTTTGATCCTGCTGAATGGTTGCAACGATATTATGCATATGCTTATCAGTTCCCTGGCCGAGAACCTGCTGCAGAATTTCATCCCCAATGGTAAGGCTCGTATCGAACATCGATTGCAGTTCACCCCGGCGGATCAGGTACTGCCACTTTTTCTCCAATGTGCCCTCAATTGTGCCTCCGGGCGTATCATATTTTGCCGGCCCCGGCTGGTAATCATAATACACACTTGAGACAGGTGCCCTCCAATCGTAGATAAGAAAATTTTCTCCACTCTGATCCCTCAGGGTAGAGATTCCTATATAGACGGGTTCAAGATCGGAAGAGTCTTCCTCCCTAAAATCGATCCGGCCGAAATAGGGCACCTCCTCCATTCGGCGCAGGGTGGACAATCGCTTCGAAGCATGTCTATGGGTGCTTTGGCTTACAGATAGAGCCTGCGCTTCTTGTCTTAAGCCAATAATCGTCTCCAGATAATCATCAAACGTATCCGTATTCACCTTCACTTCATCCCAAAAGTGTTTGCGGATATGAACTACTTCGTTTTTACGTCTGGAGGTTTCTTCTTCCAATCTGCGGACTTCCTCCGAAATCGTCTCCATTACACCATCCAATCGTTTTTGCTCCTGCTGAAGTTTTGAATCCATAGCAAACACTCCTTAAAAAAATTTTATAAAAAGGTTGACAAACGAATTGATTGCATTATATAATTAAGATAGGGAAAATATACTTTTATTTAATTAAATAATGCGTATCTATATAAATTTACCACAGGGCATTCTCTTTTTCAATGGTTTTTACATAATTTTTTTTGTCGAATCCACACTAGCCGTTTTTAACGTTTCCAGCGTTAAAAACGGCTAGTTTTATTTTTCATAGTTTCCCGCCTAATTAGACATTGGTTCCCTCCTGCCCATTCCTAATCGTATTTTTATTTCCCCTCATTAAGACTGCCGGCTGCAGGTCTATTCTTTTCCTTCAGGACCTTTTTTCTAAAGTAAAAAGTCCGCCTTTTGACTCCTAAGGCGGACTAAACTTTATTGGCGATCCTGCAGTGATTTACCCTGATTTTTCTTAAACTTCTCGATCATGGCTGCAAAATTCTCATGTGCATAAATGCCTTCCGATTCTGAAATAGCCCCATAAAGAACAGAATCTAAAGATTCCTTTAATACGCATAAAGACTGCTGAACAGCACCACTCTCAAAGCTCTCCAAGGACTCAGGTAATTCATCCTCATCTAATATAAAAATACCTCCATTCGGAAGCACTAGCATATCGATGATTAAATCTTCAAATGAAACCATTCCATCGGTGATCACTGTATTTTTTACAACGTTAAAATAGGAGCCTAAATAGCGGCCTTGAGCATCTCTCCAGAAATACAAATTATATGGGCGGTCCTCCCAGTAATAAGCAATCGTATAGCTCCCTTTCGGTATAGTTAATTGAGTTTGACCTGCTATCATTGTAAAGGAATCTTCTATTATATGAAAAAGCACCGCACGATGATTTTCTGCTGTCAGCAGCATACAATGATGTTCCACAATTTCGGAATCGTATCGTATCTTTCTTTCTATTATTTCATCCCCATACATCATTTATTGCTCAAGTCTCCTTTTATAAATTCATTCTGTCCAATTGGCCCATTGTTCTGCGGACCATTTACGCTCGTTATTATAACTTATTGTACATAGAAATAGAAAAAGCTTACTCCATCCAGCTAATTTAATAGCCTGGAGTAAGCTTTTAATACTTTAGTGTTTTTGCAGTAAGCTGGTCAGCAGCCCCTTATCCAGGCTGCCTTTTCCCGTTCGCTTAGCCTCGTCATGCCACCAGTTGGCTTTTTCCGGGTTTTCGAGGACTTCTTTTATCTCACTCGGATGCTCAACAACTGGCGCGGAGCCGCGAAGCGACCTGCCTGCAGTCTCTCTTACAAACAGGGTGACAACAATAATTCCAAATGCACACATGCCCATCAGGTAAAATGCCGGCACCATATTATTATCAGTCACACTTACCAGCCATGCCACAAGCAGCGGCGTCGTTCCTCCAAAAAGGGATGTCGCCGTATTATATGTGATGGCAAGTGCACCGTAACGCACTTTCGTGAAGAATAAAGAAGGCAGTGTAGCCGGCAGGGACCCCTGCAAGGTGGACAGCGTCGCACCGAGAATCAGCAATCCAAAAAAGGCCGCATATATATTGCCTGAACGAACCAGCATGAATGCAGGGATGCTTAGGACAATTGCCCCCAATAAACCTGCTTTTAATACTTTGTTCCTCCCATATCGATCACTCAAGCGTCCCATTGTTAATACCATTGGAACCATGGCAATCATGACAAGCACAAGGAGCAATAACCCTTTTTGCTCACTGTAGCCAAGTTCCTCGGACATATATGATGGCATATACGTAAGAACGGTGTAACTCATCACATTGTAAAAAATTACGATGCTTGTACAAATTAACAGAGCCTTCCAATGCTCAGCAAAAATCTCTCTTAGGGACGAATGTTCTTTTCTTTCTTCTATCGTTTCATTCATAGCCTCAAATGCTGGAGTCTCATCCAAATGGTTGCGGAAGTAGAAACCGATGATGCCAAGTGGTGCAGCAATGAAGAAAGGTATTCTCCAGCCCCATTCCACCATTGTTTCACTTCCAAGAATAGATGTCAGCAAGGTGACAAGACCGGCACCCGCAATAAACCCTACCAGTGTTCCAACCTCTAATCCACTTGCCATAAAGCTGCGATTTTTATCGGGAGTGGTCTCCGCAATGTAGGTCATTGCCCCCGCATACTCACCACCCGTTGAGAAACCTTGAACGAGTCTGGCTAATAGCAATAACACCTGAGCAGTAATCCCAATGGCTGCAAAACTAGGTATTAAACCAATACTAAGGGTGGCAGCCGACATCAGAATCATAGTGATTGCCAGGACATTCTTCCGGCCAATGCGGTCACCCATCATTCCAAAAAACATACCACCGAGCGGCCGTGCTATGAAAGCCACTGCAAATGTAGCAAAAGCATATATAAGCTGAAAGGATGGATCAATTTCCGGGAAAAAAACTTTTCCGATTGTAACGGCTAAGAAGGAGTAAATACCAAAGTCAAACCACTCCATCGCATTCCCGAGCGATGTACCCATCATAGATTTTTTAGCGACACTGCTGTCTACTACCGAAATATCTTTTTTCTCTACGGATCTTGGTTGTTTATTCACATTTTCCCTCCTAAATATTATTACACTAGAATAATTGCTTAATGGTTTTTTCCCTATCTCTCATCTATTAAACAATACAAATATTGGTAATAATCAGAAATCTTAACACCTGCAACTCCATTAAACAAAAAAGCTGCCTATTGGCAGCCTGCTGATCAATGGTGGTTTTAAGCGACCATATATTATAGATATTGGAATTATAATGCTGATAGTTACACCTTAGCTTTACAGAGATATCAAAAGGAAACAATCATATCTTCCCTTCTCTAATCTGCCCAATCAGCTTCTCCATCCAAAAAATAGCATGCTCCGCTTTGGTTGACACGTATCCGCCCAGGAATTCAATTAGCTGTTCATTATCTTTGTCTTTTTCAATTAGCTGTTCAAAACTTTTATAATACTCCCACTTAGCCTTGGCACTCTTTAATTTTTCTTCAAGGATTGCAGCTGCTTTGTCCCGGTCTACGTATTCGAGGTTGGCCAAACCCACCATCATTTCACCGATCGTATCGGCTTTTTCAAACAATTTGTAAATTTTCCTCGGCAGTTCTTCCCGGCCGTTTGCGGTGATCTCGAATATGTGTTTATCCGGGCGATGCTCCTCTTTCATAATTTCAACTGCTTGAATCAAGCCTTGTTTCTCTAAAGAATCAAAATGGTAGTACAGCTTGCTCTCTGTTATTCCTGCGAGCTGATCAAATGGAATGGGTTCTGAAAGCTGCTTTTTTATTTTATAAGGGTAATTCTTACCTTCCATCAGTTTCGTTAAAATAAATATTTGAATGGTCATCCTTTATACTCCTTCAAGAGAATTACCCTTATTCTAGCAAAACGCAGGTGTCATTTCAGCCTCATCCTTTGCCTTCTTAATAGAAAACCACCCTTAAGGATGTCAGTATGCCTGCACTAAGGGTGGCTATTTTATCCTATTTAAACACTTTCATCGGAAGATTCGTCAAGGACTGGCCAGTGGCTGATGATGTTAAATTCTTTTCCAATTCAAACCCTTCCACTGGTTCAATGCCGGAGAACTTTTTCACAAAAGTCTCTAGGGCTATTTTCATTTCCAGGCGTGCCAGAGGGGCACCCAGACAGAAATGCGGGCCATTGCCGAATGTCAGATGCTTTTTATTGTTAGGCCGGTGTATGTTTAATGAAAAAGGATCTTCAAACATTCGATGATCCATGTTACTGGCACTCATCCAGGCAATAACAGCGTCCCCTTCTTTTAACTCAACACCTAATAAATTGTTATCTTTTTTCACAGTACGGTCTCTTCTAGACATATGGAAGCGGAAGCGAAGCATTTCTTCAACTGCGTTCGGCACCAATTCAGGGTCTTTACGCAGTTCTTCATACAGAGACTCATCGTCATATAGCAATGAATAAAACGTATTGGCGATCGCATGACTGGTTGTTTCGACTCCTGCACCTAAAAGCAGCATAGTCACCTGTACAATCTCATCATCGGTAAACTTTTCGCCATCTACCTCAGCTTGAATCAAATCAGAAATAATATCATCCGAAAGATTCGACCTCTTCTGAACCACTATCGGATAGAGATATTGAAAATATTCTTTCGCAGCATTTTGTTTTTGGAGCTCTATGTCTTCCAGTCTTTCTTTATCATAAGGCTGGAACAAAATATCTACCCACTCCTTGAACTGGGTCCTGTCCTGTATCGGCACGCCAAATAAATCGGCAATCACCATACTCGGCAGCGGGGCTGCCAGAGCCTCAACAATATTCACTATCGAATTTTCCTGGATGTTTTCTGTCAGTTCCTGTGCGATCTGCTCAATGCGCGGCTCCCAATCCTTTAAACTGCGGGGAGTAAAAGCTGCCGCTAACAAGGAACGCCCTTTTCGATGATCCGGAGGGTCCACAAGTGTCAGATTGGTTAAAGGCGACGCTTTTTGCTGCTTATCATTGGCGCCAACAAAAATCGTTGTTCTCGGCCCGGCGCTTGAAAAATATTCATAGTTGCCAAGCACCTGTTTCACACCCTCATAGGTAAACACATTCCATGTATTCGTTGGTTCATGATAATAGACCGGTTGATGATGGAGCATATCTTTATACCACTCAATAGGAAAAAACTCTTCTGCACGTGACTGGAAATTAGTAATCTCGTTTACGGGAATAACTTCTTTCAACATACGATTTCTTTTCCTCCTTTAAAATGATGGAGATTCGCCGGGCTGCGCCAAAGTTAGATTTAATAGGCTATTAAATGCCTTCGTTAATTACATTACTCTAATTAGAGTAGTTTAAAAAGAGTATTTCAGGCTAAATATTTCCATATTTTATTTTTGGAGAAAATTTATATGTAGTCCATGTAACCTACAAAACGATTGAAACTTGAGAGATACGCCTGTATGGATGCTGCAGCTAGTTCGATAGGCACCTTTCAGGGAAATTTTGTATTTTAGTGATTAGACATATGGTAAGGTAATACATATAGGGGTGAGTCCCTTTTCAGTAAGGATTTAAAGGAGGCCTCGTCATGATTATCAAGTGGATTCGGCACAGATAATGAACAGGGGCAGGCCAATGCTCCGGGAAGAAACTGATCAGCGATAGGAAGAACAGTGATACGGAGGTAAAATATGAGTGAACAAATAATGAAAATAAATAATGTGGAAATCTGTACAGAGAGCTTTGGGAACCCCAAGAATCCTGCTATTCTTTTGATAATGGGCGCCATGACTTCACTTGACTGGTGGGATGAGGACTTCTGTTTTCGTCTAGCTGAACAGGGGAGATTTGTCATCCGGTACGATCATCGGGATTTGGGAAGGTCGACTACTTATGAACCCGGGACTTCTCATTACACCATAACGGACTTGGCTGATGATGCGGCAGGCGTACTCGATGCTTATCAAATAGACCAGGCACATATTGTCGGCATGTCCATGGGCGGCCTAACTGGCCAGATTCTTGCCTTAAGACATCCGGAACGTGTATTGACGCTGACCCTTATCGCCTCAAGTGTGTTTGGAACTGTGATGGAAAAGCTTCCGCCAATGGACCAAAGCATACTGGATTACCACGCGAAGAGCGCTTCCATCGATTGGTCAGATCGGGATGCGGTTATTTCCTTTCTTGCGGGCGGATGGAAAACATTAGCCGGCTCCAAACCTTTCGAGCATGACAGAATGTATAAGCTGGCAGCAAGAGAAGCCGACCGTGCCAATCATCTCCCGAGCAGATTTAACCATGCCCTGCTGCAAGGCGGAGAAGAATATTATGACAAAACGGCTGCGATTCGCGTACCGGTTCTCATTATCCATGGCACGGAAGATCCGGCCCTCCCATACGGGCACGGACTTGCGCTTAAGAAAGCCATTCCTCATGCAGAACTGGTGACGCTTGAAGGGACTGGACATGAGATTCATAGTGAAGACTGGAACCAGATTATAAATTCTGTTGTTAAGCATAGCTCCTGATTAAAGACTAAGATGTTACTAGAAAGTTCAAAGCCCAGTTTCTCCAATCAAATTAGAAACTGGGCAGCTTTTTTCTTTACAATCATGGCATTAAAAGGAACGGAAAGGACTTGACTGCATCCGAACCCTTTAAGTGTGAATTTTTGAAACCCTTTTATACATTTATTCGTATAAAATATTAGAAAAACCTAAAGAAAGATGGTGTTGCTAAGTGTTCATTAGAATTTTTCACAAATCAAGCCG
Source organism: Cytobacillus sp. FSL R5-0377 (assembly GCF_038004385.1). NCBI lineage: Bacteria > Bacillati > Bacillota > Bacilli > Caryophanales > Bacillaceae > Cytobacillus > Cytobacillus sp. FSL R5-0377. The sequence continues at coordinate 1,815,463 of NZ_JBBORA010000001.1, forward strand.
ACCGGCACAAGCAGCTCTAGTTGCAGGTTCTATACTATTATTAATTGGCGGAATAGTTAGTCTTGCTTTCTAAGTTCTAGCCAGACATACTATTCCTTACTAAAATTGTATTTAAATTGAATTACTGCCTTTAACAGTACCATATCACGATATTCAACTACATTTAGACTCCTTTGTAGCGGGGGCGTTAGCAAAAGCTGGCGCCTTTTTTTAATTAGCTGTGAACTAAAAAAAGAAGCAGCTGGAAAACAGATGAAATCCAGTGATTAATCCTTAACTTACACTAAAAAAAGTGCGAGAGCTATGGTCGCACTTTATGATTGGAATTGATTAATTTAAGCTCTTTTTCAGACTTACCTGATTCCGGGCAGAGTGAAAGTAAATCTGCATTAACCGCATAAGTAAATGTATCCTCTGTTTTTAATTCTCTCTTGCCGTTGATAATTAATTTGTCATAATGTAAAGAGATTTTTATAAGATGGGTATACATTTGGTCGTTTTCAGCGGACTTAAGCTGCTTAATCCAAATACGAATTCCTTCTGGTTTTAGCTCTCCCCAGCTGATGGAGTTTGCATTATATTTATGATGATAATAATCGTTTAAGCTATGACGAACCCATACCTGCATTGTGTCATATATAAACATCTTTGCTGCTTGATCCTTCACTTCATATTTTTCTCCTCCTACTGCAGGAACCTTACTAGCCGAGGCATTACCAACGGTTAAGAAAAATATTGCGACAAAAATTAGCACCATTTTATTCATCTCAACACCCCCATAATTAATTATGAATAGGGTTGCCTAATGATATTCTTTAATGTACCTGAAATGGAAGTTAAATTTAGCTGGGTTCCCAACTATCATGCCCAAGCAGAATAAACCTCCCGCAATAATAAAATAAAAAAAGTGCAGGAAATAAGATCTCCATACACTTTTTCACCTTCACCTATTTATTTAATAAAAGCTCTGTTTCCGAAAAAATTTCTTGTAGTATTACCAGCGCTAGCCTTGTGCTATCTATGTTTGCAGAAAGCAATGTGATTATTTTATCTATTTTTATCTTATAGTCTTTTGGCTTGGCATCAAACCCGTCAATCATTCGAACAGCTTTTTTCTCATTGATACAATATTCTTCATTCAGAGCAAATAAGACTTGATTTAGACATGAGATGGATCGATAACAATGACCTGTAACATACGAAATATCATCTTTATCAGCATTAGCTTTTGCAAACATTAATGAAAACGATGCTTCGAACATAAAGTAGCCAATGATTGCATCCTTTAAAGGCTTTGGATATGGCATGGTTTTGGATTTTAGGCTGGCAATTCGATTCCTTTTGTCATCCAGTATTTTGCAGATGGAGACTTCACCCATATACATAACATTTAAATAGGCATGTGGATGTCCTGTATGGTAATGAGTTGAAACGTTACCTAACAAGCATTCATCAATGACCTGCTCCACTCTATTGATATCACGAAATATTAAATCAACGTGATAACCTTGAACAATAATCCATCCGCCACCATTTATCCAAGCACCCCATTCCCCTAAAGATGTAACTAAATTCTCTCTATGTTCATCATCCAGTTTCGCTGCAGCCCTGTTAACATCGCTGACATTAAAACCTGCCGATTCATCATAGTAGATTCCAATGTCAATATCAGAAGTGGCGTGATTAGTCCCTCTTGCTCTGGAGCCGCCTAAAACTGTCCCTACAATGCCAGGTATCCCGTCCAGTTCTTTTATTATTTCAGTTATAATCTTTTGTACAGTCAAAAATTTTCAACTCCTATAGATTTATTTTAATATGGGTCCATACGTTACTTATCCATTAATTCGTCCTCCCTTTCCTTCAGCCTGCCGATCTCAATTATCTTTATTTAATTATAAAATCTAAGCTCTTTCTCACAATGTTATAAATGTATAAATTATCATTTGTGACTTAGGCGTTTCCTATATAACTTTATTGATATAAGGATAATGATATCGAGCAAGCAGAAGCAAAGAATCATCAATCCACTGAAGAGATAAGAACTTGGAAACAACTCCAGAAACTATCCCAACTGACAACGTTTCTATAGATTTGTATGGTGAGGTTGGAAAATATGGACTTGTCCGCGGCACCTTCAGGGTTGAGAATGAGGGGAAACATACATGGTATTTATGGGTTGACCCTGACAAAAAGGAAGAGTTGATTGGTAAAAAAGTAACTATTACAGGGATTAATGAAAAAGATAAAAACGCAGAAATGGACTTAGGTGTAAGTGATATTGCAGAATTATTAACGGATGAAGCAAAAATTATTCCTGACTCTATGAATGCATTGAAATTCGAAAGTACCATAACTCCGCCAAGGGAAGGCAAATGGAAAATAAATACTTTTGTAGATGATACCATATTAGGAACAACTGTTGCTGAAGCTCTACAATAATATTCTTATTATAAATGCCCTTCTTTTTAGAAGGGCTGTTTTTTTTGCTATCCTAAAGTTTGCCCATTTTTAACAAATTACTAGAGATCGCCACTTAGGGACATTAGTATGATATAAAGAAATTTGGTTTTTACCACTGGTTATCATCAACAAACCGCAACAGTTCCTTTGATACAGAAATAACGTCTTCCTCATTAAAAATGATACAAGCTGTGCCCCCACCATATTTCTCGTGTTCAAATTCACCAAGGACTGTAACATATCCCTTTTGAAAAAAATAAATGAGTTCTCCATCGAGTTCTTCAACAGCACTTAAATCATTAAATAAATATGCTTTGCGCGGTTTGTCATAAATCTGCAATGCACTGCCTCCTTGCTCCATGATTAGCAGCTTTACTTGTATAAAAGTACCCGTAAATTTAAGTGAATTTCTTCAAAATCTATTAACTTACCTTATTAATGCACCAAACACCAGTTAATTATTGCACTCAATTTATTATATAATGTTAAAATATTATATTGCTGATTCCTGTGGTCTAATTTTTGTATTTTACTATATTATCGGTAGTTTGCAGCTTATTAAAGAAAATATAGAAAGAGGGATTTTTTATCAAAGAAAAAAATTTGGTTGTTATACATACTGTTTCTTTGTTTGTTTTTATAGCTGTTACCAGCCTTACATATACTCAAGCAGGTTTGGAACTTGACCAAGTCATCACACACTGGTTAATTAAATTCAAAGATACACTTATTGGAAGCAGTATGAAATACATCTCTGTATTAGGTTCGAGTGAGTTTATTTTAATCTGTACACTATTCCTTTTACTTTGCCTCATGTTTAAAAGAGATTGGTATAATAGCTTGTTCTTATGTGCTGTAACATTTGGGGGTATTCTTTTTAACCTTGTGTTGAAAATCGCTTTCCAGAGGGAACGCCCAGAAGATATGCATTCCATTGAAGTTTTTAGCTACTCTCTTGATATTCCATCTTATAGTTTCCCAAGCGGTCACACAATGAGGGCTGTTGTGATGTGCCTCTTTTTAATCTATATTAGTTCCCTTTTATTTAAAAAGGGTTTCACTAGAATGGTATCCTATGTTATCTGCATCACCATTATAATAGCCGTAGCTGCAAGCCGTATTCTCCTTGGATTTCATTTTCCATCCGACACGGTCGCTGCTGTCAGTATTTCAATAGTTTGGTTCACCTTCTGCTTATACTTTTTCCCATTCATAATAGAAATAATAAAACGGCAAAGGGCTTAAAAACCTTTTCCGTTTTTTATTTTGTATAAATAAAGCACGGCACTTTGCTTAAATATCCTGCCTATAGCATTTGAATACTTATCTTATTCTTCACTGTTCACCTATATCCTCTTTTAGAAAACTTCCCGCAGCAGCTAAATTCTTTTACTGGGAATCCATTAATCTTGGAAAATCCACCCTTTTTTCTAATCATTTTCTAATCTGCTTTTCAGAGAATTTTAGTTTTCGGCAGGTACATTATAAGTAATAAAGCTAGGAGGGAAACAAATTGAAGATTGTAATTGTACCATCGGGGTTTAAGGAATGCATGGATGCGGAGGATGTTGCTTTGGCGATGGAAAGAGGAGCTATGCGGTTTAATGAGTCCGCCAAAATCGAAGTAGTACCCATGATTGATGGGGGTGAAGGGTTTGCCAAAACCATCACGCGATTAAAGAGCGGGAAATTAATTTACCTGGAAGCTACCGGGCCTGTAGGCAAAAGAATACATACCTATTTTGGCATGTTCGAAAAGAACGGGAAGCAGACTGCTGTAATTGAGATGGCAGCTGTTGCCGGGCTGAAGCATGTCCCGCAGCTGGAGCGCAATCCTTTGCTGACGACTACTTATGGTGTGGGCGAGTTGATCCTGGCGGCACTTGACCTTCGGGCAGATCGAATTCTAATCGGCTGCGGCGACTCTGGTACATCAGATGGTGGAGCTGGAATGGCTCAGGCACTTGGAGTGAAGTTTATGGATACCAACGGGGAAATTATTGATATTCATGGCGGAGCTGATTTATTGAAGGCAAAGCATATTGATGCCACTGGTATTGATAGGCGGCTTAGTGAAGTGAAAATAGATGCAGCCTGCAACTGGGAGAATGTTTTATGCGGGGAAAGAGGTGTGGCAAGAGTATTTGGACCGCAAAAGGGTGCGAGCCCAGAACAGGCAGGCATATTATCTGACGCTATGGAACATTATGCTGGATTAATAGAAAACACCTTCTCTTTGGATGTCAGATTGATACCTGGAGGCGGGGCCTCAGGCGGGCTAGGGGCAGGTTTGGCAGTATTTGCAGGTGCCTCTCTTCATCCGCGCTTTAGCCTTATTAAGAAATATATTAACATCGAAGAAAAAATTGCAAACGCTGACATTGTGCTAACAGCAGAAGGCAGTATCGATTTCCAGACTCCCCATGGAAAAATACCAACAGAAGTCGCGCGAATTGCCAAGAGATACGGAATCCCCGTTATTGCCATTACCGGAACGATTGGAAAGGGAGCCGAACTAAATTATGAAGCAGGCATCGATGCTTTCTTAAGTATTATTCAAAAGCCAACTTCACTTGAAAAAGCTATTCTCTATGCTCCTGAATGGATTGAAGACAGCACAGAATCTGTGATGAGACAGATTGCCATAGGGCTGATGATTGCCAAAAGGAACCGGGTTAAGGAAGCAGCCGTTTAATATGCAGACAAGAATAGAAAGACATAAACATAGCGGGCCTCTTATGGTACAAGTGGATCGTGTTTTTACACGGACGCTCACCATTATCCTCTTACATGGCCTCTTCCTGCTGGTGACTTTCTCTTTGGAGGGGCTGGACTACAAGGCAAAATTATCACTATTTGCTTTCCTCTCCGCCATGACCCTTTGGATCACAACGAAAATTCCGGCAGGATATGTCGCACTTGCTAGTGTTTGCTTCATTGTTTTCATGAAGGGCGGCAGCCAGGAGCTTCTATTCCATTCCCTCTCCGAAGAAGTAGTATGGCTGATGATTGGGGCCTTTATCATTGGTGAGGCGGTTACACAATCCGGATTAGCTGCCAGACTTGTTGAAATTATTTTAAGGAAAAGCCGGACTGCTGGAAGAATGAAAATGGGGATTATCTCATTTATTTTCGCAACAGCTTTTTTTATCCCCTCCACTTCCGGACGTGCTGCAATGGCAAAACCCATCATCATGCATGTAGGAAGCAGATTATCTCCAGGAGAGAAAAGAGTTTTGGCGGTCACAGTGCCAGTCGTCATACTAATGAGTACATCTGCTGCTTTAATTGGAGCCGGATCTCATATGATTAGCATCGGCCTCCTAGAGAGCGCTTCGGGACAGACCATCTCCTATTTACAATGGATGGTATGGGGTCTGCCATTTGCTCTAATAGTGACAATTTTATCTGTGTTGGTCATAAAATGGCTGATGAGACAGGAAGCAACATCCGCCCACTGGGATACTAAAACAACCGTCGAAGTAACCAAGCCTCTAACCATGGCGGAGAAAAAAACTTTAGTCATTATTGCCTTCCTTTTAGCAGGATGGATGACTGAAAATATCCATGGGTATGATCTTGCGTTTGTAACAGTCCTTGGAGCCATCGTCATGATGCTTCCCAACATAGGTATCATCAGCTGGAAGCAAGGAATTAAATCAGTATCGTGGAACCTTATTCTGTTCGTAGCAGCAGCGACTTCCCTTGGAAAGATACTGGTTGAAACCGGTTTGGTTCAATGGCTGGAGGAAAAGATAACAGGTTTTCTCTTTTTGTTCAGTCAGGCCCCTGACTGGATTATAGTACTGGGCATTTTACTGATCACCTCAACGAGCCATTTATACATTACTTCCCATACTACAAGGGCCATCGTTCTGATTCCAGGGATCATTCTCTTTAGCCAGTCAGCAGGGATTAGTCCCTCTGCTGCCGTCTTTCTAAGTTTAATAGGAATGAATTATTGCATTACCTTTCCTGTCAGTTCAAAAGCACTGCTTCTCTTTTATGAAGATGGAGATTTAAATTATGATGCAGGGTTATTGACTAAGTTAAGTGCAATCCTAATGCCGGTTTACATTATAGTGGCTGTGGTTTTTTATTTTACTTATTGGCAATGGACTGGAATGAGCCTGCATTAATTCAGCTTACATTAATTGGCTAGTTCATTTCCACTGGTGTTTTTCAAAACATCTCAAATGGTCTATAACAAAGCAAAACTCGTCCTGCAACTGACGAGTTTTCTTTGTTAAACTGAAGCCCCCATTACTTTAAATTCTAAAATCAAAAAGTTCCCTTCTAATTTGTCGGTGAAGCTTTATCTTAAATTTTGTTGACTAAATTAGTAGTAACTTGCCTGTCCCCTTAGTGGAATAAAAAAAAGCCGCATAATTCAGCAGCCGGTCATGAACATATGCTCTTGTTATAATAAGCAGCTGTGCTTACTGAGAGTTAATTGTGACTTAAAAATCAATGTCAATCCACTTTCAAATAATGAAAGAAAACACGTTCCCATCTATAAATTAGTAATTTCACCATTACCTATATGTTATAATTCGGCCTTCCGTAACCGGCAATCTTTTGATTAGACAAAGTATAAAACTTCTTGCTAACGCCGCCTCCGTTGGAAATCTCGCTGGAAGCCCCGAAAGTATTGCCTTCGATTGTATATACATATGTGGAATCAACCGCATAAACAATTCCTGTATGACTAACACATTGAATGTTGGAGCCAAAGAAAATTTGATCACCAATTTTCGGGCCGGACGTATAATATTGACCGTTATTTTTAAAATATAGAGCGGAATGTGCGCAGCTAGCCCCACGCTCTCCATGGCACAAAAGCTTCTTCGCTTCTTCTACTCCGTAAGCTTGTACAAAGCACCAGTCAACAAATACGTCGCACCAGGCATATCCTTGTTTTTCACCAATATAAAATCCGCTGATGGCATCTAAATCTCTTGCGTACTTAGTGAAATTATTAACACCAGCATTAGCGGTCTTGTCATCAAGATCCCTGTTACTTGCCTTTTCAAGATAGCCAACTTCTGCTTTGGCTATTTCAATGACAATGGATACATCAGTCACATCCTGCACCTCCTTAAAACGGTAATACAAGCCACTACTTTATTAGATGCGTCAATATAAAACCCAGTTACAGGATACATGGACTAGTACCTATTTTAATCGAAAAATTTTCAACGCCAGTTGAGTATGGCGGCTCGTTAGAACACCAGATGCTTGGAAGAATAGATATAACCAGCTGTAGCAAAAATTGACCTACAGTACTTAATTAATCTAGTAAGAACACAAAAAAAGCAGCTGTATAGGCTGCTTTTTTCGTCCGTAAATAGCTTAAAATTAGTGCTAACTATTTATTATGTCGTTTGTTAACTTCAATCTTTATGAACTCCGGCAAATAGTTGGGAGTACATCCTTTTGATACCTTTTCATCTTTGTAAAGACCCGTTTTCTCGCCAATTTTAATACAGCGTGCACGATTCTTTTCATCATAAACGCCTATCCAGCCTGCGGTGAAATTCATAGCCCATTGTACTTCCGGTTCTTCCTGCGAAATATTAGCTTCTAACGCAGATAGCAAGTCTTCGGTGTTATCAGGCGGTGTTTGTCCAGTCCATCTCAACCGTGCTTGATAATACCAGAAAGCTCGCCTTTGTAGAGTAGAAGGACTAGTTTCCCATGACTCCATCAATGCAACTGTCTTCTTATCTTTATTGAGCTGATTAGCCATTAACCAATCCATTAAGTTATTTCGCTCATCAATCGTGTGAATCTGCATATCCTTATCAAGCTTATCGAGGACATCTTGTGAAAGAAGTTTTTTGTCCATAATTAGGATTGCTAAAAGTCTGGGCAAATACTCTTCGCTTGACCATAGTTCCATAGCTAGTTCGTGATCCTTTTTTATGACCTTCGCGATTTTTCGTAAATCGCCCAGCTTGGTTTTACTATCGATCTGAGATAAGATGTTTTCTGCTTTTGAAGAGCGTTTTATTTCTGCAGCTTTATTTTCGTTCATTTTATACCACTCCTTTTTTAACACTTTTTTAATATGTAGTTGACGTTCTATTTTTTATCTCCAAGTATAGTTCGAAAACTTTACAACTTCAATTAATGCTTTTGAGTTTTTCCCACTCACTTAAGTACATAGCTGGTGAGTTCTCAGGCTCTGAAGGGAGTTTGCAGATAAATTCTAATGAATTCCCATCTGGATCATGAAAATACACCATAGCATGAGATTGATCTGGCATTACAATTGGCTCATCAGGCTTAAATCCGAACTCTTCACGCAGATCAATCCCCCTTTGCTTTAACCATTGCTTTGCATTTTTCAAATCCTCAAGATCCACTTTAAACGCTATATGTCTTAAGGATGGATGGTAATTTATATTAACACTTTGGTCATTTTCCCATAAACCAATCCAGCTATTATTCTCTACTATCCAAAAAAACGCTGTCTTCTCATACCTGATTGCTAACTTTAAGCCTATGCCTTCGTAAAATTCAATTGACTTTTGTAAATGACTAACTGGCAAATGCGCTTCATATAATCCTCTAATCATTTTATATAACCTCCTTACATGAAATTTTACATTTCTATGAGATGATTACCTCCAGGCATAGTTTGATATCCCCTGCAACTTTAGATGTAGGATTAATAGGAATCTCAGTCTGTCCAAAAAAAAAGCTGCCGATTAGCAGCTGATCTTGCACTTAAGCATCCTTTCGTTCAACAGGCAAAGGTTATTTTTGAGCAGGATTTTTTAACCACTCGTCATTCCGCTGAAAATATACTTCACTAGATTCCCTATGGATATGGTAAAGCCATTTCAGGCATATGGATTGGATTAAAATATTGAAGTTCAGCAGTCTCATTATCGATTGGATATAGTTCACCACTCTGCCACTCTGAATAATGCATTCAAACATAAAGACGTTATACTCCACTTGATGACCAGTAGGATATTGATATCGAAAGTCCTCCCCGCCAAATATACCTAATAACTTCTTGGGTAAAACATTTAATCCTGTCTCTTCCCATACGTCTCGAATAACTGCTTCAGCAGGTGCTTCTCCAAGTTCAATGGCACCAGCAGGAAGACTCCACTTTTCACCATTTCCTTTGTATGGTAATAAAATTTCTCGCAAATCGTTTCGAACAATCCCTGCTGCACAGGGCATAAAGATTAGTTCATTCCCTACTTTTTCTCGGAGTTTCTTATAGTAATCTGACATTCCCATTATCTAACCACCTAGAGTTAGTTATTTCTTTATAAATTCTCTCCGGTATATAAAGGACCAGTTTTTTCTTCACCTAAACTTCCCTGAGTAAGCAAATTGCTCTATTACTTTACTAAAGAGTACATCTTTAAGTCTTTATGTTCCCCTTTTACATACATAACTTTTCTGTTTATACCTTCAAATGACATCCCCAACTTTTTCATAACACGCTCTGAACCCTCATTTTCTAAGAAGCATCTTGCCTGAATACGAACTAAGTTCATACTTTCGAACCCAAAAGTGGTGATTGCCTCTGCTGCTTCCGTAATTAACCCTTTGCCCCAGTATTCTTTTGATAAGACATATCCAATTTCAGCACTATTGTGTCTTGGCTGCCACCAAACAAAATGAACTGTTCCAATAAATTTACCGCTTTCTTTGAGCTCTATCCCCCACGGGGCATCATATTGAGGCAAAAAGTTATTTATAAAGTCAATTGTATCTGTTAATGAAGAATGTGTATCCCAGGTTACATATCTTGTTACATCTTCATTCGAGGCATATAAAGACATATCTTCTGCATCATCTAAGGTGATTTTTCTAAGAATGAGACGTTCCGTTTCTATTTTAGGTATATCACCAAATCTTTCTATCATATTCATGAATTCACCGCTTTACAAAATATTACCTGGTGCCCTGGTTAGCAGTCCCGGTTTATTTTATTTCAATAAAAGGAGTATTTTTACCTGCTTAACGCCAGGCTTCCTCTGAACCGCCTATAAGGTAAATTACCAACAAAAAAATAGCGTTAATCCAATCCCACCTGGATAAACGCTGCCTTCTTCTTTATCTGTTCCAACTGTTTTGCAGTTTTCGAATAAAAATAATTTGACCAATATGATAGGCATTATGGGTTGTTGAATTACTCAGAATATGCCACCATTTAGCCTGTTCCGGAAAACCGATTACGTCACTTTCTATTTTATCTGCGGATAATAAACCATCCCATTTTAAAAGTACAGCAAGCAGCGTTCTTTTTAAGTCATGAAAGGTAGTATTTTCCGGAATTTTAAAACTCTCTTTGTTATCTGCAATGGAAGGGACAGCATCCATGCTGGATTTCATATACCTGGTCTGCCAGCATTGATTCCAATATATTAAATGCTGTACAATCTCAGCAATACTGGGACAATTCTCGTTTGGCTTCCAAAATGCCTGTTTTTCTGTTAGATTTTCCACGGATTCTGAAAAAGGCTTATACCAACTGGCATCATTGGCATTCGCCAGAAATTGGTCAGAAAGAAGATCTTTTATGTCAGCTATTGTAATCACTCCTCATAAGTTCTCATTTACCTTTTATATTATTCTATATATTTACTTTGACACCCTTATAGTAAAAAGATACTTTTAAATTTCTTAATATTAGTAAGCCATTCCTATTATTTTTTTGAGTTGTTCCTCATTTTCTTTTATATTCACTTGGATACTTAGATGTTTATTCAGCCTAAGAATTTCTGGTACCATGCTACCCATTGTTTTCATAATTTGATTAGTGTTACGGCCACAATCCCAGCTTTCCAAGAGCGATAATTGCCAGCCTTTCAATTTGCTTCTATTCCCCTCAATTTTAGACCAAACACCGTAGGGGCTATCCAAATGCTGTTCCATCTCCATAAACCAGCCAGAAACAATTAACCAGCGTACTCTATCTAAGTTAGATAAAGCATAATAATTTTCATTCCTCATAACCGCACGGTAAGTTTCGTGTATTAAAGCAAAGAGTTTGCCTCGCCAAAACTCAACTTCCTCCGGTGATGGTTTATACACCTCATGTGAAGAGTCATTAATCACCACACTAATCATGTTATTTGGGTCATAAAGAACTTTATATCCCTTTAACCAAATAGACGGTTTAACCTCCTCAGGCGAATGATACCAGCTATCTACCTTTACAAAAGAATCGTAATGGGTAACTATAACTGGGGAAGAAGGATGGAAGTCTTCATAAAATAAAACATTTCCCCATTTTCCAGCTCTATTACCTTTCTCTTTAATAAAATCCGCTTTCTTTTCAGGAGTGACAACAGTGTGTAAATCAATATCTGAGTAATTGTCAAAGTTCCCTCTCGCCAGTGAACCTGCTAGATAAATAGCCAAAACATTGGAATCTGATGTAAGATCATTTAATGCGTTTTCCAAGAGAACATCCCGATATTTAGGCAGTGATTGATCTCTTTCTAAATGTTTGCTTACAAAGCCCACTCTTCTTTCACCTGCCCCTTTAGCACAAATAGAAAAAAGCTCCTTGATTAGCAGCTGATCTTGAGTATAGGCACCCGTAATTTTAAGTAAATGTATGCATAATAATACTTCTATCTTTACCCATAAACGGATTAAAGGATTATATCAAATATTCTTTGATAGCCAAAGGGCAAAACTGAAGCAACTAAAACACCGATAACTATATAAGATGCTGCTAAAACTCTAAATTTAAGAACGGGTATTTCTTCTCTTTTATAAGCAATACTTAAGACTTTAATCATAAAAAAACAGTAATAAAAATAATCATAGCTGAAAAAAGACTGGTTAAAAATACTGGCATTTTGCGCCTCCCATATAAGACACTCTATTTTCTATATTTACTTTTAAATTCTCCGAGGATGAATTTAATTCCTTTTTTATCACCTTATTCTGTAACAACCTTCTCCTCTCTTGTATTAAAAGAAAAAGCTGCCTTATCGGCAGCTGCTCTTTAATTAGCAACACAAGCAGGAGCAATAAAAAGGTCTAAAAACGTATACTAAGCTTTCTTCTCCCACACTTTAGTATAGAAAGACATAATAACCCAAATAGCAGCCGGAAGTGTGATTGCTCCAATAAGCATATACATTAACATGTTAAATGTATTGCCATTTGCATATAACAAAATAAAAACAGCTATTAAGAAGACCAGAACTGGAATAGTCTTTATAAGAACAACTAATCCATTTTTTTCTTTTACCTTCCATTTGTTCTTGTACGTCGCGATTACAGTCCAAGCTGCCGGAATGGCAATGGCAGTGAAAATAACAGCTATTGCAAACAGTATTGATTGAACTAGAGCGGAGCTTAGCGCTGCTCCAACCCATGCAAGAACTGTTACTAAAATGAACGGGATGGCAAAATAATTCATAGTATGAGCTAAATTTTCATACTTTTCAGCAGATGTGTCACGGTCGCTATAAATCGGTTTTGTATTAGGTTTCGCTCGAAATAAATGAATATCTCCTTCTGAAGCAATATGCGACCATCCAGAAGCTGAAAAAAAGGCAAAGTATTCTTCTTCATCCCCTTTTAATGAACGGTAATCTACACTGTAGATATAATCTGCACTTTCCCCTTTTTTCAAAGTATATCCCATACCTTTAAAACCACTGACATGCCAGCCTTTCAATGAAAAACGGCGTAATTTTTCCATATCCTTATCCTCTGAAAAAGCTAGCCCGCCTGACATGATATACTTTGTTTGTTTCATTCTTCCCCCTCCTTCAGTCCCGATTCTGCTAAGTGAATCATCAGTTTCCTAATCTTCACATCTTCTTCTAATACTTCCCTGCCCTTGTCAGTAAGCAGATACGTCTTTCGCCTTGAATCTGACCCATCATGCAAATAAATCCAGTCTTGATTTAATAATTTTCTAATTATCGTGTACATTGAAGCAGGTCCTATCGTAATTTCTCCTTTTGTTGTTTCCTCAATTAAGCTCATAATGGCGTAGCCATGCCTTGGCTTCGTTAAAGCAGCCATAATGTAAAACATCGAATCCGTTAATTGCTCCTTTTTCTTCAATCCATCACCCTCTATATCTCATTAAGATATATCACTATATGATACATGTATCTAAAAACAATATATCATCATATTATATATATGTCTAGAGTTATATCACATAATGATATATAAAATTTTTGTAATTTGTACTTTATAATTAAAAAAGAGCCCTTAATATGGTTCCCCTCTAAATCTTCAAACACATGATTTTATTTATCAATACAAAAAAGCTGCCTGAACGACAGCGACAGAATTTGTTCGAAAATGAAAGAGATTAGAATAAATATAATGAAAGCAAGAACTAATCAAACTGTAACCGGAATAGCAAGTGAATTCCAATTACTTTAGAGCTTCAACAAAATTGCCTGTTAGTTGAAGATTAAGTCATTGTTTCCTGCGCGTTATCAAGAAGATCCTTATTGTCAAAAGATCTTGATTGTTTTTCGCCTTTTATGGAAGTACAATTTCTCGATTTAGATAGGGGTTCTGCTTTCTGAAAAATCCATTAACATCATTCTTATGAATAAACATGCTTAAATACCCAGTTTTTAAAGGATTGATATGCTTGTTCTTGTAATGGTGCAGGGTAAGACATTAATACAAGCGCAACCGAACTTTGCCCTTTTGCAAGTGCTGGTTGAACATACCCCCACTGACTAAGGCTAAAGCCATTTCGTTCATAAAAATCCGCTCTTCTTTTTTCGATTTCTCCCTCAGGCGGTTCGATTTCAATCACGACAGGTTTTTCATGCTGCATAAGAAATTCTTGAAGAAGCTTCGACCCTAAGCCGCCATTGCGAAAGCTTTCTTTAACTGCAAAATGCTCCAGGAAGATAAAATCAGGTCCTTCCCATGCAGCAAAAAAAGCAGCAAGCTCGTGATCTTTTTCATAAACATATATTTGATAGTTAGGGTGAGAAAGTAATGCACGTTGTGTTTGATAGGGCCTATATTCATCACGAGGGAAGGAGTCTTCCATTAATTGATAGAAGCTTTCAAATTGTTCTTCTTGTAAAATTGTTAGCATTTGATTCACCTTACTGACTTTTTATTTTGTTATTACTCGCGGAACTTCATGGTGATAGATGCATGATGTGCACGATCTACATAACCGTATTTGGTTCGATTGTTTAATTAATAGCAAAAGACATTATTGTAGGATTACCTCATCGCCAACCTTGACTTCACCAAAACGTACAACCTTTGCCCAAACGCCGAATGTTCCATTATGATTATTAACCAGGTGCCGGAGGATTCGATCATCCTCTTTTAAGTCCTCTTGTTGATTATTCACCATTACACACCTTGGAAGCAGAGCAGCCACTCTCAGAATAACATTTGGTCCGACTTTAATTAATCGGTCAATCCAATCATCTTCCAGGTATCCCGGTGCTTCTGTATCAATTAAAAAGTTTGCCCTAAAACGGCGAATGTCTGCCGGCTCTCCTAATTCCTTACTCAACTGACGCAGTGCGGAAGTTGTAATGATACTGATTGGTCCCTCATCAAAATGAGAGATAGACTCTTCTCTTGACAAGGATACTTGAACCCCAAGACACTCAGTCAACTTCTCATTTATGACATGGTTATCAGCTCGATATTCAGTTCCATCAGGCATCTTAATGATTGGAACAGTCCCCTCATATCGAGACTTAAATTGAAATAACCCATCCATCCGCTGAAAGCGGCGTGTTGTCTTCCCGCTGCCGAACTTTCCATTTGTGTTTTTTATTGCCCACAGGCGATCTCCAATAAGACCGCGCTCATCAACTGAAGCTTTCGACAATGGCTCTCCCAGAATTGATTTTACCGGAAAACGGTAAATTTCCTTCAAACTCCCTGCTTTATCATTCAAAGCTTTACCCCCATGTTTCTTTTGAAGTATTTTTTTCTCTTATATTTATTTTATATTCTTCTTCAAGAAACCTGCCTTGTTAGTCAATAATAATTCAAGGGCTTGATCTTTAAAGACTAGCGCATCTTATTGAGCCAATTACTGGTACGATCGGCGCGCCACCATGGTTCAATATTTACACCCTGAAAAAAGAAACCCTCCCTTATTTAAGGGTGAGTTTCAAAGGATTGTTCTCTTATACATACTAAACCAATTGGCAAACTAAACCCAACTCAATTCAGCCTTTATAATAATCGGCAAGAGCCGTGAACGCAGTCTTGGGTTCCCAAGGCATATCCGGGTATGTGCGGCCGAGTCGATCTTCAAGCACCTTTACCACTCCGTAACTAGCCAAGTCGAAGTCTTTGCTGGGATTGCTGCGGTGTGGCAGGTCGTAGCGAGCGAAGGTGTTAACGAATGCAGTGTCTACACCTTCCGTGTTGAAAATGTCCAGCAGTTCACATAAGTATCTGGCTTGTTCCGCCTCATCCCGGGTGTATTCGCCGTTCAGGCGGATTGGCCTGCCGTCCTCCCCCCACTCGACGATCATATCTCCGCGCCCGCCTCTGTCAGCGGCTCCGCAATAAGTGGTGCATCCGAACTCGGTTATCGCGACAGGCTTTCCTTGCGAGACTAAGGCACGGACGCCATCGCTAAAACGCTCTGCGTCTTCTATGGATCGATAGCCCGCATCGGTTGAAATGAAATCAAAAGGTGTCCAGTCGACGCCTTCAAACGGGAGCGATGCATAGCTGATCTTCCCGCCAAACCGCTTACGGACAACTCCCACAGCCTTGTCGAGAAAGGCGTTGATTCGGATAGGGAGCTCTCCAATAACCTCTCGCAGTTTATGTGGCGCAGTCAGAAGCTTAACCCTCTCTTTGAAGGTATCACCTGGAAGAAGGCCGGCAGTAAACAGGCTCAGTTCGGATCCCGTTACAAATACTATTTCAGCACCCTGCTTCCGTAGATGCTCGGCGTGTTCGGCACAGTCTGCGAGGATGGCAAGGAGCTCATCAGCTGTCAGATCACATGTGAACGGACAGAGCCAGATGTCCAGACCGGCGTTAGCAGCATGGTCAGCCGCTAACTTCAATCGTTCTGGATCTCCTCCCGTAATGCGCACTGCTGTACAGTGCAGATCCTCTCGAATAATCCGCATTTCCCGCTGGACAACCTCCGGATCAAACTGTTCACGGGTAGTTATTCCGGCATTAATAAAGCCGGTATCGTAGGTGATTCCTTTTCCCCGCATGATTCTTTCCCTTTCTTATCAAGATCAATGTGTAACTCAGCTTTCTTGATGTAGTCAGCAAGATGTCTATCCAGTCCAAGTCTCTCCCCTATTTCAGGATTCTCTTTATAATAGTGGGCAGCTGCTTTGGTTAAATCGGAATCCCCAAAACTCAACTGATTGAATAATTCAGCCCATTGTTTCACCAATTGTATAACCGTCAGATTCTCAGGCGGTATTCCCTTCTCATATTCACAGCGAATCTTTGCAGTTATTTCTAGCCATTCACTGACCATCTGCTTTCTTTCCTCTAATCCAAGCTGTTTGAACATCTTTTCCTGTTGATCCTGGGTAAAGTATTTATCCTTACTCCTATTGATCACTTCAATTAAGTTTAGGAATTGCTCTGACTCCACTTCCTGCTGACTGTTAAGCAATTCATAAATCCTTTCCAAACGGCTGCACAATTGTTCTTGAATCTGTATTGACTCTCTTACACTTTCCAGCTGTACTTTTATCACTTCGGCCGGATTCAGCTTTGGATTTTCCATCATCCTCTTAATCTCTTCTAAGGCAAAACCCAGCTGCTTAAGTGACATAATTTGCTGCAGCCTGGAAATATCTGTTTCCGTATAGATTCTATGTCCCTTTTCAGAAGACTTCGAAGGAGTAAACAAACCAATTTTGTCATAGTGATGGAGCATTCGTACCGTGAGTCCAGTTTGCTTAGCTAATTCTCCAACTTTCCACGTTTTTTTATCCATTATCAACCCCTCTTTTCATACAATTATTTTCACTGGCAACATTACTATACAACCTGACACCGTGTTAGGTTCAAGTACCCTTTTTAAACTTTTTGGGCAGACGGAACTTAATTTAGTCTTTGTTAAATAGTATTGGTGTTTTTCAGGCAAAAAAATAGAGGAACGTCTGATTTGGGCGTTCCCCTTCTTCTTACCAGTGTACTTGAAGTTTATTGCCATTTGGATCATAAAAGTGGAAAAAGGCATGACCATTATCTTCTTTTATATCCTCCACCTTAACTTGATGATCCCTTAAGTGCTGATGAAATTTAGATAGTTCTGGACTAGTAAAACCAATGCTGAATTCTGGTTCATTATCCAATGTAAAATGGGCAAATGTTTCATCTGGGGTAGGGACTAAGATAAGTAAGAAAGGTCCTTCATTTACTTTTATAATGGCAAGTTCCTTAGTCTTGTTTAGTAACTGGAGCCCTAAAACGTCTCTATACCATTGTGCAGACAGTTCTAAATCTTTTACAGGAATTCTAATATAATGCACTTGTTCAATAAATGAATTACACATAGCTTCTCTCCTTTAGTTAATCCGGTATATTGATACCAGACGCTCCAGCCTCCTGAAATCGCCAGAAGTATCAGTAAAAGATTGCGTTGAGAACTAATCCTGGAGCTGGAGCCAGTAAATATTAAAGATAACGCCAGCACCAAAATTCCGATAGTTAACAGCCCGAAAATAATCGGATGAAAGGCTGAAGAAGATCTAAGAATGGGCATTCACTGAAAAAGGTGCTGCAAATTTAGACTATTTTTCAAGTAACCTTTTTATCGCACACACTACAACTTCCGGTTCATCATTTTGTATATAGTGAGCACTGTTTTCAGCAATTACCAATTCCCCATCTGTAGATATTTCAAGAATCTCTCTCTGCATTTCATTCCATAACTTTTGTGATTCCATAGAATAATGAGCTTTCTTACCCGCTGAAAGAACAATTAATGGTACATTTAGCTTTTGTCTAATGTCTTTTAACTGCTTTAGGCTTTCTACAAATTCGTCATAATTTCCTTCGTATACGAATTGTTTGTTATAGGCTTGTTGAAAATCTAGTGACATTGCAGGGAGAAAGCGCTCTCTATAATCTTCTGGAGTTGAGTCAACCAAGAGCAGGCCATGAACTTCATTTGGATATTCTGCAGCAAACATCCGCATATTTACTCCGCCAAATGAATGACCTACTAATAATAGGGAGGATTAATCCTGGCTTCACTAAGCAGTTCCTTTAATTCCTTTACCATCTCCCGGCTGGTTCTGGGATTAGAGCTTGCTTCACTTTTTCCAAGTCCGGCTCTATCATAAACTAGTACACTGGAGAGCATTGAAATCTCTTTGAATACTGAATTCCAGGCCTTAGAGTAGTCTCCATATCCAGCATCCATTATGACTGTTGGTTTTCCGTTATTTTCCCCTGCCAATCTAGCATACAGTTTACAATTACTTATAGGTATAAGCAATTCCTTCATTCCTCTCATTCTCCAACTATCCATAGCTAAGATATAATTAATAGGGCCCAGGCAGCTAACCTGCCCCGTTTCTATCAAAAAAAGCCACCTGATTCGGCAGCTCGACTTTAACAAAGAATAGGGCCCCGCCAGATTGGGATCAGTCACCTATTTTCAAGGTCTATGAAATTTTTAAGTAGGGCTGCAACCTGGCTGTTGAATGGGAAATTCCCCTGTCTCACCACTTCTTTTAACCTTTCAAGTGCTCTTAAGGCCTCGACCTTTAATTCTTCAGAATACCCATATTTAATACAATTTATTTCAAACTCATCCTCATCAACTACTGTCCAACCTTTATTCTTCTCCTGAATAAAGTCTAAATCTAAATCAACAAAACTTATTTCTTCATTATTAAATAAGGATGGTTTTGCTACATTGCAATAAGCAGATACAACTTTTCCATCTTCAACTTCCATCGCAGCTGTGAACCATTCTTTTAAAGAAAAATACTCTATAGAAGTATTATCAATAGTAAAAACAGTATTTTTGGTATGGTGAATTAATTTGCGGCCTGGTTTACACAGCACAAGTAAATAATCTGAGGTGTGAGAAATTAATTCGCCTTCCCATTCATAGTGAAGAATATTAGGGAATTTAAGGGATTTAATTTTTACAGCTTTGCTCAATATAATCATCCTCAAAAAAAGATTCTAACTATTT
Organism: Cytobacillus sp. FSL R5-0377; assembly: GCF_038004385.1. Taxonomy (NCBI): domain Bacteria; kingdom Bacillati; phylum Bacillota; class Bacilli; order Caryophanales; family Bacillaceae; genus Cytobacillus; species Cytobacillus sp. FSL R5-0377. The sequence goes on from NZ_JBBORA010000001.1 coordinate 1,835,081, forward strand.
CGCATGATAATAGGAGAGTCGCCCAATTGATAGGAGTAAACCTTTTAATTAAAATCCTGAATTTTACATTTATTTCTCAATTTATCATAATAAAAGCTTAATGATAAGGATCGTTTCACAATAGTCAAATAAGAAAAGCCACTTAGATTATTGCTTAAATGATAACCCTTCTTCTTCTAAGGAGGCTCTCATAATAGGCAAGGAAGCTGGCCCAATGCCATGAATTTTTAATATCTCTTTTTCTGTGTAATTTGATAGTTTTTTCAAAGTGTCTATTCCTTGGCCAGTCAGTGCATTCCTTGCAGGAGCACTGAGTTTCGAAAGGAAGCCGCTTTTTGGTTTATTCTCTTTATCACATGTAGGGCAGCTATTACACTCACTGCTTTTATAAAACCTATGTCCCTTTTCACAAACCCTTAAACTTTTATCTGCTTTCAAAATCATTCCTCCAATCATATTCTATTCCGGTGTTATCTATTATGAATTGTATATTAATTATACAAACTCGACAAAAGCATGAATATAAAAAAAGATCGGCTTGAAATGGACAGCCGATCCTTGATATTTTTCATATTGTTGCTGCTGCAGCGTATTTCTCTTCTAATGTCTTTTTTAGGTAGGCAGCTAATTCGAGCATGCCGTACATTCCGGCTTTCTCTTCCGCCTCAGAGTTGTAGTTTGTATTTGTATTTATATCATACGTAAATATGTCACCTTCAGCATTTCTGATAAATTCAATGCCGGCTACTTGAATACCATTCCTGGCCAAAACCTCTTTGTATCTATCCAATATTTCATCCTCAAAATCTTCAATGACCTGAAATTTAGGCTTCTCTTCTGCTTCTTCTCCTGCAGGACAGAATAAATCGCCAATCTGGCAGGCGTCAGCTGGACAAAGTTCGAATCCTTCGGAAGTATCAACCCTGACTGCATAAACAAAGCGGCCTCCAACAAATTCACAGCGCGTGATATAGCTCTCTGGAGATTGAATATATTCCTGAATAAGCGTAATGCCATCGACCGGTTCTTCGAAGGAAGGGCCTTCCACATAAGTCTTCAGGGCTTCAATACTATGGAATAATTGAACACCCAGACCTTTGCCGGCACGATTATGCTTTGTGATAAACGGATGTCCGGCAAATGCTTCAGCTGCCTTAAGGATTTTTTGTTTTCCAACCGCCGCAATTGTCTTTGGCGTCCTCACACCCGATTTATTCAACTCCAAGTATTGTAAAACCTTACTCACTTCCAGCTTTAAAGCACCCGTTCCATTAATCACTGTACGCCCATGCGCTTCAAGCCAAGCCAATACTTGTCCGGTTAATTCAGCCGCAAAACGGTGATCACGGGTATGTGAAGATGCGCTCATCCGACTATAGAAGATACCTTCCGGGGGTTCTGCCGATAAATCCAGCGTTCCTTCGTCTAAATGCCATTCCTCATAAGGAACACCCAGTTCCTCTAATCTTTTTGACAGATGGACTGTCCACTCACTATTTTCATGTATAACATATACTTTGCTCATGATTCAGACTCCTTTCTGGCTCTTAATTTTGTTCTTCTATTTTTTAAACATCTACTTTTCGTATCATTTAAGTAGGATTTACAGGTTTGAAAAAACTCTCCATCACTAATAGGAGAGTTTTTTAACCCTATTCTCATATGTCAAGCGCTGCTCCTGATGCTGAAGCTTCAAAGGGCAGTCCCTCCCCCTCTCTGAATAAGAAGAAAGACTATTAAGCTCATAAATTATTTAAAGCGATAATAATTTAAATAGATCAAATTGTCAATTGAATATTCCTGAGCTCGAAATATTTTCACTTAGATTTATTTCTGCTCTAATGCAGAAAAATCTTCAATTTCTTCAACAGCCAGCTCTAACGCTTTTATTCTCCTTTTCAAAAGTGTCCTTTGAGGACTTCCCTTCTTTAACCTTGGCATAAGCGTTCTCTAGTGAAGGCATTAACCCATTAAGAACATGGCGGGCTTCTGCTAAATCCTCATCGGTATAAGGATGGGTCTCTGATTCCACACTTTCTCGAGGACAGCTAAGCCGATGCAGCATGCTTAATACGCTTTTCTGCCAAAGTAGTGTTAGAATCTTTCGCAGTCATCTGAGTCAGGGCCTTTTCTAGTTTTACTGATTGTCGATTTGAAGGATTTAATGGATTCCAATTTAATTGCATTGGATACGTTTTCCATGTTACAGGCTGTCCTCTCTTCCTCTTTTTAATATGGTTATATAGTATTTATGACACGGCTATTTTTTCTTTTAGACAGTATTGCACCAAGCAAATACTCAGCGTCCTTCCCTACTCCGCAAATCAGCGCCGATCCGCGCTGGTATTGCCAGGGCAAGCCTAGATAGTATAGCCCCTCTATTTCAGTCATTCCCCTCTTATGCAGCGGTTTTCCATCAGTAGAGACAGCACCTTTTATGTGAATCCAGTTATAGGAAGGAATGAAGCCTGTAGACCAGATGATATTTTCAAATTTCCTCCGTGACCCATCTTCAAATAGAACTTCTTTATCGATGACCTTTAAAACCTTAGGTTTAACATCAATCTCCCTATTTTTAATGAGCATTTTTAGCTCTTTACCAAAAATCGGGTCCTTCTGTTTTTGAAACCAGCTGCCCTTCATCGTATCTTTTCCTGCAAACAGCAGTCCGAGTTTATCCAGCCAGTAAAAAATGCTTTTTCCGAAAAATGTTAAAGGCAAAAACTTTAAGCGATGACCTACTGCTATTGTAACCTTCCTGTCTTTGGCTAATTCTGCAGCAATTTGCGCACCCGAATTGCCCCCGCCAACAACCAATATCTCTTCGCCTGGTATTTCCTGTGGTGAGCGATATTCCGAGGAATGAAGCTGAAAAGGATTCATCCCCTTTATCACCTCTTTAGGAATAAATGGTTTCTGAAATGCACCAGAAGCAATGATGACTTGTTGAGCTTGAATCTTCCCTCTGCTGGTTTCTAACATAAATGAGCCTCCTGGCACCTTGCTTAACTTACTTACATTCGTATTCAGCATGACTTGAAGATCAAAATGCTTCACATAGTCATTCAGATATTTCGCCATGTCATTCTTCGTTGGAAAGTCTTCTGATGGTCCTCTCATTTGCAATCCGGGCAGACTGCTATATTGGCGTGGAGTAAATAAAACAAGGGAATGGTATCTTTGTCTCCAGGAGTCCCCCACATCAGCGTTTTTTTCAATTATCACAAAGGAAACCTTTTCTTTTTTCAAAAAATATCCCATCGCTAATCCTGCCTGGCCACCGCCAATAATAGCAGCTTCATAGCTTTTCATTATCATCTCTCCCAGCACAACATTCAAACATACATTTGAATATTATTATACATAATAACCAAAAAAAGGAACACGAAATTCCACAAAAAAAGCCGCCCAGTGGCAGCCCGACAGCGGTTTTCTTTATGTTAATTGCATCGTGGTAATGCAGGTAGGATCATTCTTAAAAGTTGAAATTTCCGATTCTGCTGCTTTTCCATCATGCTTAATCTTTATTTGATAGGTTCTATCTCTTGGAAGCCACAGATCGAAAAACCCATTAGCCTGGGATTTAACTTTATCGTTCAAAATTACATTGCCTTTTGAATCCTCAATATATACCTCAAACTCTTTTTCAGCCAGTTCACCTTGACAACCTGTCAAGTTATGATTCGTTCAAGGGTGGGTTTCATTAGCATAAGGGGCAATCGATACGAAAAATTCATCTTTTGGCAGATCATAGGCTAATTCCTCGCCATCCGTTTCTTTAACCATCAGCTGCTCTGAAGTAATGGAGGCAGACCCGCCCTTTATGTTTCCGGCACTGTAATCATTCACTAATGTTTTGATGTTATCAGTTATTAAAGCAGCATCATCCTTGGAATCTGCTTGTCCACAGCCAGCTAATGCAATAGAAATTAGTGAAGCGGCGAGAACTAATCTGATCTTCATTGTTTTCACATCCTTCTTCAATCTCATCTCTAACTATATCAAGTACTATAGCAAATAAATATGAACAATTTATGAAAGCTTCAATACTATGTTTCTTCCTTAAATGTCTCAACAGCTCTTTACATTCGTCACCATGATTCTGCCTATATGTTAAAATAGAAAAAAAATACAGAGGTGTTTTTCTTTGCCAGATTGGTCGTATCACCCTATTTTCAAGCCAATACTTCAAAAACTGCCTCCTTCCTTCAGCCGGGAATTTATCCACCGCGGAATGAGCATCATCGCATCCAGCCGTATCGGTGAAGCTTTAATAGAATTCCTTGGTCATATAAAACCATCCCAAAAAATCTCGAAAAATGTATTTGGCATTCATTTTGCAACTCCAGCAGGGCTTAGTGCCAGGATGGATCCCCAATTATCGGGGATAAAGGCTTTTCAGAACCTCGGGTTTGGTTATCTTGAGATTGGCCCTGTTTCCATTAGCGGATCAGAAGAAGAACTCTATATAAACCCAAAAGAAGAAAAGATACATAGACTTGCACCATCCTCAGTGGATTTACCTGCAGCAAAGAAGCAGCTTCAGTCTCTTAAAAAGAAGAAGCTTCCATTTTTCACTAAGGTTGAAGGAAATGATCAAGAGGCAAAGCTAATTTGTGAAGAGCTGCTGCCTTTTAGTGATGGGTTTATTTTAAACAGCCAGACCTTTCCATCAGCTGATCAATTTATCCAGCTGAAAAGTGAAATGGATAAACCTATGATTCTCTCACTTTCAGCAGACTTTGACATAGAGAGGATTCATGACTATGGCCCGGACGGAATTCTCCTTGAAGACTACAATACCCATGAAGAACTCCTTCAGCAGCTGACAGCCCTCAGGAAAAGATTCAGCAGGGAGTTTCCCATCATTACTTCGGGCTGCATTAAAGAGCCGTTACATGCGATTACACTGCTTGAAAGCGGAGCTGCGCTAATCATGTTAGGCGATGAGTATATTTTCGCCGGTCCCGGTTTGCCAAAGCGGATCAATGAAGCCTATAGCCGTACAATTCCAAAGGAGCCTGTCAAAAACGGCGGATGGCTCTGGTATTGGCTGTTTGGCCTGGCTATAACCATTGCAGGGTTCATTGCCCTTTTCTTCAGCATGACTTCGGTGATTCTTCCTTATGATGAATCTTTTTTGGGAATTCTCAGGAAAGATATTATCTATTTTAACCCTGCCGTTTTATACTTCATGGCCCATGACAGAATGACGCTTTCAGGAACAATGATATCAGGCGGAATCATCTATATGCAGCTAGCCAGACATGGAATCAGACATGGCCTCCACTGGGCAAAAAAAGCAGTCAATATAGCTGGCACGATTGGGTTTCTGGGGATTCTCCTTTTTATTGGCTACGGATATTTTGATTGGCTGCATGGGCTGTTCTGGCTTGTTTTACTGCCCCTTTTTACTTTGGGCTGGATAAAATCAAGAAAGGCAAGTGCGTCGCCCGCCAGTTCAAACCTGTTCAATACTCCTGAGTGGAAGCTGAGCTTAGTTGGTCAGCTATGCTATGTCTTATTGGGTTTTTCTTTAACAGCTGGCGGAGCCGTCATTTCAGTCATTGGAGCTTCACATGTATTTGTGCCTTCAGATCTCACTTATCTTTGTCTTACTCCGGAAGCTCTTAACACATTCAACGATAAATTGATTCCAGTGATTGCACATGATCGTGCAGGATTCGGTAGTGCACTGTTAAGCGTGGGCCTGCTAGTCTTGATGCTGGCTTTATGGGGGATCCGCGAGGGTGAACGCTGGGTATGGCGGACCTTCGCCATAGGGGCCATCCCGGCATTCGCAGCTGGTATCTTAACTCACTTTTTTATAAATTATACGGATTTCATCCACCTGCTTCCAGCTTACTTCGCATTGCTTTTATATGGGATAGGGGTTGTGGCAACCGCACCGTTTTTATTAAAAAAAACAAGATCCTGAAACCTGTCAGGATCTTGTTTTTAAATTATTCTACTATTTCCACACGTACGCTTTTTCTCCCCCACTCAAGGGCATCCCCCTTGTTAGGAATGAACACGTCGATTGAATTTCCATTGATGCCGCCGCCTATGTCTGCTGCTATTGCAGTTCCATAACCTTCGATTTTAACAATAGAGCCCAGCGGAATGACACTCGGATCAACCGCAATCACTTTTGCATCAGGATATTTTTTTAGATCCAGTCCCATTCTCGTCACACCTGAACAGCCTTCACAGCTCGCTGTATAGGCTGTGCTTTGTACAGTCAATGTTTTGCCTGCCGCTGTCCCGCGCTTTGCCTTACGATCAAGTGCGGCTCGTGTCTTAGATCCCGCAATTCCATCAGCCGGTAAGCCCTGCTGTTTTTGAAAACTTTTGACGGCGCTCACTGTGCCATTTCCATAAATACCATCTAAATTCGATTTATAGTGGCCTGTTTGTTTTAATTGATATTGAATTTGAATGACTTGCTTTCCGATGTCCCCATATCTCAGCACTTTTAGTGCGTGATTCGTTTGCGGTCCGGCAATCCCATCAGCCTTCAAATTGCGCTTACGCTGAAAATCCTTAATAGCTTCAACTGTGATGCTTCCATAATATCCTGTCGATGTATGATACGGGAATACCCCTTTTGTCATCAGGTAATCCTGCAATTCGGCCACATCAGATCCTGATGATCCATTTGCAAGTGTCCGGTCCCCAAGCGCTGCTTCTGTAAATGAAGGAGCTGCCAGCATGAGAGCCACAGCTGCAAATACCACCAGCATGTTCCTAAATCTCTTTAACATAAAAAATCCTCCCCAATTTCTTTTTACATAAAAGAATTCGAGAGGATTAGACATTATTCGTGTATTGAAAACAGAATCACAACGTTCGGCCCTCAATCATCCATTTTCTTGTAATAATGTGTTCTATTTTGTCTGCGCATATAATACCCAACAGTATCAAAAGGAGCTGAAGACCTTTAGCTTCAGCAATTTGAGCTATTTCCATATATCCATGTACCAATCTAACCCAAAAATTTCTTTTTCCTCAAAAGGCTAGCTCTGCACTATTTGAATAAGGTTGCCGCATGTATCATCAAAGACAGCCAATGTGACATCACCCATTACTGTCGGCTCAATCGTAAACTTCACGCCTTGGTTTACTAATCGGTTATATTCTTCATGAACATCTTCTACGCCAAACATAGTGGCCGGAATTCCATCCGCAAATATCTTCCTTTGGTAATCTTTTGCTGCCGGATGTACATTAGGTTCGAGCAATACCTCCGTACCGTCCTGGTCTTCAGGAGAAACAAGGGCAATCCACCTGTGTTCTCCGACTGGAATGTCATGCTTTTTAACAAACCCGAGCGTTTCTGTATAAAATTTTAATGCCTTATCCTGATCCTGGACGAAAATGCTTGTAACTACAACCTTCAACATGTTTTTGCCTCCCTTGATATTTGTAATGGGTGCAAGCCAGCCGGCACTCCATTTAGTAAATTACTCTAACCATCCTTTCAGCAAATTCTTCAGTGGCTGGTTATTAAAAATAATTACCCGATATTTTCCCTTTCGTTCGGATCTAATAAGCTTTGCATCTTCCAATACAGAAAGATGCTTAGCTATTGCCTGCCGGGAAATGGACAGGCTGTGCTTCATAATGAGACGAGCAGTCAGTTCATACAGCGTCATCTCTTTGCGCTCGGACAGTTCGTCCAATATAAGCCGCCGAGTCGAATCACCAAGAGCTTTGAATATAATGTCTCTGTCCCAATTCATAATATGAGTATAAGCAACCACAGGGTTACTTGTCAATACACGCAACCCTAAAGTTGCCCAATAAATGTACAGTACCGGAACAAGTCTAAAAGGTTAAATCCAGAGGACTGCATACATCATTCTTAATTAGTAAAAAATATTGAAGAGGTGAGAACAATTGGAAAAGGATAATATAATGCTTACATCTTCCGAAATAGGTACACTATGGGGGGAGTATGTAAACGGAACAATGACCGATATCGTAAATAAGTATATGAATTCTATAATAGAAGACGAAGAAACAAAACAAGTTTTTGAAACTGCCATCAAGACATGGAAAAAGCAAAAGAAGCAGCTTGTTTCCTTCATTGTGAAGGATGGCTTTCCGGTGCCCAATGGGTTTACAGAGTCCGACCTCAATGAAAATGCAGGCAAATTGTTTTCTGACATATTCTGCTTAAATTACTTACATATTATGACGATACATGGTTTGCTGGGGCATACAACCGCATTAAGTGTTTCGGTCAGAAAGGACTTAAGGGAGTTTTACAGTTCATGTGTGGACGATGCAAAAAATATGTATGAGTTAACTATTGAGCTGCTGCTGAAGAAAGGTGTTTTTCAGCGGGATCCCTATTTTTATCCAAACGTGAGCCCTGAAATTATTACCTCAAAAGATTTTACGGATGGAATCTTTGGAAAAGGCAGAGTTCTATCTTCCACAGAAATCATCAGCATTTCTCTTAACATTAAAAAAGGAATTATGGCAAAAGCTCTTTCCATCGGATTCAGTCAAGTTACAGGATCGAAGGATATTAGGAAGTTTTTTGAGGAGCTGGAAGAAGCAGCCGATGAAAACCTGCAGGCCCTGTCAAAAATCTTGCACGAGGATAACCTGCCAGTGCCAAAGTCTTTGGAAACAGAAGTGACAACATCAAAAGACTCTCCATTTTCCGATAAATTAATGCTTTATCACATGGGTTTTCTGGTTCAAACTGCACAAGTATATTACGGGACGGGCCTGGCAGGATCCATGCGGACAGACCTGGCATTAACTTATGAAAAAGCAATCCTGAAATCATTGGGAATCACCAGAAAATGGTTCGGAATAATGGTGAAGAAAAAGTGGCTAGAACAGCCGCCGCTTGCTCCCAATCGAAAAGAACTGGCAAAGGGTGAATAAGTTATCCCCTCATTTGCGTGTGGTTTACCGGCTGGTGAGCCGTGCTGGCCTCTCACAGTTCCAGCCCGGCTCTTCTTTATTAATCTCCACCCCCGCCGCAGCTTGAGCATGAGCTGCAGGATGAGGAGCTGCAGGAACTGCAGGAGCTGCCCGAACCGCAGCTTGTACAGCTTGATGAAATCTTGCTGCTGATCTTCATGTAACTGGCAAATTCGTCATAATGAAAATAGGAAACAGATAAAAAAGGAACGAGCATGGCGTTATAGTTTTGCTGTTCTTTTCTTTTTCTCATCATTTCTTGTATGACCTTTCTTTCATAGCTTTTTACTTTCTTTGCCGATTTTTTCATGGCAGAAACAAGCGCGAGCACCGTATTTATATATTGGCTATCTCTCTTAAAATAGAGGTCTGCTAATTCATTTTCCGGCAAATTCTTAAAATCATCAATTATATTTTGGGGTACAGGGAATCTGTAAAACCCCTTATAAATATGGATATTTTCCTGTCTAATGAAAAAGAGCTCACCATACACCCAATCAAAAAATCCTCGCAGATCAGGTTCAGGCGACTTTTTTAGATTTGGACTATGATGAAGAGTGCTTCCCAAATATTTTTTTGAAAAGTCATCATACTCACGGGTAAACATGAGCATCTGATGCCACAGGCCGTCGACTTTTTCGCTGAACATAGGGGACTCTTTTAAAAGAGAAGTCATAATAAAGTAGCGTTTTAAATCCAGCAGACGCCAGCTGTACTCATTTTCTTTAAGCTTAACTTCTTTCCTTACCCTCTCTTCAACGTTTCCCATATAACTGCTGCTAAGGGACTTCTCCAGATGATCACTTAGCTTTTTCAACCCTTTAACCGGTTTTATGTCTAATGACTTCGGAGATAAGCCGAATTTAAGTGAAAGCTTTTTTCGCAGACATAAAATAGACCAGATAATCACTATAAGCAAAAGTAACCAGACCATGTCATCCCCCCTCTTTCTACTATTACGAATTTCACCGCCGAAAGTTCCATATTTTTCAAAATCACTATTCTTTAGCTCAAAAAGAAAAGGCTGCCCTGCCCGGCAGCTGCTCCATATATGTACTATTTAATTTAATATCACCCCTGCGAAATTCCCTCTTAGTACTTGTTTCTTATTCTGGTTTATACAAAGGAATGATGCAGCAATAGCCATTCTATTTGAATCTTTCTCTTCATACCTATCGATCGTGACTTCACAAAGAATGGTATCTCCTGTAAATACAGGTCTCAAAAACTCAAAGTTCATCGTACGGGCCAGCACGTTTGCGTCACCGCCTATCTTGGTCGGCAGAGTCGCCGTCAATAATCCTTGTACCACAAGCCTCCCCTGTTCATCCGGTGTTATATGGTGAATACCTGCATCCCCCGATATCCCTGTAAATAATTCAACATCCCTCTTTGTAAAGGTCCGTTCAAACGAAATGACCTCTCCAACTTTTAATGGCATAAAAATCTCCCTCAATATTTGTTTTTAGTTCAAAACCTTTTCCATTTCAATTTCATCTCTGATCGGGATACCATCGTACCCAATAAAGGGTATACCGGGTTTTATCTTTCTTGCTTCCATCACGGCATTATGAATAATTCTGGACATGATAAATCCCCGTTTTTGATAAAACTTTAAAGCTAATAAATTATCATTTGTAGTTATAAGTTTAATGATTTTACAATTTTTCTTTTTAGCAAAATACTCGACTTCCTGAACTAACGTTGTTCCAATCCCCTTGCCTTCTTCCGTACTGTCTAAAGATATAATTTCACATTCCATATCTTTAATTATGTAAGTAATTAAGCCAATGATTTTATCTTCTTCATTTAGAACAGCAAATCCATCTAATACACTGCAATCATAGATGCCGCTGGAAATAACCATTTCCGTGCTCCCCCAATGCAGCTTAAAAAACTTTATTATCTTATCTTTCGGTACATCCTCAACTGTGAAAATATTCATTTTAGCCACCTTAATTTTATAAATTCAATATTAATTATCTTAAATGGCCCTCCAGTTAACAACCTTTTTATTCCATTTCACTTAGAAAATTAAACCAATTTCCCTTTAGCAAAAAAGTGCTCTAATGTTAGAATAGTTTTAATGGTATATTTTTGGAAATGGGGTCAAGGGTATGGAGGACGTTATATTAGAAATTAATGATCTGAGAAAGAGCTATGGTTCGAAGTCAGTGCTCAACGGTGTTTCTTTTGGGGTAAAACGCGGGGAAATCATCGGGTATATCGGTCCGAATGGCGCTGGAAAGAGCACTACTGTCAAAATCATGCTTGGCATTGATGATGACTATTCAGGACAAGTCAAAATCTTTGGCAAGGATATATCCGATAAAGATATCGAGTATAAAAGAAAAATTGGATATGTTCCGGAAATCGCTGAAGTATACGATAATTTAACCGGCCAGGAATACTTAACCTTTGTTGGCGAGTTGTATGGTCTTGATGCTGATCTTGCCAGCAGCAAGGCAAAAAATCTGATGGAGCTATTCGGCATAGGGGAAGTCTATCATTCACGGATCGCTTCTTATTCAAAAGGAATGCGCCAAAAGCTGCTCATTATTTCTAGCCTGCTGCATAATCCGGAACTTCTGTTTTTCGATGAACCCATCAATGGCCTGGATGCAAATAGTGTCATGATATTTAAAGAAATCATGGCCCAGCTGGCCGAACAGGGAAAAACGATCTTTTATTCATCACATATCATGGATGTGGTCGAAAAAATAAGCAGCCGCATTATTCTCCTGCATGATGGAAGAATCGCAGCAGACGGTACTTTTGAAGAGCTAAAGCAGCAAAATACGGAAGGTTCACTCGAACAGATCTTCAACCAGCTTACGGGATTCAGTGAACATAAGGAACTTGGAGCCCGATTTGTGTCGGCTGTAAGGGAGATGTAGGGATGCAGAACTATCGCACTCTTAAACTATTGGATCGTTTTGAGCGGATTTTTACCAGCTTTGGAGTAGATTACAAGGTTATGAGGAGACTCCTGCAGGTAAAGCTGACGATGGATGGGCGGCGTGTGCCCACCATTTTCTCACAGAATGCCAAAAAAGATAACAAAGAAAAGAACAATCAGTATATAAAATCTTTATGGATTTACGTTTTGTTTGGCCTGTTTTTAATTCCATTTGTGCTTATTGGGGACAATTATCTTTTCCAGATGAGCCTTTTTTATGGGGTGTTCACCTTTTTTGTCATGACCTCCATAATTTCCGATTTCTCTTCGGTTTTATTGGATATCCGAGATCGGAATATCCTGTTTCCAAAGCCGGTCAGCCGAAAAACAATCAGCACGGCAAAAATGGTCCATGTAACGATTTATCTTTTTTTCCTTACTATAGCACTTGCGGGAATTCCCTTAATCGTGGGACTTTTCAAGAATGGAATCTTATTTTTTCTAGTGGCTGCTGTTCACATCATCCTGATCGACCTATTGGTTGTTGGCTTAACTGCGCTCATCTATCTATCGATTTTGCGGTTTTTTGATGGGGAAAAATTAAAAGATATCATCAACTATGTTCAAATCGGGCTGTCTCTGATGATCATGGTAGGCTATCAATTGCTGATTCGCTCCTTTGAGTTTATTAACTTAACGATTTCACTTCAGCCAAAGTGGTGGCAGGTATTCATTTTTCCGATGTGGTTTGGGGCTAATATGGAAATGCTGATGAAGGGTCGTTTCGAGCCATTTTATCTCCTCTTCTCAGCATTAGCAATCCTCACTCCCATCCTGTCTATCTGGATATATCTGAAATTTACAGGCACCTTTGAGCAGAACCTGCAAAAGCTTGCTTATCATGGAAAAGCCAAAGAACCAAGGCGGAGAAAAGCAGGGGAAATGCTTCTTAGCCTCATTTGCCGCTCGCCCGAGGAGAGAGCCTTTTTCCGCTTTGCCGGCAGCATGATGAAAAATGAACGGGACTTTAAACTAAAGGCCTATCCATCCCTTGGTTTTTCCATTGTGATTCCGTTTATTTTTATTATGAATGTTCTCAGGGATGACTTCGGCCAATTATCAGACAGCAAGTCCTATTTAACGATATACTTTAGCTTGATCACTATTCCGACCATCATGATTCTTCTAAAGTATTCAGGAAAATATAAGGGTGCCTTTGTCTACCGGGTTGCTCCGCTCAAACAGCTGAATCCGGTATTCAGCGGTACCATCAAGGCATTTATCTTCAAGTTATATCTGCCTGTCTACCTTCTTCTTAGTGTTCTATTTCTTTTCCTGTTCGGAGCAAGGATTCTGCCGGACCTTATCGCCTTATTTATTAGTGCCTGTCTATATGCAGTTATTTGTTTTATGGCATTAAAGAAAGCCCTGCCCTTCTCGGAGTCTTTTGATGACTACAACCAAAACGGCAGCACTGCCATTATCTTTGGATTGATGTTTTTGGCAGCTTTATTTGCCGGCCTGCATTTCGCCAGCACTTTCCTGCCATATGGGATTTATCTATATTTGGGGATTGGCTTCATTTGTCTCGTGACTATTTGGAGGCCGGCTTTCAATGTTTCTTGGGAGCGGATTATCAAAGGATGATGCCAGACATGCTATTACAGTTTCAAAAATTACGCCGCCATTATAGGCTTTGCTCTTTTTGCATTCAACTGGAGCAACTAAAAATAGACATCCTTCAACAGGATGTCTTCTTATGTTTTAATCAGCTGAACAAAAACCAGCATGATAAAAGATATTCCTATCATACACGCCACCCATAGCCAGGCCATCTCCATATTGCCTGAATCAATGGCTACATAAATAGCAGTTGGAATCGTTTGTGTTTTTCCAGGGATATTGCCGGCAAACATTAAAGTCGCACCGAATTCCCCCAGGGCTCTGGCAAAGCTCAGTATGCCGCCTGAAATAATAGCCTTATAGGAAAGGGGGATCGTGATATTCGTGAATAACTGAAAGGCATTCGCCCCATCTACCCTAGCGGCATTTTCAATGTCACGATCAATCGCTTCAAAGCCTGTCTTGGCAGACTGATACATAAGTGGAAAGGCGACAACCGTCGAAGCAATAACAGCAGCCCACCATGTAAACATAATTGGCTGTTTAAAGATAAGCTCAATGAACCGGCCTGCAAAACTATTTCTTCCAAAAATAACAATCAGCAAAAATCCTACAACAGATGGGGGTAATACTAACGGCAAAAGAAAGGCGGTCTCAGCGATGGCTTTCCCTTTAAATCTTTTATTCGCCATGCTCTTTCCTATGATAACGCCCAAAATAATTGCCAATACTCCTGATACAGCTGCAACTTCAGCAGATAATAAGACTGGTGACCAAAAATCAGTAGCCATATCCTTATTTCAGCCCTTTAAATCCATACTCTTCAAATATACTCATTGATTCTTCGTTTTGAAGAAAATCATAAAAAAGCTTAGCTTCCTCCGGATGACTCGTATCCTTAATTACACCCAAAGGATAAATAATAGGACCATGAGTATTTTCATCTGCTGTGTCCACAATATCCACATTGTCAGAAATGAGTGCATCTGTTTTATAGACAATTCCGGCATCCACATTATTGGTCTCTACATATGTAAGGACTTGACGGACGTCTTTGGCATACACCACTTTTTCTTTGAGGCCGTTCCAAATATTCATGTTTTTTAATGATTCCTTAGAATATTTCCCCGCAGGAACCGACTCCGGTGTACCGATGGACAACCTATCTGCTTTTGACAGATCTTGAAACGATTTGATTTTCGCCGCTGAATCCTTGGGCACCACTAAAACAAGCTGATTCCCGACCAAATCAATTCCATTCTTTTCTTCCATCAGTCCATCCTTTACTAATTGATCAAACTTATCCTCTGAAGCTGAAAAGAACAGATCAGCGGGTGCTCCCTGCGAAATTTGCTGCTGAAGTGAGCCTGAAGCTCCAAAGTTAAAGTTTACATGCACATTAGGGTGTTCTTTTTCAAAGCTTGCTTTGATATCTGATAGGGCATCCTGCAGGCTTGCTGCTGCTGAAATCGTCAATTCCACTTTCTCTTCAGCTTCATCCTGCTTCACTTCTTCTGTATTTTTAGACTGGCCACTGTTTGAACATCCGGCCAATAATAAAAAAAGGACCATTGATGAAAGAAATAACAGGGAATTCTTTTTCATTATGCCCCCCCTTTCCAATTAGTTATATCTGATTATAACTGCTAATGCCCTGGATATCAGCGGTAAGGACATTGTGACAATACCTCTGGGAAAAACAGTGAAAAAACTCCATTTTTAGGGCTGGAAAAAAAGAAGGCACAAGGGCCTTCCTTATAAAAATAATTGAACCAGCATTGGCTTGCTTTAGTACAGCTTATTACTGATATTCTCAGATATTTCCATTTTCACTTTTGAAGCTTGTTCATAGTTTTTCATGGTGATCCCCGTGCAGATAAGATCGATTAAATAAAGCTGTGTAATTTTGGCTACTAATGAACCGCTGTCTAACGGGCTTTCCTTTACAGAGGTCAGTAAAATATAATCCGCGTATTTGGCCAAAGGTGATTTCACATAGTTTGTTAATACAATCACAGTAGCTTTCTTTTCATTGGCTATATTAACGGTGTCGACAATATCCTTTGTGCTGCCTGTTAAACTTATGGCAATCACAACGGAATGTTCATCCAGGGAGGTCGCCCTCATTACCTGGAAGTGAGGATCTGTGACGACATCAACATGTTTTCCTATTCTCATGAGGCGATTTTGCATATCAAGCCCGGCAATTCCGGAAGAGCCTATGCCAAATATCACTACATCCCTGGAACGGACTATCGCTTCGATGCTGTTTTCAAGAGCTTGATTATTCAGCATATTATATGTATCTTCAATGGCATGTACCATGTTTGTGCGGATGCGTTCAATATAGGTCTCGTCACCCGTCTGACTGGAATTACCAGATACCTCTTGCGCGAGCGAAAATTTAAAATCCTGGAAGCCTTTAAAGCCCAGCTTTCTGAAGAAACGCAGAACTGTAGCCTCTGCAGCTCCTATTGCTTCCGATAATTCCGTTAATGAATGGTATAACACCTTGTCTGTATTCGTTAAAATATATTCATGAATTCTATGGTCGGATTTAGTAAAGTTGTGTTTATGCTGTTCCATTAATATAGTAGGCTTCAGCCCTGTCATTTTTCTATTTGTTTCCATAGTAACCCCTCTGCTAGCTTTTCCTGTTCATGTCCAAAAAGTGCTTGGCTGCTCCTAATAAATTGGCTTTGTTTTCATGTGCGGCAATTCTCATCCGAAGCGACTTCCAGTGGTTTTGCATTACTTTCTTCGCTAAAGACGATTGTATCTCTTCCAATAAAAAGTCTCCTTGTGCAGAAATTCCGCCGCCAATCAGTACAAGCTCGGGGTTAAAAATATGAACAAGGCTCTGAATGCCTGTCGCCACATCATCTGCCCACTGTACAAATAGGTTATTAGCTTCCTTACTTCCCTCTCTGGCAAGCTCGAAAAACTTCTCTAATGGAAGGTTCACACCCATTCTTTCCTCCACTAGCTCTGATAGGGCTGAACTGGAAGCATACCTTTCATAACAGCCATTGTTACCGCAGGTGCAGGGCTTCCCATTTGGGTACAGATTGATATGCCCGATTTCCCCGGCTGAAAAATTGGCTCCTGTGTATAGCTTACCATTTAAGAATAACGCACCGCCAATCCCCGTGCCAATAGTTACACAGAGAAAATCATCCATATCTTTAGCTGCACCTTGCCAATATTCACCTAATGCTGTGCAATTCACATCGTTTTCGACCGTAACCGGCAATCCGGTATGTTTTGAAATAACCTCAGCCAGACCTGTACCGGTATATCCCGGAATATTATCCGTTGCATGCACCACGGTTCCATTCTGGTTATCTATCTGCCCTGCTGAGCTGATGGCAATGCCCTCGACTCTTGCCTGTTTCAACAACATATCACAGATCATCTTCACTTTTTCTACTATTAAAGGACCGCCCTTATAAGCCTCAGCCGGGATGGAATCAAGACTAAAAAGCTCTCCTGCGTCTGAAGCGATGCCATATTTTATAGATGTTCCGCCAATATCAATAACTCCAAGCTGCATGTTTGTGCTCCTCCCTTACAATTGAAAAAAGAGAAAACCCATACCAGGTTTTCCCCTCCACCTATGAGCATCAAGGCTACTCCCTATTCATTTAGAAAGCGATACTCCAATGCTCCATCATCTTTCATGGAAATAAACAATCTTTTATTATATTCTTCACGTTCTTCCGGATAATCCTCACGAAAATGTGCGCCTCTGCTTTCTTTTCGTTCCAGCATGGCCTCAAGGAGGATTTGCGAAAGCTTGAAGAAGTTTCGTGCCTTAATTGTCAGCTTTCGGGTTGCCTGCTGTTCGAACAATCTACCTAAATCAAGCTCTGACTCGAGCTTTCTGATGGTTTCTAATGCTTTTAATAGACTGTCCTTATTGCGCACGACATTCCCATGATACCACATGAGTTTTTTGATCGATTCAATAGCCTGATGAACTTTTTTCTCCATATCTATAACAGGACCTTTTGTTTGCACCTGAACGCCAAACATGTTCTCGATCTGTTTCAATGCTTCAGGTTCAGAAATTTCCTCACGGCTTTGTGTTTCGATATACCTGACACAATCTGCGGCAGCCCTTTTGCCAAATACCATGCAGGCGCCAGTCGAATTTCCTCCCAATCGGTTCGCTCCCTCAATATTGCAGGACAGCTCACCAATGGCATATAATCCGTTCACACCGGTTCTGCCATACGTGTCAATATAAACCCCACCGTTGCTGGCATGGGCAAATGGGGCAATACGAATTTCATTCTCAAAAAGATCAATATTTCTCTCTTTCAGCCAATTTAAATAGACCGTGTAGAACTCTTCCCCATTTTCATATAACTCGGACCGATAAAAAAGCCTGAATCCGCGGTCATTCCGATTCACGATGATGTTTTTCATCATCGCGATATCAACATACTTCGAATCAAGTGAATGGGTAAACGGACCGTGTGTGCTCCTGATCTGCAGACATTCCTGCTTCGACATCTCCTCAGGCAGCATAGAATCCAGTAAGCTGCTCCCTGCTTCATCGACTATATCATCACAATACATTAATGTATGTTCCCCAAAGAGGGTTTTATATTTCGGAGCCGTAATGCCTGGAATGAATTGAATATATTCCATGTTTACAAGACGGGTCCCTGCTTCGACAGCCAGGATATGGCCGGAGCCATCCACATCATTGGGATTTAAGTTATGCTGAAAAATACTGCCGAATCCGCCCGTTGCTAAAATGACAAATTTGCATTCCACCATAACGAGGTCATTATTCTCATCTAAAAGTATGGCTCCCGCCACACGGTCATCTTTCTTCAGCAAAGTAAGGACGATTGTCTTTTCCAGGATAGACAGGTTTTCATACTCTGCAAAAATAGTTCTCACATTTTCGCGAATCTGATCCCAGTCACTTAATAAATAGATATCCCGTTCATGTTCAGCGAAACAGGCTTTACGCTCTCCTTCCAGCTTTTTCGCCTTCACACCAATCTCCTGATATTCCTTTACACGCTTCGGAATTTCTTTTACATACACCTCAGCTAAATCCCGCCCATGCATGCCATGGCTCAAGCTTTCAATATCTTCAAGAAATATCGATTCATCTTCATGATCTTTTGTCACCTGAGTTCCAAGGGAGGCTTTCAGCGGAAAAAAGCTTGAACCTGAACCTACCTGCATTTTTGTCACCATCAATACATCGGCCTGTTGATCTGCAAGCTCTTTGCTTACTTTTATCCCGGCCAGCCCGCTTCCGGCCACTAAGACATCCGTCTTTATTTTCTTTTTTATTTGAAACATAGTCTCACCATTTTACGCTGTTTTTTTTCTATCATAGTATGTCAGATCTTCATCTTCAGCTTTGCTTTTTTGATTGAATGATAAGCTAAAGACATAACCGAACACGATAGAAGCAATTAAATTAATGATGGAATAGGCCCATAAAGTAATATCCGTAAAATAAGACACATAGACTGCAAGGGCTGCTGTTGCGAAGAAACCGCAGATGGCCCCTTTGGCGTTTGCTCTTTTCGTCATGACTCCAAGCGTGAAGGTACCTCCGATGATACCCAATACCAATCCCATCAATCCATTAAACCAGGAATAAGCATCTCCAACATCTGTGTAAATCAGGACAATAGCAAAAGCAATGGAGAAAATGCCTACAATTGTGGATACATTACGCGCCATTTTGGTGCTTTTTTCATCACTCATATTTGGTTTAAGAACTTTCTGAATATCCAATGTCCAGCTTGTCGCCACACTGTTCAAGCCGGTTGAAAGTGTTGATTGTCCCGCAGCGAATAATCCGGCAATCAGCAAGCCTGAAATTCCTGCAGGCAGCTCAGCCACAATAAAGTTGGCAAAAATCAGGTCGGCTTTACCTTCCGGCATCGCACCTGCCTGCTGCGTATAAAATGTATATAAAGCTGTTCCGATAAAAAAGAATAATGTTGCCGTACCAAGTGACAGGATACCATTTAAATAAGTCATTTTATTCATTTCTTTTAAGTCAGTAGTTGTTAAATAACGCTGAACCATGTCCTGACTTGAAATATATGAGAATGCAGTTGAAATCCCGGCGCCAAAAATAAGAAGAAGAACACTGTTATTGACAAAGTTCGGATCGAAGAATGGTGTATCCGTAAAGAATTTCCCGTCTTGCGTACCGACACGGACCACTTCTCCAAATCCGCCATCAATGGAGAACATCAGCATAATTAGGGCAAAAATACCTCCGCCGATTAAGACAACACCCTGGATGAAGTCTGTCCAAAGTACTGATTTAATTCCTCCAAAGGCTGAATAGATGGTTGCCACTACACCCATGAATAATACGATCAGTACAGCATTGATGCCTGTAACAGCCGCTAATGCTAACGCCGGCAGATACATAATAATGGACATGCGCCCAATCTGATAGACGATAAAAAGAAGGCTTCCAATGACGCGCAGCTTTGTATCAAATCGCCGCTCTAAATATTCGTAAGCTGTATCTAAATTTAATTTCCGGTAAACCGGCAGGAAATAATAAATCGC
This sequence comes from Cytobacillus sp. FSL R5-0377, assembly GCF_038004385.1. Classification (NCBI taxonomy): domain Bacteria; kingdom Bacillati; phylum Bacillota; class Bacilli; order Caryophanales; family Bacillaceae; genus Cytobacillus; species Cytobacillus sp. FSL R5-0377. Next base: position 1,855,113 of record NZ_JBBORA010000001.1, read on the forward strand.
GATTGGCACGGCAATAAATAAACCTAATTGTGCAAACCACAGCTCCCATGATCCTAAATAGGAATTTCCGGCTAAGGATAAGAATGAAATCGGACTCAATAAGGTTGCAAATAAGCTGACAGATGTCACCCACCACGGAATAGAGCCATCCCCTTTGAAGAACTCTTTTCCCTGCATTTCTTTTTTGGCAACTGCAATCCCTACCCAAAGAATGAACAATAGGTAGGCAAATAATATAACGTAATCAATTACAGCAAAAGATCCAGTCATCATTTACCCCCCTGATTTTACAGATATTTCTCCGCAATCATTTTCGCGCGTTGAACTTTATCCTCTTCAAGCGCTTTCATCGGCTTCCTGCATACACCTGCATCAACGCCTTGTGTCTTCAGGATCTCTTTAATCGTCTGGTATAAGCCATTATCTAAAATATCTCCGATTAAATCATTGGTTACCTTTTGAAGCTCCCTTGCTTCTTTTATTTGGCCTTTTTGTGCCAATTCAAAAATTTGCTTGGCACGCTGTCCATTTACATTAAACGTACTGCCAATCGCTCCGTCTACATTCAGGACAGTAGCAGAAAGCAGCATTTCATCAAATCCGGAATAAATGAGCTTATCAGGATAAGCATGGCGCAGTCTTTCCAGTAAGAAGAAATCAGGTGCTGTAAATTTCACGCCGATTACTTTTTCATTTTCAAAAAGCTCTCCAAATTGTTCAAGATTCATGCTAACCCCCGTTAAGGCTGGGATAGAATAGATGATCATTTTGTTGTTAACGCTTTCTAAAATGGTGTAATAATAATCTTTAATCTCCTGGAAATCAAACTTATAGTAGAAAGGTGTAACAGCAGAGATAGCATCATAGCCTAATTCTGTTGCAAATTGTGCTAATTCTACTGCTTCATCAATATTTAATGAACCTACCTGAGCAATCAACTTAACCTGATCTTTAGCTTCATCTTTTACAATTTCAAAGATTTGCTTTTTTTGTTCAGTGGAAATCAGAAAGTTCTCACCTGTACTGCCATTGACATACAGGCCATCTACCTTTGAAATTACGATATTGTAACGAACAATCTCCCTTAATCCCTTTTCGTTCACCCTTCCGTTTTCATCAAATGAACACATCAACGCTGTAAAAATTCCTTTCATCTCGAGCACCCTCATTTCTTATTTTCCCTAGTAATTTTGTATAGCTTTTGCAAATTTCTCTGTAATTAATTTCGGACGTGTAATGGCACTTCCTACAACAACTGCATGAGCTCCTAATTCAATAGCCCTTTTTGCTTTTTCCGGTGTATCCATATTTCCTTCCGCTATAACAGGAACTGAAACATTGGATATTACTTGTTCCAGTAATTCCAAAGGAACAACTCCTTCCGAATAGGGAGTATATCCTGCTAAAGTGGTTGCCACAATATCAACTCCGGCTTTTTCAGCTTCAAGCGCTTCTTCTAATGTAGAAATATCAGCCATAAACAGCTGGTCCGGGTACCTGGCTTTCACTTCTGCAAAAAATCCCTGAAAACTTTTTCCATCCGGACGGACTTGCTTTGTTGCATCAAAAGCAATGATATCCACACCTTCCTGATACAGGTCATCTACTTCTTTTTCCGTTGCCGTAATATACACTCCGCTGCCGGGATAATCTTTTTTAATAATCCCAATGGTGGGAAGATCGACCTCCTTCTTGATTGCACGGATATCTTTCACGCTGTTTGCTCTAATTCCGCAAGCCCCTCCTAGCTTTGCTGCAAAAGCCATCTTACTCATAATATATGAATCATGAAGCGGCTCATCTTCAAGGGCCTGACACGAAACTATTAATCTGCCTTTTATCTTATCTAATACATCCATAATACCTCTCCTGCCTGTCATTCCTTTGATGCTTCCATAATGGCAATCATCCCCGCACACAAGAAAATGATTAGAAAACGTTTTCATATCGCCACTATACCACCGTGATATTTTATTGTCAATTTTATTTAAAAAAATGACAGTTTATTATCAAAATAAATAGAATTTATATCCTGTAGAATCCCAGTCAAACAAAAAAATGCAAGATTCATATTTATAAGGAATCTTGCATTAGAATCAATTTTAATTTGTAATAAATGATTTCAGGATCTCCTACAACTAAATTTTCAACTATACCGCTCTGACTTTCACATTAATACAATGCCCTCCTTCATTGTTAAGTATAATCTCGGCTGCTTGTTTACCCATAACCTAACTGTCTATATTTACAATGTTGCCTAAATCTTCAATATCAGCCTTAATAATGGTCTTCATCTTACTTCCCCATTATCAGTATTATCAAGGCAGTTCTACAAAAATAGCGTTAATCCCTTCCCGGATTAACGCCTCAATCAATATAAGTGCCTACTGACCCTTTCTCTTTTTACTTAGTTTTTCACTGAACCTACACCCTCAGCGAGCCTCGGAATCCCCTTGCAGCATAGTAGGAGTCGGCTCCATTGTGATACACAAAGACCGAGTCGTAGCGGCGGTCACAGAAGAGAGCCCCGCCAAGTTTTCTAATATGAGCGGGTGTCTGTACCCAGCTCGATGTCTTCTTATCAAAAGCTTCAAGCTCCTGGAGCTCCCGGTATTGCTCTTCTGTTAAAAGTTCAATGCCCATGGCAGCTGCCATATCCATCGCACTGTTTTCCGGCTTATGCTTTTTCCTTGCCTCCAGTGCTTCACGATCGTAACAAACACTCCTGCGGCCTTTTGGACTTTCTGCTGCACAATCATAAAATATGTATTCAGCCGCCTGTTCATCATACCCGGCAACATCCGGTTCGCCGCCCGTTTCCTCCATTTCATTCAGTGACCACATTTTTTCAGGATTAGCCTCAAGCTTAGCTTCAACATCCTCCCAGTCGAGCCCTTCATGCCTGTGCATATTCTTCTCAAAACGGGCTTTCAATGTTTGCAGCAATACATCCTTCTGTTCTGGTGAAAGTTCCTTACTTCCCTTTGCCATTTGAGTTCCTCCTTTTTTTCTCCATTATAATATAATTATGACCCTAAATGGCTAGTAGATAAAAGCCGGAACCGGATTTCTTTTCACCTATTACCTCTTGAATCTGCTCTGACTTCGGACTCTAAATCGCCGGTTTCCTCTTTTTGAGTCCGGACATGAACCTCTTCCAACTCTGCCCCGACGATTTCCCGTTCATGTGTCCGGCCCCGAACTATCTCGCTCCATAAAAAAAACACTAACAAACGAATACATTTGTTAGTGTTTTCTAATCTATTATGAAGCTTGCTGTTCAAATCTTTTTTCAGCTGGTGGGTTAAATTGCCCTTCCCACTTCGCAATAACAATTGCTGCCAGTGAGTTCCCTACTACGTTAACCGCTGTGCGGCCCATGTCAAGGATACGGTCAATTCCCGCAATAAAAGCCAGGCCTTCTGCAGGCAATCCAATGGTGCTGAATGTTGCCAAAAGCACAACAAAGGATACGCCAGGTACGCCCGCCATCCCTTTCGATGTAACCATCAGCACTAACATTAACGTAATTTGCTGTCCGATGCTTAATTCGATCCCAAACATTTGGGCAATAAATAAAGAGGCAATCGCCTGATATAAAACAGATCCATCCAGGTTAAAAGAGTAGCCTGTTGGAATAACGAATGAAGCAATATGTTTCGGGCTTCCCGCTTTCTCCATTTTGTCCATGATTCTAGGAAGAACGGTTTCTGAGCTTGCTGTGGAAAATGCCAAAATTAATTCTTCTTTGATCATCTTTAATAATTTAAAGATGCTGAACCCGACAATTTTCGCCATCACTCCCAGTACAACAAGAACAAAGAAAATCATAGCTCCATATACAGTGAGCGCAAGCTTGCCTAATGGAATCAGTGAGGCGAAACCGTACTTGGAAATCGTGACACCAATTAAGGCAAATACCCCGATCGGCGCATACTTCATAAATAGGTTAGTTACATAGAACATCGCCTTAGCCGTACCTTCAAAAAATCTCAGAACTGGCTTTCCCAGATCTCCAATGGCTGCAATTCCAAGTCCAAATACAACAGCAAAGAAGATAATTGCCAGCATATCGCCTTCAACCATGGCTTGTACAGGGTTAGTAGGCACAATATGCAAAAACGTATCCGCTACAGACTTGCCTTCCTGCTCTTTATTGGTTTCGACATAATTTGAAATGTCACTTTGCTGCAGGCTGTCCATATTCAGGCCTGCACCAGGCTGTAACAGGTTTCCGGCAACTAAGCCTACTACAATGGCAACCAATGTCATACCGATAAAATAGGCCAATGATTTACCGCCAAGCTTACCAACGGATTTAATATCTCCTACACCAGCAATGGCAACGATAATTGTGGATAGTACAATAGGAACCACAATCATTTTAATTAAACGGATGAACACATCACCAAAGGGCTGTAAGAAACTTTGCGCCGATTCATTACCGTAAAAAATTCCGCCAACCACAATCCCCAAAACAAGGCCAATAAAGATTTGAGTGGCTAAACTTAATTTAAATTTTTTCATCAATTACCCTACCTTCCTTTTTGTATTAACATGCTGCTCAGGCAAGGGAAACAAAGCTTAACTCCATAAAAAAGAAAATCGACGATTGTCAATTCTCCTAATTCATATAGTTTTTATGTTTCCTTTAAACGCTGACGAGGTTAGCTTTCGGGTTAGGACTATGGAAACGGTAAGCCCTTCCATTTTACTGGATTCACCCCATGCGGAAACTCCGCCGTAAATAATGGGTCCCCCGTTCTTAAAATAAGATTAAGCATAGAACACTAAATCATTATATTATCCCAAGATAATTTTTGTAAATAGTTAAGTATTCCCGGTTGGCAGAACTTAAGTTCATTTCTAAACCAAAAAGCACTTGGCTCCACCTGCGCCAAGTGCCATGATAGCCACCCCTGCTATCCCCGCTAGAACTAAATTAACATCTTTGTTTTAAGAAAAATGAAGGAATTTGTAAACTTTTGTTAAGGTTATATCTTGCTTACATACCACTATCTGCACTTTTTCTTACTGTTTCGGAAAAGACAATTTTGACCAAAATTTTTTAGTATGCTGCCCCCACTTGTTCTGCTTATGCGTCCCTTTTATTTACCCTATTCCTCTCAAAACCTAAAAAACGGGTACCCTGAAAATTTAATTTTCCAATATCTCCTTCTGAAAGCAAACCATATTCCTTCCCGGAAACATGGAGCTCCAGACGGTCCCCGCTTTCAAATTCGAATGTGACAAAATACCGTGTGCGGGTACTGGAAGAATGGTGGTGATGGTTATCATGATGAATAGTTGAGCTTCTGGATACATCTGCTCGTTTTGAAGTAATCATAGCCGGCACTTTTAAATTTGGGGACTCTTCGTTTTTCTTCCACTGCCCAATCCCTTTAAAAATTGAAAATAAAATACTGCCAAAAACAATAATAAAAACGATGCCAATAAAAACAGGAACCACTTGAAACAGAACATCATCCATAAAGAATGGATCAGACATCATTCAACACACACCCCTTTTTAATCTATAACGTACAAAACAGTTTCACAAAGTTATTGAAGGAACCGTTATAAGAGAATATGCAAATGAATTGATGTAGTATCACGCAAACAAAATGGAAAACATATTAAATCCCGCCATAAGTCCAGCAAAACTATCTGCCGAATGAGAAAGGACAGTCTCGTCCGGGGACAAAACTGCCTTTTAAAATTAAACACACGCTTCATATTCCCTTGTGATATTATGAATGATTGTCTCAACAGGCAGAATCTCGGTAATGTCATGGACTCTTGCCCCCGCAAATACGAGACCATTCTCACAATCCCCTTCCATGGATGTGACCAGGGAATCCATAGTGCAAAAGCGGTATGAGCAGTTTTTCAGGCAATCGATGCATTTCTTGATTTTCACCTTTTTATTGTCAGATATTTGTTCCGTAAAGTGGTTCTTAATGGCACGGCCTTCCAATCCTACGGTAGTTTTCACCATAACGATATCTTCCTGTTGGGCATGTACATATTTTTCCTTGAAAGATAAAGGTGCATCACATTCATGACTTGCGACAAACCGTGTTCCCATTTGAACACCGGAAGCACCGAAGCGAATGGCATGCGCCATATCTTCTCCTGTCAAAATCCCCCCCGCTGCAATGACAGGGATTTTAACAGCTTCCACAACTTCCGGTAAAATATCAAATAATGGCCTTTCGGTGCCTAAATGTCCTCCTGCCTCATTGCCTTCTACGACAACAGCAGAAGCCCCCAGCCTTTCTGACATTTTAGCCAGCCTTGCAGATGACACAATCGAAATGACCGGTGTACCGGATTCTTTGCCCCAATTGTACATATCCCTTGATATTCCTGCACCTGAAATAATGAAATCCACCTTCTCCTCAATGGCGGCTTTCATTTTTTCAGCGAAATCATTCATGGCAAATAGAACATTCACCCCAATATAGCCCTCACCCTTGATAGATGCCCTGGCCTTTCGTATGTGCAGCCTTAACTCTTCTATGCTAATGCCTGTTCCTGAAATAATGCCAATCCCCCCGGCATTCGCCACAGCGGATGCCAAGCCGCTTAACGAAATCCCTACGCCCATTCCACCTTGCATAATGGGAAACTCGGGTGTCATATGACCGATTGTTAATTGTGGAAATTTCAAAAGAACTACCCCATTTCATCGCCAATTTATTTCTTCTCCATTATTGTGCGAATGGAGTTAATTGAATAGTGATAAACATAATACCTGGTACTAAAATCAGGTTGTATTTTTACGGTATTCACAGAATGTTCATGAATTTGCAAAGACTGCTTCTGACTATAAACATAGAGCTGATACAGTTGACCGCTGCAGCCTATCTTAATAAAATGAAAGCATCTCAAATTGGAGGTTTTTGTTTGTTGAACTTATGTGTAGAGCTGGAGGAGAAACACTTTCTGGCTGCATAACAGCATGAGAAAGTGCCATTTATATTGAAACTTTATCATCACATAAAGAACAGGAGACTATAAATGGATATCTTAATTCGTCAAGAACTCCCGTCAGACTATCATTCGACTGAAGAAATGGTAAAAGAAGCTTTTTTAAATGAAGAATACAGCGATAAAAAAGAACATTACCTTGTCAAAAGGCTAAGGAGTTCCGAAGCTTTCATTCCGGAGCTTTCTTTAGTCGCAGCCGCTCCGGCTAAAGAGATTGCGGGTCATATTCTCTTATCCAAAATTAAAATATTGGATGGTGAAAGAGAGGCAGATTCTCTTGCACTTGCCCCTGTTTCTGTTGCTCCCGGTTTTCAAGGGAAAGGCATCGGGAGCCAATTAATTCGTACTGCACTTAACACGGCCAAAGAAGCCGGTTATCATTCTGTAATTGTTCTGGGCCATAAAGATTTCTATCCTAAGTTTGGCTTTAAACCGGCCAGTCTTTGGAATATCAAAGCCCCCTTCGAAGTGCCTGACGAAGCATTCATGGCTCTCGAATTGACGGATAATGCTCTCAAAAATTCAGCTGGTACAGTCCGGTATTCAAAAGCCTTTTCAGAGTAAAAACAAATACAAGCTATCTCTATTTAAATATCTGGAGATAGCTTTTTCTTTACTAAGGCTCTTTTCGAATAAATTGTTGTTTTTCGCTTATCAATGTTGTCCGCTGATTGCAGCGAGAGGATGCTCGCTTTCCACGGGGCGGGCGGTGAGCCTCCTCGACGCTGCGCGTCTGTGGGGTCTCACCTGTCCTGCTACTCCCGTAGGAGTCTCGCACCTTCCACTATAATCAACTCAGTAAATATTATATAAATACCAACAAACTTTGCGAAAACGGCCTAAAAAAAGCTGTACCCTACTTCATATACTTCGCAACTAACAAATAACACCTTTCTCTTGTCAGACTTGCCAGGGCAGCCACATATTCTAATTGCTCCATTGAACCCCCTTTATATTTTAGGAAAGAATTTTTAGCCGTTTCATCTCTTTGCTGGACCCATTTTCGCTGTTCTTCTCTTAGTTGATCCATCTGATCATTTTCAAGCTGTTCTTCCAGCAACCCATAGATTTTGTTTAATTCGTCAACCCACGTTCTATATCTTTCTTCCTCCTGTTCCACCATTTCTGTGGTCGTTGTCTTGGCTTCTGCGTTTCTGTCCGCTTCTTCCATTTTGTTTAGCTTCTTAAGATATTCATCTTTACTGCTCCCGGGACTTTCATTTTTATCAACTGCATCAACATCATTTGAGGCTTCAGCTGAATTGTCTTTGTCATGGGACTGTGCAGTATTACTGCTGCCGTCAGATTTTTCTTCCTCCATTCCCTGTGATCCTTTAGGCTCCTTTTCCGTTGTTTCGATATCTTCTTCTTGAACAGAGCTGTTACTGGTTGGCTCACTGCTCGATACTTCAGATGAGTTCCCACAAGCAGCCAATACTCCTGACAAGGCTACTGTTAACAGTACTGCCAAAAACCTTTTATTGTTTTTCAATGTTCTAACTCCCTTTCTCTTTTTGAAAAAATGTCTGTATTCATTCGTCCAAACCAATCTTATCATTTTTTATAGAAAATTATCCCAATTAAAAATCAAGGACGAAAAAAGGAGCTCCGCTTCGGAACTCCTTTCTAGATAGATTGAACATAATCCTTAATCACTCTTTGGTCAGGAGGACTAATATTCGAGGGAATCTCCTGAACATGAAAAAATCGCAATTCGCTTACCTCATCTTCACCTATATCAAGTTCTCCATCAAAGTTATTGCAGATATAGGCGGCAACGACATTATATACTTCATCACCGTGAGGGTATTTATAGTAAAACTCTTCACCTGAATAGATATTAAACAATTGCAGGTCTTTCGCTGTTAGCCCTGTTTCTTCAAGCATCTCTCTCTTTGCCACATCTTCCAGTGTTTCACCGGGCTCCAGAGAACCTCCCGCCAGCCCCCAGCAGTTATTATCCTTCCTTAACTGTAATAATAGTCTATTATTCTTATCCAAAATGATGACACTCGCTCCAGTAATTACAAGAGGACGGCTTCCAACTATCTTTCTTAAATCCATAACATACCCCATAACAATCTCCTATACTTAAGACTTCCCTAAGACTATTCGCCAATTTGGAAATAAATCCTTTATTATTTTTGGAATTTTATGTTAATATAAATGGGTGGAGGGCACGCTTTTCAGCATTTCATAAAATGGTATTTAAAACATTCAAGGACGGAATATATGTGGATTATATTTGGATTCATTGCCATAGCTGCAACGATCATGAACCTTTATAAGTATAAAGCAGGAAAAGATTATAAACTGGCACTGGCAATAGGATTATCCTTCACTGCCCTGACACTATGTGCAGAGCACAGCACTGTGGCCAATTGGGTGGATGGAGAAGATTGGGGAGCATTAATGGATGTGGTTCCTGCTATGGAAAAAGCATTGTGGGTATTAACAGCGGTTTCAATCCTGTTGAATATAACACCTATCCTTCTAGAGAGAAAAAATAAAACAATAAGATAAACGAAAGGAGAATTTTATGAGCACTCAAAATAAACACACATCAAAAGCTATAGGAATTTCCCTATTAATAACAATCGTTGCCTTATTCAATATCGATAGTCTTAAACTCTATACAATAATATATATCCCCTTCGTATTCTGCATATCGTTCATAAGCATTTACTGGATTTCAGCGATTACTGCAAAAGCCTTTCAAAAGTTCCAAAAACACACTGGTTACAATTAAGATAAGGAAAGAAGGCAAACTGCTGCCACACTTCATAGATTCTTTTCTTCCGCTAACCAAGCAATCGCCTTCTTCTCCATCTCTTTCACAAACAACATTTTTGCCTGGCTATAATCACTCGTGTCTTCAACCTTCTGGCCAGTTCTTCCTTAAATTATGAATACCTTGCTGCTTCATCCGGGCGGGACCTCAGATAATCTCTCAAGATAAGATGCCGTTCTATTTGAGGGTTATCAAATTGATAGAAATGGATATGGTGGGATCGGTTTTCCCCGCCTTTTCGAAATAATCTTCGCCCTGTAATGCCCCATTCCCCTGCAGGTTCGTACCTAAGCTTTTTCATCTGTTCATTAAATGGATCAATCTTCCCGATGTTTTTCACGATACACATCATATCGATTACAGGCTTTGCTTCATCCCCCCGGACTGCAGTGATCCCAAAATGTTCACACTCAATGATTTCATCTTTAAAAATGGCTTTTAAAAATCCAGCTTCTCTTTGATGCATAAGGGCCCATCTATCGCTAATTCAGTTAGTCGAATCTTCACTCAAAAAACCTCCGTTGAAACCTTCATAGTACTTATTCCATACGGAAAATCATTTACCTTCTAATGAATCATACGCCTTTTGCTGTTTTCTTATATAATTGTTTAAGGAGAGCTGGAAGGGGCACTAATGAAAAAAAACATCTATATCCATTACTATTTTTGGGATTAACTGTATTAGAACTATTCTTATATGAATTTTCCAAGGAAAAAGAGGCACCTGAAAACACCCTTTAAACGAATATAATATTTTTATGAATTACAATGGTTATGAAATCTTGAAGTCCACCCTGGGGAAGAATATATATTTTCTCTATATGAAAATGCAGCTGCTAATACTGTTGGTTTAATAGAATCTCGGGAGAATGGAGAAATGAAAACCGAAATGGGAGAGGAAGAGAAATTAGATTTTTACGTTCTTCGTCTTAAGGGTAAGTACAATAATTATGTTGGAGTAAAGTTTGAAAAGACCTCAAAAGGCAGGATATTTTGAATTACATACAAAAGAGGCCGTGTAGAAAAGTTTGCAGTTAATACAGATACTTATATAACTAAAACTGAGCTGCCTTTTAATGAGCTTACAGTGATAAAAATCTTTACTAGAAACGGAGAAGATTTATTTCAGAGTCAGCTGTTGTATGAGCCTTAAAGGTTAAACTTATGGAGGATGTGTTTTTAGCTTGAAAGACCGTTATTATCTAATACTTTTAATTATGATCATTCTGATGCCAATAATTGTATTTTTAAAAACGCACAATTGGGAAAATGCGATTACGGCTTTACTGGGGGGAGTGATCTTTTATGGCATTTACGGATTGTTTAGTTTGCACCGCGATCTGAAAAGGCAAGAGGATTCCGACATCTCGATGATCAGCAAGCTTTCGGATGAACAATTAGAGGATTTCACCCTCCCTCTGTTAACTAAATTAGGATATCCCATTACAAAGCCGAGTGATGAGAACCCGGATATCAGTTTTTTACTAACCCTCCCAACAGGCAGCCAAGCGATTGTAAAAGTCAAAAGCCATAAAAGAGAAATCGGTATTCGCCTTGTCCAAAAAACTTTAAAACAAATGGATACTTATGAGGCTTCTGAATGCTGGGTTATCACAAACGAGCGTTTCACCACTCAAGCAATTGAATTTGCTAAAGCAAACAAGATCCGCTTATTCGACCGGGAACAATTCATAGACTGGATACTAAAAGCAAAAAAAGAGGAAAAAATTCGGGGATAGGCTCCTTGATATTCAGGAGATTCCTTCACACTTCTACATTTGAAGATATGGATTTTCACCTTAACATCCAATTTTTTTGGACGTTAAGGTGAAATATCTCTTGGCTATAATTTCATTTTACCTATAAGAATCATGTATCGGATGGAACAGATCTTCCTCTGCATTTCTGACAACTGAAAAGTGTTCCACATTGTAATGGCCGTGAAGTGTTTCATTATGATGCTTAATAATTTGCTCAGCAGTTAAAGCATCGCTGTCCGTTGTTGAATGCCCATCACCTACTAATGTAACATCCAATCCGCTGATTGTTGCGGTTCTAACAGCACTGTCTATACAATGCTGAGTTTTACAGCCCATTATAACAACATGCCTGACCTCTTGAGATTTCAGGTGATCCAGCAGTCCTGTTCCATGAAATGAATTGGTTGCTGTTTTATCAAAGCACTTTGTTTCTGCAGGCAATTTAATATCTCCGTGAACCTGAAATCCTTTTCCTTTCCCTTCCGCAACTTCCAGATCCCTTACAGCGACAACTGGAACACCTGATTGTTTTGCTTTTTCGATCACTGTATTGATATTCCCGATAAGGTTCTCTTTATTAAAAACAGCACTCTCTTCCAGGTTCCCATCAATTAACTCCTGCTGAGCATCAATAATCAATAAGGTTTGATTCAATTAATTTTCCCCTTTCAACACCTTTAAATTTTTCTCAGAAATATTCTCCTAGTGCTTTCACGCCAATATATTTATTTCTCATATTATCTTCCTCCTCAATACAGCTAAAATTATCTAAATTTTTAGATATATTTGATTATAACAGAATAACCAAAGCAAAAAAATGAATTTCGTAAGCTATGAATCAAAAAAAATAGGCCGCCTGAGTAAGGCGGCCTAAGTTCAATATTCCAATTCCCAGCTTAGTAAGCCCGGGCAAACCATACGGTATGCTTCGCTTCTTTTCCACAATGGATGCATGTATCCTTAGTGGACGGCGGGTTGAACGGAATGTTTCGTGTTGTGAATTTTGTTTTTTCTTTTACACTTTCTTCACAGGCGTCATCACCGCACCATCCGGCTAAGATCCAGCCTGGGATGGCATCATTTTGTTCTGATTGGGCAATGTGCTGTTCTAATTGCTCGATTGTATCAATATGTGTGTGCGAATGCTCTGCACGGAATGCTTTAGCTTTTTCTAATAAACGAGTTTGCATGGTTTCAAGCTCTTTTTTGATGCTTTCGATAACCGAATCAAGCGATACAGCCACTTTATCCCCAAGATCTCGTGCCTTCATTAAGCCTTGATTCTGGTCTAAATCACGAGGACCAAGCTCGATGCGGACAGGTACGCCTTTTAGCTCCCACTCATTAAATTTATAGCCTGGTGATTGATCGGAGTCATCAAGGCGTACGCGGATTCCTTCTGCCTTTAATGCAGCAAAGATTTCATCCAATTTCTCCATAATCGCAGGGTTCTTTTTCCATGGGCCAACTGGAATCAGCACCACTTGAGTCGGTGCTATTCTTGGAGGCAGCACAAGACCTTGTTCATCACCATGAACCATGATGACAGAGCCGATTAACCGTGTCGATGTACCCCATGATGTGGTGTGAACAAACGTATGTTTATTTTCTTTGTTCAAATATTTGATATCAAAGGCTTCGGCAAATTTTGTGCCCAGGTAGTGGGAAGTCCCCGCCTGCACGGCTTTTCCATCCTTCATCATTGCTTCAATGCTAAACGTATCAACTGCACCGGCAAAGCGCTCGGATGGAGTTTTTTGTCCATCATAAACCGGAATCGCTAGCAAACCTTCAACCACTTCTTTATAGATTTCAAGCATCTGCATTGTTTCCTTGCGCGCATCTTCTTCGTCCACATGTGCTGTATGGCCTTCTTGCCATAAAAATTCAGATGTGCGGATGAAAGGAAGAGTTTTCTTCTCCCAGCGGAATACATTTGCCCATTGATTGATTAAGACCGGCAGATCCCGGTAGCTTTTAATCCAATCGGAATATAAATGTCCAATCATCGTTTCAGAAGTTGGACGCAGTGCCAGACGCTCCTCCAGCTTTTCTCCAGCCGCTTCTGTGATCCAAGGAAGCTCAGGCGAGAATCCTTCAATGTGATCCTTTTCCTTTTGAAAAAAGTTCTCCGGAATCAGCATCGGAAAATAGGCATTGCGGTGGCCGGTTTCCTTAAAACGCTTATCCATCTCTGCCTGAATATGCTCCCAAATTTCATAGCCATCAGGCTTAAAGGCGATACACCCGCGAACAGGGGTGTAATCAAATAAATCTGCTTTTTGTATCGTTTCCAGATACCACTTTGAAAAATTATTGGTGTTTTGAGACATCTTCTTTTCCTCCTGAAAGTATTTTTTTAGAATAAAAAAAGCATAAAGAGTCCTTCAAAAGGACGTCTTTATGCTGATAGACGCGGTACCACCTTAGTTCGGCTTTACAAAATTTAAAGCCCTCTAATCGTTAATAACGAAACGACCCGGTTAGCTTTTTCCTAACATCTCCGTGGCAGGTTTCAATAAGGAGGGGTGATATAGCTCTCAGCCCAGGCTATATTTTCTGTTTCACAATCCTTATTTACTTGATCACATCATTGATTACATATATATGATAATATACCAACTTGTGATGAGTAATTCAATACAGGCAGAAATAAATTCCTGCCTAACCGTCCCTTCCAACTATTTCCCCTCAGATCTTCTCTCTATCTTAGACGTCTTCAGGAAAAATAATCCATACACAACCGGAACAATAATGAGCGTCAGCTTAATTTAAAAGTTAACCTTCTACTCTGTTTTATATTCCTATTTCTCAACATTTCCATCATTGTTCATAAAGTCGATCTGGAAAAAATAGTTTGATATGATAATATAAATAAATGTGTTAACCTTCAAACCATTTTAGTTAACCTTTATATTTTATGGGGGGATTTTATGTTTAAGCTGCGCGGCCATCATCTCTTCTGTCTTTTGGGCTATCGGGGAATGGGCTATTCCCGGGAATACGCGGAAAATATGACACGTATGCATAAAACCTTGAGAGACAATCCCAGGACATGGATACAGCTAGTAAAAGGGCCGGATCATTTGTGTGAAAAGTATCCCAACTCAGGTGAATACCATTGTGAACACGATAATATTTACGAAAGAGATGCTGTTATTCTAGAGAAATTAGGGCTTCATATCGGGCAAATTCTGTACTGGCAGGACATTGAATTAAACATCCGGAAGCATGCTCTTCCCTCAGATATACAGACTGTCTGCGAAACTTGTTCCTGGCGCTCTTATGGAGTCTGTGAAGAAGGCATTCGGGATATTCTTGAAGGGCAGGGTTTAAGGGAAGTAAAGTAAGCCTCTATTAGAATACTTTTCTTAAAAATGGCAGCATCCATTTATTTATCCCTCCATTCAGGCATTAGTCTATTCTTTCCGGAATATAGGTAGAAAAAAGAAATAAATTGAGGGAATTTCGTGGCATTTGCGGCAATTTTGACAGTTGGTCAGCTAAAGTATCCAGAAGAACACCCTGCCTCAAGGGAGTTCTTTATAGCAGGAAATCAAGTTATGAGAGAGGCCGCTAAAACCGGGCAGCTTATAAAAGAATTCAATCCTAATAGAGTGAAACTCCCTGAAGAAAAAATTAAGGGCAATAGAACTCCTATCCTTACCTTAACAGTATGGCAAGACCTGCAATCCTTATACCGGTTTACCTATTCAGGCAGCCATAGGCAAGCATTGCAGGACAGGAATAAGTGGTTTGGTCCTCTTCCGGAAAGGCAGCCTAATTATGTGGTATGGTGGACAGATAAATTATCGGATGTTTCCTGGAAGGAAGCTTTCAAAAGATATGATACTTATATCCAGCATGGACCTGATTCTTTCGCATTTGACTTTAAGCATCCGTTCAATGAACTTGGGGAGCCGGTCTCGCTTAAATAGCTATGAAAGAAAGTTACTTTTTCTTTTTAATCAATTCTATTAAATAACACATTTGCGAAATTATTAATGACAGCAGTAAGACAATAATTATTCCGAATGTGTTTACCGCTTCTTCTGCCGAATCGCTTCCGACCATATTTACTGACCCATTATAATAATGAGCAAGGCACTTACTAGTACTGATAAGAAGAAAATACTAATATATATTTTGACATGGAATCCCCCTGCTCTTCAGAGTATATTGTTTCGTTTCTTTTTGCGCTTTCTTTTTTTAATAGCCCTTCATTATATGAAAAAGGATTTCGTCTATTCAAATAGATTAAGCCCTGAAGGTCTTCCCAAGATGTCCGCCCAGTCCGTAATAGTGTCTGAAATTATAAATAAGCGGACTCCATTCATAGGGGTTCACATGATGATCCTCCATAATGATGGATGTATGGGCATGAACTTTTAATGCTTTTACTTCTACGATAGCAAAGCTTGGGTCATGCTCCGGAATCCTGATATGTTCCACCCTGCTCTCAATTTGCAGGGGACATTCCAGGATTCTAAGGGGCTTCACGATTTCTGCTTCCTGCTTACTAAGGGAGGCTGCCGAGAATTTATCCCTCTCAAAACGAAATGAATTATCCCGTTTGTATTCCGGTACTGGATTCTTGCCTGTCAGCGGTGCCAAAGCCTCTACATTCCTCCAGAGGCCGGGGCCGGGAACGTTCACCACGCACTCAGGATGATTACGAAGGTTTTCCAATGCCTTTCCCCCTTCCCCGATTCCAAGAACAATACATTCCCCTAACGCCCATGACGAGGATAACGGGCTGATGTTGGATGTTCCATCTTCATTAAGTGTTGTTAATAAGACCACTGGTGTTCCATAGTATAAAATTTTGGGGTGAATGGGTTTAGTTCTTATTTCTTCCTTTTTCATAACTTGTTCCTCCTGAATATTTTTTCAATTATCATTGTAAGGGCTAATTATTTCAATTATCATCGAAATATGGATTACATGGAGGAATGGGATATGATAGTGAATTCTAACGTTGCAAAAGTCGCTTCTCTAATCAGTGAACCCAGTCGGGCAGCTATACTGACCGCCTTATTGGATGGCCGCTTTCACACTGTAAACGAGCTCGCCCATATGGCACGGGTTAAGCCGCAAACGGCCAGCTTCCACCTCAAAAAAATGCTGGATGCTCAAGTAGTGACAGCAGAAAAACAGGGAAGGCACCGGTATTATGGAATCATGAATCAAGAAGTTGCCAGAGTGATGGAATCCTTTCTATCCATTGCCCCTGCAGCAGAAATTAAATCTTTTAAACATGCCTCTGAAGATAAAGCAATCCGCTTTGCCAGAACATGCTATGATCATCTCGCTGGAAATTTAGGGGTGCAAATAACTGAATCGCTAAAAAAAAGAGGATTTATTGCTGAAGTAAATGACACATTCAGTGTTACGGAAGAGGGAAAAGAATTTTTCCACACCATGCAAATAGACCTGGCCTCATTAAAAAAGAAACGCCGCTCTTTTTCCCATAAATGTCTGGACTGGAGCGAAAGACGCCATCATCTTGCAGGTGCACTGGGGAATGCCATCCTGGAGATACTCCTGGAACGAAATTGGATCCAGCGTATCCCCAAAACCCGGGCTATCAAAATAACCCCTTCTGGATTGAAGGGACTTAAGGATACCTTTGCGATTGATATGGATAGAGAATAAAAATGGTACCCTCGCTTCCTGGCCGCGGGTACCACTAGCATTCCTATTACCGTCAAATCTGCCGAACTATGATTCTATCCAAGCCACTGACAATTGTAAGCTAAAATACCTAAGAGTGCCCCCACACCTGATCCAAATCCTAACCCAAACAATGCCCATACAGCTTTTCTATTCACTTGCTTTTTATTCTTTTCACCCAAGATCAGTACCTCCCTATAGAATGGACAGTAGCTTTCATGACAAAAAATGCTGCTCTATATTTCATGCACCTGTAAAAAAATGTATGAATCCATCATTACAATATTCTATGCTGAATTGGAAATTCCTTCTATAAAAACAAAAGGGACAAGCTCTAAAGCTTGTCCCCTATTTATGCTACATCTCTAAATCCGTAAATGCATAAGGCAATAAATCCTTTAATGTCAGTTCTAATATTTCTTTCTTCTCATTTGTTAAGTAGACTGGCATATCAGGCAAACAAAACTCCGCTAATACCTGCCTGCATATGCTGCATGGCGGAAGAAAATCTGCCGTATCACCAGCTACAGCTATAGCTTGAAAATCACCTTTTTTGTAACCGTTAGCAATTGCAGTGAAAATGGCTGTTCGTTCGGCGCAATTCGTTGCACCTAACGAGACATTTTCCACGTTCACTCCATTAATGACAGTGCCGTCTTTCAGTAATAAAGCAGCTCCAACTGGAAACTTGGAATAGGGAGCATAAGCTCTCTCCTTCATACTGCGTGCACTTTCCATCAATTGCTCTTTATTCATCGTTACCCATCCTTTACAAAGAAGAATGAACTTTTCACAGTCCCCTTAGGCCAAAGGAAAAATTGGCAGGATTTTCATCATATATTTTTTTGAAAAGTTTGTCAATAACCCACACTGCAATCCTCAGAAAAAATAAAAGCTTGATTACAATCCTATAGTTGGTATTATTATCCTATGATACTATTATTGATTAAACACCAAGGAGGAATGAATGTGCACTGGAGAAAATACTTTATTCTATTAATTCCAGCTCTTGTGATTTTTATAGCTTCAGCCTTTATCATTCCATATAATAAATTTTATTTAATATATATAATTCCCTTCACTTTTTGGGTGATTTACTACTCTTGGCTTTATATAGAGAAAAGGAAAAAAAGGCAGTAGCTTATGTTTATTAACATATTTACCTTTTTGCACTCTTATGAAAAAGCAAAACGCCTGCACAGACAGCAGATTTCATAATAGTAACTCCATCCCGGAAGACTTATCTATAAACCCTATTTTCTTATAAAGCGGGTAGCCAGCCTTAGAAAAATGCAGCCATATCCGCCTTACACCTAAACCTTTACATTCTAGAATACATTTTTACACAAGAGAACGAGCAGCACATGCCCTCTATATTTTGTTTTAGTATACATATTCATTATATATGCTTACAATCCGCTAATATTTTCCCCATGCGGCGGTCACTCAAAAAATACTCATCCTCTTATGGCAGCAACCGGACCGTTAAATCCGTTTTTCACTCATCCAACTTTATCCGATATATCCATAACCTTCATATTGAAGCTCCAAATGTTATTGTCATTGCTGTGAGCACTTAGTATTTGTATAGAGGTTGTATTGTTGTGTACACTGGGATTCTGAATATATTTAAACGATTATTCACAAAATCTATATGAAGACGAGAAGATAGGACTGAAAAGCATGTGGAAAATTTATAAGAATGATATTAGAAGTATTTTTACTAATTGGGTTGCGGCAGTATTAATTGGAGGCTTGACGCTGCTGCCTTCTTTATATGCCTGGTTTAACATTGTGGCTTCCTGGGATCCCTATAGTCAAACGGATCAGCTTCCAGTGGGAATCGTGAATGAAGATGCCGGAGCAGTGGTTCGTGATAAGAACATCCATATAGGGGATGATATCATCAAGGAATTAAAGAAGAACGATGATATGGACTGGCACTTTGATGACCGCAAAGACGCGATGGAAAAGGTAGAATACGGTGACTATTTTGCTGTCATCGTAATCCCGGAGAATTTCTCTCAGAAGCTGGGGACCGTCATGGAAGACAAGCCCGAAAAAGCGAAAATTGAGTATTATGTGAATGAAAAAATCAATGCCATTGCACCTAAAATCACAGAAAAGGGTGCTGGCGGGATTGTCGATACGGTTACAAGCAATTTCATCTCATCTGTAAACGGCACTATTTTTGAGAGATTCAATGAATTGGGTCTGGAAATTGAAAAGGACCTTCCGGATATAAAGCGGTTCGAAGAGTATGTTTTTCAAATAGAGGAAAAGCTTCCTGAAATTCATTCTTTATTAAGCAGCTCCCTATCAGACGCTGAAAACGCCAAAATAATGATTGATAAAGCACAAGCACTCGTTCCTGAAGCCAAAAGTGCAACAGGCAACGGTCTGCGGACCATTAATGAAACGATGACATTCCTAAATGAGGCAGAGAATCGCCTGAATACAATGGAACCCAAGATTCAGGAGAACCTGGAGAGTGTCCAGAATATGGCGATAAAAATAAACGATTTTGTCTCTTCGGTGCAATCCTCTGACTTGAACCTGGACCAGGGAAAGGAAATAAGCAATCAAATCAATGAGCAGATAGCGGGTTCTCTTCAGAACCTAGAAACTATTGAAGCAGCACTAAAGCAGCTGCAGGAAACAAATAAGGAACAAGAATCAAACCAAAATCAGGAGCAAATTAACAGGGCTCTGGAACAAGTCGCCTTGTTAAAACAGGAACTGCAGACGATCCAGGAAAACGGGCAAAAGGTCACTGTCTTTCTTTCAGACAAACAGCAGGAAGCAGATGAGTTCATCACCCGGCTTCAGGAACGTTCAGCTGCAACTGAAGACAGGATCGACACATTTGTGAAAGAATATAACGAAAGCATTCGGCCAGCCATCAAAAAAGAAGTGGCCAGCGCCAAGGACACATTAAACAACGCCCGGAATATCCTGACCGATATTCAATCCGCCATACCTGAGATTGAAAAAATCCTTGCTAATACGGAGGGGAACTTAGGTGAAGGAGAAAAAACGCTGAAGCACCTATTAGGAGAGTTTCCTTATGTAAACGAAAAGGTTAATCAATTAGCAGACAGGATTAGGGAAATCCAGGGTGAGACAGACATCAACGAGATCATTGAGCTGCTGCAAAATGATCCCGAAGCAGAGAAAGGTTTCTTCGAAGAACCTGTTCAGCTCAATAAAAACAGCCTATTTCCAATCCAAAATTATGGAACAGGTATGACTCCTTTCTATACCGTACTTTCGATCTGGGTAGGTGCTTTACTATTAATTTCTTTATTGGCTACAGATGTTCATCAATCTGAAGAATTTACAGAAAGACAAATCTATTTTGGCAAACTGCTCACCTTCCTTAGCATTGGGTTTGCACAGACCCTAATAGTGACTCTGGGTGATATCTTCTTGCTGGGAGTGGATGTGGCAGAACCAGTATGGTTTGTCTTGTTTGGACTGGTAAGCAGTTTAGTGTTTATATTAATTGTTTATACCTTAGTATCTGTATTTGGAGATGTAGGAAAAGCTATGGCGATTGTCTTGCTGGTACTGCAGATTGCGGGTGCTGGCGGAACCTATCCGATTGCCCTGCTTCCTGAGTTTTTCCAAACCATTCATCCGTTCCTGCCATTCTCTTATGTAATTGACATTATGAGAGAAGCTGTAGGCGGCATAGTTTGGGAAAAAGTATACAGAGACCTCTTGGTTCTCATGATTTTTGGCATCATTGCGCTATTAGTTGGCACTTTCCTGAAGGAGCCATTGAGCAGAAAAACGAAAGCACTGATGAAGAAATCGAAGGAATCAGGGTTGTTTCATTAGGTTCAAATGTATGCAAACAGAGATTACCATACCACTGAAGCTCTGAAAATTACACCTTGAATTATTTCATGATCGGAGAGTCCTTCCGCAGCTAAACTTCGGCCACACTCATCACTAGGAGGAGTGTGGTCTTTTTAATTGGTGTTTTACCGGTATTGTCCGCTGATTTTCGCTCCATGCTGTTCAGCAGTCCATGAGCTTTCTCGAAGCTGCAGGTCTTAAAAGCCAAACCCTGCAGTTTTTAATGGAGAAAGGAACGGCTGATATCTTCCAATGAATCCCTCTCCCGTATCTTTGCATCCATGTGTATGTTACAATGAAATAAGTAACACAACTTAGGGTCACCATGACTTTTCTTAGTCACCCCTTCGAAAGGGGATTAAAAAGTGGAGAAAATAAGCGTATTTCTTGATGATTATAGGAAAGCGCCGGATGGTCATGTATTAGTTGAGACCATTGATGAATGTATCCTTTTGCTTCAGACCTATGACATTGACCACTTGTCTTTAGACCATGATTTAGTAAGCAAATCAAGAAATGGTCTTATGCTTGTTCAAATGATGGTTCAAAAACAGTTATTCGCAGATCGCATAACTGTTCATTCAGCCAATTCAGTCGCCGGGAAAGACATGTACCACTATCTAAAACAGGCACAGCACGATTTTGAAATGCCCTCTGATATTAAAGTCATCTTACGTCCACTGCCTCTAAATTACATTCCGCCAAGGTATCTGCAAAACTATTAATGATTAGTAGCCATCAACCATTCTCCTTCGTCAAAGGAATTTTATAAATCACTTATATATAGGAAGCAGATCTAATCGACTGCTTCCTTTTTCGTGTCTTCAAACAGAAAAATCCGCTCCTCATACAAGGAGCGGATTGAACAGCTTTACGGTTTTTCGTTCAAGTATGCCCATGCATATTGTGCATATAGCTCTGCACCAGTTGATAAGGCGTCTTCATCAATATTGAATTTACCGTGGTGGTGTGCCCACTCTGTATCTTTCTCCGGATTGCCGCTGCCGACGAGGGCGAAGCTGCCAGGTGCTTTCTCCAGGTAAAAACTGAAATCTTCTGCCCCCATTGTGGGCTTTTCATTAAATAAAACATCTTCCCCGAAAGCTTCAGAGGCAACCTTTTGGACCAGCTGCGCACTGGATTTATCATTGATTACTGCCAGCGAACCCTGAGTATATTCTACCTCTGCTTTAGCACCATAGATAGCTGCCGTGTTTTCAGCATAATGCTGCAGCTGTTTTTCAATATAATCTCTTGTTTCAGGATCAAAGCAGCGCACTGTTCCCTCAATGACTGCATTTTCAGCGATGATATTGAATCTTGTACCCACTGTCATTTTCCCAATGGTGACTACGGCAGGCTGCTGGGCATCAATGGTTCTCGACACCACACTCTGCACATTCATAACAAAGGAAGAGGCGACAATAGCGGCATCAATGCAATCATGCGGCATTGCCCCATGCCCGCCTTTCCCTTTGAATGTCACTTTGAATATATCGGCTGATGCGAAGGATGGCCCGGGTGTACAGGACACTTTATGTGTCGGCATTTGCGACCAGATATGAATACCAAAGACATTGTCCACATCTTCCATTGCACCCTGTTCCACCATCATCCTCGCCCCTTCCGCCACTTCTTCGGCTGGCTGGAACAGAAGACGGACACTCCCCGGCAGATCTTCTTTAATTTCATTTAATGCCTTGGCGGCAATCAGCAGCATGGCAGTATGAGCATCATGTCCGCATGCATGCATTTTGCCGTTTTCTGTGGATGCATAAGGAAGATCTATATTTAATTCTTCCACCTGCAGCGCATCCATGTCTCCCCTTAAAGCTACCGTCTTTCCAGGCTTCCCTCCTGTAATTTCAGCAATGACACCCGTTGGTTCCGTTCTTCTATAATCGATGCCCAGTCCATCCAGGTACTCACAGATAAATTGAGTGGTTTCAAATTCCTCCCATGATACTTCCGGTTTACGATGCAATGTTCTGCGCAGTTCTGTTAATTCATCGCTATATGCCGCAATCAATTCTTTTAATCTGTTATGAATCATGACTTATTCCGCCTCCGTTAACTCTGCTGCTGCCTCAAAAAGAATCTGAACTGCTTCTGCAATATGCCGGGAATCTGACCATTCCTCCGGACAATGACTAAGTCCGTTTTTACTCGGAATGAATAGCATTCCGGTACTTGTGTAGTCAGCGAAAACCATGGCATCGTGTCCTGCACCGCTATTCATAGGATATGAAGGGTATCCCAGTTTACTGCTTTTCTCTTTTAAAAGACTGACAATCTCTTTATTCATCTCTTTTGGCTGAATATATAAAGGCTGTTCAATGGTTATTTCGACACCGCTATCATGATAGGACTCGGCTAATTCCTTCACTCTCCGAATGACATTCTGGACATGCTCCTCCTTGCCGGAGCGTATATCTACAGAAAAAACTGTCTGATCGGGAATCACATTGGCTCCGTTTGGATATACCTGCAATCGTCCCGTTGTCACAACCGTCCCATCTCCTTCAGCTGCTGCAAGCCCAGGAAAATGGGCAATCATCCCGGCTGCCGCAACCAGCGCGTCTGATCTTCTATCCATTGGTGTGGTCCCTGCGTGGCCGGCTTGTCCTTTTACAGTTACCTCCAATTGCGTCAATCCGACAATTGCTTCGACGATCCCAATTGGAATATTCTTTTCTTCTAAAATAGGACCCTGTTCAATATGCAATTCCAGATAAGCCTTGACTGACTTCTGGTCTCTTGCTTTCGGGAGAGAAGGATCTAGGCCAATTTTCTCCATAGCTTCAACGGTCGTAATGCCATCTTTATCCTTCAATGTTTTGAAGTCTTCCTCGGTCAGCAAACCAGCCATCCCACGTGACCCCATTAGACCGCCGCCGAATCTGGAGCCTTCCTCCTCGATAAGAGCGACAACCTCTAAAGGATATTTTGGCGCTAATCCATTTTCAGCAAAAAGCTTAGCCACTTCAAGCCCCGCCACTACTCCTGCTGGCCCATCATAGGCCCCTCCATTCGGCACTGAATCAAAGTGAGATCCGACCAGAACACTCGGTGCATCTTTCAAGGATCCTTCAAGCTTTCCAAAAATATTGCCCAATCCATCTTCACGGACACTCAAGCCTGCTTCCTTCATTTTCTCCTTAATATACTGCCGTGCAAGCAGATCCTCCTGGCTATATGTTAATCTGGTTGTTCCTCTGCCTGGTGTCGCTGTATATGTGCTTAAGGTGTCAATATGGTTTTCGATTCTCGTCTGAACTTTTTCCAGATTCACATTTTTCCCTGTTTGAACTTTGCTCATTTCGATTCAATCCCTTTCTTATAATAATCCGACAAATATTCCAGCCAAGACTACCGACACAATGGTAACGGTGATGAATCCCCCGACAAGCATAGGCGGAAGCATATTACTGGTCAGCATTTCCCTCTCTTTTTCATCTTCTGTCAATGATTTTATGACTTCATTTGTAATAATGTAATCAGCCGGGAAACCATATAGTGCTGTCAGGGAAACAGCGAAAGCCATTTCCTTGCTCACTTTTAAAATTTTCCCTGCGATAAATGAGAAGATATACATTCCGATTACGCCTAGAATAATCGTACCGGCAAGCGGATAAATAATTTCAAGCATCATCCCTGGGGTAGCCTGCTTTAAGCCGTCAAAAATAAAGAGCATGAGGGCCATGATCGCAAAACCAAAGCCATTTGCTTTTTGGAGCACCTGCTTTTCAAGAAAGCCAAGGCTTGCAGCAATAACCCCGAATAATAGACAAAGGACAAATGGACTGACATTGGCAACAGGTGCAAGCAGTGTTGAAGTCAGGTAAGCAAGATAGGATACAATAGCCAATCTTAAAAATTTGAAGAAGTCTGTATTATATTTCTCCGGTACTTTTTCTATGAGCTTCAGTCCAGGCCTAACAGTCTCCGCTGCTGCAGCCGTCTCTTCAGCGGCCTTGTTCTGCGCCTTAAAAACAAGCTGTCCGCTTCGGTACTGCTTCAAAAGCCGTTTTCCTTCTTTTTTCAGGACGATGGATGTAAGCGGGTATCCCGCAAATCCCTGCATCACATATATCACAATCGCAAAGACAGATAATGAAGCAAGACCCGCTTCTTTCGCACCTTCAGACATGATCAAGGCAGAAACTACACCGCCGACTAAAGGAGGAACAGCTACAACCATAGTTTGATATCCAAAAATAAATGTTCCAATTCCAAATAAAATGGCAATAATCCCTATAATTCCTGACAAAGCAATTACAATCGTCTTCCACTGATTTTTCAATTCCTTAATGGAAAGCAATGTGCCCATATTGGTTATCAATAAGTACATCATCATTGTGGCAACAACCGGCGGAACCCCTGCCAATGCCACGATATCCTGTGGAAAGAATGTCCAATATCCTGCAAGGAACAGAACGGCACAGACAAATATGGATGGCACCCATGCCTTGGTCCGGACTGCAACCAAATCTCCTATGAATAAAATAAACAAAAGAATGACTAACGCTAACATCTGTGACATAAATCCTTCCCCCTCTTAGTTGAATACCTATTCATTCGTGTTGCGAAAATATATATTGTTAGAATAATAATACAATTATACTATTCAGTCAATTTAAATTATTTTTAATTTTTTTGTAACCGTTATCAATCTGTCTTCTGTATGACAATATCTCTTGAATCAATTTAGCAAAATAATATTATTATTTTAAATGTCTATTAAAACTGAAAAAAACCCGCCATTAATGACGAGTCTACTCCATTTTTGATATAGATTAAGCCTAGTTTCTGGGATCTACATAATCCGGATAATCGGTAATAATGGCGTCAACCTTCATTTCGAATAGGAAATCAGCGGCTTCCTGGCTGCGCACAGTCCATGATCCAATTTGCATGTCAAGAGAGTGAACCTGATTCACTAATTCTTCGGTAACAATTCCATAGCTTGGATTAAACCAATCTGCATAAGCTGAAAAATCCTTTAAAGCTTCCGCGGTAGTATCTGCAGGGTTAGACGTCAGTACCCCAATCGGAATTTTAGGCAAAAGCTGATTCATTGTTTTCATAGATTCAAAGTTAAAAGACTGGATAATGATTTTTTCATTTTGCGGTTTACCAAGATTTCGTTCTTTTAACGCATCAGCAACCTGTTTTTCAATGCCGGGATAAAGCTCTGGGGCCTTCAATTCTATTAAGATTCCAACCTTTCCGCGGTAACGATCCAGAACCTCTTCAAATGTCGGGATTTGTTCCCCCGTAAATTGTTCCCCTTTCCAGCTGCCGGCATCAAGACTTCTTAAATAATCAAACGGCAAGTCCCCCACTTTTCCGGTGCCATCTGTTGTTCGATCCACAGTTGTATCGTGGATGACCACTAATTCTCCATCTTGGCTCCTTTGAACATCAATTTCGATAAAATCGGCTTTCATGTCAACGGCAAGATCAAATGCGGCGATTGTATTTTCCGGCGCATACCCTGTCGCACCGCGGTGAGCGATATTATCCACTTGTTTCCTTTCCCCAGTTCCCGGTTCTGCTGCCAGCGTCTGAGTGATTGGGCTGAACAGCAGCGACAAAGCCACACCTGTACCAATTAATAACTTTTTGCTCACGCACTCCATCTCCTATCTAAAATATGTATTCAACCATATTCTAGATAAGGATTGTTGAAGAGGTATGTGATTATTTTTATGGCTAAATTAAGATCATGTTAACAAAAACCAGCCATTTTCCTTATGATTTTTTACAAAACAAATGAATATTTCTCCCCTTTCATATGTTTTAATCCAAAGCCTTTATGGTCATCTCCGCTGCCTCTGCAATCAGAGCGTTATCAAATTCAGCATCCTTTGTCTTCCTGCTAGAAAGGATTGTCATGATAATCGGTTCTCTGTCCGGAGGCCAGATAATCGCAATGTCATTACGTGTGCCATATCCTGCTGCACCGCTCTTATCAGCCACCTCCCAGCCGCTTGGCACACCGGCACGGATTAATGGATCCCCAGTAGCGTTCCCCCGCATCCAATCGGTTAAGATGTTCCTCTTTTCCTCAGTTAGAAAATCGCCAATTAAAACTTTCTGAAGGCTTGCTGCAAGTGCTTTTGATGTACTAGTATCCTGGATGTCCCCCGGCTTTGCCTCATTCAAATCTGTCTCGAAACGCTCAGGCCTTGTGACAGTATCCCCCATTTCCTTTAAGGCTGCTTTGAATCCTTCAGGGCCACCTAATTCCTCTAATATTATGTTGCCTGCGGTATTGTCGCTGTACCGGATTGCAGCTTCACAAAGTTCTCTTAAAGTCATGCCAGTATCTACATGCTTTTCTGTAACCGGAGAATATGTAACCAGGTCATCACTTGTGTATGTAATGATTTCATCCATTTCCTCCAGTGACTTTCTCTCCAGCAATATGGCTGCTGCCAGCGGCTTGAATGTAGATGCGTAAGCAAATCTTTCGTTAGATCTGTAAGCAATTTTCTTTTTTGTTCCTGTGTCATATGCATAAACGCCAAGCCGTGCGTCAAACTTCTTCTCCAGCTGTTTGAACTTTTGGTTTGTATTTATAGAAGTTTCTTTAGAGTTTTCTGCCGCACTGGCATCTGATTGAGAATTGCCATTTGCACAGCCAGTCAGGGCAAGAAGCAAAAGCAGAACCAAACAGACTAGCCGGGCTCCTATTAACCTATTCTTACTATCGTATTTCCTCATTTTTATAACCTCTTTCCTCAAAAAAATTTTCTCCAGCCATTTTTTAAACAGCATTAAGGACTACAAGTGTAATCTAATACTACATATGTAATCCTCGATTGTCAAACCCTATTATAATCAGAGATTCTTTGATCTCCCTAATTTGTTAAATTAAAAATAGGATGCTAGAATGGTTGGGATTCATTTTATCTATGGAATTGAAACTGGATGTCAAAAATTGCGAGGAAGGTATGAGAATGATCACAAGCTCACAGTCTTTAGCTGTTTTTTTGGAATGTCTGCTGGTGTCTTCCTTTACAATCGGAGTCGTTTTTCTTTTTAAAAATATTTTCAGGAAGCATTTAACAGCACAAACCCACTATAATCTTTGGTTTCTATTATTGCTTGCTCTGCCGCTGCCTTTTATCCCATTACATTTCATGTCATTTGCGGATTCATTATCTTTTTGGAATAACAATAGCAGCCTTCATTCCCAAACTGCTCCTGCTGCTGATACTTCTTTAAGGCAAAATAATTGGATGGAGGACCTGACCGTTTCGGTAGAACGCTATGATTTAGCCTTCTTAAGTAATGCTGTCTTCTACACTTGGATTTCCGGAGTGGCTATTCTGACTGTATTTATGCTGATCGCAATGCTTAAAATCAATAAAGTAAAGAAACACACCAATTGTCTTAGAAATAAAGAGATTTTATCCTTATTCGAACACTGCAAACACAAACTGAAGATTTCAAAATGCATTATTGTCGGAGAATCATCTCTCGTTAAAACCCCCATGACGTTTGGACTTTTTAAGACATATGTGGTTCTCCCCCGTCATTTTGACCAGTGGCTTTCTGAAAAGGAGATAGAATATATTTTTTTACATGAACTGAACCACTATAAAAATAAAGATTTTGCAGTCAACTATTTAATGGTGATTCTGCAAATTATATATTGGTTTAGTCCCCTAGTTTGGCTTGCTTTAAGGAGGATGAGGCTGGATCGCGAAATTGCCTGTGATGCAGCGGTTTTAAATACCCTGGATGAGCCTGATTATACTGAGTATGGAAACAGCATTATTCATTTTGCCCATAAAACCTCAAGGGCAGTGACAGTCGATTTGGCAAACCATTTAAACGGGTCAAAGAAACAAATCAAAACGAGAATCGAAAAAATTGCCTGTTTTAAACCGGAATCAAAACGGCTGAGATGGAAAAGTGCGGCTGTACTCATTTTGGCAGGGATATTTATTGCTGGCCAAGCTCCATTTATCTCTGCTATGGG
Source organism: Cytobacillus sp. FSL R5-0377 (assembly GCF_038004385.1). Classification (NCBI taxonomy): domain Bacteria; kingdom Bacillati; phylum Bacillota; class Bacilli; order Caryophanales; family Bacillaceae; genus Cytobacillus; species Cytobacillus sp. FSL R5-0377. Next base: position 1,884,187 of record NZ_JBBORA010000001.1, read on the forward strand.
TCGTGATAATAGCAGCTATAACTTGAAGGATGAAAACATTAGTTATGAGGATTTAGGCAATTATTTTGAAGGATATGATGGAAGCTTTGTATTGTATGATAAAGAAGCAGATCAATATCTTATTCATAATAAAAATCAAAGCACATTAAGGGTTTCACCAAATTCCACTTATAAGATTTATAGTGCACTGCTTGGTTTAGAGTCAGGCACCATTACGGTTGAAAATTCATCGGCAAAATGGAACGGATTTACGTATCCGATTGAGTCCTGGAATGCGGATCAGGATTTAACTTCTGCCATGAGAAATTCCGTAACATGGTACTTTCAGATGTTAGACAAGCAGATGCAGCCGGGTACGATTCAAACTTTTATAGACCAAATCAATTACGGGAATCGTGATTTATCTGGTGGAATAGAGGAATATTGGCTGGAATCCTCCCTTAAAATTTCTCCTGTGGAGCAAGTTCAGCTGCTTAAAAACTTTTATGCAAATCAATTTGGATTTAAAGAAAACAATATCCAAGCAGTGAAAGATTCCATTAAACTAGAAAGAAAAGAGGGTGCCCTCCTTTCAGGAAAAACAGGTACAGGCACTGTAAATGGAAAAAACATTAATGGATGGTTCATCGGATATGTTGAGTCAGAGCATAACACATACTTTTTTGCAACGAATATCCAGAATGATAATAACTCTAGTGGAAGTAAAGCAGCTGAAATCACATTATCTATATTGAAGCAGAAAGGCATTTATTAATTCGTTTATCTCATTAATTAAGGAGGGTGGTCATATGACTGAAAGGATTCCCAGCATTTCAGAATCCGAGTGGGAAGTCATGACGGTTCTTTGGCATGGTGCACCTAAAACAGCTAATGAAGTCATTCAATCCTTGCAAGAGCGTACAGACTGGAAGCCCAAAACAATCCGGACTCTTCTGGACAGGCTTGTCCATAAAAATGTAGTTGGCGTAAATAAAAATCAGAGAATCTATACCTTTTTCCCGCTCTATTCACAGGATCAATGCCAGCGGGCAGAAGCTCAATCCTTTATTAAGCGAATCTATGGAGGAACAGTCAAATCCATGCTGGTCCAATTCATCCAGGAAGACTCCCTGACTGAGGAGGAAATTAACGAACTCCGGACAATTTTGGCAAAAAAACAAAAGAAGGATCATTAACTTACAGCGAAACCCTCTGCAATTGTGAGGGTTTTTTGCGTTCACTTCTTTGCCGAGCCTCCAAAAGTTGCGACTAGTGCGGTGAAAGCACTAATTTCAACAGCAGAAGTCCAGTTAAATGTCCTTTAATATTTTCGCATTCTACTTATTCCATTTTGAATCAATGAATAGGTGCGCGGGCATATTTTCCTCTAGTACATACAGAATAAGGAAAAAGGAGGAATGAATATGCCTCATGGAAAAGCATTGGCACTTAAATTTATAGGAAGCTTGGTGCTCCTATATATCATACTTGGCATGATATTTAGAATGAGCTTTATTAACGTATTTCTTATAACTGCTTTACTGTGCATCATATCTTATACTCTCGGGGATATGCTGATCCTTCCAAGAACCGGCAACACCTTTGCCGCAGCTGCCGATTCCGGCCTCAGTTTCGTCTTAATATGGTTTCTAAGTTCCATCTTAACGGATGGGGAAAACCTCTTGGCCATGTCCATAATTGCTGCAATAGGTACTGCTTTATTCGAATACTTCTTCCATAAATATTTGGCAAAGGTTATGACTGAAGCATCATCAGAGAATAAGGGTGCACAGCATGTAAGCCTGCGTTATAGCACAGAAGCATCTGAAGAGATTACTCCTCTTAATCCGGAAGAAGGGAGGGAAAATTAACAGTAACACAATAGAAATAGAAAACACCCCGCTTTGATTAGCAGGGTGTTTTCATTAAGAAAGGCTTGGAGGAATTTGTTCCTGCCGCATAACTGAAGGCGGCGTATTATAAATATACGGAGGTGCCGGCTTTAATTTCGGTTTTTTCGCAAATGGCTGCGGATTCTGAACATACTGGAACGTACCCATTCCATCCATGCTCGGCCCGCTGGCCCAGCGTCCTTTGGCACTTTGATCTCCATCTGAAAAATTGAATAAAACATAGGAGACTTCCTGCTTTTCCAAGTTTTTAGGGAAAGTACTCGGAACCACAATATTTTCTTTCGATTCTAATTCCTGAATCGCTGCAATCCACTGATTTTGGTGCATCGTATCCCTCGCCAGCAGCCAGGAGAGCATATCTCTTACTCCACGGTCATTTGTTTCGTTATAAAGCCTGGCTACCTGAAGACGTCCCTGAGATTCTGCTGTAAGATTCGCCCGGAAATCAGCCAGGAGGTTTCCGCTTGCAGCAATATAATCCGCCTTCCATCGATTGCCGACACTATCCGCCGGCATTGCTCCCAGTCCAGAAACGATTACATGCTGAGGATTCATTCCTCCCAATATGGCCTCCATTACAGGATCCTTAGCAGCCTCATCCTGTGCTCCAACCGGCGCCCCATCGAGCAGTCGTGCTATCATCGTACAAAGCATCTCTATATGTGCCAGTTCTTCCGTCCCTGTGTCCATTAATAAGTCGCGGTACTTTCCATCCCCGCGGGTATTCCATCCTTGAAATAAGTATTGCATGGCAACCGAAATTTCCCCGAATTGTCCTCCAAGTACTTCCTGCAGCTTCTTAGCAAAAATCGGGTCCGGTCTCTCAGGCTTGGCATGATATTGAAGCTCTTTGATGTGATAAAACATAGGAGTCCTCCTTTATCTTTGTCATACCTTTATAAGCCTATGAACGCCCGCTCGTCTAAATGCTAAATTTTGTATCTTTAGCCCTATTTGTCAAGGTGAAAAACAAGAACAGCCAGGAGGATTTGTTAGTCCGTAAGAATCCCTCCAATAAAAAAAAGACCCCTTCGGCAAGGAGCCTTTGACTTGGATATTTTTCCGTCAGCATGAATGACTGCCCTCCATCGTTAAAATGGTTGGCTGCAATGGATCATTTCCAGCTTAAACTCAAACTCAAGTTTTTGTATCATAGCCCGCCACATTCAGGAGGTTTTTCCTTTTCTCCTTCAGCAAAATCGCAGCCTTCTGCAACTGATTCAAGGCCATACTCTGTAGTGCTGATATCCTTAGAACCCTGATCATGTATGGTGCTGCTTAATTCCTTACCCTGCTCTTCTTTATTTTCTCTCATGAGTTTACCTCCGCCCTTTTTATAAGAAGTTTTCTCTTAGAGGATTCAGGTTATTCATGCAGAGGAATTCTTGGGATGTGTATTGCAGAGTTATACTGTAACTTCGCAGCACAGCTCTCCCTCCTTACGCTGAGCATAAAAAAGCCTAACACTTGGAATCGATCTACAGCTCAATCTGCTTAATGACTTTTGCCGGGTTTCCGCCCACTACCGTATTAGCCGGGACGTCTTTGTTAACGACCGCACCTGACGCGATCACTGCATTGTCCCCAATTGTTACACCTGGATTAATGACAGCACTTCCCCCAATCCATACATTGTTTCCAATCGTAATCGGTTTTGCATATTCCCTGCCTGAATTGCGTTCAGCAGGGTGAAGCGGATGAGTTGCCGTATAGATATGTACGCCGGGTGCAAGCATGCAATTATCTCCAAAACGCACTTCACAAACATCCAGGATGGTACAGTCAAAATTCGCAAAAAAGTTTTCTCCTACATGGGTATTATAGCCGTAATCAAATCGGATATTGGGCTCCATATATACATTTTCCCCGGTAGACCCAAGCAGCTCCTTTAATAACTTTGTCCGCTTTTCTCCTTCTGTCTCCAGAGTCTGATTGTACATTCTGACCTTTCGTCTTGCTTCCCCGCGTTCCTTTAATAATACCGGATCGGCAGGATCATACATTTCTCCGGCCAGCATTTTTTCTTTTTCTGTTTTCATTTAATGACCTGCTTTCCAGAAAATATTCAGATAAAGAACTGAAAAAAGGACAGTATTCCTGTCCCCTGTTACCTTAGCGCGACGCTTTAGGCGGCTGGCAAACGTCACATTTGCGCTGGTGATTATTTTTGAATTTCGTAAATGTTTTTTCAAACTGGCTTCCGCATGCACATTGAAAAAGCAGCTTTTGAGAAAAACCATGATATTCCGTCGATAGCAGTTTACTATCCGAGTTCTTCTCAACGAACTCGTTAATTTTGCTGATGGTCCATCGTTTATTCATTACATGACCCTCCATATTTATACTCAGAGCGGAGGCTTTCTCGGCATCCGTTTCACTATGAGTGCTTATTTATAATTCTTAAGTTCCTCATTATAACACAAAGGGGCAAGTTCATTATCATGTCCAATAAGTTAGCATCTTACATATTTCCGTTTAAAGCCAATCTTTCCTCTGTCTACTTCCTTCTGGATATTATCTGAGGCCTTCAGGATGGCACTTTTTTTCTTACCCCTTTTCATTTCGACCGGCCCAATGGTTTTTGCAATTTCAACTGCCTTTTCATGGAGCGGCACAAATGAAACACCCACAGTATATACGAAATTATTCATTGCGGATTTGGTTCGCTCGGGAGAATCGTGAATAGTGTCTTTCACTTTATCAAGCATTTTAGCCAGCTTCTCTTCTGAAAATTCAGCGTCCGGACGATTTCCCAAAAGCCAGCAGTAGCAGCTCCAGCCACCAGACATCCGCAGTTCTTCCCCGCTTTCGATCCATTTATCTGCAACTTCCTGTGCAATATCACTTTCAGCTAATGTAACAGCAACCACATAATCGGACAGCATATAAAAATAGGCTTTATCCATCCAGCGGTCAAAATCCGCTTCCGTCATAGCTTCAGGATCTGCAATGACACCTGCAAAGTACATGGCATCGTAGTTTCCTGTAGCGTATAGCTCCTCTGCCAAAGGCTGATTCCTTTTTATTTTTTTAGCAATTGGCTTCATTGCACCTGTTGCCACTCCAAAAAGCGGCTCATGCGCGCCATTTGATATGTACATTTTCTTGGTCCGTTCCTTGCCAAGAGCTTCGAGCTCCTGCATAACCGTCTGCAAATCCACTTTAAGCACTTCCTTCCATTATTAATGTTAAGTTCTCTTGTGCGCCTCAAGAACCCAAGTATTCTGTTTTCAGTTCAATCTCTTTTACTTCCTTATCGCAATAGACCTTATAGGCCCTTGCGCCGGGTCTAGAGCTTACGATTCGGCTGACCTCCTCCTCAATAAAGTGGATAGCCACTCCATCATCCGCTGCAATTCCAGGCTTTATTTTATCAGAAGCCAAAAGCTCATGGTAGGCAGGCCTTCTTTCCGCTTCGCCATCGTAATGAGGACAATTGCTTCCTTTTAAGAACCCCAGGCATGTTAAAGGCTCCAATTTATCTCCATAAGAATCCGTAACCCCTTCTTCAAACCAGCAAATGGATCCTGCGCTGATGCCGGCTAATACGATCCCTTGATCCCATGCCTTTCTTAGAATCTTATCTAATTCCCATTCTTTCCATAATGCCAATAAATTCTTCGTATTTCCGCCTCCAACATAGATGATATCTTTATCTAAAATAAACCCCTCTATATCCCTTGTTGGCGGCTTAAATAAAGATAAGTGGAACGGCTGGCATTTCTGTTTTTCAAAAAAGTCATAAAACCATTTAATGCAGATATCGGAATCACCTGTTGCAGTAGGCACATAACAGACTTTAGGATTTTCTTTACCTGACTGAGATAAAATATATTCATCCAGCAATGGATTCTCGGGCTCCATGGAGAACCCTCCTCCTCCGAGTGCAATAATTTGCCTCATCTTTCTACTTCCCTTCAAATGACATTACGTATAAATATTCTCCTTCAGTACTGTTGTTCCTTGTTTTTACATAAAAAAATGGAGCTGCCACTTTTGACAGCTCCACTTTACAAAGACCTCTTACTATTCACTTAGCGCAGGCTTTCCTGCTTCAAGAAGCACCTGATCCCGGCCTAAAATAACAGCTAACAGGATAATGAATGCCCCCGTTCCCACAAGAAGCCATTCGATGGCTATGAAGTCTGCGATTGGGCCAAATATCAGCATGCCAATCGGCATCATAGAGGTGGAAATCATCCCCATGACACCAAACACTCTGCCTAAATAATTCTCTTCAATTTTTTCCTGCAGCAATACGGTTACAGGTGTATTGAAAATTGGCATGGCAATCCCGAACAAGGCCATGAACACTAAATAAATCCAGAAAACCGGCACGATGCCAAGCGCCAGGGTGCAGATCCCCATGATGAGACTGGCAAGGGTCATGGATTTAATTTTATTTGGATATCCGCCCCAGGAAGCAATGATTGCCCCTCCTGCCATCATGCCAACTGAAAAGGCAATTTCAATGGCGGTCAAAAGCCACACATCTCCGCCAAAGGTCCGGGTAACCTGCAGCGGCGTCAGGAAGGCAGCAGGTGCCATTAGGACGAAGAAGATCGCAAAGAACAGAAAGAATTTTTTCAGAAACGGGCTGCTATTGACATATTGGAGCCCCTGTTTAAAGTCGCTGAAGTAGCTCGTTGTCTGTTCAGCTGCTGCTTTTTCGTGCACAGCGACTTTAACAAAAGCCATCAGAGTTATTATGGCAATCGCTGCTGTGGCGACATCGATGAAGAAGATGACTTCAAGTGACGCCATTGCGATTAAAGCGGCGCTGACCATCGGTGAAACAAACATAATGACAGCCTGTATGCTCCCATTTACGCCATTCACCTTTGTGAGCTTATCCTTAGGAACGATCTGCGGCAAAATAGCCCCGACTGCAGGAGTCTGAATCCCTGTTCCCAGGGCACGAATCCCAGCCATGACAAACAGCAGCCAGATGGATTCATATCCCATTAAAAAGAGAATGGCAAGTATCAGTGTTGAAAAGGCAATGAGGCCATCCGCTAAAATAATCAGCATTTTCCGGTTGTACCGGTCTGCCCAGACACCCGCAACCGGTGATAAAAAGAAGGTTGGAATGAACCCGCAAATGATATAGAGAGTCATCATCAAACCGGATTCGGTTGTTAAAGTAATATGCCACATAATGGCGTATTGAACGAGCGACGATCCAAAAAGGGAGACCGTCTGGCTGCTTAAAAATAGAATAATATTTTTCAGCCAATTTTCCTGCAGATTTGGATTTACGGTATTCATATAATAACCACTCATTTCTATATTTAATAGGCTCTTTTCCTAGAAATTATGATGTTCCGCTTATAAATGCTGCCCGTTGATTTCCGCTCCAGGTGCTCGCTTTCCGCGGGCCGGGCGCTGAGCCTCCTCGATGCTGCGCATCTGCGGGGTCTCACCTGTCCCGCTACTCCTGCAGGAGTCTCGCACCTTCCACTACAATCAACTCAGTAAATAAAATCCGAATAGCAACAACCTTTACGAAAAAGCCATTTAATAAAAACAAGCTTTGCCTATATTCAGCTGATCAATTCCGTCCAATACATTCTATTTCTAAAGACAGCAAAAAAGAGGGGAAACTCATCCCCTCTTTAAAAGATACCGTTAAATATAGGTTTCCTTAAATAGACAGACCAATCCCTTTGCTCTGAACATAGGCAGAGCCTTCAAACGTATTCAGTTAACGATTGAAAAGCGGGCTTCTTAGTCTCATTGATGCTGTCAAAAGGAAAACCTCCATTTCATTATAATTACATTAATTTTACCAGTAAAGACCGGTTGAAGCAATACCTGGAGAGGTAAAGTCCTTACTTATAAACATCTTCCCGGGAATGGAACCCATCAGCAATAATAGTCCGATCCATATTATCTTTATCTACGGCAATTGGCGGAAGAAGGACGGCAGGGACCTCGATTTTGCCATTGTTGATTTTTTGGTTTGCTTCAACAGACTCTCCCTTTGCCATTCTGACCGCAAGTTCAGCAGCTTCTTTGGTTAGTGTGCCGATAGGTTTGTATACTGTCATCGTCTGCGTGCCTCTGATGATCCGCTGGGCAGCAGCAAGCTCGGCATCCTGTCCGGCTACTGGGATCTTCCCTGCCAGCCCTTGCACAGCGAGCGCCTGGATGGCTCCACCCGCGGTTGCATCGTTAGCTGCAATCACTGCGTCTATTTGACCCTGATTGGCGTTAAGTGCTTCTTCCATGTTCACAAATGCATTAGCCGGCGTCCAATCTCTGGACCACTGATCATATACAACCTGTATATCCCCTCTTTCAATAAAGGGCTGGAGCACATTAAAGACTCCTCGTTTGAATAAATGAGCATTATGGTCGGTGACTGCTCCCCCAATGTATACATACTTTCCTTTAGGTACCAGCCTTGTGATTGCTTCTGCCTGCAGTTCGCCAACTTTTTCATTATCAAAAGATATATATAAGTCAATATCCGCATTTTTTACGAGCCTGTCATATGAGATCACCTTAATGCCCGCTTCGTGTGCCTTTTTGACAATTGAAGCAGTCGCTTCAGCATTATGGGGAACAACAACCAACAGGTCCACCCCTTGTTTAATTAAGGTTTCTGCCTGCGATATTTGAACGGCGTCATCCCCATTAGCCGCCATGATCGCCACTTCGGCTCCAAGCTCTTCAACAGCCTCCTTGAACAGATCTCTGTCCTTCAGCCAGCGCTCTTCCAATAGTGTATCCATTGAAAAGCCAATCTTAATTGACTTTTCCTCCCCGCCGCCATTCATTTGTTCACCAGCAGCAGGAACGGGATTCCCATCACGCACTGTACCTATTTCACAGGCTGACAGGGTGCATGCCAGAAACAGCGCAGTCAAAATGAGTTTCCAGTGGATTCTATACATCTTCCTTGCCCCTTTTTCTTTCATAAATCCTATTTGCCCAAAAGGGCTTTGCGGAACTCTGTCGGTGACTGGCCGCACATTTTTTTGAAAACCTTGCTGAAATAATTCGGCTCATGATAGCCTACCTCAAAGGTGATTTCTTTCAGGCTTTTCCCTGCATCAGCCATCAGCTTCTTTGCTTTTTCAATACGGCATTCAGTCAGGAAGTCGATATAGTTTACCCCAAGCTTTTCTTTGAACATTTTACTGATGTAAATCGGGCTGAGCCCCACTTTCCTTCCCAGTGCTTCAAGAGAAATATCCTCATGCGAATGTTCGGTTATATAGTGTTTCAGCTGCTGTATGGTGTCTGCTTCCAAACGGTTGTAATGCTCCCCATAGGATTTTTTCATTAATTTTATCAATTGTTCGGCTTCCGTGCGCAATTGGCGGAAATCCCGGGTTTGATAAGCAAAAAATGGTGCAGGACTCTCTGACCCAATTTCACTCATTACCCGTGATGCAATCCAGAGCATCTGCAGAACACGCTGCTGAGCCTGAACAACCCCTTCCTTTTCTCTTTCACACCGCTGGATCATATCCATTACACTAAGAGAGACCTGATCCCATTTGCCAAGCCTGACCTGATCGAAAAACTGTTTTTCTCGCTCTTTAGTCAGCTGCAGATCTTCCCCGGTTCTGAGAGCCGGCACATCAGAGTAAAATCGGAATTTAACAGGAAGAGTGGAGTCCATGGTCGCAATGAGAGATTCCTGATAGGATTGACGAATGGTCTGCAATGATCCGCAAACATTCCCAATTCCTATGAACCAGCCTTCTAATGAATCCTTTTTCGGAAGGGACAGGATTTCACCCGCAATGGATATCGCCTGAGAGCGGAATGATTGCTGCTTTTCCCGAAAGACAATGATCGGCAGCTGGCGTCCATATAGAGCACCTACCCATGCACTGCCTGCTTGTCTTACCTTCTCTTTTACCGGGGTATAAAGATGCTCATGTCCTTCGGGAAGCAAAATGCTCATAACAAATTGTTCATGGGTTGAAGGAATTTCAAGCATTTCCACCAGCATGTCCAAATGAACTTCATGGACGTGATCGAACAGCAGCTGTGTTACGACATCCGTCTCAATCACCGGAAGTGCCTTTTGCAGCGCATCCTTTTGAATCTTCGTCAATGCGCGGCATTTCCGCTCTTCTTCAATCTCTTCAAGCACCTTCCCGACTGTTGTCTCAATTTCAGTGATCTTGCTCGGCTTCAGCAGATAGTCCTTAACCCCAAGCTTTATCGCCTGGCGGGCATAATCGAAAGTATCGAATGCAGTAATCATGATAAACTTAATTTCCGGATCTTCTTCACTGATCAGCTTAATCGCTTCGAGGCCGTTCATCCCCGGCATTTGAATGTCCATCATAATTAAATCAGGATGAAGCTCTTCAGCCATTTGAACCGCCATCTTTCCATTTTTCGCCTGGCTGATCTCAACATCCGGAAATGCCTTCTGCAGAATCACTTCAAGGCCTTCCCTTTCAATTTGCTCATCATCCGCAATCAGAAGTTTTGTCATGCTGCCCCCTCCTATCTTTCGGTATTCTCATCACCACTTTTGTTCCGGCTGCGCTGCTTTCGATATTCATGATATCTTCATATCCATAAAGGAGCCGGAGCCGCCTGACGACATTGGTAAATCCGATGCCCGTTGTTTTTCCATCCGTTTGGGTGAATTGCCCTTGAAGAATTTGTTTAATTTTGGATTCCTCAATGCCCGGACCATCGTCTTCCACCTCTATAATCACACAGTCATTTCCATCCTGAATGCGAAACCAAATGACTCCGCCTTCTTCCCTTGGTTCAACTGCATAGTTAACAGCATTCTCGATGATCGGCTGCAGTGTGAGGCCAGGGATGTCCACATGGAGACAGGATTCATCGATTGACATCTTTAACTGCAGGCGATCTGTAAATCTTGCTTTTTGAATATCCATATACTGCTGCAGGACCATTACCTCTTCCCTGAGTGTGACAGGGCGGTCAAGCCTTTTTAAGTTATAGCGCAGTATGCCCGCAACACTTACAAGCAGGTCGCTGGTTTCATGAGAGCCTTCCAGATAGGCTTTCTTTGAAAGAGTATTAAGTGTGTTAAATAGAAAGTGGGGATTGATCTGGCTTTGCAGATTTAATAGCTGGCTTTCCTTCAGCAGCAGCTTGCTTTCCTGCAGCTCATGCTCCAGCTGTGCTTTATGCTGTATCTCTGATATCAGATTATTTATATTAATCCTCATACGGTCAAAGGTTTGAGCAAGGAAGGCAATTTCATCATTTGAATCGACCTTTATCGGCAGGTGAAATCTTCCTCTTGATAAATCATTTGCAGCTTGAGTCAGCTTCTGTACAGGCTTGGTAATGCTTAATGAAAATCCATAAGTTAAAAGCATCAAGAGGCAGGTGATCATCAGCATAACCCAAATCCCGAGTTTTTTAATTTCCCCGGATTGATCAATGATTCCCCTGTAAAAACGTTCATAGGTATTCAATTCACTATCAATTAAAGTAAGCGTCATCTCGGAAATATACATCGAGATGCGCGTCGCTTCCGCAAACTCTTTAGCAGAATCCTCTTTCTCATGTTCATTAAAGAACAGAAGGGAGCGGTCTGCGGTCTCTGCCAGGCTGTCAATCAGATTTATATAATTGGTCAAAGCAAACTCATTTTCCGAATTTCGAAGATAAATAACTTCCTTTTGCACCTTTTTCATTTTTTCCTTGCTGCTGTTCAGTTTTTCCAAATTTTCCGGAGTTGGTGTAATAAAGTAGTTATTCAAGTCTGCGATTACCTGCTGGCTGGTTGTTGTCACCTCGTTCATCCTGAGGTATCGCTGAAGAATGTCGTTGTACTGATTCTGAGTTTTCTGATTATAGTAGGTCAGTGTGACCCAAATGGCTGCCATAATCAATAGAATGACCGTTGTAAGTGCCCAGATCTTCTTATGAATTTTATTCATTGCTCTTCCATTGCCTTTAAGATCCTGATATCGGTGAGATAGCCGTCAGATTTTAGCGGCACTTCCTCATCTTTAAGCCATTTTAAGATCAGCTCAGCACTGAGACTTCCCATTTTCTCAGGAGATTGTTCAATGATTCCATCAAGCTTTCCCTGTGTAAGTAAAGACAGTGAATCCGGACCATCATCGAATGAATAAATGTAATAAGGCTCAACCTGTGATCGCCTTCCAATTTCCTGAATCATTGCTTCGGCTATATTAGCTTTAATCGCTATAAAACTATCAGTATCCGGATTTAGATTTAACATGTTCTGAGTCGAAGCAATAATTTCCTCCCTGACATCCCCCGTTTCAGCATAGACGGTGCGGATGCCGGGATAAGCTTTCAGGACATCATGAATGCCGTTTAAGCGCTGCTGCAGATAATACTCCTTATGCTTGTCGCCCATGAGTATGACTTTCCCCTCATGACCCATGTCGTCGATAAGCTGCTCTGCAATTAACTGCCCGGCCAGATATTGGTCAGAGCCTACATATGTTTTTCTCAGACTTTCAGCTTTTGGTACATCATTGGCCACTGTAATAATCGGAATGCCATAAAAAGCAGCTTTTACCTTAACTAAATCTTTAAATTCCTGAGCATCCAAACCCTGAACAATAATGCCGTCCACTTTTGACTGAATCGCGATCTCCAGCTTCTTCAGAAAATCTTCCTGGTTCTTTCCATAGCTTCCCCAGACTTCAAGACTTGCTCCATCCTTCCGCGCCTGTTCCTTTGCTGCGATGCCTGCCTTGTCCCAGAAAGGAGTGTCTAATTCCTGAGTAATCAGGACCAGCCGGTATTTCATATCCTTTCCGTCTGCAATAGCAGGGAGATCCTCTACTGTTGTAAACGCTTTCTTAGCAAGTGCCAATGTAAAATAGCCAAGGGCGATGCATGTGATGCAAATTATTAAAATACTTATTTTACGCAAGGCAGTATCTCCGTTTCCACAGTATAAATGACTGAATATTTTTAATCATATCACCTTTTTACTTTCGATAGAATAGCAGGATGAAAGGTGGTTGATAAGCTGCCTGAACACACAGCTGGGGCATCCTGATCCAACAGATGCCCCAAACCATTCTGTCATACTATGATTCCAGAAAACTGAAAATCTATCCTCTTTTCTTCCGGGTCATGACATCAAAAATTACAGCTCCGGCCAATACGCCTCCACGAATCATATACTGGAGAGAAACGCCTACACCGAGAAGATTCATCCCGCTTGATAAAGAGGCCATAACAACAGCTCCGATAATAGCACCGGTGATTTTTCCTACGCCTCCGGCAGAAGAAACCCCTCCGACATAAGCAGCTGCAATGGCATCAAGTTCAAATAAAGTCCCTGCTGTAGTGGTCGCTGATTGAAGCCTTGAAGTGAATAAAATGCCTGAAAGTGCAGCCAGCATCCCCATTGAACCGAATACAATATACGTTATTTTATTTACATTGATTCCGCTTAAATGCGCAGCTTCCGGATTGCTTCCGACTGCATATACATGCCTGCCTAGCACTGTTTTGGTTGTCAGGAAGTGATAAATGACAACCACCAGAAGCATAATGACAACTGTCCAGGAAAAACCGTTGTATCCTGCAAGGATCCAGGTAATATAGGATATGATAGCAGAAACAAACACTAATTTTAGGATAAAAATCCCTTTTGATACTACCTCAAACTGATATTTAATTTTATTTTTGCGGGTGGAAATTTCACTGTATATATACATTAATATAGCTAATAATCCCAGTATCAAGGTAAGCAGGTGAAGCCCATTCACTTGCATAAGGGAAGGGATGAACCCATTGCCGATAGCGTTAAATCCGTCGTCCTTGATAATAATCGTTCCTGTTTTCTCCGTTACCTGAAGAAGCGCTCCTCTAAAGATCAGCATTCCTGCAAGAGTTGCTACGAAAGAAGGGATGCCGAATTTTGCAACCAGGAGCCCGTTGAACAGCCCGACTACAATGCCAAGCACAAGGATGATGGGGATGGTGATATAAAAAGGGATTCCCATTCCCGTTAACAGAATCGCTGCAATGGCTCCCAAAAAGCCGGCGACGAATCCGACTGAAAGGTCAATATGCCGAATCACGATCACAAGCGTCATTCCCACTGCAAGGACTGCGATATATCCTGTTGAATCAAGGAGATTGCTGATATTCCGTGAAGACATAAATAACCCGTCAGTCATAATGGTGAAGGTAAGCATAATAACGAATAAGGCAATGTACATGCCATAATCACGGATATTATCTTTAAATAGCGTTTTTGCTTCATTAATAAATTCCATTAGTTTAACCTCCTATTGCGTAGCAAGCTGCATAATGCTTTCCTGATTTGCTTCCTCAATCGACAGCTCGCCTTTTATTTGTCCTTCCGCCATGACATAGACACGATCGCTCATCCCCAGGACTTCACCCAGTTCTGAAGAAATCATTATGATGCTCATGCCTTCCTCGATCAATTTATTCATAATCGTATAAATTTCGAATTTAGCCCCGACATCAATGCCCCTCGTCGGCTCGTCCAGGATCAGCAATTTCGGTCCGACAAATAGCCATTTGCCCAGCGACACTTTCTGCTGATTCCCCCCGCTCAAGTCGCCGACAACCTGTTCAAGGGAAGATGCCTTAATGTACATGGACTTTTTATATTCCGCTGTTTCCTTCACTTCTTCGTTATCGTTAATAATTCCATTGACAGCAATACGATTAAGGTTAGCTGCAGAGATGTTGTTTTTAATATCCTGTATTAAAAACAGCCCATCCCCTTTCCGGTCTTCTGTCACATATGCAATCCCCGACCTGATGGCGTCACTCGGATGCTTCAGCGTTTTAGGAACGCCATCCACCAATAGCTCGCCTTGTACTTTATACGATTTTGGATTTCCGAAAATACTCAGGGCAAGTTCTGTCCTGCCTGACCCCATCAAGCCCGCAATCCCGACGATTTCTCCTTTCTTAACATGGAAGTTAACATCTTTTACAACCTGTCTGCCCAGGTGCACCGCATACGCAGACCAGTCGCGAAGCTCAAGGACAGGATCGCCAAATGTTTTGTTCGGCCTCTTCGGATAAATATCTTCAATCTCCCTGCCGACCATGTTTTTAATAATGAGATTTTCAGAGATTTCGCCTTTTGCTGCGTCCAGGGTACAAATGGTTTGGCCATCACGAAGCACCGTCGCCTTGTCTGCAATGGAGATGACTTCTTTCAATTTATGGGAGATCATGATGCAGGTAATTCCCTGCTCTTTAAGCTCACCTAACAGATCCAGCAGATTTTCGCTGTCATCTTCATTCAATGCTGCAGTCGGCTCATCGAGAATAAGCAGTTTCACGTCCTTGCTTAATGCTTTTGCAATTTCGACTAATTGCTGTTTTCCAACGCTCAGATCTTTTACAAGCGTTTCAGGATTCACATCAAGCTTAACTTTATCCAGCATTTTTTTAGCTTCTGCAATCGTCCGGTTCCAATCGACAATTCCGCCTTGCTTAATTTCATTGCCTGCAAAAATATTTTCATAGACTGTGAGATCAGGAAATAAGGCCAGCTCCTGATAGATAATAACGATTCCTGATTTTACGCTGTCGCTGATTGTATTGAATTGCTGCACACTGCCTTCAAATACAATATCTCCCTGATAGGTGCCATAAGGATAAACGCCGCTGAGTACTTTCATTAAAGTGGATTTGCCCGCTCCATTTTCACCAATCAAGCAGTGAATTTCACCTTTCTCCACCTTGAAATTGACATTGCTGAGCGCTTTAACACCTGTGAATTCTTTGGAAATTCCGTGCATCTCCAAAATATTTTCGCTCATTATGACTCACTCCTTAGCCCAAAAGCTATTCAGAAGGAGAAATAGTGATAGACGCTTCTATCACTATTTCTCGTCCATTATTAATTAAAGCCCTGTAAATTCATCTGCTTTATAATATTCAGAATCAATCAGTTCTTTCTTCACATTGTCCTTGTCTACAACAATTACATCTGTTTGCTTTGCTTTCACTTCAATCTTTCCGTTATCGTAAGAACCTGTTGTCTCAGGGTCCTTGTTTTCAAGGATTTCAATTGCCATGCCCATTGCATCTTGTACAAGAGTACGAACATCCTTAAATACTGTCATAGATTGTTTTTCATCTATCACATACTGAATAGATGCTTTCTCAGCATCCTGACCTGTAACAAGGTAGCTGGATACTGCACTGTCAGTTCCAAAAACATCTGCGATGGAGCGGGCAGTTCCGTCGTTCGGAGCAAGAATAGCCACATCGCCTTTCATATCATCAGATGCAGCTGTCAAATGCGTTTGAGCCTTATTCTTTGCTTCGTTCGGATCCCAGTTTGTTGTCACCTGGCCAATAATTTTGCTCAGCTGGTCACGGGACAGATCAGCTGTATCTTTTAAAGCCTCAGCTTCGCTTGAGTTCGCAATTTTGAATGTCCCATCTGCAATCTTTGGCTGAAGCACACTCCATGCTCCCTGGAAGAATAAGAAAGCATTGTTATCAGAAGCAGCTCCTGCGTACAGATATAAAGGCGTATCCTTGCCCTTTGCATTGTCGATCAGGTATTGCGCCTGAGCAGCTCCTACAGCAAGGCTGTCAAATGTTACATAATAATCAATTGCATCTGTATTCGTAATTAAACGGTCATAAGAAATGACTTTTACCCCATCTTTTTTTGCAGCTTCAACCGCTGCAGCAGCTGCATCTCCATCCTGCGGACAGATGATCAGCACATCAATTCCTTTGTTCAGCAAAGTCTCAACATTTTCTTTTTCCTTGGCGGAAGATCCCTGGCTAAACAAAATTTCAGTTGTATATTCTGTACCTTTTAAAGCGTCTTTAAATCTTTGCTCATCCTGAACCCATCTAGGCTCATCCTTGGTTGGCAGCACAATTCCCACACTTACTTCACTGCTGCTGCCGCCAGTGCCTTCACTGCATCCTGCCGCAATAAATGCAAACATCAAAACAGTCAGCATAAGAGAAATAACTTTCCACTTTCTTTTCATTCTTTTTCCCCCTTTATAATGGATAAAAATTACTTGCCTACATGAAAATTATATCTTTATTACTAGACTATGAAAGCGTTATCAATAGCACTCTTTTAATATTATCTGTAAATTTTTATTCTTCAACTAATCCTGGACACCGCTGTTTATCCTTATGGATACTGACTGGCGGATCCCTTTTTTTCAGACAAAAGCTCCTTCCTCCTGTTAAGACAAAAAAATGGCAGCCCTCAAAGGGCTGCCTGTATAAAAAGGCTCTGTGCAAGCCTATTGACCTATTAAGATTTCAGCCTGCCAACCAGTTTTTGCAGCTGTTCAGCCCTCAGGCTAATATGTTCGGCCAATGCAGCAATTTCTTCTATAGAAGATAACTGTTCTACAGATGATGCAGCCACACTTTGCGACGCTGCAGATAGTTCCTTTGATATCATAGCCAAACTTTCGATGGAACGGGCAATTCCTTCTGTCCCCCTGGCTAATTGTTTCAAAGCTGCTGTATTGACAGTCTCTTGAATGGAATTGATTTGTTCAATAGTACTGGCTACCGCCTTATTCCCTGCTGCCGCAAGTGAGGAGGCTTCCATACCAGAGCCATTAACAGCTGTAGCCGATTGGGCAACTGAAATACCTCTGTATTTTCTTGAAATTCTGATATATTCAGGAACAAAAAAATGCGCTAATCCTTAGATCAGCGCATTTATATTTATAAAGCTTCACCTTCCGTTTGTTTTTTGCCCGGAGCAAACCACCCAAGCAGTGCAATGGCCACCAATACTCCATAGAAGACGATTGTCCAGCCAGTACTATGAGGAAAATGGTGATCAAGAACACCAATATCCTCATGGGCAAGCGTGATAACAGCAAGCTTTACACCAACCCAGGCAACAATGGCATAAGCCGTTGTTTCCAATGCCGGCCGTTTGCCAAGCAGTTGCACAAACCAGGTTGCCGCGAACTTAATCAGGATCAGTCCGGCGATCCCGCCAAGCACGACTACGATAAACTGCCCGCCGTCCATGCCGCCGAAATCGGCAAGCGGTGAATCCGGCAAACCAAGTGCAAGTGCAACAGCAGCCAAAATCGAATCGATGGCAAAGGCAAGATCGGCTAATGCAATCTTTCCTACTGTTGGCCAAAATCCTTTCCCGGCAGCTTCTTCCTTCACATCCTCGCGAATATTTTTATTTTCTTTCCCAAACCTGGCCTTAATCACATGCTTTAAGCCAAGATACAATAAGTAGGCAGCTCCGATTGCCTGAATCTGCCAGACGTTTGCAATAAATGAGATGGCAAATAACGCACCAAACCGGAAAACGAACGCCATAATGATTCCATAATTTATCGCTCTTTTCTTCTGATCTTCCGGTAAATGCTTTGCTATGACAGCTAAGACAAGTGCATTGTCAGCCGACAGCAATCCTTCGAGTCCAATTAATATCAATAATGCCCATGCGTACTCGAGCCAGATAGACTCCATTCGCTGCACTCCTTTCAGAAACAACCAGTTCTTCATTATTTAGATAACTATAGATTCCCCAAAAATGCTAGAGGAAACCTAAAAAAATATATAAAAAAACGGCGTCCTGTACTCAGGACGCCAGAAGAAGGAAACTAATTATTCAAATCAAAAAGCCCCGGCGCATGCTCATTTGGCATGTCTGGCATTTCAGGAACAGGATAGCCTTTTGGTGGTTCCACAACAGCAAGATCTCCGCCATTTCGGCTTGGAGTTTTACCCTGGAATACCTCTCCTATCCGGGTATCATCCAGCCTGAAATTAAATTGTGCATTATGGAAGCCCATTTCCACATATTTTCGGCACTCAGGGTATTTATTTAAATCGTAATTAGGAACCGGGAATATTTTGCCCCAATCCACTCCCAACGTTTCCAGCGCTTTTGCGAACGCATTTTGATGGGCATTATCGCGGACTATCAGGAAGGCAATCGTCTCTCTCAGCGTCTTATTGCTGCTCATCTCGTAAATCCTTGATTTCTGCAGAACACCCGTCGATTCAAGCATCACATTATTGATAAGGTTCGCCACCAGGTTTCCATGGTCATAAACCCAGGAACCGTTCCACGGGTTGCCGCCGGCATCAACTGGAAGCGATGCCTTCGCCCCCATTATGAAATGATGCGGATTCGCGCCTCCCTGGATAACATCATCCAAAGGAGCCCCATCTGCTGCCTGGTTGCCAGGCATATCCCCTCCGGCTTCGTTCAGAAGCTGATTAATCGTGGATTGGACGAGCTCCACATGGCTAAGCTCTTCTAAAAATACGCCTCTAATCAGGTCGCGATATTGCTTCGCCTTGCCTCTAAAATTTGCACTCTGGAATGAGAACTGCATCAAGGTCCGCATTTCGCCAAACTGTCCGCCCAATGCCTCCTGCAGCACTTTCGCCGCATGCGGATCGGGTTTATCGGGTACAATCATATTGATTAAGTCTTCTTTATAAAAGTACATAGATCATCAATCTCCTTTTCCAAAGCATTCTTAATTAGAATGCCTGAATGGAGGCACATTATTCATCCCGGATTGACGTCCCGGCACCCACTTATCGGAAAAGAAAGACCTTGCATTAATAAAAAATAAAGTTCCGATGAAAAATAAAGCAACCTTAAGACAGCTTGCAATCGCCGAGTACTCTCCATTTCTAGTCAGATTAACAAAACCATTACCGTCATGATTTCATGGATGTCTCTCCCAGCAGAACAATCCTTTTACCTGAAACATAAGTCCATACAGGAGAAATCTGAAGGATCCTTTATTTCACACCTTTTGCTGGTTATTTGATCGATCCATAGAGACCTCGTTTTGCCTGACTGGAAATTCATAGGCACATCTTCTTTATCATTTAAGCTCCCTCTCAAAAATGAGTTGTATTTCCAATGCCTGTCCCCCTGAAGCAAACGGAAGCGGAGTGAAGGTATGCAGGCGCCATCCTTCCTGTGCCTGCTGAATAATAATTTCCTCATAGTCTTCCTTTGGTTTGCCGCTAAAAGCCCCAACGTTAATTTTTATAAATTTGTAATCATACATATAAACACCCCTCCCAAGTGTAGTTTACCTAAGGTGCGGTTTAGATATTGAATTGGTTTCACTTTCCCTCTCAAGTATTTGGCAATGGGCACGTCCAGAGAGGTAAAATAAATTGAATCCATTTTAGAAAGGAACCGGAAACAATATGTATGCGTATTTACTTTTAGGATTGGCCATTGTAACCGAGGTGTTTGGCAGTTCCATGCTCAAAGCATCAGACGGATTTAGAAAAGTGCTGCCCTCACTTGGCGTAATAATTGGATATGCTGCTGCTTTCTATGCCTTATCACTTGCATTAAAAACACTTCCTCTCGGCGTAGCCTATGCAATCTGGGCAGGCCTTGGAACTGTGCTTACATCCTTAGTCGGGATCTTTATTTACAAAGAGAAGGTAAACCGCAAAAAGTTTCTGGGCTTGGTTTTAATAGTTGGAGGGGTCATCTTATTAAATAGCGGCGGGGGCCATTAAATATGAGGGGATATGTATTCTTAATCATTTCAATCGCAGGAGAGGTTTTTGCTACTACCATGCTCAAACTGTCGGAAGGTTTTACTGTGCAGCTTCCATCTGCAGGAGTTGCCATTGGCTATGCACTTTCATTTTATTCCTTATCATTATGTCTTAAAACCGTTCCATTAAGTCTGGCTTACGCCATTTGGTCCGGGGCAGGGACTGCGTTAACTGCTTTGATAGGCGCCATTATTTGGGGAGAAGCTTTCAGCAGCCTCAAGATAGCCGGCATCATGCTGATTATTGGCGGTATCATTGTATTAAATTCATCTCACAGTGCCGAAACAGCAGAAGAGCCTTCATGATGAGGCTCTTTTTTTTACATAAGCTCATTATACAGAAAACAACTCATTAACCCTGACTCGCCAAATCATATGATGAGCCCCGTCCCCCCAATAATCCTTAAACAAATAATCAGGTTCTTCAAACT
Organism: Cytobacillus sp. FSL R5-0377; assembly: GCF_038004385.1. Lineage (NCBI taxonomy): Bacteria > Bacillati > Bacillota > Bacilli > Caryophanales > Bacillaceae > Cytobacillus > Cytobacillus sp. FSL R5-0377. Next base: position 1,905,028 of record NZ_JBBORA010000001.1, read on the forward strand.
TCTTTTCCCATATCTTTTGTGAATGTTTATAGCCCGAATCCAGACAGAACTCTTCCACACCTTTATTCTTTAGAGTCAAATACATTTCATTTAGCAATTGATTGGCTATGCCTGAATTCTGATAGTCAGGATGTACAAATACTGTTCCCACTTCATAAAGACCACTGAGTGCCCCCTCTGTACATTTGTCTATGAGCTCACTTGCAGGTCCGTATTCAATAGTTCCGATAATCTTCTCCTCAGCTAAGGCAATTAAAAAAAATCTATCATTGCCGCCGCTTAACAGATCATGCTGCAGATAACTATTCTTGGCTTCTATCTCTTTTTCTATGTCTTCGTGCAGCTCCCCTATACCTTCTTTATGAAATGTATCGGTAATCACTGTTCTAAAGAATTGGTTCAGCTCATCTATATCCGCTGGCTTTGGTCTTCTTATTCGAGCTTTAACCATATTAGACTCTCCCTTTCAGCCATTTCCTTTAACCTGCCTAGAATAATCAAAGTGCCCCCTTAATCAGGGGCACTCTATGAACAACAGCTCTGTTCCGGACTTCTATCTTTTTCAGTCACCGCCTCCACCGCAGCCGCCGCCATCTCCTCCGAAATTACTACAACTATCCGAGCTGCTGCTATAATCTCCTATAAAATGATGGGAAGAGAAATCCCCGCTGTCATAAGTACGTTTCGATGGTTTGGAACCACTAATACCAATCAAAATAACAAGTAAAAAACCCATAATAATTATTCCTGACATGTTAATCACCCCTTATCTGAATATACGGATGACGGCTTATTTAGTTTCAGAAAATTTACAAAATAAAAGACTTTATTAATCTCCAGCAAGCTTTGCCGAAAAAACTAGTAAGATGCTTTTGATTAAATAGAAAATGAGGATTTTAACATGAAAGAAATACTGGTTTATAGATATGAAGATGTTATTCACGCCCCCATTGATCTGGTTTTTAAATACGTGGATGAAGATGAAAAGATAAAGCTCTGGAATACCATGCTGATCGAAAACATTTATGATAATGAGGAAAATAAACCAGTCCCGCATCCCGGGACTAAGTTTGTCACCGTTCAGAAAATGGATAAAAAAATCATCAAAATCAATTCCGAGTTAATTGAATATGAGGCTCCCTATAAAGTGGTTATGCACTCCCATTCCAAAGAGGGATTAAGCATTTCAAGGTATCTCTTATCAAGGGAGCATGATGGGACGCGCCTGATTGTGGAGGCAAGCCTGATTCCGAGCAGCCTCTTTTATAAGCTGACAGCCAAACTTTTAGGCTGGACGGCTAAATTTGTGTTAGAAGAGCAATACGAGAATTTAAAGAGATATGTAGAGAATGAAGCGGAAGAAGATTGAAAAAAGGTGTCCTCGAACGGACACCTTTTACCAATCTACTCTTCTTTTTCAACCCACTTATCATTATCATTTTTCTCATATTTCTTCTTCACTGCACTCCAGGCTACCTTAAAGGCCGTTTCTTCCTCATCATACTCTTCCCTTGCAGAATTAAACGCTTCCTTAAATATTTCCTGGGCGTGATGAGGAAGATTATCTTTGACAGAGTCCGGCAGATCACTTAGTTTATCGTATGGCATTATTTGCTTCCTCCCTTGTACATGTTCTAATAGGTATTTTTCCTGATAAGGTTTGTTTTAAACACATGCCAAAAGCAAATAATATTGGTTTCCACCCCTGAACGTACTTTTATAGATTCAAAAGACTACTTCATTATCGGCAGCACTGTTGAATCCTTGATCTCTCTCAAAGCCAGGCTGGTCTGAATCTTCGTAATCCCCAATTCATTGAGCTTCCTGATAAACATCTCAAGCCCTTTGCGATCCTTGCAGGCGACCTTCAGCAAATAATCATACTCTCCTGTTAAACAATGACATTCTAAAACTTCCTTCATGGATTCCAGCGTCTTTTCAAGGGACTCCAGTTTATCAGCCTGGTGCATATTCGTGCTCATAAACACGAAGCATAATAAATCAAATCCTAGCTTCTCATGGTTGAGAATAGCGACATGCTCCTGGATATACCCTTCCGTTTCCAGCCTCTTAATTCTTGCATGTACAGCCGGAGCCGACAGATTCACCCTTTTCGACAGTTCCAGATTGCTGATCCGCGCGTCCTTTTGGAGCAAATCCAAGATTTTTATATCCAGGTGATCCAATACCTTGCTTACAATTGATTCCACTGTCCATCCGCCCTTTTCAATTATTCCAAATTAAGTTCAAACCAAATGCGTAAACTGAATTTTTTATTCTATTTCTCTGATAAACTTTTAATTATTTCTAATTAATATCATTATACAAAATTATCTTTAGGTTTTAATAAAAAATGTTAAAATTATTCATATAAACAATGTCATTGTGCACAATGGCTCTGAAAAGGAGCTAAATGACGTGAAATATTACCTGCTTCTTCTATTAACCAGCTTACTTTGGGGCGGAAATTTTATTGTTGGAAAAACGCTTGTAGATCATGCATCTCCTACTACCCTGACCATTTTGAGATGGGCCATCGCCATTATCTGTCTCGTTCCTCTTGTCTGGCATAAAGAGAAACGGCTGCTGCCGCCTAAAAAAGCCATTCTGCCATTATGGCTGATGGGCATTACGGGCGTAGCTTTGTTTCAGGCACTGCAATTCATGGCACTGGAGAAAACATCAGCCACCAGCGTTGGCTTAATCTCTACTTTAAATATGTTCTCCATTGCTGCCTTCTCTTTTATTTTTCTTAAAGAAAAACTAAACACCCTGCAGCTCCTCTCCATGTTTGTTTCATTGTTTGGCGTCCTGCTGGTTCTTTCAAAAGGAAACCTGGAATTGCTGATTTCGCTGCAGTTTAATAGCGGGGATCTGTACATGATGGCCGCGGTGGGCATGTGGGGCATCTATTCCGTCTGCAGTAAATGGGCCATGTCTTTCGTTTCACCAATGATGTCCATCTTATATTCAGGCTTCTTTGGCCTTCTTGTGCTTCTTCCGTTCGGCATGGCTGACTTCACCGTTACAGATGTCAGTGTTTCCTTTCTATTATCCATTCTGTATACAGGACTGATCTCAACCGTTCTTTGCATGGTGCTTTGGAACATTGGGATTTCCAAGGTGGGAGCGAGCACTTCCGGCCTGTTTTTAAACTTCAATCCCATTTTCACAGCCCTATTGGCTTTTATCTTCTTAGGAGAAGTCATGAACTGGCTGCAAGCCATTGGAAGCATCATTGTCATTGCGGGTTGTTTCTTATTCTCCGCACTTAAAAAGAGGCCTGGAAAAACAAAAATGGGGATATCTTCACCTGTGTTCCTAAGGGAGCCAGTTAAGCAAAGATAAAAAATAGTGCCTGTTCCATAAATGGGGCAGGCACTTTGCATACTTTATATTATGTACTATGGGCAGTGCAACTAGGCATTTGCCTCAATAAAATTCATTTAATAAGGAACTTTTATTCACTGCTAAGTGATTAATAATCCCAGGAAGCTGAGAGTTATTGCTATGAAGCAATTCTTCATTTGGGACGGGTTTCTCTTGAACAAACTCTCTCCACTCATCTTCAAGCTGCTGTAATGTTTTTCCGTAAACAGTATGCAGTTCCTGGAAGTTGTCCACATTAGGTTTCGGCACGCTGCAGCCAGCCATTAAAAACAGCAAAAATACAATGTTGCTGACTTTTATTAGTCTTCTCAAGCCATCCCAGCCTTTCTTAACCATTTAGTGAGCTGTTAAGTTTCCTGCAAGATAAATAGCCATACAGATGCTAATCCCCCATAGCAGAATTAAAATCAGGTAAAATATTTTTCTCCATAATCCTCCCCTGAAATAGACATGCACTAAAAAATAATAGATTAGAAAACTCCCAAAAATAAACAACAGGAATTCCATGGTTTTATCCATTGAAGGCAGCGGATTTGTCATATTGGTTAAAACCATACCTCCGAAAATAAATAGGCCAAAACCATATAATAACTTTTTCAGGCTTACTTCCTTTTGAGTTTTCAAGACATCCACCTCTTTTACTAATGGTACGAACTCCCAATAAGAAAGTTTCACCAAATGTTTACTTTTCTGCATTTCCTTAACGGACATAGCATATAAATTAGCAAACTCATTAACACCAACATTCTTATACCTGATAAGGGGGTGCTCAACGCGATGCGGTATGCACCCCCAATTGATATTTTCCCGACTTATATTGAACCTGTTAACATGTTTACAGAATAGCTTAATACAATTCCTTTAGAGGTGATAAAAAGTGCCAAGAGTACAATATACCGACAGCGATGTGGCATTAATGGCAAGGATGATGAGAGCTGAGGCCGAAGGTGAAGGAAAACTGGGGATGCTGATGGTTGGAAATGTAATCGTCAATAGGCGGAAAGCGAATTGCCTCGACTTTGAAGGCCTAAGGACCATCCCACAGGTCATCTTCCAGGTGCAGGGCGGGAATTATTCTTTTGAAGCTGTTCAGAAAGGAAATGTCTTTTATAACAGAGCAAGAGGCGTGGAAAAAAGATTGGCCAGACAAACCTTAGATTATTGGAGACAGCATCCTTCCAAGTTTGCTCTCTGGTATTTCAATCCGTACGCTGCATGTCCGCCAACCTGGTACGACCAGCCTTTCTCAGGACAATTCAAAAAGCATTGCTACTATGAACCAAAAGCAAATACATGTGAAGGAGCCTATACTTGGTGAACAAGACCCCCATTATTGGGGGATCTTTTTCCTTATTATATGTTTTTTGAAGGGCATCTGAATAATAATCATCTATAACCAGCATGGGTTCCTGTATAGATTCCAGGAGCCTTTCTATATCGACAGATTCCTGTTCCGCTTCTTTGCTGACATTTCGATACACAGAAATTACTGCTTCCATTTTTTCTTTATCTTCATCGCTAATCCTATATGACTTGTTCTTCAGAAACTTATTAGTCATGTCATCTAAAAACATATCAGCGTGAAACAAGCTATATTGAAGCAAATTCCATTCCTTTATCTTATCCTCCATATGTATTGTGTACATACTGGACAAATAGGATTTAATACTCCTGCTCTCACCTCTGACAACCCTCCATGAGTCAAACAATTGGTCTTTCTTTTCATCTTCTTGTTCAATAGGTATCTGCATAAATATCTCCAGCCGGTGAGCCAAATTATCCCCAATTACAGATATAGTCCGCAAATGCTCATAATTTTTTTCCTGACTTTGCTTAATATGATTTCTGTAACCGAGATTTATAAAAATACTATATATAAAATAGGAGACTAATAATGTTATTAGCATTCTCTTAAGATACTTTTTCATATTCCTTTTCTTCATTTGATCCTCCTCCGTAACTTCCTTTACAAAAATAAAGAGCCGCCATCCGGCAGCTGAACTAATTGATAAAATGGATTAACACTGCTCCCCAATAAAGAAAACTTATAGCCAGAAAAACGACTGCAAATGTGGATAACATTTTTGGTAATTTACCATATGTATAAATAAGCGCACACCCTACTGCGATGTGAATAATAACAAAAAGAAAAAGGTACATTTTCCCACCTCTTTTTCAAATGGTATCATGTATTACTTTGGAAAGTAACCCCATTATTAAAAAAAGCCGCCCTTGTCCGAAGAACGGCTAATTCTGATCATTTCATATAAAGGTATCCATAACATATACGCCACCCATAAACATTATCCAGATGAGAACCGGCAAACCGAAAGATTTCAAAGCATTCCTCCAGCCTCCGATTTGTTTTCGCTGTAAAACATTATCCGTAACAAAAAATAATAAAGCTGCAGCTAAACTGTATCCAAGCAGAATTAATCCAAAAAGCAGGTGAAGTAGTAATGAAATAGAAAATTCCAGTTTCCTGTTGGTATGATTCGAAATAAATAAAGCTATGCAGTCACTAATGATAGAAGTTACTGTGCCATAAACCAGGATGATCGGAATGCTGTACATAAGATAGAAGGGAGTAGACAGTAACACCCCCTGAAAGTACTCTCCGGCTGAATTAACTTCTCCGCCAAACGGATCCACTATAATCAGGCCTAACATAACGGCGAACAGCGATCCTGTTATAGATGCAGCTATTATCTTTCTTGCAAGCATTTTACTGATATTGTGTTTGATAAGAGATCACTCCCCGTTATGAATTTGCATGGATAATACATGTGACCTTTTCACCAAATATTAAAAACTATAAAGACCATAAAAAATGCAACAGCTATCCTCCCAATCTGCCATAATACAAAATTTCCTTTATCGCTATTTACCTTTCCTTCATATATATCACGTTTGATCGTTTTTGAAAATATTAACAATTTCGCTAATGACCTCGGTGACATCACCAGGAAAGCGGATTTTCTATAGATAATCCGCTTTCCCATTGACAGGCTCTTTAATGTCTCCTTGATTTGATTCCGCCTGCACAACAAAACAAAGTGCCTGCATCTGTCTGCTGTTAAGCAGACTGACACAGGCACCTATCCGAATTTAATTAACATCCTTCACAAGCTCTCTCATTGAGTTTAGCTTCGAGGTCAGCTCAAAGAACCATTCTTCATCTCCCGTGGAAAGAGCAAGGTCAATCAGGAAATGAATCTGTTCCTTGTTGGCTACTTTCGCCGCCGGCATTTTTTTAACCTGCTTGCTCTGCAGCGGAATAATTTTGCCTTCAATGGTTTTATTATCACTCGAAATCACCTTTGTCTTAATAATACCTTCTTCCAGGTTTTCGATATAGCCAATGATTAGCTCCCCTTCACGGGATTTGCCTTTAACCCAATCCCCTGCTTTTAAAATAGCATTCTGGCTGGACATCATATTCTCCCACCTCTTTTTTAATCTGTAATATTTTTTGTTACATTTTAATGATGGAAAGCTTGTTAGCTCCCAATTAATTTTCTTTATAGATTAAGTCAACGATATCTTTTATGGTATAGTGCTTCAAATATTCACCGAGATGTTCCTCTGCGCCTAAGAAAATGCTGATCAGGACTCTTTGCATATTGGCACCCACTACACACGCCTCATTTGAATCCGGACACTTGGGCTGTAGAGCACCTTCAGATGTAATCTTATAAATATCCCAAAGATTCACTTCACTTAAATCCCGGGCAAAAATAAATCCGCCGCCCGTTCCTTCTTTCGATTTAATAAATCCATGTTTTTTTAATAGACTCAGGACTTTTCGGATGCGGACCGGATGGACACATGCGCTTTCAGAAATTGCATCGCTTGTTGACATGCGATCCAGCTGCAGAGCGAGATACGTTAAACTGTGAATGGCAAGAGTAAAATCGCTATTCATGGCCGGCCTCCTATATTGTGCTGTATACTGTCATGTTATGATTTACAGATTAGCTTGTCAAGAAATCAAAGCAGTTCCTAGTTAGCCAATCTTTGCAGTTCATTGAACGAAAACGTACGGAATTTTCGCGGAAGGAAGCTGCGGATTTCATCCTCGTTAAAGCCGACCTGAAGCCTTTTTTCATCCACCATAATCGGTCTCTTCAACATTTGAGGGTTATCAATGATTAATTGATATAACTCTTTCAGCGGCATGGAATCAATATTCACGTTTAGTTCCTGATATGCTTTTGATTTAGTAGAGATAATCTCTTCAGTTCCATTTTCAGTCAGGCGAAGAATCGATTTGATTTCATCGACGGTAAGCGGATCGGTTACAATATTTCGTTCCACATACTCAATTTGATGCTCCTCCAGCCATGCACGGGCTTTCCTGCAGGAACCGCAGCTGGATGATAAGAATAGATTCACCATTTAGAACACTCCTTCTATTGTGTTTAATTTTATGAAATGTAATAATAATGATTACAGTTTATGCAAAAAATATAATTTGTGATTGTTTATACTGTAATAATAATATTTACAGTTCAAAAAGTCAATATCACTTCTAACTTTTTAGATCACTTAAACCGAATTCCTAATAAAAATACTCCGGATAAACCGGAGTGTAAGAGTGCGATTGTATCTAGATTAACCAATTACCAATTCATAATGATAAAATTGCTCATCACGCTTAAAGCCCATTTTTTCATACAGCCTCTGAGCAGTAAAATTATCCGAAGCCGTGCTGAGGCTGATGCTCACCGCTCCTGTTTCGGCTGCAAGCTCTTTCGCTTTATCTATAAGTTTTTCCCCTATCCCCCCCTTCCTTGCTGCTGCGTCCACGTACAGGTCATTTAGTATCCATGCCTTTTTCATAGATACGGAAGAAAAAGTCGGGTACAGCTGAGTGAAACCAAGATATTTACCTTCCTCTCTCACCACAAATATGACAGAATCCTCCTTCTCTAAGCGTTCTCTTATGTAACCTGCTGCAGCTTCCAAATCGGATGCCTGGCTGTAAAATACACGGTATAAATTAAATAATGCCGAAACTCCTGCTAAATCCTCCATTGATGCTTGATAAATCTCCATTTTCATAGCCACCTTTATCTCTTTGATGAAACAATTATATAAATATTAAAAAATATTTGTAAATAAAATGTGTTCATGTATAAAAAAAGCCCTGAGATATTAGGGCTTACTTTCCGCTCCAACGAAAGAACCGCACTGCAAGGAATACAGACACCATTGCAATTCCAAGCAAAATAGCCACTTCAAACCCATATTCCGTAATAGGCGCTTCAGTCCAAGTTCCCCTCAGTAGTTGAATTACGTAATAAAGTGGAAGAGCTTTTGCTGCGTATTGAAGAACTGTCGGCATCATTTCAAGCGGAAAGGTCGCTCCTGAGAGGAAAAGCATCAGATTCAGAAAAAGAGAACTGATTGCTGCTGCAGCTTGAGCATTTTTAGCTAAAGATGTCAGGAATAATGCAAACGGAAAAAAGGCAAGGATGCTAATCAGTAAGGATAACAGCGTACTGCCCATATAAACCGGCAGAGTAAGATCATACAGAAGCATGCCAAAGACCATAAGAAGCAAGGCGGATATGGCAAAGATGACAGTCCCTTGAAAGGTGTGGGCGGCGAGGATTTTCCATGGCTGAAGCGGCGTTGACTGATATCTCCTTAAAACACCCGTTTCCCGGTAATTGGTCAATACGGTTCCCAGTGTAAAAAAGGAAGTGGTCACTATGTTGACGCCGATCCATGAAGGAACAAAGTATTCTGCGAAAGTCTTTTGACTCATGTTGTCCCCGACAAACATGGAACCGAACAGCCAAATCATCACAACCGGGAAAAGGAACGTCCAAAACACGCTCAGACGGTCTCTAAAAAACATTTTCGTCTCAAGATTGGCAAGTTTTACGATTGCATTCATCCGATTTTCTCCTTTTCTAAGTACTGGACAAACAAATCATCTAGGGATCCCTTCTCGAATTTGAACTCAGAAAGAGTGATCCCCTTTTCCTGGCAGTGAGTAAAAATGTGATAAGCCGTTGTCTGCTGGTCCTCACAGTATATTTTGAATTCCTCCATATTGTTTTCCACTCGTTCAACACCAGGGAGGGAGTATAAATATTCACGGCTAAGGCCCGCACTCTTAAAGGCCAGACAGTCTGCCGTCCCTTCATTCAGCAGTTCATGTGGTGTATTCAGCGCTTTCAATTGTCCGCTGTAGATCATGGCGACCCGATCACAAAGCTGCTCAGCTTCTTCCATATAGTGTGTGGTTACCACAATGGTGCTGCCCCGCTCCCTTAACAGCCGGATCAATGACCACATTTCTCTCCTTGCTGAAGGATCCAGCCCCATGCTCGGTTCATCAAGAAAAAGAATCTCCGGTTCATGCAGGGTCGCCAAAGCGAGTGTCACCCGCTGCTGCCAGCCGCCGGACAGGTCGTCGAACCTTACATTCATTTTTTCGCTTAAACCAAGTAAGTCTATTAAATAGTCTTTTTGGGTTGGACCTTCGTAGAAGGAGGAAAAGAGATCCAGCGCTTCTTTCACTTTCATTTTCTTCTGAATGGAAGTGGCCTGGAATTGAACGCCAATCCTTTTATTTAACTCACGAAGCTGCTTGCTTGGAACCAGCCCAAGCACTTCAACCTCCCCTCCGCTCGGGGTCGTAATTCCCTCAAGTATTTCAAGTGTTGTCGTTTTGCCTGCACCGTTCGGCCCGATAATCCCGAAGATTTCACCTTTGTAAACGGTGAAGGAAAGATTCCTTACTGCCCGGGTGGCGCCAAAATTTTTTGATAAATTGTTTACAGTAATAACACTTTCCATCTGAACCCTCCATTCATCTTTATATATTCAGTATAGGGGCAATATTTCCAATTGTCTCCAACTAATTGACGACACGCAGGATGAGTATGGTAAGATGCATTTTTCAGCTTCCGACTTGCAATTTCTTAATCAGACAGTGATGGTGTAAAAAAAATGCCTGCATCACTTATGATAAAGTGAACAGGCATTATTACTATTTGATGGATACTGCAATTTCCAGGGTTTTGAGGGCTCCTTCAGCTTTTTCAATCTTATAGACAGTTTGATCCTCCTGCCAGGCAAGAATTTGATCGCGGGAATGCTCGCTGATTGTGTCAAATTTGCCGGATCCATACATTTTAGGAGGCGGCAGCATGTTGCTTTCTAAGAATTCTACAATTTTCTTGGATTCGGTCAGCAGGATATCAGAATCCTCTGTCCGTGCCCGCGATGTAAATGCCCATCTTCCCTCATTCCAGCTAAGGAAAACGGAACCCGCCCCTGCATCCTGGTAACCTGTGATGGAATACCCAAGATCAACCGGCTCTCCTCCAATTTGCTCAAAATTCTGGTATGAAATTTGTTCAGAGGCCGCTTCCTTACTTTCATAATTCTGTCCGGTCAGAACCGCAAGGATGGAGTCATCACTTAACTGGTCTAATTTAGCATCGTTTATCGGAATTACTTCTTCTGTCTGGAAAAAGATAGCCTGATAAGAATCCTGATCAGAATCAGTTTTGGCTGTTAAATGATATCCCTCGTTCAACTTCAGTGTTTCAGGGAGTTTAATTGGAACATCTGTGCTCAATTGCTTTTCTATTTCAGCTATTACTTCCTCTGGAGTTGATGCTTCCTCTTGAGCTGGCTCCTCCTTTTCAGCCTCCGCGTTTTCATTTTCCTGATCGCTGTTTTCGACTTTTCCTTCATCTGTTTGTTCCTTAACGGGCGGTTCACTGGTGCATCCTGTAAGAACAATCAGTAAAGCCGCGATACAAATTGTCTTCATCTTCATGATTTCTCACCTCCTAAATAGTTTTCCCTAATGTCTATTTGCAAAACAGCCATGATATGCAGATTCCGTCTTTATATCCGCTCGTGACGGTATACCACGGACGATTCTTACTCCAGACATTCGAGATCCTTATTCAGCTTCTTCGATTCGTTTTTGAAGTAAAGATAAAAGCCGATCCAGGCAATCGCGTAAATAAATAATGAGATTGCGAGATATATAATGAAGTTTTTCGTTCCAATCGGAATCCAGCCAATCCAACGCCCTAAAGTGAAATAAACAATCGTGACGGTAAGATAGTGCAGGGCTGTCTGCATGGGCAGACGGAGTGAGCGAATTTCAAAATAAAGCGGAGTAACCGTAAACAGCCAGCCGCTGATAATAAAACCTAATGCGTTTAGGATAAATGCCTGCCCGTCCAAAGTCGTCTGGCCACCGAAACCAATTAAGGCTATAGCTGAGGCTGTAGAGATGAATCCCCCAAAAAATATACCAAGCATGCTTCTGTACAAAAATGTCCTCACTTCTTCTCCCTCCTGTTCATTTTTAAAATTTCTTTTATCCGTCCAACATAATGGCGTGAAGCATATTCCTTCTCTCCCGATTTAAAGTGAACACAGAGTGTCCCGTTAAAGGATGGCTCAAAGTGACTCATAGCGTAAAGATTTGCTATGACAGACTTTGATATCCTGATAAACCGGTGAGAAGGGAGGGATTGTTCAAGTTCATAGAGCTTTTCCTTTACTTTAAAAATTCCTTCAGGGGTTGCAGCTGTCACAGTGTCACCTTCTGATCGAAAAAATTGAACGTCATCAGGCTTTATTAAGTGCTGGTTCTCTCCATCCTTTCCGACAATAATGCCGGTTTCATTCTTTCGAAGGTACTCGAGGATTTCCTGAATATCCGGGGTGATTTCTTTGCAGTGTATTGTCACGGTGGTTTCCTCGTTGCGCGGATCGAGGTCAATCAGTATTTTCATGAAGGAGTCCTCCTTTCCATCAGCTTCTTAATTTAAGTATAGATGGCTGATTTCCAATTGTCACCAGATTCAAGGCAACACGCATGACCGGCAGGATAAGCTGCAGGTAATTCCTCCCTCCTGCAGGCATAAAAAAACCTAAATCACGTAGGATTTAGGCTTCTATTTGATATTTAGTTTAGCTGGCCCTGATTGCCAATGAACTGTTTTGCAGGCTATCGGAAAACATGCTGTATGCAATGACCTTTTGTCCGCGCTGTTTAACCACATCAATTCGGTCATGATAGCTAAAAACGAACAGCTTGTCACCTCTTTCAAGAAACTCTATAACTATAGGTGTCCCACTGATCTCCGGCCGTAGAAAAAGCTGTTCGCTGCCAGGGTGGATATAATGCTTCTTAATAAATATTCCTTCATTTAATTGATTGATAATCTGAAGTTTTTCCTCACCTTCCAGCCTGCCATCTTCAACTGTAACTATAACCTCTTTTACATCAAGCCTTGAATGAGTTTCAAATTTCCTGATCAGCCAATTAACTGTGCCAGTTGGCATACAGGTCAGCACGATTTTCAGAATACTAGCGAGAATAATAGGAACCACTATTGCCCATGTCAACTTTTTTCATCTCCAACAATATTTAGAATCTCCAAATATAAACTCCAAGGGAAGCTAATCCCATAAAAATAATGACCACATATATTAAGGTTAAATTGGTGGTGTTCCGTTTTGTTGAACTTCCATAGTTTTCATCAGATTTGCCTGTCAGAAGCAAAGTCGAAACCACAGCAAAAATCAAGATTAATAGTACCAGTCCAAGCATTATTCCCATGCTGCGCACCCCTTCCTTTACATCAATACCTATATATTATCGCAAACTAAAGAATAAACAATCCCACTTTCATTATAATAGCCAACAGGCTAATTTCTCTAATTAAATATGAAAATATTATGTTATTATTATCAAATACTAGCCTTAAGCGGAGAATTTAATGAAAAAGATAATCAGATTGATCATTGCAATTAGCTTTCTTTCATACATATGTGCCTTAATCGTATTACTCTTCTTTCTATCGAGAGGATTTTGGTCTGGCATGCCATTAATGGAATATATCAGGTATTCTTCAAACTTTGTGCCGTTTAAAACAATTAACGGGTATGTGGTGTCAATTTCCAATGTAAGCATGAATTTAGACATTCCTATAAAAAACCTTGCCGGCAACGTTGCTGCATTTTTGCCAATGGGATTTTTCCTGCCCTATTATTTTAGAAAGCTATACAGACTTAAGACGTTTACCATTACCATGACTGTCATGATTCTTAGTGTGGAAGTTATCCAGCTGGTTACAAGACGGGGAAGTTTTGATATTGATGATTATATTCTAAATATCATTGGAGCTCTATTGGGTCTGGGAATATGGAAGGCAGTGACAGCCCTTAGGGCACGTAAAAATGCAGTGAGCGCACAATAAAATGCCTGTCTCCCAGTGTAGACAGGCATTTCCATTACTTTGCTTTTTTTAAAGCTAATATAACCAGCAGCAGTCCATTTATGGCCAGCATAATTACCGCCAATATGGCTAAACAGGCAATATCAGGCGCAAAAACAGAGATGGAATGCCAAGGGGATGATGTGATGAATGTGAAAAGCGGGATTATGGCAGCTGAAAGGCCAATTAATACCAGCCCTAAGAAAAGACACACTCCCTTTTTTATATGCTTTTGGTTTCTGATTCGGTTTCCTAAAAAAATTGAAAGCAGAATCAGCAGCAGAATGCATCCCAGCATAATGTATTGGACGTCCGAATTAAGGCTGGGCACTTTTTCAGGCTTCTCTCCATTCAAAAGACTAATGATATGTTCCTTCAGATAATAAAGACCCTCTTCCTCCATAACATGATTCTTATTTGTCAAAATCCCGCCGCCCCATCCGGTTTCCGGAATATAAAAGACTTCTGCATGCGAATCAGGGGTAGAGCCAGAATGCCAGATCATTTCTTTCGGAGTATCCGGATTGGAAATGCGAATTCCGAACCCATAATACCGGTCTTCACCTGTTTGAACCTGCGGAGTCATATATAACTCCAAAGTTTTATCACTAATAAAATGGTCCGGCCCGTTTCCGCTCAATACTTTGACGAATTGTACCATATCTTCAGAGCTGGCTGTAATGTATCCGTAAGGTGCGCCAGCATCATCATAGGCTGCAGAATTTTTCACCGGCAGCCCAAACCAGGACTGATAACCGCGGAGATACCCTTTCTTATAAGCTCCCTTTATATCCGCTCCAGCATTTTTCATTCCTAAAGGCTGAAAGATCTGCTGTTCCATATACTCTGAATAGGAAATACCCGTAAGTTCTTCAAGTATTGCACCTAAGATTAAGAAATTAGCATTGCTGTATTGATGCTTCTCACCAGGTTTAGCAGTCAGATCGACTTCTGATAACTTCCTGACTTGATTCTTAATAGCATTCCTGCCTGTTAACTCTTTATCTGATAATGCAAGACCATCGTACGTGCTAAACCCGCTTGTTTGTGTGAGCAAATGCTGCACAGTGATTTCGGCAGCTTTCCCATTGTTCAGCTTCAGCCAGGGAAGATATTCCTGAACGCTGGCATCCAGGCGGATGGTTCCATCATCAGCTAATTTCATTATGGCCATTCCCGTTAAAGACTTGCTTATGGAGCCAATTGTAAAAGGAGTTTGTTCTGTAACCTTCTCCTCTGATTCTCCAGTAACTCCCCATGACTGGGAAAAAAACAGTTCATTATTTTGAACGATGGCAACCGAAGCACCCGGAACCTTATATTCCTCCAGATAATCTTTAATTGCCTTCTCTATGTTCATTTCTATTCCATCTTCAGCTGAAGCCGATTTTCCAAGAAAAAAACTAAATGAAATGAACATAAAAAGAACTGCTATTACCTTTAAAAATCTTGACCGTAAGACAGCCATATTACCTCTCCTCTATCAATGACCTTCTATCATTAATATGACCTAATTTAATATTATCTTTATTTGGAAGGCTCTAAAATGAGCCTCAGCATGATTTTGCAGTAGGTCTTGAGATGTAATAGGCTGGATTCTTCCCATGTTCATTTAGAAAAAGTGCAGGTATTTGCGTATTGATGAAGTGTACACACGGGGCAGACAGACAAATGAAAGCAGCAAACCTTACTTCCTTATTACTCTTCTTCTATCTCGTTACTGGGATACATGCACTGGTTGTGGGCGGATGCATACTTTATCAGAGACACTCATTTTCCCAGGAGGACTGAGCAGAAATGGTTAAATATTTAGATTACACCTCTCCATCTTTAAATTACTTTTTTGATTTGAATAAAAGCACCCTGGTGAAAAAAGACAACAGAAACTATATAAATGTAATGGGAATTCAGCAATTAAACACGCTGGAGGATGTCTCGCTTCTTGACATCTATCTAAGCCAAAATAATGTAATAGAACCGCATTATCATCAAAATGCTGCTGAGTTGGTTTATTGTATATCGGGGGCAGCTACTGTGTCATTGCTTAACCCATTCACCAAACAAATCCAGAACTATTACATTACTCCCGGACAGGTAGCCAATGTGCCTCAAGGCTGGTGGCACTATGAGGTAGCACATACCGACGGCACTCATCTGCTGGCCATCTTTAATGCTCCTGCTCCGGAGGTGATCCTGGGATCTGATATTCTCAAATTAACGCCTTCCAATATTATGGCACATACTTATTGTATGGATGAAAAGCAATGGAAAAAGACCATAGCACCTGTCCGGCCTTCAACCTTTATCGGCCCTGCTAAAGATTGCAGCAGGTATACTCAGGAACCAAACAAGCCATACCAATACAACCAGCCATATTATCCCCAGCAAATGTATTATTATTAAAAACTCCGCCGGCATGGATAGTACCATGCCTGTCTTTTCAGGTCTTCAGCGTACAAGCCTTCCGCTGAATCCCAACCTGGACCTATTGCTATAATTGTGCAAGTAAAAGAGCTCCAATCTGATTTCTTATCATTCAAGATCTTGAATAATGGAATTTTCAAGTAATTAACCGTAGTAATTATGAAACAACCTAACAATAAGGAAGATACTCACTATTCCCCAAGCTGTAACACCCACTATCCACCAAACTATAGATCTGGCTTTTAATGTACTTTCTTCACTCTCCTTATTTGCTTTTATAAAAGCAAGATTATTTTCCATACTTTTCTTCTTAAATATAAGAAAAATGATTCCAATTATAATGAATCCACTCGTTACCCAAAGTAATAAGTCCACCTTTCCACCTCCATATTTTTGCAAATTATGCTAATAGCCTTAATAATTAAGGAAAATGACGTGTACCAATACACACACGCCATTCTATCTATAAATCTCCTGAAAACGAAAACCGAACAGGGCTCACCCTATATCTGCTCTCGGCTGACATAAGTCCCGGCAATCAAATCATGTATCGCCCTCTTGTCTTCTCTAAATATGACCATAAATATACTGACCAGTGTTGTGATACCGAACGTCACATTTGCCAGTAAAAATTTCCCGATCATTTCTCTTAGAACCATCGTTTTCAAGGTCAAGCCTTCTTCATCCATTCGGCAAACCTTGATCTTAAATATGCGCTTCCCGATGATATAACCGCTCCAGACAAGGGGAATGAATGTTAAATAAATTGTATAAATCGTTGGCCAGGTCCATCCCATCATCCAATTAAATGTGAGATCTCCCGTTATAAAAAAGAACACTGTTGAGATGGGTATAGTAAGGATGAGATTATCAATAAGGTCTGCGGCAAACCTTATGCCAAATCCCGCATTCTGTTTCTTCATTTATCTTCTCCTTCTTTATAAAAAATTCTATAAAACTACTTAATCCCACTTCGATAATCAAAAACCTCATCCGGAACTTCAAGCTGAATGTTATTAATTTTAACAGTATCGTCATCAACCCATTCTATAACAGCTTTCTCCTCCCTATATTGCCAATAGATTTTCCTGGATTTTCGGTTTTCTTTATTAAAAATTAATTCACCCAAAATTGCATAAGACACTGTAACACCTTCATTAGATCGATACGCTCTAACGGTATAAGTGCCATCCGGAGAAGCGGCTTCCGCAATGAACTCCTGTTTAAATCGGCTCCAATCATAAAATAGCCAATACACACCATAAGCAAGAACACCTGTCAATAATAAAACAAAACAAAGTATTGCCATCATAACCTTACGGCGTGCCAGATTTATTTTCATATCATTTGTATGTGATGCCAACTGGTTTCCCTCCTAATACAATGATCCTCCAGATTTATTAATGATTGGTTCAGTAAATATTTGGGTAACTTAAAATCAACATCGTGATTAAGGAGGATTTTAATGAAACTGAACCTTATAATCTCGGCATCTCTCTCAGCATTATTGCTAACAGCCTGCAATGGTGACAAAGTAGAAAATCCGCCTGAAAATGCACCTGCTGAAAACGAAAATAAAGAAGCTTCCAATGAGGCTGCATTTAATTTTACGAATTTCGACCTTGAGGTAGAGTACAAAGATAATAAAACCATTGATGTGAATTATGAAAATGAAAAAAACGGAATGGAAGCTGCATATCAGGATGACCTTGCTGACGAGAAGTTAACATCAGATGAAGCGATGGAGAAGCTTACTCCAATTTTTGAGGGGCTTTCGTTTGATCAAAATACAGAAAATCAAGAGGTCATTAACCAGGTAAAGGACGCATTTTCAGTTGATGACAATTACCAAACATTCGAATTGGAAGTAAAATTCCCGGATGGAACGGAAAAAGAATATTCAGAAACGAAAACTCAATAAAAATGAAATGAGCTCAGCGCATTGCCTCCTGAGCTCATTTGACATGCATCAGCAATCCCTGGTATCTTGGCACTCACCTATAACTATGCTGCATTTGTTTACAGCGGCCAATTTCCCCCGGCAATTCTCAGCATATACAGGTCTTCCGCTTAATCCCAACCCGGTCCTTTGATTCCACTTTCTCAATATATTCCTTGGCCAAAGGCACTTTGCAGGCTGTATTTCCTACATCTACATGCACTTTTCCGATATGTTCAGCAACATTCTTCGCTTCCTCATTCAGCTCTGGTACATAAGAGCCCACTGAAATAACAAAGCCGTTCATAACATACCTTACTCTGTTTTTTTCATCATGAATGGTATTTTTAACTTGTTCCAATAATGCTCTTATTTCACTAAGATCAAGCTCGTCATCAGGTGTGATGGACACATAATTAGAATACGCGCTCCAGCCGCAGACCGAAACCATTTCATCTTCTGATTTGATCCACTCCCGGGCCATTTCAAGAGCATAATCACTTTCCGCTGCCACCTGGGCAACTGTATACTCCGCAATCATGTACCAATAGGCTTTTTCAGCCCATTCCTGTAAAGTCTCTTTTGTCATTAGCTTCGGATTGACAGATAGTCCTGCCAGATACATCGCATCATGATTTCCTGATTCAAATAATTGAAGTGCCAGCCCGTGATCCTTCTTTACAAACTTCACCAGCTTTTTCAAATCTCCAACCTTCACGCCAAAATAAGGCTCCTTCACCCCATGATTCATGAAGATCCGTTTCGTCTGATCAGACCCAAGCTCCTCAAGCTTTTGCATAATTTCTTCATAAGTCATCTCTCTCACCCTTTCAATCCATTGCTTCCTTTACATTATCGGCCATGTTTAAATGCTTTTAGCCAAAAATCGGGATGTTTTTATGCCGGGCTTTCAAAAGGCATTTTTATCACACTTACTCCTCAGCAGTGCTACTGATAATTTTTTACATACTGCCCTTCTTGAAAGATCTCTTCCGCCCCCAAGGCTGTCCACTCTTTCGGAGTGCTGTCAGGATGCAGCTTAAGATAAGAATCGACCATTTTGTAGCCTTCACTGTAACCATAATGGCGCGGAAGCTCACCGCCGCCCATAATAATTTGGCTGGATCGATATCCATCCACCTTATCTAAGTCTTTTTCAATCTTGGACCAATTGGTTTTATTAAAACTTTGATTGATGGGAGTAAGCTGCCGAATATCAGGATAAACCAGCTTTTCAAACATGACTGCTTTACCTTCGAAGATTAGATTATCCAAAACGGTTACGTCCAGATTTCCATCATAAAGTTCTTCGGTCCATACACTATGATGGTATTCATGAGCGATACCCATCCTGATAGTTTCCCCGGTATAGTATTTATTGTAGAAAACAGTTATTTTCCCGGCTCCAGCGTTTACCATAAGAGGCGTATCCTCAGAAAGCTCAACTGGAAATACACAAACAGCCGTTTCTCTCTTACCCGGTAAAATATCTGAGGACTTCAGCAGAGCCTCTTTAATGATCTCATTTGTTTTGTATTCATTAATCTTCTCAATAACGCTCTGAATTTCCTTTAAATTTTCAGGTGCTTTATCCAATATCGGGTCCGCCATATGAATGTACTCCCCGTCTTCGAAACAGTTATCATAAACAGGAGAAATGACTTCATCTTTATAAATTGAATACTTTGAGCTGGTCTCTGCCTTTTCTACTCTATCCGCGTAACTGCCGAATAGCTTATAGGCATTAACAATTTTGAACTTCTGCTTTGTCTCCGGATGTTCAAACGAGTAAATAAGCTCTTCCTCAACTGCAGGCTCATTATCGTGCACCGCACTCGATTCCTCTTTTTCTGAACAGGCAGCCAGTGTAAACGCCATGGCCAGCAGAAGCACACCTGTCCTCAAAAGTGAAATTCTCCTCAAATATGCCCCTCCATTCCACCTATTGCTTTTTCATAATTTTACCATCAAATTTGGCGAATTGCAGTTGCCAATTAGAAAAGGTCTGTCAGACATAAATGGCTATACTTCCCTTACCTTCCTGCAAACATAGACCATTTCATGGCTATCGCAGGTAATAGGGGTCTCCTTCCAATCACTATAAATATTCACAATCTCCAATCCGTTAGAGGAAAGAATCCTGTCCATTTCTCTCGGAAAAACATATCGCAACTCTATATTAGTTCTTTTTTCATCTATTTGTTTTCCTTCTTGATCATAAAATTTTCGAATGGTGGTATAGTGCTGTACCTGACTTATTGAGTCGTACCTGCTGATTGTATAAACATCAACTTTATTTTGATTATCCGGGTCGTTATACGTTTTCCAATATTCTTCATTTGCAGGCTGCAGCAGCTCTTCTCCATTGGGAAACCTTGTTCCAAATACAAAGAGGCCGCCAGATTCCAAATGTTTATTAACAGAAGATAAGAAAGCATCCTGATCTTCATTCGTTAAAAAATGCTGAAAAGAATTTCCGACTGAAAACATGAACTTACTTTTTACACTAAGGCTGAGCCTTCTGCAATCCTGCTCCACCCAATCGATTTGCAGACCCAGCTCCGCAGATTTCTTCCTTGCAAGGTCCAGCATCCCTCTATGTACATCAACACCGATTAAATGATGGCCCTTCATTGCAAGCGGAATGGTTGCCCGTCCTGTCCCGCATGCTAAATCAATGATGGGTCCATCCGTTTGTGAAGCCCATTGCAGCAGATAGGGAATTTCCCCTTGAAAGAGACCATTCTCTTGATCATATAAAAGTGGATCATTGTATTCCTCTGAATTTTTCATATTATGCCGATTTAATTCTCCCTTCCATCTTCATACGAGGCTTGATTTTTTGCTTCAATTTTATGAGGTTCCCTGCTGTCTTTCCTTATCAGACCAGTATCCAAGTCATCGAATGGGGTAAAGCCGCTGCTTGAGCCGCCTCTCCCGGACTTGAATATGGGAAAAAGAAGAATATTGATCATAAAACCTAATACAGCAATTAACAAAATATAGAGCTACTCCACCTCAAATCCATTATTTCTTAAGCATCCATATAACAAAAACTATCCCCAATAAGAGTAAACACAAAATAAGTCCTGGAACAACTATATTAGACACCATTTATGTACCTCCTAAGAAAATACAAGTTTAGTACTCTTTCTTTATCTAAACTTTTAATTAAAAACCGTAAAAATCACTCATGGATATTTGTTGCAATTTTTCACAAAAAAGGATAATTTTATTTCATTAAGAATAAAATGTTACATCTGTGCAAAGAGAAAACGAGAAAGAACGCTATGAAAAAGGGGATTGAAACTATGCAAAAGTATAGAAGGAGAAACACGCCAGCTTTCACTTTTTTGGCCTACTTTACATTAATTGCCGGTGTTGGTTTGTTTCTAATCGGCCTCTATAATGCCGATATGCAACTCAATGAGAAAGGTTATTATATTGCGGTCATGCTCCTGGTTGCAGTTGGATCCATTCTTACCCAAAAAGTGACACGGGATAATGCTGAAGATGCGGAAATCCTGGCAGAGCAAGAGCGCAGATCAGCTAAGATTGATTAATAAATAACTCTATCATGTTGAATAAACAAAGTGCCTGTTGAAGATGACAGGCACTTATTTTTCCCTTGTATCCAGCGGAATCTCATAATCCCGAAGCATCTCGTAAAATGCAATTCACTTCGCATACCAGTCTGCATGTAAATTCAGCACAATTACTTTGTCCCCTGCTAAACTAACCTCAAGCTGGGCCGGAGCACCTTCTTTTGTTCAGCTGAGTGACTGACTCCACCTCTTCCCACGGATAATTTTCAACAGCTCTTATATTTGCTGCGCTATTTATATGAATCCCTTTTTCGTCCACATAGGTATACACATCAAGAGACAAATAAAATATGAAAAGAGACAGGCAGAACAAGGTAACTGCTGTTAAATTCAGCCATTTTGAAGAATTCATTTCTCTGGAATATAGAAAAAGCCCAGCCACAGCGAACAAAAGAAAAAACCCTGCACTAAAAATCACATATGATAGTTTATAGGTGATAAATGCTAAGAAATATTGAGGATGAAAGTAGAATTTATGAATGAAGTTAACACAAATGATGCTAATGGGGATGACACTTAAAATGTAAATCAGGCTTAGGCTGAATATAGGTATTAAACCTTTTTCATGCGCAAGCTGAATTTCCATCACCCCACTATTTTCCTTATATTACCATATAAACACAAATATTTATATAGCTGATTTTGTGTTTTGATACTGATGCACAGAATACTCAAGAGCCCACCATCATACATTAGAGCGAAAGTTGTTAGGGCAGGTCACTAATAATAAGACGGGGGGCATAAATGGATGGCTATCAATGAAGAAGCGCTGTGTCAGCAATTCGCACGAACAATCGGCGGGCAGGAAGGGTTTGCTGGCGGGAAGTGTATAGCAACGATTAATCGGGATGACCTGGAAGTCACCATTAAGGGGAAACCCTTTAGCGTAACAGCTTCTTTCTCATTTGAATCGATGGATGCCAGGTCAGGAAGAGCATTATGCCTGGGCAGGGTGGCCCTTTTGCAACAAGAAGTTGATGGATTTGCTGCTGCCATTATTAAACAGGGAATAACCATTTCATCCGTACACAATGAGTGGCTATTTGATCAGCCCAGCCTTATTTACGTGAATATCCAGGATGTTGATCATCCAATCAATTTTGCAAGGAAAGTCAGAAGAGCGTTAAAACGTTAAACATTTCATATGAAAAATAATAAAGCCCCATATAGAATGTGAACTAATGGGGCATTTCCTTATAACGCTGACTGCAAATCTTCAATGAGATCTTCCGCATCTTCCAGGCCAACTGATATTCGGATCAGGCCATCTGTAATTCCCAATTCCAGACGGCGCTCTCTCGGTATAGAAGCATGCGTCATTTTGGCTGGCAGGGAAATCAGGCTTTCAACCGCGCCCAAGCTTTCCGCAAGGGTAAAATATGTTACTTTCTTCAGCACCTCTTCTGCCTTTTCACCGCTGCCTGCATCGAATGAAATCATACCGCCAAATCCTCTGGCCTGCTTCGAATGAATTTCATGACCTTTATGATCTTTAAAACCTGGATAATAAACCTTGGAAACCTGCGGATGATCAGCAAGAAAACCGGCCACTCTTTTCGCGTTTTCTTCAATTTCTTCCATCCGAATGGCCAGTGTCCGAATTCCCCTGATTAACAGCCAGCTGTCCTGCGGTCCTAAAACAGCCCCGATTGAATTTTGGATAAAGTGCATATCTGCTGCAAGCTGTTCGGAATTCACCACAACCAGCCCAGCAACCACATCACTATGTCCGCCTATATATTTGGTGGCACTATGAAGAACGATATCAGCACCCAGTTCAATCGGATTTTGCCAATATGGTGTACTGAAGGTGTTATCCACGATCATGAGCAGGTTCTTGGATTTTGCCAGTTTAGAAATACCGGCTAAATCAGTAATCTTCAGCAATGGATTCGTAGGCGTCTCGACATAGATGGCTTTTGTATTTTCCTGTATTGCCGCTTCCACTGCAGCCAAGTCGCTAGTATCCACAAAGGATACATCTACATTATATTTCGTCAAAACCTTTGTGACTAAGCGGTAAGAACCGCCATATACATCATCTGTGAAAATAACATGATCTCCTGTTGAAAATAAATGCATGACAGACGAGATAGCCGCCATGCCAGAGCCGAAAGCGAATCCGCTGTGCCCGCCTTCCAGATCCTTTATTAATTCCTCCAGTGCATGCCTTGTCGGATTTCCGGTTCTGGCGTATTCATAAACGAAATTGCCCACACCATCTTGTTTAAAGGTACTGGCATGGTGGACAGGTATGGAGACCGCACCTGTATGTTCATCCCTCGAGATGCCGCCGTGAATCATTTGTGTTTTCTTTCTCATTGTATATCCTCCTCATAAATAGATTTACTTAAATACCGCTCACTGCTGTCAGGAAAAATAGTCACGATATTTGTTCCAGGCGGAGCACTTTCGGCTTCTTTCAACACTGCTTCAAAGGCAGCACCTGATGAACTTCCAACTAAGTACCCTTGCAGCAGCGCCAGCTCCTTCACTCGTTTGAACGCATCTTTATCTGATATGGTATGAATAGCGTCAAATAGACCTGTTTCCATGAACGGAGGCAAAAACTCCATCCCAATTCCCTCGGTTCGATGCGGTCCTGCCTTCCCGCCATTTAAAATGGAGCCTTCAGGTTCGACGATAACGGTCTTTATCTTTGGATTCTTCTCTTTAAGGTACCTGGCGCATCCCATGAACGTACCGCCAGTCCCTGCTCCAGCTGCAAAAATATCAATCTTCCCTTGCAGCGCTTCGTAAATTTCAGGTCCCAATGTTTCATAATACGTTTTGGGGTTATTTTCATTGCTGAATTGCTGAGGACTATAAGAATCAGGAATCTTCATGAGCAGTTCCTCAGCCTTCTTAATAGCACCTTCCATGCCTTCTTCGGTCGGCGAATTAATAACTTCCGCTCCTAACGCCTTCATTAGATTCTGTTTTTCAATACTGAATTTTTGAGGTATGACGCAGATGATTTTGATTTTCGTCCCAATAGCTGCAAGCGCTAAGCCTATGCCTGTATTTCCTGCAGTTGGTTCAATGACAGTCCCATTTTCCGGGAGAAGCCCGCCCTCTATCGCTGTCCGAATCAGCTTTTGCCCTAACCGATCCTTTACACTGCCGCCAGGATTAAAATATTCAAGCTTCGCAAAAACATTTACCCCTTGCGGAATAGCATAATGGCTGATTTTCACAAGTGGGGTGTTTCCAATCAATTCTTTCACACTGCTGTAATAATTCATTGTCAGCACCTCTGTTTTTTTACAAAGATTGTTTAATCTCTCCAATACATTGTTGGATATTATCTGCGTTTTATTTAATCCTTATTATTCCTACTTGTATAGTATGTTTTAACCGCTTTTTTTGTCAATTAAGAATTAAGAGATCATGCGAAGTTGCCAAGCGAAAGCTTTATTCATAGTATACCAATAAGTATTATAAGAATTAGAAGGAGTGATTTTTCGATGGGCCGTGAATTTGTTGACTTGTTTGACCATTGGGCAGAATCCTATGATCAGGCAGTAACCGGTAAAGACCTTGAATATCAGGAGGTGTTTTTGAATTATGAAAATATCCTTCAAGAGGTGGCCAATCTTGCAGATGGCAATGTAATTGAATTTGGTGCAGGCACAGGGAATTTGACACAAAAGCTTCTGGAAAAGGGGGCTAATGTAACTGGAATTGAACCCTCTGCTGCCATGAGGGAAATAGCACGCAGTAAACTTCCTGATGTTCCATTGCTGAATGGTGATTTTCTGGACTTTCAAGTAAATGGTCCCGCAGATGCCCTTGTTAGTACTTACGCTTTCCACCACTTAGAGGACGCCGAAAAAGCAGAAGCCATCAAAAAATACAGTTCTCTGCTTTCAAAGGGCGGTAAAGTAATTTTTGCCGATACCCTTTTTAAAAGTGAAGAGGTTAAACAGGATTTCATCAATGAGGCAAAAGTGAACCATTTTCTCAGTCTGGCACAGGATCTGGAAACAGAGTATTATACAACGATTCCTGTTTTGAAGGAGATCTTTCAATCCAATGGTTTTTCAGTCCAGTTTAAACAGCTCAATCGGTTTGTCTGGCTCATATATGCTGTAAAACTAAAAAATAAGATACAGTCCTCCCTTAAAACCGACTTGACAAATATGAATTGTAGGAATTAAAATATGGTTATTATCTAATTATTGCCGATCAGTCAGCTGAAGGCCCTGTGGAGTAGCGATTTGCTGCTCTGCAGGGCCTTTCTTTTTTATCGGTGAAAAAGGCAGGTGAACCGTTAAATTTAGTTTTCACTTTTAAAATGGGGGAATGGAAAATGAAAAGCTGGAAGCATGTAAAGTCTTTTGTAATTTTTGTATTGATGATCGGTCTGCTGTCAGGATGCCAAGCCCAATCGGCGGGCAGAGGCAGTAATGCTGAGGATAAAAAGGAGGATAAGGCTCTAACAGTTACAATAGGAATCCAGCAAAGCATATGGCCTATTCTGCTAGCCAAGCACAAAGGCTGGTTTGAAGAAGAGTTTGAGAAAGCAGGAGTAAAAGTAAAATGGGCGGAATTCCAAAGCGGCCCTTCTTACTTTGAAGCAATTGCCTCCAACCGCATTGACTTTGGCCGGGTTGGAAATATTCCAGTTCTTGCAGGACAAAGCGGCGGAATTGACTTTAAGGAAATTGCTGTAGCCAGTACAGGGGAAAAAGGAGACTCAATTCTGGTGCCTAAAGACAGCCCTATTACTTCCGTGAAGGATTTAAAGGGCAAAAAAGTGGCGGTTGCAAAAGGAAGCAGTGCATACGGCCTTCTCTACCGCCTGCTGGAAAAGGAAAACATCAAGCCGTCAGAATTGGAAATCATCCAGCTTCAGCCAGATGAAGCACAGCCGGCTTTTGAAACAGGGAAAGTGGATGCATGGGCCATCTGGGAACCTTATCAATCCATTCAGGCAGTCAAAAATAGCGCAAAAGTCATCGCAAGTGGCGAAACAATTGGAACCTTCAGTCCCGGATTCCAAATTGTCCGGACACAATTCGCAAAAGAACATCCTGAACTGGTAGAACTTTATCTTAAGGTTACGGAGAAAGCAACAAGATGGCAGCTTGAAAACAAAGATGAAGCAACCGAAATATATGCAGACCTGAAAAATACGGACAAAGAAGTGATTGAGAGAGTGCTGGAAAACTCCGTGCCGGCCAATACACCGGTAAGTCCAGAAATTGTGGAGACCCAGCAGGAATCTGCTGCACTTCTATTAGAATTGGGAGGACTCAACAAAGAAATTGATGTTTCAGAAGTTGTTGAAAACTCATATATCGAGAAAGTCTTAGAAGAATACAAATAACCACTAATAACCCTAAGAGAAGAACCCCGCTCACATTAACCGGAGCGGGGTTCTTCTTTAGCTTATCCTGCAGGATGAAAATTTTGAGCTTTATCCGGAAAAGGAAGCCCAAGATTGCCCCTTAGTGTTTCGCTTGTATATTCTGTTCTAAAGAGGCCCCTATCTTGAAGGAAAGGAATAACGTATTGAACAAAATCTGAAAAGCCTTCACTCATTAACTGGGGCATGATGTTAAACCCGTCAGCACCCGCATTTTCAAACCATAGCTGAAGTTCATCCGCTACCTGCTCAGCCGTCCCGGCAATTGTATAATGCCCCCTGCCTCCTGCAAGCCTGAGTAGCAATTGTCTAATGGTAAGATTCTCTTTTTCAGCCAGATCCCGAATAAGCTTGGTTCGGCTTTGATGCCCTTGAATTTCGTGGATTTCCGGCAGTTCAGGCAGCGGACCATCCAGCGGATAGCCTGTTAAGTCAATGCCAATGCGATTGGAAAGCTGTAAAAGACTATACTCTGGATTGGTCAAATGATGAAGCTCTGCCTCTTTTTCTTTGGCAGCTTCTTCTGTTTCTCCTATAATAGGGCAAATGCCCGGCAAGATGATAAGGTTCTCCGGATTTCGGCCAAACTCGGCGGCCCTTGTTTTTAAAGCTTTGTAAAATGCTTGTGCGTCAGAAAGCGACTGCTGTGCTGTAAAAACCACTTCAGCGAATTGAGCAGCGAAATCAATGCCGGTTTTGGAGGAGCCAGCCTGTACAATGACAGGCTGCCCCTGAGGTGATCTCGGGCTGTTTAACGGGCCCTTTACCGAATAGCAGCTGCCTTTGTGGTTAATTTCATGGACTTTATCACTCAAGGAATATATCCCAGCTTCCTTATCCCTTATTAACGCTCCTTCTTCCCAGCTGTCCCATAGTTTCTTTGTGACTTCCACAAATTCTTTCGCGCGCTCATAGCGCTCCTTGTGTGCCGGTATTTTCTCCAGGTTAAAGTTTTTGGCTTCCGCATCTGTTCCTGATGTGACGACATTCCAGCCTGCACGGCCTTTACTTAAATGATCCAGGGAAGAAAACTTTCTGGCCACATTGAAAGGCTCATTAAAAGTAGTCGAGACTGTTCCAATCAGTCCAATTTTTTTAGTTGCAGCCGATAATGCTGATAATAGAGTGAGAGGTTCAAAGCCTCCTCCGCCAAGCTCACCATATTTGACTGCTCTTGTTGATACCGAATACCTGTCTGATAGAAAGATAGAATCCAGCTTTGCTTCTTCTGCTTTTTGTGTAATTTCCATATAATAATTTATATCATGTGCCCGCTCAGGGTCTGATGAAGGGTGCCTCCAAGCAGCCTCATGATGTCCCATGCTTGTTAAAAATAAATTCAGGTGTATTTTACGGTTTCCCATTCTCTCTGCCTCCATTATTTAGCCTTTATAGCTCTCCCGCCATTTAAGCCATCTTCTTTCAAAAAACCTTACAAACGAGTCTGAAGCCTTTCCAAATACTGCAAAAATAATAATTCCTGCAAATACAACCGTTGTTTGTGAAAACTGCCGGGCATCCGTAATTAAATATCCAATACCTTCGCTTGACCCCATGAGTTCCGCAGCAACGAGCGCAAGCCATGCTGCACCTAATGCAAGACGAAGCCCAAGCAGGATATTTGGCAGGGCTGAAGGAAGGATCAAATTCGTGATTTGCTTCCATCTGCTGAATTCAAGGACTTTGGCAACATCGAATAATTTGGCATCCACACTGCGTATGCCCAGGAAAGCATTAACATAGAGCGGAAAGAAAGCTCCTTTTGCAATAAGAAGAACCTTTGAGACTTCACCAAAACCAAACCACAAGATAAACAGCGGAATGACTGCAAGAGTAGGAATGGTACGAAGCATTTGCAGCGTCGGATCCAGCGTATGCTCCACCTTACTGGAAAAGCCGACAGCTAATCCCGCGATCAATCCAAGGGTTCCTCCAATAAGAAATCCTCCCAAGGCCCGCAAAAAGCTGACTTGAAAATGGTAAAGAAGATTGCCAGCAGTCAGCAGCTCGATAAATGAGCTGAAAATGCTGCTTGGCCTTGGCAGGAGTGTTTCAGAGATTAGCTGATAATAGCCAGCAAATTCCCACATAAGGAGGACGAGCAGCGGAAAAACCATCCCTCTTAAGAACACGCCCCATTTTTTATCACTGTTTCCTTTCAATTCTTTTATTTTCAATTTCGCTTTCTCCTGAACAAATACCCTCGGGTGAGCCCAGTCTGCTTTATTATTCAATCCTTACACCTCCGCTAGATTCCTGCCTGATCCATTAATTCAAGTTCATCTGCTTTTTCAAATTCATTCAAAATAAGCTGACGGAATTCCTGAAACGTCTTATTTGATTTTTTCCTTGGATGCGGCAAATTGATTTTCACCACTTTTTGAATGGTGCCTGGCCTTGCATTCATAATGACTACCCGATCTGCCAGATAAATAGCTTCATCTATATCATGGGTAACAAAAAGCATGGTAGTTTTATTCTCATGCCAAATATCAAGCAGCACCTCCTGCATATGTGATCTTGTGAACGCATCAAGAGCACCAAAAGGTTCATCCAGCAGCAATACCTTTGGATTTCGCAGAAGGGCACGGGCTATGGCCGCCCTTTGCGCCATCCCTCCCGAAAGCTCTCGCGGATACGCTTTGGCGAAACCCTCCAGTTTCACCAGCTGAATTAATTCTTTTACCTTATCTCTCACTTCTTTATTTCTTAATGTAAAGTTCGAGGCAATGTTCTTCTCCACCGTTTGCCAGGGAAATAGCCTGGGCTCCTGAAATATAAAGCCTTTATCTATACTGGGGCCTTTTACTTCCTTCCCGTCAATCTCCACAATGCCTTCCACATCTTTATCCAGACCCGCTATGATTTTCAACAGTGTGCTTTTCCCGCATCCGCTGGGACCTATAACCGTAATTAATTCACCATCTTCAACAGCTAAATGAATATCCTTTAAAGCCTGAACTTCCCCTTTTTCCGAAAGAAATGTCTTGCTTAAATCGCTAATTTCTAAAAAAGCCATTTGAAATCTCCCTCCTCTAATAGTTTCAGCTGTAAGTACAAATAAAAAAGACACGTTCTATGAAAATAGATATCGTGTCTTCTCCGGGGGACCGGTCGAATGACTGTCTGCTATAACAGAGCTTTGGTTTTTTGGGAGATGTCTGTTAGCTGTCCAAGCTGATCTGTAATTCTTTCAAGCAGTTCCTCATTTTTAATTGGATTTTCGAAATCCTCTTTATCCACATATTGGTCGGTGAGATACACACCTTTTAGTATGGTCTGGGCGCTTAGCGCAGCCAATAACGGCTTTAAGGAATAATCAATTGCCAGCAGATGGGCGGGACTTCCTCCCACCATTAATGGAAATACAGGCTTATCTTTAAAAACGTCTTGGGGCAGAATATCCAGCAATGCTTTCAAGGTCCCTGTATAAGAAGCTTTATATACCGGAGAAATAATAAGGATACCGCTTGCCTCCTTGATTTCTTCAGAAAGCTTTTTGATTGAAGGATCATCATACCGCCCTTCAATCAGAACATCGGCCGGAAAATCAAGTACAGAATATTCTTTTACGGTAAACCCTTGTTTAAAAGATTCCTTCCGCAGAAAGTTTACAAGTATAGAAGATCTTGAAACAGCAGATGGACTTCCCGATATAGCCACAAAATAACTCATAACCTTCATCCCCTTTCTTTTCAAAACACTACCCAACAATACCTATGGGCAAACTAGGAATAAAACCAAAAATAAACATCACCTCTTCCCATTATTAGACTCCACCCGTATTTTTTCCGTTATCTCCACTTGTGCCACTTTCCCTGCATGAAGGGTAATGACTACTGACCCATAATCAATATCCTTAATAGAAGATAAAATATACTTTTCATACTCAGCCGTGATTTTTGCCATTGTAATTACTCCCTTCCTTAAGATATTTATATGTTAAAATCATCAGGTATGAAGATTTTGAGCTGCTTCGGTTTAATGAATACTTCTTCCCCTTCTTTCAATCCCAGCCTGTGATACTTTTCTTTTGGGATTTCTGCCTCAAGATACTCATTGGTATCTTTCCTGACAAGTTCTATTTGTACGATCGGGCCAACTATATGCAAGTGGGATATTGCTGCGTGTACTGAATCATTTGAAGCTTCTCTGCTGATGCTGATATCATGCGCCCTTGCATAGCCTACTGCCTCCAGATTATCTGACCCTGCCCAATCCGGAATTTCCAAGGCTACTTCACCTTGCTTAAGCTTTCCATTTTTCAGCCTTCCCCTGAATAAATTGACGCTCCCTAAAAAGTCATATACAAAAGGAGTCTGGGGATTATCATATACTTCTTCCGGTGTTCCAACTTGCTCGATTTTCCCCTGATTCATCACGACAATCTTGTCAGCAACATCCAATGCCTCTTCCTGATCATGTGTAACAAATATGCTTGAAATCTGGAATTCGTCATGGAGTCTTCTCAGCCACCTTCTCAGCTCTTTTCTGACCTTCGCATCAAGAGCTCCAAATGGTTCATCCAATAAAAGAACCTTGGGTTCAACGGCCAATGCTCTTGCAAGCGCAACCCTCTGCCGCTGTCCCCCAGATAGCTGGGCAGGATACCGGTTTGCCAGGTCTTTCAGCTTTACAAGCTCCAGCAGTTCATAAACTTTGCTCTCAATTTCTTTTTTGCCAGGCCGCTCTTTCCTTGGCCTTACTCTCAGACCATAAGCGACATTATCAAATACGGTCATATGACGAAACAGTGCATAATGCTGGAAGACAAACCCAACTTTTCGTTCTTTAGCATTAATGGCGGTAATGTTCTCACTGTCAAAAAATATAGAACCCTTGTCAGCTGCTTCTAAGCCGGCAATAATCCGCAGCAAAGAGGTTTTTCCCGAACCAGAAGGGCCTAATAAAGCTACCAGCTCTCCTTTCTGGATTTCAAGATTGATATTTTCCAATGCCTGAAATGTTCCAAAGGCTTTGTAAACGGAATTTATCACGATACTCATTTCTGAATTCCCCTAACTTCTATGATTTCTATGCTCTTTCCTTTTTTCCATGCCATTCCAGAATGTTTTTTATAATAAGTGTGAAAATGGCCATTATCGACATTAAAGAAGCAATAGCAAACGCAGCAGCAAATTGATATTCGCCATATAGGATTTCAATATGCAGGGGCATTGTATTGGTGAGGCCTCTTATATGCCCGGATACGACCGAAACTGCCCCAAACTCGCCAATCGCACGCGCATTGCAGAGAATCATGCCGTAAAGAAGTGCCCATTTGATATTAGGCATGGTTACATGCCAAAATGTCTTCCATCCCCCTGCCCCAAGAGTGATTGATGCTTCCTCTTCTGCTGTTCCCTGTGCCTGCATCAGCGGAATCAATTCCCTTGCAATAAAGGGAATTGTTACAAAGATTGTCGCAAGAACAATACCAGGCACTGCAAATATAATCTTGATATCCCTCTCAAAAAGCCATTCCCCGAAAAGCCCCTGAGAGCCGAACAGCAAAACGAAAATTAAACCGGCAATGACTGGAGAGACTGCAAACGGAAGGTCAATCAGCGTAATAAGCAGGTTCTTTCCTTTAAAGTGAAACTTTGTAATGGTCCAGGCCGCCATGATGCCAAAGAAAGCATTCAGCGGAACAGCAATAATGGCTACCAATAGGGTCAGCTTAATCGCAGATAATGCATCTGGATTTGTAATTGCCTCCAGATAAACCGCGAGCCCCTTTTCAAAAGCCTGAACAAAAACCGTGACCAGCGGCAAGAACAGAAACAACCCCAAAAATATTAAAGCAAAACTGATTAACAGCCATTGAACCCATAAAGGATCCTTTGCTTCTCTCGTGCTCTTAAGCGGAGCATTACTAAGATTCATTGGTATATTCCCGCCCATATCACTACCCCTTTCTTTATAGAATGAACAAAGCCGAAAAGCCACTTAAAACTGAGTCTTCCAAGCCTATTGCGACATAAACTTTCTGTTCGTCCACCATTGAATAATATTGATAATAAATAACAGCAAAAACGACGCTACCAGCATGACAGTTGCAATGGCTGTAGCACCTGCATAGTCATATTGCTCAAGTTTTGTCATTATCAGCAGGGGTGTAATTTCCGTTTTCATGGGCATATTTCCTGAGATAAAAACGACTGACCCATACTCCCCAAGAGACCTTGCGAAGGCAAGAGTGAACCCTGCAAGTGCTGCCGGCAGCAATTCCGGGAAAATAACTTTTCTGAAAGTCTGAAAACGGCTTGCTCCGAGGGAGGCAGAAGCTTCCTCCACCTCTTTTTCAAGACTTTGCAGGACAGGCTGCACCATTCTTACCACGAACGGAAGCCCGATAAAAGTCAGAGCAATCACCACCCCGATTGGTGTAAAAGCCACCTTGAACCCCAGCAGGCTTCCAATCCATCCATTAGGTGAATATACAGTTGTCAGGGCAATGCCAGCAACTGCCGTTGGAAGAGCAAAGGGCAAATCTACAAGAGCGTCAATAATCTTCTTTCCCGGAAAGGAATATCTGACCAGAACCCATGCCAGGAGGACACCAAATACCATATTTATTAAACCAGCTGCCAAGGACGCACCAAAGCTCAGCTTGTAGGAGGCCATTACTCTTGGATCCAGCACCGTGCTCCAAAATGCAGCCCAGCCCATTTGAGAACTATAAAAAATGATCATGGACAGCGGCAATAAAACTAAAATACTAAGGTAAAGCATCGTATACCCCATTGTTAAGCCGAAACCTGGAAGCACACTATATTTTTTGAATTCCGTTCCTTTCGCTTTCCTCAACTCCATCACCTGGATCCTCTCATTCTCATGCTGTTTTATTGGAGGTAGATCTCATCAAATGTTCCGCCATCATTAAAGTGGGTTTCCTGTGCTTTTTGCCATCCTCCGAATTCTTCATCTACTGTAACGAATTCAATATCAGCAAACTGATCGGAGTATTTTTTCAGCACTTCAGTATTTCTCGGTCTGTAATAGTTCTTTGCTGCAATTTCCTGTCCGGTTTCACTGTACAAATACTTTAAATAAGCTTCTGCTGCAGCGGCCGTTCCTTTTTTCTCGGCTATTTTATCGACTACTGCTACAGGCGGCTCCGCAAGAATACTAAGCGATGGATTCACAATTTCAAATTTTTCTTTGCCCAGCTCATTGATGGATAAATAGGCTTCATTTTCCCATGCTATAAGAACATCTCCGATTTCCCGCTGAACAAATGTATTGGTTGAATCGCGGGCTCCTGAATCAAGAACCTCCACATTCTTATACAAATTTTTCACAAAGTCTTTGATCTGCTTTTCGTCTCCATTAAACTGCTTGCTCGCATAAGCCCATGCCGCAAGATAGTTCCACCTTGCCCCTCCTGATGTTTTTGGATTAGGTGTGATAACCGAAACATCTTCCCTGATTAGGTCATCCCAATCTTGAATATTTTTTGGATTCCCTTTTCGAACCAAAAAGACAATGGTGGATGTGTAAGGAGTAGAATTATCATCCAGTCTCTTCTGCCAGTCTTTATCGATGATTCCCCGCTTATTGGCTATTTCATCAATATCATAGGCAAGCGCCAAAGTGACGACATCCGCCTGAAGCCCGTCAATGACAGATCTTGCCTGCTTTCCGGAACCTCCATGTGACTGCTGAATCGTTACATCCTGCCCTGTTTCTTCCTTCCAGTATTTGATGAACTCCTGATTGAACTCCTGATAAAGCTCCCGTGTCGGATCATATGAAACATTTAAAAGTTCAATCGGATCCTTTCCTGAGCTGCCTTCATCTCCCGCTTTTCCACTGCTCTCCTGACTGCATCCTGTAATAGAAGACAAAGCCAGCAAACCAGCGGCCAATAATCCTACAAAAGAATTCTTTTTCCTGCCCATCCAAGATCTCTCCTTTTGATTGTCTTTATAAAAAAAGACCGCATGCTTAGTCCATAAGCAGCGGCCTTCAGTTTATCTGATCAGCTCAATATTCTTTTATCTATCAATTGTTCTCTTCCTGCATGGTCATGTTATTCGCATATTCGCGCTCAAGGTCAGATAAGGTTAACTCAAACAAATGGCGTTCCCCTTTCTTGTAGACTCCGGCGCTTATCAGACTATTAATTAAATATCTCTTTCTGCCTTCAACTGCCTTTCTTAGATACTTTGACACCTAACTCCCTCCCTGATTTACTCAATCAATAGCTCCCTTTGCTGCAAGTGCTTTTGGTTGACCAATCAGCGACAAAGCATAATTTCTGCTAAATTTATTATTCAGTGCATCATACTCGTCCTGCAGTGAAAACGTTACTGCAAGTGTATTTTTGACCATCACCTCCAGCGAATAATTATTAATACCAACAAAACACAGTGATTTACTCGGAATAAAGAGATAAAAAAAGCCCTCAAGTTCTTTTGGAACAAAAGGGCCTTTGGTTTTCCAATCGGCAATTAATTTGAAATTCTTGTTAGAAATGAATTTACAATGAATTATTAGAAAAGTCAATCCCCTTTTTTCTGATTTTTGTCAATTGGGCTTCTTTTTCTAATTGCTATAAGGCAGCGAATAGCATTCTGACTTTACTGCTGATAAACTCCGGCTAATTTGTTTGACTTTAAAAAAATTTTATTTTATAGTAATTGACGTATCAATCATTGACCTATCAATTATAAGGCGGGGATGCTGTGTTTAATTGTTCAAAGGAAGAAGAACTTATTGCGGCCCGGCTATTTGAGCTCAGTAAGCAGACAATGCCGAAGTTTGAGCGCTGTACAGGCATCAGCCAATCTCGGCTTGAGATTCTTCGGGAGCTTTTTGAAGCGGAGGAAATTACGCAGCGGGAGCTTCAGAAAAAAGTGAATATTGATCATGCTGCTGTCACCAGACACCTTAAGCAGCTAGAAGAAAAAGGCATGGTGATCCGCAGGAAAAACCCCGAAGATAACCGCTTTACTTATGTCAGTTTGACAGAGGAAGGCAAAGCGAAGATTGCTGCTTACTGCGAAGAAAAGCAGCGGTTTATTTCCAAAATCCTGAACGGCTTTTCGGAACTTGAGCGAAGCACACTATTAAATATGCTCACGCGCATCCAGAAAAGTGTAGATAAAATGTAATTTTCACATCCAGAAAAAACATAAAGGAGAGTTCATCATGAATAAAACCATTAACAATGACTTTAAAGAAATCATCACAGGCCGACGTTCCATCCGTAATTATGACCCAACAGTCAAAATCAGCCGAGAAGAAATGGCAGAAATCCTGGAAGAAGCTTCTTTAGCTCCTTCATCTGTAAACCTGCAGCCTTGGCGCTTTGTTGTCATTGATTCAAAAGAAGGCAAAGAAACACTGGCACCGCTCGCAAAATTCAATCAGAGACAAGTTGGGACATCAGCAGCTGTCATTGCTGTTTTTGTTGATATGAAAAGTGAAGTGTTTATTGAAGAAATTTATGATACTGCTGTTGAAAAAGGATACATGCCTGCTGAAGTAAGAGACCAGCAGGTGCCATCCATTAAGGGCTATTTTGAAAACATGACATTTGAGCAAAAGAAAGAAATGAATCTGATTGATGCCGGTCTCGTATCCATGCAGCTTATGCTCGCAGCACGTGCTCATGGCTATGATACAAATCCAATTGGAGGCTATGAAAAAGACCGCATTGCAGAAGCTTTTGATCTGGACAAGGAACGCTACTATCCTGTCATGCTAATCTCCATCGGGAAAGCTGCTGATAAAGGGTACAAATCCGTTCGCCTGCCTGTTGAAGAAATCACGGAGTGGAAATAACTCATTAAGGAGAGATTAAATATGATCATTATTCATGCCGGCTTCAAAGTCCAAGCTGAAAAGGAAACTGAATTTCTTGCTGAAATTAGTCCGCTGATCGAATCTTCAAGAGCAGAAGAAGGCAATATCACTTATGACCTCTTGAAGGATACAGAACAAGCAGGATCATATACGATGGTTGAATTATGGAAGGATATGGACGCAGTGAAGTTTCACAATCAGACGGACCATTTTACTGCATTTACAGCAAAAGCTCCTCAATATTTTACAGCACCTCCTCAGGTGAATGTGTATGATGCAAAGGCTGCGGACAGTAAGTAACAATAATGCAAAAAAACGCTTGAGATTTTATAATCCCAAGCGTTTTTTAATATCTAATTTACAAGCCTTTCCTGGCCGGCATGGAGTTTTTTCATTGCAAATCTTGCAATAGGCTGTGCAATCACCAGCTCAACCCAGAATGCAATTCCGAAATTCCTGAACCAGCTCTGGAAAAAGTTCTGAAACGGCTCCAGGCTTATTTGTTTGGAACCAATCCAGGTGCCTATTATAGTTAAAAGAATAGAAAGAATGGTCACATTCAATAGAGTATTTAATAAAACCCTGGCATTAAATCCGTCCGTTTCCCCAGCAAACCTTTGCATAATTCTGCCGGCTAACGGTCCCGCCACTAGCCTTACAAGCAAGACCACGATCACCCACATAAACGGAATAATCTTTAAAGTTTCCAAATAGGTTTCTTTACTGAAGCCGTGTTCCATTCCCACAATAATCGGTGCAATTGTGTTTACCGAAATAACAGAAATGATCAGCAAAAATAATATGCCTTCTTTTGCATTTTGAGGCAGCCTGTCCTCTTTATACATAATTTCCCCTCCGAAATTCAAACTAAAAATTTCAGATGGCAGACGTATCTTTCGACATATATTTTTGGCCAGTAAAGCCAATATCTCTACACACTGATTTAATAATTATACCAAATCAGCTATGGATGTTTCTAATGTTTTATTTACTGTTCTCTTTTTGGTCATGATAAGCAATGAGAATGACTTCTTCTCCCTTTTCCTCACTTAATCGCTTTTCCAGATTGTGCACCTGCTGCAGATCCCCATCAGACAAATTTGCAAATTGATATTCTTTATCCATTTTTTCATCACCTTTTTGTAATAGAATACCTAAAGTTTGTGTTTTTCAAGCATTTTTATTCACACTCTCTAGTTATTCCACAATACGGCAAAGGCTAGGATAGCTAACACCAGGCTCAGCAGCAATGACATGCCCCAATGCTTCTTTTCAGTCATTTTAAATAAAACATTCATCACTGAACTAATTGCCAGAAAAATAAAGAATACAAAAATAAAAATCATAAATTCCACTGCTTCTCAACCTGCCTTCTGCTCTGTTTTAGCAAGGGAAAAGAAGAGCTTTCCAAGACTCACAATGAAAAGGCGCAATTTCAACATAGCACAGACAGAAGGATGCAGGACAAAAGAAATTGGCCCCTTAAAATTAACAGGGCTTTTTCTATTTTCCCTCGCCTGTTCCTCAGCCTAAATCTTTCAAAACCGCCATTTCCTTTCCGAAGCGGTTGCCGTGGTCAGCAAACCCTAAACTTGCATAAA
This sequence comes from Cytobacillus sp. FSL R5-0377, assembly GCF_038004385.1. Lineage (NCBI taxonomy): Bacteria > Bacillati > Bacillota > Bacilli > Caryophanales > Bacillaceae > Cytobacillus > Cytobacillus sp. FSL R5-0377. The sequence continues at coordinate 1,943,439 of NZ_JBBORA010000001.1, forward strand.
GGTTGTGTGCCCCAAGATTCTCGGGATGGTAGCCTACCGCAAGCTTTTTCGCATTCGGCAGTTTCTCCATCTCTGCAATCATCAGCTCTGTCGCTTTTTTGCCTATTCCCTTGCCCTGGTAAGTCTTATCCACCATGATCCGGTAAATCCAGTATGCATCCAGCTCTTCTATACATGTATTAAACATTAAGAAGCCGACCGCTTTATCATCCAAGTAAATCGCATATGGTTTCAGCCCTGTTTCAAACTTAGATTGCGCAATGGAAACAGCATTTGGCTCCATATAAGATTTTTGTTCCTCTGAAAGCTTTAATAAGCAGCAATCATACCAATTGTCTGCTGTTACTTCTTTAATTGTTATTTTGCCGGTATTCATATAAATTTCCCCTTTACATATTTTGGGGAAACGCTGATTTTAATTAGGCGTTCTCCCCTTAATTTGTTCCTTAATCACTAAAGTTTTATTTAGCATAATGAACGCCTCCTTTTACTAAATTATCAGAAATCACAAGACTTACTCATTATACTATAATATTCCAGTAATTACGCACATCTGATTTCAGTTATTTTTTCTATGAAAAGGCCATATATAATATATTGATTCAGCAAAAAAGGGGAGGATGCGATAATATGCCAGCGAAACAAATTCGTTTACGAAGAATTCAAAGCCTTGCTCACGACATTATGGTAGAAATGAATACAAAGGAAGACCATAAGAAGAATGAATCATACAGAACAGTGATTGATGACCTATCACGTGCGATTGGGGAACTTTCTGATCCATCGGGTGAATATTCATTGGATTATGTAGAAGAAAAAATCGGCACTGCCCATTATAAAATATTTAAAAACATGAAAAAGCTGACACCTCTTCGAAAAACAAAAGAATCGGCAAGATAAAATTTTTTGAATGAAACTGATAATTATTATCAATAATAGATAAAGAAGGTAACCAAATCGGTTACCCCTTGGTTTACATTCCAGGTTCAAAGGTTTTACAATCTGTCTCTTTGCTGTTGGAAGCCTGCTTGCCTGTGTGGCTCACAACGTAAATAGCATCTGCGGAGCACTTATTTCCTTTTTCCCAATAAGTGCAGTTATTTACTTCACAAAGTACATCTTTAGCCATTTATATCACCTCCTGGCCATTATTTTCTTCAAATCAGGACGGTGATATACATGGCCATCTATTTAACTGAATTCCATTCTTCTTTCAGAATCGCGTAATAATACTCATCCCACCACTCATCTCCATGTGGAATGCACTTTTTGAAAAAGCCTTCCCGCCTCATGCCGATTTTCTCCATCACGCGGTAAGATGGCGGGTTCTCAGGCTGGCAGGTTGCGATAATCCGGTGCAGGCCAAGCTCTTCAAAGCCATATTTCAATACCGCATAAGCGGCTTCTGACGCGTAGCCCTTATTATAGAACTTCGGATTAAACACCCAGCCGATTTCAAAGGTGTGATTGCCAAAATATTGATGAAATCCAATATGTCCAATCAGTACTTCTTCATTTTTAAGGAAGACAGGAAAATGCTTTGCATTTTCGACATTCTCGCGGATAAACTCTTTAGCAGCTTCTTTTGTAAAAACACCTTCTGGAATGTATCTCATTACTTCTGGATTTGATGTGTACTCATAAACGGCCTGCCAATCCTCTGTTGTAAAATTTCGGATCGTTAGCCTCTCTGTTTTAAGCTCCATTTCTAAACCTCTATTCAGCTGTGTTTTGATCCTATGTAATTCGTTGATTTCAGCCGGATTTCCTTTAAAAAAGCTGAGCGCACAGAAATTTTTTTATTCGCACAGAAAACACGGCTATCCGCACAGAAAAAATCTTATGCGCACATATTTCTCGGCTATCCGCACACAAATTAACCAGGCACCCCCTTTAATCTGAAAAAACCGCAATATTCATCATTCCGGACAGTACTTTCTGTCCTGTTCTTCAATTGGAGCGGGTTTTCCAAACAGATATCCCTGAAAAAGCTGGTATCCTCTGTCCCTAAGCCACTCAAAGTCTTCCCGGGTTTCAATCCCTTCTGCAAGCGGAACCGACTTCAGCCGAAATGCCTGCTGCAGGAAAGCTTCTGCGATCTTCTGTTTCCCATTATCTTTTGATACACCCTGTACATATTTCATATCCAGCTTCATATAATGCGGCTGCAGCTCGCTAAATAACTCGGCCGTGTTGAACCCGGCGCCCACATCATCAAGTGCATAGCGGAATCCTTTTTCCCTATAAAAAGCGAGGATCGTTTTCAAATGTTCAGTGTCGTCCACTTTATCTGTTTCCACTACCTCAAATACGAGTCGATTTGGATCTACACCTAAGCGGTTCGCAAGCTGTACCGTTGATTTCAGGCAGAACTCAGGTGAGTAAATGCTTGTAGGTATAAAATTGATGAATGCTTTTTATCAATAAACGAAGCAAACCTGACCGCCGTCATCCTGCACAGGCGATCGAGCGCATAAAGTCTGCTGCGCTTTCTGGCTGCACTAAATATTTCTCCCGGAAAAATGACCGACCCGTCCTCCCGGTAAAACCTCGCCAGCATCTCATAGGCGATCACTTCTTCATCTCCATTGAGAATCGGCTGTGCATGACAGGTAACCAGCCCATTGGCAATCAATTCATCAATCCACAAGCTATCCAGAATCTCTGCAACCTCCTCAATGGGGCGCCAAGCCTCATCGAATGACCTGAAGCTGACAGATTCAGCTTCCACCAAAACGCCTTTTTCGCTCCAAATGCTCAACCACATTTGAAAACATTCGGGAGTTTTGTTCTCCATCTGTTCTTACCTCAAATTGCAATTCCTGCACCACACAAGCATTACAGCTCATTTAAGCACATCCCATCACATGATAGTTCTTTTTTACTGCATTACTAGATTAACGATAGATCACGTACTATAAAAGCAAAAAAGACCACCCACGGCCTCAGCCGAAGATAGCCTTTTTAGAAATCATTCATACCGCAAGGATTCAATCGGACTCAGCCTTGAAGCTTTATTGGCTGGAAGCAGTCCGAAGATGATCCCGATCATCATTGAAAAGAACAGGGCTCCGGCGACCACCTGCCAGGAAATGAGAGATGGCCATCCGGCAAAGAACGAAATGAGAGATGCCGAGCCCCAGCCCAGCAGAATGCCCAGCAATCCGCCGATCAAGGTCAAGGTGACAGATTCGATTAAAAACTGTCCCATAATTTGTCCCCTGGTCGCTCCGAGTGCTTTGCGGATACCGATTTCCCTCGTTCTTTCCGTTACAGAAACGAGCATGATATTCATGACGCCAATTCCGCCTACAAACAGCGAGATGCCGGCAATACTGCCGATGATTAATGTCATCACCTTTGTAATCTGGCCGATTCCTTCTGCCATTTCTTCCATATTGATGACCATATAAGATTCTTCTGTATTATGCATTTTATTAAGTAAGCTGGCAGCCTTCTTTCCCGCAGTTTGAAGCTGATCAGCGGATTCTGCCTGAAGCGTCACCTGGGTAAAGTCACTCTTCCCATATATAGTCTGCCATGTTTTAGTAGGCACATAGATCTCCAGAGCACCGAATGAAAAGAGACCTGTCGGTTTTTTCATAACGCCAATAATCTCAATCGGCTGGTTCCCAATCCGGATTACTTCACCAACCGGCGACTTGCCGTCAAAGAGTTCCTCCTGCAAAGAAAAGCTGACAAGCCCCACCCTTCGTCCGCCAAGGAAATCTGCAGCGGTGAAGGACCGACCTTTTTCCAGATCCACATTATTCAGCTCAAAATAGGCAGGACCTACCCCTGTTGTTGAAGTCTCTGCAGTCTGTTCTCCATACGCAGCCTGTGAAAACTGCGAGCTTGAAGCAACTACCCGTTTTATCTCGGGAATCTGCTCCAGTGCTTTGATATCTTCCCCTTCAAAAGGAGCTTCATTAAATATGTTTGGGTTGGCCTGAATCTCCTCGTCAGAAGGCTGGTAAAATAATTCCACTGTATTGCCCGGGCCTGTCAGCTGCGTTTTTAGCATCGCTTCTCCGCCCTGGCCAATTGCGACCACAATGATAACTGCCCCCACACCAATAATGATCCCGATTATGGTTAAAATAGATCTCATCTTATGCGCCTTCAATGAGCTAAGCGCCATTTTGACGTTCTCTAAAAAGCTCATGTAGGCGCCCCCCTCCTGAAAGGTTCAGCGTTCACAATCAGACCGTCCCTCACCATAATCGTGTGATGAGCATATTCTGCTATTTCAGGTTCATGTGTTACCATTACAATCGTTGCCCCTTCATGGTTAAGCTCACTGAACAGCTCCATAATGGAGGCGCTTGTTTTCGTATCAAGTGCACCTGTCGGTTCATCCGCTAAGATAATTTTCGGCTCGTTCACAATCGCCCGGGCGATGGCAACCCGCTGCTTCTGCCCTCCTGATAAGGCATTGGGCAGATGATCTATCCGATCGGCCAGGCCCACTTTAACCAGCGCAGCTTCTGCCCTTTCCACTCGTTCCTTTTTGGCAATGCCGCTGTAAATCATCGGCAGCTCCACATTTTGAATAGCCGTCAGCCTCGGAAGCAGATGAAACTGCTGAAAAACAAACCCAATCGACTGATTTCTGACATTGGCCAGCTCTGCTTCCGAATAATCGGATATATTCTCTCCATCCAGTTCATATATTCCTTCTGTCGGCAGATCAAGGCACCCAATAATGTTCATAAGGGTGGACTTGCCCGATCCGGAGGGTCCCATAATAGCTACAGATTCACCTTGCTCAATGCTTAGGTTAATTCCTTTTAACACTTCAATATTTTCTTTTCCAGCCTGATAGGCCTTGGTTATGCCTCTGAGGTTGATCATTCCGTATCCACTTCCATGCCGTCTTTCAGCTGATCTGATGGATTCGTAATGATCAAATCCTTCTCTTTAAGTCCGTCCGTTATCTCGATTTTATTCCCCGAAGTGACACCTGTCTCCACTTCCAGTTTATAACTTTTCTGATCTCTGACCACGAATACATATACACTGCTGTCTCCCGTTGCCACTGCATTTGCCGGAACAGTGAGCGCCTTCTTTTTATCCGTTTCGATTTCCATAATGAGCTGAAAACCCGGTTTCAGTGACATTTCCTTCACCGTAACCGCTACCCGGTACTGCGGTGCACTACTTTCAGCAGGGTTAATTCCCTGGTTCTCTTCAGGCATATCAGCTACTTCGGTGACTACACCTTTCCATTCCTTATCAGGAATCGCAGCGGAACGGAGGGTCACTTTCTGCCCCTCTTTGACCTTCAATGAATCGAATTCTGAAAGCAGTCCCGATGCTCCGATTGTTTTCAGATCCCCGTTATAAATGACCGGCTTTCCTGCCGAAGATGGATCTGAAGAAGGTTCTTTGTTCACCTGGAACACCACTCCATCCATTGTGCTCTTAATCTCTAAATCTTCCAGCCGCTTTTCAATATCCTTCTTCTGCAGAAGCACCTGGCTTAATTCCAGATTCGCCAATCGCTTTTCCAGCTTTAGCTGATCCCTTTCAGGCTGTATCTGTTTCTCAGCTTCTTTTTTCCCAGCCTGTTTGCGCAGCTCTTTTTCCTTATCACCCAGCTCATCTTCCTGCTTTTCCAGCTGATTGATCTTTAGATAACCAGACTCAGCCTGGAGTTTAACCTTTTCCAGTTCCAGGGTTAGAGCCTGTTCATCAAACCTGGCTAAAACCTCTCCTTTTTTGACTGAATCCCCTTCTTCCACCAGGAACTCCTTTATTTCTCCTTTTTCAGGTGAAGCATATATCTTCTGTTCATTCATCAGCTTCACTGTTCCAGGAATCATGATCTGTTCTGTTATTTCCTCCTGCACCGGATGGGCAGTTTTTACTTCTGGCCCTTTCGCGAACGCCTGTCTATAGATGCTTACGCCAGCCATTAGCAGTACCACTGCCGTCACTCCGATGGCGATCCAAACTTTCTTTTTCATTTACACACCAGTCATTCCTGAGAGGGTATTGCCAAGTAAAGCAAACAGAATGCCAATAATGAAGAACGCAATCGCAATGCCCCAAGCCCAGCCTTTTGATAATCCTGCCACCCTCTGCAGCCCCAGCGCCGTGATAACGGACTGCCAAATACTGAATAGCTCAATAGATCCTAAGACTCCCGGCTTATCACTATTCATCAGCCCTGCTAAACTAGTAATATAAATTTCTGGATTTCCGCCGATGGCCGCTCTCAAGGCCATGTTCAGGATAATACCAAATCCGCCAATCACTATAATATAGACATTCATAGAGAATAGCTGCTTAAATGTCGCATCCGATCCTGCTATCTTCGTGAAGATCATATAAATAGCACTTGAAACCAGCGCCACAAATACCGGAGTAAAAATGCCTGTAATGGCTACCCCGCCCCTGGCAAACATCATCACCATTTCCGCTTCCGCGTCACTAATCCCATCAAGCCCCAAATAAGAAGCATCCATCGACATAGCCATCAAAAACATGCCGATTGAATAAATAATACTCACCAATATGAGCGGCACCCAAACTCTCGGATTCTGTCTGATTCGGTCAAACTGCTCCCCCGGACTCCAAATCATCCCAAGCAAACTCGGTTTTGCACTGCTCGTTTTGACTTCCTGTTCCATATTGAACACTCCTATTCTAGTTAAAAATAATTCCACTATGCATTACGGAATTATATAGAAAAGGTTTCAAAAGATTACATTTTTATCCTAAAAATATGGTTCTCATGTTCTTCATTGTAAAAGCTTATTCGCACCTGGCCGGGAAGGATCAAAAACTCGTTCAACATCAAAAAAACCTTTTAATACATCACTTTGTCCAGTCAACGCTGCACGCATACGGATTCCGTCTAAATTTATGCGTGCTTGCCGGAAGTAATCCGGTCCTATTTGAGACCAGGAAGTGCTTGATGCATCAACATTGGCATAATAAGCAAAACCCATGCTTTTCAATAAATCATATTTTTCACCTGAATACCGGTGCCAGTCTCCAATATCACTGCCAAACGCGAAAATAATGGTGTTTACAGGTCCTGTAATCGGTTCAACCTCTCGTTTCCATTTAAGCAGATCTCTTTCTAAATGTTCTATAGATACTTTCCCTGCATCGAGGTGTCCCCACGTATGTGAGGCAAACGTCCACCCCTTCTGCTTCATTACATTTGCTACTTTTTTCGCCTGCTGCTGATCCTTTTTAATGTTTGGATTAGGTTTTTCACTATTCGGGCCATAGGCGCTCTCCGAAGTTCGATATCCCAATACTCCGTTATATCCGGTTAATGCAATAATTCCTTTTGATCCCTTATAGGAGAAATCCGGGTGCTGTTCAACAAAGTCATCCACGATGGGAACCAGGTCATACGCTCCATGAATGGCTTCTCCTTTGTCATTTAGATAAGTATTTGTGATATTTCCATTAGCATCAATCGTTAAATTTTTGGGGAATCCGTCTCCCATCATGTACTCATAATAACTGACATCATCCTGGGACAGCACCAATGGCTTTTTATCAGGAGGCAATAAAATATCCTGATAAACCATTTCCCCCTCTGAATTGGGTTTTGCAATATCATCAAGATTTACAAGGATGTATCCTCTTTTATATAATTCGTTTAAGATTTTTTTACATTCATCAATGGTTACCATGTAATCCAGATAGCCTTGAGTCATACTGTCACCATCAAATGCCTTAGAAGCATCTGCAATCAATGAGTGGAAAAACAAATGAGGAATCTTGCTGTTATCTTGCCACTTGACGAGATGATTCCTTTGTTTTTCGTAAGCATCTAAAGCCCTCTGTATGTCTTCATCACCAGAAATACCTGCTTGCTTTAATAGTGTAATAGCTTTTTCGTAATCGTATTGTTGGGATGAAACCTTAGCCTCGGCTAACAGCTTTTCTTTCTCTTCCCTGGTCTTGCTGGGGATGGCCCTTTTTTCAAGGACGGATTCATGACTGGAGTGATAGTTTACCACCGCCGCTGTGTCTGCTGATAATTTTAAACCCTGACAGCCTGCCATAATAAAGAGACTGAGCATAGCCCCTATCAAAGCAAAATACTTTCTCATTTTAAGGCACTCCTTTGTGAATGATGAGTGAATTTTCTTCATATCAGAGGGTGCCGCTAAGATTGTGGAGTTATAAAGAACCCTCTCATTTAATAGACGAGAGACCTTCTTTTTTTGTTTCTGCATTTATAAAATCAGGAGATTTCTCCCCTGATATCATTCCTAAACAGCCTTCCGCTGAAAATAAAAATAGCCGCCCAGATAAAACAATAAAAAGAATCCGCCGATTACAGTCATAAGCTGTTCCCATGGAATAAAGAAAATATCATTGCTGTCTGATGCTGGGTACATCATGGCAAACGGCTGTGCCCATGGATAATAAGGGCCGACTTTTTCAGAGTTCATCGCCAGAATTGATGGCAGCGTAAAAATGACATTGACAGCAAATGGTGCCGCAAAGCTTTTGAACCAGACAGACATCCACAGCTGCAGCGCAACTAATGGGAACGCTGCGACCCAGCCTCCCAGTATGCTCTTCCAGACAATTGCCGCCGGGAACGGATCTGCCACGCCTTTATAAAATCCTGCTCCGGCAATCGCAGCCAAATAACATAACTGGATAAATAAAACCAGCAGGATTATCAGAACATATTTTGCTGCAAACACTTTTCCCCTTGTGACTGGCAGCGCCAAAAGCTGCTTCCAGCCCCCGGCCTGATGCTCATAACGGCAGACAAGGCTTGCCAGGACCCCAGTCATTAACGGCAAAAAGAGAACACCATATGGCAGATTCATATAAATTAAAAGCATATACCATTCATTCATGACTCCCGCCGCTGAAGATGTATCTGCCCCTATCCCTGCCCCCAGCCCAATCAGCGGTCCTGCTAAAAGGATGCCAATAATGCTTGATTTACGCAGTTTAAACCACTCCGACTTCAAAATAGACAGCATCTATTTCACATCCCTTCTCGCAAAATCAATCATGCCGGCTGTATATAATAAAACCCCGGCTCCAATGCCAAGCAAGACGTTGATGAGCGGTTCATTCCACTCATTCAGCAGCATCGGCCATTTCCAAATCAGCCAATCCGGCAAAGTATAACCGGCATATGTCAGAATCACACCCAGAATTCCCAGAGTGATTGGTACACCCTGGTTTACACTTACAGTGGCTATCCAAAGCTGCAGCGCCAAAACTGGCAAAGCCGCAAAAAAAGGATAAAAGCTATATTTTAGCAGTCCCGTATATGGAATCTCCCCGCCCAAATCCAGAGACAATCCAAAAGTAAGTGCGAACAGCATCAAAAGCACAGAAGAAGTCAGAAGAAGAATCGACAGCACCATGAACTTCGATAAATATACGCTCATTTTCGAAACCGGCAGTGCTATCAGCTGTTTCCAGGCACTCGTTTCATTTTCAATGCTCGACATAAAAGACGTCAGGATGACGATGCCCAGCACAATCGCAAGCGGTGTAAAGGAATGGATATTGTCCAAATAATACCCCCATCGGTCATCATTCTGGCTGAACAAATAATCCTTGCGCACTCCGTAATTGACCATCTGCATGGCGACTACCCCAATTGGGCCCAGTACAGTCAGGATCCAGATTCCCTTCCTCTTAATCTTCATAAATTCAGCTGCCAGCAGTTTTCCCATCATCCGGCCTGCTCCTCCCTTGTCATCTGAAGGAAAATGTCCTCCAATGACCGCTTCTCTTCTTCCACCCGGTAAACGGAGAATCCATCTGCTACAAGTCCGCGCACAGCCTCAGCCACTTGCTCATCCGATTGCTGCGGCAGCGAAATGATGCCGCTATCCAAACCAGCCTTCAATCCTTTTCCCAGAAGGGAGCGCCAGGCTTTGTCGCTTTCACTGACCTTTAATAAAACGGATTGCTGTGAAAACATGCGCATCGCTTCGATTGAATCTTGAAATATCATTCTTCCTTTCGTGACAATCCCAACTGTTGTCGCCATCTGATCAATCTCTGAAAGTAAATGACTGGAGATTAACACGGTCATGCCATATTCGGATGGCAGGGTTTTTATGAGATTGCGGATTTCAATAATCCCTGAAGGATCCAAACCGTTAGTCGGCTCATCCAGAATCAGCAGTTCCGGGTTATTCAGCAGCGAAGCAGCAATTCCGAGTCTCTGCTTCATCCCCAGTGAGAAACCCTTTACTTTTTTATTACTAGCATCTGTCAGCCTGACAATCTCCAATACCTCATCGATTCTCTTTTTCGGCACACCCAATATTTTTCTCATTGCTTCCAGATTTTCTTTTGCCGTTAAATGCGGGTAATAGGATGGTGATTCAACAAGGGACCCTACCCGTCCTAATATATTTAGTCTTTCTTTCTTTAAATCTCTTTGAAAAATCTCTATTCTGCCTGAAGTGGGCTTCATCAGCCCCAAAAGCATCCGGATCGTTGTCGTCTTCCCGGCACCATTGGGGCCCAGAAATCCATAGATTTCTCCTTTGGGTATTTTCATTTCCAGATCCGTTACAGCTTTCTCCTGTCCAAAATGCTTTGATAAACTTTCTGTTCTTACGATATACTCCAATCCTCTCACCTCACTTTCCATCTTAGGGGATGAAGGTTAAAACAAAGGTAGAGGAAAGTTTAAAATTGGTTTAAATTTCTAACCGCTTACTTATGTATTTCAAAGAATCTTTTCCAAAACATTGTTGTTTTTTGATTATGAAATCTACCCGCTGATTTCCGCTCCAATCAACTCAGCATATTAAACTAGGTTATGAAAAAGCAACAAACTTTACGAAAACAGCCATTTCAAAAAATGCTTGTTCCAGATTGGTTTCCCTTGTCCGGGAGGCTGGTGCCTGCTCTGCATTAGAGTTTAAGCCTTGAACCTATGAATTACCTTATTAAAGACAAGAGCTTTTAATATATTTAAAAAAGGATCTTCAACTGGAAGATCCTTTTAGGTATAAGAAAAAATGACTCCTTTATTTACTTTTTGATGATATCGTTTTTTCGGTCAGAACCTCCAATGCATCCCTTACATCATTGGCAAAGCGAATAGGTCTTTCTACTTTTTCAAAATGGATATACATCAGCCTTGGGTCATCAAAGAGCCAATGATTATGAAAAGCAGTCACAATAATATCATGCTTACGAAGCTCACTGATGAATGGGTTTATCTCTTCCTGCAGGATGACTGTTTCTCCACTGCAAAGTGCCCGGCCATCTGCTGTCAGTGATTCAAATGCAAACATTTGAGGAATCAATAAAAAGGAATTCCCCCTCCTCCCAAGAACACGCGGCCTAATATTTGTACGGGATTTCATAACAATGCAAACCCCGTTTTCAAATGTATTCATGCTGCCTTCCAAAATTTCGTTGAACTCTTCACAAAGTTCTTCTCCCCGTCTGTTTGATGACCTTTGTCCCCTCCCTGACCTTCCAATATTGCGGGTAGTTAATAAATCCAGCGCATTCCTTACTTTTCTGGCAAAATTTAATGGTTCGTCAATCGATTCAAAATGCATATACATTAACCTTGGATTTTCAAAAAGCCAGTGATTATGAAGGGCAGTGACTATGATTCCATCTTCACGCAAGCTGGTCATAAATGGGTTAACTTCCTCCTGCAGAAGGACTGTTTCACCAAGACATAATGCCCTGCCGTCCCGATCAAAATTTTCAAATGAATAGGCCTGTGGAACAAACATAAAGGATTCAGCTCTCCGGCCTAATACAACCGGGTGGATATTTGTACGGGAATTAGTCGCAGTACAAACTCCATTTACTACAGAAGGAACCGACCCCAGTATTTGGGCAAATTCCTGACAAAGTTCGTCTGGCTGTATGTTGTTCATGTTATCCAATTTCAAATCATCTCCTGAGAATAATATTTCTAGATATCGTATTCTGGAGCGTAAATCGGGAGCCTGACTATTATTTGGAAACACATGAACAGGATTTTTCTACTATTTCCCTTGGTTAACCAACTTTATTATAGGTAATAACCCCTTAGACTTTTACAAATAAATACATTTTTAATATATTTTTAAGACTAAATGACTTCAACAAATTATATTTACTTAAATCTCTTGATTCTAATCGCTGTACCTTCATCACCGGATTCCATCTCCCAATCCAGCTTCATGCCCTTTACCATTAAATCGATAATAGATAAGCCAATTCCGGCTCCCTTTTCACCGGAACTGTTTTTCATACCCTTCCCATGGTCGATAAAAATAATTTCATCATACTCATCTGCAGAGTTAGTCGCCACTTCAAGGTAAAGCCCCTCCTTCGCATGCCGAAGCACATTTTGCAGGATGTTATCAAAAATACGGCTAAGCCATATCGGGTCTGCCAGCCATTTCTTTTCAAACGGTTCTAATTCAATGACCATTTCAAAATGTTCCTTTTCAAAAACCGGATACCATGATGCCATACTTTCACGAACAAACCGGACAGCATCCAGCTCGATCAGCTCCAGCTTATGCTTGCTCGCCATTAATAGCGTATAGCTCATTAAATTTTCAATCAGTCTATCAATATTGACTATTGAAGTTTCCAGCGCTTTAACAGCCTGTTTTCCTTCCGGCGATAGATTTTCCTTTGCAATCGAGTATGTTTGCGCATTGATTTTTGTTAAAGGCGTCCTCAGGTCATGGGAAAGATTAGCGATTAGCTCCCTCCGCAACTGTTCTTCCTCCTGCTCACGCAGCTTGCTATTCTTGAGCTCTAAGACCATTTCATTAAACGTCTGTTCCAGCTGGCCGATTTCATCATTCTTGTGCACATCGATACTGATCGGCAGATGATCCTTATCACGTCTCTCCATCGCCTCCTGGAGATAAAGGAGCCTTTTACGGATCCCCCGAAAGAATAGGAAGGAAACGATGATAAACAAGGAAATGATCAAAAGCAGACCGGCCCCTAAGAGGAGTCCGTATTTCTCTGTTAAAAGCACGGCCGGAGGTAGAAATAGATTCCTCGGTATTTCCAGAACGATAAAACCGTTCCTTTCATCGCCGCCAATAAAGCTTATTACCGTAAATGGATTCCCGCCATACCGTTCCTTAATAAACTTGGCTGTAAAGGCAGGTGTCCAATTAGCAGGCAGATCCCCCTTCACATCCAGCTGCTCCATTAAGCTACCCTTTTCATCAACCCAAAACATCGAGGCATCAGGATATTTCTTTTTCCACCTAGAAAAATGATTAAGAACGGTTTCCTTTGAAGCCCCCTCCAGTTCTTTTACATCCGCATGCCATTTTTCTTCAATTTGAGTGGGGTCTGGTTCATTCTTGTTCTGATCTCCTAAAATTTTTTCCTCAAGGCCCATAGCCAACACAGCCACAAGTAAATAAGCTGCCTGAAAAAGAAACAAGGCAACCAGAATTATCGCCATATACTTCGCCTGCAGTGATTGAAAAAATCTTTTCATATCTTCACCCTGTAGCCGATTCCGCGAATGGTCTCAATGATTTCTGGACGAGAAGGATTCTTCTCGAGCTTTTCACGAAGATAGCGGATATGCACCATCAGAGTTTTGTCGCCCTCCATGTATTGCTCTCCCCAAACGCCTTCATAGAGCTGCTCTTTTGTCAGAATCTGATTCAGATGGCGAATGAAGAACTGAAAGAGCTGATATTGCTTGCCTGTCAATTGAATTTCCTCGTCTGCCTCCCGGTCGATAATCCGCATATCTTTGGTATGCACCTGCAGGTGGTGAAGCTCCAGCACCTGATCATTTTTCTGAAAGCGCCTTAACAATACTTCAATCCTTGCAGCCAGTTCATCCGGCTGGAAAGGCTTTGTCAGATAATCATCAGCAAAACTCAGGCCCTCCAGCTTATCCTCCACTGCCGTCCGTGCTGAAAGCATAAGCACCGGCATGTCATTCTTTACCTTCTTAATCCGCTTCCCAAGCGAAAAGCCGTCAAGCCCCGGAAGCATCACATCCAAAATCGCAATATCCGCTTCAGAAAGATAATTTTCCATGCCTTCCCCCGACTGCAGCCAGGTTACCTCATGGCCTCTTTCTCCTAAATCTTTTTTCAGCCAGCTGCCAATATCGTTTTCATCTTCTATGTATAAAATTCGAGCCATACTCCCCACCCTTTCAATCATCTTGAACATCATCATATAAGTTCCCGATCCAACAAATATTTCCTTCTTTGATACTTGCTATTGAACGGATTCACTTTTCATACTTCCTATGTAAAAAAACATCCGCTATTAACAACGAATGCTTTTTATAAGTTCCTAATTCAGCTTCTCCCTTACAGAGCTCCGGAATTGGCTATTTGTCAGAAGTTCCAGCTGAAAACTGTTCATATTCCTTGAAAGCTCTTTAAATTCAGCATTACTCAGATCATTTGCAAAGAATGCCATCTCGGTGCGATTGCCTTCTTTATCCGTTGCATACATGCTGATAGTGAAAACAAAGGCTGTTGAACCGCCCTTTTGCCCTGCATGCCGAAGCCACTCCCGGTTGCTGGGATTTTTCATCAGCTGCTCCAAAACTGGGTCCAAATAAGAATGGACTTCTTTTGAAAAATAGTTCTTACCATTCAATCGTTTCATAAGATCTGCATAATCGCCAGCAGAAGCCCGCGGAAGCCTATCGGACCAGATTCTTTGAAACTCCATATCAAGATCCTTTACTACTTTCTCCTTCTCCCTCTCATTAGGAGGCCGGCTTTCCCATTTTTGATGGATCTCTATAGCTCTAGTTCGAAACTCTTCCAGGGTCATGCCCTTCAATTCATTAAGCGCCTCGTCTTTTGTTAATCTCTTTTCCTCCATCAGCTCCATTGGGATAAAAAGGGCACTGACAATCGGATACATCTTTTCATGACTGGCAAGCTTCAGTTCGTTTGCAAGTCTATTTACATTTTCAATTCCCAGGACATTCAGCAGGAAATCGGTATTTGCATTCGAACTGTATGCAATCATTCCATTTGCCACTTCGCTGAGAGGAACACTCTCACCCTCTTCTGAAAGACTGTCAATCCAAGCCTGGTGGGCTCCGCCATCTGTTTTAGGAACATAATACGTTTCCAAGGTCTTTAAATCGACTTTTTCTTCAGGGTCTATTTCTTCTGCCGCTGCCTGTCGTGCATATTCAATGGCTACGATAATTTTAACTGTGCTGGCTAAAGGAAGCGGCAGATCCTCATTGATTTTGACCCAGCCTTCATCATTGTGCCGAATAACCAAAGCCATATTCTCTGTGTTCTTGTGTTCCTGAACATACCCGATAACTGACTCAGGATCACCGCTGCTTTTCCCCTTTAGATACATAAAAATAGCAAAAGCTGCCCCCAGAATAACAACGATCACAATGATTATCCTAAACATCTTCAATAAAAAGAAAACCTCCCTGATTACGCTGTACTGTTAAATACGATAGGTAATCATGGAAGTTTCATTTCTATGGAAAAAACTATTTATTTTTTTATTCCGCTTCTTAAACCAGAGATAACAAGCGGAACCGATTTGGCTTATGCTGTTCCCCGAAAAAAACAGCTAAGATTGGGATCCTTTTTCGTTTATAGCAAATTCAATCAAACGTTTGATTGAACAAAAAAGTTTATTTTATTTCCACATCAAAACTGCTAAAAACATAATCACAGGGCATAGCCACTTAAAAAGAATGCAAACTAAAAACGCAGATAAAATCATGGTTATTAAGGAGGTGAAATATCATGGCAAAGAATAGGAAAAGCCGATCCGAACATAAAAACAATGCACTTCCAAAGGATCCGGAATTTATGGATGACAGAGAGAATGGTCTCGAAAGAATCGCTTTAAAAGCCCAAAGAGACAATACCAAGTAAACATATGGGACAGTTAAACTGTCCCTATTTCCTTCTATCCTTCCGGCCAAAATGCGTGTGGAATACTGTTTGAGACTTAGTATCCGCTTCTATATTGTCTAGGAATGGCTTCTTAACCTTATCCATAAGCAGACTCTCCAGCTCTATAAGCCTTTTGGGTCCGAATCCTGTTAATTTTCCAGCTATTATCACCTTAAAATCTTCATATTGCATATACATTCGAATGCCTCCTTGACCGGTTCTTTTCGTTTTTCCAATGGTAAAATCAAATTCATATTTTTGCTCAATATAGGAGGAGACCTCCGGAAGCCCCAAGTTCTCGTATAAAGGCGGAAATCGATGATGAACAGGAGGATCGGTAAACCGTATGGAATCTATGTACATAACCCCTCTCCTCTCAATGTTTACAGTAATTATCCCCAATTAGAAGCGGATTAACGCGGAATTGTATTTTCCGGTATGGGCTGATAAAATCCTTATGATAAAAGTTGAAAAAAGGAGTTATTTATTATGATTAATAAAATTGGCAAAGTCACAGTATACGTTGAGGACCAGGAGCAGGCAAAAGACTTTTGGCTGAATAAAATGGGGTTTGTGCTCAAGCTCGAGCAGCCTATGGGCCCAAATGCATCCTGGATTGAAGTGGGACCAAGCGATGATGAATTTACAACTCTGGTACTTTATTCAAAGGCAGCCATGGAACAGCAAAATCCGTCTGCAGTTGCCCACCCATCCATCCTATTCAGCACAAATGATATTGAATCTGCCTATGAACAAATGAAACAGAATGGCGTGGAAGTTGAAGATATGCTAAAGATGCCTTTTGGAACGATGTTTACATTTAAAGACCAGGATGGAAACAGCTACTTATTGAGAGAGGATAAGTAATACTAAAGAAGACCTGTCCTTAAAAATGTTAAGTGGACAGGCCTTTTTTTATCCTTCAAATGCTTTCTTCAAAGTATTCAAATCAATCTTTTTCTCCATTTGAAGCAATGCCTTCATTACTCGCTCGCTTTTTTCAGAATCATGGCTGCTGATCATTTCGCCTAACTCTGCAGGTACGATTTGCCATGATACCCCAAATTGATCCTTAAGCCAGCCGCATGCCTGTGCCTTCATGTCCCCGCCTTCGCCGAGCTTTTCCCAATAGTAGTCTATTTCTTCTTGACTCTCACAATTGACAATTAAAGATATAGCCTCATTAAACTTAAACTTCGGCCCGCCATTCAGTGCCGTAAACTCCTGTCCCTCCAGCTGAAATTTCACAGTCATAACCTTTCCCTCTGGCGCGCCGCTATGTTCGTTCCTTTCATTTCCATAGCGGGTAATCTGGATGATAGCTGAGTTCTTAAAAATTGAAGTATAAAAGCTTGCTGCCTCTTCAGCTTCTGTGTTGAACCATAAATTTGGCATGATTTTTTGGATTTTATGTTTCATGCTATCAACTCCTGATATAATCTTCTTCTTTCCCATTTTAGCCTATTTTTCAGTTTAATATTTAAAGGGATTATTATTTGCCTAATAATCAATAAAGCCTGCCGCTCTAGCGACAGGCACAAATCCTTTATCCCAGAAAACGATGATACAGGTTCTTTGCCTGGAGAATGTCTTTTACCCCATGCACCAGCACTCTTCCATCCTTAAATACAACCACTCTGGCTTCATCGACCGAAAATGAGAGTAAATAGGGATTGCTCTCTACACTGATCCCTTGAGCTGCCAGCGATTTCCCCAGATACGCAACATCTACAGCCTGCAGAGCTGAAGGCCGGATCTGAACGGTATCCCGTCCGCAAAGCAGAGCTGTTTTAGTCTGGTTTCTATAGTCCAGGAATGGATAAACTGGCTTAGCTCCGCATGATTCACACTGCGGATTTTTTAAGGAGGAAACATTAACATAACGAAATTGATTTTTCCATATATCAAAAGAAACAAGTGTCCCGCGCACGGAATCAAAGTCTTCTGCCAATATCTTTAATGCTTCAGCAGACTGTTGTGCCGCAACCATTTGAATAGCCGGCTGAATCACACCAGCGGTATCGCAAGTGGCTCCTCCTAATGGCAATTTATCCATAAGGCAATGCAGGCAGGGTGATTCCCCAGGCAGAATGGTATAGCTTAAACCATAGCTCCCCACACAGCCTCCATATATCCAGGGAATCCGGTACTTTTGAGAAATATCATTGATCAGGAAGCGAATATCAAAATTATCAGTTGAATCAACAATTACATCAACACCCTCAATCAGCTCTTCCATTTCCTGTACACCTACATCCATAATACGAGGGATAATTTTGACCTCAGAATTAATGGCTTTCAGGCGTTTAGCTGCTGCGATCGCTTTTGGCACTTTTCGGATTGCATCTTCTTCACAATAAAGCTGCTGGCGCTGCAGGTTACTCCATTCCACATAATCCCGATCTGCAATGGTTAATTGGCCGATGCCTGCCCGTGTGAGCGTTTCTGCATTTGCAGCACCTAATGCACCAGCTCCTATAATCAGGGCGTGTTTTTCCATCAGCTTTAGCTGTCCTTCTTTACCAATCGGAGAAAATAACATTTGGCGGGAGTATCGCTCCTTCAACTAAAGACCGTTCCTTCCACCGGACTGCTTGCTGCTGCATAACGTTTTTTAGGCATCCGTCCTGCTTCATACCCCAGTCTTCCTGCTTCGATAGCGAGTTTCATAGCTTTTGCCATTTTTACAGGATCATCGGCAGAGGAAACAGCCGTATTTAATAACACTCCATCTGCACCCAGCTCCATTGCCAATGCTGCATCTGCCGGGCTCCCAATTCCGGCATCCACAATAATCGGCACAGCAGCCTGCTCTGTAATAAATTGAAGATTAATAGGATTAATGATTCCCTGCCCTGACCCAATTGGCGAAGCACATGGCATGACTGCATGGCAGCCTAGTTCTTCAAGCTTTCGCGCAAGGACGACATCATCAGAAGTATAAGGAAGGACAATAAATCCCTCGTCCAATAGAATCTCCGCTGCTCTTATTGTTTCAATTGGATCTGGAAGAAGCGTTTTGCTGCATCCAATTACCTCAACCTTAATCATGTCACAGAGCCCGGAAGCTTTGGATAGCCTTGCTATTCGGACAGCCTCCTCAGCTGTACTCGCTCCTGCCGTATTAGGGAGTAATTTATATTTTTTTAAATCCAGCTTTTCTAAAAAGTTGGGCTGGTTTGCTTCGAAAATGTTCATACGGCGTACGGCAAACGTAAGCACCTCTGTTTCTGAAGCTTCCACAGCTTCCTTTTGCACATCAAAGTTTGGATATTTTCCTGTCCCAAGCAGCAGCCTGGAGCTAAATTCATACGGTCCAATTTTCAACATATCATCCGCCTCCTACAAAGTGTACAATTTCGATTCGATCCCCATCTGATAAAACCGTTTCAGCATACGCAGATTTGTCCAAAATATGCTGGTTTAACTCGACAATGACTACCTTTTTTTCCAAATGAAAGTGCTCGAGCAAAAGTGAAACTGATTGAACTGACTTCGGCAGCAGCACAGCATCACCATTAATGACAATATTCATATAACCACCCCTTTTGACGATTGGTCTAAATATTCAAGGCGGGACAGCTCAAACGGGTTAGGCTTCTCCGTCCTGCCTTCGAGGATGTCTGCCATCAGCTCTCCTGTTGCCGGAGCGAGGAGGATCCCATTGCGGAAATGCCCCGCTGCAATATATAACCCATCAATGACTGGATGTTGTCCCAAAAAAGGCTGCCCATCAGCCGATTGCGGGCGAATTCCTGTCCAGGCTCGTTCCCATTCTGCATTCGCGATATCCGGCACCAGGTTTTGAGCCTTTTCCATCAGCTGGGAAATCCCCTCAACGGTCACCTTTTCATCAAATGAGTTTGCTTTAACCGTTGCCCCAACTACCAGCCTTCCGGATTGCTTGGGAACGATATAACATCCGTGTGAAAAGATCGTCCCTTGTACAAGCGTTTTATCAGCCTTGACCGAGAAGCACTCGCCTTTAACCGGAATAATGGGCAGCACAAGGCCCGTTCTTTCAAGAATCTCCCTGCTCCAGGCACCGGAAGCAACGATAACGGAATCAGCCAGAAATTCTCCCTGGCTGGTTCTAACCCCATACACCCTTTCACCTTTTAAAATAAAATCTGTTACCTGTGTATACTCAAAAATTTCTGCGCCGAGGGTCATTGAAGCTTTTGCAAAGGCAAGGGATAATTCATATGCCTGTACCTGTCCATCATTCGGTATATACATCGCCCCCCTTAATTTGGCTGATACGAATGGTTCACGTTTAATCAGGTCATCAATGGAAAACCATTCGGCATCCTCGCCCGCTTTTTGCTGATTTTCTATTAATCTTTTTAAACTCATCTCCTCTGCAATATTATCTGCCACTCTATATACACCCTTATTTTGATAGCCGATATGCACTTGTGATAACTCTTCCAGTTCAGGAATCAGGGTCCGGTACATGGAGCGGCTTTTGCATGCGAGCTGGAACAGCGGGCCGTCTTCGGTCAGTTCCGTTTGTGCTCCTAAAATTCCAGCAGCCGCCCCGGAAGCCTTACCAGCTATTTTTCCCTTATCCAAAACAGCCACTTTATACCCTCTTTTTGCCAGTTGAAAAGCAATGGAGCTGCCATTAATGCCTCCGCCGATTATAACGGCGTCAAACCTTTTCCTCATCATATCCCCTCCTCATTTAACATTTTTGAAAAGAGCTTTGCTGCCTCCGCAGGCTCCTTTGCCTGCAATATCCCTGACATGACAGCAATGCCATCTGCCCCTGCCTCCAGGACTTCAAGTACGTTCTCTGGTTTAATGCCTCCAATTGCCAATACCGGAATGTCTACTGCCTTTTTTAGAGCCTCCAAAGACCCCGTGCCCCTTGGCGGGATTCCCTTCTTGGAGTCTGTTTCGAATATATGCCCATACAGGAGATAATCAGCCCCCTGTTTGGCAGCCTCTTCAGCTTCCTCAAGTGAATGTACAGAACAGCCGACAGGTAAATGCGGAAAACGCCTTTTTACAATATCAGCCGGCAGACTGTGGTAAGCAAGATGCACACCCGCTCTAAACGCCCAGGCAACATCCGCGCGATCATTTATAATGATTTTACGAATAGGAATTCCTTTTTTAAGAAGATGCTTTACTCCGGCAAATAACTCCCTTGAGGTCCAGTGTTTTTCCCGTAAGTGGAATTTATCAGTAAAGGGTTCCAGTTCAACAGCTATTTCAGAGAAGTCCTCTGGAGAAAGCTTTCCGTCTGATATAACATGCAGCTGTTTCTTCATAGCAGTCCGCCCCTTTGCTTTTTTAGATTTTTTTGCAATAAAAAAACCACCTTCTATGTAGAAAGCGGGGCTATGAGGCCATAGAATTCAGGCCCGAACCTCCACTTCCCTACGCTGGCATTCAGCCAGATCAGGTTCCAAGGGTCTTAAAGCCTTTGCTTTAATCTCAGCCTTCAATCAGGCACCCCCAGCGGATATCATTCTATTAAACTATAAAAAGACTACTGATAAATGTTTCCCCCAGCCTTATTAAATTCCTCAGCTTTTTCTTCCAGTCCCTTCTGTATCGCTTCGCTGGTTTCAAGCTGATGCTCTTTTGCATAATTCCGGATATCCTGCGAAATTCTCATGCTGCAAAATTTTGGCCCGCACATGGAGCAGAAATGAGCGGTTTTTGCCCCTTCAGCCGGAAGGGTTTCATCATGGAATTCCAATGCCCGCTCAGGATCCAATGAGAGGTTGAATTGATCTCTCCAGCGGAATTCAAAACGGGCTTTTGACAGGGCATCGTCCCTTTTTTGCGCACCAGGATGCCCCTTTGCCAAATCTGCTGCATGAGCGGCAATTTTATACGTAATGACGCCTTCACGCACATCGTCTCTATTTGGCAAACCCAAATGCTCTTTAGGGGTGACATAGCAAAGCATCGCCGTTCCGTACCAGCCTATCATGGCAGCCCCGATGGCAGAGGTAATATGGTCATAGCCAGGAGCTATATCTGTCGTAAGAGGCCCAAGCGTGTAAAATGGTGCTTCCTGACAGATTTCCAATTGCTTATCCATATTCTCCTTGATTAAATGCATGGGAACATGGCCGGGCCCCTCGACCATTACCTGTACATCATGGTTCCAGGCAATTTTCGTCAGCTCACCAAGTGTTTCGAGCTCCGCAAACTGTGCCTCGTCATTTGCATCTGCAATCGATCCTGGCCGGAGTCCATCCCCTAAGGAGAAGGCCACATCATAAGCTTTCATGATCTCGCAGATTTCTTCAAAGTGTGTATATAAAAAGTTCTCTTTATGATGATGGAGACACCATTGGGCCATAATGGATCCCCCTCTGGACACAATTCCAGTCAGTCTTTTGGCCGTAAGCGGTACATAACGTAAAAGGACACCTGCATGAATTGTAAAATAATCAACACCCTGCTCTGCCTGTTCGATTAAGGTATCCCTATACACTTCCCACGTGAGATCCTCAGCAATTCCATTCACCTTCTCCAAAGCTTGATATATCGGCACCGTCCCAACAGGAACAGCAGAATTTCTGATAATCCATTCACGTGTTGTGTGAATATTTTTGCCAGTTGATAGATCCATAATTGTATCTGCTCCCCAGCGTGTGGCCCATGTCATCTTCTCAACCTCTTCTTCAATAGAAGATGAGACTGCTGAGTTTCCAATGTTCGCATTAATCTTTACATGGAAATTCCGTCCGATTATCATTGGCTCTGTCTCAGGATGATTGATATTAGAAGGAATAATGGCACGTCCTCTCGCTACTTCGGACCGAACAAATTCCGGTTCCATATTTTCCCGAATGGCTATAAACTCCATCTCCGGTGTTATGATCCCTTTTTTTGCATAGTGAAGCTGGGTGACATTTTTCCCTTTTATCGCTTTCAGTGGCTTGCGGGATAGACATGGAAAAAGTTTATGATTAGCACGCGGATCATCTTCATTAAGGTAGCCGTTGTCCTCGGGCTTTATTTTCCGCCCATCATATTCTTCTACATCTTCGCGTTCTTGAATCCACCGGCTTCTTATAGGAGGAAGCCCTTTTTTTAGATTTGCCGTATGCTGAGGGTCTGTATAAGGGCCGCTCGTATCATAGACGCGAACCGGCTCATTTACTTGCTGACCAAAACTTCCGGTGGTGGGACTTAATTCTATCTCACGCATCGGAACCTTTATGTCAGGTCTCGATCCTTCCACATAGATTTTCCTGCTGCCAGTAAAGCTCGACATAATAAAAATACTTTCATGATTTAATGAACTTGCAGTCATTGTTATCTCTCCCTTATTCAAAAATATAGGGACGAGACCTGGAACCGGGAAGTGCCGGATATGTAAAAAAGCCGGTCCACATAATGATGGACCGGCTTAACCGCAGATGTCTTTGCACAAAGAAACTTTTGCACATTCTAACTTCCCCACGCTGGTATAATCCAGATCAGGTCCAAAGAGTCAAGAAACTTTAGCGCGTTTCTCTCTCAGCCCAAGCTATTGGGCACCCCTAGTTATTACTATTTAATTCTACTTTAGTATACATAATTCAGAAAACAAATAAAAGGTATTTCTGCAAACGTGAATCAAAAAGCTTTCACCTTTTCACGCATGGATCCTTCTCCTAAATGCCCTGCGGCATTTCTGATTAGACATTCAAATTCTAAAAAAAACATAAAAACGCCTGACATAAGCAGACGTTTTTCCATAAATTTAAGATGTGCAGCATCATTTAATTCTCTTCTGAACCCCCTTCGTTCATATCCAGATTCTCTTCACCCTGTGGAGATTCTTCATTCATTCCGGGATCCTGCATTTCACTATCTTCCTTATTGTTTTCATCCATTTGATTATCTTCCAATTCTACATCTTCGGTTTCCGGCGGCGGCTCCTGCTCATCTGTTCCGCACCCTGCCAACAATAATCCTGCACCTAATGGGACTGAAAGCAAAAGCTTCTTATAATTCATGTGTTTTCATCTCCTTTGGCAGTATTATGTTTCTTTAAGACCTTACCCATTCGGCAGGATTACAAACTTGACATCCTATCATCCGATTAAATTCCTGATTCAGGCAAATACTAACCCTGCCACAACTACTGGAGGACGAAGAATGAAAATGCTTTTCTCCCTTATATTATTTAGCATCCTGGGAATGCCTTTATACAGCGGACAGCATGCAAAATATGAACAATGGAATCAGCAGGGTCTTTCTGAAGGATATCACGGCCATGTGGAAGAACGCATAGAAGAACCATATAAGCATATTCAATTGCTGGGCATTAATGATTTCCATGGGCAGCTGAATGTCACTCGTCTGGTCAACGACAGGCCAGCAGGACGTGCTGATTACCTTGCTGCCTATTTACGTAAGCGTGCTGCTGAAAATGAAAATACCCTTTTGCTTCATGCTGGGGACATGATTGGAGCCAGCCCGCCGGTATCTGCGCTTCTGAGGGATGAACCGACTATTGAATTTTTGAATAGGATGGGGTTTGATATCGGCACGATTGGCAATCATGAATTCGACCGGGGTTCTGATGAGCTGCTTCGCCTGCTGACAGGCAGCAGCCCTTCTGCAGTAAAAGATTACTCTGGATCCCAATTCCCATGGATTGCAGCCAATGTCATAAATCAAAAGTCAGGTAAACCATTCCTTCCTCCCTATAAGATAATAAACATTAGCGGCATCCCAATTGGATTTATCGGAGTCATCATGAGAGAAACACCAGCTATAACAGCACCTGACAGTGTGAAAGATTTAATCTTCACTGATGAAGCTGAAGCCATCAACAAATATACCCGGGAACTTCAAAAACAAGGTGTAAGAGCCATTGTAGTATTAGCACATGTTCCAGGCGAATCCAGACCAAATGGACAACAAGCCAGTGGCCAGCTGATTGATTTGGCACATCTAGTGGGTGATGAAGTAGATGTCATTTTTGGAGGACACAGCCATACTTATCTGAACAGTGTTGTAGATGGTAAACTCCTGGTCCAGGCCTATTCATACGGCACCGCCTTTTCTGATGTAGATATAGAAATAGATCCGCAGACTAAGAATATTGTCCGCAAACACGCAGAAATTGTAACTGTTTATCAGGATCGGATCGAGCCTGCAAGCGATATAACCAGGATAATCGATCGGTATGAAAAAAAGGTAGAATCTGCTGTAAACAGATATATTGGCACTGCTGCTATTCCAATCACGGCCGAACAAAACATAAGCGGTGAATCAGCCTTGGGCAATCTTATTGCTGATTCTCAGCGGTCAGCAATGAACACAGACTTCGCTTTTACCAATCCGGAAGGAATCCGCGCAGACATTGATGCCGGCCGTGTTACCTGGGGAAATTTATTTGGGGTCCTTCCCTTCAGTAATCTGCTTGTCAAAATGGACCTGACTGGCAGCCAAATCCGTGAGGTCCTCAATCAGCAATGGCAGCCTAATATAACTAGAATTCTACAGATATCCGGAATTACTTATACTTGGGATGACAGCAGGCCTAAAGGTGAAAAAGTAATAGATATATACCTTCCGGACGGAGCAAAACTCGAACCGGCCAAGATCTATTCGGTCACTGTAAATACTTATCTCGCTAATGGAGGAGATAATTTCACCGTATTTCTAAATGGGATAAATAGAGTGACTGGCCCCAACGATATTGATGCACTGGAGAAGTATATTCAGCAGCTCCCGCAGCCGTTTAGTTATGCGATTGATGGACGCATAAAAAGAATGAATTAAAAGGACAGTCATGGCGACTGTCCTTTTTCTTGTCCATTTGATACTAATAGCAGGATCTGACTCATATCTTTTCAATAGGATTAAACATGAAAGGAATGGGATAATGAAAAAATATATTTATTTTCTCATGCTGTTCGGCGTTTTCTTTCCCTTTTTTCATAAGACAGCCATTGTTTATGACAACTGGAGATTGTGCACTACTGCTTCTAAATTAATCGGGATCAGGCTATATGGACTGGATTCCATGAGAAATCTCCTTATTTCAGCACTGGCGGCCCTCGCTGCTTTCTTTTTCACACAGCTATTTATAAGATGGGACAGCAAAAATAAAATCTAGCTTTATCACTATTCATATATAGTAAATTGAGGTTTAGTCGGGTGATCAATGACAAGTGCGTCTTTTGGAAATTTTAATAGCTTTTGAAAAAGTGCAAGATCACCAATACAGCCAACTGTCATTATCGCTCCCAGGATTGATAATCCGGGCATATTAAGGACAATTCCAAGAACAAGCGGACCTAAGCCAGTTGGAATGAATGGCAGCAATAAAACCTTTTTCATTTGCTGAACAGTCACTGGCTGTTTGGCATGAGCATAAGCAGCACCTATTTTCCAATTGACTCCCCAGTCTAATTCCTTCCAGGGAACTTTGCCAATATAGCGAAAGCCTGCCAAATGGATGGCTTCATGGAGAATAATGATAAGGATCATTCCAGCAAAGAACATTAGCATACCTGCGAAACCAAAACTCATTTCTCCACCGCCGTAAATCACAGCATGTAAAATGAGGACCCCCAATATAAGCGCTATTGTCGCAAGGAATAAGTAAATCTGCAGCTTCATCATTGAAATAGAAACAACCGTTGCTCTTTTATTTTCCAATCTTTTCACCTCTTCAGAATTGGTCAATACTTTACCTACGTATCAGGCAACAGGAAGTTTCAAATCCTTTCACTTTGTCATGCATTCCTCCTTCTTTTGCCTCATGCTCGTGTTTTCGAATTAACAGTTTCTGCCCAAATGGACCTAAAGTAGCTGAAAACACTGTTACCATCACTGATCGCCTTGTATAATCAAGGCAAGAAAGCTGAGAAAGGACTGTGATAAGGAAAGTGCTGTATATATGGGATATTGAAAAAATTATTATACATACATTAAACGAACTGCGCCTCAACATAAATTACGAGTTCAGCAATACTCTCGCTTCACCTATGAGCTACAACGTATCAACGAATACAATCAAATTTAACTACCTGAAAGTGAATGGCTACATAGCCAAAATCAATTTTAAAATAAAAGAGACGAATGAGAATCTGATAAAATTAATGCTTTATCATGAGATTGGCTATTATCTGGATTTCAAAAAAAACAAACATGACATCCGAACCCTTATGTACGGGGATGATGACGAGAAAGAACAGCTCATGGCTGAAATAGAAAAAAACTCCTGGGATTATGGAAGAAAGATAGTGCCTGAACATTTGGTTCATGCCTATGATCATTTTAGGGACTTGGCTAAAATGTTCAGCTGAAAACGAAATGCGCCTCATCTTGAGACGCATTTCGTTTAATTTGGTTCAACATGGACATGAACATCATAAACACCATGATCCTGCATCATTACTTTTTCCACGTGTGTCGCAATATCATGGGCTTCCTTAATATCAAGCGTAGAATTAACCAATATGACCACATCAATCACTTCATTGTTGCCATAGCTTCTGCCTTTAATATCTTTTATGCCTTTAACCCCGTTTACTTTTTTGATAACATCCTGATATTTTTTTATCTTTTTTTCATCAAAACCATCTGACAGCTCATGGGAAGCTTGTACAAAAATATCCCAAGCCGTTTTACATATTAAAAGCCCGACTATAATAGCTGTTAACGGGTCGAGCCATGGCATGTTCAGCTGTGACCCAAATATCCCTATAGCTGTGCCGATACTCACCCAGGCGTCTGAGACATTATCCTTAGCTGCTGCCATTACGGCCTTACTGTTAATTTTAATGGCTAATTTTTTGTTGTATCGGTACACAAAGTACATTGCCGCTCCTGAAAAAACACCGGTATATGCCGCAAAAATATCAGGAGATTCATTAACTCCTTCAAAAATCGATGAAACAGCATTCAACAGTACTTGAATGCCCACAGCAGCCATAATGAAAGACGCTACCATGGATGCAATGGTTTCACTCTTCCAATGTCCATACCCATGATTTTTATCCGGCGGACGCTGAGAAATCCTAAGACCTATAAGTACTGCAATTGAAGCAATAATATCCGTTGTATTATTTAATCCATCCGCTTTCAACGCAGCTGAATCACTCATATATCCAATTGCTAACTTTAGTATTGAAAGACATATATAAGCTGCGATGCTAATATACGCAGCCCGCTCACCTAATTTAAGATTTTGATACTTTTCTTCTTCCATGCCCCAAGCCTCCTACATTACCCTTGCTTATATTACCAAGCGGGATTCGGTTGGGTCTAGAGCAATCTTTTTGTCTTTTATTAAATAAATAAGCAAAGTGCAATTAAGTTGGACTAACGAAAATTAAGCCAGCCTCGTAATAGGCTGGCTTGATTCATATCAATTTATATATGAAGGAGAAGACATAATTCAAACCGTACGTTGATAATAGATTTTCATCAAGAAAATCTAAGCCCCTTTGAGACTTGCCTCAAACAAATCGATAATTTCCAAAAACCTCTCTGCTTCCCTAAATGTATGATCAGCCAGAAGAGGATGAATATTGCTTTTGATGCGACATGCCTCTATTAATTCCCTGGCAGTTTTCTTAAAATCCCTTAATGAAGCAACAGATACTTTATTCTGGTTTAAGAATTGGCTCATGATTGGCTTCGTTTCGGATTGAGGCTGCATTGAATCCAGGTCCACGGCCTGAAATACCAATTGATCGAAATCATGGCTGAACTCCCTGGCCTGTTCCACCAGCTTTCTTTCAGAAGGGTCTAATAGATGGCCGATAAATTTAGCATGATCGGCCATGATCCTTAGGAAAAATACATTCTCTTCTATTATCGCTTCTGGCTTTGGAGCGAGTATCCCGGAGTTAAGATCTTTTAATCGATTAGCAAAATAAGCTGCTTCCCGGCTGATGTGGTCAATTAATAAAGGATAATTATTTGAACGAATTTCACATCTTAATGTCAAACCTAATACTTTTCTTTTATAGCTCCAGATAGCGGCAGCTGCCTGATAAACCTCGTTATTAAAAGCTTGCACTTGGCCAAGTTCGGAATTTACATTAAACCTTGCCAGCTTCTCCTCAATTCTTTCAAACACAGCAATAAACTGCTGCGCCTCGGCAATAAGCTGTTTCTGTTCATATGTAAAACCCAAACTCAAAAACAAGGCATGTTCTTTCATGATTCTTGACCAAAATTTAATTTCATCCAGTGATCTAGCGACAATTGGGTTCGCCATGTCTTCCCCTCCTTAATTACTCACTCCTACTCATATATATTTAGGATCTTTCGTTATTATTCCATTTTAAAAATCTCTCACTAATCCATTACTTTATGGGCAGATAAACTGGCTGAAAATATAAAAGCTGTTTCCTATAAGAAAGCAGTCATTCTTTTACCCATACTTTGAAAAATCCAGAAAATAGCTATAAACCAAGTAAACTACCATCGCAAACGCAGTTGAGATAAAGCCCCAGCCGAGGGTAATCTGCTCGATTACCAAGTAGTTATTGCAAAGCTGTATAGGCGACCAGATATAAAGCCATCCCAGAGCTAAAAAAAGAATAGTAAAGAAAATAATGAAAGCATGCTTCCAAAATGAACTTAGCTTTGGCCAGCTGTCCCGCAATGGCACCCCCGCCAAAAATGGCAGTGAGACAAATTTAAAGACTTCTATACTTGTAAGCGTCAAAGCTTCGTCCATCGTCCTTGGCAGAGACCAATACACCATAATGACTGAAAACAGCAATAGACCGGGAACTCCATTTTCATTCCATTTTGAGAAAAACTCAGGAAAGCGATTTTGAAAGAACTTGGCCATGAATAATCCGGAGATCACCAGCAGGGGCATTTGCATATGCATGTGGGTAATCATGATGGATTCCAGCAGATTAGCTACAGGAGGCAGCGCCAATGCAAGGAGCAGGAAAAATCCGTAAACTGGTGATCTCATCCTTCTTCCCTCCCGCTGCGCAGAATCTCCGTTACCCTATCAGCCGCTTTATCAATGAATGTGTAGTCCATCACTTCGATTAACTGTCCTTTGGAGTTTACCAGATAAAAAGCAGAGTTATGGGCAAAGTTGCCGTATTCATCCGGTATGACAATGACCCCAAACCGGTCCAGCAAAGAGTTAAGTTCCTCCTGATCTGGAATTCTGGCCATTCTCCACGTTTTTCCGTCACTGCCAAAAGCTTTACGGTAAGTGTCCAATGTTTTCGGATCGTCCCTCTCCGGATCAAAACTGATGCTCAGGAACTGAATGTCATCGCCAATATACTCTTTCGGAATTTGTTTATATACTTCTGACATATTGACTTCCAGCTCAGGGCAAACAGTACCGCAGGAAGTATATAAAAAAGTAATAAAAACATACTTTCCTTTAAATTCCGAGAATGAGTAGCTCCTTCCATTATTATCTTCAAGTGTTACATCCGGGAACTGAGGCTTTTCATCCATTAACTGATTAACCCTGGCTGTTTCAGCCGTAAATGCCTGAAACCCATCTGTGCCAATGTAAAAAAGAAATGTGCCAAACATCAGTACAAGCAAGCTTGATAAAGCCGTTCTATTTTTGGGAATCATGATTCATCACTTCCTTTTAAAAGAAAGAGACAGCCCAGAGCCGAGCTATCTCCCTTTCCTTACCAGGTTTTATATGGAGGTGAACCTGGAGGCGCGTTGACTATAAAATCGACCAATGGAATGACGTATGCCATGCCGACAAGGGCAATCATACACACAATCCATAATCCCCAGCGCTCTGTCCATCTAGGTGTAGGCGCTTCATCCTCTTCCACTTCCGCAACAGGGAATTCTGTGTTCCCTTTTGGTGCAAAGAACATGAGGTAGAATACGGCATATACCTGCATGAGTACACCAATCATCAGCAGGGTACCGCCTATGGCCAAGAAGAACAGATAAGGATCCCAGCTTAAAGCAGTCGCATTGTCAAAGTATGTTGAATAGGACGTCCTTCTTGGAGAACCCAGCAGCCCTACCCAGTGCATTGCACCTGACATGATGATCATACCGAGCGTCCATATGATCGTTTGTATAACCCCAAGTTTATTGATCTGCGGTGTCAGCACTCTTTTTGATACATAAGGAATGAGCCAATAGCTGATGCCGAAGAATGTCATGACCACTGACATGCCAAGTGTTAAGTGGAAATGGCCGACAATCCACATTGTGTTATGGACTACCTGATTCAATTGATTTGTGCTTTGTACAATTCCGCCCGCCCCTGCAGGAATAAAAGCAGCCATCGCGATAAATGGTGCAAGGAATCGTACATCTCCCCAAGGAAGTTTCTTATACCAGCCGACAAGACCTCTTCCGCCTTTCTTTCTCGCTGTACGCTCAAATACTGCAAACATAGCATAAGCAGTCATTAAAGAAGGGAAACCAATTGCCAGACTCATAAACACGTGCATGTATTTAACTGGCTCTGAAATACCAGGATCTATAATTTGATGGTGGAAACCGCCTGTAATATTCATAATAACGAGTGCGATTACTACGATCCTTGTTAAAAGGTCATTCCACCTTTTTCCCCCAATGATCTTTGGAACAATGACATACCAGGCAGAAACAGCTGTTAAATACCAGATGTTAACCAGCGTGTGTCCGAAAGCCCAGAACAAAGTGCGTGCAACCATTACATTAATTGTCTCCACCCACCCAAAAGCCCATGGGATAATCGTAAAGACTTCAATCGCTACAGGTATGCTGCCGAAGAATAAGAGAACAAAGACCCCGGTTGCAAAGAAAGAAAGGATCGGTATATGCTGGCCCGGATTCCTCTTTCTCCAGCTGGCCACATTGATGAAAGCACCAAAGGCGCCCATCCAAACACCCAATACGATAAATACTAATCCTATATAGAAAATGGGTGAAGCAGCCATTGGCGGATAGAATGTATACATAACTGATGCTTCATTCATTAAAATCGGAATCACCGCTAGGACAAATCCGAAAATCTTCATCCAGAAGCCAATCCATGCCATCTTTCTGACCTTAGGAAGCAGGCCGCCCAGTGTATGGGATAACCCGGCATAGAAGTATCCGATTGTGAAGAAAGCCGACAGTACGACTACCAGCAGAAGGCCATGAGCTGTAAGTACCTGATAATAATTCAGCCATGCCGGCAATTCAAACATTCCAGCCCGATTCAGGCCTTGCAGCAATCCAAGTATTCCTCCCAAAAGGATGGCCAGGAAAGCAACAGATAAATATGATTTCGTTAATTTTGCATCCTCAAGGCTAATTCCCATAATTTTATTTGCTTTATCCTTAATAACTTGTGTTCTTCCAGATTGCTTAATAACTGTTTCCACTGTCTATCACCCCTTTATTTCACCGTAATGGTCGTGCTCATCATCTGATGGCCCGCACCGCAGTACTCATTGCAAAGTACTAAATATTCACCTGGCTTATCAAATTTCTGAGTGATCTTTTGTACATAGCCAGGTACTACCATAGCATTTAAGTTAGTTTCTGCAACCTGAAACCCATGAACGACATCTTTTGACGTCAATGTAAAATGAACTGTTGATCCGGCAGGCACCTCAATTTCATTTGGGGTAAAGCTGAATACCTGAAGCGTCATGACTACTTCATACTCTTTCTCGCCTATCTTCTTAATCCCTGGATTATCGAACGGTGCTGTTTCATCCACTTTCTGCGGATCAATTCGCTCTCCATAGCTCGGCGGCCCCAGCTCCAGGGCGAATGTCTGGTAGCCCGTAATCAGCATGAATCCAATAATCATCCCAAAGCTTAGAATCAGCCATATCTTCTCTGACCGATGCATCATTTTGTATCCCCCCTATAATCTGGCCATATACAGGCCATACACTATTAAATAAGTAACAAAGATCCCAAGCCCTACAACTGTAACTGAAAAGAACGTACCCTTTAGAGAGTTATGTTCCTTTGAACTGCTCTGGTTCACTTTTCGTGCATCCACCTTCCATCAGCTCCTTAGCTTTGTTACCTACATCATAGTTGAGAAGGGTTTTCATAAAAGTGAATTGAATCACACTTTTTTCATATATCTTCAAAGCAAAAGGCCTGCAATTTTGGTTAAACACTGTAGTACCAAGGGTTATCTCTATTGAACAGTGCTCTGGTAAGCATATAGGTTCACAAATAGTTCACAAAAAGTCACTTACCAGAAGTCCTATAATGATCATAGAATTTCAAGCTTGTAAGATGGTATTTTATGTTAAAATGATTTTGAGGGATGTAAACTATTGTTCTTAAACTAAACGCAAGTTAAGAAATTAATTAAAATTGGGGTGACTATTTTGGATGCTTTCGTGATTTTAGCTTTTTCATTAGCTGCGGGTGCGTTCTCTTTTGCATTATTTTCAGATGGTAAAGTTAAGAAACTTGAAAAGAGAGTGAAAGATTTAGAAGATAATATAAACGAAAATTAGAATGGCCAGACTAAACTCAAGAAGTTTCACATATATAAAAAAACTAATCCCTATTGGAATTAGTTTGAAAATGGTATGTATAATGGTGGGCCTAAATGGACTCGAACCATCGACCTCACGCTTATCAGGCGTGCGCTCTAACCAGCTGAGCTATAGGCCCATATGTGTTGGAGCGGGTGAAGGGAATCGAACCCTCATCATCAGCTTGGAAGGCTGAGGTTTTACCACTAAACTACACCCGCTTTGTAAGGAATATAAGTTGGAGGCAACACCCGGATTTGAACCGGGGATGGAGGTTTTGCAGACCTCTGCCTTACCACTTGGCTATGCTGCCTTAAAAAAAATGGCTGGGCTAGCAGGATTCGAACCTGCGAGTGACGGAGTCAAAGTCCGGTGCCTTACCGCTTGGCTATAGCCCAATAATAATGCAATTTAAAAGAATAATGGGGCGATTGATGGGAATCGAACCCACGAATGTCGGAGCCACAATCCGATGCGTTAACCACTTCGCCACAACCGCCACTATCCTACTGGCAGGGGTAGTAGGAATCGAACCCACATCAAAGGTTTTGGAGACCTTCGTTTTACCATTAAACTATACCCCTATATCAATGGTGGAGGGGGGCAGATTCGAACTGCCGAACCCGAAGGAGCGGATTTACAGTCCGCCGCGTTTAGCCACTTCGCTACCCCTCCAAGTCTGTAAAGACTAAGAAAATGGTGGCTCAGGACGGAATCGAACCGCCGACACAAGGATTTTCAGTCCTTTGCTCTACCGACTGAGCTACTGAGCCAAAATAATATTATATCCCTAAATCTAAATAAATGTGCTTCAAAGCCATGCGTTCTTTGTCGCAGATTTTAAAAGCATGCTATTCGATGATGAAAAGCTTCGCAGCTGCATTCTTTTAAAATCCTCTACCGACTGAGCTACTGAGCCAAAGCTTATATCTCTTTGTAAAAATGGCGGTCCGGACGGGACTCGAACCCGCGACCTCCTGCGTGACAGGCAGGCATTCTAACCAACTGAACTACCGGACCGGATTGCGGGGGCAGGATTTGAACCTGCGACCTTCGGGTTATGAGCCCGACGAGCTACCGGACTGCTCCACCCCGCGATAGTATTATTTATGTGATTTGTCTATGCTCACATCAAGCATTTCATCGCAGCTTATTCGGTGATATAACCGCCCCGCGACAATAATATTAAAGAAAATATGGAGGAGGAAAGGGGATTCGAACCCCTGCGCGGTTTGACCCGCCTGTCGGTTTTCAAGACCGATCCCTTCAGCCGGACTTGGGTATTCCTCCAATGTTGTATAAGATAATCATATTGGTAGCGGCGGAGGGGATCGAACCCCCGACCTCACGGGTATGAACCGTACGCTCTAGCCAGCTGAGCTACACCGCCGAAATGATTATATATTTTATGGTGGAGCCTAGCGGGATCGAACCGCTGACCTCCTGCGTGCAAAGCAG
This sequence comes from Cytobacillus sp. FSL R5-0377, assembly GCF_038004385.1. Classification (NCBI taxonomy): domain Bacteria; kingdom Bacillati; phylum Bacillota; class Bacilli; order Caryophanales; family Bacillaceae; genus Cytobacillus; species Cytobacillus sp. FSL R5-0377. Next base: position 1,978,198 of record NZ_JBBORA010000001.1, read on the forward strand.
GCGCTCTCCCAGCTGAGCTAAGGCCCCATGTAAAAGAAGTGTCGCTGGTCGGGAAGACAGGATTCGAACCTGCGACCCCTTGGTCCCAAACCAAGTGCTCTACCAAGCTGAGCTACTCCCCGTAATATGGCGCGCCCGAGAGGAGTCGAACCCCTAACCTTTTGATCCGTAGTCAAACGCTCTATCCAATTGAGCTACGGGCGCAAAATAATGGAGCGGAAGACGGGATTCGAACCCGCGACCCCCACCTTGGCAAGGTGATGTTCTACCACTGAACTACTTCCGCTTAAAATGGTGCGGGTGAAGGGAGTCGAACCCCCACGCCTTGCGGCGCCAGATCCTAAGTCTGGTGCGTCTGCCAATTCCGCCACACCCGCAATATGAAATTAAAATGGTGAGCCATGAAGGACTCGAACCTTCGACCCTCTGATTAAAAGTCAGATGCTCTACCGACTGAGCTAATGGCTCTCACTAAAATTACGTTGCCTAAATCCTGAAACTTCCAGGTCAGATGTTCCAAAGCCCTGCGTGCTTTGTCACAGATTGCTATTCAGATGATGAATCTCACTGATGCTGCAATCTGCTCTACCGACTGAGCTAATGGCTCATACCTCTTTGAAGAGCATTTTGCTCATTCAGGAGTTATGGTGGAGGATGACGGGATCGAACCGCCGACCCTCTGCTTGTAAGGCAGATGCTCTCCCAGCTGAGCTAATCCTCCAAAGTGGTGACCCCTACGGGATTCGAACCCGTGTTACCGCCGTGAAAGGGCGGTGTCTTAACCGCTTGACCAAGGGGCCATATAAAGTTACCCAAACAGGGTTGCCCGGCAGCGTCCTACTCTCACAGGGGGACAGCCCCCAACTACCATCGGCGCTGAGAAGCTTAACTTCCGTGTTCGGTATGGGAACGGGTGTGACCTTCTCGCTATCGCCACCGGACTATTTGGTTGAAGAAACTTCGTTCCCTCAAAACTAGATAATGTATGAAGAAGCATTTTGCCGAGTATTCACCAATGACTTGTCTAGCTTCGGCTCCTAACTTCTCTCGAAGTTGAACAGTCGCCTCCGCTTTTCATTTTGGTTAAGTCCTCGATCGATTAGTATCAGTCAGCTCCACATGTCGCCACGCTTCCACCTCTGACCTATCAACCTGATCATCTTTCAGGGATCTTACTAGCTTGACGCTATGGGAAATCTCATCTCGAGGGGGGCTTCATGCTTAGATGCTTTCAGCACTTATCCCTTCCGCACATAGCTACCCAGCGATGCCTTTGGCAAGACAACTGGTACACCAGCGGTGCGTCCATCCCGGTCCTCTCGTACTAAGGACAGCTCCTCTCAAATTTCCTGCGCCCACGACGGATAGGGACCGAACTGTCTCACGACGTTCTGAACCCAGCTCGCGTACCGCTTTAATGGGCGAACAGCCCAACCCTTGGGACCGACTACAGCCCCAGGATGCGATGAGCCGACATCGAGGTGCCAAACCTCCCCGTCGATGTGGACTCTTGGGGGAGATAAGCCTGTTATCCCCGGGGTAGCTTTTATCCGTTGAGCGATGGCCCTTCCATGCGGAACCACCGGATCACTAAGCCCGACTTTCGTCCCTGCTCGACTTGTAGGTCTCGCAGTCAAGCTCCCTTGTGCCTTTACACTCTGCGAATGATTTCCAACCATTCTGAGGGAACCTTTGGGCGCCTCCGTTACTTTTTAGGAGGCGACCGCCCCAGTCAAACTGCCCACCTGACACTGTCTCCCGCCCCGATAAGGGGCGCGGGTTAGAATTTCAATACAGCCAGGGTAGTATCCCACCGACGCCTCCACCGAAGCTGGCGCTCCGGCTTCTCAGGCTCCTACCTATCCTGTACAAGCTGTACCAAAATTCAATATCAGGCTACAGTAAAGCTCCACGGGGTCTTTCCGTCCTGTCGCGGGTAACCTGCATCTTCACAGGTACTATAATTTCACCGAGTCTCTCGTTGAGACAGTGCCCAGATCGTTACGCCTTTCGTGCGGGTCGGAACTTACCCGACAAGGAATTTCGCTACCTTAGGACCGTTATAGTTACGGCCGCCGTTTACTGGGGCTTCGATTCAAAGCTTCGCTTGCGCTAACCTCTCCTCTTAACCTTCCAGCACCGGGCAGGCGTCAGCCCCTATACTTCGCCTTGCGGCTTCGCAGAGACCTGTGTTTTTGCTAAACAGTCGCCTGGGCCTATTCACTGCGGCTCATCAGGGCTATTCACCCTAATGAGCACCCCTTCTCCCGAAGTTACGGGGTCATTTTGCCGAGTTCCTTAACGAGAGTTCTCTCGCTCACCTTAGGATTCTCTCCTCGCCTACCTGTGTCGGTTTGCGGTACGGGCACCTTTTCCCTCGCTAGAGGCTTTTCTTGGCAGTGTGGAATCAGGAACTTCGGTACTAAATTTCCCTCGCCGTCACAGCTCAGCCTATGTGGTAACGGGATTTGCCTCGTTACCGGCCTAACTGCTTGGACGCGCTAATCCAGCAGCGCGCTTACCCTATCCTCCTGCGTCCCCCCATTGCTCAAACGGTAAAGAGGTGGTACAGGAATATCAACCTGTTGTCCATCGCCTACGCTTTTCAGCCTCGGCTTAGGTCCCGACTAACCCTGAGCGGACGAGCCTTCCTCAGGAAACCTTAGGCATTCGGTGGATGGGATTCTCACCCATCTTTCGCTACTCATACCGGCATTCTCACTTCTAAGCGCTCCACCAGTCCTTGCGGTCTGGCTTCAACGCCCTTAGAACGCTCTCCTACCACTGACATCGAAAGATGTCAATCCACAGCTTCGGTGATACGTTTAGCCCCGGTACATTTTCGGCGCGGAGTCACTCGACCAGTGAGCTATTACGCACTCTTTAAATGGTGGCTGCTTCTAAGCCAACATCCTGGTTGTCTAAGCAACTCCACATCCTTTTCCACTTAACGTATACTTTGGGACCTTAGCTGGTGGTCTGGGCTGTTTCCCTCTTGACTACGGATCTTATCACTCGCAGTCTGACTCCCATGGATAAGTCTTTGGCATTCGGAGTTTGTCTGAATTCGGTAACCCGATGGGGGCCCCTAGTCCAAACAGTGCTCTACCTCCAAGACTCTTACTACATGAGGCTAGCCCTAAAGCTATTTCGGAGAGAACCAGCTATCTCCAAGTTCGATTGGAATTTCTCCGCTACCCACACCTCATCCCCGCACTTTTCAACGTGCGTGGGTTCGGGCCTCCATCCAGTGTTACCTGGACTTCACCCTGGACATGGGTAGATCACCTGGTTTCGGGTCTACGACCACATACTCATTCGCCCTATTCAGACTCGCTTTCGCTGCGGCTCCGTCTTCTCAACTTAACCTCGCATGTAATCGTAACTCGCCGGTTCATTCTACAAAAGGCACGCTATCACCCATTAACGGGCTCTAACTACTTGTAGGCACACGGTTTCAGGATCTCTTTCACTCCCCTTCCGGGGTGCTTTTCACCTTTCCCTCACGGTACTGGTTCACTATCGGTCACTAGGGAGTATTTAGCCTTGGGAGATGGTCCTCCCTGCTTCCGACGGGATTTCTCGTGTCCCGCCGTACTCAGGATCCACTCTGGAGGGAACGAAGTTTCAACTACAGGGCTTTTACCTTCTCTGGCCGGCCTTTCCAGACCTGTTCATTTACCTCGTTCCTTTGTAACTCCGTATAGAGTGTCCTACAACCCCAGGAGGCAAGCCTCCTGGTTTGGGCTAATCCCGTTTCGCTCGCCGCTACTCAGGGAATCGCGTTTGCTTTCTCTTCCTCCGGGTACTTAGATGTTTCAGTTCCCCGGGTCTGCCTTCTATACCCTATGTATTCAGGTAAAGATCCTATCCCATTACGGATAGGGGGTTTCCCCATTCGGAAATCTCCGGATCAAAGCTTACTTACAGCTCCCCGAAGCATATCGGTGTTAGTACCGTCCTTCATCGGCTCCTAGTGCCAAGGCATTCACCGTGCGCCCTTTCTAACTTAACCGTATTTGACAGGTTCATCGAAGATGAACAAAATCAAAGGTATTTAACTCTATTTAATAATAGAGAGAATTCACTAAAATGGCGATTACTCGGTTATTGCTTCTTCATAATCATTATCTAGTTTTCAAAGAACGAAATATTTGAGAGATTAGTTCTCTCAAAACTAAACAAAAACAGAAAGCATCACGTCTCTTGTAAATATTCCTTAGAAAGGAGGTGATCCAGCCGCACCTTCCGATACGGCTACCTTGTTACGACTTCACCCCAATCATCTGTCCCACCTTAGGCGGCTGGCTCCAAAAGGTTACCCCACCGACTTCGGGTGTTACAAACTCTCGTGGTGTGACGGGCGGTGTGTACAAGGCCCGGGAACGTATTCACCGCGGCATGCTGATCCGCGATTACTAGCGATTCCGGCTTCATGCAGGCGAGTTGCAGCCTGCAATCCGAACTGAGAATGGTTTTATGGGATTCGCTTAACCTCGCGGTTTTGCAGCCCTTTGTACCATCCATTGTAGCACGTGTGTAGCCCAGGTCATAAGGGGCATGATGATTTGACGTCATCCCCACCTTCCTCCGGTTTGTCACCGGCAGTCACCTTAGAGTGCCCAACTGAATGCTGGCAACTAAGATCAAGGGTTGCGCTCGTTGCGGGACTTAACCCAACATCTCACGACACGAGCTGACGACAACCATGCACCACCTGTCACCCTGTCCCCCGAAGGGGAACGCCCTATCTCTAGGGTTGTCAGGGGATGTCAAGACCTGGTAAGGTTCTTCGCGTTGCTTCGAATTAAACCACATGCTCCACCGCTTGTGCGGGCCCCCGTCAATTCCTTTGAGTTTCAGCCTTGCGGCCGTACTCCCCAGGCGGAGTGCTTAATGCGTTTGCTGCAGCACTAAAGGGCGGAAACCCTCTAACACTTAGCACTCATCGTTTACGGCGTGGACTACCAGGGTATCTAATCCTGTTTGCTCCCCACGCTTTCGCGCCTCAGCGTCAGTTACAGACCAAAGAGTCGCCTTCGCCACTGGTGTTCCTCCACATCTCTACGCATTTCACCGCTACACGTGGAATTCCACTCTTCTCTTCTGCACTCAAGTTCCCCAGTTTCCAATGACCCTCCCCGGTTGAGCCGGGGGCTTTCACATCAGACTTAAGGAACCGCCTGCGCGCGCTTTACGCCCAATAATTCCGGACAACGCTTGCCACCTACGTATTACCGCGGCTGCTGGCACGTAGTTAGCCGTGGCTTTCTGGTCAGGTACCGTCAAGGTACCGGCAGTTACTCCGGTACTTGTTCTTCCCTGACAACAGAGTTTTACGATCCGAAAACCTTCATCACTCACGCGGCGTTGCTCCGTCAGACTTTCGTCCATTGCGGAAGATTCCCTACTGCTGCCTCCCGTAGGAGTCTGGGCCGTGTCTCAGTCCCAGTGTGGCCGATCACCCTCTCAGGTCGGCTACGCATCGTCGCCTTGGTGAGCCGTTACCTCACCAACTAGCTAATGCGCCGCGGGCCCATCTGTAAGTGATAGCCGAAACCATCTTTCAGCTTTCCCTCATGTGAGGGAAAGAGTTATCCGGTATTAGCCCCGGTTTCCCGGAGTTATCCCAGTCTTACAGGCAGGTTGCCCACGTGTTACTCACCCGTCCGCCGCTGACTTCAGGGAGCAAGCTCCCATCAGTCCGCTCGACTTGCATGTATTAGGCACGCCGCCAGCGTTCGTCCTGAGCCAGGATCAAACTCTCCATATAAGAGTTGATATAGCTCGATTGTCTTTTCAAAAAAGACTAATGATTAAACGTTGACGTTTCTGTTTTGTTTAGTTTTCAAAGAACTAATATGCTAACTTCTTTCGAAGTGACAACGATATTCATCTTATCATCTTTCCTTGTAGAAGTCAACAAGTTTTTTACCTTTTTCTATTTGATAGATCCAAGCAAATTATAAGTTTTTTCTTTACCGCTGAGCGAAACCTCTTAGCGACAAAGACTATCTTACAATAATTCAATACCTATAGTCAATACTTTATTTTAAAAAATTGCATGCAACATATTTTTTCTAAAACTATGCGCATGCATCTTTTCTTCTTTAGAGAATATACCTCTTCATCCATGCTTCAATTATGTCCAGCATTTCTGCGCTCAATGGATTTGAAAGACTTCTTTTATAAATTGACTTTAGCTTTATCATAGAAGTTTCTTCTTCCTGTTCTCTAAGAAGGTGGTTCATATTCGAAACATTATAGCTTTCAGCAGGGCCATTCACCTTTTCAGCAAAAAGATGGACATGCCTAGGATCCACTTGAACATCTTTATTACCGGTAATCGAAAGAACAGGACATGTAATTGCAGCCAAATCTTCTTCTATATTATATTTAAAGTGCTCTCTTGCCCATTTTGCATTGATCTTTGTAAATCCTTTTTTCATCACTGCCGCTTCTGAGTCCATCATTTCATTGAAAAGCTTCTTTTGTTTGGATGCTGTATTTGTATGAACTTTTAAAGCTCGAAGAATAAATCCATTAACACCCTTCAGCCTTTCAACTTCCTCTTCCAGCAGCTTTACTTGCAGCTCAGAAGCTTCCCTGACATTCATCGCGTGACCGGCAAGGAGGATAATTCCCGCAGCTTCTGCACTTCTATTAATAGGAGGAATTAAAGTACACCCTTCACTGTGTCCCAGCAAAAAAATTCTTTCAGGGTCGATTTCCGGCATTTCGCGGACTGCCTTCACTGCAGCAATCCCGTCGTTTACTAAATCCCACATACCTGTTTCATAAAAATCGCCGCCGCTCTCACCGGCTCCCCGCTTATCATATCTTAGAACAGCCACTCCGGCGGATGCAAAAAACTCAGCGAACAGTTTATAAGCATTCATCTGCATAACCTTCGCATTGCCGTCCCGGTCAACAGGGCCTGAACCATGAATGATAATAACAAGGGGAAGCTTCCCTTCTGACTCCTTAGGTAAACTTATGGTCCCCTTTATATCTACATCTGTATTAAGTACGATCTCGCGTTCCTTCATTACGAGTACCCCCAATTAATGACTTCATATATGAGACGTTTACTTATAAAAATCGTTCAGTTTTTTTATTATTTTTTTGAGGCAATACTAAGAGCAAGTCTTATTTGTATTAGAAAGGGCTGATTTTATGCCAAGGAAAGCAGCATCAGCAAACAGCGGAGAAGAGACGGAGAAGGATAGTCCAGCACCACCAAATACACCTGCCAAAAACAGCGAGGATGAAGTAAGCAAACTAAATAGGATGTTAGCTTCTGTGTTAAATTATCTATCAGATGATGAAGTAGAAGAAATTGATATCGAGTATTTGCTTGCAAATACGGAAGGCCTCCGGGAATGGTGGGATCGATTCAGGGAAAACAATAAGAAACAAATCGAGGAAGAAATTAAGAATTCACTTGGCTCATTATCACTTGAGGAGCTCGAGAGTATTCGGGAACAAATTAAGAGTAAATAGCTTTACCATTAAAAAGGACTCAGTTGCCTAAAGCACCCGAGTCCTTAATTATTTATTGTTCCACAAGCTCTTTGCCTGTTAATTCAATATGTCCTTCTCCCCAGTTGCACATTGCGTCCAGGATGGGGCGAAGAGACCATCCGTAATCTGTTAAAGAATAGATAACCTTTGGAGGAACTTGATCAAAAACAGCACGGTTTACTACGCCATCCGCTTCAAGCTCGCGCAGCTGCTGGGTCAGCATCTTTTGTGTAATCCCCGGCATAAGCCGCTTAAGTTCGCTAGTTCGCTTTTCACCTTTAATTAAATGACACATGATGACCACTTTCCACTTTCCGCCAATCACATCTAATGTTGCTTCTACCGGAATATTATAAGCCAACTTCATTCCCCCTCTTTTTTATAGGTACTAAAAAGTGCCTACATTACTTTAAAGTGCGTACTGTTCTTTTTGATTCATGCCATCCATAATAGCATAAGGAAGCATAAAACAAAATGGTGAAAATGACCATAGGTTACTTTTTAGTGCCTGCATTACTTTAAAGTACGTACTGTTCACCATGCTTGGCATGCTTCATACTAACATTCACTAAGACTGAATAGCCAAGGCGCCTGGCTGGGATGTCTTTGCTCCATCCGATACTTTTAATATAAGGAGGATTCATATCCAATGAGTTCTATTGCTATAAATGCACAAAAAGAAAAAGGCGGCACCTTTGCCCTGCTTGCACTCGCAATCAGCGCATTCGGGATTGGCACTACAGAGTTTGTACCTGTTGGGCTGCTGTCGACCATTTCAGGTGATATGGGAATTTCCATTACTTTGGCCGGTTTATTAATTTCCTGCTATGCCATGGGAGTTGCCATTGGAGCGCCTGTATTAACTGCTTTAACCAGTAAAATGAACAGAAAGTCTTTGCTCATGTCATTAATGGTTTTGTTTATCATCGGAAATTCAGTCGCAGCCCTGTCCACCTCTTTTTCTCTTTTGCTGGCTGCACGTTTTATTACTGCTTTTTCACACGGCATCTTTTTCTCAATCGGCTCGACCATAGCAGCTGATTTAGTTCCTGAGAATAAACGTGCCAGTGCGATAGCTTTTATGTTCACCGGTTTAACTGTCGCAACTGTGACAGGCGTCCCGCTCGGAACATTTATCGGGCAGACGTTCGGCTGGAGAGCTACATTCTGGGGCGTGGCGCTGCTTGGGGTAATTGGAATTATCGCCAGTTCCATATTAGTTCCTAAAGACCTTGAGCAAGCACCCGCTTCTAAGTTCAGTGAACAGCTGAAAATTTTAAGCAGCGGAAGACTGCTTTTAGCATTTAGCATCACCGCATTGGGATATGGCGGCACATTTGTTGCTTTTACCTATTTGACTCCGCTTCTCGAAGATGTAACAGGGTTTAGCCCAAAATGGGTCAGCATCATTCTTCTTGCTTACGGAGTGGCCGTGGCGATTGGCAATGTGCTTGGCGGAAAAGCTTCTGACAAAAATCCATTAAAAGCATTGCTTTGGATGTTTACTCTGCAAGCCATTATTCTGGGCCTGCTCACCTTTGCCGCACCTTTTAAAATCCTTGGACTTATTGCTATTTTTCTAATGGGCTTATTTGCTTTCATGAATGTGCCAGGTCTTCAAATTTTAGTGGTAAACCTGGCTGAAAAATATGTACCTTCAGCTGTCAATGTGGCTTCCGCATTAAATATCGCAGCTTTTAATATCGGGATTGCTATCGGCTCATTTGCAGGCGGACTGATTGTCGACTCTATCGGCTTGATTCACACTCCGTGGATTGGCGGAGTAATGGTGCTTGGGGCCGTAATCCTGACAGGAAGACTAAAGAAACTTGAAACAAATCAAACTAACTAATTAATTAAGGAGTGTCTTAATATGAATAACCTATCTTTATCAAGTACTGCAGCACTTGCCAATGGAGTAAAAATGCCAAGGATCGGTCTTGGTGTATTTAAAGTGGAAAAGGAAGAAGAACTAATAACAGCTGTTAAATCAGCAATTGAGATTGGATATAGAAGCATCGACACAGCTTCCATATACGGCAACGAGGAATGGGTTGGGGAAGCTATCCGCCAGTCTGGCATAAATAGAGAGGATATCTTTGTCACTTCAAAAGTCTGGAACGCCGACCAGGGCTATGAAGCAACACGTAAGGCGTTTAACAGCTCATTGAAGAAAATGGGACTTGAATATCTTGATCTTTATTTGATCCATTGGCCTGTTGAAGGGAAGTACACAGAAACTTGGAGAGCATTGGAAGACCTATATAAAGAAGGAAAAATCAAAGCAATTGGCGTCAGCAACTTTCAGATCCACCATTTAGAAAATCTATTGGAAACTGCTGAGATCAAACCAATGATTAACCAAATTGAATTGCACCCGAAATTGGCACAGGCTGAACTGCGTGCTTTTGCCGCTAAACATGATATGCACATTGAAGCATGGGCTCCACTTATGCAAGGCGGGTTGTTTGAAAATGAGATCCTGAAGGGACTTGCTGAAAAACACGGTAAATCCATTGCGCAAATTGTCCTGAGATGGCACCTGCAAAACGGCATTATTGTTATTCCTAAATCAACAAAGCCTAAACGCATTAAAGAAAATGCAGATTTATTTGGCTTTGAACTATCTCAGCAAGATATGGACTTGATTGATTCTTTAGATGAACATCTGCGTGTTGGACCAGATCCCGACAATTTTGATTTCTAATATAGAAGTTTTTAGATAGGGAGCTTGAAGCTTCTTTCTAACATTGAAAAAGCAGGGACTCCCCTGCTTTTTTTCAATTTATTCAATTGTTTTTAAAAGCGGCAAAGCAATATCTATTAAAGTACCTTCACCAATCTTACTTTTATATACAATAGTTCCATTATGCTGCTTGATGATCTTATGGCAAATCATAAGTCCGAGCCCCGTCCCTTTTTCTTTTAATGTATAAAAAGGTTCACCGAGTCTCGTCAGAAATTCGTCAGGTATTCCACAGCCCTGGCCCTGAAATGAGACAATACATTCCCCATCATTATTACTCCTTAGGGAAATCTCAATATCTCCTCCATTATCCATAGCTTCCATTGCGTTTTTTAAGATGTTCAAAAGAACCTGTTTGATTTGATTTTTTTCGCACGAGATCAAAAATACACCATCAGTAAAATGCAGCTTAAACTGAATACCGTTCATATTTGCCTGAGGGGATAATAACTCGACTGTATTTACTATGATATCCTTTAAATCTGCAGTTTCCATTTTAATCGCCTGCGGTTTTCCTAGAGAAAGCATTTCAGTAGTGATATTTTCTATGCGCTCCAGCTCGCTCAGCAGTAATTCATTAATTTGGCTATTGTCACTTCTATAAAGCTGAAGGAAACCTTTGATGGTTGTAAGCGGGTTTCTGATTTCATGGGCAACCCCGGCTGCAAGCTCCCCGACAATAGATAATTTCTCAGATTGCAAAAGAAATTCCTCTGCCTTTTTCCGTTCAGATATATCCCTGCTAATCATAACAACATGCTCGATTACACCCTTTTGGCCTTCAACAGGCATACTCCTTGACTCAAATTCAATCCAGTGGCCATTTCTGTGTCTTAATCGGAACTCCATTGTCATTTGTTCATTATGTTCAAATATCCATTGCATGCCTTCACGGAACTTCTCCGCCTCATCAGGATGAATAACAATATCTATTTCCATATCTTGCAGTTCCATTACTTTATAACCCAAAACAAACTCATGAGACGGAGATAAATAACTGAAACTTCTATTCCTGCCCATAACTGCGATAAGGTCTGAAGTATTCTCAGCAATTAAACGGTATTTAGACTCACTTTCTTCCAGCGTCATTTCCATCCGCTTTTTTTCTGTGATAATTCGAATCAGCTTTTCATAGGACTCAATAAGCAAACTCCCAACTATGACACCAAGCCCCACAAACAGAAGATATTCCAGATGAAAAATCGGCCTGTCTCTAAAAACGTTAAAAATGATCGGTACCGTTATAATATAAACAATACAATAAGCACCATATAACATGGCTGTTTTTCTAACTGCCTTATGGTACTGGGCATATCTATGTACAACAATAAAAGCAAGCAAAATAAGCAGTAACCCTACTATGGCAGGCAGCCAATTCTCACTGACTGCAAGCCTCGTGACAAGTGCAATAATTGCGGTAATTACCCCTGCTCCCGGCCCCAAATAGGAAAATACCAAAATCAAAATGGCATAGCGAATATCATAGCTATAGCCCTGCTCATTAAAAGATAAACCCACTAGAATGACAGAAATAATTCCTGCATACACCCCACCCAAGAGATGGAGATCCTTAAGGGGTTTATGACTGATAAAAGAACGAAGAATTAAAGGCACACTGACCAATAATGAAAAAATGGAGAGATTGACAATGTAGTCTAATAGTATCAAGGAGGCTCCCACCCATATAGAGAAATTCTTAATATTCTTTCTTTATCATAAACCAGAGCTGATGACCTTTCCACTACTATTTTAAGACCCGCAAAGGGATATAAAAAAAGGCCAATCCATGCAAGGATAGGCCTTTTTTGCTACACTTTCTTCACAAACTCTGACTTCAGCTTCATAGCACCAAAACCATCGATCTTACATTCAATATCATGATCACCATCCACAAGGCGAATATTTTTCACCTTGGTTCCAATCTTAATAACAGAAGACGTGCCTTTCACCTTAAGATCTTTAATGACTGATACTGTATCTCCATCTTTAAGTACATTCCGATTTGAATCCTTAATTATTTTTTCTTCCTCAAGACTGGTAATTTCGGATTCAGCTGTCCACTCATGTGCACACACAGGACATACTAAGAGCAGCCCGTCCTCGTACGTATACTCCGAACTGCATTTTGGGCAATTAGGCAAGCTAGACATTTCGTTTTCCTCCATTGATATGTATATTTTTCTGTTCTGTCATGTAATGACAGCCCAAATCTTAACGAATGCTATTACGTTAAATAAGACATAAGCAGATAAACTTACAATACTCAGCACTCGCTCAGTTAGCGAAAACTGCTGGACTCCATTTCCGCCTTCCATACATATATAACTCGGTCTATATTGTAATGCAAGCTATTATTTTTCCCAGATTCGGCCCTCTGACTACCGGATTTCAGCATTCTGTGTCTGAAGTTGACATTTTATCTTTTCAATCAAACGTTTGATTGACCTATTTTGCAGGAATATCGATTTTTTTTAGCCAAAGAGGGAATAATAAGTTAATGTGGACCAGCTGCTGTTTTAACTTATGCTTAATCACATTCTCAATTATAAACTTAAAACTTATATTAGTTGAGATTGGCACAGGCAAAAAAAGGGTAATAAAAAAAATAAAGAGTTATACTGAGGTTAACGGAATTAAGACTGCCACTCCGTAGTGGTTAAACCTTATAAAAAAAGCTGAATTAATGTTGACATCTTATTTTGTCATATACTCTTTCCGCTCCCCAACTGAAAAGGAGCAAATTTCACAGCTTTCCCCTTGACAAAAAAAACATGGTATATGATAATTATTACCGAATTAGAATTATTATTAAATAGTTCGCTATTTAATTAATAATCAAATCACCCAACCATTTTAAGGAGGAATTTAATCATGGCATTAATCGGTTCAGAAGTACTACCATTCTCAGCAAAAGCTTACCATAACGGTGATTTCATCGATGTTACTGAAGAAAACTTCAAAGGAAAGTGGAGCGTTGTTTGCTTCTATCCAGCAGATTTCACATTCGTATGCCCGACTGAATTAGAAGACCTTCAAAATGAATATGCAACTTTAAAAGATATGGGAGCAGAAGTTTATTCTGTTTCAACAGATACTCACTTTACCCATAAAGCATGGCATGATAACTCAGAAACAATCAACAAGATTGAATATGTAATGATTGGTGACCCTAACCAAAGAATTTCCCGCAACTTCGAAGTTCTAAACGAAGAAGACGGACTTGCAGAACGCGGAACATTCATCATCGACCCAGATGGCATCATCCAAACAGTTGAAATTAACGCTGGCGGAATTGGCCGTGACGCAAGCCAGGTTGTAAGCAAGCTTAAAGCAGCTCAATATGTACGCAACAACCCAGGTGAAGTTTGCCCGGCTAAGTGGAAAGAAGGATCTGAAACACTTAAGCCAAGCCTTGATCTAGTAGGTAAAATCTAAGGAGTACGATAATCATGTTACTTGATGCAGATATTAAAGCACAATTAGCTCAATATCTTCAGATGATGGAGGGCGATATCCTTCTAAAAGTCAGCGCTGGATCAGACAAAGTATCCAGCGATATGCTGGCTTTAGTGGATGAACTAGCCAATATGTCCTCCCACATTAAAGTTGAGCGCACTGAATTACAAAGGACGCCAAGCTTTAGTGTAAATCGTCCAGGAGAAGATACTGGCATTACGTTTGCCGGCATTCCTCTTGGGCATGAATTTACTTCCTTAGTGCTTGCTCTGCTTCAAGTCAGCGGAAGGGCACCTAAGGTTGACCAGAAAGTCATCGACCAGGTGAAGAAAATTGAGGGCGAATATCGCTTTGAAACTTATGTCAGCTTAAGCTGCCACAACTGCCCTGATGTAGTACAGGCTCTTAACGTCATGAGTGTTCTTAACCCTAATATTTCTCACACAATGATCGATGGTGCTGCTTACAAAGAAGAGGTAGATGCTAAAGAAATCATGGCAGTGCCGACAGTTCTTTTAAATGGCGAATCATTCGGCAGCGGCCGTATGTCCCTTGAAGAAATTCTTGCGAAAATGGGAACTGGCCCTGACGCATCAGAATTTGCAGACAAGGATCCTTATGATGTGCTAGTTATTGGCGGCGGTCCTGCGGGATCAAGTGCTGCCATCTACGCAGCGCGCAAAGGCATTCGCACCGGTATCGTTGCTGAACGCTTTGGCGGCCAGGTAATGGATACTTTAGGCATTGAAAACTTCATCAGTGTGAAGCACACAGAAGGCCCTAAGCTTGTTGCAAGCCTTGAAGAGCACGTGAAAGATTATGGCATTGATGTCATGAACCTTCAGCGTGCAAAGCGGCTTGAAAAGAAGGATCTTGTTGAAATCGAACTTGAAAACGGTGCTGTACTGAAAAGTAAATCAGTCATCCTTTCAACTGGTGCACGCTGGAGAAACGTTAATGTGCCAGGCGAAGCAGAGTTCAAAAACAAAGGGGTAGCTTACTGCCCTCACTGTGACGGACCATTATTTGAAGGCAAAGATGTAGCTGTTATCGGCGGAGGCAACTCTGGTGTTGAAGCAGCGATTGACCTTGCAGGGATTGTTAACCATGTAACGGTTATCGAATTCAACCCTGAGTTGAAAGCAGATGCCGTTCTGCAGGAACGTCTGAACAGCCTTCCAAACGTAACGGTTGTCACAAATGCTCAGACAACTGAAATTACCGGAACGGACAAAGTAAACGGTATTTCATACATGGATCGTGAAACAGAAAAAATACACCATGTGGAACTGCAAGGTGTATTCGTCCAAATCGGTCTTGTTCCTAACACAGATTGGTTAGGCGACCAAATCGAGCGTACCCGCTTCGGCGAAATCGTTGTAGATAAGCACGGTGCCACAAACATCCCTGGAGTATTTGCAGCAGGAGACTGTACTGACAGCGCCTATAAGCAGATCATTATTTCTATGGGATCCGGCGCTACAGCAGCGCTTGGTGCGTTTGACTATCTGATCCGAAATTAATTTTTAACTTTACAAAACCGCTTTCTGCCTTTTTGGCAGGAGCGGTTTTTTTCTATCAAAAAAAGAAGCACAGACATTGCCTGTGCTTCACCCTTTTTATCAGTGTGCCAATATACCTTCTTTATACTTCTTCTCAAGCGTTGGCCAATACTCCATGTTGGCTTCGATAAGATCATCCAGTATCTTTTTCGCCACAATGGCAGATGGAATAGTCTTGTTAAGTGTGAATGCCTGCAATGCTTTTTCATAAGACCCTTCTGTTATGGCTTCCACAAGAATTTTCTCTGATGCCAATTGCTGATCGATCATGGCTTTGTGGAAGTACGGTATTTCTCCGACATACTCAGGAACAGGTCCTTTATTAGTGATCAGGGCAGGCACTTCAATCATGGCATCTGCCGGCAGGTTAGGGATAGTTCCATTGTTTTCTACCATTACAAGATAGCGTTTTGCCAGATTCTGTGCGATGGAAACAGTGACATCGACAATAAAGATTCCGTGTACACCAACATGGAACGCATCATCCAGGATGCCCGTCTCCTCAAATTTGCTGACCGTCTCAAATAATGATTTTTCTCTGCCGGCCATTACCTCATTTGCGCGGGTATACTCTTTGTTTGAGTTCTCCACAATATAATCCGGCAGCAGGTAATACTGCAGATAAGGGTTCGGAATGTAATCCGGGAAGTAATCCATAATCGGCTTGATGTTCTTAAAAGTCTTAATCCAGGATGAATCAGCATGACGATAATCGATTTTAGAAATGTCCTCTGTCAGCAGACCCCATTTGCTGATATGCTCACGAAGCTCAGGAAGGCGGTCAACTCCATCCACTTCTACTTTAGTAAACCAGCCGAAGTGATTAAGTCCAAAGTAATCTACTACAAGATCTTCTCTCTCAACTCCCAGGATCCCGGCCATGTTGCGCATTGTTGCCACCGGCATGTCGCAGATGTTGATAACCTTGGCATTAGGGCGGAGTTTGCGAACCCCTTCCGCTACAATGGAGGCAGGATTTGAATAATTGACAATCCAGCATGATTCCTTCGCATATTTTTCTACATAATTAATCAGCTCAACCATTGGGAAAATGGTTCTTAAACCATATGCCAGTCCGCCTGGTCCGCATGTTTCCTGGCCGACCACGTTGTGTGAAAGAGGAATCTTTTCATCCAATTCCCTCATTGCATATTTGCCGACACGCATTTGTGCAAATACAAAATCTGCATCTTCAAATGCTGTTTCAGGATCAGTTGTCTCAGTTATTTTAATAGAATCTGTATACTCTGCAATAACCGCTTTGGCTGCCACTACTACTTTCGATTGGCGCTCTCCGTCAATATCATAAAATCTGATTTCAGATAAAGGTAAATCTTCTAGTCTATCCATTAAGCTTCTCACAATACCTGGTGTATATGTGCTTCCGCCGCCAGCAATTGATAGTTTATACGTTTTCATAGTTAAGTCCTCCCAGTTTTTGATCGACTTGATCCCGAACAGATTTTACGTTTAGTCCATATACAACCTGTACGTTGTTGCCTGACTTAATGACCCCTTTTGAACCGGTTTCTTTTAATAGGTTTTCATCCACTGCATTAGGGTCCTTTAGTACAAGTCTTAATCTTGTATAACAGTTATCAACATTTTCGATAATTCTGCTTCCGCCAAGTGCCGTTACAATTGTCTCTCCAAGAGGAGAACCTTCTGCGTTATTTCCTTTTGCCTGAATTCCAGCCGGCTGAACAGCTGCCTCTGTTTCTTCTTCACGGCCAGGTGTCTTTAGGTTCAGTTTCAGAATCAGGAATCTAAAGATAAGGAAATAGACTGCAAACATGATCAATCCTACGACAATGAACATCGGCCAATTAGATTTCTCTGTGCCAAGCGGCAGGTTATAAAGAAGGAAGTCAATGACACCATTTGCACCGATGGCATGAACACCAAAGATGTTTAAGAGCATCATTCCTGTACCGGCCAGAACTGCGTGGATAAAGAACAGGATTGGAGCAGTAAATAAGAACGCAAATTCAATCGGCTCCGTTACCCCAAGCAGAAATGAAGTGACGGCTGCTGGCAGCAGAATCGCTTTTGCCATTGCTTTTTTATTTTTATCAGCTGTAACATACATGGCCAAGGCTGCACCAATTAAACCGAACATCTTTGCCAGACCGCGTGCATCCCAGTTCACTGTGCTGCTTAATACAGCCACACTTGGGTCAGCCATTTCCGCAAAATAAATATTTCTTGCTCCATAGACAACTTCGCCTGCTACTGTTGCCGTTCCGCCTAATTCTGTATATAGGAAAGGTGTGTACACGAGGTGATGAAGTCCTGTCGGAATCAGGATTCTTTCCAGGAAACCATAGATAAGGAAACCAAAGTCTCCTAAGCTTCGAATACCATTAGCCAGTGCCGTGATCCCATTCTGGACAATCGGCCAGAACTCTGCTGCAAACGCTCCTAAAATCATGGCACATGGGATAGCCAAAATGGCTACAAAGCGATGACCTGAATAGATGGAAAAGACGCCTTTAAATTCTGTATCGCAATATTTATTATGAAGAACACCAACTAAAGCTCCGATTAATATTCCGGCAAAAACACCCATTTCCAGAACTTGAACATTTAATACCATTGCCTGTCCGGAAATCTGCATTTCTTCTGCTGGAACTAAACGCTCCGATAGATTCAGAACCTGATGCATCGCATTAATAAAAATGACAAAGGTTACTAATCCTGTTAAAGCTGCGTAGCCTTTATCCTTCTTTGCCAAGCCGATCGGGATGCCGACCGCAAAGATCAAGGCGAGATTCTGAAGGATGGATACGGCGGAAGAAGAGATAAACTTTCCGACGTTTTGTATCATTGGACTTTCAAGAAGCGGAACGTACTGGGCCAGGTTCCCGTTGCCAAATACATTTCCAAAAGCAATGAAAAGACCAATGATCGGTAATATTAAGATCGGGGCAAACAAGGATTTTCCAAATAGCTGGAGACCATTCACCACTTGTTTCATTGTTGTCTTCCTGATTCTGTACCATTTCACCAAATAAAGTAACATGTTACATAGGCTAATATTCTTGGATAATTCCTTTTTTAATAGCTAAAATCAGGATAATATCAATGAGCATAAACATATTTGACTCGAATGAGGTAATCTCAAATTCACGCTGGGATTCGATGGTCGGATCAAGAATAGTAAATACAATATCAGCCAATTTCGCCGTGGTACTTTTATCATTTCCTGTAAACAGCACGGTCTTTAAATTCTTTTGCAATCTGGACTTTTTCGATCACCTTGCTTGTCTCCCCTGAACGAGAAAAGACAATCATCAGCCGATACTTCTGGATGTTATTAAAGAAAATCGCCCGGCTGTCACTAGTCGATGTATTCGACACGTAATACCCAAAAAGCTCCAACTTTTTAGCAAGATAATTAGAGAACAGCGTAGAGAAGCCTGCTCCATAAAAATAAATCATCTTATGCTTTTTAATTTCATGTAAAAATTCTTGGATACTCTCCTCATCTATGTAATCAAAAGTAGTCCTGATATTTTTAATAAATTCACCAATACCTGCTTCCATTGGAAGATGAATCTCTTCTACTGATCCAGCCTCTGAATTGTGCACCTTCTTCACTTTAAGGCCAAGATTATAAATAAACTCACTGTATCCGCTAAACCCCAGCTTTTTACACAAACGGATGATAGATGTAGTAGAAGTAAACAGCTCATCCGCAGCTTTCCGGATACTTAATTGCTGGTCATCTATTCTGCTTTCAATCAAAAAAGAGAGAATCTCTTTCTCTGACTCGTTCAAGTCTTTATCAATTGTATAATCTAAGAAAATCTTGTCTGCATTATCCATTGGTTCACCTCTTTCTTATTATGAACGGGTTTTATTTAAACCATTTCTATTATAAATGAGACAGCTGGAAGTTTTACTGTTTTACAGTGAAAAAGGGATACCGCATTAACGCAGATCCCCTCTCGATCTTTAATTTGCTGCCATCCTTCCCAGCGGACCATTTTCATCTATAATATCCTGCAGTTCATATACCGAAATCGGAAACATCGGGAATCCATAGGCGTATGGCGCGATTTCATAGAGTTGGAAATAGATGATCAGCGCTTTGTCTGCTATATAAAAGTCCTGATCCGGCTTAATGGCTTGAAAGTCTACTAAAAGCGGAATGTCACGCTCTCTGATTTGCACCTTAATCAGGTCTGATATTCTTTTTACATAGTCGCTTCCCGGCTTAAATAAATCCTTAAGGGCTACCTGCTTCCCCTTCTGAAGATCAAACGTCAGCGATTTTATAACTGTCATTCCATGGGCAGCATGATAATGATACACATAGTTGTTCAAAGACAAGCTCAGCACATCCCGCTGATTATTTTTAATCTCATAATATCCATACAAATCCACAACGGTGGTATCCATATTGCCTGTCTGTTCGTTAATGAGCTGCTGGTTTTGTCTAATAATAGTACTGTTTATCAATTGCTGCAGCTGCTTATTTTGCATACCAGATACTCGGGGATAATAAACGACTTTGGTGGGCCCCGTGCTGATTGTCATCGTTTTGAT
Source organism: Cytobacillus sp. FSL R5-0377 (assembly GCF_038004385.1). Taxonomy (NCBI): domain Bacteria; kingdom Bacillati; phylum Bacillota; class Bacilli; order Caryophanales; family Bacillaceae; genus Cytobacillus; species Cytobacillus sp. FSL R5-0377. The sequence continues at coordinate 1,998,037 of NZ_JBBORA010000001.1, forward strand.
GCCTACAGGAAAGTTGATTGCCACGGCCATCATCCTTTTTGTTTTTTAACACATCCTATTCATCGGATAGGCGTTAAGGTGCATAACAGGAAATGGAAGTTTCAATGTTATATAATTATGAAGATATATAAGAGACAGGAGCACACATAATGAATCAAAAGCAAACCAGTATAAAACCATTCATTTCACTCATTCTATCAACAAAAATACCAAAGCTTGCTCTCATCATTGGTTTAACAGCAAGCATCTTAACCACCCTGACCGGACTCGTGGTTCCGCTGCTGACCAAAAACCTGGTGGATGGCTTTTCAGTTGAATCTTTAAGCGTTCCGCTCATCATTGGAATCGGGGCAGCCTTTATCGTCCAGGCCATAATAAGCGGGATCTCCATCTACCTGCTGAGCTATGTCGGCCAAAAAGTAGTGGCACGTCTTCGTGACCGGATGTGGAAAAAGCTCATAAGGCTGCCGGTCCGATATTTCGATCAGCAATCCAGCGGACAGACAGTCAGCCGCGTAGTTAATGATACCAGCATTGTCAGAGAGCTGATTACCAATCACTTTCCACAATTTATTACCGGTATTATCAGTATTATCGGTGCAATTATTATCCTTCTTGTGATGGACTGGAAAATGACATTGCTGATGCTCACTTCAGTTCCTATAACACTGGCCATTATGATTCCACTCGGCCGAAAGATGGCAAAAATATCCCGGGGCCTTCAAGATGAAACGGCCATCTTTACCGGCAACATCACCCAAACACTTGGTGAGATTCGCCTAATGAAGTCCTCTACTGCAGAGCAAAATGAAGAAGAAAAAGGATTGGATGGCATCGGCAAACTGCTTGGCTACGGTTTGAGGGAAGCCCGTATTTTTGCCATGATTGGCCCGACAATGTACCTGATCATGATGGTGGTCATCGTCATGATCATCGCCTATGGCGGCATGCGTGTGGCCAGCGGAACGATGTCAACGGGTTCTCTTGTAGCCTTTTTGCTGTATTTGTTCCAAATTATTATGCCGATCACTTCATTTGCAATGTTTTTTACACAGCTGCAAAAAGCCAAAGGCGCAACGGAAAGGATTATAGAAATTTTAGAAGAGCCATTGGAAGATGGGCAGGACGGCATCGAGATGGATATCAGCAGCAAACCGATTACCATCGAAAACGTTTCTTTCTCCTATAGCGCAGAAGAGATTGTCCTGGAAAATATCTCACTTGAAGCCCAGCCGGGCCAGATGATTGCATTGGCAGGCCCAAGCGGCAGCGGAAAAACCACTTTATTTGGATTGCTTGAACGTTTTTACGAGCCAACTGCAGGTGAAATTAAAATTGGCCACACACCCATCCAGCAAATATCTCTTAAATCCTGGCGCAGTCAAATCGGCTATGTTTCACAGGAAAGCGCCATGATGGCAGGTACGGTCCGTGAGAATTTATGCTATGGACTGGAGAGTCCTGAAAACATTCCGGATGAGAAATTATGGGAAGTGGCAAAAATGGCATATGCCGATCAATTCATTGCTGATTTTCCGAAGGGGCTTGACACAGAAGTTGGTGAGCGGGGCGTGAAGCTTTCCGGAGGACAAAGGCAGAGGATTGCCATTGCGCGCGCATTCCTGCGCGATCCTAAAATATTGATGATGGACGAAGCTACCGCAAGCCTGGACAGTCAATCGGAAGGCATCGTTCAGCAGGCGCTTAGCCGTCTAATGGAAGGGCGGACAACTTTTGTCATCGCCCACCGTCTTTCTACAATTGTCGATGCGGATCAAATTGTCTTTATTGAAAAAGGCCGGGTGACAGGCATTGGCACGCATAATGAATTAACCCGAACCCATGAGCTATACAGGGAGTTTGCCGAGCAGCAGCTTGCATAAAAAAGGCCAGTCTATCACAGACTGGCCTTTTTGCTGTATCTTATTTTCAGTTCTCTCTAAAACTAAAAATTTTATGATAAAATGTGACAAATTATCCATACAAATTGGAAGTTAAATTCCTTATAATGGTATTAAGGTTACACCTGCTAAAAAAGGAGGTTGTGAACTATGCCATTAGATCATACGAAAAATATGCTTGAAACTTTAAAATACTATAGCGATTGCCAAATCACTCAAACGTTTACAAAAGAGCAATCAGAGATTCTAGTTGTCCGTTATATAAAGGAGTCTCATTCTTTTGAGATTACTTATACGGGAACTTCAATGAAAAAAACGTATCCTTCCATTGATTGTGCGGCAGTTGCAATTGAACAGGCAATCAGTAATCAATAATCCCGCACATTCATCCATATCATAAATAAACGCAGCCTGTACTCTTTACCCGCACCAGTACTGCGTCCATTCCCTTTCAATCAAACGTTTGATTGAACTTTTTTCTGTCTCAAATCGTCCATTTACCTTGCTTCTTCAACCTGAAGAAGCTTCTTAATCTCCCTGCTGTCTTTTGCCAGAATGCTTTTCACATTTGGCCCAAACCATTCCAGTGAAGCATCCATTTCCACCATTTCAGCAGCCTCTCTTAAAAACAAACGATAGTCCACCGCTCCTTCAAATAGTGAAACCATGCCTTCCCTGCTGCCTGCTGCTGCATACACATTATTAGGGGCAAAGACACCAAGCTTGCAGCGTGATTCAATATTTTTGAGATGAAAGTGCGAAACATATGGCTGGAGCTGTTTAAGAGCAAATAGAGGGTCCACCCCTGATTCCCATATGTGCAGGACATCAAAATTAACCCTGAGTGCCGGATGGTCCGTTTCCTCAAGAAGCTGAAGGGCAGAAGATGGATTATCAGTCAGAGTATTTGGATGAGTCTCGACCAAAAGCTGCATTCCCTCTGCTTCAGCCATTTTACAAAGCATCTTCATGCGAGAAACAAGCTCAATCCTCTCTAATCTGCTGATATCTGCACTGCCCTTGTTACCGGCAAATGTCCGTATTTTGTCCGTTCCCCAGCGATGTGCAAGTGAACATAGAGCGTTCATTTCAGCTATTAAGGCGGGAAGCGGTGCATCCAGGGGCAGATAGTCGCTTAGCATACTTGTCTTAAGTTCGTATGAGCTCAGCCACTCACTTCCATAATGGATATCTTCCGCCAGATTTTTGGCATGGACGCCCCATAGTTCAATTCCCTGGAACCCATTATTCTGGGCCCAGTGCGCAATTTGGTCGATAGATTGAAGATGATGCCGGAATGAGATGGTGCACAGAGAAAGTTTCATTGGATGACCTCCTTCATTTTTTGAGATTCCTGCAATTCAGCCCAAGCCTCAAAGCATTCCTGCAGCCCTCTTTTTATTTTAAATTCCAGAATATTCTGTTCTTCCAGCTTTGCCGTAATTTCATCCACTAACAGCCTATTGCCTGTCATACCGAGCTTCATTGCCCGGTATTGGATGGCTGTATAGCCTTTTACAAGTTTTTCAATTTCATCACACCAGGCTTCAAAGTCTTCATCATCAAAGCCAAGCAATTCCCAGAAAAACGCAAAAGCATGTTCATAAGCGTACTTCCGAATGGCGAGAACAGGCAATTCCCGTAAGGCAAGTGTCAGCCCTGACAGCGGAAACTTTTCATCTCCAGCAGCATGAAGCTCAATAATCTTTGCAACTGCATCTGTCATTGGATTGCAGTCATGCTTAATGCATGTGTTAAAATATGCTTCAACAGTTTCGGCAGTTGGCGGGGTAATGGACGATGCATCAAAGAAATAACCACCTTCAGCTGAAGGATCCTCAATGGCAGCCAGAATCCGGTCTTTTGGAAGCACTCCTTCCCAGCGAAAGTCCGGATCATACATAAACCATTCCTCTTCGTTTTCCGTCCTTTCCAGCATTACGTAATGGGGAAAAGGACTTTGATGAAATTTATTTTCCCGCTCAGGAAGCTTTGACAAATCGAGCATCACCATTACATATTGATGAGATTTCTTGTTATCCATCAATCTCAGCATTTCCTTTATATTTTCCTGTTTGCTTTGTTTTTCGTCGTACCATTTATTCAGCTTAATGCCATAAAGCATTTCATACCACTGATGAAAAAAATCATGGTTGATCCGCTTGGAATGATACGTTAACACACCATTCTCCAGCACATCGAAATCGGCATCCCATACTCCGAAATAATAAGGACGATGGTCAGCGCCTTTTGTCTTTTTGACAGCTTCGCATACACAGCTTACAAAACAATGCACTTTAATCATACTGATCCCTCCGCTGCAGCTGGCTCCTGCTGGCGCTCCAGAAAATCAGCCAGGCTTCCTACCGTCCGGAAGTCTTTTGGCACAAGCATTTCATCTGGAATTTTAAAGCCCATATCAACTTCCAAATGGAGAATCAGCTGCAAAATCATAATAGAGTCCATATACAGGTCTTCATTTAAGCGCGCATCTTCATGGAAAGCTTGAATAGAAGGTAATTCTAATTGATGCTGCAAAATGTCATGGATTACTTGTAAGATCTCTTGTCTTGTCATGCCAGAACTCCTTCCCCCAGCCTTTTCCGGCTGACCTTGCCGTTTGGCAGCTTTTCAATTTCCTCCACTCTATTAAATTCCAGTGGAACCTGGTATGGGGCGAGATACTTCCTGCACCATTCCCTCAGCTCCTGTTCCTCAATCGGTTCAGAGCAGACATACTGTGCACAGACTCTTTCCCCTGAAAGCGGATGAACCTTTTTATAAACAACTGCCTCTATAATTCTGGATTCTCCCATCAAAACGTCTTCTACTTCCTGCGGATAAACATTCAAGCCTGCTACATTAATGGTGTCATCGATTCTAGCCATAAAAGAAAGAATTCCATTTTCTATATAGCCAAGATCTTTTGTATAAATTGTTTTCTCCGAATCATGAATAAGGATTTCACCAGGGTTTTGGATACTTCCAGCCTCCACTTTGACATGCGGCAGCGGATAGCCCATTTCACGTGAGTCACTTACATCCGGATGAATGGCCACACACCCTGCTTCAGAACAGCCATATTGCTGAAGCACTCGTTTTGAAACCTTTTTTAAGGCTTCCAGCCAGCCGGCTGGCATGAGTGTACCTGATGTCATGACAGCATCCAGCCGCTGTCCATCCCTGATTAAACTTGTTAAGGTATGCAGCAGTGCAGGAGCCCCGTAAAGAATATGCTTGGGATGCTCCTTCAGCTTTTTCAGCACATACTTAGGGTTCATATTTGTCAGAATGACCGGTTTTGCCCCACGCCTAATGCACGCGAATACACCGCAGATTAAACCGTAGGAATGTGTCGTCGGACAGGCAACGACTGAAGCAGTCTGATTATCAGCCGGCAAAACCGAGACATAACTGTCAAGCTCGTTCTCAATCGATTCCCATGTGCGTTCAATGCATTTCGGATCCCCAGTCGTACCCGAACTCATTTGCACCAGAACGCCCTCCTTCTCATTTATTTCCTTTGACAAGAGGATCGGCAGGTGAATATTTTCATAAAGCAGGAAATGGCTCCCCGCTTTTTTTGCCATTCTGATTGCACCTTCTTTCGGGACAGAGGGATGAAGGGGGACAATAGATCCTCCTTTACTGCGTACAAATAAACAGAGTGCAAGCCATTGAAAAGCATCCTGCATACAGACTGCCAATCTCCTATTCCGGCAATCTTTTATATGAGGTATATTTTCAAATATCGTATATTGTCTTTCAAGATCATCCAGTGTATAGTACTGATCATTTACAAAAAACATCTCAATTCTCCTTTGTGTTCTATGCTAAAGAGTTAGTGACAAGATGGCGGAACCCGCCAGCTTCTTCTTTTTGGACTTTCCTTTTCAGCAGTGACTCGGCATAAACCATAGGGGCATTATGCTCCAGCAGGTAATTTCGGAAAATCAGTTCTGGATAGCAGCTCATGTGCCCGGCGAGCGTCTCACGAGCCAGCCTCCAAAACTTTCTCTCACTGTAGCCGTACTGCTCTTCAAGCGCAAAAGACAGTTCTGTTAAATGAAAAACAAACAATGTATCCATAACAAGCTCTCTTAGTGCTTCTACGGAAGCCATCCAATAATACTCGTTGTCTCCGACTTTTTTAAACTGTTCATGAATTTCTCCAAAGTCTGGAAGCCGGCTGGGGTCTGCCAAAAAGTTTTGATGATACTCTGTACTGTCGTGGAAATCCCTTAATACAACACGGGTAGGCCAGCCGTTCTTGTGAAGGAGTACCATGTTCTGGGCATGTGCCTCCACAGCTATGCCATGAGCGGCGAGTAAATGCCAGACTGGAACCACACTTACTTCCAGCAGCCTTTTTACCCAGCTTTCAATTCCATAGCACTTCAGCCATTCACCTATGAATGGAGAGCCATCCCTCTCTATTAAAGGAAGTGCAGTAAAAGGAACAGCCTCCTCATCGTCTTCCATGTAGAGGCGGACACTTTCCCGCCAAATAGCTCCCAGTCTTGCCTCTGTTTCTGCCTCTAATGGCTGATAGGCAATTCCTGCATACTCCTTCAAAACAATTAAGGAAGCTTCTTCCTTTAAATATGTATCCGCTTCCACTGTGTCAGCTATCCATTTTGAAATATGGGGAGCGGCACAGATGGCATGTGTTTCTAATGTTCTTAGCGATGAAGTATTCACCATATTCATGGATAGTTTTAGATGAGCTTTCTCTGGGCTGGTCACGTTCCAAAGTGTTCGGACCGACTGGGTTGCCCGATAAGAATTCCCGCTGCTTTTTAGCAGAACGAGATCCCCCCGCTCCAGTTCATCTTTGATATGCTTTACCTGCCATGGATGGATTGGCAGAAAGGTGTATTCTTCAAACGTTTTTCCCAACTGATGCAGCTCGGTCAGCAGCTGCCCGAGCATGAGTGGACCCAGCTCCTTTTCCCAAAATTCCTTCTCACCCTGGGGAATAGCCATTTGGCTATTCTCCCGTCTGACTGCAGCCCACTGCAGTGCAAAAGATTGCCCTGCTTCCGGACCAAATGCAGCATGGTCTTCAAGAGAGAATCCAGTCCTTGCCTTAAAACAAGGGTGATAGGGATGGCCTTCCCAAACTTCTGACTCCAGTTCTTCATAACTGCATGTTCTCCTTGAGATGGCTGGCATGAGATTCTTTTCATTCCATTCACTCAGCAGAATGGTTTGCTGCAGCTCGTGAATAAGCTTGCTTCTTTTATCCGGATCTGATACAAGGTCTGCTGCCAGTTCCTCTATGCTTGTTTCCGTACGGGAACCATCGCTCTGCACAGAATAGATGCTGTCTTCCTTCAGCCTCACACGGTCAAACGAAGCAATCCTTCCCTCACAGCAATAAGACCGATGCCTTCCGAAAACGGTAAAGCTCAATAATTGTTCGCCCGGCTGGAGTGCTGTTTTTTCATAATCCATCAGCCCTTCAAAAAGAATGGCCTCCAATAACTGCCGGATGACTCTTCTTTCAATTTTCTTAGATGGCAGCGGATGCAGCTTCTGCATAGTTCTCCTCCTTCTTCACAATGGCAAAAGGATTTGGGATATAGGTGTAAACGGCTTGTTCGTTCTTAGCAAGCAGTTCATCCACATCATGGAAACGGGTTAGCAGGTTAGCTTTATAGGCCAGCTTTTCTGATCGCAGGATATGGCCGATGAATGCTTTCCCCTGACCCGACAGTTCGTTTTCAAGAATGCTAAGCTGTTTCCGGCACCATTCGATCAAACAGTCTTCACTGATAAGACCGTCTTGCCCAAATCGGCAAATCACAGAAAAGAGCTGGTTCATAAACAGGTAATATGTGAATCGTTCCTGAATGAGGTCATCGTCATAAAATAGTTCCGGGCATTCTGCCAATTGCGGCAAAAGGCCGGATAAATTTTCTCTGTAATCGTTTGATAGATAGTAGCCTTGATTATCACGGTAGCAGTAAGCTTCCGGGTATCCCGAGGATACATCCAGGACGCTATTCTGCTGATGGGCCTCAAGTGCAATCCCGTGTTCATCATATAATCGGAGCAGAGACACAATCGAGCATCTCCAATATTTTTCGAACCATTCCATGCTGATTTCCTCCGGATCTCTTCTCTCTGCCTGTGCCAGTCCTTCAATGGTCCGCTGAAGTCTTGAGCGTTGATCCGGCAGCGGGTCCTGAACCAATGCCGCGATAGAAGTAATCCCCTTATCTTCCCCTTCCGGAAAAGGGTTGGAGCGAATAATGACCTCGAACCCTGACTCTTTTTGCCCCGGCAATTCAGCTGTTATATAGGCCGGATCATCAATTATCCGAAATGACGGATATTTTTCCGTAAATCGAAGCTTATCCATTAATTCTGTCATAGCGATACCTGCCTTTAGTTCATGCAGACGGTTCGCCCTTAATGAGTTCGTAATTTTTACCGGTACGGAAAATTTAAACATCCAATCATTTTCCGGGCTGTAAACTGTTCTGATGGAAGAGGTTGCTGAATAATAGGCTCCTATTGGGCCAAGGTCTTTTATTAGTTTTTTATCAACCGCCTCCCTGACATGATTCTGCTGTAGCAGCCATTGAGCCTGAAGAGGATGCATCGGAATGAGGCAGTTGCTATGCGGGACAGTAAATTGCGGTATCGATTTCTTAAGGGAAGAGAGTATAATATCACTTGCGCTTTTCCGATTAGCTGAAGCTTCCCTGACTAACTCCCGGTCTACCTGAAAATAGTGAAGCTGAAAACGGCCTTTTAACTCCGGTGCATATTGCGGATGCTGCCATACGGCCATTCCCTGCCTGCTCTTCGGTGTAGGGTGAAGCCAGTGACCAAACAATAGTGATTGCTCGGCTTCAATGAAGGTGCTTTCTTCGGAATACAGGCTGCTTTCGTCCTTCATTCTTTTTTCAATGTACAAAGCCATCGTCTGATAGCTCTCAATCAGCCTGATCACCAGCTCATCAAAATGGGATGAAAGTTCATGGCATCCATTTGATTTTGCCATTAAATGCAGTTCATGGATAAGAGCAATCATCATCGGAAGCCGATCCTGAGGGATCCATTCCAGCCTTTGGCTGCAATATTTTAAAGCACCCCCGATCAAATGTCTTCCAGTTTTTGATTGGTAAATCACTTCCACTGCAAATACGGCAGACTGGCCTGGAAGTTCTATCTCCACCATGTATTCACCTGACAGAGTCATAGATGGCCGCTGCTCCTGCACCCATTCCTCCCTTTCCATCCACTGTCCGCAATCTACTTCTCTTAAGTAACTATTTATAAAAGCTTGAAACGTTGCATTTTCTGCAATTTGTTTGGCTGAATGATGCATAATTCCATCCTTTCACCGAGTCTTTAGACCTAGTAATTGATAACCATTCTCAATAATGGTTAAAAAATTTGATTTCTTCTTTTAAAAGAAACCAATGGAATGACAGAGACAGGGACCTTCGAAAGTCCCAGCCTCTCATCAAGATGCTATTCACTTAGGAGCAGGGATTCAATCTCTTTCAATCCTTTTTGGCGCTCAATTGGATCCCAATACCCCCATGTCGTCTTAAGAGTATGTACGTTGCCATTCTGAACGGCTTTCAGGCTTTTCCAGACCTCTCCCTGTGTAACAGAATCATAGAACTCACCACTATTAAAATAAGAAACATCGAGGATATGATCAGGATTATACTTTGCTAATCCTTCAATCGAAATATTCTCTCCGAAATCCTCAGGAAGGTTTTCCGCAGGTGTGAGTTTCAAATCATCAAATAATAATGAATTGGTTGCATGGTTGGTACGGCCATATACACGAATATCTTTTTTATTTATGGCTACTGCCATAAATGTTTCATCGCCCATTTTCTCACTTACACGGCTGCCGATATCTTCTGCTTCCTTCTCAAGGTCTTCAATCACTTTCTTTCCTTCTTCAAGCTTGCCAGCTGCTTCTGCAACCTTCAGATGATCTTCCTTCCAATCACCGCCCACTTCAACTACAACTGTTGGAATGGTTTCAGACAGCTGGTCATAAAGAGGCTTGTAGCGATCACTGATAATTAACAGATCCGGATCCAGCTTCAAAATTTCTTCCGAATTTATTTCATCAGCATAAGGAAGAGCCTTCACACCTTCAAGCTCCTCTGTTAAATGCGGCGGAAACTCATTATCATACGCCATCACAGCGTAAGGCTTTACACCAACAGATACTAGTGAACCTTCCCATGATACATGCGAAAGCAGAATGATTTTCTTTGGTTCGGCAGGGACTTCTGCTTTTCCGTATAAATGCTCAACGGTCCTTGTTTCCTCTGTTTTCTCCTCTTTCTTCTTTTCAGCTGCTTCTGTTGAAGCTTCCTCTTCTTTTCCACAGCCTGTTAAAACAAGTATAAATAACATAAAAACAACGCTCAAAGGAGCAAAGAACTTCTTCATGAATAATCCTCCCTAACAATAATGAAATTCATTCTCAATGATAATCATTATCACCATTGCTGAACATGGACATTTTTAACTTCCTGCATGCACAAAATGAATTTTCATTAAAAAAACAGCTGCAAGTCTGCAGCTGCTCGTTAATTATTTTCTTTAAGCTTTTAGTTTGGCTTTAAGAATGCTTGAAGGAAAGACTTCAAGCAGCTTCTTCCTCCCAATGGGCCCCCACGGATCCCACTCATGGCTTTCAGGGTAATAGACTTCTCCGTTCCGGACAGCACGGATTTTATTCCATTCTGGAGTATGGGCAGTTCTCCACACATCCTTTTCATGACTCCATAAAATGAGCAGCTTGTCAGGGTTTAATTCAGCAATCTCTTTCAGGCTGACATTTCGGTATCCCTCATCATGCAGATCAGGGTGGGGCTGGAATCCCAGACTTTGAAAAAGAAGATCGAGAAGGGCATGATTTCCCTTCCCGTAAAGGCGTATTTCTTCCGGGCGAATCCAAATGACAGCCCACTGGCCAGTTTTCGTTAATGGACACATCTCATCCCGTACTTGGCATTCCATACAATGAATGTCTTTTTCTATGTATTCAGCACGGCTTTCACAGCCGACCACCGATGCTATTTCAAAGAGATAATGACGCCAGTCCTGCTTCAAAGACATATGATAAACTTGCTCCTGCTTTGAAAGCAGCACACTTTGAAGCTGAAATTGATGCAAAGGAGTTTTAATAATGCGATCCGGATGGGTCAGCAAAATATCTTCCGGCTGAAATGGTTTTTCTGCGTTTAACAATTTAGTCCCTTCGAGCTCTGTTTGAAGATAGCTTGGCACCCCTCTGCTGGCAGAATAGACGGTTGGGTAGGACGGAGCTGCAACAGGCTGGATTCCAAGTGAAAGAAGGTGATCCTGCAGAAACAGCTGACTTACGACAGCAATCCGTTCACTTGCCCTTTTCATGAAAACAGTTGGCGGCATCCCTTCTCTGCTTTTAAAAAGACGGCTGAAATAAAATTCATCCTGCAGCCCTATTTGCAAGGCAACCTCTTTAGCTGTAATTCCTCTATTTTGGAGCAGCAGCTTTTTGGCAGTCTTTATTCGTTCTGCATTTAAAAATTCCTTCGGGGTCATACCGGTCCTTTTCCTAAAAGCCCTTGAAAATGTTACCGGAGTCATTTTTGCTTTAGAAGCTAATTCTGCAACGGTTAAGGGACGGGACAGGCTGTTCCGGATCAATTCCTCTGCTTCTTCCATTCGGTCAATATCGGCTGCGTCTGTCAGGATGGATAGCATCTCCCAGAGCAGGGATAGAAATCGGCATTTGGCCGAAACTGATTTTTCCTTCCGGCTTTTCTTCATCTCTTCCCATAGGGGAACCATTTTTGCGGGGGCCAGGTCAGCCAGCGGACGGGATAACATACTTTTTAGCACATCGCCTTCTTTTGGCCAGGAAAGCAAATGAACAGAAAGCAGAGAAGAAGATGACGATGTGAGGGTGCTGGAATCCGTGAGGAAATAGCTTTTACCCTCTTCTGCCCTCAATCTCTGGTTCCCGCTTACCAAGGTGCCTTTTCCAGATAATATGTATAGGATAAAAAAATGACTGCTTTTTTCATTTACTTCCTGGGATAAGCCCTCACGCAGGTGAAATGATGCAAATTCAAACATATGGCTATTCAGCAGCATATTTAGACACTCCCTTCTTTTCCTGAAATATGAATTGACAAATGCTGTGGAAGGATAGTAGATTAATATCGTTCTTCTAATGCGATAACGATTCTCATTTTCAATTATAAAATACATAAAAAAAGGACTGATCATAATGGCCAGAACCGCCGCTGACATAACAGATCCCCATCGGCCTGTTCACTCAAAATCTATTAAATGGGGCCTTTTTGGCTTAGTATGTATTTTCCTTGGCCTGCTCGCTTCCATCGGACTTGGAGCCATATGGATCTCCCCTTCTGTCGTTTGGGACTCTTTTTTCTCTTTTCAAGCTGGCCAAATTGAACACCAGCTGATCAGGGAAGTGCGTCTTCCGAGGGCATTGGGTGGTGCTCTTATTGGGGCTGCTTTGGCAGTGGCAGGTACTATTATGCAGGGCATCACACGCAATCCGCTTGCCGACCCTTCAATCATTGGCATTACCCATGGAGCCGGACTTGCCATCGCCATTTCGCTTGCATTTGTTTCAAGCGGCTCTTACTGGATCCTTCTGGTCTGGTCATTTGCAGGTTCTGCAGCAGGCGCCATGCTTGTCCTCTCTTTTTCCATGATTTCAAAAGAGCGGATATCTCCTGTGACCCTGACGCTTGCCGGTGCTGCGTTAAGCACATTATTCAGCGCCCTTTCTACTGGTATCGCCCTGTATTTCCAGGTAGCACAGGACTTGAGCTTCTGGTTTGCCGGAGGCCTGTCCGGCACCAAATGGCCGCATGTTTTTATACTGCTACCCGCTGTTATCACAGGGCTGCTGCTATCCCTATGGATCAGCCGCTCTCTGACTATATTGGCTTTAGGGGAAGAAGTGGCAGCAGGCCTCGGTCAATCACGAGAGAAAGTCAGGTGGATCGGGCTCATTGCCGTTATTCTATTATCTGGCGCAGCCGTTTCCATTGCAGGGGCAGTCGGCTTTATTGGCCTTGTGGTTCCCCATATGGTGCGGATGATAATCGGATCTGATTACAGATGGCTGATTCCGTTAAGTGCCATTGCCGGTGCCCTTCTCCTGGTAATCGCGGACATCGGGGCACGGATGATCAATCCGCCTTTCGAAACACCGGTCAGCGCAGTAACCGCCTTGATTGGAGTTCCATTTTTCCTATATTTATCCCGAAGGAAGAGGGGGTATTTATAATGGATTGGAAGCTGGCATTAAGCCGAACCAAAAACTGGCTGGCAGCCTTTATCCTATTAATTATGGCCACCTTTGTAATGAGCCTGTCCACTGGCGTGATGCCCATCAGTATTTCTGAGGTATTGAACACGTTAGCTGGCAGCGGTACCCCAAGACAAGAGCTTGTTTTATTTCAGCTGAGATTGCCGAGAATGGTCATTGCCATGCTGATTGGTGCCGGACTTGCACTATCAGGCAGCATTCTCCAGGGACTTTCCCGGAACTCTCTGGCTGACCCAGGCATTCTCGGAATTAATGCCGGAGCTGGACTGGCTGTCGTTTTTTCGATCTATCTTTTCGGACAGGAGAAAGGAAATCTCCTCTCTGAACCATTTTTTCTGCCCGTTTTCGCTTTTGCCGGCGCTCTCGCTATTGCAGCTCTGATATATCGGTTCTCATGGAAAGGAGGAATTGACCCAGAACGGCTTCTCCTTGTTGGTCTCGGGTTTAATGCTCTATGCGGTGCCCTTCTAATGATTCTGCAGCTAAAAATGGATCCAAAGGATTTTCAGCAGGCTGCCATTTGGCTGACAGGCAGCATCTGGGGAGCCGGGTGGCCATATGTACGGGCTTTGCTTCCATGGATTTTGTTTCTTATACCCGCTGCCTTTTACAAAGCAAGGACCATGAATCTTCTTCAGTTTAAGCAGGAAGTTCCGATTGCTCTTGGTTTAAAAGTGGAGTCTGAACGCCGCTTGCTTCTGTGCCTTTCTGCAGCCCTTGCAGGAGCATGTGTGGCTGTCGGCGGCGGAATCGCATTTATTGGTCTGCTGGCTCCCCATCTGGCACGGCGGCTGTGCGGACCCAATTACTTCAGCAGTCTGCCCTTGTCTGCACTGATCGGAGCAGTTCTGGTGCTTATGGCAGACATGATTGGAAAAAATCTTTTGGCACCAGCGGATATTCCCGTCGGTATCGTCATATCAGTTATCGGTGCCCCCTACCTGATCTTCATGCTGCTGACCCGGAAAGGCTCCGGGATAAGCGTTTAAATTCAAGAAAAATGCCCATTCAACAATCCCTTTTGAATGGGCATTCAGCTTTATTTGATTTCAGCAGGCTCTCTGTATTGTTTTTGCCCCAGCACATGATATACATCCTGACGGCTGTCGATAATAAATTCAGGCTTAGGTTTCCGGCGGTTTGCTCGGTGGCCAGCAATATGTACATCACTTGTTTCCCATGCCTTCCAGGCCTCTTCAGATTCCCAGCGGATCATTACAATGATTTCTTCCTCTCCGCTGCGCTGTTTTTTCTTTAATACATTTAAATCAAGAAATCCAGGCTGCTCTTCGATGATTCCATCCCCTGCAAAGCGCTCAACCATTTTTTCAGCGTGGCCCTCTTGAACCTTAATTGTCTTTAATTGAACAAACATACCCATTTCCTCCTCTGTTCTTTTTTGTTATTATAATTGATAACGATTTTCATTTTCAACTGTTTTAAAAAAATAGATTCAGTATTCATTCATTTTATAGTATTGTTAGATTATCGAAATTTACTAAAATTGTGAGGCCGTTTTATGTGGAAAAATAAGAACGTATGGATTCTTTTAACTGGTGAATTTATAGCAGGGCTCGGCCTTTGGCTTGGCATTATAGGAAACCTTGAGTTTATGCAGGAAAAGGTTCCTTCTGACTTCCTGAAGTCACTTATTCTGGCGTCAGGTTTGCTGGCAGGAATTGCAGTCGGCCCCCTTGCCGGCAGAATTACCGACCAGCTGAATAAAAAGACCGTCATGCTGGGATCAGGCTTTGTCAGGGCTATTAGTGTAATTTTCATGCTGATTGCTATTCAAACGGGCTCTGTGTGGTGGATGGTTCTGTTCCTGGTAATTATTCAATTGTCTGCAGCCTTTTACTTTCCTGCACTGCAGGCAGCCATCCCGCTTTTTGTTGCTGAAAAAGATTTGCTGCAGCTGAATGGAGTACACATGAATGTGTCCACCCTTTCGAGGATATTGGGCACAGCCCTGGCTGGGGTTCTGCTAGTCATTCTGCCATTATCCATGCTTTATATCGGGTCGCTGGTCGCTTATCTGGCTCTATTCGGAATAACCTGGTTTATGGATTTTGAGGAAAAAAGAGAACAGCCAGGCACAGGAAAACAGTCTTCCCGAAGCAGCGGAGGATTTAAAGAAGTCTTCCCGATTATTAAAGGCCTCCCCATTGTATTCATGACCCTGATATTAACTCTGGTTCCACTGCTGTTTCTTGGAGGTTTCAACCTTATGGTCATTAACATCAGCGAGCTTCAGGACAGTTCATCCATTAAAGGGTTAATTTATACGGCAGAAGGAATCGGCTTCATGCTCGGCGCATTTATCGTCAAGCAAATCAGCCAAAAAAGGTCGCCTTACGCAATTTTATTTTTCTTCTCATTTATCATTGGCGTTTCACAGCTGCTTTTGTACTTTGCAGATGTTCCTGTCCTATCTATTGCGGCGTTCTTTGTATTCGGGTTTGCCGTTGGCTGTTTCTTCCCAACGGCAGCCACCATTTTTCAAACAAGGGTGCCGAAGGAATTCCACGGAAGATTCTTCTCCTTCCGGAACATGCTAGATCGTGTTATTTTCCAAATTGTGCTCCTGCTGACAGGATTCCTGCTGGATGCCGTTGGACTTCAGGTAATGGTCGTTATTTTTGGCATTCTATCCTTAGTCATGACAGCTGCTTTCTTCTTTAAATTCAAGCAGCTTAGGACCGAAGTACAGATAAAAGAAAAAATCAGCACGTAAAAAACCGGCTCACCTTTGTGTGGGCCGGCTTTTTACTGCTATTTCGCCTTATTGTCAGAGGTCTTTTCAATTGTGTGCGGATAGCCAATTTTTACGTGCGGATACACTTTTTTCTGTGCGCATAACCCTGTTTTATGTGCGGATAAAGAGAATTTATGTGCACTTAATTTATTTGCCTTAGAGAACCAGCTGCTTCACCAATTCCCGGTTTCGCCTTTTAAATACATCATTATGTGATGAAACCATCGCCGCCCCGGCTGCATCAGGTTCAATGTACTGCTTTGCTTTATTTACTGCATTCGCAGCATCCTGGAAGGCTCCCGCAATTAAGTGAAGCTTGCCGTCATGCTTAAGAATATCCCCTGCAGCATAAAGCCCTTCAACTGATGTCTCACTGTTTGCATTCCCAGCAATATAGAAATCTTCCAGCATATCAATATTCAAATTGCTATTTTTCAAGAGTTCCGTATCCTGCTCATATCCATGGTTAATGACCACTTCATCGATGGCAAGATATGAAACCTCACCCGTTTCATTATTCGTCAATTCCACCTGCTCAATTTCCTCGTGGTTTCCGCCTGCTATTAATTTGGTGATGGACGTATGGTTAATACAGATAACCGAACTATTCATCAGCTGTGAAACCTGAGCTTCATGGCCAGTTAACGCATCCCGCCTGCAAGTGATGTATACCTGCTTAGCAACAGGCTCCAATTCATTGGCCCAGTCTACTGCAGAATTGCCTCCTCCTGACACAATTACTGTTTTATTCTTGAAATGGGCCAGAGACTTGACGGTGTAATTTAGATTAGAGACTTCAAAGCGCTCTGCACCTTCAATTTTCAGCTTTTGCGGCTTTAGAATTCCGCTGCCGACTGCCACAATCACTGTTTTTGAATAATGCTCTTCTCCTGAAGACCCTTTCAAAACAAATACTCCATCTTTATTCTTACTGATGGATTCCACCTTTTCATTTAAGACAACCGTCGGATTAAAGGTCAGCCCCTGCTCGACCAGCTGTTCAATCAGCTTTGCTCCCGGAGTAGGAGTCAGCCCGCCGACATCCCAAATCATTTTTTCGGGATACACATGAATCTTTCCGCCCAGCTGCGGCTGAAATTCAATCAGTTTTGTTTTCATTTGCCTTAAACCGCTGTAAAAAGAAGAGTATAGCCCGGCTGGACCTCCTCCTATAACCGTTACATCAAAGATCTCCATCTGCTTCATATCCGTTCACCCCTATAATCAATTATTATTGATTATCATTCTCACTTCAACTATACGTCCTTTCTTCTCCTTTGACAATAAAAATTTACCTTGGTAATTTCCTTCAAATACTGTTGACTTATAAGTTAACTAGACTTATAGTAAAAATGAACCGACACTGATAATCATTATCACTAATTGAAAATAAATTCTCACATAAACGGAGGTTACATAATGGTCCGTCTATATACAGATGGCTTGAACATTGGGTATAGCGAACGACTAATTGTAAAGGATCTAAGCGTCCAGATTCCCGATAAGAAAATCACAACAATCATTGGTCCAAATGGCTGTGGGAAATCAACCCTTTTAAAGGCCATTACCCGCATCATTTCCCATCAATCAGGCACTGTTATCCTGGATGGGGAGAACATTTCAAAGGAAAATACGAAAATCCTTGCCAAGAAGATGGCGATTTTGCCTCAAACACCTGAAAGTGCAAGCGGTTTAACAGTAGGCGAGCTAGTCTCATATGGCCGCTTCCCTTATCAAAAAGGATTTGGAAGATTGACGAAAAAGGATTATGAAGTGATCGACTGGGCTCTCGAAGTGACAGGCACTAAAGAATTTAAGTTCCGGCCTGTTGATGCTTTGTCAGGCGGCCAGCGCCAAAGAGTGTGGATCGCCATGGCACTTGCACAAGAAACCGATATCATTTTCCTTGATGAACCTACCACCTATTTAGATATGGCACACCAGCTTGAAGTTCTCGAACTTCTTCAAAAGCTGAACGAGGAACAAGAGCGCACCATTGTAATGGTCCTCCATGATTTAAACCAGGCAGCCCGCTTTGCCGACCATATCGTCGCATTAAAAGATGGTGAGATTGTTAAATCAGGAAGCTATGAAGAAGTCATTACACAGGATGTTTTAAGGAAGGTGTTCAATATTGATGCAGTCATTGGACGTGATCCCCGCACAAACAAACCAATGTGTATAACTTATAATTTATTAAAAGGAGAAAATCAACATGAAGAAACTATTGATCCCATTTACGATCTTGCTGCTTCTGCTTATTAGCGCCTGCGGCAATACAGAAGAAAAAGATACAAGCTCATCTGAACCAAAGGAAGATAAAAAATCGGGTACAATCACTTATGAATCTGAAACTGGACCGGTTGAAGTCCCGGCTGATCCTAAGAGAGTTGTTCTCCTTTCAGGCTTCACAGGAAATGTTATGCAATTGGGCGTAAATATTGTCGGCGTGGATACTTGGTCCAAAAATAATCCTCGCTTTGAAGAACAATTGAAGGATGCTGAAGAAGTATCTGAAGATAACCTAGAGAAAATAATCGAATTAGAACCAGACTTGATTATTGCCTTATCTACTGTTAAAAACTATGATAAACTTAAGGAAATTGCACCAACTGTAACTTATACATGGGGTAAATTAGATTATCTTTCCCAGCATGAGGAAATCGGCAAGCTGCTTAATAAAGAGGAAGAAGCAAAGAAATGGGTAGCTGATTTCAAACAGCGCGCTGAAGCAGCCGGGGAAGACATTCGTGCAAAAATTGGTGAAGATGCAACCGTTTCTGTATTTGAAATCTTCGACAAACAGCTTTATGTTTTTGGCGATAACTGGGCACGCGGAACTGAAATCCTGTATCAGGCTATGGATTTAAAAATGCCTGAAAAGGTTAAAGAAATGGCCCTAAAAGATGGATACTATGCCCTTTCAGCTGAAGTGCTGCCGGAATATGCAGGAGATTATATGATTATAAGCAAATACTCAGATGCAGACCATTCATTCCAGGAAACCGATACGTACAAAAATATCCCTGCTGTGAAAAATAACCGTGTTTTCGAAATGGAAGGCAATGGCGCTTCCTTCAGTGATCCAATCACACTTGATGCACAGCTGGAGTTCTTTAAAGAATCATTTTTAGGAAACTAATACTCACGAGGGATTCTTAATTTTTAGGAATTCCTCTTTCCTGTTTAAAAAGATAGTTCACGAATGGCAAAAATAAACCCGAAGAAAGATGGACGCACAATGACTAAAGACGCTCAGCCCTTTATTCCATTTATAATTAAACTTGCGGCATGCTTCATCATTTTTGCAGGCATGTTTGTGGCTGCCTGTGTGTTTGGAGCAGCCGATGTTACGGTTAGAGATGTTTGGCTTGCACTTACCTCCAATACTTCCGGAGAAAAAATCTCGATCATTCGTGAAATCCGTCTGCCCCGTGAAATTGCGGCAATTTTTGTCGGAGCAGCTCTTAGCATTTCTGGCGCCATCATGCAGGGAATGACAAGAAACCCTCTTGCAGATCCAGGACTACTCGGATTAACGGCTGGAGCCAATGCTGCACTTGCCATAACTCTCGTTCTAATTCCATCAGCGAATTACATAGGAATTCTGTTCGCCTGCTTCATAGGTGCAGCTATCGGTGCGGGGATGGTTTTCAGCATTGGCGCCATGAAAAAAGGAGGCTTTTCTCCGATTCGAATCGTTTTAGCCGGAGCCGCAGTTTCTGCCTTCCTTTTTGCAATAGCTGAAGGCACCGGCATCTATTTTAAAATATCAAAAGATGTCAGTCTGTGGACTGCAGGCGGGCTCGTCGGCACATCCTGGACCCAGCTGCAGATTATTGTCCCGGTTATCTCAGCAGGCATACTCGTTTCCCTTTTTCTTTCCAAGCAGCTTACAATACTAAGCTTAAACGAAGAAGTGGCAGTAGGCTTGGGACAGAATACAACTCAAATTAAAATCATCCTGTTTATCTTAGTCACCCTGCTTGCAGGGGCAGCTGTTGCACTGGTCGGCAATATGGCCTTTATAGGATTGATGGTGCCTCATATCGTCCGGGCCATTGTCGGAACGGATTATCGTTATATCCTTCCGATGTCCGCTCTCACGGGAGCTTCGTTCATGCTTCTTGCCGATACACTCGGGAGAACCATGAATGCTCCTTATGAAACTCCGGTTGCGGCCATAATTGCTGTAATGGGGCTACCTTTCTTTCTGTTCATTGTTCATAAAGGGGGTAAGGTGTTCTCATGATCCAGCCGGAGTTAGTAAAAAAACAGCGAATCTTGATGGCCGTTTTAACAGTACTTATTATCGTTACCATTGTTATAGGAATGGGATTAGGCTATGCCTCCCTTTCATATGACCGGTTAATCCCGACCCTCCTGGGACATGGAACTTTTAAAGAGGAGTTTGTGTTATTTTCCATACGGCTCCCGAGAGTGTTTATTACAGTATTAGCCGGTATGGCACTGGCACTATCCGGTGCCATTTTACAGGGAATTACCCGCAATGACCTGGCGGATCCAGGCATCATCGGCATAAATTCAGGTGCCGGAGTTGCAATTGCCGTTTTCTTTCTGTTCTTCCCGATTGAAGCAGGCACTTTCATCTACATGCTGCCGTTATGCGCATTTTTCGGCGCCTTGGTTACTGCTATTCTCATCTATGCTTTTTCCTATAAAAAAGCAGAGGGACTTCAGCCAGTAAAGATGGTGCTTGTGGGTGTCGGATTTTCCATGGCGCTTTCGGGTGTGATGATTGTCCTGATTTCTTCAGCGGAAAGAGAGAAAGTCGATTTCATTGCTAAATGGCTATCAGGGAATATATGGGGAACGGATTGGCCGTTCATTTGGGCAATCCTCCCATGGCTTCTTCTGCTTATTCCGTTCACTTTATATAAAGCAAATCGCTTGAATCTATTAAGTCTAAGCGAGCCCGTTGCTATCGGCATAGGGGTATCCATCGAAAGAGAACGGATCGTCCTCCTGCTTACAGCCGTTGCCTTGGCCGCTTCCGCTGTATCTGTTACCGGTGGAATTGCCTTTATCGGTTTAATCGCACCGCATATGGCTAAAGCACTTGTTGGACCGCGGAATCAGCTTTTTATACCAATCTCGATTCTTTTAGGCGGATGGTTCCTCTTATTCGCCGACACACTCGGACGGAACCTGGCTGACCCGGATGGCCTGCCAGCCGGAATTATGGTTGCTATTATCGGAGCTCCCTATTTTATATATCTATTATTAAAAAAATAAATATGAAATGACGTGCATACTGCACGTCATTTCAGTTTGTAGACAAAAGGGGTTCGGAATAGCCTTATTCCGGACCCTTTTTACTTTTTATTGGACTTGAAAGCATTTTTTCATGACTGTAAACCTCTCCGAGGTCATCTTCTAGGCTATTACTGGGCCTTGCCAAGTCCAGTTGGCCATTTTCTTTAAATTCATGGCAGCGAAAGTAAGCATCGCCTGCATTGACAATTTTTTAAGTCCCCTTAAAGTTGTCCAACGCATGCCATGCTTTTCTTTTGCATCTGCGAAAACACGTTCAATTGTTTCTTTTCGCTTCTCATAGATTTTTTTGACGTTTTGATGGTGGCGAAGGTGGTCTGCCTCTTCCAAATGTTCCTCCCACACATGACGTTGAATGAGCTTTTGGTGCGCTTGACTCTGTGTGCATTGAGACAAGAACGGGCATCCAGCACAAATTCGCGGATCTGATTTATATTGACGATAACCTTCCTTTGTAGTCGTTTTATACTTTAATATCTCACCAGCTGGGCAAATGTAACAGTCAAAATGCTCATCATAAACATACTCATGTTTTCTGAAGAAACCCTCTTTTGTGCGAGGTCGTGTGTAAGGTAAAGCAGGTGTGATGTCGTTTTTCAATAAGTAGCTCGTGATAGCAGGTGTTTTATAGGCTGCGTCGGCCGCAACAGCTTCTGGTTTACTAACTTTCTCAATGACTTGTTCTACCAATGGCTCTAAAATATGACTATCATGCGTGTTACCAGGGGTTACAGTTGTGCCTAGTACAAAGCCGTTGCGATCTGCGGCAGCGTGAAAAGAATAGGCGAACTGTTTTGTACGCTCATCTTTTACATAGTATCCACTCTCTGGGTCAGTTGTACTTTCCTTAGTTTCTTTGAATTCTTCCTTATCAAACTTATCTGGCGGAAAAGGCTTTTTTCCATGATCTTCACGATCTCGATTAATTTCTTCTTGAAGGCGTTGTTGATAGGCACGGGTTTCTTTTCGAACAACTTTCTTTTCAAATTTCCGTTTATTCGCACTCGCTTTTACATGAGTAGAATCTACAAAAACATGTTCTGCACTTATTAAATTCTTTTCAGCTGCAGCTTTTAAAATTCGATAGAATATCTGTTCAAAGAGATCGGTATTTTTAAATCGGCGCTCATAGTTTTTTCCGAAAGTTGAGAAGTGAGGAACTTTATCGTGGAAGCCGTATCCTAAAAACCACCGATAGGCCATATTTGTTTTCAATTCCTCAATTG
Source organism: Cytobacillus sp. FSL R5-0377 (assembly GCF_038004385.1). Taxonomy (NCBI): domain Bacteria; kingdom Bacillati; phylum Bacillota; class Bacilli; order Caryophanales; family Bacillaceae; genus Cytobacillus; species Cytobacillus sp. FSL R5-0377. Next base: position 2,020,558 of record NZ_JBBORA010000001.1, read on the forward strand.
TTTGACGCATGGAGCGAATACCGAAGGTATATTGAATGAATGTGAGTTTGATTAAGATAACAGGGTCAATACTTGGGCGTCCTACTTCTGAATACATATCTTTCACCAAATCATAGACAAAGGAAAAATCAATCGCCGCTTCAATTTTGCGAACCAAATGGTCCGCTGGGACAAGTTCATCTAATGCAATCATTTCGATTTGATCCCGTTGAATTGGATTATGTTTAGAAAGCATCTTAATCACCTCAAGTATCGTATTACTTCTATTTTAAAACAAAAAACATACTAAGATTAGTAGTGCTGACCAAGGCATTGGTTGGCACTACTATTTTTTTATATAGTAGAAGTGAAGAATAGGTCGTTGCAGTCTTAGGATCTTAGAATCCGTACAAAAAACTGACCTTCTTCACTTACCTTATTCGAATCAGGTTTAAGTATGTTGGATCCTTGAGATCGTGTATAAGAAATGGGAGTCGATAAGAGTAAGTGAGGGAACTTCAAAACTTTTTTGGGGGAAATAACGTGAAACATGTCATCGCATTTGATGTAAGTATGGGAAAAAGCTACATGGTAATTTACAACACACTAAAAAAGTGTATTTATGAAGGAGAAATCAAGCATTCACGGCCTGAATTTGAAAACTTAAAGAAGAGGATCGACAGATTAACAGAAGGTTATGGTGAACAGCCACATATTGTATTTGAATCAACTGGGGTCTATTCCAGGCAATTGGAGCGGTTTATGAATGTAAATGGTTTTTCCTATTGTTCCTTGAATCCCCTGGAAGCTAAGCTCCAGTGCGACTCCTTGAGGATCCACAAAACGGATAAGAGTGATGCCCACCAACTTGCCCTTACCCACTTTTCAACGCAAAGGACTAATCGAAATGGCACAGAAGATCTTTTTCTCCAATTGAAGTCGCTATCCCGATTTTACAGTGAACTTGATGACGAGTTATCCGTAACACGCAACCGCATGCATAAAGTTATTCAGCTAACCTTTCCGGAACTGGAAAAAATCTTTACAACCAAATCAGAGCTATTCCTCAATATTGTTCAATTGTACCCACATCCAGACTTGGTGCTCCAACATTCAAAAACGGTTATAAAGAACAAAATCCGGACAAACACTGATAAGAATATTTCTACCGCAAGGGCTGAAAAAAAAGCTACTCAATTGCTTGAAGCAGCGCATTTATCATTTCCTGCCGTTTCGTCAACCGATGTCCTGTGTAGCCAGCTGATATCTTACGCTAGGCGTTACCAGGAACTCCTATCCATGAAAGAAAGGTGTATCGAGGACATGGCGCAACTAGCAGAAAGCCGGGCTGAATACCATATTCTCCTCAGTTTCCCGGGGATTGGCTCAAACACTGCAGTACGTCTAATGGCAGAAATAGGGGATATTAGACGTTTTGAAAACAATAAGCAGCTAAACGCATACGCTGGTATTGATATTCGCCGTTACCAATCAGGTAAGACCTTTTACAAGGACAAGATTAATAAACGTGGCAATAAGCATTTACGTAAGCTCCTTTTTATCATTATCCAGAACATGATTAAACTACGCCGTTTCAGTCAAAACCATATTGTTGATTATTACGATAAATTAAAAACGCAACCCTATAACAAGTGCCATAAGGTTGCATCCATTGCCTGTGTGAATAAGCTTTTGAAGATTATCTTCCACCTTATTACACACAATATGAACTATGACTTCCGGTTAGCCACCCAATCATAGTTTAGTACATAATACCACAAAGGCAGGTCTAGTTAAAAAACGCGAAATCACTAGGCCTATTAGGTATACCTATAAATCTGGCCCCTCTTCAAACACAACGTTGAAGGGGATTCATTTATACAGAAAATAAATTAACGGTTTAAAGGTGCTTGACTAATCGTAAGAAAGACTGCAGACAAGCTCAATTTTCATTGAGTTTGTCGACAGTCTGAAATGACGTGCATACTGCACGTCATTTTTTTTATAATTTATGTTTTCTTCTGGAAATCTTGGGCAAATATATAAAGTCTCATCATTTAACAGTTTACTAGAATTGGAGGAATTTAGATGTTTTTTCATGTAAAGGAATTGCAGTTTGAAGCAAAGCCGGAACGTCCGGATCCCGTTTTTGCAAAAAAGCTTCAGGAACTAATTGGCGGCCAATATGGTGAAATGACTGTTGCCATGCAATATATGTTTCAGGGCTGGGCCACACGCGGGAATGAAAAATATCGTGATCTTCTCCTCGATATAGGAACTGAGGAAATTGGTCATGTCGAGATGCTTGCTACAATGGTTGCGAGACTGATGGATAATGCTCCAATTAATCAGCAGGAAGAGTCAGCGAAGGATCCAGTTGTTGGGGCGATCATGGGAGGAATGAATCCTCAGCATGCTATTGTATCCGGACTTGGCGCACGCCCTTCTGACAGTGTGGGGAACCCATGGATGGGCTCTTATATTACAGCAAGCGGAAACTTATTAGCAGATTTCCGTTCAAACTTGAATGCAGAATCTCAGGGACGTCTGCAGGCTGCACGTCTCTATGAGATGACAGATGATAAGGGCATTAAGGATCTGCTTTCCGTCCTAATTGCCAGAGACGCCTACCACCAAAACCAATGGGCTGCAGCGATTGCAGAGCTTGAGGAAAAAGAAGGCCTGCTTGTCCCTAGCACTTTCCCGCGGGAAAACGAACGGACAGATATCGCCTACACACTCTACAACCTATCAGCCGGCGAAGAAAGCAGTACTGGCAGGTGGGCACAGGGTCCTGCTCTTGATGGCCAGGGAGAATACAAATATGTCAGCAATCCAAAGCCAGAAGGAGACAAGCCTATGCTTAAGCCTGCTCCTCCAAATCTTCATAATACATTGCCGATGGATTAATAATAGAAATAACAAAACAGGCTTATGCATAGCCTGTTTTGTTATTTCAATCAAACGTTTGATTGATTTCATTATTCCTTTCTTCATAGAGATTTCCCTCAACAGATAGTCCATCTTCCAGGTAATCCCTGCCCTTCTTTGGCAGAAAGAGCGGCTAATTTCTAAAAAGAAAAGGGGGATCCAGACAATAAAAAAACTTTTTGCTACTATCTCAACTCATTACAGATGAAACTTTTGAAAGGGCTGCCCTTCCTGTTTAATCAAAATCATAACAATTAGTGAAGATAAACTCACTTAAAAAAATCAGAATAAATATGCTGGATCATACAGCTTTCTTTATTCAATCAAACGTTTGATTGATTTTACTCCTCCTAATTAAGAAGGATGTCTCATATAGAGTTTTCTCAGCAGATGGCCCGACTTGCAGGTAATTTATTTCTCCCCTACTGCATTTAGAGCCAGGGATTTTGAATATTAGCAATTGCAGGTCATTCCCTGACAATTGCTAATACTCCCGGTTGACTCTATTAGTCTTTTTTACCGCTGTCATAAATCTTCCCTAAAAAGAAGCCATCCACTTCACTTAACTTGCCCCGCCAGAGTATATCCCCTTTTGAAGGGGTCGGCTTACTATCGCCGCAGTATACTTTTGTTTCTTTCATATGAATGAAGTTAATTTCCGAATCATCATTAGACTGGGCGGCCTCCCCTGCTATTTCCAGCTGTTCACTTACCTTTTGGGCAACATCGTTCCCATCCTCAAACGTTTGACTTAGTGTATTAAAATACTCCTTAGCAGATACCAGGGTTCCCGTAATAACGGCCCCCTTTACATTCAATGTAATATCTAAGGAAAAATCATGTTTGTTTGCTGCATGCACAAAAAACTCGAGAATGTTATCTTTCGTTGTGTCAGAACTCATTTCTAATCCTCCTTTTTAAATCCATTTAATAGATATGTCTCCTCCTCATCAGAAATAACAGTGTATTCCTTATCACCTTTGGATACCTTAGCTTTTGATTTTTTGCCAGCAGCACGTTTTTTGTTTTTGCCGGATCTTTTATTAGCATTCTTATCCTTATTACTATCAGGATTTATTTCGTTTTCACTATCCTGATCATCTTTCTCAGCTTTATCACCTTCATTCCGATCATGGTTCTTCACTTCTTCATTGTCTTCCTCGTCTTCCTCTTCGTCCTGGTCTTCATTGTCATCATCCTGATCTTCCCCGGAGGTGTCTGCGTTTCTTTCCTTATTCGATTCGTTCTTGTTTTCTTCGCCGCTCTGGGATTGGCTTTCGTCTGAAGATTCGACTTCTGACTGTTCCTCGTCTTCCTCAGAGGAACCATCATTTTCTTCTAGCTCAGCTTGGTCTTTGTTCTCTTCACCACTCTGGGACTGGCTTTCGTCTGAAGATTCTTCTCCTGACTGTTCCTCGTCTTCCTCAGGGGAACCATCATTTTCTTCTAGCTCAGCTTGGTCTTTGTTCTCTTCACCACTCTGGAACTGACTTTCCTCTGAAGATTCGTCTCCTGACTGTTCCTCGTCTTCCCCGGAGGAGTCTTCATTTTTTTCCTGATCCGCTTCGTCCTGGTTTTCCTTGCCGCTCTGGGGTCGGCCTTTGTCTGAAGATTTGTCTTCTGACTGTTCCTCGTCACCCTGAGAGGAACCATCATTTTCTTCTAGCTTAGCTTGGTCTTTGTTCTCTTCACCACTCTGAGACTGGCTTTCCTCTGAAGATTCGTCACCTGACTGTTCCTCGTCTTCCCCGGGGGAGTCTTCATTTTTTTCCTGATCCGCTTCGTCCTGGTTTTCCTTGCCGCTCTGGGGTCGGCCTTTGTCTGAAGATTTGTCTTCTGACTGTTCCTCGTCACCCTCAGAGGAACCATCATTTTCTTCTAGCTTAGCTTGGTCTTTGTTCTCTTCACCACTCTGAGACTGGCTTTCCTCTGAAGATTCGTCACCTAACTCGTCTTCGTCATCAAAATTGTCTCCATTTTCCTGGCCTGATCCTTCTTTATTCTCATCGCTGCTCTGGGACAGGCTTTCCTCTGAGGAATCTTTAGGCTTCTTCTCTTGTATTAAAACGGTCAGCATCTCTTCAATTTTTCCTAGCCGCCCCTGCAATTCTTCATTTTCTTTTTTTAATGACTCGTATTCCCGGGAAGAGTTTTCATTGGATTTATCGGTCTTTTCATCAGTGTCCTCATGGCCTTCTGTTTGAGACATCTGATTTTTGTCCTCTTCCTCTAATTGCGGCTGTGAGCCATCCTTCTTTTCTGCACTCTCTGATTGTGACGGAGAGATTCCTTCTCTATCCTCACGCTGGGAGTTGGTTTCTTCCTGTTTTTCTTCCTCATTCAGCTGAGACTGGGTTTCTTTTTTCTTATCTTCATCCCCCGGTTGGAACTGGGTATCTTTATTTTCTTCTTTTCCCTTATGCTTGGAATTGGTACTGTTCTTCTCTTCTTTACCATCAGATTGTGATTGAAAAGGTGATTCTAAATACGATTGAGAGTCAGTGTCGTTATTTTGACCTTGGGATTTCCCCTGAACTTCCTCGTAATCCCCCTTTTCACTCTTCAAATCACTGCTGGAAGATGGCTCTTGCTTCGCTTCAGAAGAATCATTCGTTCCTTCATCTTTTTTATTTTTGCTCTTTCTTTGATGAGATAGTTTTGTGATCATTTCTTCCAAGTGGTCAAGGCGGTCATGAAGGCTTCCGCTTTCTTGATTTGATTTTCGCTGCTGTGTCTCGCTTGATTTGCTATTATCAGATTTAGGACTTGTTTGTTTTGATTTGGAGCAACCGCCCTCTGAATCTTCTTTGCTGTTGTTAAATAGCTTTGAAGCAGAGCTCTTAATGGAATCTGCTGCTTTTTGGGAATTTTCTTTGACTTTCTGCCCTATCCCTTTGCCTTCCCCGCTTGCCTTTTCAGGATTCAGCCTTAAGAGAAGCTTTCTCCCATTTTCCGGCGCACTTAAATATCCGATAGAAGCCCCTATCAGTCCACCTACAATTGAGCGTCTAAGCTGCAAAGCATTTGAATTATTTTCGTTTTGGGATTCCTGTTCCCGGGTTTCATTTGTATTTTTTTCAGCCATATTAAAACCTCCATTTTTCTATATCTTTGTTTACTATTTTTATAGATTCATATTTTATTTGTTAGAGGTCTCCTGTCCTCCGTCCTCCTCAAGAAGCCGGGATAACATCTCTTCTAAGCGGTCAATGCGTTCATTGACATTTTCATCGCTGTTACCGGATGATTCCTTATTGTGTTTTTTTATGTCTTTTTCGTTATTGGAATTAAGAGTGGTTTCATTTTCAGGATTCTCATCGGTTTCATTGGAGTATCCATCGGTAGACACATCGTCTTTCTTGAATAGCTTCCCTGCCGAACCTTTAATAGTATCCACGGCTTTCTTTGATTTCTCTTTCACGGTTTGGCCAATACTGGATCCTGTGCTTTTTAATTGCTCTGCACTCATACTCTCTTTAAGTTTTTTCCCATTCTCAGGAGTTGCCAAATATCCAATTGTGGCCCCAATCAAGGTGCCTGTTATCGTACGTTTAATCGGGCTCCCGTTAGAAATATTATCCTCAGTCTGGTTCTCGCTGTTTTTTGTTTCTTGTGTTTGGTTTTCAGTATTGTTCAAGTCTTTAAAATCGCTTTCTGGTTTTTTTGTAGCTTCCATGGACGAAACCTCCCGTTTTAATAGTTTATTTCTGTGGATTTCAGACGGTTATTGGACAAATTCTGCTGCTCAAGAGATTCAATTCTTTCCTGCAGTCTCCTATTCTCTTCCTGGAGAGTTTTTGTATTGTTATCTGCAGCTTTGGACGAGAGATAAGGATCATTTTCCCACCAGTCCATGCCAATTTCCTTTGCCTTATCGACGGAAGCGACAATAAGGCGGATCTTAATTGTCAATAGCTCAACATCAGCAATCCCCACGGTGATGTCACCGGCAATTACCACGCCTTTATCCAATATTTTTTCCAGTACGTCAACAATCGTACTTGACTGCATTGAATGTTCGACTGCCATTTTAAGTCCTCCTATTTCAGTTGAATTACATTAAGCTTCCTAAAGGACCTAGATCAATATTTAAATCTTCAGCATCCAATCCGAAAATTTCTTTCAACTCTTCCATTTTTTCTTCAAGATTCATTAATGCTTCTCCTAAATTTTCGATTTGCTCGTCTGTCAAAGTCCCGCCTTCGACACGCCTGATGGCATGCCTTTCAACAATTTGCCTCAGAAGCTCAATAACGGTTAGCACAAGCTGGGCTAATCCGTGCTCTGCATTATCAGGATCAAGATTAATCTTTCCATTTGTCTGGCTGGCCTGTTGCATGATTCAACTCCTCCCTTTGTGAGTCAAATTGTTCTGATGATATCGTCTTGCCATTCCCCTCCTGTGCCTGAACAAGGGATTCTACGGATGCTATGAGCAGCCTCAAGTCAAGGTAGACCAGGTCGACCCCTGCTATTGAGATTACGAGATCTGCTTTAATAGCAACTCCCTTGTCTAAAATGACGTCCAGGATATCAATTAAGGCAATATCTTTGTTTTCAATAGATTCTCTTAGTGACATATTCTCATCCTCACTTATGAAAAGCTGGAAAAATGATATGCCGGCCATGGCCCTGTAGCCTCAAACCGCCATCCGGCTTTTTGCATACTCTTTTCATAATGTTGGAGTTGTTCTAAAAATACTTCTATCTGAGATTTCGATATCAAATAGACCCCATTCCAGGTCATATTATCTTTTCTTCCTGTTGCATCATTTCCCCAAGTTCTTTTTACATTGCCTTTAAGTGCAAGCTCTTTAAGATGTAAATGTATTTGTTCACTAACCTTGTTTTTTTCCTCGTCGAGCTGGGATTCAATCAATTTATTCAGCTTTTTCTTTTGGAAAAATTGTTTGCCCTTTGGCAGCTGACTAATTTCTTCTCTTTTTGCTTCTATTGCTGGATCGCTCTCACTGACTTGTTTTTTTAACAGGCTGTCATCACAATAGATTTTCAAATTCCATTCTTCGTTCCCGGAAATCAGATCGAACGTGCTCTTTAATTTGGATTCATTAGCGTGCACAGCAGCTTCCAAACTATCAGGGTTTTTGTATAAAGTGCAGAACTTCAAGGGAATGATTGTAAATATCTTTGAAAGGCCCAATACTGTTTCATGATGATGAAAGGCCTTTTCCTGAAGCCATTCCATATCATCATTAATACGATCTTTAATGCTATCCTCCGAGTAATTCCCAGCACCCAGGTCACAAACTGCTGCAGTAATATTGCCTATATTAATGGTGTACAGGTCACCTTCCCCGTCAAAACCCTTTAAAGATGGAAACGAATGATTGGCTGCCTCCTTTGCTGGAATCAATCCGTACAAATAAATTAGACCACCCATTTTCTATCTGTCCTCATTTCTTCTTTGTCATTTCTTCCCATTGTTCCATTTCTAGCCGTTTTGCCACTTCGTATCTTATAATCAATTCCTCTTCCTTCGACTTGTAAGCTTCTTCAGGTATCTCTCCAAGCTCATACATCATCTGAAGCTGAATGAGCTTTTGCTGAATGGTCGGAAGATCGTAAAGTTCTTTGTCAGCCTCTTCTTTCACCTTTTCCGCTATTTTAATGACCAGATTGATAGGTGCGGAAACCAGTTTATGAAGCATCAGGCACCCTCAACAGTTAATCTGATATTGACAAAGTTATAAGCAGGCCAAGGTCCGCTATAGCTGAATTCGATCTTATCCTTCCATTTCTCGTACGCCTCATTAACTCTTTGGTCAAACTCTGCTTCTTTATCCCGATCCACTAAAAAGGATGCATTCAGAAGCATTTTTTCGCCTATTGGGTCATTTAATTTTGATGCTACAGCCGACTCTTTCAATGGGCTAAACACTTCCTGCCTTATTTCATTCTGCAGGGAAGCTATTATTTTTTGGGCAGCCCCGCCCAATTGGATTCTTTCATAATAGCTGGCTGCTTCCGATTTCCCCTTAACTGCATTTGCCATCTTTTCTACATGGGAGTTGCCGTTGACTTGCGACTCCAGCCACTCTTTTTTTCCAATCACTTTTAAGCCAAGCTCAACCTTTCCGTGTATCTCCGGAAAAAGCTTTTCGAATTGCGGATATAAATTTTCAAGCAGTACTCCTACATCCTCTCTGGAATGAAACACATTCCCGAAACTGACTGGTATTACTGCCTGATTTTGTTTCATCACGAGTGAAACAGCGTCTTGGTGCATCATTAAATTCTCTTTATTGGGATGATAGATTTTCATAGGAACCTCGGCAGCTACCATGGCTGCATCTTTAAATTGAATCGTAAATAACTCCTTTTCCTCTCCTTCAATTTCAATAGAGCCAAATTTCTCTTCACCGTCTGTCTGGATTCCGCAAAAAACATATATCCCCAATTGTTCTTCATTACTCATTATCCTACTCTCCTTTATCTCCACTAGTTGCCTTCATATTCCTGCATGCTTCTAAAATCATTTTTTCTGCTGTTTTTAATGGATTCTCCGCAGCTATGCACCGGCTTACCTGATGGCCTAAAATATCCATGCAAAGCCTCTGAAAATCCGAATGAGACCCATCTATTGGAATGCCTTCTTCTTGTGTTACCTTAACTATCATTAAGGAAGCCCGCAGGCTCGGACCGTTATCCCCATTACATTCTTTGCGCAAACCAGCAACAAGACTTGTAATGGCTTTAGCTTCATTTTTATCAATATTCATTTTTTCCGACACCAGCTGTGCCTCGCGTTCACTGTCTTTATGATCTACAAATATTGTAATAAGCCTATCCAGCAGTGCATCCTGAGTTTGGTATACACCTGCATACTCTTCAGGATTGCTGGTAAAAATCACAGCGAAGTCCGGATGAACACGTACGAACGGCTCAGTCATTTTTGTTCCGTACAAAGGAAGAATTCCTTCCTCTAAAATGGATAAAAATATATTATTTGTGCTTGGCTGTGAGCGCGTAAATTCATCATAAACCAGGGTGTATCCATTCTTGACTGCTTCCAGCAATCGCCCATCCTTCCAGATCTCCGTCACGCTTTCATCCCTTTTGTAAACAGACCGGATATAGTTATCGACTACCTTTTTACTGTTATATCCGGTAAAGTCACCAATTAAATCCTTATTATTTAACTCATGGTTGCCGTGAATCAGCATAATGGGTTTTTTTCTTCTCTTTGCAAGAGCTAAAGCCAGTGAGGTTTTTCCTGCTCCAGAAGGACCTGTAAAGTGGACCGGGTAACCAGCCTTTAAATATTGCAATGAGCGAGAAAGCAAGTTTTCTGTCTTTTCGTCCTGTACTAAGGCTTTAGCTTCGTTGTTGATTTTTTTTTTTAAGACTGTCACTCTTTCTCCTCCCTCTGCCCAGTCCTACACTTCCTGATTTATAGCACTTCTATAGCGAATATCACGCCGTTTATAAGAAGTGACTTCCTTTTCCGCGTTCAGAAAAACATCGTAGACACCAAGCATTTCATCCTTTGCGTATTTTTTCATATATTCCTTTTCTTCTATTACTTCTACAGTAAGCTTCCAGCCTTTATTTTCACTCTCTTCCACGGAGGTGATTTTGTGTACTGGGGCCACATATTCATTAAAAAATTCAGTTACATTTCCAATGATTTTTTTGATCTCCATACTTGCCTCCCGCTAAAGCATCAGAGGCCAGGATTTAATAATCCTGGCTATGCTTCCCGTACTTTTTAGATACTGAATCGTGCCTGTCTGTCATTCTGCTGAAGTGACAGGCCGTTTTCTTCCACCTCATCACGAAGAAGTCCCACAGCCTCTGCATAACGGAGCCAGGTATCCACACTTGCAATAACTACTCTTGCCTCTACTGTTAAGATTTCAATTCCGACAACTGACACCCTTACAAATGCATCGATTACAATGCCTTTATCCAGAATACGGTCAATTACCTCCGCTAAACTGGAACTATCTGTACTTTTTTGAACTGCCATTGCTTATTCTCCTTTCTCCAATTAAGAACCCATGGTCTTAATGTCATTTGAGGATTTAATATTTTCATAGGTTTTAATTTTAGTAGCACTTTTCATATCCTTTGCCTTCTTTATCCCGCTGACGCTTTTGAGATTTTTGACACCTTTTACTTTTCTCTTATCGTCATGTTTATCTTCATTTGCTGAAGACATTTTCTCTTGGAAGCTTTCCCCGGCTTCAACAACCTTTCCCAGCTTCTCTCTTGCAGAAAGCAATACTTCCTGGGTTTTTTCTTTTGCTTCTCCTGCTTTTTCATGGACATTATCGGCAAAATCGTCTCGTGCACTCTCCAGCTTCTCGGTAAATTCTTCTCCTTTGTTCTGAATACTTTCTGTGATTTTCTCCTTTGCCTTTTCCGCTACTACTTCCTTTGCTTTTTCTTTCAGCGGCTCCGGGGCACGCTTAATCGCACTTTTTGCAATCTTTTTAACGACTTTCCTTACTCTTTTGTCCATCTAAATCACCCCGGTTCATAAAAAAAAGACTTATTGTTACTTGGATTCCACCAGATCGTTCAACATATTTTCAATTCTTTGCAGACGTTCATTTAAGTGTTTGTTCTCTTCCTTGATTTCCTGATACTTCTCATCTCCTCCGCGATCCTTTTTAGGAGAAAGAAGTCCGTCCTCAATTTTACTCAGATAACCCTCAGCTAAATGTTTAACACTGTTTTGTGCTTGCCCGGCAAGAAGCTCCTGGGCCGTCTTTTTAAATTCCTTTCCTGCAACCTTTACAAATTCAGAATCGCTTAAGTTTGAAATGATTTTTTTGCTCGTCTGAGGATTCGCAAGCAACCCTATTCCTGCTCCTACAACCCCGCCCACAATAGCCAGATTCATAGAAAAGTTAGAGCCTTCCTTCTTTTCTTTCAATTCATTGCCGTTTTCGGCTTGCTCATTTTCTTCGCTGCACTGATTTACTTCCTGATTTTGTGTTGCTTCACTGCTCTGATTATTAATTTCATTTCCTGTCTGATTGTTTGCTTCTTGATTTTCCATGTTTACTGCCTCATTTCTTTTTAATGTTTAATTTTTTTCTCTATACGCTAAATTGCGGTTTCTGATTTTGTCCTCTATCCATAAGGCCATCCTCTTGCACTTCATCTGTTAATAAACCAACCGCTTCAGCATAGCGCAGCCACGTATCCACACTGGCAATGACCACTCGCGCTTCAACTGTCAGAATTTCGATCCCGACAAGAGAAACTCTCACAAATGCATCAATCACAATTCCTTTGTCTAAGATCCTGTCTATAACTTCTGCAAGGCTGGAGCTATCCGTACTTTTTTGAACACTCATATTTCCATCTCCTTTCGGCTTTTGCATAGCGGGACGATGTACGAGTAAATTTAGGGTTTAAGTTATAAATACCTTCAGGCCAGAAGGTTAAAACGGGGCATAAATTACCATTCCCAATCTTTTCTTGAAATTTTTCATCACTTCGCTTTCCAGTAATATTAGAAAGTGATTAAACATCCGTTTCTGAGTATCAACCGTTTGATTATTACAATTTCATTACATTCGTTTAGAGCCACTCTTTGAGCATTTTTAAACGTTTTTTATAACAAAAAAGAGGCGCACTATTTAGTGCACCCCCTACTATGAATTTTAATTTTCGAAACACCTGCAGTAAGAGCTTCAGGCAAATAATGGTTTTATGAAGTTGCTGCCGGAATGCCTGCCGGCCACTTTTCACAGGTATAAGCCATCTCCCAGAAACCAAGCTCCAGCTGGCAGCTTTTCCGGAAAGCATCCTTCATCCGCTGTCTTTCTTCCGGTGATGCCCCTTCAGCAAGCTCATCCAAACGGTTTCTCATATTCATGGTCACCGCTTCGACTCTTAGATTTGCATAAAATGAGATCCATGGATAAAACGGATGGTTCTCATCTGGCTCATATTGCTTCATGAGCTCAAGCCCAATCTCCCAATATGTCCATGGACAAGGCAATAATGCAGCGAGGATTTCACCCATTCCGCCTGTGTGGGCATGATACATCATATGTTTTACATAATGATCAGCTGTCGGAGGGAGCGGATACCCCTGCAATGCTTCATAATCTACCCCAATCTGCTGGCAGAAATTATGATGAGGATGCACTTCGCTGTTCAATACAAATTCTATCTGCTGATTAAAATAAGCAATATCCTTGCGCTCCGCAGATTTTGAAATGGCAATCCCATAAATATGCATGAATGCATTCAAATACTCAAAGTCCGCTTTAATGTAATGAGCAAGCGCCTCTTTCGGCACATCTCCTCTCCCAATGCCCTGGACAAATGGGTGCTCAAATATCATCTGAAATAAATCTTCATTTTCTTTGCGCAAAATCTCTGAAAAAGTCATAAAAAATAGCCTCCTATTAAACTCAGAAGCTGCCGGGGAAAAAGCATGAGGATTTAGATTGAGGTCCTCACTGCTTCCCTGCGCTGGCATTATCCAGATCAGGTTCCAAGGGACAAAGGAAAAAGCTCCTTATCTCAGCCGTAGCGCCCCTAGCAGTTTTCTAACGTTTTTAATTGTTTTTTACCTAGCTTGAAGTTTTCCTCTCATAACTTTGGGATATCGCTATAAATCCGTGAAAAATGCTCATAAAGTCAGGTTATTCTTCTGGAATTCCTCGTCCTGAGCATACCCAACCGCATTCCATCCCAAAATCATCCCATTGCTCGAATCAGATTTTTCTCTTTAACCTTCGCCAATACCATCCAGCCTATCGCCGCACCGGCAATGCTGCTGATCAGAAACGGCGGCATGAAGAAGAATGCACCAGCTGAACTGCCCATGAGAAGCTTTGCGTACGGAACGGCAAACAATGCACCAATTATGCCGGTGCCCACTACCTCTCCAATGGCAGCCCATATTTTCCGTCTGAATTTCAAATAAAGAACACCAGCCAAAAACGCACCGATCATTCCGCCTAGGAACGCAAGCAGCGTCCCGAATCCAAGCAAATTACGCAGCAATGCAATCATAAAAGCGACAGCTGCTGCCGGCAGGGGACCAAGTGTCACCGCTGCCAATACATTTACCGCATGCTGGACCGGATAGGCCTTAGCTGCTCCTGCGGGAAACCAGAGCAAATGGGATCCGAGTGTCCCTATTGCTACAAATAAAGCCATCGCAGTTAACAATCGGGTTTTGTTCATCTATACCTCCTTTCTAAAAGGGCAGCCTGATTGCTTATCAGGATGAGAAGTATGTATACAAAAAAGCCAGATCCCGACAAGGACCTGGCTTGGTTAAAGTAAATGAATCGACATATAGTCAAATCCTACTTCCCTCCGCTGGCATTAACCAGATCAGGTCCATAAGAGTCGGAAAGCTATACGCGCTTTCCTCTCAGCCCACGCATTCGGGGCACCCCTAGTAGTTACATAGATATTTAATTTGATAAGCTACTTCAAGCTTATCAAATTATTCCGTCAATGTCATCAATCTTTTCGCTTATATACTTTTCTTGATGGATTGAATTAAGCGCTCATCATTTTCTGCTGCGGAGCTTTGAACAGATTCGTCATTAATTAGCGCAATAGGCTTGTCCGTTTTCATTTTGGCTCTTTTTCATAGACTATAATTTTTCATGGCAGGAAGTTTGATAACACTTAATACTTCATTCGAATTAGCTGCAGACCGGCAATATCCTTTAAGCTCCCTACCCCTGCCAGGGAAAGCGACACTTTTGTTTCTTCTATAAAGTTGGCAAGTACTTTTTCAACTCCAGCCTGCCCGCCAATGGCCAGGCCATACACATACGGCCTCCCCAGGCAAACGGCGTCGGCTCCCAGCGCCAGAGCTTTAACCACATCTGAACCTCGTCGAATGCCGCTGTCAAACAAAACCGGGATCCGCCCTTTAACTTCCTTCGCAATCGGTCCGAGCGCATCAATCGCCGCAATCACTCCATCAAGCTGTCTGCCGCCATGATTGGAGACAATGATTCCATCTATCCCTCTTTCAACGGCCAGCCCGGCATCTTCAGGGTGGAGAATGCCCTTTAATAAAATGGGCAGGCTTGTTTTCTCCTTTAATCTCGCAATATGCTCCCAGCTTAATGTTGGATGATGAATATTATTAAGGATTCCCTGTACGATATCGCCATCCTGGAGAGAGGCCATAAAGACTGGATCACTTTCATAATTAGCTTTTCCATAGCCAAGCTTTAAGGGGGAAAAGTTATTTCTTAGATCAGCCTCCCTCCATCCCATCATCACCGTATCAACCGTTAACACAATGGCCTCATACCCCGCTTCCTCCGCGCGCCGGACCATGCTGAACGATGCTTCTTCATAATTGGACCAATATAGCTGGAACCATTTGGGACTCGTGCCTGTGGTGCTGGCTATTTCTTCAATGGAATAACTGGAAACTGTGCTCTGGATAAATGGAATGCCAAATGAAGCTGCTGCACGTGCAGATGCCATTTCTCCCTCATTATGTTCAAGCCGCTGCATTCCAATCGGAGCAAGGAAAATAGGATAAGGATATGTTTTTCCAAATATGTTCACACTTATATCCGGCATGGAAACATCCTTCAGCATTCTCGGCACAATTGAGTATTTTGCAAAGGAGTCGATATTCTTTCTAAGCGTTTCTTCCCCGCCGGCTCCTGATTGAACATAGCCAAAACCGTCTGCTCCCATCACTTTCTCCGCTTCCTTTTCAAGCTCCTTAAATGAAATAGGAAAGTTTTCAGCGAAACTAATATTCTCTACTTTTGCCATTTTCCCGCCCGCCTTTTTTTGAATTTATTGAAAATAATATCATTTTTATGGATTATTTGAAACCATGTAATAATTTTGGAGTCTCTCCCTGGCAAAAAAAGAGTCTCAATAAGCAGGGATTTCACAAAGAATCGGGAATAACCATCTTAACTAAATGAAATTGGAGTGTACCAAATGTTAATCAAGCAGCCTTTTGATGAGTTTCTGAAATTCCATTACGAAAGAGTCAGTAAAAGTAATATGAAAGTCACTTTGCCAGTCCAGCCGCTCTTTATTAACAGCGCTGGACTGGTTCATGGAGGAATTATCTCTACTCTTGCAGATGTAGCGATGGGAAATATTTTTGAGCCGGGTGAAGATCAGCTGCAGTCTGTGGTGACCGCTGATTTAAAGGTAACGTTCCTAAAGGGCGCGACAGGGGAATATCTAATTGCCGATGCTCACCTCGTTAAAAGAGGACGAACTCTCAGCCATACGGATTGCCTGATTTATAACGATCAGGATCAGGTGGTTGCCAAAGCATCGGGGATTTTCGCGTCGATCTAGGGAAACTTCCAATTTTCTGTAATTTAATGATTATCCCCCCTGTCTCAGGGTATAGTTACCTAAAACAAGAGGGAGGATTTCACCATGGAGCATATTGAAGCGATATTGCTTAAATTTGTTATGATTACCGCAATGCTGGGAATTATTTTGACTGGAATTTTTGATATCAGCTTTACTGAAACACTCATTATTAGCGTCATTCTCACTCTAGGGGCTTATGTTCTGGGGGATATGATGATATTCCGTATGTCAGGTGACGAAACAGAGCATACAAAAAGGAATACCATAGCAACCATTTCTGACATTGGTTTAAGCTTTTTTGCCATCTGGCTTTTATGTGAATTAATGGTGTCCGGGAAAGACGGCTTGGCAATGGCAGCCTTTATCTCTGCCCTTTTGATAGGTGCAGGTGAATGGTTCTTTCATGTATACTTGGATAAACGCGTTTTTGCTTATGATGGACATAAATGATATCTGAAGAGACCTCTGCAGGGTCTCTTTTTTTACTTTATGGCCGAAAATGGATATACGAAAGACATATGTTTTAGTATTCGATCTCATTATAATCCTTAGGCTGAGGTACCGGCTGATCCTCTTCATGCTTTCCAAATTCATTGACAAGCTCCATCTCTTCTTTGGGGCCTTGTGTCTGTTTTGTATTTTGCTTATCTCTTTTAGACAATCTATTTTGCTCCCTTCGTTCCGTTTCTAAAATTAATATTTCCCATTTACTGCATTTCACTCATAAATAGAGGATTTTTCCTCCATTTGATTTAAAAGTTCTTCAGCAGGCAGCAACAGGGATCAGGGCAAATCAATCAAACGTTTGATTGATTTGTGTTCACTAAAAAAAGGCGGATAATTTCCGCCCTTTTTGATCAGCTTGCTTGTTCCTCTGCTGGCACTTCCTGTTTCTCCTTAGAAAGGAACCATCCAGCCAATGCAATTCCAACTAATACAGCATAGAATGTAATTTTCCATTCAGCTGACTTAGCAAAACCTTCAGGAAGGATTTCAAGAGCCGGATGTGACATTGTATAGACAGCCAGTTTAACACCAACCCAGCCGACAATACCAAAAGCTGCAATCTCAAGCCCAGGTCTGCGATGAAGCAGATCCACAAAGAGATTTGCGGCAAAACGCATAATGATTAATCCAATCATACCGCCGGCAAAGATGACAAAGAATTTTCCGCCGTCAAGTCCGCCTACATGGCCTAGACCTGAATCCGGAAGTGCTACAGCCAATGCGACTGCCGCCAGAATAGAGTCTACAGCGAAAGCAATATCAGCAAGTTCTACTTTGAAAACCGTCAGCCAAAAGCCTGATTGTTTTTTGGGCTTGGTAACCCCTGCTTCTTCCTCACCTTTTTTCACAAGAAACTTTCTTAATATATGATTAGCCGCGATGAACAGAAGATATAATGCTCCAATGGCTTGAACCTGCCATACGTCAACTAAATATGAAATCGCAAATAAGGATCCGAAACGGAAAACAAAGGCTCCAGCCAATCCGTAGAATAAAGCCCTTTTCCTCTGCTCTTCTGGAAGATGCTTAACCATAATCGCAAGCACCAGCGCATTATCAGCAGCCAATAGACCCTCCAATGCCACAAGCAGCAGCAATACCCAGCCATACTCAAGTATCAATGACAATTCCATCTAAAACACCCTCCCTATTTCACCTTTGTGTATCTTTCGTCTAAACGCTTTTCAATTTTTGCCAGCAATTGTTGATCTTTCAGCAGCTCTTCTTTGTTTTTCTTAACTAATTCTGCGAATGACATCTTTGCTTTTTTCATCCTGGTCTCCTTTCCTTCTAATTTTATAAGTATTGAAAGCTTCACACTGTTTCCCTGCAGTTATGTCGATTGAGGATTTCCATGCCGTCTTTATAAGGCAATAAAAAAACCTCTACCAGCAGGCGGTAAAGGTTTAAAAAACAAAAAGACCTTTACCCGAAACAGGCAAAGGTCTTGCTAACAACGTTAAGGTTGCCAACAAAGCCGGGAGCTCTTAACTCCGAAATGACGACTCTGTTGTAAAAGCTACTCCCCTTTAGGAGAAACTATTCAACTATTTAAAATAATCATACTCTAATTTGTTCAAAATGTCAATACTTAAGCAAATCGGTAATAAATTAAAATGAAAGTCGCTAGGACGAAAATAAAGTTCAGAAATACAAACACAAATTGATCTGCCTTCGTTTTGTGCAGCTTGATCGGCGGGTTATAGAAAGATACTCCTTCAATGATGAAAATAATCAGCACAATATGGATCATAAAATGCCCGATCACCTCTGTCATGCCAAACAGCATTGTAGTTGTGATGAAAATAACTGTCACGACGAAACCAACTACACGGTTAAGAATCCCTACTACAAGAAGGTAACCGACTACAAACTCAATAAATGCAGCCATAACAACGAATGCGGCAGGTGAAAAGCCGAATGTCGGGACTCCATGATTGGCCACAATATCCAGAGACATGCTTGGATATACCCATTTTTCAACAGCCACCCAGCATAAAGATAAACCTGTGCCCAAATATAAGAATGGAAATCCAACCTTCTCCAGCTTCGTGCTGCCGACCAGCAGTACCCCAATAATGGCAACATAATATCCATAATCAAGCATGTGGAATAAGCCATTCTGCATGGTAACGTACACAAACAGCCCCAGTAAAATTACGGCCCCGGCCTTTGTTGAAAAATGATGCGGAATTAGCAGAAAGCCAATTGCTGCCCATGTTAAAATCAATGCAATCGTATTGGTTAAATGAAATTCAGGCGCAAATAGTGTTCCATTCGTTACCTGGAGGATTAATGCGGCAGCCGTTCCATACTTCAAAATATATCTGCTGTATTTGCGGAACCCTGAGAGCCAGTCATCAAGCTTCTTAACTTTAGCCCATTGTGATGTCCTCGGTATAACCAATGTCAATAATGCAAGGACAATCGCAGCTGTCAGGGCCAGTCCCATAAATAAAGGTGATAATATATTTTCAATGGTTTCCTTTTGAGGTACCACGTTCGTGAACCATTTCACATGAGCACTTGTAAAAAAAGGTGTCATGATTAAGCCTAATATTATTAATAACTGAAATATTTTCTTCATGGCTATTGTGCCTCCTTGATGGCTAATAAAAATATATAAACAATATAAGTACAGTTTTAATATAATATACTTCTTATCCATGTAGAGTATTCAAAAATGAACATTATGTGAAATAATTCACATAATGTACAGTTCATGTATTATTACCTTAACTCTTGTAAAACTCTTTTCAATTCCTTTAAACTCCTGTTCCAGCAGTAAAAAAGTTCGAATCCTGTCAGATTCTTTTAGTTTACTAATCTTAAAATAGTGGTTATGATGATAGTTATAATCATGCAAAGGGGTGAGGGAATGAGGAAACGACGGGTAATGCCGCTTTTAATGCTATCTGTTTTTTTATCCTTTCTCATAACCCAATACCCTGGTGTCCATTATAATGACATTCCGATGGACCAAAGCAAAGCAGTAACAGTTTCGGACTATACCGAGAGCTTCCTATTAAAAGATGATCCTAAAAAGCATATCTTCACACTGGATATAATCTCTTTATCCATTACAATCCTGACAGTTATCCTTTTTATATATAGTGCGCTGCACTTCGCCCGCAGGAAAAAGATATTTTATACTCCAATCTTCTATGAGGCGAATTATGTTATTCAAGCTCCTTAATTGTCCAGCAAAACAATTAAAGGAGGAAGGCATAATGTGGATTAGATTTTTAATGATCGGTTTATTTTCATTAACAGCTTCCAGCCTGTTCTTTTATCAGGGAATGGAAATGTATCATGCTTTCACAGATTTCTTTAGACAAAAATAAGAAATTGGCGCCCAGGGACTCCCTGGGCGTTTTTATTAATATATTTAGTTCCCTTGGTTCCATCCGCTTATTTTTGGGGTGCATTAATCCGCTTCATACCCTATGGTCTGTTCTCAAAGGTGCGATTCATCCACATTGGGTCCCTTCACTCCCTCCAGCATCTCCTCAATGGCCCTATTCTTCCTCTTTAGTTCCCTTTATTCACCCTTGTCTATTCTTCCTTATTAGGTCCTTTCACTCCCTATTGCCTCTCCTCAACGGCACTATTCTCCCTCATCAGTTCCTTTCCTTTCATTCTCTCCTCTTCCAAAAGCACTAATCCTAAATACACCTGCAGCCATTCGGCTTTTCAAAAAAGCCATAAAAAAACCGGCCTGCTTTATTCCCAGGCCGGGTATACTTTCTTACTGTGCTTTTGCGTATTTATCGTCTATTTTTTTTTCGATCTTCTCAAGCTCACGACGATCTTTTAAAAGTTCTTCTTTATTATGCTTTATCATTTCAAGCATTGATAATTTTTTCTTTTTCATTTCTGCTCACCTTCTCTCATGATGTTGGTAACCTTCTTGATGCAAGATCTTTGTTATTACAGTGCGGCTTAAAAAACTATCGTCTTATTGCCATGCACGATTACTTTGTCTTCCACATGCCAGGCGACTGCCTGTGCGAGTACCTGCCTCTCCACATGCCTGCCGGCAATTTTGAGATCCTGTGCAGTGTGCCTGTGGTTAACCCGCAGGACATCCTGCTCAATGATCGGCCCTTCATCCAAATCATTTGTCACATAATGGGCGGTTGCCCCAATCAGCTTGACTCCGCGGTTAAACGCCCGTGCATAAGGATTGGCTCCCACGAAGGCCGGCAGGAAGCTGTGATGAATGTTGATAATCCTGTTTGGGTATTTGGAAATAAAGCTCGGCGAAAGAATCTGCATATATCTCGCCAGTACAATGAAATCCGCTTTTCCATCGAGCAGCTCAACCGCCTTTTGCTCGGCTTCCGCTTTAGTATCCGGTGTAATCGGAACATGATGATATGGTATTCCGAAACCCTCCACCACTTCTCTCATGTCGGGATGATTGCTGATCACCAGTGAAATATCCACTTCAAGCTCATTCGATTTCCAGCGCCACAGCAGCTCGAGCAGACAGTGATCCATTTTAGAAACAAATATGGCCATCCGCTTGCGCTCGCCTTTCCCGCTCAGCTTCCATTCCATTGAATATTCTCTTGCCATTTCAGGCAGATCCTCTTTCAGTTTTGAAAAGGACTCGTCAAAATCATTCATATCGAATTCAATCCGCATAAAAAAGATGCCTGCCAGCGGATCAGTTGTGTGCTGGTCAAAATGGACAATATTCGCTTTATGCTCCAGAAGGAAGTTGGAGACTGTGGAAATAATGCCTGGTCTCTCTGGACAGGATATCAGCAATGTCGCCCGGTTTGCGTTAATATTTGTGTTCATAATAGATTCCTCCAAGAGCCTTGCCATCCATATAAAAAGGACAGAAAAAAGGCGGCTTTTTTCCCCCTTCTCTGTCCTTTTACCTGAGAGTTTGACCCCTTTGGTGTCGCAAAGTACATGCGCGCTCTCCAGAGATGCGTCCGACTGCGGTTCTGTCTACCTGAGAGATTGGCTTCAAGGGTATTTTTGAAGCTTGCTCCTTCGGTGGCTACTATATGCTCTCTCCCGCAGCCGTCATTCGCTCTATATTTTTGTTATTTTCAGAATAATATATTTTTTGATTTATGTCAATGGAACTAGGTTCCTTTCACAAAGTTGCCACAATTGCAGGAAAGTTAATTTACTGCATAAATAAGAAAAAGCTTGAAGACAAGTGGACTGACCCGCGGTTTTGAGACTTAGAAAAAACACCTATGCTGCCTGTCCTCTATATTCAATAGGGGACAGGTAGTTTAATTTTGCCTGAATGCGTATTTCGTTATAATAACTCATATATTGATTTACGATATTTACTAACTTACAATGAGAAAGAGAAGATCTTTTTTGATCTTTGAATCCTTCCGACTTTAGCGAGGAGTGAAAGGATTCGATGACGGCATTATCATGGCAGTTTCCCTTTCGGGACATGCTTGTGATCATGCCGTTTTCTTTTGCCATATTCTGAAACGCATAGGAGGTATACACAGCCCCCTGATCCGTATGAATCATGATTCCTTCAGCTGGTTTTCTTTTTTCTAGAGCTTCCCGAAGGGTGCTTAAAACCAATTTAGTTTCCTGGCTTGTGCTCACCTTAAACGCTACAATTTCATTGTTGTACAAATCCATAATTGTCGACAGATAGACCATTGATGGACCATAAGGCAGATATGTAATATCTGTGACCCACTTCTCATTCGGCTTATCTGCTCTAAATTGCCGATTTAATAAGTTTTCAACAATAATATTGGTTTCTCCATTTAAGTATTTAGGTCGCTTCACCTTTATCTGGCATTGCACTTTGTATTTTTGCATAATTCTTTGGACTGTCTTCCGATTAACATCAACCCGATGATTTCGTTTGAGAAGAGCTTTAATTTTCCGGTGACCATAACGAAAATGATTTTCCTCGCAAAGATGTACTATAAGCTCTTCTAATGGACTCATTATGGTGTGAATATACTTTTTCTTCCACCGATAATAAGTAGCTTTTGGTACTTCCAAGGTACCTAAAATACTGATTATAGAATACACAGAAGACAGCTCCTCTACGACTTTTAACACGACTTGCGGCTCCAGCTCCTTTCTATCTCTTGGTACTTTTTTAAAATATCCAGCTGCATCTCCAATTGTTTATTCTTCCTTCTTAATTCATCTACTTCACTTAATTCGTCTGGCCCCTTACCATACGTGTATTGTTTGCCTACGGGCTGAGAAAACCGGTGAACCTGACCTTCTCTATGCCATTTCATCCAAGTTTTGATTTGTGAAACATTTCTAATTCCGAGCTGTTCCATAATTGCCTGATTGCTTAATCCCTTTTGCTTTAACTTAATCGCTTCCCACTTTATTTCTTCTGGATAATGAACTCTTGTCCCCATAAGAAAAACACCTCCAAAAATCGTATAGATATTAAATACGATTCAGGGGGTGTTTTTTCCTTGTCTCATTTTACTGGGTCACTCTAAAAGGTCTCCAAGCTTTTTTCTATAGGGCCGCCTTAGGTTTAGGCTCCCTTTTCTGCCAGGCCATTGTGATAAATAAGGTAACAAGCAATAATACCAGACCTAGAACAAACGGATAGGTTATTCTTACATCGTAAAGTATACCAGCAATCGTTGGCCCCAGAACGTTTCCAATGCTCATATAAGCATTGTTCATTCCCATCGCAAATCCCTGTTCATTACCGGCCATTTTTGAGATTAACGTGGTCAGAACCGGGCGCAGGATAGAAGTTGCAAGGAAAATGATCAGCGAAATAACGAAGAAAAGTGCATAGCTGCCTGCGAACAGTGAGACCAGGAATCCTAATGCTGCAACAGCCAAAAAGATATTTAATACCTTTCCTTCTCCTAATTTCCTAACCACCCGATCAACTACAAACAACTGCACTATAACACTAATAATCCCCGTCGAAGTCACCATAATCGCTATTGCCTGCGGAGTGGCACCATATTCATTATCCAGATAAAGTCCCAGCACTGATTCATAAGCCATTAATCCAAAGCTCATCACCAATGTGATGACAAGAGGAATAAAATAAGGCTTCTTAACAGACATTGCCAGCTTCTTGACCATTGGTTCCTCTTCCGGCATCTCTCCTGGCATGGTCTGCATTGTGCTGCTTTCTTCAAGGAGCATAATGGAAAAGAGAACAGCCACTAAAGAAACAAGCGCTGAAATCAGAAATGGCATTTTCAGGCCAAAGTCTGCCAAAAATCCGCCAATCCCGGGTCCAACTACAATTCCAAGTGACATTGCAGCTGAAACCAGGCCATTCCCTTTTGCACGCTGCTCCATTGTAGTAATATCAGCAATGTAAGCAAAAATAGCTGGAATCAGCAATGCCGCCCCAATGCCTCCAATGACACGTGAAAAGTAAAGCAGCCAAATGGAATCTACTGCATAAAAAACAAGCATGGATAATGTCAAACCAGCTAATCCGTAAATAATCATCTTTCTGCGGCCGTACTGGTCAGCCCATTTTCCCGCAATAGGAGAAAAAATCAGCTGGGCACCCGCAAAAATGGCAATCATTAGGCCTGCGGCTGTTCCCCCCTGATTAATGGATTCCAAATAAGCAGGCAAAATCGGAATAATAATCCCAAAGCTTCCGATCGCAATAAACATATTGATCATCAATATAATCATCTTTTTCTTTTGATCCCCTGACATAGCGGATACCCCTCCTTCTATATGTGAAAAATTTACATTATTTTTTTCGGCACGCTAAATAGCTTATAATGAGACAGGCTGCTTTGTCAAAGGAAAAAAAAGAGAGGCTCCAGCATATACTGAAGCCTCTTGTCTTTACCCCTTAAATTTGTCCGGGAATTGCTTCACAACCGCATCGGAAATAGTGTCTGCCATCATGATTATATGAGAAATTCCATCATCAATCGAAACAATTCTGGCTTCCCAATCCTTTACCAGACTAGATGTTAAATCATTCGTCACCAATTCAAGATGCTTGTACATCAATTTTTTCACATCTTCATTTTTCAGATTAGGATTTGCTCTGCTTAGGAATGCAGCAATCTCATCCGCATTGCGAAACCACTTTTTGTTGAGCTCGTTCACCTTTGCCCCCTGGCCGCTCTTGGCAGCCTCCACAATATCGCCCGCAATAACAATATGCACTTTAAGCAGTTCTGTCAGCTTAGCTCCCGCAGCTTCTCCGTAATAGGGCTTAATGGAATTCCCTATGTCCTCCTGATTTTTAAGTAGACGGGCCAAGACCTGCTTTTGATCCTCTGCTCCTGCTGTTGTGGCACTTGTAATATAGTTGCTTGTCCATAATACATGTTCGATCCATAGTCTGCGAAATTCATTTTCAAACTTAACCTCTGATTGAGTGATACACGGTTTCTGTGCAAATGCACTGCCCGGAGCTGCCAGCATATTCAGCGGCATAAGCAGCATTAATCCTATGATTAGTAATTTCTTCATATCCTTTTCTCCTTCCTAATTGAAAAAGCTTCCTTCTTATTTTGATTATCTTCAGATTTTTCATGCAAAAAAATAAGCTCAAGGCTAATGCCCCAAGCTTTTTCAATCAAACGGTTGATTTATTTGCAAAAACGACTATTTACTCTCAGATAAATCATTTTACTTTTGGATAAACTCTTTTTATTTTCGTATAACCAGATTTATCTTTCGGATAAATTTCACACCGCTGCCACCGCAGCAAAGAATTCATTGTAAAGCGCCTCTACCGCGCGTTTTTCATCCGCTGCCTGGACGCCAAACATCATGCTTACTTCAGATGAACCCTGATTAATCATTTCCATATTGACTTTCGCTTTAGCGAGAGCTTTGGAGGCACGGGCCATCGTTCCGATATTCTGGCGCATCCCCTCTCCAACCACCATAATAAGTGATAGGCTGTGCTGGATTTTTACCTCATCCGCCTGAAGTTCATGCTGTATGCGGCTCAGAATTTCTTCCTCCATCCCAGCAGTAAACTGATTTTCACGCAGAATAATGGAGATGTCATCAATTCCTGATGGAGTATGCTCATAGCTCAGTCCATATTCCTCCAGAATGGTCAGCAGCCTTCTCCCAAAACCGACTTCCCTGTTCATTAAATATTTGCCGACATAGATGCTGCAGAATCCCTGATCACTGGCAATCCCGATTACAGGTCCATTCGTGTTATCCCGCTCGTTCACTATCCTTGTGCCGGGAGCAGATGGATTATTCGTATTTTTTATCTGTACAGGGATGCCAGCCCGAAATGCCGGCACAAGCGCTTCATCATGCAGGACGGTAAAACCCGCATAAGAAAGCTCCCGCATTTCCCGGTATGTCAGTTCTTTGATTTCTTTAGGGCTTTCCACAATAAATGGATTAACCGAATAAACGGCATCCACATCTGTAAAGTTCTCATATAAATCCGCCTTGACTGCCCCGGCCAAAATGGAGCCTGTCACATCCGATCCGCTTCTTGAAAATGTGAACACCTGCCCATCCCTGCTGTATCCAAAGAAACCCGGAAAAACAATGATCCCATCCTGTTCCCTTAATGAAAGCAGATTGTCATATGCTTCAGGAAGCACCTGCGCATTGCCGGGCTCAGGGCTGACAAGCAATCCGGCTTCCTTCGGGTTCACATATCTTGCTTCGAGGCCCTGATGCTGAAAATAGGCTGCTACAAGCTTAGCGTTATTATCCTCGCCGCTTGCCTTAATCAGATCCATGAACGCTTCAGGATCGTGCGTATCACTGGAGAGCCTTGAAAAAAGATCCTCCCTGATTGTATCTTTAATAGCAGGCCCAAGCTCCAATTCATCCGCCATTTGGCCATACCGCTCCAATACAGCTTCTGCCAAGTCAACTGGATCTTCCCCGTGAATCCGTTTCTCTGCACAGGCGATTAATAAATCAGTAACCTTGTCATCCCCTGAAAATCGCTTCCCTGGAGCCGAGACAACAATGATCTTCCGCTCTGGATCGGCAGTTACAATATTGAAAACCTTCTCGATTTGCTTTCCGGATGCTAAAGAGGATCCTCCGAACTTCACGACATTCATCCTGACATCTCCCAATCTCTGAAAATTTAATCTTTATTTTACTCTTATCCCAACAGAAATCAAGAGAAAATCTACCCCTAAAACACAAGTGTTCACCAGAAAAACACATAAAGATATATAAATATATTAATTATTCATATTCATTAGGATTATATCGCTGAAAATTATTATTTTAAAAAAACAATAGAAAACGCTTACATTTTATTTTTTACTTTTGCGTATTGCGTAGAGTAAAAATAGGTTTCCCCCCTCTTAAATTGGGGTATATGTTAAGGATATTATATAAAGAATTAAATCGTAAAAACACGGGAAGGGAAAAGGTTTATGGGAATCCTAGTTGTGGACGATAATCAAGCCAACTTATTTGTTATTCAACATATATTAAAACGCGCCGGGTATAAAGATCATCTAACGTTTTCTTCTGCTAAAGATATGTTTCAGTATCTTCAGGGATATTCACCATTTTCAGCTGATATTAAAGCAGATATCATTCTGATGGATATTATGATGCCTGAAATGGATGGAATTGAAGCATGCCGCCAGCTTCAGCAAGATCCGCTTTTGAAGGATATTCCGGTGATTTTTGTAACTGCATTGGAGGACTCCAATAAGGTTGCAGAAGCTCTCGATGCGGGCGGGACTGATTATGTAATGAAGCCTATTAATAAGACGGAACTGCTTGCCCGCATTCGGGCTGCCTTAAGGCTTAAATATGAAAAGGACTGGCATAAGGAGCAGGATAATAAAATTAAAAATGAATTGGATTTATCCATGCAGGTACAAACCAGCATGCTGAGCGAACCGATTTATCATGAACATACGCTGTTAAAGGCTTCCTACCTGCCAGCCAATAAACTCGCAGGGGATATGTATTATTGGCATCAAATAGATGAACACCGCTATGCTGCCATACAGCTTGATATGATGGGCCACGGAATTTCAGCTTCCCTAGTATGCATGTTTATCTCTTCTGTTCTCAGAGATGCCATCAGAACATGCAGTGACCCCGAATATGTGATGAAGGAATTGAATCGCTGGATGAATTCACTGAATCAGCGTAATCAGCGTATTCCATATTACTTTACAGCCATTTATCTTGTCCTCAATAAAAAAGACAAAACAATTGAGTATGTAAATGCCGGGCACCCAGCCGGATATGCTCTTGTTGATAAAAATGAAATGCTCAGCTTATCAAGCAATATGTGTGCAGTCGGCTTTTTTGAAGATATTGCAATCCAAAAAGAAACGATTCCCTATACAGAGTCCATTCAGCTGCTATTGTTTACAGACGGTGTTGAAGAAGCAGTTGAGCAGAACAATCCCAATCCAAGTGAGTATCTTCAGCGCTTCGCATCCTTTTATTGGACTGCAGCCAGAACAGCAGAGCCAATCGATATGATACTGACTAAGCAGCAGCAGGTAAGCGCTGATGATGATATGTGTGTTGTGCTGATTCAGGCAGATTAGGATGTGTACATAATATTTTTTCGCTTATCATTGTTGTCCGTTGATTACCTGTAAAAACACCCTATACAAAAAAAACAGAGTGCAGTCCTTTAAGATAGGATCTGCACTCTGTTTTTATTTTTTACATCAGAAATTTTTCTAAAAATCTTTTCCTGCAGGTTGATTTCTTCAAATACAGGGTCATCCATCCGCAGCGCTTCCTTGCTTCCAAGCCCCAGAACTCCTCCCATACTAAGGCTTTCATTAAATAGATTAATAACGTGACGCTGCAGGTCAGTATTAAAATAGATCATCACATTGCGGCAAATAATCACATGAAATTCATTAAAGGAGCCATCCGTCACCAGATTATGCTGGGCAAAAACCATTCGATCAAGCAGAGATGCATTCAGATAAGCTGCTTCACAATCGGTTGTGTAGTATTCAGAAAAGGATTTTTTCCCGCCTGCCATAATGTAATTCTTTGTATAGAGCTGCATTTTTTGCAGAGGGATTACTCCGCTCTCTGCCTTCTTAAGCACCTTCTCATTGATGTCTGTAGCGTAAATTTTAGTTCGTTCACCCAGCCCCTCTTCTTCCATCAAAATAGACATGGAGTAGGCTTCTTCTCCAGTTGAACACCCTGCATGCCAAATTCTGATCTCCGGCAATTCGCTGAGCATCGGGACAACCTCCCCTCGAAAAGCTTTAAAAAAAGAAGGGTCCCGGAACATTTCTGTCACATTGATTGAAAAATCGCTCAGTACCTTTTGCAGATACCCTTCTTCATGTATAACCTTTTCTGTAAGGCTTGTTATACTGGGCAGCCGATCCCTGCTAAGCCGGGTTTGGATTCTCCTGGCAATTGATGATCGCATATATTGCCGGAAATCATATCCGGATAAACTATAAATGGCTTTTAAAAGCAATTCTATTTCTAATTCTTCCTTATTCAAGTCCTTCATTCCTCTACTTTCAAGAACAGATGATGTATTGACAGTGTCTGCAGGCTGCCTGCTATGAAAGCCATACTCTCATCACAGACAGGAGCTGGTCCAGTTTTAACGGCTTGCTGATATAATCTGTTGCTCCTGCTTCCATACACTTTTCCCTATCGCCCTTCATTGCTTTGGCAGTAAGGGCAATGATTGGAACATCCTGGTGCCTGTCCAGCCCGCGTAGCCTCTTCATGGTTTCATATCCATCCATAACCGGCATCATAATATCCATCAGGACTATATCAATCTGTTCTGTACCCATGATTAAATCGAGACACTGCATTCCGTTTTCAGCTGTAAGGACATTCATGCCCTCTTTTTTCAATGCGTTTTTCAGTGCATAAATATTTCGGTGGTCATCATCAACTACGATGACGGTTTTGTCTTTGAGCTCCGCACCTGTATGCTGATGCTCTGCTTCAGCATCCCCTTCGACATCTTGTGTTACAGCTGTTTCAGACACTGCCGGGACGGGTTCAGCGGTTACAGCTGCTTCTTCAAAAGCAAGTGACCCCGTCTCTATTTCAGGCATTCCGTTTGGCAGATTCGGAATCACCAGTGTAAACCGGCTTCCCTTTCCTTCCTCGCTCTCAACTTTGCAAATACCGCCGAGCAGCTGGGCAAACTCTTTTGATATGGACAATCCAAGGCCTGTTCCGCCATATTTTCTCATTGTTGCGCCGTCGGCCTGCTGGAAGGCTTCAAAAATAAGCTGCTGCTTCTCGGAGGGAATGCCAATCCCTGTATCAGTCACTGTTATTTTCAGCCAGTCATTTGTATAGCTGGATAACGGCAAGCCCAAGACATCGCTTGGTGAAGCCTTTTCAAACGTCACTGCTACCGAACCTTCTTCCGTAAACTTAAAGGCATTTGAAAGGAGGTTTTTCACAATCTGCTGCAGCCGCTGCTCATCGGTATTGAATACAGGAGGAACGTCCTCAGCAGAACTTACAGTAAATTCAAGCTTTTTATGCTTGGCCACCTGTGTAAAATGCTGCTTCATCCTCTGCGACATTTCACTCATATTGACTTCCTCAAAGCTGATCTCCAGCTTCCCTACTTCTACTTTCGAAAGATCAAGGATATCATTAATCAGAGTAAGCAAGTCCTGTCCTGATGTATGAATAACCTTGGAAAATTCCTTCTGCTCCTCAGTCAGGATTTGATCCGGATCTTCTGCCAGCATTTCCGATAAAAGCAGGATACTGTTAAGCGGGGTACGAAGCTCATGCGACATATTTGCCAAAAACTCTGATTTGTATTTTGAACTGAGGCCCAGCTGTTTTGCTTTTTCCTCCAGCTCTTCCTTTGCAGCCTGAAGTTCTTCGGATTTCATTTCAGCATCTCTGGAGCGCTCTTCAAGCTGCTCATTAATCATACGCAGCTCTTCGGATTGACTCTGCATTTCTTCAGATTGCGCCTGCAGCTCCTCCGACTGGGACTGCAGCTCTTCAGCCTGTGCCTGCAGTTCCTCTGTCTGTGCCTGGGATTCAGCCAGTAAACGTTCAATCTCCATTCTTCCTGAAATATTCGTAATGGCTATTCCTAATGTTTCAATTACCTTTTCCAATAATTTAACCTGTGCATCAGTGAATGGCATCAAACTTGCCAGTTCCACAACTGCTACTGCCTCATCCTTCAGAATGACAGGTGCCATCATAATGCTTTTCGGCCGGACATCCCCCAGGCCAGTTGATAGGAGCTTGTAATCCTCGGGAACATCGTGCAGGAATATCGTTTTCTTATCTCTTACCGCTTGGCCTGCTATTCCTTCTCCCTCATAGAAAAAGTCACGTCCTGCATCCCCGGCTCCACCTGCATAGGCAGCCTGTTTCCTAAATACAGGTTTGCTTCCGCTATCATCTTTCACATAAATGATTCCAAGATTGGCTCCTACAGCAGGTGTCAGCCGCGAAATAAGGTCATCCGCCAAATTGGCTATCGTTACATGCTGACTATAGATACTAACCAATGAAGCAGATTGGCTTTGAATCCAGTTCTGTTCACTAATTTCAGCAGAATAGCGCTGTTCTTTCTCGTAATAGTTCTCAAGGGAATCAGCCATCGAGTTAAAGGCTTTCGCAATTTCCCCAATTTCATCTTTTGTTTCGATATTCAGCCTTGAAATGGATGAAAGGTCCTGATAATCAATATCCTTAATGCCTTTTGTAATCAAGCTGATGCTTCGGCCTGTGCTTCTGATTACCCAAACCGTTACTCCGATGATTAAAACAATGGCTATTGCTACCGCAGCAACCAAAGTTGAGACTAACTGGCTATACGTGTCATTTGCACTCTCCAGTGAATCAGCCATTAGGGATTCCTGATACTCTTTAAAATCAGCCAGCTTGATCAGCAGTGCGCTTCGGTTTTCTCTCTCACTTCTATATAGTGCTTCCAGAGAATCCATTTCACCGCTTCCCATTAATTCAGTGAAGCTGGTTTGCATTTGAGCATATGATTGGTATGCCCGCTCTACTTCTTTTAAGAGCAATCTCGAGTTCTGTCTATTTAATTCCTGCTCTAAATTAACTATTCGGGTTTGTATCCCCTCATGGTTGGCTTTCACCAATTCAGCCGTCTTGACTGTATCTGCGGATTCTTTGTCTGTGAGCACACTCAGCAGCTCTTGGTCAGTCTGGTAAAATAGCTGTCTGATTTCTGTAGCCTGACTTACCTTATAATATCGATCCTCCACTATTTCCAGCATGTTTGCCTTTATTCCGTTCACCATTGACAGAATGACAAACATTAGAATAAATAAAAAAAATACGGTTAAGCCCAACCCCAACATTTGCTTTCTTTTAAAGCTCACCTGTTCTCTCCTTCTTTCCCCCGATTTTATTCATCATTTTCCTGTTCATATACTTGCTTATGAGATTAAGGTTTTAATAGACTAACTTCTATACCCTTATATAAGATAAATCAAACCCTATTTTTCTATTTTTCCATAAAAAAAAAGGAAGGATATCTCCTTCCTAATGCTTACCTATATTCTTTAACCTTTTCCCCTGCTGAAGTCATCCATTCAAACTGTCGAAGCTTCAGATCAAATAGTGTCAGAGGATCCTGATAAATCTCTGGATTTTTGCGCATCTCGTTTAATGCTTCTTTATTTTCTGCAATGTTGGTATATGACTCTTCGACTGTATGATTCAACACGTCAAACGGATTTCGGAAGAACATTTTAATATCCCGCTCTAGCGATTTCTCAAAGAGTTCGAATTGCTGCATGAATTTATCGGTGATGAATTCTGCGATTTCACTATAGTCTTCATGCTCAATAAACTGTTTATATTTATTATGGAGCATGGTTTTGTTCTGCTGAATCGCTCCAAGAAGCTTTCCTGCACTCTTAAGCAGGAACTGAGAAGGCGAAAAGCGGTTTAGAATGTTGGCCTTTTCCAGCTGAACACTTCCACGCGTCATCCGGTCCGCGTCACGGCGCCAGTCATCCAGCACCCTGAAATCACAGCCCAATGCGATTTTCTCCTCGCCGTATAGCTCATTGAAGCCTTCGCTCATCTCATCTAAATATGCCTGGCTGCTTCTGAACTCTCCTTCACTTTCCATAATCCACTCCTTAATGGAAACATGAAACTCAGGCAAAACCGTACCTTCAATATATTGATGTATCCGATTATTCATTTCATCATTTAGCTCAGAATGGATTTTTCCGAAATCACTGTCTTCTGTCACCATTTCTGAACAGTTCCGAAGCAGTTCCGGAATCTGTTTCTTAAGATCCGCTCTCATTTCATCTTTAATCTTACTGTAAGATCTTTTAATTGTCCGGACCTTCTCTTCTTCTATATCCATCAGCTGATTATTGGCACCCTTTAGCTTAGTCACCATCTCTTCGTTCCATTTAATCGTATCAATCAAGCTGTTTTCCATCTCAACGCGTTTTTCAAGAAGGAATTTGATGGATTTTTTTATATAGTAAAGAACCTTTGCTGTACGCTCTTCTTTCCGGTCCCGTTCATCCATCATCGACTTGATAAAGACGGCTAAATCGTTAAGCTGGCTTTCACTTTCATAATAGGCGGAGAAAGCAAACACCTTTGCTTTTGGAAAATAGGTATGAACGCGTGACTGAGTTTCATCAAGAAGCTCAATAGCATCCTGACTGTCAGGAATCCGGTCCATTTTACTGAGAAGAAAATGAATAGGCAGTTTCGGTGCCTGTTCTTTCATTCTAACAGCAAGATCCAGCTCTTTATCAGTCAGTGGCGAATCCGCATTCAGGACAAATAGCATACTGTCAGCGAAATGAAGATATTGGAACACACCATTTCTGAACTTGCTCTGCCCCGCAAGACCTGGTGTGTCTATGACAGCAAGTCCATTATTCTGTAAAAAGTTGAAGGGCATTCTGCAGCGGATGAGCGTCTGCTGGCTTTTCTCGGCGCTTTGCCTAAAATCGTCAAGATCAGAAATGCTTCGTACTTCCTCATCCGTAATAGCATAGATTTCTGCCTCGTTACTATCCTTAAACAGCACTGAAGCAGAGGTAGAATCTCCCATCAGCTCCTCCCCGAGAAGAGTGTTCACAAACGAGGATTTACCATTTGAAGCTGCACCGGCAATCAGCAAATGCCCGGAATCCAAATCGAGCAGCTCGCGGACCATCCATTCAAATCGCTCACCCATCAGTACGCCTTTTTCCTTTGCCCATTTCATGATCGTTTCGAAAAGCTTGAAGCTTTCCTCCAGACCTTCCTGATAACGGACAGAACTGTTCACAAGGCTTTCTGCTTCACTGACAGCTGATGCATCAATATTGGAAGGGAATATTTCGCTCCACGCCAGCACCGCTGATGCCGAAATAAGATAATGAGAAGGGGCAGCTATTTTCACCCAATTCGTCAGGTGGTTTGGGATCAGATGAGATAAATCCCGGATTAAATGCTTGCCGCTGATCAGTTCGAGATACGTATCTTTGTATAGCTCCGAAAGCACGCTCCATGTATGTGATCGTCCGGGCTCCATATTCAGGAGAATGTGATTATATTCTTTCAGCCATGAGAAATATAGATCTGATTTCTTGTAGCTATCCCACATCGCCGCTGATAAACCTTCAAAGTGAGCCAGATCCGCACGGTGCAGCACCGAAAGTGCCTCACTGAAATAATTCGGTTCTACTTTAGCTGTACGCCCCTGCTCTACATATGAATGAAGAACTTCAAACCACGATATGGATTCCGTCCTGATTGCTTCATTGACAGCCAGCTCTACCGCATTTCCCCAATCACTATGTTCTTCAAAGAATCCGCGTGCCAGATCGGTCACATCCGGATAATCCGGATTTAGCCGAACCGCATTTTTAATGGATTCAACAGCCAATTCAAGCTTTCCGCGCTGTATGTAAAGTGAAAACAGCTGGAGGAGCACTTCTGTCTTTAACACCTCTGAATCTGTTTCAATCGATTTATATAAGTCCTCTGCATTTGAAAGCAAATCTAATTCAAAATAGGCATCTGCCATATTTTTTTGTGCCCATGGCCCCAATTCATTCGGAATGCTCTCCCATTTAAAAATGGCCGCTTCATAATCCTTGTTAAGGAAATAGACTTCACCCTGGGCGAAGCGTATATTAGCTAAATCAGGCACCTCGTTCTGCTGCTCAGCCACATACAATTCACCCAAAACCCTGATCGGATGCACATTTTCATTTGATTCCATGAAGGTCTTATAGAAGGTTTTGCTGATTAGCTGCTTTTCTAAAGTCATCTTGATCCCCCGCAGTACTATTTTTAAAAGTGCGCCTAAAGGCGGCTTTTAAAAAAATTTTATTGATTCAGGATGCTGATTCCCTAATTTCATAGAGCTTTATCAGCATGATTTATAAAAGAAGCGGAAGGCGCCCGCCTATCGGCTCAAATCATAAGACTAGCGGCTGAAAGTCTGTTCTTTACCTTTTGGCCTGATTAGCTTAGGAACCTCGAGCCGATGGCGCCTGGAGCTAGACAGTTATCTAACTTCAGAATTTACCTTCTTATCTTAAAAAACGCATAATACGCCAATTTTCATCCTTTATCCCTATATTGTAGCAAAAATTTTTCTGCAAAAAATTTCATTTCTCTATCATTTTTGAAACATTGCTGTATTGCTGTGTAATAATTTTAATAGTTAGAACCAGCGTTACTCTATTAATACCACCTCAAATCAAAATAAAAACTGGCAGACAGAAATATATATTCCTGTCTGCCAGTTTTCATTCTTCAAGATGATGCCTGCTGCGGCCGAGCAGCCCGGCTCCGCCTGCCATATAGGACAGTTACAGCCATGCCCAGAAGCAGGAATACACTTGAAATTTGAAATAATGCCGCCGTTTCTACAAACTGTGCTAGCACCCCAAACACAAGCCCGCTTAGCCCAATGCCAAGATCGATGGAGGAGAAGAACATTCCGTTTGCCACACCGCGCCTGTTGGATGGTGTCATTGATAACGTCCAGGACTGCAGAGTAGGAATCAATGAACCAAATCCAATTCCAAACAAAATTCCGCTAATGATAATAAACATATTCGAATGTGCGAAGGAAAGTACCCACATTCCAATAAAGGTCAGGAACGTACAAAGCAGTACAAGTCCCTTCGGACCGCGCTGGTCAAACCATTTTCCGGCAACCGGCCTCGAGAGCGATGCCATAATCGCATTGAACAGATAGAAAAGGAATATTTGATCAATGCCGCGCTCTTCCCCAAAAATAACGATGAACGTTACGATGGACCCGTATCCAAATGTAACAATGATCGTAATGAAGGCAGGAAACCAGCTGGATTTTTCAATTAAAGAGCCAAGGTAAGAGAATTTCAGATCTTCTTTCCTTGTGGTCAGAACAGCTTCAGGCGTCTCATAGCGGACAATGGCCAGGAGCACAATGGCAATCACCCCGAGTACGCTTGATATATAAATAAGATTGGTAAAAGAGGTAATCTGATATAGGTAGATTCCGAGACTTGGAGCAATGATCATCCCAATCGTAACACTCAGGCCATAGTAGCCCATACCCTCTCCAAGCCTGGAATTAGGCACTACATCTACAACTGCTGTCCCATTTACAGTAGTCGACCATCCCCAGGCAAGCCCATGAATGAATCGGAACAACAGAAAAATCATGACCACACTTGATAGCGGATAAATAATGGTTATTGCCAATAGCGCTGCTGCCCCGATCAGAACCAGCCGCTTTCTAGCTTTATATTCCAGCATAAACCCGATAAAAGGCCTGCTCAAAACGGCTCCAATTGAAAACAGTGCTGTCACCATGCCAATTTCAAGACCAGTTGCCCCAATGGACTTAATATATGGAGGCAATGTTGGAATCAGCATTTGGAACGACATAAAAACAAATAAATTCCCGATCATCAGCATAATAAAAGACTTCGTCCATAAAGTCTCTTTTGCTGCCTTTTCCACGCGCATCCCCCGCTTTCCATTTATCTTTTTTAAAGCTGTTTTCGTATATATTTTTATAGCTTAGACAAATTTGCTGAGTTGATTGGAGCGGAAATCAACTGATAGGTAAAACACAATTTATACGAAAAGAGCCTTTTTAAAAACCAGCTAACTATTTCGAATTACTAAATACTAACACAGCTGATTGGAAAAAGGAACGGAATTTTGCATCATATCAAGGCATGCATTTAAACTCAAAAAAAGAGAGCCTGATTAAGCTCCCCGCGTCACCCTTGAAGACTGCTTGTTTCCAGTACTCGCTTCAGAAATTGCAGTGTTCTTTCTATTATGATGTCCTGATCATTATCAAGCGTTGCCACATGATAGCTGTTTTCCATGGTGACTATTTCCTTAGCAGCAGATTTAATGCCTGTGTATATTTCCTGTGAATTGTAAGGAGGAACCACATGATCTTCTTTTGAGACAAAAATCAGCGCAGGACAAGTCACTTTATCTAAATCAGCTTTCACCTTTTTCATCAGTTCGGATATTTCACCAAGTGATTTAACCGGTGTCTTTTCATAGGCGAGTTCTTTTATTTCAGGATTTTTTATGTCTGAACCAATTGCATCCAAGAAACGGACATCCTCGAGGCTTGCTGCTGCCTCCATATCAGGAATCTCCACAGCTGCATTAATTGGGATGATCCCCTTAATCTCCGAATGGTTTTCGGCCATATACAATGTCAGGGTGCCGCCCATTGAGAGACCCGTAACGAATATCGTACTGCAGCGCTCTTTCAGCCACTGATAGCCTTCTTCAACCGAATGAATCCAGTCCTGATAGGTCGTTGTTTCCATTTCTTCATAATGAGTGCCGTGCCCCTTCAGCCGCGGACCGCAGACTGTAAACCCTGCATTGGCATAAGCTTCCCCAAGCGGGCGCATGCTTTGAGTTGAACCGGTAAAGCCATGAGAAACCAGAATTCCAATCTCATTTCCTTCAAAATAAAAAGGTTCTGCTCCTTCTAAAACCGGATATTTTACAGACATGTCCCTTCCTCCATTCAATAGAATACTTCCTGTTAAGAGACATTCTTTTCACATCCCTCTATCCCTCCTTGTTTGAAATTATTTAACATTTTTGTAAAACTTCGCATCCGGCCTTCAGAAAAACTTTTTTTCCAGACTGGTCTTGTTTATAATAGAAAGAATGAATAAAGAGTAATGCCCTATAGATGATAGCAAGCACTGCTAAGGGAAGTTTCGCTTTATTTTCCTTCCCGATATTATTAAAATAAGTACTAACTACATAAACAGAAAGGCTGATACCGGTTTGGAAAACAATTCAAATTTTATACGAACCATTATTAAAGAGGATCTGGAGTCGGGCAAGCGCAAAGAGGTCATTACACGTTTCCCGCCTGAGCCGAACGGTTATCTTCATATCGGACATGCCAAATCGATTGTCATCAATTTCGGCCTGGCAGACGACTTTAACGGCAAGACGAATCTTCGTTTTGACGACACGAACCCGCTTAAGGAAGATCAGGAATTTGTGGATGCCATTAAAGAAGATGTTAAATGGCTTGGCTACGAGTGGGAAGAGCTTCACTTTGCTTCGAATTACTTCGAGGAAATGTACAAACGTGCCGTTCTTTTAATCAAGAAAGGAAAGGCTTATGTGGATGACTTAAGCCAGGAGGAAATCCGCCAATACCGCGGAACACTGACAGAGCCTGGAAAAGAAAGTCCATTCCGCAGCCGTTCAGTTGAAGAGAATCTTGATTTGTTTGAACGTATGCGGAAGGGTGAATTCGAAAACGGAGCAAAAGTTCTTAGAGCGAAGATTGACATGTCTTCACCGAATGTAAACTTGCGCGATCCGGTTATCTACCGTGTTTCACATGCAACTCACCATAATACAGGTGATACATGGTGCATCTACCCGATGTATGCTTTTGCCCACCCCCTTGAGGATGCAATCGAAGGAGTTACCCATTCCTTGTGCACCACTGAATTTGCTGACCAGCGCCCGCTTTATAACTGGGTTGTCTCAGAGTGTGAAATGGAAAGCACACCACAGCAAATCGAGTTTGGCCGCCTGAATATTACTAATACAGTAATGAGCAAAAGAAAATTGAAGCAGCTTGTAGAAGAAAATTATGTTGATGGCTGGGATGACCCGCGCATGCCGACGATTTCCGGTTTGAGACGCAAGGGTTATACTCCGGAAGCAATCCGTGAGTTTGTAAAAGAAACGGGTGTTTCAAAGGGCTCAGGTGCAGTGGATGAAGCGATGCTTGAGCATTTTGTACGCGAGGACCTGAAAATGAAGGCTCCGCGCACAATGGGGGTACTTCGCCCGTTAAAGGTTGTCATTACGAACTACCCGGAAGATCAGACTGAAATGCTTGATGCTGAAATCAATCCGGAGAATCCGGAAATGGGCATGCGCCAAATTCCATTCTCAAGAGAGATTTATGTAGAACAGGACGACTTCATGGAAGATCCGCCGAAAAAATATTTCCGCCTCTTCCCTGGCAATGAAGTCCGTTTAAAGCATGCTTACTTCATCAAGTGCAACGATGTCATCAAGGATGAGAATGGCAATGTTGTAGAGCTTCATTGCACATATGACCCTGAAACAAAGAGCGGAACAGGTTTTACAGGCCGTAAAGTGAAGGGAACACTTCACTGGGTGGATGCCAAGAGTGCCATTCCCGCTGAATTCCGTTTATACGAGCCTTTGATTCTTGACGAAGATGCCGATCGTAACGCTGAGGCAGACACAGATGATGCTCTTGAAAATGATCCCGAAGGAAAAACGTTCCTAGACTATGTGAACCCGAACTCACTTGAAATTGTTCATGGTTACATCGAGCCAAATATGAAGGATGTAAAAGCCCATGATAAGTTCCAATTCTTCCGCCATGGCTATTTCAATGCAGATCCTAAATATACAACAGCAGAAAAGCCTGTCTTTAACCGGATTGTTTCACTAAAGAGCTCATTTAAATTAAAATAGGCAATACGCCTGAGGGCTTTGTTTCCTCAGGCTTTTTTAACCGTTAACTGCCTTTCCGCTGAAAAGTATGGTAAGGTTCTAAAGTAAGCATTTACATAAGGAGGAATAGCATAATGTCAAATCAGCACGACCCCAATACATTACCGCCGAAAACATGTTCAGTAGACCGCATGGTTACAGTTAAAGAGGACGTTGAAAAGGTTCTTGCAGGAAAGAAAACAGCTACACGCCGCAACGGCCGCTATGCTGATGTTGGTGAAATCATGACACTTGAGGGACAGGATTTTGTTGTTGAAAAAGTGTATTCACAGTCTCTAGGAGAATTAACTGACGCAGATGCCCGCCAGGAAGGCTTCGAAAATTTAGAAGACTATAAGCATTCTATCCTTTCCATGCATCCGGGAATGCCTTGGCTTCCGCAAATGCGTGTATGGGTTCATGAATTCAGCGCAGTGAAGAAGTAATCTGCTGTAATGGACATATTGTACCGAATACTGCTGTATATCCATGTCAGCAGTGCCATTCTTTCTGTTGGCCCATTTTTTGTTCTGATCCCAATCGTCAATAAATTGGAAACAGCTCATCCCGGGGTCCAGCAGGCATATATCGGCATCTTCAGGACATCCGTCCGCCTTGTCAAGCATGCAGGACATGTACTGGTAGGCTCGGGTATCCTTCTAATCGTGAACAGCCACTGGGCTTGGACGACATCTTGGATCGTCGCTACCCTGGCAGTCATGGGAGGCTCAGTCTTTTTT
Organism: Cytobacillus sp. FSL R5-0377; assembly: GCF_038004385.1. Classification (NCBI taxonomy): domain Bacteria; kingdom Bacillati; phylum Bacillota; class Bacilli; order Caryophanales; family Bacillaceae; genus Cytobacillus; species Cytobacillus sp. FSL R5-0377. Next base: position 2,060,964 of record NZ_JBBORA010000001.1, read on the forward strand.
CTCGCCCGGGCCTTCACTCCCGTCCTGAGGAAATTTGATGAGCCGGGAGCGGATCAGCTTTTCCTAATCAGAAAGCTAACCCGCTCCGTCTGGATCTATCTTTTTCTGTTAATGCTCATGCTTTGGTTCATGGTAGCCAAGCCTGTGCTTTGGTAGGAATAAAAAAACAAGCGCATATGATATGCGCTTGTTTTTTTTGCATGGATAAATCTATATTTTTGCTGTTTGATGCATTTGATTTTACTTTTGCTGGAGATGTGGTGTCTACCAGGGACTTTGATGCAGCATCTTTTCTCTTTTGATGAAGACGTGGCGTCTTTAATGGTGTTAAATGACCTCAGTTTGGATAATAAGAATCATCATATCCAACAAACTCATCATTCCAAAAACCTCCCCGGAAAATCGGTCATTATCACTTCGACTCCAGCCTTATATAAAATTCCGCTGCGTGTTTCATCATTTACAGTATATACCCGCAGTGGATATCCTGCATCTATTGCTTTCCTTCCAATTTCGGATAGAGCAAACCTCTCTTCACAATGAATACTGTCTGCACCAATTTTTTTGGCGATTTCGAGTGTATTTTCAGGAATGCCTTCTATCAGATACCCAGTCTGGATTGTTGCATGAAGTTCCCGGACTCTCCTCAGGCTCTCCGCATTGAAGGATGAGATAATAACACGCTGTTCCAATCCATATTTAAGAATAAGGTCAATTCCCATTTTTTCCATCCCGGTATAGTCAATCAAATCATTTTTCAATTCAATATTAATCAGCAGTTCGTTGCCCTTCATTACTGCCCATTGCAAAAGCTTCTCCAGATCAGGGATTAATTCTCCGGCGTTCACATCCGCAAACCAGCTTCCTGCATCAAGCTTCAGGATTTCTTCAAAGGTCATATCCTTAATATATCCGGTTCCGCACGTCGTTCTGTCCACCTTTTCGTCATGAATAATCACGAGCGTACCGTCTTTCGCCATCTGCACATCCAATTCAATGCCATCTGCTCCAGCATCCAATGCTGCCTGAAAAGCAGCCATCGTGTTTTCCGGAAAATGCCCGCTGACACCTCGATGGGCAAATATTTTTGCTCTATAACTCAACTCATCTCCTCCAATGCCAATACATACTCATTAATATTCTATTCTACGGCCGGCATCAAAACCATTTTTCCAACCTCAAATAGACGCTCAAGTTTCACTTCGCTTTCAATTGCCTTATAATGAAAACTATGAAACTTCTTTCTTCTTAGAACGTATAAAAAGAAAAGTGGAAGCGCTTGAGCTGGACAGTTCTCAAAGTACAAAGGTATAAATTCTAATTATTAAAAAGGTAATAGGAGTGAAATCTGTGGGAGTTCGATTGAGCAAGGGACAAAAAGTAGATTTGACCAAAACCAATCCTGGATTGCAGGTTGTAATGGCAGGATTGGGCTGGGATGTCAGCCATAATCAATCTCAATATGACCTGGATGCTTCAGCATTCTTAACAGGCGCATCCGGCAAAGTACAAAGTGACAGTGACTTTGTGTTTTATAATAACCCTTCCGGCGGAAACGGATCAATTCTATACAGCAGTGATAACAGAACGGGAGCTGGTGCCGGGGATGATGAGCAAATCCGCATCGAGTTGAATAAGGTGCCGCAGCATATCCATCGAATTGCGTTTACCATTACCATTCATGATGCCCAGATGAAAGGACAGAATTTCGGGCAAGTTTCAAATGCCTATGTAAGAATTTTTAATGCCCTGACAAACGAGGAACTGCTGCGCTTCGATCTTGGCCGTGATTTTACTGTTGAAACAGCCATCGTTGCTGCAGAGCTTTATCGGCACAATGGCGAGTGGAAATTCAATGCCATTGCAAGCGGGTTTCAGGGAGGATTAGCTGCCCTATGCCGCAATTTCGGTGTTTCTGTAGATGATGAGCCCGCTCCAAGTCAGCAGCCGTCAGTCGGTCAAAGTCAATTTCAGCAGCAGGCAACTTACGGACAGCCGTCTAATGGATTCAGCCCACAGCAAAGCCAGCAGACTTACTCAGGCTACAGCAGCAGTCAGTCGTCTTTTGGGCAGCCTGTTAGTCAGACTACATATAGCCCTCCTCCATCCCAGCCACCTGCTATGGGAGGCCAAACTGATTTTGGACAGCCAGTACAGGCTCAATCCTATACTGATGGTAATATGGCTTGTACCCGCTGCGGATCCACTAACATCCGTACCGGCCAAAAGGGATTTGGACTTGGAAAAGCAGCGATCGGAGGACTCATCCTTGGCCCTGTAGGACTTCTTGGCGGATTTATTGGTAAAAATCAACTGAAGCTTACCTGTAATTCCTGCGGCAACTCATGGTCACCTAATCAGACGGATTATGCACAGTGGGCCAATGATCAAAAGCGCCGTGCACAGGAGCTGTTTACTCGATTCAAGAGCCAGGATGTCCTCGACGCCGTTGTTGCCTCATGCGCTCTTGTCGGCATGGCAGATGGAAGGCTTGATCCGTCTGAACGCCAAAAGATGATTGAGTTTGTGAACAGCAGCCAGGAATTAAAAGTATTTGATACCCAAAAAGTGATACAGCAATTCAATATGTTTGTCCAGCGGATTGAGATGGATCCAATCATCGGCCGGGCCGAAGCCTTCAAAGCAGTTGGACGGGTAAGAAATAAGCCAGAGATCGCCCGCCTCGTCGCCCGTTATTGTATCGCGATCGGTTATGCCGATGGGAACTTTGATCAAAATGAAAAACAGGCTGTAACTGAAATCTGCATGGAACTTGGGTTAAACCCGCATGAATTCCTATCATAATTTTCAAAGCTCTGCCATAATGCGGCAGAGCTTTTTTCATTTATTCCCTCCACCTCCTGAATATGCCGCATACAAAGTTCACATGCGGGTATACTCAAAAAGATAAGGGGTCTGTTATTTATAACTCAACAAGGAGGTAATATTTTGAAGGAAAGTTCATCAACTGAACGCTATATGCCCATGACATCCTCCACGAGCGGAATGATTGTAAACGAAGCAGATGGAGTTTTCTGCCTGACAGTTCAGATTGTTAATGTTTGTTTTGTACGAATATCAGAAAAGCCCGGCGACTGGGTTCTGGTTGACGCAGGCATGCCAAAATCTGCAGAGAAAATCATAGATGCAGCAGAAGAACTTTTTGGAGAGAACGCCAGACCGAAAGCCATTATTCTTACACATGGCCACTTTGACCATGTTGGCGCAATTATTGATTTGGTAGAGCGCTGGCAGGTTCCTGTCTATGCTCATACACTGGAAATGCCATTTTTGACAGGTCAGCAGGACTATCCCAAACCTGACGCGAGTGTTGAAGGAGGACTTGTCGCAAAGATGTCCCCCACTTTCCCGCATGAAGGCATCGATCTCGGAACTCATGTTCAGGCCTATCCTGAGGATGGAAGTGTTCCCCAAATGGAAGGCTGGAAATGGATCCACACACCAGGTCATACTCCAGGCCACGTTTCCTTGTTCAGGGAATCGGATCGTGTGCTGATTGCAGGTGATGCTTTCGTAACAGTAAAGCAGGAATCCTTATACAGTGTCCTAACCCAGGAACAGGAAATCAGCGGCCCGCCCCGCTATCTGACGACAGATTGGGATGCGGCCAGGGCATCCGTACAGAAACTTGAAGCCCTTCAGCCGTCTGTCGCCATAACAGGTCACGGTATTCCCATGGCTGCCGCCGTATTAAGGGAGAGCCTCACCAGACTTGTAAATGAGTTTGATGAAATTGCCGTTCCAGACCACGGGAAATATGTGGACGGGGAACGCTAAATGTCTTTTGACAGCAGGTCCACTCTCTTGAAAATAAAAGGAATTGCCGTTTGAACGGCAATTCCTTTTCTATTTTTCATTTTCATAGGGGCCACTGGATTAATATTTAATGTCGAATGCCTAACTATGCCATTCGCTGCGACTGCATAGTGCCTTCTATCGGTGGTCCTATTTTTGCTGATTAGTTCCGTTTACAGCGACTTTTCCTCTCTTGAGTGGCTCTATTCCTACCCATTAGTTCCATCCCCGACAGCTCTCCCTCTCCAAGTGGCTCTAAACCCTGCTATTAGCAAGCAAGGTTCGCGCAAACCTCGTGGATCTTCCTTTTTTATGTTTAAAACAATCAAAAAAAGGAAGAGTATAAAAAAACGAATTTATATAGTTCAGGAGGTTCATATATGCATCTTGAAAATTTCGCAGGAAAAAAGATTCAAATAAAATTCAAGAACTTTCCAAATGATCTCGTCGGTTCCATTACAGGCATTTTTCAGCCCGATGAGTGGTACCTTGTTAAACTGATCAAAACAGAAAGCATGGGAATCTGGGTCGAGAACCCTTGCTTCAAACGGACAATGGTGCAAGATGAAGACGGCACCAACATTCCGGAAGAACAGCAAAAGGAAGAAGATTGCGTCACCCATTTTCTGATCCGCTGGGATTACATCAGCTCTGTCATTACTTTCCCGGACAGGGCCACGCTGGGTGTTGATAAAAAAGCCAAATTAATAGGTTTTCAGCCCACTTAATAGATAGAATTCCCCGGTGTCATTACACCCGGGGTTTTTTGTCTGCTTTACATTTGCCTTCTTCTATATGATTGTCCATGTCTTTACATTTTAATAGAAAAGTTAATCTTTATAGACTATGATATATTTACCGACTTTTCAAAAAATAAAACGGAGGCACACAAATGACAAAAAGAACCTGTATCATTACACGAGACTTGGAACCCGCTCAGCTTGAAAAAATAAAAGAAACCATTCCCGATTGGGAGTTCATTTCCGGCAAGGATTCCGCAAACTGGCAAAAGGAAATAAAAAAGGCCGAAGTTATCGCCGGATGGAAAAAGGAACTTAAAGAGATGGTCCTCGAGGGAAACAGCAAGCTCCGCTGGTTCCAGTCCTGGAGTGCTGGTGTCGACTCCCTCCCTCTTGCAGATATGGAATCACAGGGAATCCAGATTACCAGTGCAAATGGCGTGCATGCCAATCCTATTTCAGAAACGATTTTTGCTTTGATGCTGGGGCTTACCCGCAAAATCCATACATATGTAAAAAATCAGCAAGCTAAAATATGGCACCATTCCGGATTAAAGCTTGAAATACATAATAAAACCCTCGGCCTGATAGGCACAGGAGCCATCGGAAAAGAAACAGCCAAAATTGCCAAAGCATTCGGCATGAAGGTGATTGGAGTCCGCCATTCCGGAAAACCTGAAGAGTATATTGATGAAATGTATACATCCGGACAGCTCAACGATGTGCTTCCGCAATGTGATTATGTTGTCATTTCCCTTCCGCTTACACAGGAAACACGGCAGCTATTTGGAGCGGATCAGTTTGCCCTCATGAAGGATTCTGCCTTCTTAATCAATATTGGCCGGGGGGAAATTGTGAATGAAAGAGATTTGATCGGCGCACTGCAGAACGGCGAGATTGCCGGCGCAGGCCTTGATGTGTTTGAAAAAGAACCGCTTTCTGAAGACAACCCTTTATGGGAGCTTGATAATGTTATCGTTACTCCCCATACAGCCGGATCAACGGAACATTATAACAAGCGTGTGATTGAAGATATATTTATTCCCAATTTAAAAGAGTATATAGCCAGCGGGATACCAGACATTAATCGTGTTGATTATAAAAAGGGATATTAATAGAGAGAGCCTTGCGGATGCAAGGCTCATTTTTTATAAGCTACAATATAGAACCCTTCTTCTTTCGACCATTCCGCACAGAATATTTCTTTGATATTTTGGTAGCCTTCAGTTTTAATGGACTCTCTCAGCCACTCCCCATCTTTGCCCAGTAATGTCAAGCCGTCCTCCACTACCTCTCCTTCATCGATCAGCAAGGTTGAGGGATTCTTTTCATTCACATCAAGTTTCATCATTTCAGGAGTGACTGGCCCTTCTGTTTGGTATTTCATTACGCTTAAGCCTCCATTGGTTTCAAGATAAGCATATTTGACATCCTTCATGCTGAAAATTCCTTTCTGGCGCAGCATCGTCCTCAGCTGCTCCATTTCAAGGTGGTTTTTCTCCATCTCTCTTAAATCCAGATTGCCATCCTTGACCAGGATCGACTCCCTGCCCTTTAAAATCCTTCTGAATATATTCTTCTTTTTTGCCATAATTTCAATGATATAAATAAATCCTCCCCATAAAAGTGCCGAATAGATAACTTGAAGTGCAGTTACTTTTTCATCATAAATCGCTTCCTCAATAATCCCTCCAAGAACAACTGCATAAATAAAATCGAACGGGGTTACCTGTGAAAGCTCCTTCTTTCCAAGAATCCGGGTTACCGCTAACAACGTAACCAGCCCCACAGCCATTTTTATTGTTATTGATAAATACATCCATTCTCCTCCTCTCTCTATAGCCTCTCTATTCCCTTTAACGGTCTTTGAATACACCTTTTCCCCTATTCCACTTTTTGCAAAAAAAAGAGATCTCTATTTCAAGAGATCTCTTTACATATACTGGCTATTCTCTTTTCTCCGCTTCCTGAAAATTAAATCCTCCAATGCTCCTGAGCCTGAAAGGACACCTCCCACAATAAGAACCAGTCCAAGCAAGTGGTTCATGGTGATAATCTCACCAAGGATCAGCGCTGAGCCTGCCAGTGAGAAAAAAGTATTCAGATTCAAAAAAATACTGGCTTCTGCCGGCCCGATATTACGGATGGCTGTGTTATAAACCATATGGCCGACAGCTGTTGCCAATACGGCAGATGCGGCAAATGCAGCCCAAACATAGGCTGGGGCTTCTAATAAACCCTGAAGGCCGCCAGGTTCCACAATATTTGCCATGACAAACAGGATCACTCCTCCAAAAACCAGCATATAGCCTGTCAGCAATCGCGGATCAAGCGTTTTCGAAGCTTTGCTGATTACAATGAAGCTAAGAGCCTGTGAAAGAATGGACAGGAACACAAAGAAATCACCCGGAGTTAAGCTCGATATCCCTTTATTTCCGGAAAGAACAATAAAAGTCACGCCCGTACCGCCCAGCAGAAAACCAAGCACCTGAATGCCTGTAGGCTTATGGCGCAGCAGAATGGAAGACAGTATAGCTGTTAAAAGAGGACCCGCACCTAATATAAGCCCTCCGTTTACCGCACTTGTCCCCGTCAGGCCTATAGCCAATAAAAGATGGTGGCTGACCACACTCAGGAGGCCGCCAAAAATAATGTACGAGATTTCCCTTAAGCTCGGCTTCCTCACTTTTCCCATTATGCCTAATATTAAAAACACAGTTATGCCTGCAGTTAATATCCGTAGAGACGTAATCGAAACGGGAGGAAAATAGCTGACAAGAATCTTTATTATGCTGACATTTAATCCCCACAAAGCCATGATGGAGGTGAGGAGAATGTATGTTTTTATGTTCTTCACACCGATCCTTCTTTCCAAAAAATCCAAATTCATAATTTGTATCATTTTATCATATTTCAAATGGTAATATGTCTATTTAAAGCTTTAAAAAGTAAAAGTATACGGGAATGAAAAACGCACTTCTGGACAAAATAAACTCAGAGATGATAGAAAGATAAATAAAAAAGAAGGCTGCTCCATGCAAGCCTTCTTTAATTCTACTTCATTAAATCATGGTCCACATACCGCTCGCCGTTCAATTCACTGATTACGTTAATCGCAACTTTTGCACCGTCTCCGGCTGTAATGATTGTATGGACACTGACTCCTGCAATCGTTCCGGCTGCCCAAATGCCATTAACATTCGTCTTTCCGTCCGCATCAACATCCAGAACCGTTTTAATGCGGGGCTCAGTCCCTGCCTTTGTTTTCAAACCGGCTTTTTCGGCTAAACCAAGAGATACGCCAGCCGCTATGATCACGTGACTAGCTGAAAATGATTTTTCTCCTGCTGTAACTGTAAAACCGCTTTCAGTTTTTTCAATGGTTTCTACAGTTCCTTCTTCGAACTCTGCCCCAAACTTTGCAGCTTGCTTTTTGCCTGTTTCAATCAGATCCGGGCCAGTGATTTCCATAACGCCATAATGATTTTCAACCCATGCCCGTTTAGTCATGCTTTTATCATTATCCACAACCACTACCTTCTTGCCCGATTTGGCGGCAAATAGCGCAGCACTTGCACCAGCAGGACCTGCACCCACAATTAAAATATCAAACATCCATATTTCCTCCTTTGCACATTATTTAATTCTAGTTTATCCAGACTGATAAAAATTGTAAAATAATGTGATTGGAGGGAAATTACCCTAGTTAATCCTCATCTTTAATATCCAGGTCTTCCGGTATCGGCTCATTTAAAATTTCCTCCACCAGCTCCCTGTATTTTTCCACCTGCTTTAGATGGGCATTAAACTGTTCCTTGTAAACTAAATACTGTTCTCCGTCATAAATGGCGCGTATTTTCTTTTGCTGAATCAGGCTTTCTATATATGACTCAGGGTATGATAAATATTCTGCTGTTTCTTTAATGGTCAGATACATGCTTGTCCTTCCCTTTCTTTTTCCTTATAATATGATTTTACTAATTTCCTAGAAGACTCTGCTAAAATCATATAGAATAGAAGCTGTAAATAATGTGTATATTCAACCTGTATTTTCTTTTATTATACGCGAAAATTACTAATTTGACTGAATTACAGCTTTTTTCAGCCAAATAGAACAGGAGAAATATAAGCTAATGAATAAAAAAAAGTTATTGGGCTTATATATGATAATCAGCCTTATTTGGGTATTCGGAACTAATTACCTTTTGCATATGCTTGAACCTTCTTCTCTTGTCAATTTTCTATTCAGAGCGAAAGAATTTCTGTACATCACTGCTACAGGATGTCTGCTCTATTATTTTATAGGAAAACGAGATGAGCTTAGCGCCTCAAGAGAAGACGAAAAGAGGCTTTCCACTTTAATCAATTCCATGGTGGACTTTGTTAATTTTAAAGACGGTCAAGGCCGCTGGATTGAATCTAATGAATTTGGACTTAAGTTATTCAATCTCGAAAATGTTGATTATAAAGGCAAGAAGGATTCAGAACTTGCCGAGTACACTGATTTTTATGCTGATGCACTTCGCTACTGTGAAAAATCAGATGAAGAAACCTGGATAAACGGTAAGATTACCCGCATTGAAGAAGTTATTCCTTTGCCTGATGGAACAGAAAAAACGTTCGATACCATCAAAGTTCCACTTTTCCATGCCGACGGAAGCCGAAAGGGACTGGTCATTATCGGCCGGGACATTACAGAAAGAAAACATGTGGAAAAGCTTCTGGCCGAAAGCCAGCAGCAGTATAAATCCTTGTTTGAATATAATACCGAGATTGTCTTTATGACAGACCTTCAAGGCACCATCACAAAAGTAAATCCCCAATTTAAAGCCGTGACAGGATACAGCCCTGATGAAACACTGGGCAAAAGTATAGGTGAAATCATACCTGTCCCTTATAAAATAAAAGCCTTAAAAAATTTTACAGCCATCCTTGAGGATAAACAGCCAAAGATCTGTGAGTTTGATTTCACTCATAAAAACGGCAGCAAACTTACTATTCAATGCACGGCTTTACCGCTTATTGTGAACGGTCAGATTGCCGGGATTATCGGCTATGGGAAAGATGTGACCAAGCTCCGTCAGGCTGAAGAAAGACTGCGCCGCACTGAAAAGCTTTCAGTGGTTGGCGAGCTTTCTGCAAGTGTTGCACACGAGATCAGAAATCCTCTGACATCTTTAAAAGGCTTTGTGCAGCTTATGCAGCTGGAGGATGAAAAGCATCAGTTCTATTATCAGATCATGCAGGAGGAACTGGACCGAATCAACCATATTGTCGGCGAGCTGCTGCTCCTTGCCAAGCCTCAGGATATTTGCTTTACAAAAGCAGATGTTCAAAAAATCCTGTTCAATGTCATTTCGCTTTTAAAAACAGAAGCCACCATGCACAATGTCCAGATTGAATTTCTGTTAAAATCGAATGTTTATATGATTGAATGTGAACCAAATCAGCTTAAGCAGCTTTTTATTAATATCATTAAAAATGCCATCGAGGCATCTAAAGAAGGCGGCAAGGTAACCGTTACACTGCTGGAGGAAGACCAACAGCTGACTATCCTCGTTAAGGATAATGGCTGCGGCATGTCGGAAGATCGCCTAAATAGAATCGGCGAACCTTTTTATTCATCAAAGGAGAAGGGTACTGGTCTTGGACTTACCGTCAGTTTCAAGATAGTCCAATCCCATAATGGTTCCATTCATTTCAACAGCGAAAAAGGAAAAGGAACAGAAGCTGTCATCAAGCTCCCTGTAAAAAAACAAACACCTTCCACTGAAACTGGATTAACCGTTTAAGCAGCAAAAGAGCGATATTCAATCAAACGTTTGATTGAACATCGCTCTTCTTTTAATTCCCCTTAATCTCCAGCAGTTTCAGCCTCAAGTCATTTTCCATATTGGCCAGGTCGTGTTCTGCCTGCCGGCGTTTATTCCTGCCTTCTTCCTGGATTCTCAAGGTTTCTTCAAGAGTAGAAATCAGGTTCTCCTGTGTTTTCTTTAATGTTTCGATATCAACAAGGCCCCGCTCATTTTCGCGTGCCGTTTCAATTGTATTCACTTTCAGCATTTCCGCATTTTTCAATAGAAGATCATTGGTGGTTTTGGAGACCTTCTTCTGGGCTTCGACTGCATGGCGCTGGCGAAGAAGCGTCAAGGCAATAGCCACCTGGTTTTTCCAGAGCGGGATGGCAGTCATAATGGAAGACTGGATCTTTTCAACCAATGCCTGATTGGTATTCTGTATCAGGCGGATCTGCGGCGCACTTTGAATCGTGATTTCACGGCTCAGCTTCAAGTCATAAAGACGTTTATCCAGGCGATCGGCAAACTGGATCATATCGTTTACTTCCTGGAACTTCATTTGGTCATTTGACTCTTCCGCCCTCTTCTTCAGCTCGGGAATCGTCTTTTCATGCAGTTCCTCGAGCTTCAGTTCACCTGCCGCAATATAAACATTTAAGGCATGAAAATACTCTTTATTATTTTCGTAAAGCTTATCTAACATGACAATGTCGGAAAGAAGTGCATTCTTGCTTCTTTCCAATTTCACACTGATGCGGTCGATTTGAGCTCCTGTTTTCTGGTATTTGGACAAGACCTCCTGAACAGTACCGGAAATCTTTCCGAACATACGAGCAAAAAAGGAGGCTTTCTCAGGCTTCAGCTCATCCGGATTCACATCGCTGAATTTTTTCATCAGGTCATTAATGATCGTTCCCACTTCACCAACATCCTTTTTCTGAACATGCTCGAGCATGGTATGGGAGAACGATAACAGCTTTGATTGAGCTGGTGTTCCGTATGAGATCATCGCCTGGTGATTGGCCGGATCGATTTGCTTTGCAAGCTGATAGGCTTTTTCACGGTTTTCTTCCGGAATCACATCAATCAGTCTTGTCCGCTTTTCCGAATTCAGCGGCGATGAAACAGGCTGCTGATTTTCCCCAAAGGGATCTGCCAGCAAGTCATCCATTAAATCAGTGCTTTTTAACAGGGATGGTTTTTCTTCGTTCATTTTAATCTCCTGCTTTCATCATGAATTCTTGATTCTTTTATCTTTTCAATCGAATTCCTGGCAACATCAATCTCAAGATGAAGCTGATCAATATCTTCTGCTATTACCCGGTGAAGATCTTCCTCTATATGATGGGTAAGTTCGTCAAGAGTACGTCTCGTCTCCTGAAGGGACTGATCCAGTTCACGCGATTTTCTTGGCTGGGAAGACAGAAACACATACTTTTCCGCCAGCTCCACAGCCGAATCCAAATGGGAAAAATAAAACTGCTCCGCTTGATAAAACCGTTTCGGCTCACTTCTGGTCAGTCTGTAAATTCTCCTCGTCACCCTCATGAACTCCATGCGCTGCTTAAGCGTCGGGAGGTGCCGTATGGAGAACATCGCTTTATGCAGACGGGTTAATTTACGGCGTGCCTCATCAAGATTTCTCTTTATATATTGGTATTCCCTTTTCTTCAATCCATGCTTTTTCAAAAAGCGGCGGCGCTGAATCAATCCTCCCGCCCAATAAGTGAGCAGGCCGGCTCCAGCCCCATAAACCCCCGACAGAATAAATGTTTGCCCGAAAGCAAAGTAACTGGCCAGCCACACACTGACAGATAATGGAATTGATGTCAGCAGGCGAAAAGCAAATGCTAAAAAGGAATTCATATTTATCGACTCCTACTCATAGTCCTACTTATTAATACGTAATTCATAAACCTAAAGTTTCATCCACAGACATCTTTCAGCAAAAAAGGCATATATCCTTAAATCTATTAAAACACTTTTAAAAAACTTCTCAAGTTATACAATATAAAATAACACGCTTACCCGCCATAGACCACAAAAGTAATCCTTCCTAAGACCTGAGACGTATATTCTGTAAAAAAAGCACCTGCGGAAATTTCCGCAGGTGCTTTTTGGTTATTTAACCGCCAGTGCACGCTTGCCCATGGCATTATAAATCTTAATGAACTTCTCTTTTGGCATTTTGTCATCTTTTTTAACAGCTTCACTGTCATTGAAATAAACATAATTCGCATCCACACCGGTTACAACAATACAGTGCAGAGGCCTCGGGGCACTGATCGTTTTGCCGGCAGGCGTTTTCCAGGTTCTATTCGCAGGCATTTCATGGCTGATGGTAAACCAGGCCAGTACAGGGCTGCCCTCTGAAACAGCCTTTTCAATTTCTGAGAAATCTTTTCCGGTCAGATTCACACCACCTGGACGATACTGGTCAAGCAGCTTTTTCAGCGGCCCCGGGTTTATCGTATGCCCGTTGCCAAAAGGAGTTCCAACAAACCCGACATCAGGATCCCCCCAGGTTTTAATTGATCCGTCTGCATTTCTTACAAGCTTAGTTGAGTCATAGGGCATCTTATTTGCAAGTGTCGTTTTACTGACATTGACCCCATAAAATTTCAGTGCCATCGCAAGTGATGTTACTTCACATCCGCTTGGCAGTTCCGGCCGCTGGGCAATGAGCGGCACATTGATCTTGGACAAGCGGGCATCACTGGCTGTCACAAAATCACCGCTTACATAACCCGTGCTGCCATTGTAGGAAATTTTATACCAGCCATTGCTTTCCTTATGTCTAACATTCAATATAGATCCGTTCTTTAAAGACCCTATTCTCCCGTAATTGGTACCCGGGCCTTTCCGGACATTTAATGAGGTGGCATTCACACGGTAAAGCTTTTCATTTGTTTTAATATATTGGGCGCTGACGTAGCCAGTTTTGCCATTGTAGTTAATTTTGTACCAGCCGCTTGCAAGACGTTCAATTACCTGAATACTGCTGCCTTGAGCCAGGCTCCCAACTCGGCTGTAATTTGTCCCTGGACCGGAGCGGACATTCAGACTTGTTGCATCCACTGTGTAAGAATAGGAAGCTGCTTCTGCCACTGCCTCGTTTGAGAAGCTTGGAATTGACGGTGACAATACTCCTCCTGCCAAAATAGCTGCTGCAACAGTCCCTTTTAATATAGCTCTGTTTCCATATGAACCTTTTAAAATTGCCATACACTTTCCTCCATATCCCTTATTTTATCTGTCGAATTTTGCGGACTACTCTAAAAATAAAGATTCGCAAACTTCAAGTCTACATCTTTGGGACTGGAAAAATTTTATTGAATCTATTGAATCAGTTTGAATCTGCTTATTTACCGAAGTCAGTATATTTGGCATCTGTAAATCTTCCCCTATGAAAATGTTTAACTATAAAAAGCAAAGGGAATAATCTCTTGTACCAATTGACACCTTGGAGGAAGCATAATGAATAAGCACTATTTTTATATAGTTATTTTATTAATAGGATCGATTGCATTTCCTTCGTCAGGATATGCAGAGAATCCGATTGGGAAGGAAAACAAGGTTGTGATGATTTCTTTTGATGGAATGAGAAATGATCTGACAAAAGAGTATGTAAAGGACGGCAAACTTCCTCATATTAGGTCTCTTATGGAGAACGGAGTGGCAGCCAAGGGCTCAAAAACTGTAACCCCCTCGCTGACAGCACCCTCTCATGCGGCAATTGCTTCAGGTGCTGCTCCTTCAGAAACCGGCATGGTGAGCAATAAATGGCAGGATCCCAACAAGGAATTGGCCAATGGAGAAAGCGCATTTCATCAGCCGCTAGATAAAAGCCCTCTTTGGGCTGAAGCCAAAAAAAATGGGAAAACAACAGCCACTGTGCTGTTTCCCGGGTCAAATCCTGATGCAGGCGGACAGGCGGATTATGCAGTTTACTATGGCGAAACCTGGGCAGACAGCTCTCAGGACAAGCTTCAGTTCAAAAAAACAGAAAGCTGGAAGCACACTGAGGACAGTTTTAGTCCTATGAAGGAAGCTATAGTGAAGCTGCCATTGAAAGAAACAAAAAATAAAGTGATTTATATATTAGCTTTAGACACTTCGGATGATGGAAAAACCAACTATAACCGCTTTATTTTTTCAGAAAACCGTTCGGGAGACTCCGATGATATCATTGTCAATGCCAATGAATGGGGGTCAATTCCTGTTGAAGCTGATGGTGAGTCTGCAGGATTCTGGTTCAAGCTGAAGACTGATGCCAGTCTTGAGAACGCAAGTATTTACAGGACTGCAGTTACGTCAGCCCTCATTAAAGGTCCAGAAGGATTTGAAAAGGACCTGATATCGGAATTCGGCTTCTTTCCCGTCCAGGATGATACAAAGGCTTTTGAAAAAGAGTGGATTACACGTGAAGAGTACGAAGAAATCAGTTCGCGTTTTGTCCGCTGGGCAACGGACGTGTCACTTTATATTAAAGAAAAATACCAGCCAGATCTGCTGATGTTTTACACACCTCAGATTGATCATGAATCACATCATTTTCTGCTGACAGATCCGCGGCAGCCCGGGTATTCAGAGGAAAATTCACAAATACATTCAAAATACATTGAATGGGCCTATAAGCTTGCAGATAAGGTTGTGGGGCAAACGATGGAAAGCCTTGGCGAGGAAGACCATCTTTTTGTGGTATCCGACCACGGCATGGAGCCCGTCCACACCATTCTGGCTCCAAACACTCTTTTGAAAGAAGCAGGTCTATTAAAGATTGATAAAAAAGGCAGAGTCGATGAGGAGAACTCCAAGGCAATGGCTGTAGCCAGCGGATCTGCTGCCCAAATTTATCTGAATGAAAAACTCAGTAAAAAAGAGAAGAAAAAAGCTGCTGGCCAAATAGAGAAGCTCTTTAGCGAATATAAAACCAAACCCGAATTTAAGACAAAAATCCTCAAGGGCTATTTAAGTGAAGCCGGTGATTACCTCACCGAGGGAAATTTCAGCACTTTTAATCAAACAGCACAGAAAATTTCCAATTACCTTTTTAGGAAAGAAGAAAAGCCTTATCTGATTGCCTATAGGTATAAAGCTGAGAATAAGCACCCTAATCAGGGAGACATATTGCTGCTAGGATCGAGGGGTTATATGATGGGCAGCAGCCTAACAAGCCCCCATATGCCGACAATCGAACTCGGCAGCCATGGCGGCAACCCTGAGCGGAAGGAACTAAAGGCTGTGTTCTTTGCACAAGGTCCTTCTATTAAAAAGGGCAGCCCAATCGGCTCAATTACCACACTGGATATTGCCCCGACCGTTTATAAACTGCTGGACATCCCGGCACCTGACTTTTTAGAGGGCAAAGTTTTAAAGGATGCTTTGAAATAAAAACAAGGCCTTGCTATGTGCAGCAAGGTCTTGTTTCATTTTTGAATCTATGGGTTTGACCATTTATTTCAGAATCGATCTAAACCTAAATCAAAGGGGCAGTTCCCAAGTCTCTCCGACTAAATCTTTCCCGAAACTATGATGTTTTTCCTCATGGACAAGTTTAAAGCCCTTTTTCTGATAAATATGGCGGGCTTCTTTAAGAACACTATTTGTCCATAAGACAAGTTTTTTATAGCCAACCCTTCTGGAAAATTTAATACATTCTTCTACTAATTGCGACCCTATACCAAATCCTCTGGCCTTTGGATCTACAAATAATAAGCGAAGTTTAGCCGTATCTTCACTTCCTTCAACAACAAAGACAGAGCCGACAATTTCACCATTCATTTCGGCTATCCAGCATCGTTCCCGCTTAGGATTAAAGTTATTGATAAAATCCGCTGCTATTTGTGATACCAGCGCCTCAAAACTCTCATCCCACCCATATTCCTGAGAATACAGGATGCCATGTTTATGAACAATCCAACCCATATCACCAGGTTCATGCTGTCTAAGGAAATAGGGACCGGAAAATTTAAGATTTCCATTTTTACTGAGCAATCCTTCAACTGTTCTCATAGCGTTCACTAATTGCTGCCGTTCACTTTCTGACAGTTCTTGAAGAAGTTCGGCTATTTCCTTGTATGATCTCTCATTAATCAAAGAAAACGCCTTTTCCCCTTCCGGAGTAAGTATCAGGATACGCTGTCTGGCATCTGCGGCAGAACGCTCTTTTTGCACAAAACCTTTCTCTTCAAATCGGGCTAATATGCGGCTTAAATACCCTGCATCCAAACCAAGATCACGAGTTAAATTGGAAGCTGCAGGATTATCATTATTAGCAATCTCAAATAGTATCCTTGCTTCAGTCAGAGTAAAAGGGCTATGTAATAATCCCTCGTGTAAAGCTCCTATTTGTCTTGTAATAAAACGATTAAAATGCCGAACAATATTGACTTCTTCTTCAAATGAAAAGTTTGACAACATAGTCACCCCTGAGAATTTATTTGCTTTTATCAAAAATTATATTTTTATTAGTTGACTTAGTCAAATAAATTCCCAAAATCATAGATGAGATTTTAAACAAAAACGTCCCTACTATTAAGTAGAGACGGTTAGCTAATAATTTGTCCTCAGGATGATCTGCTTGCACTGTCGGCCAAATTGATATTAAGCCGTTTAATTATCTTTTAACCTGACCATACACTTCACATCTTTATCATTAAAATACCATTCGACGCAATAGCCATTAGGATCAATGTCAGAATATGAAATAAGTGTCTCAAAAGCTGTTCCTATACTATGTGGATTCGTTTTAAAATCCAAAATGGTAATGGTCCTGTAGTTGCCTCTTTTAATAATGAATGATTCACATTCTTTATTTTCTTCACCATCTTTTTCTAATTTTTCGGCAGCTGCTTTGTACAGAATCATACCTTTTTCCGGCCTTGATAAACCAAAGTACCTTCTTTCTTTTGAAAAAGGAATCATTTTATGAAGTTCCTGGTGAGCCTCCAAAACTCCATTTGGAAATGACTTAGCAGTTACACAATATATGTTAATGTCTTTTTCAATATAAAGTGTTTCCATTCTGTGTATTCTACCTCCTTTAACATAAGTGTATTAGGAAAGCACAAGCCTAGTCCCCAATCTCCCAAGCTGGATTCCAGACGACTTCCCACAAATGACCATCAGGATCCTGGAAATATCCAGAATATCCTCCCCAAAAGGTATCATGTGGCGGAACTGTAATCACCGCACCAGCTCCCCTTGCTTGTTCCATTACACTGTCGACCTCTTCCCTACTCCCTACATTGTGGCCAATCGTAAATTCAGTTGGACTTTTCGGTGTCTGTTTTATGCTTGTGTCATGTGCGATATCTTTCCGTTTCCATATCGCAAGTCTTAACCCGGATTGCAAATCAAAGAATGCAACAGCACCATGCTCAAATTCTTGTCCTATGATTCCTTCTGTCGGAAGCCCAAGTCCATCCTGGTAAAATTTCAAGGACCTCTCCAAGTCATCTACACCGAGGGTTATTACTGATATTCTTGGTTTCATAATTAAAATCAGCCTCCTCAATCCACACTTTAATAGCCATAAAAAGCATCTTTTTTAATATTTTTTTTTGAGATACTATTATTTTGTAAGTAACCAGAGAGTGTATCCGCCATTGACTTTGGCCCTGCAATCAGATATTGAGCATTGTTCTGATAAAGGTTAAGCAGCTTATCTATCTCCTCCTGCAAGTTATCCCTAGAGTCAAGATAAGCGGTACTTATTGAGGCTTTGTTAGCATCAAGTTCAGCTTTAAAAATATAAGATTTTTCACTATCCATATAGAGGAGGTGCATTGGCTCCTTATTGCTATGACCTTCTGCCTCAATTTGTTTTATGATGGATCGAAACGGTGTGATTCCGATTCCTCCAGCAATAAGGACAGCAGGCCGATCATCGTTTACATTAAATGACCCTAAGGGGCCAGACATACCAATCGTCATTCCCTGTTTTAGCTCTAACATTGCCTTCTTAAAATCACTTGGGTTATCTTTTATTTTCATTGTCAATTTTACAGCCTTCTCACTTGGAGCAGCTGATATTGTAAATGGTTTAGTAGGATTTTTGACTTTTTTATGAGTAATACTAAACAACCCATGCTGCCCTGCTTTCCATGTTAAATCTTTTTCTTTTTCAAATACAAAGGTATATACATCTTCAGATTCTTTACAGCTTTCTATAAATACTAATTTTCTTTTTTTAAATACTGCAATCATATCTTGAAAAAAACTCATCTCAATATCTCCTCTTAGCCCTCATATATTTTCTAAGAGCCGCAATATATTTTCTATTTCCTCCAGAAAGTTGTACAGTCTGCCTTGTCTTTCATATTAAAATCAATCATTTTCTCAAGCAGTGTGTAGTCTACCGGACTTTTCCAAGGGATACGTATGATCTCCTTTGTGTAACCATAGCCGGCATTTACAATGTCATCCTCTACATGAGCAATCGTTACACTTTCAGGAGCGACAGCTAAATGCTTTTTAGATAGGCTAAAGCCAATAATATATGTGCCATGATCTGTAAACATTGGCTGATTCCATTTAATTTCTTTATGTAATTTTGGATATTTATCTGTTAACCAAGTAAATACTTCTTCCGTTCTTTCTCTGTGGAAAGGGTCATCAATCCCAGCTAAAAATTCAGCAAAAACCTCCAAGCTATTCCCTCCTAAAATGAAAAGTTTCGTCTTATATTTCCTCTAACATTTTTTTAAGCACTTCAACCTTATATGTCCAGCCATACTTCGCACCATTGAACGCTTGAACATCTTCACTTTCAAACCCAGTCTGCTTAAGATGTACGTAAGTTGTTCCATCCTCTTCTTTCAATGTCCATGTGACTATCGTGTTCACTGGCCCGCCTACCCATGTGTAAGATAGCTTATTAGGCTTGTCCACTACCAATACTTCACTATCAACAATTAAATCTATATCCTTATTTCGAAACTGGCATTTATATCCTACAATTGGCCTGAAGTTATTTTCCATTACCCATTGCGCCAGGGTATCCGAATGCGTTAAAGCATCCCAAACCTTATTGATGGGGCTCTTAAATTCAAAGTCTAATGATATATCCGGCATTTTCTAATCCTCCAATAAATTCTTAAGTAATATCGCTCTTTCATTCCAAAAACTTTCATAAAAGGATAACCAGTCTTTCACTTCCTGCAAGGGAGCTGGATTTAGCCGGTACTTTGTTTCTCGGCCTATCTTACGGTTGCTAACTAAATCTGCTTCTTTAAGGATAGCCAAATGTTTAGATACAGCAGTCCGGCCCATTTGAAAATGAGCAGTCAGTTCGTGAAGAGGCAGTTCTTCAGCACCAGCCAGCAAATGTATTAATGTACGTCTTGTTGGATCTGCAATAGCCGCAAAAACATCATGCTTTTGGTAAGCAGTGTTCAAAATCCTCCCCCCTCTTAAATATAAATGACACTATTTGGTGTCCTAAATTATATGACACCAAATAATGTCCAGTCAACAGTTAAATGTATGATTGAACTTACACTTATCAAGCTCTTTTTCCTGTTTATCTATTCAATATAAAAGGCTCTTTTCTAAAAGATTGTTGTTTTGGTTTATGAATTCTGTCCATTGATTGCAGCGAAGGGATGCTCTAGTGTTCTGCGGGGCCTCGCCTGTCCGCTACTCCCGCAGGACATTGTAAATGTTTCCTTGAGTACACACCGCACGAAGAAAATGCGTATGCATTTTCGAGGATCTCGCACCTTCCGCTGCAATCAACTCAATAAATCTAATATAAATAGCAGCAACCTTTGACAAAACAGCCAACGAAAAAAGACTGAACCCGTATGGATTCAGCCTGAAATAGTATTTGATAAAACTCATTTGATACATAAATGACATCCCGCTGCTCATCCCGAAAACTGGAAGGAGTAAATATTTGTTTTACCCTTTCCATTCCAATCCCGCGACCGCTTCACAATGCATTGTCTGAGGGAACATGTCTACAGGCTGCACTTCGATGGTTTTATATCCGCCTTCCTCCAAAATACGCAGATCACGTGCCAATGTTCCCGGATTGCAGGATACATAGACGACTTTCTTTGGCTTCATGCTTAAAATGGTTTGTAAAAGTGCTTCATCACAGCCTTTTCGCGGCGGGTCAACGACCAGTACATCTGCAGTGTTCCCCTTTTTATACCATTCTGGAATTACTTCCTCTGCTTTCCCGACTGCAAACGAAGCATTTGTCATCCGGTTCAGATTTGCATTCCTTTTTGCATCCTCAATGGCTTCCGGCACGATTTCCACACCGAATACCTCTTTTGCTTTCTGTGCCAGGAAAAGAGAGATGGTACCGATTCCGCAGTACGCATCAATAACCTTTTCTTCACCGCTCAAATCCGCATATTCCAGTGCTTTCTCATACAATACTTTCGTTTGCTCCGGGTTCACCTGATAAAAGGAACGGGCGGAAATTGCAAATTGAATATCCCCGATAAAGTCATAGATTACTTCATCGCCCCATAGGATTCGTGTGACATCTCCCATGATCACATTTGTCTTCCGTGAATTCACGTTATGGACAATAGATTTAACACCTTCAATGCTTGATGCAATCTCGTCCACAATTTTTTGCTTATGCGGAAGCTCGTTCGTCCTTGTAACAAGAACAATCATTACTTCGCCTGTCACAAGCCCATAGCGCACCATCACGTGGCGGAGCTCACCTTTATGCCTGCCTTCATCATAAGCACGGACACCATAGCGGCCGCATATTTCCTTTACCTTCTGAACAACCTCATCATTTTTTTCCTGCTGGATAAGGCATTCCTTCATATCAATGATCTGGTGGGAGCGCTGCTGGTAAAATCCGCCGATCAGGCCGCCCTCCTGCTCACCAATCGGCACCTGCGCTTTATTTCTGTAGCGCCAAGGATCTTTCATGCCGAGAACCGGATGTACCTTGACACCTTCAAGCTTTCCGATTCTTTCCAGCACATCTCTAACCTGCTTTTCCTTAGCGAGAAGCTGGCCTTCATAGCTCAGGTGCTGCAGCTGACATCCGCCGCACTCTTTATAAATCGGACATGGCGCTTCTACCCGGTATGGGCTGCTTTCATAGGTCTCAATCAAGCGCCCAAATCCATATCCCTTATTCACCTTTATTACTTTGACTTTTGCTCTCTCACCCGGAAGGGCATCCGGCACGAATAGCGGGTAGCCGTCAACCTTTGCCACTCCTGCCCCTTCATGGGTCAAATCCTCAAATGTCACATCTATATAATCATTTTTTTGCACAGGTAATGTTCTGCTCATCATATTCTTCCTTTTCAGCTTAATTCCGTGACCTATTTTGACTAGACAGATTGTATCACAAAACAGGGGTAAATACGAAATGGATATCTATTAGACATAAGACCTGTATATCCTGCAGCATGCCAAATTTGCAGATTTACCTTATCTATTCTATTAGCACTGTTCGCAATTACATTTGATTTCGAAAATAAAAGCCCGCTCTGTTATAGAGCGGACCTTAGATTATTCATGAGAGCTTTCCCAATCTGTCGGGCGGTCTTCCTCACGAATCTGATCAATTGGGACAAATACTTCCAAATGTCTGTACAGGTTTACGAATTCGGCAGGAAGCAGCCCGCCAAATTCACCATCAAGGTTGAGCTGTACTTTCTCCTTGGATTGCACTTTAATGCGGTTTGCCTGCGTGTAGATGACGTTCGGATCCTTTACATGCTCACCCCGGACTGCCATTGTCGCGATCCGGATAAAATCAGCGAGATTGGTTTTCTTTAAGATCAGCAGGGAAAATAGCCCGTCATTAATACAGGAATCCGGAGCAAGCTTTTCAAACCCGCCAACTGAATTTGTCAGACCGACTAGGAAAAGCATGGCTTCACCTTCAAAGATTTTCCCGTCAAACTCGATGCTGACTTCGGTTGAACGGAAGGAAGGAAGCATTTCAATTCCCTTAAGGTAATAAGCAAGCTGGCCAATCATGGTTTTAAGCTTGCTTGGCACCTCATAAGTCAGCTCTGTCAGCCTGCCTCCGCCAGCAATATTAATAAAATATTTATCATTTATCCGGCCAATATCAACAGGAATGGTATCCCCTTTTACAATAATATCTGCTGCAGCTTCCACATCTCTTGGAATATGGAGAGCGCGGGCAAAATCATTGGTGGTGCCCGTTGGGATAATGCCTAGGCGCGGACGGTAATCCTGTTCAGCAAGTCCATTGACAACCTCGTTAATCGTTCCGTCTCCGCCTGCTGCGACAACCAGGTCAAATCGGCGTTCAACAGCCGTCCGGGCAGCTTTAATTGCATCGCCTTCACCTGTTGTGGCATGACATGAGGCTTCATAGCCAGCCTTTTCCAGTTTCTGCAAAACCTCTGCTATATGTCTTTTAAAAATTTCCCGGCCTGAAGTCGGATTGTAAATAATTCTTGCTCTTTTCATAGACCATCATCCTATTATTGAAATATCTAAACTTAATCCTTCTGGTTCCATCTTTTTACATCATATCTAATAGTCAAAGGCATATCAATTTTTCACTGCCATCCGTATCTATTCTATTCACTTCCCGCTGTTTTCACAAGTAGTCAGATGCACAAATGAATTATACCCTCATTAAACAAAAAAGTATCGTAATTAAGTTATATTTCTTGGCCAGGTGGTCTAAAATCAGCATTATTCCTTTTTCAGGTCCTGCAGAACCAGGCTTTTAACATAGTCAATAATCGTCCTGTATGGATATTCCTCATTGATTACTCTATGAAGCATCGCCCCATCCATAAAAGTCCAGAACAACCCTGCTATATGGTTGGGATCTGCATTGGATCGGAATTCCCCGTTGTTCTGTCCTTCCTCCAAAATATCTGTTATAAGGTTTAAAAAGAACTTCTTTCCGCGCTCATTCAGGATACGATTGAGGTTCTCATCTCTTGAAGAATGCAGCGTAAATTCCAGCTGCACAGTTATTCTATCCTTACGCTCCTGGCTGAATGGGCTCATATCCCTATACAAGTCAAACAGATATTCAAATTTCTCTTCCGCGGAGTAAAGCTTGGATATATTCTCTGTAAGTCTTGCGTTAGCTGATTCTGTCTGCTCATTCAACAGCTCCAGATAGATTTCTTCCTTGCTTTTAAAATAATTATAGATAGCTCCCTTGCTGATTCCTGAATATGCGACAATATCATCTATAGTCGCGGCCTGAAAACCTTTTTTGGCAAAACAGGCCAAGGCTCCAGACAGGATCTCCTTCTTTTTTTTGCGTTTATATTCTTCTGATACAATAGGCGGCAAGTCTGTCCCTCCATGGCATTTGATTTATTCTATCAGCAGCACTTCCGGCTGATTTCACTTCTTTTCAGAACTTCTTCTATATACAGGCTTGCATGCTCACTCGTGATTTCCGCTCCTTCCTCCGCCAATCCCGCTTTTTTCAGATCCTCTTTTATTTTAGCGAGAAATAAATCTCTGATAGCTGCCGAACGGCACGGCTGTATCTGTTCTGCCAAATCCCAAATCCATTGCTCAAGATGGACACTCTTGCTCTTTTTTTGCATTTCCTGCGGAACCTTCCTTCTTCCCATATCTCCCACTCCCCAGGCATTTTCTTTAAAATAAACTGATCAGTCTTTTTAATTGTAAGTATTTTTATGAGAATTTTCAAATTTTTAATGTTAAATTGCCATGTGCTACGCTCTAATCGATATAATGCTAAAAGCTATAAAATAAAAAAACTCCTAACTTTCGTTAAGAGTTACTCCTGATCTATTTGGCTTTTCTCCCGATACATGGTTACTAATCCCCCGATGAGCATAAAACAGGCAAAGGAAAACGGAAACCAGCGCTCAAACCAGGAGGCTTTAGGAGACTGCCCGCCCTGTTCCTTAGCTTCTTCAGGAGCTCCTCCTGATATTTGAGCCATAACCAGATTGGTAAAGTCCTCTTCTCCCGTCATTGCAGGCAGAGAGTCCTCCTCCTCGTCCATCGCTTCGAGGTATACTTCCAGACATTCATCACATATATATAGATGATCTTCATAGAGTTCACGCTCAGGTTCGGTAAGCTCATTTTTCACATATTTCCGCCAATCCTCCATTGAGAAATGCTCCATGAAAATCATCTCCTTCCAATGTTTTTCTCTCAGGGATTGCTCTAAAACACCAAAAAATATCCTGCTGGGATTATTCTTAGCAAACATATCCTTATAACTATTCGGATAACCTGCTTCCTTTTTGAGTGCCGACACAATCATAATTTAGCGCATGGAATAATTCAATACCTTTTTTAATAATCTCCCACTTATAAAATACATGATTTCCCAATCTTGATATTATAGATAATGATTAATTCTCCCTTTTCACCAAACCATTATATGGTAAACTGTAATCAATGACTACATTTTGAGGAGGCTAGAAAAAAATTTTCGAATAATGGACAACTCTAAAAAACAAGTGAATATATTGATGAAAAAGGATGAAAACGATGACTTTTCTTATTTACCTGGCAGCTTACTTGATAGGATCAATTCCAACTGCCTTATTGGTAGGCAAATATGCCTTTGGAATTGACATACGTGATCATGGGAGCAATAATCCCGGTGCAACTAATACCTTAAGGGTACTTGGCAAAAACGCAGCTATCGTGGTGCTGCTGGTGGATGTGGGAAAGGGAGCTGCGGCTGCGGCATTGCCTGCCATTCTGAACGCTGAGGCTGATCCGCTAATAGTCGGGATGGTCGCGGTTGCCGGCCACTGCTTTCCGGTCTTTGCAGGATTCCGCGGAGGAAAAGCCATCGCCACTACAGCTGGAGTATTGCTTACAGCAAATATTTGGATGTTTTTAATCGCCTATATTTCTTTTATCGCTATCATTTTCCTAACGAAATATGTATTTTTCGGCTCTTTATCTGTGGGTGCATCCTTGCTTATCTATTCCTTATTTACTGAAGGCACTGAACATGAACTTATCTTTTCTATTTTTCTATTATTCCTGATTTTTCTGCATCGTTCGAACATTAATAACTTTTTTGATCATAATGAGCCTAAAATCAATGATAAGCGCTTAAAAGATGACCGCATCCCTCCAAGAGATGATAAAAAGCGGGCATGATCAAAACCCGGATCCTGGATTCGGGTTTTTTATTATTTTTCACATGAAAGCAGCTCTTTAAGCAAAACCTTTGAATAAATTGCGTTTAAAGGAGCTTGCATTATGTTCTTGATTATAAAAATAGCGAGTCTTTACTTACTCACTATTATGATTATGAGACTGATGGGGAAGTCAACGATTATCCAGATGACTCCTTATGACCTTGTCGCCATCATTATCGTTGGCACAGTTGCTTCTGAGCCTCTCATCAGCACAAAATACTGGCCGACATTAGCAGCATTAGCAATACTTGTGGGCCTCCACATCCTCTTCTCCTATTTAACTTTAAACCAAATTGGCAACCGGTTTTTTCTTGGTGAGCCGACGATGCTGATTAAAAACGGAGAAATCCTTGAAGACAATCTGGAAAAATCCCATTTATCCATGTCTCAGCTGCTGTCCATCTTAAGAAGCAAAGGATATCCAAAAATCGCTGACGTAGATTACGCTATTCTCGAGCCAATTGGTGAAGTGAGCATCATACCGAAAGTGGCCAATACGCCTGTGACCGTCGAACATTTAAAGATTCCCATCCAGGATGAAGGCCTCCCCATTGCGGTGATTGTTGATGGCAGAATCCAGGTGCGCAATCTCCAGCTGCTGGGACAGACTAAAGATTGGCTTTTAGAGCAGCTGCGGCAAAACGATTTGAATGAAAAAGAGATTATGTATGCATATGTAAATGAAAAGTCTAAGAAATTGAATATCAATAGGCGCAAATAGGTTTATTAATTAAAATTCAGGGTATTAAATATGAGTTGTATACCAGAAAAATAAAAATGCTTAACTATACATATCAATATCAGGGGGTAATGGTATGAAAGAAGAAGGTCTAGTGCTTGAAACAAAAATTGATGGTTTTCATTTTAATTGGGACCTGGAAAAAGGTCAGTTTAATTTTGAAGGGGAAGACTCGGTCCTCTTTTGGATAAGTTCTGCCATGAAAAGCTTTTTCGATACAATTGAAGAGATTTCAGGAAAAGAAACTTCCAGTCTTGTACTTGAGACCGCCGGCTTCAGGCAGGGATTAGTGGTAGGCAAGTTTTTTAAAGACATGAACCTGCCTATTGCAGAAGTAGCTAATATCATCCCCAGAATATATGCGTCGGCAGGCTGGGGGAATTTTATCATCTCTGAGGTTGATCCCGCTGCCAACACTGCCAGGGTCAAAACGGTTGACAGCTGGGAATATAAGATTAACAGAAAACAAGGAAAAACCGAATCCGGAACCTTTCTGCCAGGACATTTTGCAGGGATTTTTTCGGCTGTGTTCGATACAAGCATATGGTATAAAAAAGAATCTGATCAGTTAGCAGGCGCGGAGTATTCTGAGCTGGATTTTTTCCCTTCAAGTGTTACAGTTGAGGAAAATATCCACGCTTTAGCGAGACGCGAAGAATCCAAAAAAATCAGAGAGCTTGAGAAACTAGTGGAAGTGCGCACGTTAGAACTTAAGCAGCTGGTTAAAGAAATCTCATCACCGGTTATTCCTGTCCTGGATGGAATTGTTGTTGTCCCTCTACTGGGAAGGTATGACGAATTCCGTTCTGAAGAACTCGTCGATAAAACTCTTCATAGCCTTCCAAAGCACCAGGCCGATTGCCTAATCCTGGACTTGACCGGATTAAATCAGTCTATCAGTTCCTACACGGTAGAATTTTTAAGTAAACTAGCTGCTGCAGCTAACCTGATCGGCACTGAAACGATTCTGGTTGGCATTTCTCCGGAACTTGGCACTAAAATTACGGAAACCAATTTTAATCTTTCCAAATTTAACTGCTTTACAAACCTGCAGCACGGCATTTATTACGCTCTTTCCAAAAAAGGCAGGAAAATCTTTTAATAATCTAAAAAGCTGACTACCATAGGACGGGAAGTCAGCTTTTTTGGAGTTATAAATGGCTGTAGCCGCAGAATTATGTGCGGATAGCCGGAATTTGTGTGCGGATAGATTTTTTTATGTGCGTTCGCCGCCTTTTGTGTGCGGATAGATTTTTTTATGTGCGCTCACCGCTTTTTGTGTGCGGATAAACCTTTTTATGTGCGCTCACCATTTTTTTGTGAGGATAAACTTTTTTATGTGCGCTCACCGTTTTTTGTGTGTGGATAAACCTTTTTATGTGCGCTCGCCGTTTTTTGTGTGCGGATAAACTTTTTTATGTGCGCTCAGCCACAGTTGCTCTTATTTCTCTGACTGCACCTTCTTCGGAGCCCCCCTATATTTAGCTTCACGCAGCTCCAGCGCGTAGGCCTCAAGGTTCGGCATGCCCATTTCTTTGGCAATGCTGATTTCCTTTTCAATATCATATGGAATCCGGACTATTTCGATGGAAAAAGGCGCAGCCTCTTTTGATAAGTATTCCCCATGCAAAATTGCATAGGTGGCCTGGGGAATATCAAGGGAATTCCCGACGCTTCCTGCATTGAATAGTGTTTTTTGGGGATGAACCGGTTCAACCAGGGCAGCGTGAATATCCCCGTACCCGACAACATCTGGGATCCTGCCCTCCTCTCCGGCAATGATATGATCTGTATTGTCGAACATAGCCAGCTTTTCTTCATATGAATCCCTCATCGGCACAACCCGGTGATAAATGCTTTTGGCTGAAGCATGGTAGAGTCTGATGTATTTTCCGCTCATATAAAAATCGTGATGGAACGGCAGTGTTCCTAAATAGGATAAGGCATCTTCCCCCAGCTGTCTTTGATGCCACCGTCCCTCTTCAAAATCCAGCGGCTTCTGCATAAAGTCATCCCAATTTCCAAGGAGGACCACCTCACAGGTTTCTTTTATCCGTTCAACAGCTTTAAGAGAATTGGGACCTTTTCCTATCAGATCACCCAGGCAAAAGATGTTCTCTATTCCGCGTTCACGGATATTGTCCAGCACAGCCTCCAGTGCTGTTATATTTCCATGTATATCAGATATTACAGCTACTTTTCCCATGTTTGTCTCCTCCTTACTTTTTTATACTTCTCCAAAACACCCAAGCTTCCTCTATCAATTGAAAAAAACAATATTTGATTTTTCACTTTGCCGCCATTACATTAGAAATATGGTAAAATAACAGCATGCCAAAAACCAACATTACATATAGAAGGAGTAGGAATTATGTCAAAAGTATTTGTATTCGGACACAAAAACCCTGACACTGACTCAATCTGTTCAGCACTTGCTTATGCTGAATTAAAAAACAAATTAGGCGTTGATGCAGAGCCAATCCGCCTCGGCCAGGTAAATGAGGAAACACAATATGCTTTAGATTATTTTAAGACTGAAGCTCCCCGGCTTGTTGAGGCAGTATCCAAAGAAGCAGGCGAAGTCATTCTTGTAGACCACAATGAGTTCCAGCAAAGCGCTGATGACATCAGAGATGTGAAAATCCTTGAGGTTATAGACCATCACCGCATTGCTAACTTTGAAACAAGCGATCCGCTTTACTACCGCGCAGAGCCTGTTGGCTGTACAGCAACCATTCTAAACAAAATGTACAAGGAAAACGGAGTGGAAATCAGCAAGGAAACTGCTGGCCTGATGCTTTCTGCCATTATCTCTGATTCCCTTCTGTTCAAATCTCCAACATGTACAGATCAGGACGTTGCAGCAGCACGTGAACTTGCTGAAATTGCAGGAGTAAACGCAGAAGAATATGGTCTGGAAATGCTAAAAGCAGGAGCAGACTTAAGCAAGAAGAGCGTGAAAGAGCTAATCTCCCTTGATGCAAAAGAATTCCAAATGGGAAGCTATAAAACAGAAATCGCTCAGGTAAATGCAGTTGATCTGAATGACGTTTTAAGCCGCCAGGAAGAATTAGAAGCTGTCATTACTGAAAACATCAATAACAAAGAGCTTGACCTTTTTGTTTTTGTTTTAACTGACATCCTTAACAACGACTCAGTCGCCATCTCTCTTGGAAAAGAAGCAGCAGCTGTTGAAAAGGCTTATGATGTAACACTAAAAAACAACAGTGCCGTATTAAAGGGCGTTGTTTCACGCAAAAAGCAAATTGTCCCGCCTCTTACAAACGTATTGGCAGGCAAATAAAACAAAAGCAGTGCCACACTTGGCACTGCTTTTTACTTATCCAATAATGCTTCTGTCCCCTTAACAAGCTTACTCATCAGTGCCTTCACTGTCACCTCTTCAGACAGTCCCACTCCCTGTCCGGCCCATAAAGACATAAAATCCGGCCGCTTTAGCTTCGCTGCCTGCTTCCGGATAGGAGCTGTCATGTCATTCTGTAAGGGATAAGGCAACAGCGGCACTTCTTGCATTTCTTCCATGAACCGATTGCGGATCCCTCTTGCAGATTTTCCTGAGAATGCTTTCGTAACAGCTGTCCTATCTTCCCTCGCATTTAGCAATGCCTGCTTATACAACGGGTGAGTCCCGCTTTCCCTGCATGTAAGAAAGGCCGTTCCAAGCTGTACTCCTTCTGCCCCTAGAATTATAGCAGCAGCAATGCCCCTGGCATCCATGATTCCCCCTGCAGCAGCCACAGGACAGCTTACTGCATCTGCAGCCTGCGGTATAAGAGCCATGGAACCGATCTGACCGCTTTCCTCCCTGTGAAAAGTCCCCCGGTGCCCCCCGGCTTCAATCCCCTGAACAACAATCACATCTGCTCCAGCTTCTTCCCATTCCACAGCTTCATTAACATTGGTTGCAGTTCCAATAATAATCGTACCCTGTTTCTTTAATTCAGAAATATCCGCGGTATCAGGTATGCCAAACGTAAAGCTGCATACAGGCACTCGTTCTTCGATTAAAACAGCAAGCTGTTTTTTGTATAATGCTGCATAATCCTTTTCAGGTAGAGCTGGTTTTTCCACCATACCAAGCTCACTGCTGTATCGTTCAAGAACAGTCCCCATGGCGCTAATGTCTTCTGCTTTAGCTGATACATCGTGATCCGGAACAAAGAGATTGATGCCAAAGGGCCGATCAGTCAATTCCCGAACCTGTTTTATATCCTCTCTTATATCATCTGGCATCATATAGCCCGCACCCATATTCCCAAGTCCGCCGCAATTAGATACCCCGCTTATTAATTGCGGAGTTGTCAGCCCGCCAGCCATTGGAGCCTGGAAGATAGGATATTGGATTCCCAGCATCGCAGTTAAGGAATTTTGTTTCCAGCCCATTTAAAACATCCTTCCGACCTTATTTTCCAGAAACTAGAGCATCTATTATACTATCGGCCACCGTATGCCAAATCTTAGAGTCCTCCTGATAAGAAGCAGTTAATCTTCTATACATGTTCATCTGCTTGTCCTTAAAGTCATCAGCATCCTGTGCCGGAAGCTTGCTTCTTTCACTAGCCACCAATTCCTGAATCTGTTTGGCCCGCGGTCCCCAAACAGCTTTTTCATCCCCTTCTTTATCTATAAAGATATAAATCGGTATCGCTCTGGATGTTCCATTAGTCAAATACTGGTCCATCAGCTCAAGGTTCTGATCCCTTAAAACAAAACGGACTTCCATACCGGCTTCCTCTGCGATTTTTAAGAGGATCGGATTATTAAGCATGGCGTCACCGCACCAATCCTCAGTCAGGGCAACTACTTTCAAGCCAGCATCATTAAGATCTGCCAATCTTATTTTTTCCTCATCAGATAAAGAAAAACGATTATATATTTTATTCATCTCTTCTTTGTTAACTTGCATCGCATCTATATAATTCTGCGGACTTAGACCCTTCTCAAACCATTCCATTAAGTTCATAAAACCCACTCCCTTATTTCGATTTCTTTAGTGTATATTCTTTTCCATCCGCTTTCATTCCTGCATTTGCTGTAGCACTTTGTAAAACTCTATCTTTTCCTGGGAAATAGCCTTCACTTTTTTGTCGGAATATAGGAAAAGCTGATGGATTCCCATCAGCTCACCTTTTATCTTTTTTGTATTTCCTGCTGCAATAATTTGTTAACAAGCGGCGGGTTGGCCTGTCCTTTTGTGGCTTTCATAATCTGGCCGACAAGGAAGCCGATTGCTTTTTGCTTTCCATTCTTGAAATCCTCGATGGATTGCGGATTCGCATCAAGTGTTTCACCGATAATTTTAAGAAGTGCGCCTTCGTCCGAAATTTGGACCAAGCCTTTTTCTTTTACGATTGTTTCCGGATCTCCGCCATTTTCAACCAGTTCTTTGAAGACTGTTTTAGCAATTTTGGAAGAGATAGTTCCATTTTCGATCAGCTTAATCATTCCGGCAAGTCCCTCAGGTGTCAAAGCAATATCAGTTAGCTCTTTTTGTTCAGCATTTAAATAAGCTGACAATTCACCCATTACCCAGTTGGAAGCCTGCTTGGCGTCTGCTCCTTTATTGACAGCTGCCTCAAAGAAATCAGAAGTTTCTTTTGTCACTGTCAGGACAGCTGCATCATAGGCCGGCAGCCCAAGTTCTTCAATATAGCGGTTCTTTCTCTGGTCCGGAAGCTCAGGAATCTCTGCACGAATGCGCTCTTTCCACTCTTCATCAATGTGGATATCAAGTAAGTCAGGTTCAGGGAAATAACGATAATCATCCGAACCTTCTTTTACCCTCATTAGAATCGTTTTATTGGTCGCTTCATCATAGCGCAATGTTTCCTGCTGTATTGTTCCGCCAGAACTAAGAATCTCTTCCTGTCTCTTCTCCTCGTATTCCAGCCCTTTGCGGACAAAGTTAAACGAGTTCAGGTTCTTAAGCTCTGTCTTAGTGCCAAATTCCTCCTGGCCGACAGGACGAAGGGAAATATTCGCATCACAGCGAAGTGAACCTTCCTCCATTTTACAGTCAGAAACGCCAGTATACTGAATGATGGATTTTAGCTTCTCCAAATAGGCATAAGCTTCATTTGGCGTACGGATATCCGGCTCAGAAACGATCTCAATCAGCGGAGTACCCTGGCGGTTATAGTCTACAAGGGAATATCCTTTAGCATGTGACAGCTTGCCTGCATCTTCTTCAAGATGAATCCGCGTAATGCCAATTTTTTTCTTATAGCCATCAACTTCAATCTCAATCCAGCCATGCTCTCCAATAGGCTTATCAAATTGAGAAATCTGGTAGGCTTTTGGGTTATCCGGGTAAAAGTAGTTTTTCCGGTCAAATTTTGTAACAGGTGCAATTTCACAATTCAGTGCCATCGCAGCTTTCATTCCGAATTCAACAGCCTTTTTATTAATGACAGGAAGCACTCCAGGGTAGCCAAGATCGACGACCGTCGTGTTGGAGTTAGGCTCTGCCCCAAAGTGGTTTGGGCTTGCCGAGAATATTTTTGAATCCGTTTTTAGTTCAACGTGTACTTCAAGTCCTATAACCGTTTCGTATTTCATTTATTTCCCCCCTTACAGTCCCGGTTTTTGCTTATGGTATTCTGTAGCCTGCTCAAAAGCATGCGCTACACGGTAAACAGTGCTTTCATCAAAATGCTTTCCGATAATTTGAAGGCCAAGCGGCAATCCATCCATGAATCCGCAAGGTACGCTGATTCCAGGCACGCCTGCAAGATTTACTGGAATCGTCAGGATATCATTCGCGTACATAGTCAGCGGGTCAGACGTATTTTCACCAATCTTAAAGGCAGGAGTTGGCGCTGTCGGCCCAATAATGACATCATACTTTTCAAAGACCTTTTCAAAGTCTTGTTTAATCAGTGTACGCACCTTTTGAGCCTTTTTATAGTAAGCATCATAATAGCCAGAACTTAAGGCAAACGTTCCAAGCATAATACGGCGTTTTACTTCATCCCCGAAGCCTTCTGCACGGGTTTTTTTGTATAAATCGATTAAACTCTCAGGATCTGCAGTTCTATAGCCATAGCGAACACCATCAAAGCGCGCCAGGTTGGCAGATGCCTCGGAGGAGGACAGCAGATAATACGTTGCAAGGGCATATTTGGAGTGCGGCAGGGAAACTTCCTCCCATGTTGCCCCTAGTTTTTCTAATACCTTTAGGGCATCCAGCACGGACTGGCGCACATCTTCATCTACACCTTCGGCCAGATATTCTTTTGGTACGGCGATTCTCAAGCCCTTAACATCGCCAGTTAAACTTTCAGCATAGCTTGGAACATCTACATTTGCCGAAGTAGAATCCATTGGGTCCAGACCTGAAATAGCCTGAAGCAGATAAGCGTTGTCTTCAACTGTGCGGGTAATCGGTCCAATCTGGTCTAAAGATGAAGCAAATGCAATCAGTCCAAAACGGGATACTCTGCCATATGTAGGTTTTAACCCGACAACTCCGCAATACGAAGCAGGCTGTCTGATTGAGCCGCCTGTATCTGAGCCAAGAGAAAATAAAACCTCTCCTGCTGCAACAGAAGCAGCAGAGCCGCCGGAAGACCCGCCCGGCACTCTTTCAAGATTCCATGGATTTCGAGTTACCTGAAAGCCAGAGTTTTCATTGGATGATCCCATTGCAAATTCATCCATATTCAGTTTACCGATTGTTATGGTTTCAGCATTATGTAATTTGGAAGCAACCGTTGCATCATAAATCGGGTCAAAGTTTTCAAGGATTTTACTCGCACTGGTAGTGCGCAGCCCTTTCGTTACAATGTTATCTTTCACGCCGATTGGCATACCGAACAACAGGCCTTTCGCCTCGTCCGTTCCAATTTTTTCATCCATTTTCTTTGCTGCTTCGCGGGCTCTCTCTTCGTTCAGTGTCAAGAACGCTTTTACCTGATCTTCAACCTCACTGATTCGCTTGTACGATTCACTGACAAGATCGGTAACTGTAATTTCTTTTTTATGTAAAAGCTGATGAAGTTCAGCTACCTTATGATCGAATAAACTCACCATTTTCCCTCCCTACTCAATGATAGACGGCACTTTTATATAGCCATCCTGATGGTCCGGCGCATTTTTCAAAACTTCTTCCTGTGGAAGTCCTTTTTTCGCCTTATCTTCTCTTAGTACATTTTTCATATCAAGAACATGGGATGTTGGTTCAACATCCTCTGTGTCAAGCTCATTCAAAAGCTCCGCAAATGAAATCATCTTGTCCAGCTGTTCAGTATAAGCTTTAGCTTCCTCTTCAGTCATCGCAAGTCGCGCCAAGTGTGCAACATGCTTAACCTGATCGGTTGAAATTCTCGACATTACTGCCACCTCCAAAAATTGAATACTGTCAATGCACAATTATAATGATCATACCAAACTTTCGTGCGTTAAAGCAACACGTGAGAACGGGCTGTTTCAGCAATCTTCTGCTATTTTACCATGAGTTAAATGAGTTTTGTGTTTGCATCTCTTTTTAGAGGATAAATGAAAAGCGAAACCGAATAACTTGGGATGCGACCATATGTACAGGAGGTGCGATTATGGATTTTTTCCGATTTGATTTGGGTGTCGGCAGGGAAATTACTCAATTCAGCAGCCACAATACCAGCATCAGCCCGATTATCAGAAACAAAACTGCTACTGTTGGGTGCATCTACCTTAAGGATAATAGTGTTTTAGGCATGCACCCGGCAGCATGTCCTCAGCTATTTCTCATCGTTGACGGTGAAGGATGGGTCAAAACTGCTGGAGGTGAGCAAATTGCAGTCCAAAAAGGCACCGCAGTTTATTGGTCTGAAGGCGAGGAACACGAATCAGGCTCTTACCTTGGAATGACTGCCATTGTGATTGAAGGTCCTGATTTGGATCCGCATCTGTATCTGAAGCCCTTGGAATAGGCTTTGGCCAGGAAGTGCCGAAGTCGTGCCGGTATTTTATTGCGTTTGGCCGAAAGTCCTGCATCTCGGCCGGTATTACGATCCCTTCACCTAAAAAAATAGAGCAGCGTGGCAGCGCTGCTCATTTACGCTTGAATAGTTTGGCAAATAGGCCGCCTTTTTTCGGCTTTTCCGCCTCTGCTTTAACCGTTTTCCTCTCCACAAATATTTCCGGTTTATCAATCGCATAGTCATAGGCAAGAACGAGCCCGATCTCTGAATTATGATCTTTGTTGGTGACAATTGTATATTCTACTTTATTGGCCGAAGCCAGTTTTATATATTTTGATAAATAGGAGTAGCTCATATTCCCATTCAAATAAAGATGAGCTTTGCGGTTAGCTTTAATAGCTTCTTCCACCTGAGGATAGATTCCATCTTCCCTCATCTGCGGCTGCTTTAGGGCAATGACTACCCTCTCCCGAAGCGAGCCAAGAAACTTGCGGCGCTCATCAGGCTTGGTTTGTTTCTGTCCATGAATCCCCTGTTGAAGATAATCATCTATATTTTCAGCCAATTGTATATCCTCCATCCTTATATGACCTCATTGTTTTCATTGTTTTCATTGTATTCACTATTATGCCCTATTTCAAATTTCGCCTATATAATATGTATGTTTTTGCAGGAGGTACTGTGCCTGCCTGTTAATCAAAAAATACCTCCCTTCCATGGAAGAGAGGTTCAAAATAGGAGAATATACAGGTGAAAAATCAAGTTACATTCGGGTAAAAACTAAGCTTCCTGCTTTTCAGTAAACTGTTCTTCTTCAGTAGATCCCTTTAAAGCTGTTGTCGAGGAAGTTCCTCCAGTAATGACCATTGAAACCTGGTCAAAATAGCCGGTGCCCACTTCGCGCTGATGTCTCGTCGCCGTGTATCCATGAGCTTCGCTGGCAAACTCAGCCTGCTGAAGCTCAGAGTACGCCGCCATTCCGTGGTCTTTATAGCCGCGTGCCAATTCAAACATGCTATGGTTCAGTGCATGGAATCCTGCCAAAGTAACGAACTGGAATTTGTATCCCATTTTGCCAAGCTCCACCTGGAATTTGGCAATCGTTTCGTCATCCAGCTTTTTCTTCCAATTGAATGAAGGAGAGCAATTATACGCTAACAGCTTGCCTGGGAATTTTTCGTGGATTGCTTCAGCAAAACGTCTTGCTTCATCAAGGTCCGGCTTAGATGTTTCACACCATACCAGGTCGGCATAAGGAGCATACGCCAATCCCCGAGCGATCGCTTGGTCGAGTCCTGCTTTTGTCCGGAAGAACCCTTCAGGAGTGCGTTCCCCCGTAATGAAAGGTGCATCATACGGATCCACATCACTTGTAATCAGGTCGGCCGCGTTAGCATCAGTCCGGGCGACAATAACAGTCGGCACACCCATAACATCCGCTGCCAGCCTTGCAGATATTAAGTTCTTAACAGCGGTCTGGCTTGGAAGCAATACCTTCCCGCCAAGATGTCCACATTTCTTCTCAGATGAAAGCTGGTCCTCAAAATGTACTCCGCCGGCACCCGATTC
The DNA here is from genome assembly GCF_038004385.1 of Cytobacillus sp. FSL R5-0377. Taxonomy (NCBI): domain Bacteria; kingdom Bacillati; phylum Bacillota; class Bacilli; order Caryophanales; family Bacillaceae; genus Cytobacillus; species Cytobacillus sp. FSL R5-0377. Next base: position 2,097,690 of record NZ_JBBORA010000001.1, read on the forward strand.
AATCATGCCTTTCATAAGCTCAAATACATTAAGCTGGCCACCGAACCCTGCTTCAGCATCTGCTACAATTGGAGCAAACCAGTCAATGGAATGATCCCCTTCCATATGATGAATCTGGTCAGCACGCTGAAGGGCCTGATTAATCCTTTTTACGACATTTGGTACACTGTTGGCCGGATATAAGCTTTGGTCCGGATACATATTTCCGGACAGGTTGGCATCAGCAGCAACCTGCCAGCCGCTTAAGTAAATGGCCTTTAGCCCGGCCTTAACCTGCTGAACTGCCTGATTTCCTGTTAACGCCCCTAATGCATTAACGAAATTTTCTTGATTGACAAGCTTCCACAGCTTCTCTGCTCCACGGCGTGCTAATGTATGTTCAATATCAATTGACCCTCTTAACTTAATGACATCCTCAGCAGTATACGGCCTTTCTACTCCGCTCCAGCGTTCATCCATTTCCCAGCTTTCCTGCAACTGACGCACTCTTTCATCTGACATTTGATTAAATCCTCCTTTTGATTTCAAAAATTAACTTCAGCAAGAACCTGGATGCACTACAACTCTGTATCATAACAGATAGACGTAATTAACCTGTTATGATATAACTCTATGTTGTTATAAAACAATTAATTATCTATGTTTTGTATTATATAACAGTTATTTTAGAATGGGAAGCCCTTATTTTAAAAAAACTCTAAATTTACAGATTGTTTTAACCGTTTTTATTCAATTTCATTCACTGTGCTATGATATAGAGTGTTGGTTTTGTTTTTAGATATCAATTTGATACATGAAGGAGAAAGATAGAAGTCTCTCTTTATATAATTATCTTTGTGGAAAAAGCATCTGAAATGACGAAGGATTGGAGAAGCTTTCAAGGTGGAAAGGCAGGATCTGACTACTCTTCCGATGCCCCTCCTGAAAGGGTAAAGAAAGTGGATGAGCAAAATCGCTGCTTCAGACAGAAGAGGAAATGAAGGAAACGATAGCTAATTGGACAATGCAGACTTCCGCTGATCGGGATATTGATACAGAACGGGCCAAGTTTATTATGGAATCGACTCTTCAGCAGAGTGTAAAGCTGGGGATTAGTCATTTAATCATTGACCTGTCGGGGGGCATCATGGTCGACACCATGGTTTCTTACCAAATTTTCCAGGTAATCGTCTCACTAAAACTTATCGGTGTTTAATCAACCCTGCTCGGCATCCGTCCTGAAGCTGCTCAGACAGCCATTCAGCTTGGAATAGACTTTACGGACATTATCACTGAAAACGCTCTAGTAAAAGTACTTAATAAAATCAATATTAACCCTTGAGGGACCTGCCGGGTCTTTTTTATTTAACCCAAAACCCTCCCTGCAAGCCAACTTAATTTTATAAATTTGGATGAATAGATATGTTGATATAGTAGATATATCAGAAAATTAATGCGAAATAACGTATTTTTATACAATTATTTCTTTATAGTTTTTTAGATTTTTTGTTCCTGCACCTTAACTATGTTATGATAATAAACGTCTTTTCAAAGTGGAATTTTCCCCAAATTGATTTTTTCTAAAATCACAAAATTGCATGTAACTGTATAAAGAATGTTTTTTCACTTAGATTCAATTGGGATAGAAAATGGGGATACTAATAGAAAAATGGAGGCGAACATATGGATTTCACTATGGCGACATGGCTTTGGCTTCTTATTCCAATGCCATTATTGATCGTACTATCAGGCATCTCATATTTTGTTGAAAGGAGAAGATAAATAGATATGGATATAAATGTACCAACGTTAATTGCCATTATTGTTTATCTGGTCGGCATGCTGCTGATTGGTGTGCTTGCAGCCAGAATGACTAAAGATTTATCTGATTATGTGCTAGGCGGGCGAGGTCTTGGTGCTGGAGTTGCAGCCTTAAGTGCCGGGGCATCTGATATGAGCGGATGGTTAATGCTGGGACTTCCAGGAGCTGTTTACTTAGGCGGTATGGGTGAAATATGGCTTCCAATTGGTTTGGCGGTTGGTGCCTATCTGAATTGGCAGTTTGTAGCGAAGCCATTACGTGTATACACGGAGGTAGCCAACGATTCAATTACAGTTCCCGGGTATTTTGAGAACCGGTTCCATGATACCTCGAAATTGCTTCGGGTAGTTTCCGCAATCGTTATATTAATCTTTTTCACTTTCTATACTTCTTCCAGTCTAGTTGGGGGTGCCATTCTATTAGAAAATTCATTCGGGATGGATTATACTCTCGCACTTTGGGTTGGAGCTGCTGTTATTTTGTCATACACACTATTCGGCGGGTTCTTGGCAGCCAGCTGGACTGACTTCATCCAAGGTATATTAATGTTCTTAGCCCTGATTATTATTCCAATTGTCGCGATTCAAGAGCTTGGCGGATGGAATGAAACATTAAATCAAATCAGTGCAATAGATCCAACACATTTGGATGTCACCTCAGGAGCCACGTTTGTTGGCGTTGTTTCACTGCTTGCATGGGGTCTGGGCTATTTTGGGCAGCCGCATATACTTGTTCGTTTTATGGGATTAAAATCAACAAAGGATGTTCCTAAAGCCCGTTTGATAGGTATGTCGTGGATGGTCCTGTCTCTGTTCGGAGCACTGTTTGTAGGTTTTGCCGGAATAGCGTACTTTGCAGATACACCGCTTGCGAATTCTGAAACAGTTTTCATCGTGTTTTCACAAGTACTATTTAATCCTTGGGTAGCTGGATTTTTATTAGCAGCCATTCTCTCAGCAATCATGAGCACAGTTGACTCTCAATTGCTCGTCTCTTCAAGTGCATTGGCACAGGATTTCTATAAATCTATCTTCAGAAGAAATGCTTCCAAAAAGGAAGAAATGATTGTTGGCAGAATTGCTGTACTGGGCATAGCTATTATTGCCATCTTCTTAGGGTATAACCCTGAAAGTAAAGTACTTGAACTTGTCAGTTATGCATGGGCCGGATTTGGTGCAGCCTTCGGGCCGGTTATCATTCTGAGCCTGTTCTGGAAACGCATGACGCGAAATGGGGCGCTAGCCGGCATTATTGTTGGTGCTGTAACAGTAATTGTTTGGGCACAGCTTACCGGCGGCCTGTTTGACTTGTATGAATTGGCGCCCGGCTTTATATTTGCCGGTCTGGCGATCATCATTGTCAGCTTGTTCGATAAGGCACCTTCAAAGGAAGTTCAGGAGCAGTACAATCGATATAAGTCTACACTTAAAAATTAATTGCAGAAACCCTCTTCCTATGTGGAGAGGGTTTTTTGTATGTAAGCCGTTTGCTTACAGCCTCCAGCTTGGGCAATGCCGGCCCAAACTAGGAATTTACATTACTTCTGCTCCCAGCGTATTTGCAAAATGCCTTAAGGCCCACTCATGACCCTCCTGGTCAAATGATGCAACAGCATCTTTATGAATGACTATTTTAAACCCTTTATTATAAGCATCGACTGCTGTATGAAGCACGCAAATGTCGGTGCATACACCGACCAGGTGCACTTCCTCTACACCGCGCTCCCTCAATTTTATCTCGAGATCCGTTCCTGCAAATGCGGAGTATCTTGTTTTGTCCATGAAATATACATTCTCAGCTTCCTTGTTGGTTTCATAAACCAGCTGCAATGTACCGTAAAGATTTCTTCCACTCGTGTTCCTGATATTATGCGGCGGGAATAAATTTGTTTCCGGATGATGGGTGTCTCCTTCATCATGAACATCAATGGCGAAAACAGTGAATTGCCCAGTTTCGATAAACTGTTGCGTGAGCTCTGAGATTTTCTTTTCCAGCACCTGGCCAGGCTTACCGCAAGTCAGGGCACCGTCTTCCGCTACGAAATCATTTGTGTAATCAATATTGATCAAACCTTTGTTTGGCATTTTTGCATCACTCCAATCTATAGGCTATTTTCATCATAAACTCCAAAGTGCTGAATATCCAATAAAAAAGGAACAGCAACCAAGTTGCTGTTCCCGTCTCCAATCGGAGATTTTATTAGTACATTTCAGAAGTAGTCTTCGCCTGCATATGCAGAAGAATGTAGTCAGGTCCGCCCGCTTTAGAGTCAGTTCCTGACATGTTGAATCCGCCGAATGGCTGGTATCCAACGATCGCACCTGTACAGCCGCGGTTGAAGTATAGGTTTCCTACATGGAAATCCTCGCGCGCTTTTTGGATGTGTTCGCGATTCTGTGTGATCACAGCTCCTGTTAAGCCGTACTCTGTGTTGTTCGCTATTTCAAGCGCATGGTCGAAATCTTTTGCTTTTGTGAAACCAACAACTGGACCAAAGATCTCTTCCTGCATAAGGCGTGCATCCGGTGCAAGGTCAGCAAATACAGTCGGCTTGATGAAGAAGCCTGTTGAGCTGTCTCCTTCTCCGCCTGTCATCAGCTTGCCTTCTTCTTTACCGATTTCGATGTAGCTCATGATCTTATCAAATGCAGCCTGGTCAATAACTGGACCCATATAATTGCTCTGGTCTTCCGGATTGCCCTGCGTTAATTCATTTGTCAGTTCCACCACACGGTTAAGAACCTGATCATAAACATCTTCTACTAAAACGGCACGTGAACATGCAGAGCACTTCTGGCCGGAGAAGCCGAAAGCAGATGCTACGATGGAAGTTGCAGCCAATTCAAGGTCTGCATCTTTGTCGACAACGATGGTGTCCTTGCCGCCCATTTCCGCGATGACACGCTTCAGCCAGATTTGGCCTTCATTTAACTTGGAAGCGCGCTCGTTGATGCGAAGTCCCACGTCGCGTGAACCTGTGAAGGAGATAAAGCGGGTATCTTTATGGTCAACCAGGTAGTCGCCCACTTCTGCCCCGCTGCCCGGCACGAAGTTTAGAACGCCCTTCGGAAGTCCTGCTTCTTCCATCACTTCTACGAATTTCGCAGCCACAACCGGTGTAGTGGAAGCTGGTTTTAATAGAACAGTGTTTCCTGCCACGATTGCGGCAACAGTAGTGCCGGCCATGATCGCAAGCGGGAAATTCCAAGGGGAGATGATGATGCCCACTCCCAATGGAATGTAGTCATAACGGTTATATTCGTTTGGACGGCTGTTAACTGGAACACCGTCTTTAATTTTTAAGATCTGGCGTGCATAGTACTCAAGGAAGTCAATCGCTTCCGCAGTATCAGCATCTGCCTCATTCCAAGGCTTACCTGCTTCCTTTGTTAAAAGGGCAGAAAACTCATGCTTGCGGCGGCGGATAATCGCAGCAGCTTTGAATAAAACATCTGCACGTGTTTCCGGCTTCACTTTTCTCCATGTTTTGAATGCTTCCACAGCAGCCTGCATCGCTTTTTCCGCAAGCTCGCGGTTTGCCTTTGAAACACGGCCAACTACTTCTTCTTTATTAGAAGGATTGATGGATACAATTTTATCTTCAGTAGAAATGCGCTCTCCGCCAATTAAAAGATCATAATCCTGGCCCAAATAGCTTTCTACAGTTTGTAAACCCTTTAAATATGCTTCACGATTTTCTTCTTCTTTAAAATTCGTGAATGGTTCATGCTTATAAGGTTGTACCATTTTTACCGCCTCCTGAGTGTACAAATATGAAAACGTCCGATAATAACATAGACATGCTGGAGCATGGTCTGCTACTCTCTTAAAACGTTTTCATCCAAACACTATATTAACATGAAAATAACATTATCTTCAAACATTCTCCGCGGATGTTATATATTAACATCTTCATGGCGAAGTTGCTGCTTCACCTAGAAGGATAAGGAGTCGAGGCTCTAATGGGTTGGGTTGGATAAAACTGTTATATAATTTTTTTTGTGCTGTATTGGACAAAATTCATATTTTTTGCCGGTGAAAGCCAGTGTTCTAGAACTTCTTGCTTATTAGAAGCTAAGAACTCTCTATGGTGACTATTTTCCTTGTGCATCTATCTTTTTGGGCACCAAGAATGCTCATAGGCGACCATTTTCCTACGGCTCCTTCCTTTTGGGGCGCCATGAACCCTCTTGGGCGTCCATTTTCCTACGGCTCCTTCCTTTTGGGGCGCCATGAACCCTCTTGGGCGACCATTTTCCTCGGGATCCTTCCTTTTGGGGCGCCATGAACCCTCTTGGGCGACCATTTTCCTCGGGCTTCTTCCTTTTTGGGTGCCATGAAGCCACTTGGGCGACCATTTTCCTACGGCTCCTTCCTTTTTGGCGTCATGAACCCTCTTGGGCGACCATTTTCCTCCGGCTCCTTCCTTTTTGGGCGTCATGAAGTCCCTTGGGCAACCATTTTCCTCGGGATCCTCCTTTTTGGGCACGATGAAGCCTCTCGGGCGACCATCCCCCTCAGGCTTCTTCCTTTCATGCTCCCTGAAACCTCTTTGGCGAACTTATCCCCTTCCTTTTCCACCATCACAGCAAATCCAGCTCCCTCAAAACACAAAAAACCCAGAAGGTGCATAGTATGCACTTCTGGGCATCATAGTTTTAATGATAGATATGGACAAATGGTTCACTTTGGTCTGCTTTCCGGACTACAAGTGCTTCCGGGCCGTTGACCGATGAGATATTTACCTGGACTGAGATGTATTCAGGGAAGTGTTTGACTACAAGCCCTGTCACATATTGTGTAAATCCAATACCTTCTGCTTTCCCATAGAACTGGATTGGGATATCAATATTGATTTCCTGCAGCTGATCCTGGGCATAAAAAGCTTTTCCAATAACTCCATTGAAGTTAGGGAAGTATGTTTCCACATCCTGCTTGAAGTTAAGAAAAGCTGTTAAATCATCACGATGGTTTTTTTCAGCGGTGTTTGAAGGGAAAAGGACATATTTCTCATTGATATCTTCCCATCCTCCCAGCTTCGTGCTTCCTTTGTCTGCTGTCGCGTATGCAAAGAAGCTTCCCGGCACAACTGATGTTCTTGATTGCTGTTCAAACAAAGCAATAGTTACCGGCACATCCTTCAGGCCTTTGATTTGCCGTACTCTCTGAAGGATTTCCTCGGCCATCTTTTTGCCTTCCTGTTCAATAACAGACCGTTTAATGTCCGTTTCAAAAGTCGCGCCATATTGTTCTTTCTGATAATAATGAACAGAGTTCATGGCAAGGCCGATCACAACTCCGCCAAGTCCCACTTTTCCATCGTCGTTCTTCAGCAGATAGTTGTGCTCAAGTATATGTGCCAGGTATATTGGGCTTTTTTCGTTATTTTTTTCAATATCTCCGCCATCTGCAATCATTGGATTTAAGCCAATATTGTCTTCGGCTTTCATGTCTCGTTCCTTCAGCTGATCGTCAGTGAATTTGCGGTTCAGCCAGGCCTGGACTGTGCTTCTTTCTAGATACTGCCCTTCCTGGAATAAATATTTATCCGGATCAAACGTGTTCTGTGCGACTCGCATTAGTCCGGTCTCAAATTCATTAATGTCATATTTAGTGCTTATATTATTAACCACAAGGCCTCTGGACTCACTTGGTTCAAATGGCAGCAGCGTTCGATAATACTTTTCAGAAATTTTATAGTTCGGAATGATTGCCTTATCCTTTTCGTTCTTGTCTTCCTGAACGACTTCCTCCTGCTTATTAAAATTAGGCGCACAGCCAGCGAGCAGAAGGGTTAGGGATAAAGCAAGCATTATGAGATTTTTCACGGAGCTTACACCCTCTTACTTATTTAATTCTTCAACCAGTCTCTCCTCGTTCCAAACCTCTACACCCAGCTCCTGAGCTTTCGTCAGTTTGGATCCGGCATCTTCCCCGGCAATCACAACATCAGTTTTTTTGCTGACGCTTCCGGAAACTTTGCCTCCAAGCGCCTCTATTTTGTCTTTTGCTTCATTTCGGCTCATGATTTCCAGCTTTCCTGTCAATACTACTGTTTTCCCTGCAAAAAAGCTATCTGAGCTTTCGGCTGAAACTGGCTTTGGCCCGTTATAAGCCATGTTGACTCCGGCTGCTTTCAGCTCGGCAATCAGTTCATGGGCTTCCTCTTGTTCAAAGAAGGAAACAATGCTGTCCGCCATTTTTTCACCAATTTCATTAATTGCTGTTAAATCGTCCCGGGATGCTTTTTCAAGAGCCCCCATATGGCTAAACTCCTGGGCAAGCGTTTTGGCTGCCTTTGCTCCCACATGACGGATTCCAAGGCCAAATAACAATTTTTCAAGAGAATTGCCTTTTGAGTTTTGAATGGCCTGAAGAAGATTATTTACCGATTTTTCGCCCATCCTTTCAAGCTTGATGAGCTGTTCATACGTTAATTTATAGATATCTGCCACATCTTTAATCAGGTTTTCAGCAAATAACTGGCTGATTACTTTTTCACCAAGACCATCAATGTTCATGGCATTGCGGGAAACGAAATGAATAAGGCCTTCCCTGATTTGGGCCGGGCACTTTGGATTGATGCAGCGCAAAGCCACTTCACCATCAAGGCGGACCAGTTCGCTCTCACATTCCGGACAATGTTTCGGCATATTAAAATCCTGCTCCTCACCCGTTCTCCTATCTGCCAGTACATTCACAACTTCGGGAATGATATCTCCAGCTTTTTTTACAACAACCTGATCGCCAATCTTAATATCTTTTTCGCGGATCAAATCTTCGTTATGAAGTGAAGCCCTCTGAACAGTCGTCCCGGCAACACGGACAGGATCAAGAAGTGCAGTTGGAGTAACTACGCCAGTCCGCCCTACGCTTAATTCAATATCCCTTAGTTTGGTAACAACCTCTTCGGCAGGGAATTTATAAGCTATGGCCCAGCGTGGGCTTTTCGCCGTAGCGCCCAGCTGCTCCTGCGCCTCAAGTGAATCGACCTTGATTACAATGCCATCAATGTCATAAGACAAATTTGGACGTTTGTCGGTCCAGCCCTGTACGTATTCAATAACTTCCTCGATGCTTTCACATTTTTTGCGTTCTTTATTTGTTTTAAATCCAAGGCTATCCAGATAGTCCAGTCCATCGCTATGAGATACAACGCCTGTATCCCCTACATTCGCTATACCGTAGACATAAATATCGAGATTACGCTTTGCTGCCAGGCGCGGATCAAGCTGCCTTAATGATCCTGCTGCAGCATTCCTTGGATTGGCAAAAGGCTCTTCCCCATTTTCCTCTTTCGCTTTATTCAATTTCTCAAAAGAACGCCTTGGCATGAATGCCTCACCGCGAACTTCCATTGTAACGCTCTCTTTCAGCCGGAGAGGAATCGAACGAATTGTCTTTAGATTAGCTGTAATATTTTCGCCTATGGTTCCATCACCGCGTGTGGCACCGAGAATAAATAAACCATCCTCATAGCGAAGAGAGACAGCCAGTCCATCAATTTTCAATTCACATACATAAGAAACTTCTTCTCCGGCACCCTGGCGGACACGGCGGTCGAAGTCTCTTAAATCCTGTTCATTGAAGGCATTTCCCAAACTGAGCATCTGCGACTGATGCTCCACTTTTTCAAACATATCAAGGATTTCCCCTCCAACCCGCTGTGTTGGAGAATCCTCTGTTTTCAGCTCAGGAAACTGCTCTTCAAGCTCAATCAGGTCCCTCATCAGCCTATCGTATTCAGCATCTGGAACAGAGGGCTGATCAAGAACATAATATTCATAATTATACTGATTCAAAAGGTTGTGCAGATCTTTCACCTTTTTTTCTGCCAATTGAAGGTCCATACATTCAACCCTTTCTATAATCCATTAAAAATACAGGGGGATTATGCCTTTGTAATTGGTGCAAATTTTGCCAGCAGGCGCTTAATGCCCACCGGTTTTGGAAATGCAATATCCAGCTCTGTTCCTTCGCCGGACCCTTTCACACTGACAACAGTACCTGTGCCCCATTTTCCGTGCTGTGCTTTATCGCCAACCTTCCAGGCTATATCGTCTCCGCCTGTGTTCGAAGCGGATGGACGGATCACTGCTTTCCGCTGAACCTGTGCTCCTCTTGAAGCAGAAGCAGAAGGAGAACCAAACGGCGATGAGCCAAATGGAGACGGCTTTTTAGCAGGTTCAAGGCCATCCAGCAAATCAGCAGGTATTTCTTTAATAAATCGGGACGGCGGATTCATATTCGTGCGTCCAAATAAAGTGCGCATTTGAGCATTCGTAATAAAAAGCTCCTCTTCGGCCCTGGTGATTCCCACATAAGCAAGGCGCCGCTCCTCTTCCATTTCAGACTCTTCCATTAACGAACGGCTGTGAGGGAATACCCCTTCCTCAAGGCCTAATAAAAAGACAACAGGGAATTCAAGCCCTTTTGCTGAGTGAAGTGTCATAAGAACAACAGATTCGGCTTTTTCGCCATCATCATCCAATTTATCAATGTCAGCCACAAGCGCCAAATCAGTTAGAAATGCAATAAGCGTTTTATCTTCGCTGGCTTCTTCAAAGTTTTTTGTAACCGACAGGAATTCATCAATGTTTTCCAGGCGGCTCTGTGCTTCAATGGATTTCTCGGCAATCAGCATATCACGGTAGCCTGATTTCTCCAAAAGCTCTTCCACCAGTTCCGTCACAGATAGGTATTCCTGCATTTGAGTATAGTTTTTAACCAGATCCCTGAATTCAATGGCCCCTTTTGTAATTTTTGGGCTCAAGCCAATCAATTCAATAGATTCGAGTGCTTCAAACATGCTCATTTCATGAAGCTGTGCAAAGTTGGCGATTTTATCAACTGAACCGGAGCCGATTCCGCGCTTTGGCACATTAATTACACGCTGAAGACTGATATCATCATCCGGATTGGCAATCAGGCGCAGATAAGCAAGGATGTCCTTGATTTCTTTGCGGTCATAGAACTTGATGCCGCCGACAATGGAGTATTCTATATTTGACTTTAACAGCACTTCCTCCATTACACGGGATTGTGCATTGGTTCGGTACAAGATCGCGATATCTGAAGGGCTTCGCTTGCCGGTGCTGATGTATTCCTTGATTTTGCCTGCAACAAACTGCGCTTCTCCCTGTTCGCTGTCGGCACGATAGTAGAAAATCTTATTGCCTTCAGCATTTTCGGTCCATAGATTTTTCGGCTTTCTGTTCAAGTTTTTGCTGATGACTTCGTTCGCAGCCAGCAGGATCCTTTTTGTTGAACGGTAATTTTGTTCAAGCATGATGGTTTGCGCATTAGGATAATCCTTTTCAAAGGAAAGGATGTTGGCAATGTCTGCACCGCGCCATTTATAAATAGACTGGTCCGAGTCACCGACTACACATAGATTCTTAAATCGGCTTGCCAGCAGCTTTACAAGCATGTATTGCGCTCTGTTTGTATCCTGATACTCATCCACATGAATGTATTGGAATTTTCTTTGATAATATTCCAGCACTTCCGGAACTCGCTGGAACAGCTGAATCGTGATCATAATAAGATCATCAAAATCTAGCGCCTGGTTGCGCCTTAATCTCTTTTGGTACTCGGTATATACATCACTTGCAACCTGCTGAATATAATCTCCGGCTGTTTTCGCATACTCTTCAGGAGTGATCAATTCATTTTTTGCCGAGCTGATTGATCCCAGAATAGCACGCGGATCAAATTTCTTTGGATCCAGATTTTTATCCTTCAGGATCGATTTAATAACGGATTGCTGGTCTGTTGAATCCAGAATCGTGAAATTTCGGTTATAGCCAATCCGGTCAATATCTCTTCTTAAAATCCGCACACACATCGAGTGGAACGTCGAAATCCAGATATCATCTGCAGCTCCGCCCATCATATTATGAATCCGGTCACGCATTTCACGTGCTGCTTTGTTAGTAAATGTGATTGCTAGAATATTGTAGGGGTTCACACCCTTTTCCACCATTAAGTAAGCAATCCTGTGCGTAAGAACTCTTGTCTTTCCGCTTCCCGCTCCTGCCATTATAAGAAGTGGTCCGTCAGTTGCTTTTACCGCACTTTGCTGCTGCGGGTTTAGTCCGTTCAATAATTTATCTGATAAAAATTGCATTCCTTTTCTTCACCACCATAGAAACATATGTTCTTATATTTTATCTTGTTTGCTGCCCATCAGCAACCTGAATTAAGCACGAACAGCTTTGACTGTGGCCAATGCCGCCTGCAGATCATCATAAATAACATTTCCGACCACAATGACGTCTGCATGCTCAGCCATTTCTTTTGCCTGTTCTGCATTCCGGATGCCGCCTCCGTAAAATAATACGGTTTCTTCCAGTGTACTTTTCACCTCTGCGACCATTTCGGCATCTCCGTACGTTCCGCTGTATTCCAGATAGAAGATTGGCAGGCGGAACATTTTCTCTGCCATCATGGCATATGCTCTCACCTCATCAAGCGATAAATCTGTACGTGAGTTGGTGACCTGTGCAGCTTTACATTCTTCATTGAGGATGCAATAGCCCTGAACAAGGATTTCTTCCCAATTCATAATATCCCCATACTCTTTTACAGCTTCCTGATGAAGGCCTGTAACCCACTTCACATCCCGGCTGTTAAGAACTGTCGGGATAAAGTACAGGTCAAACCCCGGAGTAACGGAATCAATTGCTGAAACCTCCAGCACACAGGGCACCGTGTATCTGCGGATGCGGGCCATTAAATCCAGCACCTTCTCCAGCGTGATTCCGTCTGTTCCGCCCACAATTATCGCATCGGTCCCTGACTCGCAAATCATCTCCAGGTCTTCATCTGATATATTTTTATCCGGATCGAGCTTGAAAACGTGGCTCCATTCGCGAACATCATACATGCAAAATTGCCTCCATTCTATCATTCCATTTCATCATTATATCATTTAAGATTAGGAATAAAAAATAAAAGCTGAAGCGCCATTGGAAGGATTGAAGACAAAGAAAAAAACCGCGGGACCAGCCCCATCGGTTTAGGCAAAAACAAATATTTACGCCTTTTCAGCTTCTTCTTCTTTGATTCTTTCCAATGCCATTTCATATGCATCATTTCCATAGTTGAGGCAGCGCTTTACACGGGAAATGGTTGCCGTGCTGGCACCCGTATCTGTTTCAATCTTATGATACGTTTTTCCTTCGCGAAGCATGCGTGCTACTTCCAGGCGCTGGGCCAGAGATTGTATTTCATTCACTGTACATAAGTCGTCAAAGAATCGGTAGCACTCTTCCAGATCTTTTAAAGATAAAACAGACTTAAATAACTGATCGAGTTCTTTGCCTCTTAGCTTATCAATTTGCATATATTTGCATACCCCTTTATTTTACAGTTTATTGTTTAGCATCAAAGGAAACCGTTTGCTCCAGCCCTGGGTTTGATGGAACGATGTTGATCCATGTTTTTCCCGGCACCAGTCCAGCCTGCTGGCCGTTTAAGACAGGCAGAATTCGTCCGTCAATATTTTCCCACTGCACCTCAGTCACTTTTCCTTTTTGAAGGAGATAACCTTTTCCCCCAGAAGTTAAGTTAATATCACGGCGGCCTGCGCTGTCAGCCACCTGATGATCCGCTTCTGCGATGAAAATGTTATCGAGTAATGCAGGTTCCCCGGATTTGTAGTCAGCTGTTAGCTCACCGTTGGAATATCTTTTGTATTTCCCAAGTCCTTCATCATATTCATAGATGACATTGAATAATTCATTATCCCGGTAGGAGACCATGGCAGAGTCAGCTTTCTCTCCCTGAATTGCCTTTACCTCTTTCTTTGACAGAAATTCAAGTGATTTCGGTTCATCGTCCATCGCATAATTTTTTTCTTTGGCACCCTTCAGCACATTGTCAAAAGAGATATAGGAATTATGCGGAGCCTGTCTAAAGCTTTCCCTTTTAAACAATGTACCGTCATAGTGCATCCCATTCAGGTTATCTACATACCCCTGATCCAGCAATTCTTTGGCCTCCGGACTGTATCCATGCGCAATATAGAGGCTGTCAAAGCCTTTGGCCAGCTCAATATAATAGTCCCTGGAACTTCTGACAGGTCCTATCATTTCGGGCCGCTCACTTTGAAAAATAGCAAGAAAACGAGTCACGTCACCTTCTGCCAGCATTTCGTAGACGATATCAGCCTGATTAATACCAGATTGCGGACGGGCTTTCGGATGGTTATTGATCATCACCGAGACAGCCCTTCCATCCACTTCGGTTTCAGACCCGATGCCTGTGAGCGGATACTGAAATGGAAGTTCATTTTCAGAGCTGACTCCTTTTGTCGCTTCTTCCGCTTTTTCCGTCTCCTGCTTTGCCGGCTCCCCTGCTTTTTCTTTACTGCATCCAGAAACGAGAAACAATGCCGCTGCCGATATAGCTATCCATCTTTTTAACATTTTTCACCCCGTAAGATTGTAGCTTTTTATGCACTTTCTATGTTAGCTCCCTTGAGCAGTTTTGATCTCTCTCTATTCCTTCTCTTTCATATTTTAACGCATTATCGTCGGAAAGAGTACCGTTTTATTCATGACATCATACATTCCCTGCTGAGTAATTCGGATATAAGGCAGATGAGTTGAAGAGAAAAAGAGCAGCGTGTACATTGGATCTTCATGTCTATAACCTTGATCACGCAAATAATGCACAAGCTGTTTTTCTTCCTTCATTAAATCCTCCACATTTTTATGTGACATGATGCCTTTTAAGCGGAGCTCCATCTCCTGGACAATACTCCCCCCTTCAGATATGACAATGCCTCCGCCAATTTCCTTTAGCCGGTTAAATGCATTTAGCATTTCCTTTTTGTTTTTTCCAATTAAGATGATATCACCAGTATTGGAAAATGAACTGGCCATTCCATCCAGGCTTTGCGAGAAACCCTTCAGTATGGTATTAATGCGCCAGTTTCCATTCCGGTCTACCAGCATGAAGAAACATTCATCATGATCTCGATCCAGCTCTTCGGCTGAAACGTCAATTGTGATGGAGTAGGGCTTCGTAATGACCGCATTCTCAAGTCTTATCCCAAAAGGCATGGAGAATTGCATATCATCAGCCGTCAGCTCCCAATCAATCTCCAGCGGTTCAAAGCCGTATTCTTCCCATTCTATAGGCTTATAGGCATGCAGGTTTTCACCGTCTCTCTTCACCCATTCCCCTTTGGCAATAACAGATATAGGGGTTGGCTCGCTTTTATCTGACAGGAAATTGATATTGGCAACCCTTCCTGTCGCAATGGAGCCATGTAAATAATCGATTCCATAATGGCGGGCCACATTAATGGTTGCCATATTATAAGCATCAATAACTGGCACTCCTTTATCTATGGCAATGCGAATCATATGGTCAATGATTCCCTGCTCATAAAAGGAGGAAAAGGAACCGTCTGTTGTGAATACCATCCGATCATATTGATCAATTCCGATTTCATGCATTTCTTCCAATAAAACCGGCAGATCCGGACGGATGGACGAATATCTGAGTGATACGGTATATCCCTGCAAAAGTCGATTGTACACATCTTTCCCAGTCATTGACTCATGGTCACAATCCGCGCCCAGCAGCATAAGCTTTGCAAGCGTTTTTTCAGATGCCCCCGGAAAATGCCCTTCAATCTTTTTCCTCATCCGCTTTGTTTCCTGAATCCAATGGAGCATCATATCATCGCCATCCAATAGCTTCGGCCACCCTGTAAGCTCTCCACCCTGGAGCACAGCATCATGCTCAAGCCATGATTTAACGTTTCCATGTGAAAAAACAGATTCTTCGTGCTGGATCTCTGTTTGAGCGTCAAACCGGCACCACCAATAGGTTGTAGCAGGCATGTTTCTCATTTCCCTCAAAAAGGAAAACGCTTTCTTTTTATCCTGCTGTAAAGCAAGCACCATATTGTCATTAATCAGGGTTGTGGTACCAAACTGCGATGCATAGCTCGCCAGGGAATGGGGATTATATAATTGAAATGGATGGGCATGCGGCTCGATATATCCGGGAACGAGCGTAAGACCAGTGCAATCAATGATCTCACTCCGATCTGTTTTTTCGGGCAGCTTTTCGCCCACATAAACTATCCGGTCGCCATAAATCCATATATTTGCTGTTATCCATTTGCGAAGTGCCTGGTTCAGATAACGAGCGTTCTTAAGTAATATCGTCGGTGACAATTTTCCGTCCAATACGGAAACATGTTCACGCAAGTGCCTGTTTTTCCAACGGTAACGCTGTTCCAGCACCATACTCCCTCCCTTGTTGATTTCTATATATAAATACTCTGTTTTCAGAATGAATATAATGAGTAAAACGGCTTTAAATCAATAAAGAAAGCCCTTACATTTTCTCTTGTTTATTATAGTAACATATTTCACTGTTTAACGCATTAAAGAATCAGTAAAAGATTGTAAAAATTTTGTGAAGGCGGTGGGACCTGTGCAGGTAAAATCAAATATCGGCATTGTAAATGCCTTAATACGCATAACAATTGGATTAACGATACTGGCCTGGAGCACTTCAAAACTTGTAAAACGGCCTTGGCGGGACTCTTATCTTGTGATGGCCATGCTGGGTGGCATGAAAGTGGCTGAGGGGATTGTCCGCTTTTGTCCTTTAACAGCCCTTTTTGAAAGAGGACAGGATATGGTTCAGGAAAAAAGGGGAAATCACGTTAACAATGATGAGGCTGCCGAGGAGATTCTGCCTTTTAACCCTTCTTAGCCATACAGGAGCGCAGACAAAGAATACCAAGCCCTCCCCGGTCGTGCAAAGTAAATAATTCAGCCCCCTATTTGGGGGCTGAACATTAGAAAGGAGCTGACAATATGTTCTGGGAATACGTAATGGATATGACGTTCGTTCTGACAGCCATAATAGGAAGCATTGTAGCACTCCTGTTTGTGTATATCCGGAAAACTAAGAAAGGACGTGCACGATAGCTTTATCGGCAATATCTTTGCGGCAGAATACACCTTCACACTGAAGTTTTTCCAGTTCTGAATATACTTTTTGCTGCGCTTCTTTCAATGTGGACGCCTTAGCTCCCGCCAGCAGCACGCGCCCGCCATTTGTTACAAACTCCCCTGAGCTGTTTCGATCAGTGCCGGCATGGAAGACTAAAACATCTTTAAGCAAATGCAGCCCATTCAGAACAGCTCCTTTTTCGTATGCTTCAGGATAGCCTTTTGAAGCAGCAACCACTCCGACGATTGCTTCTTGACTCCACTCGATTTCAGGCTGCTCCCCATTTAGGACTGCCAGCATGACCTCAGCCAGATCCGAATTCATCCGCGGCAGAATTACCTGTGTTTCAGGATCTCCAAAGCGGGCATTAAATTCGATTACCTTCGGCCCTTTTGATGTTTTAATCAGACCTGCATATAAAATTCCGGTAAAACTCCGGCCTTCCTGAACCATTGCTTTTGCCGCCGGCTTTAAAACTTGTTCAACAGCCTCTGAAACTATTTCATCACCAATATGCGGTACGGGTGAATAAGCCCCCATCCCGCCTGTATTCGGTCCCTGATCTCCATCAAAAGCACGCTTGTGATCCTGGGCAATTTCTAGCGGCACCACTGTTTCTCCGTTCACAAAGGCCATTAAAGAGAATTCTTCCCCTTCAAGGAATTCTTCTATTACGACAGTTGAAGAAGCTTGGCCAAACTTTTCATTTAATAAAAGCTCCTTAATTCCGGATAACGCTTCCTGCATAGTCATGGCTACTATTACGCCTTTTCCTGCTGCAAGCCCATCTGCTTTCAGAACAATGGGAGCACCCTTTGCTTCAATATAGGCTTTCGCTTCTTCATAGTCGCTGAATACTCCATATTCAGCTGTCGGAATCGCATATTTCTTCATTAGCTCTTTGGCAAAAGACTTGCTGCCTTCAATTTCTGCTGCAGCTTTTTTCGGTCCAAATACCTTTAATCCAGCCTCTTCAAATCGGTCTGCCAGCCCTTCTAGCAGCGGTACTTCTGGCCCAATTACAGTCAGATCAATTTCATTTTCCTGAGCAAACTGCACAAGTTTTTCCTGTTCGTTTTCCTGAATGGAAACCAGTTGTGCCGAATCTTCCATTCCTGGATTTCCCGGTGCTGCAAAAACCTGTTCCACTGAAGGACCTTGATTCATCTTCCAGCAAATGGCATGTTCACGTCCGCCTCTTCCAATAACCAATACCTTCATTATGCCCACCTCCGTATAATGTCAGCTATAATAACATGGCCTCAGTTCGAGGCGCCTCCGCTTTCGTTTAATGCTTAAAGTGTCTAACACCTGTAAAGACCATTGCAATGCCATACTCATCAGCTTTTTTTATGGAATCCTCATCACGGATGGATCCTCCCGGCTGAATGATGGCTTTGATGCCTGCTTTGGCTGCAACTTCAACTGTGTCGTTCATTGGGAAGAAGGCATCAGATGCCATTACTGCCCCATTTGCTTTTTCTCCGGCCTGTTCAAGCGCAATTTTGGCAGAGCCCACACGGTTCATCTGGCCTGCACCAACTCCAAGTGTCATATTTTCATCATTGACGACGATCGCATTGGACTTTACATGCTTAACAACTTTCCAGCCGAGCTTCAGTGCTTTCCACTCTTCTTCTGTCGGCTCTCTCCTGGTCGCTACTTTTACTTCGGCATTTTCAAGGGTGAACAGATCATATTCCTGCGTCAGCAAACCGCCTTCAATAGCGGATAATCTCATCTCCGCTTTCTTTTTACCGCCAAAAGGAATAGTCAGCAAACGCAGATTCTTTTTCCCTTTTAAAATCTCAAGTGCTTCCTCCGAGAAGGAAGGTGCAATGATGATCTCAAGGAAAATTTCATATAGCTTTTTGGCTGTCTCAGCATCCACTTCCCTGTTAAGGGCAATAATCCCGCCAAAAATCGATACAGGATCTGCTTCAAAAGCTTTAGAGAAAGCTTCAAAGACATTTTCCCCTGTCCCAACTCCACAAGGGTTCATATGCTTAACAGCAACTGCAGCAGGCTCAGAGAATTCCTTAACAATCTGAAGCGCTGCATCTGCATCATTTATATTATTGTAGGATAATTCTTTGCCGTGAAGCTGTTCAGCATTAGCAATCGAAAATTCAGATCCAAGCGGCTTGCGGTAAAAAGCAGCTTTTTGGTGAGGATTCTCCCCGTATCTCAAAGTTTGCTTCAATTCATACGTAACCGTTAATTTTTCAGGCGTTTCTTCATTTGCCAAATCTGACATATATTCAGCAATCATCGCATCATAGGCAGCTGTGTGGCGGAATACCTTCGCAGCAAGCCTGCGGCGGGTTTCCTTTTGAACCTCTCCGGTTTCTTTCAGCTGTGAAAGAACTGTTTCATAATCAGCAGGATCCACTACAACCGTTACATAGTCATGGTTCTTGGCGGAAGCACGCAGCATGGCCGGACCGCCGATATCAATATTCTCTATCGCATCCTCTACTGTCACATCCGGTTTTGCGATAGTCTGCTGGAACGGATATAAATTCACGCACACAACCTGGATAGGCTGGATCCCATGCTCCTCAAGCTGCTGTTTGTGGCCTGGCTCACCATGCTTAGCCAGCAGTCCGCCATGTATCAACGGATTTAATGTTTTCACACGCCCTTCCAGAATTTCCGGAAAGCCTGTCACATCGCTTACCCCGATAACAGGAACTCCGCTCTCCTCCAGCGCTTTTTTTGTACCGCCTGTTGAGATAATTTCAAAACCCAATTCACTTAGCTGCTGGGCAAATTCTGTTATGCCATTTTTGTCGGAAACACTGATTAATGCACGTTTCTTCATGTTCGCTCCCCCTGACTCTATCGATGATATGATATACTTTAGCACTCTACCATTTTAACATAGAAAAGATCCTGCAAAACCTGCGGATAAAGTTTGTGCTCGACTTCATGTATTTTCTTTTGAAGACTCTCAAGCGTTTCATCCGCATCTATAGCAACTGGCGCTTGAGCAATTATCGGGCCCGTATCCATGCCTTCATCTACAAAATGAACCGTCACACCGCTTACCTTCACTTTGGCCGATAATGCCTGGCCAATCGCGTCCTTACCTGGAAAAGCAGGAAGAAGAGAAGGATGGATATTAATAATTCGGCCTTCAAACTCTTTTAAAAGCGTCGGGCCAATCAGTCTCATATAGCCTGCGAGAATAATATACTCTGCCCCGCTCTCCTTCAGCTCTTGCAAAATTGCTCTTTCGTACTCTGCTTTGCCTGCATAGTCTTTAGCTGAAAAAACAAATTGCGGAACTTGCTCGTTTTGAGCGCGCTGGATGCTGTATGCACCTGGCCGGTCACAGACAAACAGGACGATCTCAGCCTGCAGGTCCCCATTTCTGACGGCATCAGCAATGGCTTGAAAGTTCGTTCCGCTTCCGGAAGCAAACACTGCTATTTTTTTCATGACTTCCTCCAAGTTACAGAATTTCAATTCCTTCCTGATCCGTTACAGTCCCCATCAGATAAGCCTTTTCATCAATTTCATTAAAATAGGCGATCAGTTCATCAGCTTTTTCTTTATCTGCTGCAATCACCATGCCTGTTCCCATATTAAAAATATTGTACATTTCCTTGCGTTCCAGTCCGCCGATTTTCTCCATCACTGAAAATACCGGAGGCACTTCCCAATTGCTTTCAGTAAGCTGGGCGCCAAGACCTTCAGGCAGCATGCGCGGAATATTTTCAATAAATCCGCCGCCTGTAATATGTGCCATGCCCTTCAGCTTGAACTTCTTCATAGCTGACAGCAGCGGTTTTACATATATTTTTGTAGGGCGAAGCAGCTCTTCCCCTAAGGTGCAGCCTAATTCTTCTACATGATCTGTTAAGGACATATCCGCCTTTTCAAAAAACAGTTTTCTGACAAGCGAGTAGCCATTACTGTGAATTCCGCTTGAGGCAAGGCCGATCAGTACATCTCCTGCCTTGATGTCCGCACCATTAATCAGTCTGGATTTTTCACAGGCACCAACCGCAAATCCGGCAAGATCATATTCTTCCTCACTGTACATGCCAGGCATTTCGGCAGTTTCACCGCCTACAAGTGCACACCCTGCCTGTTCGCAGCCATCCGCAATGCCCTTCACAATCGCTTCAATCCGTTCAGGCGCCGCTTTTCCGCAGGCGATATAATCCAAGAAATACAGAGGCTCTGCTCCCTGTACGACAATATCATTTACACACATGGCGACTGCATCAATCCCAATGGTGTCATGTTTATCCATCATAAAAGCAAGCATCAGCTTCGTGCCGACACCATCTGTACCTGAAACGAGAACCGGTTCCTTCAGGTTTAGTTCAGATAGATCGAACATGCCGCCAAATCCGCCCAAACCGCCGAGCACACCCGGACGAATCGTCTTCTGTACGTGTTTTTTCATGCGGGAAACTGCTTCATATCCAGCTTCAATATCTACTCCGGCCTGTTTATATGCATTTGCCATCTGTCTCTCACCCCATATTAGAAAAGCGTAAGCGCCTTGCTCACCTCAGACAAGCAAAAGACGAGCCTCTCGTGAAGGCGTTCTTTGCCTTTCTGGAAGGAATGTCTTATGACCTCGAGGAGGCAGGCGCTACAGCTAGACAGTTATCGTATTTCAAAGTTACTTCTTCATCAATAAAGGCCGATCCTACAACTTATCGGCCAAATTAGTGCTTTTACCGGTCAAAAATCAAGTTTTTCCGGCCAAATTCCTATATTTATCGGCCAAACAAAGCAGGTTATCGGCCAATTGAATTGTTATACTTTTTCATAAGGATGCAAAGTACTTGGATAAATCTCAGTCGGATACTGCCCTGTAAAGCATGCCAGGCATTGTCCATCTTTCCGTCCAATTGCTTTGACCATGCCCTCTGTACTTAAAAAGGTAAGTGTGTCTGCACCAATGATTTCTCTTATTTCCTCAACAGAATGATTGCCGGCAATCAATTCTTCCTTTGTCGATGTATCGATTCCATAGAAGCATGGATTCTTAATCGGAGGTGAACTGATCAGCACATGCACTTCAGTCGCTCCAGCTTCCTTCAGCATGGTGACGATCCGTCTGCTTGTTGTTCCGCGAACGATCGAGTCGTCCACCATGATGACTCTCTTGCCTTCTACCACCCCGCGTACAGGCGACAGCTTCATCTTCACACCCTGTTCACGCAGCGACTGCGAAGGCTGAATAAATGTACGTCCTACATAGCGGTTTTTAATCAGACCCATCTCGTAAGGAATGCCGGATGCTTCAGCATAGCCAATCGCAACCGAAATGCTGGAATCCGGTACACCAGTAACAACATCACCTTCAATTGGCACTTCAAGAGCCAGCTGTTTTCCAAGGTTTTTCCGGGCTGTATGAACGTTGATCCCGTTGATATTGCTGTCCGGACGGGAAAAATAAACATATTCCATTGTGCACATGGCAATATTAGAGGCCATGGCAAACATTTCTGAACGGAAGCCATTATCATCAATAATCAGCAGCTCCCCCGGAAGAATATCGCGGATAAACTCGGCTCCCACCACATCAAAAGCACAGGTTTCAGATGCAACCGCATAAGCATCGCCGATTTTGCCAAGAGAGAGCGGCCTCATGCCGTTCGGGTCCAGCGCAACCATCAGCTCTGTTTCAGTCATGATCAGAAAAGCATAAGCTCCTTTAATCATGGATAACGCATTTTTGACACGATCCTTGAGGGAGGAAAATCCTGCACGCTTAATTAAGTGAGCAAGCACCTCTGTATCCGAGCTCGTTTGGAAAATGCTTCCTTGTCCTTCAAGCTGATGCTTTAAAGCAGTCGCGTTTACCAGATTTCCATTATGGCAAAGAGCAAGGCTTCCGCTTTGAGAGTTGAACAGGAGAGGCTGGACATTTTCATAACCGCCACCCCCGGCAGTCGCATAGCGTACATGCCCGATTGCCGCTTTCCCTTCCAGTTCCTTCATGGCATCTGATGTGAAAATTTCCGTTACAAGGCCTTCACCTTTAATGCCTTTCAGCTTCTTTCCATCGGTAACAACCATTCCGGTGCCTTCCTGGCCGCGGTGCTGCAGGCTATGGAGCCCGTAATAGGTGATCTGGGAAGCATCCTGATGCCCCCAGATTCCAAAAACACCGCACTCTTCATTCAGTCCTCTTATTTCAGCAAGCATGGGATAGCTCCTTTCCAGGCCTGCTTTAGAACGTCAACTTGTTCGGCAAGCAATAGGCCCTCTTCATTAGAGATATAAAGTACAGGTGCTTCTGTTACTTCACCGATTAGTGCCGCGTCGACTAAATTTTCGAATGCTTCCTGGTTTTCTTTTTTTACAGAAAGAAGGAAACGGGATTGTGATTCACTGAATAAAGCTGAAGTTGCATTTCCTGTAACCTTGATATCCGCTCCCAGACCTTTTGAACCGATGAGACTTTCTGCGGCTGCTACTGCTAATCCGCCTTCTGCTACATCATGCGCAGATGCTACAAGTCCTGAACGGATGGCTTTTAGAATTTGCTCCTGTGCCTTTTCTTCTTTTTCGAGATCAAGCCCAGGTGCTTTTCCGAAAATCCTGCCGTATGTCATTTTCTGAAGCTCACTGCCGCCAAACTCATCCTTTGTTTCGCCAACCAGATAAATTAAGTCCCCAGCTGCTTTAAATGATTGAGATGTTACATGGTCAATATCCTCTACCAGTCCGACCATTCCGATGACAGGTGTCGGATAGATCGCTGTTCCATTTGTTTCGTTATATAAAGAGACGTTTCCGCCGATAACTGGTGTATCCAATGTGCGGCATGCTTCACTGATTCCGTCTGCCGCTTTTTCAATTTGCCAGAAGATTTCAGGCTTCTCCGGATTACCAAAGTTCAGATTATCTGTTATCGCCAATGGCTGACCGCCGGAGCAAATGATGTTTCTTGCCGCTTCGGCCACAGCAATTTTTCCGCCTGTTTCCGGGTCAAGATACATATACCGTGAATTACAGTCTGTCGTCATAGCCAATCCTTTGCGGGTGCCGCGGATGCGGATGACAGCTGCATCTGATCCAGGTGCCACTACAGTATTCGTGCGGACCATATAGTCGTACTGGTCATAAACCCATTCCTTGCTGGCGATTGTCGGCTGCTGGAGAAGCTTCACAAGCGTTTCCTTGTAATCGTCCACTGCTGGGATTTCGTTCTCCATCGCCTGAAATTCACGGAAATACTCAGGCTCGCTTGATGGCTTATGGTAAACTGGCGCATCCTCTGCAAGTGCATCTACAGGCAGCTCTGCCACCACTTCTCCCTGATGAGTCAGACGAAGCATTTTATCATCGGTTACCTTGCCGACAGAAACGGCTTCCAGGCCATATTTGGAAAATAAATCAACAATCTCCTGCTCGCGTCCTTTTTTCACAACAATCAGCATTCTCTCCTGAGACTCGGAAAGCATCATTTCATATGCCGTCATGCCTGTTTCCCTTTGAGGAACAAGGTCAAGATTCATTTCAATTCCCGATCCCGCTTTGCTGGCCATCTCAGCAGAAGAGCTTGTCAGACCTGCAGCTCCCATATCCTGAATGCCGACAAGTGCGTCAGACTGGACCAGTTCAAGACATGCCTCCAGCAGAAGCTTTTCCATGAATGGATCGCCAACCTGTACAGCCGGGCGTTTTGATTCTGATTGGTCTGTTAATTCTTCTGATGCAAAAGTAGCACCATGTATACCGTCACGTCCCGTTTTCGCGCCAACATACATAACGGTGTTGCCTACTCCATGAGCCTGGCCTTTTTTAATATCTTTGTGGTCGATTAAGCCGACACACATCGCGTTTACAAGCGGATTTCCTTCATAGGAAGAATCAAACTGCACTTCTCCGCCAACTGTCGGAATACCGATGCAGTTTCCGTAACCCGCAATGCCTGCGACTACTTCTTTAAAAAGGTACCGTACACGAGGAGAATCCAATTCTCCAAAGCGTAAAGAGTTGAGGAGTGCGACCGGTCTTGCGCCCATTGAAAATACATCGCGGATAATCCCGCCGACACCTGTTGCTGCCCCCTGGTAAGGCTCGATTGCAGAAGGGTGATTGTGGCTTTCGATTTTAAACACAACTGCTTGCCCATCGCCGATATCAACAATTCCAGCTCCTTCCCCTGGTCCCTGAAGTACTTTCTCTCCTGTTGTCGGGAACTTGCTTAAAACGGGCTTTGAGTTTTTATAGCTGCAATGCTCTGACCACATAACCGAAAACAAACCGATTTCTGTGTAATTTGGCAAACGCCCGATAATCTTTTCAATCAACGCAAATTCGTCATCAGACAATCCCATCTCTTTGTATACCTTCTGTGCCTTTAATTGTTCCGGACTTGGCTCAAGCATTAACGACATGTGCTTCCCTCCATTGTTTTACGATTGATTGAAAAAGTTTCAGGCCATCTGCTCCCCCTAAAAGCTCATCAACAGCTCTCTCAGGGTGCGGCATCATACCGAGGACATTTCCTTTTTCATTGACAATTCCTGCAATGTTTTCCAGGCTGCCATTTGGATTTGTTTCATTATAAGTAAAGACAATCTGATTATTTGCCTTTAAAGCTGCAAGAGTTGCTTCATCACAATAGTAGTTTCCTTCGCCATGGGCGATTGGAATATTAATTACTTCGCCTTTTCCGTATACGGATGAAAACATAGTTTCGTTGTTTTCAACCTTCAGCTCAACCGTACGGCAGATGAATTTCAGACTGTCATTTCTTCTCATCGCTCCTGGCAAAAGACCCGCTTCCAATAAAATTTGGAATCCGTTGCAGACTCCCAAGATTGGCTTGCCTGCCTCAGCCGCTTTTATAACTTCCTTCATGACATTACTGAAGCGTGCGACAGCACCTGAACGAAGATAATCTCCGTAAGAGAAACCGCCGGGAAGAAGAATTCCGTCATATTCGTCTAAGCTTTCTGCGTCATGCCAAACATATTCAGCTTCCGCTCCAAGCTCGTCCTTTACTGCATGGTACATATCGATGTCACAATTGGACCCTGGAAATACGATCACAGCGAACTTCACTGAGCAACAGCCTCCTCGATTTCAAAGCGGTAATCTTCAATCACAACGTTAGCCAATAAGCGCTCACACATTTCCTTCACAGCTTCTTCTACAGGACGATCGCTTTTTTCCACTGTCAGCTCCATGTATTTTCCAATGCGCACATCAGATACTTCGCTGTAATTCATGGAATGCAGAGAGTTTTTTACAACCGTTCCCTGAGGATCTAGAACACTTTCTCTTAATGTGACGAAAACTTTTACTTTGTACATACTGTTTGGCCTCCCAGTCTCGCTAAAATATTTTCATATGCATCAGTTAAATTTCCAAGGTCCCTGCGGAAAACATCTTTATCCAATTTTTCATTCGTTTCAATATCCCAAAGCCTGCAGGTATCTGGTGAAATCTCATCAGCCAGCAGAATTTGGCCAGCTGCATCTTTACCAAACTCCAGCTTGAAATCTACTAATTTAATGCCGAGCTCTTTGAAGAAATCTCTTAAAATATTATTAACCTGAAGTGCCTTTTCCTGTAATAGGGCTGCTTCCTGCTTTTCAGCCAGCTGAAGAACTTCAATATGATCTTCTGTCAGCAGCGGATCACCCAGCTCATCATCTTTGTAGTAGAACTCAACGATTGGCCTTGATAATTCTTTCCCTTCTTCAACTCCCAATCTCTTAGAAAAGCTCCCCGCCGCAACATTGCGGACTACTGTTTCGAGCGGAATGATCTCCACCTTTTTAACAAGCTGCTCTGTCTCTGAAAGTTTTTCAATAAAGTGAGATTCAATCCCCAGTTCATGAAGCTTTGAAAAAAGCAGACTCGTAATCTCGTTATTCAGACGGCCCTTGCCGCTGATACTTGCTTTTTTCTCGCCATTAAAGGCTGTTGCAGAATCCTTATATTCAATCCAGACGATGTTTTCATCGTTTGTCTGATAAACTTTTTTGGCTTTGCCTTCGTATAACAATGCTCCTTTTTCCATGGCGGAGAGCCCCCTTTATTTGATTGGCTGCTAGACGTATTATTAAGAAGATTGGGAATTTTCCCGTTAATAAAGAGGTAAAGACTGCTCTCTACCTCTTTATTTTTTTACAAACCTAAGCGGTCAAAAATTGTATCCACATGCTTGATATGGTAGTTATAGTCAAAGCAATCATCAATTTCTGATGAAGATAGCTTTGATGTAATAATTTCGTCCTGCTCGATCAAACTGCGGAATTGGACCTGCTTTTCCCACGCTTCCATGGCACGGGGCTGTACTGTGTCATATGCCTCTTCACGAGTCATGCCCTTGTCAATTAAAGCAAGAAGAACTCGCTGAGAGTAAATAAGCCCCAGTGTACGGTCCATATTGCGTTTCATGTTGTCAGGGAAAACTGTTAAGTTCTTAACAATATTCCCAAATCGGTTCAGCATGTAATTCAGCGCGATTGTTGCATCAGGCAGAATAATTCTTTCTGCTGATGAGTGGGAAATATCCCGCTCATGCCATAATCCTACATTCTCATACGCTGTCATCATGTAGCCGCGGATTACTCTTGCCATTCCCGTCATATTTTCTGAACCAATCGGGTTGCGTTTATGCGGCATCGCTGAAGATCCCTTTTGACCTTTCGCGAAAAACTCTTCCACTTCACGTGTTTCGCTTTTTTGAAGGCCGCGGATTTCTGTCGCAAACTTTTCAATTGAAGTGGCCACAAGTGCAAGTGCACCCATATAATGCGCATGACGGTCACGCTGAAGTGTTTGTGTTGAGATCGGCGCTGGCTGGATGCCCAGCTTTTCACACACATATTTTTCAACAAATGGATCAATGTTGGCATACGTTCCAACTGCACCAGAAATCTTACCGAATTCTACCCCTGCAGCAGCTTCTTTAAAGCGGTCAAGATTGCGCTTCATTTCTTCATACCACAGTGCAAGCTTTAAACCGAATGTAGTCGGCTCAGCATGCACCCCGTGTGTACGTCCCATCATCACTGTATGCTTGTGTTCCTGTGCTTTATTTTTCAGAATTTCCACGAATCGTTCGATATCTTTGAGAAGAATATCATTTGCCTGCTTGATTAGGTATGAAAGCGCCGTATCAACCACATCTGTTGAAGTAAGCCCGTAATGAACCCATTTGCGCTCCTCGCCAAGCGTTTCAGATACCGCGCGCGTGAATGCGACAACATCATGCCGTGTTTCCGCTTCGATTTCTTTAATACGCTCAATATTAAAAGAAGCATTTTCCCGGATTTTCTGAACATCTTCTTTCGGAATATCTCCTAATTCAGCCCAGGCCTCACAGGCAAGTATTTCTACCTCAAGCCATGCCTTAAAGCGGTTTTCTTCTGTCCAGATAGCTCCCATTTCCGGTCTCGTATAACGTTCAATCATGTTTTATCCTCCGATCTTTTCCTTCACAGGGGTCCAAATGCCACTTCTGTCTGCTTCTTCAAGTGCCTCTTCGGCAGAGTTCCGTAAAAGCGTGACATGGCCCATTTTGCGTTTATATTTGGCATCCTTTTTTCCATACAAATGAATCTTCCAGTCATTCAATTCAGGTATTTTCTTGATTAAAGGTTCCTGGTGCTCTCCTAGTATGTTTACCATAACAGCAGGTTTTAATAGCTCTGTGCTGCCAAGGGGCCAATTGCAGACCGCACGGATATGCTGTTCAAACTGAGAGGTCTCGCAGGCTTCAATTGAATAATGGCCTGAGTTATGCGGACGGGGTGCAAGCTCGTTAATGTAAACCTGCCCGTTTTTCGTCAAAAACATTTCAACTGCCAATGTTCCGACAAGGTTTAAAGCTTCTGCCAGCTGGTTTGCTGCACTTACTGCCCTTTCCTCAGCATCAGCTGTAATCATGGCCGGCACAATTGTCTGGTGCAATATGTTTTCTTTATGGACATTTTCGCCGACTGGAAATACTGCGCTTTCTCCCGAGATATTCCGGCAAATAATAACTGATATTTCCTTTTCAAAAGTGATCCATTTTTCAAGGACGCACACGCCATTATCAAGAAGCTGTGCAGCTTTCTTAATATCCTGCCCGTCCTTTATCACAACTTGCCCTTTTCCGTCATACCCGCCTCTGGAGGTCTTTAATACTGCTGGATAGCCAAGCTTTTCTATATTATCATAAATGTCTTTTTCAGTCGTAATGACCGCATATGGCGCTACCTCACAGCCGGCTTTTTGGATGGCTGCTTTTTCCTTTGTCCGGTCCTGGGTGATCTCCAGTACTTCGCTTCCCTGTGGGACATACGCATTTGCACATAGCCACTCAAGAGCTTCGGCACTGATATTTTCGAATTCATAAGTGACAACATCACTTACTTTTGCCAGCTCTTTTATAGAATCTAAATCTCCGTATTCTCCAAGGATTCTAATATCCGCAACCTGCCCGCAAGGAGAGTCTTCTGACGGATCTAATACCGCAATCCTGAAGCCATTAGCCTTGGCTGCCAGGGCCATCATTCTCCCAAGCTGTCCACCGCCGATAATTCCAATAGTTTGTCCTGGTAAAATGGTTTTATTAGACAAGGTCATCACTGCTTTCCAGTACTTCTTGTTTTGTTTTATCTCTTTTTGACTGAAGGCGTTCTGCAATGGCTTTATCAAAAGAGCCAAGGATTTGCGCTGCCAGCAATCCGGCATTTACAGCACCTGCTTTTCCAATCGCAACGGTTGCTACCGGGACTCCGCCAGGCATCTGAACGATCGATAGCAATGAATCCAGTCCGTTTAAAGCTTTGGATTGGACAGGCACTCCAATCACAGGAAGTGTTGTTTTTGCTGCCACCATTCCCGGCAGGTGTGCAGCTCCTCCTGCCCCCGCAATAATTACCTTAATGCCTCTGTCTCTTGCCTGTTCCGCATATTCAAACATTAGATCTGGAGTGCGATGGGCTGAAACAACTTTTTTTTCAAAGGGGATTTCCAGCTCTTCCAGAATTCCGCAAGCGTGCTTCATTGTCTCCCAATCCGATTTGCTTCCCATAATGACTGCTGCTTGTGCGCTCATTCCTTCTCCTCCAAATCTTCTAATATAAAAACCCGCACAGACCCCTTCTCTTATATGAGAGAAAGTAATCTGTCCGGGCTAAAAAGAACCGTTAGAAAGACACCTGCAAACGGCAGGATCTATTCCTTCTACATGCCGGGCATATCAGCTTTCCCTCATAGTCCGGCAATTTACGGTTGCCAGGTAGAAACTTATGGGCCATATTCCCATTATTATACGAGGGTTATTCACGTTTTATTAACTACCATCATATTAACAACATACCTGATACTCTGTCAATTGAAAAATCGAACGATACTAAAAGTCAGACAATTAATGTTCGTGTTTTAGCCTTCAACTCGCTTTGCTTCAAAAACAATCTGCCGGCCGGCCGGTTCATACTCCACCTGTCCTGATTTTTTAACTTCCTTGAAAATAGGCTTTTCCGTCCTTCTAACAGGCATATAGCCTGTCTTTTTGATTCTTTCGAGGCACTGGTCAATGGTTTCATTTTCCTGCACTTCGAATGCCATTTTATTCTTGCCTTTTCTCATTGAGATAACTTTCCTCTCTTAACGGATTTTACCCAGAAGCCGCCATGAATCGTTTTCGGCTCATAGGCGATGATGAATGCTTTAGGATCCAGCTCTTTTATCGTCTGATAAAGCTTCAATTCATATTTTCGCGGTGTCAGAATCTGCAGGGCCATCCGATCGCCTTCAAGACCATTGGCAGCCCAGTTTGTCACGCCATAGCCTTTATCTCTTAAAGCCTTTGGCAGATCCCGGTCATATTCTTTTGTAATGACATTTACGGTAATATAACCAAGGGCCAGCTTCTCTTCTATTTTCATTCCAACAATAACACCGATTCCATAACCGACCGCATAGGCTATCAAATTTTGAATTTCATTCAGGTTATCCAGAACCAGTCCAAGTCCAATGACATAAATAACAACTTCAATTGTGCTTATAAAAGCTGCCAGGTAACGCTGTCCCTTTAGCGTCAAAATCATCCTGATGGTAAAAAATGATACATATACGATATTAATGATCAAAATAATAGCGACCATAATAAAACTGTTTTCCAGCAACGCAAGTCCTCCTTCATAAGGAATTAAGAGGCAAAGGAGTGTCCTCTCCCCATTAAGTCACTATTGTACAAAAGAAATTAGCTTTTGGTAACCTTTTTTCAAAAATTGAATCTTTATGAATAGGTTATCCTTTTTTGAGTGGGATGAAACTGCTCAATTATGCCTGTAGTAGTGGAGCTTATAAGATGGAGAGAAGTTTGATCAGTTTTATTTAGCAGGTTTCGGATGTTATTTGGCATGTTTGGGGTTTTATCTTATATTATCTAACAGGTTTTGGATTTATCTAGCATTTGGCACTCTTGATCTTTAGAGAGAACAAATTTGAGGTTTTACAAACGGAGGAATAGAGAGTTGCACATATATGGGTGCAAGCGCCACATAAAATGAAATAGCAGCACAAATGCTTGGCAAAGTGGCACATATGTATTCCTTTTAAAATAATGCCGAATTTATTTTCCTTTTCAAGCAAAGCCTTTATTGAATAGGATGAAATTATGCCTGTATTAGTTGAGGCTACATGAAGGAGAGAGGTTTAATTAGTCTTATCAAGCAGGTTTCTGATGTTATCTAGCATGTTATGGGTTTTATCTAACATGACTGTAAATTTATCTAACAGGTTTTTAATTTATCTAGCATACTTTGAAGTTTATCTAACATTTAGCACTAGCTATCTTTACAGAGAACAGCTTTGAATTTTAAAACAGACGCGGAAATAAGGAGTAGCACATATATGTCTGAAAGCGGCACATAAAATGAAAAAGCAGCACATATGCTGCGTAAAGTGACACATATATGTTTTAACAATAGAGCCTAAATATATTTTTCTGATCGCCAAAATCATTCAAAGCACAAAAAAGAGCACCCATCAGGTGCTCTTTCATTTGCCCGGCAGCGTCCTACTCTCACAGGGGGACAGCCCCCAACTACCATCGGCGCTGAGAAGCTTAACTTCCGTGTTCGGTATGGGAACGGGTGTGACCTTCTCGCTATCGCCACCGGACTATTTGGCTGAAGAAACTTCGTTCCCTCAAAACTAGATAATGTATGAAGAAGTATTCTGCCGAGTATTCACCAATGACTTGTCTAGCTTCGGCTCCTAACTTCTCTCGAAGTTGAACAGTCGCCTCCGCTTTTCGTTTTGGTTAAGTCCTCGATCGATTAGTATCAGTCAGCTCCACATGTCGCCACGCTTCCACCTCTGACCTATCAACCTGATCATCTTTCAGGGATCTTACTAGCTTGACGCTATGGGAAATCTCATCTCGAGGGGGGCTTCATGCTTAGATGCTTTCAGCACTTATCCCTTCCGCACATAGCTACCCAGCGATGCCTTTGGCAAGACAACTGGTACACCAGCGGTGCGTCCATCCCGGTCCTCTCGTACTAAGGACAGCTCCTCTCAAAT
>NZ_JBBORA010000001.1:2135000-2370000 GCF_038004385.1 Cytobacillus sp. FSL R5-0377
TCGCGTCCTGAATCTGAAAGAATGCCGATCGCATGCTTGGTCGGGAACATATTAACGATCTTCCCGTCTACAGGTGAAACTACAGTTCCTTCAGCAGGTACAATCGCAAAACCATCACCCATCATTTTGCCTGAGAATACAGCATCAGGCACTTCTGTGATCGGTTTGATATCACCTTTTAGCGGAGCAATGAAAGAGTCTTCCTTATGTTCAGTCTGAAGAGCCTCAGGATTTACTTCTTCAATTTGCTGTTCAACTCCGCCTTCTGGAGCTTTTTCAACTGCCCGCGGTCTTTTGCCGCTCATAATATCTTTCATTTGACCTTTGATTGTTTCAGATCTTGGTCCAAAGATAGCCTGAATGTTGTTTCCAACTTCCAGTACTCCAGAAGCACCTAGTTTCTTTAAGCGGTCTTTATCTACATTCTTAATATCATTTACAGATACACGGAGTCGAGTAATACATGCATCGAGATGAGCGATGTTTTCCTGTCCGCCCATAGCATCAAGAACTTCATAAGGCAGATCTCCGCCTTTACCTGAAGCAGCGGTTTCTTCATCTTCTACTTCTTCACGGCCCGGAGTCATTAAATTAAATTTGCGGATAGCAAATCGGAAACCAAAGTAATAGATCACAGCAAACACTAAGCCAACCGGAATGACAATCCATGCATTTGTCTGAGGGTTGATTAAACCAAATAGAATGTAATCAATCAAACCTCCTGAGAAAGTCATGCCGATTTTTACATCCAAGAGATGCATGGTCATGAATGAAAGACCTGCAAACACCGCGTGTACCGCAAACAGCACCGGAGCTACGAATAAGAATGAAAACTCCAGCGGCTCAGTAATACCTGTTAAGAAAGAAGTTAACGCAGCTGATGCCATAAGGCCGCCGACTACCACTTTCTTCTCTGGGCGTGCTTCGTGATAAATAGCTAATGCAGCTGCAGGAAGACCGAACATCATGAACGGGAACTTACCAGTCATGAATGTACCTGCAGTAAGATTCTGTACATTGTCGCTGATTTGCGCCATAAAGATTCGCTGGTCACCACGAACAGTTTCACCTGCATTTGTTACATATTGTCCAAATTCATACCAGAATGGAGAGTAGAAAATATGATGAAGACCAAAAGGAATCAACGAGCGTTCAATTAATCCAAAAATAAACGCTGATAAAGTCAAGTTCGCATGAACCATGTTTTGAGAGAAAGCATTTAACCCTTCCTGAATTGGCGGCCAGATAACGAGCATCAAAAGACCAAGTACTACAGATGCTGCAGCCGTAATAATCGGAACAAAACGCTTTCCGGCAAAGAATCCTAAATAGGATGGAAGTTCGATTTCAAAAAACCTGTTATATAATGCTGCAGCGATAATACCTACAATGATACCGCCAAATACGCCTGTCTGCAGAGTCGGGATGCCTAGGATACTCGCATAATTAAGCCCATTTACATCCTCGGCTGTAATTCCCGCAGCCGTACCCATTGTCACGTTCATAATTAAATAACCGATAATGGCAGCAAGCGCAGCTACACCTTCGCCGCCTGCCAAACCAACTGCTACACCAACCGCAAATAGCACCGGCAGGTTGGCAAAGACAATATCCCCTGCTTTTTGCATAACCTGGGCAACGATTTCAACCCCGCTGTTATCCAGGAACGGGGCCAGCTCTAAGAGCGCCGGATTCTGCAGTGCAGCACCCAGGGCGAGCAGGATACCAGCCGCCGGCAGCAAGGCTACTGGAAGCATTAAGGCTTTTCCGACTTTTTGCAGGACGCCAAATACTTTTTTAAACATTTGTTAACCCCCTAATTTTTTTACTCATTAAGCGTTTTCATTTAATAGCGGCAACCATTAAAAATAAAAAAGGCATGAGGAAAAAAGGATAGAATTCAGGTGTATACAGGGTATCATACCCTATTCACTTAAATTCAATTACCTTTCTTCACTCATGCCTGATCGAATCAGTAACACGTAAAGACTTTCCATTGCTGGACAAGATATCTTGTAATTAATTTATTTTCTTTTGAAGCCTTTGCAGATGCATAGTCAAATAAACAGCTTCTGCGTTATAAACTGGTTTTTTTAATGTTTGCTGCATTACTTTAATGAGCTTCCAAGAAAGATTGTAGCATACCGGATATTCTTCTTTCAAGAGTGAAGTTATTTTTTCCGGTTCTTCGACGACCTCGCCTTTGTTAACCCTTTCAATAGTAAAGCGGATATGGCGGACAAGTCTCATATAATCAATGCTGTCTTTATCTATTTGAATACCCAGCTGTTCTTCAATCATATTGACGAGATGGGTCACCAGCTGAGAATACTGATTCACTTCGGATAAATCTCTGTTCATTACTGCACTATGAACGTGCAGGGCAATAAATCCAACTTCTCCTTCAGGCAAATAAATACCTGTACGATGCCCGATAAGGTTAACAACTTCCTGGGCTATTCCAAATTCAAATGGATAAAGTGTCTTCGTTTCGACTAGGAAGGGGTTTCTCATTTCCATCCCATTTTTCAAGCGAGTTATCGCAAACATCAAGTGGTCCGTTAATGCAACATGGATATGTTCATTAAGCATGGAGTTCGCCCTTTGTTTTATCAATTGGATGGAGGAGATAATCGCTTCAAGCAATTGATTATCCACATAAGGCATAAGTTTAATATAATTCTCCTGCTCTTTTTCATTTTTAAGAATAAAGAGCTTTTCAACCAAATTAGAGTCGATTGGCTGGCCCGGCTTCCTGCTGAACCCTATCCCTTTGCCGATAAGGACGACTTCTCCAAAGGATTCATGACTGCCAATGAGAACATTATTATTAAGCACCTTTTTTACCTTATATTCACCCATTCTCTTCTCCCCGCCCATTAAACAAATGTACTCTCATGGTATAAAAGCCTGCCCGGGAAGTCAACGGGATCGATCTGAATAAAAAAAGGACCCGCATTTGCGGGCCCTTCACATCCTTTTACTTCAAGAAAATGAAATACAGAACAAATATAACAAACAAGCCATACATAATTGGGTGAATTTCTTTGATTCTGCCCTTTACAATCATGGTGATCGGATAGAAGATAAACCCGATTGCAATTCCTGTTGCGATGCTGTAAGTCAATGGCATTGCAATAATTGTCAAGAATGCCGGAACGGCAATCTCAAACTTCGTCCAGTCAATGTTGCCTAATGATGCAACCATCAATACACCGACAATGATCAGCGCCGGAGCCGTTACTGCAGAAGTAATAACTTCTAATAACGGAAAGAAGAATAATGAAAGCAAGAAAAATCCTGCTGTGACAACCGATGCAAATCCTGTTCTCGCACCTGCCGCAACACCTGAAGAAGACTCAATGAAAGAAGTTGTCGTCGATGTTCCAAAAATTGCACCAACGACTGTTGCTGTTGAGTCAGCCAGAAGTGCTCTGCCTGCACGCGGGAGTTTATTTTCCTTCATTAGGCCTGCCTGGTTAGCAACCCCTACCAGCGTCCCTGCAGTATCAAAGAAGTCTACGAACAGGAATGTTAAAACTACGACCAGCATGCTTGTTGAGAAGAATGAAGGGTCGCTGTATGCTCCCAATGCCGCACCAAACGTTGGAGCTACACTTGGCACTGAGTCAACAACCTTTCCTGGAACATCGATCAGACCGGCAATCATACCAACAACTGTTGTAATCACCATTCCAATAAAAATTCCGCCATTAATGCCTTTTGTCATTAGAATAACTGTGATGATAATTCCGAAAATGGCCAGAAGCACATTTCCATCAGTAAAATCGCCTAAACCTACGAGTACTGCATCATTATTAACGATCAGCCCCGCACTTTGAGCGCCGACAAATGTAATAAACAATCCGATTCCGGCACTGACTGCATATTTTAATTCTGCAGGAATCGAGTTAATGATTTTCTCCCGCAAGCCAGATAAGGACAGAATGATAAAAATAATTCCCGAGATAAGAACCCCGCCTAATGCATGCTGCCAAGGAATTCCCATCGTTAAAACAACAGTATAAGCAAAAAATGCATTTAATCCCATACCAGGAGCAAGCGCAATTGGATATCTGGCCAGCACCCCCATCAACAGGGAACCAATAGCCGCAGCCACTGCTGTGGCAACAAACACAGCCCCATAGTCCATCCTCATGGAATCCGGTAAATCCGGTATATCCATTAAAGATAAAGTAATCGGGTTAACGACTAAAATATAAGCCATTGCTAAAAATGTTGTGAGTCCGCCGATGAATTCACGGCGATAGTTAGTACCAAGCTCTTCAAACTGGAAGTACTTCTTCATTTCTTTTCCCCCTATTGGCAATCTATATTTTCGCAATAAAAAAACTCCGGTATTGAGCACCGGAGCATTGACAACTGGTTCGTGCTTGCCATAGGGAAAATAAAGAAGAATAAAGGCAAAAACATCCCTATTTGCACTTACCTCGTAGTCAAGCTATTTACGGCAGCTCGGTAGAAACTTTTGGGCCATATCCCCAAGATTATACGACGTAAAACGACATATTTAATTCTTCTTTATCATAGCACCCCAAAAAGTCCTAGTCAATAGAAAAAGCGAACATTTTCATGTTCGCTTTTTAATAATGTTCGTATTTTATTCCCACTCAATTGTTGCAGGCGGTTTGCTCGTAATATCGTAGACCACTCTGTTGACATGTGATACTTCATTAACGATTCTAGTTGAAATGATCTCCAGAACATCCCATGGGATACGGGCCCAATCAGAAGTCATGCCATCGATTGATGTAACAGCACGGATTCCAATAGTATAATCATACGTCCGGGCATCACCCATTACCCCGACACTGCG
The DNA here is from genome assembly GCF_038004385.1 of Cytobacillus sp. FSL R5-0377. NCBI lineage: Bacteria > Bacillati > Bacillota > Bacilli > Caryophanales > Bacillaceae > Cytobacillus > Cytobacillus sp. FSL R5-0377. The sequence continues at coordinate 2,139,838 of NZ_JBBORA010000001.1, forward strand.
GATGTCAGGCAGGACAGTGAAGTATTGCCAGATATCACGGTCAAGGCCGGCCTTTTTAATTTCCTCGCGCAAAATCGCATCAGACTCGCGCACAATTTCCAGCTTATCCTCTGAAATTTCACCAAGGACGCGGATTCCTAATCCCGGACCAGGGAATGGCTGTCTCCACACGATTTCATCCGGAATGCCAAGCTCTGTTCCGAGTGCACGCACCTCATCTTTAAACAGAGTGTTAAGTGGCTCGATCAGCTTGAATTGCATATCTTCAGGAAGTCCGCCTACATTATGATGAGATTTAATCGTTTGCGCAGTTGCTGTTCCACTTTCAATAATATCCGTATAAAGTGTACCCTGTGCAAGGAAATCAATGCCTTCAAGCTTAGCTGCTTCATCATCGAATACATAGATAAATTCATTGCCGATGATTTTACGCTTTTGTTCAGGATCGCTAACCCCTTTAAGCTTATTCATAAAGCGCTCCTGCGCATCCACTTTAATTACATTCATATTGAATCCATCAGCAAAAGTCTTCATAACGCCTTCTGCTTCATCTTTTCTAAGCAGGCCGTGATCAACGAAAATACAAGTCAGCTGGTCTCCGATTGCTTTATGAATTAGGACGGCAACAACCGATGAATCAACACCGCCGCTCAATGCGCAAAGAACCTTTTTATCCCCAACTTCCTGGCGGATCTTCTCCATTTCAATTTCAATGAAGTTCTCCATTGACCAATCGCCAGTACAGCCGCAAACGCCAAACACAAAGTTTTTCAGCATATCATTGCCATGAACAGAGTGGCGAACCTCAGGGTGGAATTGAACAGCGTATAAACCGCGCTCTTCATTGCTCATCGCCGCAATCGGACATGATGGATTGGTACCGTCCACTGTGAAACCAGCCGGAGCCTCTACAACAAGATCGCCATGGCTCATCCAGACTGTCTGTTCTCGAGGAAGGTCTGCAAACAATTTAGACTCGTTTTCAATCTTCATGATCGCCTTTCCGTATTCACGGTGCTTGGCAGGTTCTACTTTTCCATCAAAATGCATCGTCATCAGCTGCATGCCATAGCAGATTCCAAAAATCGGCAAGCCCAGTTCAAAAATTTCCTCATCACAGCGGAAAGCATTTTCGCCATAGACACTGTTAGGACCACCGGAGAAGATAATCCCCTTCGGATTCATTTCCTTGATTTCTGCAGCTGTAATCGTATGCGGATGCAGCTCACTGTATACACCGAACTCACGAATTCTGCGTGTGATTAACTGATTGTACTGGCTCCCAAAGTCCAGCACTACGATCATTTCCTGATTTTGAAGTTCTGTTTTCCCCGTCACACTGTTCACCTCATTAAATTTGTTGTATTGCCTTTAGTCTTCTCTCATACAGATAAAATATCTAGAAAAAATATAATTTCTCAGCAAGTTCATATATTCCAGCGGGAAGCTGACAATAAAAAAACCGGAACTCTTTCTCCACAAAAAAAAGTGAAGGCAGAATTCCGGTTCTCACGTACAGCAAAAAACTTCTTCTGCCTTCATAGTCAGATCATTTACGGCGATCCGGTAGAGACTTTCGAACCATATTATCGAGGATATATGAAGGTTGCATGATTTAATTGTGAAAAACGGCAAAATCCGAACAATATTGCCGCTGTCTTATTTGCCTATTGTAACAACAGCCCTAAATCCCGGTCAAGCTATTGTCTTTTTAATTAAATTTTCCCACAATTCCTTTGTATCCTTCCAGCTTCCTTCTTTCAGAACTCCCCTGTAGACAAGCTCTTCGTAATGTGCTGTCAGACTGCTCATTTCCCTTGTTGAGAAAAAGCTGTCAACATACTTGGCATAATCTCTTAAGGTTTGTCCGTTTCTCCGTTTTAATCCGTATCGATCCAATTCTTTTAAAAGAATCAGGTAAGCCTTCGAGAAGTGCTCATCATTCCTTTTTCTTTTAAACCTCCAGATGAAATAATGAGGAAGCCATTTACCCCGTTTTCGGAAACTGACTATTACAAGCAAAACAGCTGCCAATACGGCTGTTACAATGACCTTCCACTGTTCTTTAAAGAAAGCCTCTATATTGCCCCAAAGCTTCTTGAATGTGAACTGTGATCCTTCTGTTGATACTGTTTCAGGCTTGTCCGGCTTAACAGGAGTCTCAGCCTCTTTAGGCTTTTCTGCCTCCGGCTGGCTCGTATTTTGGCCAGCATTGTCAAAGTTGAACTGTACATTATTACTAAAGCCCTGAGTTGGTTCAAATGGAACCCAGCCCATCTCAGGAAAATAAATTTCCACCCATGAATGGGCATTGTTATTTGTTACCTCATATAAGCGAAAACCAGATCCAAGCGACTGCTTGAATTCTCCTTCTGTATAGCCCTTCACCCATCTTGCCGGCAATCCGATCGATCTCGCCAGAACCACCATTGAGGAAGAGAAGTTGTCGCAATACCCCTGCTTGGTATCAAATAAAAATTGGTCCACATAGTCCTCATTTTCCCCTGGAACCGCTACATCTGTCTGGCTGTAGCTATATTCCGCTCTGCGGAAATATCTCTCAAGCTCCCTTGCTTTTTCAAACCAATCCGGTTTATCCTGAGTAATTTCCTGCGCAAGTTCCCTGACTCTTTCAGGCAATTCTTCAGGAAGCTGTGTATACCGGGACAAAAATTCTTCAGGAAGTGATTCCGCCTTTGCCCCTGATGCCTTCATGGCAGTCACACTGTATTCGGGGACCGCAAATCCCAATTTATACTCTTCCAATGCAAATGGCCGTCCTCCATCCAATGTCCGTATCTTTTCAGTAGCCGACTCCATCTCATAGGTAATGAACGGCGAAGCTTCAATACTTTTTAACCCTAATGGATACACCACATGAGGGTAATTCATAAAGGTATAAACCGAGCTTGCTTCTTCAGTTGTTTCAATTGCATCGTTATCGATAAACGATGTAACCGGGATTTCTTCTCCCAAACCAAACGGAAGGTACTCCCCTTCAGGCTGGGAGGTTACCCACCCCTTGCCTGTATACTTATCCTTTGTTTCCACCTTCCAGTAATGGCGAGACTCCACTTCCGCCCTGAAGACCACTGCGTTATCACCTATAAAAGGGCCGCCAAGACGGGAATCGTCTTCCCCATATCCGATCTTCTGGATACCCCGGCCATTGCCGCCGCTGTTTTGCCCATAAGATTTAATAAAAGGCACTGGATCGGGCCAAATGGGTTCTGCTTTAGGGGCAGCATATCCCAAGCCTGTACTTAACGCGATCAGTGCAATCAGCGGAATCATCCATTTGCGCGAGAGGGAGGCTTCTTTTTTCATCCCTTCCTGCTCCAGAAGACGATTGAATGTTAGGATGCCCATTACCGCAAAGCCCGCAATTACTGTTCTGACAATCGCAGCGTCTGCCATGTAAGGCGTAAAGGTGTCCAAAACAGTTATATAAATGAGTGTCATGAAAAAGAAAATAAAAATCTGCCTGCGGTTAATCAGCCAATATTGAATCAAATAAGACATCAGCCACAGCAGTATGAAAAATAGCAGGCTTCTGAAAAGATTGGTCATGGCGGGCCAGTCTCTCTCAGCCAGCAAACCAAAGTTGTGCAAACTATCCGACGCAAACACGGCTATCCATGAAAATTGAAAAAAGGAGCCTTCAAAATACAAATAATGCAGCTCATATAAAATATACAGCACCTTAATAACACTGCTTATGACTGGACTTACGCCAAAGAAAGCAAGGAGCAGTGACAGCACAAGGAACACAAGGAAAACGGCAATATTCGATGTATCTGTCAGCTCTTCAACAGGCCGCAGCCATTCCCATAACAAGAAAAAGCCAAGGACATATAGGAGAAAGGAGGAAAAGTCCTTATGGACCTTTTCAAAATTCATCACCTGCTCACCCCCGAAAACACATCAAAATGTCCGTCATGAACCAGGACTACCCGTATCCCCCTGGCATTAGCAGAGGTTTTTAGCAGCAGCTCATCACCGGAAGGAGATTCATGCTCATGTTTAATCAAAAATATAGTCAAGGTTCCATTTTTGGACGCAAAATATCCGGCTTTCTCTATGAGTGCTTTTGTTAATTCCCCTGTCATAATCATCAGCTGACTGTTCTGCTGCAGAAGAAAATGCTCTGCTTCAAGAACCCGATCCAATGAGGATTGTGAATCATCTTTTATTTTTGCCAAATGATGAAAAATCTGGAGCTGGTGCGTTTCTCCGCCCCTGATTGGAAAAGCCGTCCGAACAGCTGCAGAGGTCAAAAATCCAGACTGCGCCCCTTTCCGGAGAATTGCCCTTACAATGGAGGCAGTAAACGAAACGATGGCCTCAAATCGGCTATCGGCTGCACAGTCCATCAGGATAAAAACATCATGGGATTGCCTTTGTTCAAATTCCTTGGTCATAATATCATTTCGCTTTGCAGTAGCTTTCCAGTTGATCCAGGAAAATCTGTCTCCAGGCTGATACTCCCTGATGCCGATTGCCATGGAAGTATCCCTTTGCACCCGCTCTTTGGAAGCAGTCATTCCCTGGTCGTAATGATGTGCCATCGGCTTATAGATGATTTCCTCATACGCCGGGTAGACAACCATCCTGCTCTCAGCGGGAGCTTGTCTTTCTTTTTCTATTAAGCCCAAGAGATCACCCGTTTTCAAACGGACGGAACCAAAAAAATGCTCTCCCCTGGGCAGGCTGTTAATCTTGTATTGAATGGACATTTCCTTTTGAAATCCAGGAAATAAAAACCGCTTTGCCTCGTTTGACTTCCGGGCACGCAGGAGCTGCTCGCTCATTTCATCCTCAACGACGAGGTACAATAAAGGAAAAGCTGATTCCCTTTCTATCTTTAGAGTAATCGATGCCTCTTCACCTGCACTATATTCCGTTTTCGTCAGGATCCGCTCCACTTTAACGCCATTTAATGAATATAACGACAGACAAAGGGCATATAAAGCAAATGGCACAAAGCTGTAAAACAAAAACCAGCTGACAAAGCCGCCCTGAAACATGGCATACGAAAAGGTGAACAAAATTAGCAGAAACAGTACAATAAGCTTCCAGACACCTTTTAGTGTATTTAACAGCTGTTTCATTTACTTCACTAGCCTTTGTACAGGGATAGGCACCCTGGCAATAACCCGCCCCACCACTTCTTCAGCCGTAACACCTTCAAATTTCGCCTCTGATCTCAAAATAATTCTATGGACAAAAACCGCAGGCGCCAAATGCTGAATGTCATCTGGAAGAACAAAGTCGCGGCCATACATGAAAGCATAAGCCTGGGCTGCTTTCATTAAAGCAATGGAACCCCGCGGACTTGCCCCTAAGTACACACTGCTGTGATTGCGGGTTCCATTTGCGATTTCCACGATATAGCGTTTAATCGTCTCGTCTACATGTACCTCTTTAATTTCTGTCTGCAGTGAGCGCAATTCAGCCAGATCCATTACAGTTTCCAGACCCTCTATTGGCGGAATGCGCTGCGCGCGGTTCAGGACCTCCATCTCATCTGCTATTTCCGGATAGCCCATTTTCATTTTTAAAAGGAATCTGTCCAGCTGCGCTTCCGGAAGCGGATAGGTTCCCTCATACTCAATGGGATTTTGTGTGGCCATAACGAAGAAGGGTCTTTCAAGACGATGTGTCACTCCGTCTATGGTCACACTGCTTTCTTCCATCCCTTCAAGAAGAGCGGATTGCGTCTTGGGAGAGGTCCGGTTGATTTCATCCGCTAAAATAATATTGCCCATAATGGGACCAGGCCTGAACTGAAACTCCATTTCCTTCGGATTATAGATGGATACACCCGTTACATCCGAAGGCAGCAAATCAGGCGTGAACTGGATGCGTTTAAATGAAGCACCAACTGATTTAGCCAGCGCACGTACCATCATTGTTTTCCCGACACCCGGAACATCCTCGAGCAATACATGGCCTTCTGCTAAAAGCGCCACTAAGCTCAACTCCGCAACATCCCGTTTGCCGATCATAACTTTTTCAATATTTCCCAATACCCTTTCAATTGCAGGGTGCATCTGATTTCGATCCATTAGAAATCTCTCCCCTTTATCTATATCTATCATTCCACTAATTTACAATTTTCTTAATTTTATTCTAACCTATTATATATTCGCTGTCGCCCCGGAAACTCCTGTGATTTTCCGAGACGGGCCATATCAGATTCGACATAAATAAAGGCTGCTTTTCAGCAGCCGCAGAGCAGTCAGTTATATCGTTTTCCATTCGTATCTATATAAAAAGATTCGATAAGAGTCCTTTCATAGGGCTTCCCATTTCCGGTAAAACCTTTTATTTCCGTTGTCACATTGTATACACCTTCCTGAGAAAAATCTCCATCGGTCATAATGCCGGGCTTTTCTCCCTTCGCTTTCTGCTGCAGCTTTTTTCCTGAAGAATCAAATTCATAGAGGATCCACTTTGAATGGAAGGTTTCTTGGCTATTCAGAGATTTGCCCTGAATACTATCATTTAACGGGCTGTCCAGTGCAACGGTGTATAGATACGAAGCATTTGCCGGAGCTTTTAAGACCCAGGTTCCATCTTTAGGATTATCTGCTTCAATCTGATGAACCCATGCCCCTTTGAAAAACTCGGATTTTTCTTTATGCGCTTTTCCCATTTTATATTCTCTTCCGTCCGGACTGATTAATTTTAAAGAGGATAAATTCTTATCGCTTATAAAAGAAATGGTTATGGATTTCACCTTATCCTCCACGAGAAACTGCTCACTTATTGCATTGACACTTGTTCCTCCTTTTACAATGGAGTGAATGCGTGGCTTTCCGACTGAGGATTCAGAGTCTTCAATGGAATAATTCGCAGCAGGCTGAGTAATTGATGTGTAAGGTCTGAACACCGGGAATGTACGGGACCCTTCCCGGATGGTTGTATGATTCCAGCCGCCTTCCTGGACAATGGAAGCCCCAGGGAGCCGGGAATTAACTGCTGTCACAACACCATCGCTTTTTCCGTACTGGCTCAGGTATAAACCTCCCCAGTAGAAAGCACTGCCAAATGATCCCCATTTGGTTCCGCCAAGTGTATAATATCGGTTTTTTGCAGTATTCGGATGGGAGTCTGTCAGGCTTCGGAAGTATTGCATATTGCCTGTCTGCAGGGATTCAGTTGCCTCATTATTGTTTCCGAGAAGGGCAGCAAGCCACCAGGCGGCACTGCTGTGTGCAAGGTCTGCAAGCTGGGTGCCATGATGAGGAGAGGATAGAGAGATGACATTTGATACATATGGATGGGCATTGTAATGAACAAGCGCTGTCTGAATATCCACACCGCCTTTGCTATAGCCAATGACCACGAGCTTCTTTCCGCCGAAATGATGGTACATTTCCTGGAGCTTTTCAGCCAGAATGGCACCATTCGTCCACATATCACGGTCATGATGAAGATCAATGAAGGCTGTTTCATACCCATTTGCCAATGCCACCTCATACATATCATTTCCTTCATGCCAGACAGCTGATGAATTATTATAGCCGTGCACAAACACAAGAGGTGATTTGGAAGGGTCAATGCTTGAGGGTGTTTCTCCGGCATACCAATAACCCGGAGTGCCACTGTCGTCACCGCCAATGCCGCCAGCCTTCACCATACCAGGGAAAATCAGCATCATACAAAAGATCACTCCTGCCAATTGTTTTATCAAGCTATTACCTCCTAACGGAGATCCGGACGGAAGCCCAGTCAACTTAATTTTATAATTTTCAGAATAATTATTGAAGAGTATTTCGAATTAATTTCCACTCCTTTGGCAAATAAAAAAAGCCACAGGAACAGGCCCCATGACTTTTTGCAGTTTAGTATGATACACCTGTACGGTTATGAGTTTTTTCAAACTCTGCCTGATTCGGATCAAAGTATTTTTCATTAAAAGCTGCCACGAATTTATCATCCTTAATGTAACCCGCTCCCCATGTAGGATCCATCGTGAGCCAGCTTCCATCCACCTTCACTTCCACCCATGCATGCTTCTGCGGCCAGAATCCGCCGAATGCAGTTCCTTCAATAAAGCGGGCTTCCATATTGCTTGCCCGAAGCAAAGCAATGGCCAGATACGAATAATCCTGGCAGACGCCTGTTTTAGAATCAAGTGTCTTGAGTGCACTATCATCCCAGCTGAAGTTATCTGTTTCGAGCTTATTTACATCATATGAAACGTTCTTCGCAACATAATCATAAATGGCTTTCGCTTTTTCCCTTTCCCCGCTAATACCTTCTGTCAGCTTTTGTGCGAGTTCAGTAATTTGCGGCTCATCTGACTGAATGCCCCTTGAAGGAAGCAGGTCCCGCTTATCCTCGCCTGTTGACTCCACCTCAAACTTGGCAAATCCATAGTAGCGGAAATAATCGCTATTCTCTTCCTTAATTTCCGGCACACTTAGTGTGACTTCATATGTGCCAGGACCAAACCTTAAATAAAATGAATCATCAAATGTGAAGTCCTTTACAGGGATCACATCCAGTGCCTCGTCTTCACCTTTTTTTGTAGTAATGTAAATATGATCTGTTTCAGGACCGAATTCTGCCTGCGGATCAATTTTTCCTTTTATAGAAAAGACACCGTCAGACTTCTCACCGCCATATTGCGGGTATTCGAGCGCCACTCCCCGCTCCTCATATGATTTAGAGTATTCAATCGGGCTCATCTTCCTATCAGACTCGTTGTCTATTAAGATGGTTGTGGCTGTCTGATAGTAATTTTCCCTTTCCTTGTCAGGAACGAGCACTTCAAGCTCGTGCTGGCCTTTTCCGTAGAATAAAGGCACATCATAAGCAAACTTGCCATTCTTAAGCTTAATGACATGCTTCCACATTTCCGAATCCTTTTTCAGCTGTAACATGATTGTATCGCTGTCTGACAGGCTTTCGGCTTCCCCTTGTAAACTGAAGACTTCATTGCCATTTACGTAGCTCGATTCTATATCTAGGGCGAGATCTGCTTCCTGGCCAAACGGAGTATACGTCACATCGCGGTCCGCATCCGGATTTACATTATGGACAGTGAATGAAGCAAGATCATAATAATAATTCTCACTATCTATACTTGGAAGCTGAACCGTTACCTTATACTCGCCTTCCCCATTAAATAAACGGATATCCTGCTTGAACTTCCCTTCCTTGATGGGTGCGTAATATTCCAGATCGTTCCCTGCCGGTCCATCTTCTGTGGAACGGATCTTGATCCAGGCATATTCTGATTTGAGATCAGTGTATTTTTCAACCTCTCCCTGGACAGCTACCTTGCCATTAGCAGCAAACTCCTTATACTTCGGATTTTTCAGAGCCGCTCCGACTTCCTCACTGTAAGAAGTCAGCTCAAGGGGTTCAAGCTCAAGTTCCTTATTTTTCTCTTTAGCCAGCTTTTCATATTTGTCTTCTTCCTTTTTCTCCGCTTTTGCTTCTGAATTGCTTTCAGAGCTGCTGCATGCAGAGAGGAAGAGGAAGCTGGTAAGCAAAACTATTAATATATTGATGAGGCTTTTCTTTGGCATGGGGTCCTCCTTTTTAATGTTCTTAACTTTATTACGTTCGGAATGCCCTCTGGTTTCAGAAATTGAATTTTAAAACAAGAGCTCCTTGTTAAGTTAGACCTTATGTGAGCTTTTATTTATAAAATTGAAAGGATAGTATCATTAATCTATCTTTTGTGCCCTCCGATCGTACTTTAACTCTACTTGCAGTAGTTCCAGATTTACTTTTCGATCCCAAACCTTCCTGGAATTTTCAGTCATATAAGGATAAAGATACTTATCTACAATCATTTCATAGTCCATTTCAGCAAGAAGATTATAAGTGCGAATTCTGAACTTCTTATTATTAAACGTTTCTATGATAATGTCATTTATTAAGTTTATGGGGTTTCTTACCAGGTTAATGTTTTTTATGTCTTTTATTAAAATCTCTTTTTTATTCATAACTAACTTCCCATCTTCTCCTAGGATAATTGAAAATAGGACTTTCCCCGGAATAAAACCAGGCAAGCTCCAGAGAGTGAGATATAGGTAGAAGGGGGTTAAGACAATTCCTCCACCAAGATATAGAATAGAGTATTTTGAGTTAAATTTCAGACCATGTGTTATCAAGAAAACACATGCAATCAAAAACCCTGATGTGGCCAAAAACATCCAAATGCGCATAAACTTTGAACCTTTAATAAGTATTCCTTCATTTTTTTCTTCAATCATTGACAAGATAAACTCCCCCATTTAGAAAATAGAGTATTAATCTTATAAAAGGACTTTGTTAGTCAAAGAACAAACTGAATGCTAATCGAAGATCCTCCATAGCGATAATATTGCATCATTATAAGTGATGTTACCAATGTATCTTGCTGTAATCTTTCTCAGATTTCTTTTGAAATATAACCCTGGCAAGACAAAGAGGGTTCAGCATACTGCCAGCCCAGAAATGTGTTTTATACCTTATACTCCTGTCTCACATAATCATCTTCCTCTTTTAACTTATCTAAATCGGTTTTCCGACCCCATATCTTCCTGTATAAACGGAAAAATGTATTTATTGACAATCACTTGAAAATCTCCATCATCGATGAGGTTATAGGTGCGAATTCTTACTTTGTTATCATCGAATGTTTCGATTAACAATATCGTTAATAAGGTTTAAGGGATTTCTGTTCAAATCAATATTTCAGATGTTTTTTACTTTTACAGCGGCTCCTCTTGGGGAATGAATAATACCGTTCTCTCCAGGAACATTAATACATAATAAAACTTCGAACCCTTTATAATTACTGCATCCCCTTTTTTCTGAACCATTGACCATTATAACTCCTCCTTTGTATCAGATAGTGAGAACCTGCAGAAAGAGAGACAATTTACACATATGCTTTACTTAATTACCTTATTAAGCATTTGATTCGCAGCGTCCAAAATGCCTGTTGACGAAAAATAAAAGGGCTCGTTATTTACTAGCCCCTTTAGAAAGCCCTCTTAAAAGAGGGCTTATCAGATTTAATTAATTTTTTAAACAAATTTTGTTCCTTTTCTTTCGTATCTTGCCACATCTCGAAGACGTTCAAGATTCACTTTTCTGTCCCAAACCTTTTTTGCGTTTTCTGTCATATATGGATAGATGTATTGATCTACAATTAATTTATAATGTAAATCTCCAAGAAAATTATATGTTCTAATTTTTATTTTCTTGTCATGGAAGGTCTCAATAACAATATCAATTATTAAGTTAAAAGGGTTTCTGACTAAATTGATATCACGAATACTACTTATAGAAACCGTATCTTTTTTCGAATGATTTGTCCCCTGTTCTCCCGGGATTATTTTAAACAAAACCTTCCCTGGCATTTATCCAGGCAGGGTCCATAAAGTCATGTAAAGATAGATAGGAGTTAATACAATTCCTCCGCCTAAATATAGTAACGAATATTTAGAATTAAATTTCAGCCCATGTATAATTTAAAAAATACATGCTGCTAAAAAACCCCACACATATAACTATTACTCAACCTTCGGTTCTTGCCTTTCATAATTAGCCTGCTGCCGAAGATTATCCAGGTTTATTTTCCGATCCCAAACTTTTTTGGCATTTTCAGTCATATAAGGCTATATATATTGACATTAAAGGTTTCAATTACAATATCATTTATTAAATTTAATAGATTCCTTACAAGGTCAATACTTCGTATATCCTTAATTGGAATAATCCCTTTTTTTGATTTAATCACACCATTTTCTCCGGGTATAATGGACAGCAAGGTTTTGCCCGGAATTAGGCCTGGTAAATTCCAAAGCGTAATATAGAGATAAAAAGGTGTGAATATGATCCCGCCGCCAAGATAAAATAAAGAATATTTAGAGTCAAACTTCAGACCGTGAACAATTAGCAAGATACAAGCTATTAAAAAACCTACAGTAGCCAGAAACACCAAAACATACATAATTTTTGAACCTTTTATTATTATAGGTTCTTTGTCAAGGGACATCGAAAAATATTCATCCTCCTCTTTTTTTAAATGAGCCACTTCTTTCTCTCTCCATGAGATAGCCCACGCCTACGATAGGACTTGTTAAGCAGGTTCAACTTATTTACTCATTCAAATTTTGTATACTCCCGTAACTGCTTTATGGAGTCGTCAAAGAGCTATTTACAGATCTTAACTTTTAACGCTTATTCTAAAGTCCATATCAACACATTAAATTACATTCTTGTTTATGGATAAAACTACTCGATTTTATGCTCCTGTCTTACATAGTTGTCTTCCTCTTTTAACTTATCTAAATCAATCTTCCGATCCCATACCTTCTTGGCATTGTCATTCATAAAGGGGAAAATATACTTATCAACAATTACCTGAAAATCTCCATCATCAATCAGATTATAAGTACGAAATTTAACTTTCTTGTCATCGAAAGTTTCAATAACAATATCATTTATTAGATTCAATGGATTTCTTATCAAGTCAATATTACGGATATTTTTTATTGAAACTGTAGATCTTTTTCCCACTACCTTTCCGTTATCTCCTGGAACAATTTTCAGCAGCACCTTACCTGGTTTGAATCCAGGCAAACTCCAGAGAGAAATATATAAATAGAATGGGGTGAAAATAATCCCTCCGCCAAGATAGAACAAGGAATATTTAGAATTGAATTTCAAGCCGTGTATAATAAGAAAGATGCAGGCTATTAAAAAGCCCACTGTTGCAAAAAACATTAGAGCATAATAAAACTTTGACCCTTTGATGACTATAGAGTCACCTTTATCTTGAACCATTGGCAACTAAATCTCCCCCTTTAACTTGCAAAAACTCTGCTGTTTAACAATAGATCATTAATCGTTGTCTCATTTAACCTCAAAATATTCAAATCCAGATTCTGGTCTCTTTTAATCAGCCAGGATTCGGCCTGACCAGGAATAACAAAGTAAATATCAATTAATTCCGGGTTATTACTAGTGTCGTATTCTAAACTAAGAAGACTATCCATTTTACCCTTCCTTATAGTGATGTCCTTTAAAAATATCGATGCAAGAGAATGTTGAATTTTACTCTGCCACTTATGAATAGTACTTTCAGTGATTGAGTCTAACTGGCTCATATCTCCCAAAAGTTCCTCAAATTCTTCATTTGTTAATTTAAATATCACTTCACTTTGTTTACAAGACGAAGTAAAATTAAAAAATTCTAACAGGCTTGATATAACCTCTTTTTTAGGATACTTAGAGATTAAATGAACCTGATGATCATGCAGTAACCGATGATGAAATACTGCCCCTTCTTTAAAATGAAAAGAAATACTTTCTTCCCCCTCTAGGTCTTGATTAAACCTAGAGGCCTTCACTGTCTTTTCTGCAGAATTTAATATATGGATGAAGGAAGTGTATTCTTTCTTTAACTTATATTGATTATCTACTTCCTCTGCCATATCCTTTGCAAGCAAAGAACGAGAGGCAAACTCCAGCATCAATTTTAATTCAGAATCCTCCAAAGCCGGAAAATAAGTCTCCTTTAAAGAAATCCCCTGCTCATACAACCCTTCACTATAAAAAGAAAATATTAATTCTTCTATGCTTAGCTTAATCGTTTTCATATTGCCTCCTTAAAAAAATGATAATTTTTTGCCAAGGAACCCTTTTGCACCCTCTATTAGAGAATCAGCTGTATCCTTTGCCTTCGAAAGCCCTTTTCCAATTTCCTTTACCTTTCCAATTGGATCAGCGATTGTTTCTTTAATCTGTTTATTGACCATGTCAATTCCTTTGTTAGCTACTTCTAACGCCTCGCCAGCTTTCTCAAAACCACTCTTAAATAGCTCAACACCATGGTGAATAGGCTCTTTCAGCAGGATAGCCCCTTTTTCAGCAATGCCAGCTGTTAACTTAGCTGCCTGCTCTCCTACAAGTCCACCTACGAAAGAACCTGCAGCAGCTCCCACCACTGTACCGACTGGTCCAACAATACTACCTAAAGCACCGCCAACTACTGCGCCTGCAATTGCTCCACCAGAAATGGCTACAGTATTATTAACCGCATTTCCAACAGCCTTAGCATTTTCTCTCTTTAGAACATCTGGATTATTTCCATATTTAGCGTAATTTTCGGAGATTTTAAGTCCCATTCCACCGGCTTCCATTATTCCAGTTAGTGCAACAGTGCTAATAACATTAGTTTTAGCAAATTTCGCTCCCGTTTGAGCAAAAGTTTTAAACTTTGCAGTACTTAATGTATTTTTTCGTATGCCTTTATACATTGCTTTTGAGCTGTTTGTATAATTAATAACATCTTCTGGCAAGTATTTAGCAATCTTTTTATGAACCAAATCAGCAAGTGGTACATTTTTATATTTGCTTCTCAAATATAATGGACCCACGAACGCTCTTGCCAATGTTCCTAACTTTTTAGATTCATCAATTTTGTCTGTTACTTTTTGGAGGGCTGCCATATGTTTATAGGTAAATACACCGTCAGCACCCTTAATAAATTGAGTAAATCCTAACCCATAAAATGCAAGCTGTTTTGTCATAAGGGTTCCAAGAGCTGTAATAGCACCATATTTGTCATACAACTTATACAATTTACCTACAAGATTATCCGCATCAGCAAATTTATTTGCGACCATCCGCAGGTCAATTTCCATTTCACTGAGCTGTCCTACCAGCTGATTACCTGTCCCCCAGGGGTCTCCTACATTATAGAAGCAATGTCTGTATTCCGCAGGAGCACTATTGATTAACTCTGCAAGCTCCATATGAAGATTCCTGTATTCGTCTTCAATTCTGGATAAACGAGTAACCAGGTCATTTGCCAGGTCTTCCAGACGATCTGGATTTACAGATATTTCATTTCCCATTTTCAATACCTCTTTTCTTTTCGGATTAGTTCTTCAAAATAAATTAATTATTTGGTACCCAACTATTAAAACTTGAATTGGCAATATAAAAATGTCTGCACATCCAGGCACCGCTTCCCCATCATATCTTTTATTCTTGTCATAAGAACCTTTTTTCTTCTCTTCATTATTAGACATATAAACCCACCCTATCTTAAATTCTTCAATCCGCCTTAAGTCGGGCCAATCTCTCTAATTCTCTTTGTCTTTCAATTTCCTCTCTGACTCTGTCAACTTCATTCGCTGCGCTTTCGAGTTCCCGGCTGATGTTATAAAGGTTATCCGAGTGCCTTTGGAAGAGGACACCGGCTTCTTCCAGTGCAGAATCAAATTTGTCCCGTGCCTTTCCCTTCCATTCATCCGCATGGTTTTGAACACTTTGCTTTAGTTTGAATTCTTCTGTTTTGATATCATCTGAAGCTGTCTGAAATACCCTTGCCAGAGCTCTAACATTTGATGAGTTCATTTTGACACCTCATTTTTAAAAGTTTTTTATAGATAATAATTTCTATTCAAACCTAATTCTTTATTCTATTTTTAGTGGCCATGTATTTGAGGGGAATTTGCTGGAGAATTTGGTTGCAGTATTTTTGTACATGTCTCCAAATAGGAGACATGTACAGGTTTTATTTAATTATCAGGCTGCTTCGCCATCCTCGGTATGAGTAATCCCATAATTACACCAATGGCAATGAGAAGCAAAATAATATAAAGAATCATTAATTTGTTATCTTTTTCAGCGGGAGCCTGATCCTCCGCCTTGAAAAAGCTTTCCTGTTTCGAATCGGAAAAAAGCTGAAGCTGGTCTGCTTTTGCAGTGATCGTGTTATTAGTAGTTTCACCGCCGTCGAAAAGCTTCTCCTTCACTTCCTTCAAAGGATCAAGGTTCTTTTTGGTAAAAGTAAGATCCTTTTGTTCTTCAGGGATCTGCTTCTTGTTTTCATAAAGTGATTTTTCATGCAGGTAATCAGTGTTCTCTTTGAATTCCTTTTTTTCATAGGTATTCGGAGTTACGTTATTAAAGTCAGGGGTCGCCCCGGCGTTTTGGCCAGCTATCAGCCAAAGCGCCGGGATCAGCACCAGTACTTTAAGGTGTTTTTTAAGCTTCATAAGCCTGGTCCTCATCCCTCTTTGTACGCAGGTCCTTTATAGACCGGACTGCAAATGGAATGATGGCAAGCAAGGCGATAATGCCAAGCAGTACGAGGATAGCCGGAATAAACAGGGTTTGTGAGTCATACTGAATGGACATATATACCTTGGACATTGGATCTTCATAGTTAATATTCGGTGCTGTAAGAGCAAGGAATGGACTTATGAAGAAGGCGATAAGCCCTACGCTCAATATCCATCCTGCCAGGTTACCGATCTTGAACCCAGCCAGCACAATGGCTGAGGCTGCCGTCAGCAGCAATATGGTGAAAATCGTCCATTCAATCGCCCGATCCTGTTCCATCGAGTAAATATTGAGACCGAATATGCTGATAATAAGACCAACAATCAGATTCAGCAGCACAAACATGGAAGCATGGACAAGCATCGGCGCATTTTTGAAATAATGGCTGAAGTATCCGATCATTAAGCTGCTGAGCAGGACAATGGCCAATATGACAACCGGCGGCAGCTTGCTTTCCTCTTTCTTTGCTGCTGTTTCTCCGCTGATTTGAAGCGGACTGGATAATTGCTCGTATACCGGGCCATTCTTTTGGCCATTTACATAAGTGTTGCCAAGCAGATTGTAAATATCATCCCGGAACATCTGGGTCGTCTCCACGTTTGAGCCCCACTTGGAATTCAGTGTATCCGCATCCTGCTGGACGCCTTGCACCTTTTGCTCAAGCTCGTTTGTGTAGGACACAATGTTGCTCTGGTTTTCTCCGATGGACCCAATAAGATCATTAATCATCAGCATTCTTTGGCTGATTCCTTCCTGTTTGGCCATGACAGAAGTTCCATCAATGCTATCAACAGGAACTGGTGTATTCGTTGAGGATGTTTGAATTTGCTCCCTAACTTCATTTGCATTTTCCTGCAAAGCGGACAAATCTGTGTCTATAGCTTCTTGCTGTTCCTTAATTTTCTTATTGTATTCTGTGAAGAATACCGTATACTGACCTTCGAGGTCTGTCAGCTTTTGCTGAGATGATAGCAATGCTGTATTCAGGTCTTCCTTAGCTTTTTCCTCTTTCTTATCTACAGCTACTATAGAGTTTAACTTCTGTACAAGCTCTTCCAGCTTATCTGGATTTTGACTGTATGAATTTTTTATTAAATCTTCATACTGTATTAGTGAAGCGTAATATTCCATCATTTTTACAGGTTTAGTATTCGTAATTTCATTATTAAAAGCATCTAAGTTAAACCCGAGCTCTATGATTTGCTGTTCTTTCTCCTCTATAAGGTTAATCATTGAAGAGAAGCTCATTGAAGCTCCAAGTTGATCTAAGAGGCTATTCTTTTCTTCCTCTAAACTTTTGTATGCTGCATCAAGGCTGTTAAGCTCCTCAAATAATTTGGCGTTTTCTGCTTCAAGCTTCTCAACCAATTCCTGCAGCGGGTTTTCTCCAGACTCCTTCGCTGCCAGTTTTTGCTCAACAGCCATTAAGCGCTGGGATAAAGCAGGTAAGGCAGTCAAGGCAGAAACAACCTGTTCGGGCTTGGTACCTTCAATTGTCTCTAAAGATGATTTCAAATTAGCAAGCTCTTGTTCAACACTTAAAATCTCATTTCTTTCCTCTTCCATACCAGGTAAAGCTGGTGATTCTAAACTGGCTTCTATAATGGAATTAAGTTGGGCTCCGCCGTTTTTCTTGTTAGATGCCGCCCCTGTACCTGCACCAGGATTTCCTGGTTGTTGTCCATCGATTAATTCACTTTTCAACGAGCCTATTTTTTTAGCTGTTTTTTCGAAGGAAGCTAGTTCTTGATCTTGGAAATACGTTTTCAAGGCATTTATTTGCCGTCCAACTTGTTCGCTACGGATATCCGATAGAATATTAAACTCTTCATTATTCTTTTCAAGCTGCTTTTCCACACTCGCAATTCCACTATCCAATTCCTGTTTTCCCTCAGTCAAATCTCCACTAAGAGCATCCATACGAGCCGGCATTTTTTGTCCAGCAACAGCTTGAAGATCGACTACATTTTCATCCTGCATTTTTTGAAGGATATTCTGCTGGTTATCCTGGTATTCTTTATACTGATCTACAAATTGTATGAATGAGCCAAGGTTCTCTTCAAATTGGCGGAGGTTGTTTTCTCCCTCCTCAGTGCTTTCTGCAGTAGTCTTCACTGTAGATTGAATGCTCTCCAGCATATTGCGCTGCTGTTCAATTTCCGCTGCCAGGTTCTTGGAGCTTGGCTTATAGAAAGCAAGCATCGCATTCTGGAAGTCTATTTCTTTTTGTAAAATAGTATCAAATTGGGATTTTACATTTTCAAGGTCCTGTGAAACATAGGTCCAGTACAAGGTTGAAATCTTCCCATTCACTCGGTTGGTGGCTGTCTGGATTTCGCGCAGAACCTTTTCCCGGTTGAGTGAGTTCAGCTGATTCTGGACGGTATATTCAAAATTTGCTTTTTCAGGCTGCTTGCTTTCATAGGACATGATATTCTTTGAAAAATTGGAAGGTATATAAACAACTGCATCGTATTTGGTATTTCTCAAGCCATTTTCTGCAGCACTCCTGCCAATGACAGTCCACTCATATTGTGAACTGCTGGAGAGGATCGAAGTAATTTCCTTACCAAAATCAAGAGATTTATCTTCCTTGTCAGTCCCTGTATCTTCATTTACAACAGCTATGGTTCTTGTGGCATTCTCCCTGACTAGCAGAGGATTATCGCCGATGGAGCCAAAAAAGATGGCTGGCGCGGCGATAATCAGAAGCATCACCAAAACCATTTTCAAGATGTATTTTGTTTTGGCTGTCATGCTAAGACCTTCCTTTCGGTGGCGCATAAAGGAATCTGAATTTTTAATTCCTTTCCGTTTATTACGTAATAACCATACCCCGGCTGAATCTCTGCCTCTTTCCGGTCGTATGGAAGGGTAAAGAGCGTTTGCTCTGATTTTTTCATCAGAACGACCGCCTGGCGGATCTGTTTGATTTCTGCCGTTAAGGAATCGTACCCTTTCGTCAGTTCATTATTGCTGCCTGTGACGATGACACTAAAGCCAAGATGACTTCCATTCTTCATCAGTCTCGCGAATCTTTCCTGCAGGCTGTTATCCAAGGTCTGTGCAAAACGGGAGTATCCATCCACAGCCAGCACGATTGGCGAAAACGCTATATCTGTCTTGCCATGCTGGATTGCATTAAGATATTCCTTTTCCCTTAGAGATAACAGTTCTTCCGCCTTTGCTGCCCAATCGCTTATCTGTTCCTTTGTCTCGATATAAACTGAGTTTTCTTCACTTGCATAAGATGATAATGCTCTGTCAAAGGAATCGAAAATACCAATAGATTCAGCACCCTGAGCCAGCATTTGATTGATCATGAGCTTAAGAACATTAGTTTTTCCTTTTTGAGCCTGACCAAGGATAATACAATGCCTCGTTTTATTAAAGTTTGCATAGACAGGTTTGACCGATTCTTCATCAAGGCCAACTGGGACAAGCCCCGGCTGAGTCTCTCCAGAAATGTAACGGGTAAAGTTAATCGTACTAAGCTCTGCCGGAAGCATCGGCACCTCTTCAGGCTGAATGCAGCCTTTGTATTTCTCATTTAATTCCTGAATATCGCACCGGATGGATTCCATGATTTCGAAATCGTCTTTACCATCCGCCGGCAGGAATACCTGTGAAAAATATGCCTCTTCCATCTTAATAATGGCTCTTCCCGGTACAGGTTCAGGTGCGAACGGAACTCTTCCCAGTACAGAGTATGCCTCGCTGCTGTCCATCAAATAATGGACAATCTTCGTTTTGAGGTTGTTCATAAGTGACTGTCTGATCGAATTAATCCGTGTCGCTGCGAAAATCATATAGATGCCAAGTGACTGTCCATCCCTGGCAATCTGATTAATTTGCGTTTCAAGCTCCTGCATTTCTTCTTTAACTAAATCGAAGTTATCAAAGGTGATATAGACGAGCGGCAGCTTTTCACTGCTCATCGAATTGTACATCTTAATTCCGCTGACTTCCTGCTGCTGGAATAATAGCTTTCTTCGGGCAATTTCATCCTTGATCAGATTCATGAACTTTTCAATTTTGCGCTCTTCATCCATCAGGAAGAAATCGGCCGTATGCGGCAGCTGCCTTAGCGGAAGCAGGGACCCATTGCCAAAATCAAAGATATAATAATGTGCTTCTTCAGGAGACAGCTTTTCAGCAATACTGAGAAGCATGGACATAATCGTATGCGATTTTCCATAGCCGGATGAGCCGAATACCCCTACATTTCCATCCTCAACGATCTGATAGCTTAATGGATACTGACTCTGCTTCTCAGGCTCATCCACCATTGCCAAATGAATTTCATTATTCTCCTCAGCGCGATAAAGCTTCCTGCTTAAGCGCTCTTCAAGAGGAGGCAGCCACGGACTTCTAAGTTTCTTAATGCCCATAGCGGATTGTGCTGCTTCAATTTCTTCCACAACAGCTTCGATTTCTGTTTTTCCGCCTTTTTTCTTCCCTTGGCGTGAATTCACATCCGATAATGGCACAAGCCCCAAATCGGTTACAATTGCAATCTCATCCTCTGTCTCAGAGGAGTCATCCAAATAAGGCGCCCCGCTCCAGGCAGACTGGAACAGCTCATAGACTTCATTATTGCCGACCTGCAGATAGCCGCGTCCGGTTACGGTAATTGCAGCTGCATCGCCGTTTTTAATGATCTCCCGGCTGTCATCTGTATCCTGAACTTTTAGGGCTACCCGGAAACGGGCATTACTCCAGATCTGTTCGTCAATGACACCGCCCGGCTTTTGGGTTGCCAGAATTAAATGGACTCCCAGGCTTCGCCCGATGCGCGCGGCACTGACCAGCTCTCTGATGAATTCCGGCTCTTCACTCTTAAGCTCCGCAAACTCATCGGAAATCAAAAACAGATGCGGAAGCGGCTCCTTTGCCATACTGCTTTTATAAAGGTCGGTGTAATCATTGATATGATTTACCTGATATTGATCAAAGAGCCTTTGCCGCCTTTTCAGTTCACTTTTGATGGAGGCAAGCGCCCTTGAACTGAAGTTCTTGCTGCCTTCAATATTCGTAATGGTGCCTAAAAGATGCGGCATGTTTTTAAACGGCTGGGCCATTCCCCCGCCTTTGTAGTCAATCAGCAGGAACGCGACCTCATGGGGGTGGAAGTGAACAGCAAGCGAAAGAATATACGTCTGCAGAAATTCACTCTTACCTGATCCCGTGGTACCAGCCAGCAATCCGTGCGGTCCATGCGCCTTTTCATGGAGATTCAAGAGTGACAGGTCTTCCTTTCCTTTTAATCCAATTGGAACTGCCAGTGATTTGGAAGACTCTTTTGTAAGCCAGTTCTCTTTAATCGGAAGTTTTCCTACTTCTTTTACCTTCATCATTTCCAGGAAAGAAACGCTATTAGGAATGGAATTGGTCATGCCAACCTGGTGATCCAGCGTTCTTAACATGCGGGAAAATTCCTCATTCCCCTTCTTCTGATGAGCATCTAGCCTAAATGGGATGCTGACTGCTTTTTTATCCTGAATCAGAATGTCTCCTTCTTCCTGATTAATATATCTGACTAGGGTTTGAATATTATCATGAAGGTTTTCCTTTGAGTCTGCTGCAAAAATAACAGAGATTCCTATATTGGAATGGTCCCCCTCCAAATATTCCAGAATGACGTGATCAGCAATTAACTGGTGATTGGCTATAATGAACACGAGATGAGGAGCATACACCTGTTTCTCTTTATCTTCAACTAAATCCCTTTCACGCAGAATTTCATAAAGGGAGGATAGGAGCTGATCCCTCGTTTGTTCGTTATAAATCATCCCTTTTGCATGTGCATGCGGCATCTGAAAATGCGGAAGCCATTTGAGCCATTCCCATTTCTTATATTCTTTTTCGTTAAAAATAAATACGAACCGCACATCATGGTAGCTATGAAAAAAGGCCAGCTGCCCAATAATCTGGTGTATCTCATTTTTAACAACCTGCTCTTTTCCGATCAGCCCGATTGGCCCCTTGGCCAGATCAGCTACTACAGGTACATTTCTAACTTCTTTATACACTTTTTCCATTTGGCGTGATTGTTCAAGCAGGTCATCGATTTCACGGTTTGCCAAATCTCCTGAGCTGACCTTGACCTCATAGCTTGCAGGAACATTTCCTGTACCCAGCCTGAATTGAAGGAAATCAAAGCTCTGCAGGGGCCGCTCCCAAATGCGGTCGGATATATGGCCCGTAAGATATTTCATTTTCTCAAAAGAGGGAAAGTGGAATTCCAGAACATGCTTCTGCTTGTCAGACAATGCCTGCAGCTCTTTTCGCTTTTCTTCCAGATAGGCTGTATATACCCGATATCTGCGCTCTTTCCGCTTCTTTTGATTGCTTTTATCCTTAAAGTACTGGACAGTTGAGGTCACTAAAGTGGTCATGAACATAACCATAGAAATAATAATAAAAATTCCTCTTGGCTGAATTAAAGCCACAATACCCATTACAACCAGCATAATCAGCGGCGGCATGATAATCAGCCACAATCCCCTGCCTGAATCATCCGGCTCCTGTGATGGAAAGGAAAGGGAGACATTCTCATCAGGCATTTCATAAATCATTCTTGGTGTTCTTCGATAGAGAGGATATTTCTTTGCCATCTCTGATTGCGGCCTAATGGTAATTGGAAGCTTTGATTCATATCGTTCAAAGCTATCAATCTGGAAAAGATCCTCTTCTTTAATTCGAATGGACATAAAGGGAAAGAACAGCACATCCCCCATTTCAAGGAATACCCTCTCTTCAACTCGTTTTCCATTTATATAAAGCTGTCCTGAATGCGGCTCTGCCATCCATCCTTTTTTTGTTTTTATCAGATCAAAAGAATGGCTGGCAGCCATTAAAATGCCATGCTTTTTATAAATGGCTGCATCCGGGTTATCAGAGGAGATCTCTATTTCTCTTTGATAGCCGGTATAGTAGGTCTGGCTTTTAAGAGCTTCAGAGGTTCCTATTATCGTAAGGATTTTTCCCTCATCATTTATCTGAAAAGGCTCTCCATCGTTCAGCCTTCCGAGAACCAGCTCATTCTGCCTGACTTCATAGAAGCTGTCGTGCTTTTCTATTGAAATAATTCCTTTAGTGAAAGGAAAATCCCTTATTGTTACCAGCTGTTCAAGCTCAGCACCAATAGTGATCCTGCCTTTTTCTTCAATAGGCATAGACAGCTGCTGGCAGTAATCGCTGTAAAACAACCATAACTGTTCCATCTCTCCCACCTCCTGTCTATCTTAGTTAGGTTTTTTCTTTTCGGCCTCTTCCTTCTTCTCGTCAGGCTTTTCAGCAGAGGTCTCAGCTGCCTTTTCATCAGCAGGTTTTGTCTCTTTTTCAGCCTCTTTTTCAGGCTCTTGTTCTACAGCCTGCTCATTATCTCCGCTATTACTCCGCTCTTCTTCCTCCTGAGCTTTCTGTTCCTCTAAGTACTCGTCAATCTCGGCTTGAATTTCATCGATTTTCTGCTGTTTTTCTTCGGATTCAAGCTTATCATCTGCTTTGACAACTTCACGGTATTTCAGCAAAGCGAATAGAATTAAGTCTCTATCTTCAAGATCCCGGGAGATATCGAGAGCTTCCTTGGCATCTCCCCTTCCAATATGGATCCAATAATGATAATAAAGAGGATCTGTCTGCAGCGTGATGGTATTTTGAACATTCTCTTTCTGGTCTTCTGTTAATGCTTCATTTATTATGTAAGACTGTGCAAGTTCGTATTGGACAACTCGCGGCATCTGGTCAATATCATAATTGGATAATTCAGATACGACTTCACTATATTGGCTTTTTAAGAAGTGTTCCTGGCTGTTAATAAATGCTGCCTGTTTAGGCTGGGTAAAGATAAGGGAATATAAACTGAAAGCAAGGAAAGGCAATAAGGCAATCAGAAGTCCCCAAGCAGAAAATCTGGTTGCTTTCCATTTTTTCTGCGGAACCTTAACATATTCCTTATCTTTCTTTTCAAGCATTTCAATATTAGTCCGGATGACTTCTGATAATTCACTTTCATCCTTGGCCTTGATGACATCACGCGCTGCAGGTGATAATTCAATGGTTTCATAAAGGCTAAGGTAATCCCGGAAGCTGCGATTTCCATCAACTGCAGCTGCGATGGTCGCTTTCAATTCCATCCAGAGTTTTTCCTGATTGGTTTCATAAGGCGGCAGGCTTTCACTTACACCATAATGAAGTAAATGCGGTGACAGACTTTCATCCGCTACAATATTTTCAGGGCAAACGACAGGATGCAGCCTGGAGTACGGATGGCTTTTCACAAGCTTTAGAAGCTGCGAAGAAAAAATCCATCTGCTTCTCAAGTCTTTCTTTTTTAATTTGGAGAAGGTTAGATAATTTGAGGGAATTTGCAGGACGAGGCGCAGTTCATCCTCTGTTAAATGAATATCCCTTTTTATAGCTGATTCCATTGCCTGAAGCAATTCCAATTCCTCGGCAGCATCAGCTTTAATTTTTTCTCTTTGAAAAAGAATAGTAAGGGATTGGTGATCTGTTTCGACAACCGCTTCAAGCTGCTCTTCAAGGTAGGTTTGACTCTTTACTGACATTTTTAAATACTCCCTTTATAAAATTTCGAAACGGTCCCCAGTGGTAATCCCCTTTTCTGCCAGCTTATCGTTTCCTGACAAAATCATTTGCTTGTTGGGAATTCTGACCCAATATCCTTCACGGGGAGGCTGAGGAATAGACTTAGCTTGCCAAACAATATCAACTACTTTTTTAACAGAGTGATAGTTAGATAGACGGAGATCAAAAGGTTCAACTTCATAGTTTTTTAAATCAATTGTTAATTCTATGTACATTTTTAACACCTCACTGGAAAAGCTCAAGCGCCTCGAACCCCCCCTAAACCTCGAGGGCAGGCGCTGGAGCCAGACAAATTGCCAACGTGAAAATGGGCTGTTTAATACCAAAAAAAGAGCGCCTTCCATCTTGTGAATGCAGCGCTCCTTCTCCACTTATTGATTCAGATAAAATTAACCGCGGATTTGGCCAGCGATCTGGTTATCAGCATCTTCAAGAGCTCTTGCAGTATTATTAAGCTGAACAGAAATATCCTCTAATAATTGCTGCATTTGAACAAATGAAGGTCTTAAAGATTGGTATTGTTCAGCAAACGCTCTGCTTGCTTCCCCTTCCCATGCACCTTCCAGTTCACGAATCATATTATCCAAACGGACAATCTGATCCCCAACCTGGCTGCTTTCTCCATTATAACGGTTAGACATGCCTACTAATTCTGCTGGTGTAACGCGAATAACTCCTGACATTCAAATCTCTCCTTTTCTATAGGTTACTATTATTGTAAAAATACACAATAAAAAGGTCAATTACTTGCTTGTAAAAAATAACAAAACAGTTATTTATACCCACTAATACCCACTTTTATTATGTTTAAACATAAGTTGGTATTTTCTTCATATGCTTTTTCTATTTATTGTTATTTGCCTGATCTCTAAATTCAAATTTTCTACCTTTTTATTACTATCATGGCAGTTAAAACTCGTCAAATCACTCATAGGGTCATGTCGAATTATGTCTGTGGTTTTATTCCTATTAATCTATAAACCCCCAATTGTATTTTATGGGTAAAATTACCCTATTGTTCTTATTTAATTTTCACTTTGTTGAGCCCTTTTTTTTCCTGGTATTATTCTTATACCTTTAATAGTTCTTTTGAATCATTTTCCTTGAAAATTTTCCGTTTCATAAAGCAAAAAAAAGATACAGCTGAATCGCTGTATCTTTCCCAACCTATTTATTCCCCAACTACCTTAACATCCTTCAGCATGTCCTCTGTCAGAGTGATTCCCTGTTCCTCAGCTGCTTTCTTGTTAATCACAAGTTCCAGACTTTCCGGATAGCCGACAGGAATCTCACTCGGCTCTTTGCCTTCAAGAATGTCTACAGCCATTTGGCCTGTGGAGTATCCAAGATCATGATACTCAAAACCATAGGAAGCAAATCCGCCCCGCTTAACCGAATCACTTTCTCCAACAAAAGCCGGAATGTCTTTTTCATTGGCTACGTTCAGCACCGATTCAAGGGCAGATACTACAGTATTGTCCTTAGGGATGTAAAATACATCAGCACGGCCCACTAAAGATTCAGCAGCCTGTTTTACCTCGGAGCTTGTTGAAATCGTTGTTTCAACTGCTTCCAGGCCCGCTGCCTCGATGGCTTCTTTTGCATGCTTAACATTTACTACTGAGTTTGGTTCTCCGTCATTGTAGATGATGCCAACCTTCTTGGCATCAGGTACAAATGTTTTGATAGAGTCAATTGTGTTTTTGATGGCGTCAGGATGTGTATCAGAGGTACCTGTTGCATTCCCGCCCGGCTTTTCCATGCTTTCCACAAGCTCAGCTCCAACAGGATCAGTGATTGCTGTAAAAAGGATTGGTATATCCTTCGTAGATTGCACAACTGATTGGGCACTTGCTGTAGCAATCGCCAGGATTAAATCATTCTTGTCCGAGACAAGATTCTGGGCGATGGACATATTATTGTTCATATCTCCCTGAGCATTTTGAAAGTCTATTTTAAGATTTTTACCTTCTTCATATCCAGCATCTTTCAGTGCAGCTATAAACCCTTCTCTCGCTGAATCCAATGAAGGATGCTCCACAATTTGCGTGATGCCGATTTTAACGGTCTTCTTTTCTGACGCTTCCCCGCTGGTTTCCTCATTTCCTGAACCGCAGGCAGCAAGCATGAGCAATGCACTGCTTGCCAGGATGGCCAACATCTTTTTCATAGAAATACCCCCAAGATATCAATCTTTATAATTTTTTTAATATTTTGATATTAACACGGTTAATACATTTGTAACAATAGCTAATCCACCTTTTGTCAGATAATTTGTCATCCGTAACAAAAACAAGGCTGGTTCCAATTGGAACCAGCCTCTGCTTTTCTATTAACGAATTGGCACCCTATTAGGGATTTCATTATATTCTTCCGGATTCAAATCATAAACACTGCCATCTGCAACACCATGAATGATTCCCATAACACCTGTTTCTACTGTCTTAACGAGCTGCCCTTTCATCTTTTGGCCATAGTTCTGTGTCTGCCCTTTCACTTCAAATAGGACAACCCCGCTCCCGTTCAGAGCAAAGGAGCCCAAGGCAGTTCCAGGCAAGTCTAAGTCCTGATCATATAACGAAATATTGGTAAACACTGAATTTCCCTTTTGCTGAAGGGCATCATAAAGGGCTACGTTTAGCTGGCGTGAGAAGTCAAAGCGGTAATTCTCTGCATATTGGCTATACTTCGACCCTTCAGGAGAGCTTGGATCCGGAACAAAGTCTGCTGAAATCGACATGGTTACATCTTCATCCGTTCCTTCAATTTTATAAAAGCCCTGGTGATGCAGATCTAAAAAGACTTCTACCTTCCCAAACTCCTCCTGCAGGCCTTTATATACATCCCTGACTGTTTGCGATTCAGATGTGATATACCAGCCTGGAGTGCTTGAATTGCCCGGGAAGTCTTCCGCCCTTGGAACATAGTTTAAGTCAGGGTTAAAGTCACGGTTTACATCGAAGCCTGGTGTTTGAGAATAGTCGTCCCCCTGAAGGCTGCGTGTGTAATAATTCCAGGTTGGCTGTGCATTATGTAATTGAGGAAACTGTTCCTGAACCTCTTCCCAGTTCATAACATTGCCGCGCCTGTCCAATTCAGAACCATCGGCATTCATCATTGGAATCGCTACAATCGTTAGTTCTTCCCTGATTTTTTTCGCTTCTGCTGATTGACTTGAACCTAGCTGCTGAAGAATATTTAACAATGCGACAGTACCAGTCTTCTCATTGCCATGAATTTCACTCTGTACAAGAACTACTTTATCTCCATGGCCTACTCGTGCTGTAAAGATATCTCTCCCCTGATTTGTTTTTCCCGCTGACTCAACCTGGACCTGGCCATTGGATGACTTTTCAAGCTGGCTCAGCTTTTTCTTTAATTCTTCATAATCTACAAATCCTTTAATTGATACATTTTCTTCTGTCACAGGCTTTGCTCCTTCCGCAAAGCTAACTTGAGGCGCGAGAATCGATGCTGCCAGTGCTGCTGAACTAAGAACTTTCCATAATGACTTTTTCTTCATTTTTTAGCCTCCACCTAATCTATTAATTCGTTATACGAACTATTTTAATCATGCCTTTTCAACAGAGGGATGTAAATCTGCTAAAAGAATTAATATTCTGAATAATTTTATCCTACATTTTCCTTAGTTGTTAAGACTTTCTTCACATCAAAAAGGACTGCGAAAGATCGCAGTCCTAACGGCATCAGTCAATTAATCCCTCTTCTTTCAGGAAATCAACCGCCACATCTTCATATTGCTCTTTATCAATATCAACTCTTGCATTAAGTTCCTGCATTTTTTCATTATCAATTTTACCTGCAAGCATGCTCAAAGCCTTTTCAATTTCGGGATGCTCCTTCAGCGTATCAGCCCTGATAACAGGGGTCGCGTAATACGGCGGGAAGAAATTTTTATCATCTTCAAGAACCTGCAGATTGAATGCCGGGATGCGGCCATCAGTGGAAAAAGCGTCAATGGCATCCACTTCTCCATTCTTGATGGCACTGTACATAATGCCAGAGTCCATGGCCTGTGTTTCACCAAATTCAAATCCGTAAGTATCCACAAGGCCCGGATAGCCATCGGGACGCTCCAGAAATTCAGGCTCAGAACCAAATGCCAGCTCTGATGATTTCTTGCCTAAATCTGATATTGTTTTAACACCCCAGTTTTCAGCATCTTCTTTTCGAATAGTAAGAGTATAGGTGTTATTAAATCCAAAAGGTTCAAGCCAGACCATATCATATTCTTCCTTAAAGCGCTCTTTTACAAGCTCATACACCTTATCAGGATCGCTGATCATTTCTTCTTTTAAAATACTCAGCAAGGCTGTCCCCGTATATTCCATATACAAATCATAATTTCCGTTATTAACCCCTTCAAATGCAGGTGCGGTACCACCCAGGAAGGATTCATATTTCACATTTAAATCTGTGTGTTCTTCTATCAGATGGCCCATTATATAAACCATGATTTCCTGCTCTGTGAAGTTTTTGCCGGTAATGGTGATGGTATCCTTTCCGCCGGATGACTCTCCCAGCTGCGCAGCAAAAGCTGAGATAGGAAGGATTAATATTAATGCGGTCACCACCCATTTTCTCCAGCGGCTCACAGCTGGATTGGTTTTCTGCCCTTGCTTAAGCCCTTGAGGAGTCACATCTGTCTCCAGAAGCTTCAGCAAATAGTCAAAAATAATCGCTAACAGCGCAGATGGAATCGCACCTGCCAAAATGAGGCCCGTATTATAAGTCTGCAGTCCGCGGAAAATTAAATCTCCCAGGCCGCCAGCACCAATGAGGCCTGCTATCGTAGCAACGCCAATAATTAAAACGGTCGCCGTTCGAATCCCGCCCATGATGACGCTAAGAGACAATGGCAGCTCCACCATCCAAAGCACCTGGCGATTCGTCATTCCCATTCCGACCCCGGCGTTAATGGCAGACTTTTCAACACCAGTAATGCCTAAATAGGTATTTCGAAGAATGGGCAATAAGCCGTAAACAGTTAATGCAATAATGGCAGGAACTTGTCCAGTTCCGATGAATGGCACGAGAAATACAAGAAGCGCGAGACTCGGAATCGTCTGAAATACACCTGCAATCCCAATAATAGAATCGGCAATTTTTCGATGACGGGTTAAATAAATGCCCAAAGGAACAGATATTAAAATTGCAATGGCAATCGAAATAAGCGAAAGATACATATGCTCTAAAATTAAGTTCCATATTGTAGGCCAACGGTTTACAAAAACGTCAGCCGTACTGCTGATCAAGTTAAGAATTGTCTACACCCCCTATCCTGATTATTCGACGATCTCGTCGACCATATATTCTACGAGACTTGATCGGGTCACAATGCCCATAAGTTTTCTGTGTTCATCCATGACCGGAACAAATCCGTAAACAGATTCGTTCACAAGCTGAAAGGCTTTTTCTGCCGGATCATCTTGCTGAAGTGTCACAACGCTTGAATCCATAATATCCTTAAGTCTTAGGCCTTCATCTTTGTAATTTTTCTGAACGTCCCAGACGGTTGCAATCCCCTGAAAAAGATCTTCATTATCCACAACCACAAGACTGTTAACCCGCTTGCTTCGCATCAGCTTCAAGGATTCAGCCAGCCTGCGGTTTTCACCTGCTGTTACAGCAGGAACCATTAATTTGGTCAGTTCAGGGAATGAAATATTGTCGCTTTCCTGAAGCCGGTCTTCACCAATAAAGCTTCGGACAAACTCATTAGCAGGCCTGCGGATAATGTTTTCCGGCGTATCCAGCTGGACCACCTCTCCATCCTTCATAATACAGATGCGGTCAGCGATTTTAAGCGCCTCATCCATGTCATGGGTTACAAATACAATCGTTTTCTGAATATCCCGCTGAAGGCGGACTAACTCATCCTGCAGCTGCTCCCGGCTGATTGGATCCAGCGCACTGAACGGTTCATCCATTAAGATGATCTTCGGCTCAGCTGCCAGCGCCCGGATAACACCGATCCTCTGCTGCTGCCCGCCGCTCAGCTCTGAGGGGTATCTTTCACCAAAGACTTCCGGATCCAATCCTACCATATGCATCAGCTCGTCCACTTTATCTATGTATTTTTCCTTCCTCCATTTCATCAGCCTAGGAACAAGCGATACATTTTCTTTAATCGTCATATGCGGAAGCAGCCCGATTTGCTGAATCACATAACCGATCGTCCGGCGAAGCTTGACTGGATCCTCTTTTGAAATATCTTTTCCTTCTATTGTAATTGTCCCTTTTGTCGGCTCAATCAGTCGGTTGATCATCCTCATGGTTGTGGTCTTTCCAGATCCGCTGGGACCAATCAAAACCAGCAGCTCTCCTTCTTCCACTTTAAAGGTAATATCCTTTAGAGCATGAAACCCATCCTGAAAGACTTTATTCACTTCTTTAAATTCGATCAACTTTTCCAGCACCTCCTATACATAAATGTTAAATTATGGAATACCCTGTCCACAGATACGTGTTTCAGGATAACATAAGCAGTCTGGTCATGCAAAAACAGATAAATTAGTTATCCCACTATAATTCCATAATATTCATATTTAACCTTTATCTTCTCTACTCAAACCCAAAAGGACTTTTGTGCAATGAAAAATTTCCTGCTTTTATTTAAGCTGGGTAGATTTTTGCTGTTTCTCTGCGATATGCCTCAAGCGCTTATAGGCATCAAAAAAGGGAAGCTTTTTCTAAAGCCCCCCAGACAGCTATTAATAAGGATATCCAAATCCAGGTCCACAACAAGGACGCGGGTAAAAAGGCGGCGGCGGTGGAGGATACCAATAATATGGACGCGGATAGAATAAAGCAGTGCCCAATAAACCTCCTGCTAACCCGCCTAAAAAAGGCAGGCCAAAGAATCCAATAAACCGCTGATTCTGCGGCTGATAAGGGCCTCTGTAAGGGTACATTCATTCATACCTCCATTTCCTCTGTATATGCCTACATTATTGTATATGCGTGGAAATGGGTTTGGCTTGGGCAAATGCACTACATTTGGCGGGGGAATGTTAGGGATATGTTAAATGAAAAACCTTGAAAGGCATTAAGCCATTCAGGTTCTCATGTTTTTCCTTATGATAGTCCCCAAACACTTAACTCATAAAAATATTCCGTTCGTTCAATGCACAAACCAAAATTAAAATCTTCCGCCACTAGAATAAAATCTCCATATCCAACTGAAAAATTTGTTAACTCAATAATTTCATTTAAGTGACTAAATACTTCAGTAACATTAACCAACAATGCTTCTATTTCATTTTCTCTAAAAACTAATAGTCTTCCTTGTTTGGGTATTACTTCGATATTATCAACAGTATCATTTAACAATTGTATTGATTTTTGAATATGTTCTTTATAGTTTTCTCCTTGCAATTGAATCTTATTTTCCTTTGTGTTAAGTAGCGAAAACACATTCTTACAAAATAAATCATTATCTTCAATATCTAAAAAAGGTTCCTCTGTAAGATTCATGAAGTTTATTTCTTTTACCAAATTCCTTCTTCTACTTTGTCTTTTTAACAGCTTCATTTTTGTTTTTCTTTCGTCACCCAAATTAATCACCTTTCTATGGTAGACCTTTCTTTTTATAACCAACAAAATCTTCCGGGGAATGTCCAGGGTACTGATTATATCTTCCTTTTTCCAATGGGCTTCCTTTCAAATCGTCAGCACCATGAAAGTGAGGACCTCTCCCGAATTTATCCTCTCGGTGCTCTATGATATATTTTTTCTTACCATCTACTTCAAATTCATATACTCTTCTATTTTCAGTTGTTCCATCATAAACATCGACAGGTTTCTTGTGCTGAATAGAGTTAGGTATTCCCGCCCTTCTCTTTGCATCCCTAAATCCTCCATTTTTTGTTAATACCCTATCTATTTCATCCGTACCCTTACCAGCCTTCTACCCCGGCAAGACCACATGGCCCTTTTCCTCTTTCAATATCCTTACAAGTGCATCAAAGTCACCCTTCTTGATGCTTTTCCGTATGACCTTGGTTCCTTGCTTTCGGACAACTGCCGCGAGCGACAGGTATTCGAGTATCTCAAGCGGGGTTCCGTCAGCTATGGAGTCCAGTTCTCGAATTCCTCCCACTCGGTCTTCTGGAACGGAATCGACGAATTCATAGCCTGTTCCTTTTTCTCCATAGAATTCCCTGATAATCCGGCCGTCTTCGTATAGATGAAACTTTCCGCCCTGATTCTCACTGCCGATGCCATACTCGTCTATGACATCAACAGTCAGGATTTCCCGGCCGCTCAGGGAGGCGAATTCTTCCCGGCTGATTTCGTTACTGTTCAGCCCCGCTAAAGCTTTCAAAGTTCTTAACTGATAGTGGATGGTCTTTCTTTCGCAGGTACTCTGCCAGACGGCCCAAATGGAATAAGCGCCGGGCGGCAGAATCTGGCCTAGAGCAGTTACGCCGAGTTCTTTAAAGAATTCCGGAGAGTGTATGGTATTTCCTGCTTTATGCCTGATGCCTTCTAAAAGCTCTCCATGGATTGGGCTTGATTGAAGCTGCTTGACGGAATAGCCCGAAATGCTGAGAGTTCCACTCTGAAAGAGGCTGGAAATTTCATTGATGTATGTCTGCATCAGATATAGATCCTGCTCAATTGGATCAAGTGCCTGTGTTTGCTGGCTCTCAAAGGTTATAAGTTCATCAACCGTATTTCTCCGGTGAAGTTCCGCTCTCCTTACATGTGCCGAAAACTCCCCATACCGCAGGTGAGGGAGACTGACAATATCAGAAACTTTCTGCATCACCGTATTAGTCTCTTCTGTTAAGCTAGTGGTTATAGATTCTGTTTTTACCAGACCCTGTGCCGCTTCTCCATCCAAAAAGCTCTGACGGATGAATCCATTGCCTGCCGGCTCGAGCATCTGAAGGGAAGAAGCCATTCTTTCTCTTTAAAGTATTTTGATAGTCTGCAAGAAAACCTTCAAAAAATAGGAGAAACGGAGAATGACATTCTTCGAAAAAAGCCCGAATAGCCGCCGCTCCCTCTCCCTGAAAGGACTCCTCAAGCGAGGTGATGTTCAGTATAAATCTCCTCCTGCCATTCGACAACTGAATAGAGACCTTCTGAGAGCCCATCACTAAAATTTTCCATAACCTATACTTTACACTATTATTTAGAGTAATTTTATAATGATTTGTATTATTTTTACACTTTTGCATAAAACAGCAATAAATACCCGTCGACAAAATGACGAAAATAAGTATAATATACAATCATTACAAAATTTCCCTGTGATATAGTAAGATAGATTCTATTTTTCCAGTTTAATAATATGAAAATGGCAGTATTTAGAGGTGTATACTCATGTCTTTAGGATATTACTACAGTTTATTGACGAAGAAACAAAATGATCTGCAGAAACTGCTGGCCTGTGAGAGAGAACTCCAAGGAAAACATCAGGAGTTTAACCACTATCGGCAAACCGTCACAAAGCCGGATCTTTCCCCTTTTACCTGGCAGGGAAAGCTGGCAGATGAATTTGAGGATATCCGGTTTGAACAAATGCTTAAAAGTTACATTGACATTGAGTCAGATCAGTTTCATGAAGTTTTTTCAGCCATCAGCCGGAAGCAGCATCAGCTCCAGCAGGAAATCGATTCTATTAAACAAACAATTGCTTCCCTGGAGGCACAGCTTGCTGCAGAGAGGTCGAAGCAATAATGAGGAGGCATGAGAATGGATACTGAGATTAAGCTAAGAATAAACGAAATAGAACGGGCACTATCTAAACTTCAATCCTCCGCAAACGGGCTCCAGCCATCCTTCCATCCACTATTGGAGAGAATAATGTTCTTGATTTTATCAATAAATTGAATGCACTAAATAGGCAGCTTCAGCAGGTGACAGAGGCGTATAAGTCTG
Organism: Cytobacillus sp. FSL R5-0377; assembly: GCF_038004385.1. Taxonomy (NCBI): domain Bacteria; kingdom Bacillati; phylum Bacillota; class Bacilli; order Caryophanales; family Bacillaceae; genus Cytobacillus; species Cytobacillus sp. FSL R5-0377. Next base: position 2,174,455 of record NZ_JBBORA010000001.1, read on the forward strand.
TACTGCTCCAAAACGAAGAAACAACGCGACATTCTGCACAATTCTTAGATGAATCAGATCGGCTGCTTTCCAGGGGGATTTATAGCAGTGCGGAAAAGAATTAGCATTGAGGGTCCAAAAAGATGCTTCCCATAAGTTGATCAAAACTTGTGTGAAGCATCTTTTATTTTGGAACCAGATTTCCGCAGTCACCTCCCCTTAATACACACCTTATCAAAAAAGCGAAAATAGATAATAATTTATAGAGCTGCTGTATTTTGTTATTCTAGTAAATATGCATACTGGCCAGCTTAGGAGTGGATTTTAACTGTGAACAAAAAAGACATTGCACAGATTCGGAAACAATTTAAATTAAATAATGACTTACTGAAAATCTCAGATATTTTTAACGTCTATATTATGAAGGAATCAAGCGAGATTTATCATTATGAGAGCCAGCCTTTTGAAATGCTGGATCAGGATCAGCAGGAGCTGTTTATGGACAATTTCAAAAAGCTGCTGGGCGGCCAATTGGATGAAAAGCTCTTTGAATTAAAGTTCCGGAGAGATGCGGAAAACAGCAGTCAGCTCATTCTTCATCAAGGGCTGCTGACCAATGAAGCTGAGGCCTGGACGGAACAAATGCTTCAAATTGTCGGCAAGATGCTGGGAATCCGGCAATATGATAAGGATATTGTCGTCACATTCATTCGCGGGGAATATCTTAAGCCAATGAAACGCCGCAATCCAGAAGCTGAAGAAAGTGAACGGGATGCTGTTTATTCTCATCCCTTTATTCTCTGCAGCATCAATAACACACAGGAACCGAAGAAGGAACTGCTTTTTGACTATGTGGAAAGGGAATTTAAATATCATTTTACCGTTGATCCGATTATCAACCTAAAGTCTCCCATTTCAGGGTTCCTATTCCCTTGCTTCACCGAAAATGCAGCTGATGTCAATCACGTTCTGTATTCTGCAGGCAAGGTCCATGAGCCCGACCATCTGTTCATTGAGGACGTTTTAAACGGGGAAGAAACGATGACGGCGCAGGATGATAAAATTGTTTTTGAGGAAATTATCAAAGACGTAACAGGAGATCAGATTAACACATCAACACTTTCCAACGTATATGAAGAGATTAACCGGATCATTGTGGAAAACGAAGAGGATGAACCGCCGAAGCTCGATTCTAAAGACGTAGAGCGTGTTTTAAAGGTGAGTGGCATCGAAGATATTGATTCTGAAAAGGTCCAATCTGCTTATCAAAAGATTATTGATGATGACAAATATGAAATAAAGGCTAGCAGCGTCCTGCCTAAATACAATTCAAAATCAATCAAGATCAGCACAAAAGCAGCCAACATCTCCATCTGCCCGCAGGATCTGAGATATGTAAAACAAATCCATTTTGACGGCAAGCGTTATCTGATGATTGAGGTAGAAGAAGATACTGTGATTGAAGGATTTACAATGATTCCGGAAGCTTTTGGCGGGGGTCAGAATAAAGAATAAAGCAGATGCGCTGCCTTACGAAAATTTCAACCTCCCTTACATTAAAAAAGGAATTCCCAAATTGGAATTCCTTTTTTTTTGCGTCTAAGACAACATTGTGCTTGGACCTCCCCTATATCTCTTTATTTTTCGCTGGCACCCTTTTAATAATAAAAATCGATACTAATTCCAACTTCCATTTTATTCATAATTTATGAATAGATTCATACTAAACCTCATACTAACCTTACGGACTTTTACGTAGGTGATGAGACAAGTGGTTAGATGGAAAAAAAAGAATCGGATACGTTCAATTCAACGCGATCAAACAAATGCTCCGCAAATAAATCAATTATCAGATGATCTTGAAGAAAATATTTCTTATGTACAGCAGGCTTTAGGAAAAACATCAGACCTTAATTTTCGAACGTTTAGCAGTGAAAGAAAAATAGCTATTTTCCATATAAGCGGAATTACAAATACTGATACGATTAATGAGCATATCATTGAGCGGTTAAACGAAGGTTCAATCCAGCAGATAGAAGACATAAAGCAAATTATTACAGTCAATAATGTTTTTGAGGAAAAGGTTCGTGAAAAAATTATAGATGCCCTTGTAAAAGGCAAAACGGTGATTTTTTTAGAAAGTTCACCAATTGCTATTGTCGCAGAAACGAAACAAATTGAAACCCGGGGGATCGAAGAGTCCAGTGCCCAGGCAGTCATCCGTGGCCCAAAGGAAAGTTTTACAGAAAGCTTTGAAAAAAACATGGGTTTGCTCAGGTCGCGTATTCAATCTCCTCAATTACGTCTAAAAACCATGACGGTGGGAGAAGTAACACAAACAAATGTCGGGGTTGCCTATATTGAAAACATCGTTAATGAAAAAGTTTTAAAGGAAGTCATCGAACGTATATCATCTATTAAAGTAGATGCCATCTTAGATTCCAGTTATATTGAGACGTATATTAAAGATGATGATCGAACGTTATTTCCTTTAATTAAGGATTCTGAACGCCCTGATTCTGTAGCCGCTGAATTATTGGAAGGCAAGGTAGCGATCATTGTGGACGGAACACCATTTGTACTTATTGCCCCTGGTGTGTTTATTCAATTTTTTCAATCTGCAGAGGATTATTATCAATATCCTTACATTTCTTCCTTTTTAAGAATCCTAAGGATTGGATCTTTCTTTGTTTCTCTTTTAGCCCCTGCCCTTTATATTGCTATTTTGGCGCACCATGAAGGTCTTATTCCTACTACACTTCTCATTAGCATCCTGGCTCAAAGGGATGGTGTTCCATTTCCGATCGTTATTGAAGCGTTAGTTATGGAAATTATTTTCGAGGTTTTAAGGGAAGCTGGAATCCGAATGCCCAGGACTGTAGGGTCTGCTTTATCAATTGTTGGAGCCCTTATCATTGGTCAAGCCGCAGTAGAAGCAGGGTTCGTGGCTGCGTCTACCGTTATTGTGGTATCTATTACTGCGATATCAAGTTTTTCTATCCCCTATTACTCGATGTCGATTGTAACCCGATTGCTAAGATTCGTGTTTATCATTTGCTCTTCATTTATAGGCATTTACGGGATTGTCATTGCATTTATCATCATCCTTTTACATATGTGCGATCTTCGTTCCTTTGGAATGCCTTATTTATCACCGTTTGCGCCAGTTCGAAAAAACGACTTAAAAGATGCTGTTTTCCGGCCTTCCCTTCGTTCATTAAAAAAAAGACCCTATCCTGCAAATAAAAGGAATCGGATTCGAGCATAGCAACAAGGGGGTGGAAGAATGAAAAAATATATGATCATTGTCATTTATATAGGAATGGTATTAACCGGATGTTCCAATTATACAGAGTCCAATAACATTGGGCTGATTACGGGAATGGGCATTGATTATGATAAAGAATCAGACTTGTATGAAGTTACATTACAGATGATCAACCCAAGCGGAGTTGCTGGCAGTTCACAAGGCAGCGGTGGCATTCCTGTCCATCAAATAGAGGGAAAAGGAAATACGATATCAGAAGCTACAAGAAATTCTTCAAAGAAAATATCGCGAACAAATATATTTTCCCACCTCTCCGCGGTTGTCATATCGGAAGAACTGGCAAGAGAAAAAGGAATTAATTTTATTTTGGATGCATTCGAAAGGGATGCTCGAGTAAGGACCAATATTCCAATTATTGTGGCTAGAGGGCATTCTGCAAAAATCATGTTATCTATTTTGCCTGCACAAGATAAAATTCCCTCCGTTGCATTTGTAAAAAAGATTAATGATACAGCTAAGGTATTAGGTGAAAATACAGAAATCACTATTTTCAATACCGTATCAGCGATATCAAGCAAAGGAAAAGAACCAGTCATTAACGGAATGAGAATAGTAGGGAATGTCGAACAAGGAGCATCGAAAGCAAACGATGAAAAAGTAGAAAACACTTATGTTATGGCAGATGGACTTGCTATTTTTCAAAAAGGATATTTAGTCAACTGGCTGGATGGGGAGAAAGCCAAAAGCATTCAGATGCTTCGAAACGAAATGAACAGCTCCAATATTAGTATATCTTGCCCTAAGAAAGAAGGAAATTTGTCCATAGAAATTCGAAGACTTAAGAGGAACACTAATGTAGTTTATGAAAAAGGCCAAGCAAAAATCAAGATAGAACTTGTAGGATCCGCTGCATTAAATGAGTTGTTATGCGACATAGAGTTTAATAAACAGGAAGTGCTAAATCAACTCGAAAAAAATTTGAATCATAAAATCAAAAAGGATGTACTTGAAGCCATTCGTTTTGCCCAGACAGAGGAAAGTGATATTTTCGGCTTTGGTGAAGTACTTCATCGTAAAAGTCCGAAGCAGTGGAGAAAAGTAGAAAAAAATTGGAATGAGCAATTCGCAGCAGCTGAAATTGAAATTAAAGTAAGGATGAATATTATTGGAATTGGAATGAGGAATACAACGTATCCATTTTAATGGAGGGAATTTCCTATGAATAATCACATGATAGATAGTAAACAGCTATTTTGTATGATGGTCTTGTTTGAGCTAGGAAGTGCCTTGTTGTTTGGCTTAGGGGCAGATGCCAAGCAAGATGCCTGGTTAGCTGTCCTATTGGGAATGATTGCAGGAATCCTATTATTTTTAGTGTATTCTTCCCTTTATCATTTTTCTGGCAGCAAAACTCTTATCTTTTTACTAAAAGCGGTATTTGGCAGACATATGGGCTGGATACTTGGCTGGATTTATGTGGTCTATTTTATCTATTTTTCCTCCCGCGTCCTCAGAGATTTTGTCGATTTATTAAGACTGGCAGCATACGATAAAACCACTTTCTTAACACTGGCGATTGGAATGGTTTTATGTGTCATGTATGCATCTTATAAAGGAATAGAGGTCTTTGCCAGATTTTCTTTAATCACTTTTTTTCTCGTTATGGTCTCCCTAGCCGGGATTATCATTCTCCAATTTCTAAGCGGTAATGTTCAGCTTCAAAATTTACAGCCTGTACTGGAAGATGGCATAATGCCTGTTTTAAAAGCATCTTTTCCAACACTCGCAGCAATACCGTACGGTGAATTGATTGTTTTCCTCATGCTATTTCCTTATGTACAACAATCATCTAAAATTCGAAAAACCGGGATCAAATCCATTTATATTGGAGGCGGGACCTTAGTGCTCTTTTCTATTATAAATCTATCCATTTTAGGAGCTGATGTTTATTCCCGATCCAGTTTTCCTCTCTTAACGTCAGTCGGCTTAATTAACATTGCGGATTTCGTCCAGCGTATCGAGTCTATCTTAATATTTTTAATGGTATTACTTGGCTTTGTTAAGGTCTTTCTCCTTGCGTATGGCGCAATTTTGGGAACAAGTGAATTATTTCAAATAAGAAAAATTGCTCTGATTTATCCGATTACATTTTTAATACTTATAAGTTCTGTCATTATTTCAAATAATTCCAGCGAGCATATAAAAGAAGGATTTACATTGGCTCCTATCTATTTCCATTTACCTATGACGGTATTTATTCCGTCCATTCTTTTGCTTGCAGCCTGGATAAAGAAAAAGAAGACTCCGGCTCTTTTTAAGTAATTTTATCCCGGCTAGTAAATAGATAAATAACCAGTGGAGTAAAGTAAATCGTTAACAGAAAATAATCTTCCACTGACATAATCTGAAAGAAAATATCAGCTCTGTCCAGCAGCATGTTAAATGATTTCTTTTGAAGGGTATCGATTCCAACAATCATACTCATTACACCAGCAAAAAGCATGATTATCATAAGAAGATATTTCATGAATGAGTTCCTCCGTACTTAAAAGGTATTTCACTTGAATATATATATTCTTTGCCAATGTGCGTATCTTATGACAGAAGCTTTAGAGGTGGAAAATTAACAAACTTTATTTATAAAAAAGAATCCATTTTGATATTGTATCAAAATGGATTCTTCTTTTACTTTATAGACTACGTTTAGGTAGGCTCAGGCCCCTATTTGGCACCTAACATGATGGTTTCACCTTAAAACCCCTGAAAAAAATAGGAGTTTTTAAGGCTGGATTACATCATGCCGCCCATTCCACCCATGCCGCCCATGTCAGGCATTGCAGGAGCAGGATTTTCTTCTGGCTTGTCAGCAACTACTGCTTCAGTGGTTAAGAACATAGCTGCAACAGATCCAGCGTTTTGAAGTGCTGAACGAGTTACTTTAGTTGGATCAACGATACCAGCTTCGATCATGTTTACCCACTCGCCAGTAGCAGCGTTGAAGCCTGTTCCAACTTCCTCGCGCTTTAAGCGATCAACGATTATAGAACCTTCAAGGCCTGCATTGTGTGCAATTGTGCGTACAGGCTCTTCCATCGCACGAAGTACAATGTTGATACCCGTAGCTTCATCGCCTTCAGCCTGGATAGAAGCCACTTTGTTGTATACGTTTAGAAGGGCAACACCACCACCGGAAACGATTCCTTCTTCTACAGCTGCACGTGTAGAGTTAAGGGCGTCTTCAATGCGAAGCTTACGCTCTTTCAATTCAGTTTCAGTAGCAGCACCAACTTTAACTACTGCCACACCGCCAGCTAGCTTAGCAAGGCGCTCTTGTAATTTTTCGCGGTCAAATTCAGAAGTTGTTTCTTCCATTTGAGTGCGGATCTGGTTCACACGGCCAGCGATTTGCGCGCTGTCACCAGCACCTTCAACAATCGTAGTGTTTTCTTTCGTAACAACCACTTTAGAAGCGCGTCCTAAAGAGTCGATTGTAGCAGATTTAAGGTCACGGCCTAACTCTTCAGTGATTACTTCACCGCCAGTCAGGATCGCGATATCTTCAAGCATAGCTTTACGGCGGTCACCGAAGCCAGGAGCTTTAACCGCTACAGCGTTGAAAGTTCCGCGAAGCTTATTCACTACTAATGTAGCAAGTGCTTCACCTTCAACATCTTCAGCTACTAGCAATAATGGCTTGCCTTGCTGTACAACCTGCTCAAGTACAGGAAGGATTTCCTGGATGCTTGTAATCTTCTTATCAGTGATTAAGATATAAGGGTTTTCAAGAACCGCTTCCATCTTATCAGAATCTGTAACCATGTATGGAGAAGCATATCCGCGGTCGAACTGCATACCTTCTACCACATCAAGCTCAGTTGTGAATCCTTTAGATTCTTCGATAGTGATAACACCGTCGTTGCCAACACGCTCCATAGCTTCAGCAATCAGCTGGCCAACTTCATTGTCAGCAGCGGAAATCGCAGCAACCTGTGCGATGGATTCTTTGTTTTCGATCGGTTTTGAAATAGCTTTTAATTCTTCAACAGCAGTAGAAACCGCTTTTTCAATTCCTTTGCGGATGCCCATTGGGTTAGCACCTGCAGTTACGTTCTTAAGGCCTTCACGGATCATTGCCTGAGCAAGAACAGTTGCAGTAGTTGTACCGTCACCGGCAACATCGTTTGTTTTGCTTGCTACTTCAGCAACAAGCTTCGCACCCATGTTTTCGAATGCATCTTCAAGTTCGATTTCTTTTGCGATTGTCACCCCATCATTCGTGATTAATGGTGAACCGAATTTCTTCTCAAGAACCACGTTGCGTCCTTTAGGTCCAAGAGTTACTTTTACCGCATTTGCAAGGGAATCTACACCGCGAAGCATCGCGCGGCGGGCTTCTTCACTAAATTTAATCTCTTTAGCCATTGATAAAAACCTCCTCAAAAATTTTCACTTTATCTTTTAATCTGCAACTAATCGGCGATTAGCCAATTACAGCAAGAATGTCATTTTCACGTAAAATTAAGTATTCTTTGCCTTCGTACTTCACTTCAGTACCGGCATATTTTGAGAAGATGATACGGTCGCCGTCAGCAACTTCAAGGGCAACACGCTCACCGTTTTCAAGAACGCGGCCAGTTCCCACAGCTACAACTTTGCCTTCTTGAGGCTTTTCTTTAGCAGTGTCCGGCAGTACAATGCCGCTTGCAGTTTTTTCTTCAGTTTCAACAAGCTCGATAATGATTCGATCACCTAGTGGCTTTAACAAGTGAAACAACCTCCTCAAATAATATGTAAATATTTTTATTTATTAGCACTCTCTCTTTATGAGTGCTAACACAATTATTATATTAATGAATCTCATATCTATTTGCAAGGGTGAAGCTTAAATTTTTTATAAAAAATTTCCTCATAGACAACCTCTTAAGTATGCTTCACCAGCCCTCATTTTAATCATGTACTTCTCCTCCTTTGATGCTGATATTTGAAACACCCTCCCTATAAAGAGTACAATGGCTTTAGGACTTGCAACCAACACTCAGATTAAGGAGTAAAACACTTTGAAGAAGGAATATTGGATTATATTAATCGCCTATATTGCCATGCAGCTTTCAAGCTTGTTTGGTGTTCCGCTCGTATTAATAACTGCCGATGCCCTGGGACATAACCCCGAGAATATGCAGATTCTTGCTGTAGCCTACTGGCTCGTAATCAGTTTCACGATTACGCTGACCATTACGCTTCTATTACTAAGGAAAGAAATGAAAAGGGGACTCGATCGGGATGCCTCTTCTGTGGCAGGCTCAGCGGGCTGGGCAATAGGAGGCATATTTTTGGCCCTGATTGCTCAAGCTACTGCTGCAAGTATTGAAAACCTGATTGGCATTGAAATGGGCTCTGAAAATACGCAGCAGATTATCCGGATTATTGAAGCATCGCCAATTGTCATTTTAATCAGCTCGGTCATCGGGCCAATCCTTGAGGAGATCGTCTTTAGGAAAATTATTTTCGGTTCCCTCCATAAGCGCTTTAACTTCTTCCTGTCTGCCCTGATCAGCTCGGTTATTTTTGCACTTGCTCATTTTGAGCCTGAACATGTATTGCTATACTCGGCAATGGGATTCACCTTTGCCTTCTTATATGTAAAGACCAAGAGGATTATCGTGCCGATTTTTGCCCATGTGGCGATGAATACCTTTGTTGCGGTTGTTCAGCTGAATCAGGATAATTTACAAAAGTGGTTAAAAGAAATGGAAAATTTGCAGAGCTTTATCAGCTTTTTCTAGAAAGAATGCTGTGGAGTTTTAAACTTACTGGGGGATTATCATGAGAAGCACACCTTTGTTTTCAGGCTTTATTTACATCCTTCTCGGATGCCTTTTCACTTTTATAGCCATCCAGAATACCCAGCGGGAAGAAACCTGGGGATTCTTTACTTATTTTTTAATCCTAATTGCTACATTTGATTTTGGCACCGGCCTGCGGATGCTTGGCCTGCATTTTAAAATGAAAAAATGAGCCGCATAAGGCTCATTTTTTTTACACTTCTTCAGGATAATTTTTAAGAAAATAAACCAGTGACTGCAATTCCACTGCCAGATCGATATGGTGAATCCGAATCGAGGACGGCACAGTGAGCCTCGCAGGTGTAAAGTTAAGGATTCCTTTTATTTTCGCATTCACCATCCGATCGGTGATAGTCTGGGCAGGCGGTGCAGGCACCGTTAAAATTGCCACCTGAATATTATTTTTCACAATCACTTCTTCAAGGTCATCCATATGATGGACCGGAACATCACCGATTTTCGTGCCAACCTTACTCTCATCCACATCAAAGGCTACTTCTATTTTCGTATTATTATTTTTAAGAAAATTGTAGTTTAGAAAAGCGGTCCCTAAATTCCCTACCCCGATCAAAGCGACTTTAGTCAGCTCGTCCTGGTCAAGAGTCTTCCGAAAGAAGCCTAAGAGGTAGTTCACATTATATCCATATCCTTTTTTCCCTAACGCACCGAAGTACGAAAAATCACGGCGGATTGTTGCAGAATCCACTTTTACCGCCTCACTCAATTCTGCTGATGAGACTCTCTGTTTGCCGGAGGAATGAAGGTTCTTTAGGAAGCGGTAATATAATGGCAGCCGTTTAGCTGTTGCCTGTGGTATCTTAATTGGTTCATTGGCCATTCGTCCATCCCCATTTCTTATGATGTATTAATTTCGTTTAAAATCTCCGTTTTTCCCGCCTGTTTTCTCTATTAAAAAGGTTGGTCCAATTACCATTCCTTTATCTACAGCCTTACACATATCATAAACGGTCAGCGCACAGACTGAAGCAGCTGTTAACGCTTCCATTTCCACACCCGTATTTCCTTTTGTTTTAACAGAAGCCGTAATGATAAGGACATACTCATCCTCTTCTGCTTTCCATGAAAATGAAATATCGACACCCTTAAGAGGCAGCGGATGGCACATCGGAATAATGTCCCATGTTTTCTTGCTTGCCATAATGCCTGCCGTTTGTGCAACAGCAAGAACATCCCCTTTTTTCATGGAGTTTGATGTGATCTTTTCGTAAATCTCCTGATTCACCGAAATACTTGACTGAGCAATGGCTGTCCTTGCGGTCTCAGGCTTATCGCTGACATCCACCATTTTTGCCCTGCCTTCTTGATTAAAATGAGTAAAATCCGCCATTAAAAAAACACCTCTCTTCAAAATCATACACTATTTTTCGGATTCTTTGTATGTGCATTGTAAGGTTCTTCACATATTTATTTACCTTTTCTTCTGTTTTAATGACCTTCATCCGGGCTTATAGTCCTGTCTCCTTTATTGCCGAACAATATATGAATGAGTTACACTTACTCTATACCAGAGGTGAAAGAACATGATACTATTACAAGTCAATCAGCTGGCAAAAAGTTTTGGAGCTGATCCCATTTTAACGAATATAAAGCTTGAAGTACAAACCAGGGACCGTATTGCCCTTGTAGGACGCAATGGTGCAGGAAAATCTACCCTTTTAAAAATAATTGCCGGACAAATGACGTATGATTCCGGAGAGATCATAAAGCCAAAGGAAGTAACCATTGGCTATCTTGCCCAAAATACCGGCCTGGAATCAGATTTATCCATATGGGAGGAAATGCTGACTGTTTTCAGTCATCTGCAAAAGCAGGAAAAACAGCTTCACAGCCTTGAAGAGCAAATGGCGGATCCTGATGTCCTTGGTAATTCTGATGCCTATGAACGAGTTTTAAAAGATTACGACAAACTCCAGGTTGATTTCAAAGAAAATGGCGGTTATCAATATGAAGCTGATATACGTTCCATTCTCCATGGACTCAACTTCAGCTCAATGGGCTATGATACAAAAATTTCGTCCTTGAGCGGCGGTCAGCGAACAAGGCTGGCCCTTGGTAAACTTCTGCTCACAAAGCCTGATATACTAATCCTGGATGAGCCTACCAACCACCTTGATATAGAAACACTATCGTGGCTCGAACAATACCTGCAGGGCTACAGCGGTGCCATTCTGATCGTATCACATGACCGCTACTTTCTTGATAAGGTCGTTTCCCAGGTTTACGAGATATCGCGCCACCAAATAAGAAAGTACCCTGGAAACTACAGTTCCTATTTGGATCAAAAAGCAGCTAATTTTGAAAAAGAAATGAAGCAATTCGAAAAACAGCAGGAAGAAATCGCTAAGCTTCAAGACTTTATTCAGCGAAACCTTGCCCGTGCCTCCACTACTAAAAGGGCACAAAGCCGCAGAAAGCAGCTGGCCAGAATGGACGTGATGGACAGGCCGCAGGGAGACGAGAAATCAGCTTCCTTTGGGTTTGATATCGAACGGCAGTCAGGCAATGAAGTATTGAATATATATTCTTTAGCAATAGGGTACAAAGAAATAGTGAGCGAGAATATTTCTATGCGGCTGGCAAGAGGCGATAGTATTGCACTTGTAGGACCAAATGGAATTGGCAAATCCACATTGCTTAAAACCATTATTAAGAAAATCCCTTCTTTTACTGGGGAGATTCAATATGGCTCTAATGTGACCATTGGCTACTATGACCAGGAACAGGCAGAGCTCACAAGCAATAAACGAGTACTGAACGAATTATGGGATGAATACCCTCTTAAACCGGAAAAAGAAATCCGGACCATACTTGGGAACTTTCTCTTCTCCGGCGATGATGTTCTTAAAACAGTTTCAACACTGAGCGGCGGGGAAAAGGCCCGGCTTGCACTTGCAAAGCTTATGATGCAGAAAGCCAATTTCCTGATTCTTGACGAGCCTACAAACCATTTGGATCTGGACAGCAAGGAAATCCTTGAAAATGCATTGATCGATTATCCAGGAACTATTCTCTTTGTATCTCATGACCGATATTTTATCAACAGAATTACAACTAAGGTAGTTGAGCTTTCTGGAAACGGTGCAGCAGAATATCTTGGTGATTATGATTATTATGTAGAAAAAAAGCAGGAACAAAAGGAATTGCTTGCACTCAATGAGCAGGATATATCCACTGTTTCACAGCCTGTAAAGCAGGAAAAAAAGAACTACCAGCTGGATAAAGAAGCCAAAAAGCTAGAACGCCAGCGAAAAAGAAGAATGGAAGAAATTGAAGTGGAAATTGAAGCATTAGAGACAGCAATAGATACTAATGATCAGCTGCTCTGTGATCCGGCTGTTTATCAGGACCATGAAAAAGTAATGGAAATAACGAATGAAACGGATGAAGCAAAAGCAAAGCTGGAAGAATTGATGGAAGAATGGACGCTTTTAGCTGAAGAGGATTAAAGGAATATTCATAACTTTTAGACTGGTAGAATAGTCACTGCCAGTCTTTTTTATTATCCACAGAGATAATCACAAGAAAAATGCAGTTATATGTACTCTCCACAGACTTTTCCACATTATCCACAGCTAAAGCTGATTTTATCCACATTATCAACATAAAATTCTGAAATAATTGACTTTATCCACAAAAAAAGCCCCCAATGCTGTCGGGGACTTTTTCCTAATTATTTATCATTGTGGATAGTAATGTCCAAACCGGGATTGGCATTTAAATCAAGACCGGCAAATTGTCCTTTTTCAAACAAAACACTTCCTGCAGCAGCAATCATCGCTGCATTATCTGTGCATAAAGTTAATGGAGGAATAATTAGCTTTATGTCGGATCTGTTTCCAAATTTCTTTTCTAAAGAAGCCCTAAGTCCTTTATTCGCTGCCACTCCGCCTGCAAGAAGCAGCTGCTTTACCTTATATTCTTCCACTGCTCTTTCTGTTTTTGTAACCAGGACATCAATGACACTATCCTGGAAGCTCGCCGCAAGATCTTCAGGAACGATCGTCTCGCCCCTTTGTTCAGCATTGTGAACAGTGTTGATAACGGCAGATTTTAATCCGCTGAAGCTAAAATCATATGAACCTTCTTCCAGCCAGGCTCTCGGCAGCTGAATAGCCGGATTTCCTTCATGGGCGAGTCTGTCAATGTGAGGACCGCCCGGATAAGGCAAATTTAAGGTCCGGGCAACTTTATCATATGCCTCTCCTGCAGCATCATCCCTTGTCTCGCCAATCACTTCAAAATGTCCATGCTCTTTCATATAGACGAGTTCAGTATGTCCACCAGAGACTACCAGTGAAAGTAACGGAAATTCCATTTCTTCCACCAGTCGGTTGGCATAAATATGACCTGCTATATGATGCACACCAACAAGCGGGATACCGTGAGCAAACGCAATGGCTTTTGCGGCATTAACCCCTATCAGGAGCGCACCTACAAGGCCAGGCCCTTCTGTCACTGCTATTGCTGAAAGTTCGGAATATGTGACGCCAGCCTTATTCAATGCTTCTTCAAGCACGATCGTTATCTGTTCAACATGATGGCGGGAAGCTATTTCCGGAACCACTCCGCCAAAACGTTTATGGCTTTCGATTTGGGAAGCAACGATATTGGCTGCAATTTCACGCCCATTCTTAATGATGGCTACTGCCGTTTCGTCACAGCTGGTTTCAATCGCCATGATCCATTGATCTTTTTTCATTATAAATTCACCCACATTACTAAAGCATCTTCTTGATTATCAGTGTAATAGTTCTTCCTGATTGCTCCGTTTTGAAAGCCTAGCTTTCGGTATAAAGACTGAGCTGTGAAGTTGGATACCCTTACTTCCAGAGTCATTGTGATGGCCCCCTTTTCAGACGCAAGCTCCATCAGCTGCCGCATCAAAGCTTCTCCAAGCTTTCTCCCCCGGTATTCAGGGAGCAGGGCAACATTTGTAATATGTGCCTCATCCACGACAATCCATGCTCCACAGTAGCCTATTACTTTATTGTCTTCTTCTAAAACAACATACAAAGCAAATTGGTTATGTGTTATTTCGTTAAAAAAGGCCTCCCTGCTCCAGGGTGTAGCAAAGGATTTGTGTTCAATTTCCAATACATCATCAATATCCTCTTCACTCATCAAACGGAAAGTTAAGGATTTATTCATACGTTCGCTTCCTCATCTATAACTTTTTTTCCTGGTTTGCTTTTATCCAATTAGCTTCAGCTTCCGCCATCCTAATGTAATTTGGTATAAAAGAATGGACCTCCTCAGGCTCCCGGTCCCTTCCTAATAAAGCAAGTTCGGCCGGCCTTGGATTATGTTCCGCAGGTGAAGCGAACACTGCCCGCTCTTTCAGGACGTCTGTAAATACCTCTTTATGCAGGGGCAAATCATTCCCGATAAAAAGGACGTTTTCCTGCTGCTCTGAAAGCCTGTCTGCCCAATCTTTTGAAGGAAGGAGCTGGTCTTTGATCAGCGATACTAACTGTCCTTCCCTATATTGATACAGGCCGGTATATATTTGCCCTCTCCTTGCATCAAACAAAGGCGATATGACGCCATTAAAATATCTGCCTGACGAGGCTGCATATATTTCAAGGCTTGATACCCCTACGAGCGGCTTATTTAAAGTCCATGCCAGTGTTTTTGCAATGGTTACTCCAATACGCACGCCTGTATAAGAACCAGGCCCTTTCGCAACAACAATCTTATCTACTTCAGCCGGCTTAACACCGCAATCTTTCATTAATATATCAATAGCTGGCATAACGCGGACAGAATGATTCTTTTTTACATTTGTAATATACTCGCCTAAAACCTGATCACCATCCAGAAGAGCTACTCCCAGAGGGTAATTGGATGTATCAATGGCTAAAACCTTCATGACATAATCTCCTTACACAATTCCTCATATCTTTTTCCCTTTGGATCCAGAACCAGCCTTCTTGAATCATGATCATCAAGATATAAATATATCGTTAATAACTCTTCCGGCAGCTGTTCCTTAACAAGGTGAGCCCATTCTACAACTGTGACCCCATTGCCATCAAAATATTCATCAAACCCCAAATCCTCAAAGGAATCTTCCACTCTATATACATCCATGTGATAAAGGGGCAATCTTCCGTGGTATTCCTTAATAATCGTAAAGGTTGGGCTATTTACATTCCGTTTTATATCAAGCCCTTTGGCAAGCCCCTTGGTGAATGTCGTTTTCCCTGCACCCAAATCTCCTTCCAGAGCAAGGACATCGCCCGGCTGAAGCAGACTGCCAAGCTTTTCGGAAAACCCCATCGTATCCTCTGGCTTCTTTGAGATAAACTCAAACTGACTCATATATTCATCACCTTTTATGGTCTAATCTATAAATTGAAAGGATCTTTTCTAAAAGATTGTTGTTTTGGTTTGTGAATTCTGTCCGTTGATTGCAGCGAAAGGCACGCAGCGGTACGCGGGGAGAATGCGAGCCTCCTCGGCCTGCGGGGTCTCGCACTTCCCACTCCTCCCGCGGGAGAACATTGATAAGCTTCCTCGAGTATGCTCACATAGAGGAAATGCGTCAGCATTTTCGAGGGTCAAGTGCCCACAGCGAAGATCAACTCAGCAAATTAACTAGTTATAAAAAAGCAACAAACTTTACGAAAAAAGCCAATTGAAAAGAAAAAGCACAAACGCCTTATCACCCACTGTGTCTGAGGAGCAGCTGGGGATAAGCCTAGATAT
Organism: Cytobacillus sp. FSL R5-0377; assembly: GCF_038004385.1. Classification (NCBI taxonomy): domain Bacteria; kingdom Bacillati; phylum Bacillota; class Bacilli; order Caryophanales; family Bacillaceae; genus Cytobacillus; species Cytobacillus sp. FSL R5-0377. Next base: position 2,190,274 of record NZ_JBBORA010000001.1, read on the forward strand.
TCTCGATTTGAATTCTGAGATTACAAAAAAACCTTAGGATAAATCCTAAGGAGAATAGTCTATATGTAGTTTACCTTATTTTGCAGCAATGGGCAAAGTAAGCTATTTTCAATATTAATACCCCTATACACTTAGGTTAAAAAAGCATAAAAAAAAGACGAAACCTAGTTTCGTTTTACTATTTATAACTATAAAATGGCGGTCCGGACGGGACTCGAACCCGCGACCTCCTGCGTGACAGGCAGGCATTCTAACCAACTGAACTACCGGACCAGATTGCGGGGGCAGGATTTGAACCTGCGACCTTCGGGTTATGAGCCCGACGAGCTACCGGACTGCTCCACCCCGCGATAATAATATTTATGTGAATTTTTCATCACAAATTTGTTTCGCCCGGCGCGTCCTACTCTCACAGGGGGACAGCCCCCAACTACCATCGGCGCTGAGAAGCTTAACTTCCGTGTTCGGTATGGGAACGGGTGTGACCTTCTCGCTATCGCCACCGGACTATTTGGTTGAAGAAACTTCGTTCCCTCAAAACTAGATAATGTATGAAGAAGCATTTTGCCGAGTATTCACCAATGACTTGTCTAGCTTCGGCTCCTAACTTCTCTCGAAGTTGAACAGTCGCCTCCGCTTTTCATTTTGGTTAAGTCCTCGATCGATTAGTATCAGTCAGCTCCACATGTCGCCACGCTTCCACCTCTGACCTATCAACCTGATCATCTTTCAGGGATCTTACTAGCTTGACGCTATGGGAAATCTCATCTCGAGGGGGGCTTCATGCTTAGATGCTTTCAGCACTTATCCCTTCCGCACATAGCTACCCAGCGATGCCTTTGGCAAGACAACTGGTACACCAGCGGTGCGTCCATCCCGGTCCTCTCGTACTAAGGACAGCTCCTCTCAAATTTCCTGCGCCCACGACGGATAGGGACCGAACTGTCTCACGACGTTCTGAACCCAGCTCGCGTACCGCTTTAATGGGCGAACAGCCCAACCCTTGGGACCGACTACAGCCCCAGGATGCGATGAGCCGACATCGAGGTGCCAAACCTCCCCGTCGATGTGGACTCTTGGGGGAGATAAGCCTGTTATCCCCGGGGTAGCTTTTATCCGTTGAGCGATGGCCCTTCCATGCGGAACCACCGGATCACTAAGCCCGACTTTCGTCCCTGCTCGACTTGTAGGTCTCGCAGTCAAGCTCCCTTGTGCCTTACACTCTGCGAATGATTTCCAACCATTCTGAGGGAACCTTTGGGCGCCTCCGTTACTTTTTAGGAGGCGACCGCCCCAGTCAAACTGCCCACCTGACACTGTCTCCCGCCCCGATAAGGGGCGCGGGTTAGAATTTCAATACAGCCAGGGTAGTATCCCACCGACGCCTCCACCGAAGCTGGCGCTCCGGCTTCTCAGGCTCCTACCTATCCTGTACAAGCTGTACCAAAATTCAATATCAGGCTACAGTAAAGCTCCACGGGGTCTTTCCGTCCTGTCGCGGGTAACCTGCATCTTCACAGGTACTATAATTTCACCGAGTCTCTCGTTGAGACAGTGCCCAGATCGTTACGCCTTTCGTGCGGGTCGGAACTTACCCGACAAGGAATTTCGCTACCTTAGGACCGTTATAGTTACGGCCGCCGTTTACTGGGGCTTCGATTCAAAGCTTCGCTTGCGCTAACCTCTCCTCTTAACCTTCCAGCACCGGGCAGGCGTCAGCCCCTATACTTCGCCTTGCGGCTTCGCAGAGACCTGTGTTTTTGCTAAACAGTCGCCTGGGCCTATTCACTGCGGCTCATCAGGGCTATTCACCCTAATGAGCACCCCTTCTCCCGAAGTTACGGGGTCATTTTGCCGAGTTCCTTAACGAGAGTTCTCTCGCTCACCTTAGGATTCTCTCCTCGCCTACCTGTGTCGGTTTGCGGTACGGGCACCTTTTCCCTCGCTAGAGGCTTTTCTTGGCAGTGTGGAATCAGGAACTTCGGTACTAAATTTCCCTCGCCGTCACAGCTCAGCCTATGTGGTAACGGGATTTGCCTCGTTACCGGCCTAACTGCTTGGACGCGCTAATCCAGCGACGCGCTTACCCTATCCTCCTGCGTCCCCCCATTGCTCAAACGGTAAAGAGGTGGTACAGGAATATCAACCTGTTGTCCATCGCCTACGCTTTTCAGCCTCGGCTTAGGTCCCGACTAACCCTGAGCGGACGAGCCTTCCTCAGGAAACCTTAGGCATTCGGTGGATGGGATTCTCACCCATCTTTCGCTACTCATACCGGCATTCTCACTTCTAAGCGCTCCACCAGTCCTTGCGGTCTGGCTTCAACGCCCTTAGAACGCTCTCCTACCACTGACATCGATAGATGTCAATCCACAGCTTCGGTGATACGTTTAGCCCCGGTACATTTTCGGCGCGGAGTCACTCGACCAGTGAGCTATTACGCACTCTTTAAATGGTGGTCGCTTCTAAGCCAACATCCTGGTTGTCTAAGCAACTCCACATCCTTTTCCACTTAACGTATACTTTGGGACCTTAGCTGGTGGTCTGGGCTGTTTCCCTCTTGACTACGGATCTTATCACTCGCAGTCTGACTCCCATGGATAAGTCTTTGGCATTCGGAGTTTGTCTGAATTCGGTAACCCGATGGGGGCCCCTAGTCCAAACAGTGCTCTACCTCCAAGACTCTTACTACATGAGGCTAGCCCTAAAGCTATTTCGGAGAGAACCAGCTATCTCCAAGTTCGATTGGAATTTCTCCGCTACCCACACCTCATCCCCGCACTTTTCAACGTGCGTGGGTTCGGGCCTCCATCCAGTGTTACCTGGACTTCACCCTGGACATGGGTAGATCACCTGGTTTCGGGTCTACGACCACATACTCATTCGCCCTATTCAGACTCGCTTTCGCCGCGGCTCCGTCTTCTCAACTTAACCTCGCATGTAATCGTAACTCGCCGGTTCATTCTACAAAAGGCACGCTATCACCCATTAACGGGCTCTAACTACTTGTAGGCACACGGTTTCAGGATCTCTTTCACTCCCCTTCCGGGGTGCTTTTCACCTTTCCCTCACGGTACTGGTTCACTATCGGTCACTAGGGAGTATTTAGCCTTGGGAGATGGTCCTCCCTGCTTCCGACGGGATTTCTCGTGTCCCGCCGTACTCAGGATCCACTCTGGAGGGAACGAAGTTTCAACTACAGGGCTTTTACCTTCTCTGGCCGGCCTTTCCAGACCTGTTCATTTACCTCGTTCCTTTGTAACTCCGTATAGAGTGTCCTACAACCCCAGGAGGCAAGCCTCCTGGTTTGGGCTAATCCCGTTTCGCTCGCCGCTACTCAGGGAATCGCGTTTGCTTTCTCTTCCTCCGGGTACTTAGATGTTTCAGTTCCCCGGGTCTGCCTTCTATACCCTATGTATTCAGGTAAAGATCCTATCCCATTACGGATAGGGGGTTTCCCCATTCGGAAATCTCCGGATCAAAGCTTACTTACAGCTCCCCGAAGCATATCGGTGTTAGTACCGTCCTTCATCGGCTCCTAGTGCCAAGGCATTCACCGTGCGCCCTTTCTAACTTAACCGTATTTGACAGGTTCATCGAAGATGAACACGATCAAAGGTTTTTAACTCTATTTAACATAGAGAGAATTGACTAAAATGGCGATTACTCGGTTATTGCTTCTTCATAATCATTATCTAGTTTTCAAAGAACGAATCATTCATTGAGAGATTGAACTCTCAAAACTGAACGAACAAAGAACGTCACGTTTCTTGTAAATATTCCTTAGAAAGGAGGTGATCCAGCCGCACCTTCCGATACGGCTACCTTGTTACGACTTCACCCCAATCATCTGTCCCACCTTAGGCGGCTGGCTCCAAAAGGTTACCCCACCGACTTCGGGTGTTACAAACTCTCGTGGTGTGACGGGCGGTGTGTACAAGGCCCGGGAACGTATTCACCGCGGCATGCTGATCCGCGATTACTAGCGATTCCGGCTTCATGCAGGCGAGTTGCGGCCTGCAATCCGAACTGAGAATGGTTTTATGGGATTCGCTTAACCTCGCGGTTTTGCGGCCCTTTGTACCATCCATTGTAGCACGTGTGTAGCCCAGGTCATAAGGGGCATGATGATTTGACGTCATCCCCACCTTCCTCCGGTTTGTCACCGGCAGTCACCTTAGAGTGCCCAACTGAATGCTGGCAACTAAGATCAAGGGTTGCGCTCGTTGCGGGACTTAACCCAACATCTCACGACACGAGCTGACGACAACCATGCACCACCTGTCACCCTGTCCCCCGAAGGGGAACGCCCTATCTCTAGGGTTGTCAGGGGATGTCAAGACCTGGTAAGGTTCTTCGCGTTGCTTCGAATTAAACCACATGCTCCACCGCTTGTGCGGGCCCCCGTCAATTCCTTTGAGTTTCAGCCTTGCGGCCGTACTCCCCAGGCGGAGTGCTTAATGCGTTTTCGCAAACACTAAAGGGCGGAAACCCTCTAACACTTAGCACTCATCGTTTACGGCGTGGACTACCAGGGTATCTAATCCTGTTTGCTCCCCACGCTTTCGCGCCTCAGCGTCAGTTACAGACCAAAGAGTCGCCTTCGCCACTGGTGTTCCTCCACATCTCTACGCATTTCACCGCTACACGTGGAATTCCACTCTTCTCTTCTGCACTCAAGTTCCCCAGTTTCCAATGACCCTCCCCGGTTGAGCCGGGGGCTTTCACATCAGACTTAAGGAACCGCCTGCGCGCGCTTTACGCCCAATAATTCCGGACAACGCTTGCCACCTACGTATTACCGCGGGCCGCTGGCACGTAGTTAGCCGTGGCTTTCTGGTCAGGTACCGTCAAGGTACCGGCAGTTACTCCGGTACTTGTTCTTCCCTGACAACAGAGTTTTACGATCCGAAAACCTTCATCACTCACGCGGCGTTGCTCCGTCAGACTTTCGTCCATTGCGGAAGATTCCCTACTCGCCTCCCGTAGGAGTCTGGGCCGTGTCTCAGTCCCAGTGTGGCCGATCACCCTCTCAGGTCGGCTACGCATCGTCGCCTTGGTGAGCCGTTACCTCACCAACTAGCTAATGCGCCGCGGGCCCATCTGTAAGTGATAGCCGAAACCATCTTTCAGCTTTCCCTCATGTGAGGGAAAGAGTTATCCGGTATTAGCCCCGGTTTCCCGGAGTTATCCCAGTCTTACAGGCAGGTTGCCCACGTGTTACTCACCCGTCCGCCGCTGACTTCAGGGAGCAAGCTCCCATCAGTCCGCTCGACTTGCATGTATTAGGCACGCCGCCAGCGTTCGTCCTGAGCCAGGATCAAACTCTCCATATAAGAGTTGATATAGCTCGTTTTGTCTTTTCGAAAAAGACTAATGATTAAACGTTGACGTTTTTGTTCGTTCAGTTTTCAAAGATCAATCAAGCAACTATATTAGGATAACATCTCGCAAATGATTCGTCAACACTTTTTTAAGAGTTTGTTGAGAAATTTATTTGTGTGTTTTTTTCTAATATATAATGTTACTGGTGATTCTTATGATTAAAAAAGACATAGAGAAAAACTCTCTGTCCTTCGCCCGGCGCTGTCCTACTCTCACAGGGGGACAGCCCCCAACTACCATCGGCGCTGAGAAGCTTAACTTCCGTGTTCGGTATGGGAACGGGTGTGACCTTCTCGCTATCGCCACCGGACTATTTGGTTGAAGAAACTTCGTTCCCTCAAACTAGATAATGTATGAAGAAGCATTTTGCCGAGTATTCACCAATGACTTGTCTAGCTTCGGCTCCTAACTTCTCTCGAAGTTGAACAGTCGCCTCCGCTTTTCATTTTGGTTAAGTCCTCGATCGATTAGTATCAGTCAGCTCCACATGTCGCCACGCTTCCACCTCTGACCTATCAACCTGATCATCTTTCAGGGATCTTACTAGCTTGACGCTATGGGAAATCTCATCTCGAGGGGGGCTTCATGCTTAGATGCTTTCAGCACTTATCCCTTCCGCACATAGCTACCCAGCGATGCCTTTGGCAAGACAACTGGTACACCAGCGGTGCGTCCATCCCGGTCCTCTCGTACTAAGGACAGCTCCTCTCAAATTTCCTGCGCCCACGACGGATAGGGACCGAACTGTCTCACGACGTTCTGAACCCAGCTCGCGTACCGCTTTAATGGGCGAACAGCCCAACCCTTGGGACCGACTACAGCCCCAGGATGCGATGAGCCGACATCGAGGTGCCAAACCTCCCCGTCGATGTGGACTCTTGGGGGAGATAAGCCTGTTATCCCCGGGGTAGCTTTTATCCGTTGAGCGATGGCCCTTCCATGCGGAACCACCGGATCACTAAGCCCGACTTTCGTCCCTGCTCGACTTGTAGGTCTCGCAGTCAAGCTCCCTTGTGCCTTTACACTCTGCGAATGATTTCCAACCATTCTGAGGGAACCTTTGGGCGCCTCCGTTACTTTTTAGGAGGCGACCGCCCCAGTCAAACTGCCCACCTGACACTGTCTCCCGCCCCGATAAGGGGCGCGGGTTAGAATTTCAATACAGCCAGGGTAGTATCCCACCGACGCCTCCACCGAAGCTGGCGCTCCGGCTTCTCAGGCTCCTACCTATCCTGTACAAGCTGTACCAAAATTCAATATCAGGCTACAGTAAAGCTCCACGGGGTCTTTCCGTCCTGTCGCGGGTAACCTGCATCTTCACAGGTACTATAATTTCACCGAGTCTCTCGTTGAGACAGTGCCCAGATCGTTACGCCTTTCGTGCGGGTCGGAACTTACCCGACAAGGAATTTCGCTACCTTAGGACCGTTATAGTTACGGCCGCCGTTTACTGGGGCTTCGATTCAAAGCTTCGCTTGCGCTAACCTCTCCTCTTAACCTTCCAGCACCGGGCAGGCGTCAGCCCCTATACTTCGCCTTGCGGCTTCGCAGAGACCTGTGTTTTTGCTAAACAGTCGCCTGGGCCTATTCACTGCGGCTCATCAGGGCTATTCACCCTAATGAGCACCCCTTCTCCCGAAGTTACGGGGTCATTTTGCCGAGTTCCTTAACGAGAGTTCTCTCGCTCACCTTAGGATTCTCTCCTCGCCTACCTGTGTCGGTTTGCGGTACGGGCACCTTTTCCCTCGCTAGAGGCTTTTCTTGGCAGTGTGGAATCAGGAACTTCGGTACTAAATTTCCCTCGCCGTCACAGCTCAGCCTATGTGGTAACGGGATTTGCCTCGTTACCGGCCTAACTGCTTGGACGCGCTAATCCAGCGGCCGCGCTTACCCTATCCTCCTGCGTCCCCCCATTGCTCAAACGGTAAAGAGGTGGTACAGGAATATCAACCTGTTGTCCATCGCCTACGCTTTTCAGCCTCGGCTTAGGTCCCGACTAACCCTGAGCGGACGAGCCTTCCTCAGGAAACCTTAGGCATTCGGTGGATGGGATTCTCACCCATCTTTCGCTACTCATACCGGCATTCTCACTTCTAAGCGCTCCACCAGTCCTTGCGGTCTGGCTTCAACGCCCTTAGAACGCTCTCCTACCACTGACATCGATAGATGTCAATCCACAGCTTCGGTGATACGTTTAGCCCCGGTACATTTTCGGCGCGGAGTCACTCGACCAGTGAGCTATTACGCACTCTTTAAATGGTGGTCGCTTCTAAGCCAACATCCTGGTTGTCTAAGCAACTCCACATCCTTTTCCACTTAACGTATACTTTGGGACCTTAGCTGGTGGTCTGGGCTGTTTCCCTCTTGACTACGGATCTTATCACTCGCAGTCTGACTCCCATGGATAAGTCTTTGGCATTCGGAGTTTGTCTGAATTCGGTAACCCGATGGGGGCCCCTAGTCCAAACAGTGCTCTACCTCCAAGACTCTTACTACATGAGGCTAGCCCTAAAGCTATTTCGGAGAGAACCAGCTATCTCCAAGTTCGATTGGAATTTCTCCGCTACCCACACCTCATCCCCGCACTTTTCAACGTGCGTGGGTTCGGGCCTCCATCCAGTGTTACCTGGACTTCACCCTGGACATGGGTAGATCACCTGGTTTCGGGTCTACGACCACATACTCATTCGCCCTATTCAGACTCGCTTTCGCCGCGGCTCCGTCTTCTCAACTTAACCTCGCATGTAATCGTAACTCGCCGGTTCATTCTACAAAAGGCACGCTATCACCCATTAACGGGCTCTAACTACTTGTAGGCACACGGTTTCAGGATCTCTTTCACTCCCCTTCCGGGGTGCTTTTCACCTTTCCCTCACGGTACTGGTTCACTATCGGTCACTAGGGAGTATTTAGCCTTGGGAGATGGTCCTCCCTGCTTCCGACGGGATTTCTCGTGTCCCGCCGTACTCAGGATCCACTCTGGAGGGAACGAAGTTTCAACTACAGGGCTTTTACCTTCTCTGGCCGGCCTTTCCAGACCTGTTCATTTACCTCGTTCCTTTGTAACTCCGTATAGAGTGTCCTACAACCCCAGGAGGCAAGCCTCCTGGTTTGGGCTAATCCCGTTTCGCTCGCCGCTACTCAGGGAATCGCGTTTGCTTTCTCTTCCTCCGGGTACTTAGATGTTTCAGTTCCCCGGGTCTGCCTTCTATACCCTATGTATTCAGGTAAAGATCCTATCCCATTACGGATAGGGGGTTTCCCCATTCGGAAATCTCCGGATCAAAGCTTACTTACAGCTCCCCGAAGCATATCGGTGTTAGTACCGTCCTTCATCGGCTCCTAGTGCCAAGGCATTCACCGTGCGCCCTTTCTAACTTAACCTACTTCGGCCGCTGATCGACTGCGGATCTCTGCGTCAGCTCTCTCGCTCCGCTCCTCACGTACTGAAGTACGCTCCGGTGCTCACTCGGTCGCTTCCTTGATCTCCTTGCCGCTCATCGTCCTCATGGTTTGTGCTCTTACTTAATATTAAATAAGAGAAAAAACTAAGATGGCGATTACTCGGTTATTGCTTCTTCATAATCATTATCTAGTTTTCAAAGAACGAATCATTCATTGAGAGATTGAACTCTCAAAACTGAACGAACAAAGAACGTCACGTTTCTTGTAAATATTCCTTAGAAAGGAGGTGATCCAGCCGCACCTTCCGATACGGCTACCTTGTTACGACTTCACCCCAATCATCTGTCCCACCTTAGGCGGCTGGCTCCAAAAGGTTACCCCACCGACTTCGGGTGTTACAAACTCTCGTGGTGTGACGGGCGGTGTGTACAAGGCCCGGGAACGTATTCACCGCGGCATGCTGATCCGCGATTACTAGCGATTCCGGCTTCATGCAGGCGAGTTGCGGCCTGCAATCCGAACTGAGAATGGTTTTATGGGATTCGCTTAACCTCGCGGTTTTGCGGCCCTTTGTACCATCCATTGTAGCACGTGTGTAGCCCAGGTCATAAGGGGCATGATGATTTGACGTCATCCCCACCTTCCTCCGGTTTGTCACCGGCAGTCACCTTAGAGTGCCCAACTGAATGCTGGCAACTAAGATCAAGGGTTGCGCTCGTTGCGGGACTTAACCCAACATCTCACGACACGAGCTGACGACAACCATGCACCACCTGTCACCCTGTCCCCCGAAGGGGAACGCCCTATCTCTAGGGTTGTCAGGGGATGTCAAGACCTGGTAAGGTTCTTCGCGTTGCTTCGAATTAAACCACATGCTCCACCGCTTGTGCGGGCCCCCGTCAATTCCTTTGAGTTTCAGCCTTGCGGCCGTACTCCCCAGGCGGAGTGCTTAATGCGTTTGCCGCAAACACTAAAGGGCGGAAACCCTCTAACACTTAGCACTCATCGTTTACGGCGTGGACTACCAGGGTATCTAATCCTGTTTGCTCCCCACGCTTTCGCGCCTCAGCGTCAGTTACAGACCAAAGAGTCGCCTTCGCCACTGGTGTTCCTCCACATCTCTACGCATTTCACCGCTACACGTGGAATTCCACTCTTCTCTTCTGCACTCAAGTTCCCCAGTTTCCAATGACCCTCCCCGGTTGAGCGGGGGCTTTCACATCAGACTTGAGGAACCGCCTGCGCGCGCTTTACGCCCAATAATTCCGGACAACGCTTGCCACCTACGTATTACCGCGGGCGCTGGCACGTAGTTAGCCGTGGCTTTCTGGTCAGGTACCGTCAAGGTACCGGCAGTTACTCCGGTACTTGTTCTTCCCTGACAACAGAGTTTTACGATCCGAAAACCTTCATCACTCACGCGGCGTTGCTCCGTCAGACTTTCGTCCATTGCGGAAGATTCCCTACTCGCCTCCCGTAGGAGTCTGGGCCGTGTCTCAGTCCCAGTGTGGCCGATCACCCTCTCAGGTCGGCTACGCATCGTCGCCTTGGTGAGCCGTTACCTCACCAACTAGCTAATGCGCCGCGGGCCCATCTGTAAGTGATAGCCGAAACCATCTTTCAGCTTTCCCTCATGTGAGGGAAAGAGTTATCCGGTATTAGCCCCGGTTTCCCGGAGTTATCCCAGTCTTACAGGCAGGTTGCCCACGTGTTACTCACCCGTCCGCCGCTGACTTCAGGGAGCAAGCTCCCATCAGTCCGCTCGACTTGCATGTATTAGGCACGCCGCCAGCGTTCGTCCTGAGCCAGGATCAAACTCTCCATATAAGAGTTGATATAGCTCGATTGTCTTTTCGAAAAAGACTAATGATTAAACGTTGACGTTTTGTTCGTTCAGTTTTCAAAGATCAATCAGTAAGTTTGGAGCGGGTGAAGGGAATCGAACCCTCATCATCAGCTTGGAAGGCTGAGGTTTTACCACTAAACTACACCCGCATATATATATATATATATATAATTATTGTATCCCGAATGGTCGGGAAGACAGGATTCGAACCTGCGACCCCTTGGTCCCAAACCAAGTGCTCTACCAAGCTGAGCTACTCCCCGTAATATGGCGCGCCCGAGAGGAGTCGAACCCCTAACCTTTTGATCCGTAGTCAAACGCTCTATCCAATTGAGCTACGGGCGCACGTTTTAAAGCAACTCTTATATTATAGCAACTTCAGTTATGAAAGTCAACAGCTTTTTTTGGTGCGGCCGAGAGGACTTGAACCTCCACGGGGTTGCCCCCACTAGGCCCTCAACCTAGCGCGTCTGCCATTCCGCCACGACCGCTTAATTAAGCGACAAGTAACATCATACCAAAACGTTATACTTAATTCAATGGTAATTAATGGTGCGGGTGAAGGGAGTCGAACCCCCACGCCTTGCGGCGCCAGATCCTAAGTCTGGTGCGTCTGCCAATTCCGCCACACCCGCAATATAAAATTAAAAATGGTGAGCCATGAAGGACTCGAACCTTCGACCCTCTGATTAAAAGTCAGATGCTCTACCGACTGAGCTAATGGCTCATTAAAAATGGCTGGGCTAGCAGGATTCGAACCTGCGAGTGACGGAGTCAAAGTCCGGTGCCTTACCGCTTGGCTATAGCCCAATAATTAAAATGGCGATCCCGACGCGAATCGAACCCGCGATTCTCCTGCGTGACAGGCAAGCGTGTTAACGGCCGGAAATAAAAAAGTGACCCGTACGGGATTCGAACCCGTGTTACCGCCGTGAAAGGGCGGTGTCTTAACCGCTTGACCAACGGGCCGTTGTTAGAATATTCTGGCGGAGAAGGAGGGATTTGAACCCTCGCGCCGCTTACGCGACCTACACCCTTAGCAGGGGCGCCTCTTCAGCCACTTGAGTACTTCCCCAAAAATGGCTCCGCAGGCAGGATTCGAACCTGCGACCGTTCGGTTAACAGCCGAATGCTCTACCACTGAGCTACTGCGGAATAATATAAACAATAATAATCTTAATCGATAAAACAGTTAACTTCTTATCGACTCTTCATATTATAAGGACATGGGCTATAAAAGTCAAGCATATTTTTTAAGAGAATTTATTAGCCGTTTGTCCGATTTTGACCTGCGACAATTATTAAATATAATGTGTACCTATTCTAATGTCAACTCTTTTTTAAATTTTAATTTCCCTTTGCATTTTCCGCAGACATACTTTTGAGTATTAACTTTTCTTTTTCTCTGAAAGACTTGGCCGCAATCTTTGCACACATAAACAAGAACCTTAGCAGATCTGTTTGTTTTCGGACGATCAGGCAAGGCTGCACAAAATCGGGGTGCTCCAACTTTCTTCATTAACATTCTGAAGTCCTGATCACGATGTTTGTATCCTTTTCCTTCCAAGTGCAAATGATAATGACATAGCTCGTGTTTAATAATTCCTTCCAACTCTTCGAGACCAAGCTGTTCAAAATACTTTTTGTTTATTTCTACATGATGGGTATTCAGCATATATCTTCCGCCAGTGGATTTTAGGCGTGAATTAAAATATGCCCGGTGGCAAAAGGGCTTGCCAAAGCTTTCTAATGATATCTTTTCAACAAGTGTCTGAAGATCCTGGTCATTCATCGCAATGTTTTTCCTCTCTTATCGTAAACATGACAACCTATTATAGCATACATTATATATACCTTTTACAGCTCTGAATCCGCCTTTCAGCCCAGGGAGCCTTTGTCAGAATTCAATTAATGGGAGGTCATCTTATGCCTGTATGGTTTCAAAATCAAATCCAGCGTGCTTTTTATGAAAAAGACCGCTATCAGATCAAACTGCTGAATCAGTGCTGGTTTTTCTATCGAAAGAAACACTGCTCATAAAAAGCCGGAGTTCAATTCATCGAAACCCCGCGGTAATGACTATGCCAGGATGTCCTTATACAATCTAACTCATTTATTATAATCCATAAAAAGCATAAGCCAAATCACGCAATAAATAGTGATTTGGCTTATGGCTCGAATGAACTTTAAAGCTATTAGCTTTTATTAATTAGAATGGCCCAGCATTGTTAAAGCGACTCTTCCCTTGTGCTTGTCGACAGAGTCAACCCAGACTGTTACCACATCACCAACGGAAACGACGTCCAGCGGATGTTTGACAAATTTGCGGCTGAGCTTGGAAATATGAACAAGTCCGTCCTGTTTGACTCCAATATCGACAAAGGCCCCGAAGTCTACAACATTCCGCACTGTCCCTTGCAGTTCCATTCCTTCCTGCAGGTCTTCAAGCTTTAGAACTTCTTTTTTCAAAAGGGGCTTTGGCAGCTCATCTCGCGGATCCCTTTCCGGTCTCATTAATGCGTCTATGATATCTTTCAGTGTCAGCTCTCCAATCTCAAGCTCCCGGGCTGTCTGAGAGATATCAATTCCTTTAAGCGCTTCTCTTAGCGATGGCGATCCAAGATCATTTGATTTAAAGCCTAGAGTAGTAAGCAATTTATTTACTTCTGCATATGTTTCCGGGTGGATGCCAGTACGGTCCAGAGGTTCCTTTCCATCGATAATCCGCAGGAAGCCGATTGCCTGTTCATATGTTTTGGCACCAAGCCGCGGAATTTTCTTCAATTGCTTGCGGTCCGTAAACTTTCCTTCCTCATCCCGTTTTTTAATAATATTTAAGGCAACCGTTTTTGACAAACCGGCTACATGCTGCAGTAATGAAGATGAAGCTGTATTTACATTGACGCCCACCTGGTTTACCGCAGTTTCTACTACAAAAGCCAGGGATTCTGACAGCTTTTTCTGGGATACGTCATGCTGATATTGACCAACCCCGACTGATTTCGGATCTATTTTAACCAACTCTGCAAGAGGATCCTGGAGGCGCCGGGCGATTGAAACAGCACTTCTTTCTTCCACCTGTAAGTCAGGAAATTCTTCTCTGGCAAGGTCTGAGGCAGAATATACGCTCGCCCCTGCTTCATTGACAATCAGATAGAATATTTCCTCATCCATGTCCTTTAATATATCTGCGATGAACTGTTCAGTTTCCCTTGAAGCGGTCCCATTGCCAATGGCAACCATTTTTACTTTATAGGATTTTAGAATTTGAATTACTTTCTCCCGCGCCTGATTCGTTTTGGAAACCGGCGGATGCGGATAAATGACTCCGATATCAAGTACTTTCCCTGTTTCATCCACAACAGCCAGCTTGCAGCCTGTTCTGTAGGCAGGGTCCACCCCAAGTACAACCTTTCCTTTTAACGGGGGCTGAAGAAGCAGTTTTCTGAGATTTTCGGAAAAGATCATAATTGCCTGTTCTTCTGCTTTTTCAGTCAGCTCATTCCGTATTTCACGTTCAATCGATGGCATGATCAGGCGCTTATAGCCGTCATCTATGGCTTCCTTTACAACAGGGCCGGCAGGAGAACCCTCATCCTTTACCCACTTTTTATATAAGTACTTTAAAATAAATTCGGTATTAGGCTTAATGTTAATCTTTAAGACTTCCTCTTTTTCACCACGGTTTAAAGCAAGTGTACGGTGTGGAACTATCTTGCTCACCGGTTCCTCATACTCATAGTACATTTCATAAACGCCTTTTTCATCATTCTCTTTATTCTTCACAGAGGACTCAATGGTACTCTTTTTAGCGGTTTCCATACGGATCCATTTCCTGCTCTCCGCTTCATCTGATACCCATTCTGCGATAATATCCTTTGCTCCAGAGATCGCTTCTTCCGGTGTGGTTACTCCCTTTTCTTCTGATAGGAATTCTTTGGCTTTTGCAGCAGGGGGTTCATTTAGCGAAAAGGTAAGAAGCCATTCAGCAAAGGGTTCAAGTCCTTTTTCTTTTGCGGAAGTCGCTTTCGTGCGGCGCTTTTGCTTATATGGGCGGTATAAGTCTTCTACTTCCTGAAGCTTGACTGCTTTTTCAATTTGGGCTTTTAGCTCTCCTGTCAATTTGCCTTGTTCTTCAATTAAGCGGATGACCTCTTCCTTACGCTGATTAAGGTTTTGTATGTATTGCCAGCGCTCCATGATATCGCGGATTTGAACTTCATCCAGCGCGCCTGTCTGTTCTTTTCTGTACCGCGCGATAAATGGGACTGTGTTTCCTTCTTCCAGTAAACTGATTGTGTTTTTTACTTGTCTAATGGCTATTGATAATTCTCCAGCGATTAGGTTTAGTATTTGGTCTTGTTTATCCAATGTTTTTTCCAAGTTCATTCCTCCATCATAGAGTCTCAATATTTATTTTATCAAAAGAATAAACAAAAAGCTTACCCTGTCTAGAGTAAGCTTCCAAGTATGAAAGTAGCATCATCTGATGTAGATGGATACTGCTTCTTTATATCTTCCGAGATAAGATCAATAGGGAGAAATGCTTTCAGCAAAGATTTAACCCCATGGATATTAAATCCATCTGAGTATATCAAAAATTTAGATTCCGCTTCATACGTAAACCGCTGGGTATGAAACACCTGCGGCCTGCCTGACAGATAACCTGTTACTGGCAGGGGGTAAGTGAGTTTCCCCGTAGAGGAATAAAGGAAAAATCGTATATTCCCTACACAGCTGTAAACAAATTCCCTCGAAGCAAAATGCACTTTAAACAGCGCGACTGCTGCTCCTCTTTTTTGCACAAGAATTTCGTTGCAGAGCTTCATCAGGGTATCTACATCTTTCTCATGATGCTGCTCTACAACGGAAACAACAGCAGAAGAGGCCTCATACGCATATTCCCCGCTTCCAAGGCCATCCGCCAGCACACATACAAAGTATTCATCTGTTGCGGTAAAATAATATCCATCACCACAGAATGACTTACCTTCTTTAGCTGTCTGGTGAGCAATCACTTCGATGTTATCTCTAACCAATTTGGTCATGAAAGGCACTCCGAGTTATTTGTTTCAGAGTGGATCGCTTCCTGAAGCTTTTTAATTGCACGGCGCTGAAGTCGCGAGACATGCATCTGGGAAATCCCCAGTTTATCTCCAGCTTCCTTTTGGCTCATATTCTCAAGATATGTGTATTGTATAATTAATTTCTCTCTCTCAGACAGAACATGCAGGACTTTTTCAAGCACCAGCATTTGATTTACTTTTTCAAAGCCCTCGTCCACATTTCCGACGATATCCAAAAGGGTGACTGTTCCGCCATCAGAATCAGCTTCGATTGAATGGTCAACAGAAAGAGCCTGATAGCTTTTTCCCATTTCCATCGCTTCGAGCACTTCTTCTTCTGATACTCCAAGCACATCGGCAATTTCGTCTACTCTTGGCGACCTATGAAGCTCTGTTGTAAGCTCTTCAACGGTGGATTTAATTTTCGGACCCAATTCCTTTATACGGCGCGGAACATGAACACTCCAGGTTTTATCCCTTAAGAAGCGTTTAATCTCCCCGATAATGGTAGGAACAGCAAAGGCCTCAAAGGTTTTGCCGAAAGACTCATCATAGCGGCGGATTGCACCCAATAAGCCTATAATGCCTACCTGGACAATATCCTCATGATAAGATCTCCCCTTTGAGTACTTGCGGGCAATGGCTTCAACTAAATTCTGATATTGTAGAACCAGTGTATTTTGAGCATCTTCATCCTGATGAAGCTGGTAGGCTTTGATTAAAGCATTTGTTTCTTCTTTGGATTTTTGGTTAGGTTGAGATTGTTTTTGCATCCCTCTCCACCTGCTCTCCTTCTAGGTATTTGGTCATAAAGACCGTAACACCCTCTTTGTGATGAATTCTAACTTCATCCATCAATGTCTCAATCAGGTATAGACCCAAGCCTCCTTCACGCAAAAATTCCACAGAATCGGTCTGGTCATATGGCCCAATGCCTTGTCTGGCAGATTGGAAATCAAAACTTTTTCCGCTGTCCGCGACCATTACCTCAAGACGGTCAGGGTATAAACCGAACCCGATGACTACTTCCCCTTGCTCATTCTGTTTGTATGCGTGTTGAACTGCATTAGTGCAGGCTTCACTTGTCGCGATTTTAAGATCTTCAATTTCTTCATAGGCAAAACCCATTCTGCTGGCAATCCCTGATAATGTCAGGCGGATTACCCCAACAAATTCCGGCTTGGCCGGAATTTTCACCTCTATATAATCAAATGGCTCGTTCATTGTACTCCACCTTCAATCCCGCTGTTAATATCGATAATATCTGCTAGGCCTGTAATTTCGAAAAGTCTCTTTAAACGGTCCGATAATCCAACAATCTGGAATTTGCCGTTATTGGCACGGACATTTTTAAATACACCAACAAATACACCTAAGCCGGTACTATCCATATAAGAGACCTCAGATAGATTGACCACCATTTCTACGCCTTCCTTTTCTGTTAAAGGAAAAAGCTCTTCACGGAGTTTAGGTGCTGTATACGCATCAATTTCTCCGCTTATCATTGCTTCAATCAGCATATCATTTTCTTTTACATCTATAGTAATATTCATAATAGACCCACCTCTTTACATGTCAACTGCTTTTTACTAATTACCCGCTTTTGAAACCCATTAAACATTTCTTTTTAAAATAATTAAGGTAAAATCATCACGCAATTGAAAATGCTGAAGTTTTTCAAGTTCTTTATATACGCTATTAACTATTTCCTGTGCACTTAAATGAATGTATTTCTTGATTAATTCCAGCAATGATTCCTTTTCTATAAACCCTTCTTCTGTACGGCATTCAGTAACCCCATCTGACATTAATATAATCATATCTCCGGGATTTACTCCTTTTTCGTACTGGCGGTATTTCGTTTTTTTATCAATACCGAGAAGCAGCCCTTTTGCAGTCAGCTCGGTAAATTGCTCATTTGCAGCATTATAGAACAATCCCGGCTCGTGTCCTGCAGAACCATATGAGAACATATGGGTGTTTGTATCATATATTCCATAAAACATGGTAATGAACATCGTTAAATCTACGTTCTGTTCAACTACCCGATTAAGATTTTCAAGGACCGTTTTAGGGTCATTGCGGTTTTCAGGCACGCTGTCCATAGCATATTTAATCATGGACATACAAAGAGCTGCCGGAAGCCCTTTTCCGATTACATCAGCAATGGCGATGCTGATTGTGCTGTTTTCATCCTGAACAAAGTGGAAATAATCACCGTTCATATGCTTGGCAGGAACACTTATTGCGCCGATATCCAGCCCCTCAACAGAAGGAACCTGCGTGCCCAGCAAGGTTTGCTGAACGTTCGCAGCTATTTCCATTTCTGTCCTGAGTTCCTGCTGAATATGTTTTAGGCTCTGATGTTCTCTATAGGCAAAACCATAACCTATCATGACTTCCAGAAGGATATCAAAAGAATGGTGAACGTATTCAGGCAAGTCCGGATAAAGTTCACCCATCAGGTTTTTATGAACGCTGATAATCTCTTCAGGAGAGATTTTGTGCTCGATCGACTTCCTGCTGAACTTCTGGCCCTGATATAAGGCCTGTTCAGATTGTTCCTTAATATAATTCTCAAGAATATCCCGATACTTTGATTCCATCATTTCTCGGAAATCCATAACGCTTCCCCCTAACGAAGCCACTTAGTTGCTTTTATATCTGTTCCGGTCCCGGGATTGGAGTCAATTAAGAACTCATCCATTAACCGCTTCACACCTGGAAGGCCGGCTCCTAATCCTCCTGATGTCGAGTATCCATCTTCCATTACTTGGCGTAAATCATTGATACCAGGGCCGCTGTCTACCGCAACTATACGCAATCCCGCTTTTCCGCCGTCGTATATTTTCTCAATGCAGATTTGCCCCTGTCCGGCGTATAAATAAATATTACGGGCAAGCTCACTAATGGCTGTAGTGATTCTAGCCTGGTCAACTGTACCAAAACCAAGCTCTTTAGCAACATTCCGCCCTAGCTGGCGGGCTGCAACGATGTCCCATTCGTTTATGATTTTAACGCAGGATTGGTTTTCCATACAGTTACTCCCCCAATTCCTGTTGTAATTTCTCCAAACCTTTTTCTAGATCTAATGCAGTAAGGACATCATCTAACCCAATACCTAACTCAATAAGCGTAATTGCTACAGCAGGCTGTATCCCGGTTATGACTACTTTTGCACCCATCAGTTTGGACATATTTATTACGTCGCCTAGAACTTTAGCGATGAATGAATCAATAAAGTCAATGGATGTTAAATCAATCACGACTCCATTTGCGCTCGTCTCATGGATTTTATGAAGCAGATCCTCCTGAAACTGCAGAGCAGTCTGGTCATCTAATTCCCACTGGATGGAGACTAACAGGCAATCGTTCAGCTTTAAAATTGGGATTCTCACTCTCATTCCGCTCCCTCCACCTTCACAATTTTGCGGCTGGTTAACTCAAGAGCCGCTTCTACTCCCTTTTTCAAGGTGTTTTTTGTAGTGAACTGATTTAAATCAATTCCCAGGTTTACAATGGTCTGGGCAATCTCAGGGCGTATGCCAACGAGCATGCATTTAGCGCCGACAAGTCTTACAGCATCCGCAGCCTGTATAATATGATGGGCTACCATCGTATCAACAACCGGTACACCTGTTATATCTATTAAGACTACTTCCGAACGGTGTTTAACCACTCCATGTAAGAGGTTTTCCATAATCTGCTTTGCTCGCTCGGTATCTATGGTACCTACAAGAGGCATGACCGTAATCCCTTCGAATACAGGGATCAATGGTGCGGACAGTTCCTGAAGGGCGATTTTTTGCAGGGATACTGTTCTTTCCCAGGTGGCCGAATACATATTTACCACTTCATTCACCATGGGAGTCATCCAGCCATCGAATTCATAAACGACTTTCATTTGATTTTCCCGGGTGACAATCCCGGCATTCTGCATAGCTTCAAATACAATCTTACCGAATGTTTGGAGCCCTTTTGTCACAAAACTGAGCGGCCACCCCAATCGCACAATTTTCTCAGAGAAATCACTCAACTTTGAAGTGAATTCCTCATTTGAGCTTTTTATATTTGAAATAATCAGGTCAATGAATTCCCGGCTTGTTCCTGTAAATACCTGATCGGAAACTACCTTTGTAACCCGTTCATCCGCACTTTCCTTTGTAGCCTCAAGCCAATCATTAAAGATAGAATCTTTATTATTTTGTATAAAATTCAATATTGTCGAATTCATTTGTTCCTCCCTATTTTATCATATATCTATTATTAGCCTTCCAATTCCCCTTTATTGTATAGAAGCAAAAAAATCTTCCTGTTTACGTATACACCAATTAAATGATAACAATGAATGCCAGTCAAATGAAACCTATAGGGTCTGCAATTAATAATTACCAGCTATAGGTCAATTCGACAATTTCTTATAAAAACCCTTTTTCCAGTGTGCTGAATTCCTGCTAAACAGAAGGTTACTCCCAGCCGGAAACGGGTATATTTACAAAACCAGACAATTATATAGATTAAATGACTTTTCTTTTTACCCTATTGAAAAGTAACTAAACCTTTTTTGGCTGAAAAAATAAAAAAACGCTCTTCATAAGAGCGTTTGTTAAAATTCGATGAGGCCTAAGCTGATTTGCACGGCTTCATCCACTTTTTCCATCATTTCGTCATCGAGATGGGTTATTTTATCGGTTAAGCGTTGTTTATCAATTGTACGAATCTGTTCTAATAAGATGACCGAATCCCTTTCAAAACCATAACGCTTCGCATCAATTTCAACGTGAGTAGGCAGCTTTGCTTTTTGGATCTGAGCTGTGATTGCTGCAACAATTACTGTGGGACTAAACCGATTCCCGATGTCGTTTTGGATGACAAGCACTGGACGGACGCCGCCTTGTTCTGAACCAACAACTGGGGATAGGTCTGCAAAATAAACGTCACCACGTTTGACAATCAAAGGATTATCCTCCGCTAACTAGACGTTCAACTGTGTGTTCTGCCTCATATTCCGCTTGAAATGCTTCAGATGCAATCGTCAAATTTATTTTCGCCATCTCCATGTAGCCTCGTCTCATGGACTCGCGAATTTGTCTCTTTTTGCGTTCGCGCAAATACATTTTGGTTGCTTGATAAATGAATTCGCTCCGGTTAACGTTTTCCTGTTTAGCAAATCCGTCTAACTCGGTTAAAAGATGCTGCGGTAATTTTACCATTATCTCTGTTGTTGTGCTGGACTCAGACACAAACATACACCTCCACCATCACTACACACCATTTTTATATCTACCATTTTCAATATTACCATTAATAAAGCCTAATGCAAAGGGGATTCTTTAATTCTTCTGTATTATCGGCCAAAAAAATAGTTTTTTATGCATGACTTTAGAAAAGTGGAAGCGCCGCTGAACATTCATTCGTTACAGCAGATAATTAATTCCCCCGATAATTTCACCATCTCTTTTATATATGCGCGGAACGCGGGAAGATACCATACAGGTAACTTCATAATTGATGGTTTCAAGCTTTTCCGCGATTTCATCAACTGAGATCTTTTCTTTCCCCTGTTCGCCGATCAGGGTTACCCTCGTTCCTACAGGCATTTGATGAGGGATCTTAATCATACATTGATCCATGCATATCCTTCCAACAATTGGAACCCTTAATCCTTCAGCAAGCACTTCCTGGCCCTGAAGCTTCCGGATCCAGCCATCTGCATAGCCAATCGGCAGTGTCGCAATCCATTCATCTTCTTGGGCTTCATAAGTTGCACCATAGCTGACTTTCTCACCTTTAGTAAGCTTTTTCACGTGAACAATAGAGGTATGGAGAGAAAAAGCCTCTTTCAGTTCGAACGGAAGTACAGGCTTTATTTCCATGGATGGAGCCAGTCCGTACATGCTGATTCCCATTCTGACAGCATTTAAATGCGCTTTTTGAAACCTGAGTCCCGCTGCACTGTTGCTGGTGTGGACGTATTTCGGCAAGGTCTCAAGCCAGCTGGTCATTTCTTCAAACCTGTTCAGCTGCGTTTCAAAGTAAGCATTGTCCAATGAATCCGCTGTGGCAAAATGCGTAAATACCCCCTCAAGCTGAAAACGCTTGTCCTCTTTGATAGCGCTCTCAATTCCCTCGAGCTCTTCCTGGCTGCGAATCCCCAGGCGTCCCATGCCTGTATCAAGCTTTAAGTGAATATTCAGAGTTACGTCTTTTACATATTCAGATGCTTGTAACAGCCATTCCTGTTGAAAAACAGTGAGAGAGATATTTTTTGCTGCGGCTTCGCCAGCGTGCTCCGGACGGCTTGCTCCCATTACCAAAATTGGTGCTTCAATTTTTTTCATCCTTAAAGCCATTGCCTCATCCAGAGTCGCAACCGCAAGAGAGGATGCCCCCGCTTCCAGCGCAGCCTTCGCTACAGCTGCATCCCCATGCCCATATCCATTTGCCTTTACAACCGCAATAACCTTTGTTCCGTCTTTTACATGTTTTTTCATTGACTCTACATTATATGAAATATGGTCCAGATTTATCTCTGCCCAAGTGTCCCGATACATTTTTGTCTGTTCACTCATCGTTGTGCTCACGTCCTTAGCCATTGCTTTTATACATGTCGATTATCAAACTCGGCAGATCATTTGTCAAATGGATATTCTGCTGATATTGGGATTTTATGAAGGGAGAAGGTCAAAATAGTGGTGCAGGTTATGAACCTTGGGGGATTATTTAGGATTCTGCGAGGCTTTGATACGGGTGTTGTGTCCGAGCCCTGGCTTACTTTGGACTCAAGACTCCTGGTTCCTCTGTTTTGAATCCACACCTCATCTTACTTCCCTGCCTAAATCTAACGCTCGTATCCGCCTCCGCCCCACCTCAACAAAAAAAGCAGACCCTGCACGGCCTGCTTTTAAGCATTGAGTTATTTTACCATCTCACCTTGTACTGTGCGGGCGATTTCGGTCATTTCTTCAGGTGATAGATCGTTGGATGCGATCATATAGTCCACACCCTGGTAGGTCCAGGAGATCGTGTTGTCAGAAAGTGCACCTATGGTGAAGCCAAGGTCAACCGGTTCGCCTTTAACAGACGTAACAACGGATGATGTCGGCATAACAGATGCCTTTTCCTGCACTAGCGTGAATGATTTTTCTCCATCATATGTTAAGACTACACGCTTGCCGTCTTCTGTTTTTATCTCCTGTTCATCAACCAGCTTTACATCTGCCATGTCCATCTGCGGATATTTAACTGTAAATTCCTGATCATCCACCTCAGCCATAACCGGCACTTCAAGCTGGGCGCCTGTCATGTTCTTCTGCATGTCAAAGTCTTTCTTATCAAAACTCGCATTGAACTTTACTTTCGAAAATTCTACAGTTACAAGTGCATTTTTATCAGGGTCCATAACCTTCACACTGACTGGGGATAAATCGGACTTCTTAAGCTTGATTTCCTGTACAGGAAGCATCTGATTATTTTGATAGCGGGTTTTTGTTTCAAACACATAATGTTCCTTTGTAGCGGAGAACTTCGCTTCCTTATCCTCCACAATGTCCTTGACTAATGATTCGTATAAATATGCCTGACTGCTATTCTGCGGCCAATCACTCTGGAAGCGGAAGCTTTTATTCAGCGCAGGAGTGAGGACAAATACACCGTCATTGTTTCGCAGAATCATCTGGCTTTGTTCCTTTTGGGCGTTTTTCAGGTTTACCCGGTAAAAATCCGGATCTTTATGCCAAACTTCTATATCATATGTCTGCGGGTCCGTTCCCATCTGCAGAGTCATCTTTGCCTCTGCCTTGTATCCCTTAACGTCTTCGAGCTTTTTATCTAGATCCTTTACAACATCCTCCTGTGTTTTAGATCCACAGGCAGACAATGCAAGAACAACCAAAAGCCCGGCAAGCAGCATGAACCACTTTTTCTTCATTCCTTCAGCCCCTTTGTCTCATTTCAGTGAGATTGGCCGAACCTTCGGCCTGTCTCTCCTATCGCATTATGAATATATGAGACAACCTTAAGGAATATGCTAGGAGGAATGACAAGCTTTTGAAAATCTTCCCGATTGAAACACCAATCAGCGGGGAGTACATTTCACCCCGCAATTTGTTAGTTGAGTCCCACAGAAAGTGTGCTGCCTCAGGATTTGGCGTTTTTTTGTTCTCAGACATTACCGGGCATTTTACCCCTTAGACTAATCATCTTTTTCTATAACCACCTGGGCTACTGCATACTCCCTGCTATGGGAAATCGACAAGTGAACCCCCTCTTTAACTGGCTTCGAAATAAACGGCTTACCCTTTTCATCCTTTTCAATTTCAATATCCTGAAAGGAAAGGTCTTCGCCGATCCCGGTTCCCCATGCCTTTGAAAAAGCTTCTTTCGCCGCAAATCTCCCTGCAAGAAACTCTGCACGCCTTTTTTCCGGCAATTGCTGATAGCTCTTCAGCTCTTTTGAGGTTAAAACCCGAGCAGGAAATCGGTCCTGCCTGCCAAGAATTTTTCGTATCCGCTCTAGATCCGCAATGTCAATCCCAATACCGGAAATCATCTCTCATCTTCCTTCTATTTATATTATTTTCTGCATAAAGAATACAGTAGAAGCCGAATTATGTACACTTTATCTCCTGAATAAGTGTTATGGCATGCTGAAATCCCGTTTTTCAGGCTATGATGTAGATACACGTTCAAACAATTCAAGCACGGAGGAGAGCCATGTTTACAAGAACGGAAAGCTTCAAAGAATTTATCCGCTACTACCCTGTTGTTACTGCTATCATTTGTATCCATATTATCATCTATCTATTAACCGTCATTCCCCTATTCCCAAATTCACTTGTATTTGAGAAGCTTGCTGGTGTCAATTTATATATTGTGCAGGGTGAATACTGGCGTCTGCTGAGCCCAATCATATTGCACAGCGGCTTCTCCCATGTTTTATTTAACAGCTTTTCACTCGTTCTATTCGGTCCAGTTTTGGAAAGGCTCATCGGAAAAACCAGATTCATTCTGCTTTATATCACTGCGGGAGCAGCCGCCAATCTTGCTACACTCATCCTTGAGCCATTAACGTATATTCACGCGGGCGCCAGCGGTTCAATCTTTGGCCTGTTCGGTTACTTTGCCGCAATCTTAGTTTTTCAAAAAGAGCTTTTATCCAGGGAAAACTCACAAATCATCCTGACCATTACCATCATCGGGGTAATCATGACCTTCCTTCAGCCAAACATCAATGTAACGGCACACATATTCGGCCTGATTGCCGGCTTCCTGATTGGCGCAGCCTCTCTCGCCAAGGGCCGTACATCCACTTCATCAGGCATCACACGGTCAGGCGGTCTTTCCGGAATAAGGCCGTCTTTAAGAGGAGTGCCTGCATCAAGGCTTGCTGTTTGGGGAGTCATTGTTATTTTAGCCATAGTGGGGTTTTTAGCCAGATAGGGGGACGCGAAGCTGGACAGGTAAATAAAAAAAGCGCTCAGGGGCGCTTTTCTTTTAGCTTCAGTCCGGTATAAGAATACCATTTATAGATAGCATATACTTCCTGTTTGTCGAGATCCCGGACAGTTCCGCCTGTCCCGCCTGCCCCCGACATAGCCGCAGCTTGTATGGTAGCCAGACTGCGTTTTTTCTGAAAATAGCTTTCTTTCAAGGAGAGGGACTGAATTCGGCTTCTCCTCATAAAAACTGTAGTTCTCACTATTCCGCGATATCTGAGTGCAAGCTGCTGTGAGCTGATTTCCCAGCCCGCATCCCTGTATTTGAGATAAGACCAGCCCATTGCAAAGATCAGCAGCACCAAAGATAAATATCCCCATGGCCTGAAAAAGAGGAGCGGCCCACCCACAAAAGGCAAAATCCACAGAAATCCTCTCCATAAATAGCGGTTTAGCGCTCTTTTCGGAGCTTTAAAGAAAACCGGCTGCAGTTCATACTGTGGCAAGTGGGGCTTTAACAAACCGGCAATCCTCGTTTTTTTTACGATCGGCAGGATCATTAGGCGGGAGCTTTCATTGTCTTCAATGGAACCACCGGCACTTTCAATATAGACTGTTGCCAGACCAAATGGCTGCCTAAGAAGATTTTCCCTTATTTGAATAGCCTGTATGCGGTTCAGCGGGATCGTCATCTGCCTCTTTTCAAGCAAGCCTCTGCTAATAATCAATTCCTTCTCACTTTTTAATAATGTAAAACCGGCGTATTTCAGCATGCTCCCTACAAGAGCGATCAGCCATGCCACAAGAAAAACGAAGAATACCAGTATACTGACAAATATCATTCCATTTGCAATAAACCCTTCGACTCCGGCGAACACCTTTTCATAGGGTATGATTTCTTCAAACTGAAACACAAAAGCAAAGACTGCTGAAATAACGACCCCTGCCCCGCCGGAAGTTGATGCCTGAAGGAACAATTCTCCAGGAGTAATCTTATAGATCACTTCCCGGTTCTCCAATGCTGTTTTCATTTCTGAAGGATTATTTTTGGCAGCTGAAAATGCCTGCTGAATGAAATCAGCATCCTCTTTGGATATAGCCGTCAATACCGCTTCTGCCTCACCCGCACCGCTGGAGCCCGCTGTTTCCACTTTCATTTTTACAAGTCCAAAGGGTCTTTGCAGCAAGCCTTCCGATAAATCGAGACTTTGGATTCTTTCAAGCGGAATATATCTTTTCTTCCTTACCAGAACACCATACTCGATTCGAAGCTCGCCTTCCTCCAGTCTATAGGTATATCTCCACCAGGTAAGGATCCCGATTAAAAAAACCGCGATGATGACCCCTATAGACAGGACAAGCTGAATAATGTCTCCATTTCCTCCTCTGCTTCCAAAGACGACAAAAATAAGAAATGGCACCAGCATTTCCTTAAGGTGTTTCAGGAAATTGGCTATTGCGGATATTGGGTGCAGCCGCTTCGGATTAGACATCATTTTCTGCAGCCCTTGCCAGCTGAGAAATGAAAAAGCGCAATTCCTCAGCTTCATCCACATCCAATGCCGGTATTTCATGTATCGTCGCAGCTGTTGAGATGGTCACGGTAGCCAGGCGATATTTACGCAATATCGGCCCTTGCCTCGTATCCACATGCTGCACCCGAATCATAGGAACAAGCGTCCTTTTAATCACAAATAGCCCGTGTTTGAGCTCTATTTCATTTTCCCGGACCTCATACCTCCATCTTTTCCACCTTAAAGATGGTAACGTCATTATGACCAGGTAGGCATACGCAGAAAAAAACATTAAAGACGCTCCAATAACCCAAATAGGCCAATCAAACAGGATGGCGGCAGCAATAGCGCCACCTGACAACACAAAAGGAAAAACAGAGTGGAGCGTGCCTGAGATTCTCCAGGCAAGCAGCCCCCTTGCCGGGATCCTTTTATGCGGCTCTGTAATCATGCAGTACCCCCCGCAATTCCATAAAATTATTTGATTTTAAAATCCGCTCTATCACTTCTATAAGTATACATGACAGAAAAAAGAAGTGTCTCCCTTTTATGAAAAAAGTGGGGGGTACAGATTATATTTCAAAGCTGGATGAATCAATAAAGGTCAGATTGGGGTTCCTTTTCAAATCCTCAGCAAGCTTAAACAGGGCGCTGTCCTTCATTTTCGCTTCGATCATGCAATGTATCTCAGGCACTGACCCCTTAATGTTCTGCAGAAACTCCCTGAACATTTCAGCATCAATATAATCCGCATGCGCTCTGAAATCTTTGTGTGATTTGGGGCTCGAGATATGCATTTTCACAGGCAGTTCTGAATGACCCCATGTCGCCGCTACCCTTTCCCATTGCCCTATCCAGTCATCATTTTTGAAGTTCGCAAGGTGGTGGTGGTAATCAAATACAAGCGGAATCCCCAGCTTTTCACAAAGGTAGAGAGTATCATCAAGTGTAAAGGTGGTATCGTCATTCTCAAGAATAATCATCTGCTGGATTCCGGGAGGCGTAAAGCCCCAATTATGGATAAATTGCTCGAGTGCTTTTTCTTTATCATCATATCCGCCGCCCACATGCAGAACACAGCGGTGAGCCGGATTAAGATGCATGCCTTTCAGAAGGGCCTCATGCATTGCCAGTGTTTTGATGGACATATTCAATGTATCAACTTTCGGTGTATTAAGGAGCACAAAGTGGTCCGGGTGAAAATCCACACGCATCGGATGTTCATCCAGAAAGTCGCCAATCCTGGACAGAATATCTCTAAGGGGACGCATATACTTCCAATCAGAGAGTTCCTCATGATTTGCAAGGGGAATCAGCCTAGAACTGAAGCGGAAAAAGTGAATATCATGGGCTGCATTGTGCTTGAGCAGCCTGAGGCAATTCTCGAGATTTGAAATGGCGATTCGTTCCAGTCTTGCTATAGCCGCCTCCCGGTTTTTAATACTTGAGAATTGTTTGAACGTCATCGTTTGTGATGGCGATGCGTTTTTCAGGTTCATACTCATCGCAACATACCCAAGGCGTACAATCGTCATGTCGATTCCTCCCGTTCAGCATTTCCCATTAGTATGTACGACAGCTCTTGAGAAATTGCATGTTCGGGCTTGCTCTGTATGAGACTAAATAAAAAAGAGAGCAGATTTCTGCTCTCCAAATTTCTTATCTATAGCTGTTTGAACGGCTGTTGTTCTGGCTTGGGCGTTTTCCAGTGTGGCCTTGGCGTGATTTGTATGATCCCTTTTGGCCGCCCTGTCTGCCTCTTCCATTGTATCCTCCGCGGCTGCGGTCATTCGGCTTTCTGTCGCGTTTAGATGGAAGCGGCTTTTCCTCTGTTAATTTAACAGGTGTTGTATCAGGTTCTTTGGTCAGCATCTTCAGCACGGCCTGAACAACTGTCGAAGCGTCCTTTTGTGCCAGAAGCTGATCTGCCGCTTCTTTATAGCTTTCAAGATTGTTTTCCTCTATGGTTTGCATGATTTTTTCCATTACAGCTTTTTGCTGGCCTTCAAGCGCCTCATCAAGTGTTGGAGCATCCATGCGTTCCATTTTTTTCTTGGTTGTACGTTCTACTACATGCAGATACGATTTCTCGCGCGGGTTGATGAATGTCATTGCAACACCCGTTTTTCCAGCACGTCCGGTCCGGCCAATGCGGTGAACATAGCTTTCAGGATCCTGAGGAATATCAAAATTGTATACATGCGTTACGCCGGAAATGTCCAATCCGCGTGCCGCAACATCTGTCGCCACAAGGACGTCAATGCTTCCTTCTTTGAACTTCCTAAGTACAGAAATCCGTTTAGCCTGGCTTAAGTCACCATGTATTCCTTCAGCCATATATCCGCGAAGATTTAAGGCTTCAGCCAGTTCATCAACACGGCGCTTAGTACGTCCGAATACAATCGCCAATTCCGGAGATTGGATATCCAATAGTCTTGTCAGCACATCAAATTTATTTTTTTCATGCGTTTCAATATAGAATTGTTCAATAGATGAAACAGTCATTTCCTTCGCTTTTACGCGGACAATCTGAGGGTCCTTCATAAAGCGTTCTGCCATTCTGCGGATTGGCGCAGGCATTGTTGCAGAGAAGAGCAGTGTTTGGCGCTCTTCAGGAATTTGAGCAAGGATTGCTTCAATATCGTCAATGAATCCCATGTTGAGCATTTCATCCGCTTCATCAAGGATAGCCGTATGCACATGGTCCAGACGCATCGTTTTGCGGTTGATATGATCCAAAATACGTCCTGGTGTTCCAACGATGATATGCGGTTTGTTCTTTAAAGCGCGGATTTGGCGGTTAATATCCTGGCCGCCATAAATGGAAAGGACTTTCGTTCTTTTTCCGTAGCCGATTTTATACAATTCTTCCGATACTTGAATCGCCAGCTCACGAGTTGGGGCAATAACAATTCCCTGAATGTAATCTTTCGTGTTGTCGATTTTGTCAATCATCGGGATTCCAAATGCAGCCGTTTTTCCTGTTCCTGTCTGTGCCTGCCCGATCAGGTCTTTATTCTCCAAACTTAACGGAATGGTCTGGGTCTGAATAGGAGTCGCCTCTTCAAATCCCATTCGTTTCAGTGATTTCATTGTCTCTGGGCTGATGCCCAAGTCTTGAAACTTTGTCAATGTATTCATTCTCCTTCTAATCATAGAAAAATTTTGTCCCTGCAAACCTGCAGGCAGAAGTTCTCCTGAAAAATTGGCCTATGAGTCACTCTTCCGGACGATTATAAGAAATGTTATGGCACACCCTGTAAGGAGCCTTTTCACCTGCAGTTCCCGGCATTTAGATGCTGTAACTTCTTATTTTTATAAAAAGTGCGGTTATGTTTCGTTAAGAAGAGTCCCACTCACTATGAAACCCGCTTGAGGAAAGGATGAGGGTAAATTCTATCCAAATTGTTCACGGACAATCAGGTCTCTTAAGATAAGTTCAGTCAAAGAGAAAGCACTTATCTGTTTATGGCCTTACTGAAGTACGCCTCTTTCAGCTATACTTCTGTATTTAATGAAAAAAGACATTCTCCTGATGGAGTATGTCCGGGTTCTCAAAAGAAGTTCCTGTTGGCACTTTGGTGTTTATATTACCATTTCCAAGTAAGCATTGCAAACTTGAAGGCTAGCTGAAAACCTTATCATTCAGGCTTTTTTTGCAGAAATCCAAGGATCTCCCGGAAGAGGCGGTCCCCTTCCCCGCAATGGCAGATAAGATGCTTCGAATCTTTAATAAAAATTAACTTTTTGGCCGTTGAACCAATATTATTATATAAATATCTGGCGCTTCTCGGAGGGACAACTCCATCACTTTCGCCTTGCGCAATCAATGTCGGCACAGTGATCTGGTTTAAAATAGGTCTAATCGAAGCCACCAGCCTGCGGAATTGAAGTGTTGCCGTGATCGGTGTCGCACTGATTTTCCGCTTATATCTGACGAACATTTCATTGTCAGCGAGCTTCCCTCTGAATGCATCTCTTACCATCTCTTTAATATCGAAGAACATCTGCTTCGGGTTTACGTAATAAGCCGCAGCACTGAGCAGTACCAATTTATCTACAGGGTAATGAACAGTTAAATAGCTGGCTATCAGGCCCCCCATTGAAAAGCCGATGACATATACTTTTTCACAGCGGCTAATAAGCCTCTTCAGCTCTTCCTCTGCATGCTCAATCCACTTGTTATAGGCAATTCCTTTCAGATTCAGCTCATCGCCATGACCCGGCAATGTCGGCACAGAAATCTCCCAGTCTGTATTCTCTTTTAAATACTCTGCCAAAGGTTCTACTTCAAATGGAGCTCCTGTAAAACCATGTATGCACATGCAGCCAATCATCCACAAGTCACCGCCATCTTATTAATGTAAGTCTATTCTATTTTACACTTTTTCCTTTTTGGCATACTAATCAAACCTTCCCGGAGATAGAAATTACAGTGAAGGAACTATATAAAAATAATTTAAGCCCCTGTTCCACGTGGAACAGGGGCTTATTTCCTATAATAACAGATACATACAATTCAAAATGGTATTGCTGAAAGGGTCATGAAATCATCATGTTTGTATTAGTCCAGCACCCCTTCTGTTTAAGTCAAAAGGCTCTAAAATACTATTGAAGGGCTGATACAACTTCTTCAAGCTTCATGCCACGGGATGCCTTGACCAGCACAATGGTTTCCTGATCGGCATGTTTCTTTAATTCCCCGATCAGATTCTGTTTGTCAGTAAAGGCTGTCACCCGTTCATGGGGCAGGACTTCCTTCGCACCCTTGGCGATAAATTCGCCAAGCTTACCAAAAGTAAATACGTAATCAACCTTTTTTGCATCCACGGATTTTCCGATGGAGTAATGGAAATCCTCCTCTTGCGGACCAAGCTCCAGCATATCGCCAAGAACAAGAATTTTCTTTTTATAGCCAGGCAGATTGGCGACCAGTTCGATGGCGGCATTCATGGATGTTGGACTGGCATTATAGGCATCATTAATGATTTTCTCACCCATTTTGCCCTCAAGAAGCTCCATTCTCATATTTGTCAGCTTTAAGCTTGCAAAGCCTTCGTTCATCTTTTCATAAGGAACGCCAAAATGGGACGCTGCAATCATCGCTGCAAGAGCATTGAGAACATTATGGGTGCCCAGTACAGGCAGATAAAACTCCTCGCTGGATACATTGATCCCAAATGTGCTGCCGCTGTCATTCTGCTTGATATCAACCGGATACACATCGTTTTTCCCTGTTCTCCCAAAGGTTCTTACTGCGGCAGAACCATTGTAGGTTTTCAGCTTTTCATTAAGAAGAGGCTCATCACCGTAATAGATAACGAGGCCATTTTCCTGAAGGCCGTTTACGATCTCCAGCTTCGCTTCAGCAATCCCTTCTCTGGAACCTAAATCCTGCAGATGGGATTCGCCTATATTCGTAATAATCACGGCGTCCGGACGGGCAAGCTTTGTAAGAAAATCAATTTCTCCTCTTCCGCTCATTCCCATTTCCAGTACGGCGATTTCCGTATCTTCCTCAAGAGCTAGAATGGTTAAGGGCAGACCGATATGGTTGTTATAGTTGCCTTCTGTTTTTTGAACCTTGAATTTCAGTGACAGAAGGTTTGCAGTCATATCCTTGGTTGTGGTTTTGCCGTTGCTTCCTGTAATCCCTGCTACCTTTATATTTAATTCATTCCGATAGCTTCTCGCCAATTCCTGAAGTGCCGTTAGGGTATCTTCGACAATCAGGATGGGTAGATGATGGGGGGGATTGGGGACATCCCTTTGCCAAAAGGCCGCAGCTGCCCCCTTTTCAATGGCATCTTCGACAAATCGGTGGCCATCCGAATTTTCCCCTTTAAAAGGAACAAATAAATTCCCCTTCCCGATTTTTCTGGAGTCAATGCTGACGCCCTGTATGGAAGTGTCATTAAAAGAAGATACATCATTATCGACTTTAATCATCTGTGTAATTTCCTGAAGTTTTTTCTTAATCATATGGCGCCTCCTATTGGGCAAAATCACGAGTCCTGATTTTGCCAATTATGTATGAACAAAAGGAACACGGCAAAAATGCCGTGTTTCCTTAAACAGTTTGCCTTTTTACATGGTGTGCTTGATGCTTTGTTTCTCAGTATGGCGTTCGATGGCCAAATTGACAAGCTTCTCAATCAGCTGAGGATATTCTACACCCGTATGCTTCCAAAGAAGCGGGAACATGCTGAAAGGTGTAAAGCCCGGCATGGTATTTACTTCATTAATGTATAACTTACCCTCTCTGGTCAAGAAGAAATCAGCCCGGACAAGACCGGAGCAGTCAAGAGCCTTAAATGCCTTAATGGCCATGTCTCTCAGTTCACTGTACTCACTTTCGGAAATTTCGGCAGGGATGATTAATGCTGTATCTCCATCCTCATATTTCGCCTTATAGTCATAGAATTCAACCTTCGGGACAATTTCTCCGGCAACAGAGCATTCCGGATTATCATTGCCCAGCACGCCTGCTTCAATTTCTCTTGCAGTAACGCCTTCTTCGATAATGATTTTACGGTCAAATTGGAAAGCTTCTTTAAAAGCCTCCTCAAGCTCGGAGCGGTTCATGCACTTGCTGATGCCCACACTTGAACCGAGGTTGGCCGGTTTTACGAAGCACGGGTAGCCGAGTTCTTTTTCCACCTTATCATAAGCTGCCTCAGTTTCATTTTCCCACTCACCTCGGATAAACCAGACATACTTCACTTGCGGAAGGCCAGCCTGTGCAAATATATTCTTCATGATGACCTTATCCATGCCCGCAGATGAAGCCAATACTCCATTTCCTACATAAGGCAGGTTTAAGAGCTCCAAAAGCCCCTGAACTGTACCGTCTTCCCCGTTCGGACCGTGAAGCAGCGGGAAGATCACATCAAATGGGCTTTTCTCCTGGGCATCCTGGAAAAGGGTCGGTGCCAATGCTGTCGGAGGCAGTGCTTCCCCTCGTGAGAATTCAAGCTCCTTTACATTGGAAACAGGACCTTGCAGCTGAGGGCCCTTCACCCATTGTCCCTCTTCAGATATATAAATAGGATGAATTTCAAATTTTTCTAAATCCAAGGCTTTAATGACAGCCATTGCAGTCTGCATAGATACTTTATGCTCTGCAGATTTTCCGCCGTATAAAAGGCCAACCTTTGTTTTCATAAAAAGAACCTCCAATATTCAATCATGGCTTCTTATGCCGTTTATTTTTCTTAAGCTGTTTATATGTTCATTCAAGCTACTCTATATTGTAACACTTTCACATTTAAGAAAGGGAGTGATTACATGTTCAATTCTTCAGGAATTTTTTTCTGCCCCTACGCCCATATTTCTATATGTATGACTGAGAGCTATAAAAGGAAACTTAATCAAAATAATTTCCTTTTCTGGCATTAATTATTTTAGGAAAACGTTTACCCCCCTTTAATTGAGCAAAACACTTAATCTGCAGATAGTAATCAGAGTTTTTTTATTATTAAAACAATACCTTTATCTATTAACTTTTACAGCAAAACAGGATATAATCCCCCTAACAAAAACAATTGTATTTTTTAGGAGGACAAAAATAATGAAGTTTGGTTTGCTTCCCAGAATTATTGCAGCGATTGCATTAGGTATTTTAATAGGTTCTTTTTCTCCCGAATGGCTTATTCAGCTATTTGCTACGTTTAACGGACTGTTCGGAAACTTCCTTGGTTTCGCGATTCCCTTAATTATTATCGGATTTATCGCGCCGGGAATCGGCAGCATGGGGAAAGGTGCAGGGAAACTGCTTGGAATTACAACCGGTTTTGCCTATGCTTCTACGATCACTGCCGGGTTAGTCGCCTATTTTTCTGCGACGGCGCTGTATCCTATTCTATTAAAAAACCAAAGCTTCAAAGAGTTTGAGAATCCTGAGGATGCTTTGCTATCACCCTTTTTCCAGGTGGACATGCCTCCTGTAATGGGTGTCATGACGGCATTGCTGATTTCATTCACTTTAGGTCTTGGATTGGCCGCAATTAAAGGGAACACACTGCAACATGCGATGAATGATTTCCGGGATATTATTGAAAAACTGATTGAAAAGGTCATTATTCCATTGCTGCCTGTCCATATTTTCGGGATTTTCGCCAATATGACGCAAGGCGGACAGGTTGGCGCTATTATTTCGGTATTTGCCAAAGTATTTGTCATGATTATTGCTCTTCATCTCTTATTTTTACTGCTTCAATATTCAGCAGCCGGCAGCCTGATGAAGGCCAACCCGCTTAGGCTCATGAAAAATATGATGCCTGCGTACTTTACGGCGCTTGGAACCCAGTCATCTGCCTCCACAATTCCTGTTACGCTTAAACAGGTAAAAAAGCTTGGTGCACGCGAAAAGGTTGCGGATTTCTCTGTACCATTATTGGCAACAATTCATCTTTCCGGCAGCACAATTACGATTGTGAGCTGTGCGATCGCCGTAATGATGCTGCAGGGGCAAACAGCCTCACTTACAGAAATCCTGCCTTTCATATTAATGCTTGGAATCACAATGATTGCAGCTCCAGGTGTTCCTGGGGGAGCTGTCATGGCCGCGTTGGGTCTGCTTGAAAGCATGCTCGGATTCAATGAAACCATGCTTGCCCTTATGATTGCTCTATACCTTGCCCAGGACAGCTTCGGAACTGCATGCAATGTAACTGGAGACGGTGCGCTGACCCTGCTTTCTGATAAGGTAAGCGGCAAAGAGAAGAAACTTCAACCCCAATCGGCTGTGAAAGCTGGATGATTGAAAAAAGATGTCCCGATTTGGGGCATCTTTTTTTCAGTTAGACGATTTATCGCTTAAACATTTACTTAACAATTAAAACAGGCGCTTTCACACGTTTGGCAATCTTATGACTGACACTTCCGAGCACCATTTCCTGAAGAGTATTCAAACCCCGGCTGCCAACAACCGCAACATCATAATCCCCCTTGTTGGCAAATTCCACAATGGCTGGTCCAGGCTCTCCCTGCAGGATTTTTATTTCATATAAAATGTCCTTCTCTTTTAATAGGCTTTCTATAGGCTCTAAACGTTTTTTCCTCACCTGGTCCACGATACTCTTATCAAAATGGTGAAGGATATCTTCCTTTGAGGTCTGGCCATCAACGGCATACACTACGGTTACTTCAGAATCAGGATTCTGTTCAGCCAGTTGAACAGCTTTAGCGGCTGCCCGAATGGAATGATCTGATCCATCTGCAGCCATCAATATTTTTTTAAACACAGAGCCTCACCCCTAACTTATTCTTATAAAGAAAATACCACAGTCAAAGCTGACTGTGGTATTAATTGCAGTATTTTAATGGCCTGATAATTTTGCACCTGGTTTGCGGTGAACGGCCAAACGCTCAATCAGGTTCGAACTTGGCGCGTTTAATCCTGATAGGCGGACCAGCACACCATTGTCACGAAGCTTTAATACAATCTTATCGATGGCGGCGACACCTGAGTCATCCCAGACATGCGCCTGTGTAAAATCAATTTCAACTTCTTGTAAATCTTCATTAAAATCAACTGCTGCTATAAGTTCATCCACGGAAGCAAAGAATACCTGTCCCTTTACAGCATATATTTTCTTGTCCTCTTCAACTCGTGATGAAACATGCACTTTCGAAATTTTAGCCACAAAGAAGATCGCACTTAAAATGATCCCGGCAAAAACTCCCTTGGATAGATCGTGGGTGAAAACAGTGATAACAGTGGTTACAATCATAACAATCGAATCTGTTACAGGCGTTTTTGCAAGGCCCTTAATGGATGACCAGTCAAATGTTCCAATCGATACCATGATCATAACTCCCACTAAGGCGGCCATTGGTATCTGAATGACAATATCTCCTAATACTAAAATCAGAAACATCAGGAATGTGCCGGCCACTAGGGTTGACAGCCTTCCTCTTCCTCCGGATTTCACATTAATGACAGACTGTCCAATCATCGCACATCCTGCCATTCCGCCAAATAAACCGGACACGATATTCGCAATTCCCTGTCCGCGGCTTTCCATGTTCTTATCACTGGCTGTATCGGTCATGTCATCCACAATGGATGAAGTCAGAAGAGATTCAAGCAAGCCAACGATTGCAAGGGCAATAGAGTAAGGGAAAATGATCTTCAGAGTCTCAAAATTCAATGGAACATCAGGAAAAAAGAATGCCGGAAGGGCAGATGAGATGGCTCCCATGTCGCCAACTGTGCGCACATCACTCTTTGTCAAGATGGCTAGGATCGTAATAACAATAATAGCCACCAGAGGAGATGGCACTGCTTTAGTGAATCTCGGGAAAATATAAATAATCGCCAATGCACCGGCAACCATTGCATACATCACCCAGGTAGCATCAGTAAATTGCTCCAGCTGAGCCATGAAAATCAGTATTGCCAGTGCGTTCACAAATCCAATCATAACGGCGCGGGGAATGAATTTCATAAAGCGGGCTAATTTAAGCACACCAAATAAAATCTGCAGCATCCCCGTCAAAATCGTCGCAGCAAATAAATACTGCAATCCGTGATCAGCTACTAAAGTAACCATTAATAACGCCATCGCACCGGTTGCAGCAGAAATCATTCCAGGCCTTCCGCCCACTATAGCAATGGTCACAGCTATACAGAAGGAAGCATACAATCCAATCATCGGATCGACACCTGCAATAATGGAGAAAGCAATCGCCTCAGGAATCAGTGCCAATGCCACTACGATTCCAGAAAGGATATCTCCCTTCACATTGCCAAACCATTGTTCTTTTTTTGTCAGTATTCTCAAATAAACACCTCGTTTAATAGATTTATAGTAATGACTTTGAACTCTCATCAAAGTCGTGCCGACAAAAACATATAGAATCATAACACATTTACTTATATTTACAAGCCCTCATGTAAGCGCAAATAACCCGTAAAATCTTATTTTTTCTTTTCAATTCTCACGATTACTATATAGCCAATAAAAAAATGACCCTGAAAACAGAGTCATTTTCAACCGATAGGTGAACAAATCTCAATATAATGCCCATCCGGGTCTTCCACATATGCCACTTTCTGTCCCCAGGGCTTTTCAACAGGCTCAAGCAGGACTGGTACTCCTGCAGCCTTGAGCTTTCCAAAAACACCTTCCACTTCTTCCGTTACAAACCCAAGCTCGAAGGTCTGCTCCTTTCTGACTCCACCCGGTATCGGAAGCCCAGTGATTTCCCGCCCGCCTTCTCTCGTATTAAAGGAAAGAATGGTGCTGCCAGTATCATACTCGATGTAAGTGCCAAATTCATTCCTCAGCTTCAGGCCAAGCATTTCACCGTAAAAATGCTTCGTTTTTTCCAGACTCTCCACATATAAAATGACATAACCCATTTTCAATTCCAATTATGTTCACCTCTTCAGAATTTCTATTCATGATATGATTTCAATATAGGAGGTATTTTCTCCTTTCAAAAGAATGTATAAACTTGGAAATCAATAGAGGTGCTGCAATGAAATGGAAAGAAATTGAACATCAGATGTACACGATGTGCATGGTTGTGGATGAAGATCAGATCCTTCTCATAAAGCGGCCGGATCATAAAGGCTTCCCCGGCTATCTTGCTCCCGGCGGAAAGGTCGAGTTTCCCGAGAGCATAACCGACGCAGCAAAACGCGAAGTGCTGGAAGAAACAGGCCTGCACGTCAAGAATATTATTTTTAAAGGCTGGGATGAGTACGTCAACCCGCAGACGAATATCCGCTACATGGTCTTTAATTATCTGGCAGACTCCTTTGAAGGCAGCCTGTTAGAGGCCCCCCCTGAAGGAGAACTGCATTGGGTTCCACGAAACGAGGCACTGGCACTGCCTATGCAGCCCTGGTTTAAAAGGAAACTGCCGCTATTTTTTGAAGAAGGAACTTTTGAGATCCATTCGGTTTGGGATGAAGAGCACAACACAGAAGGAGCAAGCAGGACAAGAGTTTTTACTAAGATTTAATGGAGGTGTACCCGCTATGACCAAAGAAATAGCCCTAAAGGTAAAGATTCGTCCCGTTCAGGAAGAGGACTTGCCCATTTTATGGAACTATATTTATGGAACGGACTGCACTGAATGGAAAAAATGGGATGCCCCCTATTTTCCTCTTGAGCATAAAGACTTTGAAACGTACCAGCAGGGATTTCGCCAAAAGGCAGAAGAATATCCGCCACGCAGCATGGCAATTGAAGCCTCCGGAAAAGTGATCGGCACTGTGGGATATTACTGGGAGCATCAAGATTCTAATTGGCTTGAAGCAGGAATCATTATTTATGATCCAGATTATTGGAATGGCGGGTATGGAACGGAAGCTCTTACTCTCTGGGTGAATTTACTCTTTTCCTCTATGCCGCTTGCCCGGGTGGGAATAACCACCTGGTCCGGCAACAAAAGAATGATGAAGGCAGCTGAAAAGATCGGCATGCAGCTTGAAGGAAGAATGCGAAAGTGCCGAATCGTAAACGGGGAATATTATGACAGTATCCGGATGGGTGTACTGAGGGAAGAGTGGGAGAAAAGGGCATAGAGAAAGGCTCGTTTTTAAGCGAGCCTCTATGTCCTGATTTCAAGCATGTGAAGATAATCCCCTGCAATCTTACTTATTCCTTCAGATACCTTCTTCGGAAAAACCGCGACGAAGCAAGTCGCAGGGCCAGCTGATTTTTTAAGATCCAATGGGCTTTCAAGATCTTTCTCTTTAAATTCCATGTTGGAAAACAAACCATTCAGCTCCTTCATTATTCCTTTGGAGCCTATTGGAAGAGTTACAGTCTTCTCCATTGAATTTATTGCCTTAAAAAGCTTCAAGGGTGCTGCCTCTTCCTCTCTTTCAACCAGCTCCTGGCCAACCAAAGGGGAACCGATTACCGCTATCCTTGTATCCTCTGTAAATGTCAGGGTCTCAGCAGGAAGCTCTCCCCGCCTTTTTCCAAGTACCGATAACCCTGCCGCAGATTGCAGCAGGTTAAAGTTGCTTTCTGTACTGCCAGTGATTTGCAGTTCTGTCATGCCTAATTCATCTGCCCCTTTTTTGATGCCCCGTATAAGATGCTCCCAGGCATCATCTCCGCAGAAATTCTGAAGAACAGCCGCGAATGGCTGAGCACCAGCTGACATGCATTCCATGACAGCGACCCGGAAGGAATAATATGAAACGGTCTCGTACGGAACCTGGACAGCGTCCTGTTCTTTCTCGCCAATTGCCCCGCTGTTATCACTTGCTACCACAATGGTGTCTTCCGAATTAAATGGGAAGGTTAAGACATCCCTCACTGTTCAGCACCCGCTTTGGAAAGAACCGGTCCCACGAGCTTAACAAGCCTTGGAATCACTATATAAGCAATAACGGCATTTATCACAGAACCTATAAAAAGGGAAGGCACAATTGCCAGATAAAAGGCCTTGCCCATTACAAAGATAAATGGAAGCGGGGCTGCAAAGGCATTGCCTAACACAAAAAGAATTCCCGCCAGCCAGTGCCGGCCCCTCTGATACAACGAACTGAAAATAAAGGCTAACAAAGCCATTTCAGCAGCAATCAGGAGATGAAGAGGCCCTAAAGGCATACCGCCCAATAAGGCCGAAAGCAGATGCCCGATAGCCGCAACAGCTGCACCGCCATAACCCCCGAGCAGAACAGCTGCAAGCAAGGCAGGAAATGCATCCAATGCCACGCTTCCGATAATGGCCGGAACTTTAATCGCTGCTCCAATTGCTGTCAGTGCAATCAGCATCGCTGCCATTCCTAAGCGCATGCTCTTCATTACTTATCCTCCTTGCGCTTTCCTTCACGGAATACATTGGCACTGCGCACATACTCCACATCCTTCTGGTTCAGACGGAAGTTAATCACCCTGGCCAGAGCAAAGAAGTAATCAGATAAGCGATTCAAGTATTTCAGCGCCACTGGAGAGGTTTCCGGATCTGCTTTTTTTAGTGAGACCACAAGCCGCTCTGCTCTCCGGGTTACTGTCCTGGCAATATGAATGGACGCCGATGCTGGGGCTCCGCCAGGCAGAATAAATCTTTCAAGCTTGGGTGCTTCCTCAATCATTTGATCAATCTTAGTCTCCAAATAGTCCACAGATACCTTCGTTAATTTCAGCTCCCGCTTTTTCGACACATTTGCTAGGTCTCCGCCACAGTCAAAAAGCTCATGCTGGATCTTTTCCAGATCCTCCAGGACATCCTGAAAAGCGACTGGATCCAGCTGTGTCATCGCCTGCCCGACAAAACAGTTGACTTCATCCACTGTTCCATAGGCTTCAACCCGTACATCATCCTTTTCCACTCTGCCTCCGATAATGCTTGTTTTTCCCTCATCACCAGTTCGCGTATAAAGCTTCATCTGCAATTCCCCATTTCATTTAATTTTTTGGCTGATGCCGTACCAAATCAAATCAACTCTATCTGCAGCTGCTGCTGCATCCTGAAAGGCCCATCCTGATGCATCCCGCCATTTTCGGTCAGCTGCCTCCATCGGAACAATCCCTTTTGACATATCAGATCCGATTAAAACCATTTTCCGGTTAACAGCTGCTTTTTCCCACTTAAGCCACTTTTCCAGCTGCGCCTGCCACTTGCCCCGGATTTCTTCAAATTCAAGCGTCGATGACCACTCCCGAATCATCTGTTCAATTCCCTCAAAAACAATCAGCTGGTAATCTAAATCATCAGGAAACTCACCATGATAAGCAGAAATCCATTTATGGGGAGTATCTTCCAATTGATAAAATTCCTTCACCCACTCGGATTTCCCGTTAAACCTGCCTCCTGTAATGAAGTGCATCTTTCTCCCCTCCTAAACGCTTCCCGAGACCATCTAAACTCATAGCCTCTTCCAAACGGAACTTGCCATTCCCAGAATTCCTTTTGCTCCGGTGCGTACTTTCCAAGAAGGTACCTTATGACTCCGCCATGTGTAATTACAGCAGCATCACAAATCTCATTCCGTAGCAATTGATCGGTTAAATTCTTCCACCCTTTATCCACTCTTGAAGTAAATGCTGAGAAAGACTCCCCTCCAGGCAGTACTCCCGAGAAAGGATTTTCCAGCCATTTTTGATAA
The DNA here is from genome assembly GCF_038004385.1 of Cytobacillus sp. FSL R5-0377. Taxonomy (NCBI): domain Bacteria; kingdom Bacillati; phylum Bacillota; class Bacilli; order Caryophanales; family Bacillaceae; genus Cytobacillus; species Cytobacillus sp. FSL R5-0377. Next base: position 2,232,009 of record NZ_JBBORA010000001.1, read on the forward strand.
TCCGGGTTCCCTTTCAGCTCTTCATAAGTCCTGCCTTCCCACTCGCCAAAATGCATTTCTCTCCATTCGGGACATGGTTTAACAGGATGACCCGGAAAAAGAATAGCTGCCGTCTTCATGCATCTGCCTAAATCACTTGCATAAATTCTGCTGTAGCCTTGAGGTGCCGCAGCCAGCTTTCTCCTATGTTCCGGACACAAAGGGGAATCCGTCCAGCCCAGATAAGCATGGGACTTATTGGCTTCTGTCATCCCATGACGAAATAATGCAACAGCCACAGTGTCATCCATAAAAGCACCTCCGTCCCTTCCACGCTGGCTCCAAGTACATCCCCTGTCATTCCGCCAAACCAGGCAATAACTTTTCTTGATAAAAATACGATAAACAGGATTGAAAATAGAACCATGAAAAGAAATCCGGCTAAAGCCGGCAAGCCAGACAGCCAGGCGGCTGCCGCGGCGCCCAGAAGGAAGATAGGGTAAATGAATAAGGTGGTTTTCGAAGCAGCCTGCTGAAATAAGGAGCCCAGCCCCTCTTTTTTGGCTGCCTTCACTTTTATGAGCAATACCCCCATTGCCATCTTGCTTAAAAAGGGAATCACTGCAATTAAAAAATAGGAAGATGGATTTGATAACAGCACAATTTCATAGATAAACAGAAAACGGGCACCCAGCAGAACAATAACAGACAGAACCCCGAAAGCTCCTACCCGGGGATCACTCATGATTTCAAGCCGCTTCTCCTGATCGCGATAGGAGAAGAACGCATCACCCGCATCCATCCACCCATCAAGATGGATTCCGCCGGTCAGCAAAATACCGGCAAGCCAGACAGCAAAAGCCGCTGCTAATAGGGAAAAAGGAGTCCATTCAAGAAAAGCATAGAGTATAAATGCGTATATCCCGCCCTGTATCATGCCGGCTATAGGGAATGTCCTGATGGCCTTCTCCAGATGAGGCTTATCCATGGGCAGGGATACCGGAATGGGAATGCTTGTGAAGAATTGAAGATTAATCAATAATCCTTTAAGCCATTTCATTCTGTTTTCTCCAGCTAAAGACAATTTCCTTTAATTTTTCCCAATCCATATGCTTTAGCATCGCTTCTGACAGCTCATCATATTTGCTGTCTTCCACTATATCCGGATGAGCGGCTTCAGGTCCATCCGAAAGGGAATCTTCAACAGGAATGCCATGCTGGCCTATGTATGGGAGAACAGCAAGTACCGGAAGCCCGGTTTTTTCCTCAATCCACCTCTTCCCTTCCTCAAAAAGCTCCGGATCCCCATGAAATTTATTAATCATGATTCCTTTTACCCGGTTTCGCTCCTGTGGACTCAACAGCTCCAGCGTCCCTATAATACTGGCAAAAACCCCGCCTCTTTCAATGTCCGCAGCCAGAATCACGGGCACATCCGCCATTTCCGCGGCCTTCATATTTGCGAGCTCTTTTTCCTTTAAATTGATCTCAACCGGACTTCCTGCCCCCTCCAGCACAAGAAGCTCATACTCTTCCCGCAATTTTAGAAGTGACAGCCTAATCGCTTCAAGCCCCTTTTGATAAAAATCATTCTGATAAGAGCTACCTGAAACCACTTCTGCATGGTCCCCAAGCATAATGACCTCGGATTGGCAGCCGGCCATTGGCTTTAGTAAGATCGGATTCATCCATTGATTCGCTGTAGTCTTAGCGGCCTCTGCCTGCAATCCCTGTGCTCTGCCGATGTCCTTTCCGCTTTTGGTCTGATAAGTATAGTTGCACATATTCTGAGATTTAAATGGAGCTACGCGATATCCTTCGTTCGCAAATGCCCTGCAAAGAGCGGTAGCAATCAGGCTTTTCCCGACATCGGATGAAGTCCCCTGAATCATGATCCCTTTCATGCCGGATCTCCTTTCATTTGAATGGGAATGCCTGCTTCAACAAGAAAGGCTTCATCAGCCAGCTTTACGATCTCCCTGTGAAGCTTCCCCAATATTTTCGCATATGTAAATACCAATTCGTTTTCGCCAATTGCCTCATTCAAGACTTCGTTGCTGACTATGATCAAGCAGCTGCACTTTTTGCGTATTTCAACAACGGAACTTAGTATTTCATTAGAAAGGTTTTGCTGAAATTCTCTGGTCTGCCAGACATCTTCTCCTCCAAAAAATTCATTATTCAAGAGAGTGGTCAAGCAATCAAATAGAATAATATCCTGATTGCCAAAGCTTCCCGAGATCTCATCAAGTTTGCTAGGCTTCTCCCAGGTAGTCCAGCCCAAGCCGCTCTTATCCCGGTCATACCGGTGCTTCCGGATGCGCGCCTCCATCTCGGAATCAAAAGCTTTTCCGGCAGCAATGTAGTGAAGCTTTCCGGCTGTTTTTTCTGCAATCCGAGCTGCAGTCCTCTCCGCATATGAGCTTTTTCCGCTCCGCACGCCCCCTGTGATAAAAATCAGCGAACCTTCCGCCATTCCTCCATCGCCTCCATCAGGACATCATTGTCTTTCGGCCCTTTAATCGCAAAACGCAGCCATCTGCCTTCCAGGCCGGGGAAATTCATCGTGTGCCTTGGGATAATGCCCTTTTCCAGCAAAAATCGAAAGAGAGGCAGCTGCTCATCCAGGCGGGGATCCCTTAATAAATAAAAGTTCACGGATGAAGGAGAAACGTTAAAGTCTAATTGCTGATAAAACCGAACCAGCCTCGCTCTCTCCTGCCGGATCAAATCCTTTGTCAGCCTGACGTGCTCCTTGCTGTCCAAACACCACTCTCCTGCTTTTAAAGCAAGGGCATTCACGCTCCAATGAGGTTTCAGAGCAGCAGCTTTTTCAATTAGCCTCTCACCTGCCATCATATAGCCAAGGCGCAGGCCCGGTATGGAAAACATCTTCGTCATGGAGCGCAGCACCACCACATTCGAATCCTTTCCTATGTATGGAACAATAGATTGATACTCACTGGCAAAGTCATAAAAAGCTTCATCCATAATAAGCAGGCAGCCGTGTCTCTGACACTCCTCCATCAGCTTCTTCACCATCGCAGAGGGATAGTAGACACCCGTCGGATTATTTGGGTTGCAAAAGAAAGCAGCATCAGCAGCGTTTAACTTTTCAGATAGCGTTTCCATATCCAGATTCCAATCCCCGGGCTCCAGCTGATGATAGGAGACTGTACAATGATTAACGCGGCAGGCCTCTTCATATTCTGAAAAAGCCGGCTGTATAATCAGCGCATTTTTCCCTGCTATCATCCTGCCAATCAGGGTAATCAGCTCTGCTCCCCCATTTCCCACTAGAATCTGTGTTTCCTCTATTCCCTCTTCAGCCGCCAATTTGCTTTTTAATAGAGAAGAACGGGGATCGGGATAGTCGCTAATATATTGGAATAGACTGCCCCACCTGTCTTTTAATTCACGGGGAGGCCCCAGGGGATTGATATTGGCACTGAAATCAATCCGCTCCTCGGGCATTTGCTTATCCATCGCTTCATATAAGTATTGCGGGTTAGATCCGTGTGAAGGCCAAATCAAAGAGCATCCCTCCTGTCCATAATAAAAGCAAGAATAAGAAAACCGTCTTGTTCATGATCGAGATGCTTTTTAAAATATGTTCCTTTTCAAGCAGCACCTTTGGCTTTCCCATCGTTGCACGGTTTGAAATTAATCCCTTATAGAAGTTGATTCCTCCCAGCTGGACCCCCATAAGGGCTGCAATAGCAGCTTCGCCCCAGCCGCTATTCGGGCTTGGATGCTTCGGCGCATCCCTTAAAAGGATTCCCCAAGCTTCCTCATATGTAGAATGCTCCGGCTTTTGGGTGAGCATGATGCAAACGGAAGTCAGCCGGCTCGGGATCCAGTTCGCGATATCATCCACCTTGGCGGATGCCCATCCAAAATCTAAATATCTATCATTTGTATGGCCCACCATCGAGTCACATGTATTAATGGCCCTGTAAATAAGAGCAAGCGGAGCACCGCCGATGAGTGCCCAAAATAATGGAGCTGTAATGCCATCGCTCGTGTTTTCTGCCACAGTCTCCACGGCAGCCCGGACAATGCCGGGTTCATCTAGTCGTTCAGTATCCCTGCCGACAATGTATGAAAGCTTCACTCTTGCTTCTTCCATATCTCCTTTTGCCAGAGGCACATAGACCTCCAGAGCTGCCTCTTTTAAACTTCTTTGTGCAATGGCTGTGAAGATAAGGATCCCCTCTGCCAGAATGCCGGCAGCCGGATGAATTTTATAGAAGAGCGATATGATTAAATAAGTTATTCCTCCTGCAGCCAGGAGGACTATAGATAGCATGAGGATCCCCTTTAATTTTTTAAAACGGCCTTTATTCAGAGCTTGTTCAAGTTTATGTATCAGGGCTCCCATCCACCTGACTGGATGCGGCCAGCTGGGCGGGTCCCCTATCAGCTTATCTATGATACAGGCAAAGGTCAGAGCCATCAGGTGATTTATAATCATCTCTTTATCCTGCTTTGTGATTTTTTAATCGCCTCAACTGTACATTCGTAGACACCCTTGCCAATTAATTTGCCAAGCGGTGTAATGGTACCCGCATAATCCAGATTTTCCCCCTGCTGTGTGGCCGCAATCAAAATACTGTCTGTCGAAGTTCCAGTCGCTATCGTCCCTGTGACACCATCTTTAACTTTCTGATCATGTAGTGCACGGGTTTTTGCCTCAGTTGCAGTCATAATAGACTGGATGAAGGCTTCCTCAGTCAGATGGCCATTAACGAAAATCCATGTATTGATAGTACCCGGAATCAGATGATAAGAATGCTCTTCGCTTTTTGAGGCATCCACAGCATTGCCGACACCTGCTGTCACTACCACATACACAGAGAATGCCTCTTCTTCATAAAATTTGCTGAAGTAATCCTCAATATATACGGCAGTCATCATCCCCACAGTTTCTCCTGGTTCAAAGCCAATCCCCCGGACAAATTCCGCCATTTCTGCCCGATGATCACTGCAGTCATAATTCTTGCTCACATGCCGGTTAAGAAAAATCCGATGCCAGCCAGTGCCTGAACCGGTTACACCTGAAGACATGGTTTTAAGCGGAAATGGCGAGCGAAGAACAAGTAAGTCTTCCCTTACTTCCAGGCTGGCCGGATCGATTCGTTTCTCCAATTGGCTTTCTGCCTGTGAGCGTTCAGGCACCAGCACCATCTGAGGAGCCGCCACTCTTGGATGCGGAAGCTTCTCAATATTCGTCCTGTAAACCTCCCGTATCCGCCCTTCTTTTAAAACCTCATTCGGAACATGGTTAATATTGATTTCACCATTCTCAAGCAGCAATAAGCGATCACAGTAAAGTCCGGCCAAATTCAAATCATGAAAGATGGAAATGACCGTCAATCCGCAGTCTTTTGACCAGACAGAAAGAAGATCAAGCAGCTCTTTTTGATAAGATAAGTCCAAATGGTTCGTCGGCTCATCCAGCAATAATATTTCCGGCTCCTGGGCAAGGGCCTGCGCTAAAAACACCCTCTGCCTTTCACCGCCGGATAATTGCTGAATATTATCATCCTGAAATCGGGAGATGCCTGTCTGCTCCATAACCCGGCAAACCGCTTCTTCATCTTTACCGGTCCAGCTCTGGAACCAGCCTTTTTGATGGGCATACCGGCCAAGGGAAACAGTTTCCTTTACAGTATAGGAAAAGGCCTGAGAGGTATGCTGGGGCAAAACGGCAACGATTTTCGCCAGCTCTTTCGGTGTATATTCTGAAAGGTTTTTACCTTTGATTAAAATATCACCTGATGTATTGGGCAGAACGCCGCTCAGCATCTTCAGAATCGTCGTTTTTCCGCTTCCATTTGGCCCCAAGATCCCGAAAAGCTCTCCTTTTTCCACTTCAAAGCTGATATTTTTTACAACCGGAGCACCGGCATACCCGCCAGTGATCTGCTCGACTCTTAGCATGATTCATCACTACTTTCTGAATAGAAAAGCGCAAGCGCCTTTATGTGCTTAAATTTTATTCTTTCTTTTCATTAAAATAACCCCAAAAGCAGGCGCACCGATTAAGGCTGTAATCACACCGATTGGAAGCTCGGAAGGAGCAATGATTGTCCGCGAAACCAGATCGGCTATAATAAGGAATCCTGATCCCATCAGAATGGATAGCGGCAATAGATGCCTATGATCCGGACCCCACAGCATCCGGGTCAGATGAGGGATCACCAGTCCGACAAACCCTATCGTTCCAGACACCGCAACAGCCGCACCCGTTAAGATGGAGCCTGCTATCAGGACCATCATCTTTCTCTTTTGAACGTCCACCCCTATATGCCGGGCCTTTTCCTCTCCGAAGCTCATCGCATTCAGCTCTTTGCTGTTAACCAGCAATAGAACCGCGCCTATCACAAAAAACGGAAGGATAATGTTAATATACGCCCAGCCCCTCATGGATACACTGCCAAGAAGCCAGCCAATAATCTGTCTAAGCTCCTCACCTGTCAGTGCAATCATTAGAGAGATAAGGGCGCCTAGAAAAGAACTGAAGATGATGCCTGTTAAAATAATCGTTTCCACTTTCATGGATCTTTCAATACTTCTCGCAAAAAGCAAAACAGCAAAGATCGTTAAAAAGGAGAAAAATATGCTGAATAACGGCAGTGTAAAGATTCCTGCCAGCGGAATAGATAGACCAAAGAACAAGGTTAAAACTGCACCGAGCGAAGCCCCGGAAGATACCCCAATTGTATAGGGATCTGCCAGGGGATTCCTTAATAAACCTTGAAAGGCGGCTCCCGCAATTGCAAGAGACGCCCCAACCAAGCCTGCCAGCAGTACACGCGGAAGTCTTATGTTCATAATAATATTTGCATGCATGATATCTGTTTTTCCCAATGAGACAAAGGGAAAAATCTCAGCGCTTATTACTTTGATGATGGTCAGGGGATGAATGGACACTGTTCCGATTGAAATTCCCATCAGCATGGCACAAAGCAGGAAAGCTGCTGCTGTTGTATAAGCCAGTAATTTATTATTTAAATACGTCCGGATAGATTGCTTTTGCAAGTTCCTCGACTCCTTCAATTATACGAGGGCCAGAGCGGGTCACCATATCGGAATCAACAGCGGCAACCTGCTTGTTCTTCACTGCGGTAATATCCTGCCAGCCATCCCGACTTAAGACATTGCCGACAGAGTCTTCAGTGTAAAAGCCATGTGTGGTGACGATTACATCCGGATTCCGCTCGATAATTGCTTCCGAATCCATCTTCGGCCATCCTTCTTCCGATATGATATTTTCTGCGTTGATTGCACTTAGCATTTCATCCATAAAGGTGTTCTTGCCGGCTGCATAGATTTCAGGAGCAGGTGAAACTTCAACCATTACCGATTTGCGGTCTTCTTCTTTTATCGCTTGTGCTTTTGTTTTGATTTCCTCAAGCTTGCTCTTCATGTCGGAAACAAGCTGTTCGGCTTTTTCTTTCGCTCCCGCTGCAGTCCCAATCATTTCAATGGATTCATATACCTCATCAAAGTTCTTCGCGTCATTGACAATAAGGACAGGCACACCCGCATCCTTTAATTGCTGAAGACCGGCTTCCGAACTTTGTGCGGTTGAAGCATGGGCAAGGACAAGGTCAGGATTCAAAGAGATCACTTTCTCTACATTAAATTCCAGACCTCCAACCTTTTCCTTTTTCTCAGCTTCTGGCGGGTAGTTATCAAAATCAGAGACCCCCACCACTTCTTCTCTAAATCCTAATTCGAATGCTATTTCGGTATTGCTTGGAATAACAGAAACAATTCTTTCAGGCTTAGTTTCAATAACCACTTCATGATCAAGCGCGTCATTTATTGTTACAGGAAAAGCACCTTTCTGCCCTTCCTCAACCTTTTTCTCTTCTTTAGGCTGTTCGGCACTCTCGCCGCAGCCTGCAAGCACTCCTGCCGCGAGCAGCATCGTTACTAAAAATGCATAAAACTTCTTCATACTCAGCAATCCTCCTAGAACTATCGACAAAATTCGGGTGGTGCCTGTCACCACCGGTAAAAATAAAAAAACATCCCCTCGAACGGCAAGGAGATGTTGGCATGGTCATTTACAAGAAATGCAGAATAGATGGCCGGACCAAACACCTCCCTATCCTCGTAGGTTAATGGGTGCTTAAGAATCAGGCAGGTCTCCTGGCTCATGGTCATTGCATTTTCTGCTCCTTCCCATACATTCATGTACAGTGGATTTTGCAGACTGCTTCCATTTACAGTGGCGGGACCGCGCTGGAATTTCACCAGCTTCCCTATTAAGTCTTCAAAAGAGCCTGCTTTAAAGCCCTTTTGAGAAGACACCTGTTCTATTGCGATATAAAATTTTCTATTTCCGATTATACACCATCCCGCAGGAAAAGTAACAGAAAATTGCTGAAGCTTGTAAAAAAGTTCAGAGTCTAACGCGAGTAGATTTTCCATTCCCTCGTTTTCTTATCGAATACAATCTTTGCTTCACATGGTTCTTTCACTAAGGCTACATACTCATCATACATATCATCCATATTGGCAAAATCACCAATTATCCAAATCGGAATTTCAATCCGGACCCGATTCTGTTCAATATCCTTAATGGAAAGGACAGCTCCTTCTTTCATAAGGGGCTTTAATGAAAGCAGCACGTCTCTCGTGATAGGAGGATACGTCTTTTTCTTTTTAATGCCAAGGAGTGTTTTTTCTACCTTCATCTGTCCCATTTTACCGGGAACCACTTCTCCAAGCATACGGTAAAAATCGTTCAAATCGCGATAATATGTGCGGTTAAACCAGCCATCCTCATGGGCAAGGTACACATACCGGTTACTCAGATAATTGTAAAAAGGCGGCTTAAGATGCTCTTTGATATGACTGAGATAAAGAAGCTCCGCAATGGCCTGGCCGGGAAGCTCATTCACTGCTTCCTCTTCCTCGAAGTCGATCCAGCAAAAATCGCCATAGCCGTATACATCATCCTCTACCAGCCTGCCCAGCTTGTCCCTTGACACATAATCGAACATCGTATGGCTATTAAAGTCCCCATCTTCATAACGGTGCTTTAACAGCAGCAAATTATTAATAGAATCTGCAAGTGACTGGGCAAACTCTGCAAACTCAATTCCATAGGTCATCACATACTGATCCTTTTCATTAAGGTGGATGTAGATGAGATCACGAATAGTTTGATTCCTTCTTTTCAATGACGAAACCTCCGAGCCGTTACGCAAAGTAGTATTTTCATAGCCTTAATTGAATTAATCGGGCCTTACGGGCAGATTGACCCCGCATATCCTCCTTGATTCTTCACAATCTTGAAGCAGGGATCTTATTGCCCGTTAGACTGCGATAAAAAGACAGCTTCCTTATTGAAACTGTCTGCCAAACTTCCAGTATTTTATTCTCTTATTGTAGCAAAAATATCTGAAAATATCTTTGCAATGCGAAAAAATTTTTACCGTTATTTTGAAAATGCAGGAAACCATCCCATTGATTTTTTCGTCTAACCAATGAAATCACTTTCTCCATTGTAAGGTTAATTTTTCTCTGATAGGATAAAAATGTAAATGATAAAGGAACCAGGTGTGTAAAAATGAAACAGAATAATAGATTCTCAGACCGATTCGATTGGACATTATGTTTTCTTCTGCTGCTATTTTTTCTTATCAGCTGCATTGCGATTTACAGCGGACAATCCTCCAATCAATATGAAGGGAATTTTGTCATCTCTCAAATTAAAAATTACATTGTTGGAGCGGTCATTGTAGGGATTGTCATGTATTTTGACGGCGAACAGATCCGGAGACTCACATGGCTGCTGTACGGTTTCGGCATCCTATTGCTTGTCGGGCTATTCATTGCACCGGAAAGCATCGCACCTGTGCGCAAAGGTGCCAAGCTGTGGTATATCATCCCTGGCCTCGGTTCGGTGCAGCCTTCAGAGTTTGTTAAGGTATTCCTTATCATTGCCCTCAGCAAAGTTATTGCTGACCACCATCTGAAGTATCAGGCGAAGACCGCAGGCACGGACTTTTTTCTCCTCATCAAACTGGGGGCGGCCACATTGCCTCCATTAGGATTGATTATTATCGAAGACCTGGGCACTGCTCTTGTCCTTATCGCGATATTAGCAGGGATCATCCTGGTATCCGGCATCACCTGGAAAATCCTTGTGCCTATTTATGGAATCCTCGGAGCTCTTGCAGGAACAGTTCTATATCTGGTAATCATAGCACCGGAGATTTTAGAGAAGTACCTCGGGATCGACCCCTATCAGTTCAGCAGGATTTATTCCTGGCTTGACCCGGTCAATCACAAGCAGGGGGCCGGAATGCAGCTGTATAATTCCATGCTCGCCATCGGCTCGGGATTAATTTCAGGTAAAGGCTTTACCGATAGACAGGTATATGTGCCAGATGCCCACACTGATTTTATTTTTAGCGTCATTGGCGAGGAGTACGGCTTCTTCGGCGCCAGTGTGGTAATCAGCCTTTTCTTTCTGCTTATCTATCACTTAACGAAAACCGGCCTTGAAACGACTGACCCTTTTAATACCTATATTTGCGTCGGGGTAATCAGTATGATCACCTTCCACGTATTTCAAAATATCGGAATGACCATTCAGGTCCTGCCAATCACCGGCATTCCGCTGCCTTTTATCAGCTACGGCGGAAGCTCGCTTATGGGAAATATGATGGCGATGGGACTGATATTCAGCATTCGCTACCATCACAGAAACTATATGTTTTCAACTGACTCAAATTATGTTGCAAAATAATACCAGGCGCGTATAATAACAGTAATATATTTAGTGTCTATGATGAAGAGAGTAGCAATGGGCTCTTTCCTAATAGCGAGACAGGGGCGGTGCAAGCCTGTCGGAAACCCTTTTTGTGAAGCGCACTTCGGAGATGCATAGCTGAAAGAAAAGTAGGCTGTGCCGGGTTAGGAGTCCCGTTATAAAACCCCTAAAGGAATGCTTTCAAAACTAATGAAGCGTCCTTTCGCAAGAGGTCCTTTGGACAATCAGAGTGGTACCGCGGGAATTTCAGCTCGTCTCTATTTTATATAGAGGCGGGCTTTTTTATTTTTTAGGAGGTGTTTAAATGATCGACTTCAAAGCTATATTCACCGATCAGCTGGCTTCAGTGCTGAATGGGGAGATTACTGAGAAAGCCATTTCAGATTTAATTGAAACGCCAAAGAACCCGGCATTTGGCGATCTTGCTTTTCCCTGTTTTACACTGGCAAAAGCATTCAGGAAATCACCAGCAATTATCGCTGAGGAGACAGCGTGCAAGATTCAGGGACCATTTATTGAAAAAGCGGTAGCTGACGGCCCCTACATTAATATCTTTTTCTCAAAAGGAGCTGCTGGTGCTGACATACTGGATGAAATCCTGAAAGAAGGAGAAAAATTCGGAATGCTGAAGGATGGCGCAGGCAAAACAGCCGTGCTTGATTTCTCTTCACCCAACATCGCAAAGCCCTTTTCCATGGGTCATCTGCGGTCAACTGTCATTGGAAATGCCCTCGGGAACCTGGCTGAAAAATGCGGTTATACGTCGGTCAGAATCAACCACTTAGGCGACTGGGGCACACAATTCGGCAAGCTGATCACCGCTTATAAAAAGTGGGGCAATCTGGATAAAGTGAAGGAGCATCCGATTAAGGAGCTGCTCAGCCTTTATATACGGTTTCATGAAGAAGCAGAGAATGATCCAGCCCTTGAAGATGAAGCACGTTCCTGGTTCAAAGAGCTTGAAAACGGAAATACAGAAGCACAGGCACTCTGGAATTGGTTCAGAGATGAATCATTGAAAGAATTTCAGCGTATTTATGATATGCTTGGCATTCATTTCGACTCATACAATGGCGAAGCTTTTTATAATGATAAAATGGAGCCCGTTATCGAGGAACTGGTTGCTAAGGAGCTGCTGACTGAATCTGATGGTGCAGAGGTCGTTCAGCTGCCTGATGAAGACCTTCCTCCATGCCTGATTAAAAAATCCGACGGAGCGACCCTGTATGCAACGCGGGATCTTGCTGCAGCATATTACAGAAGGGAAACCTATCAATTTGATCACTCCCTATATATTGTCGGCCAGGAACAAAGCATCCATTTCAGGCAGGTTAAAAGCGTGATCAAAAAAATGGGCTACGAGTGGGCAGATAAAATGATACATGTCCCTTTTGGGCTTTATTTGAAAGATGGCAAAAAGATGTCTACCCGTAAAGGCAGAGTCATCCTTCTGGAGGAAGTCCTGGATGAAGCTGTTCTTCTCGCAAAAAACAACATCGAGTCTAAAAATCCCGGGCTGGAAAATAAAAATGAAGTCGCTGAAGCAGTCGGGATCGGAGCCATTTTGTTCCATGACCTGAAGAATGACCGCATGAACAATATTGAATTTTCACTTGAAGACATGCTGACTTTTGAAGGAGAAACCGGTCCCTATCTGCAATACACCAATGCCCGGGCCTGTTCACTTCTCCGCAAGGCTGGCGATCTCCCTTCTGCCGCTAGCGGGCTAACCGATTCTTACAGCTGGGAAATTATTAAACTGCTCTATCACTATCCCGAGAAAATCAGACAGTCGTATAATCAGCTTTCCCCTTCCGTTCTCGCTAAATATCTGATTGATGTGGCCCAGGCCTTCAATAAATATTATGGGCATGTACGGATACTGGAGAAGGATGCAGACATCCAGGCTAGGCTTGCCCTTGTCACAGCAGTCACCATTATTCTTACAGATGGCATGCAGACACTCGGCATGAAGGTGCCCCGGGAAATGTAAAAGGAGAAGCCGTTATGGCCTCTTCTTTTTTGCCTTGAGGCGGGCATTTGCTTTCTGCACTCTCACAAGGCTCCGCACTAAAAATCCTCCGACAAAAATGACCATCAGCACTAAGCCGGTATAATTCAAATGGATTACTTTCAGAATCACACTTGCGACTGTCGCCATGTATAAAGCTCCAAGCATATAGGTGATCTCTTCATTATCAAAATACGAGGTAAGCCTCGCTCCAAATTGTGATCCTATGAGGCCGCCTCCTACGAGTGAAAGGCCAATCCAATAATCGATACTGACAGTGGAAGAGTAGGATAGATAGCCTGCGGATACGATTAACATGATAGCAAACAAGCTGGTCCCTACTGCATTTTTCGGCTTCATCCCTAAATAGGCGACCGATAAAGGCACCATAATAAAACCGCCGCCCACCCCTAATGTCGTAGAAACAAATCCTGCAAAAAATCCAATCAGCACCATCTTCAGAATGGAAGGAGAATATGACTGAGCGGAACCATCTGGTTTTTTCCCCCTTCTTAACATCCCTAAAGCAAAATAAGACAGCAGGATGGTATAAAACAAAGGAACGGCCCATGTGTCCCATCCCCTATCTGCTAGAAACATCACAAAAGGATGCGCGGCCTGAGTAGCTGCCATGCCGCTTAGTCCAAGAATCAGCCCTTGTTTAAGCCATATATTCCTCATCCTGATATGGGCGATGATGCCTGAAAGAGAGGTACCAATTGAAAAAAGCAAACTTGTGGTGATTGCTTCTACCGGAGAAAAACCAAACAGCATGAGTGTCGGAGTAAGGATGAATCCCCCGCCCACCCCAAAAAAACCAGAGAGCACACTAATAAGAACCCCGAGCGTAATAAATAAAAGATATTCCATTAAAAATCCCCACTCACCTGTATGTCTTGCCAGATATTCAATACTATATCACTTTACCATAAACGCACATGGTTATACCGACGAATACTTATTTATAATAATTATAAATAAGTATTGATTATAATTTAAAATTTGTTATAATTAACATATAAATTACTTAGGGGGAATTACGATGGAAAAATTACATGCAGCATTAAATGTTCAAGTAGCAAACTGGAGTGTCCTTTATACTAAATTGCATCGCTACCATTGGTTTGTAAATGGCCCGCTTTTCTTTACTCTTCATGAAAAGTTCGAGGAATTATACAATGAAGCAGCGGAAGTAGTGGATGAGGCAGCTGAACGCCTGCTTGCCATCGGCGGCTCACCGGCAGCAACATTTAAAGAGTACTTGAGCATTACCACTCTTGAAGAATCCAATGGGGAGAAGAAAGCAGAAGATATGGTTGCCGCTCTTGCTTCCGATTATAAACATATTAAAGAAGAGTTAATTTCTTTAGCCGATCTTGCCGAGGAACATGGAGATCAAGTGACAGGCGATTTTGCCATCGGCCTATTGGAAAAATTAGATACGCATATTTGGATGCTGAATGCCTACTTAGGAGAATAATTGAGTTTGATAAAAGAGTCAGTGAGAATAATCACTGGCTCTTATTTTTGTGCTGAAAAAATTTTTGCCCTTTGTGCTCTCTGAGGTGTTATGATTGACCTGATTGCTTCATTTATTTTTAGAAAGGAGTCTCCATAATGGCAAACTTAAAATATTCCTTATTTATTTTTCTGGGCGCATGCAGTTATGGCATTCTGGCCTCCATTGTCAAACTCGGTCTTCAGGCCGGCCACTCTGTTCCTGAATTAACCGGAAGCCAATATTTAATTGGGCTCCTTTTGTTATTGCTTTCTTTCCCATTTATCAAAAGAACGAAGATCACTTTTAAACAAGCGGCAGCTTTGTTATTGACCGGTGCCTCCCTAAGCTTAACAGGCATTCTGTATGGCATGAGTCTTGACAGGAACCCGGCATCCATCGCTGTTGTTCTTTTATTTCAGTTCACCTGGATTGGAATTCTTTTTGAAGCACTATATGAAAGAAAGATGCCCGGCAAAGCCAAAATCATTTCTTCAATCATGCTTATTATTGGAACCGTATTTGCAAGCAACCTGATTAATTCCGGATCCTATACTATTCAAGCAGATGGCCTGATTTATGGTTTATTATCTGCGGTCACATTTGCAGTGTTCATTTTTGCAAGCGGCAAGGCCGGCAAAGGAATCCCAACCATTCAGAGAAGCATCTTCATCACATTTGGCGGACTTCTACTAGTTGCTGCTGTTTCAGGCCCAGTCATTATAAGCGGCGGCATCCAGCTTGGAGGCCTATGGAAATTCGGGCTGCTGATGGCATTGTTTGGCGCCATCTTCCCAATTGTATTCTTTGCAATTGGTTCACCCCACTTAGATTCAGGGCTTGCCACGATTGTAGGCTCTGCTGAACTTCCGGCCGCTGTTGCAGCCGCCATGCTGATTCTTGGCGAGAGAATATCAGAAGCACAGACTTTTGGGATTGTGCTGATCCTGATCGGAATCAGCATACCGCAGTTTTCATTTAAAAAGTCAGCGAAGAATCGTTATAGTACGTAGGATTTTTATGGCTGGATTCGCTGGGGTTTGGCAACTTGCTTGCGTAAAGAGAGGCTTTGGAGCTTATTCCAAGGCCTTTTTACTTTACAGCTGGTGGTTTGCGGGTGTTTATGGATGGTGCAGCTGGGTTCTGACACCAACTGGCTCTTTTCCCTTTTTATGTCGGAAGGTGGCCTGGGTTCTGACTCTGACTGGCTCTTTTCTCCTTTTTGTGTCCAAGTTGGGGCAGCTTCTGACTCTGACTGGCTCTTTTCTCCTTTTTGTGTCGGAAGGTGGAGCAGCTTCTGACACTGGCTGACTCCTTTCTCCTTTTTGTGTCAGAAGTTGGCCTGGGTTCGGACTCTGACTGGCTCTTCTCTCCTTTTTGTGTCGGAAGGTGGAGCAGGTTCTGACTCTGGCTGACTCCTTTCTCCTTTTTGTGTCAGAAGTTGGCCTGGGTTCGGACTCTGACTGGCTCTTTTCTCCTTTTTGTGTCCGAAGTTGGGGCAGCTTCTGACTCTAACTGGCTCTTTTCTCCTTTTTGTGTCCGAAGTTGGCCTGGGTTTTGACTCTAACTGGCTCTTTTCCCTTTTTATGTCGGAAGGTGGCCTGGGTTCGGACTCTGACTGGCTCTTTTCTCCTTTTTGTTTCCGAAGTTGGCCTGGGTTCGGACTCTAACTGGCTCTTTTCTCCTTGTGTCTGTAGGTGGAGCAGGTTCCATCTCGAACACTCCTCTTTCTGCATTCTGTGTCCTAAGGTGAAGCAGGCTCCTAATCCAACGCTCCCCTCTGCCAAAAGTGGAACCATTCCCATTCACCACTAGTCTTTTCCAAGCTTTTTCTGTTCCCAAAATCCAAAAACTTCAGTAAACTATAATTACCAATAAAACCAATGAGAAAGGTCGGAAAAAATGGCAGACACACCAGTTTCGATTCCCCGTCCGCTCGTCAGAACCAATCAATGGTCAATCGTTTTAAGTGTTTTAGCTTCGTGGTTTACCGGAGAAGCCTGGATTCTCGCTATTCCCTTGCTTGCAGGTATAATGGGCCTATTGTTCGGCTTCAATCCGATAATGCGTGCAGCAAGGTATTTTCTTAGAAAAAGTCCTTCGGAGTACATACCCGAGGACTGGGAGCAGCAGCAGTTTAACCAGGTGATTGCCGTTGCCTGCCTGGCGCTTGGGCTGATCAGCTTTCTCTTGGACTGGACAGCTGCAGGGTATGTTTTTACAGCTATGGTTGGTCTAGCAGCATTTATTGCTATTCTGGGCTTTTGCATCGGCTGTTTTATCCGCTTTCAGCTTAATCAGTATAGATACCGAAAATCGTAAGGCAGCCATTTCGGCTGTCTTTTTCATTCCCTATTCACTCAGCTTGTTTCAAAGGACTTTTTAAGGGGTACATATTTCATAAGTCCATTAACCTGAGGTGAAAAAATGAAAACTGCCAGTAAGTTTCTATTAACAAAAGAAGATATGACGAACCCCGATATTGTGCCTGAGTGGGTTATTCAAGAATATAAGACGTTTCATGATACGGTTACAGATACAACCTTCCCATGCTATTTTGGATTGACTGCCGAAATGCGCGGTGAGTTGAGATATGCCTATATTACACAGGAGGACTGGTCTAATCTGCCGGAAGCTCTTGAATCTTTCATTGAGCTTTTTGATGCACCAAAGCTTATTCGTCATGGGCTGTTTGTTTTTGTGGAGCCGGAAAAAGATGAAAAGCCGCTTGAGCATTACAGAGAGAATTTCTGGAATATCCTTCAGTATTTGCATAAGGTTGATACAAAGCCTTGGCCGAAGGATTACCCGACCGATCCGGACCATCATTTATGGGCGTTTTCTTTTGCGGAGGAGCCCTTCTTTGTGTTTGGCAATGCGCCTGCCTACAAGCAGCGTAAAACGAGGGATCTGGGCAATAGTCTTGTGCTCGGATTTCAGCCTCGCCGCATTTTTGAAGGACTTGAGGGTACCTCTAAAGGCGGCGTCATGTCCAGGGAAAAAGTAAGAGAACGCGTTGAAAAATGGGATGGCCTTCCTACCCATCCAAATATCAGCCACTATGGCGATCCTGAACACCGCGAGTGGAAACAATAC
Source organism: Cytobacillus sp. FSL R5-0377 (assembly GCF_038004385.1). Taxonomy (NCBI): domain Bacteria; kingdom Bacillati; phylum Bacillota; class Bacilli; order Caryophanales; family Bacillaceae; genus Cytobacillus; species Cytobacillus sp. FSL R5-0377. The sequence continues at coordinate 2,249,391 of NZ_JBBORA010000001.1, forward strand.
TTCATCGGTGATGACATTAAGCCAATTGAAGGGAAATGCCCTTTTCACCATAAATAAATCGCTGGTTTGCACAAATAAAGAACCGTTCCCAGTGAGCGGTTCCTTATTTATGTGTAATATATTGACTAATACGGTTTCCGATTGCGGACAGTACTTTTTTGCCCGCTGACTGATTTTCGAGCCTGTCCACAAGTACTGCAGCATAGACTGTTTTGCCTTTATGGGTAAATATGGCGCAATCATGCTCTATTCCGGGCAGTTCGCCTGTTTTGCTGGCAACTTTGATTTTTTCCGTTTCTATCGTATTGGCCAGTTTATTTTTAAACTGCTGGTTTTCCAATATATACAGTGCTTTTTCAGTATACTTCCCTGATAGAAGCTTTTGCTCTGCCAAAGCCTTTATGCCATATGCCATATCCCTTGCAGTCGTGGTGTTATCCGTTCCTTTTTTCAGTGCTGCAAAATCCATCATCTTTCTGTTTAATGATGTGTTATTAAATCCTAAAGATTTGATTAACTGATTGGTTTTCTCCATACCCAGCAGCTCAATGATAAGATTAGTCGCGGTATTATCAGACACGATAATCATAAGTGTCAATAAGTCTGTCACCTTGATCTTCAAATCCCGCGCCATTGCCTGCAATACACCTGATCCGCCGACCCGGGCAGAAGCAGTAACCTCCACTTCATCCTCAAGCTGCAGCAGCCCTTTCTCTGCCTGTAAAAGTCCCGCGAGTAAAATCGGCACCTTTATTAAGCTTGCTGAAGAGAATACAGCATCAGCATCTTTTTCAATGAAGCCATCCTCTGTATGAATATATAAGGCAACGCGGCCTTCACAGCTGCTGGCCAATTTAAGAGTTCCCGCTTTGAGAGTATGAAAGTCCATTTTATTTCGCTGCCGCCACTTGAGGCCGGTTATGGTCGCCCGTTACTTTTTCATTATATAAATGGCAGGCCACAAAGTGATCCTTCTCAATCTCCTGCCACTCAGGCTTCATGGAAGCACATGCCTCCATCGCATAAGGGCAGCGTGTGCGGAATACGCAGCCGCTAGGCGGATTCATCGGACTTGGGAGTTCCCCTTCCAAAATGATTCTTTCCCGGTGATCCTCGACATCAGGGTCAGGAATGGGAATAGCAGACAGCAGGGCCTGTGTATAAGGGTGAAGCGGATTTTTATATAAGTTTTCGCTTGTGGTCAGTTCCACTAAATTCCCCAAATACATAACCCCAATTCTGTCGCTGATATGCTTAACCATCGAGAGATCATGGGCGATAAATAAGTAGGTCAGGCCTTTTTTCTTTTGGAGGCCCTTAAGCAGGTTCACCACCTGGGCTTGTACCGATACATCCAGCGCTGAGATTGGCTCGTCTGCAATAATGAATTCCGGATCAAGTGCTAAAGCGCGGGCAATTCCTATCCTTTGCCTCTGTCCGCCGCTGAATTCATGCGGATAGCGGTTGGCATGATCGCGGTTAAGGCCTACATCTTCCAGGAGCTGATAGACCCGCTCCAGCCGCTCTTTCTTATTTGGATATAATCCATGGACCTCCATGGGCTCAGAAATTATTTCCTGGACGGTAGAACGCGGATTTAATGATGCATAGGGATCCTGAAAGATCATCTGCATTTTTTTGTGAAAAGCAAACCTCTCTTTTTCTGTCATGGTATGAACATTTTTTCCGTCATAAAGGACTTCGCCTTCTGTACGGTTATATAAGCCAATAATCGTACGTCCTGCTGTTGATTTTCCGCAGCCGGATTCACCTACAATCCCGAATGTTTCTCCTTTTTTAATATGAAAGGAGACATCATCAACTGCCTTCAGAGTTTGTCCTTTCCCCATTGAAAAATGCTTTTTTAGATTGTTGACCTGCAGAAGTGCTTCATTTGCCATGTTTATTCCCCCGTCTCTTGCCAGTAGCGTCTAGCTGCACATAGTTCCTTTTCATAAATAGTATCCTTTAAGTCTATTATCTCGATATTTTTACCGGTATTAGGAGAATGAAGCAGCTTTCCATCACCATAATAGATGCCTACATGATGGAGTTTGCCCTTCCCTTCTTCATAAGCAAAAAACAATAAGTCCCCGGGTTCAATGGAATCAAGTTCGACCGGTTTTCCCGCTTCCGCCTGATCATGGGCATCACGGGGAATGATCACTCCATTTGCTTTGCACATTGAATAGCTGAACCCTGAACAGTCATATCCAAAGCTGCTCATGCCGCCCCATAAATAAGGCAGACCCAAGAATTGTTCCCCCGCAGTGATGATATCTTGACCGCTGCCTATGGGTATAGCCTCGATTGATTCAAAGACCTTCACGTCAGCAGATTTTAAATAACCTTCTCCTTCAGGAGTCTGCACCTGGATCCATTCGTTATCTTCTTTTAAAACCGGAAGGATAGTTTGATAGCTTAGAACTAGTTTTGGCTCTCTCTCAATAGAATAGAGTGCTGCTTTTTTATTTTGGATGACAGCGGCGTTTCCACTTTTAAACTTCCAGTCTTCATTCTGAGCCAGCTGGACTTTCGGGATCCAGCCGGGGTATCCTCTTTCATCCTTTGATGAAGGCTGGCTAGGGACAGCAACATGTACCCACCCTTCCTTCTCCTCCAGCACAATTACTTCTTCTCCGTATAAAACTTGTGACTGTACCAGATTCCCGTTGCAAAGCTCCAGGCGGGGTTCATAGGTGAGTTTTTCAAGCCACGAATCCAGGTTAACTGGATTCGTGATGGCCTCAAGGTCTATTTCTCTCGGAGAATCGCTTGCTGTCCACAGGGTTGCAGCAGGAACAGAGACAAGCCACTTTTTCTGATTTCCCAAAACGAATTCCTCCTCTTTATAATTGTCAGGATGTCAATTCCTGCTGGTTCACTGCTAAGGATACATTTCTGATGCCAAGACCCGGTTCAGATGGCAGGGTAATTTTGCGGCCTGAATAACGGATTCCGCCTTCTACAATTTCTTTTGCCATCATCAATGGGGCGTCAAAATCAAAGCGGGTTATATTCTTTTTGCTGGCGGCAAAGTGGGCTGCAGCCGTAATACCAATTTTGGTTTCAATCATGCTGCCAACCATGCATTCCATCCCGCAAACTTCAGCGAGCTGATTAATAATCTGCGCCTGATAAATGCCCCCTGATTTCATCAGCTTGATATTAATCAAATCAGCACTTCGGGTTTTAATGACTTCAAATGCCTGCTTCGGGGAAAAGACACTTTCATCTGCCATAATCGGTGTATCAACTGCATCTGTAACCTGCTTAAGCCCCTCTATATCCCATGCCTTTACCGGCTGTTCCACAAGCTCAATATTCAAGTCCAGTGCTTCCATTTTCCGGATGGCGTAAATAGCATCCTTTGGCTTCCATCCCTGATTGGCATCCAGGCGGATTTTTATCTTTGATCCTACCCGGGTGCGGATTTCCCGTATTCTCTCTATATCTGTTAAAATATCATCCTTGCCGACCTTTACCTTAAGGACATCGAAGCCTTGCTGCACATAGGAAACCGCATCTTCACCCATTTCCTCAGGACCATTGACGCTTACCGTATAATCGGTCTCTACCTCATTTTTATGGCCGCCCAGGAATTGGTAGAGGGGCAGTTTGCATTGCTGTGCAAGACAATCGTACAATGCCATATCCACTGCTGCCTTTGCACTTGAATTTCCTATTAAAGCGGATTGAATCCCCTGGAAAATTTCCTCATAGTTTAGAAGACTCTTATTGACCAGCATAGGCTTTAATACATGACGAATGGCTGACTCTATGCTTGATAGGCTGTCTCCAGTGATCACCACAGTGGGAGGTGCTTCTCCCCACCCCGCTATTCCGTTATCGCATGTTACTTTCACAACAATCGTTTCAGCTGTCTCAACTGTTCTTAAAGCCGTTTTAAATGGTTTTTTCAGTGGTACCGCAGCTCTGAATGTTTCAATTGTGTTTATTTTCATCTATACCACCCTTTTACTTAACTCCGCTTTCGATTGTCAGCTTTTTACCGGCTGCATCCAATTCTGCCCTTACGCCTAATGGCACAGAAATATGCGGAGAGCAATGGCCGATATGAAAGCCTTTTACAGCAGACTTTTTCACCCTTTTGATATACGTATCCAGCACTTCATCCAATTCCAGGGAAAGTTCTCTTTCCGGAACGCAATTATTAAAGTCCCCTATGATAAAGCCGGCCGCATCCGCGAGCTTTCCGGCCATATGCAGCTGGTTTAGCATGCGGTCGACTGCACGGGGCTCTTCGTTGATGTCTTCAATAAGCACAAGTTTATCTTTCGTATCAATTTCAAATGGTGTTCCGATTGTACTGGCCAAAAGTGACAGGTTTCCGCCCGTTAAGATCCCCGTGGCCCTCCCGTCCACCATTGTCTCCAGTTCTGATATTCCTGCAGGATAGTCAAGGGTTACCGGCTCAAATAGCTGCCTGAAATATTGCCGGGATAGCGGATCCGCACCTTCTTTGCCAATATCAGAGGCGAGCATTGGCCCATGGAAGGTAACCAATCCTGTCTGCTGGCGAATGGCGGTGTGCAGGAATGTTATATCACTGTATCCCCAGAAAATTTTCGGGTTTTCTTTAATCAGATTGTAGTCAATCTGAGACGCAATTCTTCCGGTTCCATAACCGCCGCCAGCACAAATGATGGCTCTGACTTCTTTATCCGCAAACATGCTATGTAAATCCGCCAGACGGTCTTCATCCTTCCCGGCCAGGTAACCATATTGATCTTTTACATGCTCGCCCATCTTTACCTTTACACCAAGTTCATCCAAAAAAGACAGTGATCGTTTCAGGTTCTCCTGATTGGGTGGGCTTGCCGGTGCTATAATTCCAATTGCATCACCTTTTTTCAGGCGCTGAGGTTTGATTGCCATGCTGTCACATCCTTTAAGTTTTATTAGCATTATATGCTCCTGCAGCAAAAGCATTGTTTGGGAAATGAAATAATTGTCGAGGATATAAGCTAAGATTCGGGAAAATGTATTATTTTTCGGGAAATAATCTCGAAACGCGCAAGCAGACTTTTACTTTAAAAAAGGGATGTTCACACGAACATCCCTTTTCCTGTCACTTTCACATCAAGCCGAAGAAGTATTACTTCTTATCTGCCCATTTAAGCTCCATGTATCCAACCGGATGGCGGACAATTCCTGAAACAGCATCATTATAGAGATAAACCTGGTTGTAGAAATGGATAGGGATAATCGGCATTTCTTCAAATAAGATTTTTTCTGCTTCATACATCAGTTCGAAACGCTTTGCTTCGTCTGCCTCATTTTTCGCATCTTTGATCAGCTGATCGAACTTTTCATTGCTCCAGCCAGTGCGGTTCATGGAATGACCTGTCTGGAAGTTTTCAAGGAAGTTGATAGGGTCTGCATAGTCAGCAAGGAATGAACTGCGTGATAATTGGAATTTAAGCGCTTTTTGTTCTTCAGAGAATACATTCCACTCCATGTTGGCAAGCTTTACTTCCACACCAAGATTTTCTTTGAACATTTGCTGAAGTGCTTCAGCAATTTTTTTGTGTGTATCATCCGTGCTATAAGTTAAGGTAACTTCCGGAAGCTTATCATATCCTTCTTCCTTCATACCTTTTTCAAGCAATGCCTTCGCTTCTTCCACATTTGTTTTTACAAGATCTCCTGAAGCTTCACGGAAATCTTTTCCTGAAGGGTCAGCAAAACCATAAGAAACAAATCCGTATGCCGGCTTTTCACCATTCTTTGTAACGAAATCAACAATTTGCTGCTGATCCACTGCCATCGCAAATGCTTTACGAATGTTTTGATTCTGGAAAGGCTCCATGTTTACATTAAATCGATAGAAATAATCTCCAGCCTGGTCTTCAACTTTTGCTTCTCCCAGCAGCTGCTCACTCAGCTCAGAAGGCACATCGGATACATCCAGTTCTCCAGACTGGTACATTTGATATTCTGTATTTGTATCATCAATGATGGCCCAATGAATTTTTTCCAGTTTTACAGTCTCAGCATCCCAGTACTGATCATTTTTCTCCATAACAAAGTGGCTGTCATGTTCCCATTCTGTCAGGTTGAAAGGACCGTTGCCCACAAAAGATTCCGCTTCAGCAAACCACTTCGGATTTTCTGTTGCAACTTTTTCGTTAATTGGGAAGAACGCAGGGTTGGTAATTACACTTAAGAAGTAAGCCTGCGCACTAACAAGAGTAACTTCAAAGGTTTTGTCATCAACAGCTTTTACTTTTACATCATCAGCTGATCCTTCCCCATTATTATAAGCTTCTCCGCCTTCAATGAAATAGCCGAGAAAAGCGGCTGAAGATCCTGTATCTGGATTTAAAAGGCGTTTCCATGCAAATTCAAAGTCACCTGCAGTTACAGGGTCGCCATTAGACCATTTTGCGTCTTCACGGATATGAAAGGTATAAGTCTTTCCGTCTTCTGAAACATCCCATTTTTCAGCAATTGCGGCTTCTGGTTCATGATCTTTTCCAAGACGGGTCAAGCCTTCCATCAAGTTGTTCAGTGCAGTCCATGAAACAGAGTCAAAGCCGATTGGAGGGTCAAACGAAGTCGGCTCCTGGCCATTGTTCAAATAAAGGACTTTTTCAGCACTTTCTTCTTCTTTCTTGCCATCATTCTTGCTGTCTGTTTCTTTGCCGGCATTTTCATTTGCCGTACAGGCTGCCATGACAAATAGCAATACACCTGCAAGCAGCAGCGATAAAAACTTTCTCATTCTTTTTCCCCCTCTTAAGATATATTTCTTTATCTACCAGATGCCTGTCTGACAGCTGATAGAGTCATAACTTTCACTGTACCGGGTCCGGCACTGCGAAAGGAAAAACCTATTTTACACTCGCAAGCATTTTCTGTGCCCGTTCATCCTGGAGCCAGCAATCAACATGATGATCACGGCTTAGATGTGTTTTGTAGGGATAAACACGGTCACATACCTCCATTGCGTATCCGCAGCGGGCAGCAAATGGGCACCCAGCCGGGGGAGCGAACAGATCCGGCGGCGATCCGCCGATGGGAATAAGATCGGATCCATCCAGGTCAAGGCGGGGAACGGATTTCAGCAGACCCTTTGTATAGGGATGCTGAGGATTATAGAAAATTTCCCTTCGTTCTCCGGCCTCCACGATTTTCCCTGCATACATGACAGCAATGCGGTCGGCTACTTGAGCGACAACCCCCAGGTCATGGGTGATGATAATGATGGATACTCCGGTTTTCTTCTGGATATCTTTAAACAAATCTAATATTTGCGCTTGAATCGTCACATCTAGTGCAGTGGTGGGCTCATCGGCAATCAGCACTTCCGGCTCACAGACAAGTGCCATGGCAATTACAATTCGCTGCCTCATCCCTCCACTGAATTGGTGCGGATAATGCTTCAATCTTTCGGATGGATTTGGAATTCCAACTAAATTCAGCATCTCTAGGGCCTTTTTGCGGGCATCCTGCCTTGATATGGTTTCATGCTGCATAATTCCTTCTATAATTTGCTCCCCGATGGTAATCGTAGGGTTTAAAGCTGTCATGGGATCCTGAAAGATCATCGAAATGTCAGCACCGCGGATATCCCGCATTTCTGATTCTTTTAGCTTTGTCAGGTCCTTCCCTTTAAAGAGGACAGCGCCATCTGCTATTCTCCCGGGAGGTGATGGAATCAGCCGCATGATGCTCTGGGAGGTCACACTTTTCCCGCAGCCTGATTCACCCACAATAGCAAGGGTTTCTCCCTTGTAGAGATCAAATGATACACCCCTTACAGCCTGGACTTCCCCGCCATAAGTGGTAAATGTGACTTGCAGGTCTTTTACTTCAAGTACTTTCTCCATGCTGCTACCTCCTTAACTTCGGATCGAGGGCATCCTGCAATCCGTCTCCAAGCACATTAAATGAAAACATGGTCAAGGAGATGAAAAAGGCAGGGAAGAACAGGCGCCACCAGTGACCTGACAGAATGGTAGACAGCCCATCACTTGCCATGGAGCCCCAGCTGGCAAAAGGCGGCTGAATGCCTAATCCCAGAAAACTCAGGAACGCCTCTGCAAAGATGGCCGATGGCACTGTTAAAGTCATCTGTACAATGATAGGTCCCATTGTGTTCGGCAGCAGGTTTTTCTTTATAATCCTCGATGTTTTTGTTCCGAACGTCTTTGATGCCAATACAAATTCATAGTTTTTGATCTGCAGAACCTGTCCGCGGACAATCCGGGCCATCCCAATCCAGCCTGTTACGGAAAGGGCGAATATAATGGTGAACAAACCCGGCCCCATTACGACGCTGATTAAAATAACAACCAGCAAATATGGAAGTCCATAAAGTATCTCAACTACCCTCATCATGGCATTATCTGTTCTGCCGCCTTTATAGCCGGCAATACCGCCGTAAATGACCCCGATTGCAAAATCAATCATGGCTGCCACGATTCCAACGAATAAGGAGATCCTGGCTCCATACCATGTTCTTGCAAAAACATCCCGGCCTAACTCATCTGTTCCGAACCAGTATTTTGAAGATGGCGGAAGATTCTGATTGGTCAATGACTGCTGGGATACACTATGCGGAGAAATCATCGGGCCAAATATAGCCATAAAGGCTAAAGCAATAAGAAAGAATAGTCCTGCCATCGCCAGCTTGTTTTTCAAAAGCCGGCGCCACGCATCCTGCCAATAAGAGAGGCTTGGCCTTACAACTGCTTCCGCTTCATTCTCGTCTTTGGCCTTTGGCACAAACCAATCATCCGGAATATCGGGTGCAAGGTTGCGGTTATCATGCTGTTTGCGCAGTTCCATTAGCTCGCCTCCTTTTTATGAAGCTTAATTCTTGGGTCCAGAACCCCGTAGGCAATGTCCACCAAAAACAGCATGATAATCAGTATCGAGCTGTAAAAAACGGTGGTTCCCATTATGACGGGATAATCACGTGTATTGATGCTTTCAACGAAATACTTTCCCATTCCGGGAATAGCAAATATTTTTTCAATAACAAAAGTGCCTGTCAAAATGCTCGCTGCCAGCGATCCCATTACAGTTACGACAGGCAGAAGAGCATTTCTGAGTGCGTGTTTAAAAACAATTTTCACCGGTGACAGACCTTTAGCTTTGGCTGTTTTGATGTAATCCTGTGTCAGGACTTCCAGCATGCTTGATCTTGTCAGCCGGGCGATGATCGCCATTGGACCGGTCGCAAGCGCAAGAGTCGGCAGAATCATATGCTTCGGGCTAGACCAGGTAGCCACAGGAAGGATTGCCAGGTTGACAGCAAGCTGCTGAATCAATAGTGTGGCAAGGACAAAGTTTGGAACGGATATTCCCAGAACTGCAATGGTCATCGCTAAATAATCAATAAAGCCATTGTGCCGGAGAGCTGCTATGATTCCGAGGGCAATTCCTGAGAAAACCGCCACGGTCAATGTAACGATTCCCAGTTCAAACGACACCGGAAAGCCCCTTCCGAGCATTTCATTAACCGTCTGGGAGGATTTTTTAATAGATGGCCCGAAGTCAAACGTCACAACCGATTTCAAGTACATCCCATATTGGACATACAAAGGTTCATCCAAATGATAGAATTTCTCCAGGTTCCGCTGGACCGCTTCACTGGTGTTTCTTTCTTCATTAAAAGGCGATCCGGGTACGGAATGCATTAAGAAAAAAGTCAGAGTGATAATGAACCAAAGTGTGACGACCATTGCGATGAGGCGTTTTATTATGTATCCAGTCATTCATTAACACTTCCTAACAGAATGTAGTTCTCATAGCCAGCTCAGTCATCACGAGCATAGCCTGGTATGCTTCAAGAATATCTTTAGCCTGATAGCGGACGATGGTTGTATTTACTTCTATCTCTGCACCAGGCATTAAAGCAGCCCACTCAGCCTGGCCATAATTGGCAAATTCAATTTTCAACACAGGGTTTTCCGGGGGCACGAGCGGTTTGACAAGCTCCCTTTTGCTAAGCGCTTCTGCCGCCTTTTCTCTTAAAAGCTGGCCGGCCTTCGCCGGAGTAAGCGATTTCACCGCTGAACGGGATATCGTCTCTTTGACAACGGCTGTTGTCACATTCGGGATTAATTTCTCTGCTTCCAATGCCGCCTGGTCATCTCCGGCCACCATTAGGACAGGAACGCCATGATAGCCAGCCACATAGGCATTGAAGCCCATTTCTCCGATAGCATGATCATTAATATACATATGCCTTACACCAAAAATCATAGAGTGGGACATTACACCTCTCATGGAAGCACGTGCATGATATCCAACAAACATGGCTCCGCTAAAGCTTGAATCCAGGCCCTGAACCATTGAATATGGCTTAACATCACCAGTAATCAGCTGAGTCTCAGGGTGCATTCTTTCGATCAGCAGATTGTTCATTTTTGAGTGGCTGTCATTGACAATCACCTCACTGCAGCCTTCTTCAAAGGCAGCTGTCACCACATGGTTTGCTTCGTCCGTCATAATTATCCTGCTGCGTTCATAATTGTGCTTCGATGAGCCGACATGAGTATGATCCGCCAGACCCGTAATTCCCTCCATATCAACCGATAAATAAAGCTTCATTTCGAATCCCCCAAAAAATTATATTATTATAGTTTTCTATATTGTAAGTTATTTTCACATTTTCTGTAAATTGAATTTTCATAAAAGCTAAATACAAAAAAATCCAGCTATCGGAGATATTCTCTGATAGCTGGATTTCATCTGCGGAAAACAGAAAAAGCAGCTTTACTTATTCAAAATTTGTGTATATTTTATATGGGCATTTTTAAAGGCAACCATTAGGGCCTTTTGTGAGGAGCCGAAATAGCGGCCTTCAATTTCTTCCATTACCTTGTCTGCTTCGAGTATGGATTTGCCGACAAATAGAGATTTAATAAATAATGAAGTTAAGTTGATAGTAGATGAACATTCAGCATCTACAATTTCATCTGTTTCCCTGTCGATCACAAGACCGATAAAGAAGCCGTTGTATTTTTGCATAATCGGATTGTTCAATGATGTTTTGCTGTCTCCGATGATGTAGACGGTATTTTGTCTGTACATGAACTTGCCTCCTGCAGACCCGGATATTATATGAGGCGTTTATGAGGTTATCATAAACATTCATTATAATGCATGGCCCGTACCAAAATTGTAATACAACAGAGGCTTTATTACAATCACTTTTCAATACTTTTCTAAATATTTTATCAATTAAACCTATCCTTTATATCCCTTTTGGCCTGCAAGTCTCAATGCATACTGCAGCAGGTCCTCCCCGCTCATGAGCTTTTCTCCGCCACCCTGTGCAAATTGAGGATTCCCGCCGCCTTTGCCGTTAATTTTCTGCAAAAGTTCTGCTGAAAGGCTCTTCATATCAGATTCCGAATCTGCTCCCTTGGCACAGACAAATTGAAGTTTATCTGCAGTCTCATTAATTAGGATTACATCGGCATTTTCCGATTGTGAAGCGATTAAGCGCGCCAGTTTCTGCAGCTCCTGAATGGTACGCCCCTTAAAGACTTGGCTGACATACTCTCCTTCTTCTGCTGTGTACAATTCTTTTGCCTCAAAAGCCAAAAGGGTCTCCTTTGCTTCTTCCAGCTGCTTCTCCAGGTCCTTCCCATTTTCAATCAAACGGCTCGCCGCCGAAGGCAGCTCCTTCTCTGGTGCATTTAGGAGCTGGCTAAGATTTCGGGTGATTTCATATTTGGTCTGAAGCTGCGCTAGTATCCTGCTGCCGCAGACAAACTGTACGCGAATTTTCTTTTTTTGGCGCTCCCAGTCCAATATTTTCACACCGGATACCTGGCCGGTTGAAGTCGGATGTGTTCCGCCGCATCCGTTATAATCAAACTCCGGAATGATCACAAGCCGAATATCTTCACTGACAGACAGCTTCTTGCGGAGAGGAAATTTGGAGGCTTCCTCTGCACTCACCCACTTCGATTCAATTGGACGGTTCTCAAGAATGATGGCATTAGCCAGCCTTTCCGCTTCCTCTGCATGCTCAGCGGGCAGTTCACTGATCTCCAAATCAATGGTTAATGTTTCTCTGCCTAAATGAAAGCTGACTGTTTTATATCCGTAAAGCTCTTCAAATGCAGCTGATAAAATATGCTGGCCGGCATGCTGCTGCATATGATCAAACCGCCGTTTCCAATCGATTTCTCCTGACACTTCTGTTGTGGAGGTGTCCAATTCTCCTTCTAAATAATGCCGGATTTCCCCTTCCACTTCTTCGACATCTACCACTTTTATGTTATTGAGTGCCCCCTCATCATGAGGCTGTCCTCCGCCAGTCGGATAAAAGGCCGTTTCTTTCAGGACGGCATATACTCTTTCCTTTTCGTCTGCTGCCTGATATACAAGTTCTGTTTCAAATGTTTTGATATATGGGTCTTCATAATAAAGTTTTTTCAAAGAGAATCCGCCTTCCTTATGTCTTGTCTAGTTTTAAACTACCGATTATCCAGTTAGAGGTCAAGCCGCTTAGCAGTCAAGGGAGATTTACTAGTAATTTTATCCACGCGGTTTATGTCCGTGAGGAAAAAGGTATGTACACGAATAGATAAACAAAAATTGTTAAGGAGGATGATGAACATGGCAACAAACAAGCATATAGTAGGTGCATATGATACAGAACACGAAGCTATTCAAGCGGTTGAAAAATTAAGAGCGGAAGGATACCGGCCTGAAGATATTTCTGTAATCAGCAAAAATAAAGACGATGTGGAGGCCGTTACAGAAGAAACAGGCACAAAAACAGAAGAAGGATTAGCTGCCGGAGCGGCAACTGGCGGTGTTTTGGGAGGATTAACAGGTCTTCTGGCCGGTGTTGGCGCATTGGCGATCCCCGGAATCGGGCCAATTGTGGCAGCTGGACCAATTGCTGCGACATTAACAGGAGCTGCTGTTGGTGCAGGCGCAGGCGGCATTGCCGGAGCTCTTATTGGAATGGGCATTCCAGAAGAGGAAGCACATCGCTATGAAGCAGATGTCAAATCAGGAAAAATCCTTGTGTTAGTCGATCCTGAAACGAAGTCTGCAGACTTTACTGACGGTTATACAAATGCGGACCGTTCCGTTTTGGATGGTGACCGCACCACTTATACAAATGCTGATCCTTTAAACCCTGGGGAAATTGACCGCGGAACGAATGCATTTAAGGATAACACCAGAAACAGCAGCGGTGTCTGGACAGATGAAAATCTGGATCTAAACCGTCCGCTGAGCGGAAATCCTGAAGAATTGGAAACAGATGACCGGACTGTTTCAGCCTATAACGATGATGTCGATACCCGCTATCGAGATGCATATGATTTTAACAATAGGGATAACCGCAATAACCCTTATAAAGGATAATGGAAAAAGAGCTGCTTCCCCATGTGGGAGCAGCTTTTTTTTGGTTATTATAAAAATCGGAAAAGTTCCATATTTTTCATCTTTTTCCTCCTGTTTTTCAAAGTTATACTTAATTGTAATGGAATGGAAAAATAGTAATCTATCGGGGGGAAATGATAGTGAGAAGAGTGTTGCCGGCGCAAGTTATTTCTCATAGTCAATTTGGCTATCGGAAGCTGCCATCAAGTGTCCAGTGCGAGTGCCCAAAATGCAGCAAACCGGGCCATTTTACGATTAAAGCAAATTATAATCATACCAGCAAATCAAGCATTCTTTCCCATGGAAATTGTTCTGCCTGTAAGAAAGAATCCGTCTTTATCATGATTCTTAATGAGGCCGGCCAGTCCAGCGATGAGACAATCCTCTATATCTATGATCCTAACTCTGCGAAGGAGCTCCTGACTCAGCTGGAGAAAATAAAGGAAGTGCCTGGAGATCTGACACGTGCCTACAAGTCAGCTCTAAATGTCAGCTATTCCAGAGATACGGTGGCAACAGCTGTGATGTCAAAGCGGGTCCTTGAGAGCATATTAAAAAACTTCCTCGGTGAAGAGGTCAAAGGGCAAAACCTGTCAAAGCAGTTTGAACAGCTGCCAAACCATGTTGATTTAGCAAAGCCCCTTCAGTCATTAAGCCAGCTGGCGCAGCCTGGCAGTCCCTTTTACGAGATGCTCGATCTTGAAAAGGATATTGATCAGGAAATGGCCGCTCTGCTGATGGAGCTCCTGGAGAGTTTAATAGAGTACTTATTTGTCCTGCCAAATAAAATTGAAATGCTTCAGCAGAAACTAAATCAAAAGCTCCGCTGATCCCATATTAAACCCCCTTATCTCGCTGATTAAGGGGGTTCATTTTTACTCTTAATTATTCAACTGTCTTCTGATCTGATCTTCCGCCTGCTTGCGTATTTCATCCTCGCAGGCTTCTTTATTTGTAATGATATTTGTTTGATATTTTAACCCTTCATAGTCAACCGTTACTGTAATTTCTTTCATTTTTCCTGATCCTTTCGTGATGGTTTACTTTATAAATACCAACAAAAGGGCATTTTAAAACTTCTCTAGCCTGTTTTCATCCGCTCTTCGAAGATATGAACAAGCCTTTCTTTCATTTCCTCTTCTGTTACAGCCAGGCTGTGGCTGGCCATTTTTGTTTTAAGGATAAGTTCATAGCCTTCATTTACTTCCTGAGAATAGCCATAGTATTTGTGATTTAAATCTATCTTTTTAAAATGGAAGGATTTTAGTTTTTTCCATGGAACAAACCTGCTTCCGCTTATAAAGCCATCATCATATACCGCAAATACATTCAGGAGATCTTTGGCGTTCATTAAAGGGATAAACATTAGATAGAGATAGGTCCAGCTGAATTCCATAAAATATTTACCGAATATAAACATCGCGCTTAGAAATACCAGCATGACAGCATACATAGTAAGCCCGAGTTTGTTCTTGGAGATCACAGGGCTATCCGATTTTTTTTGGGGGAATTTCCTGACGGCTTTCAGATCATCTTTTACTGAAGGAAAAAGGGCAGCTTTCTTCATTTTGGTTATAAGTACTATGTAGTGATAGCTGAAATAGATCATAAATAAAAGAAAAACGACCTCGAATAGCAGTTTCATCACACCCGCCTCCTTATTCATCATTACGATTCTGCATTGAATAAAGTTTCATCACCACAAAAATTTATGATTGTGCAATCAAACTAATTTGAATATAATCTAATTAGATGGACATCTAATTATTTTTTGTTATCTAATTAGATAATTATCAAATCATATTACACTGAGGTACGTTAACATGACTAATTGGACTGTATGGAAAAGGGAGAAAAATTATCAAAAGCTCTTCTGGGCTGGTGTCATTAATGGAATTGGCAATCGATTTACTCAAGTGGCGCTGCTTGCACTGCTCTACCAAGTAACAGGTTCCGGTGTGGCAATCGGAATTTTATTCGCTGTCCGCATGGCACCATTTTTCTTCATTGCTCCAATAGGAGGCATGCTCGCAGACCGTTTTTCCAAAAAAGCTATTCTGGTGACAGTGGACTTGCTGAGGGTGCCGGCGGTCCTCTGCCTTCTTTACGTAAGGGAACCAGGGGACCTATGGATTGTTTTTACAAGTGCGTTCCTGATATCTATGGGCGAAGCCATCTATTCACCAGCCAGGATATCTGCAATACCTGCCCTTATAAAATCCGATCGGCTTATATATGTAAATGCGATTGAGCAGGTTATGGTTGGGGCAGTTCTCATTTTGGGATCAAGCACCGGCGGACTGCTCTCCTACTATCTGGGGAACCATGCTGCTTTTATGATTAACGGTCTTACCTTCCTGTTATCAGCGTATCTAATCTCGAGGATGGTTTTCCCGCCAGTTTCCGAGGATAATAGGAGAAAAACGGGTACACCGGCTGCCGTATCACCATGGAAGCTAATTCTTGGCTCTTCGGCACTGATTGCCTTTTTTATTATGATGCTGACAATGCCGCTCGCCAATGGCATAGACAATATTCTAGTCAGTATATATGGACTGGAAGTATTTGATATGGGTGAGCTGGGTGTTGGGTTTATGTATGGCGCATTGGGGATTGGCCTTATTCTAAGCTCCTTTTTCTCTCATATGATAAAGCGCCGCCTTCTGGCACTTGCGTTCATCTTTATCGCCATAGAAGGCACCGGTCATGTTTTACTTAGCGTTGCGCCCAGCTTTTACTCAGCTCTTTTCACTGTCGTACTGATCACCTTTGCGGGCGGAATCGGCAATATCTGCCTGGATACTGTTATGATGAAGTTCTTACCCCGATCCAGGCAGGGAACATTTTTCGGTCTAATGCAGATGATCTCAAACCTTTCCCTGGCAGTCTCCATGGGTACGGCAGGATTCCTGCTGGAGATCTTTCCTCCAAGGACCCTTAGCCTGATCGTTGGCCTGGCCTATCTTATTTTTGCTGTTATGTATGCCCTATTATTTGCAAGA
This sequence comes from Cytobacillus sp. FSL R5-0377, assembly GCF_038004385.1. NCBI lineage: Bacteria > Bacillati > Bacillota > Bacilli > Caryophanales > Bacillaceae > Cytobacillus > Cytobacillus sp. FSL R5-0377. Next base: position 2,265,782 of record NZ_JBBORA010000001.1, read on the forward strand.
GTGGATCTTATAAAAGAAAAAAGGGAATTTAGCAGAGGAATTTAGTTGAAAAAGCAGAAAAGCCCTGCAGGCATTCAACTGTCCTGCAGGGCTTCCTTTTAGTTTTCTTCGATTTCTCTGCGGTTTTTCTTAAACATTTTAGATAATACTTCGTACACGATTGGCACAATGATCAGGGTCAATAGCGTCGAACTTGTAAGACCGCCAATAACGGTAATCGCAAGCCCTTTGGAGATAAGTCCTCCGCCGCCGGAGCCAATGGCCAATGGAATTAATGCTCCAATTGTCGCAATGGCTGTCATAAGAATAGGGCGAAGTCTTGTTGCTCCCGCTTCGAGTACCGCTTCCCTCATGACCAGACCGTCACGCTCCATATGGATGATCCGGTCCACCAGAACGATGGCATTGGTTACGACGATACCAATCAGCATTAATAATCCCATCATAACTGATACAGATATGGTTTCTCCAGCCATTAATAAGCCAACGAATGAGCCTATCACGGCAAATGGAAGGGAGAAGAGAATCGCAAATGGCGCCACTCCTTCACGGAATGTAACCACCAAAATGAAGTACACAATCGCGATAGCCGCAAGCATTGCAGCACCAAGCTGTGTGAATGTCTCAGTCATATCTGCCTGAACGCCGGCAACTCCAACTGTTACTCCCTTAGGCAAATCTAAACCATCAATCGCTTCATCTGTTTTAGAAGTAGCTTTTGAGATGTCATCGCTTTTCACTGTAGCTGACACGGTCGCGAAGTACTCGCCTTTACTGCGGGCAAGCGTATTATGCGTTGTACCTTCTTTCACTGTGACAAGCTCGGAAAGAGGCATCGTTGTACCCATGGCTGTCGGCACCTGTGTTGCCAGGATATCATCAATGGATTTCGGCTGTTCGGCCTGCTCCTGCTGGACAATGACTTCAAGCGTCTCCCCGTCTTTTTCAATTGTTGTCAGGATATCCTTGGTGTTTGACGGATTCAGCATCATGACAATTTGTCCGGCTGTCAGACCGTATTGAAGCAGTTCATCCTGCTCCACATTGAAGGTATATTCAACAAATGCATCTTCTGCACTTGAAGAAACATCCTCCAATTCCTTAATTTCCTTCATTTCATCTTCTACCATTTTGACTGATTCATTCAGTTTATCTAAATCTTCACTGTAGAATGTGTAGCTGACTTCATTGGTTGAGCCGGACATAGAAGAGAAGTTCTGGCTCTTCCATTCACCTGATTGTCCGATATTAAACACATAGTCTTCTATTTCTTCACGGACTTCAGGGAAATTATCCATTTCCGGGTCAAAGATCAGGTACATTAAGGCACCGCCTGCTCCACCGCCCATCATGGCAGCCATCTGATCCGCTTCTTCGGTTACAGATATTTGAACGATGTCAATATCTTTACGCTTTAGCATCTCTTCTTCTACTGCTTCAACATTCTTTAATGTTTCATCTTTAAGCTCTCCAGCTTCAGGCGTGTATGTCAGATACATCACTTTCTCTTCTTCACTGCCCATGAAGCTGAATCCGATCATTGGTGTCAGTGCTATGCTTCCCGCCAGCAATACTACCGCAATGATGGAAGTAATAATCTTATGATTAAGGGATTTCTCAAGAATGCCTTTATACCATTTTGACAGCCTTCCAGCTTCTTTATGGCCGCCTTCCGTTTTTTCACTGTACAGTTTCTTTTTGAACAAGAAGTGAGACAGCGCTGGAACGATTGTAATTGCCACAAGGAGTGAAGCACCAAGCGCGAACGTCATCGTCAAAGCAAATGGCATAAACAGCTCGCCGACCATGCCCCCTACAAAGATGAGCGGGGCAAATACAGCAACCGTTACTAATGTCGAGGAAAGAATTGGCTTGAACATTTCAATCGTTGCTTCACGGATAAGTGCCCGCCCTGTCAGTTTTTCTTCTTTTAAATGCAAACGGCGGTAAATATTTTCGACTACAACGATAGAGTCATCAATTACACGGCCGATGGCAACCGTAATGGCTCCAAGCGTCATAATATTCAAGGTAATATTCATCCAGTTCAGCAGCAGCAAAGCCATGAAAATGGAAACTGGAATGGATACAATTGAGATGATTGTAGATTTGAAATCACGCAGGAACAGCAAAATAATTAAGACAGCGATCAGTCCGCCGAACACTGCCTTTTCAATCATCGTTGATACAGATTCTTCAATTGGCTCACCCTGGTCAAGAGAAACATCTATGACAAGGCCTTCGATCTTTTCTTGTTCTTCCTTGATTAAATCCTTTACATCGTTGACTACTTCAACCGTGTTTGCCTGCTGTTCTTTAACAATTTGAATCGCAATGGCATTATTTCCGTTTGTACGGGAAACCGATTGTACTCTTCCGACAGTGTCAATTTCAGCAATGTCACTCAGCTTAACAAAAGGTGACTGGTTTTGTGCGGAAGGCGTTACCGGAATGAGCATGTTCTTTAATTCATCCTCAGTCATGAACTTGCCGTCTACTGCAACAGCCTGTTCACCTTCCTCAAATTCGTAAAGCCCCAATGAAACGGCCATGTTGCTTGCCTGGATCATTTCCTTTACTTTATCTTCCGTCAGCTCAAGCTCTGCCAATTTTTCTTCGTTGTAGGTGAGCTGCACTTCTTCCACATGCTGACCAGTAATGGTCGCTGATGCTACTCCATCAATTTTTTCAATTTTTGGGAGTATGATATCTTCTACAGTCGAGGTTAACTCAACAATATCCTCTGATTTACTGCTTACACTCAGTGCCGCAACCGGCATCATATTCATGCTGATGGCAGTAATGGAAGGTTCCTGTGCTCCTTCCGGCAGCTCCACTGCATCGAGTGCTGATTGGAGAGCCCGTTTGGCTTCGTCCATATCAATACCATAGTCATATTCCACTTGGATATTTGACATGTTAGAATATGAATTTGAGTAAACCGATTTTACATTTTCAAGCCCTTCTACGGCCTTTTCAATTGGGATGGACACATCTTCCATCACTTTTTCAGGAGTCGCACCCGGGTATACATCCATTACCATTAAGTAAGGGATTGAGACATCCGGAATGGTCTCCATATTCATCCGTGTACCTGAATAAATGCCAGATACCGTGATAATAATTGTTAACAGCCAGACTGCAAGTTTATTCTGCAGGACAAAATTCACTAAACCTTTCACTTGTGCACCTACCCTAAATTGACTTATTAGACTCAATTACATATAATAATGACCGGGTGGTCATTTGTCAATCATAAAGGAGTGACATTCATACATGAGCAAAAAGCAATTAATTATGGAAAGCGCTTTAGAACTCTTTGCCAAGCAAGGGTTTGAAGCTACCTCTGTTCAGCAGATCACCGTTCACTCCGGTATTTCCAAAGGAGCTTTCTACTTATCATTTAAATCAAAAGATGAGTTGATCATGGCTTTGATCGATCAGTTTATGGATCAGTTTATCTCAGATATTGACCGAATAGTCAAGGACCCGAATAATACGGGCGAAGAGCTTTTGAGGAAGTTCTTTTACACCACTTTCCACTCCTTTCAAAAGCATTCTGACTTCGCAAAGGTTTTTATTAAAGAACAGGCGCATAGCTTTAATGAAGAACTGATATCAAAAGGGCGCCACTTTGATCAATTAATTGATGATATCACCCTATCAATGTTGGATCAGCTATATGGTGAGGCTGTCCAGCATACTAAATATGATTTAATTTATTGCATTAAAGGCTTCATGCATGTATACTCTCATATTTTCCTATTTTTCAATGTGCCCTTGGATTTGGACCTTTTATGCCGGTCACTTGCGGAAAAAACGGACCTCCTGGCTAAGCACTCGGCCATTCCGTTTATAACGGACGAGCTCTACGACACGTTCAGGAAGGCCGGGCATGAAGAAATGACAGATGGGCAAATGATTGAAATCATAGAGCAGAAAATCGAGGAATTAGATGAATCGATTGAGAAGGAATCTCTTGTCCTTCTTAAGCAGGATGTCTTGGAATCGAGCCTGCGGCCTGCCATTGTAAAAGGATTGATCTCAAATATCCAAGGCAGCCCTGATTTAAATTGGATTGCTCATTTGCTTCAGAATTATTATATAAAAGGCGGATTGCTATAAGCATCCGCCTCAGCTTGTGGAGAAAGGTATGATTTTTCCACAAGCTTTTTTTATTTTCTCAATTACTGACTTAAAAATAGGCTTTTTTTATGGAAAAACAATAGATCGCCACAATTATCCTAGCTTGGCTAGGTGAGTGGCGATCTTTTTCATATTCTGGCACGCTGCGGTGAGTAATACTTGCTCACTCGCATTGTGCAATCCCCGTAACCGGCAATAGCGAAGCCCATGCAGTTCTTTTGAATCTGCGAAGCTTCGCTCAACTTTCTCTTTTCTATATTTATAAAGAATTTTTCCGGAGAGGGAGAGTCTGTTTAGGCGCACTTTCTCTTTAAATTCTTCCCACACATGGCGTGTTAGGACCTTTTGTTTGTTCTTTGACCTTGTGCACTCCTTCAGGAGTGGGCATTCTGAACACTTTTTAGAATCAGACTTGTACTCTCTGTACCCTTCTCTTGTTGTTGTGCGATAAACTAGCTTCTGGCCATTTGGACAAACATAGATATCTTGTTCTTTATGATAGGTAAACTTCCATTTTGGAAATAATCCTTTGGTCGGCTGATATCTCCGATGTGCAATTACACCAAAAATGCTTCTGTCGTGAAGCCCTTTACAAATGGGATTCGTTAAATAACCTGAGTCGAGTGCCACTGCTTCTACTTTAAATCCAAAACGATCGATCTGACGATCCAATCTAGAAAGATAAGGGATAGAGTCATGGACATTTCCAGGAGTAACATAGGCATCCGTTATGATATTGAACTTCATATCCGTTGTTCGGTGGTCTAAGTAACAGAACATTTCCTGCTTATTTTCCCTGGACATGAATCCGCAATCTGGATCGGTTGTACTTTTTCGGATTTCCTTGGTCTCTGTCACCTCCTCTCTTTCTTTTAGCGCTTTTTTCCGTGGTTTGACCTGTCTTCCTCAATAGCTTTATTAAGTTCATCTATATATTCCCGAGTTTCAATTTCTACTTCTTCACGAGTGAATTTGTGCTTGTTTGCATTCGCTTTAAGGTGAGTGGAGTCAGTAAATAAAACTCTTCCACCGACCATTTTATGACTAATGGCTTGATGGACAATTTCATCAAAGATCTCTTGAAAAATATTTGTATCTTTAAAACGAGTTCGCCGGTTCCAACTGATGGTTGAATGGTCCGGAACAGGATCATTGAGCTTCAAGCCAAGGAACCATCGGTACGCCACATTCATCTGTACTTCCCGTTCTAATTGTCGTTCTGAACGGATGCCATAAAAGTAACCAATGAACATCATCTTAAAAAGCATAATGGGGTCCGAAGGACGCCCGTTATTCTCTGAATAGAAGGGACGGACTTTCTCCCCGATAAAAGAAAAATCTATGTACTTATCAACTTTTCTTAAAAGATGATCTTCAGGGACTAAATCTTCAATAAAAACAAATTCCGCTTCATTTTGTGATTCTCTTTTCGGTTTGAACATGCCATCCACCATCCTAAGTAAAATTAATTATATTATATCAAATTAACGCAGTGAATTAATAAAGTTAATGATAAAAATAAAAGCTGTCGAGAGTTTCTCGACAGCCTGAGGCGGATTGCTATAAGCATCCGCCTCTTTATTTTTAAGAGCCTTAAATTGAGACTATTGAAGTGGAAGGTGCGAGATCCTCGAAAATGCATGCGCACTCTCTTCGTGCGTGCGGTGAGTATTCAAGGAAGCTTATTCATGTACTACGGGAGTAGCGGGAGAGAAAGCAGAAACATACTAAACTGCAGGCAATGATGTGAAAGGAGCCCCTTATGGGAAAAATAATATAATGCAGATAGAAAAAACCTGATGAGAAAATTTCTCACCAGGTTTTTTCAGTTCAGATCTAAGTTTTCTAACCATACATTTAAATCCACACTATCTTTCGCTGATCAGCTAGTTTAACCTAATTTTTTTATCTTATAAATGATAATCAGCAATATGAACCAAACTGGAGTCACAAACAAGGCCACACGTGTATCTTCCGCAAGTGCAAGCACTACAAGGACGAATGCCAGGAAAGCCAGGATTAAGTAGTTCGAAAAGGGATAAAGAGGCAATTTAAATTTATTCACTTTGGCTAGATCGGGCCTTTTTTTGCGGTATTTCAAATGAGAAATGACTGTAATACCCCAAATATAGATGAAACACACTGTAGAAATACTTGTAATCAGGGTAAATACACCTTCTGGCATTATATAGTTCAGAATAACAGCAATTAAAATAATCACAGTTGAAAAGAACAGCGCATTTGAAGGTACTTTACGTCGATTAAGCTTTGCTAAAGATTCAGGTGCATTCTTATCTTTGGCAAGTGAGTACATCATCCTGCTTGTACTAAAGATGGCACTATTACAAGCCGAAGCAGCTGAAGTCAGCACGACAAAATTAATAATACCAGCAGCTGCAGCAATTCCTGCCGCCGCAAAGACCTGGACGAATGGACTTTCCGCAGGTTTGATTGCACTCCACGGATAAATACTCATAATAACGAAAAGGGCGCCAATATAGAAAATAATGATTCGTATAGGGATATTATTAATCGCTTTTGGAATGACCTTTTCCGGGTCTTCTGTTTCGCCTGCTGTAAGTCCTACAAGTTCAATTCCAACAAATGCAAACATTACCATCTGAAAGGAGAGTATAAAACCATTCATGCCATTTGGAAACATTCCGCCGTGGCTCCACAAATTCGTAAAACTGGATTGGCCCGAATTGGTTGAAAAGCCTTTAAAAATCATGAATATACCGATAACAATTAATGCCAGAATAGCGATGATCTTGATTAATGCAAACCAGAATTCCATTTCACCAAAAATTTTGACGGTGGCCAGGTTCATAAACAACAAAATAATCAGTGCAATTAATCCTGGCATCCACTGCGGCACATCTGGAAACCAGTACTGAGTATAGAGGCCAACTGCGGTTAAATCCGCCATTGCGATTGAAATCCAGCAAAACCAGTAGGTCCACCCAGTAATAAATGCTGGCATATCACCTAAATAATCCTGCACAAAGTCGACAAAGGAATGATATTTCAAATTTGATAGCAATAATTCTCCGAGTGACCGCATGATTAAAAAGCAAACAAGCCCTGTAAGGACGTATGCAAATAAAATCGATGGCCCTGCTAAATGGATGGACTTCCCTGCTCCCAGAAATAAACCTGTTCCAATGGCGCCACCAATAGCGATTAGCTGGACGTGTCTATTTTTTAGACCTCTTTCTAATTTTTCTTCCTGCATATGATGTCTCACTCCCAAATGATCCAATAACCTAAAAATGTAAAAGTCCTGGTGCTAAACGGCCTGTTTAGTCTTCCCCAAAACACATCCGCAATTTTTTATTTAGAGTTCATAATAATCAACAAAAATATTGATGTCAATTTTAGATCAGGAAATAGGCTAAACGCAGGGGATTTTTCTGGAATTATTACCGCAGTCCTAGTATTTCAGATCAATGGGTAAAAGACTGAATGCTATGCCTAGCATCCAGCCTCTTGTCTATGCAAATTAGCTTGGAAAATTTACGATTGTACTTTTTTACCTTATTGAATTAATTACTTTTTTACTTTTGAGATCGTCAGGCCATCACCAATAGGAATAAGCAAAGATTCCAATTGAGGATGATCAGCCACTGTTTTATTAAATTTTTTCATGAATTCAGTATGACGTCCAGGTTCAGCACTCTCATCGGCTACACTGCCTCTTGCCAATACATTATCACAAACAATTAAAGCCCCATTATCCGCCAGTCTGATGCAATATTCCAGATAGTTTCCGTAATTTTCTTTATCTGCATCGATAAAGAAAAAATCAAATTGCCGGTTATCGCCAACAAGCTTTTCGAGGCTTTCTATAGCTGGGCCGGTCAAATAGGATACTTGATCCCCAAACCCGGCTTTAGCCAGATTATTGTGTGCTAATTCTGCGTAACTCTCTACGAGCTCAAGAGATGTTAAATTTCCTGCCTGAGTAAAACCCCTGGCTAAACAAATCCCGCTATATCCACCAAGCGCCCCAATCTCAAGGACATTCTTTGCACCTGACATAGATACCAGCAGCGTAAGAAGCTTTCCAGTAGAAGGAGAAACGGATATGGATCGCATGCCATTCTCTTTTATAGAATTAAGAACACCCTCCAGAATATCATCTTGGTTATAAAAAACGGAATCGATATATCTGTTAATTTGTTTCATATTTCCCGCCCCTTTAATAAAATGAATTTCCTTTTAAAAAAGGGCCGCCGGAGAGTCCCTACAGATTCTCCAGACAGCCCTTACAGGTTAATTACTTCAGCTCAGTTAAAACTTCTTCAATTTTAGCAAGCTCTGATTGTAAACCGCCACCGCTCAGGTACCAAAGTGGTCCATCCAGGTAAACGATTTTTTTGTTTTGATAAGCATCTGCTTTCTTAATGATGTCATTTTCCATATCCTCTTTAATATTAGAGTCGCCGCCAACAGCTGCTGTACGGTCAATGACGAATAGTACTTGCGGGTTAAATTCCAGGATCGCTTCAAAACCGAAGTTAGATCCATGAGAAGATGCTTCGATATCTTCTGTTACCGGCTTAAATCCATAAACATCATACATGTAGCCAAAACGGGAATTTGTTGCAAATCCTGATAGTTTACCTTCGTTATACATTGTTACTAAAGAACTTTCATAGTTTCCAGCTAACGCTTTGATTTCTTCTAAAGCTGAATCATATTTTGCTTTGTATTCTTCAGCTTCTGCTTCTTTGCCGAACATTTTCGCTGCCAGATCAACAGAAGATTGGAATGTGTTCCAGTAGTCAGCATCCGAAGTTCCAACAAACACAACAGGAGCAATTTCTTTTAATTCTTCATAGAAAGCTGACTGACGTCCAGAGATGAAGATTACATCCGGGTCCATTTCAGCAATATCTTCAAGTAATGGTTCCTTTAAACCGCCAACACTTTCATACTCATCAGATGCGTATTTTTCAAGGTGAGCAGGCAGGGTAGAATCCTTCGCAACCCCAACAATCCCCTCAACTCCTAAAGCATCCAATGTATCCAGAAAACCGTAATCAAATACAGCAATTTTTTCTGGCATCTTTTCAAATTTTACATCTTCAAAATTAGTTGCTCCACCTTCATTGCCTTCTACTGAAGCAACTGTCGGAGAAACTGTCATTGGATAAGCAGCACTTCCTTCTGCTTCAGATGCATTTGTTTCTTCAGATTGGCTTGCTTCAGCTTTGTCAGCTGATTCGTCCTTTGAAGCTTCTTCGCTGGATCCACATGCAGCAAGCAATAATACCATTGCTGCTAACAAGACATAAAGAACTTTTTTCATCTTAAGTAACTCTCCCTTTTTTCGTGTTTTATTGATATTGATTATCATTATCAACTATGATGATAATTATTATTGAATAATCTTTATTAGTCAATAACTTTTTGTGAAGTTTTTAATTTATTTTCCATAAGTTCAAAAATATTACACACAGTAATCAGATTCCTGGAGAAAGATAATAGACTTCTCCAGGAATCTATTGTTTAGGTATGCGAGTTAAAGTACACGCAGATCCTGCAGCCATTCTGTTCCTGAATGGGGATATCCATATCATAAATTTCACGAAGCACATCCGAATCTATGATTTCCCGGGTAGGTCCATTTTTCATCAGCCGGCCATTTTTTAACGCAACGATACGATCCGAATATACGGATGCAAAATTGATGTCATGCAAAACAATGACAACCGTCTTTCCAAGTTCATCAACCAGCTTGCGCAAAATTTTCATAATTTGCACGGAATGCTTCATATCCAGATTATTTAATGGCTCATCCAGCAGGATATAATCCGTATCCTGAGCAATGACCATGGCAATAAATGCCCGCTGCTTCTGACCGCCTGACAATTCATCTAGATATTTGTTTTCCATTTCATCCAGATTCATATATTCAATGGCTTGGTCAACAAACTTTTCGTCCTCAGCTGATAAACGCCCTTTTGAATAGGGATAGCGCCCAAATGATACAAGCTCGCGCACTGTCAGTCTCACATTGAGATAGTTGGCCTGTTTCAAAATGGATACTCTCTTAGCAAAATCCGAGGACTTCCACTTTTTCACATTGTTCTGATCAAGTAATACTTCACCAGTATCCGCCTCTAATAAACGGCTTACCATAGAAAGAAGCGTCGACTTGCCGGCACCATTCGGTCCAATAAAAGAGGTAATGGTCCCCGGCTCGATTGTGACTGTAACATCCTCTACAACAGGCTTTTTACCAAATTGTTTTGTTAATCCTTTGATTTCAATCATCCTGCTGCCCTACTTTCCTTTAGTAATAGATAGATAAAGTAAATACCGCCAATAAAGTTAATGATGACACTTAATGTCGTACGCAGCTCAAATATATGTTCCACAAGGAAATTACCGCCTACCAATGCAATGATACTGATCAAACTCGCCCCTAATATATGGATCGAATGTTTATATGTCACCAGATATTGATAAGAGAGGTTGGCAACAATAAGTCCAAAGAACGTAATAGGGCCAACAAGCGCTGTGGATGTGGCAATTAAAACGGACGAAAGGATTAAAATTCTCATAACCATACTGTCGTAGTTGATGCCAAGGTTCATCGCATTTTCCCGGCCAAGCGACATCACATCCAGCTTTCCCATGATCAGGTAGCCATATAGAAACGCCAGAGCCAGGATGCCAATTGAAATAAATAATAACTCTACTTTCACATTTGTAAAGGTCGCAAACAGCCGGCTTTGAAGACTTAAGTATTCGACTGGATCTATCAGTACCTGAAGGAATGTGACCAGGCTTCCCAGGAGTGTTCCTATAATCATCCCTATTAATAGCAGAAAATAAATAGGGTGCTTATCAGCTCTGAACAAAAACCGGTACAAAATTAGGGCAAATACGACCATAGCCAAAATGGCTTCGCCAAAGTTTAAGTATTTATTTAACACCCACACTGACATTGAACCTGCAAAAAAGTAGATTAATGTCTGTACCACTTGATACATAGAATCCAGGCCCATAACAGAAGGTGTTAAAATGCGGTTATGTGTAATAGTCTGGAACACAACGGTTGAGTAAGAAATGGCGATTCCAGTAATAATCATTGCTGTAACCCGAAGCATACGCTTTGGAAAAGCATAATCAAATCCGCCTTTAATATCATAAAAGCCATATAGCAAAATACACACAATAGCAATAGCTGCTAACATGATCAGTTTTGTACTATTTCGCATATGCTCTCCCCCTTAGCAGCATCGTTAAGAAGATAGCACTGCCTATCACTGCCACTGTTACATTAACTGGAATTTCATAAGGGTGAATAATGATGCGCCCCAGAATGTCACAGATTAATAAGAAGACAATTCCCAGCACCGCTGTATGCGGGATCGTTTTGCGCAGATTATCACCTAAATAGATGGAGACAACATTGGGAACGATTAGTCCCAAAAATGGAATAACCCCTACAGTAAGAACCACCGTTGTGGCGATAACTGCAACAAGGATCAGGCCGATGTTCAATACCAGCTTATAGCTTAAGCCAAGATTTTTTGCAAAATCCTCCCCCATTCCGGCAACCGTAAATTTATTCGCATAAACATACGCCAGAACAATAGCTGGAATACTGACATACAAAAGCTCATAGCGGCCAGCAATAATCAAAGTAAAGCTTCCCATAAGCCAGGAAGATAGATTTTGGAGCAGATCCGCTTCATATCCAAGGAACGTAGTAATCGAAGATAATATATTTCCATACATAATGCCGATTAACGGAACGAAAATAACATCTTTAAATTTTATACGATCTAAAATCTGCATGAAGAGAAATGTACCTGCTAAAGCAAAGGCAAAGCTAAAAATAACCTGCTGTGTATAAGTGACATTCGTAAAAAATAGCATAGAAATTAAAATCCCAAGTTTTGCTGCATCCAGTGTTCCGGCAGTAGTCGGTGATACAAACTTATTCCGGCTTAAAGACTGCATGATTAAACCGGCAATACTCATTCCTGCCCCCGCTAATATAATCGCCAGTAACCGTGGAATGCGGCTAATAAGGAATATATGTGTTTCATCTGATTCCCAATTAAGCAGGTCCATAGGCGTTATATCTATTGCACCGATAAACAGCGAGATAAAAGATAGAACGATGGCTGCAATTCCTAACATCCATAATCTCATTGATAACCCTCATAACATTTTTATTATCAGAAGTCTTTTCTATAAAACTACTTGTGAAAGAATGATAATCATTATCATTAAATGGTTAAAAAAAAGAGCCTTGATATGTATAGTTTTTTATTTATTGAAAATGATTATCACTATCTCTGCACAATTAATGTATCACAAAAAATAATAAAAGAAAAGAGAAAGATAGCAAATTTCGGCAATTATCTAATATTCTCTTATTTTAGTAAGGCCGTATAAATGAAAAGGAGACTCAAACTCGAAAGTTGAATCTCCCATTTCTGCCTCTATAGTGTTTTAATCAGTACCCGAATAGCTTCAGATACGTCGATCTGATTCTCTTGGCAGTGATTCGTCAGCTGCCGATATGTTTCTTCATCCAATCTTACATGGACAGTGTGCAAATATTTTTCAGAATCCAGCTTTTTCGGCCTTCCTCTTGTCACTTTTCTTTTACCGCTTCCATCTTTCCAGACATTTATGATGACATATCCGTGTTTTTCCAGCCAAAGGTCACAATCATACTCTTTCCACATGGTTTTAGCCCTTTGCAGGAATTCAAGCTTGAATTTTACAAGCTCATCTCCCTGAAGCCCCTTCATGACCGCTTTTTCCATTGCCTTATGCTCGTTAAATTGAAGAAATTGGTCGTACGATTTAAATGTTAATTCTTTCATTATACCGCTCCCATAATCTATTAACTAATCTATAAAAATCATACCCTTTGAGAAAACGATTGTAAATCCTGACCGAATTCGCTTCAAGTAAAGAGATATTAGCTCATTTTCGGCTAAAGTATGGACCGCACCAGCCAGTTTCATGGGTTACTGCATATGTCCAATTAAACTCTTTATCTACTACGTAAATATCCTCTTGCTCTGCAAAGTCCCTGGCTGTTAAAGATGAAGCATGTTCAAGGATTAAGGCATTATCCGAATGCTGATAAAAAATGTAACAATACTTCTTTACTTCTTTATTAAACGCTATATCAGCCTCCTCCTCCTTTAAGCACTTCCTTCTTTCATAACTAAATACATGCCACAAGTAGCCGCAAAAGCCATCTTCGTCATAAAAATAAATGGACCTCTTATCATTATCACTAAGATGATCAGCAAAACTGTCTTCCCATTGCTTTCTCAAATATGCTCCCCATTTTGGTATTTCCTTTACTTTTACCTTTTTACTTCTCAGCGATTCTGCCAAATCCATTATGTAATCCAAACTAACACCTACTTTAATGAAAACTCTATAATTAAATATTAATTAAGACTCTATATTTCAAACTCCAAAATGAATCATGTATTTCTCTTCCTTTGTTGCTTGTATGATTTTTAAAGCGAGTTCATTAAGCTCTTTAGATTTATTAAAATACTCTGATGAGGTTACGATATCGTAAAATAATGATAATGACTCAGGCGGAAATAATAGTAATCCCCGAATAGGCTAAACCGCATTCAGAGCGGCTAATTGAATGAAAATAGGTTTTCATGACAGATAAATATTTATCCAGACCTTGTATAACATTATCATTAACAGATATACAATTATATTGGTCCGGTTCATAATGAATATAGTTTTTTTGCTTAACTAAATCATCTAGTATTCCAAATTCATGGATACAAGGCATAGTAGTCCTCCTTTCATCATAAAACATTGCGATCAGCAATCTTCCGTTTTCTGCTGGCGATTAATTGGCTGTTCCCTAATTTTTTTCTTTATTCTTCTGTTTTTGTCCAAAATCCTGCTTCCTCGCTTTTGGACAAAAAAAAACGAGGAAAACCGGAGGAGTCCTCCAATTTTCACTCGTTTTAGGATGAAATATCTCCTTACTCCACAGTAACCGACTTAGCCAGGTTACGCGGCTTATCTACGTCACACTCGCGGTGCAGTGCAGCATAGTAAGAGATTAATTGTAATGGTATTACAGAGATAAGAGGTGTTAATAGCTCGTTCACTTCCGGAATGATAAAGCTGTCTTCTTCTGTTTCCAGCCCTTTCATGGAAATGATGCAAGGGTTTGCTCCGCGGGCAACAACCTCTTTAACGTTGCCGCGAATGCTCAGGTTAACACTTTCTTGAGTTGCCAGAGCAATGATTGGCGTACCGTTCTCAATTAAAGCAATCGTTCCGTGCTTTAATTCTCCGCCTGCAAAGCCTTCAGCTTGAATATATGAGATTTCTTTCAGTTTAAGTGCACCTTCAAGGCCGACATAATAGTCGATTCCACGGCCAATGAAGAACGCATTGCGAGTAGTAGAAAGGAATTTGCGTGCAATATCTTCAAACTCTTCCTTCGCATCACAAAGTACTTCCATGGCATTCGCAACGATGCCAAGCTCCTGCACAAGGTTGAAGTCCAGCTCTAGTCCGCGGCTATTCGCAGTTACTTCTGCAAGTATGGACAATACAGCAATCTGGGCTGTATAAGCCTTTGTAGAAGCAACGGCAATTTCAGGACCTGCATGAAGCAATAATGTGTAATCCGCTTCACGGGATAGAGTAGAACCTGGAACGTTAGTAATCGTTAACGCCTTATGGCCCATTTCCTTAATATTCACAAGCACGGCCCGGCTGTCTGCTGTTTCACCGCTTTGAGAGATAAAGATAAATAACGGCTTCTCTGAAAGCAATGGCATATTGTAGCCAAACTCACTTGAGATGTGAACTTCAACTGGGATTTTTGCGATTTTTTCGATAAACTGCTTTCCAACAAGTCCTGCATGATAAGAAGTACCTGCAGCAATGATATAGATGCGGTCAGCGTCGTTCATCGCCTCAACAATTTCCTGGTCGATCGTCAGCTCGTCATTATCATTTTGATACTTCTGGATGATTTTGCGCATCACTAAAGGCTGCTCATCGATTTCTTTCAGCATGTAGTGAGGGTAAGTTCCCTTTTCAATATCGCTTGCATCTAATTCAGCTGTATAAGGATCGCGGATGATCGCCTCGCCATTCAGTGTCTGAATTTTAACAGCCTCTTTTGTGACAATAACGATCTCTTTGTCCATCAGTTCAACATACTGATCAGTCACCTGCAGCATCGCCATTGCATCAGAAGCGACTACATTGAAAGTGTCGCCTAAGCCAACCAGAAGCGGGCTCTTGTTTTTCGCTACAAAAATTGTTTCGTTGTTTTTAGCATCCAAAAGAGCGATTGCATAAGAGCCTTTTAAAAGTGTCAGCGTTTTACGGAACGCTTCTTCAGTACTTAATCCCTCGCTCACGAATAAGTCAATCATCTGAACGATGATTTCTGTATCTGTATCACTTTGAAGAGCTACACCCTGCAAATATTCACGCTTTAAGATGTCATAGTTCTCAATAACGCCATTATGAACCAGCGTAAAACGGCCTGAATTGCTTTGATGAGGGTGAGCATTGACTGTGCTTGGCACACCATGAGTCGCCCAGCGGGTGTGTCCAATTCCTGTGTTTGCCGTCACATCTTCATCCACAATATTGCGAAGGTCCGCAATGCGGCCCTTTTCCTTGAAAACCTGAACGCCGTTCTCATTCATAACTGCGATTCCAGCTGAATCATAGCCTCTATATTCAAGCTTTTCCAAGCCCTTTAATAAGATTTCCTTTGAATCTAAGTTTCCGATATATCCAACGATTCCACACATACTTCTTTTCCTCCTAATAATGAAGGGGCAAGAAGCCTTTTCGGGGCAGTCCTGCCCCTTATCTCTGTTTTGTATGATTGCCGCTCTGTGAGGCATTACAGCCTTTTAAAAGAGCGATTCTTAATTTTAGCATTTCCTTCTCTTTGTCCATTCAGTTGCCTGAATGTTTTAAAGAAGAAATCATCGGTTGTGCTTTCAACCGGGAGGCATCCGCCGAACATTCGATAAACCTCCTCCTCGTCAACTAATCCTTACGTCCAGGATCAGTTCAGGCGCTTTAAAAACTATATCTTCTCACTATCCACCTTTCTCTTCTTGAATGATGCTGTATTGTATTCGTAAATACAAAAACAGGACTATCATACATCAAAGTCAGACTTCAGTCAACAAATATGTGCATAGAACAGCTAGAAGCTGCTATATATAAAAATATGCATAAGGGAGCTCATGAGTTCCCTTATGCATATGAATTGTGCTTCTACTCTTTTAATCCCATTTCACTTTCTACAATATTAGCAATGCGCTCTACATATGACGCACATAGTTCACCTGTTGGCGCTTCTGCCATTACACGGACAAGCGGCTCTGTTCCGGAAGGGCGGACAAGAATGCGTCCGTTTCCGTTCATTTCTTCTTCAACCTGTGCAATGACTTCTTTTACTTTTTCATTGTCTGTCACATGATGCTTGTCTGTTACACGGATATTCACAAGCTTCTGAGGAAATTTCTTCATTTCGTTTGCAAGCTCAGATAATGGCTTTTTGGTCACTTTCATAATGTTCACAAGCTGAAGCCCTGTCAAAAGGCCATCTCCCGTTGTGATGTAGTCCAGGAAAATGATATGGCCTGACTGTTCTCCGCCAAGGTTGTAGCCGTTCTTCTTCATTTCTTCCACAACATAGCGGTCGCCTACAGCGGTCTGCACACTTTCCACTCCATTGGCTTCCAGCCCTTTATAGAATCCAAGATTGCTCATGACTGTTGAAACGACTGTATTCTGCTTAAGTCTTCCCTGTTCTTTCATGTATTTTCCGCAAATATACATGATTTGGTCGCCATCCACAATGTCGCCATTTTCATCAATGGCAATCAAACGGTCTCCGTCTCCGTCGAATGCCAGACCTACATCTGCTTCTCTTTCCTTAACAAAGGCAGATAGTGCCTCAGGGTGAGTGGATCCGACCCCTGCATTGATATTTAACCCATTAGGAGAGGCACCCATCATGGATAAATCTGCATCAAGGTCAGCGAACAGGTGCGTTGCAAGCGGCGAAGTAGCTCCATGCGCACAATCAAGCGCAATGTGAATGCCGGAAAAATCTTCGTCAACTGTCTGCTTCAAGTATTGAAGATACTTTTGTCCGCCTTCGAAGTAATCATTTACCTGCCCCAGGTTTCCTCCGACAGGTCTTGGAAGCTGGTCTTCTGCCATATCCATTAATTCCTCAATCTCCGCTTCCTGATCATCGGACAGCTTAAACCCATCCGGGCCAAAAAACTTGATTCCGTTATCTTCAACCGGGTTATGAGAGGCTGAAATCATGACACCGGCCTCTGCTCCCAATGCTTTTGTTAAATAAGCGACACCAGGGGTTGAAATGACTCCTAGGCGCATTACTTCTGCTCCAATTGATAATAGCCCTGCGACAAGTGCACCTTCGAGCATATGGCCTGAAATACGGGTATCCCGGCCGATTAATACTTTCGGACGATCATGGTCTTTCGTTAATACATAACCTCCAAAACGGCCCAGCTTAAATGCCAGCTCCGGTGTCAACTCACTATTTGCAACTCCGCGTACTCCATCTGTACCGAAATATTTACCCATTATATTATCGCTCCTTCTACCTTTAAAAACTATATTATGCTTCTTCTTTTTGTGTAATCGTAACGGTCGCTTTACCTGCAGCAGGCTCTATATCCACACCTGAAGGGCCGTCTATATTGATAGGCACCTCATGATCACCTTCTCCAAGGTCAGCCAGGCTCATAGATAGATTAAAATCCTCCGCTTTGAGATCCTGAACAATGCTGCTTTTCCCGGTAACCGTAATACTTGTCCTTCCGGAAGCAGGGTTCTTTAGGACCGCTTCATATTCTTCGGATAAGCCGGTTAAGCTTATGGCAAGATTTGAAAAGGTCTTGGTTTCCTCTTGATCCTGTGCCTGTGTTTCTTCGGCAGGCTCCTCTGTAACTTCCTCTTCTTCCTTGTCCGCGTTTTCCTCAGTGCTGATATCAACAGACACCTTCACTGTTTTAGGATCAACTGCAGAAATGCCATCCGGAATAATAACCGGCAGGGTGAGCACAGTATCTTTCTCAATCTTTGAGACATCTACCTCTACCCTGACGCTTTCTGTCTCATTCAAAACATCTTCACGGCCCGTTATAGAAGCCTCATTAATATCCAATTTAATTGAATTAATGGTAACCCCCTCCTGAGGGTCCCCATTCCGGACAATCGTTATAGGTACCTTCTTGCTTAGCTGCTTAACCGGGACTGTTACCCGGATGACCCGAGGCTCCACAATAACATCAAGCTTATTCATCTCACGGTCCAGTACCCTGACTGTTGCTTCATCAGTGATTGTGTCCGTTATAGGACCTTTCACATCCAGAGTTGCTTTCACAAAACTGATCCGCTCAATCACTTCTTTTGCTCCCGTAATTTTAACTGTTTTTGGCTCTGCAGATGCCGCTTCAGCAGTATACCCTTCACCAAGAAGGCCATTATTGAATTCCGCATCCACTTTAAATTCCTGTGTCACTTTTTCGTGGACGGTTACATCTGCATATTGAGGGTTAATGGTTACATCCAATTTATCTGAAATATCACGGATTTTAATTTCCACTCTTTCCGAGCCAATTTCTGCATTCGTCAAATCTACATATACTTCAAAATTCTGCTGTTTCTTCGCTGACTCAAGATGGCTCTTCGGGCCCTCAATACTTAGATCAACTGTCTCCGGAGTACCTGTTACGACCAGGTTTTCCGTATCATAATAGCTTTTCACCGGTACATCTTCTATAACTGCTGAATCCTGCTGGCCTGGAACGTTTATTTCCTTTAATTCCTTATCTGCATCATATACAGAATCAAAAAGAAAAAGGGCAAGAATCAAGGCAACAATTTTCATAAACCAGCGGGTATCCACTAATTTATCAATTAACTTATCCATTCTTTTTTCCCCTCCAGTTCCAAAGACCTGAAGAAGTCTGCTTTACTTTCTGCTGAACAAGCAATTCACTTGAAAGCATATCTTTAAAAGCCTCCGCTTTTAAGTCACGGTGCAGCTCCCCGTTTTTGGTTAAGGAAACACTTCCTGTTTCCTCTGATACGATAATGGTAATACTGTCAGTTACCTCACTTATGCCTAAGGCAGCCCTATGTCTTGTGCCCAATTCTTTTGAGATGAAAGGACTTTCTGACAGAGGCAGATAACAGGCTGCTGCTGCCACGCAATTCTTTTGAATAATAACAGCTCCATCATGCAGCGGTGTATTCGGTATAAAAATATTAATCAGGAGCTCGGATGAAATTTTGGAATCAAGCTGAATACCGGTTTCTATATAATCGTTCAGCCCTGTTTCCCGCTCAACTGAAATAAGCGCGCCAATGCGCCGTTTAGCCATATAATCTACAGCCTTCGCAATAGACTCGACTAGTTTCTCCTGATTTTCCTCCTCCTGATTAGCTGTCCTTGAGAAGAATCTACCTCTTCCCAATTGCTCCAGTGCTCTTCGCAGCTCAGGCTGGAAAATGATGATGATGGCCAGAAATCCCCATAATAGTACTTGTTCCATCATCCACCCTAATGTTTGCAGATGGAACTTGTCGCTTGCTACTTTAACCAGGATGATGACAAAAATCCCCTTCAGCAATTGAACAGCCTTTGTTCCTTTCACAATCATTATAAGTTTATAGATGACGTACCAGACAAGGAGAATGTCTATTGTATTAGCCAACAATTTCAATATAGAGAAATCCGCAAACGACATTATCCTTCCTCCAAATATATATTTCAAAAGCAAAAATGCCAAAAGTTCCTTTATGTAACTTTCATATTATATCATATTCATTGCTAATTCCAATTTTGAAACAGCAGATACCTTCTGGAAAATTCACCATCGTCATTTGCATACTAAGAATCCCTGCTTCTCTTAGCAGGGATATTCTTTATTCCTATGATTATTCTTTGTCTTTTTCTCCTGTTTCAAAGACATCTACAGCATCTTTAGCTGCCGTTTTGATGTGATACCACAGCCATTCAAATATGGCATCAACCTCTTCGATTTCTCCAGTGACCTTGCCGGCCGAAGCCATATACTGCTGGCCATTGATGACCGTAACATTGCCCTCAACCTCACCCTGAATTTCCAAGTCGCCATTCTTCACCACTACATCGCCTTTTACCACTTCACCTTCAGGTACAATCACCTTATCGTTTTGCACCACAAGGTTCGGCTGTTTAGAAACAGATAATTGATGATCCTGATCCCAGGAAGATACAACGCTTCCCATCATTAAAACAAGAAAAAGTGATGCCGCAGTTAATAGCGGATGATGCCTGAACCAGCGCTGAACCCCGACCTTCCGCTTTTCTTTTGGCAATTTCGCCATAACATTTGCCGTGAAATTTTCAGGTGCCTGTATATGTGAAGTGCTTTGGACTAAAGCGATCGTTTTCTTTAATTCATGGAAATGAGTCTGACACTCCCCGCAGTTTTGCAGATGTGCCCTTAATTCCTTCTCATGTTCGGCTGAGATCTCTTCATCTAGGTACTCGTGCATATAAACAACCATTTCTGCTGGACATTTCAAAGTTCTCACCCTCTTTATTAGACATATCTTAATTGATTTCTAAGAGCTTCCCGGCCCCGGTGAATCCGGGTCTTTACGGTTCCCAATGGAAGGTCGAGCGTTTCACTGATCTCGTTCAGCGATAATTCCTCAATATATTTTAAAACAATAACTGAACGATATTTCTCTGGAAGCTTTGATATTTCCCTTTGGATTGTTTCCTGGAGTTCCAGGCTTTCTACATCATCCTCCGGCAGCCTCGCATCTGAAGCGATTTGAGAATACATGTTCAGGCCATCGGTTCCGGCGACCTCAGCATCCAAATAATAATCAGGCTTCTTTTTTCTGATTCTGTCTATACAAAGATTAGTGGCAATCCGATAGAGCCATGTGGAAAATTTAAGGTCAATATTAAAACTGGCAATATTAACATAAGCTCTTAAGAAGGCCTCTTGAGCGATATCCTCTGCCTCATGCCTGTTTCCCAGCATTCTGTAGCAAATCTGAAAAACTTTATCTTTGTATATTTCAACAACTTCAGCATAAGCATCCTGGTCGCCTTTTAATACTTGCTTTATCCTCTTCTTTACGATTGTCTCCATTTTTTTACCTCCGCTCCAGTGCGGCTAATCGATAATACGAATCGATAGCGGAAAAGGTTTCATTTTAATTAAAAAACATTCAATTTCTATATTAACAAATTTTTACTTATTCTGGTTTATTTTTTTCCTATTAGGGTATAAAAGTACTAAATTTATCGAAAAGGATTGGTTACGGTGTGTATTAAGGAATTATTGAGAGAAATTGAGGATTGCCGGACAAGAATGGTCCAATTAGCAGCTTCCGGCTCTTTTACAGATCACATGGTCGTTGACATCAGCAGTAAACTCGATGAACTCCTAAATAAATATTATACACTCACAGCAAAAAAATGAGCAGAACTTGTTTATGTTCTGCTCATTTTTATTTTTCCTTTATTACAAAAGCTTTTCCCCAAACAATGAACCCATAAGCGCGACTGCTACAGTAGCTGTTTTGTTCTTGTCATCCAAAATAGGATTAACCTCTACAAATTCAGCGGATGTAATGATTTGTGCTTCTGCAAGCATTTCCATGGCCAAGTGGCTTTCACGGTAGCTGATTCCGCCAATTACCGGAGTGCCAACCCCTGGTGCATCATGAGGATCCAGTCCATCCAAATCAAGGGAAAGATGAACGCCATCTGTATTTCGTTCTTTTAAATATGTAATAGACTCTTCCATAACCTTGGTCATTCCAAGACGGTCAATTTCATGCATAGTGTACACTTTAATGCCTTTTTCCTTAATAAGCTCCCGCTCACCTTCATCCAATGACCTTGCCCCAATAATGACAATATTCTCAGGCTTAATCTTTGGACCATATCCCCCTACATTGGTTAATAGCGGATGGCCTATACCGAGGCTTACAGCAAGCGGCATGCCATGTATGTTTCCTGAAGGTGAAGTCTCAGCTGTATTTAAATCACCATGAGCATCATACCAGATAACCCCGAGGTTTGTATAGTGCTTTGAAACCCCTGCTAATGTTCCAATTGCGATGCTGTGGTCACCGCCTAGAACTAATGGAAAGGATCCGTCTTTTATTGCGTGATCCACTTTCTCTGCAAGCATTTCCGTTTTCTCTGCAATAAGGTGCAAGTTGCGAAGATTTGAATTTGGATCGATTTGGACCTCCGGGCGGCCGACTGGAATATCGCCCTGGTCATGGATTTCTTCAAATAAACATTTTAAACGTTCATTCACCCCGGCATACCTGATTGCACTTGGCCCCATGTCTACACCGCGTCTCATCTGGCCAAGATCCATTGGCATTCCAATTATCGATAATTTCTGTCTACTCATAATGTAACTCCTCCCTTTCCCTTCATATATATATTTTAACCGCTTTCAAACACATGACTCAACTCGACAAAATCGTGTATATATATGCGGCTGTTAGGGGAAAAGGTCCTAGTTTTTTCGATGATGTTCCGATATTTATAAAATAAAAAAACCTTAAACCACATTGGTTTAAGGATTAATAAATTATGTATGTTGGTGGAGCCTAGCGGGATCGAACCGCTGACCTCCTGCGTGCAAAGCAGGCGCTCTCCCAGCTGAGCTAAGGCCCCATTTGGAGCGGAAGACGGGATTCGAACCCGCGACCCCCACCTTGGCAAGGTGATGTTCTACCACTGAACTACTTCCGCAGCATGCATATTTATATTTACAACTAAGACCTTCAGGACTCGATTCCCAAGGTCTGCGTATTTCTATAAAGTGAGCCATGAAGGACTCGAACCTTCGACCCTCTGATTAAAAGTCAGATGCTCTACCGACTGAGCTAATGGCTCGTAGTAAGGAAAATGGCTGGGCTAGCAGGATTCGAACCTGCGAGTGACGGAGTCAAAGTCCGGTGCCTTACCGCTTGGCTATAGCCCAATAATTACAAAATAAAAAGGACATTCATAGCTTGTCCAGTTTGTTGTGTTTTATTAAAAATAAATGGTGGAGGGGGGCAGATTCGAACTGCCGAACCCGAAGGAGCGGATTTACAGTCCGCCGCGTTTAGCCACTTCGCTACCCCTCCATCTGCGAAAAACAGATGGTGCCGGCGAGAGGACTTGAACCCCCAACCTACTGATTACAAGTCAGTTGCTCTACCAATTGAGCTACACCGGCAAGTATGGTGGAGGATGACGGGATCGAACCGCCGACCCTCTGCTTGTAAGGCAGATGCTCTCCCAGCTGAGCTAATCCTCCATTATGGTGACCCCTACGGGATTCGAACCCGTGTTACCGCCGTGAAAGGGCGGTGTCTTAACCGCTTGACCAAGGGGCCTAGTATTCTAGTTGTTTACATTAAGAGAGCTTCCAACCGGGCTCGAACCGGTGACCTCTTCCTTACCATGGAAGTGCTCTACCTGCTGAGCTATGGAAGCAACAGCTCATATTTCCCATAAGGGGCTTTATGAAAATGGCTCCGCAGGCAGGATTCGAACCTGCGACCGTTCGGTTAACAGCCGAATGCTCTACCACTGAGCTACTGCGGAATAGCGGTATTTTAAAAACAGCCCGGCAGCGTCCTACTCTCACAAGGGGACAGCCCCTAACTACCATCGGCGCTGAGAAGCTTAACTTCCGTGTTCGGTATGGGAACGGGTGTGACCTTCTCGCCATCGCCACCAGACTATTTTTCAAAGACAATTATTATTATACCGTCTTTTAATCATTTTTCAAGAGGAAATTTACTTTTTTCGTTCCCTCAAAACTAGATAATGTATGAAGAAGTATTTGCCGAGTATTCACCAATGACTCGTCTAGCTTCGGCTCCTAACTTCTCTCGAAGTTGAACAGTCGCCTCCGCTTTTCATTTTGGTTAAGTCCTCGATCGATTAGTATCAGTCAGCTCCACATGTCGCCACGCTTCCACCTCTGACCTATCAACCTGATCATCTTTCAGGGATCTTACTAGCTTGACGCTATGGGAAATCTCATCTCGAGGGGGGCTTCATGCTTAGATGCTTTCAGCACTTATCCCTTCCGCACATAGCTACCCAGCGATGCCTTTGGCAAGACAACTGGTACACCAGCGGTGCGTCCATCCCGGTCCTCTCGTACTAAGGACAGCTCCTCTCAAATTTCCTGCGCCCACGACGGATAGGGACCGAACTGTCTCACGACGTTCTGAACCCAGCTCGCGTACCGCTTTAATGGGCGAACAGCCCAACCCTTGGGACCGACTACAGCCCCAGGATGCGATGAGCCGACATCGAGGTGCCAAACCTCCCCGTCGATGTGGACTCTTGGGGGAGATAAGCCTGTTATCCCCGGGGTAGCTTTTATCCGTTGAGCGATGGCCCTTCCATGCGGAACCACCGGATCACTAAGCCCGACTTTCGTCCCTGCTCGACTTGTAGGTCTCGCAGTCAAGCTCCCTTGTGCCTTTACACTCTGCGAATGATTTCCAACCATTCTGAGGGAACCTTTGGGCGCCTCCGTTACTTTTTAGGAGGCGACCGCCCCAGTCAAACTGCCCACCTGACACTGTCTCCCGCCCCGATAAGGGGCGCGGGTTAGAATTTCAATACAGCCAGGGTAGTATCCCACCGACGCCTCCACCGAAGCTGGCGCTCCGGCTTCTCAGGCTCCTACCTATCCTGTACAAGCTGTACCAAAATTCAATATCAGGCTACAGTAAAGCTCCACGGGGTCTTTCCGTCCTGTCGCGGGTAACCTGCATCTTCACAGGTACTATAATTTCACCGAGTCTCTCGTTGAGACAGTGCCCAGATCGTTACGCCTTTCGTGCGGGTCGGAACTTACCCGACAAGGAATTTCGCTACCTTAGGACCGTTATAGTTACGGCCGCCGTTTACTGGGGCTTCGATTCAAAGCTTCGCTTGCGCTAACCTCTCCTCTTAACCTTCCAGCACCGGGCAGGCGTCAGCCCCTATACTTCGCCTTGCGGCTTCGCAGAGACCTGTGTTTTTGCTAAACAGTCGCCTGGGCCTATTCACTGCGGCTCATCAGGGCTATTCACCCTAATGAGCACCCCTTCTCCCGAAGTTACGGGGTCATTTTGCCGAGTTCCTTAACGAGAGTTCTCTCGCTCACCTTAGGATTCTCTCCTCGCCTACCTGTGTCGGTTTGCGGTACGGGCACCTTTTCCCTCGCTAGAGGCTTTTCTTGGCAGTGTGGAATCAGGAACTTCGGTACTAAATTTCCCTCGCCGTCACAGCTCAGCCTATGTGGTAACGGGATTTGCCTCGTTACCGGCCTAACTGCTTGGACGCGCTAATCCAGCAGCGCGCTTACCCTATCCTCCTGCGTCCCCCCATTGCTCAAACGGTAAAGAGGTGGTACAGGAATATCAACCTGTTGTCCATCGCCTACGCTTTTCAGCCTCGGCTTAGGTCCCGACTAACCCTGAGCGGACGAGCCTTCCTCAGGAAACCTTAGGCATTCGGTGGATGGGATTCTCACCCATCTTTCGCTACTCATACCGGCATTCTCACTTCTAAGCGCTCCACCAGTCCTTGCGGTCTGGCTTCAACGCCCTTAGAACGCTCTCCTACCACTGACATCGAAAGATGTCAATCCACAGCTTCGGTGATACGTTTAGCCCCGGTACATTTTCGGCGCGGAGTCACTCGACCAGTGAGCTATTACGCACTCTTTAAATGGTGGCTGCTTCTAAGCCAACATCCTGGTTGTCTAAGCAACTCCACATCCTTTTCCACTTAACGTATACTTTGGGACCTTAGCTGGTGGTCTGGGCTGTTTCCCTCTTGACTACGGATCTTATCACTCGCAGTCTGACTCCCATGGATAAGTCTTTGGCATTCGGAGTTTGTCTGAATTCGGTAACCCGATGGGGGCCCCTAGTCCAAACAGTGCTCTACCTCCAAGACTCTTACTACATGAGGCTAGCCCTAAAGCTATTTCGGAGAGAACCAGCTATCTCCAAGTTCGATTGGAATTTCTCCGCTACCCACACCTCATCCCCGCACTTTTCAACGTGCGTGGGTTCGGGCCTCCATCCAGTGTTACCTGGACTTCACCCTGGACATGGGTAGATCACCTGGTTTCGGGTCTACGACCACATACTCATTCGCCCTATTCAGACTCGCTTTCGCTGCGGCTCCGTCTTCTCAACTTAACCTCGCATGTAATCGTAACTCGCCGGTTCATTCTACAAAAGGCACGCTATCACCCATTAACGGGCTCTAACTACTTGTAGGCACACGGTTTCAGGATCTCTTTCACTCCCCTTCCGGGGTGCTTTTCACCTTTCCCTCACGGTACTGGTTCACTATCGGTCACTAGGGAGTATTTAGCCTTGGGAGATGGTCCTCCCTGCTTCCGACGGGATTTCTCGTGTCCCGCCGTACTCAGGATCCACTCTGGAGGGAACGAAGTTTCAACTACAGGGCTTTTACCTTCTCTGGCCGGCCTTTCCAGACCTGTTCATTTACCTCGTTCCTTTGTAACTCCGTATAGAGTGTCCTACAACCCCAGGAGGCAAGCCTCCTGGTTTGGGCTAATCCCGTTTCGCTCGCCGCTACTCAGGGAATCGCGTTTGCTTTCTCTTCCTCCGGGTACTTAGATGTTTCAGTTCCCCGGGTCTGCCTTCTATACCCTATGTATTCAGGTAAAGATCCTATCCCATTACGGATAGGGGGTTTCCCCATTCGGAAATCTCCGGATCAAAGCTTACTTACAGCTCCCCGAAGCATATCGGTGTTAGTACCGTCCTTCATCGGCTCCTAGTGCCAAGGCATTCACCGTGCGCCCTTTCTAACTTAACCGTATTTGACAGGTTCATCGAAGATGAACAAGATCAAAGGTTCTTACTCTATTTAACATAGAGAGAATTCACTAAAATGGCGATTACTCGGTTATTGCTTCTTCATAATCATTATCTAGTTTTCAAAGAACGAATCATTCATTGAGAGATTGAACTCTCAAAACTGAACGAACAAAGAACGTCACGTTTCTTGTAAATATTCCTTAGAAAGGAGGTGATCCAGCCGCACCTTCCGATACGGCTACCTTGTTACGACTTCACCCCAATCATCTGTCCCACCTTAGGCGGCTGGCTCCAAAAGGTTACCCCACCGACTTCGGGTGTTACAAACTCTCGTGGTGTGACGGGCGGTGTGTACAAGGCCCGGGAACGTATTCACCGCGGCATGCTGATCCGCGATTACTAGCGATTCCGGCTTCATGCAGGCGAGTTGCAGCCTGCAATCCGAACTGAGAATGGTTTTATGGGATTCGCTTAACCTCGCGGTTTTGCAGCCCTTTGTACCATCCATTGTAGCACGTGTGTAGCCCAGGTCATAAGGGGCATGATGATTTGACGTCATCCCCACCTTCCTCCGGTTTGTCACCGGCAGTCACCTTAGAGTGCCCAACTGAATGCTGGCAACTAAGATCAAGGGTTGCGCTCGTTGCGGGACTTAACCCAACATCTCACGACACGAGCTGACGACAACCATGCACCACCTGTCACCCTGTCCCCCGAAGGGGAACGCCCTATCTCTAGGGTTGTCAGGGGATGTCAAGACCTGGTAAGGTTCTTCGCGTTGCTTCGAATTAAACCACATGCTCCACCGCTTGTGCGGGCCCCCGTCAATTCCTTTGAGTTTCAGCCTTGCGGCCGTACTCCCCAGGCGGAGTGCTTAATGCGTTTGCTGCAGCACTAAAGGGCGGAAACCCTCTAACACTTAGCACTCATCGTTTACGGCGTGGACTACCAGGGTATCTAATCCTGTTTGCTCCCCACGCTTTCGCGCCTCAGCGTCAGTTACAGACCAAAGAGTCGCCTTCGCCACTGGTGTTCCTCCACATCTCTACGCATTTCACCGCTACACGTGGAATTCCACTCTTCTCTTCTGCACTCAAGTTCCCCAGTTTCCAATGACCCTCCCCGGTTGAGCCGGGGGCTTTCACATCAGACTTAAGGAACCGCCTGCGCGCGCTTTACGCCCAATAATTCCGGACAACGCTTGCCACCTACGTATTACCGCGGCTGCTGGCACGTAGTTAGCCGTGGCTTTCTGGTCAGGTACCGTCAAGGTACCGGCAGTTACTCCGGTACTTGTTCTTCCCTGACAACAGAGTTTTACGATCCGAAAACCTTCATCACTCACGCGGCGTTGCTCCGTCAGACTTTCGTCCATTGCGGAAGATTCCCTACTGCTGCCTCCCGTAGGAGTCTGGGCCGTGTCTCAGTCCCAGTGTGGCCGATCACCCTCTCAGGTCGGCTACGCATCGTCGCCTTGGTGAGCCGTTACCTCACCAACTAGCTAATGCGCCGCGGGCCCATCTGTAAGTGATAGCCGAAACCATCTTTCAGCTTTCCCTCATGTGAGGGAAAGAGTTATCCGGTATTAGCCCCGGTTTCCCGGAGTTATCCCAGTCTTACAGGCAGGTTGCCCACGTGTTACTCACCCGTCCGCCGCTGACTTCAGGGAGCAAGCTCCCATCCGTCCGCTCGACTTGCATGTATTAGGCACGCCGCCAGCGTTCGTCCTGAGCCAGGATCAAACTCTCCATATAAGAGTTGATATAGCTCGATTGTCTTTTCAAAAAAGACTAATGATTAAACGTTGACGTATTGTTCGTTCAGTTTTCAAAGATCAATCCGCCGCCCAGAAGCGACTTTATTAATATATCACGTGTCAACTTTGACGTCAACAACTTTTTTTAAGTTGTTTTCATTAATGCTTTCCGTCATCAGCGACGTTTATTAATATACCAAGATACCAAGAAGAAGTCAACATCCTTTTTGCCATTTTTTCTTCAGCACAAAAAATATTACCCCTTCTTTTCATGATGCTGGCTGGAACGCATATATTTAAGGCAATCTGCTGGTGTTGCCAAGCGCTGAAATAATGAAAATAAAATTTTATATCGTTCCTCCATGGCTCTTTTGACAATGTGGTCGATTCTGTCATCTTTTAAATCGAATAATATTTCGTCCATTTCCCGCTTGATCAGATACTCCATTTCTTTTAGCTCTTTTTGGCTTAAAAGCATTCCAATCATTAAATTGCCTCCATTATATTCTTTAATTTGTTTATTGTAGTATTTTTCCAATTGATAATTTTTATGAATAAATTTTTTATACATGGAAGAGACAAGTTCAGCATAGGTATGAGACTAGGAAGGTATCGGACGAGGTGAACAAATATGAACTTTTTTTTCGTGTTGAATGGTAAGTCTTTAAAACAAATTTCGCTGATTGTCATTGCAGCATTTTTCACTGCCTGGTTCCTCTACATGCAAAGTATTGTCCAATTGCCTGCTTTTTCAGCTAAAGACGGGCCTAAGGCGATATACAAAGGGGAAAAGGATTTAGCCCTCACTTTTAATATAGGATGGGGGGATGTCAAAGCAGAGCCCATATTGGATATTCTTAAAAAAGAAAATGTAAAATCTGCTACCTTTTTTCTGGCCGGTTCCTGGGCCGAACGCCATCCGGATTTAGTGTCAAGGATCGCGAAAGAAGGCTATGAAATCGGAATTCTGGGCTATGGTTATGAAGATTATACAGAGCTTGAAGAGGATAAAATCAGGAGGGACCTTGCAAGGGCGCAGGAGGCATTTAGAAAGCTGAATATTAAAGACATTAAGCTTGTACGCGCGCCAACAGGGCATTTTGATCAGAAAACCTTAAAGATTGCTGACAGGATGGGTTTTACCGTTGTCCACTGGAGCGTCGATTCAAAGGATTGGACGAATCCGGGTGTCAATCGGATAACAGAGAATGTATCAAAGGCCAAAAAAGGTGATATCGTCCTTTTGCATGCATCCGATTCTGCTAAACAAACGGCTAAAGCTCTTCCGCTCATTTTAAATGATATAAAATCCAGGGGGCTTAGCTTTGTTTCCGTCTCAGAAATGATTGCTAATGCCGAGACAAAAACGAATGAAATAAAATGAAGCTTTGATCCATGGGGGCCATCTTTATCCACCACTGATTATTACTTGAGGCCCGCAGGAAGCGGGCCTCAAAGACGTTGAACAGGAATCTGGTACTTATTAGTCATTATTCCTCTTTTCGGGCCTTTACGAGCAGTTTGCCCCTCACTTATCCTCCTTTGATTACGCTGAGTCTTAAAGTGGGTGCACTTCATGCCCGTTGGACTTCGATAAAACAACAAAAGCCATCCGTTATTTGGATGGCTTTTTAGCTATATTGTTTCTCTGTTTTTGTGAATCTTCATTCAGCTTATGCAGAATTAGCAGCTGATAGGTGTTGCATACTAATAATGGGATCAGCATCAGATATAGCCAGCTTTCTTCGTTTACCCTTAATACCGGTACCCACTCAATGGCGGTTACGACCACCATGAAGAACACTGCAGGAATAAACGCATGCTGGTTGGTCTGTTTGGTTTTTAATGCTGCGACCACAAGAGCGACTATAAGAAGAAATGCTGCAACGCCAATATACGGCAGCATGCTATCTCCTTCACCCGCAAAAGCCTTATATCGGAAATAAACCAGGTCAAATAGAGCAAATAAAATAAGGACAATTTGAATAGGATTCCATAACCCTTTAAAAATCCCCAATCCAAAGCGGTGTACAGTCAAATAAGCAAAAAAGCCCATTTGGCTAATAATACTGAAGATTAATCCTACACCGATAAGCCAGAACAATACTGACAGAATTTGCAGGAAAGCGAAGTCAATAAAAATAGGCGCAAATTCATCCCAGCGCACAATAAACCCAACAACTCCTGTAGTTAATCCACCGACTAAAAGAGTTGTTATAAACAGTTTTACCCAATTACGGCTAGTCAATTTATTTTTCCCCCATAATAAATAAATTCATTCTTATTGATTGTACCAACCAAAGTTTGAAAAATCTAGGCATTGTATTTCCAGCGCATAATATTTGCTAAAAATCTTCATTCTAAAGGTAAGGACACCTCTGAAAGGAGCTTCACCATGAAAACAAATTTCCGTTTGCTCCTTCCATTAGCGCTAGTGTTTTTCATTTCAGGCTGCGGCCAAGGTGAATCGGGCGCCAGCCAAATGGATTATGAGCAAACTAAAAAAATGGTTGTAGATATATTAAAGACAGATGAAGGAAAAAAAGCACTTGAAGAATTGATGGCTGATGAAAAAATGCAGCAAAAGATGGTCATGGACCAAAAGGTTGTAAGTGAAACCATTGAAAAGACCTTAACTTCTGATAAAGGCACAGAGTTTTGGAAAAAGTCTTTTGACGATCCAAAGTTTGCCGAAAGCATGGCCAAAAGCATGCAAAAGGAAAATGAAAAGCTTTTAAAAGACCTTATGAAAGACCCTGAATACCGGGGAATGATGATTGAAGTACTTAAAGATCCCGAGCTTGAAAAAGAAGTGACAAATGTCCTTAAAAGCAAGGAATATCGGGAGCACATTCAGAAAGTAATGACTGAGACATTTGAAAGCCCGCTTTTTAAAGCAAAAATTCAGGATATCCTTCTAAAGGCAGCTGAGGAAACAAAAAGCGGAGGTCAAGAAGGCGGTCAAGAAGGCGGGGGTGAAGGCGGAGGCCAAGGTGAAAGCCAAGGCGGCGGTAGCGGCGGCGGCGGATCTTAACCCTTAAGAATAAAACCTCTTCCATCGGAAGAGGTTTTATCTTTTATTTACTTTCAATCGTTTGGATTACTTTACGGGCAATGTCTGTATAGATTTGACCAAGCTTATGTTCTTCGTCATAAATGGACGGTGCAAAATCTTCTTCATTCCAATCAGGCTGCTGAAGAGGAAGCTGGCCCAGCACTTCTGTACGCAGTTCTTCAGCGAGCTTCATACCCCCGCCTTGACCAAACACGTGCTCTCTTTCTCCAGTCAATTGACTCTCAAAATAAGCCATGTTCTCAATAACACCCAGGATTTCATGCTCTGTGCGAAGCGCCATTGCACCAGCTCTGGCCGCAACGAATGCTGCTGTAGGGTGCGGAGTTGTAACGACAATTTCCTTACAGGAAGGAAGCATGGTGTGAACATCCAGTGCAACATCTCCTGTCCCAGGAGGCAAATCAAGAAGAAGGTAATCTAATTCTCCCCACTCTACCTCATTGAAAAAGCTGTTCAGCATTTTGCCAAGCATCGGACCTCTCCAGATAATCGGCGCATTATCTTCTACAAAGAATCCCATTGAAATTACTTTTACGCCAAAGCGTTCAACCGGCAGAATACGTTCTCCCCTAACCACAGGACGCTTCGTTATGCCCATCATGTCCGGAACGCTGAATCCATAAATATCGGCATCAATCAATCCGACCTTTTTGCCCAGTCTTGCCAGGGATACAGCCAGGTTTACCGAAACGGTTGATTTGCCGACACCTCCTTTTCCGCTGGCAATAGCGATGAATTCCGTCTTATTACCAGGAGAAAGCAGGCCTTTGTCTTCTTCAGCCGCTGCCTCTCTAAATTGCGAAAGCACTTCATCAGGAAGCTCGCTGAAGCGGATGCCAACGGTCGCAGCCCCTGCTTCTTTTAAAAGATTGACGATTTCCGTCTGAAGCTGAAGCTGTTCAGCAGTACCTGTCTTGGCAACCTGAATCTTAACACTGACATGGTTCTTTTCTTCTTTGATTTTAATTTCTTCAATGGCGTTAAGTTCGCCCAATGTTCTATGTATAAATGGTTCCTTCAAGCCGCTTAAAGCTTCTCTGACTTTCTGTTCAGTTAACATACATTGCACCCGCCTTTTGAATTCGTTTCCATTTTAGTATAACATATTGAAAATTCTATACAGTTAATTCTATCACACCGGAAAAACATTCAAAAAAGAAAAGGCACTTTCTCAGCACCTTTTCATTCCCATGTTTCAGTCAATTCTTTTTCGTTGGTATAGTAGCGCATTATTCCATTATAGATAGAGGCAGCTATTTTATCCTGATATTCATCAGTTTTCAGATTAGCCCGCTCCCCCGGGTTTGATAAGAATCCCACTTCTACTAAGACACCCGGTTTTTTGGCGTATTTTAAGATGAATACATTGTTCAGAGGCTTGGAGTTCCGCTTTGTATTTTCCAAGTTGCGGCGAAGTTCGTCCTGTATAAATTTTGCGGCTTTGGCATTCTCCTTAATCCCGGGTGCATAGAAGGTCTGTGCTCCGCTCCATTGGGGAGAGGGAATCGAATTTAAATGGATGCTGACATAAAAGTCAGAGTTAGACGTATTTATCATTTCAAGCCGTTTCTTCAGGTCTTCTACTTTTCTCCGGCTGTATCCCTTGGTTGCCTCGGGTGCAAGGTCCCTGTCATCCTCCCTCGTCATGAGCACAAGTGCTCCCTGCTCCTGGAGGTAATCCCTTACCTTTAATGATACATCCAGCGCAATATCTTTCTCGAGTGCCCCTTCGTCACCTGCTCCGCCATCCGGGCCGCCATGGCCGGGATCAAGCAAGATGATCTTCCCGGTTAAAGGCAGATTCCACGATTCCCAGGAATCATCATCCGTAAAGTCATATTGTAAAATAAGAAAAAGGACGATAAGCCCGATTGCAAACCCGCCTATTTTTAATTTTTTCTTCATACGCCCTAATCAGTCCCCTCCTGCTTATCCTCACTTCAATATATGGGACAAGATGGAGATCTAGAACTTCGATCAGGAGACAGCGCTTTAACCAAATTCTTTAGTGGAGACGCAATTTATGCCTTCTCTCCCCTTTGTTAAACCCTTCTGACCACCAGCTGTTTACATATTGCTCGCACATATAATAAAGGGATTCACTCATAGCCGCTTCCGAGCCATGGCCCCAATACAGGAAAAAGTTATAGAGCGTATCCACTAAGTGCTTATATTCTTTTTCACATCTGTGGCGAACCTGATCCAGCGATTCGCCATAGCGCCCAAAACGGCTATAATTGGCCCCCAGCAAATAGGCTTCAATCGCTACATCATAGCAGGCCTCTTCAATTCCGGCATTCATGATCAGGCCAGAGACAAATCTGGAAGATCCAAAAAATTGCTGTACTTTTTCTTTTAAAGCTTTTATCGAAATTTCCCGAAGGACTGATTTTTCATATTTGATCTGCTTTTCTCTTTTTTTCTCTTTGAACGTTGTTATGACAGTCACGCTTTCTCACCCCTTACAGATAGTCTTTATCTGCAGCGGGAGAGAAATGCAAAAAGCAGCCGCTAATCGGGCTGCCAATTTTTTAAGGTGTAGTTAAAAAAAGCACCAGCCGGAGCTGATGCTTATAAAAACACTTTATCTGATCTGCCCATTCCCTGACATGAGATATTTGCGGGTTGTTAGTGCTGGCAGCCCCATCGGTCCTCTCGCATGGAGCTTCTGTGTGGAAATACCGATTTCAGCCCCAAAGCCCAGAGCGCCGCCATCCGTAAACCTGGTCGAAGCATTATGGTACAGCGCAGCTGCATCTGTCAGCTGCATAAACTTTTTAGCTGTGTCCCCATTTTCGGTAATAATCGCCTCTGAATGCTTAGTGCCGTATTGATCAATATGGTCAATGGCCTGTTCAAGGCTATTAACGGTTTTCACAGCTAAATCCATGCTTAAATATTCATTGGCCCAGTCGCTCTTGCCTGCAGGCACAACATCGGGCAAGACTTTTGCCGCAGCTTCATCTCCATGCACAGTAATGCCATGTTCCTTTAGAGCTTTTGCAAGCAATTCTTTATGCTGATTCAGCCATGCTTTATGGACAATCAGTGTTTCTGCCGCATTACAGACTGCGGGACGGTCGGTTTTGGCATTAATCAGGATATTGATCGCTTTATCCGGATCTGCATCCTTATCTACATAGATATGGCAGTTTCCGACTCCTGTCTCAAGAACAGGCACCGTCGCATTCTCGACCACTGCTTTAATGAGGGATGCGCCGCCTCTCGGAATTAACACATCAATATGCTCCTTCATGGTGAACAGCTGCTTTGTCGCTTCCCTGTCCGATGAGGCAATGAATTGGACAGCTTCTTTAGGTATCTTCGTGTTTTCCAGAGCCTCATGAATAATCTCTACTATAGCCTGATTCGAATTCAGTGCTGATGATCCGCCTTTTAAAACAATAGCATTTCCTGATTTTAATGCAAGACCCGCCGCATCGGCTGTAACATTAGGTCTTGCTTCATAAATCATTCCGATGACACCAAGCGGAACACGGACCTCTTCCACCTTCAGCCCATTATCCAAGGTCCAGCCTGACATAACATCTCCAATCGGATCGGGAAGTTCAGCTACCTGGCGAAGGCCGTCTGCAAATTCATAAACCCGCTCCTTCGATAATGACAGCCGATCCATATACGCCTCTTCGAACCCTTTCTCCCTACCGCTTTTAAGATCGGCCATATTAGCTGCAAGAATCGATTCATATCCAGTCTCCAACGCATCTGCAACTGTATGGAGTGCTTCGTTCTTTTCTTCAGTATTTAAAATACTTAAGGTTTTGGCAGCCTTCTTTGCCTTTATTGCCTGTTCTTCTACATTATTTAATACTGCTGATGCAGTAGTCATTGAATCCCTCCTAAAAAAGTTCAAACCAATGCCGGCAGCTTAAAGTCGCGGGAGCATACAAACGTTTCCTGCGCTATGGCCGGTTCAAGCTCTTCATCTCCTGTATTGCCGGTTAACTGTTCGTTTGAATAATTAATGCGGCCGAGGCCAATTTCCTGTCCTTCTTCATCCAGGATGCGGACAACTGCTCCATCCTTAAATCTCCCTTTGACTTCCTGAATATCAGAGCAGTACAAGTTTTCCTGATGATCCACAATCGCTTCTATCCCATGGGAATTGATGGTCACCTTTCCTTCAGGACCCGAGTGGAATGCTATCCACTGCTTTTCATTATCCAGATTGAATGCATCCGGCTCTGGCGTGAAGTAAGTGCCTCTTGCTCTGTTTTCCACAGCTTCCATTAAAATGTTTTCCGTTCCTGCTTTTCCTAAAAAGGAGTCAATTCCTGCAGCCATCGCAATTTTCACTGCCTGGATTTTTGACTTCATGCCGCCTGTTCCTACAGCACTGCCAGATCCTCCTGCAGCAGCTTCAATTTCAGGTGTTATGCAGTGAACCCTCTCGAGAAGACTTGCGTGAGGATTATCATTTGGATTGCTGTCATAGAGGCCGTCTATGTCTGATAAAATAATCAGGAAATCCGCATCAATCAGACCAGCCACTTTTGCAGCCAGAGTATCATTGTCCCCGAAGCGCAAACGATCGACTGTAACCGTATCATTTTCATTAATGATCGGGATGATGCCTCGCTCCAGCAGCACATTCATGGTGTTATGCATATTTCCATAACGCTTTTCATCAGAGAAATCGCTTCTGGTAATCAAGATTTGTGAAGCTACATAGCCATGAGATAAAAAGAGTTCTGAGTAAGATTCCATTAATAGCCCCTGGCCAATCGAAGCTGCAGCCTGTTTTTCCGGAAGAGAAGATGGTCTGTTAAGGCAGCCAAGCTTCCTATATCCTGCTGCTACAGCACCTGATGACACAACGGCTGTTTCATAGCCGGCATCCTTCAGCTCGACAATTTGCTCAGCAAACTTTTCAAGCTTTCTGCGGCTAATCTCCCCGTGCATGCTTGTTAATGAGCTGCTCCCAATCTTAATAACAACTCTTTTTATCTGCTTTTCGTTAATCAACATCCAATACCTCCTGTAAACTTGTAAATCCTTTTCCCTTAGGAAGTGACAAGGGCGTCTTCCAGCTCTTTGCTGATTTCCTTCGAACGTTTGGCGGCATGCTCAACTGCCTGTGTGATGGCTTCGCCTCCGTTGTATCTCCTTAAGGCTTCGAGTCCTGAGGCGGTCGTGCCATTTGGAGAGGTCACTTTCTCTCTTAGAGAAGTTGGCGCTTCTTCTTTTTCAAGCACCATCTTCGCTGCTCCAAAAATCGTCTGGGCAACAATTTTGCGGACAGTCTTTTCATCCATTCCATTTTGTACCCCTACCTGCTCCATGTTTTCCATCAGATAATAGAAGTAAGCAGGCCCGCTTCCGGCTAATCCCGTAAAAACATCCATTTGGTCTTCATCGATGATATAAACTTCCCCCATGCATTCCAGCAATTCCTTAACCATTTCCACATTGGCCATGCTCGTATTCTTTCCTGCGACAACAGCAGTAGCAGATTCCTGAATCATGCTTGAAGTATTCGGCATCACACGCACTACCTGCTGTCCGGGATTTAAATGCTCTTCCATGAACTCTGTTGTTATGCCTGCCAAAACAGAAAGAATCACCTGACCGGGATATAATTTGTCTTTAATCGAAAGAAGGGCTTCTTCTGCCCCTTTTGGCTTCATAGCTAAAATAAATAAATCAATTTCCTCAAAGGGGATTTCGTTTTGCGGCATGGCACTTACACCATACAAGTCTTGAATCTCTTCCAATCTGTCTGCATTGCTTCTGTTCGTTACAAAAACCCGATCAGGTGACATTTTTTCAGCTGTAATGACTCCTGAAATCATTGATTCCGCCATTGACCCTGCTCCTAAAAATGCGATTGTTTTATTGGCTAACATGGACATCCTCCTTTAAATGAAAAACTGTTCGTATAACCGTTCGTATTTTATCAACGGTATCTATCGTAACATGCTCAAATACAGATTCAAGGGTATTAGGGAAAGACGGGAGGATATAGGCGAGATAGTGAATGAAAACGCTAACATATACAGTCTGAGCTCCGCTGATGCTCTCTCAGCGTGAATAATCCTCTCTCAGCCCGATATTTGCAATAATATAATTTCCAATTTTTTCGCTGATACAGGAATTAGCCCCGCCAGCCGGCTGAGCTAAAGTTGACGGTGCTTGTAAACAGCAGATCAGACGTTAGTAAACACCTGCTGGCGTCAGGCCACCTGTATTTATTGTCAGCCCATATCGTGGAAGCGAACCGGTTCCTGCTCTTTCCTGTCTGCGGAGATGTCAGTTTGTCGTATACCCCTCCCTATCCCCTATCATCCGTAGTCACAATAAATAACCCTTACCCCATTTAGGGAAGGGCCTTAATTAAGAATACCTTGTTTGTATTAATATCTTGTTTGAATTTGTATTCTACAATTTATTCCTGTACTTTTCGATACTTATCATCTGTTGTTAACTTACCACCGTTTTTATAATTACTTCAGCTAGTTAAACGATTTGTGCACAAATAACAAAACCGGATAGTGTGAACTGTTGAGCACCTTGACCTTCTGCTCGAAAAATCCATTGATTAGGGGGAGTGCCAACCGGCTGCATTTGAGTTATTCTAACTTGATTACCTCCAGCTATAGAAAATCCAGCAGATATCGCAATATTATTAAGTGGACAAGTAATAGTAAGGGTCGCGACTCCAGCTGTCGAAGTGATAGATTGTGTCACTATTTGAAAGCCAGTTAATCCGGGTCCTGGAGGTCCTGGTGGTCCCTGTATCCCCTGTGGTCCTTCTGGCCCTTCTGGTCCCTGTATCCCCTGTGGTCCTTCCGGCCCTTCTGGACCTTGTATCCCCTGTGGTCCTTCTGGCCCTTCTGGTCCTTGTACCCCCTGTGGTCCTTCTGGTCCTTGTACCCCCTGTGGTCCTTCTGGTCCTTCTGGACCTTGTATCCCCTGTGGTCCTTCTGGTCCTGGCGGTCCCTGCGGTCCAGGTGGACAATCACATGTTTGGCTAGGCGGTTTTAGAATACAGCATCCCGTTGAAATAGAATTTGGCCAAGAAGGAGGGACGATATAATGTTTCATCTTATCATCCTTTCTAAATTGTTTATAAATGATATTCAAAAATATTTAAATTGCTTGTACAGTTTGATGAAATAGAAATAAATTTCTAAAGAGGGAACCCATGTCTCCTTATTTGCACAGAAACGAGCACATGGTTGGGGAATTGGGGATATGAACCAGAAACAATACTCAGGATAAATCCTCATAAATGATATGAGTTGCTTTCCTTCCAGGATGATTCCAGGTCAATCAGATATTGACAATGAATATCCGCTCACATGTAACGAATACTAGAGCTATGATTGGTGGGCAAATTTGTTTGAAAGTATATTTTAAACAAAAAAAAGACCCTTTCCACAGAAGTGAAAAGAGTCTTTGAAACGCTGATAATTAACGCTTTGAGAACTGAGGAGCACGACGAGCACCTTTAAGACCGTATTTCTTACGCTCTTTCATACGTGCGTCACGAGTTAATAGTCCTGCGCGCTTTAATGTTGGACGGAATTCAGGATCAGCTTGAAGCAATGCACGAGCGATGCCGTGGCGGATTGCGCCAGCTTGACCAGTGTATCCACCGCCGTTTACATTTACAAGAATGTCGTAGCTGTTAACTGTTTCAGTAGCTACAAGCGGCTGTTTTACAACTTCACGTAAAGCTGCAAAAGGAATGTAATCTGTGATTTCACGACCATTGATGATGATTTTACCGTCGCCTGGAACTAAACGAACACGTGCAACGGAGCTCTTACGACGACCAGTACCAATATATTGAACCTGTGCCAAGTTAATAACCTCCCTAAAAATTATCCACGAAGTTCGTAAACTTCAGGTTGTTGTGCTTGGTGCTTATGTTCGCTACCAGCATATACGTGTAATTTCTTGAACATTTGACGGCCAAGAGAGTTCTTTGGAAGCATGCCTTTGATAGCAAGCTCAAGCATTCTCTCAGGGTAGTTTGTACGCATTTCAAGAGCAGTTCTTGATTTTAGACCGCCTGGGTGCATGCTGTGACGGTAGTAGATCTTGTCAGTAAGCTTTTTCCCAGTAAGTTCGATTTTTGAAGCGTTGATAAGAATTACATGATCACCAGTATCAACATGTGGTGTATAAGTTGGTTTATGTTTACCACGTAGGATTGACGCTACTTCACTAGCAAGACGACCAAGAGTTTTGCCTTCAGCATCAATCACGTACCATTTACGTTCGATATTGTTTGAATTCGCCATAAACGTTGTACGCATCAGTTTCCCTCCTAATAGTTCCATTCATAATCATTTTTGGTTTATCTATTCGACACAATAAGTTCCGGGGCTTATCGTGGTTTTAATAATAATACCATATGCTATAATATAACTTTGACAGTCTAATGTCAAGCGAATGTTACACCTGGTTTAGTTGTTTTAAAATCTTTTTTCAAACGAGTTTGGCTTTACAACGCGCCCCCGCGGTTCCTCAAATGTTTTTTCCAAAATTTTAATAAAAAACTTTCCACAAATATAAACCTTGGGGAGGTGCTGTTTTTCCTGCAGCTGACCTGTTTTTTTCCTTTAGGGCTGCTGGCATGGATCCGGGGTCTCTTTCCCCTGAGCCGACTTCCAGAAGGGTGCCGGTCAGAATCCGGACCATATTATATAAGAATCCAGTGCCTCTAAATCGGAAGATGAGCATATCCCCTTCTTCACGCACATCTATCTCCTGAAGTTCCCTGACTTTATCTGCCACTTCCGTCTTAGCGGAGCAGAAGCTTGTAAAATCATGTGTCCCTATTAAATCCGCCGCTGCCTGTCTGATAGCATCCATATTTAAGGCATAGGGGTATTGATAGGCATAATGGCGTTTAAACGGATCTCTCCTGGTTGATCGGTGCACGAAGTACCGATACTCCTTCCCATTCGCATCAAACCGGGCATGGAAGTCGTTAGGCACTGTCTCCGTCCCGATGATGGCCACATCATCCGGCAGCAGGGAATTAAGGGCAATATCCCATTTTTCAATCGGAATGTTCAAAGGGGAATCGAAGTGAATCACCTGCCCCCTTGCATGGACACCTGCATCGGTTCTTCCTGAAGCAGTCACCCTAATGTCTTTTCCTTTATGAAGCTTCTTTAAGGTCCGTTCCAGCTCTCCCTGCACAGTCCGCTTCCCAGGCTGCACCTGGTAGCCTGCAAAAAGGGTTCCGTCATATGTCACAATACATTTAAATCTTTGCATAAGGCCACCCCGTTTATGATCTCAGCAGGATTAACACCAGGGTGAGAGCTGCAAGCATGGCGAGCATCGATGTATCCTTCAGACCCCAGTTAAGCTGCCTGTATTTCGTTCTGCCTTCCCCGCCTCTATAGCCCCGTGATTCCATCGCCACAGCAAGCTCTTCTGCCCGTTTGAACGAACTGACAAACAAAGGAATTAAAAGAGGAATAATGGCTTTAACACGGTCTTTAATCGGACCGCTTGTAAAATCGGCCCCTCTGGCTGTCTGGGCCTTCATAATTTTATCGGTTTCCTGCATGAGTGTCGGAATGAAGCGGAGAGAAATCGACATCATCAAAGCCAGTTCATGCACCGGAAACTTGAATTTATTTAATGGATTGAGCAGACTTTCCAGACCATCCGTAATTTCAATAGGAGTCGTGGTCAAAGTCAGAATAGAAGTCATCAGAATGAGCAGAAAAAAACGCAGAGAGATGAAAATCCCCTGTCTCAGACCTTCTTCATAGATCGTAATCCATCCAAACCGGAAGAGAACATCCCCCTCTTTTGTCAAAAACAAATGAAGAAATAAAGTAAAAATAACAAGCAGCAGGACCGGCTTTAATCCTGTATAGATAAACCGGATCGGCACTTTAGATAAAGCAATCATAAAAAAGGTATAAATCGTCAGCAATCCATATGTCAGCAAATTATTTGCCAGAAAGACAATGCACACGAATAAGAAAATAAGGACAAGCTTTGAACGAGGGTCCATCCTATGGATGACAGACTCAGCCGGAACATAGCGCCCAAAAATCATTTTGTCCATCATGTATCTGTCCCCCTCTTCATCACAGCAGCAATCTCATCCGTCAGCTCATCCATAGTCAGGCACGTCTTAGAAAGACGGATGTTAAGCGATTTTTCCATTTTCAGCTGAAAGCGGACAACCTCCGGAACATCGAGTCCAAGCTTAAGCAAGCCTTCCGGAGAAGAAAAAATTTCTTTGGGTGTCCCTTTTTTGTACACTTCACCGTTATGCATGATGACAATCTGATCAGCATAGCGAGAAGCATCCTCCATGCTATGTGTCACAAGTACTGTCGAAAGTCCCCTTGTCTCATGCAGGCTGTAGAACATATCCATGATTTCCTTCCGGCCACGTGGATCAAGTCCCGCAGTAGGCTCGTCCAGGACAATGACATCAGGCTCCATTGCCAGCACTCCTGCTATGGCTACACGTCGCATTTGACCGCCTGACAGGTCAAATGGGGACTTGCTTAAAATTTCTTCCGGCAGGCCCACCTGGGCTAGAGCTGCTCTGGCTCTTTTTTTGGCTTCCTCTTCTGACACTCCAAAGTTGATCGGTCCAAAGCAAATATCTTTCTCAACTGTTTCCTCAAACAGCTGATGTTCAGGAAATTGAAATACGATGCCGACCCTTTGGCGGATTTCCTTCAGGTTCTTTTGTTTCTTTTCCGGTGTGATCGACCGCTCCCCGATCACTACCTGGCCATCTGTCGGCTTAAGCAGGGCATTTAAATGCTGAAGGACGGTCGATTTGCCTGAACCGGTATGACCAATGATCGCGAGAAATGTGCCTGATGGAATATCGATGGAGACATCCTTTATGGCGAGACGTTCAAATGGCGTATTAACCTGATAACGGTATTCTACATTTTGGAGTGAGATGTCCATAATTCTTCCACCAACTCTTCTTCGGATAAATAATGCCTGGATAACGGCAGCCCTTTTTCTCTTAATTCCTTGCTCAGCTTCACAGGGAAAGGAATATCCAGGCCCAGCTTTACAAGCTCCTCATCCATTTGAAAAATTTCCTCTGGCGTGCCTTCCCGATATAACTTGCCTTTATTCATGACTATGATGCGATCAGCCTTTGCCGCCTCCTCCAGATCATGAGTGATGGAGATGACGGTCATATGATAATCCCGCTTGAGCTCTCTGACGGTCTCCAGCACCTCTTCACGCCCTCTTGGGTCCAGCATAGAGGTTGACTCGTCGAGAATAATAATATCCGGCCTTAAGGCGATAACGCCGGCTATGGCTACCCTTTGCTTCTGGCCGCCGGAAAGATGGTGCGGCTCTTGATTAAGAAATGATGTCATTTTGACCTTTTCCAATGATTGGGCAACACGCTGAACCATGTCATGTCTTTCAATTCCATGGTTTTCTAAACCAAAAGCCACATCATCCCTTACAGTCGTTCCAACAAACTGGTTATCCGGATTTTGAAAAACCATACCAATCTTCTTTCTCGTTTCCCAAACCGTATCTTCGCTCAATGAAATGCCGCCTACTGTAATGCTGCCTTGCAGAGGAAAGTGCAGGCCATTAAGCAATTTAGCAAGTGTTGATTTTCCGGAACCATTATGCCCAACTATTGCAAGCCATTCCCCTTTAAAGATATTAAAAGAGATATTGTCCAGCGCATATGCAGCTTCTGCATCATATTTAAACGAAACATTTTTCAATTCTACCAGCGGCTCGTTCAAGTGAAGTCCTCCTCTCAGCTCTGCTTCTCTATTTCAGCTCTGCTCTTATAATGAAAAAACCCGCCATTTTTGGCGAGCTTTAAATAGTTCGATAATAGGTTATGTTACCGGATAGCAAGCGTTGAATGATACCATTCTCCCACACTTGTAATAATACACAAGAAAATCTGGATTTCTGCTATCTAAGCTTATTGGATGCCTATTATGCCTCCCTATTAAAAGCTCATACTGACGCAGTATGGTCGTTGGTTCTTGCTATTGTATAAATATGTTCAGAGACCCCGGTTTTCTTCTGGTTATGAACATACTAAATTTAAAAAAGCCTGCACCTCTTTCCGTCAGGCAGGAAACTGCCGGGCGCAATTCTTATTTCCGGAAGAGGTGCATGAGCTAGACGAGTCATATACCAGGCAATGGGGAATCTATTGCTCATCCATTCCTGTTTACTTGCTGTACATGCTCATCGTAACGCTCGTTATTGGCCTGATTTCGGCGCTCCATACAAATTAAGGAAACAGCCGCTTTTATAGAAAAAGGGCAAAGAACAAGTTCATTGAAACCGTCCCGCGCCCTTTCCTAAAAAAATTATACTAACTCGATGATTACCATTGGCGCACCGTCTCCACGACGAGGTCCAAGTTTCATAATACGAGTGTATCCGCCTTGACGCTCTTCATAACGAGTTGCGATGTCGCTGAATAATTTTTGAACAGCATCCTGGTCAGTTTCAGCGTTAGCTACCTCGTTGCGAACAAATGCAGCTGCTTGACGGCGTGCATGCAAGTCGCCGCGCTTTCCAAGAGTGATCATTTTCTCAACAACTGAACGAAGTTCTTTCGCACGAGCTTCAGTTGTTTCGATGCGCTCATTGATGATTAGATCTGTTGCTAAGTCACGCAGCATAGCTTTACGTTGTGAGCTAGTGCGTCCTAACTTTCTGTATCCCATGAAAGTTTCCCTCCTTTGTTG
Organism: Cytobacillus sp. FSL R5-0377; assembly: GCF_038004385.1. NCBI lineage: Bacteria > Bacillati > Bacillota > Bacilli > Caryophanales > Bacillaceae > Cytobacillus > Cytobacillus sp. FSL R5-0377. Next base: position 2,310,420 of record NZ_JBBORA010000001.1, read on the forward strand.
AAGTCATTCGATCTGCTGAAAGCAAACATATAGATTATCAATTAATTAATCAATCGTCTTTGCGTAAGCCCAGTCCAAGATCTTCTAATTTATGTTTTACTTCCTCAAGTGACTTTCTGCCAAGGTTGCGGACCTTCATCATATCCTCTTCAGTCTTATTAGCTAATTCCTGAACAGTATTGATGCCAGCGCGCTTTAAGCAGTTGTAAGAACGTACAGACAAGTCCAGTTCTTCAATTGTCATCTCAAGTACTTTCTCTTTTTGGTCTTCTTCTTTTTCAACCATGATTTCTGCATTTTGAGCTTCATCCGTTAAACCGACAAAGATATTCAAATGCTCAGTTAAGATCTTCGCTCCAAGTGCAACCGCATCTTGAGGACCTGTACTGCCGTCAGTCCAAACATCGAATGTTAACTTATCATAGTTAGTCATTTGACCCACACGTGTATTCTCTACCTGGTAGGAAATACGGGCTACTGGAGTGTAGATAGAATCGATCGGAATCACACCAATTGGCTGATCTTCTCTCTTGTTTTGGTCAGCTGGTGTATAGCCTCGTCCGCGTTTTGCAGTTAAACGCATGCGCAGATGGGCATTCGAACCAAGAGTAGCAATATGAAGATCCGGATTTAGGATTTCAACATCGCTGTCATGTGTTACGTCAGCTGCCTTCACTACACCTTCACCCTGAACATCGATTTCCAATGTTTTTTCTTCATCAGAGTAGATTTTAAGTGCTAGTTTTTTAATGTTTAAAATGATAGATGTTACATCTTCTACGACGCCTTCAATTGTTGAGAACTCATGAAGTACCCCATCAATTTGGATCGATGTGACAGCGGCACCTGGGAGTGAGGATAAAAGGATACGACGTAAGGAGTTACCCAAAGTTGTACCATATCCACGCTCAAGTGGCTCGACGACGAACTTGCCGTACTTGGCATCATCGCTGATCTCAACCGTTTCGATTTTTGGTTTTTCTATTTCGATCATCAAAATATACCCTCCTTCAAAACGTCGAAACCCCGGCTAGCAATCTCTAACCGAAATTCCCCCATGTATACGTTCCCGTTTTGTGCACAACAACTGGAATAATTGTTCTGTATAACTAAAAATTAGTATCATATCCCATTATAGACAAGGATACAAATTCTATACAGAAAAATTATACACGGCGGCGTTTTGGTGGACGACATCCGTTATGAGGAACTGGAGTTACGTCTCTGATAGCAGTAACTTCTAGACCAGCAGCTTGAAGAGCACGGATAGCAGCTTCACGTCCTGCACCAGGTCCTTTAACAGTTACTTCAAGGGATTTCATACCGTGTTCCTGGGAAGTTTTAGCTGCAGTTTCAGCTGCCATTTGTGCTGCGAATGGAGTAGATTTACGAGAACCTCTAAATCCAAGAGCTCCAGCACTTGACCATGAAATAGCATTTCCATGAACATCAGTGATAGTTACGATTGTGTTGTTGAAAGTAGAACGGATATGTGCAATACCCTGTTCAATATTCTTTTTCACACGACGCTTACGTGTATTAGTTTTACGAGCCATTTAAAGTTACCTCCTTTACCGATTATTTCTTCTTGTTCGCTACAGTCTTACGAGGACCTTTGCGTGTACGAGCGTTGTTTTTTGTGTTTTGTCCGCGAACCGGTAAACCACGGCGATGACGTAGACCGCGATAGCTTCCGATCTCCATTAGACGTTTGATGTTTAGAGAAACCTCACGGCGAAGGTCACCTTCAACTTTCAATTTGTCGATGATGTCACGGATTTTGTTAAGTTCGTCTTCTGTAAGATCACGAACACGAGTGTCTTCAGAAACACCAGCTTCAGCCAAAACTTTCTGAGCTGTAGATTTACCAATACCAAAGATATAAGTTAATGAGATTACTACACGTTTTTCACGTGGAACATCTACACCAGCAATACGTGCCATTGTATAAGCGCACCTCCTTCAAATTAACCTTGTTTTTGTTTATGTTTAGGGTTTTCACAGATAACCATTACTTTTCCACGTCTGCGGATAACTTTACACTTTTCGCAGATTGGTTTAACTGATGGTCTTACTTTCATTATCCTAACCTCCTTAATAGTACGGAGTGCAATGATTATTTAAAACGATATGTGATTCTACCGCGTGTTAAATCATATGGAGACAGCTCAACTGTTACTTTATCTCCAGGTAAAATACGGATGAAGTGCATGCGGATCTTACCGGATACATGAGCTAGCACTGTATGACCATTTTCTAATTCTACCTTAAACATTGCATTTGGCAAAGTATCAACAACTGTGCCTTCTATTTCGATTACATCGTCTTTCGCCATTGAACTTTATTCTCCCTTCTTCATGTCATATACGAATTCATTTACATACTTTGCAAGCGCAAAGCGTAACTTTCCGTTTGTTACACGGCCGGTCTCCTCGAGACTGGTCTGAACTTCTGGAGAGATATAATTAAACAATTGCAGATGCTGAACGTTCTTTTTCTTCGGGCGGTCGAATTTCTTCTTGCCGCCGTCAGCAAGTATAACATATCTTTCATCCAACAACCTTATAATTATAGCATATTGACCAGCATCTCGCCCACTTTTGATCAAAACAATTTGACCAGGCTGCGGATTCGTATCAGAACCAACCAATGGAATCACCTGCACCTTAGGCTTTTGTCAGTATTTCATAACCGGATTCAGTGATCGCTATAGTATGCTCAAAATGCGCACACCTTTTACCGTCAACTGTGACAACTGTCCAGTTATCGGCTAAGGTTTTAACATAACGACTTCCTGCATTCACCATAGGTTCAATTGCAAGTACCATTCCCGGCTTTAAGCGCGGCCCTCTGTTAGGCGGTCCATAATGAGGAATTTGAGGATCCTCATGTAAGTCTTGCCCTACTCCGTGGCCGACATACTCGCGTACAATGGAAAAGCCATTAGATTCCGCATACGTTTGGATAGCATGGGAGATGTTCGACAAGCGCTCACCCGGTTTAGCTTCTTCAAGGCCCTTATATAATGATTCTTCTGTCACATCCATCAGACGCTCGGCTTCCTCATCAATTTGGCCAACAGCATATGTCCAGGCTGAGTCACCATGATAACCGTTATATTTAGCACCGATATCAATGCTGATTATATCACCGTCATTTAAAACTCGATCACCAGGAATGCCATGAACAAGTTCATCGTTAACTGAAGCACAGATGCTGCCGCGGAAACCATTATACCCTTTGAACGATGGGATTGCATCGTATTTACGGATAAACCGGTCAGCAATATCATCCAGTTCGCGGGTTGTGATTCCGGGTGCAATATGTTTTTTCAGTTCCTGATGTGTAAGTGCTACGATTCTGCCGGCCTCACGCATTATTTCAAGCTCACGCGGGGTTTTGCAAATGATCATTGTAAACCCCCGAGCAATGCATCAAGATCAGAAAATACTTTATTAATATCCTGCTGACCGTCAATATTGCGCAGATAACCTTTCGTTTCGTAGAAATCAAGCAACGGTTTTGTTTGTTTAATATTAACGTCAAGTCGATTCTGGACAGTCGCTTCATTATCATCAGCACGCTGATAAAGCTCACCGCCGCAGCGATCGCACACTCCGTCTTTCGCTGGCGGATTGAATACTAGATGATAAGTAGCTCCGCAGTCTTTACAGATGCGGCGTCCTGTAAGACGCTCCATTAGGATACTCTGATCGACATCAATATTAATAACATAATCAATTTTCTTGTCTAAATCAGAAAGGATGTTTTCAAGGGCATCTGCTTGGGCAACCGTTCTTGGGAAGCCATCCAGCAAAAAGCCTTTTTCGCAATCATCCTTGCTTAATCGTTCACGCACAATGCCGATTGTTACCTCATCAGGAACAAGCTCGCCTTTATCCATGAATGATTTTGCTTTAAGGCCTAGGTCCGTTTCGTCTTTAATAGCCGCACGGAACATATCTCCGGTAGAGATATGAGGGATGCCGTATTTTTGGACGATCTTCTCGGCTTGTGTACCTTTACCGGCACCAGGGAGCCCCATTAAAACTAAATTCACGTCAATTTCCCCCTAGTCTCTAAATGGTATAAGGGAACATGCGTCCCCTACAACCAAATTATTTAATGAAACCTTTATAATGACGCTTAACCAGCTGTGCTTCAAGCTGCTTCATCGTTTCCAGTGCAACACCGACTACGATCAGCAGGCTTGTGCCTCCAATTTGCGCAGATTCAGGCAATCCAGCGATATTGATGAAGAAAACCGGCAGGATTGAAATCACTGTCAAGAAGAGAGCTCCAACCAAGGTTAAACGGTATAAGACGCGAGTCAGATATTCCTGCGTGTTATTTCCTGGACGGATGCCCGGGATATAACCGCCCTGCTTCTTCAGGTTTTCCGCAACTTGTTCGGGGTTCACCTGAATGAAAGCATAGAAATAAGTAAAAGCAATGATTAATGCACTATAGATGACCATTCCGATTGGAGACGTATAGTCAAATATTCTTTGAATCCATAGCGTCACATCATTCTGCTCAAAGAAACCGGCAATGGTTCTTGGCGTAATGATGAATGAAATCGCAAAGATTACTGGAATTACACCAGCTGCATTAACTTTTAACGGAAGATGAGTTGATTGTCCGCCAGCAGAATTATTTCCTGCTGTTACACGCTTAGCATATTGAATAGGAATTTTTCTTAATGCCTGTTGGATGAAGATCGTTCCTACAACAATAGCAATGACTGCAATTAATATAAGCACGACTGTCACGATGCGAAGGAATAGCTGCTCTCCAGCATTTTCAAACTGCTGAGCGTAAATCTGGTTAACCGTTGAAGGAATCCCAGCTACGATACCAGCAAAGATAAGGATGGAAATACCATTGCCAACACCTTTTGACGTAATCTGCTCACCAAGCCACATTAGAAATGCAGTTCCGGCAGTCAATACTACGGCAATCAATAGATAAGACGTGATTCCCGGATTCTCAATCAGCATTCCGCCTGCTAGGTTATTAAACCCATAAGACATACCGAGAGCCTGGATAAAACCAAGCACGATAGTAAAGTAACGGGTAAACTGAGCTAGCTTACGGCGTCCGACATCACCCTGCTTTGACCATTCCGTAAACTTAGGAACAACATCCATCTGCAGAAGCTGCACAATGATGGATGCCGTAATATACGGCATGATACCCATTGCAAGGATTGAGAAGTTCAGGAGCGCCCCGCCGCCGAATGTATTCAGAACACCGAATACATTTAGTTCATCCTGAGCTTTTAATAGCTCTGCATTTACGCCCGGTACAGGGATAAATGTACCGATGCGAAATACAATCAGCATTAAAAGGGTGAAAATAATCTTTCGTCTTATATCACCCACACGCATAAAATTGGAGATTGTCTGAAACATTAAATCACCTCAGTTTGACCGCCGGCAGCTTCAATAGCTTCCTTTGCAGCAGAGGAGAATTTATGAGCTTTTACTGTAAGCTTTTTCTCAACTTTGCCTTTTGCAAGAATCTTGATTCCTGCTTTTTCGTTGCTTACTACACCAGTTTCGATAAGAAGCTCAGGAGTTACTTCAGCTCCATCTTCGAAACGGTTTAAAGCATCAAGGTTCACAATCGCGTACTCTTTACGGTTGATGTTAGTGAAACCGCGTTTAGGCAAGCGTTGGAATAAAGGTGTTTGACCACCCTCGAATCCAGGACGGACACCGCCGCCAGAACGAGCGTTTTGACCTTTATGACCCTTACCAGCAGTTTTACCATTACCGGAACCGATACCACGGCCTTTGCGTTTGCGTTCCCCACGAGAACCTTCTGCAGGCTTTAATTCATGAAGTTTCATGTTGGCACCTCCTTATTTGTAGAAGAATAGATTTATTTTTCTTTTACCACAACAAGGTGAGCAACTTTGTTGATCATTCCGCGGATAGCAGGATTATCTTGATGCTCAACTGTTTGGTGCATTTTGCGTAAGCCAAGAGCCTTAACTGTTTCGCGCTGGTCTTGCGGGCGACCAATCACGCTGCGAGTGAGGGTTACTTCTAGTTTATTCGCCATTTGATATCCCTCCTTATCCTAACAGTTCTTCTACTGATTTACCACGTAATTTCGCTACGTCCTCAGCACGTTTTAATTGAGTTAAACCGTTCAAAGTGGCGCGAACCATGTTGATTGGTGTGTTAGTACCTAAAGATTTAGATAGGATATCACCAACACCAGCTAATTCTAAAACCGCACGAACTGGACCTCCGGCGATTACTCCAGTACCTTCAGAAGCAGGCTTAAGTAGGATTTCTCCAGCACCGAAGTGACCGATTACCTGGTGAGGAATTGTAGTTCCAACCATAGGTACTTCGACTAAGTTTTTCTTAGCATCTTCAATAGCTTTGCGGATCGCTTCAGGAACTTCCTGTGCTTTACCTGTACCAAAGCCAACGTGACCGTTTTTGTCACCTACTACTACAAGAGCAGAGAAACGAAAACGACGTCCACCTTTAACAACCTTTGCTACACGATTAACCGTAACTACGCGCTCTTCAAGTTCAAGTTTGTTTGGATCAATACGACGCATCTTTTTGTGTCCCTCCTTTGTCTATTAAAATTCTAAACCATTTTCACGTGCTGCATCAGCTAATGCCTGAACACGTCCATGATATAGATAGCCACCACGATCGAAAACGACAGCTTTTACGCCTTTTTCGATTGCGCGCTTTGCAACTAATTCTCCGACCTTAACTGCTGCATCAACGTTGCTTGTTGCATCAAGGTTCACTTCTTTATCTTGTGTAGAAGCACTTGCTACAGTAACTCCGTTTACATCATCAATAAGTTGAGCATAAATGTGCTTGTTTGAACGATACACATTTAAACGAGGACGAGCCGCAGTTCCAGAAAGTTTCGCACGCACACGAGCATGTCTTTTCTTACGAACCGCATTTTTATCAGCCTTCGTAATCATTTCGGTCACTCCTTTCGTTTACCTAAGCGGCATTACTTACCAGTTTTACCTTCTTTACGACGAACATATTCGCCTTCATAGCGGATACCTTTACCTTTGTAAGGCTCTGGAGGACGAACATCACGGATGTTGGCAGCCAATGCGCCAACGCGCTCTTTGTTAGTACCTTTAACAATGATCTTTGTGTTAGAAGGAACTTCAACTTCAATACCTTCTTCAGGTTCGATTTCAACAGGATGAGAGTAACCAACGTTTAAAACAAGCTTTTTGCCTTGTTTTTGAGCACGGTAACCGACACCGATAAGCTCTAGACCTCTTTCAAATCCTTTTGACACACCTTCAACCATGTTAGCTAGAAGTGCGCGAGTAGTTCCGTGCAATGCGCGGTGTTCTTTCGCATCAGATGGACGGGAAACGTTGATTACGTTGTCTTCCACCTTGATTTCGATATCCTGGTTGAATGAACGGGAAAGTTCACCTTTAGGACCCTTCACAGTAACAGTGTTATTGTCGTTAGTAACAGTAACACCAGTTGGAATTTCAATTGGTTTTTTACCTATACGAGACATTTAATTGCACCTCCATTCATGAAAAACTCTATTACCAAACGTATGCTAATACTTCTCCGCCGACTTGTTTAGCGCGGGCTTCTTTATCAGTGATAACGCCTTGAGAAGTAGAAACTAGTGCGATTCCAAGACCGTTAAGTACACGAGGTACTTCATCAGCCTTTGCGTATACACGAAGACCAGGCTTACTGATACGCTTTAGACCAGTGATAACGCGTTCGTTGTTTGCACCGTATTTTAGGAAAATGCGGATGATGCCTTGCTTGTTATCCTCGATAAGCTCAACATCACGTACAAAACCTTCACGCTTTAAGATCTCAGCAATTTCTTTCTTGATGTTAGAAGCAGGAACTTCTAATTTTTCGTGACGAACCATGTTCGCATTACGGATGCGAGTAAGCAAGTCTGCAATTGGATCTGTCATGACCATTGTTTTTACCTCCTTCCCATGCTTGGGTTTTACCAGCTAGCTTTTTTCACGCCAGGAATTTGTCCTTTATATGCTAATTCACGGAAACAAATACGACAAAGCTTAAATTTACGGTATACAGAATGTGGACGTCCGCAGCGTTCGCAGCGAGTGTACTCCTGTACCTTGTGTTTAGGCGTGCGTTTTTGCTTCGCAATCATTGACTTTTTAGCCACGTTTTCGCCTCCCTCTATTTAGCGATTACTTTTGGAATGGCATTCCAAATTGAGTTAAAAGTTCACGAGCTTCTTCATCAGTGTTAGCTGTAGTTACGATAACGATATCCATACCACGAACTTTGCTTACTTTATCGTAATCAATCTCAGGGAAGATCAACTGTTCTTTGACACCTAGAGTATAGTTACCACGGCCGTCAAATGACTTCTTAGAGATACCGCGGAAGTCACGTACACGTGGAAGAGATACAGATACTAACTTATCAAAGAACTCATACATGCGCTCTCCACGAAGAGTAACTTTCGCACCGATTGGCATACCTTCACGAAGACGGAAGCCAGCGATTGATTTCTTAGCACGAGTGATAACCGGCTTTTGACCAGTGATCAAAGTTAATTCCTCAACAGCTTTATCTAGTGCTTTTGCGTTTTGAACAGCGTCACCAACACCCATGTTGATAACGATTTTTTCAAGCTTAGGTACTTGCATAACTGATTTATAGCTAAACTTGCTCATTAGAGCAGGAGTAATTTCTTTTGAATGCTTTTCTTTTAGGCGGTTCATTCATTGTACCTCCCTTCTTCTTTAAACTATTTATCTAGAACTTCACCGGATTTTGTTGCAACACGTACTTTTTTGCCATCAACCGTTTTATAGCCTACACGAGTTGGTTCACCAGATTTAGGATCAACAGGCATAACGTTTGATACATGAACAGGTGCCTCTTGGCTGATGATTCCGCCTTGCGGGTTCATCTGAGAAGGCTTAGAGTGTTTCTTTACAATGTTAACTCCTTCAACAAGCACTCGGCTTTGTTTAGGGAACGCTGCAAGAATAACGCCCGTTTTGCCTTTATCCTTACCAGAGATGACCATTACTTTGTCACCTTTTTTCACATGCATCTGTGCGCACCTCCTTAAAGGCAATTTAATTTGATATTTATAGTACTTCTGGAGCTAAAGATACAATTTTCATGAAGTTGTTTTCACGTAGTTCACGGGCAACCGGTCCGAAGATACGAGTTCCGCGTGGTCCTTTGTCATCACGAATAATTACACATGCGTTTTCATCGAAACGAATGTAAGTACCGTCATTACGGCGTACACCGCTCTTAGTACGAACAACTACCGCTTTAACAACATCACCTTTTTTAACAACGCCACCTGGTGTTGCTTGTTTCACTGTACAAACGATAACATCACCGATGTTAGCAGTTTTGCGGCCAGAGCCACCAAGAACTTTGATTGTAAGTACCTCACGAGCACCAGAGTTGTCAGCAACTTTTAAACGTGATTCTTGTTGAATCATGTGTGTAACCTCCCTTCGGGATAAATCTCCCAACCGAACAATTAGATAATAACTGCTTTTTCAACTACTTCTACAAGACGGAAGCGTTTAGTCGCAGAAAGTGGACGAGTTTCCATAATACGAACGATATCGCCAGTTTTTGCTTGATTTTGCTCATCATGAGCCTTGAACTTTTTAGAGTACTTAACGCGTTTACCGTAAAGTGGATGCTTTTTGTAAGTTTCGACAAGAACCGTTACTGTCTTATCCATTTTGTCAGAAACGACGCGTCCAGTGTAAACTTTGCGTTGGTTGCGTTCACTCATTGTGCGAACCTCCTCTCAATATCACTTGCTAAAGCCGATTTCTCTTTCACGAATAACAGTTTTCATGCGGGCAATCGCTTTGCGTACTTCACGAATGCGAGCTGTATTTTCAAGTTGTCCAGTCGCCAATTGAAAGCGAAGGTTGAAAAGCTCTTCTTTTAATGATTTAACTTTTTGTTCAATTTCGGCAGTGGTAAGGTCACGAATTTCATTAGCTTTCATTTGATTCACCACCAATTTCTTCTCGTTTTACAAACTTGCACTTAACTGGAAGTTTGTGTGATGCAAGACGTAATGCTTCACGAGCGATCTCTTCAGATACACCAGCGATTTCGAACATTACTTTACCAGGCTTAACAACTGCTACCCATCCTTCAGGAGCACCTTTACCGGAACCCATGCGGACTTCTAGAGGCTTTGCAGTGTAAGGCTTGTGAGGGAAAATTTGAATCCAAACTTTACCGCCACGTTTCATGTAACGAGTCATTGCAATACGTGCAGATTCAATTTGACGGTTAGTGATCCAAGAAGCTTCTAGAGCTTGAAGGCCATATTCACCGAAGTTTACTTCAGTTCCGCCTTTTGATTGACCACGCATTTTTCCGCGGTGTACACGACGATATTTTACGCGCTTTGGCAATAACATATTATTTGCCTCCTTCCCCAGTTTTCTTCTTCGTAGGAAGGACCTCTCCACGATAGATCCATACTTTTACGCCCAATTTACCGTAAGTTGTATCAGCTTCAGCTGTAGCATAATCGATATCAGCACGAAGAGTATGAAGTGGAACTGTTCCTTCGCTGTATGATTCTGAACGAGCGATATCAGCACCGCCTAAACGACCAGATACCATTGTTTTGATACCTTTAGCGCCAGCGCGCATTGCACGTTGAATAGTTTGTTTTTGAGCACGACGGAATGATACGCGGTTTTCTAATTGACGAGCAATGTTTTCCGCAACCAATTTCGCATCGATATCAGCTCTTTTAATTTCAAGGATGTTGATGTGAACACGCTTGCCAGTTAATGAGTTAAGTGACTTGCGAAGTGCTTCAACCTCAGTACCACCTTTACCGATAACCATACCTGGTTTCGCAGTGTGGATAGTGATGTTCAGGCGATTAGCAGCACGTTCGATTTCTACTTTAGAAACAGAAGCATCGCTTAAGCGCTTTGTGATGTACTCACGAACCTTAAGGTCTTCGTGTAAAAGATCAGCATAGTCTTTGCCTGCGTACCATTTTGACTCCCAATCACGGATGACACCGACACGCAAACCGACTGGATTTACTTTTTGACCCACTGATTATCCCTCCTTCTTTTCTGATAAAACGATAGTAATATGGCTAGTGCGCTTGTTGATTTGGCTTGCACGGCCCATAGCGCGAGGACGGAAACGTTTTAAAGTTGGTCCTTCGTCTACGAATGCTTGAGCAACTACCAGGTTGTTAACGTCCATTTCGTAGTTGTGCTCAGCGTTAGCTAGTGCAGATTTTAAAACTTTCTCTACGATTGGAGAAGCAGCTTTAGGTGTTAGGTTTAAAATCGCTACTGCTTCGCCTACTTGCTTTCCTCGAATTAAATCTACGACTAAACGAGCTTTACGAGGAGCAATACGAACTGTTCTTGCAACAGCTTTAGCTTGCATTAGAATGCCCTCCTCTCATTAACGTCTTGTTTTCTTATCATCATTGCCATGGCCTTTGTACGCACGAGTTGGAGCAAATTCTCCAAGCTTGTGGCCTACCATGTCTTCAGTGATGTATACAGGCACATGTTTACGACCATCATAAACTGCGATTGTGTGTCCGATGAATTGTGGGAAGATCGTAGAACGGCGAGACCAAGTTTTAGTAACTTGCTTGCTATCTGTTTCATTAAGCTTTTCGATCTTTGTCATTAAATGTTCATCAACAAAAGGTCCTTTTTTTAAGCTGCGACCCATGATTGAACCTCCCTTCGTGATTGCTCTACGGTTCTTAATTGGAACCGTAGTACAATCCCGTTATTTTTTACGACGACGTACGATAAATTTATCTGATTTATTGTTCTTCTTGCGAGTCTTGTAACCAAGTGTTGGTTTGCCCCAAGGAGTCATTGGAGACTTACGTCCGATTGGCGCACGTCCTTCACCACCACCGTGAGGGTGATCGTTAGGGTTCATTACAGATCCACGTACAGTTGGGCGCTTGCCTAACCAGCGTGAACGACCTGCTTTACCAATGTTAATAAGCTCGTGCTGCTCGTTACCGACTTGACCTACAGTCGCACGGCACTCAGCAAGAATCATGCGAACTTCACCAGAGTTTAAACGAACTAATACGTACTTGCCTTCTTTACCAAGAACTTGTGCAGAAGTACCAGCAGAACGTACTAATTGTCCGCCTTTACCAGGTTTTAATTCGATGTTGTGGATTACAGTACCCACTGGAATGTTAACTAGTGGAAGTGCATTACCCACTTTGATATCTGCTTCAGGACCAGACATTACTTCCATGCCTACCTGTAAGTTCTTAGGTGCAAGGATGTAGCGCTTTTCTCCATCTACATAGTTAATTAGTGCAATATTTGCAGAGCGGTTTGGATCATATTCGATTGTGGCAACGCGTCCTGGAATGCCATCTTTTGTACGTTTAAAATCGATGATACGATATTGACGTTTATGACCGCCGCCTTGATGACGAACTGTCAACTTACCTTGGTTGTTACGGCCGCCTTTTCTCTTTAAAGGAGCAAGTAAAGACTTTTCTGGTTGGTTAGTCGTGATTTCTGCGAAATCAGAAACCGTCATGCCGCGACGACCATTAGAGGTAGGTTTATACTTTTTAATCGCCATTTCGTTTCCCTCCTCTTCTAGTTATAGTTATTAAGCTTCAAAAAGCTCGATTTCTTGGCTTTCAGCTGTCAATTTTACGATCGCTTTACGGCGTTTGTTAGTGTAACCGCCGAATTTGCCCATACGCTTGAACTTGCCTTTGTAGTTCATGATGTTAACTTTCTCAACTTTAACGCCAAAGATTTCTTCAACAGCGTCTTTAACTTGAGTTTTGTTAGCTCGTACGTCAACTTCGAACGTATATTTTTTATCAGCCATAATATCAGTAGAACGTTCAGTGATTACGGGGCGCTTAATGATTTCACGTGCATCCATTATGCAAGCACCTCCTCTACTTTTTCAACCGCTGCTTTCGTCATGATAAGCTTATCATGGTTTAAAACATCTAAAACAGTGATTCCAGAAGCAGATACAACTGTTACACCAGGAATGTTACGAGCAGATAATGCTACGTTCTCATCTAGGTCAGCAGTTACGATAAGTGCTTTAGAATCAACAGAAAGACCAGTTAATACACCTTTAAAGTCTTTTGTTTTAGGCGCTTCGAAAGCAAGGCCTTCTAATACTAGGATGTTTTCTTCTAACACTTTAGAAGATAACGCAGATTTGATTGCCAGACGGCGAACCTTTTTAGGTAGTTTGTAGCTGTAGCTGCGTGGTACAGGACCAAATACAGTACCGCCTCCGCGCCATTGTGGTGAACGGATAGAACCTTGACGTGCACGGCCTGTGCCTTTTTGGCGCCATGGTTTACGTCCTCCGCCCGCTACTTCAGAACGAATTTTAGTTTTATGAGTCCCTTGACGTAATGAAGCTCTTTGCATTACAACTGCTTCGAATAGTACGTGCTGGTTGGGCTCGATACCAAAGATCGCATCATTAAGTTCGATATCACCAACTTTAGATCCGCTTTGGTTAAACAATGCTACTTTCGGCATTCTGTTTTCCTCCTTTCCGGTTTAATTATTATGCTTTTACCGCACTTTTGATTTTTACTAATGCTTTTCTTGCACCAGGTACATTACCTTTGATCAGAAGAAGGTTGCGTTCAACATCAACTTTTACGATTTCAAGGTTTTGTACAGTCACTTGCTCTCCGCCCATACGTCCAGGTAATAATTTACCTTTGAATACACGGTTTGGAGCTACAGGACCCATTGAACCAGGGCGACGATGGTAACGAGAACCGTGAGCCATAGGCCCGCGAGATTGTCCGTGGCGCTTGATGGCACCTTGGAAACCTTTTCCTTTTGAAATTCCTGTTACATCAACAGTATCGCCTTCTGCGAAAATATCAACTTTGACTTCTTGACCAACTTCATATTGTCCTAAATCAGCTCCGCGGAATTCGCGTACGAAGCGCTTAGGAGCAGTGTTTGCTTTAGCAACATGTCCTTTTTCAGGTTTGTTGGACAACTTTTCGCGCTTATCTTCGAATCCGATCTGGATTGCTTCATATCCATCAGTCTCAACTGATTTCTTTTGAAGAACAACGTTAGCAGCTGCCTCAACTACTGTTACCGGGATAAGATCACCGTTTTCAGCAAATACTTGAGTCATACCAATCTTTCTTCCTAAGATTCCTTTGGTCATTTCAGTCACACCTCCTAAGTTTCTTATGTTTATTTATTGATTAAAGTTTGATTTCGATATCTACACCTGACGGTAAGTCTAAACGCATTAGAGAATCAACCGTTTGTGGTGTTGGGTTAACGATGTCGATTAGACGTTTATGCGTACGCATTTCGAACTGCTCACGAGAGTCTTTATACTTGTGAACCGCACGAAGGATTGTGTAAATAGACTTTTCAGTTGGTAATGGAATCGGACCTGAAACAGCCGCACCAGAACGTTTTGCAGTCTCAACAATCTTTTCTGCTGATTGATCAAGAATTCTGTGATCATACGCTTTTAAACGAATACGAATTTTTTGTTTTGCCATTATTTTCCCTCCTTTTCGCCTATTTTAATATAGACATTCTCCGTGAAAATTTCCCACACACTCGCCATGGCAAAGCGGCCGGGTGTGTCAGCAACCTTTCACATCATCGCAGTCAAAGACCAACATTGTCTATTATACAGAAACAATAAATGAAATGCAACATATATATGTTATTTCTTTTTGTTCCGCACACTTTTACTATTATAACTGCTGTTCATGGAGTTTTCAATAGTATCGAAAGAAGTCTAACTATTTGCATTGTGGTGAGTTGAATAGAAAGAATTATAATCAATATATTATATAGAAGAAAAGCGGTTTTAAACGCCGAGGAAATTCTGATGCATTTTATATTACACCTTAATATAAATCAGCCCATCTTGTTATAACTGAAAGTAAAGCTGCATATAAAAAAACAGATGGGTTGTCACCCATCTGTTTTGATTAGTTGAAATTACTCTTGGATTGTAGCAACTACGCCAGCGCCAACAGTACGTCCACCCTCACGGATAGAGAACTTAGTACCTTCTTCGATAGCGATTGGAGCGATTAGTTCTACAGTCATTTCGATGTTATCTCCAGGCATAACCATTTCTACGCCTTCAGGAAGATTACAGATACCAGTTACATCAGTTGTACGGAAGTAGAACTGAGGACGGTAGTTAGTGAAGAATGGAGTATGACGTCCACCTTCTTCTTTTGAAAGAACGTATACTTCAGCTTTGAACTTAGTGTGTGGAGTGATTGAACCTGGCTTAGCAAGTACTTGTCCACGTTGGATTTCTTCACGTGATACACCACGAAGAAGGGCACCAATGTTATCTCCAGCTTCAGCATAATCAAGAAGCTTACGGAACATTTCAACACCAGTTACAGTAGTTGATTTTGGCTCTTCAGCAAGACCGATGATTTCGATTACGTCACCGACTTTAACTTGTCCACGCTCAACACGTCCTGTAGCAACAGTACCACGGCCAGTAATTGAGAATACATCCTCAACAGGCATCATGAATGGTCTGTCAGTGTCACGAGTTGGAGTTGGGATGTACTCGTCAACAGCTGCCATAAGTTCTTCAATTTTAGCTTCCCACTCAGCTTCTCCTTCAAGAGCTTTAAGAGCAGAACCTTTGATTACAGGAATGTCATCACCAGGGAATTCGTACTCAGAAAGAAGGTCACGAACTTCCATTTCTACTAATTCAAGTAGTTCTTCATCGTCAACCATGTCACACTTGTTCATGAATACAACAAGGTAAGGTACACCAACCTGACGAGAAAGAAGGATGTGCTCACGAGTTTGTGGCATTGGGCCGTCAGCAGCTGAAACAACTAGGATTCCGCCGTCCATTTGCGCAGCACCAGTGATCATGTTTTTAACATAGTCAGCGTGACCTGGGCAGTCAACGTGTGCATAGTGACGGTTGTCAGTTTCGTACTCAACGTGCGCAGTTGAGATTGTGATTCCACGCTCGCGCTCTTCTGGAGCCGCGTCGATTTGATCGTATCCGCGTGCTTCACCGCCGCCTTTTTTAGAAAGAACAGTTGTGATAGCTGCAGTTAAAGTAGTTTTACCATGGTCAACGTGTCCGATAGTACCGATGTTAACATGGGGTTTTGAACGGTCAAATTTAGCTTTTGCCATTTAAAAAATCCTCCTTCAGATTATAAAAGTTAAGTATTTTATGCTGTGGAGAGGTTTCCCTTCCCACAGCGCTTTTAGCCTACAATAGTAGTTATACTTTATTGAAAAGGTAAAATCAATTATTCACCTTTATTTTTTTTGATGATTTCTTCAGAAATTGATTTTGGTACTTCTTCATAGTGGTCGAAGTGCATTGAGAATGTACCGCGGCCCTGCGTGTTAGAACGCAATGAAGTTGCATAACCAAACATTTCTGATAGAGGAACCATCGCACGAACAACTTGCGCGTTACCGCGAGCTTCCATACCCTCAACGCGTCCACGGCGTGATGTAACATCACCCATGATGTCTCCCATGTATTCTTCAGGGATTACGACTTCAACCTTCATAACCGGCTCAAGAATTACAGGGTTACATTTTGACGCAGCGTTTTTAAGTGCCATTGATGCAGCAATCTTAAACGCCATTTCAGAGGAGTCAACATCATGGTAAGAACCGTCAAATAAACGTGCCTTGATGTCTACCATTGGGAATCCTGCAAGTACTCCTCTTTCTAACGAATCTTCTAGACCCGCCTGAACAGCTGGGATGTATTCACGAGGAACGACACCACCAACGATTCCGTTTTCGAATTCGAAGCCTTTACCTTCTTCGTTTGGACTGAATTCGATCCAAACGTGACCGAATTGTCCGCGTCCACCGGATTGACGTGCAAATTTACCTTCAACCTGAGCAGAACCACGGAAAGTTTCACGGTATGCAACCTGAGGTGCACCTACGTTAGCTTCCACTTTAAATTCACGTCTCATACGGTCAACAAGGATATCAAGGTGAAGCTCACCCATACCCGCGATGATAACCTGTCCAGTTTCCTGGTCAGTATGAGCGCGGAATGTAGGATCTTCCTCTTGAAGTTTTTGTAGAGCAGTTGTCATCTTATCTTGGTCAGCCTTTGACTTAGGCTCGATAGATAATGAGATAACCGGCTCTGGGAACTCCATAGATTCAAGAATAACTAGACTCTTTTCATCACATAGAGTGTCACCTGTAGTAGTGTCCTTTAGGCCTACTGCAGCTGCGATATCTCCAGCGTGTACAACTGAGATCTCTTCACGGGAATTCGCATGCATTTGCAGGATACGGCCTACACGCTCACGCTTTCCTTTAGTAGAGTTCTGTACATATGAACCAGAGTTCAATGTACCTGAATATACACGGAAGAATGTAAGTTTACCAACGTAAGGGTCGGTCATAACTTTGAACGCAAGAGCTGAGAATGGTGCATCATCGCTTGAAGGACGAGTAACCTCTTCTTCTGTATCCGGAGTTGTACCTTTGATAGCAGGTACATCAAGTGGAGATGGAAGGTAGTCGATTACTGCATCAAGCATTTTTTGAACACCTTTGTTTTTGAACGCAGAACCACAGATAACTGGGTAGAATTCAACGTTAACAGTACCTTTACGAATAGCAGCTTTTAGCTCTTCGTTAGTGATTTCCTCACCGCCAAGGTATTTCTCCATTAATTCTTCATCAAGTTCAGCTACCGCTTCAATTAGCTTCTCACGGTATTCTTCAGCTTGATCCTTGTATTCTTCTGGGATTTCACGGTCTTCGATATCAGTACCCAAATCGTTTCCGTAGAATGTAGCTTTCATTTCAATTAAATCGATGATGCCTTCGAATTGATCTTCAGCACCAATCGGTAATTGAATTGCAGCTGCATTCGCTTGAAGGCGATCATGAAGAGTCTTCAATGAGTACAAGAAGTCTGCACCGATTTTATCCATTTTGTTTACGAATACCACACGTGGTACTCCGTAAGTAGTAGCCTGACGCCAAACTGTTTCAGTTTGCGGCTCAACACCTGACTGTGCGTCAAGTACAGCTACCGCACCATCAAGAACACGAAGTGAACGTTCAACTTCAACTGTGAAGTCTACGTGTCCAGGAGTGTCAATGATGTTAACGCGGTGGCCTTTCCACTGTGCAGTTGTCGCAGCAGAAGTGATTGTGATTCCACGCTCCTGCTCCTGCTCCATCCAGTCCATCTGTGATGCACCCTCGTGCGTTTCACCGATTTTGTGGATACGGCCAGTGTAGTAAAGTACACGCTCAGTAGTTGTTGTTTTACCGGCATCGATGTGAGCCATGATACCGATATTGCGAGTATTTTCTAAGGAGAACTCTCTAGCCATTGGGTCTTTCTCCTTCCTAGTATGAGTGTTATTTTAGTTAAGCGGTATATCTTACCAGCGGTAGTGAGCAAACGCTTTGTTCGCTTCCGCCATTTTGTGTGTATCTTCACGCTTCTTAACAGATGCACCAGTGTTGTTAGCTGCATCAAGAATTTCGTTAGCTAAACGCTCTTCCATTGTCTTTTCACCGCGAAGACGCGCATAGTTTACTAACCAGCGAAGACCAAGAGTTGTACGACGGTCAGGGCGCACCTCAACTGGTACTTGGTAGTTTGCACCACCTACACGGCGTGCTCTAACTTCAAGTACAGGCATGATGTTTTTAAGCGCCTGATCGAAAACTTCCATTGGTTCTTTGCCAGTGCGTTCGCTGATGATATCGAACGCAGAGTAAAGAATTGCTTGAGATTTACCTCTCTTACCATCGATCATCATTTTGTTGATCAGACGGCTAACTAGCTTTGAGTTGTAAATCGGATCCGGCAATACGTCTCTTTTTGCTACAGGACCTTTACGTGGCATGGATTGTTCCTCCTTTCAAAGATGGTTGTTTATTTAGTAGAATTACTTTTTAGCTGCTTTCGGACGCTTAGCACCGTATTTAGAACGGCCTTGCATACGGTTGTTAACACCAGCAGTATCTAAAGCGCCGCGCACGATGTGGTAACGCACACCCGGTAAGTCTTTTACACGTCCTCCACGGATAAGAACAACACTGTGCTCTTGAAGGTTGTGCCCGATACCAGGGATGTAAGCATTAACCTCGATGCCATTTGTTAAACGAACACGAGCATATTTACGTAATGCAGAGTTCGGTTTCTTTGGAGTCATTGTACCAACACGAGTACATACACCACGCTTTTGAGGTGAAGCTACATTTGTTTGAGCTTTTTTGAAGCTGTTGTAGCCTTTGTTAAGAGCAGGTGAGTTTGACTTCTCAGACTTAGTTTGACGAGGCTTGCGCACTAATTGATTAATAGTAGGCATTTAATTTTTCCTCCCTTCGAATTTGTTTAAGCCCACACATCCAGGTGGTTCATTTTGATGCAAAAACAAAGTTCTTGCAGATACCAATCTACAAAAACAGTTTTTAAATAGATATGGCAACAGCTGCTGCCCCAACCTCGATTCCGCATGCTTTTCCGAGTTTTTTCATCGAATCGACATACACAATCGGAACGTTCAATTCATTCGCTGTACTAACCACTTTAGCTGTAATCCTAGGATCAGCATCACTGGCGACTACGATTTCATCAATGGTTCCCAGTTTGAGAGCTTTGACTGTTTGCTTTGTTCCTACAATAATACTTCTTGCCTGCAATACTTTATCATAAGACATTTACGACATCCTCCAAAGTATCCGGTGAATAGGAGCACCTTTGCTATAGTAACACCTTCATATTTCAATGTCAACAAGCAAAACGATTTTTATTTCTTTTATTCACTATAAAATGCGGTACTTGCTGTTAAATAAGCAAGCACCGCAATGATTACATTATTCTACAGTAACAGTATCTTCAGCAGCTTCCTCGTTTGTATAAGGCTCTGCTCTTCTGTATCGCTGCATTCCTGTTCCAGCAGGGACAAGCTTACCAATAATTACATTCTCTTTCAGGCCAAGAAGCTCATCGCGCTTGCCTTTAATCGCTGCATCGGTAAGAACTCTTGTTGTTTCCTGGAAGGATGCTGCTGATAAGAATGAATCTGTTTCAAGAGATGCTTTTGTGATTCCCAGCAGAACTGGACGTCCTGTTGCAGGCATTTTACCTGCAAGGAGGGCTTTTTCGTTGGCATCTGTAAATTGATGGATATCAAGCAGTGTACCTGGAAGCACATCTGTTTCTGCCGCATCAATTACACGCACTTTACGAAGCATCTGACGGACCATTACCTCGATGTGCTTATCGCCGATTTCAACACCCTGCATGCGGTATACCTTCTGAACTTCACGCAGCAAGTATTCTTGAACAGCTGTTACATCTTTTACTTTAATTAACTCTTTAGGGTCAATAGAACCTTCAGTTAGTTCCTGTCCACGTACTACCTGGTCGTTAACAGCTACTTTTAAGCGGGCTGTATAAGGTGCTGTGTAGGTCTTGGATTCGACTTCACCCTGAACAACAATCTCCTGCTGACGGTCGCGGCCTTCATTAATGCCGACTACAACACCATCGATCTCTGAAATAACTGCCTGACCTTTAGGATTACGTGCTTCGAATATTTCCTGGATACGCGGTAAACCTTGAGTGATATCGTCTCCTGCTACCCCACCGGTATGGAAAGTACGCATCGTTAACTGTGTACCTGGTTCACCGATGGACTGGGCAGCGATAATACCTACTGCTTCACCAACTTCAACCTCTTGGCCGGTAGCCAAGTTACGGCCGTAGCACTTCTTACATACACCATGGCGAGTGTTGCAAGTAAATGCAGAACGAATCCATACTTTTTCAATGCCGGCTGAAACAATTTCGACTGCAATATCTTCAGTGATTAAGCCATTTTCAGGCACAATCACTTCATTTGTCTCAGGATGCTTAATATTTCTTCTTGCATAACGGCCAACCAGACGCTCTTCAAGCGCTTCAATGACTTCAGTGCCATCTTTAAGGGATGCGATAAGCAAGCCGCGGTCAGTTCCGCAATCGTCGTCACGGACAATGACATCCTGCGCAACATCAACAAGACGGCGAGTAAGGTAACCTGAGTCAGCTGTTTTAAGGGCTGTATCAGCAAGACCTTTACGCGCACCGTGTGTGGAAATGAAGTACTCGAGTACTGTTAATCCTTCACGGAAACTTGATTTGATCGGTAATTCAATGATACGTCCAGCCGGGTTGGCCATCAGTCCGCGCATACCGGCTAACTGAGTGAAGTTGGACGCGTTACCACGGGCACCAGAGTCACTCATCATGAAGATTGGGTTGGATTTATCCAATGACTTCATTAATTTTGCCTGGATATTATCTTTCGCTGCACTCCAGATTGAAATAACACGGTCATAACGCTCGTCTTCAGTAATAAGACCGCGTCTGAACTGTTTCAACACATTATCAACCTTGCTCTGTGCTTCCTGGATAATTTCCTGCTTCTCCTTTAATACCACGATATCAGCAACACCAACTGTGATACCGGCTTTTGTGGAGTGCCTGAATCCAAGGTTTTTCATGCGGTCAAGCATTTTAGACGTTTCCGTAATTTTGAAGCGTTTAAAGACTTCCGCAATGATGTTTCCAAGGATTTTTTTCTTAAACGGATCTACCAGCGGCATTTCCTTGATAGCGGCAGCTACATCAGTAGCAGGCTCTACAAAATATTTCGCAGGAGTTTCAATCTCAAGGTTTTCTTTTGTAGGCTCGTTAATATAAGGGAATGTCTCAGGTAAAATCTCGTTAAAAATAAGCTTACCAACAGTGGTTAATAAAAGCTTTTTATTTTGTTCTTCAGTGAAAGTCTGATTATTTAAGGACCCGGCATGGACAGCTACTCTTGTATGCAAGTGCACATAACCGTTCTGATAAGCAAGCAGCGCTTCGCTTGTATCTTTAAAAATCATACCTTCCCCAACAGCGCCAGCTCTTTCAAGTGTCAGGTAGTAGTTACCTAATACCATATCCTGTGAAGGAGTAACAACTGGCTTACCGTCTTTTGGATTCAGGATGTTCTGTGCTGCAAGCATTAGCAAGCGGGCTTCTGCCTGTGCTTCAGCTGAAAGCGGCACGTGAACTGCCATTTGGTCACCGTCAAAGTCTGCGTTGTAAGCAGTACATACAAGCGGATGAAGACGAATAGCGCGTCCTTCCACTAATGTCGGTTCGAATGCCTGAATACCAAGTCTGTGAAGAGTTGGAGCACGGTTAAGCAATACAGGGTGCTCTTTAATCACACTTTCAAGAACATCCCAAACTTCCGGCTGCACTCTTTCAATTTTGCGTTTTGCAGATTTGATGTTGTGGGCTAAGCCCTTTTCCACCAATTCCTTCATAACGAATGGCTTGAATAATTCCAATGCCATTTCTTTTGGAAGTCCGCATTGGTACATTTTCAAGTTTGGTCCTACGACGATAACCGAACGTCCGGAATAGTCAACACGCTTACCAAGCAAGTTTTGACGGAAACGTCCTTGTTTCCCTTTTAGCATATGAGACAGGGATTTTAATGGACGGTTTCCTGGTCCAGTTACCGGTCTTCCGCGGCGGCCGTTATCAATTAGCGCATCTACAGCTTCCTGAAGCATACGCTTTTCGTTCTGAACGATAATGCTTGGGGCACCAAGGTCCAATAAACGCTTTAAACGGTTGTTGCGGTTGATTACACGGCGGTACAAATCATTCAGGTCAGAAGTGGCAAAACGTCCGCCATCGAGCTGTACCATCGGACGAAGCTCCGGAGGAATTACCGGAAGAACGTCTAGGATCATCCAGGACGGTTCATTTCCAGAACCGCGGAATGCTTCAAGAACTTCCAGGCGCTTGATTGCACGAGTGCGTCGCTGACCCTGGGCAGTTTTCAGTTCCTCTTTAAGGATATCTACTTCTTTGTTGAGGTCTATGTCAGAAAGAAGCTTTTTAATGGATTCAGCACCCATGGATGCCTGGAACTTGTTTCCGTACTTTTCACGGTATGCACGGTATTCCTTTTCAGAAAGCAGCTGCTTCTTTTCAAGAGCCGTATCACCAGGATCGGTTACAACATAAGAAGCAAAGTAAATAACTTCTTCCAGTGCACGCGGAGACATGTCCAGCACAAGACCCATACGGCTTGGGATGCCTTTGAAATACCAAATGTGGGATACAGGGGCTGCAAGTTCAATATGGCCCATTCTTTCACGGCGGACTTTCGCACGTGTGACTTCAACGCCGCATCGATCACAGACTACGCCTTTGTATCGAACACGCTTATACTTTCCACAGTGACATTCCCAGTCTTTTGTCGGTCCGAAAATGCGTTCGCAAAATAGACCGTCTTTTTCTGGTTTTAATGTACGATAGTTGATCGTTTCAGGCTTCTTAACTTCACCATGTGACCAAGAACGTATCTTATCCGGTGAAGCAAGACCTATTTTCATATACTCGAAATTGTTTACATCTAGCAAGGGGCCTACCTCCCTTTTGATCTCCGGGTTTTACCCTTATTGCTCAAACAGCAGCAAAGTGCCAATAATATCCCCAGCGGCATCCGCCATGCGAGGCGGAGCGCCCAGGGATTAGATATTTATATGAAATTATTCTTTCGTAACTGCTTGCTCTTCGTTTTGCGTTTCCGGAGCGATGGTCAATGATTCAGCCTGCTGAACTTCATCTTCATCTTCCAGGTCGCGCATTTCAATTTCTTCTTCATCGCCGGACAGGATCTTAACATCCATACCTAAACTTTGAAGTTCTTTGATCAGTACCTTGAATGATTCCGGAACTCCTGGTTCAGGAACATTCTCGCCTTTGACGATTGATTCGTATGTCTTAACACGTCCAACCACGTCATCTGACTTAACTGTTAAGATTTCCTGAAGTGTATAAGCAGCACCGTATGCTTCAAGTGCCCAAACCTCCATCTCACCGAAACGCTGTCCGCCGAATTGAGCTTTACCGCCCAATGGCTGCTGCGTAACAAGAGAGTAAGGTCCTGTTGAACGGGCATGCAGCTTATCGTCAACCATGTGCGCCAGTTTAATCATATACATGACACCGACAGATACACGGTTATCGAACGGCTCGCCTGAACGTCCATCATAAAGGACAGTCTTTGCATCACGCGCCATGCCTGCTTCTTCGATCGTTGACCATACATCTTCCTCACGGGCACCATCGAATACAGGAGATGCTACATGGATGCCAAGAGCTCTGGCAGCCATACCAAGGTGAAGCTCAAGCACCTGTCCGATATTCATACGCGATGGAACCCCCAGAGGGTTTAACATGATGTCTACTGGAGTGCCATCCGGCAGGTAAGGCATATCTTCTTCCGGTAAAATACGGGAGATAACACCCTTGTTACCATGGCGTCCGGCCATCTTGTCACCTTCAGAGATTTTACGCTTCTGAACGATATATACACGTACAAGCTGGTTAACACCTGGAGGAAGCTCGTCTCCGTCTTCCCTGTTAAACACTTTAACATCCAGTACAATACCGCCCCCGCCATGTGGCACACGAAGGGATGTATCACGGACTTCACGTGCTTTTTCACCAAAGATTGCGTGCAGCAGTCTTTCTTCAGCAGTCAGTTCCGTTACCCCTTTAGGAGTTACTTTACCAACAAGAAGATCGCCATCTTTTACTTCCGCACCTGTGCGGATAATTCCGCGTTCGTCCAGGTTGCGCAGTGCATCTTCCCCAACGTTAGGGATATCTCTTGTGATTTCTTCAGGT
This sequence comes from Cytobacillus sp. FSL R5-0377, assembly GCF_038004385.1. Taxonomy (NCBI): domain Bacteria; kingdom Bacillati; phylum Bacillota; class Bacilli; order Caryophanales; family Bacillaceae; genus Cytobacillus; species Cytobacillus sp. FSL R5-0377. The sequence continues at coordinate 2,335,202 of NZ_JBBORA010000001.1, forward strand.
CCAAGCTTTGTATCGCGTGATTCTGATTCATATTCTTCGATATGGATGGATGTATAAACATCATCTTTTACAAGGCGCTCACTCATGATGATCGCATCCTCGTAGTTATAACCATCCCATGTCATGAACGCTACAAGAACATTGCGTCCAAGAGCTAATTCACCAAGTTCCATGGAAGGACCGTCAGCAAGGATTTCTCCCTTTGTTACACGGTTGCCAACAGCGACGATAGGACGCTGGTTGTAGCATGTTCCCTGGTTGGAACGGATGAATTTAAGCATTCTGTATTTATCAAGATCGCCTTTAACTTCCTGGCCATCTACATTTTTAATACGGCGGACCCAAACTTCACGGGCTTCAACATGTTCAACAATTCCCTCATGCTTACAGATAACTGCAGCACCTGAGTCTTTTCCTGATACGTATTCCATACCCGTACCTACTCTTGGCGCTTCCGGCTGCATCAATGGCACAGCCTGACGCTGCATGTTCGCTCCCATCAGGGCACGGTTGGAGTCATCATTTTCAAGGAACGGGATACATGCTGTCGCAGCAGATACAACCTGTTTCGGCGATACATCCATGTAGTCAACACGGTCGCGTTTGACAACTGTGTTTTCCCCTTTGAAACGGGCAACTACTTCTTCGTCAAGGAATGAACCATCGTCACCAAGAAGTGCATTCGCCTGAGCCACTACATAGTTATCCTCTTCATCAGCTGTCAGATAATCAATGCGGGACGTAACTTTTCCGGTCTCAGGGTCAATTCGGCGATACGGTGTTTCGATAAAGCCGAAGCGGTTCACCTTCGCAAATGAAGATAAGGAGTTGATCAAACCGATGTTTGGTCCCTCCGGCGTTTCAATCGGACACATACGGCCATAGTGAGAGTAGTGAACGTCACGTACTTCGAATCCGGCACGTTCACGCGTCAGACCACCAGGTCCTAATGCAGAAAGACGGCGTTTATGTGTCAGTTCAGCAAGCGGATTTGTCTGGTCCATGAACTGGGACAATTGAGAGCTTCCGAAGAACTCTTTAATTGACGCAATAACAGGACGGATATTAATCAGCTGCTGAGGTGTAATCGTATTTGTATCCTGGATGGACATTCTTTCGCGCACCACACGCTCCATACGGGATAAACCGATGCGGAACTGGTTCTGCAATAATTCTCCGACTGAACGAAGACGTCTGTTTCCAAGATGGTCAATATCATCTGTATCTCCCACAGAGTGCAGAAGGTTAAAGAAATAGCTGATTGATGCAATGATGTCAGAAGGTGAAATGTTTTTCACAGCTTCTTCCACATACGCATTGCCGATAACATTAATGACCTTTTCGCCATCTTCATTAGGCGCATATATCTTAATAGACTGAAGCAATACTTCATCATCTACTACTCCGCCTAACAGGCTTACCGTTTTAAAGCCGATATCCTTCTCAAGGTTAGGAATAATGCGGTCTAATGTACGGCGGTCAAGTGTAACGCCTTTTTCCGCAATGATTTCGCCAGTTTCTGGATCCACAAGCGTTTCAGCCAGTTTTTGGCCAAACAGGCGGTTTTTAATATGAAGCTTCTTATTGATCTTGTAGCGTCCAACATTCGCAAGGTCATAACGCTTTGGATCAAAGAATCTTGAGACAAGCAAGCTTTTCGCATTTTCGACCGTTGGCGGCTCGCCTGGACGAAGACGCTCATAAATTTCAAGGAGCGCTTTCTCTGTGCTCTCAGTATTATCTTTTTCAAGCGTGTTGCGAATGTACTCGTTGTCTCCAATCAAATCGATGATCTCTTGATCAGAGCCGAACCCAAGTGCACGCAAAAGAACCGTAACGGGCAGTTTCCGAGTACGATCTATTCTGACGTATACGACGTCTTTGGCATCTGTTTCATACTCAAGCCATGCGCCGCGGTTCGGGATTACGGTTGCTGTAAAGCCTTTTTTCCCGTTTTTATCAAGCTTTCCACTGAAGTATACGCTCGGAGAACGCACTAACTGGGATACAATGACACGTTCCGCTCCATTAATAACGAACGTACCTGTCTCTGTCATAAGCGGGAAGTCACCCATAAAGACATCCTGGTCTTTAACTTCGCCTGTTTCTTTGTTTACAAGACGCACTTTCACACGTAAAGGTGCAGAATATGTAACATCTCGTTCTTTCGATTCCTCAACGGAATATTTTGGTTCGCCAAGGCTGTAATCAATAAATTCAAGCGACAAATTACCAGTAAAGTCTTCAATCGGAGAAATATCATGGAACATTTCTCGTAAACCCTCATCAAGAAACCATTGATAAGAAGAGGTTTGGATTTCGATTAGATTTGGTAATTCTAAAACTTCACTGATTCGTGCGTAACTTCTACGTTGGCGGTGTCGTCCATACTGAACTAGTTGACCTGTCAACTGATTCACCCCTCAAATCAAGCGTTATTGTTGCTAATAGCAATTTATATCATCCCATAAGAAAAGCGATGAGCGCCTGCCTATCGGCGCAGGTTTTAGTACCCGGAACCGATGGCGCACGAAGCCGGCCAGCAAACTGGCCCAGAAGCCGGGCTTTCCCCCATTCAAGCACAGGGATATAAGCCAAACCTCCATTCTTATAAGACAAAAAGAAAAAGGGTTTTCACTTCAAAAACCACATTTTCACAATACGACTATTATTTTGTTAGCTTTCCCATTAAAACCAAATTTATACAACTATTAGATAAATTTAGTTATAAATAGAAATATAATATGTTGGCATTTTACAATACTATCATAGCAAAAAAGTCAAGTCAATCTTTTTTTGCTCTTAAAATAAAATAGCCTTTTTTCTTTTCTGCTGTCTCCACTTCACCGAATAACTCTGTCAGCTTATCGATTGCAGAAGGCGCACCCTGTTTTTTCTGGATGACAACCCACAGCTCTCCGCCCGATAATAGAGCCTCAAAGCTTTGTTCAAAAATATCATGCACTATCTTTTTCCCGGCGCGGATCGGCGGGTTTGTCAGAATAGCTGAAAACTTATTGCCTTTTGTATTTTCGAGGCGGTCACTTTCATAGATTTGGACATTTTTTATGTCATTTAATTCAGCATTTTCCTTTGCAAGTCCAAGCGCCCTCTCATTTACATCCACCATATGAACAGTCCGTTCCGGCATCAGCTTCGCCGCTGTCAATCCGATTGGCCCATATCCGCAGCCGACATCGAGAATGTTCCCATCCACTTCCGGCTGTTCAAATGTCTCGATTAATAGTTTAGATCCAAAATCCACTTCACCCTTTGAAAAAACACCGTTGTCTGTTTTAAAGCGGAATGGGAATTCCTTTAGAGTATAGGTCCAAGATTTAGGGCTGCTATCAACTTGCTGTGTTTTGGAATAGTAGTGTTCAGACATGAAATCACCTCCAGGAGTATATATAAGAAGATTAAAGGAGAATCAACAATTAAGTGGTTTCGAAGGAATTATATAGGATTGGCCCTTAAAAAGCAAAAAGTTAAAACAAATGCTCAAGCCCTTCGTCCATGACGGACTCAGACTATGATGGTTATATTCCCCAGCCTGTACGCAAAGTTAAACCTTCCGCAATTTTATAATTGCCCAAAACAAAAAGCCCGCTTAAACAGCGGACTTTTCATAAAGGCTATTACTTAACTTCAACGCCAGCTCCAACTTCTTCAAGCTTAGCTTTAACTTCTTCAGCTTCTTCTTTAGAAACGCCTTCTTTAAGAGCTTTAGGAGTGTTGTCAACAAGTTCTTTCGCTTCTTTAAGTCCAAGACCTGTGATTTCACGTACCACTTTGATAACTTTGATTTTTTGGTCGCCTGCAGAAGCAAGAACAACGTCAAATTCAGTTTTCTCTTCAGCAGCGCCACCAGCAGCAGCTCCGCCCATCATTGCTACAGGAGCAGCAGCAGTTACACCAAATTCTTCTTCAATAGCTTTTACTAGGTCGTTTAGTTCTAAAACAGTCATGGATTTAACTGCTTCAATGATTTGTTCTTTAGTCATGATTATGTTTCCTCCTTATTTTTGGTTTGAATCTATTAGTTTAACGCTAAAATCAACTTACGCGCCTTGTTCTTCTTTTTGATCTGCAACAGCTTTTGCAGCAAGAGCAAGATTGCGGATAGGTGCTTGAAGTACGCTGAGTAGCATAGAAAGCAAGCCTTCGCGTGATGGTAGTTCAGCAAGAGCTTTAACTTCTTCTACTGAAGCGATAGTTCCTTCGATTACACCTGCTTTAATTTCAAGTGCTTCATGCTTTTTCGCGAAATCATTAAGGATTTTCGCTGGAGCAACTACATCTTCTGTGCTGAACGCGATTGCGTTAGGTCCAGTTAAAGCTTCGTTTAAACCGGAAAGTTCAGCAGCTTCAGCAGCACGGCGAGTCATTGAATTCTTGTATACTTTGAATTCTACGCCAGCTTCACGAAGTTGTTTACGAAGTTCAGTAACCTCAGCAACAGTAAGACCACGGTAGTCAACAACAACTGTTGATAAACTTGTTTTAAGCTTATCAGCAATTTCGTCTACGATTTGTTTCTTTTGTTCGATAACGCTGCTCATCCTTACACCTCCTGTAGAATTTTCTACATTCATACCGTCCAATAAAAAACCTCCACGACTTTGCAGACATGGAGGAAGTATACAATAGCAAGAAAAAGCAATTTCTATCGTAATACCTCGGCAGGAAATTAAGCGGTTAAGCACCTGCTGTCTACGGCACAAATGTTATTATATTTTTAACAACAAAATACATATTACAGCATGTATTTTAGAATGTCAATTGTTATTATTTTACTGCAACAGATGAAGGATCTACTTTAACGCCAGGTCCCATTGTAGAAGTAACAGAAACGTTCTTCATGTAAGTTCCTTTAGCAGCAGCAGGCTTAACTTTCATCATTGTGTCGAAAATAGTGTTGAAGTTTTCAACAAGCTTTTCGTCTTCGAAAGATACTTTACCGATTGGCACGTGGATGTTACCAGCTTTGTCAACACGGTATTCAACTTTACCTGCTTTGATTTCGTTAACTGCTTTTTGAACGTCAAAAGTAACTGTGCCAGTCTTAGGGTTTGGCATTAAGCCTTTAGGTCCTAATACGCGGCCAAGTTTACCAACTTCACCCATCATGTCAGGTGTAGCAACGATTACATCAAAGTCGAACCAGCCTTGGCTGATTTTGTTGATGTATTCAGCATCGCCTACGAAATCTGCGCCAGCAGCTTCTGCTTCTTTCGCTTTTTCACCCTTAGCGAAAACAAGAACGCGCTGAGTTTTACCAGTTCCGTTCGGAAGAACTACTGCTCCACGGATTTGCTGGTCAGCTTTCTTAGGGTCAACTCCAAGACGGAATGCTACCTCAACAGTTGCATCAAATTTTGCAAAATTAGTTTTCTTCGCAAGTTCAATTGCCTCAGCAATCGGGTAAGCTTTTGAAGAATCAACAAGCTTCGCAGCTTCTGCGTACTTCTTACCTTTTTTAGCCATTTTTATTTCCTCCTTGATTGTGGTTTTAGCGGAATAACCTCCCACGCTTAAAAGCGGAGGCGCCTTGGTCAGCCCCGACAATCATAAGACAAGCCACACTGAAAGGTGTTCTTTACCTTTCCGGGCGGATTGGCTTATGACCTCGAGGGGCTAGGCGCCGCAGCTCAATACGAAAAGCGGAGGCGCCTATTAAGGCGCCTGCGCTTGACAGAACAAAGGTTGCGAGTGAACCAAATTCAACGTCGCAACCTCATCCCTAAATCTGCTTCATACATGGATTAGTCTTCGATAACGATACCCATGCTGCGTGCAGTACCTTCAACCATACGCATTGCAGCTTCTACGCTTGCAGCGTTTAGATCAGGCATCTTTGTTTCAGCAATCTCGCGTACCTTGTCACGCTTGACTGTTGCTACTTTATTACGGTTTGGTTCACCAGAACCAGACTCGATTCCAGCCGCTTTCTTAAGAAGAACTGCAGCAGGAGGAGTTTTCGTAATAAATGTAAATGAACGGTCTTCAAAAACCGTGATTTCAACAGGAATGATTAAGCCAGCTTGTTCAGCTGTGCGAGCGTTAAATTCCTTACAGAATCCCATGATGTTAACACCTGCTTGACCTAGTGCCGGTCCTACCGGTGGTGCAGGGTTCGCTTTACCTGCAGGGATTTGCAGCTTTACAAGTTTGATTACTTTTTTAGCCACGAGACACACCTCCTTAAAGTCCGTGATGTGGTAATAGGGAAAGTTCCCTCCCACTCAACTTATAGTCTTTATATTAAGATAAAGAACTTTTAACTACTGTCCAGTCTCTTTGTCCGAGACATACTGACCTTTGAAATATTATCACTTTTCAAAGCCAATTTCAAGTTTTTTTACAAAGATATATAAAAGTACTTTCACAGAAGGCTGTTTCTTACAGTTTTTCAATCTGTGTAAAATCAAGTTCAACCGGAGTGTCACGGCCAAACATATTCACAAGCACTTTAATCTTCGCCTTATCTTTATCAATATCTTCAATGGAGCCCGTGAAGTTCGCAAACGGACCTTCTTTCACCTTAACGGTTTCGCCGATCTCAAAGTTGATATCAAAGCGGGCTTCTTCAACACCCATATGCTTAAGGATATGAGTAACCTCCTCAGGCAATAGCGGAGTCGGCTTTGAGCCTGAACCTGCCGAACCGACGAATCCGGTTACACCCGGAGTATTTCTTACTACATACCAGGAATCATCTGTCATAACGATTTCCACAAGTACATAACCAGGGAAGACCTTGCGCTTCACGACTTTTTTCTTGCCGTTCTTCAATTCTGTTTCTTCTTCTTCAGGCACTACCACCCGGAAGATCTTATCTTGCATACCCATTGATTCAACACGTTTCTCCAGGTTGGCTTTTACTTTATTTTCATAGCCGGAGTACGTATGAACAACATACCAATTCTTTTCCATTCACGAGGACTTGTTCGTCCTTCCCTCCCTGTATTCAACAATTTATAATTTTTCTCCAAATTAAAAAACCCGTTTCCGGGCTTTGCAAATGTTTCCTGTGTTATTCTCCATTATACCATGGAAACTCAGGGGTTATTCAAGAATTATACGAATCAATTCAGAAATTCCCAGGTCAATCACTGCAAAAAACAGAGCGAAGAACGTAACTGTAGCAAGAACGGTAACAGTATAGCTTGTCAGCTCTTTGCGTTTTGGCCAGCTGACCTTTCTCATTTCCCGGCCAACTTCACGGAAAAAATTCACGATGCGCTGCATTTCGTAACCCCCAACTTTCAAAAGATATATCCTTTAACAAGAAGCGAAAGCGGCTTCAAATCAGACCAGTCTTCCAATCTGTATAAAACCCTCAGCTTCAGTCTATTAAAAGAACAAACTTCTTATCTATATAATCACTTTGTTTCTTTATGGATCGTATGAGCGCTGCATTTGCTGCAGAATTTCTTCAATTCCAGCCTAGCAGCATCATTTTTACCCGCTGTGGAATAATTCCTGGATCCACATGCAGAGCAAGCTAAAACTACTTTTTTCATATTTCCACCTACTAAGTCACATTACGCCCTTAAAACTTTAACACGCACCCCAAAACATGTCAATAACTGCAAAAAAAGCAAGGTGTTGGGAAATTATGTCTACAGGGAAAATTCACGCACTTCCAGATATCTTTCCAGCTTTCTTTTCACCCGCTGAAGAGCATTGTCAATCGATTTAACATGGCGGTTCAATTCTTCAGAAATTTCCTGATAGGACTGCCCGTCCAAATAAAGAGCAAGCACCTTGCGTTCAAGGTCACTCAAAAGCTCAGACATTTTCACTTCAATATGATCAAATTCTTCCTGGTTAATAATCAGCTCTTCAGGGTCCATAACCTTCGCCCCGGAGATTACATCCATAAGTGTTCTGTCCGATTCCTCATCATAAATGGGCTTGTCCAAAGACACATATGAGTTCAGCGGAATATGCTTTTGGCGGGTCGCCGTCTTAATGGCGGTAATAATTTGCCTGGTAATGCACAGCTCGGCAAACGCTTTAAATGAAGACAGCTTGTCCTCTTTAAAGTCGCGGATCGCCTTATACAAGCCGATCATTCCCTCTTGTACAATATCTTCTTTATCTGCGCCAATCAAAAAATAGGATCTTGCTTTTGCCCGGACAAAGTTGCGGTACTTATGAATCAAGTAATCCAGCGCCTCACTCTCGCCCTTATGAACGAGCTCTACTATTTCTTCGTCCTCAAGCTGGATAAAGTCTATAAGATTTTCGTCGATTGTCTTGAAGTCAGCACTCACTAGGATCCCCCCGACCGTACAAGCATGGTTAGAAACATTATACAGCACGGTTTTTTCAAGCGTCAACCGCTCATTGGTCCCCTCTGCGCCATTTTTCAAAAATTTCTGCCACTTCATCACTGAGAGGTATCTTGGAGACTGGCTTTTTCTCCTGAATTTTTTTTACTTTTTTTTCGATGCTGTTTTCAATCAAATTCATTTCATTCAGCAGCTCCCTCGCTGATTTTCTTAACGCCCCCTGGCCAAAAATGACCCATTGCTCAGTAAAATCGGAGGTAGCCACATGAATTTGATTTTTAATATTGCTCAGATCGATAGCCAATTTTTCAATGCGTTCATCGGCTGTTTCATTATTCCGCGTGAAAATAACCTCGACCTTTGAATTCTTAAACTTTTTTTCCGTGCCCTTTACATAATGGGCATCAAACACGACAATCACTCTGTACCCGGAATACCCCTGGTACTCGGCCATTTTTTCAATCAGGCGGTCTCTGGCTGAGGATAAATCCTTGTTTTTGAGGTCCCTGAGTTCTGGCCAAGCACCAATTATGTTGTATCCGTCAACAAGAAGGATGTCCATTTTTATCCCTCTAGCGGGTGACGTTTCCGATAAACCTCATACATGAGCAGCGCGGCCGCAACTGATGCATTAAGAGAAGTAACATGTCCAGCCATCGGCAGGTTAATGAGAAAATCGCATTTATCGCGAATCAGGCGGCCCATCCCTTTACCTTCACTGCCAATTACAAGACCTAAAGGCATTGCTCCATCTATCTGACGGTAATCCTGTTTTCCTTTTGCATCCGTGCCGGCGATCCATACGCCTCTTTCTTTTAATTCATCAATTGTTCTGGCCATATTGGTCACACGGACAACGGGAATATATTCGATCGCTCCTGTTGATGCCTTAGCTACCGTCGCTGTCAGCCCGACCGCTCTTCTCTTCGGAATAATGATCCCATGTGCACCGACAGCGTCAGCCGTTCTCATGATGGATCCCAAATTGTGAGGATCTTCAATTTCATCCAGCAGCAGGAAAAATGGTGCTTCATTTTTCTTTTCTGCAGCAGCAAACAGGTCGTCGATTTCAGCGTATTGATAGGCAGCAACCTGTGCGATGACACCTTGATGATTCCCCTCTGCCATCCCATCTATTTTTTTCTTGGGTACAAACTGGACAAGAACCCCGGCAGACTTCGCCAACCCGATTACCTGCTGCATCTGCCCGCTTTGCGATCCTTCTGCAATAAAGATCTTATTAATGTCCCTCTCTGACTTTAATGCTTCAATGACGGGATTTTTCCCAATGATAAAATCCTGGCTCATTTTACCGCTCCTCCTTTCTTTTTCTCAACTAACTCTATGGATTCCAAAATCAGCTCTTCCATCCGCTCCTGCCTTTTCGCTAAAAACAGGTAGCCGATCAGCGATTCAAAGGCTGTGCTGTATCTGTATGTTTGGACATCTGTATTTTTCGGCACCGAACCGGATTTGGCATTCCGCCCCCTCCGGACTACTGCCAGTTCTTCTTCTGTCAGCCGTTCAGAGTCCATTAATTCATGAATGATCAGGGACTGGGCTTTTGCAGAAACATACCGGGTCGCCTCCTTATGGAGAAAATGAGGCCGAACCCGTCCGTTTTGCAGGAGATGGTGGCGTATATAGGTCTCAAATACCGCATCCCCCATATACGCCAGGGCGAGACTATTCAATTGTTTTTCATCTACTTTGTTATCATAGGGAAGCATTGCTTAGCCTCTTTTCCATCTGATTCCCTGCGGTGTATCTTCAAGGATAATATTCATTTCTTTCAGCTGATCGCGGATTTTGTCTGCCAGTTCGAAATTGCGCTCTTTTCTGGCCTGCTGCCTTTGCTCAATCAGCTGTTCGATTTCCTCATCCAGAAGGTCTGCATGTGCCTCTTCAAGTGAAAGTCCCAAGACATCAAACAGCGTTTCAAATTCTTTCGTAAAAGCATCGATCACTTCAACCGACGTGTTTTTCTCCATCAGATAATAATTCGCCAGCTTAGACAGCTCGAACAAGATTGATACGGCATTCGCAGTGTTAAAATCATCATCCATATCCCGAATGAACTGCTCATGAAGAACTGTAATTTTATCCAGCCACTCCTGATTATTATCGGTCAGATTCACACTTGCTTCTTTGCGGTGCAGCAAATTATGATAAGACGTTTTTATGCGATCAAGCCCTGTCCGAGTATTCTCCAGAAGCTCATCACTGTAGTTGATCGGATGTCTGTAATGAACCGACAGCATGAAAAATCTTAAAACCTGCGGGTCATGCTTTTGGATAATGTCATGGACCAGGACGAAGTTCCCCAGTGATTTGGACATTTTTTCGTTGTCGATATTAATATAGCCGTTATGCATCCAGTAGCGGGCAAAGGCTTTCCCTGTCAGTGCTTCCGACTGGGCGATCTCATTTTCATGATGCGGGAAGGCCAGATCCTGTCCGCCGGCATGGATATCAATCATCTCCCCAAGGTATTTCTTCGCCATCGCCGAGCATTCGATATGCCAGCCTGGTCTTCCTTGCCCCCAAGGGCTCTCCCATGCGATTTCCCCTTCCTTCGCTGCTTTCCAGAGAACAAAGTCAAGGGAATCCTGTTTCTTCTCGCCGACGGCAATGCGGGCGCCGACGCGCAATTCATCAATAGACTGATGGGAAAGCTTGCCGTACTCCTCAAATTTCCGGGTGTGGTAATAGACATCTCCCTCTGATTCATACGCATAGCCTTTCTCAATCAAGGTCTGGATAAATTCAATAATGATATCGATGCTTTCAGTTACTCTCGGGTGGACATCAGCCTTTCTGCAGCCGAGCGCAGAGACGTCCTCGAAATAGGCATTGATGAACCGTTCTGCCACAGACGGAACATCTGTTCCTAATTCATTAGCCACGCGGATCAGCTTATCATCCACATCCGTAAAATTGGAGACATACTGCACATCGAAGCCGCGGAACTCAAGATATCTTCTTACGGTATCAAACACAATGGGCGGGCGGGCATTCCCTATATGGATATAGTTATATACGGTTGGACCGCACACATACATTTTCACTTTTCCCTCTTCTAAGGGAATAAAATCTTCTTTTTGACGAGTAAGTGTATTATAGATTTGAATGGCCATGAACCTGGCTCCTTTCTTTCCTCAATGTTTCGACTTCCGTTTTTAATTCCCGCAGCTCCGCCTCCAGTTCCTTAAAGCGGTCTGAAATCGGATCGGGAAGGTCCCTGTGATTCAGGTCCTTGCCCACTTTCACGCCATCGCGGATTTTCACTCTGCCCGGAATGCCGACGACAGTGGAGTTCGGCGGAACCTCATGAAGAACAACAGAGCCTGCACCCACCTTAGAATTCTCCCCAATAGTAATAGAGCCCAATACCTTCGCACCGGTTGCAATCAGTGCGTTGTCCTTAATAGTAGGATGGCGCTTGCCTTTTTCCTTCCCGGTTCCTCCAAGTGTCACACCCTGGAAAACCGTTACGTTATCACCGATTTCACATGTTTCCCCGATGACAACCCCCATGCCATGGTCGATAAAAAAGCGTCTGCCGATCTTTGCTCCCGGATGAATTTCAATTCCTGTGAAAAAGCGGCTGATCTGGGAAACCACTCTTGCAAGAAAATAAAACTTCCGCTTAAAAAGTGCGTGGGCAATACGGTGTGACCAGACAGCATGCAACCCTGAGTAGGTTAATATTACCTCCAAATAACTTCTTGCTGCCGGATCCTGTTCAAATACCACTTCGATATCTTCCTTCATTCTTGCAAACATGGTTCAATTCCCCCTCCTGACGTCGTTCTCTCTTTTATAAATATTTTTCTCATATACTATTTTTGCAGGTTTTACATATAAAAAAGCGCCCCTGCCACAATAGGACAGAGACGCTTTATGCGCGGTTCCACTCTGTTTAGGCTTAGAATAGCCTCAACTTTGACTTGTTAACGGAAGGTTCCGCTCAACTCTACTTGGAAGCAGGAGGCATCCGTTCGAATTGAGGCTCAGAGGCGCACTTCAGAATAAAGAGAGGCTTAAACCACTTTCAGCCGGTGATGGTTCTCTCTAAAAAGCTTCTTTTTTCTTACTTTTCCTCTTCAACACTTTTCAATATAGAATAATTTACTTAATACTATATTACATTTTCTCCAAGATGTTAACCAATAATGCTCATTAATCGAGTTTTTACTTTTTCTTTTCCTAAAAGCTCGATGGCCTGCGGCAGATCCGGTCCATGGGTTTGGCCAGTCGTCGCGGAACGGATTGGCATAAAGAGCTTTTTGCCCTTGTGGCCAGTTGATTTCTGCACAGCCTTCATAGCCGCTTTAATTTCATCTGCTTTGAATTCTGCAAGTGCATCAATTTCCTGCAGGAATGCAGACAGCACTTCAGGAACCTGCTCTTCAGCCAGAACTTCCTTCGCTTCTTCATCAACGGTTATTTCCTCTGTAAAGAACAGTTCTGACAGCTCGACAATCTGAGCACCAAAGCTCATTTTTTCCTGGTAAAGAGAGATTAGGCTGTTAACCCACTCTTCGTTTTCCTGCTTCCAGTTTTCACTGATCTTACCTGCCTTCACCAGATGAGGAGCTGAAATGGACACCAACCGCTCCTGATCCAGCTTTTTCATATACTGATTATTCATCCACTCAAGCTTTTGCTTATCGAAAAGAGCCGGTGATTTTGAAAGGCGGTTTTCATCAAAAATATCAATAAACTCTTCTTTGGAGAAAATTTCTTCCTCGCCTGCAGGAGACCAGCCAAGAAGAGCAATAAAGTTAAAGAGTGCTTCCGGCAAGTAGCCGAGCTCTTCATATTGTTCAATGAACTGAATAATCGTCTCGTCGCGCTTGCTCAGTTTTTTGCGGCTTTCATTGACAATCAGGGTCATATGGCCAAACACTGGAAGGTCCCAGCCCAATGCTTCATAAATCATCTGCTGCTTAGGCGTATTGGAAATATGGTCATCCCCGCGCAGGACATGAGAAATTTCCATCAGGTGGTCATCCACTGCTACCGCAAAATTATAGGTAGGAGTGCCATCCTTTTTGACAATGACATAATCGCCGAAGCCATCGGATTCGAAAGACACTTCACCTTTTACCATGTCATTGAATTTTAGCTCCCTGCCTTTTGGCACTAAGAAGCGGATGCTCGGCTTTCTGCCTTCCGCTTCTAGAACAGCTCTTTCTTCCTCTGTCAGATGGCGGCATTTTCCGGAGTAAGCAGGAGTTTCGCCTTTTTCCGATTGAGCTTCACGCTCTGCTTCCAGCTCCTCTTCCGTACAATAGCATTTATAGGCATGCCCTTTTTCAAGCAATTCTGTGTAGTAGGTTTTATAAATATGATTTCTTTCAGATTGGCGGTATGGGCCGTATTCACCTTCCCTGTCGATGCTTTCGTCCCAATCCATGCCAAGCCATTTTAAATAATGAAGCTGGCTTTCCTCGCCGCCTTCAATATTCCGTTTCTTATCTGTATCCTCAATGCGGATGATGAATTTCCCGCCTTTGCTTCTTGCAAACAAATAGTTAAAAAGCGCCGTTCTCGCATTTCCGATATGTAAATGCCCAGTTGGACTTGGAGCGTAACGGACGCGGATATCGTTTGACATACAACTGCCTCCTTAAAAATCTCTGAATCTGTTGAGTTTATTTGTAAGCTATATTTTAACACTCAGTTTTTTCTTCTGAAAGGTAATTTTAACTGTTCTCTATCTTTTTCAGCAAAACAGCTGCCTGGGAGGCAATGCCCTCTCCCCGCCCTGTAAAGCCAAGTTTTTCTGTAGTCGTTGCTTTCACATTGATATTTTCTTTTTCGGTTTCCAGAAGCCCTGCAATGCGCTCCTGCATCTTCCCGATATGAGGAGCCATCTTTGGCTTCTGGGCAATGATGGTGCAGTCTGCATTGACCAATTCATATCCTTTTTCTTTAACGATTCCCCACACATGTGCCAGCAGCTTCGCAGAATCAGCATCCTTGAATTCAGGATCTGTATCAGGAAAATGCCTCCCAATGTCTCCTTCTCCAATGGCGCCAAGGCAGGCATCTGCCACTGTATGCAATAGAACATCAGCATCTGAATGTCCTAAGAGGCCTTTCTCATATGGTATCTCAATACCCCCGATAATCAGCGGGCGTCCTTCAGCAAACTGATGAACATCAAAACCTTGTCCAATCCGAAACATGATCACAATCCCCTTTTACATATGACTTCTTTTCTTAATAATTGCTTCCGCAAAATAAATATCTTCCGGCGTAGTCAGCTTAATATTATCGTAACTTCCCTCGACAATCATCACTTCTTTGCCTAACCGCTCCACGAGGCTCGCATCATCTGTTCCTAAAAAGCCGTCTTCCTCGGCCTTGCGGTGCGCCTCAAGCAGAGAAGAAACACGAAAGGCCTGTGGAGTTTGAACAGCCCACAGGCAGGAACGTTCAAGTGTTTCTGTAATTAAATGCCCATCTGCTTTTTTTACGGTATCCTTGAGCGGCACTGCCAGTACAGCAGCCCCCTCTTCCCGGGCTGCTTTCACCAGCGGCTGCAGTAAATCCCGGGTTATAAAAGGGCGTGCAGCGTCATGAACCAGCACAATTTCCTCACATGGAGCCGCTTTGGCTGCATTATATACGCTTTGCTGCCTTTCCTTCCCTCCTTCAACCATAGCAGCCACTTTCGTAATCTGATGCTGCTTTAAGAGGGTGCGCATTTCTTCCTCATCCTGAGGGTTAATGGCCAATACCATGCCCGCACACTTCGGGTCACCCTCAAAAACTCTTAACGTATGTATAAACACAGGGACATTCCCAATTTCCAGAAGAAGCTTATTCTTTCCGGCTCCCATTCGTTTCCCCTGCCCGGCAGCCGGGAGAATCACTTGATAATTCATATTTTTGGCTCCTCTTTTAAAAAAGCAGGCAAAAAGGCAGGGAAATCAATCTCCCTGCACGTTCTGTCCTACTTTCCATCATACATTATAAAGCTTTTTCCAGAAGCTTAGGTTTTGCAAAAATCATTCTTCCGGCTGATGTCTGCAGAACACTTGTGACAAGAACATCAATATGTTTGCCAATGTAATTTCTGCCTTCTTCCACCACGATCATCGTGCCATCGTCCAGATAAGCAATCCCCTGGTTCTGTTCCTTGCCGTCTTTTATTACCTGTACTTTCATTTCTTCACCTGGGAGCACAACCGGTTTGACAGCATTAGCCAGGTCATTAATATTAAGGACTGCCACTTTTTGCAGCTCACAAACCTTGTTCAAGTTAAAATCATTGGTCACCACGACGCCATTCGTTAACTTAGCCAGCTTCACCAGCTTGCTGTCCACTTCTTGGATTTCTTCAAAATCGCCTTCATAAATTTCCACATTAATTGAAAGCTCTTTTTGAATCCGGTTTAATATATCCAGCCCGCGTCTGCCGCGGTTTCGCTTTAATACATCTGATGAATCAGCAATATGCTGAAGTTCTTCGAGCACAAACTGCGGAATGACAATCGTTCCTTCCAAAAAGCCCGTCTGGCAAATATCCGCAATGCGTCCATCGATGATCACGCTTGTATCAAGAATCTTGAGTGATTCTTTAGGTGCGGCTTCAGTCTCCACCTCTTCTTCGCTGCTCTTCTTTTTCTTGCTTGCAAATAAACTTAAAAGCTCATCCCGCTTTTTAAAGCCAACCTGAAACCCCAGATAGCCGAATATCAGCGTCAGCACTATAGGCGCAACCGTATTCAGTATTGGCACCTCAATCGCATTTAAGGCGTATCCGATTAAAAAGGCAATAACTAATCCAAAAACCAGGCCGACACTTCCAAAAATAATATCTGTTATAGGTACTTTTACCAGTGATTCTTCTGCCCATCTCACGAAATTGACGACATGATCAACCGCCCAAAAAGTTAAAAGATAAAAAATAATAGCACCTAAAATGGCGGACACGTATGGATTGTTTAAAAGAGGAATGTCATCTAAACTGATTAATTTTAATAAGTCAGGAATTAAAAAGATTCCAAGCGTTACCCCGATAATAAGGAAGCATGCCTGTACAATACGTTTTAACATTCCCTCACCTCCTTTTAATCATTATAAACAAATTCACAAAATTGAAACCCAGAATCCCAGGTAATTTCAATTTTGTCCCTTGAAAATTATTTCACAATAGTAAAATACCTGTATAAATTATTAATTTCACCCAATTTAAGGGTAGCACCATTGGTAATAAACTGTCAAATAATTAACTTATCATTTTAGCATAACCATTTACATAGGTCAATGGTCTCTTCATAGCTGGCGATCTGCAAAAACCTGCTCTTTTATGAGCTTAAGTCCCTCTTTAATTTTTCTTGCCCGCACTTCCCCGATTCCTTCCACCTCATCGAGCTCCTCTACAGTTGCCGTGATGATATTCGGGAATTCTTCAAACCGGTTAATCAGATTATCAATAATAATTGGCGGCAGGCGCGGAACTTTATTCAGCATGCGGTAGCCGCGGGGGCATTTGAATTCTTCCGTATGAATATACCCGTTGTAGCCCAGAAGCTTTAGAATGACAGAGTCTTCGAGCATTTCCCCTTTTGAAAGCACCTGAAGTTTGACAAGCGCCTCCTTGGAGTCAATCTCTCTTGATTGGGCATAGTCTTTAATAATCCATTCTGCTTCCCGTTCAAGCTCCATCAAGAGCTCATTCATCTGGAGCCGGATCAGCCTTCCTTCGGTGCCCAGTTCACTTAAATAGGTGAGCAGCTCATTTTTAATGCGCAGAACCATTTCGATATTATGAAAAACATGAAGAATGTCACTGTACGTAACAAGCTCCTCAAATTCCAAAATGCTGAGATTGCCGATGCTCTGTTCAAGAACGACCTTATATTTTTCAAGCGTCTGCACGGCTACATTCGCCTTTGTTAAAATAACGCCAATATCCCTCAGTGCATAGCGTGAATTTCCTTTATAAAGTGTAATGACATTGCGTCTCTGGGAAATGGCAATCACTAATGAGCCTGTTTGCCGGGCAACCCGCTCCGCCGTCCGATGCCGCATACCCGTTTCCGTAGAAGGCACACCAGGATCAGGAGCCAGCTGGGCATTCGCAATAAGTATCTTGTTTCCTTCTTCATTTAAAATAATGGCCCCATCCATCTTAGCCAGCTCATATAAATAACTGGGCGAAAATGGACAATTAATTTGGAAACCTCCATCAACCAGATTGCTCAGCTTTTCCTTTGAGCCCAATACAATCAGCCCGCCTGTATTTGCGCGCAGAACATTATCTATCCCTTCCCTGATAGGCGTACCAGGAGCCATGAAACGAAGGATTTCACTCATTGTTTTTTCGCCCATTTTTTTAGTCTCCATGTTTATCCCCCTAACGCAGCCTTTAGCGCTTCACCAACAGAGCTTACTCCGATCAGCTCAATTCCTCCCGGTGCGCTCCAGCCGCCTAGATTGTTCGCCGGCAGGATGACCCGTTCAAAGCCCAGCTTGGCAGCCTCCTGCACTCTTTGCTCGATTCTTGAAACCCTCCTGACTTCTCCTGTGAGTCCAACTTCCCCGATAATGCAGTCTGTTGCTTTTGTCGGCTTATCCCGAAAGCTCGACGCAATGCTGACTGCAATGGCCAAATCAATTGCCGGCTCATCCAGCTTTACTCCACCAGCGACTTTTAGGTAGGCATCCTGATTTTGCAGAAGCATCCCCACCCGTTTTTCCAAAACGGCCATAAGGAGCGGAACCCGGTTATGATCAATTCCCGTTGCCATCCGTCTTGGATTTCCAAAGCTGGTCGGAGAAATGAGCGCCTGGATTTCAACCAGAACAGGCCTTGTCCCTTCCATAGAAGCAACGACAGTTGACCCGGCTGCTCCCTGTGACCGCTCTTCCAGGAAAATTTCCGATGGATTGGCTACTTCCTCAAGACCCAGCTCCTTCATTTCAAAAATGCCCATCTCGTTAGTTGACCCGAATCTGTTTTTGACAGCACGTAAAATCCGGTATGTATGATGGCGTTCACCTTCAAAGTATAAAACCGTATCTACCATATGTTCCAGGAGCCTCGGACCCGCAATGGAGCCCTCCTTTGTAACATGCCCTACGATAAAAATAGCGATTCCCTTCGTTTTGCCGATGCGCATCAGTTCAGCCGTACATTCCCGAACCTGGGAAACACTCCCCGGTGCCGACGTCACTTCCGGATGGAAGATCGTCTGGATGGAGTCGATAATAACAAAGTCAGGGTTGACGGTTTCAATCGTTCTGCTGATCTCTTCAAGGCTGGTTTCCGAATAAACAAGCAGACTTTCTGAAGAGACACCTAAGCGGTCAGCCCGCAGCTTTGTCTGGCGCATCGATTCTTCCCCTGATATATAGAGCACCGAATGCTTTTTATTCGCAAGCTGTGAGGACACTTGAAGAAGGAGTGTTGATTTCCCGATGCCCGGATCTCCTCCGATAAGAACAAGGGAGCCTCTCACAATACCGCCCCCGAGGACACGGTTTAGTTCTTTTAAATCGGTATGTATGCGGGGTTCGCTGACTGTTTCAATGGATGTAATCGGAGTAGCTTTTGCCGCTATGGCCGTACCCTGTGAATGTGCAAAAGCGCCTCTTCTCGTTGAAGCAGGCTTTTCCACCTCTTCCACCATCGAATTCCATTGCCCGCACCCCGGACATTTGCCCATCCATTTTGCTGATTCATAGCCGCATTCCTGGCACATGAATTTCGTTTTTCTTTTAGCCATACTTCTTCCCCTCTCTTACATTCATACCAGCCGCGGTAAAGGAACATCTTATGATTACCGGCCTTGCATGGAAGAACCAGTGATGAAAGAAGTACGTTTACTTCCTATTCCCTTTTCCAACGGGTCTTAAAAATGTTTTTGTCCAGATATCTTTTTTCTCTCTTAAAATTAACATAAAACGGCAGAATAAACCTCTTATAAGACTGCAGCTAAATATAGTCTGAAAGAGTACAAAAAGGTACACGTATAACAGGAACGTGTACCTTTTTGCTGTGTAAAATCACCTGATGCTTTCATTATGGTTCGGGAAAAACCTTATTTTTGAAGGTTTGCTGTTCTGCTTGGCTCTGCGGTTCTCACCACAAATTCTCCATCCACCACATCAATGACCACGTTTTGCCCGGTTAGGACTGTTCCTCTTAACAGCTCTTCAGATAAGCGGTCTTCAATATGCTTTTGAATGGCCCGGCGGAGCGGACGTGCTCCGTACTCGGGATCATAGCCCTCAACTGAGATTTTTTCTTTGGCTGCATCTGTCAATTCCAGTGTAATATCCTGTTCCTTCAGACGTTTCGTTAAGGTATCAGACATAAGCGAAACGATTTCCTGAAGATGCTTTTTCTCTAATGCATGGAACACGATAATTTCATCGATACGGTTCAGGAATTCCGGACGGAAGGACTTCTTCATCTCTTCCATTACCTTTCCTTTCATATCTTTGTAATCCTGTTCTCCATCCTGGATGTTAAAGCCGACATATTTGTTCCGCTTAAGTGCTTCAGCGCCTACATTGGATGTCATAATCAGAACCGTATTGCGGAAATCGACTGTTCTTCCCTTAGAGTCTGTTAATCTTCCGTCTTCCAATACCTGTAAGAGAATATTGAATACATCAGGATGAGCCTTTTCAATTTCATCGAGAAGCACAACAGAATATGGTTTTCTGCGGACTTTTTCGGTTAATTGTCCGCCTTCTTCATACCCTACATAACCTGGAGGTGAACCGACCAGACGGGATGTAGAGTGCTTCTCCATGTATTCTGACATATCGATGCGGATCATTGCATCCTCGTCACCGAACATCGCTTCTGCAAGGGCACGGGCGAGCTCTGTTTTACCTACTCCTGTCGGCCCAAGGAAGACAAATGAGCCAATCGGGCGCTTTGGATCTTTAAGGCCAGCACGGGCACGGCGGACAGCCTTCGAAATGGCCTTAACGGCTTCTTCCTGCCCGATTACACGGGAGTGAAGAATTTCTTCCAGATTAAGAAGCTTTTCAGTTTCAGTCTGGGCAAGCTTCGAAACAGGAATTCCAGTCCAGCTGGCAACCACATTGGCAATGTCTTCAACGGTCACTTCACTGTTTTCCTTGCCCTGCTTTTCTTTCCACGATTTCTTCGTTTCTTCCAGCTGTTCACGCAGGCGCTGCTCTGTATCTCTCAATGAAGCCGCTTTTTCGAATTCCTGGCTTTGAACGGCAGCATCTTTCTCTTTTCTTACATCCTCGAGCTTAACCTCCAGCTCTTTCAGATTTGGAGGCGTAGTATAAGAGCGCAGTCTTACCTTTGAACCCGCTTCATCAATTAAATCAATCGCCTTATCCGGAAGGAAGCGGTCTGAAATGTAGCGGTCTGACAGCTTTACGGCTGCTTCAATCGCTGCGTCTGTAATGGTTACGCGGTGATGAGCCTCGTAACGGTCCCGCAGACCCTCAAGAATTTGAACAGATTCTTCTGCTGTCGGCTCATCAACTGTAATAGGCTGGAACCTTCTTTCAAGTGCCGCATCCTTCTCGATGTATTTTCTATATTCATCAAGAGTAGTGGCACCGATACACTGAAGCTCTCCGCGGGCAAGAGATGGCTTTAGAATGTTGGAAGCATCAATCGCACCTTCTGCTCCTCCTGCACCGATTAATGTATGAAGCTCGTCAATGAATAAAATGATGTTTCCTGCCTGCCTGATTTCATCCATTACCTTCTTCAGGCGATCTTCAAATTCACCGCGGTACTTCGTTCCGGCAACCACTGTACCCATATCAAGCGTCATTACCCTTTTATCGCGAAGAGTCTCCGGCACTTCATTGTTAATGATCTGCTGTGCCAAGCCTTCTGCTATGGCTGTTTTACCTACCCCTGGCTCACCAATCAGAACCGGGTTGTTTTTCGTCCTGCGGCTTAATACTTCAATCACACGCTGGATTTCTTTGCTTCGTCCTATTACCGGATCAAGGCTTCCTTCTCTGGCAATAGCAGTCAGGTCGCGTGCTAATCCATCCAGTGTCGGTGTGTTCGCATTTGCCGCTGCTCCTCCCTGATGGCTGCCGGACTCATTGCTGCCTAACAGCTGCAGCACCTGCTGGCGCGCTTTATTGAGGCTGACTCCAAGGTTATTCAGAACCCTAGCAGCAACGCCTTCACCCTCACGGATCAGGCCAAGCAGGATATGCTCTGTTCCTACATAGGAATGGCCAAGCTTCCTTGCTTCGTCCATGGAAAGTTCAATCACTTTCTTGGCACGCGGTGTATAGTGAATGGTCTGGGAAGCATCCTGCCCCCTGCCGATTAAATTCTCAACCTCTTTTTGGATCTTATCAGAGCCGAGGCCCAATGCATACAGAGCTTTAGCCGCAATTCCTTCACCTTCGCGTACAAGCCCAAGCAGAATATGCTCTGTTCCGATGTTATTATGTCCTAAACGGATTGCTTCCTCCTGTGCTAAAGCCAATACCTTTTGAGCTCTTTCCGTAAATCGTCCGAACATCATAATTTCATCCTCCCAACTCTTGATCTTCCATTTTTAATCTTTCCCTGATTAGTGAAGCTCTGCGGATATCGCGTTCATGCGGTCTGAGCGGCCCGCCTGCATATTGCTGCAGGAAGCCTGGCTGTGTCAGAATCATCAGCTCATTTAATATATTTTTTGATATGTTTTGAATGTACTTCATATCAATCCCCAGGCGAACATCAGACAGGCATTGTGCTGCTTCCTTTGATTCAATGATTCGGCTGTTTGATAAAATGCCATAAGAGCGGAAGACTCTATCTTCTAATTGTATGTTAGAAGTCTTTGCTAATGCTTCCCTTGCCGATCTTTCCTGAGAAATCAGCTGACTGACAACGCTTTTCAGATCCTCGGCGATATCCTCTTCTGACTTTCCGAGAGTAATCTGATTGGACACCTGAAAGATGTTACCTAAAGCTTCGCTGCCTTCCCCGTAAATTCCTCTAACAACTAAACCTAACTGGTTAATTGCCGGAATAATCCGGTTCATTTGCTGTGTGAGAACGAGGCCAGGCAAATGCATCATAACCGATGCCCTGAGCCCTGTTCCTACATTTGTAGGGCAGCTTGTTAAAAAGCCAATATCTTCATTAAATGCATAATCGGCTTCTTCCTCCAGCCAATCATCTATTTCATTCGCCATATTTAAGGCTTCAGAGAGCTGAAACCCCGGAAACAGACATTGAATCCTTATATGGTCTTCTTCATTAATCATGATGCTGACTTCTTCATTCTCAGAAAGAAGGCAGGCACCATGAGTTGAATTCTCAGCAAGATGGGGGCTGATCAGATGCTTTTCCATCAGCACTCTTTTTTGAAGAGGCTGAAGATTATCCATTAATAAAAGCTCCATTTCCCCAAGTTTTGAAAAAGGAGAATGCTCCACCCTAGCCTTTATTTTTTTAATGATTGCTTCTGCTTCTTCATTAGAAAATAAAGTAGGGAATTTATATTGCTTTATATTGCGGGCGAGTCTGATTCTTGAACTTAACACAATATCGGAATCAGGTCCTTCAGCACTCATCCAGGAGCTGATAGCTTGATTGATAAAACGTTCCAGCGACAAGCTTACTCCCCTCCCTTTTGATCGGCATTGAGCTGTTTTTCCAGCTTTCTAATTTCGTCTCTCAATTCTGCCGCTCTCTCAAACTCTTCTTTGGAAATCATTTCTTTTATGAGATTTTTTAAATCCTCAATATTCCTGCGCAAATGAATGGTTCCCCCAATTCGTGCAGGAATTTTCCCGCTGTGTGAGGCATTTCCGCTGTGCAGCCTTCTAAGAATGGGATTCAGCTGATCTTTAAAAGTCTCATAGCAGCTGGCACATCCAAAACGGCCAACTTTTTTAAATTGCTGAAAGGTTAGGGAGCATTGCTCACACTGCAGAACCTTCTCCTGCTGAAAAGGATCCTGGCCCGATCCCTGAAAGGCAGGCTGAATATTCAAAAGGCCAGCAAGCAAATTATTTATTGAAAAACCGGACCCGCTGCCCAGCATAAACATTTCACCTTTTTCCTGCGCACATTTCTCGCAAAGATGAAACTCTGCTTTCTCGCCATTTACAACCTTTGTAAAGTGCAGCGTGGCCGGCCTTTGATTACATTCCTGACAAATCATGACTTCACCTCTCCAGCTCACTACTATTTATATTTTAAAGTGGTTAACATTGCCTTAAGCATTCTTGCCCTCAGCTCATCCCTGAATGGAAGGTCTATATATAGGACAGAACGGTCTATAACACTAAGCATTATTTTGGCTTCCCTGTTTGTTATAATCTCTTCTTCTACCAGACGGTAGATAACATTCTCTGCACTGCTCTGGGCAATTCTGCTCTGCACCAAAGATATTAACTGGTCAATCAAATCAGCATGGTCATAGGATTGGACTTTCATAATCCGGATGAAGCCCCCGCCTCCCCGCTTACTTTCTACTGCATATCCTTTTTCAATCGTAAAACGGGTGTTGATCACATAATTGATCTGAGAAGGAACACATTGGAATTTGTCAGCAATTTCGCTTCTTTTAATTTCCACGATTTCCCTTTCGCTTTTCTCCAAAACCTGTTTGAGATAATTTTCAATTATGTCGGATATATTCCTCACCAGGCCTCCCCCTATCTGACTTTGACTATATTTGACATTAATTATACATGATTTATGTAATTTCTTGCAATTGGCGGGTACTAATAATTTTCCCCCATTTTTTGACTTCCCAAACCTGAAAATGGAAGTTAATGTCGATAACAATATATTTTTGATTAGGCGGGTTTGTGCTTGGATGGGAGAAGATTTTTATGGAGGGGTGGATTATGCTGGTCGGAGCTTTCTGCACGTGCGCAGTTTTTGGATTTTCTGAAGCGGGGTTTGCTGGGGAATTTATCTGGCAGGTTTGGGGATTTATCTTACATGACTGTGAATTTATCTAACAAGATTTTGGATTTATCGAGCAGGTTTTGGAGTTTATCTCGTATTTGGGGAGGTTATCTTTAAAGAGAACGGATTTGAATTTTAAAATATATGAAGAAATAAGGTGTGGCACATATATTTTGGTTCTGGCACCTATATGTCTGAAAGCTGCGCTTAAAATGAAAAAGCTGCAGATATACTGCGCAAAGTGGCACATATAGGTGTAATTCCTTTTAAACTGCAGTCCAAATTTATTTTTCTGATCGCAAAATCTTTCAAACATACAAAAATAGGGCACCCATCAGGTTCTTTTTTGAGTAGGTTATCCTTTTTTGGTGGGTGAACCTCTGAATAAGCCTGTAATAGTCGAGGTTATATGAAGGAGAGAGGTTTTAATCAGTGTTATTTTATTGGTTTCGGCTTCAGATGGTATCTAGCATGTTCTGGGTTTTATCTAACATAAATTTGAATTTATCTAGCACACTTTGAAGTTTATCTAACATTTAGCACTATTTATCTTTAGAGAGAACAGCTTTGAATTTTAAACCAGACGGAGAATAAGGTGTGGCACATAAAAGTTTGTTCTGGCACCTATATGTCTGAAAGCGGCACATTTGCTGCGCAAAGTGGCACATATAGGTATAATTCCTTTTAAACTAAAGCCCAAATTTTTTTCTGATCGCTCCTTCATACACACAAAAAAGAGCACCCATCAGGTGCTCTCAGACTGTCGACAAACTCAATGAAAATTGAGCTTGTCTGCAGTCTTTCTTACGATTAGTCAAGCACCTTTAAACCGTTAATTTATTTTCTGTATAAATGAATCCCCTTCAACGTTGTGTTTGAAGAGGGGCCAGATTTATAGGTATACCTAATAGGCCTAGTGATTTCGCGTTTTTTAACTAGACCTGCCTTTGTGGTATTATGTACTAAACTATGATTGGGTGGCTAACCGGAAGTCATAGTTCATATTGTGTGTAATAAGGTGGAAGATAATCTTCAAAAGCTTATTCACACAGGCAATGGATGCAACCTTATGGCACTTGTTATAGGGTTGCGTTTTTAATTTATCGTAATAATCAACAATATGGTTTTGACTGAAACGGCGTAGTTTAATCATGTTCTGGATAATGATAAAAAGGAGCTTACGTAAATGCTTATTGCCACGTTTATTAATCTTGTCCTTGTAAAAGGTTTTACCTGATTGGTAACGGCGAATATCAATACCAGCGTATGCGTTTAGCTGCTTATTGTTTTCAAAACGTCTAATATCCCCTATTTCTGCCATTAGACGTACTGCGGTGTTTGAGCCAATCCCCGGGAAACTGAGGAGAATATGGTATTCAGCCCGGCTTTCTGCTAGTTGCGCCATGTCCTCGATACACCTTTCTTTCATGGATAGGAGTTCCTGGTAACGCCTAGCGTAAGATATCAGCTGGCTACACAGGACATCGGTTGACGAAACGGCAGGAAATGATAAATGCGCTGCTTCAAGCAATTGAGTAGCTTTTTTTTCAGCCCTTGCGGTAGAAATATTCTTATCAGTGTTTGTCCGGATTTTGTTCTTTATAACCGTTTTTGAATGTTGGAGCACCAAGTCTGGATGTGGGTACAATTGAACAATATTGAGGAATAGCTCTGATTTGGTTGTAAAGATTTTTTCCAGTTCCGGAAAGGTTAGCTGAATAACTTTATGCATGCGGTTGCGTGTTACGGATAACTCGTCATCAAGTTCACTGTAAAATCGGGATAGCGACTTCAATTGGAGAAAAAGATCTTCTGTGCCATTTCGATTAGTCCTTTGCGTTGAAAAGTGGGTAAGGGCAAGTTGGTGGGCATCACTCTTATCCGTTTTGTGGATCCTCAAGGAGTCGCACTGGAGCTTAGCTTCCAGGGGATTCAAGGAACAATAGGAAAAACCATTTACATTCATAAACCGCTCCAATTGCCTGGAATAGACCCCAGTTGATTCAAATACAATATGTGGCTGTTCACCATAACCTTCTGTTAATCTGTCGATCCTCTTCTTTAAGTTTTCAAATTCAGGCCGTGAATGCTTGATTTCTCCTTCATAAATACACTTTTTTAGTGTGTTGTAAATTACCATGTAGCTTTTGCCCATACTTACATCAAATGCGATGACATGTTTCACGTTATTTCCCCCAAAAAAGTTTTGAAGTTCCCTCACTTACTCTTATCGACTCCCATTTCTTATACACGATCTCAAGGATCCAACATACTTAAACCTGATTCGAATAAGGTAAGTGAAGAAGGTCAGTTTTTTGTACGGATTCTAAGATCCTAAGACTGCAACGACCTATTCTTCACTTCTACTATATAAAAAAATAGTAGTGCCAACCAATGCCTTGGTCAGCACTACTAATCTTAGTATGTTTTTTGTTTTAAAATAGAAGTAATACGATACTTGAGGTGATTAAGATGCTTTCTAAACATAATCCAATTCAACGGGATCAAATCGAAATGATTGCATTAGATGAACTTGTCCCAGCGGACCATTTGGTTCGCAAAATTGAAGCGGCGATTGATTTTTCCTTTGTCTATGATTTGGTGAAAGATATGTATTCAGAAGTAGGACGCCCAAGTATTGACCCTGTTATCTTAATCAAACTCACATTCATTCAATATACCTTCGGTATTCGCTCCATGCGTCAAACAATTGAGGAATTGAAAACAAATATGGCCTATCGGTGGTTTTTAGGATACGGCTTCCACGATAAAGTTCCTCACTTCTCAACTTTCGGAAAAAACTATGAGCGCCGATTTAAAAATACCGATCTCTTTGAACAGATATTCTATCGAATTTTAAAAGCTGCAGCTGAAAAGAATTTAATAAGTGCAGAACATGTTTTTGTAGATTCTACTCATGTAAAAGCGAGTGCGAATAAACGGAAATTTGAAAAGAAAGTTGTTCGAAAAGAAACCCGTGCCTATCAACAACGCCTTCAAGAAGAAATTAATCGAGATCGTGAAGATCATGGAAAAAAGCCTTTTCCGCCAGATAAGTTTGATAAGGAAGAATTCAAAGAAACTAAGGAAAGTACAACTGACCCAGAGAGTGGATACTATGTAAAAGATGAGCGTACAAAACAGTTCGCCTATTCTTTTCACGCTGCCGCAGATCGCAACGGCTTTGTACTAGGCACAACTGTAACCCCTGGTAACACGCATGATAGTCATATTTTAGAGCCATTGGTAGAACAAGTCATTGAGAAAGTTAGTAAACCAGAAGCTGTTGCGGCCGACGCAGCCTATAAAACACCTGCTATCACGAGCTACTTATTGAAAAACGACATCACACCTGCTTTACCTTACACACGACCTCGCACAAAAGAGGGTTTCTTCAGAAAACATGAGTATGTTTATGATGAGCATTTTGACTGTTACATTTGCCCAGCTGGTGAGATATTAAAGTATAAAACGACTACAAAGGAAGGTTATCGTCAATATAAATCAGATCCGCGAATTTGTGCTGGATGCCCGTTCTTGTCTCAATGCACACAGAGTCAAGCGCACCAAAAGCTCATTCAACGTCATGTGTGGGAGGAACATTTGGAAGAGGCAGACCACCTTCGCCACCATCAAAACGTCAAAAAAATCTATGAGAAGCGAAAAGAAACAATTGAACGTGTTTTCGCAGATGCAAAAGAAAAGCATGGCATGCGTTGGACAACTTTAAGGGGACTTAAAAAATTGTCAATGCAGGCGATGCTTACTTTCGCTGCCATGAATTTAAAGAAAATGGCCAACTGGACTTGGCAAGGCCCAGTAATAGCCTAGAAGATGACCTCGGAGAGGTTTACAGTCATGAAAAAATGCTTTCAAGTCCAATAAAAAAGTAAAAAGGGTCCGGAATAAGGCTATTCCGAACCCCTTTTGTCTACAAACTGAGAGCACCCATCAGGTGCTCTTTCATTTGCCCGGCAACGTCCTACTCTCACAGGGGGACAGCCCCCAACTACCATCGGCGCTGAGAAGCTTAACTTCCGTGTTCGGTATGGGAACGGGTGTGACCTTCTCGCTATCGCCACCGGACTATTTGGTTGAAGAAACTTCGTTCCCTCAAAACTAGATAATGTATGAAGAAGCATTTTGCCGAGTATTCACCAATGACTTGTCTAGCTTCGGCTCCTAACTTCTCTCGAAGTTGAACAGTCGCCTCCGCTTTTCGTTTTGGTTAAGTCCTCGATCGATTAGTATCAGTCAGCTCCACATGTCGCCACGCTTCCACCTCTGACCTATCAACCTGATCATCTTTCAGGGATCTTACTAGCTTGACGCTATGGGAAATCTCATCTCGAGGGGGGCTTCATGCTTAGATGCTTTCAGCACTTATCCCTTCCGCACATAGCTACCCAGCGATGCCTTTGGCAAGACAACTGGTACACCAGCGGTGCGTCCATCCCGGTCCTCTCGTACTAAGGACAGCTCCTCTCAAATTTCCTGCGCCCACGACGGATAGGGACCGAACTGTCTCACGACGTTCTGAACCCAGCTCGCGTACCGCTTTAATGGGCGAACAGCCCAACCCTTGGGACCGACTACAGCCCCAGGATGCGATGAGCCGACATCGAGGTGCCAAACCTCCCCGTCGATGTGGACTCTTGGGGGAGATAAGCCTGTTATCCCCGGGGTAGCTTTTATCCGTTGAGCGATGGCCCTTCCATGCGGAACCACCGGATCACTAAGCCCGACTTTCGTCCCTGCTCGACTTGTAGGTCTCGCAGTCAAGCTCCCTTGTGCCTTTACACTCTGCGAATGATTTCCAACCATTCTGAGGGAACCTTTGGGCGCCTCCGTTACTTTTTAGGAGGCGACCGCCCCAGTCAAACTGCCCACCTGACACTGTCTCCCGCCCCGATAAGGGGCGCGGGTTAGAATTTCAATACAGCCAGGGTAGTATCCCACCGACGCCTCCACCGAAGCTGGCGCTCCGGCTTCTCAGGCTCCTACCTATCCTGTACAAGCTGTACCAAAATTCAATATCAGGCTACAGTAAAGCTCCACGGGGTCTTTCCGTCCTGTCGCGGGTAACCTGCATCTTCACAGGTACTATAATTTCACCGAGTCTCTCGTTGAGACAGTGCCCAGATCGTTACGCCTTTCGTGCGGGTCGGAACTTACCCGACAAGGAATTTCGCTACCTTAGGACCGTTATAGTTACGGCCGCCGTTTACTGGGGCTTCGATTCAAAGCTTCGCTTGCGCTAACCTCTCCTCTTAACCTTCCAGCACCGGGCAGGCGTCAGCCCCTATACTTCGCCTTGCGGCTTCGCAGAGACCTGTGTTTTTGCTAAACAGTCGCCTGGGCCTATTCACTGCGGCTCATCAGGGCTATTCACCCTAATGAGCACCCCTTCTCCCGAAGTTACGGGGTCATTTTGCCGAGTTCCTTAACGAGAGTTCTCTCGCTCACCTTAGGATTCTCTCCTCGCCTACCTGTGTCGGTTTGCGGTACGGGCACCTTTTCCCTCGCTAGAGGCTTTTCTTGGCAGTGTGGAATCAGGAACTTCGGTACTAAATTTCCCTCGCCGTCACAGCTCAGCCTATGTGGTAACGGGATTTGCCTCGTTACCGGCCTAACTGCTTGGACGCGCTAATCCAGCAGCGCGCTTACCCTATCCTCCTGCGTCCCCCCATTGCTCAAACGGTAAAGAGGTGGTACAGGAATATCAACCTGTTGTCCATCGCCTACGCTTTTCAGCCTCGGCTTAGGTCCCGACTAACCCTGAGCGGACGAGCCTTCCTCAGGAAACCTTAGGCATTCGGTGGATGGGATTCTCACCCATCTTTCGCTACTCATACCGGCATTCTCACTTCTAAGCGCTCCACCAGTCCTTGCGGTCTGGCTTCAACGCCCTTAGAACGCTCTCCTACCACTGACATCGAAAGATGTCAATCCACAGCTTCGGTGATACGTTTAGCCCCGGTACATTTTCGGCGCGGAGTCACTCGACCAGTGAGCTATTACGCACTCTTTAAATGGTGGCTGCTTCTAAGCCAACATCCTGGTTGTCTAAGCAACTCCACATCCTTTTCCACTTAACGTATACTTTGGGACCTTAGCTGGTGGTCTGGGCTGTTTCCCTCTTGACTACGGATCTTATCACTCGCAGTCTGACTCCCATGGATAAGTCTTTGGCATTCGGAGTTTGTCTGAATTCGGTAACCCGATGGGGGCCCCTAGTCCAAACAGTGCTCTACCTCCAAGACTCTTACTACATGAGGCTAGCCCTAAAGCTATTTCGGAGAGAACCAGCTATCTCCAAGTTCGATTGGAATTTCTCCGCTACCCACACCTCATCCCCGCACTTTTCAACGTGCGTGGGTTCGGGCCTCCATCCAGTGTTACCTGGACTTCACCCTGGACATGGGTAGATCACCTGGTTTCGGGTCTACGACCACATACTCATTCGCCCTATTCAGACTCGCTTTCGCTGCGGCTCCGTCTTCTCAACTTAACCTCGCATGTAATCGTAACTCGCCGGTTCATTCTACAAAAGGCACGCTATCACCCATTAACGGGCTCTAACTACTTGTAGGCACACGGTTTCAGGATCTCTTTCACTCCCCTTCCGGGGTGCTTTTCACCTTTCCCTCACGGTACTGGTTCACTATCGGTCACTAGGGAGTATTTAGCCTTGGGAGATGGTCCTCCCTGCTTCCGACGGGATTTCTCGTGTCCCGCCGTACTCAGGATCCACTCTGGAGGGAACGAAGTTTCAACTACAGGGCTTTTACCTTCTCTGGCCGGCCTTTCCAGACCTGTTCATTTACCTCGTTCCTTTGTAACTCCGTATAGAGTGTCCTACAACCCCAGGAGGCAAGCCTCCTGGTTTGGGCTAATCCCGTTTCGCTCGCCGCTACTCAGGGAATCGCGTTTGCTTTCTCTTCCTCCGGGTACTTAGATGTTTCAGTTCCCCGGGTCTGCCTTCTATACCCTATGTATTCAGGTAAAGATCCTATCCCATTACGGATAGGGGGTTTCCCCATTCGGAAATCTCCGGATCAAAGCTTACTTACAGCTCCCCGAAGCATATCGGTGTTAGTACCGTCCTTCATCGGCTCCTAGTGCCAAGGCATTCACCGTGCGCCCTTTCTAACTTAACCGTATTTGACAGGTTCATCGAAGATGAACACGATCAAAGGTTTTTAACTCTATTTAACATAGAGAGAATTGACTAAAATGGCGATTACTCGGTTATTGCTTCTTCATAATCATTATCTAGTTTTCAAAGAACGAATCATTCATTGAGAGATTGAACTCTCAAAACTGAACGAACAAAGAACGTCACGTTTCTTGTAAATATTCCTTAGAAAGGAGGTGATCCAGCCGCACCTTCCGATACGGCTACCTTGTTACGACTTCACCCCAATCATCTGTCCCACCTTAGGCGGCTGGCTCCAAAAGGTTACCCCACCGACTTCGGGTGTTACAAACTCTCGTGGTGTGACGGGCGGTGTGTACAAGGCCCGGGAACGTATTCACCGCGGCATGCTGATCCGCGATTACTAGCGATTCCGGCTTCATGCAGGCGAGTTGCAGCCTGCAATCCGAACTGAGAATGGTTTTATGGGATTCGCTTAACCTCGCGGTTTTGCAGCCCTTTGTACCATCCATTGTAGCACGTGTGTAGCCCAGGTCATAAGGGGCATGATGATTTGACGTCATCCCCACCTTCCTCCGGTTTGTCACCGGCAGTCACCTTAGAGTGCCCAACTGAATGCTGGCAACTAAGATCAAGGGTTGCGCTCGTTGCGGGACTTAACCCAACATCTCACGACACGAGCTGACGACAACCATGCACCACCTGTCACCCTGTCCCCCGAAGGGGAACGCCCTATCTCTAGGGTTGTCAGGGGATGTCAAGACCTGGTAAGGTTCTTCGCGTTGCTTCGAATTAAACCACATGCTCCACCGCTTGTGCGGGCCCCCGTCAATTCCTTTGAGTTTCAGCCTTGCGGCCGTACTCCCCAGGCGGAGTGCTTAATGCGTTTGCTGCAGCACTAAAGGGCGGAAACCCTCTAACACTTAGCACTCATCGTTTACGGCGTGGACTACCAGGGTATCTAATCCTGTTTGCTCCCCACGCTTTCGCGCCTCAGCGTCAGTTACAGACCAAAGAGTCGCCTTCGCCACTGGTGTTCCTCCACATCTCTACGCATTTCACCGCTACACGTGGAATTCCACTCTTCTCTTCTGCACTCAAGTTCCCCAGTTTCCAATGACCCTCCCCGGTTGAGCCGGGGGCTTTCACATCAGACTTAAGGAACCGCCTGCGCGCGCTTTACGCCCAATAATTCCGGACAACGCTTGCCACCTACGTATTACCGCGGCTGCTGGCACGTAGTTAGCCGTGGCTTTCTGGTCAGGTACCGTCAAGGTACCGGCAGTTACTCCGGTACTTGTTCTTCCCTGACAACAGAGTTTTACGATCCGAAAACCTTCATCACTCACGCGGCGTTGCTCCGTCAGACTTTCGTCCATTGCGGAAGATTCCCTACTGCTGCCTCCCGTAGGAGTCTGGGCCGTGTCTCAGTCCCAGTGTGGCCGATCACCCTCTCAGGTCGGCTACGCATCGTCGCCTTGGTGAGCCGTTACCTCACCAACTAGCTAATGCGCCGCGGGCCCATCTGTAAGTGATAGCCGAAACCATCTTTCAGCTTTCCCTCATGTGAGGGAAAGAGTTATCCGGTATTAGCCCCGGTTTCCCGGAGTTATCCCAGTCTTACAGGCAGGTTGCCCACGTGTTACTCACCCGTCCGCCGCTGACTTCAGGGAGCAAGCTCCCATCTGTCCGCTCGACTTGCATGTATTAGGCACGCCGCCAGCGTTCGTCCTGAGCCAGGATCAAACTCTCCATATAAGAGTTGATATAGCTCGATTGTCTTTTCAAAAAAGACTAATGATTAAACGTTGACGTTTTGTTCGTTCAGTTTTCAAAGATCAATCCACCGCTCAGAAGCGACTTTATTATCTTATCAGGTTTAAATGCCTGAGTCAATAACTTTTTTATTTTTTTGGTGGAGCCTAGCGGGATCGAACCGCTGACCTCCTGCGTGCAAAGCAGGCGCTCTCCCAGCTGAGCTAAGGCCCCAATATAAATGGTCGGGAAGACAGGATTCGAACCTGCGACCCCTTGGTCCCAAACCAAGTGCTCTACCAAGCTGAGCTACTCCCCGTAATATGGCGCGCCCGAGAGGAGTCGAACCCCTAACCTTTTGATCCGTAGTCAAACGCTCTATCCAATTGAGCTACGGGCGCAATATAAAGTTGAAATGGTGCCGAGGACCGGAATCGAACCGGTACGGTAGTCACCTACCGCAGGATTTTAAGTCCTGTGCGTCTGCCAGTTCCGCCACCCCGGCATAAAAATGGAGCGGAAGACGGGATTCGAACCCGCGACCCCCACCTTGGCAAGGTGATGTTCTACCACTGAACTACTTCCGCTTAAAATGGTGCGGGTGAAGGGAGTCGAACCCCCACGCCTTGCGGCGCCAGATCCTAAGTCTGGTGCGTCTGCCAATTCCGCCACACCCGCAATATGAAATTAAAATGGTGAGCCATGAAGGACTCGAACCTTCGACCCTCTGATTAAAAGTCAGATGCTCTACCGACTGAGCTAATGGCTCATACTTTTATGAGACTTCCTAAAGCCTGATAATTGCAGTCAGATGTTCCAAAGCTAAACGCTTTGTCACAGATTGCTATTCGAATGAAGTGTTCACAGATGCTGCAATCTGCTCTACCGACTGAGCTAATGGCTCGTTGAAGTGGTGCCGGCGAGAGGACTTGAACCCCCAACCTACTGATTACAAGTCAGTTGCTCTACCAATTGAGCTACACCGGCATGTTATATGGTGGAGGATGACGGGATCGAACCGCCGACCCTCTGCTTGTAAGGCAGATGCTCTCCCAGCTGAGCTAATCCTCCATTATATACGCCCGGCAGCGTCCTACTCTCACAGGGGGACAGCCCCCAACTACCATCGGCGCTGAGAAGCTTAACTTCCGTGTTCGGTATGGGAACGGGTGTGACCTTCTCGCTATCGCCACCGGACTATTTGGTTGAAGAAACTTCGTTCCCTCAAAACTAGATAATGTATGAAGAAGCATTTTGCCGAGTATTCACCAATGACTTGTCTAGCTTCGGCTCCTAACTTCTCTCGAAGTTGAACAGTCGCCTCCGCTTTTCATTTTGGTTAAGTCCTCGATCGATTAGTATCAGTCAGCTCCACATGTCGCCACGCTTCCACCTCTGACCTATCAACCTGATCATCTTTCAGGGATCTTACTAGCTTGACGCTATGGGAAATCTCATCTCGAGGGGGGCTTCATGCTTAGATGCTTTCAGCACTTATCCCTTCCGCACATAGCTACCCAGCGATGCCTTTGGCAAGACAACTGGTACACCAGCGGTGCGTCCATCCCGGTCCTCTCGTACTAAGGACAGCTCCTCTCAAATTTCCTGCGCCCACGACGGATAGGGACCGAACTGTCTCACGACGTTCTGAACCCAGCTCGCGTACCGCTTTAATGGGCGA
>NZ_JBBORA010000001.1:2375000-2435000 GCF_038004385.1 Cytobacillus sp. FSL R5-0377
GGTCTTCCTCATTTTTCTTCGCAAGCGGCGAGATCTCAACAGGATGTCCATAGATGAATGTAGGCTGAATTAATTTCTCTTCAACCTTCTGCTCGAAGAATTCATTAACAATATGACCATATTCCATATTGTCTTTGATTTCAACGCCATGTTCTTTGGCAAGCTGCTGGGCTTCTTCCTTGCTTGTTTCTTTCCAGAAGTCTACCCCTGTGTATTCCTTAATGGCATCTACCATATGAAGCCTTTTCCATTCAGGCTTTAGATCCACTTCGTACTCGCCGTATTGCACAGTAGTTGTACCAAGCACTTCTTGGGCAATATGTGCAATAAGGTTTTCAGTAAGGCTCATGATATCTCTATAGTCAGCATACGCTTCGTATAATTCAATCATAGTGAATTCAGGGTTGTGACGTGTAGATACACCTTCATTACGGAATACCCGGCCAATTTCATAGACCTTTTCAAGGCCGCCCACAATCAGGCGCTTCAGATGAAGTTCAATCGCGATACGCATATAAAGCTCCATATCCAACGCATTATGGTGAGTAATAAACGGGCGGGCAGAAGCTCCTCCTGCAATGGAATGCATCATAGGAGTTTCAACTTCAAGATAGCCATGGCTGTCAAGGTAGCGGCGCATGGATTGGATAATGCGGCTTCTTGTAATGAAGGTCCGTTTGCTTTCCTCACTCATAATAAGATCCAGGTAACGCTGGCGGTAGCGCTGCTCAACGTCCTTTAATCCGTGGAACTTATCCGGAAGCGGACGCAGGGATTTTGTCAGAAGGACAAATTCCTCCGCTTTAACAGACAGTTCACCTACCTTTGTTTTAAAGAGATTTCCGCTGATTCCAACGATATCTCCAAGGTCCGCAGTCTCAAAAACGGCGTAGCTTTCTTCTCCAACTGCGTCTTTGCGGACATAGATTTGAATTTGCCCTGATAAATCCTGTATATGAGCAAATCCGGCTTTTCCTTTTCCGCGCTTGGTCATGATGCGCCCTGCCAGTGTAACAGAAACGTTCTTTTCTTCAATTTCTTCCTTCTCAAGCTCACCATAATGCTCAATCAGTTCATTACTTTGGTGTGAACGGTCGAAACGTTTTCCGAAAGGATCCATTCCCTGTTCGCGCATGCTGTTCATTTTCTCGCGTCTTACTTTCAACTGGTCATTTAATTCTTCATGACTCTGGCTCACTGAAATCATCTCCATTTTGTAAATCTTTTTATGTACGCACAATTCTGCGATCCTTCAAAAATGTATATCTCTATTATTTTACACAAACATGGTAAATCAGACATCCTAAATAGTTAAATAGAATAAAAACTGCCAGTTCATGCACTGGCAGTTTCCATTTATCAAAAGTATTATAGGCAAAGAATGTCAGCCTGTCAAACTTTAAGCAGCTTAAACAGCCGGTATTTGGCTTCTTTCTTTTTCTTCTGCTTCAATGGCAAGAGCATTAAGAAGTGTCACCAATTCATCTCTTGTATTGCATTCATTGATTCCATTGCGGACCTTCGCATTCCCGCGGATTCCTTTCAGATACCACGCAGCATGCTTTCTCATTTCGCGGACTGCTATATGCTCGTTCTTCAATGCAATCAGGCGATCCAGATGAAGGATGCACACATCCATTTTCTCGCGTACAGAAGGCTCGCCCATTAATTCCCCGGTCTCCAGGTATTTAACAGTACGGTAAATCATCCAAGGGTTTCCCAGCGCAGCCCGGCCGATCATCACACCGTCACAGCCTGTTTCATCAAGCATGCGCTTGGCGTCCTGGGGTGTTTCCACATCACCGTTCCCAATCAGCGGAATGTTAATGCTCTGCTTTACTTCACGGATAATATCCCAGTTCGCTTGCCCTTCATACAGCTGGACGCGCGTACGGCCATGGAGGGCTACCGCTTTTCCCCCTGCGCGTTCAACTGCCTGCGCGTTTTTAACAGCGTAGATGTGATCTTCATCCCAGCCCATCCGCATTTTTACGGTAACCGGCTTTTCCACTGCAGCTGTTACAGCAGAAACCATTTCGTAGATTTTATCTGGGTCCAGAAGCCACTTGGCACCTGCATCACATTTGGTGATCTTAGGGACAGGGCAGCCCATGTTAATATCGATGATATCTGCATTCGTATTTTGATCTACAAATTTCGCCGCTTCTACAAGTGTTTCTTTTTTGCCTCCGAAAATCTGCAGGCTTAGCGGCTTTTCTCTTTCATCAATATAAAGCATGTTCATTGTCCTTTCATTCTGAAAGACAATGCCTTTGTCGCTGACCATCTCAGCACATACAAGCCCTGCTCCGAATTCTTTAACAGTCAGGCGGAAAGCAGAATTGCATACTCCGGCCATCGGAGCAAGTACCACACGGTTTTTCAGCTCGATATCACCTATTTTAAACATCATTGCACCTCCCTTTATACTTGATCAAACATATATATTAATCTTGCTCCGGTCTCGGAGCCAATTCTTCCTGTGTCACTTTTAGCGCCATGGCGATTTGCTCGATTAAAGCCGGTGCAGGCATGCGGTTTCCTCTTTCAATTTCCCCTAAAATCGAAACCGATACACCCAGCTCTTTTGCAAATCCCTCCTGCGTAAATCCTTTTAGCTTTCGAAAAGCGCGAATACGTCTTCCCCATTTTTCTGCTTCCATATCCGTACTCCCTCTCTGTCAGGTATGTCTTCCAGTATTGAAATTAAGGGCCGCTCCATCTTCGGAAGCCTGATGCTGGAATCAATCTCTAAAAGAGGAACAAGGACAAATGCTCTTTCATGCATCCGAGGATGAGGAACTATTAGCTTCTCTGTTTCAATATTTTCGTGACTATACAGTAAAATGTCAAGGTCTATTGTCCGTGGGCCCCAATGGATTTCCCTTTTTCTCCCAAGCTTCAATTCAATATCCAGGCATGCATCCAGCAATTTAAAGGGATTTAAGCCGGTAGAAATTTGGATTGCCATATTTAAAAATTGCTCCTGATCTTCATAACCGACCGGATCTGTTTCATAAACAGATGAAGTATTTACCACTTCAGTTTCCGGAAGCTGATCAACCATCTCAACTGCTTTCTTCAGGTGGTCAAAACGGCTGCCGATATTCGAGCCGAGCGCAATAAAAGCAGTGGTCCTCATGATCTGCCTCTTGTAATCTCAACAGCTACTGATTGATAGTGGCCGGGAATCGGCGGATCCGGCTTGATCACTTTGACCGTCAGCTGCAGTATGAGCGGGAAACGGGAAAGAAGTTCTGCTGCCAGCTTTTCTGCTACCGCTTCAACCAGCTTATATGGCTTTCCTTCCACAACCTCTTTACACACTGTATACAGCTCACCATAGTTAATGGACTCATCTAGATTATCTGTTTCCCCCGCCTTTTTCAGGTCTGCTTCCACAGTCAGGTCAACAGCAAAGCGCTGGCCAAGGCGTGTTTCTTCCGGAAAAACACCGTGGTATCCATAAAACTCCATTCTATTCACATATATTTTATCCATCGTATTCACCTTTTCCCATTAAAGCGTCCATCATTCTAGCCATTCGGCTCATTTCCTTTACATCATGGATACGGATCATCTGGCAGCCCTTTTGAATGCCATAGCAGACCGTTGCCCCCGTTCCTTCTGTCCGCTCCTCAACCGGAAGGTCCAGAATGGTTCCAATCATCCGCTTCTTCGATGTGCCAAGCAGCACAGGATACCCGACAGCCACCAGCTTGTCCAAATCCCTCATCATTTCCAGGTTATAGTTCAAGTCTTTGGCAAAGCCGATGCCCGGGTCAAGGATAATATTCTCGTCTGTTACACCTGCAGACTTTACAAGCGCAATGCTTTCGTATAAGTCATTCATAACATCACGGAAAAAGGATGTGTATTCCATGTTCTTGCGATTATGCATTAAGATGATCGGAACTCCTGTTTCTGCTGCTGTTGATGCCATTTCAGGATCCGCTTTGGCTCCCCACACATCATTGATAATATGGGCACCGGCTTCAACGGCCTGCCTGGCGACATCAGCTTTATAGGTATCAATCGAAATCGGAACATCCACTTCTTTTGAAATTGCCTCAATCACAGGAAGAACACGCTTCAGCTCTTCGTCTGCAGGAACCGGATCAAATCCCGGACGTGTTGACTCTCCTCCTACATCGATGATATCCGCTCCGTTCTCCACCATCTCGATAGCATGCTTGACTGCCAGATCCTGATGGCTGTATTTGCCTCCATCCGAAAAAGAGTCAGGCGTTGCATTTAAAATTCCCATTACAATGGTTTTCTTCTCGTAATCCAACGTATATGGCCCACACTGAATGGTTGTATTAGACATTATGAATCCTCCTGTAGTTCTTTCCTGCTCCATAAGTGTTCACAGTGCTTTTCATAGTGCATCTGGAGCTCCGATGTTTTCTTCCCGGATATCCCTGGCATTGAATGGCCGTCAAAAGATGAAATTGGCACAATTTCCTGGATGGAATTCGTGACAAAAACTTCATCCGCATTCCGTACAGCTTCCGGCCTGTACATGCCCTCCAGCACATTCATCCCCAGCTTCCCGGCAAGCCTGATCACAAATTTCCTAGTAATGCCGTTAAGTATGCCGGTATGAAGAGACGGGGTAAATAGATGGCCATCACAAATCCAGAATAAATTTGATGTGATTCCTTCTGCCAGATAGCCATCCCTGGTCAAAAAGATCCCTTCCGTGCCAGGATCGTCCCCCGCTTCTTTTTTTGCCAGAATATTATTTAAAAAATGGTGGGACTTCAGACGTTCTGCCCCTTCAGGAGTGTTGCGGGGAATCTCAAGCAGCACTGCCTGCTTTTCTGCGCTTCTGCTTCTTGACGGAAGCGGTTTGCAGAAAATAATCGTATTCGGATTTGTGTAAGGGGTTGTCTGCAGACCAACTTCTCCGTTTCCCGCTGACACATTCACTCGGATATAGGCATTATCGTATCCGTTTCTCTCAAGCAGCTTCTCCAGGGCAGCGAGCACTCGTTCCCGGGTGAAGCTGGCTTCGATGTTTATGGCTTCAAGGCTTCGATTCAGCCTCTCCAGATGGTCGTCCAATAAAAAGGGATGCCCATTGTAGACACGGAACGTCTCAAACAGCCCCATTCCATATAAAAAGCCATGATCGAAAGGAGAGATCATGGCCTCCTCTTTCCTGACAACTTCCCCATTCATATAAATATACAAAGTTTACAGCCCCTCTGCCTGCAGTAAGGCTTTGTAATGCTGAATAAAATTCTGGAGGAGTTCCTTTCCGGCTGTGGTCATAATAGATTCCGGATGGAATTGGACACCCTCTACAGGCAGGTCTTTATGGCGAATGGCCATAATCTCTCCCTCGGCTGTCCATGCCGAAACCTCAAGACAATCCGGCAGTGACTCCTTTTTAACAATCAGCGAATGGTAGCGGGTAGCTGGAAAAGGATTGGGCAGGTCTTTAAATATAGTCTTCCCATCATGAAAAATGTCAGAGGTTTTTCCATGCATCAGGCGCTCTGCCTGCACCACATCGCCTCCGAATACTTGAGCAATCGACTGATGTCCCAGACAAACGCCAAAGACCGGGATTTTGCCTGCAAAAGCTTCAATGGCTTTCAGGCTGATGCCTGCTTCATTCGGACTGCACGGCCCCGGCGAGATCATCAGGAACTTCGGCTGCCTACTGCCTATTTCATGAATCGATGTTTCATCGTTTCTTTTGACAACCAGCTCTTCTCCTAATTCACCGAGATACTGCACGAGATTATACGTAAAAGAATCGTAATTATCGATCATATAAATCATAGCTGATCCCCTTTTGCCTGTTCTGCGAGTTCTTTTGCTTTCCATAGAGCAATCGCCTTCTTCAGCGACTCTTTGTATTCATTTTTCGGATTGGAGTCTATGACAATGCCTGCCCCTGCCTGCACATGAGCCTGTCCATCTTTAACAAGCATGGTGCGGATAATTATATTCAGTTCCAGGTCGCCGCTGAAATTGATCCAGCCAAGAGAGCCGGTGTATGGTCCCCTTGTGACCGGTTCAAGCTCTTCAATGATCTCCATGCTCCTCACCTTAGGAGCACCTGTGATCGTTCCCCCGGGAAATACAGCATCAATAATATCAACTGCATTCTTGCCGTCAGCAAGCTCTCCCTTTACATTGGAAACGATATGCATCACATGAGAGTATTTTTCAATGACCATGAACTCATCCACTTCAACAGTCCCATATTTGGAGACTCTTCCCAAATCATTTCTCTCCAGGTCCACCAGCATTACATGCTCTGCACGCTCCTTCTCATTTTCAATCAGTTCATTGGCGAGCTTGAGGTCCTCCTCATGATCCTTCCCACGGGATCTTGTCCCGGCAATTGGCCTCGTGCTGACGGTGTTTCCTTTTTTCTTAATCAGCAATTCCGGCGATGCGCTCACAAGCTGGTAGGCTGGCGTGTGGAAATACCCCATGTACGGAGAAGGGTTCAACACTCTCAGCTGCTCGTATACATCCATAGCCTGGATATGAATCGGGCGGCTTTGGCGTACCGAGAGATTCACCTGAAAGACATCTCCCTGTGAAATATAGTCCTGTACACTCCGGACAGCAGACTGGAATTCTTCTTCATTCATGGATACACCAAGTGCATGTTCTGGCTCATTGCATCCCGCTGCCTCAGAAGGCTCTCCGCTATCCTTCTTCCATCTCTGCTCCCAATTCTCTGCCCGTTCCTCAATGGAATGCTCCTCCCCTTTTTCATATAAGAGAATAAGCCATAGCATTTCAGTTTCATGATCAAAGACAAAGCATTCTTTATAAATGTAAAAGTGGATATCAGGTATTTGCAGATCATCCCGTGCTTCATTTGGAAGCTTTTCGATATAGCGTGCATAATCATAGCTGATGAACCCAATTGCACCTCCCTGAAAGTCAGGAAGTTCTTCAAGCTTATCTG
Organism: Cytobacillus sp. FSL R5-0377; assembly: GCF_038004385.1. Lineage (NCBI taxonomy): Bacteria > Bacillati > Bacillota > Bacilli > Caryophanales > Bacillaceae > Cytobacillus > Cytobacillus sp. FSL R5-0377. The sequence continues at coordinate 2,381,944 of NZ_JBBORA010000001.1, forward strand.
CTTTATATTGGTTCAGCCATTCCTGCATCAGGTGAAGGGGGTTGCCTTCAAGCACCTGTTTTTCGCCGTCTGCAGCAATTTCAAGTTTTGAATTTTTGCCTGTTAAAATGGCATCCGGCTCAAGAGCTGCAATACTGTATCTGCCGCCCCGTCCGCTTTCCAGCAAAACATGATGCGGCAATCCCTCGGACAGCGAGCGGTATGTACGGAAAAAATGGTTATATGTATATGGTATTTTCTTTGCGTGGATCTGTAGATGCTTCATTGAAAGTCACCCCTATATAGTTCTCATTTTTCATCATACATGATACAGGGCACGCTTTCATAATTTTTATTAACAAAAGCTGAAGCGTATACTCACCAATTTTTGCCGTTCCCGATACAACAAAAAACAGCGGCCATCGAAGACCGCTGTTCTATCAATTATTCAGCATCAAATTGGTATAAAGGAGTACTTAAATAACGTTCGCCGTTACTTGGGAGAATGGCCAGAACCTTCTTGCCCTTGCCAAGCTCTTTTGCCACCTTCAGAGCCGCACTGATCGCCGCACCGGAGGAAATCCCGCCAAGAATTCCTTCTTCCTTGGCCGCGCGGCGGGCATATTCAAATGCCTCATCGTTCGAAATCTGGATCACTTCATCATAAATCTTCGTATCAAGTGTATCCGGCACAAATCCCGCTCCAATTCCCTGGATTTTATGCGGGCCAGGCTTTCCGCCTGATAAGACAGGTGAATCAGTTGGCTCTACTGCGTAAATTTTGATGTCTTTATATTTTTCTTTAAGTACCTGGCCGGCTCCTGAAATTGTTCCGCCTGTTCCAATTCCAGAAATAAAAGCATCCAGCTGGTCGCCCATTTGCTCTGTGATTTCAGGTCCTGTTGTTAAACGGTGAATTTCAGGGTTCGCAGGGTTTTCAAACTGCTGAGGCACGAAATAGCCATTCTCCTTTGCAAGCTCCTGCGCTTTGCGGATTGCACCGCCCATTCCTTCCGGTCCAGGTGTGAGGACAAGGTCAGCACCGTATGCACGAAGCAGGTTGCGGCGCTCCATACTCATTGTCTCCGGCATTACAAGAACGGCTTTATAGCCTTTTGCTGCGGCAATCATGGCTAATCCGATTCCTGTATTTCCGCTTGTCGGTTCAATGATGGTATCACCTGGCTTAAGACTGCCATCATTCTCTGCTGCGGTGATCATTGCCAAGGCAATACGGTCTTTAACGCTGCTCCCCGGATTCATGTATTCCAATTTCAGATAAACATCTGCGCTATTATCATCAACTAAACGGTTTAGTTTCACAATTGGTGTATGCCCAACAAGATCTGCAATTGAATTTGCTACACGTACCATTTTCCCCACTCCTTATTTCCGACTATTTTTATTGGTTTAATATAAATTTACCAACTTCCAATGGGAATGTCAACGAAATTGCTCCGTATTTAAAAGAAAATTCATACTTTTGTCATTATAGACAATTACCCATCTCTATTCATGATACTCATTTTATGCAGAAAAAAACACGGAATTCACTCCGCGTTTTTTTATTTATTGCTCACCATAGTACCATTCCACATCGGTCTCTTTCCAGAATGGTTTGGCAGAGACAGGAACATCCATCTGCTCAAGAGCAATCTGGCGGCGAATCATGTTCTTTACCTCTTTAAAGGAATACTTTTCTCCCTTTAAATGCTCGTGAAGCATGACAATCGCATAGCCATCTTCTGTTTTAATCGGCTTGGTCCATTTGCCGGGCTTAAGTTTTTTGACCTGTTTAAAGACTTCAGCCGGTATATGTTCATCATCTTCACTGACATACCCTGCATTCCCCCCCTGGTTAGCAGTGAATTCATCAATCGATCGTTCCATCGCCAGCACAGAGAAGCTGGAGCCTTCTTTCAGCTCCTTCAATGTCTGTTCTGCTTCTTCTTTTGTTTTCACAATGATTTGAGAGATGTGATAGGTATCAGGTACATGAAATTGGCTGCTGTTCTCATTATAGTAGCTCTTCATTTCCTCTTCTGAGACAGAGACATCTGCCGTCAGCAGCTCTTCAAGAATAAGATTGTTCTTTATTTGCCTGCGCCATTTGTCTTCACTCATCTCATCAGTGAAATTGCCGCCGTACATCGTCTTGACCATTTTCAGCTCAAGCTCTACTGCCTTATCAGAGATCTTGACCCCGTATTTTTTCCCGGCTTCTTCAATGACCTTTTGATCAATTAGTTCGCTTAAGGTGCTTTTTCCGTACTTTGTTTCCATCTCACTCAGCCATTCCTGGCGGGTGATCTTTTCTCCGCCGATTTTTGCGACTGCTTCCCCGCTGCCATCGCCTTTAAAAAGCAAAAAGGCCAATGTGATAAGATTCAGCAGTACTAAACCGGCAATGATTATTAAAAGCAGTCTCTTTTCCAAGTGCTCCTCCCCCTAAGAAAAGCGCAAGCACCTTACCCTCCCAATGCCTCGAAGGGCAGGCACTGAAGCTGGACATTTCTCCAAGTTCAAAAAACAAAAGCGCATGCCCCGGCCTCAGGCGAACCTAGGAGACCGGCAAACGCTTATCTTTTCAATTTACTTCGGTCTTTAATTCTTCCAGTTCTTCTTTTGTATAATGATATTTCTCGTTGCAGAAGTGGCAGGCAGCTTCAGCCTGGCCATCTTCATCGATCATCTGCTGGATTTCTTCTTCTCCGAGACTGATGATCGCATTCGCAAAACGCTCTTTTGAACATGTGCAGGTAAAGGACACAGGAAGCTTTTCAAGAAACTTTACATTGTCCTTGCCAAGAATTGTTTCCAATAGCTCTTCAGGCGTTAAGCCCTGCTGGATCAATTTCGATACAGGCGGAATTTCTTTCAGTCTGTTCTCAATTAAAGTAATCGTCTCTTCACCTGTTCCCGGCATGAGCTGCAGAATGAATCCCCCTGCAGCAAGAATGGAGTTGTCAGGGTTAACGAGAACACCCACCCCAACTGAAGAAGGCACCTGTTCAGAAGTAACAAAGTAATAAGTTAAGTCTTCCCCAAGTTCTCCGGAAATCAGCGGGACCTGTCCTGTGAAGTGTTCCCTCATTCCGATGTCCTTCACGACAGTCAGGGTCCCTTCAGTGCCGACCGCACGGCGCACGTCAAGCTTGCCCTGCTCATTCAGATCGAAGTGCGTCTGCGGATTTGTTACATATCCGCGCACCTCTCCATTTGCATTGCTGTCTACCAGGATGGCGCCAATCGGACCGCCGCCTTCAATTTTTATGGTCAGCTTGTTATCGCCTTTCAGCATGGCACCCATCATCACGCCTGCCGTCATGGCTCTTCCCAAAGCAGCTGATGCGGTTGGCCATGTATAATGTCTGCGCTGGCCCTCTCCAACTGTTTCGGTGGTACGGGATGCATAGGCACGGACTTGTCCATCATATGCAAGTGCTTTAATTAAATAATCGCTCATTTTTTGCTCCTTTCCACGAAAAGCGCAAGCGCCTTGCCCACCCCCGATACCTCGAGGGGGTAGACGCTTGCGCAAGACAATTTTCGAATTTCAAAAAGTACTATTTTTTTATGTTTTCCATATTTCGTTTATAAATAATCTGCAGACCCTTTAAAGTTAAAAAAGGATCCACAACATCGATAATATCCGACTCCTGTGCGATGAGCCCTGCAAGGCCGCCTGTAGCAATGACAGTCGGTTGTTCGTCAGCCTGATCTTTCATTCTTTTGACAATTCCTTCAACCTGGCCGACGTAACCATATAGAATTCCAGCCTGCATGGCAGATACGGTATTTTTTCCGACAATATGGTCAGGACGGGCAATTTCTATTCTTGGAAGCTTCGCTGCACGGGAATAAAGAGCCTCTGTCGAAATCCCGATTCCCGGGGCAATGGCTCCGCCCATATACTGCTTATTTTCATTGATATAGCAATAGGTAGTGGCTGTTCCAAAATCGACAATAACTAACGGGCTTCCATATTCATGAATGGCCGCTATAGCATTGACAATGCGGTCTGCCCCTACTTCTCTGGGGTTCTCATACTTGATGTTTAAGCCTGTTTTGATTCCAGGCCCCACCACAAGGGGCTTTACACGGAAGTATTTCTGGCACATTCTTTCAAGCGAAAACATGATTGGCGGCACTACAGAGGAAATGATAATGCCATCTATATCTGAAAAGGAAAGATTTACATTCTCAAACAGAGACTTCACAATCATCCCGTATTCATCTTCTGTTTTATTCCGGTTGGTTTCAATTCGCCAATGATGCTTTAATTCATCTTGGTCATAGACACCCAGAACGATATTCGTATTCCCTACGTCGAAAACAAAGATCAACATTCTCACCACTTTATGATTATTTAAAACGCTTTTTTTCACTGAAAACATCATATCACAACTGCTGTTGATTCGTGTAATCGAAAATTCCGGGCAGCCTGGGAATTGATATTTTGCGGCAAAAAAAAGCGCCCCTGGAGGCGCTTTTCGATGATTATCTGTCTTTGCGTTCTTCGTCGATGGCAGGTGGCACATCCGCTTCAGCTGGACTTGAGCCTTCCCTTGTTTCAGTGATTTCGCCTGTTTCAGCAGGATCGTCTTTCTTGATGCTAATGTTTACTTTCACATCTTCATCTGTTGAAATGGAAGTCGCTGAACGGTCAGGCAGTCTGCCATGGTCTGATAAGTGCTTGATTTGTTCTGCATCAAGCGTTTCAACTTCAAGCAAGGTATTTGCAATCAGATTCAGCTTATCACGGTTTTCTGTTAAGAGCTTTCTTGCTCTTTCATAAGATTCCTTGATTATGCGCTGGATCTCAAGATCGATTTCATATGCGATTGCATCTGAATAGTTCTGCTCATTATGGAAGTCACGTCCAAGGAATACCTGGCCGCCCTGAGACTGACCGAACTGTAATGGTCCTAGCTTGTCGCTCATTCCAAATTCGGTTACCATGCGGCGGGCAATGCCTGTCGCACGCTGGAAGTCATTATGGGCACCTGTGCTTACTTCACCGAAGACGATTTCTTCAGCCACACGTCCGCCAAGCAATCCGACAATTTTGTCGAGAAGCTCAGGCTTCGTCTGGAAGTAGCGGTCTTCTTTTGGAAGCATAACCGCATATCCGCCGGCCTGGCCGCGAGGCACGATTGTAACCTTATGAACCATCTCTGCTTCATCAAGCACCAAACCGATGACTGTATGACCTGCTTCATGGAAGGCAACAATGTTTCTTTCCTTTTGGGAAATAACACGGCTCTTCTTGGCTGGTCCAGCAATAACGCGGTCTGTTGCTTCATCGATATCTTCCATATCGACTTTTTTCTTATTGCGGCGGGCAGCCACAAGCGCTGCTTCATTCAATAGATTTTCAAGGTCTGCACCTGAAAATCCAGGAGTGCGCATTGCAATGCTCTTTAAGTTAACCGACTCATCTAAAGGCTTGTTGCGGGCATGTACTTTAAGCACTGCTTCACGGCCTTTGACATCCGGGCGGTCAACTGTAATCTGTCTGTCAAAACGTCCCGGACGCAATAATGCCGGGTCAAGAATATCAGGTCGGTTTGTGGCAGCAATGATGATAATTCCTTCATTTGCTCCAAATCCATCCATTTCAACAAGAAGCTGATTTAGGGTCTGCTCGCGTTCATCATGTCCGCCGCCAAGGCCGGCACCACGCTGACGCCCTACAGCATCAATTTCATCGATGAAAATAATACATGGCGCATTCTTTTTCGCATTTTCGAATAAGTCGCGGACACGGGAAGCACCCACACCAACGAACATTTCAACGAAATCAGAACCGCTTATAGAGAAGAACGGAACGCCCGCTTCACCGGCAGCTGCCCGTGCAAGCAAGGTTTTACCTGTTCCCGGAGGTCCTACAAGAAGAACCCCTTTAGGAATTCTCGCTCCTAATTCAGCAAACTTGCGCGGGTCTTTAAGGAATTCAACGACCTCAACAAGCTCCTGCTTTTCTTCATCGGCGCCTGCAACATCTTTAAAGCGCACTTTCTTTTTGCTTTCATCATACAGCTTGGCTTTGCTTTTGCCAAAGTTCATCACTCGGCTGCCTCCGCCCTGCGCCTGATTCAGCAGGAAGAAGAATAGAATGAAGATGATGATGAAAGGAATGATTGACGTAAAGAATGTAACCCAGCCGCTTGTTTCCTTAGCCGGCATAACATCAACATCTGATGTCTGGGCTAATTGGTCCACACGGTCAAGGATATTATCATTGTTCATGATATAAGTCAGGAAGAATTTGCCTTCCTCATATCCCTTAAGCTTACCCCGTACTTCAAAAACACCTCTCTCAGGCTGAAGGGAAATGGACGTAACATCGCCGCTTTCCAAATGATCAACAAATTTATTATAAGAGATGTGCTCCGTTGGTTCATTGTTGCCATTAAAGAAGCTGACAACTCCAATAATGACTAAAAATATTAATAAATAAAAGATGGTATTCCGGAAGATCCGATTCATCCCTTACCTCCTCCCACGGTAAACAAACTATAGTGTATAGTATCATAGAAAATCATGCCAATACAAGGAATTAGACTTCTTAAAACCGGGTGATTCTTGTTTCAGTAAAGGGCTTTAATCCAAGATCATGCTTAGGATTTCCTTAATCGTTATTGCTGTATACTTCCGGCTTCAGCACTCCAATATAAGGAAGATTGCGGTACTTCTCCGCATAGTCCAGGCCATATCCGACTACGAACGCATCAGGAACAATAAACCCTACATAATCCGCTTTGATATCAGCCTTTCTTCCTGTTGGCTTGTCAAGCAGTGTTACAATCTTAATGCTTTTCGCTTTTCTGTAGCGGAACAGCTCAACCAGGTAGCTGAGTGTCAAGCCGCTGTCGATGATATCTTCGATGATCAGAATATCTCTGCCTTCCACAGAAGTATCAAGGTCTTTCAGAATTTTGACTTCTCCTGAAGATACCATTGAATTCCCATAGCTTGATACATCCATGAAGTCCATCTCAAGATATGTATCCACACGCTTTAAAAGGTCGCTCATGAAAGGCATTGCCCCTTTTAAAACCCCAATGGCAAGCGGAAATCGATCCTGGTATTCTTCCGTAAGTTCAGCAGCAAGGGATTTAATCTTATCCTGCAGCTCCTCTTCCGAAATCAGTACTTTTTCAATATCATTCTTCATCATTTTTTGTGCCCCCTAGAAGATCATTGCTTTATGTATTGTAAAATAATATAACTTGAGCAGGATTGCTGCTGCCTATCATCATGCGACTTCTTCAAACCTGGCACCCATAGGATCCTGCCCTGTGCATCTGTCACGATTGGCCAGGTTTTCCGATCATGCAGCGGTATTTTATGATCGATGAAAATATCCTTAATCTTTCGGGACCCCTGCATCCCTTTAAGCGTCATACGGTCTCCCTTTTCTCTTGTCCTGATAATGATTGGAAAAGAAACACCGTCCCTGTCTAATACAAGGGTTTCATTGTTTAGATTTCCATCAGGACAGTCAGCATATTCAAGAATAATCGATCCGCCGTTTGGGAGTTTTATGCTTGCAGGTTTGAAGATTTCATATCGATAGGATTGTACAGGTTCCTTCGGGAATAAAAAGTGGCATTGCCGGTAGGAGCGTACAATATGTAAACCGCCTGGAAAATCTAAATTTCCCGATGGATGAGGACTTTTCATTAAGGAAAAAACACTCTCTATATGAGAAGCCGATAACGATGCTGGCCTTTCCTTATAAAGATAGTTTAATATTAGTTGAATCCCTCTCCTTTGTAAAGGCATTGGCATTGCCTCAAAAGCATCAATATCCACACTAATTTCCCCATTGGCATTCTTTTTCATTACTGTATTCATTTTATGGACGGTTAATTCCTGCAGATATGCTTCATCACTTTGCAAATCTTCACTGAATTTTTGAAAATGCTCATGCACCTGAGGATTTTCTTTTCTCAGGAATGGGAGCACTTCTGCCCTGAAGCGGTTGCGGCTGTATATGCCTTTTTCATTGCTTGGATCCCGCCTTGGGTTAAGAGACTCCTTCAGACAATAGTGTTCGATTTCAGCTCTGTTCAAGCACAGGAACGGACGGATAATCGTATAATCGCCGAACGGACGCGTAAAGGGAATTCCGGCTCTGGCGCTGCCTGTGCTTCCTCTTGTAAGGCGCATTAAGATGGTTTCAACCTGATCATCTCCATGATGCCCAAGAGCAATATAATCTGCCCCATATTTATCGGCTGTTCTTCGGTAAAAGCTGTAGCGGCAATCCCTGGCAGCTGTCTGTGAACTCTTCCCGGACTTCTCCATATACTCAGGCACATTCACTCTTTCCATTTCAAATGGAATGGCTTTGTCTCTGCAGTAATCTTTCACAAACATGGCGTCCTGAAGGGATTCTTCACCTCTGAACATATGATCGACATGTGCGGCAATCAGTTCTGTCTGCTGATGCTGCTGCCGGCTCCAAAAATAATGGAGCAGGGCGATGGAATCCGGCCCGCCTGATACACCAATTACTATTTTCTTACCTTTTAAATTCAATCCCTTTTTCTTAAGGAAAGCACTCACTTTCTCTTCGAGCATAGGCTTCTTCCTTATCCTATTTAGATATATTTACTATTACCCCTGCAAAGGGCAGCATAATCCTTCCTATAGAAAAGCATATCACTTTTTAAGGAAAAATATCAAAAGGGATTAAGATTATAATACGGGTCACAGGAAAGAAAGTTTCATTTCTTTGAAATTCACATCAGCTGCCCATAAATATATAAGAAATATAGCAGGGTGACAATAAGAGTAATAAGCAGAGTTTCAAAGAAGCTCCCTTTTTTACTTTTCTGCCTGCGCATTTGCCTGCTGGCTGGCTGCTGGCTGGCTGTTTTTCCAGGATTCCTGCTTACCGTACTTCTTTGCACCGGATTTGCACGAGTGAGCTGGAGCATATCATTTCTCATTTCACCTGCTGAGCTATACCCGCCCTGCAGTGCATTCAGAATAACATCTTCGTATTTCAGCAGCTCTTTCTTTTGGCGGACCATCATTTTGAGCTGTTTAAGGTCACCCGTTGTCTTGGCAAACCTTTTTGGGTATGCCGTATTGATTAAAATCATGGCTGCAGCAAAGAGATCATAAGCAGGGTCAGCCTTTCTGGTCCCCAAACCCCAATAACCGCGATCATAGAACTCGGTAAATTCTTTTATTGCCCTGCCCTGAATGGTAGTGCCGCCCACATCAATGGTGCGTATTCTCGAGGGAGGACCTGTTACGATTAGATTATCCGGCTTTAAATCACCAAACACCCATCCTGCTTTATGCAGCGCATCCAGATCGTTCAGAAGCTGTACCAATAAAACACTGGTCCAGGATGGCCCCTTCTGCTGAATGAATGTCAGCAGATCAGGCCCCTGAATATATTCCATTACATAGAATGAAACCTTGCCGCTCCTTCGTTCCCAATCATCGACATCAAGCAAAGAAGGCCCGAGGGCAGAGCCTTGGACCTTTGCAAAGGATTTAAGGACGTTCACTTCGGACGTGATGGACATCCCGTTATCACTCATTTTCAAAGCAACCTGCTGATTTTGGTTTTTGGCGAGATAAACAATCCCATTAGCACCATAGCCCAATTCCTTTACAATGGTATATCGGCTGCGGTGCCATTTTCCTTCAATCACAGTACCAGGGTTTACTTTACACTGACTCTTCAAAGAATGATTCATCATCACGGGAAAGCAGACTCCTTAATGAACGTTTTTTCTTGAAATGATTTAATGCCTCTTGAATGGCCGGGCCTGTTGGTGTAATCCCGCCTGTTGTCAATTTCGAGAATATGCTGGTCAGCGATTCAAGATTCGGTGTCCAATCAAGCAGTTTTTCGACATCTTTCTTTTTCCCGGGAAATACAAATACGGAAAAACGGTTATCACCAGAGCGGGCATTGAGGCTTAAGGACAGGTCCAGCAAGGCTTCCTTAACAGTCGGAAGCTTATGCTTCATGCTTGCACTGGTATCAACGAGGACCAGCACTTCAAGCTCGACGGTCTCACCCAATTCATCCACGACCTCCATCACTTCGCCGCGCTGATCCGGCGGGAGATCATCCATTGTTTTGGGGCCGCCGAGGATCTGCTGGAGCTCTTTGTTCACCACTCCCTGCAGAGTCTGTGTCATAGCTTTTCTTGTCACCATCTGTACAGTCTGTGATAGCTGCTGAGAGTAGACTACCTGACTGACTCCTCCTCCTGACATTGCAATACCTTCTATTTCATTCATTCCCTGTTCATCAATGACATCCTGCTCCATGACTCCGATTACATTCACCGTTATTCCCTGCTCCTTGGCTAAAGCCGCCATAGCAATGGGATCTTCACCCTGATTTGAACAGCCATCCGTTATCAATAAAATCTGCTTCAGTGTTCCTGTTTTCATTTTGAAACTCCCCTCCACAATTGAGTTGTTAGCATTTTCGACTGATTGGAGGGGAATTATACATATAAATACTACTCGATGAGCAAATTAATCAGTTGGCCTTTTGGCGGATGGCGTGTACAGGGATGCTTGTCCATTTCGGTGTATTATGCTTCACCTTTGAGACCACCACAGTCATATCATCCTCAATATTTCCGGACCTTGACCTGATGACCTCTTCCATAATCAGATCGGCAACTTCCTGCGGATCGTCCGTCCTCAACTCGGATATTTTGCGCTTCATCCACAAATCAAAGTTTTCGACATGCTTTGGACCCTCAAATACTCCATCACTCATCATGATCAATAAGTCACCGGCTTTAAGCTGCTCACTGACCACATCAACATCAAATTCCTGAATGATGCCCATCGGAAGGTTGCTGGCCTGAATCTTCATTACTTTAGGGCCTCTTTTTACGAAACTCGGAGTTGATCCAATTTTCAAAAATTTTGCGTCAGCATTCTGCAGATCGATCATGGCCAAATCCAAGGTCGAGAAAATTTCGTCTGTAGTTCTCAAAGAAAGGACGGAGTTGACGGATTTAATGGCAACCTGCTCTTCTATTCCTGATTGAAGAATTTTCTGCAGAAGCTGAAGTGTTTCCTGACTTTCCGCATGAGCCCTTTCCCCATTGCCCATTCCATCACTGATGGCAATCGCATACTTGCCGCAGCCCAGCTCGATGGTGGAATAGCTGTCACCGGACACTAAGCCCCCGTCCTTGGCCGCATGGGCAACGCCTGTTTCAACCACGAAAGCCTTGGCTGACCGGAATGTGACATGGCAGTATCCATTCGGAAAGGCGGCACATTCCTCTGAATTTACTAATATCGTTTCGCCTAATATATCAGATAGCATCGGTGCAATGAGCTTCTCACATTCCCCATGGCCCTGGCAATATGGGATGGTCATATCAATGTCGACATTTCCCTGCTCCAGACTGTAGATTTCCACCTGTTCAATATGGATGCCAAACTCCTGAAGTGCTTCGAGGATTTGTTCTTCCTGTTTATGATGATTTTCCCGCTCTCTCTGTATTTCTTTGGCGAAGTCACCCATTACCTCCGAAACACCCCGCAGCTGGTCAGCTACCAGCCTTCTGCTTTCCTGAACCTGCTTCTTCAGCTTTTGGTTCGCTTTATAATAAGTCAGCTCCTGCTGGACGGCTTCTGTCACTTTTTTCGATCTTGTGCAGTACTTTTCCCACTCTCTTGCCAGTTTAGGAGAAAGGGCACCTTCGTTATTGTCCACATCATGCATAATATCCATCATATAGTCATAGGTTGTATTAAAGTTCTTTGACCAGCAGTGATCCTTCTTAAAGCAGGTCTGACAGGTTTTTTCCGTTACATTGCTTAAGAAATAATCCACTTCCCTGTCACTGTCCTCTTCCCATTGAGACGGCTCATCATGAGAGGAAAAGCTTTTGGAAAGGGCCTGAAAGACACTTGAAAACTGGGCAACGCGCTGTGCTGTCACATCACGCATTTTTCTCATATATTGCTGCTGCTCTGCCGCATATTCAGGCGTTCCCGGGATGTGTTTGGCCAATTTCATCGTTAACACCTGCGGGGTTAATAAAAATAAGAAGATGGCTGCACCTGTTTCTGACAAAGTTTTCATAAGGTTTCCGCTGCCCTCTCCATACATGCCCATAAGCAGTGTCGCAATCAGCAGGCCGAACGCCACTCCCAACTTCCTGCCTTCTTTTAAAAGGCCGCCTAAAAGGCCCGCAAAAGCAAGCAGACTCATATGATAAAAGCTTGATATATTCGCAAGAGAGAAAATCAGGCCGGTTACCACCCCTACTGTGGAACCGACTGTCGCTCCTGCTACAAATGCGAAGAGCAGGACAAGATAGCGTGACATAATATGCTCCACGGAAAGATCATAGACTGTCCAGCCGATGGTTCCCGTCATGACTGAAGCCAGCATAATGATCAGACAGACAATTTCTTCGGTTTTCAGTGATTGTCTGCGCTTATTTATTGATAGCAGGGGCAGTCCCTGCAGAAAAATAAGTGTCAGGATGAAGCCCAGGCTAGACTCAACCCCGGCCATCATGCCATCGTATAAAGTCAGCTTGCCCTTCATAATGAAAGCCTCCAGGAGCTTGCCTGTTAAAAGAGTGAAAAATACATAAAAAGGCAGTGCCCGGATTTCATTAGTCAGCCATTTCTTTGAGACCCGGAAGGCAAATAAAAAGATGAAGGTGATGCCAAAAGCGGATACAGCATCGGATATGGATAATGTGGCAGCTCCTGCGATCAGTCCCACTAATGCAAGCGGCGCCTTATCCCTTCGTATGAAATAAACCGCTGCAAAAAACGGAAGGCTGAATGGGGTAAGCTTCGCCAATATCAAGGCTCTTCCAAGCAAAAAGCCAATGATCAGCAGAACATAGCCTTTTTTCAGAAAGAAATTCTCCAGCCCTGATTGGAGTTTTTTTAAGCCTTTGGCAATATCCAGTTTCGGTTTGTTGAAGGGAACTTCCCCGATCGGCTCCATTACATTCCTTTCTACCTTTTCCATTAAACTACACTCCCCATTTTTTTATCGTTGCTGACAATTATAAATTCATCTGTTCCAAAAGTTTGTCAAAATAGCGGACAAGCCCCGGCTTTTCGTTCGACGGTTTTCCACTATATATGGGGATAGATAACATGATTTAAGATTGAAACTTCCGGAGTCCATTTATAATCTGACAAAAAAAGTAAACAAACCGCTGGAATGACAGCTTTCTGCCGAAAGCGAAGCATGGAAAAAATTGACGAAGGCGGAAGGGAGGTTTACGACATATTTCTTTCAATATCTTATTGACTTCCTTTTTAAAAGTTTGTATTATAAATTTTGTGCTTAAGAGCACAACTATTAATCTATTGAAATTTGGCGGTGTAGCTCAGCTGGCTAGAGCGTACGGTTCATACCCGTGAGGTCGGGGGTTCGATCCCCTCCGCCGCTATCTAAGAAATGCGGAAGCGCTTTGAGGCGATCTGCATAACACAATTTTATCCTGGCCCGTTGGTCAAGCGGTTAAGACACCGCCCTTTCACGGCGGTAACACGGGTTCGAATCCCGTACGGGTCATTTCAAAAGAGCGTCAGCCTTAGGCTGGCGTTTTTTTGATGTTTGAATCAGCGTTAGCCAGCACAAAAAAACAAGCCCTATTCGGACTTGTTTTCCATCCTGCTATATAGATCAATCAGCAGCAAGTTAGCCTCGCTTAGCTCCTCTTCCTCCGCGCTTGGATTCAGTATGACGCTTCAGCGATGAAAGACGATCTTCGCTGTCCTTCAGGAAACGGGCCATTTTGGCTTCAAAGTTCTCTTTAGGGCGATGGTCGTTTGGCCGGTTTTGGCGAGGGCGGCCAGAATTTGAATTCGGTCTGAATTCCTTTCTGTCTCCTCTTTCAGGTCTCTCAGAACGCTCAGGCCGGTCTTTTGCCTTCTTAATGGATAATCCAATCTTGCCGTCCTTTTCGACATTAATGACTTTCACTTCAACCATGTCACCCACTTTTAGGTGTTCATTAATATCTTTTACATATTTGTCAGCGACTTCACTTATGTGCACCAAACCGGTTGAGCCATCCGGCAGCTCCACAAATGCTCCGAAATTTGTAATGCCTGTGACCTTTCCTGTTAACTTGCTGCCTGCTTCGATTGACATTAAAAAAACTGCCTCCTTGAAAGATATAAAGTGAAACTTTTTATATATTATACAGAAACCAAAAAAAGAGTGTCAATATAGCGTCAGTCGGCCTTTTTTTCTTTTTTCTTTTCTTTTTCCGTCTCTTCTTCAGGGAGGTTAAAAATGATTTCATTATTGTCAGATAGGAAATAATCTTTGCGGGCAAGCTTCGCGATATACTCATCATCATTCAGCTTAACAATTTCTTCTTCAAGCATAACTTCTTTTTTCTTCAGATCAGAAAGCTCCTGATCCAGCCTGTTTTTCTCTTCCACTTTTTCTTCCAGAGCAGCAGACTGCGAAACGAGTGTGGTGATCATAAAAAAAGAAACGACAGCTGCCAGTGTAAAAAATGCTGCTAATCTGCGAAATAAAAGTTTTTTCTTACGGCCTGCACTGATCTCTGCTTCTTCCTGCTGTTTGACATAGCTGGTTTCCATTTTGGCTACATTTTTCTTCTTGGTGGCACTCACTTCCGCACTCCCTCCTTACTCTTTAGGTTTTTTCCACTTTGCTGTCCATTTTAAAACATAATTCTTTATCCGCTGTAAATATCCTGCCAATTTATTATATAACTTCTCGACTGTTTTTTTAATCTTTTTCGGCAAAAGTTTCCATAAAAGTGACAAAATCCATTTGACAGGCAGAAAAGCTGCCTTCAAGGTGAACCAAAGGACTCGAATAATGACTTTTAGAAGGGAATAAAGTCCTTTTCCAAGCATGACGGCAATCGCAATTAACGCCATAATCAGACCCTGAATGGGTTTATAAATAAGGATAGTTACAGCCTTCACGAAAAAGCGGTATATGGAGATCGCCATCCGGATGGAAATCTCCAATACCCGCAGATACATTTTTTTAAATAAACTTTGATAAGCGGCAAAACCGCACAGCAAAGCAATGAAAATGTAAAACCTCAGTTCACCCTTATTCACCAGGAATAATATATAGAAGATTGCCAGACCCTGTACTACCCAAAAAAGAATATCATTAATAAAAACAAGCCAGCTTTTCCGCTTAGTCCTTTGCAGAAAACGATTATACGTATCAAGGGCAGCCCCAAATACACTTCCCATGCCAATCATCGCCAGCATGGTCAAAAATTGAGTAGTCAGCGTCATCGGAACAACTTGCTAAAGAAACCTTTAGCTTTATCTCCATTCTGATCGTCAATATAAACAAGGTCAAATACCTTCCCTTTAATGGAAACAATTCCCTTGTCCACATCCAGATTCTTCATCTGAAGGTTCTGCCCTCTAATCGCCAGGAAGCCCATTACGGTCTCGAGTAAAAACTCTTCATTATCAAAGCTTTCCACCTGTTTAACACCTGTAATATCAAGCAGCCTTCTGCCTCTCATAATGACATCATGTTCCTGAGTATTGGTTTTGTTTGAATTTGGCTCATAATATTGACTCATTATTCATCCCCCGCAATCACATAGTACAACCTTTTTGTACATGTTTATGAATGGGGGGAAAAAAATAGAACAAGCCGTGATGAAAAGCAGGAGCTCTGCTGATTTGGAAACAGAAATTCCGCTTGTTTCCGGTTATCGGACAATGCAGGCTAGCTTATGCTTCCGATTCCACTTTTTCTTCCTTCACAATTGAGTACATGTTAGCCGCTTCTTCCTTGCGGGTCGTTTCCTGGAGACGTTCCACCTTGACCGTCACCAGCTTCTGGCCGAAGCGGACTTGAAGCTCATCTCCCACTTTAACAGTGGAGCTTGCTTTCGCCTGCTGTCCATTTATCGTAATCCTTCCCTGATCAGACACCTCTTTAGCCAGTGTTCTTCTTTTGATAAGTCTTGATACTTTTAAAAATTTATCTAATCTCATGTATGCCACTCCTCTATTAATAGCCTTTGGATTTTGCCTCATTCCAGAATTCATCGAGCTGTTCGAGTGTAAAGTCTTCAAATGTTCTGCCGCTCATCATTACCCGTTCTTCCACATACTTAAAACGGCGGATGAATTTTTCATTTGTTTTTCTCACTGCTTCTTCGGCATCAATTTTATAAAAACGTGCAATATTCACAAGAGCGAACAGGATGTCGCCAAATTCCGGCTCCATCTCCGCGCTGAAATCCGCAGCTTCCTTCTCGAATTCGGCAATCTCTTCTTTTACCTTCTCCCAGGCAGGCTCTACTTCCTTCCAGTCAAAGCCGACTTTCGCTGCTTTTTTCTGGATTTCAGTCGCTCTCATTAAGTTCGGGAATGATTTCGGGACTGAATCCATCATAGATTCCTGTTTTTCTCCCTTTTCTTCCTGCTTAATGCTCTGCCAATTTTTCAGGACATCTTCCTCATTTTCAGCCTGCTCATCACCAAAAACATGGGGATGACGGCGGACCATTTTTTCGGAAAGCCCTTCAATCACTTCATCGATGGCAAAATAGCCTTCATCCTCGCCGATTTGAGCATGGAGCATCACCTGAAGAAGGACATCGCCAAGCTCTTCTGTCATATGCTCGGTATCTTCATTATCAATCGCTTCGATCAGCTCATAAGCTTCTTCAATTAAGTATTTCTTTAAACTTTCATGAGTTTGCTTTTTATCCCATGGGCAGCCATTTGGTCCGCGCAATTCAGCGATAATGCTCCGCAGCTTTGAAAAATCTTTATAGAGAACAGCCTCATCTTTTACAGGGGGCACATATACAGAAGTTAAGTTATTCAGCTCCATATTATGATCCAGTTCATGCAGCTGCACTTTTTTTATAACCTCATCTTTGCTGCCGGCCGCTGTTACAATATAAACCTCATAATCGTAAGGCAGCTTTTCCATCAGAGTCAGCTTGACTTCGCCCGCAGTAAACTGATCATACACCTGTCCAATGATGACATGCTGTGCCACCTGGATCTCATCCCTTTTCAGATCGGTTCCATCCAAAAGCTGAAACCCCTCGATCGGGTCGATCTTCAAAGCCTGAAATAAAGGATCCAGGAAACTTTGTCCTCCTCCGATCATAATTTCAATTCCTCTCTGCGGTCCATGCTCAAGGAGAAGCTGCACGGTACGCTCTGCTACAAGCGGATGCCCCGGTACTCCATACGTAATATCTTTCGCAAGGGCTTCACGGAGGAGAAATTCACAAATCTCCTCGTATACCTCTTCAAACTGCTCATGCTTTTCGTATATATGATCAAAAGACTGATATGTCAGACCTTCTTGTTCGAGATCAAGCAGAACTGGATGCTCCTTCGTGCGCAGATATAGAGCCTCTGAATTTTTAAGCTGTCGATACACACCAAAAGGAAGCTGATCCAAATCTCCTGCTCCAAGTCCGAGAATGGTTATTTTTTTCATAAAGCAATTCATCTCCTAGTCTTTTTGGGAAGCAAGAACATGAGTTTGCTTCCAAGCGGCAGCAAAGCAAGCTCTTCCTCTTTAAAAGTATTGCCTTTAAACATGATATACAAATACGTAAGGCCCCCCAGCACTACGCCGCTTAATGCCTGGAATCCGGAAAATATCCTGCCCGGTTCTGCGATTGGCAGCATGGCCAGGGCTTGAAGGTATAGCTGCAAAACAATCGTCATTATGAAAGCAGCAAATCCGGTCAACAATAAAAACCGCATAGAGATCAATGATATGTTTAAATATCTATGAAGCTTTATAATAAGAAGAAACAGGATAGCAGCAAGGGCCAGAGCTGATGCAGCCGCTGCACCGGCTGTACCGTAAGATGGCACCAACAGGATGTTCAGGCCAAGCTTTAACGCAAACCCCACCAGAATGGCCGCAGCTGGGAAAAAGATAAATCCCAGTCCCTGCAGGATGCCAGTGATGGTGATGATCAGGCTGCTCAGCAAAATCATCAGACTGAGGATAGCCAGGACACCCGATCCTGATGAGTTTTCAAACAGCATAATATTTGCAGGCTTTATGATATTCCAGAGCCCAACGGTTGCGGCAGCTCCAACCAGTATGCCGATTTTCAGGGCAAGTCTGATTTTACCGTGAAGGAATGCGGGCTGATTTCTCAATTTTTCTTTGGAAATAAGCGGTACCAGTGACAGGGACATGGATGTTGCCACCACAATGCCAAGCTGAACAAGCGGCTGTCCGCGGTCATACACGCCTTTTAGCGCCTTCGCTTCTTCTCCTTCCAGCCCGGATGCCAAAAGAAGCGAGTATAAATTGAACGAATCTGCCAGCTGAATGAAAATAAGCACCAGACTGCTGATGCAGATGGCAAACCCCTGTATGATAATCGTTTTGGCCAGCTTCCCGCTTTTTTTAAAATCAATCGCAATGGAAGATGGCAGGCTTCTTCTCTCATTTATATAAAAGTACGTAATTAAAATCAAAATGGCGACCATTCCGCCGGTAATAGCCCCGAACATGGCCCCGCCTCCAACCATATAGAGAGAATTCCCTCCCTTAACAAGCAGATAAGCAGCCAGCAGGATCGTAACGACCCTGATTAACTGTTCTCCTACCTGGGAAACAGCGGTTGGAACCATGTTTCCTTTCCCCTGAAAATATCCCCGGAAAAGAGACAGAATGGGAAACATAAGGAACACAACTGCCACTACTTTAAGCAAAACTGCCAGCTGCGGATCACCCATCCTGGCTGCCAGCCAATCCGCACCCCAGTAAAGGGCGGAAAACCCGATAATTCCTATTAGGGACAGAACCAGGACTGAAATCGCAAATAAATTGTGAATATCCTGCTCTTTCTCTAAAGCAGCCTGCTCGGCATAAAGCTTAGAAATAATAACAGGAAACCCATATGTAGATAACACAATAATGATTCCATAGAACGGATAAACTTGCTGATATATATAAAATCCTACATCCCCGACAATATTCTGGAAAGGGACCCGGTAAATAGCGCTTAAAATTTTGGTAATCAGGGCAGCGATTGTCAGGATAAACGCACCCCTAAACAAATCGCCGGATGTCTGAACGGGCCTCAGGTTGCCCATCTCCTTCCAATTGAATTCGAAAGTATTATAGCATATTGGGGCATAGTACGCGGATTCTATACCTTATTCGCTGCTTGCGTGCACTTCATTTTAGTCTGCACGCCAAAGAAAAAAGGCAGCATTCCGCTACCCCTTTCAATAAGTATCCATTTTTATGATTCCATTTGTCTTGCCAGGAAGCCAGCTGCTGTTTCAACTGCTTTTTGTTCCACGTCTCCAAGAGAATCTTCTTTAGCAAAAATGATAACTGCTCCAATTGGATCGCCGTTAGCAATGATTGGGCCAATTGTATAAGCGGAGGAAGCTTCAGTGTTCCCATCCACAAGCGAAATGTCGCCTGACTGGTTAACCAGAACTGAACTGCGTTCTTCCATTGTTTTTTCAACAAGATCGCTTATATTTTTGTTTAAGTAATCCTTTTTAGAACCGCCTGCCACAGCGATATAAGTATCTCTGTCACAGATTAACACTGGATTTCCCAGGCTGTCATATAATGCTTCTGCATATTCTTTTGCAAAATCGCTTAATTCACTGATTGGTGAGTATTTCTTTAAGATGACTTCTCCATCACGATCTACGAAAATCTCCAGCGGGTCCCCCTCACGAATACGCAATGTTCTGCGGATTTCTTTCGGAATGACTACACGACCCAAATCATCGATACGACGAACTATACCTGTTGCTTTCATCCAACGTTGCCTCACTTTCATCTGATGATTTTTAGAAAAGCGGAAGCGCCTTGCAGAGCCCCGACAAGCATAAGACGAATCACGCAGGAAATCCTGATTTCTGGAGTGATTTGTCTTATGACCCGAGGGGCTAGGCGCCGAAGCTAGACCATTCTCACTTCAGCGCAGCACTTACTCTTTCCTCTTTTGGCTATGATCCATAATTGGGAGAAAATGAATGCATCGCCATGTTTGAACTTAGTATCTTTCATATGGAAAGTTATATACGTGCACAAAAACTTTTTCTCGTAGATGTTATTCATTCCATTTTCGGATAAACATTCCAAATGGTTCTTCACTTAAAAATACCCTTGCCAGAAACAAGATAAACATTTCTAATGTTTCATTTTATTGACAGGAGTGTGTCCAAACTAGGCAGTTGGATGTTCTTGCTCCTTTTTAGCTTCGTGCATTCCTTTAATCACTTCATAGGCAATGTTGAGCCATTCATTTGTTTTGACGCCTTTAATATGAAGGACTGCTTTCAGCTTCTTGCCATCCATGCCCAAGCCGATCATGCGGCCATATTTGCTGGTAATCTGGAAAATCTTCTGTCCGTCCACATTTTCGCTGGCCTTTTCAGATAAAAGAATCAGCACTTCCTGTTTGGATTGCTTAACGGTTTCGACTCCTGCCAATTCACCGTAAGCCTTCATTTCGGCAATCTGGAATAAGTAGCCTACCTCATCTGGATATTCGCCAAAACGGTCGATCATTTCATCCTGAAGCTCTTCTACATCTTCAAGAGTTGAAATGCCCCGGAATCGCTTATACATTTCAATTTTCTGATGGCCATCAGACAAGTAGAAATCAGGGATATAAGCATCCACGTCCAGATCGATTTCAATTTTAGCCGGCTTTTCCTCGATGCCATCGAGCTTATCCTTCCGTTCTTCAATCGCTTCTTTAAGCATTTGCGAATACAGATCAAAACCGACGGAGTCGATAAATCCATGCTGTTCGGCTCCGAGCAGATTGCCGGCGCCCCTGATGGACAAATCCCGCATGGCAATTTTGAAGCCTGAACCGAGCTCCGTAAATTCCTTTATGGCCTGAAGCCGCTTTTCAGCTACTTCTGTTAATACTTTATCTTTTCGATACGTAAAATACGCATAGGCAACCCTGTTGGAACGGCCAACCCGGCCCCTGAGCTGATAAAGCTGGGACAGACCCATTTTGTCTGCATCATGGACAATCAGCGTGTTGACATTTGGAATATCTACGCCTGTTTCAATAATCGTGGTGCTGACGAGAACATCGGACTCGCCTTCAAGGAAGCTTAACATAACAGATTCTAACTCATTTTCCGTCATTTTCCCATGGGCATATGTTACCCTTGCATCTGGAACCAGCATGGATATTTCCTCGGCTTTTCGTTCTATATCCTCCACCCGGTTATATAGGAAATAGACCTGTCCATCCCTCGCCAGTTCCCTTTCAATGGCTTCACGGACCAGTGCACCATTGTATTCCATTACATAAGTCTGAACCGGGAATCGGTTTTCAGGCGGTGTTTCAATAACTGAAAGGTCCCTGACGCCCAGCATTGACATATGAAGGGTTCGCGGGATTGGCGTGGCTGTCAGAGTAAGGACATCCACATTGGTCTTAAGCTGTTTAATCTTTTCTTTATGTGTCACGCCAAAGCGCTGCTCTTCATCAATAATGAGCAGGCCTAAATCTCTATACTGAATATCCTTTGATAAAATGCGGTGAGTGCCGACAACTACGTCAATAGTCCCTGCCTTTAATCCTTTAATGGTTTCAGTCTGCTGTTTTTTTGTTCTGAATCGGCTTAACAGCCCAATTTCAATCGGGTAATCCTGGAATCGCTCTCTCATCGTTTCATAATGCTGCTGAGCCAGGATGGTCGTTGGAACGAGAATGGCAACCTGTTTTCCATCTGCAATCGCTTTAAAGGCAGCACGAATGGCTACTTCAGTTTTCCCATAGCCCACATCTCCGCATAATAAGCGGTCCATTGGGCGCTCCCTCTCCATATCCTTCTTAATTTCATGGATAGAGCGGATCTGGTCCTCTGTTTCCTGGTAAGGGAAGGCCGCTTCAAATTCTCTCTGCATATCGCCATCCGGATTGAAGGCATAGCCCTTTGATGCCTCACGCTCTGCATAAAGCTTGATCAGGTCATCCGCAATATCCTGAACAGATGATTGAACCTTTTTCTTAACCCGCTTCCAGTCGTTTCCGCCCAGCTTATAAATTTTTGGCTCTTTTGCTTCAGAGCCGACATATTTCTGGACAAGATCAATCTGCTCCACCGGCACATACAGCTTGTCGCTGCCCTGGTAGCGGATATGAAGATAATCTTTATGGACTCCGTTAATCTCGAGGGTTTCAATCCCCAAGTATTTTCCGATCCCGTGATTGACATGAACAACATAGTCCCCGACCTTCAGTTCGGAATAACTTTTAATTCTTTCAGCATTTGAAAGCTTTTGCCTGCGGGTTTTCTTTTTCGTGCGTTTGTTAAAAAGCTCTTCTTCCGTAATAACGGCCAGCTTTTGACCTGGAAGCTCAAAGCCAGTCTGGAGGCTGCCCTCTGTAATTTGGATTTTTCCTGTTAAGACTGGATCCTCCTCACTCACAAACGCCGCTTCAATTTCATAGTCTTCAAGCACTCGTTGCAGCTTTTTGATCCGCTCTTCATCCGGGCCCAGGAATACGACCGAATATTTGCCTTTTTTCCATCTGTCCAGTTCGCCCTTCAGCACATGCATCTGGCCATGGAAATTCTGCATCTGTTTGCAGGTGACATTTATAATGTTTTGCGGATTGGTATTCGGTACATGCCTCAGGAACAGCGACATATATGTAATCGAATGCCTGGAGCGGTGAAGGAACTCTTTTAAGGTATGGGATACCTTCACATCATGTATGATCTGGCCCTCACCTAAAAGACTCGTATACCACTCCGCCTCCTCCTTATCAAGGGTGTCATTCATTTCCTGAACACGGCTGATTTCATCAATGAAAATTAAGCCATTGGCAGGGAGATAGTCTACTAAACTACTTCCGTCCTCAAAGGCAAACGATAGGTATTTGAAAAGCTGTTCAGGCTTGTTCCCCATTCGCAGCTGTTCTAATTCATACCCGATATTCTGGGCCAGCTGTGTTTTCGCTTTATCATCCTTCAGTTTTTTCAGGCTTGATCCCAGACCTTTTTCCAATTTTTCAATGATAGTCTCGAAGTGCTCTGATTCAAGAGGAATTTCAGTTGCCGGACCGATTGAGATCTCGGTTAGTTTTTCTTTTGATCTCTGATCCTCCAAAGAAAAAGTCCGGATTGAGTCCACTTCCGTATCAAACAGCTCTATCCTTACCGGATCAGCTTCAGTCAGCGGATAGATATCAATGATTCCGCCTCTGACACTGAATTCCCCGGGCGAGGAAACCATTTCAGAACGGACATAGCCCATTTGAACAAATCTTTTTAATTGATCTTCAGTCAAATCATCGCCTATTGCTAAAGACAGCTGGTAATTCTTCCAATGGCTTGGAGGCGGAAGAATTTTTCTTAGCCCTGCCATCGGGACAATCATGATTCCTGTCTTATGTGTACTCCAATAATTTAAAGCCTCGATCCGCTGGGCCTTTAACTCAGGGCTGGCAATCCCCATCTCAGCTGCGATCAATTCATTGGCAGGATACAAAAATACTTCCGATTCCCCTGCCAGACTGACGATATCATCATATAGTTTCTGTGCCTGCAGAAGGTTGTGCGTTACAACAAGCATCGGCCTTCCCGACTGCTCATATATGGAAGACAAAAACAAGGTGCGTGCCGATCCTGATAAACCGGCAAGCATCTGCTCCCTTAGTCCTCCCTCTATGCCAGACAAGATGGAACTTACATCATCCTGCCGGCTAATAATCTCTTTAAGACCAAACATGAAAGCCCCTCCTATAACGAAAAGCGCAAGCGCCTCGATCACCCCTAAAATAGCATAAGACGAGCCCTGCAAGGGATTGACTAGTCTATCGTCCCTATGAGCTTATGACCTCGAGGGGGTGGCGCTGGAGCTAGACAATTCTCAACGTTCAAATTTCCCTTAATCTTTTCAAAAGCATTTTTTTTAAATGCTCCGGCAGTTCAACCGCCAAAAAGCAGATGCCGTTCCAGCCCCATTGAGACAGAAAACTGACAGTCTGCAAAATCCATTTTTCCTATCATTAATCTTACTAAAAATAATAAGGTTCCAACAAGAAACTATAGAACGGTTTCTATTAAATATAATGATGCCCAAAATAGAAATAGAAAAACGCTTTGGATTGCCTCCAAAGCTTGTTAATGAATAATAAAGTCGTGCTGATGATAATCCGGATTGCGCTCCAGGGATTCCTGGCAATCCTCACAGATCGCTGTTACATGCATATCTCCTGATTGATCATACGAGATCATCTCCTGGCGTTCCTGTTCGTTTAGCTTATGGAACCCAAGCTGCTCTGAATAAACAGAGCTGTTCTCCAGAGAACCAAGTTTTGTTCCGCAATGACGGCAATGATAATGAATAGCCATGCCTGTCCCTCCCGTTTAACTGTCCATGATTCTATTATGGACCTCTGGCAGGGAACTTATTCACGCATCCGGCACTGCCGCCAATGATGAGATACATTATTCTATGATAAGATTCATAAAATATGAAGCTTATTGATTAAAATCGTTCATAACCTGTAAAAATGGTTTTCTAAACCATTCCTCACAGGCCTCTGCGCACTTTTTAACCGTTTCATCCATAACGGCCTGTTCTTCTTTCGTGAAGCGGCCGAGCACATAGTCTGGCACCTTCATGCCGCTTGGCGGACGGTCAATGCCGACTCTGATTCTGTTAAATTCCTGTGTCCCCAGATGGGCAATCGTTGATTTGATCCCATTATGGCCGCCTGCGCTTCCTTTTTGGCGGAGCCGAATCTTGCCCACAGGAAGATCCAGATCATCATAGATCACCACAAGTTCATCATCATTAATTTCAAAATAATCCATAACTGTCCGGATGGACTCTCCTGACAAATTCATATATGTAAGAGGCTTAAGCAGAAATACTTTTTCTCCGTTCACATAGCCTGCGCCAAATACGCCTTTCAGCTTAGCCTGATTCAGAGGAATATTCAGCCGGTCTGATAAAACATCAATTACTTCAAAGCCAATATTATGCCTTGTTTTATCATACTGCTTGCCGGGATTTCCGAGCCCTACAATCAATTTCATTTTCTCACCCCATATTAGAACAGCATCATACGCCCGTTAACTGCCTGGCGTGTGTGCTGATTTAATCCATTCTCTTTTTTATTATAGTTGAAAGTGTGTGGTTCGGTAAGAAGATTCTGTTTGGAGGTTGCGGGTTTGGACCTTGCTGGCGTTTTTTCCGGCGCCTTGTCCGAAGATGTGCCTGGTTCTGACTCTACTGGCACGTTTCCGTCTTTTTGTGTCAAAGTTAAACCAGATTCGGACTCTAACTGCTATTTTTTCGTTTCCTCTGTCAAAAGACAAGCCAATCCAAAACCCATTCCCACACCAAGCAAACAGGGGCTTGCCATATTGCAAAGCCCCTGTAAGAATAGCTTCTCTCGAGCTTATTCTCCGCCTGTTTTATCTTCATTGGCAGTTGTTTCTCTGCCTTCTTCATTTTCAGGTGTACCCGCTTCCTGTTCTTCACCGCTGTTGATTTCTTCTTCCTGTCTTGGAGGAAGGATGGAAGCGATAACCTCATCTTCTTCATTGTTTATTTCATAGCCGCGATTTGCTTTGATATCTGCGACAGTCAAAGTCTCGTTTACCTGAAGGCTTGTTACATCCACCTCAACAGTGGATGGAATATTATTCGGTGTCGCCGTGACTGAAACTTCATGCAGAGATTGCTGCATAACGCCTCCATCTTTTACACCTGCTGCATCACCGGTCAAGACGACGCGTACATCAGCCGTCATTTCTTTATTCATATCGACCGCTATGAAATCTGCATGGACGATTTCATTTTTAATCGGGTTGGATTGATAGTCACTAAGTACCACATCATGCTTGCTGCCATCCACATCCAATGAAAATACGCCGTTTCTGCCCACTTCCTTGATCGTTTTCAGAAAGTCAGCTTCACTTAAGTAAATGGATTTGCTTTGCAGCTTCGACCCGTACACAACGGCCGGAATATTCCCTTCCTTGCGCAGTGAAGTTAAGTTAGAGTTGCGTGAACCTTTTCTTTCTTTTGCCTGCAATACAGCTGTCATAAATACGTCCCCTTCCTCATTTAAAGAATTAGTCTTGTCTATATAAAAAAATGCCCTAAAATGAGGAAATCTAAACGTTTTTGTTTTGAAGCCTTATTATTTTTTTTAGAAAGAAAAAGCAAATCAGGCTTGCTTTGCAGCAAGCCTGGACAGTTATTTTATTGCCGATCAATCAAACAATGTGCTGACAGATTGCTCTTCATGAACCCGGATAATCGCTTCACCGATTAGCGGCGCAACCGATAGTTCGACAATCTTGTCTGTTTTCTTTTCTTCCGGAAGAGAAATGGAGTTTGTTATAACCAATTCTTTAATAGTTGAGTTTTCAATTCTTTCGATGGCAGGTCCTGATAGAACCGGGTGTGTACAGCATGCATAAACTTCTGATGCACCGTTTTCAATCAGGGCATTTGCTGCTAATGTAATAGTTCCTGCAGTATCAATAATATCGTCGATTAAGATGGCCGTTTTTCCATCGATGTTCCCTACAATGTTCATAACTTCAGCCACATTTGGTCTTGGACGGCGTTTGTCAATGATGGCAATCGGCGCTTTTAAGCGATCAGCCATTTTACGCGCACGTGTTACGCCGCCATGGTCCGGTGACACGATTACGATGTCGCTGTCAGTCAGTTTGTTCTTGAAGTAATCAGAAAGGATTGGCACACCCATTAAATGATCAATAGGAATATCAAAGAATCCTTGAATTTGCGGCGCATGCAGGTCAAGTGTTATCACACGGGTTGCACCAGCAGTTTCCAAAAGGTTTGCTGCAAGCTTAGCAGTAATCGGCTCACGCGCTCTTGCTTTGCGGTCCTGACGGGCATAGCCATAGTAAGGCATTACGATGTTGATCGTCTTGGCAGATGCACGCTTAAGAGCATCGATCATGATCAAAAGCTCCATTAAATGCTCATTAACAGGTGAGCTTGTTGACTGAATCACATACACATCGCATCCGCGGATGCTTTCTTCAATGTTAATTTGGATTTCGCCGTCGCTGAAGCGCGTTACGGAACACTTACCAAGCTCCACACCAATCACATTGGCGATTTCAGCAGCTAGCCTGCGGTTTGAATTTAAACTGAACACCTTTAAATTTGGATCTAAATACTGGTTTGACATTTTGGGCCTCCATCGATTTATTTCTTACAAATAGAAAGTTCTGTTTATTTCTTAATGTTTAATTTGTGCGTGTAGTTTTCTTTGTTCACCTGGCGTGCGCGGGCAATGGAAAGAGCTTCTCCCGGCACATCTTCAGTAATCGTTGAGCCTGCTGCCACATATGCACCTTCCCCAATCGTTACCGGTGCCACGAGATTGGAGTTGCATCCAATGAATACACCATCTTCGATTTTAGTCAGGTACTTATTTTTGCCGTCATAATTAACTGTGATTGAGCCGCAGCCCAGGTTAACACCTTTGCCTACTTCTGCATCGCCAATATAGCTCAAGTGAGAGGCTTTGCTTCCTTTTCCGAAAACAGATTTCTTCACTTCAACAAAGTTGCCGATTTTCACTTCATCATGAATATCTGATTGCGGACGAATGTGAGCAAACGGGCCAATGTTCACTTTTGAACCGATATGGCTGTCATGTGCTGCAGATTGGCGGATCACTGTACCTTCCCCAATATGGCAATCAGAAATCTCCGTATGAGGTCCGATCACACATTCAGCACCGATGATGGTATTTCCGGAAATGATGGTTCCAGGGTAAAGAACTGTATCTGAACCAATTTTCACATCCGAACCAATATATGTGTTGGATGGATCAATAATGGTCACGCCGTTACGCATATGTTCTTCATTTATCCGCTGTTTCATGAATGATTCTGCCTGAGATAGGGCTACCCGGTCATTGACACCCAGAGTTTCGCCGAAATCAGCCGTCTGGTAAGCTGTAACGACCTCCCCTTCATTTTTCAGGATCTCAATTACATCAGGAAGGTAATACTCGCCCTGCACATTATCATTTGTTACTTTGTTCAAGGCTTCGAATAATGCTTTATTATCAAAGCAATACGTTCCAGTATTAATTTCTTTTATCTTGCGTTCTTCCTCGGAAGCATCTTTCTGTTCAACGATTTTTTCAACCATCCCCATGTCATTGCGGATCACGCGTCCATATCCGAATGGATTTTCCGCATGAGCTGTTAAAATAGTCGCTTTGGCAGAAAGCTCTTCATGATGCTTGAAAAGCGCTTCCATTGTTTCATGCCTGATGAGCGGTGTATCTCCGCAGACTACGATCGTGACACCCTCTTTGCCTTCAAGCATTTCACGTGCCTGCATAACGGCATGAGCAGTGCCAAGCTGCTCCTCTTGAAGAGCATATTTGCTGCTTGAGCCAAGCTGCTGCTCTACCATTTCCGCTCCGTGTCCAGTAATTGTGACAATTTCCTTTATGTTAAGCTTTGTAACTTGATCAACTACATGTTGAACCATCGGTTTGCCGCATACAGGGTGAAGGACTTTGTAAAGCTTTGACTTCATTCTTGTCCCCTGGCCTGCGGCTAAAATAACCGCGTATCGATTAGACATTTACAGGCCTCCAATTTAACCTTTTTATCCATAACGAATATATCTTAAATGGGCTCTTATTTCAAGAATTGATGATAAAGTACATATATTTGTCATTACCTTAAACGGTATTTATTTAAATATTGGTTTACTATTTTTAGAGAAAGGGTAAGGAGGAAGAAAGAAAAAGCCCTAAGCACCGCCTTCAATAGGGGGCTTAGAGCTAGTTTTTAACAGCTGAAATAAAAAAGAGCCTTACTTATGAAGTAGGCCCTTGTTGATTTATTTTCTTAGGAAGCACCGGCTTCTTCAAATTCAACTTCTAATTCACCTAAGCGGTGGTACTCGGCTAAAACAGCCTCCTGGATTTTACCGCGCGTTCCTGAATTGATTGGGTGCGCGATATCTCTAAACTCCCCATCCGGAGTACGTTTGCTCGGCATGGCTACAAATAAGCCATTATTTCCATCAATCACACGAATATCATGAACAACAAATTCATGATCAAGCGTAATAGATGCAATTGCCCTCATTCGTCCATCCGTATTAACGCGGCGTAATCTTACGTCTGTCACTTCCATCCTGTTCACCACCTTTTCGAGAAGATATAATCCTAATTGTATAAATTCAACATATTTCCTTAATCTCCTTCTTTAATAAAAAATATTTTTTGAATATTTTGTTCAAAGATTTTTTCGAATAAAAAACGCCCGTCATATGAACGAGCGAGTGAATTACGGTTATTTATTTTACAAGAGCTATAACTTCAATTTCCACTAGGACATCCTTTGGCAGGCGTGCCACTTCCACACAGGAGCGCGCAGGCTTGTGGGTGCTGAAGTATTCCCCATACACTTCATTAATAGCCGCAAATTCGTTCATGTCCTTAATAAATACTGTCGCTTTTACCACGGTATCTAATGACGCGCCAGCTTCTTCAAGCACTGCTTGAAGGTTTTTAAATACCTGATGCGTCTGCTCTTTTACATCCCCATCCACCAGAACGCCTTCAGCTGTAAGCGGAATTTGCCCTGAGCTATAGAATAGGTTATTTACTATAATCCCCTGAGAATAGGGTCCAATTGCTGCCGGTGCCTGATTCGTTTGAATGACTTTCATGAATTCTCCCCCTAAAAAATATGATTATTTTTTAAAATAGTTGCCTTCACTTACATTGATTTTCTTTTCCCTTACATCCACATCAGATAGACGCACTAGAGAAAGGTACTCATCAACCAGCCGTTCTTCTGCCTTTTCTGCCTCAACCAGGACTGCAATGCCTGCAAGGTTTGCCTTGAATTCTTCCAGCATGCTGACCATGCCATTAACCGTTCCGCCGGCTTTCATGAAATCGTCAATGATTAAGACATTGGAACCCTCTGCCAGGCTTCTTTTCGAAAGTACCATGGTTTGAATCCTCTTAGCAGATCCTGACACATAGTTAATGCTTACCGTGGATCCTTCTGTCACCTTGCTGTCACGTCTTACGATCACAACGGGCACGTTGAGGTAATTGGCGGCAGCATAAGCAAGCGGTATTCCTTTTGTAGCTACCGTCATAACCACATCAACGGGCTTATCCGCAAAGGCTGAGGCAAAAAGCCGTCCTGCACGCTGGACAATTAAAGGATCACCGAGAATGTCAGTCATATAGAGATAGCCCCCGGGAAGAAGCCTTTCCGGGCTGGCAATCAAGCCGCAAAGCTCCTCTACAAATGGCCGGGCTTCATCATCAGGTACTTTAACATGGAACTTGACGCCGCCTGCTGCTCCGGAAACGGTCTGCAGTGTACCTATTCCTCTTTGCTCAAAAGTTTCTTTGATAATGGCGAGATCTTCACTGATCGAAGACTTGGCGGAACCATACCTTTCTGAAAAGAAAGTTAAGGATACCAGCTGACGCGGATGGTTCAATAAATAATTGGTCATATCTATCAACCGTTCGCTTCTGCGAAATTTCATTTGTGGAACCCCCATTTAAATCCGAATGTTTTAACGATAATATACCATTAACATACGGATTTAATCAAGCTTATGTCTTTCTCCGAGCATTCTGACTGCAAAAACCTGGTCACAAAACCCTCTAAGGCCATTATAAATCCGATGCATTCTTGAATCATGATGCACAAGCCCAAACACAGTTGGACCGCTGCCGCTCATCAGGACAGCATCCGCACCAAATCGTTTCATCTGGTCTTTTATTTGCAGGACCTCAGGGTGCATACTCAGTGTGACATCCTCGAGAACATTGCCCATGTTCCGGCAGACATCCTCATAGCAGCCCCATTTGATTGCTTCAACCATTCCTTTTGTATTTGGATGCTGCACCTGCTCTACATCCAGTCTCCTGTATACATCCGCTGTCGATACGCCGATGAACGGCTTAGCAAGTATGACCCAGCAGGTTGGAGGCGCAGGAAGCTCCTGAATTTTCTCTCCACGCCCAGTAGCTAATGCAGTGCCTCCGTATACGCAAAAAGAAACATCAGAACCGATTTCCGTCCCTATTTCAGCAAGCTCATCTAATGAAAGCCCCAGCCCCCACAGCTTGTTAAGCCCTCTGAGAGCCGCTGCTGCATCACTGCTGCCGCCGGCAAGTCCAGCCGCAACCGGAATCATTTTTTCTATTGTAATGGCTACACCTTTTTTTACTTGAAACCGTTCTTTAAGAAGGTGTGCAGCCTGATATGCCAAATTCCGCTGATCATCCGGAACAAAGCGGTTATGAGAGATAATTCTGATCTCGTCTTTATCTAAAAGTGTTAATTCCAGGCGGTCAGCCAAATCAATCGTTGTCATTATCATTTCCACTTCATGATAGCCATCTTTCCGTTTATGTAAAACATCCAATGACAAATTGATTTTAGCAGGCGCCTTCACCATGACCTTCAACATTTCCACCTACTTCTTTCCTTTAAATCGGACTCCTGTCCAGCTCCACAAGCGAAGCGCTTTGCCCTGCCGGTTCATTTCGAAGGGAAAGCCATACCTTCATTCAGTATTGACTTCATTTTACCCGGCAATAAGCGGAGGCTTAAAGCTTTTCTTATAGAGCGTCTCCATTTTTTGTCCTATTTTACCACAAAATAAACATAAAAGCCCAGGCGGCTTGGAATATAGAGGGAATCGCTATTGAACAGAAAAAATCCGAGGCATAAGCCTCGGCAGACGCAGTGCATATTAATGCTCAGAACTAGTGAGCGAATGCTATTTGTTAAGAAGGTTCTGCTGTGCGATTTCGATGGCCCGCTTAACCATATTGCCGGCATCTTTCGCACGGATGCCGCCCCAGCCTTCCTTTTGGACCACATCATAAAAGCCAAGCTCTTTCGCAATTTCCTCTTTTAAACCATCTGACATAACGCCGCGTCTTCTGCCCAACATTAACATCCCCTTTCGCACTGCGGTATGTATAGTATGTGAAAGGGTACTGTTATTCATGAAAAAGGCAAACAAAAAGCAGTAAACAATTTGTTCACCGCCCGCTGTCATATATATATTAGCTTAAAGCAACCTGTCCTGATGTATCTTCATAGAATGTAATTTGAACCGTTTCTGTTAAAACATCCGCATAGCTGTAAGATACCCGTTCAAATGCATTTTCATCCTGATCTAACTCAATCACAAATACAGAAGGATACGTTTCTGCCAGAACTCCTGAGCGTTCGATGGTCTTTCTGCGCCCGCCATTGGCTTTTAGCAGGAGCCTCTTCCCAAGATTTGAATCAAGAGCTTTTTTAATATCTGATAATGTTTTTGCCATTCGGTCCACCTCACTATGTTAAGTATATCACACTGACACTAGACTGTCAAACAAAAATATAAATTATAACAGTGTTTAAAATTAAATGTCAATATGTTTTGTTCTACTTTTTCTTCTAATTTTCAACAATTTTAGGATTGCCCTAATTGGAAAAAATTATGTATAGTTTTTAGAAAGCTTATCAGCATGCCGTTCATTACCTGGGAAATAGACGAATGCCCCTGCGCGAAATTTCTCGAAAAATGCTTAAGTTCTTATTAAAAACAAACATAAAAAAACAAGCCGCTATATCTTGCAAACGGCCCGCTGATTATGATTCGTTTAAATCTTCGTCATTGTATGGCATACCAGTTCTAAGTACTCCCCGTGTTTCAATGCCTCCAAGTCCCTTTTCACCTGTTAGTGTATTTCTTAAGATATCCCATAAATTGATTCTTTCCATAAATGGAGTAAGGCTGACTTTCGCAACAATGTATACAGGATCAAGGGCATGAATATTCACTCTGGAAGGAGAACTGGCAAAATTAGCTCCAGCATGGATGAGTGATTCGAAATGTGACTGGCATGCTCCTGCAAAAATAACAAGCTGATCAAGGTGCGGAACTTTTTTGCGCGCTTCCCTTACCGCCTGGACAAATTCTCTGGAGTGCCTGTAAGCATTGATGTCAGATTTTTTCCCCTTGGCCTTTGAATAAGCATCATGACCGGTTATAACGAGGATATCCGGCCTGTAATGATCGATGAGCTGTCCGATTTTCATCGGCATTTCCTTTTCATTGCAATGTATGCCTGTTACGGGTATGCCTATTTTTTCATACACACTCAAGCATTTTTTCAAATAGGATGGATCACCATCCAAGTGAAGCACCCTGCCTGGTATTTGAAAATAGTTAAGTGTCTTGCTGTAGCCGTCTGTTACTTCATACTCCTGCTTCTCCCTTAAGAGAGCCACATCCTGCCTGAATAGCTGGAAGGACTGTTCCTCAAGTGACCTGAACTCCTGCTCGAACTTCATCCGCTGCGCCTGGTTAATGACGATTAAGTCCTCACAGGGAGCATCCGCAACTAGACGGATATCCTCTCCGAATAAAATGGCAAACCTTTTGCCGCCCTGTTCTTTAATATCAATCACGCGGAATAAAATATCACAATGATACGAAATTCTTCCGACGATATCCATCGTATTTATAGTCAATGTCGTCACTCCAATTTCCCGAGGTAAACGCGGGCTGCATCTAAGCACTTGTTTGTGATTTATTATTTATGTCATAAATTATGCACTTGACTATGAACATGTGCGTAGAAAAGGCGAATGGGGAAGAAGGCTTTTGAACGAAAAAAAGCCTGCTGGTTAGGCAGCAGGCCTGATCAATTATGAAAAGTGTGGCAGCAGGGCATCGCTCAAACGGGCAAATTCTTCGATGGAAAGTGTTTCTCCTCTTCTGCCCGGCTCGATAGCAGCTTGTTCGAGAGCAGAGAGGATTTTTTCCTTTTTCTGCTTTCCTTCAGGAAGCTGGCTCGTTAAGTTATTCAGCAGTGTCTTTCGCCTTTGGGCAAAGCTTGCTTTTGTGACCTTGAAAAAGAAGGATTCACTTTTAACCGCCACTGCTGGCTCTTTGCGCTTTGTCAGTTTAATGACGGCAGAATCAACATTCGGCTGCGGCACAAAGACTGTCTTCGGCACGATCATGGCTGTTTCAGCCTCTGTATAGTACTGGACAGCGATGGAAAGGGAGCCGTACTCTTTCGTGCCTGGACGGGCCGAAATTCTGTCTGCCACCTCTTTTTGGAGCATACAGACGATGCCCCTGATCGGAAGCTTGTCCTCGAGCAGCTTCATGATAATCGGCGTTGTAACATAATATGGAAGATTGGCGACAACCATAATATCGTCAACCCCTTCGAACTTCTGTTCAATCGCTGTCTTAACATCTGCCTTCAATACATCTTCATTGATGATGGAGACATGGGGATATGGCGATAAAGTTTCCTCTAAAATAGGAAGCAGCCGCTGGTCGATTTCAAAAGCAAGCACCTTCTTGCTTCTCCGGGCCAGCTGTTCAGTTAATGCCCCAATCCCCGGTCCGATTTCGATGGCGCCCGACTCCTCCGTTAATTCAGCATGATCGACAATCCTCCGGAGAATATTCGTATCGATCAAAAAGTTCTGTCCCAGGCTTTTCTTAAAAGAAAAACCGTATTTATCCAAAATCGCACGTGTTCTGGCTGGCGTTGCAATATCTTTATGCATTTTGTTCCTCCTTGCGAATAGCTTCGATTGCCTCTGCAAAATCCTTCCGGCAAATTTGAAACATCATTAAGCGCTTATGAAGCTGCTTGCCATTTGTGTAGCCGATTTTTAGCAGTCTGCCAAGCTTTTCTCTTCTTTCCTTGGCACCTTCCCCGCCAATCAGGCCAGCAGTGACCAGGTCTTCCTGGGTAATGGTTTCTTCATAGGTTTCCTTCATAACCTGGGCGTCCTTTAATGCCTGGCGGATCATTTCAGGCGATGCATGCTCAACGCCCACTCCTCTGCCATGCTTGTGGAGGGCATCCGCTTTTTCTATAAAAGCATGCTTGCATTCCGGGACTTCATTGGTAATCGTATTCCTGATTTTTTGGCCGGGAAAGTCCGGATCTGTAAATACGATGACCCCTCTTGTCTTCTGGGCAAGCTTTATTTTTTCAATGGTTGCCTCATTAATGGCAGATCCATTCGTTTCAATTGTATCGGCATCCAGCGCCCTTTTAATCGCCGCTGTATCATCCTTGCCTTCTACAACGATAATTTCCTTGATTTTCATGGTTCCTCCTAAGAAAAGCGAAAGTCTCCGCCTGCCCATGAATGCTCGAAGGACAGGCTCTTTGCGCTAGACTGTTATCAATGTTCGAATTAAGAACTGCTTGTTTTTAAAAAAAAACAATAAAATGAAAAAAACTTGAAACATTTCTGTAATGTAATTCGTCTAAATAGATGTAAAAAGAATATATTTATAAAGAATAGTTCTTATTATATATGAACCAGCTTCAAAATGAAAAAATGTTATCCATTAACCTTCTCTCCAATGAAATAAAAAATGCAGGGGGAGCCCCCTGCATCATAAAAAATTTAATTCAGTATTTTAATTTTTACCGTTTTTCTTCCCCACTTGTAAGCTTCTGATTTGGATGAGAAGAATACGTCGATTTTGTTTCCTTTAATGGCGCCGCCTGTATCAGCTGCAACAGCATAGCCATAGCCATCTACATAGACCTTCGTTCCAAGAGGAATGACACTTGGATCAACCGCTATGACCTTAGCACCCGGATTGGCGCGCAGATCCATACCGGTAGCCGTTTTGCCTGTGCATCCGCTGCAATTGGCCGTATAGGCTGTAGATGATACATATATTTCTTTGCCGCTTGCCTCGCTGCTCGTTCCGCGGGAAACCACCTGTGTTGCCGCAGCCACCTTTGTTCCAACAGCAATGACTTTATCCTGCTTCTCTTTCACTTGCTTTTCACTGATCAGCTTTCTGGAAATTTCCTTGCCATTCTCCATGACAACCTCAAACTTTTTCGTCTTAAGGCCTTCTTTTCCAGCATTCATTACTTTTTCAGTGCCCTTTGCCAAACTAGTATCCTTCTTTGTCACAACTGCGAAATTAATTGGTTCTTCCACTACATCGGTGACTTTTTCAACTCGAATGACTTTTATTTCGTCATTGGCTTTGACTGTCTCTTCCAACTTTGGTTCAACACGGTCTAAATCATTAAGCTTGATTCCCTGCTGTGATAAAAAGTCAGCGACCGTAGTCGAAGTTGACCAAACCTGCTTCTCTTTGCCGCCATTATTCAGCGTTAAAGCGAAAGCCTTCTCTACTTGAATTTCCAGGTTGCTTTTAATGGGTTCTTCTGGCTTTGGCTGAACCTTGTCATGTTCAGTCAGCGTAATATCCTGTTCTTTTAAAACGTCTCCGACCGTCTTTGCAGCCGTCCAAATCGTTTTCTTCCCGTTATCTGTTACTACTTTCACCTGTTTAGCCGGTTCATAGACAATTTCTGTATTGTCCTTAACCTCTGTGTTTACCGAGGGAAACACATAATCTTCTGAGCGGAGTGAAATATCTAGATCATCGAATATATCTTGAACTGTTGTTGCATGCGTTTTGATGACTTTCTCTTGGCCTTCTATTGTCAATGCTACTGTTTTCTTTGTCGTCTCATATGCAATGAAACCGCAGGCAGCAGCAAAAACTACTAAACTAGCAGAAAAAATGGCCAATTTCTTTTTACTCAAAGACTTGGATAACAGGTTTTTCATGTTTTGAATCACGATGAAAAACGCCTCCTTTTCTCTCGGAGTGATTATATAGAGTATCTAGCCGACTGTCAACTCTTTCAATTTTCCAGCTTCCGAAAGGCTGGAAGAATGCAGGCATTGGGCATTTTTGCCTGTATTCTCAGAACTGCACTCTATCTCTATGTATGAATGATAGTTCCCTTCTATGCATGCAATCTTGCAAATGTCCTGTTTTCGGTCATGCTTGCCTTGGATTTATACTTTCCACATCCATGAGAAAAATCCTTCTTTTTTTGATTTTGGAGTTTTTCACTCATCTGGAAATCCTTTGTATTCTGCTGACCAGGCGCTCGGCAATCGGGAACAGTTTCAGAACATTTTTCAGGACTTCAGGCTTCCGGCCCTCCATCTTTCATTCTCCCCGACTGTCATCAAACGCCCTCCGCTCGATCAACAGGGTGCCAGAACAGCACCTTTTGGCAAGCTCTCTCGTAAACATATTTCCTATTATGCAAAAAAACAAGATGAAAGAAAAGAGAGACTTATCGACATGGTTATCCTATGAGAGGAAGGAGACGTGTAGAACTTTTTAGAATCAGAAAAAATTTGGACAAGCTCCTACAGACTTCGACAAATTGAGCTATCAGTTTATGCCGAATAATTTTTTTGCATTTTCTGTGGTTGCCTGTGCAACTTCCTCTGTTGTAAGTCCTTTTATTTCTGCAATCTGCTCTGCTACCAATTTGACATAACTGGGTTCATTCCGTTTTCCTCTGTGTGGATGAGGGGTAAGGTATGGGCAGTCTGTTTCAATCAGCAGCTTTTCAAGCGGAATAATATCGGCTACTTCCTTTGGTTTTTTTGCGTTTTTGAAGGTCACCGGACCGCCCAGGGAAATATAAAAATTCATATCCACACACTCCTGGGCAATCTCCGGGCTGCCGCTGAAACAATGCATAATTCCGCCTACTTCTCCTGCTCCTTCTTCCTTAAGGATTTCGACTATATCGGCTGTGGCATCACGGTTATGGATGACGATGGGAAGCTTAACTTTCTTCGCCAGACGGATCTGCTTCCGGAAGACTTCCTGCTGAATATCCTTCGGGGACTTGTCCCAATAATAATCCAGGCCCATTTCTCCCAGTGCGACCACTTTTGGATGACTGGAAAGCTTCTCAATCCATAGCAAATCTTCTTCAGTCATATCGATGGCATCAACCGGGTGCCATCCGACACTTGCATAGATAAAATCGTATTTCTCAGTCAGCTCCATCGCTTTTTCTATCGTTGGACGGTCAAATCCCACAACCACTATGTTGGAAATACCCTCACTCAGGGCCCTGTCGATTACCTCTTGTAAATCTTCGTTATATTGTTCGGCATTAAGGTGTGCGTGTGTGTCGAAAAACACATCAAAAAACTCCTTTTTCTTCATATTATTTTTCTATTACTATTATGTCAGTGATGTAACAAAATTACTTTACTGGAAATGTGGTTCCAATTTCATAATCCCACCAGAAATTACTTTCTGACAATAATTTTTTCCAAAAATAAAAAACATAGAAATGCTTACGTTATACGCTTAACACTTCTATGTTTTTATGTTTAACAAGAAAAACAAATAATATTATTTTACCCTTGCACCTAATGGAAGAGATTCAGCGATTGTGGCAAGTGACAGCTCACCGTCTTTACCTCCTGCTAAAATCATTCCTTCTGAAAGCTCGCCGCGAAGTTTAACAGGCTTTAAATTGGTTACACAGATAACTTTTCTGCCTACCAGTTCTTCCGGTGTGTAGAATTTAGCAATTCCCGAAACGACCTGGCGCTTTTCATAGCCAAGATCCAGCTGTAATTTCAGAAGCTTATCAGCTTTTTTCACAGGTTCTGCCTCGATAACCTGAGCCACTCTTAAATCGACCTTCATAAAGTCATCGATTGAGATTTCCTCACTATCCGGCTTTTCCTCTGCTTTTGCTTCGGGCTTCGCTTCTTCTTTAGGAGCAGCAGATCCCTGCATTTTTGTTTTAATGAACTCAACTTCTTCCGTAATATCCAGGCGAGGGAAAATCGGTTCTCCCTTTAATACCTTTGTGCCCTCAGGAATCAGGCCGAATGTCTCAAGGCTTTCCCAGGATGTTAAGGCTTCCTCATTTACATTCAGCTGTTTGAAGATTTCCTTCGGCGTACGCGTCAGGAATGGCTGCAGAAGCACTGCGATTCTGCGCAGGGATTCCGCCAGATGAACCATTACACTTGCAAGCTCTTCTCTTTTTTCTTCCTCTTTAGCTAAAGTCCAAGGCTGTGTTTCATCTATATATTTATTCGTTCTGCTGACAAGCTGCCATACAGCAGACAAGGCAACAGAGAACTCCATTTTTTCCATCGCTTCCTCGTACTTGGAAACCGTTTCACGGTTCATTTGGAGCAGCTGCTGGTCGAACTCGCCTTCTGAATCTGCATATACCGGAATAACACCGTCAAAGTATTTATTCACCATCGCAATAGTGCGGTTTAACAGATTGCCTAAATCGTTAGCTAGATCAAAGTTGATTCGTTCCACAAATCCTTCCGGTGTAAAGACTCCGTCCGCACCAAATGGCACTTCGCGAAGAAGGTAATAACGCAGTGCATCCAGGCCATAACGGTCAATTAGGGTAACAGGATCCACTACATTTCCCTTTGACTTGGACATTTTGCCGTCCTTCATCAAAAGCCAGCCGTGCGCAAATACCTTTTTCGGAAGAGGCAGATCCAAAGCCATCAGCATGATAGGCCAGTAAATCGTATGGAAGCGAACAATTTCTTTTCCTACCAGGTGAACATCTGCAGGCCAGTAGTTCAGATACTTGGAATCATCTTCGGTTCCATAGCCAAGCGCTGTAATGTAATTTGATAAAGCATCAATCCAGACATACACCACATGCTTTGGATTATTTGGCACTTTTACGCCCCAGTCGAAAGTTGTCCTGGATACCGCCAAATCCTCAAGTCCCGGTTTAATGAAGTTATTGATCATTTCATTTTTGCGTGATTCAGGCTGTATGAAAGCTGGATTCTCTTCATAATACTGCAGAAGTCTGTCAGCGTATTTGCTTACCTTAAAGAAATAGGATTCTTCCTTCACTTTATGAACAGGGCGTCCGCAGTCAGGGCAGTTGCCATCAGCAAGCTGGCGTTCTGTATAATAAGACTCGCATGGAGTACAGTACCAGCCTTCATATTCACCAAGATAGATATCGCCCTGTTCTACAAGCTGAGCAAAGATTTTTTCGACGATCTGCTTATGCCTGTCCTGTGTCGTGCGGATAAAGTCATCATAAGAGATATCAAGCTTTTTCCAAAGATCCTGAATGCCGGCAACAATTTCATCTACGTACTGCTGAGGTGTTACCCCTTTTTCTTCTGCCTTCTCCTGGATCTTCTGTCCATGTTCATCCGTTCCTGTCAGATACATAACATCAAAGCCGCGCATGCGCTTGTAGCGGGCCATTGCATCACCGGCCACTGTTGTATAGGCATGCCCTATATGTAAATTTCCGCTAGGATAATAAATTGGAGTGGTTAAATAAAACGTCTTTAATTTGTCCTCCACAAGATTCCCTCCCTCATTTAATGAAAACATCAGTGCATATCTATATGCAGCTATGCTTTTTGCTGTCTCACAATGAATACTAAAAAAGCGCAGGAGCCCTCCCCCCCCGAAGTAGCACAGACTGAGAACACCACATCCTGCGGCATCATCTGCATGACCCCCATCCCGGGGGCCTCAAGCACAAAACGGACTTCACAGAAGGTAAATCTTTACCTTATTGGAAGGCTTGGCTTGTGACCTCGAGGGGGTAGGCTGCTTGCGCTAGACAGTTATCGAATTTTAATTTTTACTTTCTTATCTCTGTAAAAAAATCCCGCCCCATTTGGACGAGAGTTTTAATCAGAAAATCTTGCCGTTACTGGGCCTGCTATATCGATATTTTACAAGAAGTTATATTCGTCAGCATAACCTCTTATACCATCAAAATATACCTAAAAACTTGAAATTGTGCAACCAATAGGCAGATAGGAACAGCAGGATTTTTTTCAAATAAAATTTTTTTATTTTCTATCCCTAAAAAAGGAAACTGCCATTCGAATATTATTATTGTAAAAGCAAGATTTTTGTAGAATTTTGTCGAAATGTCGAATATCATTTATACATTTTATTTTCGGCATCTCTTTTCCATTTATCCGTAAAAAATTACTTTTATTTCGATAATCGTAGTTCTATCAACGCTTCATTAAACATCCTAAAATTTACTATTTCATTCCAAAATAAAGTAATTGACGTATATGGGAATGGCTGGTATTATAATTGTAACAAAGATTTTGTCGAATAATGACGAAACGATATAGATAGAGAAAAATATTATTGGAGATTTGAGAGGAGAATTTAATTATGAAATCGACAGGTATTGTTCGTAAAGTTGATGAGCTTGGCCGCGTAGTAATCCCTATTGAACTAAGACGCACACTTGGAATCGCTGAAAA
The DNA here is from genome assembly GCF_038004385.1 of Cytobacillus sp. FSL R5-0377. Classification (NCBI taxonomy): domain Bacteria; kingdom Bacillati; phylum Bacillota; class Bacilli; order Caryophanales; family Bacillaceae; genus Cytobacillus; species Cytobacillus sp. FSL R5-0377. The sequence continues at coordinate 2,423,092 of NZ_JBBORA010000001.1, forward strand.
GGATGCTTTGGAAATCTACGTAGACGACGAAAGAATCATCCTTAAAAAGTACAAGCCTAACATGACTTGCCAGGTTACAGGGGAAGTATCTGATGAAAACATCTCACTTGCTAACGGCAAGCTAATTTTAAGTCGTGACGGTGCAGAACAGCTGTTAAAAGAAATTCAAAACACGTTTGAACTTGTAAAATAATACAAAAGCTTCTCACTTGTGTGAGAAGCTTTTTTTATTCTTCAATATGATAAGCATGATAAACATCCCGCTTACTTAATCCCCGATCTTTTGCCGTTTGCTTAATGGCATCCTTGCTCGGGAGACCAGTTTCTTCTATATAATGTCTGACATGATCCTCAATCGAAAGATCCTCCCACCAGGCTGTTTCTTCTGCATTCTGCCATGTCTCGGAAGTCCCTTCAATAATAATCACAAATTCTCCTCTTACTTCGCCGCTTGAAGCCCATTCTATCACTTCTTCTACAGTACCCCTGATAAACTCCTCATATCTCTTGGTCAGTTCGCGGCATAGCGCAATATTTCTGTTGCCCATAATTACAGACATCAGCGAGAGGGTTTCCTTCAGGCGGTGGGGAGCTTCATATAAAATGATGGTTGCCGACAGTCTGGAGAGATCCTCCAGCTCCTGTTTCTTGAGTTTCTTCTGCCTGTTCAAAAACCCATAGAAATAAAAGGGCTGGGTATTGATGCCGGATGCAATCAGGCCGGTTAAAGCAGCATTCGCACCGGGAAGGGGCACCACAGTCAGCTTTTCTTCAGCAGCGGCTGTTACAAGATCATAACCCGGGTCTGAAATTGCAGGCATTCCTGCATCACTGACAAGAGCAATTTTTGCACCATTGGCCACTTTATCAAGCAGCTTCTGACCGCTAATTTCCTTATTATGTTCATGATAGCTGATGATCGGTGTGGCAATCTCAAAATGATTGCATAGCTTTTTGGTATTTCGCGTATCCTCAGCTGCTATAAAGTCCGCTTCTTTCAGGATTCTGACAGCCCGGAAACTCATGTCTTCCAGATTCCCGATCGGAGTCGGGACTAAGTATAGAATTCCTTTTGTTTCTTCATGCTCAAAGCTTTTTTGCTGCCACATATGTACCACCCGTCTCCTTCTTGAAAAGCGCAGCGCACCCGCTATCGGCTAAAGACCTCGAGACGAGGATGCTCGGCGCTAGACAGTTTTCAAATGATTAAATTGAATTATTGTGCTGCTTTAAAAACTCGTCCTTCTTTTTGCGGGACCATTGCTTGAATTCATATTCCGCCCTCATCGCTTCGCTCTTATCTGAAAAAGAACGGGAGAAGACCAGCTCAACCGGTCCTCTTCCTCTGGTATACTTGGCCCCTTTTCCTTCATTATGGGCCTTCACCCGTTTTTCAAGATCATTGGTATAGCCGGCATATAAGCTGCCATCACGGCAATGGAGAACGTAAAAAAAATGGCTATTCTCCATATAAAATCTCTCTCATTTCAGGTGTGTATTCATTTTCTTCATTATATACATATAAAGGAGGCAGGATTTTCAAATCCGGATTGCCGTTTTTGACTCCCTCAATCAGCAGGGTATTCGCTTCTTTTCCAGCCTTCGGGTAGACAAATTGCACCCTTTTTGGCTCAAGCTTATATTTCCGCATGAGCGTGACAATGTCCAGGAGCCTGCCAGGCCTGTGCACAAATGCCACCTTGCCTCCCTGTCTCGCAAGCCCGCTTGACGCTTTCACCGCATCTTCAAGTGTACAGAGAATTTCATGGCGGGCAATGGCCAAATGCTCATTCTCATTGATTTCTTCCTTAGAAGGAGTGGGGAAATATGGCGGGTTGCAGGTCACAACATCGTATTTTCCATAACCTAATACCTGATGGATCTCTTTAATATCCCCATGAATCATCTTAATCCGGTCTTGAAGCTTATTGTATGCAATGCTTCTGACTGCCATATCATGCAGACGCACCTGAATTTCGACGCCTGTAATAGCCCCTTTTGTTCTTGTGCTTAAGAAAAGCGGAATCACGCCATTTCCGCTGCACAAATCAATGAGATTGCCTTTTTGGATCGGCACATACACAAACCGGGCCAGCAGGACAGCATCCAGTGAAAAAGAAAAAACGGCCGGGCTTTGAATGATCCTCATATCTTCAGCCAGCAAGTAGTCCAGCCGCTCCCCTTCTTTTAAAAAATCCATTCTTGATCCTCCATGCTTCTTTTCTTTGTTTTTATGGAAAAATAGCCTTCCTATCATAGGAAGGCTAAAAGGTTACTTCTTATTAAGGAAAGACAGGCAAAACAGACAATCGCCCTCTTTACGCGGGCTTCCGAAATGGAGATTGCAAATGTGAAAGCCTTCCTGATAGAGGCGGGCCAGGTTATCATAGCCTTCGCCTATATCAATTACTTTATCATCATCTGCAGCATCGGCCGACTGCTCTGATTTGCCTTTTTTCACCGATTTGCTTTCCTTTTCCGCAGGTATGTCTAAATGACGTCTTAAATGTTCATTTTCCAGCTTCAAAGAGTTATTCTCTTCAAGTATTTCTGCCAAATGCTGCTTTAACTCACCAAGCTGCTGATATAACTCTCCAATTTGGGTTTCCATATTACTCACTGAGTCAAAGATTTCTTTTTTATCCACGGCTTCCACCTCTTAATCTGTGGACTGAACTGATACAGCACCTTGTTTTAAAATTTCATCCAGTGTATATTCGAGGACGCGCTCGGCTTCTTTTACATCAACCTGCAGCACACGCTCCAATATATTTAAGCCTACCACTTTTCCGGCTCCATCCGGAGTCTGAATCCATTCTCCAAGATCCGGAAGCATTTCTTTCGCTGCTTCATACTCATCATTTTCATATTTCAGGCAGCACATTAAGCGGCCGCATAAACCCGAGATTTTCGTTGGGTTCAGCGATAGATTCTGATCCTTTGCCATCTTAATGGATACAGGATCAAAATCACCCAGGAAGGTGGAACAGCATAGCATTCTTCCGCATGGGCCAATTCCGCCCAGCATCTTTGCTTCATCCCTCACACCAATCTGGCGAAGTTCAATCCTGGTACGGAAGATGGCAGCAAGATCTTTGACAAGCTCGCGGAAGTCCACCCTGCCATCAGCCGTAAAGTAGAAAATGACCTTATTTCGGTCAAATGTATATTCAACATCGACCAGCTTCATATCAAGCTGATGTGTTTGTACCTTTTCACAGCATACCTCGTATGCTTCCTTGGCGGCCTGCTTGTTCTCCTCAACAATCATGCGATCCTTTTGATCTGCAATACGAAGAACCTTTTTTAATGGAAGGACAACATCATGCTCATCGACCTGCTTCGGGGCAATTACCACTTTTCCGTATTCAACGCCTCGGACAGTTTCGACAATGACAAAGTCATCCTTTTGTATTGAGAGATCTCCGGGATCAAAATAATAAATCTTGCCCGCTTTTTTAAAGCGCACTCCTACTACATCATACAAAGGAAGATCCCTCCTGCAATTTTAGCACAAGCTGTTCCATCAACAGCTGCGGATTCATATTTGCCTGCAATTTTCTTTTTGCTTCCAAAACAGCCGTCATCTGTTCCGTCAGGCGCTTAGCTGAAGATTGCAGCGCAAACTGCTCTAAACGATTTCGTTCGTTCAGATGGACAACTTGGTCTTGTTTTCCAAGCTGAATATATAGTAAATCTTTAAAAATAAGAAGTAATAGATCCAAGCCGCGATCAATCTGCTCTTTTTCTTTAAAGTGCAAGAACCAATCCTCCTGCAGGGCAACCATGGCCTCAAGCGGATTTTTTCTTACCACTTCATATAATTTTAACACTATTTTTTGTGCTTGTACAAACCAATCATCAGAACTATATTGCAAAGCTTCATCCAAATTATTGGTAATTTGTGCAAGTAATGGTGCCTGGGCAGGGTCCACTCCATTATTTTTTAATTGCTGGATCATTTCAGCAGGAGATAATGGTTTAAAAGAAATGGCCTGGCAGCGGGATAGAATAGTAGGAAGGATCTGCTGTGACTGCTCGGTAATTAGCACAGCGGTCGTCTCTGAATGGGGTTCCTCCAGAAATTTAAGCAGACTGTTGGCAGCGTTCACTGTCATTTTGTCAGCATGAACAATCACATAAAGTTTCCGCTTGGATTCGACCCCGGTCTTTGAAAACTCTTCCTGAAGGCTTTGAATCTGATTTTTTTTGATAGAAAGCCCATCCGGCTCCAGAATATGAACATCCGGATGATTTCCGCTGTTTATCCTTTTGCAGTTTGAACATGTTTCACATGGAACATACCCTTCAAGCGGCTCATGGCAGAATCGGCTTTTGGCCAAAAGCATGCTAGCTTCCCGCTTTCCTGTGCCTTTCATTCCTTCAAATAAGTAGGCGTGGGCCAGCCGATCCTTCACTATGCTATTTTTAAACATTTTTAATACAACTGGCTGTACGGCCTCCAGCTGTTCCCACGATTTTCCCACAAGTATCACTCACTTACATATATAAATTTATTAGAAGTCCCTTTATCTCTCCGACTTTCCCTAATATATCAATAGTAGATTCTTCTTTTTTCATTAATTCATCTGTCAGCTCCGAAAGTTTTTCATCAACCGTTTCCACCACTTTCAGAGACCGTCCCTGTCCATGCTGATTCCAGCTGTGAGATTGCTTCATCTCCATTCCAAAATCAACAGCTTCTTTTACAAATCGCTTCACAAGTGTTTTAAATTTAGCTAAATCCTTAAAGGTTCTGGAGCGGGCAAGCCGTTCTCCTGCAGCATCTATATCCTTTAACAGACCTTGAAGCTGGGAAGCCTGCATCTTCCGGTCCTGCTTCTGCACCATTTCAGAAAATTTAACGCCGTTGCCGTCCGACTGCTTCTGCTCATTGCGAAAATTTTCCATCTTGAGCCGAAGTTCCTGATTAATTTTCATACCTGTTCCTCCGCAAAGGGCTCTCTTTGTATTAATTAAAAATGATGAAATTGCTCAACTGGCAGAACAAACACTGTCGCACCGCCAACTTCTACTTCCACAGGGTATGGCACATAAGAATCCGCGTTGCCGCCCATCGGCGAAACCGGTGCGACCAGCTGGTCCCTTGCTCTGCAATTTTCCTTAATAACCTGCAGGGCTCTCTCCACGCGAATATCCTCTGTCCCAATCATGAACGTCGTATTCCCTGATTTCAAGAATCCGCCTGTACTGGCCAATTTCGTTGCACGAAAATTATTATCAACCAGCGCATTCATTAGCTTATTGCTGTCCTGATCCTGAATAACTGCGAGAATTAATTTCATAAGTCCATCCCCTTTACAAAGTTTTTTTCCGTATTGTCTTACTTTTATTATATCAATTATTTTATCTTCAAGCAGAAATTAAGGGAATACAGGAAAAATAATTTTAAAGTCTGTAAAAAAACCTTAAAGATATCAAATCTTTAAGGCCCATTTTTATATTCGTTCTTTCAGTTTGCTCTCTGCCTGCTGATACACTTCCTCCAGTGGCTTTGAGGCATCAATCTTAAAAATGCGCTCTGGGTAAAGCTCCATCAGCTTCAGATAGCCCTCTCGCACTTTATGGTGAAACTCGAGCTTTTCCAGGTCCAGGCGGTTCACTTCCCGTCCTTTATGCTGGTTGATCCTTTCCAGCCCGGCTTCAGGTTCAATATCAAAATACAGTGTCAGTTCAGGCATCATGCCTTCAATCGCAAAGCTGTTGATAGAATAGACCTCTTCAATGCCAAGGCCTCTTGCATAGCCCTGATAGGCAAGAGAGCTATCAACAAACCGGTCACATAGTATAATGTATCCCTTATCCAGTGCCGGCTTTACTTTCTCAGCCAGATGCTGCCTTCTGGCTGCCGCATACAGAAGAGCCTCTGTTCTCGGGTCCATCTTTGTATTTTTTTTATCGAGAATTACACTTCGGATCTGCTCAGCTATCTCAATTCCGCCAGGCTCTCTTGTCTGTAGAACCTGATAGCCTTCCTCTGCCAAATTGCTTGCCAGCATATCAATAATTGTTGTTTTCCCGGCACCCTCAGGTCCCTCGACTGTAATAAATTTCCCTTTTTTCATTTTTACTTCCTCCAGCTGCTTTTATAGATCCTGATAAATGTTAATACTGCCTTTTTTTAGATTGTTCCCATTTTGAAACCGGGCTCCGGCCTGAACTTGAAATTTGATGTTTGCGATATCCTCACCCTCAATGATTTCACCCGGATATAAGAGCGGAATGCCCGGCGGATACGGAATTACCTGCTGTGCACATATTTTCCCGGCCGCCTCTTCCAGTGCCACCGTTTTAATGGTGTGCTGGCTCTGTTCCTTTTGCTCAAGGGCAAGGCCGGAAACAGACTTTTTGCTGAAAGTGATTTTTTCCTGGCGGACTGCCGGTCCGAATGACTTCAAGTCCTCTTTCAAACATTCAATAACCCGTTCAAATGGATAATCCATATCGTTCTTTAGGAGAGGTAAAACAAACAGGACATTATGGGGATCCGCCATTTCCGTAAAAATCCCTCTCTTCTCCAGAAGAGTCTGCAGTTCAAATCCGCTGAGTGAGATTTCCGATTGGATGGTTACCTTTAAAGGGTCACCGTTGTATTGATCGTATGGCAGTACCTTAATGCCTTTAATCCTGTTTAAATTCCTCCTGAAACGCCCGACCTTTTCAAGCAGCGCCTCCTCATCCTTTTTCGTAAATGAAGATAGATACGCTCTTGCCAAATCAAGAGAAGCCATAATCGGATAGGAAGGGCTGCTTGATTGAAGTATCTCCAGATATTTGGATACCTTTTCTTCCTTAATAAAACGGCTATTAAAATGAAGATAAGCCCCCATCGTCATAGCAGGCAGCGTTTTATGTGCTGATTGTACAGCGAGATCTGCCTGAAGCTGAACAGCCGAATTGGGAAAATGGGCTCCGCCTATGAAATGTGCCCCATGTGCCTCATCCACCAGCACTGGAATGCGATAATTATGGGCACACTGAATAATGCTTTCAAGATCATTGATCATTCCATAATAATTCGGATAGGTTAAGATGATTGCTTTTGCATCGGGATATTGCCTGATCGCCTCTTTAACCGTTTCTAAAGCCACTCCCCCGGCGACACCCCACTCGGCATTATACTCAGGTGCCAAAAAGACCGGCTTTGCCTTAGCCAGAGTAATGCCATTTAAGATGGACTTATGGCAGTTCCGCTGGACTAGCACCGTCTCATTTTCCCCTGCAGCTGACAGAACCATGGCAAGATTCCCGGCAGTCGATCCGTTCACAAGAAAAAAGCTTTTTGAAACCCCATACAGGCCGGCAAGCAGCTCTTGTGCCTCGAGGATGACTCCTTCAGGAGAATGCAGATCATCCAGGCCGCTTAGTTCCGTTGCATCGAGCTTTAAAATCTGGTTAAAATAGTCTGTTCCCGCACCGTCTGCAAGATAACCGTTTTTATGGCCCGGCACATGAAAAGATAGCGGCTGGCGGGAAGCATATTTTCGTAATTGGTCCCATAATGGGGTATTTTCCTGGCTCATACTTTTCATCACTTTCCTATAATTCTTCTCTTATTTTAACAAAACCAGTATATAACTGCTACATAAGGGCGATCTCTGCGCCAGTCCCAGAAGAATCAGGCAAAATTTAAAAGAAATCCTTTATAGACATACACCCAAATTAGATTTCCATCATACAATATTAATCAAGTAACCTCAGAAAAACCCGCCAATGAATATTCGAAAAATTGTATACAATACAACTAATCTGGGCAGAATAAGGGTATGGAGGTGGAGTGATTGGGTTCGCTATTAGCAAAGAAACAGGCAGGAGAAGAATGTGTCATATGCGAGCAGGCTAAAACCAGGGGAATACATCTATACACTTCTTTTATCTGCACAGATTGTGAAAATGATTTAATTGCCACGGATACAAGTCATCCAAAATATAATTATTATTTAAAGAAACTGCGGAAAATAACGATGCCGGAGATATTTTCTTGAAATGTAAGCCCTTTGATAGGGGCTTTTTATTTTGGGTCCGCAGCTGGCGCTGAGGTTTTGGTTTGGCATGCTTCGGTAGAATCTGGGCGGCTTATACCTGTCTTGGCGGTTTATCTCGCATGTTTTGAATGTTATTTAACAGGTTATGGGTTTTATCTAACATGACTGTAAATTTATCTAACAGGTTTTTCGATTTATCTAGCATACTTTGGATTTTATCTAACATTTAGCACTAGTTATCTTTAGAGAGAAAAGCTTTGAATTTTAAAACAGACGCGGAAATAAGGAGTAGCACATATATTTTGGTTCTTGCACATTTATGTCTGAAAGCGACACATAAAATGAAAAAGCAGCACATATGCGGGCAAAGTGACACATATAGGTGTAATTCCTTTTAAATTAAAGCACAAATTTATTCTTCTGACCTTCATACACACAAAAAAGAGCACCCATCAGGTGCTCTTTCATTTGCCCGGCAGCGTCCTACTCTCACAGGGGGACAGCCCCCAACTACCATCGGCGCTGAGAAGCTTAACTTCCGTGTTCGGTATGGGAACGGGTGTGACCTTCTCGCTATCGCCACCGGACTATTTGGTTGAAGAAACTTCGTTCCCTCAAAACTAGATAATGTATGAAGAAGCATTTTGCCGAGTATTCACCAATGACTTGTCTAGCTTCGGCTCCTAACTTCTCTCGAAGTTGAACAGTCGCCTCCGCTTTTCATTTTGGTTAAGTCCTCGATCGATTAGTATCAGTCAGCTCCACATGTCGCCACGCTTCCACCTCTGACCTATCAACCTGATCATCTTTCAGGGATCTTACTAGCTTGACGCTATGGGAAATCTCATCTCGAGGGGGGCTTCATGCTTAGATGCTTTCAGCACTTATCCCTTCCGCACATAGCTACCCAGCGATGCCTTTGGCAAGACAACTGGTACACCAGCGGTGCGTCCATCCCGGTCCTCTCGTACTAAGGACAGCTCCTCTCAAATTTCCTGCGCCCACGACGGATAGGGACCGAACTGTCTCACGACGTTCTGAACCCAGCTCGCGTACCGCTTTAATGGGCGAACAGCCCAACCCTTGGGACCGACTACAGCCCCAGGATGCGATGAGCCGACATCGAGGTGCCAAACCTCCCCGTCGATGTGGACTCTTGGGGGAGATAAGCCTGTTATCCCCGGGGTAGCTTTTATCCGTTGAGCGATGGCCCTTCCATGCGGAACCACCGGATCACTAAGCCCGACTTTCGTCCCTGCTCGACTTGTAGGTCTCGCAGTCAAGCTCCCTTGTGCCTTTACACTCTGCGAATGATTTCCAACCATTCTGAGGGAACCTTTGGGCGCCTCCGTTACTTTTTAGGAGGCGACCGCCCCAGTCAAACTGCCCACCTGACACTGTCTCCCGCCCCGATAAGGGGCGCGGGTTAGAATTTCAATACAGCCAGGGTAGTATCCCACCGACGCCTCCACCGAAGCTGGCGCTCCGGCTTCTCAGGCTCCTACCTATCCTGTACAAGCTGTACCAAAATTCAATATCAGGCTACAGTAAAGCTCCACGGGGTCTTTCCGTCCTGTCGCGGGTAACCTGCATCTTCACAGGTACTATAATTTCACCGAGTCTCTCGTTGAGACAGTGCCCAGATCGTTACGCCTTTCGTGCGGGTCGGAACTTACCCGACAAGGAATTTCGCTACCTTAGGACCGTTATAGTTACGGCCGCCGTTTACTGGGGCTTCGATTCAAAGCTTCGCTTGCGCTAACCTCTCCTCTTAACCTTCCAGCACCGGGCAGGCGTCAGCCCCTATACTTCGCCTTGCGGCTTCGCAGAGACCTGTGTTTTTGCTAAACAGTCGCCTGGGCCTATTCACTGCGGCTCATCAGGGCTATTCACCCTAATGAGCACCCCTTCTCCCGAAGTTACGGGGTCATTTTGCCGAGTTCCTTAACGAGAGTTCTCTCGCTCACCTTAGGATTCTCTCCTCGCCTACCTGTGTCGGTTTGCGGTACGGGCACCTTTTCCCTCGCTAGAGGCTTTTCTTGGCAGTGTGGAATCAGGAACTTCGGTACTAAATTTCCCTCGCCGTCACAGCTCAGCCTATGTGGTAACGGGATTTGCCTCGTTACCGGCCTAACTGCTTGGACGCGCTAATCCAGCAGCGCGCTTACCCTATCCTCCTGCGTCCCCCCATTGCTCAAACGGTAAAGAGGTGGTACAGGAATATCAACCTGTTGTCCATCGCCTACGCTTTTCAGCCTCGGCTTAGGTCCCGACTAACCCTGAGCGGACGAGCCTTCCTCAGGAAACCTTAGGCATTCGGTGGATGGGATTCTCACCCATCTTTCGCTACTCATACCGGCATTCTCACTTCTAAGCGCTCCACCAGTCCTTGCGGTCTGGCTTCAACGCCCTTAGAACGCTCTCCTACCACTGACATCGAAAGATGTCAATCCACAGCTTCGGTGATACGTTTAGCCCCGGTACATTTTCGGCGCGGAGTCACTCGACCAGTGAGCTATTACGCACTCTTTAAATGGTGGCTGCTTCTAAGCCAACATCCTGGTTGTCTAAGCAACTCCACATCCTTTTCCACTTAACGTATACTTTGGGACCTTAGCTGGTGGTCTGGGCTGTTTCCCTCTTGACTACGGATCTTATCACTCGCAGTCTGACTCCCATGGATAAGTCTTTGGCATTCGGAGTTTGTCTGAATTCGGTAACCCGATGGGGGCCCCTAGTCCAAACAGTGCTCTACCTCCAAGACTCTTACTACATGAGGCTAGCCCTAAAGCTATTTCGGAGAGAACCAGCTATCTCCAAGTTCGATTGGAATTTCTCCGCTACCCACACCTCATCCCCGCACTTTTCAACGTGCGTGGGTTCGGGCCTCCATCCAGTGTTACCTGGACTTCACCCTGGACATGGGTAGATCACCTGGTTTCGGGTCTACGACCACATACTCATTCGCCCTATTCAGACTCGCTTTCGCTGCGGCTCCGTCTTCTCAACTTAACCTCGCATGTAATCGTAACTCGCCGGTTCATTCTACAAAAGGCACGCTATCACCCATTAACGGGCTCTAACTACTTGTAGGCACACGGTTTCAGGATCTCTTTCACTCCCCTTCCGGGGTGCTTTTCACCTTTCCCTCACGGTACTGGTTCACTATCGGTCACTAGGGAGTATTTAGCCTTGGGAGATGGTCCTCCCTGCTTCCGACGGGATTTCTCGTGTCCCGCCGTACTCAGGATCCACTCTGGAGGGAACGAAGTTTCAACTACAGGGCTTTTACCTTCTCTGGCCGGCCTTTCCAGACCTGTTCATTTACCTCGTTCCTTTGTAACTCCGTATAGAGTGTCCTACAACCCCAGGAGGCAAGCCTCCTGGTTTGGGCTAATCCCGTTTCGCTCGCCGCTACTCAGGGAATCGCGTTTGCTTTCTCTTCCTCCGGGTACTTAGATGTTTCAGTTCCCCGGGTCTGCCTTCTATACCCTATGTATTCAGGTAAAGATCCTATCCCATTACGGATAGGGGGTTTCCCCATTCGGAAATCTCCGGATCAAAGCTTACTTACAGCTCCCCGAAGCATATCGGTGTTAGTACCGTCCTTCATCGGCTCCTAGTGCCAAGGCATTCACCGTGCGCCCTTTCTAACTTAACCGTATTTGACAGGTTCATCGAAGATGAACAAGATCAAAGGTTTTTAACTCTATTTAACATAGAGAGAATTGACTAAAATGGCGATTACTCGGTTATTGCTTCTTCATAATCATTATCTAGTTTTCAAGGAACAAAAAATAACGAATGGAATCGTTATGGTTGGTGGAGCCTAGCGGGATCGAACCGCTGACCTCCTGCGTGCAAAGCAGGCGCTCTCCCAGCTGAGCTAAGGCCCCATTATAT
>NZ_JBBORA010000001.1:2437500-2455000 GCF_038004385.1 Cytobacillus sp. FSL R5-0377
TCCAATCTGATTTCAATCGGTTCAGCTGCTCCAGAAGCTTCTCATCAAACTCGCTGCGAAGCCATTTTTTTCTGCGAAAAAACATATATTCCGCCTCCATGCTTAGACTTCTCTTCTTCCCTCTAACGCTTTTGAGAGCGTCACTTCATCCGCATATTCCAGATCTCCGCCTACCGGCAGGCCATGGGCGATCCGGGTAGCCTTTATGCCGGACGGCTTAATCAGGCGGGAGATGTACATGGCTGTTGCTTCCCCTTCAATATTCGGATTGGTGGCAAGAATAATCTCCTGGACCGTCTCATCCTGAAGTCTTTTCAATAAATCAGGAATATTAATATCTTCAGGGCCAATCCCATCCATTGGAGAGATTGCTCCATGAAGGACATGGTACAGCCCGTTGTATTCCTTCATCTTTTCCATGGCAATCACGTCTTTCGGATCCTGGACCACGCAGATGACGGACCGGTCACGTCTCTGGTCCTCACAAATATAGCAAGGGTCCTGATCTGTGATATGGCCGCAGACAGAGCAGTAAGACAAATTTCTTTTCGCATTGACCAGTGCTTTCGCAAAATCCAGCACAGTATCTTCCTTCATGCTTAAAACAAAAAACGCCAGACGCGCAGCCGTTTTCGGGCCGATTCCGGGCAGTTTCATAAAGCTGTCAATCAGCTTGGATATCGGTTCAGGATAATGCATGTATGTTTCCTCCTATATGAAAAGGAAAAGCGCCGCGAGCATGATGGCTGATGGATAATTCATCAGACTATGTTCGCTGGCGCCCGGCCTGTCCGTGCTTCTAAGCACTCCTTCAGGACGTTTAATTAAAACATTCCCGGCAGGTTCATTCCTTTTGTAAATTGGCCCATCGTATCGTTTGTTAGATCTTCCGCTTTTTTCAGTGCATCGTTCGTTGCAGCCAGAACAAGGTCCTGCAGCATTTCGATATCTTCCGGATCCACAACTTCCTCTTTAATGTTAACTTCTAAAACTTGTTTATGTCCGGATACTATGACAGTCACCATTCCGCCGCCAGCTGTTCCTTCAATCCTTTTTTCGCCAAGCTCTTCCTGTGCCTGTGCCATCTTCTTTTGCATTTTCTGCATTTGCTTCATCATATTTTGCATATTTCCCATTCCACCGCGCATTTTACATTCCTCCAGCTAGTTTCTATTCTTTAATTTCAATTAATTCAGCGCCAAATAATTTGACCGCTTCAGCCACATGAGGTTCTTCCTCATTTCCGCTGAAGCCCTCGCCAGTCTCATCTCCGTCACGCTGGCTGCGCAGGAACTCTTCCCTGACACTTTGCCATTGTTCATCCGGAATGCCGACCAGCTGCATTCTCTTTCCTAAAAGCTCAAACAGGACATTCGCCAGAGTATCCAGGAACTTCGCATTATCCATGGCCATCTGACAATGAATTTCATATTTAAATTTAACGATAAGAGCTGTTTCTGACGCGGCTACAGGCTCTGCTTCATTGAGAAGAGCTGCCTGGGAGCGCATCTGGTTTTGAACAAGCAGGTTCAGCATTTCACCCCAGCGGCTCTTTACAGCCACCAGATCGTTTTTCGTTGCCTGCTTCAGTACCTCATTCACTTTCCCGACTGGTGCCTGGAATCCTTTGCGTGAACTTCTCTGCGGCTTTTTCTGTACAGCAGGAGCTCCATCATCTTTCACTGCTATGCCGTTTTTCTTTAACTCAGCAAGCTCGTGCTGAAGCTGTTCGATTTTTTGCATCAGCGGCTTGATGTCTGCAGCCTGTCCTGGTCTCTCACGCTGTTCAAGCTGGCACAGCTTCACAATCGCCACTTCCAGGAAAATTCGCGGATGGTTGGTCCACCTCATCTCCTGCTGGGCTTTGTTCAGCACTTCTATCAGCTCATATAGCTCTTCAGGCTCCACTTCACCGGCAAGCTGCTGGAAGTTCTCATCGAGCATAACTCTTTCTAATGATTCCTCCAGCCTTGGAGCAGCTTTATATAAAAGCATATCCCGGTAATACAGGATAAAGTCCTCTATAAAGCGGGAAGGATCTTTCCCCTGAAAAAGGAGCTCCTCCAGAAATTCCAGTCCCGATGCTGCATCCCTGTCTTTAACCGCTCTTGCCAGTTTATTTAAAAACCCCTGTGACACTGCACCTGTTACAGATAAGGCATCTTCCACTGTAACACGATCCTGGCTGAAGGAGATAGCCTGATCAAGCAGGCTGAGCGCATCGCGCATACCGCCTTCTGCGGCTCTTGCAATGATCTGCAGGGCCTGCTCCTCATAAGCTGCACCAGTTTCATCCGCAATCAGCTTCATTCTTCCTGTAATCGCCTGAGCCGTGATCCGCTTAAAATCGAATCGCTGACACCGGGAGATAATCGTCAAAGGAATTTTATGAGGCTCTGTGGTAGCTAAAATAAAAATAACATGCTTCGGCGGCTCTTCAAGTGTTTTTAACAGCGCATTGAAGGCTCCAATAGAAAGCATATGCACCTCATCGACGATGTAAACCTTGTATTTCACAGCGTTCGGGGCATACTTCACTTTGTCCCTGATATCCCTGATTTCTTCTACACCGTTATTCGATGCAGCATCGATTTCAATGACATCCGGAATCGATCCGTCTGTAATCCCTCTGCAGGCCGAACATTCATTGCATGGTTCAGTAACAGGTGCTTTCTCACAGTTAACAGCCTTTGCAAGTATTTTTGCCGCACTCGTTTTACCGGTTCCGCGGGGGCCGGAAAACAAATAGGCGTGTGATATCTTCTCCTGAAGCAGGGCGTTTTGCAAAGTCTTTGTCACATGTTCCTGGCCGACAACATCGATAAACTGCTGCGGGCGCCAAACACGATATAAAGCTTGATAACTCACTGACACGCCCCCTTCCTATGTATAGTCCTTCATCTATTATAACGTATCTAATTTCTTTTTTACAAAACCTAGAGCAAAAAATACAACAAAAAACCCATCCCGCAAAAGGATGAGTTTTAGTAACAATATAAACTGCCGTGCACCTTCCGTCGACTGGCGCCCATAGGCGTTACTTAAGCAGTTAGCTCGGCCCAGGCAACCCTGCGGCACATGGGAGCGTCCACTTAATGCTGCTTCCTTCCGGACCTGACATGATTCATGGATTCCCATTGCGCAGGACCCGGGCGTCAACACCACTTACTTAAGGCAGGCCCTACAGGACACGAGCCTCGGGAAGGGATTCAGCCTCGCTAGAGCGGATTGCGAGTACAGGGCACCGCTACCTCCCCGCCTAGCACGGCAAAGTTGATACCATATTTAGGTGCGTCTTTATCCGACGCATTTATAAGTATACTAACAATCAGAAAAAAAAGCAATGCCTAACCATTGTCAATTCCTGTATCCTGTTCCATCTGCAGCAATTGCCTTCTCTTTTTCTCTTCTTTCTTGCGCTTTCGCAAGTCCCGAAAAAAGCTCGAAAGCATTTCGCCGCATTCTTCTTCCAGTACCCCTGGCACGACTTCACTCTGATGATTGAACCGCTCATCCTGCAAAAGGTTCATAAGCGTTCCGGCACAGCCTCCCTTTGGATCCCTGGCGCCATACACCACCTTTTGAATGCGTGACAGTATAATGGAGCCGGAACACATCGGACAAGGCTCCAATGTCACATAAAGAACAGCATTCTCCAGCCGCCAGGTTCCGAGTTTTTTACACGCCTGATCAATCGCAAGCAATTCCGCATGCGCAATCGCAGTCTGATTCACTTCTCTCAGATTATGGGCCCGGGCAATGATTTTCCCGTCCAGGACAATGACTGCACCGATTGGAACCTCCTCCAGATCGTGAGCAAGCCTAGCCTCCTTAATGGCCTCCCGCATATACAGTTCATCTTCAGTGATTGATTCCTGTATCAAATATCTTCATTCCTTCTCTTAACTTCTGTGTAAAAGCCGCCCCTTTTACGAAAAATACCCGTAAAGGAGCGATACCATGAAAAATCCGCAAGACTATAAACCGGCTCTTATCATTATTGACATGATTAACGACTTTCATTTTCACCATGGGAAAATCCTTGCTGAAAAAGCATTGAATCTCACAAAAACTATCAATGAGCTAAAAGCTGCATTCCATGAACAGAATTTTCCCGTTATTTATACGAATGACCATTATAACCTCTGGAAGGCTGATCTTGATACGATTATGAATCATTGCCGCAATCCTGTCAGTGAGCGTATCCTGGATGAGATACAGCCATCACCGGATGATTATTTTTTAATAAAGCCAAAGCATTCCGCTTTTTACGGCACTGCCTTAAATACTCTCTTGCACCAGCTCGGCGTAAATCTGCTTGTCATGACGGGAATCGCAGGCAATATCTGTGTCCTGTTTTCAGCCAATGATGCTTATATGAGAGAATACAGCCTCCATATACCGCATGACTGCACCGCTTCTAATGATGACCACGATAATGAAAATGCCTTAAAGATGATGAAAAACGTATTAAAAGCTAATATATCTTCCTTCTCTGAAAACAATTATAACATTTCTTCTATGTTTCCCTCATAAAATGGCAGTAGTGTTCTAAGACGTTTTTTCAGGGAGGGAGATAGATTGCAGATTCATGTGATTCAGCAAAGCCAGACTTTGTTCGGCATTGCCCAGGCATATGGGACAACAGTTGAAGATCTCGTTGAAGCAAATGAAATTCCCAATCCAAATAATCTGGTGGTCGGCCAGACACTGGTCATTCCGATAATAGGAAGATTTTATTGGGTGCAGCCGGGTGACAGCCTTTATTCCATTTCAAGAAGGTTCGGCATTTCCTATCAGCAGCTGGCATCGGTCAATGCCATTTCAGTAAATCAGCCGCTACAGGTGGGGTTTCGGCTTTATATCCCGCCCCGCTCGAAAACGGAAGCCGAGTTTAATGCCTATGTAGAGCCAAGAGGCGAAACAGTCGCCCCTGAACTGGAGGAAAGCGCACGAAATGCTGCCCCCTATTTGACTTATCTTGCGCCCTTCAGTTTCCAGGCCCTTCGAGATGGTTCTTTGAAGGAGCCGCTTCTGAACGAATTCCCGGCCATTGCGAGAGCCAATAATAATGTATTGATGATGGTCATTACCAATCAGGAAAACGATCAGTTCAGCGACGAACTCGGCAGGATTTTGTTAAATGATATGGCAATTCAGAATAAGTTCCTGGATAACATTACAGCCACAGCCAAAAAATACGGTTTCAGGGATATTCATTTTGACTTTGAGTTTCTGCGCCCGGAGGACCGGGAGGCCTATAACAATTTTCTCAGAAAAGCGAGGGCAAGATTCAGGCAGGAGGGCTGGCTGATTTCCACAGCATTGGCTCCGAAAACCAGCGCGGAACAGCAAGGTCTTTGGTATGAGGCCCATGATTATAGAGCACATGGGGAGATTGTTGATTTTGTCGTCATCATGACCTATGAATGGGGCTACAGCGGAGGACCGGCTATGGCTGTTTCCCCGATCGGCCCGGTTCGTCAGGTATTGGAATATGCAATCACCGAAATGCCCTCTTCTAAAATCATGATGGGCCAGAACTTGTATGGCTATGACTGGACGCTTCCTTTTGTTGAGGGCACCACCGCAAAAGCGGTCAGTCCGCAGCAGGCCATACAGATTGCAGCGGAAAATAATGTGGCCATTCAATATGATTACAAAGCACAAGCTCCATTTTTCAACTATACAGCACCTGACGGGAGAAGGCATGAGGTCTGGTTTGAAGATGCCCGCTCCATCCAGGCAAAGTTCGACCTAATCAAAGAACTGAAGCTCCGGGGAATGAGTTACTGGAAGCTTGGCCTGTCTTTCCCGCAAAATTGGCTTCTGATTACGGAAAACTTCGATGTGGTAAAAAGAGCATAATCACTCAGCAGCTGCCGCTTTCAGGCAGCTTTTTTATTTTTCAGATTATATGCTCCTATTTTCTTATTTCCAGCTGAAATTCCATATCCCTTCCACTCTATACTGTGATAAAATAAGCTTTGTGTCATTTTAGAACGTACCTATAAATGGTTTTTATAGATAAATAAGCAATGCAGGAGGATGATCAATATGGGGGGAATACCTTTTATTACAGTAGAGGGGCCGATTGGTGTTGGGAAAACATCTCTCGCTAAAGCTATAGCTGAGAAATTTCAATATGCCTTACTAAAAGAGATTGTTGATGAAAATCCCTTTTTGGGCAAATTCTATGAAAACATTGAGGAATGGAGCTTTCAGACTGAAATGTTTTTCCTCTGCAACCGCTACAAACAGCTGGTTGATATCAACAATCACTACTTAGCTCAAAATAAGCCTGTTGTGGCTGATTATCATATATTCAAAAATCTGATCTTTGCCCAGCGCACCTTAAATCAGACTGAATATCAGAAGTATTTGAAGATCTATGACATTCTGACGGGCGATATGCCAAAGCCGAATGTCATTATCTATCTCAATGCAAGCCTTGAAACACTGCTCGACCGAATCGAGCTGCGGGGCCGTGAAATTGAAAAGAATATCAGTCCATTATATCTTGAGCAATTATCCCTTGATTATGAAACGGCTATGAATGAGTTCGAAAAACAGCACCCGGATATTCCAGTTATCCGCTTTAATGGAGATCAGCTGGATTTTGTCAAAAATGACGCAGACTTAATGCATATATTCGATACCTTATCGACATCATTAAAAAAGAGGAGCATACACTTATGAATCTAAGGCAAAAATATGAGATTCCTTCGAACGCCGTCATCACCATTGCCGGAACCGTTGGAGTCGGAAAATCAACAATGACCAATGCGCTGGCGGACGCCCTGGGGTTCCGAACCTCTTTCGAAAAGGTTGATACTAATCCTTACCTTGATAAATTCTATGCGGATTTCAACCGCTGGAGCTTTCACCTGCAGGTTTACTTCCTGGCTGAACGCTTCAAGGATCAGAAGCGCATTTTCGAATATGGCGGCGGCTTTGTTCAGGACCGTTCCATTTATGAAGACACAGGCATCTTTGCGAAAATGCATTACGAAAAAGGCACGATGTCCAAAGTCGATTACGAAACATATACCAGCTTATTTGATGCGATGGTGATGACACCATACTTCCCGCATCCTGATTTGCTTATTTATCTGGAAGGCTCGCTAGATGACATTCTTTCCCGCATCCAGGAGCGCGGCCGTCCAATGGAGCAGCAGACACCAATTTCTTACTGGGAAGAAATGCACCAGCGCTATGAAAAGTGGATCAACAGTTTTAATGCTTGCCCGGTCCTGCGCCTGAATATCAATGACTATGATATCATTCAGAATGAGCAATCCATTGAGCCAATAGTGGAGCGCATTTCTTACTTCTTAAGGCAAACTCAATTATTGAAGAAATAACCGCCATTTGGCGGTTTTTTTCTGTTCATTGGTTCGGAGAGTTCCGAATACCCTGAAGAGGCAAGGGTCAAGAATTATATACAAAAAAACCGCTGATGCTATCAGCGGTTTTATGTATCTCCAATTTTTATGCGCGTGTTAGATGTCAATTAAAATGGAGGAGGAAAGGGGATTCGAACCCCTGCGCGGTTTGACCCGCCTGTCGGTTTTCAAGACCGATCCCTTCAGCCAGACTTGGGTATTCCTCCGCATCGACAAGAAATACTATAACACCCTTTTAAAAAGATGTCAACATCATTTTATAAAAAAAGAGCGGATGAAAAATCCGCTCCAAACTTCCATTAAGGCTTAATGACCTCACGATTGCCCATATATGGACGCAGTACTTCAGGAATGATGACACTTCCGTCAGCCTGCTGGTAATTTTCCAGAATGGCTGCCACCGTGCGGCCGATCGCAAGGCCAGATCCATTCAGTGTATGCACATGCTCCGGCTTGCCTTTTGCCTCGCGGCGGAAGCGGATATTCGCACGTCTTGCCTGGAATCCTTCAAAGTTACTGCAAGAAGAAATTTCACGGTATGTGTTATAGCTTGGGATCCAGACCTCGATATCATATTTCTTCGCAGCTGTGAATCCAAGATCTCCTGTGCACATGCTCATAACACGGTATGGCAGGCCAAGCAGCTGAAGTACCTTTTCTGCGTGTCCAGTCAGCTTCTCCAGCTCATCATAAGACTCTTCCGGCTTCACAAACTTTACAAGCTCTACTTTATTGAACTGGTGCTGGCGGATCAGCCCTCGAGTGTCACGGCCGGCAGAGCCTGCTTCAGAACGGAAGCATGCACTAAATGCAGCATAGTTAATCGGAAGCTCATCAGCATTCAGAATTTCTTCTCTATGCATATTAGTGACAGGCACCTCTGCAGTTGGAATAAGGAAGTAATCCTCGCTTTCAATCAGGAAAGCATCTTCTTCAAATTTCGGAAGCTGTCCTGTTCCTGTCATGCTGGCACGGTTGACCATGTACGGAGGCAGAACTTCCTTATAGCCATGCTCGTCTGTGTGCAAATCAAGCATGAAGTTGAATAGTGCACGCTCAAGGCGGGCTCCAAGGCCTTTGTAGAATACAAAGCGGCTGCCGGTTACTTTGCTGGCACGCTCGAAATCAAGCAGGTCAAGATCTGTTGCTACATCCCAGTGCGGCTTTGGCTCAAAATCAAATTCACGAACTTCGCCCCATTTGCGGACTTCGACATTATCATCTTCTGTTTCACCGACAGGCACGCTTTCATGCGGGATGTTCGGGATACTTAACAGCAATTGGTCCAATTCCTCCTCAACCTTGCGGAGCTCCTCATCCAATGCCTTGATCTTATCGCCGACTTCTCTCATTTCTGTAATTAAATGGTCTGCATCCTGCTTATCACGCTTTAAGGCTGCAACCTGCTGGGATACTTCATTCCTTTTGCTCTTCAGCTGTTCGGCTTCGACAATCAATTCGCGTCTTTTCACATCCAGATCCTCGAATTTTCCGAGATCGGTTAAATCCTCTCCGCGATGCTGAAGCTTATTTTTCACTTCTTCAAAATTAGCCCTTAAAAATTTAATGTCCAGCATGTTTACTACCTCCTGAAAAATAATTTGGAACACAAAAAACTCCCGTCCCCCAAAAGGGACGAGAGTTACCCGCGTTGCCACCCTAGTTGAAAGCATAAGCTTTCCACCTTAAATCCATAACGGTTTTAACCGAAAGCATTTACTTTTCCCGGAAAATACCGGGTGTTCCATGCTTTGCTCGAGGATGGATTCACAGGGTTTATTCACCGGTTTTCACCAGCCACCGGCTCTCTACAGAACAAAGTTCCTGTTACTAGTTCCTCTCATTGCTTTTAAGCTATAAGAATTTTGTAATTCATAATGTACTACAATTATGTTCCATTTGCAACCAATTTATTCAAATTGCTAATGACTTGGACTCTTTGATCATTTTAACAAAATAGCCCGTCAGTCGATGGTCATCCGTCAGTTCGGGATGGAAAGAGCATCCGAGGAATCTGCCTTCACGTGCAGCCACAATCCGGCCGTTATGCTTGGCCAGGATTTCAACATTCTCCCCCGCCTCGACAATATGCGGCGCACGAATAAAGACTGCCGCAAAGTCCTCTGCTACTCCGGCAATATCAAGATCCGCCTCAAAGCTTTCACGCTGGCGCCCGAATGAGTTTCTTTCCACCCGGACATCCATCACACCGATATGAGGCTCATTATAACCGACAATATGGTTTGCAAGGAGGATAAGCCCTGCACATGTCCCGAACATCGGCTTTCCTGACTGTGCAAACTCCTTAAGGCTGTCCATGAAATCATATTTATCAATGAGGCGTCTCATGGTCGTGCTCTCGCCTCCAGGCAGGATAAGCCCGTCCACCTCATTAAGCTGCTCTTTGCGTTTAATGACCACAGCTTCGGCGCCGCATGCTTCTACTGATAGAACATGCTCTCTGACCGCACCCTGCAGCCCCAATACTCCAACCTTTATCATGTTCAATTCTCCTTACCAGCCGCGCTCCTGCATACGAGCTTCAGGAGCCAATGAAGAAATTTCAATTCCCTTCATTGGTGTGCCTAGTTCTTTTGAAAGTTCAGCGATTAATTTGTAGTCCTGATAATGTGTAGTTGCTTCAACAATCGCACGGGCAAATTTCGCAGGGTTTTCAGATTTGAAGATACCTGATCCTACGAACACACCGTCAGCACCAAGCTCCATCATTAAAGCCGCATCTGCAGGTGTTGCAACGCCGCCTGCTGCGAAGTTTACGACTGGAAGGCGTCCAAGGCTCTTGATTTCCAAAAGAAGCTCATATGGCGCTCCCAGAAGCTTAGCTTCTGTCATTAACTCATCTTCATTCATGCCGACAACCTTGCGAACCTGTGCATTCACCTTGCGGATATGGCGAACAGCTTCCACAATGTTTCCAGTTCCTGGCTCACCCTTTGTGCGAAGCATGGAAGCACCTTCGCCAATACGGCGTGCAGCTTCCCCTAAATCACGGCATCCGCAAACGAACGGAACAGTGTAGTCCCTTTTATTCAAGTGGTATTCTTCATCAGCAGGAGTTAACACTTCACTCTCATCTATGTAATCGACACCCATCGCTTCAAGCAAACGCGCTTCTACAATATGGCCAATACGTGCTTTTGCCATTACCGGGATGGAAACCGCTCCCATTACTTCTTCCATAATACGCGGATCTGCCATACGTGCTACACCGCCGGCTGCACGGATATCAGAAGGAACACGCTCTAGTGCCATAACTGCTACTGCACCAGCTTCTTCTGCGATTTTCGCCTGCTCAGCGTTAACAACGTCCATAATGACGCCGCCTTTTTGCATTTCTGCCATTCCCCGTTTAACACGATCTGTACCTGTCTTCATGTTTATCCCCCTTCGTAAATACCATCTGCTTTGGATGGGTTAAATATTATGAGAAAAATAACTTTTCAAAAAAAGGAAAATAGAATTCTTTACTCGGAATTTTCCCTATTGAAAATATGCAATGAAAAAGGGCTCCTGTCAAGACAGGAAAGCCCTTTTTCTTAAAACCAACCTTTTACAGTTGAGGAAACACTGCCCCATAGATCACCGAAGAAACCTCCGATAGAGCGCATAGTCAGCACGAACCAGTTTGCTTTTTCAACACTTTCAGCGGCAACAACATCCACCTGGATATTGTCTTTGCCTTTATCAGAAAGGAATTCCAGCTTCCCGCCCTCTTTGGATTCGATCGTTAAGTAGCCGACTTTTTCTCCCTTTTTAATAGGAGCAGTCAATTCACCATTTTCATTTAATTTCTTTTTATCCAGAACAAGAACGGGTTTAAAGTTTTCCTTTTCCCCATTTCTCATAACCATTTCGATGGCATCTTTAGAAGAAATCTTCACTTTATCTTCTTTCCCTTTTGTAACAGGCACTGTTTTCTGGCCTTTCACCTGATAGTTGGCAGGAACGATTTCTTCTTTCGTGAAGTTGGTGAAACCGAAGTCAAACATCTTCTTGGTTTCATCAAATCTGGATTTATAAGTAGCCTGGCCATTCGCTCCTTTAGCGTTCATGACTACGCTGATGTAGCGGCTGCCATCTCTCATGGCCGTACCTGTGAAGCAGTATCCGGCAAAGTCAGTCGTACCTGTTTTAAGGCCATCTGCCCCTTCATAGCCATATACCAGCTCCGGAAGCATCCAGTTCCAGTTTTCCATTTTAATTTCATCATCTGTACCCTCTCTGAAGGTCTTTCTAGGGGTACTTGCCGTTTCTAATACTTCCGGGAACCGATTAATCAATTCCCTTGCCAGAATAGCTGTATCTCTTGCTGACATTACGTTTTCATCCTCAGGGCCGCCTGCAGGAGGAGATCCCTTTAAGTCACGGTTGTTCAAACCGCTTGAGTTTACAAATTTATATTCCTTTAATCCAAGCTCTGCCGCTTTTTCGTTCATCATTTTAACAAAGTTAGTTTCTGAACCGGCAATCGTTTCTGCAATTGCAATGGTTGCACCATTTGCAGAATAGATAGCCATGGCTTCATACAATTCACGGATATTGTATTTGCCGTCTCTTCTTAATGGGACATTTGATAGATTGCGGTCCTGTGATACTTTCCACACATATTCACTTACTGCGTATTCCTGATCCCACTTTACTTTGCCTTTTTCAACGGCTTCAAGAAGCAGGTATTCTGTCATCATTTTTGTCATACTGGCAATGCCCAGTACTTTATCCGCATTTTTTTGATATAAAATCTTTCCGGTCTCTGCATCTACTAAAATAGCAGCATCGGCATTGATATTTAAAATATCCTCCGCATGTGCTTTATGTATACCAGGTAAAAGACCTAATATCATGACCAAGGCAAGGAATCCAGCGATAGACTTACGGTACAATGTTTTCTTCAATTTTACTGCCCTCCAACGTTTTAATACACTTTTGTTATTTTATCATAACTCTGATTTAAAGAATAGATAGAGTAATTACCTATTCCTGCCTGCCTTAGCTCATTGTTATGCATTAATATTTTCCTAGGTTCAATTTTTTGGGGCAAATAAAAAAGCAGGAAAGGTTCCCCTCTCCTGCTTTGTGCTGTTATAGCGAGTAGTTTGGCGCCTCTTTTGTGATCTGCACATCATGCGGGTGGCTTTCTCTCAGGCCAGCACCAGTCATTTTAATAAATTGGGCATTTTCGCGAAGCTCATGAAGATCCTTTGTTCCGCAATAGCCCATTCCGGAACGGATACCTCCGACAAGCTGGTATATCGTATCGGATAAAGGCCCTTTATAAGCAATGCGCCCTTCAATTCCCTCTGGAACGAACTTCTTATTATCTTCCTGGAAGTAACGGTCTTTAGAGCCTTTTTCCATGGCTGCCACAGAACCCATTCCTCTGTACACCTTGAAGCGTCGTCCCTGGAAGATTTCCGTTTCTCCCGGGCTTTCTGAAACACCGGCAAGAAGGCTGCCAAGCATTACAGCATGTCCGCCGGCTGCCAATGCTTTCACGATGTCCCCTGAATATTTGATTCCGCCATCAGCAATAATGGACTTGCCATGCTTGCGTGCTTCAGTTGCACAATCATAGACAGCTGTGATTTGCGGTACCCCTACACCTGCAACTACACGTGTTGTACAAATTGATCCTGGTCCGATTCCCACTTTCACAATATCCGCACCTGCTTCAATTAAATCCTTTGTCGCTTCAGCAGTCGCGACGTTTCCAGCAATAATGGCCAGATCCGGATAGGTGTTCCTGATTTCGCGTACAGTATCAAGCACGCCTTTTGAATGTCCATGTGCCGTATCCACAACAATGACATCCACATGGGATTTCACAAGCATTTCAACCCGCTTCATCGTATCGCCGGTTACGCCAACCGCTGCACCTGCGAGCAGGCGTCCTCGCTCATCTTTTGCCGAGTTAGGAAACTCAATGACTTTTTCAATATCTTTAATGGTAATTAACCCTTTTAAAACACCTTCATCATCTACTAGCGGCAATTTTTCAATTTTATGCTGCTGAAGAATCTTTTCTGCTTGATCTAATGTGGTGCCCACTGGGGCTGTTACAAGGTTTTCTTTAGTCATCACATCTGAAATTTTTATCGAAAAGTCCTGAATAAATCGGAGGTCACGGTTTGTCAAAATGCCAACAAGCTTCTGTTCCTCATTATTATTGACGATTGGAACACCCGAAATCCGGTACTTGCCCATTAGATGTTCTGCATCAAATACCTGCTGTTCTGGAGTGAGGAAGAAAGGATCCGTGATAACGCCGCTTTCTGAACGCTTTACTTTATCCACCTGATCAGCCTGCTGTTCAATGGACATGTTTTTATGGATAATTCCCAAACCGCCCTGGCGCGCCATAGCAATCGCCATTTCTGCTTCAGTTACCGTATCCATTCCGGCACTGATCACTGGAATGTTAAGTGCAATCTTTTCAGTCAAATTAACTTTAAGGCTTACATCACGAGGAAGTACCTCTGATTTCGATGGAACCAGTAAAACATCATCAAACGTTAAACCTTCTTTAGCAAACTTAGTTTCCCACATTTTTTTGACCTCCTGGACTCGAAAATATTATTAGTAGGTTATCAATTGGACAAAATACTGTCAAGAACGGATTGATATGTTGGATTTTTCTAAAGATTCGGAGGACTCGTTGTGATACATCCATTTGATCTAAAAAGCTCCTTTTTATATTTTTTTTCGGCGAACACTTCACAGGAATTTTTAAAGAAATGCTACCAAAAACAAAACCTGGATCAGGCTGAACAAAAGAGCTATGAAAACAGCTACCCTTTTATATACTATCTAGAACACGGACAAGTATACTATGAGCAGGCAGAGAAGGCGCCATTGGTCATCAAGCCGATTCTCTTTTTTTATGGACTTGTTCACCTTGTAAAGGCCTGTATACTGACTGTGGACCCTAATTATCCGGAGACTACCTCTGTTTTGGCACACGGGGTGTCCACCCGGAAAAGAAAAAAGCAGCAATATAATTTTTTTCAGGATGAAGTGAAATTTCAAAAAAGCGGTCTTTTCCCTTATATGGGAGAAAAAATGTTCCACATGAAACATTTGGAAGGCGAAAAAACAACAATGGGAGAGTTATTCGGCCAGATTCCGGAGCTTAACAATTTGTATAGCCAGACAGAAGGCCGCAATACTTTTCTGGAAGCGGAGCGGGTAAAGGATGTATTCACCTTGCCAAAAATAATTCTCGACCGCTTTCATATGACCGAATCCCGCTTTGTGGAATATGTGCAGTCAAAATCGGACTTTAATATAAGCTTTCAGGAATCAGAGGAGACAGCACTAAATTTTTTGACAAAAAACCTGAATACATATAATTTTAAGCCTTTACGATATAGTCCGGCTGCAGGAAAGTTTTTCTTCCCTTTGGCCAAAGGTGATTTGATTGATTTCCCTGAGCTTCTTATTCACTATCTGCTGCTGTATAACTTAAGCATGATTGCCCGCTATGAAACTGAATGGTGGAGTGAACTCATCAAAATGATGCCGAATAAAGACTACCCTTTTATTCAGACATTCCTTCAAATTACGGCTGAAAAGGGGCCATATTTGATTTATCAGTATTTAGCTGATAAGAAGCAGTAAGGTTTTGCAGGGGGATGCTGGATGGCTGCTTATCTCCTGTATTGGTTATTTTATGATTAGGAAGTTTTGGAAGGTGAGCGTGCAGCGCGGTGTTTGAATTTATTCTGGGGAGCTGAATTCCCTGGTAAGAAGCATGCCTGGCGGTTTATCTGACAGGTTTCGAATTTTTTCTGGCCTGTTTTGGGTTTTATCTAACATGACTGTAAAATTATCTAACAGATTTTTCGATTTATCTAGCAAGTTTTGGAGTTTATCTAACATTTAGCACTAGTTATCTTTAAAGAGAACCGCCTTGTGTTTTAAAATAGACGGTGGAATAGGGAGTGGCACATAAAATTTGATTCTGGCACCACATATATGCCTGAAAGTCGCACATAAAATGGAAAAGCGGCACATATACAGGGCAAAGTGACACATATAGGTGTAATTCCTTTTAAATTAAAGCACAAATTTATTCTTCTGACCTTCATACACACAAAAAAGAGCACCCATCAGGTGCTCTTTCATTTGCCCGGCAGCGTCCTACTCTCACAGGGGGACAGCCCCCAACTACCATCGGCGCTGAGAAGCTTAACTTCCGTGTTCGGTATGGGAACGGGTGTGACCTTCTCGCTATCGCCACCGGACTATTTGGTTGAAGAAACTTCGTTCCCTCAAAACTAGATAATGTATGAAGAAGCATTTTGCCGAGTATTCACCAATGACTTGTCTAGCTTCGGCTCCTAACTTCTCTCGAAGTTGAACAGTCGCCTCCGCTTTTCGTTTTGGTTAAGTCCTCGATCGATTAGTATCAGTCAGCTCCACATGTCGCCACGCTTCCACCTCTGACCTATCAACCTGATCATCTTTCAGGGATCTTACTAGCTTGACGCTATGGGAAATCTCATCTCGAGGGGGGCTTCATGCTTAGATGCTTTCAGCACTTATCCCTTCCGCACATAGCTACCCAGCGATGCCTTTGGCAAGACAACTGGTACACCAGCGGTGCGTCCATCCCGGTCCTCTCGTACTAAGGACAGCTCCTCTCAAATTTCCTGCGCCCACGACGGATAGGGACCGAACTGTCTCACGACGTTCTGAACCCAGCTCGCGTACCGCTTTAATGGGCGAACAGCCCAACCCTTGGGACCGACTACAGCCCCAGGATGCGATGAGCCGACATCGAGGTGCCAAACCTCCCCGTCGATGTGGACTCTTGGGGGAGATAAGCCTGTTATCCCCGGGGTAGCTTTTATCCGTTGAGCGATGGCCCTTCCATGCGGAACCACCGGATCACTAAGCCCGACTTTCGTCCCTGCTCGACTTGTAGGTCTCGCAGTCAAGCTCCCTTGTGCCTTTACACTCTGCGAATGATTTCCAACCATTCTGAGGGAACCTTTGGGCGCCTCCGTTACTTTTTAGGAGGCGACCGCCCCAGTCAAACTGCCCACCTGACACTGTCTCCCGCCCCGATAAGGGGCGCGGGTTAGAATTTCAATACAGCCAGGGTAGTATCCCACCGACGCCTCCACCGAAGCTGGCGCTCCGGCTTCTCAGGCTCCTACCTATCCTGTACAAGCTGTACCAAAATTCAATATCAGGCTACAGTAAAGCTCCACGGGGTCTTTCCGTCCTGTCGCGGGTAACCTGCATCTTCACAGGTACTATAATTTCACCGAGTCTCTCGTTGAGACAGTGCCCAGATCGTTACGCCTTTCGTGCGGGTCGGAACTTACCCGACAAGGAATTTCGCTACCTTAGGACCGTTATAGTTACGGCCGCCGTTTACTGGGGCTTCGATTCAAAGCTTCGCTTGCGCTAACCTCTCCTCTTAACCTTCCAGCACCGGGCAGGCGTCAGCCCCTATACTTCGCCTTGCGGCTTCGCAGAGACCTGTGTTTTTGCTAAACAGTCGCCTGGGCCTATTCACTGCGGCTCATCAGGGCTATTCACCCTAATGAGCACCCCTTCTCCCGAAGTTACGGGGTCATTTTGCCGAGTTCCTTAACGAGAGTTCTCTCGCTCACCTTAGGATTCTCTCCTCGCCTACCTGTGTCGGTTTGCGGTACGGGCACCTTTTCCCTCGCTAGAGGCTTTTCTTGGCAGTGTGGAATCAGGAACTTCGGTACTAAATTTCCCTCGCCGTCACAGCTCAGCCTATGTGGTAACGGGATTTGCCTCGTTACCGGCCTAACTGCTTGGACGCGCTAATCCAGCAGCGCGCTTACCCTATCCTCCTGCGTCCCCCCATTGCTCAAACGGTAAAGAGGTGGTACAGGAATATCAACCTGTTGTCCATCGCCTACGCTTTTCAGCCTCGGCTTAGGTCCCGACTAACCCTGAGCGGACGAGCCTTCCTCAGGAAACCTTAGGCATTCGGTGGATGGGATTCTCACCCATCTTTCGCTACTCATACCGGCATTCTCACTTCTAAGCGCTCCACCAGTCCTTGCGGTCTGGCTTCAACGCCCTTAGAACGC